>NZ_LR882982.1:0-2400000 GCF_904831005.1 Microbacterium hydrocarbonoxydans | reverse complement strand
CGACCTTGCCGAGTGCGCTGCGACTGCGCGGGATGCGCACGCGGCCGACCTCGGGGGAGAGGATGAACCACGCGCCGCCGCCGACGAGCACCACCGCGACCAGCAGCAGACCTTCTGCCGTGCCGACCTGCGTCGAGACGAGGGTGATCACGACCGGAGCGAGGACCCAGATGATCTCCTGCAGGGAGGCGTCGAGGGAGAACAGGGGCGTGAGCTGCCGGGAGTTCACGAGCTTCGGATAGATGGTGCGCACCGCGGCCTGCACCGGAGGGGTCGACAGGCCCGCGATCATGCCCAGGACCATGTAGCCGGGAACGTTCAACGGCAGCAGAGCCAGTCCGAGAACGGCCACGACGCACACACTGAGGGTGAGTGTGAGAACTCGGCGCATCCCCCAGGCGCCCATCCATCTGCTCGTGATCGGACCGGCCACGGCCTGACCCACGCTGGTCGCTGCGAGCACGAGACCGGCCGACCCGTACGAGCCGGTCTGCTGTTCGACGTGCAGGAGGATAGCCAGCGAGGTCATCCCGTTGGGGAAACGAGCCGTCAGCTGTGCAGCGATCATGCGCGCCACTCCGGGCGTGCGAAGAAGGTCCCGATATCCCGCCACGGGTCAACGCTACCGGGCACCGGGGACACCCGTCGAAGCGTCGGCGCGACGACACGCCGCGACACGCCGATGACGACTTTCCACACCGAATCGGATGTCTGAGGGGGCCCGTAGCGTGCGACCTGTGGATGGATTTCTCATCGAGTGTTCCGAGCCGCGATTTCACGCGGTTCGCGAGCGCTGTCAAGGGGGCTGCGCCTGTGGAAGAAACGGTGGAGAACCTGTGTTGTACCAGTGGAGAGCGGTGGAAAACTACACGGATGTAACTACTAGCCCTTGTGGTCACTCCGAATGTCCGTCCCTATATGTAGTATTGAGATCCCGGTGAGGCTCTACCGGACAAACCAGAGATTTGAGGGGATCAGATGTCGATCACGGTCTACACGAAGCCGTCCTGCGTTCAGTGCAACGCCACCTATCGCGCGCTCGACGCGAAGGGCATCGAGTACGAGATCCACGACCTGTCGGAGGACCCGGCAGCGCTCGAGCAGGTCAAGGCGCTCGGCTACATGCAGGCGCCCGTCGTCGTGACCGACGGCGACCACTGGTCGGGCTTCCGTCCCGACAAGATCGACGAGCTCGCTTCGCGTCTGGCGTGATCCGCCATGAGCGCCGTCGCGACCGCCGCGCCGCTCCTGGTCTACTTCTCGAGCGCGTCGGGTAACACCGCTCGCTTCATCGAGAAGCTCGGGCTTCCGGCCCGCCGCATCCCGCTCCACCGTCAGGACGAAGAGCTCGTGGTCGACGAGCCCTTCGTCCTCGTCACCCCCACCTACGGCGGGGGTGAGGGGCGCGGTGTCGAACGCGGTGCCGTACCCAAACAGGTGATCCGGTTCCTCAACGACGAGCGCAACCGTCGTCACATCCGCGGAGTGATCTCCGCGGGCAACACCAACTTCGGCGAGTCCTTCTGTCTCGCCGGAGACATCATCAGCCGCAAGTGCCACGTGCCTCACTTGTATCGGCTCGAGATCTTCGGCACACAGGACGACGTTGATCGCGTGAGCGACGGATTGGAAAGACAGTGGGAACTGCAGTCGAAGAGCATGACTCCGTGAGCGAGACGGTGGCGTTCAAGATGAACCCGAGCTACGAGGGCCTCGACTATCACGCCCTCAACGCCATGCTGAACCTGTACGACGCGAACGGGAAGATCCAGTTCGACGCAGACAAGCGCGCCGCGCGCGAGTACTTCCTGCAGCACGTCAACCAGAACACGGTGTTCTTCCACTCCCTCAAGGAGCGCCTCGACTATCTGGTCGAGAAGGAGTACTACGAGCCGGCCGTGATCGAGCAGTACTCGCTCGAGTTCATCCAGAAGCTCAACGACCTCGCGTACGGCAAGAAGTTCCGCTTCGAGACCTTCCTCGGCGCCTTCAAGTACTACACGAGCTACACGCTCAAAACGTTCGACGGCAAGCGCTACCTCGAGCGCTTCGAGGACCGCGTCGTGATGACGGCCCTCGGTCTCGCGGGCGGCGACGAGCAGCTCGCCGTCGCACTGGTCGAGGAGATCATCTCCGGTCGCTTCCAGCCGGCGACCCCGACCTTCCTCAACTCGGGCAAGGCGCAGCGCGGCGAGCTCGTCAGCTGCTTCCTGCTGCGCATCGAAGACAACATGGAGTCGATCGCCCGCGGCATCAACTCCGCCCTCCAGCTCTCCAAGCGCGGCGGCGGAGTGGCGCTGCTGCTCTCGAACATCCGCGAGGCCGGCGCGCCGATCAAGCAGATCGAGAACCAGTCCTCGGGCATCATCCCCGTGATGAAGCTCCTCGAAGACAGCTTCAGCTACGCCAACCAGCTCGGTGCCCGTCAGGGTGCGGGTGCGGTGTACCTCAACGCCCACCACCCCGACATCATGCGCTTCCTCGACACCAAGCGTGAGAACGCCGACGAGAAGATCCGCATCAAGACGCTGTCGCTCGGCGTCGTCGTGCCCGACATCACGTTCGAGCTGGCGAAGAACGGCGAGGACATGTACCTCTTCTCGCCGTACGACGTCGAGAAGGTCTACGGCGTTCCCTTCGGCGACATCTCGGTCACCGAGAAGTACCGCGAGATGGTCGACAACCCGCGCATCAAGAAGACCAAGATCAACGCGCGCGAGTTCTTCCAGACCATCGCCGAGATCCAGTTCGAGTCGGGCTACCCGTACATCATGTTCGAGGACACGGTGAACAAGGCCAACCCGATCAAGGGCCGCATCAACATGTCGAACCTCTGCAGCGAGATCCTGCAGGTGAACACCCCGACCACGTACAACGACGACCTCTCGTACGACCAGATCGGCAAGGACATCTCCTGCAACCTCGGCTCGATGAACATCGCGCTGTCGATGGATGCCGATGACCTGGGTCAGACCGTCGAGACGGCGATCCGTGCGCTGAGCGCGGTGAGCGATCAGAGCCACATCCGCTCGGTCCGCTCGATCGAAGACGGCAACGACCGCTCTCACGCGATCGGCCTCGGACAGATGAACCTGCACGGCTACCTCGCTCGCGAGCACGTGCACTACGGGTCCGAAGAGGGCATCGACTTCACGAACATCTACTTCTACACGGTGCTGTTCCACGCGCTGCGCGCCTCGAACAACCTGGCGATCGAGCGCAAGCAGGCCTTCGACGGCTTCGCTGACTCGACGTACGCGTCGGGGGAGTTCTTCGACAAGTACATCGAGCGCGCCTGGGTTCCCGAGACCGAGAAGGTCAAGGAGCTCTTCGCCGGCAAGCACATCCCCACGCAGGCCGACTGGGTGGCGCTGAAGTCGTCGATCCAGGAGCACGGCATCTACAACCAGAACCTGCAGGCTGTGCCCCCGACCGGTTCGATCTCGTACATCAACAACTCGACCTCGTCGATCCACCCGATCGCGTCGAAGATCGAGATCCGCAAGGAAGGCAAGCTCGGTCGCGTCTACTACCCGGCGCCGTTCATGACGAACGACAACCTGGAGTACTACCAGGACGCCTACGAGATCGGCTACGAGAAGGTCATCGACACGTACGCCGCGGCCACCCAGCACGTCGACCAGGGCCTGTCGCTGACGCTGTTCTTCAAGGACACCGCCACGACGCGTGACATCAACAAGGCTCAGATCTACGCATGGCGCAAGGGCATCAAGACGATCTACTACATCCGTCTGCGTCAGATGGCGCTCGAGGGCACCGACATGACCGAGTGCGTCTCGTGCATGCTCTGATCCGGCCCTGAACACGAGAAACGACGAAGAATCATGACTCCCCACCCCCCGATCAAGCTGGTCGACAGCGTTCAGGCGATCAACTGGAACCGCATCATCGACGACAAGGACCTCGAGGTCTGGAACCGTCTGGTGAACAACTTCTGGCTGCCCGAGAAAGTGCCGCTGTCGAACGACATCCAGTCGTGGAACACGCTGACGCCCGATGAGCAGCTGCTCACCATGCGCGTCTTCACCGGTCTGACGCTGCTCGACACGATCCAGGGCACCGTCGGCGCCGTCTCGCTGATCCCCGACGCGATCACGCCTCACGAAGAGGCGGTTTACACGAACATCGCCTTCATGGAGTCGGTGCACGCGAAGAGCTACTCCTCGATCTTCTCGACGCTCGCGTCGACGAAGGAGATCGACGAGGCGTTCCGGTGGTCGACCGAGAATCCGAACCTTCAGAAGAAGGCTCAGATCATCATGGACTACTACCAGGGCGACGACCCGCTCAAGCGCAAGATCGCCTCGACGCTGCTCGAGTCGTTCCTGTTCTACTCGGGCTTCTATCTGCCGATCTACTGGTCGTCGAAGGCGAAGCTGACGAACACGGCCGACCTGATCCGCCTCATCATCCGTGACGAGGCCGTGCACGGGTACTACATCGGCTACAAGTTCCAGAAGGGTCTCGAGAACGAGACTGAAGAGCGTCGCCAGGAGCTGAAGGACTACACCTTCAACCTGCTGTTCGAGCTCTACGACAACGAGGTGCAGTACACGCAGGACCTCTACGACGGCGTCGGCCTGACCGAAGACGTCAAGAAGTTCCTGCACTACAACGCCAACAAGGCGCTGATGAACCTCGGCTACGAAGCGATGTTCCCCTCGACCGTCACGAACGTGAACCCGGCGATCCTGTCGGCGCTCTCGCCGAACGCCGACGAGAACCACGACTTCTTCAGTGGTTCGGGTTCGTCGTACGTCATCGGCAAGGCCGAGGCGACGGAAGACGACGACTGGGACTTCTGAGCGTTTCTGTCTGAACCCCAGAAGGGGCCCGAATCCGCGAATCTCGCGGGCTCGGGCCCTTTTCGTGTCCACTGTCGACGCCAGGGGAGACACCGATGACCAGCATCATCCACTGCACCGCGGTGTCGACAGAGCCCTCTGCGCACCCGATCGCCCCCACTGCCCCCGGTGAGCCCCAGAATGGGACACGAGAAGAAAGCGGAAGGCGGCGCGCGTCATGGTGTGGAGCACGAGAGAGGTCGCTGACCTCGCCGGGACCACGGTGAACACCGTGCGGCACTACCACCGGGTCGGCCTGCTCGACCAGCCGGAGCGGTCGTCCAACGGGTACAAGAGCTACGAGGTGCGCCACCTCGTGGAGCTGCTCCGGATACGTCGCCTGCGCGAGCTCGGCGTGCCCGTCGATCAGATCGACCGCGTCGCGGCCGGCGACGATCGTGCGATCGCGGCGCTCGAAGACATCGACGGTCAGCTCGCCCTCACCATCGCGCGTCTTCAGGAGGCGAGGGCGCAGATCCGCACGATCGCCGAGGGCGCGACGACCCCCGACATGCCCCCGGGTTTCGAGAACATGGGTTCGCGTCTCACCGCCACCGATCGGTCGCTGATGCTCATCTACGCCCAGGTCTACGACGATGAGGCGATGCGCGACATCCGGGCGATGCTCGAATCCGATCCGGAGGACGTGCGTCTCGACTTCGATGCTCTTCCTCCTGATGCCGACGAGGAGATGAGGAGCGCCCTGGCGGTGAGATACGCGGTCGGGCTGGCCCACGATCTGAAGGCCTACCCCTGGCTCCGCGACCCGCTCGCTCACCACAAGAGGCGACCGCAGACCACCTGGGAGATGGTCGCAGAATCGATCGCCGCGCTCTACAACCCGGCCCAGCTCGATGTGATCGCTCGCGGTACGGCGATCGCGATGGCGTCGATCGCGGCATCCGAGGCCTGAGGCTTCCTCACAGCCGGGGGAGCACCGTCGCCGCGATCACCGTGTTCATGATGACGGCGTTCATGGTGCGCGCCACCGCACTCGAGGCGGCCGCGGCTCCCCATTCGCCGCTCTCGAGCTTCTTCGCCCTGGTGTAGACATCGGTCCCCCAGGGGATCTCGGCGTGGAACTGGGGGAGCGTGCTGCTCGCGGAGAGCAGGGCGATGCTCGCAGCGGTCCGGGCGCTGGGCTCTTCGCCGTCGATGAGCGCGGCCCGCACGTCACGGATCAGGGCGGCGCGGCGATCGCTCGCCAGCGTGATCCGAGTCGTCGGGAAGAGCCCGAGGACCTTGCCTTCCGTGCGGCGCAGGTCGCCTCGAGCGACGACGCGGTCGAGCACCGGTCCTCGGAGGCGGGGGCCGATGTCGGCGAGCACCGCCTGCACATCCTGCGACCTGCGCGACAGCGACGTCAGGGCGGGCTCGAGGAGCGGGTCGGGGGCTTCCCCGGTGCCGACCGCCCGCACCCTGGTGAACGGCCCCTGCTCCTCAGCCTCGACGCGACCGGCGAGTGCGAGGTCGGCCAGCACGGCTCCGCCGAGCACGTAGAAGAGGATGTTCTCTCCGGCGATGGTGCCGGAGTCGGGCTGGAAGAGCAGCAGCAACGTGTCTTCGACGATCAGAGGCTCATCGGACATCACTTCTTCTGTCATGTGTGCAGTGAAGACCCTGTTCCCAGGACAGGGTCAAGCGCGGCGCGAGCATGGTGAGCACTTGACTCTGTTCCCGGAACAGGGTCTTGACTGCGTGCAGAGAGCGGCCGGCGAACGTCCGGTCGCCGCATCGACATGAGGAACGAACCACCCATGGACAACCCCTACCCCTGGCTTCAGGACTTCGTGAACCAGGTTCCCGACCTGCTCCAGCCCGTCTTGGTCGCGCTTGCTGCGGCCATTCCCTACTTCGAAGGCGAGGGCGCCTCCGTGCTGGGCATCGTCGCCGGGTTGAACCCGGTGGTCGCCGCCATCGCCGCCATCGCGGGCAACTTCCTCTGCGTGCTCCTCGTGGTTCTGCTCGGCGCTCGCATCCGCGGCTCCATCGTCGCGCGTCGCGCGACCGGGTCGGCCTCGGCCGCCGCCGTCCCGACCGGAGGGACGACGACGGGCGGCGCCGACGGCGCCGAGACGGCGTCGACCGTCACGGCGACCTCGACCGACGCCGATGCTGACGCCGAGGATGAGACGACCCGCGGCGGCAAGGGGCGCACGAAGCTCCGGCGCTGGCTGGTCAGGTTCGGTGTGCCCGGCGCCAGCCTCCTGGCTCCGCTCGCGCTGCCGACGATGCTGACCGCGGCATTCTTCGTGGCCGCCGGGGTCGGCAAGGAGCGGGTCCTGTTCTGGCAGTTCATCGCGATCGTCCTGTGGACGGGTGCGTCCGCACTCGTCGCATCGGGCGTGCTGGCTCTCCTGGGCTGGTGAGGCGCCTGCTCTCTCGCCGACGAACAGCTGCGAGCGCGACGATCCGGGCGATCAGAAAGGATCATCCGACGAGCGGTCCGCCTCGGCGCCAGTAGCCGAGGAACGAGACCCGTTCCTTCGCGATGCCCAGGTCGGAGGTCAGGTACCGGCGAAGACCCGTGGTCGTGCTGGACTCACCCGCTATCCACGCATAGAAGGCGGTGTCCTCGCGCGCGGACGCGCCATGCACGGCACCCCAGGCGCGTACCGCCCGTTCGATCGCCTCCGAGTCTGCGGCGTCGCGCAGCACACGGTGCACGCGCGCCGTGCCGGGGGCGGTCGGTGAGATGAGATCGTCGGCCGGGTCGCCGCATTCGACGAAGACCTCGGCGCGAGCATCCGGCGCCAGGGAGTCGAGGATGCCGCGCACGGCAGGGAACGCCGTCTCATCGGCGATGATCAGGAACCGCTGCGCGTCGCCCGGATGCCAGTGCAGACCGTACCCCGTCCACCCCATCCGCGCGTCGGGGCCGTTCACGACCAGCCGGTCACCCGGTGACGCGGCAGCCGCCCACGCCGAAGCGGGTCCACTGGGCTCGTGGAGGAAGAAGTCGATGTCGATCTCACCGTCCTCCGCTCTGATCGCGGCGGGGGTATAGGTGCGCAGAACGTTGCGTTCGTCCTCGGGGAGGGCGCGCCACCGCGTGTACCAGTCGGAGGGATGCGGGGTCGGTTCGTCGAGGAGTCCGAAATCGGCGATGCCGCCGTCGGGCAGCGGCAGTACGACCTTGATCCGCTGATCCATGCCCCAGCTGGCGAAGTGTCGCAGACTCTCACCGCCCAGGGTCAGCCTGACGAAGTGCGGGCTGAGCATCGCGCGTGCGCGCACCTCGACAGGGAACGCGCTGTAGGCCCAGGGGCGGTCGGCGGTCATGCCCGCACTCCAGCTGGTGCCGACCCGCGCAGGGGCACCACCAGCGGCCCGCCGGTGACGGGGTCATCGATCACGACGTTCGCCAGGCCGAACACCTGCTGCACTCGCTCGCTCGTGATGACCTCGCGAGGCGGGCCTTCGGCGACGATGCGACCCTCGCGCATCGCGATGATGTGGCTCGCATAGCGTGCGGCGTGATTGAGGTCGTGCAGCACGGCGACGAGAGTGCGTCCCTGCGCGTTGAGGTGGGCGAACAGCTCCATGAGATCCACCTGGTGGGCCACGTCGAGGAAGGTGGTCGGCTCGTCGAGCAGCAGCAGATCCGTCTCCTGGGCGAGCACCATCGCGACCCAGACGCGCTGACGCTGCCCCCCGGAGAGAGCATCGACGGGGCGCGACGCGAGGTCTGCTGTTCCTGTCGCATCGAGAGCATCTCTCACCGCACTCTCATCGGCAGCAGACCATTGGCGCATCAGATTCTGATGCGGGTAGCGGCCGCGGGCGACCAGGTCGGCCACGGTGATGCCGTCGGGCGCCGTCGCGCTCTGGGGAAGCAGACCCAGCCTGCGCGCCACCTCCTTCGCCGGATACTCGCTGATCGACTTGCCGTCGAGCACCACGCGCCCGCTCGACGGAGGCAGCAGACGCGACAGGCCGCGCAGCAGTGTGGACTTGCCGCAGGCATTCGGCCCGATGATCACCGTGAAGCCGCCTGCGGGCACAGCCACAGAGAGGTCGCGGACGATCTCGGTGCGGTCGTACGTCAGCGTGATGCTCTCGCCTCTCAGGCGCGAGGCGGCGGTGGGGTCGGGTGAGGACGGATTCTCAGGCACGGCGGCGGATCTCCAGGACGATCATCAGGACGAGGTAGGCGCCACCGACCGAGACGGTCACGACGCCGACGGGCAGAGCGGTGGGCAGCATGTGCTGTGCGATGAGGTCGGCACCGAGCAGGAGTACTCCTCCGAACAGCGCGGACAGCATCAGCGAGAGGTGCGGCGTGCGGGCCACGAGGCGCGCGATCTGCGGCGCGGCGAGCGCGACGAATGCCACGGGCCCGGCGACGGTCGTCGCCGCGGCCACGAGCGCGACGCCGATGAGCAGCGCGACGATCCGGATCCGCCCCGGCCTGGCACCCGTGGCCGCGGCCATGTCGTCGCCCAGCTCGAGCTGACGCAGTCGTGGCACGAGCAGCAGGGCGGCGACGACGAACGGCAGTGCGCACAGCAGCGCTCCCGCGAGCGGACCTGCGGTGACGCCGTTCAGCGATCCGGTGCCCCAGGCCGACGCGAACATCGCGGTCTCCAGCTCGATCTGCAGAAGCATCCAGGTGTTCAGGGAGGCGAGGATCGCCGAGACGCCGATGCCCACGACGATGAGGCGGAAGCCCTGCACACCGCCCCGCGCCGAGAGCAGCCAGATCACCAGTGCTGTCGCGAATCCGCCGACCAGAGACCCTGCGGTGAGCACCGGCCAGCTCCCCGAGACGAGCACCAGCGCGATCAGCATGCCCGTGAATGCCCCGTTCGACAGGCCCAGGATGTCGGGGCTCGCGAGCGGGTTCCTCGTGACGGTCTGGAACAGCGCTCCGGCGATGCCCAGAACCGCGCCCACGGTGATCGCGGCGATGGCCCGTGGCAGTCGCCAGTCGATCACGACCGTGCGGTGCATGGCGTCGCCGCCGCCGAGGAGCGTCTGCACGACCTCTTGTGGTGTGAGCGGATAGCTCCCCAGTCCCAGCGCCAGGATGCCCAGGACGACCAGAGCGGCCACCGCCGAGAGCCCGACGAGGATGCTGCGCTGACGCACCGGCATCCGCAGCGGCCCGATGTGCAGGATCATCCTCGGGCGCACGGCATCGGCGCGTGCCGCGGCGGTCGACGCGCTCACAGTGCACTCACCCGGCGTCGTCGCGCCAGCACGATCAGCACCGGCGCGCCGATGAAGGCCGCGACGATCCCGACGGGCACTTCGGCCGGGGCGATGATGACCCGGCCGAGGACGTCGGCGAGGAGCAGGATCACCGGTGCCAGCGCAGCGGAGAGCGGCAGGATCATGCGCTGGTCGACGCCGAATGTCCAACGGATCACGTGCGGCACCATCAGCCCGATGAACGAGATCGGCCCGGCAAGGGCGGTGGCTGCACCCGCCAGCAGTGTGACGGCGATGATCACCCCGACGCGGATGCCGGCGACATTCGCACCCTGCGCCCGCGCGACGTCTTCGCCGAGGCCGACGGCGTTCAGGCCGGGGCCGAGCAGCACGGCGAGCGCGACCCCGACAGCGACGAACGGGAGGACCGGAAGGATGACGTCGAAACCACGGCCGAGCAGCGTCCCGGCGTTCCAGCTGCGCATCGAGTCGAAGGCATCCGGATCGCTGAGGGAGATGCCCGTCGTGATGCCCGAGAGCACGGCTCCGAGTGCGACCCCGGCGAGCGTGAGACGGAGCGGATCGGCCGAGCCTCGTCCCGCAGAGCCGATGAGGTAGACGGCCACCGTGACGATGAGGGCTCCGAGGAAGGCCAACCAGACGAACTGCGAGACGTCACGCAGGCCCAGCAGGCTCACTCCGAGGGCGACCGCGAGCGCGGCGCCGGCGTTTACGCCGAGGATGCCCGGGTCGGCCAGCGGGTTGCGGGTGAAAGCCTGGATGAGTGCGCCGGCGACGCCCAACGCCGCACCTGCGACGATGCCCGTGACAGTGCGGGGTATGCGCAGCTCGAACACGATGTAGTCCGTCTCGGTCGTGCCCGCCCCGCGCAGCGTGGCCCAGACCGCCTCGGGGGAGAGGGGATTCGCGCCGATCGCGAGGGAGAGCACGACCGCGACCGCGAGTGCAGCGAGGAGGACGATCGCTCCGACGGCCGCACGACGGCCGCGTCGGAGGCCCCGCACCTGCGGAGCCGCCGACGTCTCGACCGAGGTGAGAGTGGTCACCGGCTCTCTTCGAGGTACGCCTCGATGTCGTCGAGCACGGCCTGCGCGCCCTTCGGCCCGACTCCCGACACCCAGTAGCTCGTATCGACAGGGGTGACCGAGGGGAAGGCCGCGGGGTTCTGCGTGATCGCGGCGGGGATCTCCGAGGCGTCGTCGACGTCGGTCACGGTGACGAACACGTGGTCGGCGCCCGCCGAGACGATGTTCTCCGGCGAGATGTCGGCCTGCAGACCGTCGGCCCACTCCTGCTCGGGGATCGTGAACCCGGCGCATTCGAGGAGGCTGCCCGAGAACGACACCGGCCCGTAGAGGCTGAGGGTCGTCTCGTCGCGGGGACGGATCAGCTGCGCGGTCTCTCCGTCGACCGCGTACTCGTCGGCGAGCGACTCGCAGCGATCGTCGACGGCCGACAGCAGAGCGGCGACCTCGTCCTCGCGCCCCAGCGCTTCGCCGATGAGCATCGCGTTGTCCCGCCAGGGGTCGGCCTGGGTCTCGATGAAGACGGTGGGGGCGATCGCCGAGAGCTGCTCGTACAGCTCGGAGTGCCGGGCCTCGGTTCCGAGGATCAGATCGGGCTCGAGCGCGGCGATGGCCTCGAGGTCGGGTTCGGGAACGGTGCCCACGGGCTCCACACCGTCGGCGCCGAGGTACGCCGGCGCTCCCGCGACGTTGCTCGCGACCGCGGCCCCGACCGGCTCGATGCCGACGGCGACGGCGGTGTCGAGCTCGAGCGGTTCGAGGGTCACCACGCGCTGCGGCTCGTCGGGGACCGCTGTGGTGCCGCGGGCGTGCTCGACGTCATGGGTGCCGGTCGATTCAGCCGATGCATCGGTGGCGGCGGTCGGCTCAGGGGCACATCCGGCGAGCACGAGCAGCGCGCACCCTGAGGCGGCCAGGGTCGTGAAGACACGGCGACGGAGGCTGGAGGGCATGGTGAATGACCTTTCGGGACCGGGGAGTTGAACGACATCGATCAGAACGATGTTGGTTAGGCAACCCTAACAGCCCCGCACTTCGCGTGATGTCACATGACGCTGCCGCGCGTGCGATCACGGGGTGAAAACAGGGGGTGAATTAGGTCCGCTCGCGGGGGCGGGAACTCACCCGCACGGCAGTCTTTCGGAGGCCCGGTTCGAGCGCGAGGTCAGTCGACAGCGCTCCGGGTCGCCGCCGTAGGGGGTGGCAGCCCCGTGTGCGCGAGTGCGCACCGGATGCGACAAGGGGAGAGCAAGTCGTGAGTATTCGTGGTGCGCGAAAGCGCCGGCAACAGACAGAGACAGAGCAGGCGACGCCACGCTGGGGGAGGACTGCGCGCAAGCTCATCAGCGGGCTCGCGACCACTGCGGTCGTCGCGTCGTCGATGATCTTCATCGGCGGTACTGTCACGGCCGCACCCGCTGCAGCAGCAGACCCGTTCCTCTGCACACCCGGGGCGGTCTTCGTGCAGAGCACGACGGAGATCCGCGAGTTCGCGGTGAACGAGCAGGGAGGCGCGCCCGGAGAGGGCGGCACCCTGGGTACGGTCAGCTTCGGCACCGGCCACTCCGACAACGGTCTCGGAATCTCTTCCGGCGGTCGCTACGCGTACACCGTGACCAACAGCTCGTCGAACAAGGTGCTGGCGAAGTACGACCGGGTCACCGATGAGACCGCGCGCACCTCGTTCACCCTCACCTCCGCCGTGCTGCGGGGTGCGGTGAACCCCGTGACCGGTGTGTACTACTTCGCGAGCGGCACGGCCAACAACGCGATCAACATCTACGCCTGGAACGAGAGCGTCTCCCCGCAGAACTACGTGCAGGTCGGCACGCTGCGTCCCACTGCAGGCAGCAGCGCCTTCGGTGCGAACGGCGACATGGCGTTCAGCGCCTCCGGTCAGCTCGTGCTCGTCGCGGATCAGGACATCTACGCCGCCGACCTGCCCACCGAGCTCGTCTCGAGCACCGCCACCATCGACGCCAAGCAGGTGCACGATCTCGGTGACGGGGTGCAGGGCAACGGCATCGCCTTCGGCAACCTCGGCCACATCTTCGTCTCGGTCTCGGGTGGTGGGAACCGCATCATCGAGGTCGACCTTCCCCGCGGTGAGACGGTCAACACGACATCGCTCGGCGGCTTCTCGCCGACGGACATGTCGAGCTGCACCTTCCCGAACACCCTCACGCTCAAGAAGGACCTGCCGGAGGGGCGCCACGCGCCGACCGACCAGTTCGCTCTCAGCATCCAGTCGCCCGCCGGGTACAGCGTCCCGCAGACGTCGGTCACGACGACCGGCGATCAGCCCGACCTCCAGCGTGACTACGCCGGTCCGGTCTTCACGAACCAGGGCGACACGTTCGATCTCGCCGAGGCCGCTGCCGGCTCCGCCGACCCGGCGGGTTACGACACCTCTCTCGTGTGCGAGCAGATCAACGGAGACGGCTCGGTCACGCCGGTGGCCGTGAGCGCGACGGGACAGGTCACCCAGCCCGCCGGCCCTCTCGGCACCGACGTCACCTGCGTCTACTCCAACGTCCGCCTCGCGCCGGGCCTCGACCTGCGCAAGACCTCCGACCCGGCCGACGGCACGGCCGTCGGAGCGGGGCAGCGGATCACGTACCAGGTCGCGGTGGAGAACACCGGCAACACAGTGCTGGATGACGTCGAAGTCGCCGACGACCTGAGCAGCGTCTTCTCGTTCGCCGAGTATCAGGACGACCTCGCGACGACCGTCGACGGCATCGATGTCGTCGAGAGCGGCGCTGTCATCGCCGACGACATGCTCACGTGGACGGGAGCCCTCGAACCGGGGCAGATCATGACGTTCACCTATTCGGTGATCGTCGACGACGACGTGGAAGGCGAGAGCATCGCCAACAGCGTCACCGCTTCGGGCACCCCGCCGGGCGGAGACCCGATCGTTCCTCCGGCCGTCACGACCGTGCATCCGATCGCGGGCTTCACCCTCATCAAGACCGCTGACCCCGCCTCTGGCGCCGTGGTGCAGCCGGGCCAGATCATCGACTACACAGTGACCGGCACCAACACCGGCGCGACCACCCTCGACCCGGCCACCATCGCCGACGACCTCGCCGGGGTGCTCGCGCACGCCGAGTACAACTCCGACATCACGACCGCGATCGACGGCAGCCCGGTCACCGCCGGCGCAGCCACTCTCACGGGCTCCGCCCTCGCCTGGAACGGCACGCTGCAGCCCGGGCAGGTCGTGACGATCACCTACTCGGTGACCGTCGACGACGAGGCCTCGGGCCAGGTGCTCAGCAATGTGGCCTCGGGCACTGCCACACCGACGACGCCGAACCCTGCAGACCCGACCGGCCCGCAGATCCCCGGCGAGCCGATCGTCCCTCCGACCTCGGTCACCGAGCATCCTGTGCTCGGATCGGGCTTCACGATCAGCAAGACCGCCGACCCGGCATCGGGCACAGCGGTCTCGGCCGGCGACACGATCGAGTACACGGTCACCGGAACCAACACGGGTGACACCGACCTCTCGCCGGTGACCATCACCGACGACCTCACGGGCGTGCTCGACGACGCCGTGTACAACGACGACGTGACCGCCGATCGCGGCAGCGCGACCGTGGTCGAAGGCACGCTCACATGGACGGGGTCGATCCCGCGGGGCGAGTCCGTCACGCTCCGCTACTCGGTCACCGTCGACGCCGGCGTCGAGAGCGCGCTGCTCCGCAACATCGTGAACGGTGCGGCGACCCCGCGCATCCCCACGGACCCGAGCGACCCCGAGAGTCCCACGACTCCCGGCACGACCATCACTCCGCCCCAGGTCGAGACCACGCATCCCGTGGTGGACACCGGCTTCGAGGTCACCAAGACCGCTGATCCGGCTTCCGGCACGGCCGTCGGCCCGGGCGACACCATCGAGTACACCGTCACGGGAACGAACACGGGCAACACGGTGCTCGCCCCCGCGGCCATCACCGACGACCTGACGTCGGTGCTCGCGAACGCCGCCTACAACGGCGACGTGTCGGCGACGACGGGCACGGTCGACCTGACCGGATCGCAGCTCACCTGGACGGGCGAGCTCGGTGCGGGCGACGACGTCGTGATCACCTACACGGTGACCGTCGACGGCGACGCGACCGGTGTGCTGCTGCGCAACGTCGCCGAGGGAGCGGCCACGCCGCTGATCCCCTCCGACCCGACCGACCCCGAGAGCCCGAGCACCCCGGGCGCACCGGTGTCGCCGCCTCCCGCCGTGACCCAGCATCCGGTGGTCGCGCCCGGCTTCGCCGTGAGCAAGACCGCCGACCCGGTCACCGGCACCGCCGTCGACCCCGGCAGCGTGATCGAGTACACCGTGACCGGCACGAACACCGGCGACACCGTGCTCGACCCGGCCGAGATCTCGGACGACCTCGCCCGCGTGCTGTCGAACGCCTCGTACAACGACGACGTGGATGCCACGCGCGGCACCGCCACGGTGAAGAACAGCGCGCTCGTCTGGACCGGTTCGCTGAAGCCGGGCGAGAACGTCGTGATCACCTACTCGGTGACCGTCGACGGCGGCGCCGGCGGCGAGACCATCACCAACACGGTGGCGGGCGAGGCCACCCCGCTGGTGCCCGCCGATCCGAGCGACCCCGAGAGCCCCACCACACCTGGCGCGCCGATCGTGCCGCCGACCGTGGTCACCGAGCACCGGGTCACCGATCCCGGCTTCGAGTTCTCGAAGACCGCCGATCCGGCATCCGGCACCGCGGTGGATCCGGGAGACGTGATCACCTATGTGCTCACCGGAGTGAACACCGGCGAGACGGCCCTCGACAGCGTCGAGATCGTCGACGACCTCGCGGGTGTGCTCGATCACGCCTCGTTCGTCGCCGATCCCGTCGTGACGATCGACGGCGGCGTGGCGACGCCCGCCGTGGTCACCGACGGCGAGCTCTCGTGGACGGGCGCGCTCGCCATCGGGCAGACGGTCACCATCACCTATTCGGTGACGGTCGGACCGGATGCCGCGGGCCGGCTGATCGCGAACTCGGCGACCGCCGTCGCGACGCCTCCGGGTGGGGAGCAGATCACACCGCCTCCGGTCACGACCACGAACCCGGTCAATGAACCCGGCTTCTCGGTGTCGAAGAGCGCCGCTCCCGCTCCGGGCACGGCCGTCGACCCCGGCACGGTCGTCACCTACACGGTGACGGGTGCGAACACCGGCGAGACCGTGCTCGACCCGGTCGGCATCGTCGATGACCTGTCGGGAGTGCTCGACGCCGCGGAGTTCAACCATGACGCGGTCGCACTGGTCGACGGTTCGCCGGCGGCTGCCCCGGAACTCGAGGGTGAGACGCTCTCGTGGGCGGGCGCACTCGGGGTGGGCGAGACCGTCACGATCACCTACTCGGTGACCGTGAACGGGGATGCCGGTGGCGAGACGCTCGAGAACTCGGTGACGGGCCGCGCGACTCCTCCCGGAGGCGTGCCCGCGATCGAGACGCCCCCGGCGGTCACGGTGAACCCCGTCAACGCGCCCGGATTCGAGCTCGTGAAGACCGCCGACCCTGCCGCGGGCACGCGAGTGGATCCGGGAAGCGTCATCACCTACACGGTGACGGGCGTCAACACCGGTGAGACCGTGCTCGACCCGGTGATGATCAGCGACGACCTCTCGGGCGTCCTCGCTCACGCCGAGTACAACGGCGACGTGACGGCGTCTGTGCAGGGCGTGACTGTCGCGGCACCGACCGTGCAGGGCGACGATCTCTCGTGGCAGGGCGCCCTTGATATCGGTGAACGGGTCGCGATCACGTACTCCGTGACCGTGGATGCCGACGCCGGTGGCGAGACGATCTCGAACGTGGCCGAGGGCACCGCCACCGCCCCCGGCGGCGCGGAGCTCACGCCGCCCCCGGCGTCGACCGAGCACCGTGTGGGCGCTCCGGGCTTCACCTTCGCCAAGACCGCGAATGTGAGCTCCGGCACGGCTGTCGCCGTGGGCAGCGTCGTCACCTACACGCTCACCGGCGTCAACACGGGTGAGACCGACCTCGCGGAGGTCGTCGTGAGCGACGATCTCGCCAAGGTGCTGGACCACGCAGCGCTGACCGGTGCGGTCATCGCGACCGTCGGCGACCACGAGGTCACCGCGCCCGTGGTGACGGGCACCGAGCTGCGCTGGGCGGGGGCCCTCGCCGAGGGCGAGACGGTGACGGTCACGTACTCGGTGACCGTCGACGCGGATGCCGCCGGCGCCACGCTCGAGAACGTGGCCACGGCGCTGGTGACGAGTCCGGGGGACGAGCCTCTCCCGGTCGTCGAGAGCGCCACGGTCCATCCGGTCCAGTCCCCGCTGGCGATCACGGGCGGTCAGCTCGCACCCTGGGTGCTGGTGCTCGCGCTGACCCTGCTCCTGGGGGGAGCAGCGCTCCTGATCCTGCGCCGCCGCGCGTCGATCAGCTGAGCGACCCGCACGAGAGCGACCCCCGGCACCTGCCCCCTCAGGTGCCGGGGGTCGCTCGGTGTCGCGAACCGGCCGGGGTGCGGGCGAGGGTCAGCGGTCTGTGAGCAGGTCGTGCTTCGCGGCCCGCTCGATCGCGTCGGCGCGATTGCGCGCATCGAGCTTGCGATAGATGCTCCGCAGCTGGGTCTTGAGGGTGTTCTGCGACACGTTCAGATCGGCTGCGATCGACGGCAGCGCCGCGCCCGAAGTGAGGGCGCGCAGCACGACGAGTTCGCGAGCCGAGAGTCGCGGACGATCCGACGTCGCGGGAAGCACCGCGGTCACGAGGCGTCCCGAGTGGTGTGTCCCCAGCGCATCCTGCAGCAGCTCGACGTCTTCAGGGGCGAACAGCGCGACCGGCGTCGCCAGCTCTCGGTCCTCGAGTCGGATATGCAGGGCGACCGCGGCCTTCTGCGCCGCGGTCTCGCCGGCGGTCCGCCGCAGGGCGGCGACCTGGATCGCGGCCGCCTCGGCGCGCTGACGCGAGGTCTGCGGAATCTGTCTCGTCTGCGCCAGCATCCGAGCGGCCTCCGACGCATCGCCCTCGACCAGGGCGATGCGCGCGCGCTCGACGATCGTGCCGAACTCGTCGGGCCTCGCGTCGTGGCGCAGCGTCGTCCGCGCCGCGGCCACATCGCCGACGGCGAGATGCAACAGGGCGCGCGCGCGGCTGAGCACATGTCGGGCGTGGGCGCTGCCCGTCTCGCGCTTCCTCAGTCGTCGCAGAGACTCCAGCTGCTCGAGTCCGGCTGCGGCTCGGCCCTCGTGCAGAGCGACGCACGCCTCAGCGAGCCCCATCGTCGCCCAGTGCTCGCTGGTCGCGCGGTGTGGGCCGAACACGCGGACATGTTCCCGGGCCGCGGTCGTGTCGCCGTCCTCGACGGCGAGCAGCGCCTCCGCGACGCGATAGAAGGTGCCGCGGTAGCCGTCGAGCTGCTGCTGCTCCCACGAGCTCTCGCGGATCAGCTCGGCATAGTGGCGTGCCTCCGGCATGTCGCCGTTCAGGGCGTGGATGCCGCTGAGCAGCGCGATGCTGTGGAAGGCCTTGCTCAGGTCATGCGAGGCCCCCATCGCCGCCGCGTTCTCGAAGCATTCGATCGCGGCATCCTCGCGCCCGCCGTAGTAGAGCGAGATGCCGAGATGCGTGCAGAGCAGCGGCATCTCCAGGGCGTACGGCTGCCACACCGACTCCGGCGTCTCGCGGTAGAGGCTCAGCGCTCGGGCAGCGACCTGAGCGGCGCGCTCCGACATCCCGATCAGTCGCAGCGCGGCGCTCTCGGCGGCCCAGATGAACACGCGCTCGGTGGTCGCGACCTCGCTGCGCCGGGAGTTGGCTGCCGAGATCGCCACCCGCATGAGCTGCAGGCCGCGCAGGCGCCTGAGCTTGCTGGCGTTGTAGCAGATGGCCAGCAGCATGGCGATGAGTGGCTGGTCCTTGAGGCGCGACACAGGAAGCCTGCGCAGCAGGCGCACCGCCGCGGGTCCATGGTGATCGAGCAGTTGACTCCACCCCGACATGATCACGTGCGACGCGAGCGGGAGATCGTCGTACTCCATCGCGAGCTGCAAGGCGTCCATCGGCGCTCGCCGCTGGAGTGCGCCCTCGACCGCCAGGTTCATCAGGCGCGACAGCTCGGCGGAGTGCGACCGCACGAGCTCGCGGCGGAGCAGCGTGCGCACGACCGGGGCGAAGAGGAACAGACGCTCGGCCGACCAGCTTCCCAGACCGAAGGCTTCCGCATCGTCGAGAGCGCCCTCGATCTCGTCCCTGCCCGACAGGGCACGCGCCGACGCGAGGTCGACCGCATCCGCGACGCTGATGCGCACCAGCGACTCGAGGACGCCGGGATCGATTCCCGAGCTCTCGAGGCGTGACTGCATGTACTCCTCGACGGCCGGCGAAGCGGCCTGGATCGCCGACGACGGGTCGTCGCCGAGAGTCGACCGCTTCGATGCGGCGTGGATCAGCGCAGGGTATCCGCCCGTCGCCTGGAGGATGTCCGCCGCGTGCGACTCGTCGACCCCGAGAGCACGCGAGATCTCCTCGACGTCGAAGAGAAGATCCTCGGGCCCCAACAGCGTGCGATCGATCACCAGGCTCAACCCGTCACGATCGAAAGCGCTGCGCCGGTTCGTCGACGCGATCACGCGTGCGCGGGGCGCTGCGGCAACGGTCCGGCAGAGGTCGAAGACGCTCTCCGGCGACAGGGTCGCGGCGTCGTCGAGCACCAGGACGAGCTCTTCTGCGGTCTCGTTCAGACACTGCGCGACGGCACTCCACGGATGCAGGATCTCGTCTGCGGACGGCGCGGGCAGACCCCCGCGAGCCGACGCGCGCAGAACGTCGTGGGCGAGCTCGGCACTGTGGGATCGTGTCGCGTCGACCGTCACCCAGACGATCGTCGAGGTGCTGGCTCGCGCCCATTCCGCGAGGGCGACCGTCTTGCCGAGGCCCGACGCACCGCGCAGCACCGTCAGGGGACTGGGGTTCTCCAGCGCCGTCACGAGTCTCGGGCGCGAGATGGCATCGCTCGGCAGGCGAGGGACGTCGACATGCGCGGGCGCGGCAGATGCAGGCATCGTCTCCTCCCCGGATGGTGTGCGTCTCTACGATATTCCGAAACGCCGGAGGGAGGCGCGTGGCGCATCATCGTGGAGGCGAACGGGGCGGGAATCCGTGCGTCGGGTGCGGATCTAGGCTGGAGAGATGGATGAGGGGCGACCGAGGACAATGAGGCGCACGCCGACGAGCGCGCTGCTCATCAGCGCGGCGTTCGCGGCGGTTCAGGCGCTGATCTTCGTCATGGTCGTGCCCATCACCTCGTTGCTCGCGGTGTCGTCTCCGCCCGCCTATGCTCTCGTCGCCGCCGTGCACACAGCGATGCCGCTGCTCGCCCGTGTGGTCACCCGCGTGCCGGGCATGGCGACGTTCACGGCTGCGGTCACGGGGCTGCTGACGTCGGTGGTCTCCCCGATCGGTCCGATCGCGGTGGTGCCCATGGTCTGCGCCGCCCTCGCGCTCGATCTGGTCCTGCCGCTGCACAGGGGAAGAACGCCGAGCGCGGGCCGCATCGTCCTCGCCGCTGCGGTCGCCGGCGTCGTGCTTTTCCTCGTCGCGTTGCCGGTGTTCTCGCCCGAGCACCTGACGCCCCCGGTGCTGATGGCGACGCTCGGCGCACGTCTGGCCGGTGAGTCGGCGGTGGCCGCGGGCGTCATCGGAGTGCGACGACTGCTCGTGCGGGCCGGGGCGATCCGCGGCGATGCGCACAGCGCCTCATCCCACTGACCCAGGCGGTCCCCGCTACGCCCGGTTCGCCGCGTAGTACGCGAGGAGGGCCTTGGTCGAGGCATCCTGCGCGTCGATCGCCGTCTGGTCGCCGCCGATGGCGGGAGCGATCTGCATCGCGAGCTGCTTGCCCAGCTCCACGCCCCACTGATCGAAGGAGTTGATGCCCCAGATCGTGCCCTGCGTGAAGGTGATGTGCTCGTACAGCGCGATCAGTTGGCCGAGCACCTGTGGGGTGAGCGCGGGCGCGAAGATCGACGTGGTCGGGCGGTTGCCCGCGAACGTGCGCGCGGCGACGAGAGCGCCGGTCGTGCCCTCGGCCTCGACCTCCTGTGCCGTCTTGCCGAACGCGAGCGCCTTGGTCTGGGCGAGGAAGTTCGCGAGGAACAGCTCGTGCACGTCCTGCCCGCTGTCGGTCAGCGGATACGCCGGATTGACGAAGGCGATGAAGTCGGCGGGGATCAGCCGGGTGCCCTGGTGGATCAGCTGGTAGAACGCGTGCTGTCCGTTGGTGCCGGGCTCGCCCCAGAACACCTCGCCGGTGTCGGTGGTGACGGGGGTGCCGTCCCAGCGCACCGACTTGCCGTTGGACTCCATGGTGAGCTGCTGCAGGTAGGCCGGGAACCGGCTGAGCTGCTGCGCGTAGGGCAGCACCGCGTGCGACTGCGCACCGAAGAAGTTCACGTACCAGACGTTCAACAGGCCCATCAGCACGGGCACGTTGCGCTCGAGCGGCGTCGTGCGCACGTGCTCGTCGACGGCGTGGAAGCCCGCGAGCAGATCGCGGAACGTGTCGGGGCCCAGAGCGATGGCGAGCGACAGCCCGATCGCGGAGTCGACCGAATACCGACCACCCACCCAATCCCAGAATCCGAAGGCATTGGCGGGGTCGATGCCGAAGGCCGCGACCTTGTCGAGCGCGGTCGAGACCGCCACGAAGTGGTGGGCGACGGCGTCGGTGCGCGCGTCGTCGGCGTCCGCGATGGCTCCGGATGCCGTGAGGCCGGCCCACAGCCAGTCGCGGGCGAGGCGTGCGTTCGTGAGGGTCTCGAGCGTGGTGAAGGTCTTGGACGCGACGATGAACAGCGTCGTCTCGGGATCGAGGTCGGCCGTCTTCTGAGCGAGGTCGGTGGGGTCGATGTTCGACACGAACCGCGCCTCGATGCCGGCATCCGCGTAGGGCTTCAGCGCCTCGTAGACCATGACGGGGCCGAGGTCGGAGCCGCCGATGCCGATGTTGACGACGTGGGTGACCTTCTTGCCGGTCACACCCCGCCAGTCGCCCGCGCGCACGCGGGTGGCGAAGGCGCTCAGAGAGTCGAGCACCGCCTGGACATCGGCATCCACATCCTGCCCGTCGACCACGAGCGCGGGGGAGGAGCCGGCCGGGCGCCGCAATGCCGTGTGCAGCACGGCGCGGTCTTCTGAGGTGTTGAGGTGCTCGCCCGTGAGCATCGCGGCGTAGCGGTCTGCGACGCCGGTCTGCTCGGCGAGACGGAGCAGAGCCGCGAGAACCTCGTCGGTGACGAGGTTCTTCGAGAGATCGACGTGCAGGTCGGCCAGGGGGAACGACAGGGACCCGGTGCGATCCTCGTCTGCGGCGAACCAGCCGCGCAGATCGGGGGTGAACGAACCGTGCAGGGTGGCGAGCTCGGACCAGGCGGGAGTGGCGGTCGGATCAACGGGAGCGGTCATGATCCCACGCTACTGCGATTCAATAGGATGACGGAGATGACCGACCTCAACCGTCACGAGACCCGCGTGCGGTCGAGCATCTCGCGTCTGTTCATCACCACCCCGCTGCTGGTGGGGGTGGCGCTGCTCATCGGCGCCGTCGCGTGGACTCTGGCGAGTGACGATCTCGATTTCTTCGGCTTCCTGCTGATGCTGATCGGCGGATGGGCCGTGGCTTTCGCCTTCGTGAACGCCACGCTCGAGATGCGTCCGCCCGCGCTCGGAGCCGCCCTGCACGTGAGCGTCGCCGCGGCGCTGACCGTGCTGATGTACTGCATGATCGAGTACGGGAAGGAGCCCGTCGCGGCCCTGCCCGAGCCCGCACGCGTGGTCGCTGTCGTGCTGCAGATCGCCGCCGGCCCCGCGATCGGCTGGATCTGGCTCGGTCTCCTCTCCCGGGTCACAGGTCTCCTCTCGCGCCGCGACGCCGCGCGCCGCCCCGTCCTCACGCCGCCGGAGTGGGAGCGCGACGAGAGCGGCGACGGATCCGCCGTCGCGTTCTCAGCCGTCGACGCGCCGATGCGGTCGATCACCACCTGGATCGTGCTGATCGTGCTGGCCGGCGGGCTGGGCTGCGTGGCGCTGCTCATCGCCCTGGACGACGTCGTCGTGCAGGCGGGGCCGAAGATCGTGGTGATCGTCCTGGGGGCGTTGATCGCGCTGCCCGCCTACCTCCTGTTCCTCGCCGCGGTGCGTCGACGCACGGTGTCGTGCGCCGTGGCGTTCGGCAACGACGAACTGCGCATCCGCCGCGGCGACCGCGAGCACGTCGTCCCGTTCCGGCAGCTCCAGCGGCTCGTCTGGCGCACTGCGAGCGACTACGCGCGCATCGAGGTCGCGGCGCCCGGGCTGGACATCGCACTCATCGTCGGCCTCGCGAAGGCGGATGCCGGTCGCACTGCCGAGCTGCCCGCGCTGCCGCGACGGGTGTTCCGTCGATTCGAACTCGCGGGACTGATCGTCGAGCGAGATCGCCGCGACGATATTGTGACATTCCGCCGACCGAGCTGACCGACTGTCGAGTGCACGTCAGGGCGCCTGTCGCGGTACGGTTCACTCATGGGAAGACTGCGATACGACGGCACATCGGAGCCGATCCTCATCGACGATGAGACGCTTGCACACCTCAAGGTGATCATCGGCACGAAGCTGCGCCGCCAGGAGAGCTTCATGATGACGTGGCACCCGACCGAGGGCGGCGACCCCGGCCGTGTGACGGTCTGGATCCATCCCGCCATCCCGCTGCAGTTCCTCTTCACCACCTCTGAGCCGCAGCAGATCGAGAAGTCGCGCATCGAAGAGATGATGCACGCACTCAATGCGAGCGGTGAGCTCGTGATCGACGAGTTCGTGCAGCCCGGCATCCTCAGCGCCGGTGCGCCCACCGCCTGACCGCGGAGACTATTCCGCGGGGTACCCGCTCGTTCCGAGGCTCCGAGCCAGGTGCACGGCGTTCCGTGCGGCGGTGGCGGTCGCCTGGGCGACCTTCCCGGGCGTCTTCGGAAGGTCCTTGTAGTCGACGGTCTGCATCGCCTCGCCGTTCCAGTACACCGATCCCTGCGCGGGCAGGGTGAAGCCCACGTCGTTCAGACCCTGGAAGAGGATCGCCGCGATATGGTGCGCGCCGTCTTCGTTGCCGACCACCGCGGCGATCGCGACCTTGTCGAACAGGATCGGTCGTCCCTGGTCGTCGGTCTCGGAGAGTTCGGCGTCGAGGCGCTCGAGAACACGCTGGGCCACACTCGAGTGCTGCCCCATCCACGTCGGGGTCACGAACACCAGGATGTCGGCGTCGAGCACGCGCTGCCGCAGCTCGGGCCACTCGTCGCCCTCGCCCATGTCGGCCTCGACGCCCGGACTGATCGCGAGGTCGACGGCGCGCACCAGGCTTCCTGTGACGTCATGGTCGGCGAGTGCGTCGAGGATCTGTGAGCCGAGCAGATCGGAGCTCGATTCTGCGGGCGAGGGCTTGAGGCTGCAGGTGATGGCGAGAGCTGTCAGAGTCGTGGTCATGGGAGCGAGGCAATCACGTCATCCGGCGCGCGGGCAGGGGGTTTCGTGTCGGGGAACTCTGCGCTAAAGGTATCCTTGATGCTGGCCGGTTGTTCAGACAGGAGATCCCGTGATCCTCAGCTTCATCTTCTTCATGATCCTCTTCCTCGGAGGCATCTGGCTCATGGGGCTCGCGCAGTCGCTCGAGGACTTCCAGGCGATCGTCTTCATCGCCGGCATCCTCATCGTCAGCCTGTCGCTGGCGTTCGTGATGCGTCAGCGCGGTTCGGCCACGCGCCGCAAGGACAACTGGTCGGGCAACGCGACCGAGTGATCATCCGCGTCGCTTGGTGAGCCTCATCTCGAGGTTCGCCTTGACCGCGGGCCATTCGGGTTCGATGATCGAGAACTCGACGCTGTCGCGCAGCGCCCCGTTGCGGTGACGGCTGATCGCCCGCATCACCCCGTCCTGCTTGGCGCCCAGGCGCTCGATCGCCGCCCGCGACTGGAAGTTCATCCACTGGGTCGTGAGGCCCACCCGGAACACTCCGAGCTCTTCGAACGCGTGCTGCAGGAGCAGGAGCTTGGATTCGGCGTTCGTGCCGGTTCCATGCGCCGAGGGCCGGTTCCAGGTGTATCCGATGTGCAGACGGGGCACGTCGTCGACCATGTCGTAGTACGAGGTCAGGCCGAGGATGCGCCCGGACGCGTCGAATGCCGTGAACGGGATCATCCCACCGGTCTCGACGAGACCCATCCGGCGGTCGATCTCGGCGGCCAGCCCCTCGGGCGACGGCACCGAGGTGTACCAGGCGTTCTTCCACAGGTCGCCTTCGAGCAGCGCCTCGAGGAGTCCGTCATGGTGAGAGGCCTCGAGAGGGCGGAGTTCGACGAGGCGTCCGGTGAGGGTGATCGGTGCAGGGGCGACGGTGAAGCTCATGCGTTCATTCAACCAGCGCGACGGCACCTCGCCGCAGCAGCCGCTGGTAGGCGAGCACGATCTCGACGGTGACCCCGAGCTCGAACGCGAGGCTCGCGGCGTGCGCGCCGCGCAGGTGCTCGGCGTCGGCGTACGACCGAGAGGTGATGAGCAGCCGCGCGGCCCACTCGTCGGCTCGCTGCTCCTGGCGGTCGCGCACGAGTCGATCCGACGTCGGCACATGGCCGAGCACGGCGTGGCCCAGCTCGTGCGCCAGCACGCTGCACGACGCTCGACGGCTCATCCCCGGCTCGAGACGGATCGTCGAGGTCGACGGCTCGAAGCCGCCGAGCGACGACCCGCGGCGCTCGACGAGGTGAAGGCCGTGCTGCGCGACCAGGAGGATGAGATGCTCCATTCCCGGCCTCCTCGGTCGACGGTGGTCGACCGCTGCGGCGGGCCTCAGTCGTAGAGGTCGTCGGTGTCGCGGCCGTGAGGCAGCTCGGACTCGAAGGCGACCTCTGCCTCATTGTCTCGTCGACCGCGGACATCGGTTCGCGGACGCAGGGGAGTGATGACCGCGTCGCCGCGGGAGGCATCGGTGCGGAGCCGCTCCGCTGCACGGTCGAGAATGATGTGGGGCGCCACCCCGACGACGTCGCTCACCAGATAGAGCACCGGAACCGGGATGTCGCGCTTGCCCGTCGTGTAGTTGTCGAGTGCGCTTCGCGACACGTCGATGTCTCGAGCCATCCGTGCGATGCTGCTGCCGGCCGCCGCGATCTCGGCCTTGAGCTGGCGTCCGACGGCGCTGTTGTACTCCTCCGCGGGTGTCGTCACGTGAGTCACGATAGCACCGAGATGAAGCCAAGATGCCGTCATTCTGATGCCTCCCCGCTTGTCGGCGCTCCGCCGCGACGATAGTGTCGTCGAGTGACGACACATGTGCGACGAGCAGTCGCAGAAGCAGTGGTCCGCGAGCTCGCGGCAGCGGGGGAGACGGCACCGTGGCTCGCCGACAGGTCGGGGATCGCGGTGAAGACCCTTCAGGCGAAGCTGGCCTCGCGACGCGATTTCACCGTCACCGAGTTGGCGTCGATCGCCGACGTCCTCGGCATCCCCATCGCGTCTCTCGTGCCGCCCGTCTCCGAGAGCTGAGCACGAGGGGCTAGCGTGGACGGCATGAAGAATGTGCCCTTCGGCTCCTCATCCGCGCCCGCACTGATCGCCGGCATGATGCGCATCGACGACAAGGACGACGCGCAGATCCGCGAGCTCTACGAGACCGCGCGGTCCAGTGGCATCGACTTCTTCGACCACGCCGACATCTACGGCGGCAGCATGCACTTCTGCGAATCCCGCTTCGCAGAGGCGCTGTCGCTGGCCCCTGCGGATCGCGAGGAGATCGTGCTGCAGACCAAATGCGGCATCGACCCCGCGCAGCAGGCCTTCGACTTCTCGTACGAGCACATCGTCCGCCAGGTGGAGGGGTCGCTGCGCGCGCTGCGCACCGACTACATCGATGTGCTGCTGCTGCACCGCCCCGACGCCCTCGTCGAACCCGAGGAGGTCGCCCGGGCCTTCGACGAGCTCGACGCGGCGGGCAAGGTGCGCGCCTTCGGCGTCTCGAATCACACGCCGCGGCAGATCGACCTGCTGCGCACGGCGGTCGAGCAGCCGCTGATCGCCAACCAGCTGCAGCTGTCGATCACTCATGCCCCGATCATCGCGCAGCCGGTCGCAGCCAACATGCTCGCGGAGGAGCAGAGCGTGGTGCGAGACGGCGGGGGCATCGTGGAGTACTGCCGCATCAACGGCATCACGATCCAGGCGTGGTCGCCGTTCCAGGGCGGCTTCTTCACCGGTGTCTTCCTCGGGAACCCGGAGTACGCCGAGCTCAACGCGGTGATCGACCGGCTCGCAGCGTCATACGGAGTCGAGCCGATCGCGATCGCGACGGCATGGATCACGAGGCACCCGGCGCAGATGCAGGTGGTTCTGGGAACCACCACGCCCGCCAGGGTGCGCGACGCGGCAGCGGGCGCCGACATCGCGCTGACGCGAGCCGAGTGGTACGAGCTCTTCCGCGCGGGCGGCCACGTGCTGCCCTGAGCACGCTCCGGCGCGCGAGCGCGATCCGTCGTCTACCCTGAACACATGCCGTTCCTGTTCTCGCTTCTCGTCATCGTGCTGATGATCGGCGCGCTGGTCGACATCATCACGCGCGAGGATTCGCAGGTGCGGTTCCTGCCGAAGATGGCCTGGATCGTCATCGTGATCCTGCTGCCGTTGATCGGCGGCCTGCTGTGGTTCGCGATCGGACGCGAGTACTCCGAGGCGGGACTGCGGATCCCGCGGATGCGTGCGGCCGGTCGGCCGAGCAGGCGTCCGTCCCCTCAGCCCGCACCGCCGCCGTCGGCGCCGGTCGACACCCGCTCGACCGAGCAGCAGATCGCAGACCTCGATCGCGAGATCGAGGAGTGGCGACTGCGTGCGGAGCTCGAGAAGCGTCGGCACGAGTCCGAGGGCGACGGGCCCGCGGCTCTCTGACAGTCAGCGTCAGCGGGCAGCAGTGGGAGTCGAATCGAAGGACTCCCGCACGGCCTCATCGAGATCGGGGTAGGCAAACTCGAACCCCGCCTGCGCGAGTGTCTGGGGCAGCACCCACCGGCTCTTCAGGATCAGCTCGGTCTCGGTGCGGATGCCGATGGCGCCGAGCTCGAGCATCCACCGAGGCATCGGCGGCCCGATGACCGCGCCGGCTTCGCGGCGGACGATCGCCATGAACTCCCGATTGTCGACCGGATTCGGCGCCGCGGCGTTGATCGGGCCGTCGAGCTCGGGGTGTCGTTCGAGGAAGTCGATGATGCGCGCGACGTCGTCGATGTGCACCCAGCTGAAGTGCTGCCGACCGCCACGGGCGCCGAAATGGTGCGCTGTGCCTGCTGCCCGGCGCGCCCGGCTCACCGGCCAGCGTCCGTCGAGCTGGGTGCCCCCGAGACCCAGTCGTGCGAGTGTGCGCAGCGGGCCGAGCACGCCGCCGTGACCGAGCACGATCGCGCTGCGCAGCGCGATGCGTCGCGTGTGCGGCAGGTCGTCGGCGAACAGCGCGCGTTCCCAGGCTTTCGCGACCTCGACCGAGAAGCCCCGGCCGATCTCGCCGGTCGACTCCGTCATGGGGCGATCCTCGGCGTGGCGGTAGATCGTCGCGGTCGACGAGTTGATCCACAGCGCGGGCGGAGCATCCGCTCTCGCGATCGCGGTGCTCAGCGATGCGGTCGTGTCGAGGCGGGAGCGGAAGATCGCCGCGCGGTTCTCGGGCGTGTAGCGGCAGTTGACGCTCTTGCCCGCGAGCCCGATGACGAGGGATGCCCCGTCGACGGCACGGTCGATCGCTGCCTGGTCGCCCCAGGAGATGTCGGCACCCGTGCGCGAGATGGTCACGACCTCGCGGCCGGCAGCCCGGAGTCTCGGCTCCAGGTAGGTGCCCATGAACCCCGTGGAGCCGCCGATGACGACCCGACCGTCGAGCGGCGCCGCCCCGTGGCTCACGGCGTCTCGCTCTCGATCGAGTACTCGAAGAAGCCCGTGTACTCGTAGACGCGTCCGAGCAGAGGGGCGTCGATGGTCATGTTCACGTGGTGGCGCTCGCGCTCCTCATCCCATCGCTCCACCAGGCCGATCGTCGGTCGGAGGAACGCGGGGGCGGCGAGGCGCAGCGGACCGAGGCGCAGGCCGACGCGGCGGATCGACAGGACCACGGCGCCGTCGCGCACGTCGATGTCGAAGGTCGTGACGACCGTGCGAAGGGGGCCGATCTCGTTGCGCAGGATGCCGGCAGGGGTCAGCTCGACGACATCCGGCATGACCCAGGTGCGGCCAGGCAGCTCGAAGTGGCGCACGGCGAGCGCACGGCCGTCGACGGTGCGGTTCTCGATGCGGAACGGGACGTCTTCCGCCCATCCGGCGAACGCGACTCCCAGAGCCTCGGCGGTGCGGAACGCCGGCCACAGCCAGCGATGCCGCGACCCCGCGCTCGTGAACGTGCCGCGGCCGATTCCGACGTGCCCCTCGGGGATCGTGCGGAAGTACCAGGCCGTCTTCGGGTGGAGTTCGGCGATGCGCTCGCCGAGCGCTCGCTCGTACGGGGACGCGTGGGGGTTCTCCGTGGGAGTCACGGCTCCAGCCTACGTCGCGAGGCGGCGATCGATGCTCGCGGGTGAGAGCACCTCGCGGGCGACCATGATCGCGGCGCCGAGAACGGCCGCGCGATCGCCTGCCTGCGACTGCACGATCGCGAGATGCTGGGTGGCGAGCGGGATGGATCGTCGATAGACGACCTCGCGGACGCCCGCGAGCAAATGCTCCCCGGCCCGCGCGATGCTGCCGCCCAGCACGATGATCGACGGGTTGAGCAGATTGACGACGGTGGCGAGCACCTCTCCGACGTCGCGTCCTGCCTGCCGTGTGGCGGCGATGGCCGACGCATCGCCGGATCGTACGAGATCGATCACATCGGCCGGACCCTGCGCGTCGTGACCTCGGGCGCGGAGCGCGGCGGCGAGGGCGGATCCGCTCGCGAGCGCCTCGAGGTCTCGATCGTCGTCGGCGTCGCGCGATGCCATGGCCCTGCCGGGGACCTGCACGTGTCCCATGTCTCCGGCGGATCCCTGCGCGCCGCGCTGCAGCTGGCCGCCGGCGATGATCCCCGCCCCGATTCCGGTCGACACCTTCACGAAGACGAGGTCGTCGACGTGCGGCCACGCCGTGGCATGCTCTCCGAGCGCGAGGATGTTGACGTCGTTGTCGACGAGCACGGGTACGTCGAAGGTGCGCTGCACGTATCCGGGCACGTCGAAACGGTCCCAGCCGGGCATGATCGGCGGGTTGGTGGGCCTGCCGCTGGAGTGCTCGACCGGACCCGGTACGCCGATCCCGACTCCGTACAGGGGGATTCCCGCGGCAGCGGGCGATCCGAGCAGGATCTCGGCATCGTGGAGGATCACGTCGAGCAGCTTCTCGGGTCCGTCGCCGATGTCGATCGTGCGGGTGTGCGCGTCGAGGAACACGCCGGCGAGGTCCGCGAGGGCGACGGTCGCGTGGGTGGCCCCGAGGTCGACGGCCAGCACGAGGCCGGCGCGCGCGTTGAAGGCGACCCGCGCGGGCGGTCGACCGCCCGTGGACGCTGCTTCGCCGGCAGGGCGGAGCAGGTCGGCGGAGAGCAGGGCGTCGACTCGAACCGACACGGTCGAGCGGGCGAGGCCCGTGAGGGCGGCGAGTTCGGCCTTGGTGCGCGCGGTGCCGTCTCGGAGTATCTGGAAGATGTCCCCCACACCGGGAGCGGGAGGCGCGGACGACCGCGGTGCGTCAACCATTGCGTCAGTAAACCACAGCAGTTCGCTGTGTCTCCGACGAACTTCCGATTCGTTACAAACAACTTTTGACGAACATCTAGCAAAAGAAAGAGCCGCATGTCAGACTCACCGGCATGACAACGGATGTCACATCCACCGGTCTCGGGACGATCCGAACCGGCATCCTCGGCGGAGGGTTCATGGCTCGCGTGCATCGCACCGCGGCCCGTGATGCGGGCGGAGAGCTGCGCGCGGTCGCCACCCGGTCTGCATCGGGCGGGCGTGTGGCGGCGGAAGAGCTCGGGGCCGCGCGCGCAGAGGCGGATGCCGTCGCGCTGATCGTCGCCGACGACATCGATGTCGTGCACATCTGCACTCCGAATGCGACTCACGCCGAACTGGCGCTTTCCGCCCTCGCGGCCGGAAAGCACGTCATCTGCGAGAAGCCGCTCGCGACGCGCGCCGCAGACGCCAGGCGCCTCGCCGACCTCGCGGTCGCTCACGGACGCGTGGCCGCGGTTCCTTTCGTGTATCGCTACCACCCGATGGTGCGCGAAGCTCGGGCGCGCGTGGCGCAGGGAGACGTGGGCGAGCTCCTCACACTCGACTGCTCGTATCTGCAGGACTGGATGCTGCTCGCCACCGACGACGACTGGCGGGTGCGATCGGCATCCGGCGGCGCCTCCCGCGCCTTCGCCGACATCGGCTCGCACCTGTGCGATCTCATCGAGTTCGTGGTCGGGCAGCGCATCCGCTCGTTGAGTGCTCGGAGCCGCCGGGTGTTCGATGAGCGCGGCGGTCGCGCCGTCGACACGGAGGACATCGTCGCGATTCTCATCGAGACCGAGTCCGGCGCCCTCGGCACGCTGCTGATCTCGCAGATGGCGGCCGGCCGCAAGAACGCGCTGACCCTCGAACTGCACGGGACCAGGCAGACCCTGCGCTTCGAGCAGGAGCGACCGGAGGAGCTGTGGATCGGCATGCGCGACGAGTCGCGGCTGCTGCTGCGGGATCCCGCCACGGCCACCCCCGACTCGGCCCGTCTGCAGCGGGTGCCCTCGGGGCATGCCATGGGATACCAGGACGCGTTCAACGGCTTCATCGCCGACGTGTACGCGGCGATCGGCGGCGCGCGACCTGACGGGCTGCCGACTTTCGAAGACGGCTTCCGCTCGGCCGTGCTCACTGAGGCGGTCCTCGCCTCGGCAGCGGCAGACGGTGTATGGACGGAGGTGGCGGCATGACCGCGACGATCACCCAGCCGGTGCTCGAGGTCTCAGGCATCCGCAAGTCGTTCTTCGGCGTGGAGGTGCTGAAGGGCATCGACTTCGACGTGCGACCGGGAGAAGTGCACGGCCTCGTCGGCGAGAACGGCGCGGGCAAGTCGACGCTCATGAAGATCATCGCCGGTGTGCAACCCGCCGACGAGGGGGCGGTGCGGTATCGGGGCGACGAGGTGAGGTACGCGCACCCTCGACAGGCGATGGACGACGGCATCGTGACGGTGTTCCAGGAGTTCACCCTGCTGCCCGAGCGCACGGTCGCCCAGAACGTGTATCTCGGACGCGAGCCGCGTCGCGGTGGATTCGTCGATCAGAAGGCGATGGTCCGTCGCACGGGCGAGCTTCTCGCCGACCTCGGCGTCTCGTTCATCGACCCGCAGGCCCGCGTCGGCTCGCTGACGGTCGCCGAGCAGCAGATCGTCGAGATCGTCAAGGCGCTGTCGTTCGATGCTCAGGTCATCTCGATGGACGAGCCGACCGCCGCCCTCAGCGACCGTGAGGTCGAGCTGCTCTACGCGATCATCCGTCGGCTCACCTCTCGAGGAGTGGCGGTGATTTACGTCTCGCACCGGCTCAAGGAGATCTTCGACCTGTGCGACCGCATCACGATTCTGAAGGACGGAGCTCTCGTGTCGACCGATGAGACGAGCGCCCTGACCACCGACGAGCTCGTGCGCCGCATGGTCGGTCGCTCGATCCAGTCGTACTACCCGGATGCCGTGAACGGCACCGTCGTCGGTGATCCGCGGCTCGAGCTCGACGGCTGCGGCAACGCGTTCGTCGACGGCGTCTCGCTCACGCTCCGCGCCGGCGAGATCGTCGGGATCGCCGGACTCCAGGGATCGGGCCGCACGGAGCTCGTCGAGGGGATCTTCGGCATCGACCCCTTCGTGCGCGGTGCGATGAGGGTCGACGCGTCGCCGGCGCGCATCACCAGCGCCCGAGCGGCCGTGCGAGCAGGACTCGCCCTCGTCTCGGAGGACCGCAAGGCTCAGGGGCTCGCCCTCGGCCAGTCGGTGCTCGACAACACACTGCTCGTGATCCGCAGCGTCTTCGCGGCTCGCACGACACCCTCTCGACGCGAGGTGCCCGGAGTGCTCACCTCACTGGAGGTCAGCTCGCGCGGCCTCGACCAGGAGGTGCGATTCCTCTCGGGCGGCAATCAGCAGAAGGTGGTGCTCGCGAAATGGCTGCTCACCCAGCCGCAGATCGTGCTCTTCGACGAGCCGACCCGCGGCATCGACGTCGGGGCTAAGTACGCGGTGTATCAGCTCATGCGTGATCTCGCGGCTCAGGGCAAGGCGGTGCTGATGGTGTCGAGCGAGCTGCCGGAGGTGATCGGCATGAGCGATCGGATCCTCGTGATGCACGACGGCGAGCTGGTCGCCGAGCTGCCGGCCGGTTCCGCCGAGCACGAGATCCTCGGCGCAGCCACGGGCGCGACCATCGACGGAGGTGCGCGATGAAGCGGTTCCGGATCGACTCGACGGTCATCGTGCTCGGCATCCTGATCCTGACGCTCATCGTCGGGGCCATCCTCGTCGGCACCGTCGGCCGCAACTTCTTCAGCCCCGGCAACATCCGCGACATCCTCACGGGCATGAGCGTGCTCGGTCTCGTCGCGATCGGCCAGACCCTGGTCGTGCTCGGCGCCTCGCTCGACCTGTCGGTCACCTATGTCGTGAGTCTGTCGAGCCTGCTCGCCGCGACGATCATGAACGGCAACCCCGCGAACATCCCGGCCGCGGTCTCGATCACCCTGCTCGTCTGCGCCGGCATCGGACTCGTGAACGGCCTCATCGTCACGGTGCTCAAGGTCAACGGGTTCATCGCGACGCTCGGGGTCGGACTGATCCTGCAGGGGATACTCAACACGAACTTCGAGGGCTCTGCGGGCAACGTGCCCTGGGAGTTCCAGCTCATCGGCGCCACCGGAGTCGGACCCGTGCCCGTGTCGACGATCATCATGATCGCGCTCGCCGTCGTCGTGTGGGTGCTGCTGAACCGCACCCGCACCGGAGCCCACCTGTACGCGGTCGGCGGAGACCCCGAGATCGCGCGGTTGTCGGGTGTGCGCACCCGCCCGCCGCTGATCGCCGCGCACGTGCTGTGCTCGGTCTTCGCCGGGCTCGCCGGTCTGCTGCTCGCCAGCCGTCTCGGCGTCGGCAGCCCCACGGTGGGCCAGCAGGGCGGCTATGCCCTGCTGTCGATCGCCGCGGTGGTGCTGGGCGGCACCCTGCTGCTGGGCGGACGGGGCTCGATCTGGGGTGCGATCGGCGGCGTCGCGATCCTCGCGGTCGTCGACAACGTCATGAGCGTCATGCAGGTCAACCCGTTCCTGAAAGACGTCGTGCGAGGCGTCGTGATCGTCGCGGCGGTCGCCGTGTACAGCCGGCGCTCGATCATCAGTCGGCGCCCTCGCTTCGGAGCGGGCGGCACGAGAACCGGGGGAGACGACGCCGCGAAGGCGGCCGAGTCCGAGATGGCGGCCGCCGCCTCCGAGCTCGCCGATACGACCACCGCTGCGGAAGGGGGCCGCGCATGAACGCGCTGCGCACGCTCGTGAGTCCTCGGGGTGCGGTGTTCCTGCTGCTCGTGATCCTGCTCGTCGCGGTCACCGTACTCAACCCGAGCTTCGCGGAACCCGGCCAGTTCATGAGGTTCATCCAGCGCGTCGCACCGATCGCGATCGTCGCGATCGGTCAGTACTTCGTCATCATCGCGGGCGAGTTCGATCTGTCGCAGGGGTCACTGATCACCGCGCAGGTGATCATCGCGGGCAACGTGGTCGGGCAGGACGACTCCCGCACCGTGCCGGTGCTGCTGCTGATGATCGTGTTCGGGGTGGTCGTCGGACTCGTGAACGGCATCATCACCACGCTGCTCAAGGTGCCCTCATTCATCGTCACGCTCGGCATGATGCTCGCCCTGCTGGGCGGGGTCATGTGGTGGACCGGGGGAGCGGCCACCGGGAACCCGGCAGACAGCTTCCGCGAGATCGGCCGAGGCGGCATCCGCGACGTGCCGTTCCTCGACTTCATCCCGTGGGCGGTGTTCATCCTGATCGGCTGGCTCGCGCTGGGCATCTGGATCACCAAGCGGCCGCTCGGCAAGCTGCTCATCGCCGTCGGCGACAACTCCACAGCGGTGGACTTCGCCGGTGCGCGCAGCGCCTGGGTGACGACGCGCGCGTTCGTGATCTCGTCGCTCTCGGCGACGCTCTCGGCCGTGCTGCTCGTCGGATACGCCGGAGTGCATCCCTCGGTCGGGCGCGGCTACGAGTTCGTCGCGATCACCGCCGTGGTGCTCGGCGGCGTGGTGCTCGGCGGCGGACGTGGCTGGATCGTCGCGGCGGCCGCCGGTGCCTTCGCCCTCGAGGCGCTCTTCATGCTGCTGAACATCGCGGGCGTGCCGTCGACGCTCCGCGACGCCGTGCAGGGCGTCATCATCATCGCCGCCGTCGCGTACTCGGCCGTGGCCTTCCGCGCACGGCGCAGACAGCGTCCGCAGCCGGCTCCCGACGTCGTCGTGGGCGCAGACACCGCGCCCACCGCAGACCCCGTAACACCACGCACCATCCACACAGAAACCAGAGGAGATTAGCAATGCGACGATCGATGAAGATCGCCACCGCAGGGGTGGCTCTCTTCGGCCTCATCGCGCTCGCCGGGTGTACGACAGACCCGTCCGTGGCGCCGGCGGAGTCGGAGAACCCGGAGGAGTCGGCCGAGACCACGGAGTGGTTCGACCAGGAGCTCTTCGACAAGCAGATGGAGGAGCGCGACGTCGAGCCCCAGGGGCCCGCGACCGAGCCGTACCTGCAGCACATCAACGCCGAGATGGTCGACACCGCGGAGTTCACGAGCGAAGGAGCCAAGAAGGCCTGCTTCGCGAACGCCTCGATCTCGAACCCGTGGCGCCAGACGGGCTGGATCACGATGAACGAGCAGCTGAAGTCGCTGCAGGAGGCCGGTGCGATCAGCGAGATGGAGACGCGCGACGCGCAGGACTCCGACGACACGCAGATCGCGGACATCGACTACTTCATCTCAGAGGGCGGCTGCGATGTCTTCCTCATCTCGCCCAACAGCACCGCGGCGATGACTCCGGCCGTCGAGCGCGCATGCGAGACCGGCAAGCCGGTGATCGTGTTCGACCGCGGTGTCGACACCGACTGCCCGGTCACGTTCATCCACCCCATCGGCGGATTCGCGTGGGGCATCGACACCGCCGAGTTCCTCATCGAGAACCTCGAAGAGGGCGACAAGGTCGTGGCTCTGCGCATCCTTCCCGGCGTCGACGTGCTCGAGCACCGGTGGGCCGCTGCCGAGAAGCTCTTCGACGAGGCGGGGATCGAGGCCGTGGACTACTTCACGGGTGCGGACCCCGCAGAGATCAAGAGCATCATCAGCGACGAGCTCGCCAAGGGCGACGTGCAGGGGATCTGGATGGATGCCGGTGACGGCGCCGTCGCCGCGATCGAGGCGTTCGAGGATGCCGGCGCTGACTATCCGGTGATGACGGGTGAAGACGAGATGTCCTTCCTCCGCAAGTGGAAGGACACGGGTCTCACCGGCCTCGCACCGGTGTACTCGAACTTCCAGTGGCGCACGCCGCTGCTCGCCGCACAGATGATCTTCGCCGGTCAAGAGGTGCCGAAGGAATGGGTGCTGCCGCAGAAGCCGATCACCGAAGCGGAGCTCGACGACTACCTCGCCGCCAACGAGGGCATGCCCGACGGGCACTACGCCAAGTTCGGCGGAGAGAACCTTCCCGGTTACCCGACGGTCTGGCAGGAGCGCCAGATCCCGTAACCCGCAGTGCTGCTCCCGCCCTTCCCTCCGCGCCTCGCGGATGGGAGGGTGGGAGCACTCGCGTCATCCCCGAAGGAGCAGGATGCCTCGCACGATCGCCGTCAACACCTGGGTATGGACGTCGCCGTTGACCGACGCGACTCTGGAACCGCTCGCGCGCAGGGCGGCCGGGATGGGCTATCAGGCGCTGGAGCTGCCGCTCGAGAGCATCGGGGACTGGGATCCGGCACGCGCACGCGACGTGCTCGACGGCCTCGGGCTCGGCGCGATCGTCGTCGGCGCGATGGGCCCCGGGCGCTCTCTGCTCGCCGGGACGGGCGACGTCGACGCCACGCAGGACTATCTGCGAACGTGCATCGCGGCGGCCGCGACGCTCGGCTCGGCGGTGGTCGCCGGTCCCTTCTACGCACCCACCGGGGTGACCTGGCGGATGTCGGTCGACGAGCGCTCGCACGTCGTGCGCGAGCTGCGCACGAATCTCGAGCCCGTCGCGGCCGAGGCGGCCGCCGCCGGCATCATGCTGGCCGTCGAGCCGCTCAATCGCTATGAGACCAGCGTGCTCAACACGGTCGAGCAGAGCCTCGACGCGCTCGCCCCGCTGTTCGGCGCGGGAGTGGGGCTGGCCCTGGACACATATCACCTCAACATCGAGGAGAAGAGGCCCGCCGAGGCGATCCGCGCGGCGGGGTCGGCGATCGCCCACGTGCAGGTGTGCGGCAGCGATCGGGGCGCGGTCGGCGACGATCACACGGACTGGCCCGAGATGGTGAGGGCTCTCGACGACGCGGGTTATCGCGGGGCGCTCGGGCTCGAGAGCTTCACCGGCGACAACGCGACGATCGCGGTCGCAGCCTCGGTGTGGCGACCACTCGCACCGAGTCAGGACGAGCTGGCCACGCGCAGCATCCAGGCACTGAGGGCGCTCGGCGCCTGACCGTCACGCGATACGAAGGAGCGTCCATGACCACGCATCCGGTCACCCTGTTCACCGGGCAATGGGCCGACCTGCCGTTCGAGGAGGTCGCCGCCCTCGCTGCCGGATGGGGCTACGACGGCCTCGAGGTCGCGGCCTCGGGCGACCATCTCGATCTGCGTCGAGCCGATGAGGACGACGCGTACATCGCCTCGCGCCTCGAGATCCTGGACCGGCACGGACTGCAGATGTTCGCGATCTCGAATCATCTGGCGGGTCAGGCGGTCTGCGATGCGCCGATCGACTTCCGTCACCAGGCGATCCTGCGCGAGTACGTGTGGGGCGACGGGGATGCCGAGGGCGTGCGCGCCCGAGCGGCGGACGACATGAAACGCGCCGCCCGGGTCGCTCGCCGACTCGGCGTCGACACCGTGATCGGTTTCACCGGATCATCGATCTGGCCCTATCTGGCGATGTTCCCGCCGGTGCCCGCGGCGGTCATCGAGGCGGGCTTCGAGGACTTCGCCGATCGGTGGAACCCGATTCTCGACGTGTTCGACGGGGAAGGCGTGCGGTTCGCCCACGAGGTGCATCCCGGCGAGATCGCCTACGACTACTGGTCGTCGGTGCGGGCGCTGGAGGCGATCGACCACCGCGGCGCGTTCGGTTTCAACTGGGACCCCTCGCACATGATGTGGCAGAACATCGACCCGGTCGGGTTCATCGTCGACTTCGCGGACCGGATCTACCACGTCGACTGCAAGGACACGCGGATGCGCCCCCGCAACGGGCGCGCGGGCGTGCTCGGTTCGCACCTGCCGTGGGGAGACCCGCGCCGCGGGTGGGACTTCGTCTCGACCGGCCACGGCGACGTGCCCTGGGAGGACGCGTTCCGCGCGCTCGCGGCGGTCGGCTATCGGGGCCCGATCTCGATCGAATGGGAGGATGCGGGAATGGACAGGCTGCACGGGGCGCCCGAGGCCCTCGCCTACGTGCGGTCGCTGTTGTGGCCAGCGCCCACCGCTCCGTTCGACGCCGCCTTCCGCACCCGCATCGATGAAGAGGTTCCATGAGCATCCAGCACACCGTCGTCTTCCGCCTCGTCCACGAGCCCGGCTCGCGCGAGGAGCGCGACTTCCTCGACACGGGTCGCGCGGTCCTCGCCGCGATCCCGGGGGTCGAGGACTTCACCGTGCGTCGTCAGGTGAGCCCCAAGAGCGATCTCGAACACCAGTTCTCGATGTTCTTCGTCGATCAGGGGGCGTACAGCGCCTACAACGAGCATCCGTCGCACACCTCGTTCGTCGCGGATCGGTGGGTGCCGGAGGTCGTGGCGTTCCAGGAGTACGACTTCGTGGAATGAGCGGGGTGGGCGGCGTCCGCGTCAGGCGGCCGGCTCCCTCAGGCGCACGAGCCGCTCGTGACCCGTCTCCTCGAGCTCGGCCATGCCGTCTCTCGACTTGAGGAAGTCCGAGAACGAACGGTAGCCGAGAGCCTTCTCGCTGAACGACGGATCCATGCGTCGCATGTGGGTCTTGACGGCCGAGCTGTGCAGCCACTCGTCGGCGCCGGCCTTGTCGTGCCCCAGTCGCAGGGCGCGCTGCAGCAGCTCGGTCGCCTCGCCCTGCTCGGTGCCGTCGCTCGTGTCGTCGACCTTGGCGGCGGCTGCGGCCTTGCTCCTGCCGTTCTTGGCGGGCTGCCGTGTCTTGACCTTCACCGCGGGACCCGAGACGGCCTCAGGCACCTCGACGTCTGCCACTTCGGGCACAGCCACCTCGACCGCCGGAGCGGGGGCGGCGGCCTTGGTCGGGCGCACCACGCCGGGGAGGGAGTCGTAGGCCTCGAACTCGTCGCAGGCGGCGGCGAGCGACTTGGCCGTGGACCCGGCAACGCCGACGCCGATGACGTAGCGACCGAGGCGCTTGCAGCGCTGTGCGAGCGGCACGTAGTCGCTGTCGCCCGCGACGATCACGACGTGCGTGAGGTCGGGGAGGCGGAACATGTCTTCGACCGCGTCGACCGCGAGGCGGATGTCGGCGCCGTTCTTGGCATACGCGGCGGCGGGGAACAGCTGCACGAGATCGACGGCACGGGCCACGAGCTGCGAGCGGTACACGGCGTTCACGGGCGACGACCAGTCGGCATAGGCGCGGGTCAGGACCAGCGTGCCGAACGACGCGGCGTAGTCGATGATCGCGCCGACCTCGATCATCGCGCGGGCGAGCCGCTCGGTGACCTCGGGGTCGGAGGGGTTCTCGGTGATCCGCTGCCTGTCCTTGCCGTACGCATTGCGTCCGTGCACGCGGTCGTACCAGGAGATGACGATGTTGTCGAAGTCCAGATAGACGGCGACGCGGGCGTCGGGTGCATCAGCCATGGTTCACTCCCTCGTTCGGGTACCGGACGCCGATCTGGGTGCGGATCTCGTCGAGCGTGCCCATGATCGCGACGGTCTCGGCGAGCGGCAGGATGTCGCCCTCGAGGATGCCGTCGCGCACGAGGCGCTCGGCGGCCTGAGCCTGATACTGCATGCCGCGCCCCTCGACCTCCGATACGTACTCCTCGACCACGGTGCCGTCGGGCTGTACCACGCGGAAGGCGGTGGGCGTGTACCAGACGCGATCGATGTCGATGCGGGCCTCGGTGCCCACGATGCTCGCGGTGTTCGGGCCGGCGCCACGCGACGACGAGACGGTCGTCGACACGGCCCCGCCCTCGTGCATCATGATGGTCGCCACCTCGGCGTCTGCCCCGGTCTCGATCAGACGCGCGGCGGCCTGGATCGTGACGGGCGCGCCGAGCACGTCCCAGACGAACGAGATCGGGTAGATCCCGAGGTCGAGCAGGGCGCCGCCGCCGAGTTCGAGCGCGTTGAGGCGGTGGGCGGGGTCGTCCGAGATCTTCTGAGTGTGATCGGCAGTGACCACGCGGATGTCGCCGAGGGTGCCGGCGGCGAGGATCTCGCGGATGCGGACCATGTGCGGCAGGTACCGCGTCCACATCGCCTCCATGGCCAGCAGCCCGCGCTCGGAGGCGAGACGCTGCAGGTCTTCCGCCTGCGCGCGGTCGACAGTGAAGGCCTTCTCGACGAGCACGTGCTTGCCGGCCTCGAGGGCGAGACGGGCGTTCGCATGGTGCATCGGGTGCGGGGTCGAGACGTAGATGATGTCGACGTCGGGATCCGCGACCAGCGCCTCGTACGACGCATGGGCACGAGGGATGTCGAATCGCGCCGCGAACGCATCAGCCGACTCCTGCGAGCGCGAGCCGACCGCCACCAGATCGAGTCCGGCGGTGCGCAGATCGGAGGCGAAGGCGCCGGCGATGCCGCCGGTTGCGAGGATTCCCCATCGAAGACCAGTCATGGTCTCAGCGTAGAGGGTCGCGCCGACGTGCGGCACGGTCAGCCGACGGTCTCCAGTGCGCGCTGCGGCACGAGCGGGAAGACCTGCTCGGCGATCCGCTCGAGTTCCTCATCGAGCGGCGACGACTGGATCAGCAGCAGAGTGATGCCGGCATCCGCGTACTCGTTGATGCGTTCGGCGACCTGCTCGGCCGTGCCGACGAGGTTCGGGCGAAGGCCCCTGGTGCCGACCGAGTACTCGCGACGAGTGAGTTCGAGAGACAGCTGGGAATTGCGCTGGAACTGCTCGAAAGACGCATACCCGGGCGAGTCGGGGTCGACCGTCGTGATGCGGTCGAGTTCGCGCAGGGCCTCGGCCTCGGTGTCGCGGACGATCACGTACGCGGGCATTCCGAACTCGGCGACGGGGCGACCGTGCAGCCGTTCCGAGCGCGTGTTCATGTCGGCGACGTTCGCACGCACCTCGTCGAGCGTTCCGCCGTGCATCACGTAGGCGTCGGCGAAGTCGGCGATCGACTCGCGGCCCGCCTCGCTCTCGCCACCTGCGAAGATCACCGGATGCGTCGACGGCTTGGGCTCGACGATCGTGCCCTCGAGCGAGTAGTGCGATCCGTCGAACGAGAACGGCGTCTGCGCCCACAGGCCGTTCAGCACTTCGACGAACTCCTGCGCCTGCACGTAGCGCTCATCATGTGTCGTGAAACGACCGCCGAACTGCGCGGCCTCCTCGGCCCACCAGGCCGCGACGACGTTGAGCGCCACGCGGCCGGGGGCGATCTGATCGAGCGTGCCGACGGTCTTCGCCAGCACGGCCGGCAGGTGGAAGCCGGGCCGCACCGCCGTCATCACGCGCAGCCGCTCGGTGACCGCGAGGATCGCGGCCGACAGCGACCAGGCCTCGAGGCTCGGTGAATCGATGCCCTTGCGGTCGTTGAGGTAGAGCTCGGGCACGAGGGTCGTGTGGAATCCGAGACGGTCGGCCTTCACCGAGACTTCGCGGATGTAGTCCCAGGTCGCGGCCATCCGGCCCTCGTCGGCGACGTTGCGCAGGAATCCGCCGTACACGGGCGTCCAGTATCCGAGATCGATTGCCATGATGCTCCTTGCTTCAGACGCGGGACAGCGCGCTGTCGAGGTCGGCGATGAGGTCGGCGGGGTCCTCGAGTCCCGCCGAGAGCCGGATGGTCGTGAGTGAGATGCCGGCTGCGGCCCGCTGCTCGGCCGTGAGGTGGGAGTGCGTCATCGAAGCGGGGTGGTTCACGAGGCTGCGCGCGTCGCCGATGTTGGCCACCAGGCGGATCACCCGCAGGGAGTCGATCACACGCGCGACGCTGCCCTGGGTCTCGGCATCGAGCGGCACCGCCAGGTCGAACGAGAACACCGAGGGGCCGCCGCGGGGCAGGTAGCGCCGGGCGACAGGATGCCACGCGTTGCCCTCGAGTCCGGGATGGTGCACCACTGCGACGGCCGGATGCTGATCCAGATGCCTCGCGAGCTGCAGCGCCGTGGCGCTCTGGCGCGACACGCGCAGATCGAGCGTCTCGATCCCCTGCAGGATCTGCCACGCGTTGAAAGGAGACAGCGAAGGGCCGAGATCGTGCACGTACTTCGACTTCACGAGGGCCGCGAACGCCTGCCCGCTGCCGAAGCGCTCCCACAGGGTGAAGTCGCCGACACGGGCGTACGGCTCGGTGAAGTGCGGCCAGCGCGCCGGTTCGCGACCGAAGTCGAAGGTCCCCTGATCGACCACGACCCCGCCGAGAGACGTGCCGTGGCCGCTCAGGAACTTGGTGGCCGAGTGCACCACGAAGTCGGCGCCGTGCTCGCCGGGACGCACCAGGTACGGGGTGCCCACGGTGTTGTCGATCACGAGCGGGACTCCGGCCTCGTGCGCGATGTCGGCCACTGTGCGGATGTCGAGGACCTGAGCGATCGGATTCGCGACGGACTCGGCGAACAGCACACGGGTCTCGGGGCGGATGGCCGCTCGCCAGGCCCGCGGATCGTCCTGGTCGACAAAGGTGACGGGGATGCCGAAGTCGTCGAAGGTCTCCTGCAGCAGATCGACAGTGCCCCCGTAGAGCTGGGTCGCGGCGACGATGTGCCCCCTTCGCCCGACGAGCGCGAGCAGGGTGACCGCGACAGCCGCCTGACCCGACGCGACGGCCACCGCCGACACCCCGCCCTCGAGCGCGGCCACACGCTCCTCGAGCACCTGCTGGGTCGGACTCGCGTTGCGGCTGTAGAGGTTGCCGGCGGTGCGCAGCGCGAACAGGTCGGCCGCGTCGGCGAGCGAGGCGAACTCGTATGCGGCGGTCTGATAGATCGGAGGGACGGCGCTGTTCTGCGGGGTCCCCGGCACGTAGCCCGCCTGGATCTGCCGCGTCGAGAACTCTGTCACGAGGTCGCCCGCAGGGATTCGCGCACACGGACGATAGCGGCATGCACATCGCCGCCGCGCAGCCGTTCGAGCCACTGCACGAGCGAGGCCGCGACGCTGCGGTGCGACTGATCGTTGAGCGCATCGTGGAGTCCGTCGACGGTCTCGACGATCTCGAGGTCGGGAACGGCGCGGAGCGCGTCGAGCACGTCGGCGAGCGGCGAGACGGTGTCGGCGCCGCCGTGGACGGCGAGCACGGGAACCTCGATCGCCGCGAGATCGGCGGGGGCGGGCAGCGGTTCGGCCGTGGCCAGATCGTCGGTCGAGGTCTCGGCGGTCAGCACGCCGAGGTGCAGCGGGCACGCGGTGCGCTCTTCAGGAGTGGGCAGCTCGAGCTCGGCATCCACCAGCGTCCCGGCGACGACCACGGCGTCGACGGCGGTTCCCTGCGCCGCGAGCCGCAGCACCGCGGATGCTCCGGCATCCGACCCGACGAGCACGCGGGGAGTGTCGGAGGACTCGGAGAGCCAGGCGGCCGCTGTCTCGGCGTCGCCCTCGAAGACGGCGACGGTGTAGCCGTCGGAACTCAGCCGACGGCCGAATCGCTCGTACACGCCCGCGCGCTCGCCGCGGCCGGCGACGACCGCGAGAGTGCCGCGGACGCGGGCGGGCGGTGCCCAGACTGCAGGGGAGGAGGTCGTGGTCATGCGTTCCATCCTGTTGTCGCCGCCGTACCGCTCGTGCGATATTTCGCAGTGTTGCGCTGCGTGACCCTTCGCTTCGCAGAGATTGTGACCAGTGTCGGCGCCTCATACTTTCGCTGCATGACCCCCCGATCCCGCCTTCCCCTCTTCGCTGCCGCGACGGCCGCGACTCTCGCACTCGCCGGATGCGCCGGCGCGACCGCCGCCCCGTCCGAGTCCGCAGGCGCGACCTCGTTGACCTGGGGATGGGCCCTGCCCACCAGCTGGGACCCGGTGACGTCGACCGCCGGATGGGACACGCACGCGCTCGCACTCGTGTACGACGGGCTCACGCAGCTCGACACCGAGGGCGAGGTCGTTCCCGGGCTCGCCGAGAGCTGGGAGTACAACGCCGAGGGCACGTCGATCACGTTCCACCTGCGCGAGGACGCCGAGTTCACCGACGGCACGCCCGTCACGGCGGAGGCGGTGAAGCAGAGCATCGAACGCGGTCGCGATCAGGAGAACTCCACGCTCGCCGGCCAGCTGCGGATCGTCGTCGGCATCGACGTCGCCGACGAGCGCACCGTCACCGTGCACCTCGATCAGGCCGACTACCAGGTGCCGTACCTGTTCGCGGGCAAGACGGGCTTCATCGTGAACCCGGCCGCGTTCGACGACGTCACGACACTCGCCACCCAGCCCGAGGGATCGGGTCCGTTCGCTCTCACGGAGTACGTGCCCAACGCGCACGCCGACCTCGAGAAGAACGAGGACTACTGGAACGCCGACCACATCTTCATCGACGACTTCTCGATCGTGCCCGTCACGGATCCCGCCACGGTCGTCGCCGGGGTGAGTTCGGGGCAGTGGGACGTCGCGCAGGTTCCGCCGGCGCAGGTCGAGGGCGCCGAGACCGCGGGTCTCGAGGTCGAGACGATCAGAGCCCTCACGGTGCGGGCGCTCGACGTCAACAGCACCGTCGCCCCCTTCGACGACCAGCGCGTGCTCCAGGCGATCAGCCATGCCACCGACCGCGAGGCGCTGATCGACGCCGCGTACTTCGGACAGGGCACGCCCAACTGGCAGCCGTTCCCCGAGGGATACGTCGCCCACAGCCCCGAGCTCGACGATCTGTACCCCCACGACGTGGACGCCGCGAAGCAGCTCCTCGCCGATGCCGGTCATCCGGACGGGCTCGAGATCACGCTCTCGCTGACCGAGGACGACACGGCGCTCGCCGAGGTGCTGCAGGCGCAGTGGGCCGAAGCCGGCATCGACGTGACTCTGAACGTGCTGCCCGCCGCGGCGGTCGCCCAGAACTACGTGCAGCGCACGCTGCCGTTCGTGCTCGACAGCTATTCGGGCCGACAGTCGCCGCTGCAGGGACTCGAAGTGCTCTACGGTGCCGAGGGGCTCATGAACCTGGGCCGTCAGACGCCGCCCGAGCTCACCCAGGCGATCGACGCGGCACGCGCCACCCCCACGGACGCCGAGGACTACGCCGAGAAGATCCAGGATGCGGTCGAGATCGGTGTGGAGCTGCAGCCGAACACGTTCCTCTTCAGCTGGCCGCGGATCCTCGTACACCCCGAGAAGGTCACCGGCATCCAGCACTGGCTCGATGTGCAGCGCTGGGAAGACGTCAAGGTCGAGGGCTGAGTCCGATGTCGACCGTGACCGCCGAGGCGCGCTCCGCGCCCGCGCCCGAGCTCGAGGGCGCAGACGCCAGGCGCAGCGCGTGGCCCGCGCTGCGCGGGATCCTGGCGACCCTGACCACGGCGGCCACGGTCTTCGTCCTCGCCACGTTCGTGACATTCGCCCTCGGGGCGGCGAGCGGGTCGAACCCCGCCGCGGTCGCCCTCGGCGAGGTCGCGACGCAGGACGACATCGACCGGCTGAACCATCAGTTCGGTCTCGACCGTCCGTTCCTCGTGCGCTACCTCGACTGGATCTCCGGTGCCGTCACGGGCGATCTCGGCACGTCGTGGTTCACGACGATCCCGGTCGCCGACAGCATCGCCCAGGCCTTCCCGGTGAGTCTGTCGATCGCCGCCGGGGCGACGCTGTTCGCCCTGGTCTTCGGGTTCTCGGGCGGTGTGCTCGCCGCCGTCAACAGGGGAGGGGCTGTCGACAGGGTGGTGACCGGCCTCAGCACGATCGCCGCCACGGTGCCCGCGTTCGTCGCAGCGATCGCGCTCATCCTGCTCTTCTCCTACGCGATCCCGATCTTCCCGGTCGCGGGATACACCCCGCCGGAGAAGAGCATCAGCGCCTGGCTTTTGTGCCTCGTGCTCCCGTCGGTCGCGCTCAGCCTCGACGCGGGCGCCGACATCGCCAGGCAGCTGCGCACCTCGCTCGTCGGCACACTGGGGGAGAACTTCATCATCGGTGCGCGGGTGCACGGGTTGGGCCCCGCGCGCATCGTGTTCCGCCATGCGCTGCCCATCGCCTCCGGCCCCGCTCTGTCGACTCTCGGAGTGCACGCGCCGCGTCTGGTCGGAGGAGCGGTGATCACCGAGGTGATCTTCGGGATGCCGGGACTCGGACAGCTCGCCAACCGCGCCGCCCTGCAGGGAGACGTACCCGTGGTGCAGGGCGTGCTGCTGGTGACGATCGCGATGATCGTGATCGTCGGAGCCGTGCTCAACCTCGTCATCTCCCGCACCGGCGGCACAGAGAGGAGCGCCGCATGAGCGTCTTCGCATCGTCGGCCCCCGCGCGTCTCTGGCGCGCCGGGTGGAGCGTCAGGCTCGCGCTGCTCGTGCTGGTCGGCGTGGCCCTGCTCGCGGTCGCAGGACCCGCCCTCGCTCCCCAGGATCCGCTCGCTCAGGATGCGTCGGCCGCGCTGCAGGAGCCGAGTCTCGCGCACCTCCTGGGCACCGACTACCTCGGCAGAGACGTGCTGTCGCGGCTGTTCGCCGGGGCGCCGGCCTCGCTCATCAGCGCCGTCGCCGCCGCGTTCATCGGTCTCGTGCTCGGCGCAGTGCCCGGAGCGATCAGCGCTTTCGTGCCGAGGTTCGCCGAGTGGTTCTCGCTGCGGATCGTCGACGCGCTCCTCGCGCTGCCCTTCATCCTGTTCGCGATCGTGTTCGCGGCTCTGCTGGGCAACGGTCTCGTGCAGGCCACTCTCGCGATCGGCATCCTGGTCGCTCCCGGATTCTTCCGCATCGCCCGAGCCGCGACCCTGAGGGTGCGCGATTCGCAGTACATCGACGCCGCCGGCTATCTCGGCGCCTCGGCCTGGTGGATCCTGCGGCGCCACGTGTGGCGTCAGGTCGCCCCCAACCTCGTGGTCGCGTCGGTCTCAGCGCTCGGCGGGGCGCTTCTGGCCGTCGCCTCGCTCACCTTCCTCGGAATCGGGGTGCAGCCGCCGGCGCCGACGTGGGGCGGGATGCTGTCGAGCGATCTCGGTTATCTCGGCCAGCGCCCGTGGGGTCCACTCGCCCCCGCGCTCGCGATCATCGTCACGGTCGGCGCTCTCAACCTGGTCGCGGATGCCGCACGCGATGTGCTCGGTGCGGACGCCCCGACCGCACGGAAGGCGGTGGCCCATGTCTGACACCCGGTCGATCATCGACACGAGCGAGAGGGTGGACGCCGCGCCGGTCGCGCCTGTGACGCACGGCGGGCCGCTGCCACCGTCGTTCGACGAGGCATCGCTCGCGCGCCCCGCGACGGCGGCGGTCAGCGATCTCGTGATCGCAGCCGCCGACGGCACCGAGCTCGTCCGCGGCGTCTCCGTGTCGGTGCGCCCGGGAGAGGCGCTCGGCATCGTGGGAGAGTCCGGAAGCGGCAAGACCCTCACCTGCCGCGCTCTGCTCGGCATCCTTCCTGTGGGTCTCGAGGTGACGAGCGGAACCGTGCACGTCGACGGGATCGACCTCACGAGCGCCGGCGAGCCCGCCTGGCGTCGCGTGCGCGGCACGCACATCGGCGCGGTCTTCCAAGACCCTGCGTCGTACCTCAACCCCGCGATCCCCGTCGGTGCCCAACTCGAGGAGACTCTGCGAGTCACAGCCGGTCTTCCGCGGCGCCAGGCCAAGGAACAGGCCCGTGAGCTGCTCGACGACCTCGGCATCCGTCGGGTCGACCTGGTGCTGCGCCAGCGCGTCGCGCAGCTGTCGGGAGGGATGCTCCAGCGGGTGCTCATCGCGATGGCGCTCGCCGCCGATCCCGCCGTGCTGATCGCCGACGAGGCGACGACGGCGCTCGACGTCACGGTGCAGGCCGAGCTGCTCGAGCTGCTCGCGCGCCTGCGCAGAGAACGTGATCTCGCGCTCATCCTGGTCTCGCACGACCTCGCGGTCGTGGCACAGGTGTGCGAACGCGTGCAGGTCTTCCGTGACGGACGGGTGGTCGAGGCGGGGGCGACCTCGCGCGTCCTCCGCGCTCCCGCGCACCCCTACACGCGGGAGTTGCTCAGCGCACACGCGGCATACGGACTCGAGAGGTTCCTCGCATGACGGCTCCGATCCTCGAACTCGAGAATCTCTCGGTCGACTACGGCCGGGTGCGCGTGCTCGATCGCCTGTCGCTGCTGGTGCGGCCCGGCGAGGTCGTGGGCATCGTCGGCGAATCAGGCTCGGGGAAGACCACGCTCGCCAAGACCGTGCTCCGTGCGGTCGAGGCCGCCCCGGGGTCGCGTCTTCTCGTCGACGGTCGCGATGTCACGCGTCTCCGCGGCGGTGCGTTGCGGGCATGGCGACGCGGCGGGGCGGTGCAGTACGTCTTCCAGGACCCTCTGCGCTCACTCGACCCCGGCGTCCGCGTCGCGGAGTCGATCGTCGAGGGACTCCGCATCGCCGGCGTGTCCGCCGCGGATGCCGCGCGTCGTCGCGCTGAGGCGCTCGCCGCGGTCGGCCTCGACGAGGAGCTCATCGCGCGGCTTCCGGCAGGGCTCTCGGGAGGACAGCGTCAGCGCGCCGCGATCGCGCGCGCCCTCGTCGTGGAGCCCCGACTGCTGCTGCTCGACGAACCCGTCAGCGCTCTCGACGCGGCCAGTCGCGATCGGGTCGTGCAGGCGCTCATCGCGCTGCGCGACTCCCGCGGATCCGACCTCGCCATGCTGGTGATCTCGCACGAAATCGGCTCGCTCGCCGCCATGAGCGATCGACTGATCGTGCTCGACCGCGGGCGCATCGTCGAAGACGGCCCCACGCGCCGTGTGATCTCTCAGCCAGAGCATCCCTACACCCGGCTGCTCATCGACTCGGTCCCCCTCATCCACACGCCGCGGGCGAATCGCCCGTCGCCCGTCTCCCTCAGGAGCTGACGCACATGCCCATCGAACTGCTCGGAATGATCGCCACGACCCCCGGATCCGAGTCGAAGGGCGTCGACGGTCCGCCCATCGACGCGGGCTACGTGCGCGAGTTCTCCCGCGCCCACGAGGAGGCGGGCTTCGACCGCGTCCTGATCGGCTACAGCGCCAGCTCACCCGACGGTTTCGCGGTCGCGGCCGCGGCGCTGCACTCGACCGAGCGACTGAAGGTGCTCATCGCCCACCGGCCGGGGTTCGTCGCCCCGACGATCGTCGCGCGCAAGCTCGCCACCCTCGACCACCTCACGGGCGGGGGGCGCGTCGCGATCCACCACATCAGCGGCGGCAGTGAGGCCGATCAGCGCAGAGACGGCGACTTCAGCGAGAAGTCCGACCGGTATCGCCGCACCGGCGAGTTCATCGACGTGCTGCGTCGCACACTCACCTCGGACGAGCCGTTCGACTATCACGGTGACTTCTATCGGGTCGAGGGTGCGTTCTCGGCAGTGAAGCCCGCGACGGACGAGGGCATTCCGGTGTTCTTCGGAGGTCTGTCGGAGGGCGCCGTCCAGGTGGGCGCCAGGGCGGCCGACGTCTACATGCTGTTCGGCGAGCCCCTGGCCGATGTCGCCGAGAACATCCGCACGATCCGCGCCGCGGCGGCGCACGAGGGGCGCACGGTCGAATTCAGCCTGTCGACCAGGCCGATCATCGCGGCGACCGAAGCCGAGGCCTGGGAGAAGGCCGACCGTATCTATGCCGAGACCGAGGCCGTGATCGCCCGCAACGCCTCGGGCAACCCCCTGACCTTCGCCCGACCAGAGCGGCAGGAGCCCGTGCCCGTCTCCGCCGATCGCCTTCAGCAGGCGGCCCGCCGCGGCGACGTGCACGACGAGAGGCTCTGGCTCGGCATCACGAGGCTGACCGGCCCGGCGGGCAATTCGACGGCTCCGGTCGGCACGCCTGAGCAGGTGGCCGAGGCCCTGCTCAAGTACTACGACCTGGGCGTGACCCGCTTCCTCATCCGCGGATTCGACCCGTTGGGCGATGTGCGTGACTGGGGTGCAGAGCTCGTGCCGGCGCTCCGCGAGGGAGCCCGCCTCCGAGACGAGGCACGGGCCGCGGAGGATGCCGAGAAGGTCGCCTGACCGAACTGTCGAGCGCGTGTGAGGGCCACGGAAGAGTATCGGCATACTTCCGTGGTGTAGTCATATGAGTACGTATCGCTTGCTAGCGTCTGCGTATGGCATCACAGGCGACGGGCGACGCGTCCTACGACGTCGGCACCGACGTGCTTCGGGCGATGGCGTCGAAGGCGCGTCGCATCGTCGGCGAGCTGGGTTCGACCGAGGTCTCGGCCCCAGGTGACGCCGGGCACGAGTGGGTCGTCGCGGCGGCGGCAGGTTTCGGCGCGGCGTGGTCCGACGGGCTCTCCGCCCGGGTGACCGACTGCGAGGACTTCGCGGACAGGTTGGGCACGACGGCGCGCGTCTTCGACGAGGGCACCGACGCGGCGAAGGCCGAAGTCGACGCCATGATCTGGCACGACTGATGCAGCAGGGGCAGACCCAGTCGGCGGTCGACCTCGTGCCCGGGTCCGTGTCCGATGTGCGGGCGACGGCGGAGGAGTGGAAGGCGCGCAGCGCCGACGCGACGCGGGTGCGCGACGACCTCGCCGCGCTCGACGATGACGGCACCTGGACCGGCGCCGCCTACGACGCGTACCTCGAGCGATTCGAGCGTCAGCTTCTGCACTGGGAGCGTGCCGGGGAGTGGCTTCGCGCGGGTGCCGGCGCGCTGTTCACCTGGGCCGACGCTCTGCAGTGGGCGCAGGATGAGGGCGACCGCGCGATCACTCTGTGGAACGAGGCGGAACGACAGGGCGCTGCAGCGCTGACCGCGCATCGTGCCCACCTGCAGGAGCTGCGCGTCGGTTTTGGACTGCGGCAGCCGCGGGTCGACGTGCCTTTCGTCGATCCTTCGGGTCCGGCCCATGACGAGGCGCGGGAGGCGCTGTTCAACGCGCGGGCGACGCTCGAGGTCTTCGCGCGCGATTGCGCGATCCGGTTGGACGAGGCCGCGGATGCCGCTCGAATGCCGCTGACCGACGCGGAAGCCGCGTCGCAGGCGCAGCACGCGATGGCCGCGGCGATCGTCGACCTCGCTGTCGTCCAGCCGTTCCTAGGGACGATGGAGATGCTCGCGGTCTCCGCCCAGACGCTGTGGGAGCACCCCGACATCATCCTGGAGCTCCTCGGCGGCGCCGCCACGTTCATCGGCGGTGCCGGACTCGCCGTCGCGGGTGGCGGACTCACCGTCACCGGTGCAGGCGCCCTCGCCGGAGCACCCGCCCTCACCGTCGCGGGCGTCGGCGTCGCGGGCGTCGGTGCGGCGATGATCGGCGACGCGGCCGGACGGTGGTCCGCCGAGAGCCACGCGGTCGGTGACCGGGTTCGCGGCCGCGACCGAGGTGACGGGCGTGACTACCTCGGGCACTTCGCGAAGGGGCAGAACAACAAGTCGTGGGTCGACAGCGAACGGATCGGGCTCGATAAGTTCGCCGACGAACGCAACGTCGACGTGATGAGAACCAAGGTCAGGGTTGACTTCGACAACTCGCCGCAAAACGGTCGATATTACGACGGCCTCGTTGCGAACTCCGACGGGACCTACACTGCAATCGAGATCAAGTCGGGGTCCGCCTACGACGACTACTTCCGCCCAGGAAGCACGCAACGGCAATTCGACGAATCGGTCAACGGCGGCACGTCTGCGACTGGGCGGCTCGACGGCAATGACATTGAGATCACGCGGGTGATCGTGAGGAAGGAACCATGACCTCATACGGGCCGTTCGCAGAAAGAACCCCTCGAGACCAGGACGGTTGGATCGATGAGGCCTTCCGAACTGCTGCGGATCACCTCCGTCTGATCCTCGGAAGCCTGGACGGCGACGGAAAATACACCTACACAATCTGGCGCGGAGACGATCCCACGAGCATCGTCGGCTTCGGGGACCAGACAAGTGACTCTTTCATGCAGGCCGCCGGTTCGGCTGACGCGATGACCGTAGAGGTTCGCCTCCCCGGCCCCGAGGGCGCGAGCCATCTGTACACGGTCGGACGCCCCGAACCCGCAGAAGCCACGACCATCCTCATCCCCATCAGCGACGACCGCGCGGTTCGCGTGTTCTCGAACGAGATCTTCACGGCCGACGAAGCCGCGGTGATCTTCTACACCTACTACCTCACCGACGCCGTCTCGCAGCCCTATGTGCTTCGCGAGCTGGATCTCTCACACGAACTCTCGGAGCTCCGGTGAAGGTCTCCGTCCGTCACGACGCGATCGCAGAGACGGTCGCGCGGCTCGCCCTCGTCGTGACAGCGTTCGAGCGCGAACTCGCCACCCTCGACTCCGAGGTCGAACTGCTGAGGGCCGCGTGGGACGGCGAAGCGCAGCGCGCCTACGACCGGGCGCAACACGAGTGGTCCAGCGCGATCGCGAATATGAAAGCAGCACTTGCCGAAGCCAACCGCCGTCTGATCACGGCGAACTCGATCTCGATCGCGACAGCTGCCACCGCTGCTCGCGTCTGGTCCTGAAGCTCTACGGAACCAGCACGATCTTGCCTGCGGCGGAGCCGGACTCCACCAGCTCGTGAGCCTGAGCCGCCTCGGCGAGGGGAAGCTCGGAGCCGATCTCGATCGTGAAGTCGCCTGAAGCCAGCAGTTCCACCGTCGCCGAGAGAGCCTCGGCCCGCCACGCCAGCTCCTGCTCGGTGAGCGGCTCGGGGGATCCGCCGGAGAATGCCCGGATGCCGAAAGAAGCCGCGTCGGGGCCCCGCACGATCGTCGCGATGCGGTTGCGATCTGCGACGAGCGCGAGCGACACCTCGATGGCCTCGTCGGTGCCTGCGCAGTCGAGTGCCACCGTCACGCCGTCGGGAGCAGCCTCACGTACGCGCTCGAGCAGTCCCTCGCCGTAGGCGACCGGCGTCGCGCCGAGTTCTCGCAGCTGATCGTGTCGGGCAGGGCTAGCCGTGGCGATCACAGTCGCCCCCCAGGCGACCGCGAACTGCACTGCTGCCTGGCCGACCGATCCCGAGCCGCCGTGCACGAGCAGCACGTCGCCCGCCTCGACTCCCAGCGACTTCAGTGCCTGATACGCGGTGCCGGCCGGAATGCCGATGCCGGCGCCCTCAGCGGCGGTGACCGAGTCGGGGAGCGCGACGATCTTCTCGACCGGCACCGCGAGCATGCTCGAATACGTGCCCACCGTGTCGCGGATCGCGACGCGGTCGCCGACCGCGAAGCCCTCGACGTCTTCGCCGAGCGATTCGATCACGCCGGCGCCGTCGAAGCCGACGCCGCGCGGTTCGGTGATCGGCGGAGACGGGCGTTTCGCGCTGCGCAGCTTGGCGTCGATCGGGTTGACGCCGGCCGCCTCGATGCGCACCACCGCCTCGCCGCCGAGAGCGATCGGGTCGGGGACCTCGATCTGGTGCAGCACGTCAGGGGAACCGAACTCTGTGTAGACGATCGCGCGAGCCATGCCTTCAGGCTACCCCCGGGAAGACAGCACCTTCATGATGCGCTGCGGCGATACGGGCTGCGCGGTGCCGAGTCGCTGCGCGAACACGCTCACGCGATACTCCTCGAGCAGCCAGCGCGTCTCGACGAGAGCCGTGGGCGCACCGGGGGCGAGCGGGATCGTGCCACCGGCATCCTCGAACACCTTCGCCATGCGCTCGAACTCGCTCATGCGGGTGCGGTCCTTGCCGGGCTCGCTCGCGAGCGTCTTCAGCCGGTCGAGCATCCCGTCGAGGTAGCGCGGGAAATGCGCCAGGCGGTCGATGCCGGCGGACGAGACGAATCCCGGGTGCAGCAGTCCCGACAGCTGGGTGCGCACGTCGTTCAGAGGTCCGAGCAGCGCGAGCGAGTTCTGCGACTTGATGCCGCGTTCGACCTCGCGGGACTTCGTGAGGATGCGGGCCACGAGCGACACGCACGCGAAGAGATCGTCGACGAGGGATGCCGAGACGGTGTCGCGCACGCGCACGAAGTCCGCCTCGGTGCGCACGATGCCGCCCGGCGCGATCCGGTCGATCCCGCTCTGCACCACGGCCGCACGGCAGTCCTCGATGAGTGCGGCGGCGGACTGGTAGGGGGATGCCGCGAGCGCGAGCTTCTCCTGACTCGTGAGGTGCTGCTGCACATACGACGACGGCGACGGCACCCCGAGCAGCACGAGTCGCAGGACACCAGCGCGCGAGGCCGTCGCAGCCGCGTCTGCCGTCGATTCGACCCGCACCGAGACGGTCTTGCCCTGATCGACGATCGCCGGGTACCCGCGCACCACTCCACCCGCGACACGGGTGTCGAGCACTTCGGGCAGGTCGCCGAACGTCCAGCCGGTGAGGCCGTCCTGCTCGATCGACGCGACGGGTGCCGCAGGCTGGGGGCCTTTCGAGGGGCCGGGACGGCGCGGCGGCGAGGCGATCGATCGGGCGACGCTGCTGCGCGCGCGATCGGCGAGCTGCGCCTGCAGCACGCTCAGATCACGGCTCGATCCGGCGACCCGACCGCGCTCGTCGACCGCGCGGAAATTCATGCGCAGGTGCGCCGGCACGCGGTCGTCCTCGAAGTCCGCGGCCGTGACGAGCTGGTTCGCGAGCGGTTGGATCAGCCGCGCGAGAGCCTCCTTGAGCGTGCGCGCGGGCATGCCGCCGTGCGACTCGGGGCCGTCTCCGGCGAGCTCCGCTCCGAACTTCTCGGCCCAGTCCGCGGCGGGCACGACGTGGCGCCGGATGGCCTTGGGCAGCGCGCGCAGCAGGCCCGTGACGAGTTCGGCACGGAGCCCGGGCACCTGCCAGTCGAAGCCTCGGTTCTCGATCTGCGCGAGCAGGGGGAGGGGGATCACCACGCTCACGCCGTCGTCGGCCGCGCCCGGCTCGAACCGATAGGCCAGACCCAGCACCTGGTCACCCTGAGTCCAGCGCGTCGGGAACTCGTTCTGGTCCGCGCGGCCCTCGTCGTCGACGAGGTCGGCCTCGCGCATCACGAGCAGCTTCGGGGTGGCGGCCAGCGCCTCGCGCCACCACTTCTCGAACGAGCGCACGTCGAAGACGTCGGCGGGGATCCGCTCGTCGTAGAAACGGAAGACGGCCTCGTCGCCCGCGAGGATGTCACGGCGGCGCTCGCGCTCCTCGAGCTTCTCGAGGCGCTTGCGCAGCTCGGCGTTGCTGCGCCAGAACGCGCTGACGCGCTTGTCGATGCGTGTCGGGTCCCACTCGCCCTCGACCAGGGCATGCCGCACGAAGAGCTCTCGTGACGCGGCGCGATCGATGCGGGCGAACTGCACGCGACGTCGGGGGATGATCTCGACCCCGAACAGCGTGACCTTCTCATAGGCGACGGCCGCCCCGCCATCCTTCGACCAGTGCGGCTCGGTGACCTGCCGCTTCGCGAGGTCCCCCGCGAGCGCCTCGGCCCAGGCGGGGTCGATCGCGGCGACCGTTCTCGCATAGGTGCGCGACGTCTCGACGATCTCGGCGGCCATCACGGCCTGGGGACTCTTCTTGCGCAGGGCCGAACCGGGGAAGATCGAGAAGCGGATGCCGCGGGCGCCGCGGTACTCCGCCATCCGCTTCTTCTTGGGGTCGATTCCCTTGCCGGTCTTGCGCTCGTCGAGGATGCCGATCTGCGACAGCAGCCCGGAGAGGAGCGCACGGTGGATAGCATCCGGATCCGCGGTGCCTGGACCGTCGGCGGTCTTCACGAGCCCGCGGAGCTGACGGTGCACGTCGAACCACTCGCGCACGCGCACGTAGTTGAGATGCTCGGAGCGGCAGAGTCGGCGGAAGGCACTGGACCCGAGCTCACGCTGCTGCTCTCTGAGGTGGTTCCAGAGGTTCAGGATCGAGAGGAAGTCGCTCGTCGGGTCGGCGAACCTCGCGTGCATCCTGTCGGCCTCGTCGCGCACACTCTGCGGGGCCTCCTGCGAGGGGCGCTCGCGCACGTCCTGGATCGACATGCCGGCCACGATCGCCAGCACGTCGCGGGTCACGTTCGCGCCCCCAGGGCGCCCCGCCTCGATGAGCATGCGCGCGAATCGCGGGTCGATCGGTATGCGCGAGATGTCGCGGCCGATGCGGGTGAGCGACGGGGCTCCCGAGCCGGTCGACGCATGCACGGCCCCGAGTTCGGTGAGCAGGTCGAACGCGGCCTTCACCCCGCGCGAGTCCGGTGGAGTGAGGAACGGGAAGGCGGTGATGTCGCCGAAGCCGAGCGACAGCATCTGCAGGATCACCGAGGCGAGCGAGGTGCGCAGGATCTCGGGTTCGGTGAACTCCGGGCGCTTCTCGAAGTCCTCTTCGGAGTAGAGGCGGATCGCTATCCCGTCGCTCGTGCGACCGGCGCGGCCCGAGCGCTGGTTCGCCGAGGCCTGCGAGATGGCCTCGATCGGCAGCCGCTGCACCTTGGAGCGGTTGCTGTAGCGCGAGATGCGTGCGGTGCCCGTGTCGATCACATAGCGGATGCCGGGCACGGTGAGGCTGGTCTCTGCGACGTTGGTGGCGAGCACGACGCGGCGCCGCACGCCGGCGACCCGGCTCCTCTCGAAAACGCGATGCTGCTCTGCCGCCGACAGTCGGCCGTACAGCGGCAGCACCTCGGTGGGGGAGCGATCCTTCGCATAGGCGCCGCGCACGGCATCCGCCGCGTCTCTGATCTCGGCCTCGCCGGGCAGGAAGACCAGCACGTCGCCGGGTTCCTCACGATCGAGCTCGCGCAGAGCCGCGACGATGGCCGTGACCTCGTCAGCTGCGTCGGCGGCATCGCCTTCATCGGTCTCGTCGGTCTGACCGCGGTATCGGATCTCGACCGGATAGGTGCGCCCGGACACCTCGATGATCGGCGCCGGGGTTCCGTCCGCCGACGCGAAATGCCTTGCGAAGCTCTCGGGGTCGATCGTCGCCGAGGTGATGATGACCTTGAGATCGGGTCGCTCCGGCAGCAGCCGCGCCAGGTATCCGAGCAGGAAGTCGACATTGAGCGAGCGCTCGTGCGCCTCGTCGATGATGATCGTGTCGTAGCGGCGGAGCAGCCGATCGCGGTTGATCTCGTTGAGCAGGATGCCGTCTGTCATCAGCGCGACCCGCGTCTCGTCCGAGACCTTGTCGGTGAAGCGCACCTTGTAGCCGACGAGCGTGCCGAGTTCGACCTGGAGCTCCTCCGCGACGCGCTCGGCGATCGTGCGCGCAGCAAGACGGCGGGGCTGCGTGTGCGCGATGCGCTCGCGCCCGAGCTCGAGGCAGATCTTCGGCAGCTGCGTGGTCTTGCCGGATCCTGTGGCGCCCGCGACGATCACGACCTGGTGGTCGCGGATGGCGTCGGCGATCTCGCCCCGGGCGGCGCTGACGGGCAGCTCTGCGGGGTACGAGATGACAGGGGAGGACATGGCCCTCCATCGTATGACGGGATCGGCCTCTACGATCGTCGAATGACCGTCGTGCACAGCCCCACCCAGTGGTTCCACGACTTCGGACGCGCCCCGCGCATCCTCGGACTCGACGTCGCACGGGGCCTTGCGATCCTCGGCATGGCCGGTGCGCACATCGGAGAGTCCGCATCGTTCGACGCGCTCGATCCGTCGACCTGGGGCGATCTCGTCAACGGGCGCTCGTCGATCCTGTTCGCGGTGCTGGCGGGGGTGTCGATCGCGCTCATGACCGGGCGCAGCGCGGGTCCCGACCCGGCGCGGATCCCGAGCATCCGCCTGCAGCTCGTCGGACGCGGCGCGGTGATCTTCCTGATCGGCGTGGGTCTCGAGCTGCTGAACACCCCGATCGCGGTGATCCTCACGCTCTACGGGCTGCTCTACGTCGCCGTCATCCCGTTCCTGCGCTGGCAGCCGCGGATGCTGCTGCTCGCGGCCGGCGTGCTCGCGCTCGCCGGACCGGCGCTGCTCGCCCTGCTGGCGGTGCTCACGCTGCATCCGTCGGGGCCGGGCATCGATCTCGTGCTCTACGGCTCGTACCCCATCACCGTCTGGCTCGCATTCGTCTTCGCGGGCATGGCCCTGGGGCGTCTGCATGTCGAGCGACTCGAGACCGCGGCGGTCGCGCTCGCGGTGGGGCTCGGGCTCATGGTCGTCGGATACGGGATGGGCCTCGTCGGAGCGCTCGCGGGTCTCGGCGGCACGGGCGGGGTCGGCGACACGGCGGTGCTGCGGAGCACGGGATGGAGCACCTACCCGGATGCCGTGGCCGACGGCGATCCGCTGGGCGCGATGCTCGCGGGGGTGTTCGGCGTCGATCCTCATTCGGGAGGCACCGCCGAGATCCTCGGCTCCGGCGGCTTCGCGCTCGTGATCATCGCGCTGTGTCTGCTGCTCAGCCACCCACTGCGCTGGCTCCTGCTGCCGCTCGCGGCGCTGGGCTCCATGCCGCTGTCGGCGTACAGCGCCCATGTGCTCTCCACCGCGCTGATCGGTGGACCCGGCGGGTTCTTCACGAGCAACGAGTTCTGGGCAGCCACGGCGATCATGCTGCTGCTGGCCGCGACCCTCTGGTCGATCCTGGTGGGTCGCGGACCGCTCGAGAAGCTCGTGGGCAGAGCGGCCACGGCGATGGCGGCCCCGCCGGCGCCGGCTGCTCGTAGGCTGGATGCATGACGATTCCTGCACTCGAACTGAACGACGGCAACTCCATCCCCCAGCTCGGCTACGGCGTCTTCAAGGTGCCGGCCGACGAGACCGAGCGCGCCGTGAGTGAAGCGCTCGAGATCGGCTACCGCCACATCGACACGGCGGCGATCTACGGCAACGAAGAAGGCGTGGGCGCGGCGATCGCGGCATCCGGCATCGCGCGCGACGAGCTCTTCGTCACGACCAAGCTGTGGAACGACCGCCACCACGACGACGAGCCCCGCGCGGCGATCGCCGAGAGCCTCGAGAAGCTCGGGCTCGACGCCGTCGACCTCTACCTCGTGCACTGGCCCACCCCTGCCAAGGACGACTACGTGCACGCCTTCGCTCGGCTCGTCGAGCTGCGTGAGGCGGGACTCACCCGCAGCATCGGCGTCTCGAACTTCCTCGTGCCGCATCTCGAGCGCGTCGTCGCCGAGACCGGCGTGACCCCCGCCGTCAACCAGATCGAGCTGCACCCGGCCTACCAGCAGCGCGACATCGTCGACTGGGCGACCGAGCGGGGCATCCGCATCGAGTCGTGGGGTCCTCTGGGACAGGGCAAGTACGACCTGTTCGGAACCCCGGCGATCGCCGATGCGGCAGCGGCCCATGGCGTCACGCCCGCGCAGGCGGTGCTGCGCTGGCACCTGCAGAAGGGGTTCATCGTCTTCCCGAAGTCGGTGCGCGCCGAGCGGCTGCGCGAGAACCTCGACGTGTTCGGCTTCGAGCTGACCGAGGCAGAGATCGCGGCGATCGACGCGCTCGACCCGCTCGACGGCTCGGGCCGCGTGGGCTCGCACCCGAACGACGTCAACTGAGGCGTTCCGTTTCGACAGATGACGCCCCGTGTCGCACATGGCGACACGGGGCGTCGTCGTGAGTAGCGTCGTCGGCATGACAGCTCCCTACCGTGTCGTCGCCGTGTCCGGCTCCCTGCACGAACCCAGCAAGACCACGGCTCTGATCCGTGCGATCGCCGGTGCTGTCGCCGAGCGCGCCGAGGTCGAGATCGAGGTCATCGAGCTGACCGACATCGGCCCCTCACTCGCGGGGGCGCTGTCGCGCGACCAGCTGCCCGAGCGCGTCGAGGAGAAGCTCGTGGCGATCGAGCGGGCCGACCTGCTGATCGTGGGCAGCCCCGTCTACCGCGCGTCGTTCACCGGGCTCTTCAAGCACCTGTTCGACTTCGTCGGGCAGTACGAGCTCGTCGGCAAGCCGGTGCTGCTGGCCGCGACGGGGGGTGGCGAGCGCCATGCGCTCATCATCGAGCACCAGCTGCGTCCGCTGTTCGCCTTCTTCCAGGCCCTGACGCTGCCGCTCGGCGTCTACGCGAGCAACACCGACTTCGACGGATACGTGATCTCGTCCGACGTGCTGCAGGCGCGGATCGCCCTCGCCGCCGACCGTGCGCTGCCCCTGGTCGGGTATGCCGCGTCGCGCCCGGCCGAGACCCTGCTCGTCTCCTGACGCCGCCCGTCTTCCGTCGCGCCCTCCGGCCCGCGTAGCGTGAGGGGTATGACGAACCGGCTCGCCGACACGCTCAGCCCGTACCTCCGCGCACACGCCGACAATCCCGTCGACTGGTATCCGTGGGGGCCGGAGGCCTTCGCCGAAGCCGAGCGCCGGGGTGTGCCGCTGCTCATCTCCATCGGATACTCGACTTGCCACTGGTGCCATGTGATGGCGCGCGAGTCGTTCGCCGACCCTGTGACGGCGGCGGCGATCAATCAGGACTTCGTGGCGGTCAAGGTCGATCGCGAGGAGCATCCCGACGTCGACGGCGCCTACATGGCCGCAGCATCCGCGTTCACGCAGAATCTCGGATGGCCGCTCACCGTGTTCGCGACCCCCAGGGGTCGTACCTTCTATGCCGGCACCTATTGGCCCCCGGTCGCGCGGCAGCCGATGCCGGCCTTCCGCGACGTGCTCGCTGCGGTGCACGAGGCGTGGACGCTGCGGCGGGTGCAGGCCGAGGAGTCGGCGGATGCCGTGACCGCTGCGCTCGCGCAGGCAGCGGCGTCCACGCCTTCGGATCTGCCGGATGCGGGTGCGATCGCTGCGGCCGCGCAGGCGATCACCGCACGCGAGGATCCGCAGTTCGGCGGCTTCGGCGGTGCCCCGAAGTTCCCGGTCGCCACCACGCTGAGCTTCCTGCAGAGCCCGCTCGTGCGCCGCGAGGCTCCGGATGCCGCGGCGGCGGCCGACCGGGCGCTCGCCGCGATGGCGGGCTCGGCTCTGCGCGACGAGGACGGCGGGTTCTTCCGCTACGCCACGCAGCGGGACTGGACGGTGCCGCACTACGAGCGCATGCTGACCGACAACGCCCAGCTGCTGCGCGTGTCGCTCGACTCGGGTGATGTGTCGACGGCGCACGGGGTGGCGAACTTCCTGCTGCGCACGCTGCGGCGCGACGGAGGCGCATTCGGTGCGGCGCAGGACTCGGAGTCATGGATCGACGGGCAGCGCAGCGAGGGCGGCTACTATCTGCGGCCTGTCAGCGAGCGGGGCGAGCTCGCGGAGCCCGCTGTCGACGGCAAGGTCATCACGGGCTGGAACGGTCTCGCGATCGCCGCCCTCGCTCGGGCAGGCGTCGCGTGGGCCGAACCCGAGTGGGTGCGAGCCGCAGTCGACGCCGCCGAACACGTGCTGCGGGTCAACCGGGATGCCGCCGGAGATCTGGTGCGCGCGTCACTCGACGGCGTCGCGTCGCGGGCCGTCGCGACCACGGCCGACGCCGCGCTTCTCGCGGACGGACTGTTCGCCCTGGCCCTCGCGACGGGCGACGCCGCCTGGGCCGCCGAGGGGCGGGCGCTGCTCGACACCGCTCTCGCGGGAATCGACGGAGACCCTCTGCTGGCTGCCCACGGCATCGCGACCGCGCCGGATCAGACCGACGGAGACCTTCCTTCAGGCGCCTCGGCCGTCGCGGCCGCCTCTGTCACGGCGTGGGTGCTCGGCGCGGGGGATCGGTATCGAGACGCCGCCGCCGAGGCGGTGAGCGCGCACGCCGCACGGGCGCTCGAGCAGCCGTTCGCCCACGGGAGTCTGCTGCGGGTCGCGGCGGCGCTCGTCGAGGCTCCCCGTCAGGTCGTGGTCGTCACCGACCGGCCTGACGGCGCGCTGGCCGCCGCTGCCCGCGGCCTCGATGCCGATGCCGTCGCGATCGTCTCTCCGGCCCAGGCTCGAGCGTTCGCCGACGCCGGGTTCGAGCTCTTCGAGGGCAAGGCGGACGGGCCCGAGCAGGCATTCGACTGCCGCTCGTTCGTCTGTCGGCTGCCCGTGAGCGACCCCGCCGCGCTGTCGGACGCTCGCTGACGGCTCAGCGCGTGTGACCCGACCGGCATCCGATCGGGTTCAATAGAACGCAGATCGGGTGCCGTCAGCGCTCCAGACTGACATCGCACCGCAGGAGGCGCACGCATGACCGAGGTTCCCACCACCACGACGACGACGAAGGGTCTGCACCCGGGGCTCACCCGCCGCCAGATCTCGATGATGGGCCTCGGCGGCGCGATCGGGGCGGGACTCTTCGTCGGATCGGGACAGGCGATCGGCATCGCCGGGCCCGCCGTGCTCATCTCGTACCTCGTCGCCGGTGGCATCGTGGTGCTGGTCATGGCGATGCTCGCCGAGATGGTCGCCGCCCGGCCCAGCTCGGGCGCCTTCAGCTCGTATGCGCAGAAGGCGATGGGGCGCAGCGCCGGCAGCGCAGTGGGCTGGCTCTACTGGATCCAGCTCGTCGTGGTGATCGCCGCAGAGGCCACCGGTGCCGCCGTCATCGTCGCGGGCCGGGTCCCCGGCATCCCTGCGTGGGCCTGGGTGCTCGTCTTCGTGGTGGCGCTGACCGCGGTGAACCTGTTCGGCGTGCGCAACTACGGCCGGTTCGAGTTCTGGTTCGCGGCGATCAAGGTCGCGGCGATCATCGCCTTCCTCGTGGTCGGCGTGTGCGCGATCCTCGGGCTCTTCCCGGGTGTGCCGGCGACCGGCATCGGCAACCTGTTCGACAACGGCGGTTTCGCCCCTCACGGCCTCGCCGGTGTCGCGGCGGCTCTCCTGATCGTGATGTTCGCGTTCGGCGGCACCGAGGTCGTGGCGATCGCCGCCGCCGAATCCGACGACCCTGCGCGCAACATCCGCCGCATCGTGCGCGAGGTGCTCGTGCGCATCCTGATCTTCTACGTCGGCTCGATCTTCGTGATCGTGTCGGTGCTGCCGTGGAACGATCCCGCCGTCGCGGAGGGGCCGTTCTCAGCCGTCCTCGAGACACTGCGAGTGCCCGGCGTCGGTCTGGTGATGGACCTCATCGTCGTGATCGCGCTGCTCTCGGCGATGAACGCGAACATCTACGGCGCGTCGCGCATGGCGTACTCCCTCGGAGAGCGGGGCCTCGCGCCGACGGCGGCCACGCGCACCACGTCGAAGGGCGTACCGGTCGTGGCGGTGCTGGCCTCGGTGTCTTTCGGTTTCGTCACGGTGGGTCTCAACTGGGCGTTCCCCGATGTGGTGCTCCCGGTGCTCCTGAACATCGTGGGGTCGACCGTGCTGATCATCTGGTCGGCCACGGCGGTGTCGCAGATCATCCTCCGCCGTCGCGCGGATCGCACGGGCGAGTCGATGCCGATGCGCATGTGGGGCTTCCCCTGGCTGTCGTGGCTGTGTCTGGCGCTGCTCGCCGGAGTCATCTCCCTCGCGATGATCGACGAGGCCGCGCGGGCGCAGCTGCTGCTCACGATCGGGCTGACGGCCGTGCTGCTCGTCGTCGCGCGCCTCACGCGCCGCAGCTCCTGAGAGAAGGTCAGGCGGGTCAGACCCAGCCCGGCATCCAGTTGTGCAGCAGCCAGAAGTCGTAGGGCACGCTGATCCCGGTCCACACCGGGTAGTAGAACGCCGAGACCAGCACGACGACCCCGAGGAACACCATGACCGTGCGCTCGCCGGCCTGGCGTCGGTGCAGCGGGTCTTCGCGTCGACCCGCGATCATGCGCAGCACGACCGCGAGACCGATCGCGAGGAAGGGCGCCATCGCCACCGTGTAGAACTGGAAGATCGTGCGCTCGGGGAACATGAGCCAGGGCACATAGGTCGCTGCGAGACCGACCAGCGGGAAGGTCAGTGCGGGATCGATCGGTCGGCGGGCGATCCAGGCGCGCACGAGGCGGTAGAGCAGGTACCCGGCGGCAGCGATGCTCGCGTACCAGATCAGCGGATTCGGGATCGTCGAGATCACGGCGATGCAGTGGTCGACTCCGCAGGGCGCCGGGTCCGTGCCGACCCAGACGGCGGTCGGTCGCAGCAGCAGTGGCCACTGCCACGCCGGGCTGGCGTAGGGGTGCCCGCTGGTCAGTCCGACATGGAAGTTGAGGATCGACTGGTGATAGTTCCACAGCGCGATGAACGGGTTCGGGTCGCTGTCGCGGGCGTATCCGCCGTCGGTGACGAGCCAACCCGTCCAGCTCACGAGATATGCGGCGAATGCGGGGAACACCAGCAGCACGAACGACACCGGACCCTGGCGGAAGGCCGCCGAGCTCGGCCACAGCACCGCTCCCGCGCGGCGACGGGCGAGCGCATCCGTCACGACGACGTAGAGGCCGAAGGCGGCGAGCGCGTAGAGGCCCGACCACTTGACGGCGCATGCGGCCCCGAGCGCGACTCCCGCGGCGATCAGCCAGGGTCGCCGCCACAGCACGCGGCCCCAGAGCGGCTCGGGCGCGTCGGCATCGGGATCGATGCGCCCGAGCACCGGGATCGTGCGTTCTCGGTCGATCAGGATGAACAGGGCGCCGAGCATCACGAAGAACGTCAGTGGTCCGTCGAGCAGCGCGGTGCGGCTCATCACGATGCTCAGGCCGTCGATCGCGAGCAGCGAGCCTGCCACGGTCGCGACGACGATCGAGCCGGTCAGGCGCCGCGCGACGAGATAGACGAGCAGCACGGTGGCGGTGCCGAGCAGCGCCGTCGCGAGCCGCCATCCCACGGAGTTGTCGGGCCCGCCGATCGACATGCCGAGGGCGATCAGCCACTTGCCCAGTGGCGGATGCACGACGAAGGACCCGTTGTCGGCGAGCGGCAGCTGCTGCAGGGTGATGAACGCCTCGTTCGCGTTCTCTCCCCAGGTGCCCTCGTAGCCCAGCGTCCACAGCGACCACGCGTCCTTGACGTAGTAGGTCTCGTCGAAGGCGAGTTGATGCGGGTGGCCCAGGTTGACCAGGCGCAGCACCGCCGCGACGACGGTGACGACGAAGGGCGCGAACCAGCGCAGCATTCGCCCCCAGCCGGGGTCGTCCAGGAGTCGGTCGCGCAGCTGCCCGTACCGCGTCAGGCGCTCTTCAGGAGCAGGCATCAGGGGCACGGGCGCGGTCACCGCTCCAGCCTAGACAACCCGGGTCCCCGACGACCCGGCGACGCGGTCCGCCTAAGCTGGGCGGGTGATCATCCTCGCAGCCACGCCGATCGGAAACCTCGGGGATGCGTCCCGCCGCCTGATCGAGGTGCTCGAGAACGCCGAGGTCGTGGTCGCGGAGGACACGCGCACCACCGGCCGACTGCTGCAGGCCCTGCAGATCGTCAACAGGCCGCGCCTGATCGCGCTGCACGACCACAACGAGAAGCAGAAGTCGGCTGAACTCGCGACGCTCGCCGTCGAGCAGGACATCGTGGTCGTCAGCGATGCCGGGATGCCGGCGATCAGCGATCCGGGGTACGCGCTCGTCGCCGAGGCGGTGGCGCAGGGCGTGACCGTGACCGCGATCCCCGGGCCGAGCGCCGTCATCATGGCGCTCGCGATCTCGGGGCTGCCCACGGATCGCTTCACGTTCGAGGGCTTTCTGCCGCGCAAGCCGGGGGAGCGGCGATCGACGCTTCGCGCTCTCGCATCCGAACCCCGCACGATGGTCTTCTTCGAATCGCCCGCACGCCTGGCCTCAGCGCTCGCCGACATGGGCACCACGCTCGGCGACGACCGCCGCATCGCCGTCTGCCGTGAGCTGACGAAGTTCTACGAGGAGGTCCGTCGCGGCACCGCGGCCGAGCTCGTCGAGTGGGCCTCGGCCGGAGTCAAGGGCGAGATCGTGGTCGTCGTCGAGGGGGCTCCGCCTCGGGAGTCGTCCGCCGAAGACGCTCTCGCGCAGGTGCAGCGACTGGTCGCATCCGGTGTGCGTCTGAAAGAGGCGTGCGCCGAGGTCGCCGCGGCGACCGGGCTGTCGTCTCGCGACCTGTACCAGGCAGCACTCGCCGCGCGCAGCTGATGCGCGAGGCCTCGGATGCCGCGATCGCTGCGGCGTACGACGAGCGGGCCGTGGAGTACGTCGAGCTCGCCGGTGCGATCGACCAGATGGACCCCCGGGATGCTGCGGTCATCGGGGCCTGGCGCGCCACGACCTCGGGGCGGCTGCTGGATGCCGGTTGCGGCCCCGGGCACTGGACCGCCTTCCTGAGCCGCGGCGAACGCGTGGCCCAGGGGATCGACCTGTCGGCGGAGTTCATCGCGACGGCGAAGGAACGGCATCCGGGCATCTCTTTCGACGTCGGCTCGTTCCGCGACCTGCCGTTCGAAGCAGGGGCGGTCGGCGGCATCCTCGCCTGGTACTCGCTGATCCACAGCTCTCCGCCTGACGTCCCCGGGATCCTCGAAGAGTTCGCTCGCGTGCTGTCTCCCGGAGGCAGCATCCTGATCGGCTTCTTCGACGGCGAGCCGCGCGAGCCGTTCGCGCATGCCGTCGCTCCGGCGTGGTTCTGGTCGGCTGAAGCGCTGAGCGGACTCCTGCACGACTCGGGCTTCGAGGTCATGTCGAGCGAGACCCGCGGCCGCGAAGCCGGTGAGATCAGCGCCCGCCCTCACGGCTCGCTCGAAGCGCGCAGGCGGTGACTCGCTCGCCGGGTAGCCTGGTGCACACGCAAGCGGAGGAGGACCGAGCGTGAGCAAGAAGGCGACCGTCTACGACGTCGCAGACCGCGCCGGAGTGTCGATCGCGACGGTCTCCCGCGTGCTGCGACAGCCGGATGCCGTGCGCCCCGCCACGCGCGAGCGTGTGCTCGACTCCGTCTCCGCGCTCGGCTACGTGCCCAGTGGCAGCGCCCGCGGTCTGGCCGAGCGCCGCACCGGAGTGCTCGGACTGTACTTCCCCGGTTTCGATGCCTCGGAGGACGCGCCCGTCCTCGACGTGCTGGCCGACGAGCAGGGCGAGGCACCGCCGTTCACGGTCGAGCAGGCGTCCGCCGACGCGGGAGCACCGCATCCGACCATGCTGTTCCTCGACGAGGTGCTGCGGGGAGCGGAGCTCGAGGCCTGGAAGCAGGGTTTCGTGCTCATGATCGGCGTCGGCCGCGACGATCCGACGCGTGAGACCGTGCGTGACATCGCCGGACGCGTCGACGGGCTGATGGTGCTGGCGCAGAGCGTGCCCGACGACGTGCTCGCCCGGCTCGCTCAGCGGATCCCCGTGGTCGTTCTCTCGGGGCCGGCGCGCGGCGACAGCTACGACCACGTCACCGTCAGCAACGCCGAGGCGATGTCGGAGCTGACCAGACTGGTGCTCGCCCAGGCCGACGAGGGGACGCTCGCTTTTCTCGCCGGCCCCGAGGACTCGCCCGACGGTGCCCAGCGCTGGGAGGGTTTCGCCGCGGCGGTCGCCGAGGCGGGCATCGCGACAGATGCCGTGACGGTGCTGCGCGGCGACTTCACCCGCGCGTCCGGGCGACGGGCGGCCGAGCAGCTGATCGGCGACGGCGCCCCCGCCGCACTCATCGCCGCGAACGACCAGATGGCCCTCGGGGCGATCGACGCGTTCCGCTCGGCCGGCATCCGCGTGCCCCACGATGTCCGCGTCACGGGCTTCGACGGCATCGAGGCGGCGGCGCTGTCGCGTCCCGCCCTCACCACCGTCCGCCAGCCGATGATCGATCTCGGGCGGGCCGCCGTGCAGCTGCTCTCGCGACGTCTCGAGAACCCGGACGGCGAGCCGATGACGGTGCGACTGCCCGTGCAGATCCTGGTCCGCGAGAGCTCCCAGCGCCCCGAGTGAACCGCTGGCGGCGTTCAGGCGCGGTCGTGCAGGGTGATGCGGTAGCCGTCGGGGTCGGCGAACGTGAACGTGCGACCGAACGGGCCGTCGATCGGATCGGCCACGATCGTGCGGCCGTCGGCGACGAGGGCGTCGTGGATCTCCTGGACGTCCGTGGCGTGCAGCCAGACCGCCGTGCCGATCCCGGGCTGATCGACGGAGTCGAGGTCGGTCCCCGGGGCGAGGTCGCGCAGCGCGAAGGCGATCGGCGTCGTCTCGAAGACCACGGCGTGAGTCGGACCCGCCGGCGATCTGACGAGTCCGAGGTAGCGCTCGTAGAACGCCTGTGAGGCGTCGAGGTCGCGCACCTGCAGGGAGATGAAGTCGGGTCCGGTGACGGGCATGATCGTGCTCTTTCCTTTTCGTGTCAGTTATCTGACATGCTTGAACCTATGTCAGAATACTGACATGAGTCAAGACCGAGCCGGCATCGACCTCGACACCTCGCTGGGCTACCTGCTGAAGGAGGCGTCGAGCGCTCTCCGCGTCGAGATGGAGGCGGTGCTGAAGCCGCTCGGCATGACGATCACGCACTACTCGTGTCTCGAACTCCTCGCTCAGCGGCCGGGGCTCTCGAACTCTGAACTCGCTCGGGGAGCGTTCGTCACGCGTCAGTCGATGAACGTGCTCCTTCAATCGCTCGAGCGCGAAGGATTCGTCTCGCGGGCCGACGAGGCTCCGGTCGGCAAGGCGCTGCCGACCAGCCTGACGCCGAAGGGGCGCAAGAGCCTCGCCGCGGCGACGGCCGCCGTCCGCTCGGTCGAGGTCAGGATGCTCACCGGGATGACCCCGGAGGAGCAGTCCGCCGCGCTCCGCGCTCTGCGGAGCATGGTCGACTCGCTGCGACGCGTCCCCGAGTGAGACCGGGTCCTGATACCGCTCCCACGCCCGTCGCAGCAGGGGATCGGGGGAATCGGGGGTGATGCGAGGGGTTGCAGGGGCAAATGTATGCGCTTACAATTGCTCATGCGGCTTCGGCCGCGGGGTGCCCCGACCCGTGGGACCCCCTTCATGACACAGACGACATGAGGTGGCAGTGTGGCGAAGACGCACATGCTCCGACGCTGGCGGAGAGCGGCGATCGCGGGACTGGCGGCAGCAGCCGTCGTGCTCAGCGGTTGCAGCATCCAGATCAGTTCGCAGCCCGATCCGTCGATCGGCGACGACACGATGCTCATCAATGCGGACAAGGGGAATCCGTTCTTCACGCGGAACTTCAATCCGTATCTGACGAACACGCGCACGGCATCGCGGTGGATCTACGAGCCCCTGATCCTGGTGAACCCGCTGGACGGAACCCTGAACCCATGGCTCTCGAGCGAATGGTCGCAGCCCGACGCACGCACGGTCGTGATGACGATCCGCGACGGCGTCGAATGGAGCGACGGCGAGAAGCTGACGCCCGATGACGTGGCGTTCACGTTCCAGCTGCTGAAGGACAACCCCTCGCTCGACATCAAGGGCGCCTGGCAGCACCTCGAGTCCGTCGAGGTCGAGGGCGACGACGTCATCATGCATCTGCAGACGGATGACGCACCCTCGCTGCCGATCCTCGGTCAGACCATGATCGTGCCCGAGCACCTCTGGTCCGACGTGAAGAACCCGGACACGTACCGCAACGAAGAGCCGGTGGGCACCGGACCCTTCGTGCTGGGCAACTACAACGACCAGCAGTACTCGGTCGACAAGAACCCCGACTACTGGCAGGCCGACAAGATCGAGATTGAGCACATCATCCTGCCGTCCACGAACTCCCAGCTCGACACCGTCACGCGCGGATACGACTGGGCCTACTCGTTCATCTCCGACGTCGAGGGCACCTGGGGCGCGGCGAGCGAGCACAACGCCTGGTGGTTCCCGCCGGGCGGTGTGATCGCGCTGATGCCGAACCTCGAGGTCGCGCCGTTCGACGACGTGAACGTGCGTCGCGGCATCGCCCTCTCCCTCGATCGTGCCGAGATCGCCGAGACCGCCTCCGAGGGCTACATGGAGCCCGCCGGTCAGACCGGACTCATCCTGCCCAACCAGCAGGAGTTCCTCGACCCGAGCATCCCTGATCAGGGCATGATCACGCAGGACACGGATGCTGCGCTGGCGGCCTTCGCCGAGTCGGGCTACACGCTGCAGGGCGACCGCCTCGTGGGTCCCGACGGCGAGCAGCTGGAGTTCGCACTGACCACTGCCAACGGTTTCTCCGACTGGACTCGCGCGGCGCAGACCGTGCAGAGCCAGCTCGCGAAGGTCGGCGTCAAGGTCAGCCTCAAGCTCCCGCAGCCGGCCGGGTACCAGAGCGCCATCAGCAACGGCGACTTCGAGATGGCGATCGGCGGCATGGGCAACGGCGACGTCTATCAGGCGTTCAACAACCTGCTCTCGAGCGAGTTCTACGTGCCCTCCGGATCGGGCGAACCCACCGCCAACAACTTCGAGCGGTATCGCTCGGACGAGGCGGATGCGCTGCTCGCCGAGTACCGCGAGACGGTCGACCCCGCCCGTCAGACCGAGATCGTGAACGAGTTGCAGGGCATCGTCTACGACGAACTGCCCGTGATCGGGCTGTACTACGGCGGCATCTGGGGTCTGTTCAACGACGCCAAGTTCACCGGCTGGCCCACAGAGGACGACCCCTACATGATTCCGCAGAACTACGACTCGGCACCGCTGGGCATCTTCACCCGGCTCGAGCGCGTGAAGGGGGATGACGACTGATGAAGTATGTCTTCCAGAAGCTCGGCCTCTTCGTGCTCACGCTGTGGGCGGCGGTCACGCTGAACTTCTTCCTCCCGCGGCTCATGCCGGGTTCGCCTGCCGACGCCGCCGTCGCGAAGCTCGCGCAGAACGGCCCCGTGTCCGACGCGACTCGTGCCGCGATCGAAGCCCAGCTGGGTGTGCCCACCGGTTCGATCTGGGACCAGTACGTCACCTATCTCGGTCAGGTGGTGCGACTCGACTTCGGCGTCTCGTACACGTTCTACCCGCAGACCGTGTCGAGCATGGTCTCCACCGCGCTCCCGTACACGATCGGCCTGGTCGGCATCGTCACGATCCTCGCGTTCGTGATCGGCACGCTGATCGGCGTCGCCGCGGCCTGGCGCCGTGGCACCTGGCTCGACTCGCTGCCGACGCTGACGGGATCGTTCCTCAGCACCTTCCCGTACTTCTGGACCGCACTGCTGTTGCTGTTCTTCTTCGGGTACGTGCTGCACTGGTTCCCGACCACGGGCGCGTACGCGGCCACCACCACCCCCGCCTTCACGTGGGACTTCATCGTCGATCTCGTGCAGCACGCGGTGCTGCCCGCGCTGACGATCCTGCTGACTTCGCTCGGCGGCTGGATCATCGGCATGCGCAACGCCATGATCAACACCCTGGGTGAGGACTACGTGACCTTCGCGGAGGCGAACGGTCTGCACGGTCGCACGATCGCCGTGCGCTACGCCGCCCGCAACGCGATCCTGCCCAACCTCACCGGCTTCGGGCTCACCCTCGGCGGAGTGGTGGGCGGATCCATCCTCGTGGAGCAGGTGTTCGGATATCCGGGCATCGGGTATCTGCTCTTCAACGCCGTGATCGGGCAGGACTACCCGCTCATGCAGGCGCTCTTCCTGATGATCACCGTGAGCGTGCTCATCGCCAACTTCCTCGTCGACATCCTGTACGGCGTGCTGGATCCAAGGACCCGCCGATGACCTCCACCATGAATGTCAAGGTTCCCTCCGACCGGATCGCGGCTCCCAGCCCGTGGCGCTCGTTCGCCCGGATGGTGGGCACCCTCTGGTCCAACGGCAAGGCCCGCCTGGGCCTCATCATCCTCGGTCTGTTCGTGCTGGTCGCGGTGTTCGCTCCGCTGCTCGCGCCCTACGGGCCCAAGGAGAACACGTTCGAGCGCAACGCCGACGCGTCGGCCGCGCACTGGCTCGGCACCACGGCCGCCGGCGAAGACGTGCTGAGCCAGCTGATCTACGGTTCGCAGATCAGCCTGCTCGTCGGTCTCGCCGCCGGCATCCTCTCGACGATCGTCGCCGTGCTGATCGGCCTCAGCTGGGGGTACATGCGCGGATTCCTGGGAGAGGTCGTCGGGTTCATCGTCAATCTCTTCCTGGTGATCCCGGGATTGCCGCTCATGATCGTGATCGCCGCCTACCTGCAGAACGGCGGCATCCTGATGATCATCGCGGTCATCGTCGTCACCGGCTGGGCGTGGGGCGCGCGCGTGCTGCGCAGCCAGACGCAGTCGCTCCGAGGCAATGACTTCGTCACCTCGGCGCAGTTCTCGGGCGACAGCCGGGCGCGCATCGTGTTCCGCGAGATCCTGCCGAACATGACCTCGATCATCGCGGGCACGCTCTTCGGTGCGGCGACCGCGGCGATCCTCGCAGAGGCGGGGCTCGAGTTCCTCGGCCTCGGCGACTCGAGCATCGTCAGCTGGGGCACCATGCTCTACTGGGCGCAGAACTCCAATTCGCTGCTCACCGGGCAGTGGCTGCTGCTGTTCGCTCCCGGTCTCTGCATCGCTCTGCTCGCTCTGAGCCTGACACTGATCAACTTCGGCGTGGACGGCATCTCCAATCCGCGCCTGCGAGAGGGGAAGGGCCGATGAGCGCCATGGAAGCGAACACCGCGGTCACGAACGACGTGCTCCTCGATGTGCAGGGACTCTCGGTCGAGTACGCCTCACCCGGCACGACCCCCGTCACGGCGGTCGAGAACGTCTCGTTCACCCTGCGCCGAGGTGAGTTCGTCGGCTTGGTCGGCGAGTCGGGCTCGGGCAAGTCGACGCTCGGCTTCGCGCTGACTCGGCTGCAGAAGCCGCCGGCTCGCATCAGCGACGGACGCATCCTCTTCGACGGACACGACATCCGCGATCTGAACGCGGAGGAGCTGCGCCGGCAGCGACAGGGCGGCTTCGCGATGGTGCTGCAGTCGGGCATGAACGCGCTGAACCCGGTGCGCACGATCGGCAATCACTTCCGCGACATCTTCGCCGCGCACGGCCACGTCCCGCGTGACGACCGTGACGCCAGGGCGCGCGAGCTGATCGGCAAGGTCGGTCTCGACCCCGCCGTGCTGGCGCGGTACCCGAGCGAGCTCTCGGGAGGGATGCGTCAGCGCACCTCGATCGCCCTCGCGCTGTCGCTGGAACCGCAGTTGATGGTGTTCGACGAGCCGACCACGGCGCTCGACGTGCTGGTGCAGCACGCCGTGATGGACACGATCAAGGACCTCCAGCGTTCCGAGCACTTCACGGCGATCCTCATCAGCCACGATCTGGGCATCGTCCTCGAGGCGACCGACCGCGTGATGGTCATGCACGAGGGGCGGATCGTCGAAGACGCGCCGAGCCTCGACATCCTGCACCGTCCGCAGGACGAGTACACGCGGATGCTGCTGAGCCACTACGCCGATCCCCGTGCCGAATCGATCTCGATCCCCGGCTTCGTCGACCTCGGCACGAGGCGTCGGGAGGGGCGGTCGCGCACCGATCTGACCGAGACGCTGCCCACGGTGTCGCAGCGAGACACCAGACGTGCCGACGCGGCGATCGTGGTCGAGGGCGTGTCGAAGCGGTATCCGGCACCCCGGCGCGGCGAGGACCCGGTGGTCGCGGTCGACGATGTGTCGTTCCGCTTGGAACCCGGCGAGGCACTCGCGCTCGTCGGCGCCTCGGGGTCGGGCAAGTCGACCCTGGCGAAGCTCATCACCGGCGTCGAGAAGCCGACCGAGGGCACGGTGCGATTCGGCGACGTCGACGTGGCGACTCTGCGACGCTCGGGTCTGCGCGACCTGCGCAAGGACGTGCAGATGGTGTTCCAGGACCCGTATGCCGCTCTCAACCCGCTGCACACGGTGGAGTACGCACTGAGCCGGCCGATCCGCAACTACACCCCGCTGCGCGGCGACGAGGCTCGAGCCCGTGTGCTCGAGCTCCTCGAGACCGTGGGGCTGACCCCCGTCGAGCAGTTCGCGGCCAAGCTGCCGCACCAACTCTCGGGTGGCCAGCGACAGCGCGTGGTCATCGCCCGTGCACTCGCCAGCGACCCGCAGGTGCTGATCGCCGACGAGCCCGTGTCGATGCTCGACGTGTCGCTGCGAGCCGGCGTGCTCGCCCTGCTCGAGGATCTGCGTGAGAGATGGGGGATCAGCATGCTCTACATCACGCACGATCTGCTGAGCGCGCGTCTCGTCACCGAGAACATCCTGGTGCTCAACAGCGGTCGTGTCGTCGAACGCGGTGAGACCTCCCAGGTGCTGCAGCACCCCGAGGACCCGTACACCGTGCAGCTGCTGGACGCCGTGCCCAACCCATCCCGAATCTCGAAATAGAGAGGAGCACTCGTGCTCACATTCCCTGACGGCTTTCTCTGGGGCGCTGCGACCGCAGCCCATCAGGTGGAGGGGAACAACACGACCAGCAACTGGTGGGCCATGGAGCATGCTCCCGGCTCGGCCATGGTCGAGCCTTCGGGCGACGCCGCCGACCACTTCCACCGCTACCCCGAAGATATGCGGCTGCTGGCGGATGCCGGACTGAACTCGTATCGCTTCTCGGTGGAGTGGGCGCGCATCGAGCCCGAGCGCGGCTTCGTCTCGCGGGCGATGCTCGACCACTATCGCCGCATGATCGACACGGCCCGTGAGAACGGGCTCGACCCGACGGTGACTCTGATGCACTTCACGGTGCCGCAGTGGTTCCAGAACGACGGCTTCTGGCGCGCCGACGACGCGGTCGATCTGTTCTCCCGCTACGTGGAGACCGTGCTGCCGATCCTCGAGGGCGTGACCTACGTCTGCACCATCAACGAGCCGAACATCGCGGCGATGCTCGCCGGGGGAGAGGATGCGGCGAACCTCGTCGCCTACGGCCTGCCGAACCCCGACCTCGCGGTCGCCGACACCCTGCTCGACGCGCACCGCCGTGCCTCCGAGATCCTGCACTCCGTCTCCGGCGTGCAGGCGGGCTGGACCATCGCGACGCAGGCGTTCCACTCCACCGGAGAGCCGGGAGCCGACGAGATGCTCGCCGAGTACGGCGATCCGCGCGACCACTGGTACCTCGATCAGTCGGCCGGAGATGACTTCGTCGGCGTGCAGGCCTACACCCGCACGTTCATCGGCCCCGAGGGACCGCGGCCGGTGGCCGACGACGTCGAGACCACGCTGACCGGGTGGGAGTTCTTCCCCGAAGCGCTCGAGATGGGTGTGCGCAGCGCCTGGGAGCGCAGCGGCGGCGTGCCGGTGCTCGTCACCGAGAACGGCATCGCGACCTCCGACGACACCCGCCGCATCGCCTACACGCAGGGTGCTCTCGAAGGTCTGCATCGCGCGATTTCCGACGGCATCGAGGTGAAGGCCTATCAGCACTGGAGCGCGCTCGACAACTACGAGTGGGCCAGCGGCTTCCGACCGACCTTCGGCCTGATCGGCTTCGACCACGAGACCTTCGAGCGGTCTCCGAAGCCGTCTCTCTCCTGGCTGGGCGAGGTCGCGCGTCGCAACGGGCTCTGAGCCGCACGGCCCCGGGGCTCCGCCCCGGGGCTACGCTCAGTTCATGAGCCACGCAGCCCGCACGACCCGCAGCGACGGGCTCCGAGCGGCGGCCGCCGGACTCAGTGCGTCGGTCGTCGCGGTCGGCCTCGCCGAACTCGTCGCAGCCCTCGTCGAGCCGAGCGCGAGTCCTTTCGCCGTCATCGGCGGCGGGCTGATCGACCTCGCGCCGAGCTGGGCGAAGGACGCCGCGATCGCGCTGTTCGGCACCGGCGACAAGATCGCGCTCATCACCGGGATCGCGGTCGTGCTCGCGGCCGTCGCCGCGCTCGCCGGCATCCTGGAGTCCCGCAGAGCAGGCGTGGGGTCGGCCATCCTCGCAGCGCTCGGCGTGCTCGCACTGGTGGCGGCCATGATCAGGCCCGGCGCCGGGCCCTTCGCCTGGCTGCCCGGCGTCGTCGCGGGCATCACCGCGGTCGTCGCTCTCCGGCTGCTCATGCGCAGACTGCACCCTGTTCCGTATGCGCGCCCGGATGCCGAGGAGCGGCGCCGATTCCTGCTCTGGACTCTCGGAGTCGCCGCCACCGGCGCCGCAGCGCTCATCGTCGGCACCGTCGCTCGAGGGGCCACCCGCTCGATCGAGGCGGTGCGTGAGGCGCTGCGCCTGCCGTCTCCGGTCCGCGCCGCGCCGGCGGTGGCGCCCGGCGCCGAGCTCGACATCCCCGGCCTCGCCCCCGTCGTCACCCCGAACGCCCAGTTCTACCGCATCGACACCGCGCTGATCGTGCCGCGCATCGACCCGGCCGACTGGTCGCTGCGCATCCACGGGATGGTCGAGCGCGAGGTCGTGATCTCGTGGGACGAGCTGCTCGCGCTGCCCATGACCGAGTCGCATGTGACGCTCGCGTGCGTGTCGAACGAGGTGGGCGGTGACCTGATCGGAAACGCACTGTGGCTCGGTCATCCCGTGCGCGACCTGCTCGCCCGCGCGGGCGTCGATCCGGATGCCGACATGGTGCTGTCCCGGTCGTCCGACGGGTTCACGGCCTCCACTCCGCTCGAGGCGCTGACCGACGAGCGTGATGCGCTGCTGGCCGTCGGCATGAACGGCGATCCGCTGCCGATCGAGCACGGCTTCCCGGTGCGCCTGGTGGTTCCGGGGCTCTACGGCTACGTGTCGGCGACCAAATGGGTGACCGAGCTCGAGGTCACGCGGTTCGACCGTGCCACCGCCTACTGGACCGACCGCGGGTGGTCGGAGCGCGGGCCGATCAAGCTGCAGTCGCGCATCGACGTGCCCCGTCGCGGTGTTCGTCTCGAGCCCGGCGACGCGGTGATCGCCGGTATGGCCTGGCAGCAGCACGTGGGCGTCGAGGGTGTCGAGGTGCGGATCGACGGCGGCCCGTGGCGTGCCGCCGAGCTCGCCACCGCCATCTCCGACGACACGTGGGTGCAGTGGCGCATGCCGTGGGCGGCCGAGAGCGGCGCGCACACGATCGAGTGCCGGGCGCTCAGCGCCGACGGCGAGACGCAGACCTCCGAACCGGCCGATGTCGTGCCCGACGGGGCACAGGGGTGGCACCGCATCGAGGTCTCGGTCGCCTGAGCGTCACGCCCCCCGCATCCCACCTAGAATTGACCGCATGCCCGCTGGCGAATCGTTCTACATCACCACGCCCATCTACTACCCCTCCGATGTGCCTCACATCGGCCACGGGTACACCTCGGTGGCGGTCGACGCGCTCGCGCGCTGGCACCGTCAGGGCGGCGATGACACGTGGATGCTCACAGGCACCGACGAGCACGGGCAGAAGATGCTCCGCGCGGCGGCGGCGAACAACGTCACCCCGCAGGAGTGGGTCGACAAGCTCGTCACCGAGGCGTGGTTCCCTCTGCTGAAGACCCTCGACGTCGCGAACGACGACTTCATCCGCACCACGCAGGAGCGGCATGAGGAGCGCGTCAAGAAGTTCGTGCAGGCGATCTACGACCGCGGCTACATCTATGCCGGCGAGTACGAGGCCCTCTACTGCGTGGGCTGCGAGGAGTTCAAGCCCGAGGCCGAGATCCTCGACGGCACCGGCCCGTTCGAGGGTCTGAAGGTGTGTGCGATCCACTCCAAGCCTCTCGAGCTGCTGCAGGAGAAGAACTACTTCTTCAAGCTCAGCGAGTTCCAGGGCCGGCTGCTCGACCTCTACAAGACCCAGCCCGATTTCATCCGCCCCGAGTCGGCGCGCAACGAGGTCGTCTCATTCGTGCGCCAGGGACTCAAGGACCTGTCGATCTCGCGGTCGGCGTTCGACTGGGGCATCGAGGTGCCGTGGGATCCGTCGCACGTCATCTACGTCTGGGTCGATGCGCTGCTCAACTACGCGACAGCTGTCGGGTACGGCGACGACCCCGAGACGTTCGCACGCCGCTGGCCCGCGTATCACGTGGTCGGCAAAGACATCCTGCGCTTCCACGCGGTGATCTGGCCCGCGATGCTGATGGCGGCGGGCGTCGATGTGCCCAAGGGCGTGTTCGCGCACGGCTGGCTCCTGGTCGGCGGCGAGAAGATGTCGAAGTCGAAGCTCACCGGCATCGCGCCCACCGAGATCACCGACGTGTTCGGTTCCGACGCGTACCGCTTCTACTTCCTCTCGGCGATCGCGTTCGGTCAGGATGGATCGTTCTCGTGGGAGGACCTCGCCGCTCGGTATCAGGCCGAGCTTGCGAACGGCTTCGGCAACCTCGCCTCCCGCACCACGGCGATGATCGAGAAGTACTTCGACGGCGTCGTGCCGCCGCCCGCCGAGTACCTCGAACAGGATCTGGTGATCCAGAGACTGGTCGCTCGGGCGACCACCGATGCGGATGCCGCCGTCGAGCAGTTCCGCATCGATGAGGCGATCCGCGCGATCTGGACGATCGTCGACGCTCTCAACGGCTACATCACCGAGAACGAGCCCTGGGCGCTGGCCCGCGACGACGATCAGCGCGCGAGGCTCGGAACAGTCCTCTACACCTGCGCCGAAGGCCTTCGCGCGCTCGCCGTGCTGCTCTCGCCGGTCATGCCGCAGTCGACCGAGAAGCTGTGGGTGGCGCTGGGTGCCGCCGAGAGCCTCGGCCGCCTGCTGGATCAGCCGATCCGCGAGGCCGGTGCCTGGGGCGCGCTGCGTCCGGGAACGAGCGTCAACGGTCTCTCCCCGCTGTTCCCGCGGGTGGAGTCGAACGTCTGACCCATGCCCGAGACGTACGTGCAGCGCCGTGATGGCGACGGGCGCAAGGATCTGCGGTATCCCGCGGCTCCCGAGCCCCTCGCCGTGCCGGTGTACGACAACCACGCGCACCTCGAGATCCTCGACGGCGACGAGCCGCTGTCCCTGACCGAGCAGCTCGACCGCGCCGAGGCCGTCGGCATCGCGGGGGTCGTGCAGGCCTCCGGCGACATCGAGTCCTCGCGCTGGGCCGTCGAGGCCGCGGCATCCGATCCCCGAGTGCTCGCGGCCGTGGCGATCCATCCGAACGATGCGCCGGCCTATGCCGAGGCGGGTCGTCTCGGCGGAGTCGGTCTCGACGACGCCATCGCGGTGATCGACGAACTCGCCGCGCATCCGCGCACGAGAGCCATCGGAGAGACCGGGCTGGACTTCTTCCGCACCGAGCCCGAGCGCCGTGCGCCCCAGTTCGAGTCGTTCGAAGCGCACATCGCGCTGGCGAAGAAGCACGGCATCGCGATGCAGATCCACGACCGCGATGCGCACGACGCCGTCCTCGAGACGCTGACCCGTGTGGGCGCGCCCGAGAAGACCGTCTTCCACTGCTTCTCGGGCGACGAGGCGATGGCTCGCCTCTGCGCGGATGCCGGCTACCACCTGTCGTTCGCGGGCAATGTCACGTTCAAGAACGCGCAGAACCTGCGCGATGCGCTTGCGGTCACACCGCTCGACCGCATCCTCGTCGAGACCGATGCCCCCTTCCTCACACCGACCCCGCTGCGCGGTCGACCGAACGCGCCGTACCTGGTGCCCATCACCGTGCGGTTCATGGCGACGGAACTCGGCATCGAGGTCGACGAGCTGTCTGCGCGGCTCGCCGCGAACACGCTGCGGGTCTACGGCTCGTTCACCGACTGATCCACGGGCGCTGCGCTGACGATCTGCGAGATCGGCTTCCACACGAGCAGCAGCGTGAGCGCGGCGCCGACGAAGGCGAACCACCACGGACCGGTCAGCCCCCAGATCTGCGCGACCACGCCGCCCAGCGCCTGCCCGATCACCATGCCGCCGAACACGCCGACCATGTTGACCGAGGCGACGCGACCCTGCAGCTCGGCCGGCACCAGGCGCTGGCGCACGGTGGTCGAGATGGTTCCCCAGACGAAGGCGTAGGCGCCGAAGAAGAACATGATGACGAGCGCGACCCAGCCGGTGCTCGTGAGGGCGAAAGCCAGATGCATCAGCACCTCGAGCGTGAGCACGATGCGCATGAGCGTCGCGAACGACACGTGTCGCTCGAGCCATCCGAAGCTCAGCGTGGCGAGTATCCCGCCGATCGCGGAGGCGGTCGTCAGAGCGCCGTATCCGACGGCGCCCATGTTCAGGTGCTCGGTGGCGTACAGCACGAGCACGCCCCAGGGCGCGGCCCACGTGACGTTGAACACCAGGATGATCAGCACCAGCATCCGCACCGGGGGATTGCGCCAGAGCCAGCGCAGGCCTTCGGCGATGTCGGTGTGCACGTGCGTCCTGGCCTCCGCGCCCGCCGAGTCGCGCGGAGGCACCGGCGTGCGCGCCATGCGCGAGATCAGTGCGACGGCGAGAAGCACGCAGAGCACCTCGACCAGGAACGGCCAGGCGGTGCCCGCCGCGAAGAGGAAGGCCCCCAGTGGAGGGCCGGCGAACTGATTCGCGACGAGGTACCCGGCCTGCAGTCGCGCGTTTCCGATGCCGAGATCCGCGGGCTTCACGAGCATGGGCAGCAGCGTGCTGCCTGCCGTGTCGACGAAGACCTCGGCCGTGCCGTAGAGGAAGGCGACGGCCAGCACGATCCAGATGTTCGCGGTGCCCGTGAGCAGGAACACGCACAGCCCCGCGAGCACGATCGCTCGGGCGCCGTTCGCGAACATCACCAGGCGGCGCCGATCGAATCGGTCGGCGATGGCACCGGCGTGCAGGCCGAACAGCAGCCACGGGAGGAACTGCATGATCGCGCCGGCGGCGACGAGGATCGGCGACGACGTCATCGACGCGATGAGCAGGGGAGCGGCGGCCAGGGCCACGCCGTCTCCGACGTTGCTCGTCCACGACGACGCGAGCAGCCAGCGGAAGTCCCTGCCCATGCGACGTGGTGCGATCAGTTCACCGAGGGAGGGCATCACAGAAGACTACTGGCGGGCTCCGACATCCGCTGCGGCTTCGAAGGAGGGAGCAGTGGGGGACAATGGAGCAATGACAGTCACCCTGCTCGGCGCCACCGAGATCCGCCGCCTCGCCGCCGAGCTCGATGTCACCCCGACGAAGAAGCTCGGGCAGAACTTCGTCGTCGACGCGAACACCGTGCGCAAGATCGTGCACGCGGCGCGAGTGCAGCCGGGCGAACGGGTCGTCGAGGTGGGGCCGGGCCTCGGTTCGCTCACTCTTGCGATCCTCGAGACGGGGGCATCCGTCACGGCCGTCGAGATCGATCATCGTCTCGCCGCTCGACTGCCGCAGACGGTCCTCGAGCACGGGGTCCCCGAGGGGCAGCTGACGGTCGTGGATGCCGATGCCCTGCGTGTCACGGAACTCCCTGGCGAGCCCACCGTGCTCATCGCGAACCTGCCGTACAACGTCTCTGTGCCGGTGCTGCTGCACTTCCTCGAGAACTTCTCGTATCTGAAGCGGGGCGTCGTGATGGTGCAGTCCGAGGTCGCCGAGCGGCTGGCGGCCAAGCCGGGCTCGAAGATCTACGGATCGCCCAGCGTCAAGGCCGCCTGGTACGGCGAGTGGCGACTCGCGGGAAACGTGTCTCGGCAGGTGTTCTGGCCCGTGCCCAATGTCGACAGTCTGCTCGTCGGCTTCGATCGCTCCGATGGCGAACGCGGCTCGGAAGACGAGCGACGCCGCACCTTCGCGATCGTCGACGCCGCGTTCAATCAGCGCCGCAAGATGCTCCGCCAGGCGCTCTCCGGGATCTTCGGCAGCTCTGCGGCGGCATCCGAGATCCTGCTCGCCGCCGGAGTGGCTCCGACCGCTCGCGGTGAAGACCTCGGCGTCGAGGACTACCACCGCATCGCGCAGCATGTCGCCCGGATCGAAGAAGCCGTCGTCACCGACTAATCTGGCACCGTGACCGACTCCCCCCGCTTCCGTCCGAACGTCCCCGAACTGCACCGGCCGTACGCGGCGGATGAGAACCGCTACCAGCAGTTCGAGTACCGCCAGGTCGGCACCTCGGGGCTCTTCCTCCCTCCGATCTCCCTCGGCCTGTGGTGGAACTTCGGCGACAACATCCCGCTCGACAACCAGCGCGAGCTGCTGCGCCACGCGTTCGATCGCGGCATCACCCATTTCGACCTCGCGAACAACTACGGCCCGCCGTACGGCTCGGCCGAGAAGAACTTCGGACGCCTGTTCGCCGAGGACTTCCGTCCGTACCGCGACGAGCTGATCATCTCGTCGAAGGCCGGGTGGGACATGTGGCCCGGGCCCTACGGCGACTACGCGAGCCGCAAGTACATCCTGGCCAGCGCCGAGCAGTCGCTCACGCGCATGGGTCTCGACCACGTCGACATCTTCTACTCGCACCGGGTCGACCCGGTGACGCCGATCTCCGAGACGGTCGCCGCGCTCGACACTCTCGTGCGACAGGGCAAGGCTCTCTACGTCGGCATCTCGTCGTACAGTGCCGAGCGCACCGCAGAGGCGCTCGCGGTCGCGAAGGATCTCGGCACCCCGCTCGTGATCCATCAGCCGGCGTACTCGATCCTCAACCGGTGGGTCGAGGACGGCCTGACCGACACACTCCGGCAGTCGGGCGTCGGGGCGATCGCCTTCACACCGCTGGCGCAGGGGCTGCTGACCGACAAGTACCTCGGAGACGGCACCGCCGAGCGCGCGCAGAAGCGCGGCTCACTGCCCGATGCTCCGCTCTCGGACGACGCCGTGCAGACTCTGCGTGCGCTGAACGACATCGCGGGCGACCGCGGCCAGTCGCTCGCCCAGCTCGCGCTGCAGTGGACCCTGCGCGACCCCGTGGTCGCATCGGCGCTGGTCGGAGCATCGCGGCCCGCCCAGCTCGACGAGAACATCGCGGCGCTGAACGGTCCCGCCTTCACCGACCAGGAGCTCGCCCGCATCGACGAGCTGTCCGGTTCCATCGACGTCGACCTCTGGGCGTCGTCGACGGAGCTCTGACGGGAGCGCATCATGAGCTTCGCCTCTTCGCCCCCCGCCGTGCACGTGCGTGCGCCGGGCAAGATCAACCTCTACCTCGGTGTCGGCGGGCGACATGATGACGGCTACCACGCTCTCGCGACGGTCTTCCAGGCCGTCTCGCTGTATGAAGACGTGATCGCGCGGCATGCCGACGACTTCTCGATCACCGTCTCGGGGGTCGACGATGTCGACAGCGTGCCGCTGGACGACCGCAACCTGGCGATGCGCGCGGCGAAACTGCTCGCCACCGCGGCGCAGTACGAGGGCGGGGTCGCGCTCGAGATCAGGAAGAGCGTCCCCGTCGCGGGGGGCATGGGCGGAGGGTCCGCTGACGCCGCTGCCGCGCTCGTCGCCTGCGATGCGCTCTGGGGCACAGGGTTCTCGACGGCCCGGCTTCACGAGCTCGCGGCGCGCTTGGGCGCCGATGTGCCTTTCGCGCTGCACGGCGGCACTGCTGTCGGAACGGGGCGGGGCGATCAGCTGAGTCCCGCGCTGGCACGCGGGCGGTTCGACTGGGTGCTCGTCACGAGCGCCGAGGGACTCTCGACGCCTGTCGTCTACGGCCGACTCGACGCTCTCCGCGAGCAGCACGGTGCTCTCGCCGACGACCCGCCGCTCTCGCTCGACGTTCCGGTTCCCGTGCTGCAGGCGCTGCGCTCGGGCGATCCCGAACTGCTGTCCGAGAGCATCTACAACGATCTCCAGGAGGCGGCGCTGCACGAGCGCCCCGATCTCGAGACCACGATCCTGCGCGGCATCCACGCCGGTGCCCTGCAGGGGATCGTGTCGGGTTCTGGGCCGACGGTGGCCCTGCTGTGCGGCAGTCCCGAGAGCGCTCAGCATGTGCAGAACGAACTCCGTGATCACGGATTCGATTCGATGCACGTGCACGGTCCGGTGCCGGGCGCGCGCATCGTCGCCTGACCGATCCGGGGCATGCGAAGTGCGTTCGGTGTGCCGTGCGTACATAATGAGATGACGATGTGACCGTGCACATGCGAGGAGGCGATGCAATGTCCACCGCCTCCGAGCGAGCCAGGATGCCGAGCATCCGCGATGTCGCACGCCTCGCGGGCGTCTCGCACCAGACGGTCTCCCGCGTGCTCAACGACCACCCGAGCATCCGGCCGGAGACCAAGGCGAAGGTGCTCGACGCGATCTCGGTGCTCGATTACCGCCCGAACCTCGCAGCCAGGGCCCTGGTGACGAGCCGATCGAACATGCTCGGCATCCTGTCGGCGACCGTGGGGGAGTTCGGGCCGACGTCATCGATCGTCGGCATCGAGGATGCCGCGCGAGAAGAGGGCTACTCGGTCTCCACGCTCAATCTGTCGGCGACGTCTCCCGAGGCGATCGGCAACGCTCTGCGCCAGCTGTCGCGGGAGCAGGTCGACGGCATCGTGGTGCTGGCGCCTCAGGTGCGCGTGTTCCATGTGCTGCGAGGCATGGCTGTCGACATCCCGTTCGTGTCGCTGCAGACGGCATCCGGCTCCGACGGCGTGAGTCTCTCGGCCGACCAGGTGACGGGTGCTCGCACGGCCACCGAGCATCTGATCGGTCTCGGCCACAGCGACATCCTGCACATCGCCGGGCCGCAGGACTGGGTCGAGGCCGAGTCGAGGATGCGGGGGTACCTGGATGCTCTGCGCGAGGCGGATCTGCCCACGTTCCCGCCCATCCGCGGCGACTGGACCGCCGACTTCGGCTACTTCGCCGGTCAGGAGCTGTCGCGCAGGCGCGACTTCACGGCGGTGTTCGTGGCCAATGATCAGATGGCGATCGGCCTGCTGCACGGCTTCCGAGATGCCGGCATCCGTGTGCCTGACGACGTGAGCGTCGTGGGGTTCGACGACATCCCGGTGGCGGCGCACGTGGCCCCGACGCTCAGCACCGTGCACCAGGACTTCCCCGAACTCGGGCGCCGCGCGGTGCGCCTGCTGCTGGCGCAGATCCGCGGCGAGCAGGCACCCGTGTTCGGCCCGCTGCAGACGACCCTGAGAACCAGGGAATCGTCGGCACCTCGATAAGGCCACATTTTCGCCGGTGGTCTTGACAGCGCTTCGGCGAGCGTAGACTATGTAATCCAATGTGAACGGTCACATCGTCTGTGGCCGCCCGTCGCGAGGAAGATCTTGTGAGCACCACAGCAACGTTGCCGGTCGTGTCTGGCCCCATCCTGGAGATGCGCAGCATCACCAAGGAGTTCCCGGGAGTCAAAGCACTGTCCGATGTGTCCATCACCGTCAGAGCAGGCGAGATCCATGCGATCTGCGGCGAGAACGGTGCGGGGAAGTCGACCCTGATGAAGGTCCTGTCCGGGGTCTACCCGTACGGGTCGTACGAGGGTGAGATCCTGCTGTACGGCGAGGAGCAGCGGTTCCGCGACATCGCCGCCAGCGAGCAGGCCGGGATCGCGATCATCCACCAGGAGCTCGCGCTCATCCCCGAGCTGTCGATCACCGAGAACATCTTCCTCGGCAACGAGATCCGCCGGTTCGGACGGATCGACTGGCAGGCGCAGCGTCAGCGGTCGATCGAGCTGCTGGCCCGGGTCGGACTCCGCGAGAACCCCGACGTCGCGATCAAGACCCTCGGCGTCGGCAAGCAGCAGCTCATCGAGATCGCGAAGGCGCTCAACAAGGACGTCAAGCTGCTCATCCTCGACGAGCCGACCGCAGCCCTGAACGAGAACGACTCGCAGCACCTGCTCGACCTGATCCTCGGACTCAAGGCCAAGGGCATCGCGTCGATCATGATCAGCCACAAGCTCAACGAGATCGAGCAGATCGCCGACGAGATCACGATCATCCGCGACGGGCGCACGGTCGAGACGCTCGACATCTCGCGCGGCGAGATCAACGAAGACAGGATCATCCGCGGCATGGTCGGGCGTTCGCTCGAGAGCCGCTACCCCGATCGCACCCCCGAGATCGGGGAGGTGTTCTTCGAGGTCAGGGACTGGTGGGTGCAGCACCCGACCGTGTCGGAGCGCATGGTCGTCAAGGGGTCGAACATCAACGTCCGCCGCGGCGAGGTCGTCGGCATCGCGGGACTCATGGGCGCCGGGCGCACCGAGTTCATGATGAGCATCTTCGGGCGCTCGTACGGCAACTTCCAGTCGGGCACGATCGTCAAGGACGGCCAGGAGATCACCATCCCCGACGTGTCGTCGGCGATCAAGCACGGTCTCGCGTACGTGAGCGAGGACCGCAAGGTGCTCGGTCTCAACCTGCTCGACACCATCAAGCGCTCCACGGTCGCCGCGAAGCTGTCCAAGATCTCCACGCGCGGCGTCGTCGACGAGCGTGCCGAGTACTCGATCGCCGAGCAGTTCCGCAAGGCTCTGCGCATCAAGGCGCCCTCCGTCGAAGAGGGCGTGGGCAAGCTGTCGGGAGGCAATCAGCAGAAGGTCGTGCTGGCGCGGTGGATGTTCACCGATCCCGACCTGCTGATCCTCGACGAGCCCACGCGCGGCATCGACGTCGGCGCCAAGTACGAGATCTACGCGATCATCAACGAGCTCGCCTCCCAGGGCAAGGGCGTCATCGTCATCTCCAGCGAGTTGCCCGAGCTGCTCGGCATCTCCGACCGCATCTACACAGTCTTCGAAGGTCGGGTCACCGACTGCATCCCGGCCGACCAGGCGACACCCGAGGCACTCATGCGCAGCATGACCTCCGCTACTCAGAAAGCATCCGCATGACCACCGACATCACGACAACGAAGCGCGGCTTCCACTTCGGCGACATCCGCAAGATGTTCGGAAGCAACGGCACTTCGTCGCTGCGCCAGTTCGGCATCCTGGGCAGTCTCATCGTCATCATCCTGTTCTTCGAGATCATGACTCTGCTGAAGAACCCCGCCGGCGCGACGCTGACTCCGGGCAACCTGATCAACGTCATCAACCAGTACTCGTTCATCCTGATCCTGGCGATCGGCATGGTGATGGTCATCATCATGGGACACATCGACCTGTCGGTCGGGTCGGTGGCCGCCTTCACCGGCATCATCGTCGCGAAGTCCATGGCCGACTGGAATCTCCCGTGGCCGCTCGCGATCCTCCTCGGCCTCGGCGTCGGAGCTCTGGTCGGTGCCTGGCAGGGATTCTGGGTCGCGTATGTGGGAGTTCCCGCATTCATCGTGACTCTTGCCGGAATGCTGTTCTTCCGCGGCGCCCAGCAGTTCATCGGAGATGCTCAGACCATCCCGGTCCCCAAGGAGTTCCAGTACATCGGAACCGGCTACCTGCCCGAGATCGCGCTGCCGCTTCCGTTCAACGTGCCGACCATGATCCTGGCGCTGCTCGGTGTCGCATGGCTCATCTTCTGGGAGATCCGCACCCGCCGCATCCAGCACAAGATGGGCTCCGAGAGTGCTCCCGTCTGGGTCAGCGCGGTCAAGGTCGTGCTCCTGTCGGCCGTGGTCCTCGCTGCCGGCTGGATGTTCGCGACGGGCCGCCCCGGCACCAGCTTCCCCGTTCCGGGCATCATCCTTCTCGTCCTCGTGATCGTCTACTCGTTCATCACTCGCAACACCGTGTTCGGCCGTCACATCTACGCTGTCGGTGGCAACCGTCAGGCTGCGCGCCTGTCGGGTGTCAAGGACCGCTGGGTCGACTTCTTCGTGATGATGAACATGTCGGTCATGGCCGCTCTCGCCGGCATGATCTTCGTCGCCCGTTCGCAGGCCTCCGGCCCGAACGACGGCACCGGCTGGGAACTCGACGCGATCGCCTCGGTCTTCATCGGCGGTGCGGCGGTGGCCGGCGGTATCGGCACGGTGATCGGATCGATCATCGGTGGTCTCGTCATGGCCTTCCTCAACAACGGCCTCGCGCTGCTCGGCCAGGGCGCCGACGTCGTCTCGATGATCAAGGGCCTCGTGCTCCTGCTCGCGGTCGGCATCGACGTCTGGAACAAGCAGCAGGGTCGCCCCTCGATCGTCGGGTTCATGACGCGTCGTTTCGGCCGCAAGGACGATCCCGAGGCCTCACCGGTGTTCGAGCCGAACAAGACTTACCAGGCTCCGCCCGTCGACAAGACGCGGAGCGAGTAAGCGGAATCTTCGCGCAGTGCTCGCGCGCAGGATCCGTCAACATCACACAGAAAGAGATCACATGAAGAAGATCATCGTCACAGCGACAGCGCTCGTCGCGACGGCTGCCTTCGCACTCACCGGCTGCTCGGCCGAGCGAGGCGGGGACACCGGTTCGGGATCGGGCGAAGAGACCGCAGGATTCGCGGCGGACTCGTCGATCGGCGTCGCGCTTCCCGACAAGACCAGTGAGAACTGGGTCCTCGCCGGCAAGCTCTTCACCGACGGCCTGGAGGAGGCCGGCTTCAAGGCCGACGTCCAGTACGCCCCGGCCAGCAACACCGTCGCCGAGCAGCAGAACCAGATCCAGGCCATGGTCACCAACGGTGCCAAGGTCATCATCATCGGTGCGAAGGACGGCAAGCAGCTGGCCACGCAGGTGCAGGCGGCGAAGGATGCCGGCGCCTACGTGATCGCGTACGACCGTCTGATCGAGAACACCGAGGCCGTCGACTACTACGTCGCGTTCGACAACTTCAAGGTCGGTGAGCTGCAGGGTCAGGCGCTGCTCGACGGTCTCGAGGCTCGCGCCGGTCACGCAGCCCCGTACAACGTCGAGCTGTTCTCGGGCTCGCCCGACGACGCCAACTCGGCGGTCTTCTTCGACGGTGCGATGAGCGTGCTGCAGGACAAGATCGACGACGGAACGCTGAACGTCGTGTCTGGTCAGACCGAGATCGCGCAGACCGCGACCGAGGGCTGGCTCGCCGAGAACGCACAGAACCGCATGGACACGCTGCTCACCGGTTCGTACAGCGGTGACACGGTGCTCGACGGCGTCCTCTCGCCGAACGACACCCTGGCTCGCGCCATCATCACCTCGGTGCAGCAGGCGGGCAAGCCTGTTCCGGTCGTCACCGGTCAGGACTCCGAGGTCGAGTCGGTCAAGTCGATCATGGAGGGTGTGCAGTACTCCACGATCAACAAGGACACCACGCTGCTCGTCGAGCAGGCCATCACCATGGTCGGTCAGCTGCAGAAGGGCGAGACCGTCGACGTGAACGACGAGGAGTCCTACGACAACGGCGCCAAGATCGTTCCGGCATACCTGCTCGACCCGATCATCGTGACCAAGGAGAACGCGGCCGAGGCTTACGCCAACGTCCCGAGCCTCCTCGAGATCGTCGAGTCGTACCAGTAAGCGATCAAGCTCGACCAGCCAATCAGCTGAACGAGATGCGAGCCGTCCGGACCTTCGGGTCCGGGCGGCTCGTTCGCGTACGTGCGGTTCTTCGTGTACGGGCGGTCCTCAGCATCCGGTGCCCTGCGGATCTTCGGTGCAGGTGTGGGCGACGAGCGCGGTGCGGGCTTCGAGGATGCGGATCTCCTGCGGCGTTCCCGTCGTGAGGAGCTCTCCGGGGACCGTGATCCACCCCGACCCGAGGTCGATCTCCACGGTGTATCGGACGTCGACGCGGGTGATGTACACGCCGCGATCTCGGTAGACGTGGCTGGTCGGAGTCGGCGTGAACTGCGCCTGAGCGAGTTCTTCCCAGGTGCGGCCCGTCGCTGAGGTCGTCAGACTGCTGCTGTCGCCGTAGTCATAGGTGTAGGTGGTGGGAGAGAACCGGACGATCAGCGGGATGCCGAACAGCTCGCCAGCCTGGATGTGCGCGTCGGATGCTGCGATGAAGTTGGCGGGGAGGCCGGCGATGCCCACGTTGCCTGGGTCCACGCTCACGCTGAGGGCAGGGGGTGCGTATTGCGCCAGGTCTGTGACGGTGATGGTCGGAGTCGCAGGTGTCGCGGGTATCTCAGCGTCGAGCGGGCTGGGAGCCTCGACGGGATCACCCGGGACGGTCAACGTCATGCAGCGGACCGTTCCCGAGTCATCCATGCAGTCTGCGAGCTGCACGGCTCGCTGGCTCGGCGGGGCGGGTTCAGTCGATGCCTGAGGCGCGCCGCCGCCGGTCCTACGACTGTTGTCGGGGACTCCCGGGGAGTTCGGCACAGCTGGCGTGCCGGCCTGCTGCTGAGTTCCGGAGATGGTCAAGGTCGACCCGTCCGTGGAACCGCAGAGGCCTGCCGTTTCCAAGGACCGCGCGCAGCTCGACGCGGCGACGACGGGTCCTGCTGCGGGTGCCGAAGCGAGAGCGAGTATCAATGGAGCGATCGCGATCAGCCTCAGCATGACGACTCGTCGGCAGATGCTTCGTCGGCAACCATGGGGTCGGACCCCACATAGACGAATGTCACGTGCTGCGCGACCACGTCGCCGCGGTCAGCGGGAGTCACATCTCGACCATCTGCGTCGACGACCCGCAAGTCGGTCACATCGATGCACACGTGAGCCGTGACTACCGGGGTCGTGCTGGGTGTATTCGCTTCGAGTCCACGAAAAGAAGATATGGTCGTCGTGCCGACCGATCGAATGCCCCAGGACTGGAGGGCGTTCTGAGCATCGATGTCGCCTTCAAGAGCGAGGCCAGTGAGAAAGGTCTGTGGATCGGGAGTGTCCTCGCCTTGAAGCCGAGCATTCAACGCATCGTTGTACGCCCGATAGATCTCCTCGGCCGCGGCGAAAGCTTCCGCTTCCGAGGCGAAGGCTGGCGCGGGGGAGGGACGGACGGGCGGCTCCTGGGCGCAGCCGGCGAGGGCGACACCAATCAGTGTCATTGCTCCGCAGATCGCCGCCGAGATCCGGACTCTTGCGCTTGTGGCCTGGGCACGCACTGTTTCACCCCGCGTACACGTCTATGTCGACGATCGCCGAGCACTCATCGACGGGTATCGCGAAGAATGAGCCGATGACCAGCCCGTCGCCTTCTGCGACAAATTGCAGACTCACCTGGTCGTAGTTCGAGGACGGCGCCGAGGGCTCAACCACATTTCCACCTTCGTCGACTACTTCGTAGTCGGAGTAGTCGACACAGGCCACAGCTTTGATAGCTCGCGGATCTTCGACTTGCGTCACGAAAAGCTCTAGGACGTCGATCTTTCCGCGGCTGGTGTATCCGCCGTGCCGCAAGCGGTCGAACGACGCACCCAAGGACAAAAACACGTCTGCGGTGGTGAACTGCGCGAGGCGTTCGAGGTCAGCGGGGTCCGTGAAATCTATCGCCGCTTCGGCGGCGACGTAGCCGCGATAGATCGCCTCCGCTCGCGCGACAACATGCTCTTTCATCGGTATCGCGTTCCTCGGGATGACCTGTGGTGTGGCAGGTGCACAGGCCGTAAGCGATGCTGTCAGCAGCACGAGGGTCAGCGCATAGGAGATCGAGCGAATCTGCGGGGTCATCGCGCCAACATAATGAAAGCGTGTCTGCGATCGTCGGAGTTATCCACAGCCCGAAGCGGGCGTGCCGCGCACCATCTCGACGCGTGTGACAGGTCTCAGAACGGCGCAGCCGCAGTGTCGGTGTCGGTGTCGCCGAGGCCGTCGCCAACGCTGTCGTCGAAGGTGACGGTGTTCTGTGCGGGCGGGGTGTCGGTGTAGGTGCGTCCCGTAGGGCTGGTCCAGACGAGCACTCCATGCTCGCCCTGTGCGACGTGCCAGGGCGTGTGGTGTTTGAGGACGTGATGTCTTCGGCAGAGAGTGGCGAGGTTGGCATCGCTCGTATCGCCGCCGGTGGAAGCAGCATGGGTGTGGTCAAGGTCGCTCTTGCTCGCCGGGACGCCACAGCCGGGGAATCGACATCGTGCGTCTCGCGCGCGAAGGTGACGTCGGAGGTGCTTGCTGGGCCGGTAGCGGTCCACGATGAGGGCGCCACCACTGAATGGGTGGGTGAACACTCTGTCCCATCCCGTGGCGTTGCCGGCGAGATGTCGGGCGGTATCTGTGTCGATCGGGACGACCCCGTCGAGTTCAGCTGGCGGCGCCGGCGTTCTGGTGCGCCGCTGGCCGCACTGCGACGGACGAGTGTCACCCTGACCAGTGCCGCCGTGATCGCCGACACCGTGACAGCCGACACCGTGACCGCCGACACCGTGACCGCCGACACCGTGACCGCCGCCACCGTGACCATCGTTGTTGTCGCACTCAGCGTCGCCACCGGTCATCAGAGTGGTGACAGGGATCGTGACGGTGATGTGAGCTCGGATCTCGGCGAGTAACGTGTCGGCGCTGTCGTGCCCGACGGGGGTTCCTGTGAGGACGAGGTCGGCGAGCAAGTCTGCGCGGATCTCGTCGACGCTGCGCTCGTCGGCATCGAACTCGCGCCCGTCTCGACGGGCATCCCGGGCGGCGCTGCGGTTGTGGGTGCGGATCAGGTGCGCCATCTGTGAGAGCCGGTCGAACATTCCGTGCACGAGCGCCGCGGGGGCGTGTGTATGCAGGGCGGCCATACCGTCTTCTCCCGCCGTCACCCATACCCGCCGTTCGGAGCGCGCCTTCCGGTGCCGAGACGTGATGGACGTGGGCATGAACCGTTCCGCGATGCGTCGGGCCAACGGCCGCAACCGGTTCGGGGATTCGACATCGGCGAGAGGCAGCAAGATCGCCGCGTATGACGCACGGTCTGCGTCGCCCAGATGAGACCCCGCGTCGACGATCACCCGCGAGTGCGCGGCGCTGATGCGCCCCGCGCCCTGTGCCGCCCAGACGGTGGGAAACAGGTCGACGAGCTCGCTCGCAGCCGCCATGCGCCGTTCGACAGTGCGGTCGCTGGCTCGCTGCACCGCCGCGATCTCTGCGGCGACCGTACGGATCGAATGGTCGCCACGATCGGGATGGTCGCCCTGTTTCGCGATGTCGATCGCGAGCCGTGCAGCTATGGCTAGGAGCCCATCGCGTGCCGCCTGCATGCTGCTCAGCGTGGCCTCAGCGACGCACAACGATTCGACCAGACCGGCGAGATTCGCCATCTGGGAGTCGGTCGCATCGAGGAGCGCTGTCATGACTCAAGTACATCACCGATCACCGACATCCGAACTAAGTTTCTAATGTATTCCGGAATTCGAATACGGGTGCGCTCTCGCGTGCTTTACTCGCTTCAGGTCAGTCGGGTTCGTGCGTCCATCAGACCGGTCGCAGGATCCCGCCTGACCGCCCGCGCACAGCATGCGGCACTAACCTGGAAGCGCTATGGCACATCTTCTCGGGGCAGAAGCCCTTCACCTCGAATATCCGACGAGGGTCGTTTTCGACTCCGTGACCCTCGGCATCGAAGAGGGTGACCGCATCGGCATCGTCGGTCGCAACGGCGACGGCAAGTCGAGCCTCCTCGGCATGCTCGCGGGCATCAAGGAGCCGAGTTCCGGCCGCGTGACCGTGCGCGGCGGCACGACGATCGGAGTCCTCGATCAGGCCGACACCCTCAGCGACGACCTGACGATCAGTGCCGCGGTCGTCGGCGACACGCCCGAATACGAGTGGGCAGGCGACCCCCGCGTTCGGGATGTGATCGAGGGTCTCCTCAAAGACCTTCCGTGGGATGCCGAGATCGGCTCGCTCAGCGGCGGGCAGCGTCGCCGCGTCTCTCTCGCCAAGCTGTTGACGGGGGACTGGGACGTCATCGCGCTCGACGAGCCCACCAACCACCTCGACGTGGAGGCCATCACGTGGCTGGCAGGGCACCTGAAGAAGCGGTGGAGCGCGAATTCGGGCGCCCTCCTGGTCGTGACGCACGACCGGTGGTTCCTCGATGAGATCTGCACCGAGACCTGGGAGGTGCACGACCGCATCGTCGAGCCCTTCGAGGGTGGCTATGCGGCGTACATCCTGCAGCGCGTCGAGCGCGATCGGATGGCGGCCGCCACCGAGGCCAAGCGTCAGAACCTCGCCAAGAAGGAGCTCGCCTGGCTGCGCCGGGGAGCGCCCGCCCGAACCGCGAAGCCGAAATTCCGCATCGACGCGGCCAATGAGCTGATCGCCGATGTGCCCGAGATCCGCGACAAGATCTCGCTGCAGTCGCTCGCCGTCTCGCGCCTCGGCAAGGACGTCGTCGACCTGCTCGACGTCGGGGTGACCTACCCGACGGCAGACGGCGGCACGCGCGAGGTGCTCCGCGACGTCGAATGGCGCATCGCACCGGGGGAGCGCACCGGCATCCTCGGTGTGAACGGCGCCGGCAAGTCGACGCTCCTCGGCCTCATCTCGGGCACGGTCGAGCCCACCGTCGGTCGCGTGAAGCGCGGTACGACCGTGAAGGTCAAGACCCTCACCCAGCGCCTCGACGAACTCGAGGACGTGCGGCGCGAGCCGGTGCGCGTCGTGATCTCGCGTCTGCGCACGTCCTACACGATGGGCGCAGGATCCAAGGCGCAGGAGCTCACCCCCGGGCAGCTGCTCGAGCGGCTCGGATTCGACTCCGCGCAACTCTCCACTCCGGTGAAAGACCTCTCGGGTGGTCAGCAGCGTCGCCTTCAGCTGCTGCTCGTGCTCCTCGACCAGCCGAACGTGCTGATCCTCGATGAGCCGACCAACGACTTGGATACCGACATGCTGGCGGCTATCGAGGATCTGCTCGACTCGTGGTCGGGAACACTGCTGGTGGTCAGCCACGACCGGTACTTCCTGGAGCGCGTGACGGATCAGCAGTTCGCGATCCTCGACGGGCACCTGCGGCACCTCCCCGGAGGGGTCGACGAGTATCTGCGTCTGCGTCAACTGCAGACCTCTGCGCCGGGCAAGTCACAGACCGCCGTCAACACCGAGAAGAAGGCCCCCAGCCTCGACGGTGCCGCCCTGCGCGCAGCGCAGAAGGAGGTCTCAGCGCTGGAGCGGCGCATTCAGAAGCTCACCCAGCAGGTCGACAAGGCGAAGACTGCTCTGGCCGATCACGACCAGTCGGACTTCGCGGGCCTCGGCGACAAGATGAAGGCGATCAGTGATCAGCAGGCGGAGATCGAGGAGCTCGAACTGCGCTGGTTCGAGCTGACGGAAGAGCTCGACTGACGGACGACCTCGACTGAAGGAGCTCTCGCCATTCCGTCGCCGCGGGAATACGGTGGCTCTGCGCGGCGCTGTGCTCTGGGCGGGATTCGATACCGACAGGGATCGCACAGCTTGATCCTGCGGTACCCGGGAGGTTCAGATGGAAGGACTCGAGGTCACGGTCCTGCTAGGACTCACGATTCTCGTGGGCGCGATGATCGCACCGCGCGTTCGGTTGGCGTTGCCGCTGGTGCTCGTGATCTTCGGGCTTCTGCTCGGGTTCGTTCCGCAGCTGCGTGAGATCCAACTGCCGCCCGAGACCGTGCTCCTGCTCTTCCTCCCGGTCATGCTGTTCTGGGAGAGCCTCACGACCTCGCTGCGCTCCATCCGTCGAGACTTCCGCTACATCCTGCCGATGAGCACACTGCTCGTCGTGGCATCGGCTTTCGCCGTAGCCGGCGTCGGGCTGCTGTTCGGAATGCCCTGGGAGACCGCGCTCATCCTCGGCGCGGCAGTCGCACCGCCCGACGCGACCGCCGTCGCCGCACTCGGCCGGCTGCTCCCTCAACGGCTGTTCATGAAGCTGAAGGCCGAAAGCCTCACGAACGACGGCACGGCGCTCGTCCTGTACGCGATCGCGGTGTCGGTGGCGCTCGGCGGCCAGATCACGCCGTGGTCCGTCACGATGTCCGTGCTCATGTCATACGCCGGGGGCATCGCGGCGGGCGCCGCTATCGCCGCCCTCGCATACCTGCTGCTGCGTGCCACCTCGTCGACGATCGTCATCAACGTCACCCTGCTGCTCATCCCGTTCTCGGCGTTCCTTCTCGCGGAGATCGTCCACGCCTCGGGTGTGCTCGCAGTCGTGGTGGCGGGTCTCGTGGTCGCGTACGTGGCGCCGCGCGTCACCACAGCATCGTCGCGACGCCAGGCCGACGCTGCCTGGCCCTTCGGCGTCTTCCTGCTCAACGGCGCCCTGTTCGTGCTGATCGGCCTCGAGGTGCAGTTCGTCGCGCATGAGATCTCGGTGGCGGCTATCGGAAGGCTCGTTCTCATCACGCTCGGGGTGTGGGTGACTCTGCTGGTCGTGCGCTACCTGTTCCAGGTGATGAACATGCCCTTCCAGCGCCGGACCGGCACGCGTCCTTCGGCGGGCGCGCGCGCCCGCTCGATGGCGGTGTCGACGATGGCGGGGATGCGGGGGGCGGTCTCGCTCGCCATCGCGCTGTCCGTGCCCGCGGCAAGCGCGACGCAGGGGGAGATCGCGGGACGTGACGAGATCGTCTTCGTGACCGCCGGGGTGATCCTGCTGAGCCTTCTCGTGCAGGGACCGTTGCTGCCTGCCGTCGTACGCTGGGCGCGGTTCCCCGTCGATCACGCGGCCGACGAGGAGTATGAGCTGGCGGAGCGGACGATCTCCGGAGCGGCGCTCGCCGCGCTCGACGACATCGCCGCCGAGCACGCCATCGGGCAGGAGATCCGCGACAAAGTGCGCGCGGAGGGCTATCAGATGCTCGAGTTCTCGAACGCACGAGCCCTCGCCCGCGAACAGGCCATCGTCGACGCTGAAGCGCGTGCGCTCGACGAGCTCTTGGACGAACCCGACCCTCTGGGTGTCACCGGCTCCTCCGGCGCGTCGATGGTGACCGGCATCGACAGTGGCGGCATCGACAGCGGCGGCATCGACAGCGGCGGCATCGACAGTGGCGGCATCGACGGTCGCGGCACCGACGCCGGCAGCATCGACGGTCACGGCATTGACGGCGGTACGGATGCAGACTCGCCCGTCTCGACGATCGGCGCGGACAGAGTGCTGACGGGCGCGCGTGGCGAAGTCGAGGTCAGAGCACTGCAGATGATCGCGACGTCGGCCGATGTCGACGTGATGCAGCGTTCCCCGCTGCTGCGACATGAAGAGCACACGCGGCTCAAACTCGCCCTGCTCGACCGCAAACGCGAGGTGCTCCTGGGGCTCCGTCGCAGTGGCACGGTCGATGATCTGGTCGTACGCCGCATAGCTGCTCGCCTCGACCTCGAACAGGTGCGCCTGCAGGGCATCGAGGACTACGACTGACTGCTGTGACGCTCTGTGACGTCGCGATTCTCCGAGATCGTGTATGAGTGCCTAACGTGTTCGAGTCCCCCAAGAGAGGAACCCGAACACTCATGTCCTTCCACGCATCCCGCAGGACCACATCCGCCATCGCCGCGCTTGCCGCGGTCCCGCTCCTCGTCGCGCTCGCAGGCTGCGCGACGGCCTCCTCCGACGCCGGCTCCGGTGAGTCGGGATCGTCTGAGAGCGAGACCGTCAAGGTGGGCGTCGTCGGCAAGGGCGACGCGCAGTGGGCGCCCTTCGTCGAGGCGGCGGCCGACGAGGGCATCACGGTCGAGCTCGTCGACTTCGGCTCCTACGAGCAGCCGAACCCGGCGCTGACCGAAGGCGAGATCGACCTCAACCAGTTCCAGCACATCGTCTACCTGGCTGACTACAACGTGAACTCGGGATCCGAGCTCACCCCGGTCGGTTCGACGGCGATCTACCCGCTCGGTCTGTACTCGAAGAAGTACGACGACGTCGACAGCATCCCCGAGGGTGAGACCGTCGCCGTCCCCGATGACGCATCGAACCAGGCCCGTGCGCTCCTCGTGCTGCAGTCCGCCGGTCTGATCGAGCTGAAGAGCGGCGGCACGATCTTCTCCGATGTCGCCGACGTCGACACGGACAAGTCCAAGGTCAAGGTCACGGCACTCGAGGCCGCGCTCATCCCGACCTCGCTTCCGGATGTCGCCGCCGCGATCATCAACAACGACTTCGTGCAGGACGCGGGTCTGACGTTCGACGACGCGATCGCGCAGGACGACCCCGAGGACCCCAACGCGCTGCCGTACGTCAACATCTTCGCGGCCCGTGCCGATGAGGCCGACAACGAGACCTACCTCAAGCTCGTCGAGATCTTCCAGACGAACGAAGACGTCCAGGCAGGCCTGCTCGAGTCGTCGGGTGACACCGCCGTTCCCCTGCAGACGCCCGTCGAAGACCTCGTCGCGTCGCTGGAGAAGGTCCAGAAGGACACCGAAGCACAGAAGTGAGTCCGGTGGGAGGGGAACCTCTCATCCGGATGCGAGAGAATCGGGTGGCGCTGCGTGCGTCACCCGATTCTTCGTTCCCGAAGCAGACCGGAGCAGCACACATGCCCATCGTGAGCCTGACCAACGTGTCGAAGGCATACCCCGCCCGCAACCCGGGAGACGGCGACATCGTCGCTGTCGACGACGTCACCCTCGACATCGAGAAGGGTGATGTCTTCGGCATCATCGGCTATTCCGGGGCGGGCAAATCGACGCTCGTGCGCCTGATCAACGCCCTCGAACCGGCGACTGCGGGCACCATCCTCGTCGACGGGGTCGACGTGACCGCCCTGCGCGAGAGCGAACTGCGCAAGGTCCGCGGCGGGATCGGCATGATCTTCCAGCAGTTCAACCTGTTCGCCTCACGCAGCGTCAAGGCCAACATCGCCTATCCGCTCAAGCTGGCAGGCTGGTCCAAGCCCGACATCGAGAAGCGGGTCACCGAACTCCTCAGCTTCGTCGGCCTGTCTGACAAGGCGAAGGCCTACCCCGAGCAGCTCTCGGGCGGGCAGAAGCAGCGCGTCGGCATCGCCCGTGCACTCGCCACAGACCCGGCGATCCTGCTCGCCGACGAGGCCACGAGCGCCCTCGACCCGCAGACCACGCACGAAGTGCTCGATCTGCTCAAGAGGGTCAACCAGGAGCAGGGCGTGACGATCGTGGTGATCACACACGAGATGGATGTCATCCAGACCATCGCGACCAAGGTCGCCGTGATGGAGAACGGCAGAGTCATCGAGCAGGGCGACGTGTTCGACGTGTTCTCGGCCCCGCAGAACCCCGCCTCGCAGAGATTCGTCGGCACCGTCGTCAAGGGCATACCGACGCCGTCCGAGCTGTCGGTGCTGCGCGACCGGCACCAGGGCCGGCTCGTCACCTTCTCGTTCCGCGACGGCGACTCGTCCCAGGCGCAGGTGTTCCTCGACCTCGCCGGCGCCGGCCTCGACTTCGAGCTCGTGTACGGCGGCATCAACGACATCCGGGGTCGGGCCTTCGGCCACCTCACGCTCGCGATCCGCGGCGACGGCGACGTGATCGACCGCACGCTCTCGGGCATCGCGGAGCGCGTCGAAGTCACCGAGATCGCCGGAGAGGAGGCGCGCTGATGGATCGTCTGAACGAACTGTGGCCGGAATTCTGGAAGGCCGCCCTCGAGACCCTGTACATGACGTCCTTCGCGCTCGTGCTCGGTGGCATCCTCGGTCTCGCGATCGGCGTCATCCTCTACGTCACGCGTCCGGGCGGGCTCGCGCAGAACAAGCCGGTCTCGGTCATCGCGAACCTCGCGGTCAACTTCTTCCGCCCCATCCCGTTCGTGATCTTCATGGCGGTGGCACAGCCGTTCGCACGCATGGTGGTGGGTACCGGCATCGGAACGACCGCGGGCGCCTTCATCATCGGTCTCGCGGCGGCGTTCGCTATCGGTCGCATCGTCGAGCAGCACCTCGTCTCGGTCTCACCCGGGGTCATCGAGGCCGCTCGGGCGATGGGAGCCGGTCCCTGGCGCATCCTGTTCTCCGTGGCGATCCCCGAGTCCCTCGGACCGCTGATCCTGGGCTACACGTTCATCGTCGTGGCGCTCATCGACATGACGGCGATGGCCGGTCTGATCGGCGGCGGCGGGCTCGGCGCGTTCGCTCAGATCTACGGCTTCCGGCAGTTCGAGCCGCTCGTCATGTGGGCGGCGATCATCCTCATCGTGGTGTTCGTGCACCTCGTGCAGATGCTCGGCACGCGTCTGGCGCGCAAGATCATGCGCCGCTGAGACACACCGGGGCGTGGACTACCCCGGGGCGTACCGCAGCGAGCGACCTGAGGTGAACGTGCGCTTGTCGCCACTCATCGGGTCGATGAAGTGGAGTTCCCGGGCGAGCAGCTGCATCGGGTTCTCGAAGTCGTCGGGCCTCTCGCCGCGCAGCTCGGGGTAGAACGGATCGTTCAGGATGCCGAGGCCCAGGGCGGCGAGGTGCACCCTCAGCTGATGCATCTTGCCGCTGTGCGGATGCAGCAGCGTGTGCACGACGTGGTCGTCGGCACCGATCACATCGATCCGCGTCTCTGCGTTGGGTTCGCGATCCTCGTCGACCTGCACCTTCAGTTCGTTGCGGAGCTTGACGATGTGGTTCCGGTACACGAGAGGGAAGCGGGAGGGGTCCCAGTCCGCGGGTCGGGCGGAGACAGCCTCGTAGACCTTCTGCACCTGCCGTGTCTCGAAGAGCAGCTGGTACGGACCTCTCGTGGCCGGTCGCGCGGAGAACATCAGGAGGCCCGCCGTCGCCCTGTCCAGGCGGTGGATCGGTGCGAGCTCGTCGTTGCCGAGCAGGTTGCGCAGTCGGATCAGCGCCGAGTTCTGCAGGAACTTGCCGCCGGGGATGGTCGGCAGGAAGTGCGGTTTGTCGACGACCACCAGGTCATCGTCCTGGTGCAGGATCTCGATCTCGACGGGCAGCCGGGTCTCGACAGGCGGGTCGCGGTAGTACCAGATGAACTCCTCGACGCCCAGCGGCGTGTCCCGAGCGAGAGGAGTCCCGTCGCGCGCCACGATCTCGCCACGATCGAAGCGGCTGAGCAGACCTTCCGGGTCGAGGTGGAAGAAGCGCTCGATCATGTACGCGCCCACGGTCGGCCATTCGCCGCTCATCGGCACGTGCAGACGCGTCGCGCCTACGCCGTCGCGCACGGGAAGAGGAGACTGCATGGCCATTGCTCAGACCCTCACGCGTCGAAGCTCAGGCTGAGCTTGCGCAGCAGACCCGCCAGGCGGTCGCGGTCGCCACGGGAGAGCGCTTTCAGAAGGTCGTCCTCGACGTCGACGAGGCGGGTGATCGCCGCATCCACCCTGATGCGCCCGTCGTCCGTGAGGGTCACGAGCACGCTGCGCCCGTCAGCTGGGTCCGCCTCGCGGCGCACGAACTTTCGCCCGACCAGACGATCGATGCGGTTGGTCATGGTGCCGCTCGAGACGAGGGTCTGCTGCAGAAGCTGCTTGGGGGAGAGCTGGAACGGAGAGCCTGCGCGGCGCAGCGCCGAGAGCACGTCCCACTCCCAGGCCTCCAGATCGCTGCGGCGGAAGACATCGCGGCGCGCGCGGTCGAGCAGCCGAGTCAGCCGGTCCATCCGCGACAGCACCTCGAGGGGCGAGAAGTCGAGGTCGGGGCGCTGCGTGTTCCAGGCGCCGACGATCCGATCAACCTCATCCGCCTCAGTCATCCGTCCATTATCGCCGGTGACAGGGATGCAGACGTGGCAGACTTGACCCCGCGGCTCCCTCGGGGGCCGTGGTCCGCCGTGGTGTAATGGCAGCACGACAGCCTTTGGAGCTGTTAGGTCTAGGTTCGAGTCCTGGCGGCGGAGCATGACTGGGAACAAGCTCGCCATCATCGTCCTCGCCGCGGGGCAGGGGACACGCATGCGCTCGCGCCTGCCGAAGGTGCTGCATCCCATCGGAGGGCGCCCGCTCGTCGGCCACGTGCTGACGACCGCGACGCGACTCGGCGCCGATCACATCGAGGTCGTCGTGCGGCACGAACGCGATCAGGTCGTGGCCGCGCTCGCCGAGGACTACCCAGACGCCGTGTTCGTCGATCAGGATGACGTGCCCGGCACGGGGCGAGCCGTGCAGGTGGCGATCGATCAGCTCCCGGATGACTTCGACGGCGATGTCCTCGTGCTCTCGGGCGATGTGCCCCTGCTCGAGGTCGACACGCTGCGAGCGCTCGTCGACGGGCACCGCGCCGTGTCCGCGGCGGCCACGCTGCTCACCGCGCGACTCGACGACCCCCGTGGCTACGGTCGTGTGATCCGCGACGCGGACGGCACTGTTCAGCGCATCGTCGAGCAGAAGGACGCGACCGACGACGAGGCGGCCGTGACCGAGATCAACGCGGGCGTCTACGTCTTCCGCGCGGTCGAGCTGCGAGCGCAGCTGGCCCGCGTCACGCAGGACAACGCCCAGGGCGAGATGTATCTCACCACCGTCATCGAGCTGCTCCGTGCGGCGGACCGTCCGGTCGCCGCCGAGATCGCCGTCGACACCGCATCGACGTTCGGAATCAACGACCGCATCCAGCTCGCCGAGGCCGGACGCGTGCTCAACGACCGCATCGTGCGGCACTGGCAGCGTGAAGGCGTGACGGTGATCGATCCCGCGACCACCTGGATAGACGACGACGCCTCGCTCGCGCCCGACGTCACGATCCTCCCGAACACGCACATCCTCAGGGCGACGACGATCGCCGAGGGCGCCATCATCGGTCCTGACACGACTCTCGTCGGTTGCGAGGTGGGGGAGGACGCGATCGTCCGCCGCACCGACGCGACCTTCGCCGTCATCGGTGCCGAGGCCACGGTCGGCCCGTTCTCGTTCCTGCGGCCGGGCACGGTGCTTGGGGCCCGAGGCAAGATCGGCGCCTACGTCGAGACCAAGAACGCCGAGATCGGCGAGGGCAGCAAGGTGCCGCACCTGTCGTACGTCGGAGACGCGACGATCGGACGCGGGGTCAACCTCGGCGCCAGCACGATCACCGCGAACTACGACGACGTGAACAAGCACCGCACGGTGGTCGAGGACGAGGTGCACACGGGCTCGCACACGACCCTCGTCGCGCCCGTTAGGCTGGGAGCTGGCGCCAAGACAGGTGCCGGTGCCGTCGTCCGCAAGGACGTGCCCGCCGGCTCTCTTGCCATGAGCGTCGCCCCTCAGCGCAACATCGAGGGTTGGGTCGAGAAGAACAGGGCAGGCACGGGCGCGGCAGATGCCGCAGCCCGATCGCGAGTGGTGGAATAGGCGAGAAGACGATGGCGCGCAAGAAGAAGACGGTCGATCTGGACCGGGACAACGGCATCGCACCGGGACTGGTCGCCAAGACCAAGAAGCGGCTCGTCGTCGCAGGCGGGCGTTCGCACCCCGAGCTGACCGCAGCCGTGGCGGCAGCACTCGGCACCGAGGTCGTGCCGACCGAGCACCGCACGTTCGCGTCGGGCGAGATCTACGCACGGTTCGAGGTGTCGATCCGAGGCTGCGACCTCTTCCTGATCCAGACCTTCGGTGAGCCGGTCAACGAGTGGCTCATGGAGACGCTCATCATGATCGACGCCGCCAAGCGCGCCTCCGCCAAGCGCATCACGGTCGTCGCGCCCTACTATCCGTATTCGCGTCAGGACAAGAAGGGCCGCGGCCGTGAGCCGATCAGCGCCCGCCTCGTCGCCGATCTCCTCAAGACCGCCGGCGCTGACCGTGTCATGAGCGTCGACCTGCACGCCGCACAGATCCAGGGCTTCTTCGACGGCCCTGTCGACCACCTCTTCGCCAAGCCCGTGCTGCTCGACTACTTCCAGCGCACCCTGAGCCCGGCAGATCGCGAGATCCTCACGGTCGTCTCGCCCGACATGGGTCGCGTCCGCGTCGCTGACACGTGGTCGGACAGCCTGGGCGCGCCGCTGGCGATCATCCACAAACGTCGCGACCCGAAGGTCGCGAACCAGGTCTCCGTGCACGAGATCGTGGGCGCGGTCGACGGCCGCACGTGCCTCCTCGTCGACGACATGATCGACACCGGTGGAACCATCGTGAAGGCTGCGCAGGCGCTGAAGGCCAACGGAGCGCACCGCGTGATCGTCGCGGCGACGCATGCGATCTTCAGCGACCCGGCGTCCGAGCGACTGCAGGACGCGTCGATCGACGAGGTGGTCATCACCGACACGATTCCGCTGACCGAGTCGCGACGCTGGGACAAGCTGACGGTGCTCCCCATCGCGCCCATGCTCGCCCGCGCGATCCATGAGGTGTTCGAGGACGGATCCGTGACGAGCATGTTCGGCGGAGACGCCTGAGCAACCCGTATATCGGACACAGCCCGCACATAGATGCTGTCCCTACGGTCGAGTCAACACACCGATCAAGGCCGGGAGGACCATCATGATCCGCACGACTGTACCGACTTCGCTCCGCAAGGGAGCAGCCATCGCCGGCGTCGCCGGGCTTCTCGTGCTCGCCGGATGCTCGGGCACGGCCGACGCCGAAGACACGTCCACGGGTGATTCCTCGAGCACCGATTCGAGCACCGACACCAGCACCGACACCAGCACCGGATCGTCGGCATCGGGGGAGTACGCCGACGGCACCTACACCGCCGACGGGTCGTACCAGACGCCGGAGACGGTGGAGGAGATCTCCGTGACCCTCACGATCGCCGACGGCGTGGTGAGTGAGGTCGAGGTGACCGGTGATCCTCAGGCCCGCGAGAGCGAGCAGTACCAGGGGCAGTTCATCGAAGGCATCTCGGATGAGGTCGTGGGCAAGTCCCTCGACGAGATCGAGGTCAGTCGCGTCGCAGGGTCCTCTCTCACCAGCGGCGGGTTCAACGAGGCCGTCGAGTCGATCAAGGAGCAGGCCGCCGCGTAGGCGCCTGAGCCGGCACCATGGCGATCTGGCGTCTCGACGCGATCGGCACCCGCTGGGAGATCGAGACGGCGCACGAGTTGGGGCCGCACGAGCGAGACCTCGTGGGCGCGGAGATCGAGCGCTTCGATCGCGAATGGTCGCGGTTCCGCGAAGACTCCGCGGTCACCGCGGTCGGACGACTCGGCGGGACCATCGCCTCGAGCGACGCCCGACCCATGCTCGACGCCTATCGCGATCTTGCCCGAGCGACCTCGGGCGCGGTGAACCCGCTGGTCGGGGACAGTCTCGACGCACTCGGCTACGACGCGCAGTACTCGCTCGTCCCGCGCTCTCCGGTGGCTGCTCCGCGCGAGTGGGCCGAGCGGCTCGAGTGGTCGGAGAGCGGGGTGACGGCGGCGGTCCCCTCGACCATCGACGTCGGCGCGCTCGGCAAAGGACGTCTCGTCGACCTCGTGGTCGATGCACTCGTCGCGGTGCCGGGCGATCTCGTCGTCGACGCAGGGGGAGACATGCGCGCGCGCGGCGCGGCCGTTCGCGTCGGCCTCGAGCATCCGTACGACTCGACGAAGGCCATCGGGGTGGTCGAGCTGCAGGATGCCGCACTGTGCGCGTCGGCCGTCAACCGCCGCGCGTGGGGTGACGGCCTGCACCACGTGCTCGACGCGCGCACCGGCGTTCCGGTGCGCACGTGGGCTGCGACGTGGGCGATCTCGTCCCACGCGATGCGAGCGGATGCGGTGGCCACCGCCCTGTTCTTCGACGGCGGCCCGGAGCTCGCGGCGTCGTGGGACGTGCACTGGGTGCGGATGACGACCGACGGGCGCATCGAGCGCTCACCCGGATGCCCTGCCGAATTGTTCACGCGCCGCTGAGGCGCAGGATTACGGAAGAGTGGAACAGTGATCACCTCCTTCACCGCCATGCGGCAACGCGTCCTCGCGCTCCTCGGCGGCATCTCGATGTACCGTCTGGTGCTGTTCTCGCTGCTCACGCTGGCGATCATCGCTGTCGTGCTCTCGTCGCTCGGGGTCATCGTCTCGCCGACACCGATCGAGATACTCGCGTCGTTCGTGGTGCTCGCGCTGGTGATCTCTGCCGTGGATGCGGGGGCGCAGCGCGTGCTGCGACTGCCGTGGCGGATCGAGTCCTCTCTCGTCACAGCGCTGATCCTGCTGTTCGTCCTGCGCCCCGGTACCGAGCCGCTGGCGCTGCTCGGCCTCGCGATCGCCGGTGCGGTGGCGAGCCTGTCGAAGTATCTGATCGCGTGGAGAGGACGGCATATCCTCAATCCGGCCGCATTCGGCGCCGCCGTCGTGTCGATCCTCGGCTCCTTCGGCGCGTTCGAGTGGCTCGGCACATCATCGTCGTGGTGGGTCGGCACGCCGTCGATGTTCCTTCCGGTGCTCGTCCTCGGCCTCGCGGTGCTGTGGCGCACCGAGAAGGTGCGCGTCGTGGCGACGTTCCTCCTCGTCGCGGTGCTGGTGTCGGTCGGGCGACAGGCCGTTCAGGCGCAGGAGTTCTCGATCGACTTCGACCTCGCATCCGCGTTCTCGTTCGCACTGCTGCAGTCGCCCTTCCTGTTCCTCGGTGCCTTCATGCTCTCCGAGCCGCTGACCCTTCCTCCGAGGCGCTGGCAGCAGTTCTCCGTCGCCGCTCTCGTCGGCGTCCTCGCAGGCTGGCCCATCGCCGTCGGCGGACTCTTCACTCTCGGCCAGGAGCGCGCCCTGCTGGTCGGCAACCTGCTCGCCTTCGCCTTCGCGCTGCGGGGTTCCGTGCGTCTCGTCCTCGAGAAGCGGGAGTTCATCACTCCGACCGCGCAGGAGCTCACGTTCCGCGCGAAGGGGAAGGTGCGGTTCCTCGCAGGTCAGTACCTCGAGCTCGATGTGCCGCACAGTCGGCCGGACGCTCGTGGCACTCGGCGCGAGTTCAGCATCGTGTCTGCGCCGGCAGACCTGCCGACGCTGCGCATCGCATACAAGGATGGGGATCAGAAGCATCCGTCGAGCTACAAGCGTGCCCTCGCGGCCGCCGAGCCCGGTGCGACTCTGGCCGTCACCGGCACCTGGGGAGACTTCCTGCTTCCGAGATCCGAGGCCCCGGTGCTGATGGTGGCCGCGGGCATCGGCGTCACACCGTTCGTATCTCAGCTCCGCCAGCTGCAGGCGACCGGTCAGCACCGCGATGTCGTGCTGGTCTACGTCGCCTCCGACAGCTCGGAGCTGGCCTTCCGCGACGAGATCGCAGCCGCCGGAGCCCGAGTGATCGCCTTCACCCGCGACGAGCCGACACGTCTTCCTGACCACTGGTCGTGGGCGCAGGGGGCGCGGCTCGACGCTCGGGAACTCGAGCGGTTCGTCCCCGACCTCGCATCACGTCACGCATACATCTCCGGCCCCCCGCGGTTGATCGCGGACCTCGCACCCGCGCTGCAGAAGGCCCGCACACTCACGACCGACGCGTTCGCCGGCTACTGAGCACCCGACTGATCCGAGGCACCTGCGGGGTTCACCGGCAGGCGCACGGCGAAGGTCGTGTCACCCGGCTCGCTCGCCACGGAGATCTCTCCGCCGTGCCCTTCGACGATCGCCTTCGCGATGGCGAGTCCGAGTCCCGTGCCCCCGGTCTGCCGGGCACGCGAGCTGTCGCCTCGTGCGAAGCGGGCGAAGAGCTCGTCTCGCACCGCCGGATCGATGCCTGGGCCGTCATCGTGCACGCTGATGACCGCGTCGTCGCCCTCGCGGTTCACTCGCAGCGTGATCGACGTGCCCGGCGGAGTGTGGGTGCGGGCGTTCGCGAGCAGGTTGGCGAGCACCTGATGCAGGCGACCCGCGTCGCCCATGATCACGATCGGCTCGTCGGGTACATCGATGTTCCAGTGGTGATCGACCGCGGTCGGGCGGGCGTCGGACAGCCCCTCGAGCGCCAACTGAGTGAGGTCGACGGTGCCGTGCACGAGCTCGCGACCCTCGTCGAGCCGTGCCAGCAGCAGAAGATCCTCGACGAGGCGGGTCATGCGCAGCGACTGCGCCTGGATGCGCTCGAGCGATGTCGTGGTGCTCTCGATGGCCGCTTCGGCGCCCTGCTGCTTCAGCGCGCGCAGCGACAGCTCCGAGTATCCGCGGATCGATGAGAGGGGTGTGCGCAGCTCATGGCTCGCATCGGCGACGAAGCGTCGCATCCGCTCCTCGTTCTTCTGGCGCGCCGCCAGCGAGGCGTTCACGTGGTCGAGCAGCGTGTTCAGCGATGCGCCGACGAGTCCCGTCTCCGTGCGCGGGTCTGCTTCGGCCGACGGCACCCGCTCGGTGATCTGCACCTCGCCGCGGTCGAGCGGCTGGTTCGCCACTCGTGTCGCAGTGGCGGCGACCGCACGCAGCGGCCTGAGACCCACCCTGATGGTGATGGCGGTCGTCAGCGCGAGAAGGATCAGCCCGCCGAGCGTCGCGAGCACGATGACGGTGAGAAGGGTGGTCAGCTGATTCTGGATGTCGGTGCGCGGGAGCCCCGTGACCACGTTCACACCGTTGGGCGCCTGCTGCACGACCACGAGGTAGGAGCCGAAGTCGTCGAGGGTCACCGTGCCCACGCGACGCCCGTCGAGCGCCGTGTCGATCCGCTCGAGATCAGCGCTGGTCAGCGGCTGCGACACCCCGCTCAGCTCGCCCTTGGTGTCGGGGAAAACCACGCCGCTCGTGCCTCCAGCGGTGCTCGACACGGCCATCAGGATGCCCGGGGGAACCCGAGAGCCCTGGCCCTCGAAGATGGCGTCGACGTCGGCATACTTCGCCGGGACACCGCCGACCACCTGGGTGACCTGAGTGGAGTAGTTGGTCACCCGGTCTTGGAGCTGCTGCTCGAGAGTCCCCCCCAGCAGTGCGCTCGTGATGACCGCGACGATCACGAGGATGAGCGAGACGAAACCGATCACCGCTGTCATCAGCCGTGTCTGCAGGCTCATCGGGCGCCCCGCCATCCTCGGTGAGCTCACTGGGGCGCCTTGATCATGTAGCCGACGCCGCGCACGGTGTGCAGGAGCGGAGTGCGTCCGGCATCGATCTTCTTGCGGAGGTACGAGATGTACAGCTCGACGACCGAGGACTTTCCGCCGAAGTCGTAGCTCCAGACGCGGTCGAGGATCTGCGCCTTCGACAGCACTCTGCGCTCGTTGCGCATGAGATAGCGGAGCAGTTCGAACTCGGTCGCGGTCAATTCGATTTCGGTGCCGTCGCGCATGACCTCGTGGCTGTCCTCGTTCAGGGTCAGGTCGGCGACGCGCAGGATCGACTGACCGTCGTCGGCGGTCGCGTGTCCGGTTCGCCGGATGATCGCGCGCAGCCGCGCGATGACCTCTTCGAGGCTGAACGGCTTGGTGACGTAGTCGTCGCCGCCGGCGGTGAGACCCGCGACGCGGTCGCCCACGGCATCCTTCGCCGTCAGGAAGAGCACGGGAACCAGGCTGCCCGATTCGCGCAGGCGACGAAGCACCGCCATGCCGTCGAGGTCGGGCATCATGATGTCGAGTACGAGCGCGTCGGGTTCGAAGTCACGGGCGACCTGGAGCGCTTCGAGGCCGGACGACGCGGTGCGCACCTCCCAGCCCTCCATCCGCAGGGCCATCGCGAGCAGATCGGTGAGCATCTGCTCGTCGTCCACGGCCAGGATGCGCAGGGGCGAGCCGTCGGGGCGGCGCAGTTCGGGAAGGTCGGTGCTCATGACTCCATTCTGCGGAATCACCTATGGGGTTTCTATGGAGAGCGCTATGCGTCTGCTGGGAGCGGGTACATCGCCCGGTGAGGATCGACGAAGGCCCCGGCGTAATCGCCGGGGCCTTCGTCACGCGTCGGACTGCGCTCAGTGCGTGTCTTCGGCTTCGATCTCGGTGCGGTCGCCCGACCACTGCGTGTGGAAGGTGCCCGGCTTGTCGATGCGCTTGTAGGTGTGCGCACCGAAGAAGTCGCGCTGGCCCTGCACGAGGGCCGCGGGGAGGCGGTCGGCGCGGATGCCGTCGTAGTACGACAGCGACGACGAGAACGCCGGCGCGGGGATGCCGGCCTGGGCTGCCGCGACCACGACGCGACGCCACGGCGCCTGCGCGCGCGTGATCGCCTCGGTGAAGTACGGCGCCGTCAGCAGCACGGGCAGGCCCGGCTCTGCGGCGTACGCGTCGGCGATGCGGTTGAGGAACTGCGCGCGGATGATGCAGCCGCCGCGCCAGATCTTGCTGATCGCGCCGAGGTCGATGTTCCACCCGTACTCGGCAGCGCCCGCGCGGATCTCGTCGAAGCCCTGCGAGTACGCGACGATCTTCGAGGCGTAGAGAGCGAGGCGGACGTCTTCGATGAACGCGGCCTCGTCGGTGACGGTGAACTCCTCGTCGGGGCCGGGCAGCGACGCGGCGACCTCGCGCTGCTCGGGGTGCGACGACAGCGAGCGGGCGAAGGTGGCCTCGGCGATGCCGGAGACCGGGACGCCGAGCGACAGTGCGGTCTGCACGGTCCACGCGCCGGTGCCCTTGGCGCCCGCCTGGTCGAGGATGACGTCGACGAGCGGCTTGCCGGTCTCGGCATCCACCTGACGCAGCACCTCGGCGGTGATCTCGATCAGGTACGACTCGAGCTCGCCCTTGTTCCACTCGGCGAAGATCTCGGCGATCTCGGCGGGGGACTTGCCCGTGCCGCGACGGATGAGGTCATAGGCCTCGGCGATCAGCTGCATGTCGGCGTACTCGATGCCGTTGTGCACCATCTTGACGAAGTGTCCGGCGCCGTCGTGACCGACGTGCGTCACACAGGGCTCGCCCTCCGCGATCGCGGCGATCGACTTGAGGATCGGGCCGAGGGTGATCCACGACTCGTCCGAGCCGCCGGGCATGATCGACGGGCCGGTGAGAGCGCCCTCTTCGCCACCCGAGATGCCGGCGCCGACGAAGTTGATGCCCGTCTCGCGAACTGCCTTCTCGCGGCGGATCGTGTCGGGGAAGTACGCGTTGCCTCCGTCGACGATGATGTCGCCGGGCTCGAAGACCTCGACCAGCGAGTCGATCACGGCGTCGGTCGGGCCGCCGGCCTTGACCATGATGATCGCGGTGCGCGGCTTCTGCAGCGAGTCTGCGAACTCCTGGTAGGTCGCAGCGGGGATGAAGCCCGCCTCAGGATGATCGGAGACGAGGGTCTCGGTCTTCTCGTAGCTGCGGTTGAAGATCGCCACCGTGTTGCCCTCGCGGCTGGCGAGGTTGCGGGCGAGGTTCGAACCCATGACGGCGAGTCCGACGACTCCGATGTTCGCTGATGCTTCGGGCACAGATGGCTCCTAGATCGAGAAGAAGGGGATGCTCTCAGGATATCGCGGGTGCTCGGGGCGCGGTCGCGTGTGACGCCCGACGGCGGACCGACGGGCGAACGACCAACGCGGTCGGGGATCAGTCCTTGCGGTAGCCCGAGCGACCGAGGGAGAAGAGGGCTCCGAAGGTGGCGACGGCGGCGCAGAGGGTCATGGCTCCGATGAGCCAGGCGATCGCGTGCGAGAAGAAGACGCCGTCGAGCATGAGGAACTCCATGTTCTGCGAGAGGGAACGGTGTCTTCAGCCTATCGGGTCATCGGGTACCATGAAGGGAGTACCTCGGCGAGGGATGAGTGCGCGTGCGCGCGAATCCGTTATCGACGCGGCGAAGCAAGCCCGGTGGCTTCTTTCACGTGTCTGCGTTCGAGAGCTGTTCCATAGACCACCGCGCGGCTGCTCGCTGCGTGCCCCGAAGGAGAACCCCATGTCTGAAGACACCAAGGTCCAGGCCGAGATTCGCGAGAACTTCGGCAAGGGCTTCGCTCGCCGCCTCCGCGCTGCAGGCAAGATCCCCGCCGTCCTGTACGGTCACGGCACCGACCCGGTGCACGTCGCGCTGCCGGGCCACCAGGTCTCGCTCATCATCCGTCGTGCGAACGCCCTGCTCGAGCTCGACATCGAGGGCAAGAACCACCTCGCCCTGGTCAAGGATGTCCAGAAGGACCCCGTGCACCAGATCATCGAGCACATCGACCTGCTCGTCGTGAAGAAGGGCGAGAAGGTCACGATCGACGTTCCCGTCATCGTCACCGGTGAGTCGGCTCCCGGCACCATCGTGAACCAGGACGCGAACACGCTGTCGATCGAGGCAGAGGCCACGCACCTGCCGCAGAACGTCGAGGTCTCGGTCGAGGGTCTCGAAGACGGCGCGCACATCACCGCCGCCGACGTCGCCCTGCCCAAGGGCTCGTCGCTGCTCAGCGACCCCGAGACCCTCGTCGTCGCGATCTCGATCCCGGCTGAAGAGTCGCTCGAGTCCGACGAGGCTGCCGACGCCGGAGCCGAGGCTTCTGCAGAGGAGGCCGCCGCGGAGTGATCTCCGCCGGCGCAGCACTCAGTTGACTGCATCACAGAGGGGGCGCGAGCAGATCGCGCCCCCTCTGTCGTATTCTGACCGGGCCGCAAGACCCGAACCCGAGAGGACGACCGCATGGCATCCACCTGGCTGGTGGTGGGGCTCGGCAATCCCGGCCCGCGATACGAGGCCACGAGGCACAACGTCGGTCAGATGGTGATCGATGAACTCGCCGCACGGCGTTCCGAGACATTCCGCGAGCACAAGGGCGGCGCGCGTGTCATCGAGACCTGGCTCCGGCCCGGGGGCGACAAGCTGGTGCTGGCCAAGCCGAACACGTTCATGAACGTCTCCGGAACCCCGGTGGCAGCGCTCGCGCGGTTCTACTCGGTTCCCGCCGAGCGCATCATCGTCGTTCACGACGAGCTCGACATCCCGTTCGACACCGTCAAGCTCAAGGTCGGCGGCGGTCACGGCGGGCACAACGGCGTGCGCGACATCGCGAGAGCGATCGCCACCCCGGAGTTCCCCCGCGTGCGTGTCGGCATCGGCCGGCCCATCGGTCGCCAGGACCCTGCCGATTGGGTGCTCTCACCGTTCGGCAAGGACGAACGCGCCAACCTGCCGATCCTCGTCTCGGATGCCGCTGATGCCGTCGAACTGCTCGTCGACGAGGGCTTGCTGGCGGCTCAGCAGAAGCACCACGCGCCGCGCTGAGCGGGGCGCGTGGCAGTGTGACCGTCTGAGGTGTCGACGGTCAGGGCATGAAGCCGGATGCGGTACCCGCAGACAGCGCGATCACGAGCCCGATCCAGAAGATGATCGGACCGACCGCTGCGACGACGATCGCTGCGATCCCCGCGCCGCGACCCCGCCTCTTGCGGATGGCGACGATGCCGAGCACGATCGCGGCGATGCCGAGCACCGTGCCGGTCCAGAACGCGATCTCGGCCCACAGCACCTGATCGCGAGCGGGGGAGAGGATCGTCAGGAACTCGGGTTCGCTGGTGTCGAGGCCACTCGGAAGACGCGTTCCGATCTCGAATCCGACGATGCCGCCGATGATCGGGATCACGACGGTGGCCGCGACCGCGAGCACCAGAGCCACGATGCCGAGCAGCGACGACCCCTTCTCGCGTGCGGGCGGCCTCACCTCGTAGGCGCCGGATGGGGTCGCGTACCCGCCCACGGGCACCTGGTAGGCGCCGGGCGGGGCTGCCTGGTAGCCGGGGCCGGCCTGAGGAGCGACCTGTGCCCCGGGATAGGGCAGCGGCGCGGAGGCGCCGGAGTAGGCGGGGGCATCGGGGTACGCGGGTGCGACAGGGTACGCGGATGCGACGGGGTACGCAGGACCGCCCGGGTATCCGGGACCGCCCGAGGGGGCGGTCGCACCGGAATAGGGCGGAGCGGGGGACGGCGCAGGAGGAGTCGGCGGCTGCTGCATGGGCGGCTGCGCCGCGTACGGCGGGGGAGTGATCGGCGGCTGGCCGTCAGACGGAGGAGGGCTCGCGGGGTCGGCTCCGGACGGGGGCAGCTGAGGATCAGTCACGCCCCCATCCTAGGGCCGCACGTCTCAGACGCGCCGCAGCAGGCCCACGCGGTCGTACACGGCGGCGAGGGTCGCGTCCGCGACCTCATCGGCCCGGCCCGCGTTGGCCGCGAGGATGCGGTCGAGCTCGGCGGGGTCGTCGAGGAGCTCGAGGGCGCGAGAGCGGACCGGCTCGAATTCAGCCACGACCACCTCTGCGAGACCCTTCTTGAAATCTCCGTAGCCGCGGCCGGCGTACTCGTCTTCGATCGCGCCGATCTGGCGGCCGGTCAGGGCCGCATAGATCGTCAGGAGGTTGGAGACTCCGGGCTTGCTCTCACGGTCGAAGCGCACCGAGCCCTCGTTGTCGGTCACCGCGCGCATGATCTTCTTGGCCGACTTGGCCGGATCGTCGAGCATCCACAGAACACCTGCGTCGCTCTCAGCCGACTTCGACATCTTCGACGTGGGGTTCTGCAGGTCGTAGATGCGGGCGGTGTCCTTCTGGATCACCGGTCGCGGCACGACGAACGTCTCACCGAATCGCGAGTTGAACCGTTCCGCCAGGTCGCGGGTCAGCTCGACGTGCTGCTTCTGGTCGTCGCCCACCGGGACGACATCGGTCTGATACAGAAGGATGTCTGCCGCCATGAGCACCGGATACGTGAACAGGCCCACGCTCGTGGCGTCGGCACCGTAGCGGGCCGACTTGTCTTTGAACTGCGTCATGCGGCCGGCCTCGCCGAAGCCCGTGATGGTCGACAGGATCCAGGCGAGCTCGGCGTGCGCTCGCACGTGCGACTGCACGTACAGCGTCGACAGCGACGGCTCGATGCCCGCGGCGATGTACTGCGCGGCGGTGCGACGGGTCTTCTCGCGCAGCTCTGCCGGATCCTGGGCGACCGTCAGCGCATGGAGATCGACGACCGAGAAGTACGCGTCGTACGAGCTCTGCAGCTCACGCCACTGCAGGAGCGCACCGATGTAGTTGCCGATCTGCAGAGAGTCGGCGGAGGGCTGCATTCCTGAGTAGAGGCGTGGTTTCATCACGCTCTCAATCCTATGGGGGCGGTGGCTGTGGGTGATCCCGTCGGCGGACCCGGGCGGCGGCGTGCTCAGTACGTGTAGTCGACGACGACGGGTGCGTGGTCACTCCACCTCTGGTCGTACGCGGCGGCGCGTGCCACGTGGTACGCGGTGGCGCGTTCTGCGAGTGCCGGTGTGGCGAGGTGGTAGTCGATGCGCCACCCGGAGTCATTGTCGAACGCCTTCCCGCGCATCGACCACCAGGTGTACGGGCCCTCGACCTCGCCGTGGAAGGCGCGTCCCACATCGACCCAGCCCAGACCCGTGCCGGAGGAGCCGTCGACCCCCTCGATCGTCTCGTCGCGGGCACCGAGGAAGCGGTCGAAGTACGCGCGCTCTCGCGGCAGGAAGCCCGCCTTCTTGCGGTTGCCTCGCCAGTTCTTGATGTCGAGCTCGCGGTGGCCGACGTTGAGATCTCCGGTGACCAGGGCCAGGGATGCGCTGTCGCTGCCGAGCTCGGCGAGGCGGGCCTCGAACGCATCGAGGAACTTCCACTTCTCGTCCTGTTTCGGAGTGTCGGCCTCGCCGCTGTGCACGTATGCGCTGACCACTGTGAGCGCACGATCGCCGATCACGAAGTCGGCTTCGATCCAGCGACCCTTCGAATCGAATTCTTCGGGGCCGAAATCGGTGCGCGAGACGAGCGCCGGGATGCGGCTGGCGATGGCGACACCCGCGCGCCCCTTGGCCGTGGCCTCATCGTGCACGAACGTCCACCCCGGAAGCGCGGCCTCGAGGTGCTCGTCCTGGCCGCGAACCTCCTGCAGCGTCAGGATGTCGACATCCGCGGCGTCGAGCCAGGTGCTCATGCCGTTGCGAGCCGCCGCTCGGATTCCGTTGACGTTGACCGAGGCGATACGCAGATGGGGCATGCCTACAAGCCTAACGAGGGCCGCCGACATCCCGAGACGAGCGCTGCAGATCCGACAGCAGCCGCTGCGTGAGCGGCGACATGGTCTCAGGCGGCGGGGGAGCGGTCGCCTCGAGGTGTGCGAGCTCGGCCTCGGCCGCGTGCACGGCACGCTGGGCGAGCAACATGCGGTACCAGCGGGCGGAGTCGCGAGCGGCCTGAGCGTCGCGCAGACGGATGCGCGCAGCCTGCACCAGGGTCTCGTGCTCGGCCACGCGGCGCTCGGCCTCGGTCTGCGGTTGCAGGGGGAGGTCGCGGTCCTGCGCCGCGACGGCGATCCACGACGAGGCCACGAGCATCACGACGCCGTTCACGCGGAACCAGAGCAGGAGGCCGATGAAGATCGCGAAGGTGGCCAGCAGGGGGTTGGTCGGGGTGTAGCTCAGCAGGAAGCCCGCTCCGAACTGGAGCACGGTCATCGCGGCTCCGCCCAGGATCGCCCCGGGCCAGATGGTGCCCCAGTGCAGCGACGTGCCCGTGAGGAAGCGGACCATCGCCGCGAGCGCCGCCGACAACAGTGCGAACGAGACCAGCACCGTGCCGATGCGGATGCTGGTCAGGCCGTCGAGAGCCGATTCCCAACCCAGCAGGTCGAGGATCCAGCTCAGCGCGACCGCACTGGCCGAGCTGAGCAGGGAGCCGGCGATCAGCGACGCCCCGAAGAGCAGCGCGGCCAGCAGGTCCCGCGCCTTCAGGATGATGTAGCTGCGGCGGTCGGGGGGAAGCCCGAAGATATCCCGAGTGGCGCGTCGCGAGAACGTCACCCATCCGATGGCCGTCCAGATCACCGTTCCGAACGCGATCAGGCCGGTCACGCTGAGCACGCCCGCGGTGCCCGCGGCGATCTCCTGCACCTGCTGACGCGTGAAGACCCCGCCCTCATCCTGGATCAGATTCGGGATGTAACTGTTGATGAGGTCGATCATCGCGTCGACCGCTTCGGTGCTGCCGCCGAGCCACAGCCCGGCAATGGCGAAGGCCACGTAGATCGCGGCGAAGATCGCGAACAGCGCCTGATAGCTCACGCCCGCCGCGAGCAGGAAGCCGTTGTGCTGAAGGAAGTGGCGCCACACCCGCACCGGGAACAGGGCGAGTGTGCGCTGGGTGAGAACCGTCGCGCGCTCCACGGCCGCATCCAGGCGGCCGGGCTCGGGGACGGCATCGGGTTCGGACACGTGCTCACCCTATCCAAGCGACGAGAACGGGCGGGGTCCGATCATGGAACCCGCCCGTTCTCGTCAGCGCAAGACCGTCAGGGACGTCCGCGCAGCACGGCCTGCTTGACCTCGGCGATGGCCTTCGTGACCTCGATGCCGCGGGGGCATGCCTCAGAGCAGTTGAAGGTGGTGCGGCAGCGCCACACGCCTTCCTTGTCGTTGAGGATGTCGAGGCGAACCTCGGCGTTGTCGTCACGGGAGTCGAAGATGAAGCGGTGCGCGTTGACGATCGCGGCCGGTCCGAAGTACTGGCCGTCGGTCCAGAACACCGGGCACGACGAGGTGCACGCGGCGCACAGGATGCACTTGGTGGTGTCGTCGAAGATCTCGCGGTCGGCGATCGACTGGACGCGCTCCTTGCCCTTCTCCGGCACCGAGCTCGCGACGAGGAACGGCTGCACCTCGCGGTACGACGCGAAGAAGGGCTCCATGTCGACGACGAGGTCCTTCTCGAGCGGCAGGCCCTTGATGGCCTCGACGTAGATCGGCTTCGAGATGTCGAGGTCCTTGATCAGCGTCTTGCAGGCGAGGCGGTTGCGGCCGTTGATGCGCATGGCGTCGGAACCGCAGATGCCGTGGGCGCACGAGCGGCGGAAGGTGAGCGAGCCGTCGACCTCCCACTTGATCTTGTGCAGCGCATCGAGCACGCGGTCCGTCGAGTACAGCTCCACGTCGTAGTCGACCCAGTGCGGCTCGGCGTCGACCTCGGGGTCGAAGCGGCGGATGTTGAACGTCACGATGAACGACTGGATCGCAGCCTCTTCGGTCGTGTCGGCGGGTGCTTCGGCGATGGCGTTCGACATGTTCAGTACTTCCTCTCCATCGGCGGGTAGTTCAGTTCGCCCTGCTCGTTCTTCGTGAAGACGACGGGCTTCCAGTCGAGCTTGATGTGGTCGCTCGGAGTGGAGGAGTGCGGGTCGCCGGTGAGGTACGCCATGGTGTGCTTCATGTACTTCTCATCGTTGCGCGTGGGGAAGTCGTCGCGCATGTGTCCGCCACGGCTCTCTTCGCGGTTCTGCGCGGCGTAGACGACGACCTCGGCGATGTCGAGCAGGAAGCCCAGCTCGACGGCCTCGAGCAGATCGGTGTTGAACCGCTTGCCCTTGTCGTCGACGTGCACGTTCATGTACCGATCGCGGAGTCCGGCGATCACTCCGAGCACGTGCTCGAGCGATTCGTGCGTGCGGAAGACCTGCGCTCCCTTGTCCATCTCGTCCTGCAGCTCCTTACGGAGCACGGCGATGCGCTCGGTGCCCTGATTGTTGCGCAGTCCCTCGAGCATGTCCGAGACGAACGCCGCGGGGTTCTCGGGCAGGGGAACGAACTCAGCCGTCTTGACGTACTCGACAGCGTTGCGTCCTGCGCGCTTGCCGAACACGTTGATGTCGAGCAGCGAGTTCGTGCCGAGGCGGTTCGCGCCGTGCACCGAGACGCACGCGCATTCGCCGGCTGCGTAGAGGCCGGGCACGACCGTGTCGTTGTCGGCGAGGACCTCGGCGGCGTTGTTCGTCGGGATGCCGCCCATCGCGTAGTGCGCGGTCGGCATGACCGGCACCGGCTCGACGACCGGGTCGACGCCCAGGTAGGTGCGGGCGAACTCGGTGATGTCGGGAAGCTTGGTCTCGAGCACCTCGGCGCCCAGGTGCGTGCAGTCCAGCAGCACGTAGTCCTTGTGGGGGCCGGCGCCGCGGCCCTCGGCCACCTCCTGCACCATGCAGCGCGCGACGATGTCACGCGGGGCGAGGTCCTTGATGGTCGGGGCGTAGCGCTCCATGAAGCGCTCGCCCGAGGCGTTGCGCAGGATCGCGCCCTCTCCTCGTGCGCCCTCGGTGAGGAGGATGCCGAGACCGGCGAGGCCGGTGGGGTGGAACTGGAAGAACTCGAGGTCTTCGAGGGGGAGGCCCTTGCGCCAGACGATGCCCACGCCGTCACCCGTGAGGGTGTGGGCGTTCGAGGTGGTCTTGAAGATCTTGCCGAAACCACCGGTCGCGAAGATCACGGCCTTGGCCTGGAAGACGTGCAGCTCGCCGGTCGAGAGGTCGTACGCGACGACACCGGAGACCTGCGTCTTGCCCTCGGCATCCTTCACCGTCAGCAGATCGAGCACGTAGAACTCGTTGAAGAAGTTGATCCCGAGCTTGACGCAGTTCTGGAACAGGGTCTGCAGGATCATGTGACCGGTGCGGTCGGCGGCGTAGCAGGCGCGACGCACCGGGGTCTTGCCGTGCTCGGCGGTGTGGCCGCCGAAACGACGCTGGTCGATCTTGCCCTCGGGCGTGCGGTTGAACGGCAGACCCATGTTCTCGAGGTCGATGACCGCGTCGATCGCCTCCTTCGCGAGGATCTCTGCAGCATCCTGGTCGACCAGGTAGTCGCCACCCTTGACCGTGTCGAAGGTGTGCCACTCCCAGCTGTCCTCCTCGACGTTCGCGAGGGCCGCCGCCATGCCGCCCTGCGCCGCACCGGTGTGCGAGCGCGTGGGGTAGAGCTTGGAGATGACGGCCGTCTTGGCGCCTGAGCCGGCTTCGATGGCCGCTCGCATGCCGGCGCCGCCGGCGCCCACGATGACGATGTCGAACTGGTGGTAGTGCACACCGTCGCGGACGACGGAATCCTGGGTCTCGGTAGTCACTTCTCGTTTGCCTTCTCTTCTACTGGCCCAGCGCCTGGCAGGAATCCCACAGCGTGCTCGACTCGGTCACTCCGAGGCACGGGTCGAACGTGAAGACGACCAGCGTGCCGAGGAGGATGAGCAGAGCCGCAGCGAGACCCAGCGCCCAGATGAGCGCCTTGCGCGCGGTGTTGTTCGTGACGTAGTCGTTCACGATCGTGCGCATGCCGTTGGCGCCGTGGATCAGCGCCAGCCACAGCATGATGACGTCCCACCACTGCCAGAACGGCGTGGCGAACTTGCCCGCGATGAACGCGAAGTCCAGGGCGTGGATGCCCTCACCCACCATGAGGTTGATGAACAGGTGTCCGAAGATCAGCACCACGAGCACGACGCCGGAGCCGCGCATGAACAGCCAGCCCCACTTCTCGAGGTTCACTCCGCGACGAGCGCGGGTGGGGGCGGAGACGGTCTGAGCGGTCATCAGTGTCCTCCTCCGAAGCCGGCGAACGCGAGCATCAGGTGGCGAGGCACGAAGCCCGCCATGATGATGCCCCAGACCAGCAGCACGCCCCAGAAGAGCTGTCGTTGGTACTTCGCGCCCTTGGACCAGAAGTCGACCGCGATGATGCGCAGACCGTTCATGGCGTGGAACACGATGCCGGCGACGAGCACGACCTCGCCGATCGCCATGACCGGGTTCTTGTAGGTGCCGATGACCGCGTTGTAGGCCTCGGGCGACACCCTGATGAGTGCAGTGTCGAGCACATGCACCAACAGGAAGAAGAAGATGGCGACTCCGGTGATGCGGTGAAGCACCCACGACCACATGCCTTCACGACCCCGGTAGAGGGTGCCGCGCGGTGTCTTGGAAGTGGTTTCCGAAATCGACGGTGTCAAGCGAGCGCTTGTGGACACGGTCGTCCTCCCTGGATCGATGTGACTCGGTCGCGTGCGTCGCGTCATCCAAGCGTGAACCCGTTGAACGTCAGGCACGGCCGATCGCTGTCCATCCTATTCCCGTGAACTGGCGGAGGCGACGAAGGGGACCCTAAGTATCTCGATGTCGAGAAGTCCGATGCAGATACCCTGGCAGGGTGAACCAACCGATCCAGGACTTCTACGCAGTGATCCCCGCCGGCGGAATCGGCAGCAGACTTTGGCCGCTCTCGCGTGCGGACGCACCGAAGTTCCTGCACGACCTCACCGGGTCGGGCCATTCCCTGCTCCGCGACACCTGGGACCGGCTGGAACCGCTCGCGGGTGCCGATCGCATCGCCGTCGTGACCGGTCGCGCCCACCGCGCAGCCGTCGAGGCGGAGCTTCCCGGAATACCGGATCTCAATGTGTTCCTCGAATCGGAGCCGCGCGAGTCGGCGGCAGCCATCGGCCTCGCCGCTGCGATCCTTCATCGTCGCGATCCCGACGTCATCATCGGCTCGTTCAGCGCCGACCACGTCATCCGCAGCACGAGGGTCTTCGAGTTCGCGGTGCGCGACGCGGTCGAGGTGGCGCGCGAAGGCTACATCTGCACGATCGGCATCTCGCCGACCGAGCCGGCGGTCGGGTTCGGCTACATCAAGAAGGGCCCCGAGCTGGTGGTGGAGGGCGCGCGGGAGGCCGCACTCGTGGAGAGCTTCGTCGAGAAGCCCGACCTCGAGACGGCCACCGCCTATCTCGCGAGTCGCGACTACCTGTGGAATGCGGGCATGTTCATCGCCAAGGCGAGCGTGCTGCTCGACGAGCTGGCCGCGAACGAGCCCGCCCTGCACGCAGGGCTCATCGAGCTCGCCGAGGCATGGGACGACCGTGAGCGCCGTGGTCCGGCGGTCGACCGCATCTGGCCGGGACTCAAGAAGATCGCGATCGACTACGCCGTGGCCGAGCCCGCGGCACGACGCGGACGCCTCGCGGTCGTTCCCGGACACTTCGACTGGGACGACGTGGGGGACTTCGCCTCGCTCACCAAGCTCATCAACAACGGTCGCAAGAACGACCTCGCCGTGCTCGGTCCGAAGGCCCGCGTGCTCAGCGATGCGGCGAGCGGCATCCTCGTCAGTCAGACCTCGCGGGTGATCAGCCTGGTCGGCGTGAAGGACATCGTGGTGGTCGACACCCCGGATGCTCTGCTGGTCACGACCGTCGAGCATGCGCAGCGTGTGAAGGGCGTGGTCGAGTCGCTCAAGCTGACCGGTCGCGGCGACGTGCTCTGATGAGCACGAGGTCGTGCTCATCGGCTGGTTGGATTTCAGCTTTGTAACCATTGCGTGGCGTGTGGCGTCGCGGCATGCAAAAAAGCCGAAACACTGGGTAACTTTGATCGATCCGCGAGGGCCGCGGGTTCGTTGAGGAGGCATCAGTTGACCATCTCCACCACCAAGAAGCTGCTCGGCGCGACCATCGCCGCCGGCGTCGTCTTCGCGCTCGCCGGCTGCGGCCAGGCCCCGACCGAGTCCGGCGGCACGGGAGGCGGCGACGCCGCCTCCGACTTCGTGCCCTGCCTCGTCTCCGACGCGGGCGGTTGGAACGACAAGTCGTTCAACCAGTCGGCCAAGGAAGGCATGGACCGCGCAGCGGACACCCTCGGCGTGAAGCCGATCGAGTTCGAGTCCGCGAACGACAACGACTACGCGCCGAACCTCGAGACCGCGGTCTCCGAGGGATGCTCGCTCATCGTCTCCGTCGGCTTCAAGCTCTCGGCCGCCACGGTCGAGTCGGCTCTCGCGAACCCCGAGATCGACTACGCGATCATCGACGACTACGCCGACAACGACTTCGACGGCACCACCGATGCCCCGAACATCAAGCCCCTCGTCTTCGACACGGCTCAGGCCGCCTACCTCGGCGGATACGCGTCGGCGGCATGGTCGGCACAGAGCGGCGTCAACAAGGTCGGCACCTTCGGCGGAATGCAGATCCCGTCGGTCGCCGTCTTCATGGACGGCTTCCAGTTCGGCGTCGAGAAGTACAACGAGGACAAGTCGGCAGCCGTCGAGGTCTTCGGCTGGGACGCAGCCACGCAGAAGGGCTCCTTCACCGGCGGCTTCGACGCCAACGACACCGCCAAGCAGACCGCGCAGGGCGTGCTCGACCAGGGCGTCGACGTGATCCTCCCCGTCGGTGGACCGGTGTACCAGAGCGCTGCGGCCGCCATCGCCGACAGCGGCAAGGACACGCTCCTCGTCGGTGTCGACAGCGACCTGGCCGTGGCCGACGAGAGCGTGGCGGACGTCACCCTCTTCTCGATCATGAAGGCCATCGACGTGGCCGTCGAGGACGCGACCATCGCCGCATCCGAGGGTGACTTCGACCCGGCTCCGTACGTCGGCACGCTCGAGAACGAGGGCGTCAAGCTCTCGGGCTTCGGAGCGTTCGAGGGCGAGCTGCCCGAGGGTCTGACCGATGAGATCGCGACTCTGCAGGAGCAGATCATCTCGGGCGACATCACGGTGGAGTCCGAGAACTCCCCGTAAGCGGTCTCCCATCCATGGCGGGGCGAGTGGTGCAAGCGGCCACTCGCCCCGTGCCGTGGAACGACACTCCCCACCGTCACTCCGCGGACTCGGCATCATCGGCGATGCCTGACGCCCGCCCTCCCTCGGACTCCTCTGGATAGGGTGCAGTTATGAAGCTCGAACTCCGCGGCATCACCAAGCGCTTCGGCAGCCTCGTGGCCAACGATCACATCGACCTCGTCGTCGAACCGGGACAGATCCACGCGCTGCTCGGCGAGAACGGCGCAGGCAAGTCCACCCTCATGAACGTGCTCTACGGCCTCTATCAGGCCGATGAGGGCGAAATCCTGCTCGACGACGTCGTCCAGCGGTTCCGCGGCCCCGGTGATGCGATGACCGCGGGCATCGGCATGGTGCACCAGCACTTCATGCTCGTGCCGGTCTTCACGGTCGCCGAGAACGTCATGCTCGGACACGAGCAGACCAAGGGCCTCGGCACGCTCGACATCTCGAAGGCGCGTGAGCACGTGCGCGCGGTAGCCGCCCGCTTCGGCTTCGACATCGATCCGGACGCGGTCGTCGGAGACCTGCCCGTCGGCGTGCAGCAGCGCGTCGAGATCATCAAGGCGCTCTCGCGCGATGCGAAGGTGCTCGTCTTCGACGAGCCCACCGCCGTGCTCACGCCGCAGGAGACCGATGAGCTCATGGGCATCATGCGTCAGCTGCGCGACGAGGGCACCGCCATCGTCTTCATCACCCACAAGCTCCGCGAGGTCCGCGAGGTGGCGGACACGATCACGATCGTCCGGCTCGGCAAGATCGTCGGCGAGGCGTCGCCCACCGCGAGCAATGCAGAACTCGCCTCGCTCATGGTCGGGCGCGCGGTCGAACTGACCGTGCACAAGGAGCCTCCTCGCCTCGGCGAGGGCGGACTCCAGGTCGAGGGGCTGCGGGTGCTCACCGCGACCGGCGCGATCGTCGTCGACGGCGTCGACTTCGTGGTGCGCCCCGGCGAGGTCCTGGCGATCGCGGGAGTGCAGGGGAACGGTCAGACGGAACTCGTCGAGGCGATCGTCGGACTCGCGGCCCGTGTCGAGGGCTCCATCGTCCTGGACGGCACCGATCTGGTCGGCAAGAGCGTGCGTACGATCCTCGATGCCGGGGTCGGCTTCGTCCCCGAGGACCGCAACGAAGACGGCCTCGTCGGAGCGTTCTCCGTGGCCGAGAATCTCATCCTCGATCGATCGGCCGACCCGGCGTTCAGCCGCGTCGGGACGATCCGTCGATCCGAGCTCGAGGATTTCGCCGCAGCGCGCATCGCCGAGTACGACATCCGCACCCAGGGTGCGCACACCCCCGCGGGCACGCTCTCGGGCGGGAACCAGCAGAAGGTCGTGATCGCCCGCGAGATGAGCCGTGAGCTGCGACTGCTGGTGGCGGCACAGCCCACACGCGGCGTCGACGTCGGCTCGATCGAGTTCATCCACAAGCGGATCATCGAGACGCGCGACGCGGGCATCCCCGTCATCGTCGTCTCCACCGAGCTCGACGAGGTCGCAGCTCTCGCCGACCGCATCGCGGTCATGTACCGAGGAACCATCGTCGGGGTCGTTCCCGGCGACACCGCGCGCGAGACGCTGGGACTCATGATGGCGGGCGCCGCCGAGGGAGAGGTGGCCGCATGAGCGGGACGACGCCGGGAGCGGACGACGTGACCAAGGGACTTCCGCCCGAGCAGCTGCCACGGGCAACGGGCCCCCTCATGGCCGACGTGCCGCCGGCCCCGCGCGGCAACACGATCCTCAAGGAGATGCTGCGCGGCAGCGCCGTCACCACGATCCTCGCGATCTTCCTCGCGCTGGTCGTCGGCGGCATCCTCATCGCCTTCACCAACGAAGACGTGCTCGAGGCATCCGGATACTTCTTCCAGCGGCCGAGCGACACGTTCGCCGCGATCTGGAACGCGGTCTACAACGGCTACGAGGCGTTGTTCCGCGGAGCGATCTTCAACGCTCGCGGGGCCGACTTCGCGGCGCAGATCCGGCCGCTGACGAACACGCTCGGCTTCGCCGCTCCGCTGATCGCAGCGGGCCTGGGCGTCGCGCTGGCGTTCCGCGTGGGCCTCTTCAACATCGGCGCGCGCGGCCAGATGCTCATCGGGGTCGGAGTGGCGGGGCTGCTCACGTTCGGCCTCGATCTGCCGATCTGGCTGCACATTCCCGTCACGCTGATCGCGGGCATAGCGGGAGGCGCGCTCTGGGGTGCGATCGCTGGCCTGCTCAAGGCGCGCACGGGTGCGCACGAGGTCATCCTCACGATCATGCTGAACTACGTCGCCTACTACCTGCTGCTGTGGATGATCCGCACCCCCGGCCTGCTGCAGAAGGAGGGCACGAACCAGGCGCTGGGCTCGGCCACACCGGAGAGCGCGCAGTTCCCCGAGCTGTTCGGACCGAAGTTCCCGCTGCTGGACCTCGGCTTCGTGATCGTGATCCTCGCGACGCTCTTCGTCTGGTGGCTGATCGAGCGGTCCTCGCTCGGACTCCGCATGCGCGCCGTCGGTGAGAACCCGCACGCCGCTCGCGCTGCGGGCATCAGTGTGCAGCGCGTCTACGTGTACGCGATGCTCTTCGCCGGAGGCCTCGCGGGTCTCGCCGGCATGAACCAGGTGCAGGGCGCGGTCACGACCGGCATCACCGAGACGATCGACGCGGGCATCGGCTTCGACGCGATCACGGTCGCGCTGCTCGGGCGCAGCCGTGCGTGGGGCACCTTCGCCGCCGGCATCCTGTTCGGCGCGCTGAAGGCCGGCTCGTTCTCGATGCAGGCGCAGGACATCCCCGTCGACATCGTGCTCGTGGTGCAGTCGCTGGTCGTGCTGTTCATCGCCGCGCCGCCTCTGCTGCGCGCGGTGTTCTTCCTGCCCAAGTCCGATGCGGAGAAGGCTGCCAAGGCGAGAGCCAAGGCCGCGAAGAAGGCGGTGACCGCATGATGTCCCTCGTGCAGACGCAGGCGGCCGACGGCACCGTACAGCTGTCGACGGTGCGCGAGCGCCATCTCAAGGCGCCGATCGTCCTCGCCGCCGTGACCGTGCTCCTGGCGCTCCTCGTGCTGCTCGTGCCGCGCAGCGGCACGAGCACCTTCCGGCTCGGCGATTCGTCGCAGGCCTTCGAACTCCCCGACATCGCACTGCCCACGGCGTCGACCATCTGGGTCGTCATCGGCATCCTGGTGGTGCTGGTGATCGCGGCGTTCCTGCGCGCATGGTCCTACCGGCCCGCATCGCTGTGGCTGGCGCTGGGCTTCGGGATCCTGGCGATCTTCGCCTTCCTCGTGTGGGCGAGCGCCGGCGGTCTCGTGCCGGTCACGAGCCTGCTCTTCGGCGCCGTCTCGCTCTCGGTGCCGCTGGTGTTCGGTGCGCTGGGCGGTGTCATCGGCGAGCGTGCCGGTGTCGTGAACGTCGCGATCGAGGGGCAGCTGCTGCTCGGCGCGTTCTCTGCCGCGCTGCTGTCGAGCATCACCGGCAACCCGTTCGTGGGGCTCATCGGCGCGATGATCGGCGGCGTGCTGGTCGCGAGCGTGCTCGCAGCATTCGCGATCAAGTACCTCGTGGAGCAGGTCATCGTCGGCGTCGTGCTGAACGTGCTCGTCACCGGCCTCACCGGCTTCCTCTACGGCGCACTGCTGGCCCCCAACGAGCAGGCACTGAACACGCCGGAGCGCTTCGGACGCATCCGCATCCCGGTGCTCAGCGAGATCCCGGTCATCGGCCCGGTGCTCTTCAACCAGACGTTCATCGTGTATCTGATGTTCATCACGGTCGCGCTGGTCGCATGGGGGCTGTACCGCACACGCTGGGGGCTTCGACTGCGGGCGGTCGGTGAGCACCCGCAGGCGGCCGACACGGTCGGCATCAAGGTGAACGCGACGCGCTTCTGGAACGTGCTGCTGGCCGGCGCGATCGCGGGCATCGGCGGCGCGTACTTCACACTCGTGTCGGTGCCGCAGTTCGGCAAGGAGATGACGGCCGGCCTCGGCTTCATCGCCCTCGCCGCCGTGATCTTCGGACGCTGGGATCCGATCCGCGCGACCCTCGCGGCGCTGCTCTTCGGCTTCGCCACGAACCTGCAGAACCTGCTGTCGATCCTCAAGACGCCGGTCCCGAGCGAGTTCATGCTGATGCTCCCGTACGTCGTCACCCTGATCGCGGTCGCAGGTTTCGCGGGCCAGATCCGGGGTCCTGCGGCGAGCGGCAAGCCGTACATCAAGTCATAGGAGAGACATGACCGACATCGACTGGGACGAACTGCGTCAGGTCGCGACCGAAGCCATGGCCAAGGCCTACGCACCGTACTCCCGCTACAGGGTCGGTGCGGCGGCTCTCGTCGGCGACGGGCGGATCGTCGCCGGCTGCAACGTCGAGAACGCCTCGTACGGCGTGACGCTGTGCGCCGAGTGCGCGCTCGTCGGAGATCTGCACATGTCGGGCGGCGGTCAGCTGGTCGCCTTCGTGTGCGTCAACAACGACGGCCAGACGATCATGCCGTGCGGGCGCTGCCGTCAGCTGCTCTACGAACACGCGATGCCCGGAATGCTGCTGGAGACCGTCTCCGGCATCCGGACCATCGATGAAGTACTGCCGGATGCGTTCGGCCCCCGAGACCTGGAGGACGCCAGATGAGCGTTGAGCCCTTCGACGCCGTCGACGTGATCCGTGCCAAGCGTGACGGCGGTGCGGTGCCCGAGAAGGCACTGCGCTGGATGGTCGACGCCTACACGCGCGGCTATGTGTCGGATGCGCAGATGGCATCGTTCGCGATGGCCGTCTTCCAGCGCGGCATGGAGCGGGACGAGATCCGCGTGCTCACCGACGCGATGATCGCGTCGGGGGAGCGGATGAGCTTCGCGACGCTGGGCAAGAAGACCGTCGACAAGCACTCCACCGGTGGTGTCGGCGACAAGATCACCCTGCCGCTCGCGCCGCTCGTCGCCGTCTTCGGCGTCGCAGTGCCCCAGCTCTCGGGGCGTGGCCTCGGGCACACGGGAGGCACGCTCGACAAGCTCGAATCCATCCCCGGCTGGCGCGCGGCGCTCAGCAACGAGGAGATGTTCGCGCAGATGCAGGGCGACGTCGGTGCGGTGATCTGCGCCGCGGGCTCGGGCCTCGCGCCGGCCGACAAGAAGCTCTACGCGCTGCGCGACGTCACGGGAACCGTCGAGGCGATCCCGCTGATCGCCTCGAGCATCATGTCGAAGAAGATCGCGGAGGGCACGGATGCCCTGGTGCTCGACGTGAAGTTCGGCTCCGGAGCGTTCATGCAGGACATCGACCGCGCACGAGAGCTGGCCCGCACGATGGTCGCCCTCGGCACCGATTCGGGTGTCGCGACGACCGCGCTGCTCACCGACATGAACGTGCCTCTCGGCCGTGCGATCGGCAATGCCAACGAGGTGCGCGAGTCGGTCGAGATCCTCGCGGGCGGTGGCCCTGCCGATGTGCGGGAGCTCACGATCGCCCTGGCCCGCGAGATGCTCGCGCTGGCCGGGCAGCCGGACGCCGACGTCGAGGCCGCTCTCGACGACGGCCGCGCGATGGACGGCTGGAAGGCCATGATCCGCGCGCAGGACGGCGACCCGGACGCACCGCTCCCGACGGCGCGCGAGACCCACGTGGTGACGGCGCCGACCGACGGCGTCGTGTCGCAGATGGACGCTCTGCCGTTCGGCATCGCCGCCTGGCGTCTCGGGGCAGGGCGTGCGCGGGCGGAGGACCCGGTGATCTTCGAGGCGGGCATCGATCTGCATGCGAAGCCCGGCGACCGCGTCGTCGCCGGCCAGCCGCTGTTCACGCTCTCCGCCGCCGACGAGGCGCGCTTCCCCCGGGCTCTCGAGGCTCTCGAGGGGTCATGGGCGATCGGTGACGACGCTCCGGCCGCCGGCCCGATCGTGCGGGAGCGCATCACCGCCTGACTCGTGACCGCTAGCCTGAACTGAGCGAATCCGCGACCGAGAGGAACCTCCATGTCGATCGACGCGAACGGCGACGTCACCATCCAGGGCGTGTCCCTGCGCAGCCTGCCCAAGGTGTCGCTGCACGACCACCTGGACGGCGCGGTGCGCCCCTCGACGATCATCGAGCTCGCCGATGCGATCGGCCTCGAGCTGCCCGCGTCGAAGCCGGGCGCTCTGGGCAAGTGGTTCGCGACCAAGAGCGACTCCGGCTCTCTCGTGGAGTACCTCAAGACGTTCGACCTCACCACGGCCGTGATGCAGACCGAGGAGGGACTCACGCGCATAGCCCGCGAGTTCGTGCAGGATCTCGCGAAGGACGGAGTGATCTACGGCGAGGTGCGCTGGGCGCCCGAGCAGCACCTTGCCGGTGGCCTCTCACTCGAGCAGACCGTCGAGGCGGTGCAGCAGGGCATCGAGGAGGGCGAGGATGCGGCCGACCGCGCAGGTCACAGCATTCGCGTCGGACAGCTGATCACCGCCATGCGGCACACCGACCGCTCGCGTGAGATCGCGGAGCTCGCGATCGCGTTCCGCGGGCGCGGCGCCGTGGGCTTCGACATCGCCGGTCCGGAGGACGGATTCCCCGCATCGAACCATCGCGAGGCGTTCGACTATCTCGCGGAGAACTTCTTCCCCGTGACCGTGCACGCGGGCGAGGCGGCGGGACCGTCGTCGATCCGTTCGGCTCTGCTCGACGGGCGTGCGCTGCGTCTCGGGCACGGTGTGCGTATCGCCGAGGATCTGCAGGTCATCACCCAGGAGGGCGACGAGGTGCAGGTGCAGTTCGGCGACCTGGCCCGCTGGGTGCGCGACCGCGAGATCCCGCTCGAGCTCTCACCCTCGTCGAACCTGCAGACGGGAGCGATCGCCGCATGGGGCGACACGCTCGCCGATCACCCGTTCGACCTGCTGTACCAGCTCGGCTTCGCCGTGACGGTCAACGTCGACAACCGTACGATGAGCGCCACGTCGCTGACCCGCGAGCTCGCGCTGCTCGTCGAGGCGTTCGAGTACGACCTCGATGATCTCGAGACCTTCCAGTTCAACGCTGCTGCCGCCGCCTTCCTCCCCGTCGAGGAGCGGGAAGAACTCGTCGAGATGATCGCCGAGGGCTTCGACATCTGACGATGGCACCCGGGGGGAAGCGACGCCGTGCCGGCCTCGCGATCGGGATCGTCGCCGGCATCGTGCTCGCGGGAGGAGCAGCGGTCGCCGCGGTGGCCATGACTCGTCCGTCAGAGACGCCGATGTCGAAGGAGCGTGCGGGGGTCGTGGACCGACCGCTGACCCCGGTGCAGCAGCTGATCTCGGATGCCGATGATCCGCTCGCGTGCGCCGTGACGTTCGTCGGCGAGGGCGCCCCCGTCGACCCGATGCTGCAGCGCCAGGACGCGCTCTACACCGGGCTGCCGATCCTCGAGGAGCCGGGCCGGGTGTTCGCGGGCTGGTACTCGTCAGCGGCCGATGCTGCCGCACATACGGTCCCGAACCGCATCAACGGCGCGGACCCGGTCGTCTGCGTCGATCAGCGGATCGAGCTCTTCGCGGCGTGGAAGACGCCGGAGGAGAACGCGGCGGAGAATGCCGAGATCCCGATCTTGATGTATCACCAGTTCACGTCGGATCCCGAGGGCGAGTCGGGCTGGCTGCGGGGCAACTATGCCTACATCGGTGACTTCGAGGCGCAGATGGAGCACATCGCGACGACGGGGTTCTATCTGCCCACGTGGGATGAGCTCAGTGCGTTCATCGACGGCCGACTGTTCCTGCCCGCGCATTCGGTGATCATCACCGACGACGATGCCGATCAGACCTGGTTCGACCTGGCGGTGCCGGTGATCGACCGCCTCGGCCTGCTGTCGACGTCGTTCATGATCACCTCGGCGCGTCAGGACCCGGCGCCGTCGGAGTACGTGCTGCGGCGCTCGCACACGCACGACATGCATCAGGCGGGTGAGAACGGCAAGGGGCGGATGGTGAACTGGTCGGCCGAAGAGATCGCGGCCGATCTGAACACCTCGGCCGAGATCCTCGGCGTGCGCGAGGTGATCGCCTATCCGTACGGCCACTACGACGAGACGGCCCAGCAGGGCGTCGCCCAGGCGGGTTTCGAGATGGCGCGGACGATCGAGCCGGGGCTGGTGTCGATCGGCACCGACAAGCTCGCGCTGCCGGTCGTGCGGATCGACTACGGCATGGGACTCGACGCGCTGATCGCGCGCATCGGCTGAGCGGCGAGCAGCGGCAGGATGGGTGTATGACTGCATCCGTCTTCATCGCCGGCCCGGCATCGTGGAACTCGCTCGTCGTGCTCGATCGGCTGCCCGAGCCGGTGCCGCACATGCAGTTCGCCGAAGACAGCTGGGAGACCGTCGGCGGCACCAGCGCAGGCAAAGCCCTCAACCTCACGGCCCTCGGCCGACCGACCAGTCTCTACGCTCTGAGCGCGAGCGATGAGCCAGGGGGTCGGGTGCGTGCCGCGCTCGCCGAGGCGGGTGTCGACGCGCTCTGGGGCGAGAGCGACGCCACGGAGCGTCATCTGAATCTGATGACCCGCGCGGGTGCTCGGGTCTCGTTGTATCTGTCGTCGCCGCAGGCCGTCGACGGGCGGGATGACGCCGAGCTGCGCGCGGCGATGGCCCGGGCCGACGCGCTCGTGCTCGATCTCGCGGCGGAGCCGTTGCGCCTGCTGCCGCAGGCGCGATCGACGGGCCGGCCGATCTGGGTCGACGTGCACGACTACGACGGCGATGCCGCGTTCCACCGTCCCTTCCTCGATGCGGCGGAGGCGGTCTTCTGCAATGCCGACCGGCTGTCCGATCCGATCGCCTTCCTGCACTCGCGCATCACGGCGGGCGCGTCGCTCGCGGTGTGCACGCTGGGTGCAGAGGGAGCAGTCGCCGTGGACGGCGATCATCGGGAGCATCGAGTGGCGGCCGTGGCAGTCGACGTGGTCGACACCAACGGCGCGGGCGACGCGTTCTTCTCCGGGGTTCTCGACGCTCGACTCGGCGGTGCCGACATCGATGCGGCGCTGCAGGCCGGGGCACGCACGGCCTCGGTGGCGCTCAGCACCAGGCACCTGCACCCCGCACTCGACGCGGTGCTCGGCTGACGGGGTTCAGCTGCGCGGGAGTTCTGCGAAGAAGGATGCGAGCAGCTCGGCGACCTCGGCATGCATCTCTTCGTCGGAGATCGTGGGGGTGCCGTCGCCCGCCTGCGGCCCATAGTCTCCGAACGATGCGTGCGAGGCCCCGTCTATCTCGATCATCTCGGCATCCGTCGGCAGCATGTCGCGTGCTGCATCGATCTTGGCAGGCGTGGAGAGGCCGTCTTCGCTGCCCGAGATGCTGAGCACCGCGAGGTCGGAGTCCGACACGTCGTTCGAGCAGTAGGACCCGAACAGCACCAGTGCCTCCGCGTCTGCGGCGAGCTGGCACGCGCGTACGCCGCCGAGAGAGTGCCCGCCGACTCCCCAGTCGTCGATGTCGGGGGCAGCGGAGGTGAACGCGTCGAGGCCGCGCAGGTCGAAGAACGCGAGGTTCAGCCACGGGCGGGTGATCACGACGGTCACGCCGTCTTCGGCGAGGCTCTGCAGGATCGGCGCGTAGGCCCACGGGTCGACCTTGGCGCCGGGCACGAAGACCAGGCCCTGGTCGGACTCGCCGTCGGCGGGCGTCAGGATGATGCCCTGTTCGGCGTCCTCGACGTGGATGGCGCTGTTCGCCTCGACCTCGGCGAGCGGGCCGGGCTCCGCCTGCATGACGCCGATCTGACTCCAGGCGACGATGCCGCCGATGCCGAGCACGAGGATCGTGACGAGACCCCATCCGATGAACTTGAGGACCCGACGGCCACGCTTCTTCTGCACGGCTCCAGCGTATGCCGTGAGGGTGTGAGGAGTTCTCAGGTGCGTGTGGCGCACGCGAGCGTCCTCACGAAGACGCCCCCTGCCGACGTCATCGACAGGGGGCGGGAGCAGGAGTTCGGGCTCCGGGCTCCGGGCTCCGGTCAGGAGGCCCCGAGTGCCGTCTGACGGGAGACGACCGCGTCACGGACTGCGGGGAACAGCGGATGCTCGGGGTCGAGCCCCGTCGTGTGCGAGGCGAATGCGGTGGCGTCCTCGGTGCGCAGGAGCTGCTGCAGCTCGACCGCCTGCTCGTCGTCGGGCTCTTCGAACTCGAGTGCCGCGGTGACCGCGGCGACGAGGGCGATCGTCGGCAGGCCGCGTTCGGCGGCCATCGCCGCGGGGCCGATGAACCGCTCGTGTCGCGAGATCTTGCGAAGCGGCTGCCGGCCCACCCGCTGCACCGTGTCGACGAGCGCCGGGTTGCGGAATCGTTCGAGGATGGTCGCCCGGTAGGCGGCGAGATCTGCGGGATCGAGCCCGTGCTCCGCGACGAGGACCGCAGAGGTCTCTTCGAGAGCGGCCGAGACGCGCGCGGCGATGTCGGGATCGGCAAGAGCGTCGGAGATGCGCTCGATCCCGGCACGCGCACCGAAGTACGCGGTGGCGGCGTGACCGGTGTTCACCGTGAAGAGCTTGCGCTCGATGTAGGGAGCGAGATCGTCGACGAAGTGAGCGCCGGGGATGTTCGGGCGGGCACCGCCGAAGGCACCTGACTCGATCGCCCATTCGAAGTAGGGCTCGACTGTGACGTCGACCCCTCCGTCGGCGGGCTGACCCGGCACGATGCGGTCGACGGCGGTGTTCGCGAACACGGCGCGGGAGAGCAGCTCCTCCGCGTCCGCACCGGCGGCCTTCTCGATCTCTGCGCGCAGGGTGTCGGTCGCTCCGATCGCGTTCTCGCAGGCCATGATCTGCAGCGCAGCGGCGCCGGCGGAGCGGCGGGCGAGGCCGGCGACGATGGTCGGCGCCACGAAGCGCAGCACAGTGGGGCCGACCGCGGTCGTGACCACATCGGCCGTCGCGACCTCGTCGGCCACGGCATCCGGATCCGTCCTGCTGTTCACCGCGCGGAACCCGGTCACGACGTGGTCGGCGCCGCCCGGGCCCGCCTCGTGCACGGTGTACGAGGCGGCCGCATTGATCGCGTCGACCAGAGCGTCGGCGACGTCGGAGAACACGACCTCGTAGCCGCCCTCGTGCAGCAGCAGACCGACGAAGCCGCGACCGATGTTGCCTGCTCCGAAGTGGACCGCCTTCATCAGTCGTTCACCGCCGAGAGCAGGGCGTACAGCTCGTCGGGCGTCTTTGCGGCATTGAGCTTCGCGACGTCGTCCTCGTCGGAGAACAGGATCGCGATCTGCGAGAGGATCTCGAGGTGCTCATCGCCACGGCCGGCGATGCCGACGACGAAGGTCGCGGGCTCGCCGGCCCAGTCGACGCCACCGTCGTAGCGGACGACCGACAACGCGGATCCGAGGATCGCATCCTTCGCATCGTTCGTGCCGTGCGGAATCGCCAGACCGTTGCCCATGTAGGTCGAGACCGTCTGCTCGCGCTGACGCATCGCGTCGACGTACGCGGGAGTGACGGCGCCGGCTGCGACGAGGATGTCGGTGGCCTCCTGGAGGGCCGCATCCTGCGTGCTGGAGCCGTCGTGGATACGCACCTGGTCGAGGGTGAGAACGCTCATGGTGATTCCTTCTTTCTGAGAATGTGGAGGAGGGGCGGATGCCGAGGCACCCGCCCCTCCCGGTCTGTCACGCGGGTGTCACGCGTCGGTGCCGCGCTGCTCGCGCACCATCTCGACGACCTCTTCGTACTTCGGGGAGTTCATGAAGTTGTCGACCGACACGTGCACGGAGTTCGGCGACTGCGCCTTCGCGCGATCCGTCAGCTGCTGCTGCGTGATCACGAGGTCGGCGGTGCCGTCGAGGTTCGCGATGGCCTGGTTCGTGACGGTGACGCCCTCGACCCCTGCCTTCTTGAACTTGTTGCGCAGCACGCTCGCACCCATGGCCGAGGAGCCCATGCCGGCGTCGCACGCGAACACGATGTTCTCGATGCGGCGGTCGGTGGCGACACCCGCACCAGGGGCGGCGGCCGCGCCGGCGGCTCCCGCACCGGAAGAGGCACGCAGCGCATCCATCGCCGCGGACGACTTGCCCTTGTTCGCCTCGGTCTGGGCGATCGCGTCGCCGAAGCTGTCGCCCTCGGCCTCGAGGTCGCGCTTGCGCGAGGCGCGCAGGATGACGCCGGCGACGAGGAAGGTGACGACGGCCGCGATGACGACCGACAGGTACACGACGAGCAGGTTGCCGACACCGGGTCCGACGGCGGCCGCGGTCACGGCGATGATGCTGCCGGGGGCTGCGGGGAACACCAGGCCGCCGCCGAGCACCATGTTGGTGGTGACACCGGCCGCTCCACCCGCGATCAGGGCGAGGATCGTGGTCGGCTTGCTGAGCGCGTACGGGAAGTAGATCTCGTGGATGCCGCCGAAGAACTGGATGATCGCGGCGCCCGGGGCAGATGCCTTGGCGGCTCCCACGCCGAAGAACGAGAAGGCGAGCAGCAGACCGAGACCCGGACCGGGGTTCGCCTCGATCAGGAAGAGGATCGACTTGCCGGTCTCCGCTGCCTGCTCGATGCCGAGCGGCGTGAAGACGCCGTGGTTGATGGCGTTGTTCAGGAACAGCACCTTCGCGGGCTCGACGATGATCGACACGAGGGGCAGCAGGTTCAGCGCGACCAGCCAGTCGACCGCCCCGCCGAGGACGGCGCTGATGCCGAGCATCACCGGGCCGAACGCGAAGAAGCCGAAGATCGCCAGGAGCATGCCCAGGATGCCGGCGGAGAAGTTGTTCACCAGCATCTCGAAGCCGGGACGGATCTTGCCGTCCCAGAGACGGTCCATCTGCTTGGTGACGTAGGCCGCGAGCGGACCCATGATCATCGCGCCGAGGAACATCGGGATGTTGGTGCCCACGATGACACCCATCGTCGCGATCGTCGCGACGACTCCACCGCGCTCGCCGTAGACCATGCGGCCCGCGGTGTTCGCGATCAGGAGCGGGAGGAGGTAGGTGACCATCGGTCCGACCAGGCCCACGTAGGCGAAGATGTTGCCGTCGGCGCCTTCGGCCACCGCGGTCATGGCTCCTTGCCAGCCCACGACAGCCGAGTCGCCGCCCCCGCCGATCGTCTCGGCGACGCCGGCCCAGTGCCAGCCGAACGGGCTCTCCGATCCGAAGAAGCCCTTCGGGATGAACAGCATGGTGATGAATCCCCACGCGATGAACGCGGCGATGTTGGGCATGATCATGCCCGAGAGGAACGTGCCGAAGCGCTGCACGCCCGTTCGGAGGCCGCCTGCCTTCGTGGCGGCGGGTGACGTCGTCGTCATGATGTCGTCTCTTTCTGGTGAGGGGGAAGGGTTGCCGTGGCGTCGGCCACGGCGAGGCGAGCACCGGCGGCGTCATCGGCCGCGAGTGCGAGTTCGGCGAAGTTGCGGGCTTCGTCGAGAGTGTGCTGCGACAGGGTGTGGCGCACGTCTGCGAGCGCAGACGGTGCCATCGAGAGGCTCGTCGCGCCGAGGCCGACGAGCACCACCGCGAGCATCGGGTCGGCGGCAGCCTCGCCGCAGATCCCGACGGGTTTGCCGAGGCGTGCACCTGCCGCGCCCACCTCGCGCACGAGTCGCAGAACGGCGGGGTGCCAGGGGTCCTGGAACGCCGCCACCGAACCGAGCATGCGGTCGGCGGCCATCGTGTACTGGGTGAGGTCGTTGGTGCCGATCGACGCGAAGTCGGCGTGCGCGAGCACACGGTCCGCGAGCAGCGCGCTGGCGGGTACCTCGACCATGACCCCGGCGGTCTTGAGGCCGTACTCCCGGGCGAGCGAGGTGAAGTACTGCGTCTCCTCGACCGTCGCGACCATCGGCGCCATGACCCACAGGTCCGCCTCTGTGGCGGCGTCGGCCTCGGCGAGGGCGGTCAGCTGCTCGCGCAGGATGTCCTCGCTCGCTCGCAGGGCGCGGAGACCGCGCAGGCCCATCGCCGGGTTCTCCTCGTGCGCGTCGTTGAGGAACGCCAGGGGCTTGTCGGCCCCGGCATCCAGCATGCGCACCACGACCTTCTTGCCCGGGAAGGCGGCCAGGAGCTCGCGGTAGGACTCGCGCTGCTGTTGCACCGTCGGTGCCTGCGACGACGAGAGGAACAGGAACTCGGTGCGGAACAGCCCGACGCCCTCGGCCCCGCGTTCGACGGCGTCGGATGCGTCTGCGGGCTTGCCCAGATTCGCCAGCAGGGGGATCAGCGTGCCGTCGGCGAGCGCACCGGGAGTGAGCGGAGCGGAATCGGCGGACCGGCGGGCGGCCGCGCGCTGCTCGGCACGCTGCTTCTCGTCATCCGTCGGATCCAGGGTCACGATGCCGGCTGCCGCGTCGACGATCACCGCGCGGCCGGTGGTGAGCTCGGATGCCGCGGCAGCGCCCACGATCGCGACGATGCCCTTCTCGCGGGCGAGGATGGCGGTGTGCGAGGTGGGACCGCCGTCGAACGTCACGAGGGCGAGCACCTGGTCGAGGTTCAGCAGCGCCGTATCGGCGGGAGCCAGGTCCCGGGCCACGAGCACGAACGGGTGTCCTGGATCGGGCACGCCGGGAGCATCGACGCCCCGCAGTCGCGCGAGCACGCGCTGCGCGATGTCGTCGAGATCGGCGGCACGTTCGCCGAGGTATCCGCCCACGGCCTCGAGCGTGGCGCGGAAGCCCGCGAACGCGTCGTGCACGGCCCATTCCGCCGTCGCGCCGTCATCGATGCGGGCATCGACCTCGTCCTGCAGAGTGGGGTCTTCGGCGATCATCGCCTGCGCTTCGAGAACCTCCTGAGCCGAACCCCCTGCCGCCTCGCCGCGCGCGGTCAGCTCCTGGGCCACGACTGCGACAGCCTCACGGACGCGGGTGCGCTCGGCGTCCGCTCCGAGAGCGCTGGGCACGTTCTCCGGCGCGGGCAGCGCTTCGGCCATCCGGACGACGACCCCCTGCGCGACGCCCAGGCCGATACCGACACCACGCAGGTCGCTCATGCGCTCTCCTGGTCGTGGTCGGTGGTGAGCAGCTCGGTGAGCGTGTCGAGCACTCCGTCGGCCGAATCGCCCTCGGCGGTCAGGGTCACGTAGTCGCCGTACTCGATGGCCAGAGCGATCACGCCCAGGATGCTGGCGGCGTTGACGGCCTTGCCGGAGTCCTTGGCGATCGTCACGGGAATGCCGGAATCCTTCGCCGCCTGGGCGAACAGCTTCGCGGGTCGGGCGTGGAGGCCGTGGGATGAGCCGATGCGGACGGTACGGGAGACGGTCATGATGTTCCTTCCGGGGTGGTCGTGACGTCGATGAGGATCGACCGCGCGAGAGAGAGGGTGCGTGAGCCGTCACGGTCTGCGAACACGTCCTCGGGGAGGAGCGCCACGGGGACCCTCACGGCGTTGCGGATGGCATCCAGACGATCGGCCAGATGGGGGCCGACGAGGATGAGGTCCTGATCCGCGGAGGAGACCGACTGCTCCATGCCCGCAGAAGCGTCCCAATCGAGACCGGATTCCGCCGCGGCTCGGCGAAGTCGCTGCGCGACGAACGTGCTCGACGCGCCCGCGCCGCACACCACGAGGATCCTCATTGATGCCACCTTTCCTGAGAACAGTCTGGGAACTGGCGCCGACGCACGCCAACACGATCGTTTCCGCCCCTCCGGAACATCGGTTTCGGGGCGAAGGGGGCGGGTAGCTGACATCATGGAAGTCACGCCACGACAGTGCGGTCGGCACGAAGCAGGGAGGATCATGTCGCGTCAGCGTCAGGACCAGCTCCTCGCGATCCTGCTGCGACAGGGCACCTGGGCGACGGCCGCGAGCCTCGCCGACCAGCTGGGCGTGACTCCGCGCAGCATCCGCTCCTACGTCGCAGCACTGAACGGCCGCACCGGCGGTTCGGATGCCGTCGAGTCCGGGCCGGCCGGGTACCGCGTCGGCGCCGGGGCACGCGACGCGCTGCGCACCAGGCAGGCGGGGGAGTCGACGCCGCGGGACCGACTGCATTCGCTCGTGCGCACGCTGCTCGATGTGCCCGACGGAATCGACGTCTTCGAGATGGCCGACCGTCTGCACGTCAGCGAGGCGACCGTCGAGTCCGACCTCTCTCGCGTGCGGAGTCTGCTCGACGGCACCGAGCTCGCGCTCGAACGCGATCGTGAGGTCGTGCGACTGCGTGGCACGGAGACCGCCCAGCGGCGCCTCCTCTCGCGTCTGGCCCACGACGAGATGGACGCCGCCTCCTTCCACCCCGAGACCTTCCGCCGGGCGCTCGCCGCCACTGCGGTCGGCGCCGAGTCCGTCACCCCCTTCAAGTCCGACCTTGTCCGTGAACTCGGAGTGCTCGGGTACTACGTCAACGAGCTCGCGATCTCCGATGTGCTGCTCCACATCGCGATCGCGGCCGAGCGGGTCGCCGCGGGCCACGCACTCGACTCCGCACCCCCCAGCGCGCGGGAGGAGATCCCGCAGGTGGGGTCGGTGATCGCTCGGCTCGCAGAAGAGCACTTCGCTGTCACCCTCGGCGAGGGCGACAGCGGTCACCTCGCCTCCCTCGTGCTGACGCGCATCGTCGCTCCGGGCCAGGACGCGACCCGAGAGGTCGCCCGGAGTGGAGTGGCGCCGCAGGTCGAAGCGGCCGTACGTGCCGAGCTCACCCGCGCCGCGCACGATTTCGAGGTCGATCTGGTCGACGAGACCTTCGTGCTGCGCCTCGCCCTGCACGTGCAGAATCTGCTCCGCCGCGCAGAAGAGAGCGCGCTCACCCGCAATCCGCTGACGCGATCGCTCAAATCGTCCTACCCGATGATCTTCGAGGTCGCGGTGTCGATCGCGAGCGGACTGCACGATCGGCTCGGCACGCCGATCCATGACGACGAGATCGCCTACATCGCCATGCACGTGGGTGGGCGGCTGGAGCGCAGCCGCAAGGCAGAATCGATCCTCACCGCGACGATCGTCTGCCCGGGCTACTACGAGCTGCACGAGCTGCTGCGATCGAGCGTCGACCGCTCGCTCGGCACGGCGATCGAGGTGACCAGCGTCGTCACAGAGGTCGATCCCGACTGGGTCGCCTTCGACACCGATCTGGTGCTCACCACGATCGAACCCGGCGCGGTGGGCGATCGATTCGTGCGCATCCAGCCCTTCCTCACCGAGGCCGATGTCGATCGCATCCAGCAGGCTGCCGCCCGCGTCCGTCGCGGACGACGGTTGACCCGACTGCGGGCCGAGCTCGCGCGGTACTTCGTGCCCGACGCCTTCATCCACCCGCTGCCCGACGACGGCGAGGAGGCGATCATCCGTCGCCTGGGCGGACTGCTCGTCGACACCGGGCTCATCGGCGACGACTACGTGGAGAACACGATCGTGCGCGAGCGCATGTCCTCGACCGCGTTCACCGATGCTCTCGCCGTGCCCCACGCGCTGCAGATGACCGCCACACGCACGGCGATCGCCATCGGCGTCGCCGACGGGTCTGCGGCCTGGGGCGAGGGGCGCGTGCAGGTGGTGGCGCTCGCCGCCTTCAGCGAGAGCGATCGGGCGGCGTTCCAGACCGTCTTCGAGCAGCTCGTCGAGGTGTTCAGCGAGCGTGAGAGCGTGCAGCGGATCGTGCGCCGCGGCACCACCTTCGAGGCGTTCCTCGACGAACTCGTGGCGGTCATCGACGGCTGAGGTCGTGCCGACGGCACAGCCGCACGGCGAGCTCTCAGCGCAGCGGGTCCAGCACCGACGCGAGGGTCTCGAGCACTCTCTCCGCGCCTGTCGCCTCGGGCGTCTCGAGCACGACGACGTCGCCGGGCGCGAGCCCCAGATCCATGAGCGCGAGAACGCTGCTCAGGTCCACGACCGCCCCCGTCGACGTCTCGAGGGTCACCGCGTACGGGTGCGCCTGCACCACCCGCACGAGCTCCGCAACGGGGCGCGCATGCACCCCGTTGTGAGCCGTGATGACCACCTGTCGTCTCGGCATGCGCTACGAGCGCTCTTCCAGCAGTGCGCGGACCGCCGTCTCGAGCTCGCCCACGATCTCAGCGGCTCGGTCGGCCGAATCCGCCTTCGCGTCGATGTAGACCTTCAGCTTCGGCTCGGTGCCGCTCGGCCGCACGACGATGCGGGAGCCGTCGGCCAGGCGATAGCGCAGCACGTCACCGGAGGGCTCTCCCTCACCGGCTCGCAGAAGATCCTCGGCCGAGGCCACCGGGTGGGCGTCGAATCGTGCGGGCGGCAGGGTGCGCAGCGACAGCATCACGCGACCGATCACCGAGAGGTCGTCAACGCGGATCGACACCTGGCCGCTCGCGAAATGACCGTACGTCTCACCGAGCTCCGCGATCGCCTCCGCCAGAGACGATCCGCGCTCGTGGGCTTCCGCGGCGAGTCCCAGCACCGCGACGGCGGCCGAGATCCCATCCTTGTCGCGCACGGTCTCGGGGTTCACGAGGTAGCCGAGCGCCTCCTCGAACCCGTAGACGATGCCCGGGGCGCGAGAGATCCACTTGAAGCCGGTCAGCGTCTCGTGGAAGTCGAGTCCATGATGAGCGGCGATCGCGCCGAGCCCGGGCGATGACACGAGCGAGCAGGCCAGCGAGGCGCCGCCGCCCGTCTCGGCGGCCCGCGCGGCGCGGGCACCGAGCAGCAGTCCGACCTCGTTGCCGGTGAGTCGTCGCCATCCGCTCGCCGACGCGGCATCCGGGATGGCGACGGCGAGACGGTCGGCGTCGGGGTCGTTGGCGAGGATGAAGTCGGCCTGCACGCGGCGACCGCGCGCGAACGCGAGATCCATGGCGCCCGGTTCCTCGGGGTTCGGGAACGACACGGTGCGGAACGTGGCGTCGGGGGTCAGCTGCTCGCCGACCACCATGGGCTGCGGATAACCGGCTGCTGCCACGATCTTCGACAGGGTCTCCCACCCGACGCCGTGCATGGCGGTGTAGACCCAGCGCAGCCCGGAGGCCGATCGCGGGGCCGGCGCCACGGCGGCGGTCGCCGCGACATAGGCGTCCACGACGTCTTCGCCTGCGGTCTCGTACGCGGTGGAGCGGGGGAGGGCCGTGATGTCGGCCGTGTCGGCCACGCGCTGGATGTGCGCCGCGATCTCGGCATCCGCCGGTGCCACGATCTGCGCGCCCTGGTCGGCGCCGCCGAGATAGACCTTGTAGCCGTTGTCGTTCGGCGGGTTGTGCGACGCGGTGACCATGACACCGGCGTCGGCGCCGAGATGCCGCACAGCGAAGGCGAGCACCGGAGTGGGCAGCAGTCGAGGCAGAAGGATCGCGCGGAGCCCGGCGCCGGCGAACAGCTCCGCCGAGTCGGTGGCGAAGACGCGCGAGTTGCGACGACCGTCGTAGCCGATGACCACGGTGGGCGTCGCGCCCGATGCGCGTTCGCGCAGGTACGCCGCGAAGCCCGCGGCCGCCTGAGCGACCAGCACCCGGTTCATACGGTTGCTTCCGGCGCCGAGTGCGCCGCGCAGACCAGCAGTGCCGAACGCGAGCCTGGTGCCGAAGCGGTCGTCGAGGTCCGCCACCGCGGCCTCGTCGCCGGCGGAGGCGCGGGTGATGATCCCCGCGAGCTCGTCGCGGGTCTCGTGGTCGGGGTCCTGCCGCATCCAGGCGCGTGCCTGAGCGAGGCGCTCCTCGCTCACAGCGCCTCCACCACTCGGGCCAGCAGCGCCGAGATCACGGGCTCGGCCTCGCGCCCGGCCTCGATGACCTCCGCATGACTGAGCGGCGTCTTCTGGATGCCGGCGGCGAGGTTCGTGATGAGTGAGAAGCCCAGGATCTCCATGCCCGCCTCGCGAGCGGCGATCGCTTCGAGAGCGGTCGACATGCCGACGATGTGGCCGCCGATGTGCTTCGCCATCTGCACTTCGGCCGGGGTCTCGTAGTGCGGACCGCGGAACTGCGTGTAGACGCCCTCGTCGAGAGTGGGGTCGATGCTCCGGGCGATGTCACGCAGGCGCGTCGAATACAGGTCGGTGAGGTCGATGAAGGTCGCGCCCTCGAGAGGCGAGTCGGCCGTGAGGTTGATGTGGTCGCTGATGAGCACCGGCTGGCCCGGGGTCCACGTCTCTCGGACTCCGCCTGCGCCGTTGGTGAGCACCATGATCTCAGCGCCTGTGGCTGCGGCGGTGCGCACGGAGTGCACGACACGACGCACGCCGTGCCCCTCGTAGTAGTGCGTGCGTGCGCCGATGACGAGCACGTTCTTGCCGCCGGGGGTGCGGATGCTGCGGAGGGTGCCGACGTGGCCTTCGAGCGCGGGCTTCGAGAAGCCGGTGACCTCGGTGGCCGGGATGGTCGCGATGGTCTCGCCGATGATGTCGGCGGCCTTGCCCCAGCCGCTGCCGAGGGTGAGTGCGATGTCGTGCTTCTCGACTCCGGTGAGCCGCGCGATGTCTGCGGCGGCTGCGGAGGCGACCTCGAACGGGTTCGCGGTGGGATCGTCGAGGAGGTTGGTCTGTGTTTCGGACATGGATCCACTCTAGGAAGGTGCAGGCTCCGGAGCCAGGATTGCGAGAGAATGGAAACTATGTCTTCCACCCCTTTTGAGCGCACTCAGCGCGTCGCCGTGCTCGGCGGCGGTCCCGGCGGCTACGAGGCGGCACTCGCCGCGGCCCAGCTCGGAGCCGAGGTGACCCTGGTCGAGCGCGTGGGTGTCGGTGGTGCCGCGGTGCTCACAGACGTCGTGCCCTCCAAGAGCCTGATCGCCACGGCCGATGCCGCGATCGCGATCTCGGAGGCCTCCGACCTCGGGGTGCAGTTCTTCGCGAAGGGCGAGCACGGCAAACCGCTCAAGCCCGAGATCGCGATCAACCTCGCAGCGGTGAACAAGCGACTCATCGCCCTCGCCGGTCAGCAGTCAGAGGACATGCGCTCGGCGCTGCTCGAGGCGGGCGTGCGCATCCTCTCGGGCCACGGACGGCTCGAGGGACCCAACGCGATCGTCGTCTCGACCGGACAGGGCGGCACGGACTTCGACCGCATCGAGGCCGACACGATCATTGTCGCCGTCGGCGCTTCGCCACGCGAGCTCGATTCGGCGAAGCCCGACGGCAAGCGCATCCTCACCTGGACGCAGCTGTACGACATGAAGGCGCTGCCCGAGCACCTCATCGTCGTCGGCTCCGGTGTGACGGGCGCCGAGTTCGCGTCGGCCTACATGAACCTGGGTGCCAAGGTGACGCTGATCTCGAGCCGCGATCAGGTGTTGCCCGGCGAGGACCAGGATGCTGCACGAGTGCTCGAGAAGGTCTTCACGCGCGGCGGAATGACGGTGCTCTCCAAAGCTCGCGCCGAGAAGGTCGAGGTCACGAAGAACGGTGTGACGGCGACCCTCTCGGACGGCCGCACGGTCGACGGCAGCCACTGCCTCATGGCTGTGGGATCCATTCCGAACACCGCAGGCATCGGCCTCGAAGATGCGGGCGTCGAGCTCGATGAGTCCGGACACGTGCGCGTGAACCGCGTGGCCCGCACCTCGGTCCCGAACGTCTACGCGGTGGGGGACTGCACGAACTTCTTCCCGCTGGCCTCCGTCGCGTCCATGCAGGGACGCACGGCGGTGTTCCACGCGCTGGGCGACATCGTCATCCCGCTCGAGCTGATCAAGATCACCTCCAACATCTTCACTGCCCCCGAGATCGCGACCGTGGGCTACTCCGAGAAGGATGTCGAGGACGGTGTGGCCGACGGCCTCGTCTACAAGCTCCCTCTCGCGGCGAACCCCCGCGCGAAGATGATGGGCATCAAGGACGGCTTCGTGAAGCTGATCGCGCGCAAGGGGTCGGGAACGGTGATCGGCGGGGTGATCGTGGGACCGAAGGCCTCCGAGCTGATCTATCCGATCGCGGTCGCCGTCGAGCGTCGACTCACGGTCGATCAGGTGTCGCGCGTGTTCGCCGCCTACCCCTCGCTGTCGAGCAGCATCACGGATGCGAGTCGCGCGATGCACCTGGTGAACGCGAAGATCTCGTAGGGTTCTGCCGCCCATCGTCCCGGAGAAGTCACAGTGACAGACCAGAGCGCAGCACCGAGTCTGCAGGAATGGCCTGCGAGGTGGGGTGAGCGACGACCTCGCCGCAACGCGCGGATGCTGTGGGTCGGCATCGTCCTGTTCGTTCTCGCAGCGGGCATGGTCGGATTCTCGGGAGGCGCCGCGGGGCCGCTGTTGTCGGGCGCCGCGCTCGCCTTGTTCGGCCTGACCGCTCTCGCGGTGGGTGTCCGCAGGCCGTTCGCTCAGGGGTGCGCGAGAGTGGTCGAGGCGACGGCGCTGACGCGCGAGCAGGGGTGGACGCCCGATGTGCGCGTGCATTTCCTGTCCGAACGGCGCGCCGACCTCGCGATCCTGCTGCTGTGCATCGTCTGGGCGCTCGTGCTGGGTTCAGCGACCGTCGTCGCGATCGTGATCGGGGCGACCGGGCGACCGGAGGCGTTCCTGGGCGTGGCGGTGCTCGCTGCGTCGGCCGCGCTTTTCGCCTACGCGGCCGTGCGCGCGGCCATCGCCCGTCGGCGCTCCTCTTCGCTGCGGCGCGGGCCGGCAGGGGTGGGCATGGGTCCGGACGGGGTGCTGCTGATCCGAGCCTCTGAGACCCTCTACGTGCCGTGGCACGCGATCCGCCGCGTGGATGCCGACGTGACCGAACCTCGTCGAGGCATGCCCGAGCTTCCGCTGATCCGGCTCCGGGTGGATCCCGGCAGGGTGATCGCGACGGACGCACAGCGGGTGTCCGCGACGATCACCGTCGCACCGGCGATGGTGAAGGCCCACCCGCAGGTCGTGTGGTCGGCTCTGCACGGCCTGCACCGTTCGCCGTCGGCGCGCGCGGTGCTCGGCACGGCGGCGGGGCAGCGACTGTTCGACGAGTGGTGCGCAGCGGCCGCCGCCCTCTGACACAACGCGAAGGCCCCCACCTGCTGGTGGGGGCCTTCGTCATGAGGTGCGGGTCAGCTGATGGTCAGCAGCTGGTGACCGGCCGAGACGGTGGCGCCGGCGATCGCGCCGATGTTGCCGATCGTGCCGTCCTTGTGCGCCTGCAGCGGCTGCTCCATCTTCATCGCCTCGAGGACCACGACGAGGTCGCCCTTGACGACCTGCTGCCCCTCGACGACAGCGACCTTGACCACCGTGGCCTGCATCGGCGACTTCACCGCGTCACCCGACGCGCCGGCGCTGACCGACGTGGCGTGGCTGCGACGCGACGGCGGCACCGCCGCAGGTCGGCCGACGGTGCCTGACGCGACGGCGACGCGATCGGGCAGGCTCACCTCGAGGCGCTTGCCGGCGACCTCGACGACCACGGTGTGGCGGTTCTCGGCGGCGGTCGGCGACTCGAGCTCGCCGTCCCACGCCGGGATGTCGTTCACGAACTCGGTCTCGATCCAGCGTGTGAAGACGCCGAACTCGCCGTTCTCGGCGGTGAAGGCCGGGTCGTTCACGACCTTGCGGTGGAACGGCAGCACGGTCGGGAGGCCGGCGACCTCGAACTCGTCGAGCGCGCGACGGGAGCGCTCGAGAGCCTCGGCGCGGTCCTTGCCCGTGACGATGATCTTCGCGAGCAGCGAGTCGAACGCACCCGAGACCGAGTCTCCGGCGGTGACGCCCGAGTCGAGGCGGATGCCGGGTCCGCCGAACGTCTTGAAGACGTGGATGGGGCCGGGCTGGGGCAGGAAGCCGCGACCCGGGTCCTCGCCGTTGATGCGGAACTCGATCGAGTGTCCGGTCGGGGCGGGGTCGTCGTAGTCGATGATGCCGCCGGCCGCGATGCGGAACTGCTCGCGCACCAGATCGATGCCCGTGACCTCTTCGGAGACCGGGTGCTCGACCTGCAGGCGGGTGTTGACCTCGAGGAACGACACGGTGCCGTCGGCGCCGATGAGGAACTCGCAGGTGCCGGCACCCACGTAGCCGACCTCTTTGAGGATGGCCTTGGACGCCGAGTACAGCTGGGCGTTCTGCTCGTCCGTGAGGAACGGCGCGGGCGCCTCCTCGACCAGCTTCTGATGGCGACGCTGGAGCGAGCAGTCGCGCGTCGAGATGACGACGACGTTGCCCTCGGCATCCGCCAGGCACTGGGTCTCGACGTGTCGGGGCTTGTCGAGGTACTTCTCGACGAAGCACTCGCCACGGCCGAACGCGGTCACGGCCTCGCGGGTGGCGGACTCGAACAGCTCGGCGACCTCGTCGAGCTCGCGAGCGACCTTGAGGCCGCGGCCACCACCGCCGTATGCCGCTTTGATCGCGATCGGCAGACCGAACTCCTTCGCGAAGGCGATGACCTCATCGGCTCCGGCGACCGGACCCGGCGTGCCGGGAGCGAGGGGTGCGCCCACCTTCTCGGCCACATGACGGGCCGTGACCTTGTCGCCGAGCGCCTCGATGGCGTCGGGAGACGGGCCGATCCAGGTCATTCCCGCGCCGATCACGGCTCGGGCGAACTCGGCGTTCTCGGCGAGGAAGCCGTAGCCCGGGTGCACGGCGTCTGCGCCGGCTCGGCGGGCGATCGAGAGGATCTTCTCGATCTGCAGATAGGTCTCGGCGCTGGTCGCTCCGTCGAGCGAGAAGGCCTCGTCGGCGAGGCGGGTGTGCAGAGCGTCGCGATCCTGGTCGGCGTACACGGCGACCGAGGCGATCCCCGAGTCGCGAGCGGCACGGATGATGCGTACGGCGATCTCGCCGCGGTTGGCGATGAGCACCTTGGCGATATCAGGCATGGTTGTCAGCCTAGCGAGAAGGCAGTCGATCCATTTGACGACTCTCCACAAGAAAGTGGGAGAAACATGGAGGGGAGTCTACGACCAGAGGTCGGTCCACTCCACGCCGAGCTCGCCGGCGAGACGACGCACCGTCGACAGCGACATGCCCACGACCGTCGAGGGGTCGCCCTCGACCCGGGTGATGAACGCGCCTCCGAGGCTGTCGACCGTGAAGGCGCCGGCGACGTGCAGGGGCTCGCCCGACGCGACGTACGCGGCGATCTCGGCATCCGAGATGTCGTCGGCGAAGGTCACGGAGGCCTCGGCCGTCGCCGTGGCCTCGACGGGGGTCTCGCCCGGCGCGACGCGGAAGACCGAGTGCCCCGAGTGGAGGATGCCCGTGGCCCCCCGCATCTCGATCCAGCGGCGCGTGGCCTCCTCGGCCGTGTAGGGCTTGCCGTATACGCGCCCGCCCAACGCGAACATCGAATCGCCGCCGATGACGATGCCGTCGAAGTCGCCTGCGGCCGCGAGTCCATGAGCGACCGCCGCCGCCTTGGCCCTGGCCAGCAGGAGCACCAGTTCGGCCGGGAGCAGATCGGACCCTCGTTCGGCAGCCGCCGCTGCGGCCACGGCATCCTCGTCCACGTCCGGAGCCTGCGTGAGCGGCTCTATGCCGGCCTGTCGGAGCAGCATCAGGCGGGCGGGGGAGGTCGAGGCGAGGCATACGCGCATGTTCACCACCGTATCCTCGAAGGATGACTTCCTCCCCAGCCCTGCTCGATCTGGACATCACCGGCATCGCGCATGGCGGTACCTTCATCGCTCGACACGAGGGACGCGTCGTGTTCGTGTCCGACGCGATCCCCGGAGAACGCGTGCGCGCGCGCCTGACCGCGGATTCGACGGGGGAGTCGAAGAGCTTCTGGCGAGCCGAGACCGTCGAAGTCCTCGAGGCCTCACCGCACCGTCGCCCTCACATCTGGTCGGAAGCCGATGTCACGCGCGCCCCGGACGAGCGCCCCGGCGGCGCCGACCTCGGTCACATCGACCTCGACCACCAGCGTGTGCTGAAGCGCCAGGTCCTGTCCGAGGCACTCGATCGGTTCGCCGGTCCCGGGCTCGAGGCGCCCGAGATCGAGGCGGTCGATTCGACCGACGGCACCGGATGGCGCACCAGGGTCACCCTCCACGTCGACGATGACGGACAGGTCGGCCCCTACGCCGCGCGCAGCCACCGTGTGATCCCCGTCGGCTCCCACCCGCTGGCTCGTCCGTCGATCTCTCAGGCGGCCCTCCGGCTCGCAGGCGGCGACGCAGGCAGTGTGGACCTGGTCGAACCGGGCGACGGCGAGGTGCGGATCATCCGGCGCGCGCGACTCGATGAGCGCCCTGCGCGCGGACAGGGCCGACGCCCCGCGCCGGAGGTCGTCTACGAGCAGGTGGGCGATCGGCGGTTCCGGGTCGACGCCGGCGGGTTCTGGCAGGTGCATCCGCGCGCTGCATCCGTGCTCGACGGCGCGGTCTACGGCGTCCTCGACGGACACGTCGACCCCGACAAGAAGCACTTCGACCTCTACGGCGGCGTGGGCCTGTTCGCCGCATCCCTCGCCGACCTCGGCGGCACCGACATCGTCACGGTCGAGTCCAGCCGACGCGCGACGGCTCACGCTCAGCAGAACCTCGCACCGCTCGCCGTCAGCGCGGTGACGGCCCGCGTCGACCGCTACCTCGCAGGGGTTCCAGCGGGCACGAGAGCGGGCGCCGTGGTCCTCGATCCCCCGAGGTCAGGTGCCGGACGCGCGGTGGTCGACGCGCTCGACGCACTCGCCCCCGAGGCGATCGCGTACGTCGCCTGCGACCCGGTCGCCCTGGCGCGCGACCTCGGAACCTTCCGCGAGCACGGCTGGAACGTGGGGACTCTGCGCGGATTCGACCTGTTCCCGCACTCGCATCATTTCGAGGTCGTCGCCCTGCTCACGCGGTGACGGGGATCGACGTGCGCGCGAATCACTAGGCTGGGTGGATGAGCAGGGTCGCACTGATCGACGATCACGAATCCGTTCGCCTCGGTCTCGAGGCGGCATGCGCTCGCGACGGTGAGCAGTCCGTGGTGTTCTCGGGCAGCACCGTCGTCTCCTATCTCGAATGGCGCCTCGCCACATCCGCCGCGTCCGCCGATGTCGTGGTGCTCGATCTCACGCTCGGCGACGGCACGACCGTGACCGAGAACGTGGCATCCCTTGTCGCAGACGGCGCGAGCGTGGTGATCCACAGCGTCGCCGACAGGCCCGCGGCGGTGCGCGAGGCGCTCGCCGCAGGGGCGGCGGGAGTGGTGAGCAAGTCATCGTCACTGGACGATGTGCTCGACGCGATCCGCACCGTGGCGCAGGGAGAGGCGCTCAACAACGTCGAGTGGGCGAGCGCCGTCGACGGAGACCGCGACTTCGCCGACGCGCAGCTGTCGACCCGCGAGCGCGAAGTGCTGCGCCTCTACGCCACGGGGCTGCCGCTGAAGGCCGTGGCAGAGCGTCTGGGCGTCGCGTACTCGACGGCCAAGGAGAACATCACCCGCATCCGCGTCAAGTACGTCGATGTCGGGCGCCCGGCACCGACCAAGGTCGATCTGCTGAGACGAGCGATGGAGGACGGCATCGTCGCCGCAGACGGGGCACCGAGTGCCCGCTGACGCGCTCAGCATCCGCGGGGCCTGGAGCAAGATCCCCTCTCCGGGCAGCGTGGAGACCGAGTTCGAGCGCTTCACCGGCAAGCGGATGGAGCGCATCCTCGCGACGGTCGTCGCGGTCGGTTCGGCGGTGCTCGGCGTGCAGGCGTTCATCGCGGCGGTCACGGCCATGTCGTGGGACGAATCCCCGCGCATCGCGATCCTCCTCGCGGTCTCGCTGCCCCTCACCGCGATGCTGGTCGCCTGCGTGGTCGGGCGCGGCGTGCGCACGGCGTCCGGCATCTTCGCGGTCGCCTACGTGCTGGCGCTCGGCGCCTGGCCGACCATCGTCGGGGTGGGAGACGGGGCAGCGTCGGAGCAGCCGTGGATCTTCTTCCTGGTCAACGTCGGCGTCGTGGCGGCGATGCTCGCATTCCCGCTCTGGCTGCAGTTCACGTGGGCGGTCGGTCTGCCGTTCGTCTACGGCTACGTGCGACTCGTCGAAGGCGACTTCTCTCCGGAGTTCTGGGTGACGACCGCGTTCGACGTCTCGTTCACCCTGATCCTCGGCATCGTCATCGTCGCGCTGGGGTGGATGTTCCGATCGGTCGCCGCGGGCGTCGACGAGGCGCGAGCGCAGGCGGTGTCCTCGTACTCGGCAGCCGCTGCGGCGGCTGCGGCCGAGGAGGAGCGCGTCGCGATGTCGGCGCTCATGCACGACAGCGTCCTGGCGGCGCTCATCGCCGCGGAGCGGGCAGAGGGCGAGCGAGCCCGAGAACTCGCGGTCGGCATGGCACGGGAGGCTCTCACCCGACTCGCGAACACCGAGGCGGCCGTCGCCCAGGAGGGCAGCGACGAGCCCGTCGCCGCGGCGCAGATCGTGGTCGAGCTGCGCCGCGCGCTGTCCGAGCTCGGGGCGGATGCCATCGTCGAAGAGCGGGGCGGAGCCGGTCTGATCCCCGGACGTGTGGCCAGGGCGCTCGTGCTCGCCGCACGGCAGGCGCTCGGCAACGCGGTGACGCACGCGCACGGACGTGGGCTGCACATCATCGCCGAGGGGCGGGGTGATGAGGGCATCACCGTGACGATCTCGGACGCGGGGGCAGGCTTCGATCTCACGGCGATCGGTCAGGACCGCCTCGGCATCCGCGCGTCCATCCTCGCCCGCATGGCCGGTGTGGCAGGCACTGCCGAGATCGAGTCGGATGAGTCGGGAACCACGGTCTCGCTCGGGTGGGTGCGCTCATGAACAGGACGGTGCGCAGCGTCGCCACTTCGCTCGCCGTAGGGTTCGCGATGTACTTCGCCGCGCGGGGGATCTGGTGGATCGAGCAGCCCACCGGGCCGCTGCTCATGGTCGCCGCGATCGGTCTCTACCTCGTCGTCGTGAACATCGCGATCCTGTGGGACTCGGCGATCGTCGTGAGAATGCCGCTGTGGGCGGCGGTCATCGCGCTCGTCTCGGGTGCGATCATCCCGGTGCTCGTCACGCTCTCGCTCGATCCTCTGACGCTGCGGGCGCCGTTCGCGACGTGGTACATCGGCGCGCTGGGGGTTCTGGCGGTGGTGTGCATCGTCCGACGGCGCTTCGTCATCGGGTGGACGATCATCGTCGTGCTCACCGCCGAGTCATCGATCTACCTCGGTGTCGCCGATGCGCTCTCGCTCGGCCTCGTCGGCTCGGTCATGTGGGCGGCGGTCGCGCATCTGCTCGTCATGTTCTGGGATCGCGCGGTGCGCGACACGGAGCGTCTCGCGGGCATCCAGCAGGCCGTCTCGGCGTGGCATGCCACGCAGCAGGTGCGTCAGCGGGAGCGGAGGATGCGCACCCAGTTCGCTCTGGCCGTGGCGGGCCCCGTGCTGAGCCGTGCAGTGGCCACCGGAGGCGCGCTCGATGTCGACGAGAGGCTGGAGGCGCGCCTGGCGGAGGGTCGGCTGCGCGACGAGCTTCGAGGGGCCGACCTGCTGAACGACGCGGTGCGCGATGCGATCGCCGACGCTCGACGGCGCGGGGCAGTGGTGACGGTGTTCGACGAAGGCGGGCTCGGAGACGTCGACGGCACTCGTCGAGAAGAGATCCGCGATGAACTGGCCGAGGTGCTGCGCGGCGCCGAGGCGGAGCGCTGGATCATCCGCGCGGCGAGCGATCCGCAGACCGCGGTCACGATCGTGGGCCGTGCGCGAGCCGGCGGGACGAGCGACGACGACGCCGTCGATGTCTGGCACGAGATCCCTCGCGAAGCCCGCCACCGCTGAGGCCCGTCGGGTCCGGCCCTCTGCCCTCGGCTCCGACCGGGGGAGGGGGATCGGAGTCGAGGTCAGTCAGAATGGGCGAGGGGCGGCGATGTCGCCAGCCCCTCGCCATGCGGAACAGTTACCCGAAAACCGTCCGCCTGTGGCTGATCTGCGTCTGTCTACCCTGGGACCGAGAGACCAGCCGAACGCGAAGCGTCCCCTTCAGTCTCGGCGATCGTCACCACATCTGTCTGTAGGTATTTTGGGGGACAAGGTCGACCCCTATATGCGAGATGATGAGGCATGGGAATGCGTCGAGGAACCAATCTTCCCCGGATGGGCGATTTCAACCAGTCGGTGATCCTCGAGGCGATCCGGCGATCGGTGGAGGGTCTGAGCCGGATCGAACTGGTCGAAGCGACCGGGCTCTCGGCGCAGACCGTCACGAACATCACCCGGCGGCTTCTGGACGACGGCGTGATCGCCGAAGCAGGCCGCACGATCAACGGTCCCGGCAAGCCGCGGGTCACGCTCAGGCTCGTAGCTGAGAGTCGCTTCGCAGTGGGGGTGCACCTCGACCCCGCCGTCATCACGGTCGTCCTGCTCGACATGGCCGGAACGGTCGTTCGACGCCGTTCGGTGCGTCCCGCAGACAGAGAGCCCCACACCGTCATCGGCATGATGGCGAGCGCGATCGACGAACTCATCGCCGAGGCAGGGATCGATCGCTCGCGCGTGGCCGGCATCGGCGTCGCGGCGCCAGGACCGCTCGACGTGGCGAGAGGCACCGTGATCGATCCGCCGAAGCTGCACGGATGGCACACCGTGCCGCTGCGCGCGGTCCTGGCCGAGGCGACGGGGCTTCCTGTCGCCGTCGAGAAGGACACGACGGCTGCGGCGGTCGGCGAGGCGTGGAGAGGGAGCGATGGCGTGGACGGCTCGTTCCTGTTCGTGTACCTCGGCACAGGGATCGGAGCGTCGCTCGTGCGCGAGGGCGACGCGGTCAGAGGGAGCTCGCACAACTTCGGCGAGGTCGGGCACATCATGGTCGATCCCGACGGGCCCGCGTGCGCGTGCGGATCGCGCGGATGCGTCGAGGTCACGTGCACCCCGCAGGCCATCGTCGAGGATGCGGAACGCGCGGGGGTGTTCGTCGGTGACCGTCTCGCGGGCGACGTGCATGCTGTGGAGCAGCGCTTCACGCAGCTCTGCGAGCGTGCCGCCGAGGGCGACGCCCAGGCCGTCGCGGTGATCGAGCGCGCAGCGCACGTGCTGGCCGTGCTGATCTCGGTGCTCACGAACGTGCTCGATGTCGATCGTGTCGTGCTCGGCGGTCCGTTCTGGGACCGCGTCTCCGAGATCTGCCTCCGTCAGATCCCCGGGGAGCTGCAGCAGCGCAGCGCCACTCGTGCCGTGCGCGAGATCCCGGTCGCGGGGACCGTCGTCGGCGATGACGTCGCCGCGGTCGGCGCCGCATGCGTCATCCTGGATCTTGCTCTCACCCCGCGCGCGTCGGACCTGTACCTGCAGCAGTGAGTGGCCCGCCGGCCCCTCGGCACCGGTATATCGGAAATCTGAGGTGAGAGTATTTCCAATCGATGTACTATCGTTCAGGGACGCGCCGACTGGGGGGATGCGAGCACGTCTCTCTCGCATCCATGGCGAAGATGTCTGCAGGGCCCGACACCGGGGGGTTCACGGGCCCTGCAGACCTTCGTGCTGTTCCGCCACGCGGGCGTCAGCCGGAGAACCGGCCCCAGGGGATGTCCCGACGCAGCGGCGCCCGCAGCGGCCGTTGCGTACGCATCCAGGCCGACACCACCGGCTCATCGGCCACGGCGTCCGCGCTCTCCTGCGCGTAGGCGTGGCTGACCACGGCGATGAGTGCAGCGAGCTCCTCGTCTGTGGCACTGCCCCGAGTGATCTCGATCGTCGGCGGGTGCTCCGCCGCCGATCCGGTGTTCGGCTGCTCGGTCACAGCGGGATGTTCCCGTGCTTCTTGGGGGGCAGCTCGGCACGCTTGCCGCGCAACGCGCGAAGAGCCTTCGCGATCGAGACGCGGGTGTTCGCCGGCTCGATGATGCCGTCGATCTCTCCGCGCTCGGCGGCGAGGAACGGGGAGGTGACGCTGTAGGTGTATTCGTTCGCGAGGCGCGTGCGCACCGCTGCGACGTCTTCGCCGGCTTCTTCGGCCTTCTTGATCTCATTGCGATACAGGATGTTGACGGCGCCCTGGCCGCCCATCACCGCGATCTCGGCCGTCGGCCACGCGAGGTTGACATCGGCACCCAGCTGCTTGGAGCCCATCACGATGTAGGCGCCGCCGTACGCCTTGCGCAGGATCACCGTGACCATCGGCACCGTGGCCTCCGCGTAGGCGTAGATGAGCTTGGCGCCACGACGGATGACGCCCGTCCACTCCTGGTCGGTTCCGGGAAGGTATCCGGGAACATCGACGAGCGTGACGATCGGAATCGAGAACGCGTCGCAGAAGCGCACGAAGCGGCTGGCCTTCTCGCCCGCCTCGATGTTGAGGGTGCCTGCCATCTGTGAGGGCTGGTTGGCGATGATGCCGACCGAGCGTCCCTCGACGCGTCCGAATCCGATGACGATGTTCGGCGCGAACAGCGGCTGGACCTCGATGAAGTCTCCGGAGTCGACGACGTGCTCGATCACGGTGTGGATGTCGTAGGGCTGATTCGGAGAGTCGGGGATGATCGTGTTCAGGGAACGGTCGGCATCGGTGGTCTCCCATTCGAAGCCGCTCTCGTAGCCCGGGATCTCCGCCATGTTGTTGTCCGGCAGGAAGCTGAGCAGAGTGCGAGCGTAGTCGAGCGCGTCGTCCTCGTCTTGGGCGAGGTAGTGCGCCACTCCCGATCTGGTGTTGTGCGTGAGGGCTCCTCCGAGCTCCTCCATGCCGACGTCCTCGCCGGTGACCGTCTTGATGACGTCGGGTCCCGTGACGAACATCTGACTCGTCTTGTCGACCATGATGACGAAGTCGGTCAGCGCCGGTCCGTACACGGCGCCGCCCGCAGCCGGGCCCATGATGACCGAGATCTGAGGGATGACACCCGACGAGCGGGTGTTGAGTCGGAAGATCTCGCCGTACTTGCTGAGGGCGAGCACGCCCTCCTGGATACGGGCTCCGCCCGAGTCCAGGATGCCGATGATCGGCATCCCGTTGGTGAGTGCGAACTCCATGATCTTGATGATCTTGTCGCCCGAGACCTCGCCGAGGGAGCCACCGAATGTGGTGAAGTCCTGCGAATAGACCGCGACGGTGCGTCCGTTGATCGTCCCGACACCGGTGACGACGGAATCGCCGTAGGGGCGGTTGCGGTCCATGCCGAAAGCCGTGGTGCGATGACGCACGTACTCGTCGAACTCGACGAAGCTCCCGGGGTCGACGAGCAGCTCGATGCGCTCGCGGGCGGTCATCTTGCCCTTCGCGTGCTGCTTCTCCTTCGCGACCTTCTCTGCGTCGACGACGGCTTCGTCGTATCGAGCGCGGAGGTCAGCGATTCTGCCGGCGGTGGTCGAGAGTTCGGGCTTGTCCGTCACGGATTCCACCCTATCGTCGGCTCGGCCCATGCCGTTGGATGCTCACCACAACGGGTCGCGAAATCCTTTGGCGGGTATCGTGTGCTGGCTGTGGTGCTCTCGGGTGACGACGGCGAGGCGCTCACGCAGGGCCGCGAGGATCGCCGTCGGCTGCATCTGCGTGCGCCGAGCCCGCATCGGTGGGGAAGTCATGACCGCCGGGTGATTCGATCTCAGGGGTGCCCTTGCTGCGGCCGCGCCCGACCGAGGCGATCTTCCGCCCTGCCCAGCCGACGCCCCTGACGGCGGTGCCGGCTGCTCCGGCGAACGCGCCGCCGACGTACTGCGCGCCGTGCAGCATCCTCAGTTCCAGCTTCTCGGAGCCTTCCACTGGCTCGAGCTCGAGGGGCAGATCCATGGGTGCGGCCCCGAAGGCATGATGCGAAGTCGTCAGCACGCGACGACCGAGGATGTGGTTGCCTGCGCCGCCGACCGCCGCTCCGACGCCGAAGGGCAGGGCCTTGCCGATGAAGGATGCGCCACCCGTCGCGGCGAACTGCTTGATGAACATGCTCTTCAGGCGGTCGACCAGAGGACCGACCGCTGCGCGAGGGAGCGACTTCGTGACCATCTCGCCCCAGTATGACGACCGCGACCCGCCGCGGCCGGTCGCTTCGCCCGCCAGCTGTCCGACGAGCGCGACGCCCTCCTTGCCGAGCATCAGGGTCATGACGAGTGCCCGGGCGCGATCCGGGTTGGCGATGGCGATGCCGTGCACCTCGGCCACGGACTGGGCGAAGAGCGCCGTCGACTCGACGAATCCGACGGTCTCGACGCCCGACAGCGCGAGAGTGATGCCGGTGCCGATTCCCGGGACGACGGCGGTCGCGCCCACGGCTGCGCCTCCGGTGGTCACGGCGGCGAGGTAGCGGCGCTCGAGGATGCGGATGATCTGCTCGGGCGACGCGTGCGGGTTGCGTATCCGGATGCTCCGGATGTGCGCGAGCACGAGCGGGCGCTGGATCGCCAGGACCCGGTCGAGCCCTCGGACCATGAGCGGGTGCTCCGTCGAGCCCACGGGCGGCACTCCCTTGTCCCACGGAGAGTCGTCGGGAAGGGAGTGGATCTTGTGCACCTTGGGGGCCATGGATCGATCCTAGGAACGGATGCCGCGAAAACGCCGAAAGCCCGGCTCCCTTGACGGGGCCGGGCTTTCGTGGAAGAGGATCAGACGAACAGGTTGGCGCGTTCGAGGTCTTCGGCGAAGTCGACCTCGACCGCGTACAGGTCGGACACGTCCATCGGCTCGAGCAGGAGGCCGTCTTCGGCGATGGCGAGCTCGAGACCGCGCTCGAAGTAGTCCTGGTCCTCGACGCGCTGCAGCTGGCGCATGAAGGCCTTCTTGTTCGCGGACGAGATGTAGTTGATGCCCACGGCTTCGCCGAGTCCGCCCTTGACGGTCTTCGAGAGCTCCTTGATGAACCCCTCGGCGGTCACGGTGTACTTCACCTCTTCGTCGCTGACCTTCGACGTGTTGACGGTGACGAACGACTGGTCCCGCTCGATGTACGCGGCGGCGCGGCCGAGGATCATCGGGTCGAAGACGACGTCTCCGTTCATCCAGAGCACGCCGCCCTTGCCGGTGGCGCCGAGTGCACGCAGCAGGCTCTTCGAGGTGTTCGTCTCGTCGTAGCGCTCGTTGTGCACGTAGTTGACCGAGGGGAACGCCTCGATGATGGTCTCGGCGCGGTATCCCACCACGGCGGTGATGCGTGCATCGGAGCCGAAGGCGGCGCGGATGTTGTCGTGCTGCTGACGCATGATGGTGCGCCCGTCGCTCAGCTCGGTCAGCGGCTTCGGCAGCGCACGGCCGAGGCGAGAGCCCATACCTGCGGCGAGGATGACGGTCTGAAGAGTCACGAGAGCTCCTATAGAAGTTGTGTTCACGATCGGTTCACCGATCAGACACTTCGTCGTGCCGAGATTCATGCTAGCGACTGAGCCTGGGAAGAAGCGGGCGCAAGCGACGCCGTTGCCGTTTCGTGACTCAGTACACACCCAACGCTCAGATTCGTCCAGGCCGCGTTGAACGAAATGCCGGGATGCCCCTCGACGTACGGCCAATTGTTTCGGGGAGCCGAAGAAAGTCGGCCCTCGTTGATACCGTAGGACGGTGACTGCCTCCCCCGAAGACCGCCCCGACGAGGTGGCCGACCCCGTGTCGACGCCCACCAAGAAGACGACGGCCCGGAAGGCGCCCGCGAAGAAGGCGGGGAGCGACCGCACGCCGGCTCGATCGGCTGCCGACAGAGCGGCAGCGACCGGCGAGGTCGTCATCGAGCCGGTCACGAGACAGGCCGACGCAGCGCCGGTGAAGAAGCCCACCGTCAGCGCGGCGCGCACCGCTGCGGCGCGGAACACCGCCGCCGCCAAGGGATCGGCCTCGGCGAGGAACACGGCTCGCACCACGACTGCTCGGGGCAGCCGAGCCGCATCTCCGACAGCGCGTGCGACGGCGGCTCGCACGTCGGAGGCGAAGACCTCCGAGAGTCACGGAACGGCGGGCTCAGCCGAGACGACTGCAGCGTCGGAGACGACGTCTGCCACGGGCACGACTGCGAAGACGACGTCGGCGAAGAAGGCCACGACGGCGAAGGCGACTGCCGCGAAGACGACTGCCGCGAAGACGGCTGCCGCGAAGACGACCGCGGCGAAGACGACTGCGGCGAAGGCCGCTGCCGAGCGCAACGCCGCGGCGAAGTCAGCCGCAGCCAAGAGCAGCGCGCGCACGGCCTCCGCGCGCAGCGCTGCGGCCAGGACCGCCGCGGCCAAGTCGGCGGCTGCGAAGGCGGAAGCCGTGAAGGCCCAAGCGGCTGCGAAGGCGGAAGCCGCGGCGGTCGACGCTGCGGTGCTCGAGGCTGCGGCGGTCGAAGAAGCCGCCACGGCGGACGCGGCGGTGGCTGACTCGACGCAGGCTGAGGCCGTCGACGCAGACACGGTCGAGAACGCTCCTCCCGCGGATGCCGCAGCGCCCCGCGCAGACGACGCAGAGCCGACCGAGCGCGTCGACGCGGCATCGGCGACCGTCGCGCCCGATGCACCGACCGTCGTGCCTGTCGAACCGTCCACCGACATCGACGGGAAGATCGTGAGCGACGAGACACCCGTGAGCGACGAGTCACCCGTGACCGACGAGACACCCGTGAGCGACGAGTCACCCGTGACCGACGAGACACCCTCGAGCGACGAGGCGCCTGCAGAGGGCGCCCCGATCACAGACGTCTCGTCTGCAGACCAGACGGCGTCCGAGACGACGGAGCCGTCTCTCGAGGATGCTCCCGTGACCGACTCCGGCGCCGCGCACGACACTCTCGACGCGGGAGCCCCCGCCGACGCGACGGCAGAGGCGTCCGTTCCTCACGCCGATGAGGTCGACGAGGTCGTGACATCCGCCGACGACGACGCTCGCGCGGCGGATCATGCGGCGTCGGCGTCAGGCACGGAGGCGATCCGCATCCGCGGCCTCGTGAAGAGCTTCGGCGATCACACAGCAGTCGACGGCATCGACCTCACCGTGCCTGCCGGCTCGTTCTACGGGATCGTCGGGCCGAACGGTGCGGGAAAGACCACGACCCTCTCGATCGTCGCGGGCCTTCTGCGCGCAGACAGAGGCGAGGTCGTGATCTGCGGCATCGACCAGCGAGCGAAGCCGCTGGCGGCCAAGCGCATGATGGGGGTCCTCCCTGATCGCCTGCGCACCTTCGATCGCCTGACCGGTCGGCAGCTGCTCCACTACTACGGTCTTCTGCGCGGACTGGCGTCCAGCGTGATCGAGAAGCGGGTGGGCGACCTCGCTCGTGCGTTCGACCTCGGCGATGCACTGAACAGAGTGGTGTCCGACTACTCCGCCGGGATGACGAAGAAGATCATGCTCGCCGGCGCGATGATCCATTCACCGCGGGTGCTCGTGCTCGACGAACCCTTCGAAGCTGTCGATCCGGTGTCATCGGCGGTGATCCTCGACATCTTGCGCGCGTACGTCGCACACGGTGGAACGGTGATCCTGTCGAGTCACGGGATGGATCTGGTCGAGCGTGTCTGCTCGCGCGTCGCGATCATCGTGGGCGGCGAGGTGCTCGCCGAAGGCACGATCGACGAGGTGCGCGCGGGGCAGACGCTCGAGGCGCGATTCGTCGAGCTCTCCGGCGGCGCGGGAGAGGTGGAGGGGCTCGAGTGGCTGCACACGTTCTCCGACTGAGAGCCGCGCTCCTGATCGGTGCGCTCCGCGGTGAACGTCGCGTGCGCACACTGATCATGCTCGCCTTCGTCGTCGTGATCACCGCAGTCGTGTGCGCGGCGGTCCTCAGCCTCGACGATGCGCCGGTGGCCGTCGCACGGACGGTGATCGTCCTGGGAAGCGCGGCACTGCTGCTCGGCTTCCTCGTCGGCCCCGTGCTCGTGGGCGCCACAGATCAGCTCGATCCGCGACGCTTCGCCGTGTTCGGGGTGGACGAGCGCCAGATGCCGTGGATCCTCGCGGTCGCCTCGCTCGTCAGCGTGCCGAGCATGGCCGTGATCGCGGTGTACGTGAGCGTCTGCATCGTGGCCACGCGCCTCGGCACACCCTGGCCCATCGCCGTGCTGATGACGGTGCTGGGCGTGCTCTCCACCCTTCTCGCCGCACGGATCGGCATGGCGGTGAACGCGCTGATGCTGCCCGAGCGACGTTCGCGCGAGCTCACGGCGATCTTCGCGCTCGCGGTCATCGTCATCGCCTTCCCGGTCGCGGTGTTCCTCGCCTCGCTGAAGTGGGATGGTGAGGTTCCTGCGGCGGTCGCCGCACTGACGACGACGATCGGTCTCACGCCGCTCGCCGCGCCGTCCTGGTTCCTCTTCGCCGTCGCAGCCGACGCCGGCGATGCGTGGATCGGCGGTGTCATCGCCGTCGCGACGGCGGTGCTGCTGTCGGCGCTGTGGGCCTGGCTCGTGCGCCGGCTGCTCACGACCACCGAGCGACCTCTGGCATCCCGCGAGCGCACGGGACTCGGCTGGTTCGGTCTGCTGCCGTCCAACGCCTTCGGCGCGATCGCCGCACGCAGCCTCGTGTACTGGCTGCGCGATCGTCGCTACATCATGAACCTCATCGTCGTCCCGGTCGCCGGCGCGCTCACCGTGCTCCCGCTGCTGGTCGCCGGTGTCCCGCTCGAGATCGCGGCACTCGTGCCGGTGCCGGTGATGGCGCTCTTCTTCGGCTGGCTTCCGCACAACGACGTCGCCTACGACTCGACCGCGCTGTGGACTCATGTGGCCAGCGGCGTCCGCGGTGTCCCCGACCGGCTGGGTCGGCTGGTGCCCGTGATCCTCGTCTCCGTGCCGGTGCTCGCGGTCGCGGTTCCGCTCACGCTGCTGTGGATCGATGACTGGCGCCTGCTGCTCCCGCTCACGGGGTTGGCTGCGAGTCTCCTGCTCTCGGCTCTCGGGGTCTCGAGCGTCGTGTCGGCGCTCGCGCCGTACGCCGTGTCACGGCCTGGAGACAGCCCGTTCCAGCAACCGCAGCGACCGACCTCCCGGGGAGTCTACGGTCCTGCGGCCGCCTTTCTCGGGGCCATCGTCTTCAGCATCCCCACCGGATGGCTCTTGGTGCTGACGATGCTGGAGGGCGCGCAGTACGCGCCCGCCACCTTCTGGGCAGGACTCGCGACAGGCCTCGGCGTCGCCGCGGTCGGAATCGCTGTGGGAGGACGCATCTTCGAGCGCGGCGGTGAGCGGCTGATGGAGTTCGTCGAGACCGCCTGATGACCGCCCCACCTCGCGTCTGCACGGCTAGACTCACGGGATGAGTACTCCGCTGGACAGCCCCGATCAGGGCGGCGTGGCAACGCTTGATCGCGAACTGGAAGAGCTTCTCCGGGAGGAGAACCTCGAGCCGGGTGATCACGAGCGTTTCTCTCACTACGTCAAGAAAGACAAGATCCTCGAGTCGGCGATAACCGGCAAGCCGGTCCGTGCGCTGTGCGGCAAGAAGTGGACGCCGGGTCGCGACCCGGAGAAGTTCCCGATCTGCCCCACCTGCAAGGAGATCTACGAGTCGATGGTCGGCTGACGCCACCACGGCCCGGAAGATCCGGTCGGCGCGATCGGTGCCGCGTCGCAGGGTCAGCGCGCGTCGACGAAGACGGTCGGGATGGCCGGGTCTGACTTGCTGAGGGCGAGCGCGCGGACGGGGAGCTCCTCCCGCACCTTCATGTGGTGCTGCCGGGAGGACGCCGTCCCTGCCGGCCCCTCGAAAGCGGTCTCGATCTCTCCGGCCTCGACGAAGGTCGTCTGCAGCGCCCGGCCGTCGGGATGCTCTGCGGGGCTGTCGAGCTCTTCGAAGCCGTCGGACACGACCACCGTCTCGGCGTCGGCGACGCCGTCGACCAGCGTCCGGAAGGCGGCCTTGCGCCCGCCGTGCGATGCCTTGTCGGTCGAGGCCTTGGCCACGCCGACCCATGCCCCGGTAGGATCCTGTCGCGCGACGAGCTTGTAGACCATGCTCGCAGTCGGGTATCCCGACCCGGTCACGACCGAGGTGCCCACTCCGTAGGCGTCGACGGGCGACGCGGCCAGCGCTGCGATCGCGTACTCGTCGAGATCGCTCGTGACGGTGATGCGCGTCCCGGTCGCCCCGAGCTCGTCGAGCTGAGCGCGTACCTCCGCGGCGACGATCGGCAGGTCACCCGAATCGATCCGCACCCCGCCGAGTCCGGTCCCCGCGATCCGGATCGCGGTCTCCACGCCTGTGCGGATGTCGTAGGTGTCGACCAGGAGGGTCGTGTCGGTGCCGAGACTCGCGATCTGCGAGCGGAACGCCTCTTCCTCGGTCTCGTGCAGCAAGGTCCACGAGTGGGCGGCGGTGCCCATGGTGGGGATGCCCCAGCGTCGCCCCGCCTCGAGGTTGCTGGTCGCTCCGAAGCCGGCGATGTACGCCGCGCGGGCCGCGGCGACCGCGGACTGCTCAGCCGCACGACGCGACCCCATCTCTGCGAGGGGGCGCTCGCCGGCGGCGATGCTCATGCGTGAGGCGGCGGTGGCGACGGCGGAGTCGTGATTGAGCACGCTGAGTGCCAGGGTCTCGAGGACGACCGCGTCGGCGAAGCTGCCCTCGACCGTGAGGATGGGGGATCCCGGGAAGTACAGTTCGCCCTCCCGGTAGCCGCGGATCGAGCCGGTGAAACGGTAGTTCTCGAGATAGGCCAGCGATTCGGTGTCGACGATGTGGTTGTCCCGCAGGAACCGCAGCTCGTCGTCTCCGAAACGGAACTCACGCAGAAGCGTGAGCAGTCGGCCGGTGCCGGCGACGACCCCGAAACGGCGGCCACCGGAGAGACGACGGGAGAAGAGCTCGAAGACGCTCGGCCGTGATGCGGTGCCGTCGCGCAGGGCAGCGGCGAGCATCGTGAGTTCGTAGCGGTCGGTGAGCAGCGCCGTGGACGTCGTCATGCGCTCAGCTTAGTGACGACATCAGCCCGGGTTGCTGAGCGCGACGCCGGGTGCGCGCGGGTAGGCTGGGGAGTCATGAACGACGCCCCGATCGGAATCTTCGACTCCGGTGTCGGCGGACTCACGGTGGCCAGGGCCATCAGAGCCCAGCTGCCCCGGGAATCGTTCGTCTACATCGGCGACACAGCGCATTCCCCCTACGGGCCGAAGCCGATCGCCGATGTTCGTCGGTACAGCCTCGAGGTCCTCGACACTCTGGTCGACCAGGGCGTCAAGATGCTCGTGATCGCCTGCAACACAGCGTCCGCCGCGATGCTGCGTGACGCGCGTGAGAGGTACGACGTGCCGGTGGTCGAGGTGATCGGCCCGGCGGTCCGCCGGGCGGTCTCGACGACTCGGAACGGTCGTGTCGGTGTGATCGGCACGGTCGGCACCATCGGTTCGCGCGCCTACCAGGACATGCTCGAGGTGAACGAGCGCCTCCAGGTGTTCACCGCCGCCTGCCCCCGCTTCGTCGAGTTCGTCGAGGGCGGGATCACGGGAACGCCCGAGGTGCTCGCGACCGCCGAGGAGTACCTCGCGCCGCTGCGCGATGCCGACGTCGACACGCTGGTGCTCGGCTGCACCCACTACCCCTTCCTCCGCGGCGCGATCAGCTATGTCATGGGCGAGGGCGTGACGCTCGTGTCGAGTGACGACGAGACCGCCGGCGACGTGTATCGCCAACTCGTGAGGGGCGACCTTCTCGCACCGCCCGACGCGACGGCGACGTATGTCTACGAGGCCACCGGCGCATCCGCGACCGAATTCTCCGGTCTGGCGAACCGGCTCATGGGGCGCGAGGTGCGCGACGTCCAGCTCGTGCAGACCGGCGTCATCACGCTTCCCCCACCACCCATCGGCGTCGTACGCCCCGCGGCATCAGCGCTTCACCCCTCACACGAAGGAACTCCATGACCAGCATCGTCCGCGCCGACGGCCGCAGCACCGACCAGCTCCGCGAGATCACGATCGAGCGCGGCTGGAGCAGCCACGCCGAAGGATCCGCGCTGATCAGCTTCGGAGGGACGAAGGTGCTGTGCACCGCGTCGTTCACCAACGGGGTGCCGCGGTGGCTCACCGGCAAGGGCAAGGGCTGGGTCACGGCCGAGTACTCGATGCTGCCGCGCGCGACGAACAGCCGCAATGACCGAGAGAGCGTCAAGGGACGCATCGGCGGGCGCACGCACGAGATCTCGCGGCTGATCGGACGAGCTCTGCGCGCCGTGGTCGACACCAAGGCACTGGGAGAGAACACGATCGTGATCGACTGCGACGTGCTGCAGGCCGACGGTGGCACGCGCACGGCCGCGATCACGGGCGCGTACGTGGCGCTCGCGGATGCGATCGAGTGGGGTCGCGAGAAGAAGTTCATCGGCAAGAACGCGACCCCGCTGCTCGATTCCGTGGCGGCCGTCTCAGTCGGCATCATCGACGGCGAACCCATGCTCGATCTCGCATATGTCGAGGACGTGCGCGCGGAGACCGACATGAACGTCGTCGTCACCGGCCGGGGCCTCTTCGTCGAGGTGCAGGGCACCGCCGAAGGCGCGCCCTTCGACAAGCGAGAGCTCGACGCGCTTCTCGACCTGGGCGTCAACGGCTGCGCCGACCTCACCAGCGAGCAGCTGAAGGCTCTCGCGGGCTGATGAGAGTCGTCCTCGCCACCCACAACCCGCACAAGGTCGCGGAGTTCCAGCAGATCGTGCGTGCGACCCGCCCCGACCTCGAGGTCGTGGGATACGACGGGCCCGAACCGATCGAAGACGGCATCACCTTCGCCGAGAACGCCCTCATCAAGGCACGCGCGGCTGCGGCGCACACAGGGCTCGCGGCTCTCGCCGACGACTCCGGAATCTGCGTGGATGTCCTCGGCGGATCACCGGGCGTCTTCTCCGCCTACTGGGCGGGCCAGAAGAAGGATGCCGCCGCGAACCTCGAGCTCCTCCTGGATCAGCTCCACGATGTCGCCGATCCTCATCGGACCGCGCACTTCACCTCGACGATCGCGCTCGTCACACCTTCGGGTGCGGAGTACGTCGTCGAGGGTGTCTGGCCGGGCCGGCTCGCGCGCGAGGCATCCGGGGCGGGCGGCTTCGGCTACGATCCGATCTTCATCCCGGCAGGACAGCCCGCCGGAGCGGAGCGCACGGTCGGAGACTTCACCGCCGAAGAGAAGCAGTCGCAGTCGCACCGGGCCCGGGCCTTCGCCGAACTGGTGCCGCTGCTCGCGAGTCTCTGACAACTGAGAATCATCACCATTCCCGACTACGCCGAATCGCCCTGACGGGGCGCGTGGCCGGTCTAGCCTGGTGGCATGCACGATCACGCGCCCGCTGCCGGCGGCATCCGCTCTGCGAGCCACCGACGTCTGCTGGCGATCTCGCTGACCCTGACGGCGACGGTGATGGTCGTGCAGGTCGTGGGAGCGATCTTCACCGGTTCGCTCGCGCTGCTCGCGGATGCTGCGCACATGTTCACCGACGCCTCCGCCCTGGTGATCGCGCTCATCGCGGCGGCTGTGGCTGCGCGGCCCGCAGACGACCGCCGGACGTTCGGGTACCAGCGTGCCGAGGTGTTCGGGGCGCTGATCAATGCGATCATCCTGATCCTCCTGGCGGGTTGGGTCGCCGTCGAGGCTGTCGGGCGTCTGCTGAACCCCGGTGAGACGGAGGTCGTCGGGGGCGTGATGCTGATCGTCGCCGTGGTCGGTCTGCTCGCCAATGCGCTCTCGATGTGGCTGCTGAGCCGGGCGCAGCGCACGAGCATCAACGTCAGAGGCGCGTATCTCGAGGTGATGGGCGATCTGATCGGGTCGGCGATGGTGATCATCGCCGCGATCGTGATCGTGGCGACAGGGTGGATGCCGGCTGATGCCATCGCGTCGCTCATGATCGCGGTGCTGATCATCCCGCGTGCGGTCGCACTCCTCCGCGAGGTGTTCTCGGTGCTCTCCGAGTCGGCGCCCGTGGGAACCGCGGTCAGCGACATCCGCCAGCACCTGCTCGACTACGACGGCGTGGTCGGCGTGCACGACGTTCACGTCTGGCAGCTGACGCGCGGTGCGCCCGTGTTCACCGCGCATGTCAGCGTCGAGCCCGCGCTGCTCGCCGACGGCCGTTCGGCGACGTTGCTGAGCGACCTCCACTCATGTCTGGCGCGCCACTTCGACGTGGAGCATTCGACGTTCCAGATCGAACCCGCCGAGCAGTCCGACTGCGAACCGCATCACGCCTGAGGAGTCAGCTCTCGACCACGACCTCGTCCGGCGACTTGTCGGGGCGCAGCCCGCGCCATCGGGAGTGACGGAGCACGCCGTCGGGTGTCCAGTTGGCGAACTCCACCTCTCCGACGAGTTCGGGCGACACCCACAGTGCATCCGAGGCATCCAGCGCGGGCACTCCGTCGAGCGGCGCAGAATCGACGCGCAACGGGGCGAGGCGCGCGAGCAGGTCGCGCAGCATGCGGTCGGTGAAACCGGTGCCGACGCGGCCGACATATCTCAGGTCTCGCCCGGACTCCGGCACGGCGAGCAGCAGGGAACCGAAGGTCCCTTCGCGATCTCCCTTGCCGGGACGGATGCCGACGATCACGACCTCCTGCATCCTGGTGTGCTTGAGCTTGAGCCACGCGGGGGAGCGCTGACCCGCCCGGTAGCGGGATGCAGGGTCCTTCACCACCACGCCCTCGAGGCCGAACTCGTCGCTGGCGGCCAGCGCGGCATCGACATCGTCGAACACCGGCGGAACCTGCACCGGCGCGTCGAGATCGGAGACGACCTCTTCGAGCAGCGTGCGCCGTTGCGCCAGCGGCATGGCGCTGAGGTCGTGCCCGTCCAGCCGCAGCAGATCGAAGATCATGTAGACGATCGGCGTGCGCACGACCTCGCGCTCGATCTCCCGCGGTCGGGTGAGGTGCATGCGATTCTGCAGCAGCGAGAAGCTCGGCCTGCCGTGCGTGTCGAATGCGACGATCTCGCCGTCCACGATCGCGTCTGCGACAGGCAGGAACGGGGCTCCGTCAGCCGTCAGCTCGGGATAGCGGGCCGTGATGTCGGTGCCGCTGCGGGCATGCAGCAGCATCCGTCCGTCCGCCCATGAGCCGATCGCGCGGATGCCGTCCCACTTGACCTCCACCCAGGAGGGCGAACTGAGACCGCGGGCGATCGCGGGAGTCCCGTTCTCCGCGAGCATGGGGGAGAGCGGCGCAGGGGAGACCCGTGCCGATGTCGGAGGCGCCGCAGAACTGCGGGGGCGGTGTCGCGCGGCGCTCGGGCTCCTCGTCGAACCGTCATCACGCGCCTCAGTCGTTCGTATGGGCGGTGCCGGAGGGGTGTGGTCCGTGCGCAGCGGGGCGATCGGGTCGATTCCGGTCTCGGCGCGCTCCAGCACGGTCGCGAAGTCGAGCTGCGCCAGCTCGGGGTCGTCGAGCTCCTCCCACGATCGCGGAGCAGCGACCCACGGCTGGGCGCGTCCTCTCATCGAGTACGGCGAGATCGTGGTCTTCTTGCCGTTGTTCTGGCTCCAGTCGAGGAACACCTTGCCGCCGCGGGCGGACTTCGCCATGGTGCTCGTGGCGAGATCAGGATGCTGGGTCTCGATGAGCCGCGCGATCTCCTTCACGACCGCCGAGATCTCATCGCTGGTCTGCGCGCCCGGAAGACCCGCGTAGAGGTGAATGCCCTTGCTGCCGCTCGTCACCGGCACAGGATCGAGTCCGATGTCGGTCAGCAGAGTACGTGCGATGCGCGCGACCTCGGCGCACTGCGCGAGGCCGACGCCGGGTCCGGGGTCGAGGTCGAGCACCAGGCGGTCGGGATTGCCCGGCAGCCCGTCGGGGGCGAAACGCCACTGCGGCACGTGGAGCTCGATGGCAGCGACCTGAGCCAGCCAGACCAGGGTGGGCACGTCATCGACGAGCGGGTACTCCTTCGTCCCGTCGGAATGGAGGATCCCGTGTCGTGGGATCCAACTCGGAGCGCCCGGCTCGAGCTGCTTCGTGAAGAACGCGTCGGCGGGAGCATCCGCCGTCCCGACGCCCTCGACCCAGCGCTTGCGGGTCACGGGCCGCCCCGCGAGCAGCGGGAGCATGTGCGGCGCGATCGCGGTGTAGTAGGCGATGATCTCGCCCTTCGTGGTGCCGGTCTCGGGATACACGACCTTGTCGAGGTTGGTGATGCGCAGCCGACGACCGTCGATCTGCACGTTCTGAGCCTCTGCGACCATGACGCCAGCGTAGTCAAGGTACTGGCCCCGACCGGGGCGGCTGGTGTTCACTGGGGGCATGAGAACGATCTGGAAGGGCGCGCTGACCTTCGGCCTCGTGAACGTGCCGGTCAAGGTGTACTCCGCGACGGAGGACCACGACGTGCCGCTGCATCAGGTGCACGAGAAGGATGGCGGTCGCATCCGCTATCAGCGCACGTGCGAGGTGTGCGGCGAGACCGTGGCGTACGCCGACATCGATCGTGCCTACGTCGACGAGGGGCAGACCGTCGTGCTCACCAAAGACGACCTGGCGGCGCTGCCCGCCGAGAAGAGCCGCGAGATCGACGTGGTCGAGTTCGTGCCCTCCGATCAGGTGGATCTGCTGACCCTCGACAAGCCGTATTATCTCGAGCCCGACTCGAAGTCTCCGAAGGCCTACGTGCTGCTTCGCAAGACGCTCGAGCAGACGGATCGCACGGCGATCGTGCGGTTCACGCTCCGTCAGAAGACGAGGCTCGCGGCCCTCCGGGTGCGCGGCAAGGTGCTGGTGCTGCAGACACTGCTCTGGGCCGACGAGGTGCGCGAGGCGGAGTTCCCGGCGCTCGACGAGGACGTGCGGATCTCGAAGAAGGAACTGGAACTGTCGGCTTCCCTGGTCGACAGCTACTCGGCCGACTTCGAGCCCGAGTCGTTCGTCGACGAATACCAGAAGGAACTGCGCACTCTGATCGACGCGAAGATCGAGGCGGGCGACACCTTCGACGTCTCCGAGACGTTCGGCGAGGACGAGAGCGACGCCAAGAGCGGTGAGGTCATCGACCTCATGGAGGCGCTGCGCGCCAGCGTCGCCCGCACCAAGGCCGCGCGGTCGGATTCGTCGGCGAGCAAGACCAGCACCAAGAAGAGCCCGAGCAAGAAGAAGGCGGGCTGAGTCCTCAGCCCGCCTGCCCCGCACTGCGATCAGCGCATCGCGTCAGTGCTTGCCGTCGCCGTCGAAGTCGGGTGCGCGGTCGAAGACCTCGGGGTCCAGCGCGAGCTCTTCGGCCTCGGCGGCATCGGTCTCGCCGGCCGCGGCCTCCTTCTTCGCCTTGTGGCGCTCGGAGAGGTAGTGCCAGAGGGTGATCAGCGCGGTCCCGCCGACGGCGGCCAGCAGGATCAGGTCGATGTAGCTCTCGACGAAGTGCGCGACGGGAGGGATGAAGCCGATCAGGTATCCGAACATCGTGAGACCGAAGCCCCACAGGATCGCGCCGATCAGGTTGTACAGCGTGTAGCGGCGCCACGGCATGTGACCCACACCGGCGGCGACGGGCGCGAACGTGCGCACGATCGGCACGAAACGGGCGAGGATCACTGTGATGCCGCCGAAGCGCTCGAAGAAGGCGTTCGTGCGCTCGACGTTCTTCTTGCTGAAGAGCCCTGATTCCTTGCGTTCGAAGACGGCGGGTCCGCCCTTGTGGCCGATCAGATACCCGACCTCGCCACCGACGAAGGCCGCGAGACCGATCAGCAGCGCGACGATCCACACGTTGATCCCGAAGACGCCATGCTCAGAGCCCGCGATGGGGTGCGACAGCAGCCCCGAGATCACCAGCAGCGTGTCGCCGGGGAGCAGGAATCCGACCAGCAGGCCGGTCTCGGCGAACACGATGAAGCAGACCACGAGAAGCGCCCAGGGGCCGGCGGACCCGATGATGGTGGCGGGGTCGAGCCAGGGGATGAGAGCGGCGTGATGCATGGGTTTCCCGTCGTCGTGCGCTGTGCGGCGGTCAAGTCGTCGGCCGCGGGGGATGCGACAGATCGGTGCGGAAGGTGGGACTTGAACCCACACGCCCTAGGGCACAGGAACCTAAATCCTGCGTGTCTGCCAATTTCACCACTCCCGCGCGGTGGGATAAGTCTACTGATCGGGCGATCGTGCGTTGCTGAGCATCCGCCCGCAGAGGCGGGCGGGGCCCTGTGGATAACTCGGGCGGCACGACACCGATTGTTGCGAGGATGCACGGGTGATCCTTCCGGCCGTCCTCGTCTCCGAACGTGTGCGGCAGCGACTGCGCAGCGAGGGGACCGACCCGGCGCTCGACGCAGGCGCGGCACGGACGCTCGCGGTCGCGGAGGTCCGCCGGTTCAACGACGTGGCGCTCGCCCGTGGCGAGGTGATGATCGACGACGAGGCCGCGTGCGTGCGTGACGTGCTGGCTGCCGTCAGCGGCTTCGGCGTCCTGCAGCCGCTGCTCGACGACCCGGAGATCGAGGAGATCTGGGTGAACGGTCCCGAGAGCGTCCACATCGCGCGCGACGGGATCGCTCAGCCGATCGAGCTGCATCTCACGGATGCGACTCTTCGCGACCTCGTCGAGCGGATGCTGCAGGCGACCGGCCGGCGGGTCGACATCAGCCAGCCGTTCGTCGACGCATCACTGCCCGACGGATCGCGCCTGCACGTCGCGATCGCCGACGTCGTGCGCGGCTCGTGGGCCGTCAACATCCGCAAGTTCCTGCCCCGTTACCGCTCTCTCGAGGCGCTCGTCGCGAAGGGGATGCTGCCGCATCACGTCGCTGCGATGCTGCAGAAGGCCATGCGCGACGGAGACAGCGTGGTGGTGTCGGGAGCGACCCACGCGGGCAAGACCACCTTTCTCGCTGCTCTGCTCGCGTCGTGCGCCGACACGCAGCGCGTCGTCACCGTCGAGGAGACCTTCGAGCTGGCGGTCGACGGTCCCGACGTCGTCTCGCTGCAGGGGCGCCAGGCAGGTCTCGAGGGCACCGGGGAGATCACCCTCCGCAGACTCGTGAAGGAGGCGCTGCGCATGAGACCGGATCGACTGGTCGTGGGCGAGGTGCGCGACGCCGAGGCGCTGGACCTCGTCCTGGCGCTCAACACGGGCGTGCCGGGAGCGGCCACCGTGCACGCGAACTCTGCGCAGGAGGCACTCGACAAGCTCGCGCTGCTTCCGCTGCTGGCCGGACGCAATATCGATCGGTCGTTCGTCGCGCCGGCGATCGCCGGCTCCGTCGATCTGGTCGTGCACTGCATGCGGGACGCCGCTGGGGTGCGACGAGTCGGGGAGGTGATCGCTCCGACAGGGGCGGTGATCGATGGGCGCATCGTGGCGCGTTCGGTGTACGTGTGCGACGATCCCGCGCCCGCGTCCTCCGCGAACTGGCGACGCAGTGGTGCTCGCACATGACCGTGCTGCTCGGCGCCGTGCTCGCCGCCGGAATGCTCCTGTCCGTCTCGCCATGGCTCTGGCCGCCACGGCCCTCGTCGTCATCGGAGTCACGAGGCGGACCCCTGTCGCGGTCTCTCGCGGAAGCGGGCCTCGGCGCTGTGCGCCCGCGGTCGCTCGTCATGGTCATGCTCGCAGCTGCCGTCTGCGCAGGGGCGGCGGCATGGCTGCTGACCGCCATCCCCGTGCTCGCGGCACTCGCGTTCGGCGCCGGTGGGACAGCCCCCGTCGTCGTGCTGCGCGCCCGTCGACTGCGGCTTCGCCGGGCTCGCCGCCAGGTCTGGCCCGATGTGTGCGATCTGCTGATCGCCTCGATCCGCGTCGGGCTGTCGCTGCCCGACGCCGTGGCCGGCCTCTCTGAATCGTCTCCCGCGATGATGCGTCCTGCGTTCATCGCCTTCGCCAGAGACCTCCGGGCGACCGGGCGGTTCGAGTCGAGTCTGGATCGTCTCAAGAACGCGCTGGCCGACCCGATCGCGGATCGGATCGTCGAGACTCTGCGGATGGCTCGCCAGGTGGGCGGCACCGAGCTCGGGAGCGTTCTGCGCTCCCTCTCGACCTCGGTGCGCGCGGATGCGGCTCTGCGTGGCGAGGTCGAAGCGCGACAGTCGTGGATCCGTGGCGCTGCGGTGCTGGGGGCGATCGCGCCCTGGGTGATCCTCGGCCTGCTGGTCATGAGGCCCGAAGGGGCGGACGCGTACAGCACACCGGAGGGCATGGTCGTCATCTGCGTCGGGGCGCTCGTCTCTGTCGCCGCGTACCGCATCATGATCCGCATAGGGCGGCTGCCTGAACCTGGACGGTGGTTCGGATGAATCTGGTCTCCGCGATCGCGTTCTCGCTGCTCATCGGGGGAGGCCTGGGCGGAGGGATGCTCTGCATCCTCGCGGCGCTGCCGCGCTGGGCCGCTGCTCCGCTGACGCTCAGAATCGCTCCGTACGTGCGTGACGTCGTCTCCGACGCGAGCCTCCCGCCCGGCGCGCTGCCCGTGGTCCGAGTGCTCCCTGCCGGCAGCAAGGTGCTCTGGAGCCGTCTGCACTCGACCTTCGAACAGGTGCTCGGAGGGAGAGCGCTCCTCGAGCAGCGCCTCGCCCAGGCGGGGAGCGAGGTCAGCGCCGTGACGTTCCGCGGTCGCCAACTCGGATGGACTGTCGTCGGTATCGGCGCAGGCGCCGCCGCCGTCGTCATCCTCGTGCTGACCGGGCGGATGACCGCGCCGGTGTCGCTGCTGCCTCTGCTCAGCGGCGCGGGGGCAGCTGCCGTGTATGAGATGCAGCTCACCGCACGTGTAGGGATTCGCAGGGGGCGACTCACCGATGAACTTCCCACCACGCTCGAGTTCCTCGCGCTCTGCCTGTCGGCGGGAGAAGGGTTCCTCGACTCTCTCCGTCGGGTCGCCGAAGTGGGATCCGGCGCCCTGACGGTCGAGTTCCGTGGCGTCGTCATAGCCGTGAGCACGGGATCCTCGCTCGCGGAGGCGCTCGCCGAGTTGGCGACCCGGCTGCAGCTCCCGGGGTTGACCAGAGCCGTGGACCAGGTGATCGCGGCGCTCGAACACGGCGCACCGCTTGCAGCAGTCCTGCACGCGCAGGCGGGCGACGCGCGCGAAGACGCGAAGCGCGTGCTGATCGAGCAGGCCGGTCGCAAGGAGATCCTGATGCTCCTCCCGCTGGTGTTCCTCATCCTTCCGCTCTCAGTGCTGTTCGCGATCTACCCCGGACTGTTCATCCTGCGACTCGGCATCGGCTGAGCGCTCAACGAAAGGACGACCTTATGAACCCTCTCCGACGCCGATGGGGCGCGGTGAGCGCCTGGGCGCGGGACCTCGCTGACGACGAGACGGGCGACGTTCCAGGCTGGGTGCTCGTCACACTCATGACAGCGGGACTCGTCGTGCTGATCTGGGCGGTCGCCGGTCCTGCGCTCAGTGAGCTGTTCGAGCAGGCGATCGCGCGCGTGTCGGGGATCTGAGCGGTGACCGGCGGAAGACGCGCCGTGATGACGCGTGACTCACCGTGGGTGCTCGCCGGCGACCGGGGTTCCAGTCCGGTCGAGTTCGTGCTGGTGGGCAGCCTCCTCACCGTGCTCACCCTCGCGGTGATGCAACTGGCGCTCGCGGTGTATGTGCGAAACGTCGTGCACGACGCCGCGGTGGAGGGCGCGTACGTCGCGGCGCTCGCCGATACGACTCTCGCCGACGGCGCAGACCGCGCGCGTGAGGTGATCACTCGTGCCGTCGGGGCGTCCTACGCCGAGGACATCGTCGTGGTGCAGGAGCCGGTCCTCGGTGCGCAGATGGTGAAGGTTGCGGTCACGGCGCCGCTCCCTGTGATCGGCCTCCTGGGTCTGCCCCACGCTCTGTCGATCGAGGCCGATGCGCCGAAAGAGACGTTCGGCGATGGATGACGAGGGGTCGGCCGCGCTCGAGTTCATCGCCGTGGGGGTGATCCTGCTGGTGCCGCTGGTATATCTGATCATCGCGCTGGGGGCGATTCAGGAGCAGACGCTCGGAGTCGAGGCGGCGGCTCGGCACACAGCGCGTGCGATCGCCCTGGCGCCGGATCCCGACACCGCACAGTCTCGTGGTGAGGAGGTTCTCGCGAGCATCATCGAGCAGTACGGCATGGATGACGCGACACTGGAGATGTCCATGGAGTGCCCCGGGACGGATGGAGAGTGCCCTCAGCCGGGTTCGACGATCATGCTCACGATCACCGCGCGCGTCTCCCTTCCGCTGATCCCTGCTGTCTTCGGGCTGCAGGAGGCGGCAGCGGTCACCGTGCAGGGGTCCGCCGTGCAGAAGGTCTCACGGACGTGGGGGTCGGGGTGAGGAAAGAGGTCGGAGGGACGGAAGAAGGCAGCGTGCTGCTGCTCACCCTCGGATACGCCGTGCTGGCGCTGGCTCTCACCTTCGTCTGCGTGTGCGCGACCGACCTGTACATCGCGCAGAAGCGACTCGATTCGCTCGCCGATTCCGCGGCGCTCGCCGGAGCCGATGGATTCGTCCTCACGGTCGACGGGGACGAGCCGCTCGCTCGGCTGACAGACGACAAGGTCGGGGAGCAGGCGGCAGCCCTCATCGATGTCGCCTCGCAGACGGCGTCACTCGTGTCGGCGACGACCCCCGACGGGACTTCCGCGCGGGTGTCGCTCGCGACATGGTGGCACCCGCCGCTTCTCTCGCTGTTCCTCCCGGAGGGCTTCGAGCTGCGGTCGACGGGCACCAGCCGCACGGCGGTGCGGTGAGTCCTTCCGCCTACAGCCGGCGGCGAGGGGAGGGCCGCTCAGGTGGTCACGCGTGCGAGCATCTCGCGAACGCGCGTGGAGAATCCCGCCGGGACGTTCGCGGGAAGCGAGTCGATGGGCCACCACCGCACGTCGCCGGACTCGCTGCTCACCGTGAGGGGTGAATCCGCAGGCACGGTCACGACGACGCCGACATCGAGGTGCGACGCGCAGCGCCCGAATGCCGCAGAAAGCGCGTGATGATCGAGGTCGTACACGAGCGATGCGCCGGGATGCTCCGCAGCGATCCCGGTCTCCTCCTCGAGTTCGCGCAGAGCGGCGTCGACGATCGAGGAGTCGTCTTCGAGATGGCCTCCGGGCTGCACCCAGAATTCTCCCTTGCCATGGAACACCAGTGCGATCCGCGTCAGCGCGGGGTCGAAGACGAACGCCGACGCCGTGGCATGACTCGGACCATCGTCGCGGACGACCGGACCCGTGTCGTCGGCGAAGTGTCGTGAGAAGTCGGTCAGTGCCGCATGGTCACGCGGTGATCGAGGTCTGAACTCGGTGACCAGTCGGCGGATGTCGGCGCCCAGAACGGTCATTCCTGCTCCTTCGCCTTCGGCACGAAGCGAGGGATCCACCGCAGGAACCCGCCTGCTCCGAGCAGTCCGATGACACCCATCGCGGCTGCGGCGAACGGCAGCGAGGCGACGGCGATGATGCCCGACACCAGGAGCGGGGCGATCGCGCCCCCGGCATCGGTGAGGGTGCGCCAGGAACCGAGGAAGGCGGCGGGGTCTCGCTTCGGTGCGACATCGGCGCCCAAGGTCAGCAGGATGCCGCTCGAGAGGCCGTTGCCGACGCCGAGCACTGCGGCGAACATGCCGAACCACAGCACGGCCGCATCGAGGTCGTGCGTCAGTGAGAGCGCGAGGAACCCGGCGCCCATGAGAAGCATCGCGGGCATCGCCGCCCAGAGTCTGCCGAAGCGGTCCATCACCTGACCGCTCGCATAGAACAGCGCGAAGTCGATCGCGCCCGAGACGCCGACCACGAGCGCGATGGTCGAGGAATCGAGGCCGAGCGAAAGCCCCCAGAGCGGCAGGACGACCTGTCGGGCCGATCGCACGGCAGACAGCGAAGCCGCTGCGATCCCCAGCCGTCCGAGCACGCTCCGCTGCAACCACATGGTGCGAAGGACTCCGACCCGCTCCGTGGTGGGGATCGATCCGGTGACGACCTCGCCCGTGTCCTCCGACAGCGATGCCGTACGGATCGGACTCGCCCTCGGCACGGTCTTCTCGGGATCGGGGCCGAAAAGCACGAGCAGCACCATGACGACGAGGCACCCGAGGAAGAACCAGATCGCCGCGATCTCCGAGCCGAACAGCTGCAGCAGTCCTGCGGCGACGAACGGCCCGATGAACACGCCGAGGCGGAAGCTGCCGCCCAACAGCGAGAGAGCGCGGGCGCGGAAGGCGAGAGGAACCCTGGTCGTCATGAAGGCATGGCGTGCGAGACCGAAGGCCGCCGCGCAGAAGCCGAGCAGGAAGACGGACGCCGCGAGCACGGCGAGCGACGGGGCGAACACCATGCCCACGCCCGCCGCGACGGCGACGGTTCCGGCGATGACCATGGTGAACCGCTCACCGATGCGCGACACCGCCCACCCGGCGGGAACGTTGCCGCACAGCTGGCCGACGACCAGTGCCGAGGCCACGAGCGCGGCGAAGGCGACGTCGGCTCCCATCTCGGACGCGATGACCGGGATGAGCGGGATGACTGCACCCTCGCCCAGCGAGAAGAGCACGGTGGGCAGGTACACCATGGGCCCGAATCGCCGGAGGACCGTGGAAGCATTGCTCACTCACTTCACGCTACTCCGTCGCCGCACGTGCCAGAGGCGATGAAGGGTCCCCGCCCGCACAGGCGGCACGTTAGGCTGGACGCGACATGCTCGAACTCGATCTCTCCGCCGACATCCAGGCCCTGCGACTCACCTACGGTGACATCCGCGAGGTCATCGATGTCGAGACCCTCCGCTCCGACATCGCGCGCCTCAGCGAGGAAGCCGGCGTGCCGGACCTCTGGGACGACCCCGAACGCGCCCAGAAGGTGACCAGCGCGCTGAGCCACCGCCAGTCGGCGCTGGCCCGCGTCGAGGGCATCGGTCGTCGACTCGACGACCTCGAGGTGCTCGTCGGCCTCGCGAACGAGATGGGCGATGAGGACTCCGCCGTCGAAGCACGCGCCGAGCTCAACGCGCTCACCGAGATCATCAACCAGCTCGAGGTCCAGACGCTGATGGACGGAGAGTACGACGAGCGCTCCGCCATCGTCACGATCCGCTCGGGGGCAGGCGGCGACGACGCCACCGACTTCGCGGAGATGCTCATGCGCATGTACCTGCGCTGGGCCGAGCGCCACAAGTACCCCGTGAAGGTCCTCGACACGTCGTATGCCGAAGGTGCAGGCATCAAGTCTGCGACGTTCGAGATCGACGCCCCGTATGCATTCGGCACCGTGTCGGTCGAGGCCGGAACTCACCGCCTCGCCCGCATCAGCCCCTTCGGCTCGGCTGACAAGCGCCAGACGTCGTTCGCCGCGGTCGAGGTCATCCCCCTCATGGAAGAGGCGACCGAGGTCGACATCCCCGAGAACGACATCCGCGTCGATGTCTTCCGCTCGTCGGGTCCTGGCGGACAGTCGGTCAACACCACCGACTCCGCCGTGCGACTGACACACCTTCCGACCGGCATCGTCGTCTCGATGCAGAACGAGAAGTCGCAGATCCAGAACCGCGCCGCTGCGATGCGCGTTCTGCAGACCCGACTTCTGCTGCTGCAGAAGGAGGAGGAGGCTGCGAAGAAGAAGGAGCTCGCCGGTAACATCACCGCGAGCTGGGGCGACCAGATGCGCTCGTACTTCCTCTACGGCCAGCAGCTGGTGAAGGACCTGCGCACCGGACACGAGTCGGGCAACCCGGCTGCCGTGTTCGACGGCGACCTCGACGGATTCATCTCGGCCGGCATCCGCTGGCGCAAGCGCAAAGACGAAGACTGACCCCCGTCACTCAGCGGGCCGCCCCCTGGAGCGACTCCGTCACCTCGTCGTTGCTGTAGACGATGCACTGGAGGGTTCGATCCTTGAGGCGGTTCCACGATGCCTCGGTGGGCACGAACCAGTAGTTGTCGAATTCGGAGTCTGCGTAGGGGATGCCGATGTAGTCGGCGAAAGCCGCGTCGCACCGTTCCGTCGCCAGAGTCTGCAGAGCCTCGTCACCGGGGAAGTCGCCGTCCGCGGCGTCGAAGATGTAATAGACCTCATCGGTGTGAGGCTGGTCGCACCGCACGATCGGAAGCTCGGACACCTCGTCGCCCCATTCCATGAACGGGATGCACTGACCCACGGCCAGTTCGTCGAACGTGACGGTCTGCGTGCCCGGGGGAGGAGTCGTCTGCGTCGATGGGGAGGGGGCGGGCGTCGGCTCTGCAGATGACGACGGAGACGGCGCGTCGGTCGCCACGGGCGAGGGTTCGGCACGAGGCTCGGGCGCAGTCGCCCCGAGCGTGAGCAGTGACACAGCCACAGCCAGGACCGCGCCCAGGACGCCGAGGGCGATGCCGGAGATCCCGGGCCACTTGGCGCCCGGAAGGAAGATCGAGACGAGCGACACCACGACGCCCACGCCCAGAAGGATCCAGCCGATGAAGGCGATCACCGGGATGCACGAGAGGACCACTCCGGCGGCAGTCAGCGACAGGCCGATGATGCCGAGTACCGAGACGCCCGGCTTCGCAGGCGCAGACACAGCGGAGGAGCCCTGCATGCCCGCACCGATCGGAGCGCCCGGGTAAGACGCGGGTGCGCCGGGAGACACGGTTGTGGATGCTCGGTCGATCGGCGCATCGGCTGCGGGCGCCGCAGGACTCGCGGCGACATACGGCGGCTCGAACGTCGGACGCGGGTCGGGGGCCGTGTGCGGTGCTGAGGGTTGTGCCGGAGTCGAGGCCGGCGTCGGAATCGCCGCGGATGATGCAGGCGCCGCTGCGGGCGGCGCCTGCATCGTGTGCTCGGTCCAGGCGGCTCCGTCCCACCAGCGCAGCTGTCCGGAGCCGTCGTCATACCAGCCTGCGGGTGTCGTCATCTTCGACTCCGTTACGTGTCGCGCGATCCGACGGCTCAGCCGGCGGTCGGGGTGATCGAGATCCGTGCGATCTCCCGCGTGGCCTCGTCGGTGATCACGAAGACGTACGACTCGCTCTCGGCGACGTCGAAGGTGATCGGACCGCTTGCCGTCTGTCCCGGATCGAGCAGCTCGTTGGGGGCTCCGGTGACGAAGAAGTCGAGCTCGCCCGCGGTGCCGTCTGCTGTCTCGAGTGACGTGAAGAGGGGGTTCGCGGGAGTCACGCCGTCGATGCCGGTCCACGTCGTCTCGATCGTCAGGTACCCGCCGTTCGTCGACGGGACCCCCGTCCCGACGTCTGTCGACCAGGTCGCCTCGGTGACGGTGACCTCGCCGCTTCCCCCGAGGAAGCGGAGCGTCACGGTGTCGCCGATCGTCCCCTCCTCGATCTGTCCGGTCGAGCCGCCGTCATCGGGGTCGAGGCTCGGCGACGGGGCAGGTGTCGTGTCGGACTCGCTCGACGGTGGCGGCGTGGGCAGATCCCGGATCGCCTCGGAGACCGCGGCGATCGCGAAGAAGAAGCTGAGGATGACGGCGAGCACACCGCCCACGACCGACACGATGAGCCCCGTGATGCCGGGCCACTTCCGTCCTTTGAGGAAGAGCGAGATCAGCGACGTGAAGAAGCCGCCGACCAGCATCAGCCAGCCGATCAGCGCGATCCAGCCGAGCGGGATGCAGGCGAGGATCGTGCCGAGCGCAGCGAGGCCCAGGCCGACGAGTCCGAGCACGGAGAGCCCCGCAGGGCCGGAGGGTGCCGACGGGGCGGCGACCGGATACGCGCCGGGTGCTCCGTACGCGGGGGCCGCGCCCGGATACGGTGATCCGGCGTATCCCTGAGCACCTCCCGGATACGCGGTTTCGGCGCCGGGGTAGGTCGGAGCCGCACCGGGATACGCGGGTGCGGCGTAGAGGGGAGGCTCGGGTGCGGTGTTCGCGTATGGCGGGACCGGCGCGTCCGACGCAGGCGACTCGGACGGGGGCGTGTCGGCGGACTGCGCCGGCTCGCTCGACCACACGTCGGCCGGCGCGGCATCTGCCGCAGGACCGCCATGCGGGGGAACAGGATCCGAGGCGTCGCCCGCAGACCCGTTCTCGGTCGGTGCGGATGTCGACGTCGGTGCGGATGCATCCGCAGACGACGGCCCGTCCCACGTGGCGCCGGCCTCGACCGCGGCGACGGAGTTGATCGCGTCGTGGGTCTCGGCGGATGCCGCCGACTCGGACGCATTCTGAGACGGAGCGCCTGCGTCGGCGGAAGCCTCGGCAGCGACGGGAGCGTCGGCTGCGGGGGCGAAATGCTCGGTCCACTGCTCGCCATCCCACCAGCGCTGGCGGCCGGATCCATCGTCGTACCAACCTGCAGGCGTGGTCATCGCATCCCCCTCGGAGTCATCGTCCACGCTGGGGCGTGGATCCGCACCTCCATGTATAGCAGTGGGGTGTGACGCGGAAGTCGTCGGCGGGGTGTCGCTCGCGATCAGAGGAACCCGCGCGCTTACGCTCGTAAAGTCATGATTCGGTTCGAGAACGTCACGAAACGCTATCGCGGGACCTCCAGGCCCGCACTGTCCGGCGTCGATTTCGAGGTCCAACGGGGCGAGTTCGTCTTCCTCGTCGGGGCGTCGGGCTCGGGGAAGTCGTCATGTCTGCGACTCATCCTGCGCGAAGACGTGCCGAGCACCGGCCGCGTCGCCGTGCTCGGACGCGACCTGCGGTCGCTGGCGAACCGCAAAGTCCCGTACTTCCGTCGCCACATCGGCTCGGTCTTCCAGGACTTCCGCCTGCTGCCCTCCAAGACGGTGTACCAGAACGTCGCGTTCACGCTGCAGGTGACCGGCTCATCGCGGGGCTTCATCCAGCAAGCCGTGCCCGAGGCGCTCGCGCTCGTCGGGCTCGACGGCAAGCAGAAGCGGATGCCGCACGAGCTGTCCGGCGGTGAGCAGCAGCGCGTCGCCATCGCCCGCGCGCTCGTCAACCGCCCTCAGGTGCTTCTCGCGGACGAGCCGACCGGAAACCTCGACCCTGCCACGTCGGTCGACATCATGCAGCTGCTCGCACGGATCAACGCCGGCGGCACGACCGTGCTGATGGCCACCCACGAAGCGGCGTTCGTCGATCAGATGCAGCGCCGCGTCATCGAGCTGCGCGACGGCGAGATGGTGCGCGACGAGGTGCACGGTGGGTACGGCGACACGTCGAACATCCCGCGCCTCGTGCCCGAAGAGGTACGCGGTGCCGCTGCGGCCGCGGCGCTCACGGCCGTGCAGGAGGTGCAGCGTCAGACCGCCGACTTGTCGGTGGTGCGCGCAGCGCTCGCGGAAGAGCTCCACGCTCAGCGCAGAGCGGAGTCGCCTGCCGCGGACGCGGTGCCGACGGCATCCGAGACTCCCGAGGCCCAGGCCGCACCCATCGAGCCCAGGATCGAGGATGCAGCGCCCGTGGCGCCCGCACCCGTCGGCTCCCTCACCCATCCGATCGTCCTGCCACAGGTCGACGTCGCAGAGCTGGGGGTCGCCGATCGTCTCGGCCTCTCGGACGACGGCGCGGAGGAAGTGGGGCCGACCTCATGAGAATCGGTCTGATCCTCACCGAGGCCCTGGTCGGGCTCCGACGCAACATCTCGATGGTCATCTCCGTCGTGCTCGTGACATTCGTGTCGCTGACGTTCGTCGGCGCGGCGATCCTGATGCAGGCGCAGATCGGCACGATGCGCGGCTACTGGACCGAGCGTGCGCAGGTCGCCGTCTACATGTGCAGCGACATCTCCGAGTCGCCGACGTGCATCGACGGCGGTGCGTCGGAGGACCAGGTGAACGCGGTCCGCAGCCAGCTCGAGGGCGAGGCGCTCGCCCCGCTCATCAGCGAGGTGACCTTCGACTCCAAGGAAGACACCTATGCCAAGCTCGTCGATCAACTCGGCGAGGATCAGGCGAACCTCATCAGCGCTGATCAGGCCTTCGAGGTCTTCTTCGTCACGATGAAGGATCCCGGCCAGTCTCAGGTCATCTCCGAGGCGTTCAACGGGGTGACGGGTGTCGAGCAGGTGCAGGATCAGCTGCAGTACCTCGAGCCGCTGTTCTCCGCGCTGACGGTCGCGACGTACATCGCGGTCGGGATCGCGGTGCTCATGCTCATCGCCGCGATCCTGCTGATCGGCACGACCATCCGCCTCTCCGCCTATGCGCGGCGCAAGGAGATCGGCATCATGCGTCTGGTGGGCGCATCGAACCGATTCATCCAGACCCCGTTCGTGCTCGAGGGCGTCTTCGCCGCCTTCCTCGGGTCTGTGCTCGCCAGCGCGGCCGTGGTCGCAGGCGTGCACTTCGGAGTCGAAGGGTATCTGCGTGGCCGGGTGCCGTTCATCACCACCTGGATCTCGATGAGCGACGCCGCGCTCGTGGTGCCGGTGCTGATCGGTATCGGAGTGGTGCTCGCTGCGCTGTCGGCAGGCTTCGCGATCCGTCGGTGGCTTCGCACCTGACCTCGGCCGGCTCGTGCTGTCACGGGCTGTGCCCGGTCGCAGGTATATACTGAAAGGCTGCTCGCGACGCACATGTCGCTGAGCTCATCGACGCACAGGAGACATCATGCCCAGGGAACGCGGGGAGAAGGTCATCGCGACCAATCGTCGCGCACGTCACGACTACAACATCGAGAAGTCGTACGAGGCGGGGATGGTGCTCACCGGCACCGAGGTCAAGTCGCTGCGCCAGGGGCGTGCGAATCTCAGCGACGGATACGCGTTCGTGAAGGGGAACGAGGTGTTCCTCGATTCCGTCCACATCCCCGAGTACTCGCAGGGTCACTGGACTAACCACTCGGCCAAGCGCATCCGCAAGCTCCTGCTTCATCGCGAGGAGATCGCGAAGCTGCAGCATGCGGTGTCCGCCGGCGGCTACACGCTGATCCCGCTCAAGCTGTACTTCTCCGACGGACGCGCGAAGGTCGAGATCGCGCTCGCGAAGGGCAAGCGCGAGTTCGACAAGCGTCAGACTCTGCGCGAGCGTCAGGACACACGCGAGGCCGAGCGGGCCATGCGTCTGCGCAACCGCGTCGGAGAATGATCAGTCCGCGGGCGTGAAGCCGAACACGCGCCCGAGGAACGCGAGCTCGCGTTCGAGCGAGTCGATCACGGTCTCGGCGGAACGGAAGCCGTGGCCCTCTTCCGGATACAGGACGTACTCGTGGTCCACTCCGCGGGAAGCGAGCGCATCACGGATCGCCTCTGACTGCGAGGCGGGTACGACTCGATCGGCGCCTCCCTGCATCAGGAGCACCGGAACATCGATCCGATCGGCGTGCGTGAGCGGCGAGCGCTCGATGTACAGCGCCTCGGCGTCGGGTAGCGGCCCGACGAGACCGTCGATGTACGACGCTTCGAAATCGTGTGTGTCCGCGGCGAGCATCCGCAGGTCTGCGACTCCGTAGCGGCTGACTCCCGCGGTGAACGTGCCGCCGCGCACGAGCGCGCAGAGCACCGTCCAGCCGCCGGCGGAGCCGCCCCTGATGGCGATGCGCGCCGGATCAGCGAGCCCGAGATCGGCCAGTCCCTCGGCGGCCGCGATCACGTCATCGACATCGGCCACGCCCCACTCACCGTCGAGACGCTCTCGGTAGGCGCGGCCGTACCCTGTCGAGCCCGCGTAGTTCACGTCGAGAACGCCGATCCCGCGGCTGGTGTAGAAGGTGATCGCCGGGGAGGTGGCGCCTGTCACGTGGGCCGTCGGGCCGCCGTGCACGAACACGACGTAGGGAGGAAGCTCGTCGTGCGGGGGAGCCTCGTGAGGATGGGCGGGCGGATAGACGAAGGCGTGCACCGGTCCGCGCGGACCCTGCACCAGGATCATCGACGCGGGCGACGTCCACGCGGGGTCGGCTGGAGCGCCGCCGGTCACGGCGACCGCCTCACCGGTGTCGACGTCGACACACCACACTCCCGGCGCACCCGTCGAGCTGGTGCCCGACAGCAGCACCCGGTTGCCCGCGACGTCATCGACGCTGACGTGCCCGTCTGCAGGGAGCGCGATCGGTCGCGCGGTGCCGGACGCGTCGATCAGCACGACCTGGTCGCGGCCCTCGGTGCGGACCGCGACGACCCTTCCGTCGGGGAGTGGGTGGTACCAGCGGTTGCCGAGCACCCAGAGTCCATAACCGGTGTCGGCGTCGGCGGTGGCGGCGAACGGCTCTGCGCGGCCGAGCGCGGCGACGCCGCGCAGCGCCTGGCGGTGCAGGGTCCATCGGCCGGACGGATCGTCGGAGTAGAGCAGCTCGTCGTCGGAGGTCCACTCGGGTTGCAGAGCCGCACGCGTCGGAAGGCTCGTCGTGTGCTCGCCGTCGCAGACGACGAGCTCTGCGCCTTGCCACGGCATCCGGTCCGCGCTCCACTGGACCCACGCGAGGCGGGTGCCGTCGGGCGACAGCGCGGGGTGCGCGTAGAAGTCCGCCCCGCCGACGATCGTGCAGAGACGGTCGTCGGCGTCGGCCCCTGAGCCGTCGAGCGGGATCTCCACGATGGCCCGGGCGTGGGGTTCGGCATCCAGGTCCTCGCGCACCGCGAACAGCCGTCCGCCGGCGAGGCGGAGACCGCCGTACGACGGGCCCGCCGGCGTCAACGCGAGGATGTCACCGATGCGCGACATCCGCCTGACCCGCTGGTCTGCCGCGTCGACGAAGTAGAGAGTGCCGTCGGCGTCGGCGGTCCAGGCCCCGCCACCGTACTCGTGCACCCGCGATCGTGCGCTCCACGGAGCGGGAAGGATGGTCTGGCCCGTGGAGCTGCGCACGGCGACCCGTCCGCCCTCGGTCGGCACGGTCTCGCCCCACCAGATCTCGTCGCCCACGAACACGGCGCCGTCGTATCGCGGGGACGACGCCGCCACGGATGCCGGAGAGAAGGGCGAGGACCAGGAACCATAGGGCGACGACATGCTTCGACCCTACGATGAACCCGACCCGCGCCGAACGGAGTGCTGCGCTCAGACGGCGCGCAGCACCGCGACGATCTTGCCGAGGATGACGGCCTCATCGCCGAGGATCGGCTCGAATGCGGAGTTGCGCGGAAGCAGCCAGGTGTGACCGTCGCGGCGCCGGAGCACCTTCACGGTCGCTTCACCGTCGAGCATGGCGGCGACGATCTCGCCGTTCTCGGCGCTGCCCTGCGAACGCACCACGACCCAGTCGCCATCGCAGATCGCAGCGTCGATCATCGACTCGCCCGACACCTTGAGCATGAAGAGATCGCCCTTGCCGACGAGCTGTCGGGGGAGAGGGAAGATCTCCTCGACCTGCTGATCGGCGGTGATCGGCACGCCGGCGGCGATTCTGCCGACGAGGGGCACGAGCGCGGCGTCGCCCACCGGCGTCGCGATGTCGGCCGGGTTCTCGCCGCTCGCGCCGGGAAGGTCGATCAGCACCTCCATCGCGCGCGTCTTGCCGGGGTCACGGCGCAGATAACCGCTCAGCTCGAGCTGGCCCAGCTGATGCGTGACGCTCGACAGCGACTTGAGTCCGACCGCGTCGCCGATCTCGCGCATGCTCGGCGGGTATCCGTAGCGGCTGATCGACGTCTGGATGACCTCGAGGATCGCCATCTGCTTCGGGCTCAGGCTCTTCCGACGGCGAGTGCGCGGAGCCTCTGACTCGGTGGCGGCGTTGTCGCTCATGATGCTCCTCAGGTGTGGACCCGGCGTCTCGGTTCGAATGTCGGTGGCCCGTGGTGGGGTGTTGCTATCGAAACCGTATCCGAGAAACGCGGCGATGGGGAATATCTGTTCGAGCGTGTCGGTTCTTTTCCGGAGCAGGTTTCGAAGAAGTCTTGACACACATTCGAATTCGAAGATACCTTCGGAACGTAGCTTCGCATTCACGGCTCCCGGCCGAGTCGCGAATGCGAACGCTACGCCACCTTCACCGCCCAGCGCGGGAGCAGCAGAGGAGCACGACATGAGCACCATCACCTTCAGCACCGCAGCGATCGTCCCGGCAGCGCCGACGACGCGTCTTCGGCTGACGGCGCGCGGTCGCCGGGTCGTGCTGGCGCTCGCGGCGCTGCCGCTCGCCGCAGGTATCGCCTTCGGCGCTCTCAGCGGCGGCAGCGCGATGGCCTCGAACGACGAGGTCGAGGCGGCGTCCTTCGAGACCGTCACTGTGATGCCGGGGGACACGCTGTGGTCGATCGCCGAGAGCATCGCACCGAAGGCAGACCCGCGCGATGTGATCGGCGACATCACGCGGCTGAACGTGCTGCAGGGTGGCGCCCTGCAGATCGGTGAAGAGCTGGCGATCCCGGCCGAATACTCGGAGTGATCAGCCGCGCCATGTCGTCAGACCACGCCTCGTCGGCGTCACGCTGAGCGACCGTCTCCTGCGCGCGGCCTACCATGGGAAGGGTGACCGTTTCACTTGCTGACCTCCCTCTTCGCGACGACCTCCGCGGACTCACCCCCTACGGTGCCCCGCAGGCTCCGCTGCCGATCGCTCTGAACGTCAACGAGAACACGCATCCTGTTCCGGATGCCGTCTCGAGCGACATCCTCGACGACATCGCCGTGGCACTGCGCGACGTGAACCGCTATCCCGACCGTGAGTTCACGACGCTGCGCGAGGCATTCGCGCGCTACCTCGGACACGGTCTCGAGCCGGAGCAGATCTGGGCCGGGAACGGTTCGAATGAGGTTCTGCAGCACATCATGCAGGCGTTCGGCGGTCCGGGTCGCACCGTCTACGGATTCGCGCCGACGTATTCGATGTACCCGCTGATCGCGCAGGGGACCGGCGCGCGGTGGGTCGCCGGCTCGCGTCAGCCGGACTACACGATCACACCCGACGAGGCGGCAGAGCAGGTGGCTGCTGCCGACCCCGACGTGATCCTGCTCTGCTCGCCGAACAACCCGACCGGCACCCCGATGGGGCTCGATGTCGTCGAAGCGGTGTACGAGGCGTCGCGCGGCATAGTCGTCGTCGACGAGGCGTATCAGGAGTTCGCCCCGCGCGATGCTCCCTCGGCGCTCAGCCTGCTCGATGGACGCCCTCGCCTCGCCGTGTCTCGCACGATGAGCAAGGCGTTCGCATTCGCGGGCGCCCGCGTCGGGTACCTCGCTGCGGACCCGGCGTTCATCGACGCTCTGCGTCTGGTGCGGCTGCCCTATCACCTCAGTGCGCTGACCCAGGCTGCTGCCGTCGCCGCGCTGCGCAACGCCGACGTGATGCTCGGCATGGTCGACGAGATCGTCGAGCAGCGGGATCGCATCACGGCCACCCTGGAGGCGCTCGGCTACACGCCGCATGAGACGTGGTCGAACTTCGTGCTCTTCGGAGGAGTGTCCGACCCGAAGGCCGTGTGGCAGCAGCTGTACGACCGCGGTGTGCTCGTGCGCGATGTGGGTATCCCGGGACACCTCCGCGTGACAGCCGGCACCGAAGCCGAGACCACCGCATTCCTCGACGCTCTGGCCTCGATAGGATCGGCTTCATGAGCAGCACCACTCGCACCCCGCGCACCGCCTCGCGCGTGCGCAGCACGTCGGAGTCCACGGTCGAGCTCGAGCTGAATCTCGATGGCAGCGGCTCGAGCCACATCGACACCTCGGTGCCGTTCTTCGATCACATGCTCACCGCTTTCGCGAAGCACTCGCTCACCGACCTGACGGTGCGCGCTTCGGGAGACACGCAGATCGACGCGCACCACACGGTCGAGGACATCTCGATCGTGCTCGGTCAGGCGATCCGCGAAGCGCTGGGCGACAAGTCCGGTATCTCGCGGTACGGCGACGCACTCGTGCCGCTCGACGAAGCGCTCGCGCAAGCCGTGGTCGACATCTCGGGACGGCCGTACCTCGTGCACACGGGGGAGCCCGCAGGCTTCGAGCACCACCTCATCGGCGGGCACTTCACGGGTTCCCTCGTGCGTCACTCCTTCGAGGCGATCACATTCAACGCCGGACTCACCGTGCATGTGCGCGTGCTGGGCGGCCGTGATCCGCATCACATCGCGGAGGCCGAGTACAAGGCATTCGCCCGCGCCTTCCGTCAGGCCAAGGCTCTCGATCCGCTGGTCGACGGCATCCCCTCGACCAAGGGTGCGCTATGAGTCGCGCACCCAGAGTCGCGGTCTTCGACTACGAGTCGGGCAACGTGCACTCCGCCGTGAAGGCGCTCGTCGCCGCGGGCGCCGATGCCGTGCTGACTCGCGATCGCTCGGAAGCACTCGAGGCCGACGGGCTCGTCGTCCCGGGCGTGGGGGCTTTCCAAGCCGTGCGCGATGCGCTGTACGCCCACGGCGGCGACGAGATCATCGACAGGCGGCTCGCCGGCGGTCGACCCGTGCTCGGAATCTGCGTCGGCATGCAGGTCCTGTTCGCGCACGGGGTGGAGCGGGGTCACGATTCCGAGGGACTCGGGGAATGGCCGGGTGCCGTCACCGAGCTCAATGCCCCGGTGCTGCCGCACATGGGATGGAACACGGTCGAGCCCGGTAGCGACTCGGTGCTGTTCAAGGGGATAGAGAACGAGCGGTTCTATTTCGTCCACTCGTACGCGGCGCAGTCGTGGGAGCTCGACGTCATCCCGCCGTTTCCGCAGCCCGTGCTGACGTGGGCGACCTACGGCGACCCGTTCCTGGCCGCCGTCGAGAACGGACCCCTCTCAGCGACGCAGTTCCACCCCGAGAAGTCCGGTGAAGCCGGCATCCAGCTCCTGCGCAACTGGGTCGACAGCCTGCGCTGATCCGACGGCCCGTCGGGGCGAGCGCCTCGAGGTCGGTCCTGGGCGTCAGAAGCCGCGTGCGACGGCGGCGGCCGCCGACAACCAGGCGCGCTGCGTCGGTTCCGCGAGAGCGCGCAGTCGCAGGTGCCCGTCCACCATCTCTCGGTCGAAGGGTATCGACACGACTTCACGAGCCAGAGAGCTGTACCCTCCGACGACGTCGGCGACGTCGCCCGGCGACGCCTTCGGGTCTGCCTGGCTGACCACCACGACCGACTCGCGGGCGAGCCGGGCGGACCGCTCGTCGCGGTCCTCGAGCGCCTCCAGCAGCAGGGCTCCGGCTTCGGCGTGATCATCGCGTGTCGTGGTCGCCACGACCAGCTGGTCGGCACGGTCGATCATCCGCAGCCACATGGGATCGGACTCGTCGTTCCCGGAATCGATGATGATGAGGCGATAGAACTTGGCGGCGACGGCGTGGATCGAATCGACATCGGCGGGACTGAGACGATTCTCGTGCGCGAGTCGGATGGGCTTCGACCGAAGGACGTCGTATTTCTCCTGCGGCTGGTGATGCACGAAGTGAGCGAGATCGGCCGACTGGCCCTGCGCGCCGAGCAGGCGCTGCGTCTGGGGCAGGAGCTCGAGCAGGGTGCGATCGTGCGCGCCCGTCTCGGTGCGCCACCCGAGCGTCCCTCGCGTCTGGTTGTTGTCCCAGGCGAGGACGCCTGCCCCTCCGTACTGGGCGAAGACCGCCGACAGAAGAACAGTGGCGGGGGTCTTCCCTGCACCGCCCTTGCCGTTGACCACGGCGACCGTGCGAGGGCCGGGCCAGTGCATACCCACCGCGTGCTCATCGTCTCGGATCGCGCGCTCGCGAGCACTCGGCCCGAGTGAGAAGCCCACCCGGTTGAGCAGACCACGACCGCCGATGCGCGCCGGTTCTTCGCGTCGTTCCTGTTGGAGGAACGACGGACGCTCGACGCCCTGTTCCCGCTGCACTCTGCGGGAGGACGGCGCGGGTGCTGCGGGCGAGGTCCGAGCGGTCGTCGTCTCCGTCACGCCACCGACACCGACCGTCGGGTTCGGCACCGGAGAAGGTTGTTGTGGCGCATCCGCCGCGTCGGGCGCGGAGATCGGCGCGGCGGGCGGAGCGCTGCCGGGCGAACCGGGCGCTCGGGGAATGGTGACGGGCACGGTGCGGGGCACGGGCGGGATGGTCATCGCGGCGGCGGGAGCGGCCGTGTCGCCGGGAGCGGCCGTGTCGCCGGGAGGGACGTCTCGCGACGTCGTCTCCGCAGCGGGCGACTGCGTGTCGGGGCGCGGCGGCACGGGAGGTACGACGACGGGAGGGGGAGTGATGCGTGCGGCGGATGCTGCTGCGCGCGTGGCCGGCGCCGGAGCGGGGGCCGGAGCCGGAGCGGCCGTCGGTGCCGGCGACGGCGTGGGTGGCACGGAAGGGCGGTCGCTCACATTCGGGACAGGCGGCACGGGCGAGATGGACTCCGGAGCCTCGGGAGGCATCGGGTTCCCTCGCCGAAGGGGGCCACCGCCTCGGGGTTCCGCATCGCGCACCATGGGACATCTCCTCACCGACCGGACAGGTGTGTCTTCGAGGCTACCGCCTGGCACCCCGTGTTCTCTGCGGTCATCGTTTTGGAGTGGGCGGATGCGAAGGCTAATGTCGACTCTCGTGCCGACGAATCGGCCCTCCCATCTCACCTGAGGACGTCATGAACGACTTCGCGCAGTCTCCCTCGCTCACCCTTCTCCCTGCCGTCGATGTCGCCGGCGGCAAGGCCGTCCGGCTCACGCAGGGGGAGGCGGGCACCGAGACCAGCTACGGCGACCCGCTCGACGCGGCGGGCGAGTGGGTCGCGCAGGGCGCGGAGTGGATCCATCTCGTCGATCTCGACGCTGCATTCGGGCGCGGCAGCAACGCGCCCATCCTCCGCAAGGTCATCAAGCAGTTCAAGAGCGTGAACATCGAGCTCTCCGGCGGCATCCGCGACGACGCGACGCTCGAAGCCGCTCTCGAGAGCGGCGCGACGCGCATCAACCTCGGAACCGCCGCGCTGGAGAACCCGGAGTGGGCCGCCGATGTGATCGGGCGATACGGCGAAGCGATCGCGGTCGGCCTCGACGTCCGCGGCACGACCCTCGCGGCCCGCGGCTGGACCAAGGACGGCGGCGACCTCTGGGAGGTTCTGGACCGTCTGGAAGATGCCGGCTGCAGTCGCTATGTCGTCACCGACGTGACGAAGGACGGAACTCTCAAGGGACCGAACCTCGAACTGCTGCGTGAGATGACCTCTCGTACGCCGAAGCCCGTGGTCGCGTCCGGAGGCATCTCGAGCCTCGACGACATCGCCGCGCTGCGCGAGCTCGTTCCGCTCGGTGTCGAAGGAGCGATCGTCGGCAAGGCGCTCTACGCCGGCGCCTTCACGCTGGCTGAGGCACTGGATGTCGCAGGGCACTGACGACGCCTGCGGGCACGGTGGCGAGCCGAACAGGCCAGAAGGCGACGGATCGCTCGGCACGGTGTCAGGAGATCGCGCCGACTCCGCCGGCGTGCCCTGGGAAGGGCGCAGTTTCGAATCGAATCCGCACGCCGCCGACGACGGCTCTGCTGATCCCGCTCTTCTCGCTGCTCTCCTTCGCTTCCGCTCAGGCGACGGATCCCAGAGTGAGGTCGTCGACGCGTTCCGTGCGGCTCGAGTACTGATCCCTCTCATCGCCGAGAAAGGCGAAGAAGGTGTTGCGCCCAGCGGGCTCGCCGTCGACAAGACGCAGGAACTGTCGATCGTGACGGTGGCTGCTCCTGACGGACGCCGCGTGCAGCCGGTGTTCTCCTCGGTCCACGCCATGCAGCGATGGGACGCCGGCGCGCGTCCGATCCCGGTCGACGCGACACGCGTCGCACTCGCCGCGTCCGCAGAGGACACCGATCTCATCGTGCTCGATCCGACGTCCGAGACCGAGTTCGTCTTCCGCCGTCCCGCTGTGTGGGCGATCGCGCAGGGGCACACCTGGGAGCCGAGCTATCTGTCGCCCGAGGTGTTCGCCGCGCTGCAGGAGAGTGTCGCGCACGAGCTCGCGGTGATCGACGTCTCGGTCGCCGCCGGCGACCCCGACGCGCGCCTTCGAGGTCCCGAGCTGATCGTGGTCCTCGAGCTCGTCGACGGTCTCGAACGTGAGGTGCTCGACGCGGTGCTCGCCCGATTGGCGCAGCGCTGGGCGGCGGATGACCGTATCGCGGTGCTCGCCGATTCACTCACGGTCAAGCTCCGCCGCTCGGTCTGACGCACCCGCGCCAGCACTGCGCCAGGTCGCGCGTGGCCTAGTTGACGGGCCCCGTCCACTTCTCGCCCGGTCCCTTGCCGATGGGGTCGGGGATCGTGGACGCCTCGCGGAACGCGAGCTGCAGCGAGCGGAGGCCGTCGCGCAGGGAGCGTGCATGCATGTCGCTGATCTCGGGCGCTCCGGCCGTGATGAGTCCGGCCAGGGCGTTGATCAGCTTGCGAGCCTCGTCGAGATCGAGCTGCTCGGCGGCACTGGGGTCGTCTGCGAGGCCGAGCTTGACGGCGGCCGCGCTCATCAGATGCACGGCTGCGGTCGTGATCACCTCGACCGCAGGAACGTCCGCGATGTCCCGAGTCGCGGACGATGCCGCCTCCTCTTGCCGCGCCCAGCGCTCTTCACGCTCGCGTGCTGCCTCGTCCGATGCCTGGTTCGTCACTTCGCCTTGCCTTCTGTTAGACTGTGTCGGGCTCCGGAGCGTCATGCTCCGGTACGAAAGAGGATTCACTTCCCACCCGCGCTTGCCGTTCCAGGCTACCGGGTCTTGCACTCCACCGGATCGCGTCGTCAGATGCATCCGGCAGCTAGGGTGCAGAGCCGGCGTCTGAATGCCGGCGGGTGGGGACGATTCTGATTTCGCCCGGGATGCCGACAGCATCCTGGTGGCCGAATCCCATCGTCTAAGGAGCTACGCATCAGCGATCCCCGCACCAATGAGCGCATCCGCGTCCCCGAGGTCCGCCTCGTCGGGCCCGCGGGTGAGCAGATCGGCGTCGTCCGCATCGAGGCGGCGCTGCGCCTCGCGCAGGAAGCCGACCTCGACCTCGTCGAGGTCGCACCCAACTCGAAGCCGCCCGTGGTCAAGATCATGGACTACGGCAAGTTCAAGTACGAAGCCGCCCAGAAGGAGAAGGAAGCTCGCCGCAACCAGGCGAACACCATCCTGAAAGAGGTCCGCTTCCGACTGAAGATCGAGGCGCACGACTACACGACGAAGCTCAAGCGCGCCGAGGGCTTCCTCAAGGCCGGCGACAAGGTGAAGGCCATGATCCTGTTCCGCGGTCGCGAGCAGTCGCGCCCCGAGCAGGGCGTTCGTCTGCTGCGCAAGTTCGCGGAGGACGTCGCGGAGCTCGGTACCGTCGAGTCGAACCCGACCATCGACGGTCGCAACATGGTCATGATCGTGGCTCCTCTGAAGAGCAAGTCCGAGGCGAAGCAGGAGCAGAACGCGGTGCGCGCGGCGAACAAGCAGGCAGCGCGCAGCGCGAAGACCGACGAGGATGCTCCCGCAGCAGCCGCGGCGGAGTGACATCCGCCCCACAGACTCCCGCACCGCGGGTTGACACCGTCGCCTGAGAAGGCGCCATACGAAGGAAGAGAAGATGCCGAAGCAGAAGACCCACTCGGGTGCTAAGAAGCGCTTCAAGATCACCGGCAGCGGCAAGCTGAAGAAGCAGCAGGCCGGTATGCGCCACAACCTCGAGCACAAGTCGAGCCGTCGCACTCGTCGTCTGAACCAGGACCAGGTGCTGGCCAAGGCCGACTTCAAGGTCGCCAAGAAGCTTCTCGGTCGCTGAGCGCCCGAACGCAGAATAGGAACACAGGAAAATGGCAAGAGTCAAGCGGGCGGTAAACGCCCACAAGAAGCGTCGCGTCATCCTCGAGCGCGCCTCCGGTTACCGCGGTCAGCGTTCGCGCCTCTACCGGAAGGCCAAGGAGCAGGTCATCCACTCCCTGGTCTACTCGTACCGGGACCGTCGTAAGCGCAAGGGCGACTTCCGTCGTCTGTGGATCCAGCGCATCAACGCCGCTGCACGCCAGAACGGCATCACGTACAACCGCTTCATCCAGGGCCTCGGCCTGGCGGGTGTGACGGTCGACCGTCGTATGCTCGCCGACCTCGCGGTCAACGACGCAGCCACGTTCACGACTCTCGTCGAGACGGCGAAGAAGGCTCTGCCTTCCGACGTCAACGCGCCGAAGTCGGCCGCGTAAGCAGCGTTCCAGTCAGAGGACGTCCTCCTTCGGGAGGGCGTCCTCTGTCGTTCCCCGTCGGGGGTGCGCAGCAGGACCGCTTCGGAACTCTAGACTGAGATCGTGCTGGAGAACCCCCGCTCCCCCCGAGTCCGTTCCGTCGCGAAGCTGACCAAGCGCAGCGCGCGCGCAGAGACAGGTCTGTACCTTCTCGAGGGCCCCCAAGCGGTCCGCGAGGCGCTCACCTACAGTCCCGAGGCGATCGTGGAGCTCTTCGCGACACCGAACGGGTGGGAGAAGCACCCCGACATCCGCGCGAAGGCGACGGATGCAGACATCGACGTCGAGTACGTCACCGAGTACGTGCTCAACGCGATGGCCGACACGGTCACGCCGCAGGGGATCGTGGCGGTCGTGCGACAGACCCCGACGTCGGTCCGCGACATCTTCGCAGCGTCGCCGCGCCTGGTCGCGATCTGCGAGGAGATCAGGGATCCCGGCAACCTGGGCACGATCATCCGCGCGGCCGACGCGGCCGGCGCCGACGCCGTGATCCTCACCGGTCGTACCGTCGACCCGTACAACCCCAAGGTCGTGCGAGCGACGACCGGCTCGCTGTTCCACCTGCCGGTGTCGGTGGGGGCGGAGCTGCCCGACGTCATCGACAGCGCCCACGCGGCGGGGCTCCGCATCCTCGCCGCAGACGTCAAGGGCGATGACCTCCTGCTCGCCCGTGCCGAAGGGGTGCTCGCAGAGCCCACCGGCTGGTTGTTCGGCAATGAGGCGCGCGGTCTCGAGGATGACGCCCTGCTGCTCGCCGACCGAGTGCTGAGGCTCCCCATCTTCGGCCGCGCGGAGTCGCTCAACCTCGCCACGGCGGCGAGCGTGTGTCTCTACGAGAGTGCGTTCGCGCAGCGGGCGGTGCAGAACTGAGCTGAGCCTGCGGCGGTCGGCGCGCGGTCCGCGCGCTGGTAGGTTTGTCCCCTGCACCAGCAGGAGAAGGGGACCGGAGTCGATGCGGATTCTGATCGTGGAGGATGACGCGCGCGTCGCCGCCGCACTCGATGCCTTTCTCGTACGCTCCGGCTACGCCACCGCACGGGCGGCCGACGGCGCCGCCGCGCTGCAGATGATCGGGGCGGACACCGAGGTGGTGCTGCTCGATCTCGGCCTTCCCGATGTCGACGGGATCGATCTGTGTCGGCGCATCCGAGGCCGAAGCGACGTGCCGATCGTGATCGTCACCGCGCGCAATCAGGTGACCGAACGGATCAAGGGGCTGCGTGCCGGCGCCGACGATTTCGTGGTCAAGCCCTACGACGTGCACGAGCTGCTCGCCCGCATCGAGGCGGTGACGCGCCGGTCGCGGCCCGTGCGTCCCGAGTCCGAGGCGAGCGTCCTGCTGCACGAGGGAGCCGTCGAGATCGACCTCGTGGGTCGTCAGGTTCTCGTGGACCGGTCGCCGATCGAGCTCACCCGCAAGGAGTTCGACATCGTGGCGGTGCTCGCGCGCTACCCCGGTGTGGCGGTGCCGAAGGAGCGTCTCATCCGCGAGGTCTGGAACACGGACTGGCGCGGATTCGGTCACTCGCTCGAAGTCCACGTCGGCGCGATCCGCCGGAAGACCGGACAGCGCGGGGTCATCGAGACCGTCCGCGGCGTCGGCTACCGTCTGGGATGAGGCGACCATGCGCAGACGTCTGATCGCTGTCTTCCTCGTGCCGCTCGTGGCGATACTCGTCTCGCTGGGCGGTGCGGCGGCCTGGAGCGCGACTCGAAGCATCCAGCAGGCCTTCTACACGCAGCAGCTCGGTGATCTGGGGTACTTCGTCACGAGCGCTCGGCAGGCGCTGCGCTCGGGCAGCGCGTCTGTCATCGAAGCCGAAGCACGGCGGTTCGGCGAGGTGTACGGCATCGACGTGGTCGTCTTCGATCTCTCGGGCGCGGTGTGGGCGGCGGGCGGAGACGAGGCGGGAAGCCTTCTCGACGATCAGGCATCGCGCGTCGGCCTCGCGCTCTCGGGGCGCAGAGCCGAGCCTCCGGCGCCCGTCCTTCCCTGGAGCGTCACGCACTCGACGGTCGTCGAGCCCGTCTTCGACGACGGCGATGTCATCGGCGCCGTCATGGTCTCAGCGGATGTCGAAGCCCCGCGGACGCAGATCATGCAGCAGATCCTTCTGCTCTCCGCCGTGGCGGTGCTGTCGATCGTCATCGGCGTCATGCTGGTCTTCCGTCTCGCCCGGTGGGTGCTCGCACCCGTTCGCCGCCTCGACGAGGCGATGGTCGCGATCGAGCGCGGAGAGATGGACACGCGCGTGGCGGAGGACACGGGGCCGCCGGAGCTTCGTCGCATGACGCGTGTCTTCAACGGGATGGCCGATGAGATCGAACGGGTCATGACCCGTCAGCAGGAGTTCGCGGTGAACGCTTCGCATGAGCTGCGCAACCCGCTGAACGCCCTGCTCCTGCGGGTCGAGAACCTTGCGACGGGGCTGGGACCCGGGTGGCAGCACGACGTCGAAGAGACTCGCGAAGAGGGGCGTCGGATGACGCGCATCCTCGAGACGCTGCTCGGACTCGCGCGTGGCGGTCGCGCCGACACCACCGTCGGGGCGGTCGACCTCGCCGCCCTCGCCGTCCGGCGCGTGGAGGCATGGCGCGACGTCGCGGCGCTGCGAGGCATCACCATCACGATGCGGGGGGACGCAGCGGTGACCGGCGTGACAGACCGGACCATCGTGGAGAGCGCGCTGGATGCCGTGATAGACAACGCCGTGAAGTACTCGTCGGCGGATTCGCTCATCGAGGTCGAGGCGACTCGAGACGACGCGCTATGCCTTCTCGTGGTGCGTGATCAGGGCCCCGGACTCGCGGTCGACGAAGTCGCCTCTGCGACAGGTCGCTTCTGGCGCAGCGACGAGGTCGCCGACAAGCCCGGGTCCGGCTTGGGGCTCGCCATCGCCACAGACCTGCTCGAGGTCATCGGCGGTGCGTTGAGCGTCGAGTCCCCGGCGGGCGGCGGCCTCGTCGTCTCCCTGGTACTGCCCGACGAGGCGGCGGCGTGAGCGGGCAGGGCCGAGCGACGCTCGCCAGACGCGTGATGGCGCTGGTGCTGGTCGCCGGCACGCTGATGTCGCTCAGCGCGTGCGCGACACGCTCGGACGAGTGGCCGAGCGGAGATCACCTGATCGCCGGCGGCGGCGCAGACGGTGTCTACTTCGCCTACGGAACGAATCTCGCCGACGAGCTGTCGGCCACGCTCGGCGTGCCGATCGCCGCGGAGGAGACGGCGGGATCGGTCGACAATCTGCTGCGGGTCGACTCGGGCGACGCTCTCGTCGGGTTCGCGCAGGGCGACGCCGCCGCAGACGCCGTGGCCGGGGCCGGAGCGTTCGACGAGCCGCTCGAGATCGAGGCCGTCGCACGGCTGTACGACGAATACCTGCACGTCGTCGTGCGCCGCGATTCGGACATCCAGGAGATCGCCGACCTCGCGGGTCGGGCAGTGTCGCTGGGTGCAGAGAACTCGGGCGTGAACGTCATCGCCAATCGGGTGCTGGACGCGGCGTCTGTCGAGGTCTCCTCGATCGATGACCGCCGGTTGGATCTCGCGGAGTCGATCGACGCCCTCGAGCGGTCGGAGATCGACGCGTTCTTCTGGGTCGGCGGAATCCCCACCCCGGGCATCGCCGCCCTCGCCGAGGAGATGCCGCTGCGCCTGCTGGCCGTCGAGCAGGGCTGGGTCGATGAGGTGAACCGGCGCCACTCGGACGCGTATCGTTCGTCCGACCTCCCCACAGGCCTCTACGGGCTGGGGGAGTCGGTGACGACACTCGCGGTCCCGAACTACCTCGTGACCTCGGTCGACACTCCGCGCGGGGTCGTGCGCGACATCGTGGCCGGGCTGTTCGACGCCCGAACGCGCATCGCTCAGCGCGTGCCGATGGCGGCGCTGCTGGATCGGACCCAGGCGATCTTCACCGGCCCGGTGCCCCTTCATCCCGGAGCCGTCGAGTACTACCGCGAACAGCGCGATTGAGCCCTCAAGAAATCCTCAAGAGACTCTCATCACGGCACCGTGCTCTGCCAGTGTGGTGATCGATCGCAGACGGTTCGACGGAGAATTCAGATCCCGCAGAGCTTTCGCCCTTCATGCAGGCGGATGCTCGGCTCTCCGCTCGAGTCCGGCGGCGGTCGCATCCGATCGGAGGCTTGCCGTTCCCGTATCCCTCGGGGGAGGAGCGAGACGGCAGGAACGCCCCCACGGTCCGCGGGGGCGGACCGTGGGGCACTCCTTCCTCGGACCCCAACCTCTTGTATCCGCCATTACGAACGTGTAAATCTCGAAGAGTCTGCCTGGAGGCGATCCGATCGCCTGGGTAGTTTGGAGCAATGATGACCTCTGGTGAACCCCTCGTCGTGGTGGACAACGTGCAGAAGCACTATGGCGACTTCCAGGCGCTGACGGACATCGACCTGACCGTCAACCGCGGGGAGGTGGTCGTCGTCATCGGCCCCTCCGGTTCGGGCAAGTCGACTCTGTGCCGCACGATCAACCGACTCGAGACGATCACGAGCGGCACGATCAGCATCGACGGCAAGGCGCTGCCCGCCGAGGGCAAGGGGCTCGCGCACCTGCGCGCCGACGTCGGGATGGTGTTCCAGTCGTTCAACCTCTTCGCGCACCTCACGATCCTCGAGAACGTCACGCTGGGACCGATCAAGGTTCGCGGCATGAAGAAGGCCGACGCCGACAAGGAGGCGATGATGCTGCTCGAGCGCGTAGGCGTCGCGCAGCAGGCCTCGAAACTCCCCGCTCAGCTCTCGGGCGGACAGCAGCAGCGTGTGGCGATCGCCCGGGCCCTCGCCATGCAGCCCAAGGTGATGCTCTTCGACGAGCCCACCAGCGCGCTCGACCCCGAGATGATCAACGAGGTGCTCGACGTCATGGTCGAACTCGCCCGCGACGGCATGACGATGATCGTCGTCACCCACGAGATGGGCTTCGCGCGGAAGGCCGCCAACCGGGTCGTGTTCATGGCCGACGGGAAGATCGTCGAAGAGGCGACGCCCGAGGAGTTCTTCACTCACCCGAAGAGCGACCGCGCCAAGGACTTCCTCTCCAAGCTCCTCACGCACTGACGAGCTCCACAGACCTTTGCACACACAGCACATGAAGGAGACGCACATGCGACGCACACGGACACTGGCAGGAATCGGGATCGCGACGGTTGCACTGTTCGCGCTGACCGCCTGCAACAGCGGCAGCCCGTCCAGCCCCGGCGCCGGAACCGGCGGCGAAGAGGGCGAGGACTCCACCTGGTTCGAGGTCGCCGATGACGTCCAGCTCGAGGGCAGCCCGACGTTCGACGCCATCCAGGAGCGCGACAAGGTCATCGTCGGCGTCAAGGAGGACCAGCCCGGTCTCGGCTACCTCGACGTGACGACGGGCGAGCGCACCGGCTTCGACGTCGACATCGCGCGGTGGATCGCCGCATCGCTCGGCTACGACGAGGACAAGATCGAGTTCAAGCCGATCGCCTCGGCGAACCGCGAGCAGGCGATCACCAACGGTGACATCGACTACTACGTCGGCACCTACTCGATCAACGACAAGCGCAAGGAGCTCATCGACTTCGCTGGCCCGTATTTCATCACCGGTCAGGGACTCCTGGTCGCCGCTGATGCAGACGACGCCGAGGCGCTCGAGGACTTCAACGGAAAGACCGTCTGCTCGGCGACCGGTTCGACGCCGATCCAGAACATCAAGGCGAACTTCCCCGAGATCAAGACGCAGGAGTACGACCTGTACTCCGCATGCGTCCAGGACCTCATTGACGGCAAGGTCGACGCGGTGACCACCGACCAGGCGATCCTGATCGGCTACGCAGCCCAGTACCCGGATGACGTCAAGGTCACCGGCGGTCTCTTCACCGAAGAGCGCTACGGTGTCGGCCTCACCAAGGGCGACGACGCATTGCGCACGCACATCAACGAGCTGTTCACCGACGGTGGCGACATCTGGCAGGCGATCTTCGACGCGAACCTCGGTTCCTCCGGCATCGAGGTCGAGCAGCCCGAAGTCGACGCGTACTGATCGACATGGGCGGCCTCCTCAGGGAGGCCGCCCACTCACTCTGAAGAAGGGAGGGTGGCGTGGACGTCATCTTCGGCAACCTCGACCTGTGGGGACAGGCGATCAGCAACACGCTGATCGTGTTCTTCGCCGGCGGGATCATCGCGCTGATCCTGGGCCTGATCGTCGGGGCCATGCGCGTCTCCCCGGTGCCCATCGCCCGCGGCGTCGGCACCGTGTACGTGAACACCGTGCGCAACACGCCACTCACTCTCGTCTTCTTCTTCTTCATCTTCGGGTACCCGCAACTCGGGTTGCCCGACCTGTCGAACCTCGTGCTCGGCATCCTCGCCATCGGCATCTACACGGCGACCTACGTGGCCGAGGTGCTGAGGGCGGGAATCAACACGGTTCCCGTCGGCCAGGCGGAGGCCGCGCGGGCGATCGGGCTCCCCTTCGGACAGGTGATGGGTCTCGTGATCCTCCCGCAGGCCTTCCGCTCAGTCGTGCCGCCGATGATGAGCGTCTTCATCGCGTTGCTCAAGAACACGACCGTCGCGGCCGGGTTCTCCGTCGCCGAGCTCGCGGCCCTGCGGTCGACGATCAATGACTCGGCCGACCGCCCCGGCAACCCGATGGAGGTCCTCCTCTGGGTCGCCGTCGTGTTCGTCGCCCTGGTGCTGCTGTTGAGCTGGCTGCAGCGATATCTCGAGAACCGTTGGAGGATCGCGCGATGAGCTCTGTACTGTATGACGTTCCCGGACCCCGGGCGATCGCTCGCAACCGGATCATCGCCGTCGCCACCATCGTCCTCGTTCTCGCTGCCGTCGGGTTCATCGTCTTCCGCATGGTCGAGACGGGCCAGTTCTCGGCCGAGAAGTGGTTCGTGTTCACGTTCTCCAACGTGTGGATGGGAATCCTCAAGGCCCTGGGCAACACGCTCGCCGCCTTCGCGCTGGCCGCTGTGCTCAGCGTGGTTCTCGGCTTCGTGCTGGCGATCGGGCGACTCTCCGAGCATGCGTGGGTGCGGATCCCGGTGACAGCGATCACCGAGCTGTTCCGTGCCGTTCCGGTGCTGGTGTTCATGATGCTTCTCTACTACGGGCTTCCCGTGGTCGGCATCAAGATGGAGCCGTACTGGGCCGTCGTGATCGCGCTGATGGCATACAACGGCTCCGTGCTCGCCGAGGTGCTGCGAGCCGGCATCGAGTCGCTTCCTCGCGGGCAGAAGGAGGCCGGTTACGCGATCGGGCTGCGCAAGAGCGGAGTGATGCGCCTCATCCTGCTGCCTCAGGCGATCCGAGCGATGCTCCCCGTGATCGTCGCCCAGCTCGTCGTCACCATGAAGGACACCGCTCTCGGCTTCATCATCACCTACCCCGAGCTGCTGTACTACGCGAAGCAGCTGACGTCGCAGCAGGGTCGTCCGATCCTGCAGTCCGCCTTCGTCATCGGCGGCATCTACATCGTCATGTGCCTCATCCTGTCGGGTATCGCGAAGTGGGTGGAGATCAGCACCCGTCGTTCCCCGAAGGTACGGGCGATCCACGCGGCAGAGGATCCTCGCCAGCACGGTGACGGCACCGACACCGAGCTCATCACCCTGCAGCGCGGGGGCAGCGGCTTCGGCGGCGCTCTCGGCGATGGGGGAAACGCACCGGACTCGAGGTGATCGCGCTGCGGACGCGCGGGCTCACGCGCGACCGGGGAGCAGGATCAGGCGCGATCGTCTGACAGGCTTGTCATCGTGCATGTCGAACCGGTGTCCGCGTATCCGCCTGCGTCGAGCCGCACGCTCGCGCAGTGGCTGGCTCCGGAGCTGACGGCAGAGCACGGGGCCGAGTCCCGGACCCGGCTGCGCGAGATCGCGGAAGCACGAGCGATGCGCCGAGGCATGTGGTCGTCGTTGCTCGCGCTCGGCGCGTCATCCGTCGCCCTCGGTCTGGTTCTGTTGATCGTCGGCGTCACCCCGGGCGGGTGGGTGCCGTGCCTCGTCGCCGGCGCACTCGTCGCCGTCGTCTGCGCAGCGTTCCTCCGGCGGGAACGCGGCTGGATCCCGGCACCCGGTACCGCCCTCGCCACGCGCGGCGTCGGCACGCTGGGAGGCGGCCTCATCGCGGCGTCGAGCCTCTTCCTCGCGAGCAACATCTTGCTGATGCCCGCGATCATGTCGTCCTTCGATCCGGTGCCGCTCGTCGTGTGGGATGTGGGGCTCGCACTCGTGCTCGTCTCCGTCTTCGTGATCCCTGGCGCGATCATCGGACGGGGCAGAGAGGCGCTGCGGCGCTCAGTGCTCACAGATCCTCGTCTCGCCGCAGAGCTCGAACGCGAGCGCGAGACCTGGGTGGCACAGATCTCGGTGCCGATGTTCGGACCTCTCTAGGGGCCGCAGGGGAGATGCACGCAGCCCGGTAGACTCCTATCTCGTGTCTGAGTCTCCCGAAATCACCCCGGAAGCGGTCGAAACCGCCGTCGCGGCCGCGCTCGAAGCGATCACCGCGGCCGCCGATACGACCGAACTGAAAGCCGCCCGCGCCGCACACGTCGCCGACGGCTCTCCGCTCGCCGTGCTGAACGCCTCGATGCGTCAGGTGGCTCCCGAGAACAAGGCCGCCTTCGGCAAGCTCGTCGGTCAGGGCCGCGGGCAGGTCACCAAGGCGCTCGCCGCCAAAGAGGAGGAGCTCGCCGCGGCTGAGGTCGCGGCTCGCCTCGAGTCCGAGCGCATCGACATCACTGCCGTGCCCTCTCGCACGCACGTCGGCGCGCGGCATCCGCTGACCCTGCTCAGCGAGCAGATCTCCGACATCTTCGTCGGCATGGGGTGGGAGATCGCCGAGGGCCCCGAGCTCGAGCACGAGTGGTTCAACTTCGACGCCCTGAACTTCGACGTCGATCACCCCGCCCGGCAGGAGCAGGACACCTTCTACGTCGACCCCGCGTCGCGCCACCTGGTGATGCGCACGCACACGAGCCCCGTGCAGGTGCGCTCGATGCTCGACCGCGAGGTGCCGATCTACGTGCTCTGCCCGGGTCGCGTCTATCGGACCGACGAGTTCGATGCCACGCATCTGCCGGTGTTCACTCAGTTCGAGGGACTGGTCGTCGACAAGGGCATCTCGATGGCGCACCTCAAGGGAACGCTCGATCACGTCGCGCGGCAGCTGTTCGGGCCGGAGGCCAAGACGCGCTTCCGCACGAACTTCTTCCCCTTCACCGAGCCCTCGGCAGAGCTCGATCTGTGGCACCCGACCTTCAAGGGCGGAGCCCGGTGGATCGAGTGGGGCGGCTGCGGAATGATCAACCCGAACGTGCTGCGCGCCGCTGGGATCGATCCCGACGTCTACAGCGGCTTCGCCTTCGGAATGGGAGTCGAGCGAGGACTCATGTTCCGCAGCGATGTGCAGGACATGCGGGACATGGCAGAGGGCGATGTCCGTTTCAGCGAGCAGTACGGGATGGTGGTGTGATGCGCGTCCCGCTTTCGTGGCTGCGTGAGTACGTCGATCTGGCAGCGGATGCGTCGCCCGAAGACGTTCTGGCGGCGATGGTCACCGTCGGTTTCGAGGAGGAGGACATCCACCGCTTCGAGATCTCGGGACCGGTCGTCGTCGGACAGGTCGTCTCGCTCGAGGCCGAGCCGCAGTCCAACGGCAAGACGATCAACTGGTGTCAGGTCGACGTCGGCGAGGCGAACGGCGGCATCCGCGGGATCGTCTGCGGAGCGCACAACTTCGTCGCCGGTGACAAGGTCGTCGTGACGCTTCCCGGAGCAGTCCTGCCGGGCCCGTTCCCGATCGCCGCGCGCAAGACGTACGGCCATGTGTCGGACGGCATGATCGCCTCCGCGCGTGAGCTGGGCCTCGGCGACGAGCACAACGGCATCCTCGTGCTCGCGGACCTCGGCATCGATGCGCCCGTCGGCACCGACGCCATCGGCCTGCTCGGGCTCGATGACATCGCGGTCGAGATCAATGTCACGCCCGACCGCGGATACGCGTTCTCGCTGCGCGGGGTGGCTCGCGAGTACTCGCACGCCACCGGTGCGGCTTTCCGTGACCCCGCTGAGCGCGACTTCGCGGAGCTCCAGCCCGGAACCGGTCACACCGCGATCGTCGACGACGCCGCTCCGGTGCGAGGGCGTGTGGGCGCGAGCGAGTTCGTCACCCGCGTCGTGCGCGACGTCGACCCCTCGCGTCCGACGCCGCCATGGATGATCGCGCGCCTGTCGCTCGCAGGCATGCGCTCACTCGGCATCCTGATCGACATCACCAACTACGTGATGCTCGAGCTCGGGCAGCCGCTGCACGGATACGATCTCGACAGGCTCACGGGCGGCATCACGGTGCGCCGCGCGACGCCCGGCGAGAAGATGACGACGCTCGACGGCCAGGAGCGGAAACTCCACATCGAAGACCTCCTGATCACCGACGAGTCGGGCCCCATCGGTCTGGCCGGCGTGATGGGCGGCGGCACGACCGAGATGAGTGACACGACACGCAACGTGCTGATCGAGGCCGCGACCTTCGACCCCGTGACGATCGCGCGCACCGCTCGCCGTCACAAGCTGCCCAGTGAGGCGTCAAAGCGCTTCGAGCGCGGCGTCGATCCGCTCGTCCCGTTCGTGGCGGCGCGTCGCGCGGCCGACCTGATGGTCGAGCTGGCGGGCGGCACCCTGACCGACCAGGGCGGCGCCCTGTTCGCCGAGGTCTTCGTGGCCGACATCGAGCTCCCGCGTGGATTCGTGCAGGCGCTGATCGGCGTCGACTACTCCGACGACGAGATCGTCGGCGCACTCACGACGATCGGGGGGGAGGTGTCCGAGGCGGATGCCGGATGGGTCGTCATCCCGCCGACGTGGCGCCCCGACCTCACCGACAAGTGGTCTCTCGCCGAAGAGGTCGCCCGTATCCATGGTCTCGACCGCATCCCCTCGGTGCTGCCGACGCCTCCGTCCGGGCGCGGGCTCACCGCCCATCAGCAGGGACGTCGCCGCGTCGCCGACGCTCTGGCCGCGGCCGGACTCGTCGAGACTCCGTCGTTCCCGTTCACGACTGAGGCAGAGAACGATCTGCATGGGTCGGCCTCCGGAGAGCACCTGCCCAGCATCCGGCTCGCGAACCCGCTCGACGGGTCCGCTCCGTTCCTGCGTCGATCGCTGATCCCCGGGCTGCTGCAGACGGCGCACCGGAACATCTCACGCGGCCTGACGGACCTTGCGCTGTTCGAGACCGGAGTCGTGTTCCTGCCCGAGCCGGGTGTCGTGTACGGCACCGACGAAGTGCCGCCGCTGGGCGTGCGCCCGTCGGACGAGACCCTCGCCGCGCTGAATGCCTCGATCCCGCCGCAGCACCGTCATGTCGCGGCGTTGTTCACGGGGAATGTCGTGGCACGACAGCCGGGTCGCCCCGCCGAGTCCTACGGCCTCGCCGAGGCGCTGGACGCCGCCCGGGTCATCGCGGCCGCCGCGGGAGTCGACATCGATGTGGTCCAGGGCGAGCGCGCAGCCCTGCACCCGGGGCGCACGGGAGTGCTCTTCGTGGGTGATGACGAGGTCGGATACGTGGGCGAACTTCACCCCGAGGTGGCGGACGGCGCTGATCTGCCGGGTCGTGCGATCGTGCTCGAGCTCGACCTCGACGGGATTCTCTCGATGGGCGGCGGACGAGCGGTCGCAGCCTCGCTGTCGACGTTCCCTGCGGCGACTCAGGACGTCTCGCTCGTGCTGGGCGCAGAGGTCTCTGCCGCAGATGTGCGCGCCGCGCTGACAGAGGGCGCCGGAGCGCTTCTCGAGGCGATCCGTCTCGTCGACGACTATCGCGGGGAAGGCGTGGCGGAGGGCCAGAAGAGCCTCACGTTCGCGTTGCGCTTCCGCGCTGACGATCGCACCCTCACCGCGGCCGAGGCCACCGAGGCCAAGCTCGCGGGCGTCGCGGTCGCAGCCGAGCGCTTCGGTGCGACCCTGCGCGACTGACAGCAGCGCCGCACGCGAACTGCATCCCACGCCGGTGTGTCCGACCGCGGGATGCAGTTCGCGTCTCGGAGAGACGGCGAAGGTCAGCACAGCATCCGCCGTGAGCGGAAGACCCTTTCCCTCACGCTCAGATGCTGATCACATATGTGCATGACAGATGTGCTGATCCTGGGCGGAACCGGCTGGTTGTCGAGCCGTATCGCCCGACGGATGCTGGTGAACGGAGCGACCGTCATGTGCTTCGCGCGGGGCGGGCGCCCCTCGCCGGAGGGGGCGAGCCTCGTCCTGGCCGACAGGGATGATCCCACCGCGTACGACGCCGTGGCAGGTCGTGACTGGGATCATGTGATCGACGTCTCCTCCGATGCAGGGCACGTCGAGGCGGCGCTGGGCGCACTTGCCGGGAGAGCGGGGAGATGGACCTTCGTGTCGTCGATATCGGTCTATTCCGACGACGCGACGATCGGCGCCGACGAGACGGCCCCGCTGCTCGCGCCGGCCGGCCCGGGTGACGACTATGACTACGGCGCCCAGAAGGTGGCGGCCGAGAACGCCGTGCGCCGCAGTGTGGGCGATCGCGCCTTGATCGTCCGTCCGGGACTGATCGTCGGCGAGGGCGACCCGAGCGACCGCTTCGGCTACTGGGCAGCGGCCTTCCTGCGCTCGGAGGATGCTCCTGTGCTCGTCCCGCGCGCCGAGGGACGCAGCGCTCAGATCATCGACGTCGACGATCTGTCCGAGTTCATCGCGACGACGACGGCGAGCGGCACGGTCAACGCGGTCGGCGACCGTCTCCCGTTGGCCGATGTGCTCGATGCCGTGCGCCGAGGCGCGGGGCATCGGGGTGACACGGTCGAGGCCGACGACTCCTGGCTCAGGGAGAACGGGGTCGCATACTGGGCGGGGGAGCGCTCGCTGCCGCTGTGGCTCCCTGCTGAGCTGACCGGATTCATGACACGGTCTCATGCCCGCTACTCCGCCTCCGGAGGTGCACTGCGCTCACTGGACGACACCGTCGCGACCGTGATCGCGGACGAGCAGGACCGCGGCGTCGACCGGGACAGACGCGCAGGGCTGACGCGTGCCGACGAACTGAGGCTCCTGGAGCGACTCGCCTGAGCGATGCTCATCGATAGACTTCGAACGAGTGACACGGGGTGCCGCATCCGCGGCTGAGAACAGACCCGTCGAACCTGATCTAGTTCGTACTAGCGAAGGGATGTCGCAATGAGCGATCGTCTGCGTCCGGAATCCGAATCGACCGTCGTGGCCTCAGCCGCGGACCTCCTGTCCGCGCTGCGCACCGCGCCGCCGTTGACCCACTGCATCACGAATGCCGTGGTGACCGGCTTCACGGCCAACGTCCTGCTGGCGCTCGGTGCCGCCCCGGCGATGGTCGACATCGTCGACGAGGCGGGGCTGTTCGCGGGCGTCGCCTCCGGGGTGCTGATCAACCTCGGCACTCCGACCCCCGAGCAGCGGGCAGCGAGCATCGAAGCCGTCGCCGGTGCGTCCGCCGCAGGCACTCCCTGGGTGCTCGACCCGGTCGCCATCGGGGCGCTGCCGGTGCGCACGGCGCTCGCGCACGACCTCGTCGCCTCGCGCCCCACGGCGATCAGGGGCAATGCCTCAGAGATCCTCGCGCTCGCAGGGCTCAGCGCCGGCGGGCGAGGAGTCGACGCGACCGACACGACGGATGCGGCGTCTGACGCCGCGCTGGCGCTCGCCGCGCGGTACGGCTCGGTGGTCGCCGTCTCGGGCGCCGTCGACCTGATCACCGACGGGCGCCGCGTCGTGCGGATCGCGAACGGCGACGAGCTGCTCACCAGGGTCACCGGGGGTGGGTGTGCGCTGGGCGCCGTGATGGCCGCCTTCCTGGGCACCGCTCGCACGGAAGGGACTGACCCGCTCACCGCCGTCGCGTCTGCGAGCCTGGTGTACACGGTCGCCGCCGAGCGCGCCGCCGCACGGGCCTCGGGTCCCGGCAGTTTCGCCGTCGAGCTCCTCGACGCGCTCGCGTCGATCGGGCGGCATGACATCGCCGCCGCGGCGCGCGTCGAGGAGCGCGCGCTGTGATCGCGGACCTCTCGTTGTATCTGGTCACGGATCCGGAGCTCTGCGGCGCACGCGGCGTCGTGGAGACCGTGCGCCGTGCCGTCGACGGCGGTGTGCGCATCGTGCAGCTGCGTGACAAGACCGCCACGGATGCCGAGACGACGGCGCAGCTCGTCGAGCTCTCGCGCGTGATCGACGGACGTGCTCTCCTCGTCGTGAACGACCGGCTCGACGCTGCCCTCGCCGCGCGTGCTCAGGGCGCGAAGGTCGACGGTGTGCACCTCGGGCAGGGGGATGCGTCGGTCCTGCGCGCGCGGGAAGCTCTGGGCGACGAGGCGCTCATCGGCCTCACAGCGAACACCCACGAGCAGTTCGAGACCGTGCGCGCGCTGCCGCCAGGCACGGTCGACTACCTGGGTGTGGGGGTCATCCGCCCCACCACCACCAAGCGCGACCACCCGCCGGCACTCGGCGTCGAGGGCTTCCGTGCCCTCGTGGAGACGACCTGTCTGCCGTGCGTGGCGATCGGAGGCGTGGGCATCGATGACACGGAGCCGCTGCGGGGAGCGGGGGCGGCCGGACTCGCTGTGGTCTCGGCGCTGTGCGCGGCCACGGATCCGTCCGAGACCGCAGACGCTTTCGTTCGTCGATGGCGTGCGGCGGGCACGCCGCGGGTGCTCAGCATCGCCGGCAGCGACCCGTCCGGCGGAGCGGGGATCCAGGCCGACCTCAAGTCGATCGCGGCGAACGGCGGTTACGGCATGGCGGCCCTGACCGCCCTCACGGCCCAGAACACCGTCGGTGTGCGGGGCGTGCATGTGCCACCCGCGACCTTCCTGCGTGAGCAGCTCGACGCGATCTCCGACGACATCGTCGTCGACGCGGTCAAGGTCGGAATGCTGGCGAATGCCGAGGTCATCCGCACGGTCGCCGACTGGCTCGACGCGGTTCGGCCGCCGATCGTCGTCCTCGATCCGGTGATGGTCGCCACGAGCGGCGACAGGCTGCTCGATCAGGATGCCGAGGCGGCGCTCGGCGATCTGCTCCGACGTGCACACATCGTGACCCCCAACCTCGATGAGCTCGCGGTGCTGGCCGGGCGCGCAGTCACGGGGTGGGACGACGCGCTCGCCGCAGCCCAGGATGTGTCGACGATGATCGGGGCTGCGGTTCTCGTGAAGGGAGGGCACCTCGACGCACGCGACGTCCCCGATGCGCTCGTGGACGCAGCGAGGGGAGTACGGCGGGAGTTCCCCGGCACCCGGATCCGCACCGCGAACACGCACGGCACCGGGTGTTCGCTCTCGTCGGCGCTGGCCACGCGTCTCGCGCGCGGCGAGACGGCGGTCGACGCCGTCGCCTCGGCCCGGGCGTGGCTGCGCGAGGCGCTGCGCGAGAGCGAGACGCTGCACGTCGGACGCGGTCACGGACCGGTCAGTCATCTCGCGGGGCTGTGGCGACGCGGCGGACTCGAGACCGGGGACACGGCGGAGCGGATCCGCGCCGAGTGGTGGGCGCGCACGGCCGACGTGAGGGCGGGTATCGATGAGCTGCCGTTCATCCGCGGCCTGGCAGACGGCACCCTCGCTCGCGAACCCTTCCTGTTCTACCTCGCGCAGGATGCGCTGTACCTGCGGGAGTACGCTCGCGTGCTCGCCGAAGCCTCGCGTCTCGCTCCGACTCCGCACGAACAGGCCTTCTGGGCGCGCTCTGCCGAGGGGGCGATCACCGGCGAGCTGGAGCTGCACGCGTCGTGGCTGGCCCCGGGCGCCGGCGTGGATGCGGCGACGTCCGACGTCACGCCTGCTCCGGCGACCGTCGCGTATCTCGACCACCTGCGCTCCGTGGCGTTCGGCGGCGACTACGCCGAGCTCATCGCCGCGGTGCTGCCGTGCTTCTGGCTCTACACCGATCTCGGCCGGCGACTGCACGCGGGGGAGTTCGGCGAGTATGCGAGCGATCCCCGGCACCCGTATGCGTCGTGGCTCGCGACCTACGCCGACCCGGCGTTCGAGGATGCGACGGACCAGGCGATCGCTCTCGTCATCGACGCCGCGGTGACGGCCGACCCGGCCACCCGGCATCGGATGATCCGAGCCTTCGACGCGTCGAACGGTCACGAGCTCGCCTTCTTCGCCGCACCGTTCGGCCCCGCAGCGCCGCTGTGACGACTCGAATTTGCGCATGCCGCGACGAGCGCGCTATCGTCGCGGCATGCCTTCGGCCGCCACCGCATCTCTGACGCTCGTTCCGAGCGTCATCTCCGTGCGCCGACGCCGCAGCGGCCGCCGACTCTAGGCGACCCTGCGCTTCTGCCTGCACACGCACGGCGGTCGAGTGCCGGTGTCGCCGCCCCGGTTCCCGACACTGCCCCCGCATTCGATGAGGGGTCCGACCGTTAAGGTAGAAGCATGACGTACTCCGTCGCCGTCTCCGGCGCATCCGGCTACGCGGGCGGCGAGATCCTGCGCCTCCTCGCGTCTCATCCCGACATCGAGATCCGCACCGTGACCGCGCACTCGAACGCCGGCCAGCCCCTCGTGCAGCACCAGCCGCACCTGCGGTCGCTCGCCCACCTCACCCTGCAGGACACCACCCCCGAGATCCTCGCCGGCCACGACATCGTGTTCCTCGCGCTGCCGCACGGCCAGTCGGGCCAGTACACGGACGCGCTGGGCGACACTCCGCTCGTGATCGACGCCGGGGCCGATCATCGCCTCACCTCACAGGCTTCCTGGGACGCGTTCTACGGCGGAGACTTCCACGAACCGTGGGCCTACGGCGTTCCGGAGCTGCTCGTCGGCGGCGTCAAGCAGCGTGAGACGCTGCGCGGAGCGACGCGGATCGCGGCCCCGGGCTGCAACGCCTCGACCGTGAGCCTGAGCCTTGCCCCCGGTGTCGCCGCGGGCGTGGTCGATCCGGGTGACATCGTCTCGGTGCTCGCCGTCGGCCCGTCGGGTGCGGGGAAGAGCCTCAAGACCAACCTGCTTGCCGGCGAGATACTCGGCAGCGCGAACCCGTATGCGGTGGGCGGCACCCACCGGCACATCCCCGAGATCCGTCAGGCTCTCGCCGCGGCGTCCGGCGCTGCCCCCGACGGCATCCGCGTCTCGTTCACCCCGGTGCTCGTTCCGATGTCGCGGGGAATCCTCGCGACATCGACGGCTCCCCTCGTCGACGGTGTCAGCGATGCCGAGGTCCGCGCCGCATGGGAAGACGCCTATGGGGATGAGACATTCGTGCAGCTGCTGCCCTCCGGTCAGTTCCCCCGCACCGCCGACGTGCTCGGAGCCAACACCGCACTGATCGGCCTGGCGATCGACCGGGCGGCGAACCGCGTGACGGTGGTCACCGCGGTCGACAACCTCGTCAAGGGCACCGCAGGCGCTGCCGTCCAATCCATGAACCTCGCGTTGGGGCTGCCCGAGTCCCGCGCCCTCTCAGTGAACGGAGTCGCACCGTGAGCGTCACCGCCCCCGCAGGATTCGAGGCGGCAGGAGTCGCCGCGGGTCTGAAATCGACCGGCAAGCCCGACGTCGCCGTCGTGGTCAACCGCGGCCCGCGCAAGGTCGGAGCCGCCGTCTTCACCAGCAACCGGGCCAAGGCGAACCCGATCATCTGGTCGCAGCAGGCGGTCGCCGATCGAGTCGTCGAAGCCGTCGTGCTGAACTCCGGGGGAGCGAACTGCTTCACCGGCAGCTTCGGCTTCCAGACCACGCACCAGACCGCTGAGAAGGCGGCAGAGCTGCTGGGCATCAGCGCGGGCGACGTGCTGGTCTGCTCGACGGGCCTGATCGGAGTGGGCGACGAGGTCTTCCGCGCCAAGGTGCTCTCCGGCACAGAACAGGCGATCGCCGCGCTGTCGACCGAAGGCGGTGGCGTCGCGGCCGAAGCGATCATGACCACCGACAGCGTCTCCAAGACGGCCGTGATCAGCCGTGACGGGTGGACCATCGGCGGCATGGCCAAGGGCGCGGGCATGCTCGCTCCGGGGCTCGCCACGATGCTCGTGGTCATCACGACGGATGCCGTGCTCGAGCCGCTCGAGGCGGACGCCGCATTGCGATTCGCGACCGGCACGACGTTCGACCGCCTCGACTCCGACGGCTGCATGTCGACGAACGACCAGGTCACGCTGCTGGCCAACGGCGCCTCCGGCGTCGCGCCCGACCTCAAGGACTTCTCCACCGCCCTCGCGGAACTGTGCCAGGAGCTCGCGGTCAAGCTGCAGGGAGATGCCGAAGGCGCGAGCCACGACATCACCATCGAGGTGCAGCACGCGGCGACCGAGGGCGAGGCCGTCGAGGTCGGCCGGTCGGTCGCACGCAACAACCTCTTCAAAGCGGCGATCTTCGGGAACGACCCCAACTGGGGTCGGGTGCTGGCCGCGATCGGCACGACGAGCGCGCAGTTCGACCCGTACGACGTCGACGTCTGGATGAACGGCGTGCGCGTGTGCAGCGAGGGCGGGCCGGACCGTCCGCGTGAAGAGGTCGATCTCGCACCCCGCGCCACGCACCTCGTGATCGATCTCAAGGTCGGCGAGGCCACCGCGACCATCCTCACGAACGACCTCACCCACGATTACGTGCACGAGAACAGCGCCTACGCCTCATGACCGACATCCAGGACACGACGCCCGATGTCGCCGCGGTCAAGGCGGCGACCCTGATCGAATCGCTCCCGTGGCTGAAGAAGTTCCGCGACCAGATCGTCGTCGTCAAGTACGGCGGCAATGCGATGGTGTCGGACGAGCTGCAGGAAGCCTTCGCGCAGGACATCGCGTACCTCCGGTATGTGGGCGTGCTGCCGGTCGTCGTGCACGGCGGTGGACCGCAGATCTCAGACATGCTGCAGCGGCTCGAGATCCCGAGCGAGTTCAAGGGCGGCTACCGGGTCACCAACACCGAGGCGATCGGCGTCGTGCGCATGGTGCTCACCGGTCAGGTCAACCCGCAGCTGGTCTCGAAGATCAACTCGCACGGTCCGATCGCGACCGGGCTCAGCGGTGAGGACGCGGGCCTGTTCGGCGGGCGGCGTCGCGGCGTCGTGATCGACGGCGAGGAGATCGATCTCGGTCGAGTCGGCGATGTCGTCGAGGTCGACCCCACGCCCGTGCTCGATCATCTCGCGGCCGGTCGTGTGCCCGTGGTCTCGAGCATCGCGCCCGATCTCGATCACCCCGGTCAGTCGCTGAACGTGAACGCGGATGCCGCGGCGGCCGCCCTCGCGGTGGCGCTCAAGGCGCGCAAGCTCGTCATCCTCACGGATGTCCCCGGGCTCTACGCCGACTGGCCCAATCGAGACTCGCTCGTCTCGCACCTCACGTCCGAGGCACTCATCCAGATGCTGCCGACACTCGAATCCGGCATGATCCCGAAGATGAAGGCCTGCCTGGATGCGATCGAAGGCGGCGTCGATGCCGCTGCCATCATCGACGGACGAGTGCCGCACTCGGTGCTCGTCGAACTCTTCACCAGCAAGGGAATCGGAACAGAAGTGGTCTTGGGAAGCGCAGGGACGAACGCATGAGCAATTGGCAGGATGACGCAGCGAGCGATCTGGTCCTGAACGCAGGGCCGCGTCTGGCGATGCTCACCCGCGGTGAGGGGTCGTACCTCTGGGATTCCGAGGGCAGACGTCACCTCGACTTCCTCGCCGGAATCGCGGTGACCTCGCTCGGCCACGCGCATCCGGTGTTCGTGGAGGCCGTGTCGAGGCAGGCCGCGACTCTCGCGCACGTGTCCAACTACTTCGCGACCCCCTCTCAGCTCGCGCTCGCCGCACGCCTGAAGCGCCTCGCCGGTGCCGGGATCGACGGCCGCGTGTTCTTCTCGAACTCGGGTGCCGAGGCGAACGAGGCCGCGTTCAAGCTCGCTCGACTGCACGGTGGTGCGGAGAAGCCGCGCATCATCGCTCTCGAGAACGGGTTCCACGGACGCACCATGGGCTCGCTCGCGCTGACGGCCAAGGCCGCGATGCGCGCTCCGTTCGAGCCGATGCCCGGGGGAGTGGAGCACATCCCCGCGACCGTCGAGGCGCTGGAGGCTGCGATCGACGACCGCGTCGCCGCGGTGATCGTCGAGCCGATCCAGGGCGAGGCAGGGGTGGTCGAGCTTCCGCACGGCTATCTGCAGGCCGCGCGCTCGCTGACGCTGAAGCACGGCGCGCTGCTGATCGTCGACGAGATCCAGACCGGCGCGGGCCGTACCGGTGCCTGGTTCGGCTTCAGCCACGAAGGCATCACGCCCGACGCGATCACGCTCGCGAAGGGGATCGGCGGAGGCTTCCCGATCGGCGCTCTCGTCACGTACGGTGCGGCGAGCTCGCTCTTCACGCCCGGTTCGCACGGCTCGACGTTCGGCGGCAACCCGCTGGCCACCGCCGTGGCCGACGCCGTGCTCACCGAGATCGAGGACGCCGGCCTCGTCGAGAACGCGGCGCGCCGTGGTGAGCAACTCCGCGAGATCATCCTCGGGCTGGAATCGCCGCTCATCACCGGCGTGCGCGGTCGCGGACTGCTCATCGGCGTCGGGCTGAGCGCGCCCGTCGCGAACGACGTGGTCGCCGCCGCCCAGGAGCGTGGCCTCATCGTGAACGCCGCCAACCCCGAGACGGTGCGCATCGCCCCGGCTCTCACCATCGGAGACGCCGAACTCGCCGAGTTCCGTGAGCTCTTCGCCGCCTCGCTCGCCGACGTGCAGGCATCCCTCGCCGAATCCGGAAAGGCCCTCGCATGACCCGCCACCTGCTGCGTGACGACGATCTGACCCCCACCGAACAGGCCGAGATCCTCGATCTCGCCCTCGAGCTGAAGAAGGACCGCTGGGCGAACAAGGCTCTCGCGGGCCCCCAGACCGTCGCCGTCATCTTCGACAAGTCCTCCACCCGCACCCGCGTGTCGTTCGCCGTGGGGATCGCGGACCTCGGCGGTTCGCCGCTGATCATCTCGACCGCGAGCAGCCAGCTGGGCGGCAAGGAGACCCCGTCCGACACCGCTCGCGTGCTCGAGCGCCAGGTCGCCGCGATCGTCTGGCGCACCTACGCGCAGGCCGGACTCGAAGAGATGGCCGCGGGCACCACCGTGCCCGTCGTCAACGCTCTGTCCGACGACTTCCACCCCTGCCAGCTGCTCGCCGACCTGCTCACGATCCGCGAGCACAAGGGCGACCTGAAGGGCCTGACCCTGACGTTCTTCGGCGACGGTCAGAGCAACATGGCGCACTCCTATGCGCTGGCGGGCGTCACCGCCGGCATGCACGTGCGCATCGTCTCGCCGGTGGATTACGCGCCGCGTGCCGACGTCGTCGAGGCCGCCGATCGCCGCGCGGCCGAGACCGGTGGATCCATCACGCTCTACACCGACGCCGTCGAGGCCGCTGCCGGCGCCGACGTCGTGGTGACCGACACCTGGGTGTCCATGGGCAAGGAGGAGGAGAAGCTCGCTCGCATCCGCGATCTCGGAGGCTACAAGGTGACGCCCGAGACGATGCAGCTCGCCGACCCGGAGGCCATCTTCATCCACTGCCTTCCCGCCGACCGCGGCTACGAAGTGGACTCCGAGGTCATCGACGGACCCCAGAGCGTGGTCTGGGACGAGGCAGAGAACCGTCTGCACGCCCAGAAGGCCCTGCTCGTGTGGCTGCTCGGCAAGAAGGACTCCTGATGGTCGACTCGAAGAACGAAGGAACCAACGAGGGCGCGCTCTGGGGCGCTCGATTCGCGAGCGGTCCGTCGCCCGAGCTCGTCGAGCTCAGCAGATCGACACACTTCGACTGGATCCTCGCACCGTATGACATCGCGGGCTCCCACGCGCATGCGACGGCGCTCGAGGCCGCCGGCTATCTCGAAACCGATGAGGCGACGAGGATGCACGAGGGACTCGATGCCGTGGCCCGCAAGGTCGCGGACGGGACACTGCTGCCGGTTCCCTCCGATGAGGATGTGCATGGCGCGCTCGAGCAGGCGCTCATCGTCGAACTCGGACCGGAGCTGGGAGGACGTCTGCGAGCCGGACGCAGCCGCAACGACCAGATCGCCACGCTCGTGCGCATGTATCTGATCGACCATGCCCGCGTGATCGCGCGCGATCTGCTCCGGGTCATAGACGCCCTCGTGGCACAGGCCGAAGCGCATCCCGACGCGATCCTTCCGGGGCGCACGCATCTTCAGCATGCTCAGCCGGTGCTTCTCGCCCACCACCTGCAGGCCCATGGCTGGCCACTGGTGCGTGAGCTCGAGCGACTGGTCGACTGGCGACGTCGTGCCGGTGTCTCGCCGTACGGAGGCGGAGCGCTCGCGGGTTCGACGCTCGGACTCGACCCCGCGTTGGTCGCATCGGAACTCGGACTCGACCGCCCGGCCGAGAACTCCCTCGACGGCACCGCGGCGCGCGATGTGGTGGCGGAGTTCGCGTTCATCGCCGCCATGACCGGGGTCGACCTGTCGCGTCTGAGTGAGGAGATCATCCTCTGGAACACGCGCGAGTTCGGCTTCGTCACGCTGCATGACGGGTACTCGACCGGTTCGAGCATCATGCCGCAGAAGAAGAACCCTGACATCGCCGAGCTCGCTCGCGGCAAGTCCGGGCGTCTGATCGGCAACCTGACGGGGCTCATGGCCACGCTCAAGGGCCTTCCGCTCGCCTACAACCGCGACCTGCAGGAAGACAAGGAGCCGGTCTTCGACTCGGTGCAGACCCTCGAGGTCGTGCTGCCCGCATTCGCCGGCATGATCGCCACGCTGCGCTTCGACACCGAGCGCATGGCGGCACTCGCACCGCAGGGATTCTCGCTCGCGACCGATGTGGCGGAATGGCTCGTGAAGCGTCGTGTGCCGTTCCGCGACGCGCACGAGATCTCGGGCGCTCTCGTGCGCGCCTGCGAAGAGCAGGGGATCGGCCTCGAGGATGCGTCGGACGAGCTGCTGCTGTCGGTCTCGCCGCATCTCGTCCCCGAGGTGCGTGAGGTCCTGACGATCGAGGGTTCGGTGGCATCGCGCACCGGCGCCGGAGGGACGGCTCCGGTCAGGGTCGCCGAGCAGCGTGCCGAACTCGTGGCTCGCGCGCAGGCCGCGGCGCACGCGCTCGGGCTCTAGTCGTCGGTGTGACGGATGTCGGAAGTGTGGACGGATCGCGGAGAGTCTGAGTGACTTCCTCCGCGATCCGTCCATCTGTCCGCGGGTCGTCAGTCGTTCTGAGCCGAGAGCCGCGCCAGGGCTCCGAGGATCGCAGCCTGCACGGATTCCCAGTGGTGGATGATCTGGGCGTAGTCGAATCGCAGCGTCTCATAACCGAGGCGTGACGCCGCAGCATCACGTACGAGGTCCTTGTGGCGCAGTCCGCCCTCGTGGTTTCCCTTGCCGTCGGCCTCGACGATCAGCCTGCCGGCGATGACGAAGTCGACCCTTCCCACATCGGCGATCACGACCTGACAGTCGAGTCGGATGCCGAGCAGATGCAGTCGCAGCCGCAGCAGTGACTCCAACCCGCTGTCGGCATCCGGCCGCGCCAGATCGACGAGCCAGTGCGCGCGTCGAGGGAGCCGTGCCTTCACCCGCCTCCGATGGCGTGGTGTGAGCTTGCCGAGCTTCCATGCCGACTCGAACGCGGCGAAGAACGCCTCATCGCCGGCGCACTTGTACAGGTGCGTGAGCGCGATCTCGATGCTCGCGATGCCGAGCGGCGGGTCCCCGGAGTAGTAGTGGGCCGTGCACGCGCAGCCGTGGTGCGTGCGCGCATGTTGAGTGGGGGCGAGCCACACGTGAACCCCGTCCTCGGGCGTGAGGACCCAGATGCCCTCGGCTCGGAGAGCGCTCGTGCACGTGAGGGCTCCTCCGTGGGCGACGGCCTCCCGCACTGACGCGGGTACGGGGGAGACGGCGAACACTCCCGGCCGGAGGCGGAGGATCGCACCGGCATCGACCTCCTTGGCGAGGCTCTGGCGAGAGAAGCCGAACTGCTGGAGCTGGGTGCCGCGCGCGAAGCCGCCGAGGGAGTGGATGGTGTGTTCCGCGGAGAGCATCCGCCCACCGTGCCGCACTCCCCGGTGCCCCTCCGACCGTCACGCGCAGAAAAGGGATAACGGTCGCCCGGGCTCAGCCGTGCAGGAATGGTGGCGCACTGACGTTCCGCGGAGATCGAGACGATTCACGGAGGGTCTGCAACGGATGCTCCGTCTGGCGTTCGGTCCTCCGGCGGCCGTCCCGCCGCACGACTCAGTGCAGCGCGACGTCGGCGGCTGACCTCGTCCAGCGGGTGAAGCGCACGACCAACCCTGCGCGGGTCGGACCGGCGAGGAACGGGCCGGCGGATGCCGCGGCTTCACCGTCGAACGGCGCGACGCGCACCAGCCGCCAGTCGTCGCGGTCCGCTCGCGCGCGCACGATGACCGCATCAGCCCAGCGGCTCACACGCACTGTGATCTCCCGGCCGTGCCAGTCGTCGACGAAGCCGACCGACCAGTCGGAGCGGATGTCGGTGACGACGGCGCCGAGACCGAGGTGATCGTCGGCGTACTCGATGCCCGCTTTGATCCAGTGTTCGTCGTCGATGCGGACGAAGACTCCGGCCTGATCGAACTGACCGTCCCAGGGAGCGCGGAACGAGACCTCCACGGCTTCGCCCACCGCCAGGGGAGCGAGCAGTGCGTGCTCGGTGTCGTGGACGAAGCCGTAAGCGGTGTGTCGCCAGGCGTCGCTGCCCTCGACCGCGGTGACCTCGAGGTGAGCGCCGTCCACGGAGTGGGCGGCGGGCTCGTGCGTCCAGGAGCCGTCTGTCCAGGAGATGATGTCTGATTCAGGCATGTTCCGAGGATATAACCAAATAAGGCATAAAGACAACTTATGCGTGATACGGTTATGTCATGGTCATCGCCGTACTCGCAGACATCGTGGGCTCCCGCAGGCTCGACGACCGCACGGCAGCGCAGCGCACCCTCGATGAGACCATCGTCCGCGTGGAGCGCGATGCGCCCCTGGCTCAGCAGCCCTTGACCCCCACGGTCGGAGACGAGCAGCAGGGGGTGTACCCGGGCCTCGAAGACGCCATGATCTCACTCCTGATGATCCAGCTCGCCCTTCCCGACGGGATCGCCTTCCGATTCGGGATCGGCGTCGGTCCCGTCAGTGCCGTCGACTCGGTGCACGGCGAGCTCGCCGACGGACCGGGGTGGTATGCCGCCCGCGCTGCCATCGAGACCGTGCATGCGAGGGAGGGGCGCGCCGTACCACGCACCCGAACCTGGATTGTCGGAGCCCCCGGGCAGGATGAGGTCATGGAGAGCACGATCGCCGCGTCGAACGCCTACCTCCTCGTCCGAGACGAGGTGGTCGGGGCCATGAACGAGCGAGAACGTCGGCTGACATACGGGCGCCTCATCGGGAGGTCGCAGCACGAGCTCGCTGCCGAAGAGGGCATCACTCAGCCGAGCGTCTCGAAGTCTCTGCGCAACGCAGGCAGCGCCGCGTTGCTCGAAGGACTCGCCGCGCTCAGGGGATCCACGGCATGATCGTCGCCGGATTCGTCCTCCTCGCGGTGGGAGCGGCTGACCTCGTGCGTCAGTTCGCGCCTCGTCGGTGGGTCGGCTACCTCACCGTCACCGTGATCCTGTTGCTGCTCGGCAGCGTCAGCGATGCCCTCCTGCCGATGGCCCTCGGACTGCTCGTGGGCGCGCTGTGGGTGTGGTGCATGCCGTCCGAGAGAGTGGCCCCGCTCGGCTTCTGGCCGGCTGTGCTTCTCGCGGTGATGAGCATCGGATCGGTGGTGTGGCTGGGTGCTCGAGGGGACGCCGGGCTGATCGGCGATGTATGGAGCCTCCGCTCTCCGTTCGGAGATGTTCCCTTCGACCTGGCCCTGCTCACGGTCGGAACGGCCGTCTTCCTTCTCGAATCAGCGAACCTGGTGGTGCGTGCAGCACTCGACGGCGAGCACACCTGGCGTCCTTCCGACCTCGGACGAGCGATCCGACCCGACACCGACGCCGACGCGGCGATCCGGCCAGACGCCGACGCGGCCGTCAGTGGCGCCGATGCCGCCGACGGCGCGTCCGTCGTTTCCGCCATCCGCGCGTCGAGCCCCGCGGGACCTGCGGCCCGCGACCCGCGTGCGGGGTTCAAGGGCGGTCGCCTGATCGGACCGCTCGAGCGCATCCTGGTGATGATCCTGACCCTCGCGGCTGCGTATCCGATCCTCGCCGCGATGCTGGCGGCGAAGGGGATCGTGCGATTTCCTGAGATCTCGCGTGACGGCGAGACCGGGGCCCGGGCAGAGTACTTCCTCGTGGGCAGTCTCGTGAGCTGGGTCATCGGGCTGGGCGCCGCCTTCCTGGTGTGGTGGGCAGCGCATTCCTGAACCGTCGCCCTCGCGGCGATTCGTCTGCTCGGACCGCTGATAGCCTGGGGCGCGTGTCGAATTCCGCTCTGACGACCGCCCCGCCGGCGATCGACCCCACGTTCGAGAACGTGTGGGACGAACTGCTGTGGCGCGGCCTCGTCCATGTGTCCACTGACCAGGAGGCGCTGCGCGCCCTTCTCGCCGGGGATCCGATCACGTATTACTGCGGCTTCGACCCGACGGCTCCCAGCCTGCATCTCGGAAACCTGGTGCAGCTGCTGACGCTTCGTCGCATCCAGCTCGCGGGCCACAAGCCGCTCGGCCTCGTCGGCGGTTCCACCGGTCTGATCGGCGACCCGCGCCCCACGGCTGAGCGCACGCTCAACACCCGAGAGACGGTCGAGGAATGGGTGGAGCGCCTGCGGACGCAGGTCGAGCGCTACCTGAGCTTCGAGGGCGAGAACGCCGCGCGCATCGTCAACAATCTCGATTGGACGGCACCCCTCTCGGCGATCGACTTCCTGCGCGAGATCGGCAAGCACTACCGGGTCGGCACGATGCTGAAGAAGGATGCTGTCGCCGCGCGCCTGAACTCCGACGAGGGCATCAGCTACACCGAGTTCAGCTACCAGATCCTGCAGGGGATGGACTTCCTCGAGCTGTACCGTCAGTACGACTGCGTCCTCCAGACGGGCGGCTCCGACCAATGGGGCAACCTCACCAGCGGCACAGACCTCATCCGTCGTGCCGAGGGAGCATCTGCGCACGCAATCGGTACTCCGTTGATCACGAACAGCGACGGAACCAAGTTCGGCAAGAGCGAGGGCAACGCCATCTGGCTCGACCCCGAGATGTGCAGCCCGTACCGGATGTACCAGTTCTGGCTGGGCACTGCAGACGCCGACGTGATCGGCAGGTTGAAGGTCTTCACCTTCCTCACCCGCGCTGAGATCGAGGAGTACGAGGCGCTGGTCGAGAGCGAGCCCTTCCGCCGCGCCGCGCAGAAGCGGCTTGCTCTCGAGGTCGTCGCCACCGTGCACGGCCTGGATGCGACGGCCGCCGTGATCGCGGCATCCGACGCTCTGTTCGGTCAAGGAGACCTGACTGCGCTGGATGCGTCGACGCTGCGCACCGCACTCGAAGAGCTGCCGAACGCGACGATCACCGGCGGGTCGTCGGTCGTCGACGCGCTCGTCGCCACGGGGCTCGTCTCCAGCGCGTCCGAAGCCCGCCGCGCCATCGCACAGGGCGGTGTGTCTCTCGACGGAACGCGTGTCGAAGACGACGCGGCCACCGTGCAGGGAACCCTGCCGGGGGGATTGTCCGTGCTCCGTCGTGGAAAGAAGACCCTCGCAGGAGTCTTCCTCGTCTGAGGTCCGTTTCAGATCGTCTGACGGCGGTCGTCTGAGAGCTCTCGGACGACCGCCGTCACCGCTTCCACCACTCAGCTCGACAGGAGCCATCGATGCCGTTCACGCCGAGCCATGCGGTGGTCGCACTTCCCTTCATCCGCACGCCGCTTGTGCCCGCCGCGATCGCGATCGGCGCCATGACGCCGGACCTTCCGCTGTTCATCAGGGGAATCGGACTCCCGTACTCGTTCACCCACACGTTCGGCAATGTGGTGTGGACAGCGCTGGTGGCGTTCGTGCTGTTTCTGCTGTGGCGTGTCGTGCTGCGCCCCGCCGTGGGTGAGTTGTCGCCGCTCTGGCTTGCTCGTCGGCTGCCCGCCGAATGGTCGCGGTCGGGCATCGGAGCGGCGCAGGACGCCGTCGGCATCGGTGCTCCGAATCGGCTCTATCCGTTGATGCTCGCACTGTCCCTGGTGCTCGGTGTGCTCACGCACATCGTCTGGGATCTCTTCACGCACGAAGGCAGATGGGGCGTCGACGTGCTTCCCGCGCTCGACCAGATGTGGGGTCCGTTCACCGGATACAAATGGCTGCAGCACGGGTCGAGCGTGATCGGCCTGCTCGTGATCGCGATCTGGGGCGTCTTCAGACTCAACCGTGCCGAGCCGCGCGAACACGTCGAGCGCGTGATCCCGGCACCCGTCCGAATCGCATGGTGGGTGTCGCTTCCCGTCGTGCTGATCACGGCGTGGGGTGTGGGGTACGCGGGGTACGGGCCGTTCACCGAGGAGTTCACGTATCAGCATCTGGCCTATCGGGTCCTGCCGCCGGCGTGCGCGCTGTGGGGCGTTCTCACACTGGTGATCTGCGTGTCCCTGCCGCTGTTCCGCCGCCTTCACCACAGGGGTTGATCGGATCCCCATCGATGCGGCGCGGCGAAGTCGAAGCCGGGGAGAACTGATGCCGCGGTGGTGATCTTCTGCCCTGCGATGTCGAACGACACGGTGTGGGCGGAGAGGTCCAGCTCCCGCTCCGAATCCGGCGCCGAAGATCTGGGCATCCCGAGAAGCTCCGCAGCCACTCTCCGCAGTGAGGTGCGCACCACCCACCCGCCACCTTCTCGACGGCGCCGCTCGAGCAGCGCGATGATCGCGGCCGCGAGAAGGTAGCCGGCGCTGTGATCCAGCGCCTGTGCGGGCAGAGCCCCTGGACGGTCGCGATCCGGCGACTCCACCATCGCGATCCCGGACTCTGCCTGCACGAGACTGTCGAATCCGGCACGCGCCGGGTGATCGATGCCCCAGGCGCTGAGCTGGGCGACGATCAGACCCGGATGGCGCTCCCGCAGTGCGGGTGCCGAGAGACCGAGACGCTCGAGGGCCTCCGGTCGGTACCCGAGCACGACGACGTCAGCCGTGGCGAGCAACTCGTGCAACCGCTCCTTCCGAGCGTCGAGCAGTGTCGATCTCTTGGCGTGGCCGGTGTCGAGGTGCTGCCACTCGGGCTCGGCGAGCTGCGGAGGATCGACGCGCAGCACGTCGGCGCCGAGGAGAGCGAGAGTGCGGGTGCAGACAGGGCCGGCGATCACCCGGGTCAGGTCCAATACACGGGCGCCTGCGAGCGGCGCACGAGGATCCTGACCAGCGCGAGCAGGCCGCCTCTTCGGCTGCGGTGCGGGATGCCGCTCGACAGGCAGCAGGGGAGTGGCGCGCAACTGCGCGTCGCGATCGGGCTTTTCGAGTAGCACCGGAACCGCCAGCCCGCGGGCCTCGGTGATCAGCGCGACGGCCTCGCGGGCAGGCAGCGTCAGCAGCGCGCTCCGCAGGTCGTCACCCGTGGCGTCATCTCTCAGACGCAACGCGGCGAGCATGCGTTGCGCATGGTGGGGGTAGTTGCCGTGAGTGCGGACACAGCCGTCGGACGCTCGGAAGAAACCCGAGTACGGCGACCAGACGCGCGGGGCGAGGCCGTCGATGGTGAGCACCCGATCACTGCGATACGCGACGGCGATGCGGTCGGGGTCGGGGAGAGCGTCGATGCCAGCGGTCAGGCAGACGGAGCGCACACTCGCCCACGCGAGATCCGCGGTCGCCAGGCGCGAGTGCAGCGGCACGGAGTGAGGAGACGGCGACCCGCGATCGCCGCTCCTCGCCTCGACGCCGAGGGAGGAGCACACGCGGTCCAGAAGCGCGGCAGCGGCGGCGGGATTCGTCGGATCGGTCACGCTGTGATCGTACTCGTGGCGCCGATCCGCGCCGAATGACTGCCTGGACTGGGGAAACCTCGTCGAGATCACTCGGCGACACGCCCGGGGGTGGTGGCCCGATTTGCCAGAACCCCAGAATCCCCGTAACTTATTACTTGTTCGCCCCACAGGGACGCGGAGGAGCCGAGAGCTTCACCCCCCTCAAGCGGAGAACCACCTCCCACATCCACTCACTTGTGAGAACAGACGCGTGCGTCTAGGATGGGAGATCCACCCCATCTGCGGCTGTCACCAGCTGCGCAGCGGATCCAAGATTCGCACGGCGCGCTGATTTGACAAGCGAGACGGGATGGCTAAGATAGAGAAGTTGCCCTTCGGGCCTGGTTGTGATGACTGGGTCGTGGGAGCATCCGATCCTTGAGAACTCAACAGCGTGCACTTGTCAAATGCCAAATAACCTCGATTCAGCTTCGGCTGGATGAGATTCCTTTGGATCAAAGACCAACTCCTTCCGGGGGGTTGGCAATGGATGAAGTCAGCAATGAATTTGTCTCTTTGGTCAGCATCAAACTCGCTGCGTCACCGTTTTCCCGGTGTCGTATGCATTTCTTTTTTACGGAGAGTTTGATCCTGGCTCAGGATGAACGCTGGCGGCGTGCTTAACACATGCAAGTCGAACGGTGAACACGGAGCTTGCTCTGTGGGATCAGTGGCGAACGGGTGAGTAACACGTGAGCAACCTGCCCCTGACTCTGGGATAAGCGCTGGAAACGGCGTCTAATACTGGATACGAACCACGAAGGCATCTTCAGTGGTTGGAAAGAATTTCGGTTGGGGATGGGCTCGCGGCCTATCAGCTTGTTGGTGAGGTAATGGCTCACCAAGGCGTCGACGGGTAGCCGGCCTGAGAGGGTGACCGGCCACACTGGGACTGAGACACGGCCCAGACTCCTACGGGAGGCAGCAGTGGGGAATATTGCACAATGGGCGAAAGCCTGATGCAGCAACGCCGCGTGAGGGATGACGGCCTTCGGGTTGTAAACCTCTTTTAGCAGGGAAGAAGCGAAAGTGACGGTACCTGCAGAAAAAGCGCCGGCTAACTACGTGCCAGCAGCCGCGGTAATACGTAGGGCGCAAGCGTTATCCGGAATTATTGGGCGTAAAGAGCTCGTAGGCGGTTTGTCGCGTCTGCTGTGAAATCCGGAGGCTCAACCTCCGGCCTGCAGTGGGTACGGGCAGACTAGAGTGCGGTAGGGGAGATTGGAATTCCTGGTGTAGCGGTGGAATGCGCAGATATCAGGAGGAACACCGATGGCGAAGGCAGATCTCTGGGCCGTAACTGACGCTGAGGAGCGAAAGGGTGGGGAGCAAACAGGCTTAGATACCCTGGTAGTCCACCCCGTAAACGTTGGGAACTAGTTGTGGGGTCCATTCCACGGATTCCGTGACGCAGCTAACGCATTAAGTTCCCCGCCTGGGGAGTACGGCCGCAAGGCTAAAACTCAAAGGAATTGACGGGGACCCGCACAAGCGGCGGAGCATGCGGATTAATTCGATGCAACGCGAAGAACCTTACCAAGGCTTGACATATACGAGAACGGGCCAGAAATGGTCAACTCTTTGGACACTCGTAAACAGGTGGTGCATGGTTGTCGTCAGCTCGTGTCGTGAGATGTTGGGTTAAGTCCCGCAACGAGCGCAACCCTCGTTCTATGTTGCCAGCACGTAATGGTGGGAACTCATGGGATACTGCCGGGGTCAACTCGGAGGAAGGTGGGGATGACGTCAAATCATCATGCCCCTTATGTCTTGGGCTTCACGCATGCTACAATGGCCGGTACAAAGGGCTGCAATACCGCGAGGTGGAGCGAATCCCAAAAAGCCGGTCCCAGTTCGGATTGAGGTCTGCAACTCGACCTCATGAAGTCGGAGTCGCTAGTAATCGCAGATCAGCAACGCTGCGGTGAATACGTTCCCGGGTCTTGTACACACCGCCCGTCAAGTCATGAAAGTCGGTAACACCTGAAGCCGGTGGCCTAACCCTTGTGGAGGGAGCCGTCGAAGGTGGGATCGGTAATTAGGACTAAGTCGTAACAAGGTAGCCGTACCGGAAGGTGCGGCTGGATCACCTCCTTTCTAAGGAGCATCTGACTCTTCGGAGTCCAGAACCCAGTTCGAAGGCATACGTTCTTCGCTGGGAGCTCATGGGTGGAACATTTGACATGGTGCGAAGGATGAAGCTCTCGCTTAGTACACCGCTTGCGGTGGGAACGGGGAGGGTTTCGGGTGTCGCACCTGCACGCTGTTGGGTCCTGAGGGACCGGATGCGATCTTCGGATCGTTTCTGTACCTCTGGGCCTCTTGTTGTTTCCCCTGTGGGGGAGGCGGGAAGGGGTACCGCCCGTACTTTGAGAACTACACAGTGGACGCGAGCATCTTGCAGCCGGCTTAGGTCGGTTGCACAAGATGATCTTAAAGATCATTAGTCAATTTCATGCCAGGCTTTCGAGTCTGGTGTCGATTCTGATTCAAACTCATGTGATTTCAAGTCTTTAAGAGCAAACGGTGGATGCCTTGGCATCTGGAGCCGAAGAAGGACGTAGCAATCTGCGATAAGCCTCGGGGAACTGATAAGCAAGTTTTGATCCGAGGGTGTCCGAATGGGGAAACCCCGCTGGGCGGCGTGCCGACCTAGTGACTCCCGCCTGAATATATAGGGCGGGTAGAGGGAACGTGGGGAAGTGAAACATCTCAGTACCCACAGGAAGAGAAAGCAACCGCGATTCCGTTAGTAGTGGCGAGCGAAACCGGAACAGGCTAAACCTAGCGTGTGTGATAGCCGGCAGGCGTTGCACGTTGGGGGTTGTGGGACTTTTCAGTCATCTCTGCCGAGATGGCGGCGTTACACGATGGTATAGACGAACGGTCTTGAAAGGCCGGTCATAGAGGGTGCCAACCCCGTAGTCGAAATGCCAACCGTGGCGCGAAGAGTATCCCAAGTAGCACGGGGCCCGTGAAATCCCGTGTGAATCTGTCAGGACCACCTGATAAGCCTAAATACTCCCAGATGACCGATAGCGGACAAGTACCGTGAGGGAAAGGTGAAAAGTACCCCGGGAGGGGAGTGAAATAGTACCTGAAACCGTTTGCTTACAAACCGTTGGAGCAGCCTTAGTAGCTGTGACAGCGTGCCTTTTGAAGAATGAGCCTGCGAGTTAGCGATATGTGGCGAGGTTAACCCGTGTGGGGTAGCCGTAGCGAAAGCGAGTCTGAATAGGGCGATTCAGTCGCATGTCCTAGACCCGAAGCGAAGTGATCTATCCATGGCCAGGTTGAAGCGACGGTAAGACGTCGTGGAGGACCGAACCCACTTAGGTTGAAAACTGAGGGGATGAGCTGTGGATAGGGGTGAAAGGCCAATCAAACTTCGTGATAGCTGGTTCTCTCCGAAATGCATTTAGGTGCAGCGTTGCGTGTTTCTTGCCGGAGGTAGAGCTACTGGATGGCCGATGGGCCCTACAAGGTTACTGACGTCAGCCAAACTCCGAATGCCGGTAAGTGAGAGCGCAGCAGTGAGACTGTGGGGGATAAGCTTCATAGTCGAGAGGGAAACAACCCAGACCACCAACTAAGGTCCCAAAGCGCGTGCTAAGTGGGAAAGGATGTGGAGTTGCCTTGACAACCAGGAGGTTGGCTTAGAAGCAGCCACCCTTGAAAGAGTGCGTAATAGCTCACTGGTCAAGTGATTCCGCGCCGACAATGTAACGGGGCTCAAGCACGCCACCGAAGTTGTGGCATTGACATTATTGGTAGGCCTTCGTGGTCCAGCCGTGTTGATGGGTAGGAGAGCGTCGTGTGGCCAGCGAAGCGGCGGTGTAAACCAGCCGTGGAGGCTACACGAGTGAGAATGCAGGCATGAGTAGCGAAAGACGTGTGAGAAACACGTCCTCCGAAAGACCAAGGGTTCCAGGGTCAAGCTAATCTTCCCTGGGTAAGTCGGGACCTAAGGCGAGGCCGACAGGCGTAGTCGATGGACAACGGGTTGATATTCCCGTACCGGCGAAGAACCGCCCAAGCTAATCCAGTAGTGCTAAGTGTCTGAATCCCACTGACTGATCCCTTCGGGGTGACGCGGTGGGCCTAGCGCACGACCCCATTCTGGTGCGGTTAGCGTATTAACAGGTGTGACGCAGGAAGGTAGTCCAAGCCAGGCGATGGTTGTCCTGGTGCAAGTGCGTAGGCCGAACGGTAGGCAAATCCGCCGTTCACATAGGCTGAGACACGATGCGGATAAAAAGTGGATGATCCTATGCTGCCAAGAAAAGCATCGACGCGAGGTTCTAGCCGCCCGTACCCCAAACCGACTCAGGTGGTCAGGTAGAGAATACCAAGGAGATCGAGAGAATCGTGGTTAAGGAACTCGGCAAAATGCCCCCGTAACTTCGGGAGAAGGGGGGCCATCCACTTATACGGACTTGCTCCGAAAAGGGTGTGGTGGCCGCAGAGACTAGTGGGTAGCGACTGTTTACTAAAAACACAGGTCCGTGCCAAGTCGCAAGACGATGTATACGGACTGACGCCTGCCCGGTGCTGGAAGGTTAAGAGGACCGGTTAGCCGCAAGGCGAAGCTGAGAATTTAAGCCCCAGTAAACGGCGGTGGTAACTATAACCATCCTAAGGTAGCGAAATTCCTTGTCGGGTAAGTTCCGACCTGCACGAATGGCGTAACGACTTCCCAACTGTCTCAACCGCGAACTCGGCGAAATTGCATTACGAGTAAAGATGCTCGTTACGCGCAGCAGGACGGAAAGACCCCGTGACCTTTACTACAGCTTGGTATTGGTGTTCGGTGTGGCTTGTGTAGGATAGGTGGGAGACTGTGAAGCATGGACGCCAGTTCATGTGGAGTCATTGTTGAAATACCACTCTGGTCACTCTGGATATCTAACTTCGAACCGTAATCCGGTTCAGGGACAGTGCCTGGTGGGTAGTTTAACTGGGGCGGTTGCCTCCCAAAAAGTAACGGAGGCGCCCAAAGGTTCCCTCAACCTGGTTGGCAATCAGGTGTCGAGTGTAAGTGCACAAGGGAGCTTGACTGTGAGACTGACAGGTCGAGCAGGGACGAAAGTCGGGACTAGTGATCCGGCAGTGGCTTGTGGAAGCGCTGTCGCTCAACGGATAAAAGGTACCTCGGGGATAACAGGCTGATCTTGCCCAAGAGTCCATATCGACGGCATGGTTTGGCACCTCGATGTCGGCTCGTCGCATCCTGGGGCTGGAGTAGGTCCCAAGGGTTGGGCTGTTCGCCCATTAAAGCGGTACGCGAGCTGGGTTTAGAACGTCGTGAGACAGTTCGGTCCCTATCCGCTGCGCGCGTAGGAAGTTTGAGAGGATCTGACCCTAGTACGAGAGGACCGGGTTGGACGAACCTCTGGTGTGTCAGTTGTTCCGCCAGGAGCACCGCTGATTAGCTACGTTCGGGATGGATAACCGCTGAAAGCATCTAAGCGGGAAGCCGGCCTCAAGATGAGACTTCCATACCTTCGGGTGAGAGGCTCCCAGCCAGACTACTGGGTTGATAGGCCAGATGTGGAAGTGCAGCAATGCATGCAGCTGACTGGTACTAATAAGCCGATGACTTGATAACACACCGTTTGTTGGTGCTACGCGTCCACTGAGTGGTTCTCGATGTACGGTCGAGAACCGCATGACAATGACTTTGTTATGTGTTTGATTGAAACATCAATAGTGTTTCGGCGGCCATAGCGTGAGGGAAACGCCCGGTTACATTCCGAACCCGGAAGCTAAGCCTCACAGCGCCGATGGTACTGCAGGGGGGACCCTGTGGGAGAGTAGGACACCGCCGGACTTCTTTTAAGCAAATGGCCACCCATCGTTGGGTGGCCATTTTGCGTTAACAACATCAAGAACAGGGAGCATCATGCCGGAAGACGAACAGCGCCGTCCGCGTCGCAATGACGACAATGGATCGCGCGGGAACCGAACTTCCGGTGGCCGCCCGGAGCAGAACCGCGGAAGCGGCGCCCGTAGGGATGACGCTCCACGCCGCGAGGGCGGCTACAGCCGCGACTCGCGTGATGGTGGCGCGCCTCGTTCGGGTGGCTACAACCGTGACAACCGTGATGGTGGCGCGCCTCGTTCGGGTGGCTACAACCGTGACAACCGTGATGGTGGCGCGCCTCGTTCGGGTGGCTACAACCGTGACAACCGTGATGGTGGCGCGCCTCGTTCGGGTGGCTACAACCGTGACAACCGTGATGGTGGCGCGCCTCGTTCGGGTGGCTACAACCGTGATGGTGGCGCTCCTCGTTCGGGTGGTTACAACCGCGATTCGCGTGATGGTGGCGCTCCTCGTTCCGGTGGGTACAACCGCGACGGTGGCGCACCTCGCACGGGCGGATACAACCGCGACGACCGCGACGGTGGTGCACCTCGCACGGGCGGATACAACCGCGACAACCGCGACGGTGGTGCACCTCGCACGGGCGGATACAACCGCGACAACCGCGATGGCGGTGCTCCGCGTTCGGGTGGCTACAACCGTGACGGTGGCGCTCCTCGCACGGGTGGCTACAACCGCGACTCGCGTGACGGCGGCGCTCCGCGCACGGGTGGCTACAACCGTGACGGTGGCGCTCCCCGTGCGGGTGGCTACAACCGTGACGGCGGCGCTCCCCGCTCGGGTGGCTACAACCGCGACAACCGTGACGGTGGCGCACCTCGCTCGGGTGGCTACAACCGCGACAACCGTGACGGTGGCGCTCCCCGCTCGGGTGGCTACAACCGCGACAACCGTGACGGTGGCGCTCCGCGTTCGGGTGGCTACAACCGTGACAACCGTGACAACCGTGACGGCGGTGCTCCGCGTTCGGGTGGCTACAACCGTGACAACCGTGACGGCGGTGCTCCGCGTTCGGGTGGCTACAACCGCGACGATCGTGACGGTGGCGCTCCTCGTTCGGGTGGCTATAGTCGCGACTCGCGCGACGGCGGCGCTTCTCGCACGGGTGGCTACAACCGCGACAACCGTGACGGCGGCGCACCTCGTTCGGGTGGCTACAACCGCGACTCGCGTGACGGTGGCGCTCCTCGTTCGGGTGGCTACAACCGCGACAACCGTGACGGCGGCGCTCCCCGTTCGGGCGGATACAACCGCGACGACCGTGCACCGCGACACGACAGCGATTCGTCGCGTTCCTACCCGCAGCGCGGGGGAGCAGGCCGCGAGCGTCCGGTGCAGGCGACCGGCGACCGTCCGCGCTTCAACGATCCGCACATTCCCGACGAGGTCACCGCTCGCGACCTTCACACGTCTGCACGCAACGAGCTGAAGACGCTGAGCAAGGAGAACGCCGATCTCGTCGCGCGTCACCTGGCCATGGCCTCGACGCTGATCGATGAGGATCCTGCACTCGCTCACGAGCACGCCCTCGCAGCGTCGCGTCGCGCCGGTCGCATCGCGATCGTGCGCGAGACGCTGGGTATCACCGCGTATGCCACCGAAGATTTCGCGCTGGCACTCCGTGAACTGCGCACGTATCGCCGGATCTCCGGCAAGGACGATCAGATCGCGTTGATGGTCGACAGCGAGCGAGGCATCGGCCGTCCCGACCGTGCTCTCGAAACGGGTCGTGCGGTCGACCGGGCGGCGCTCACCACGCCTGTCCGCGTGTCGCTCGCGATCGCGATGTCAGGCGCTCGCTTGGACCAGGGCGACCTCGAGCTGGCGCTCGGCGAGCTCGAGATACCTGAGCTCGATCCTGATCGTGCCTTCGAGTGGAGTCCTGCGCTGTTCGCTGCCCGTGCTGCGGTTCTCGAGGATCTCGGCCGCACCGAGGAGGCCGAGTTCTGGGCGCATCGTGCCGAGGTCGCCGCGGAAGCGCTCGGCGTGGACGAGGCCGGCGACGAGGAGATCATCATCGAGGACGGCCTGATCGAGGGCGATTTCGACGACGACGATTCGTTCGACGACGACACCCGTGATGCTGATGCTGATGCTGATGCTGATGCTGATGCCGAGCCGTCGATCGACGACGAGGTGCGCGAGCTCCTCGGCGAGGGCGCAGACGGCTCGGAGGAGCCGACCGGGCCGACCGGACAGCAGGATCGCAGCTCAGGAGAGAAGTCCGACGCATCCGACGGGTCCGAGGACGCGTAGTGGGGCTGTTCTCTAAGCGGTCCGCGTCGCGGACTCCTCTCGACGGCGTCGACGCCGTGCTGGCTGATCTCGATGGGGTCGTCTATGCCGGTCCGGGGGCACTGCCCTACGCGGTCGAGAGCCTGAACGCCGCAGCAGCGTCGGTGCGTCTGGGATACATCACCAACAACGCCTCGCGCACCGACGCTTCGGTCGCGGAGCACCTCACGGGTCTCGGACTCGATGTCGCCCCGGCCGACGTGATCACCAGCCCTCAGGCCGCGATGCGCCTGCTCGCAGGGATCGTGCCGCCGCCGGCGACCCTTCTGATCGTCGGCGGAGCAGGACTCGTGGACGAAGCCGAGAAGGCCGGATACACCGTGACCCGCAGTGCCGAGGATTCCCCGGATGCCGTGGTGCAGGGCTTCGCACCCGAGGTGGCCTGGACGGACCTGGCCGAGGCCGCCTTCGCGCTGAAGGTTCCCGAGGAAGAGGGCGGCATTCCGTGGATCGCCACCAACACGGACTGGACGATCCCGCGCGAGCGGGGCGTCGCACCGGGGAACGGCACCCTGGTATCGGCCGTCCACACGGCGATCGGTCGGCTCGCCACCGTCGCCGGCAAGCCCGAGGTGCCCATCTTCGAAGAGGCGACTGAGCGCTTCGGCGCGAAGAAGCCGCTGTTCATCGGCGACCGTCTCGACACGGACATCCTCGGTGCGGTTCGAGCCGGCATCGACTCCGCGCTGGTGCTCACAGGCATCGATCGTCCGAAGCACGTCCTCGCGGCGCCTGAGGGGTCGCGTCCGACATTCATCCTCAGCGATCTTCGAGAACTGCACGAGCCTTATCCGGTGGCCACCTCGAAAGACGGTGTCCATTCCGTGAACGGCGCGTCAGTGCGCGTGGTGGGGGCCGACGTCGAGATCATCTCAGAAGGCGACTCGCAGATCGACCTGCTGCGCGCCGGCGCCGCAGCCATCTGGGCTTCCGGGACTCCGGTCTTCGTGCTGAGGGTCCCCGAGCGCCTGTACGACGATCCGTTCCATCGGCCCTGAGCATCCGCCGTCGAGTATCTGCGTCTCGCCCGCGACGTGGCTTCGCCGAGGCGTCTGCCCTGCCGCGTACAGTAGAACCGTGAGCGAAGAGACGTCGAATGCACCGACCGATGGTCTGTGGAGTCGGCTGCGCCTGATCGAAGGTCAGCCGCTCGCCGCCCGCGCAGACGCCTACGCCGGACTCCATGATGAGCTGTCGCGGAGGCTCGACAGCGGCGCCAAGCTCGATCAGCGTGACGCCCCGGGCGCCCGATGACGCGACTCGACGCTGCCCTCGCCGCCCGAGGACTCGCGCGGTCGCGCACGCACGCGGCGACGCTCATCGAGAACGGACTGGTGAGTATCGACGGCCGCCCGGTGGTGAAAGCCTCGACTCCGGTCGCGGATTCCGCGGTGGTCACCGTCGCCGGTGCCGACCACTACGTCGGGCGTGCCGCCCACAAGCTGATCGCAGGCCTTGACGGATTCGCCGTCGAGGTGAAGGGCCGGCTCGCTCTCGACATGGGAGCGTCGACCGGCGGCTTCACACAGGTCCTGCGCGAACGCGGAGCCCGCAAGGTGCTGGCTGTCGACGTCGGCCATGATCAACTCGCAGCGTCGGTCGCCGCCGATCCGGGCGTCGTGAGCGTCGAGGGCTACAACGTCCGCCACATGACACCGGAGAACCTCGCCGCGGCGACCTCCGAAGCCGAGGCGCCCGATCTCGTGGTCGGTGACCTCTCCTTCATCTCCCTGGAGCTCGTGCTCCCCGCGGTCGCGGGGGTGGCTGCAGAGGGCGCCGACATCGTCCTCCTCGTGAAGCCTCAGTTCGAGGTCGGACGTACAGCGGTCAGAGGCGGGCTCGTGACCGATCCCGCGACACGCGCGGATGCCGTCGCGCGCACTGTCTGGAGCGCATGGGACGCAGGGCTCGGGATGCTCGGCATCCTGCCATCGCCGATCCTCGGCACCCACGGCAACACGGAGTATCTGGTGCACCTCGCACCTGGGCGTGGCAGCGATCCGTCAGAATGGTCGGACCGCATCAATGCACTGGCAGGGGGACGATGAACGAGCGCAACATCCTGGTCGTCGCCCACGCAGGCCGCGCCGACACGGTCGCCGCCGCACGGCGAGTGATCGACGCTCTGCGGGGTGCAGGAGCGCGCCCGGTGCTCGCCCCGGATGACAGCGCGGATCTGCGCGCCGTCGACACGCATTTCGCCGATGTCGACGTGCTCGGCGAGACCGTGCAACAGGACGACCTGGAGCTCGCGATCGTCCTCGGCGGCGACGGCACGATCCTCCGTGCCGCGGAACTCGTGCGGGGATGCTCCGCGCCGGTTCTCGGCATCAACATGGGACATGTGGGATTCCTCGCGGAGATCGATCGCGACGACATGGACGACGCGGTCCGACGAGTGATCGCTCGCGACTACGACGTCGAGGACCGCCTGGCGCTGGCGATTCGCGTCAAGGACGTCGACGGCACCGTCGTGTACGAGACGTTCGCGCTGAATGAGGCGACTGTCGAGAAGGCCAGCCGCGAACGGATGATCGAGGTCGTGCTCGAGATCGACGGACGGCCGCTGTCGAGCTTCGGCTGCGACGGCATGGTGATCTCCACTCCGACGGGCTCGACCGCCTACAACTTCTCGGCCGGCGGCCCGGTGATCTGGCCCAGCGTCGAAGCCATCGCGGTCATTCCGCTGTCGGCGCACGCCCTGTTCGCGAAGCCCCTGGTCGTCAGTCCCGATGCGGCCGTGGCGATCGAGATGCTCGAAGGCACGTCGGGCTCAGGAATCCTCTGGTGCGACGGTCGGCGGTCGCACGACCTTCCTCCCGGTGCGAGGGTGGTGGTCAGGCGCTCGTCCAGACCCGTGCGCCTCGCGCGTCTGCATCCCACCGAATTCACGGATCGGCTCGTACGCAAGTTCCGGCTGCCGGTTGCCGGCTGGCGGGGTCAGGGGGCGACGAAATGATCGAGGAGATGCGGCTTCAGGGTCTCGGCGTGATCGCCGACGCGGTGTTGCCCCTGGGCGCGGGATTCACCGCGATCACGGGCGAGACCGGCGCCGGCAAGACGATGGTCGTCACCGGTCTCGGTCTGTTGCTCGGACAACGTGCTGATTCGGGAGCCGTGCGCGCGGGAGCATCCCAGGCGTCGGTCGCCGGAGTGTGGGTCGTGCCGGAGACCGGCGACGTCGCCGACATCGTGTCGGACGCCGGGGGAGAGCTGGAGCCGGCCGGCGGCGGCCTCGCCGAGCTCTACGTGTCCCGCACCCTGAATGCCGAGGGTCGCAGCCGAGCCAGTGTCGGCGGTCGTGCGGCACCGGCCGGAGTGCTCTCGGCGCTGGCGGAGGAGCTCGTGGTGGTTCACGGGCAGTCCGAGCAGCTGCGGCTCAAGTCGTCGGCCGCGCAGCGTGACGCCCTCGACCGCTTCGGCGGCGCGCCGATCGCGAAGGCACTGGATGCCTATGCCGAGGCCTTCGCATCGTGGCGGGAACTCGACGCCGAGATCACCGACATCACGGAGAACCGCGACCGCAGAGCGGAGGAGGCCGGCCGTCTGCGAGATGCCCTGGCCCTCATCGAGGCCACCGCGCCCGAACCCGGCGAGGACGCAGACCTCTCTGCTCGCGCCGAGCGTCTCGCCAACGCGGAGGAGCTGCGGATCGCCGCCTCTCAGGCGCACGGTGCGCTGTCGAACGAGCTGGGCGAACCCGATGTCACCGCGCTCCTCGCGGAAGCGCGACGTGTGCTCGACCGCGCTTCGGATGCCACGCTGACCGACATCGCCGCAGCGCTCGCCGACATCGGCTACCGGGTGACCGATCTGGCGGCACAGCTGTCGGCCTATCTCGCCGATCTCGATGAGACAGGGCCTCACGAGCTCGCGGCTGTCGAGGAGCGTCGTGCCGCGCTCGGGGTGCTGATACGCGCGCATGGATCGCTCGAAGAGGCACTGGAGCTCTGGCAGAGCGGCTCGGCACGACTCGCCGAGCTCGACGACGACGGGGAGCGACTCGAGAGACTGCAGGCCGAGCGCGACGCCGCCAGAATAGAACTCGATCAGCGGGCGCAGACCCTGACGGACGCGCGAACCTCCGCAGCGGTGAGGCTGGGTGCCGCTGTGAGCGACGAGCTCCACGCCCTGGCGATGCCCGACGCCCGCCTCGAGGTCGCGGTGTCCCCGGGCGCCGAGACCACTCACGGACGCGATGACGTCGCGATCCTGCTCGCTCCTCACCCGGGAGCCGAGCCGCGCTCGGTGGCCAAGGGCGCCTCCGGCGGCGAGCTCTCCCGCGTGATGCTCGCGATCGAGGTCGTCATCGCCGGTACCGACCCGGTGCCGACGTTCGTGTTCGACGAGGTCGACGCCGGAATCGGCGGTGCCGCCGCCATCGAGGTCGGACGACGACTCGCCCGACTCGCAGAATCTTCGCAGGTCATCGCCGTGACGCACCTGGCACAGGTGGCGGCCTTCGCCGGCAACCATCTGAGCGTCGTCAAGTCGAACGACGGAGCTGTGACCGCCTCGAGTGTGCGCCGGTTGGACGGTGCGGAACGCGAGGCCGAGATGGCTCGCCTTCTCTCGGGTCTGACCGATTCGGACGCCGCACTCACCCACGCCCGAGAACTTCTCAGCCTCGGCGCCTCCTCGGACTGATAGGATCGAAGCCCGTGATGAACTCTTCTTCTGCGGGGCCCAAGAACGACACGACCAAGCACATCTTCGTGACTGGTGGTGTCGTTTCGTCTTTGGGCAAGGGGCTCACTGCCGCGAGCCTGGGTAACCTCCTCACCGCCCGCGGACTCCGCGTCGTGATGCAGAAGCTCGACCCGTATCTGAACGTCGATCCGGGCACGATGAACCCCTTCCAGCACGGCGAGGTCTTCGTCACCGACGACGGCGCCGAGACCGATCTCGACATCGGACACTACGAGCGCTTCCTCGACATCAACCTGTCCGAGGCCGCCAACGTCACGACGGGGCAGATCTACTCGCAGGTGATCGCTCGAGAGCGGCGCGGCGAGTACCTGGGCGACACCGTGCAGGTGATCCCGCACATCACCGACGAGATCAAGCGTCGCATGCGTCTGCAGGCCACCGAGGACCCTCGCCCCGACGTCATCATCACCGAGGTCGGCGGCACGGTCGGCGACATCGAGTCGCAGCCGTTCCTCGAGGCCGCCCGTCAGCTGCGTCATGAGCTCGGCCGCGACAGCGTGTTCTTCGTGCATGTCTCGCTGGTCCCGTTCATGGGGGCCTCGGGCGAGCAGAAGACCAAGCCGACACAGCACTCCGTGGCGGCGCTCCGCCAGGTCGGCATCCAGCCGGACGCTCTCGTGCTGCGCAGCGACCGCCCGGTCAGCGAGAGCAACCGCAACAAGATCGCACTCATGTGCGACGTCGACGCCGAAGGCGTCATCAACACGGTCGACCTGCCGAGCATCTACGACATCCCGTCGACGCTGAACCAGCAGGGACTCGACTCGTACATCGTGCGCCGCCTGGGCCTCGATCAGAAGGCGGACGAGGTCGACTGGGCGCGCTGGAACAAGGTTCTGCACGCGGTGCACAACCCGAAGCACGAGGTCACGATCGGTCTCGTCGGGAAGTACATCGATCTGCCCGACGCCTATCTCTCGGTGACCGAGGCGCTCAAGGCTGGCGGGTTCGCGCAGGAGACGAAGGTCAACATCCGCTGGATCCCCTCCGACCTCTGCGAGACGCCGGAGGGCGCGAAGGAGCAGCTGGGCGCACTCGACGGCATCTGCGTTCCCGGAGGTTTCGGCATCCGCGGCATCGAGGGCAAGCTCGGCGCCCTGAAGTTCGCTCGCGAGCAGGGCATCCCGACCCTGGGCCTGTGCCTCGGCCTGCAGTGCATGGTGATCGAGTACGCCCGAGACGTGGCCGGTATCGACGGAGCCTCGTCGAGCGAGTTCGACCCCGAGACCGCGGCTCCGGTCATCGCCACCATGGCCGAGCAGATCGAGATCCTCGACGGCGGCGATCTGGGCGGGACGATGCGTCTCGGCCTCTACCAGGCCGCCCTCGCCGAAGGTTCACTGGCGCGTGAGCTGTACGGCGCTCCCGAGGCTTCCGAGCGTCACCGCCACCGCTACGAGGTCAACAACGCCTACCGCACGCAGCTGTCTGATGCTGGTCTGGTGTTCTCCGGCCTCAACCCCGACCTCGACCTGGTCGAGTTCGTCGAGCTGCCCCGCGACGTGCACCCGTACTACATCGCGACCCAGGCCCACCCGGAGCTGCGCTCGCGTCCCACCGACCCGCACCCGCTGTTCCGGGGGCTGGTGGGAGCGGCGATCGAGCGCAACCGGTCGAGCGAGCTGTTCGACGTCGATGCCGCAGATGTCTGACCAGACGGCATCGCCTGACCAGACGGCATCGCTGGAGCCGCTTCGTGACGAGCGGTTCGAACCGGAAGTGCTCCGCAGCGAGCTCGCCTACCGAGGCGCGGTGTGGAACGTCCGCGACGACGTCGTTCGCTACGGCGAAGGAGAGATCCGCAGGCAGTACGTCGAGCACACGGGCGCAGTGGCGATCCTCGCACTCGACGACGAAGACCGGGTGCTGCTGATCCAGCAGTACCGGCATCCGATCCGTCACCGCGACTGGGAGCTGCCCGCCGGTCTGCTCGACATCGTCGATGAGGAGCCGCTCGAGGCCGCGAAGCGCGAACTCGCGGAAGAGGCTGATCTGGTGGCCGAGCACTGGGAGCCGCTGGTGTCGTCGTGGACGACTCCGGGCGGCAACGACGAGGTCATCCATCTCTTCCTCGCCACCGGCATCTCGTCGGCTGCCGCCGCGCACGAGCGCGAAGACGAGGAAGCCGACATCCGCGTCGAGTGGGTGCCGCTCGACGACGCCGTCGACGCCGTGCTCGACGGACGCATGCGCAACGGCATCCTGACGATCGGAGTGCTCGCGACCGCGCAGCGACGGCGCGACCGGAGCTGACGTGCAGGTCGATCGGGCGCTGGATTCATACCTGCGCCATGTGACGATCGAGCGCGGTCTCAGCGCACACACCGTCGCCGCGTACCGGCGTGACCTCGGTGGCTATCTCGAGTGGCTACAGGGCGCCGGCATCACCGACACCGCGGAGGTCACGCCGACCGTGATCGGTCAGTTCATCGCGGAACGAGCTGCGGCGGAACCCGCTCCGGCAGCGACGAGCCTCGCCCGTCTTCAATCTTCGGTGCGCGGCTGGCACCGCTATCTGGTGAGAGAGGGGGTCGAGTCCGACGACCCGAGCGGTCGTCTTCGCCCGCCGAAGGCACCGCGCCGCCTGCCCAAGGCGCTCACGATAGATCAGGTCGAGCAGCTGCTGGACGCTCCGCCCTCGGACGACCCGATCGGCATCCGTGACAGGGCGCTCCTGGAGCTGCTGTACGCCACGGGGGCACGGGTGTCCGAGGCCGTCGGACTCGATGTCGACGATCTGGCCCACGGCGATGTCCTCCGGCTGCGCGGCAAGGGCTCGAAGGAGCGGATCGTGCCGCTCGGCTCGTTCGCGCGAACTGCTCTCGATGCGTACCTCACGCGGGTGCGGCCGCAGCTCGCGGCGAAAGGTCGTGCCTCCGCACGCGTCTTCCTCGGCGCCAGAGGAGCGCCGTTGTCTCGGCAGAGTGCGTGGCTCGTGATCCGCGCCGCAGCCGAGCGCGCGCAGATCACGGCAGAGGTCTCGCCCCATACCCTTCGGCATTCCTTCGCCACGCATCTTCTGCAGGGTGGCGCCGACGTGCGTGTGGTGCAGGAGATGCTCGGCCACGCCTCGGTCGCCACGACGCAGATCTACACACATGTGTCGGTGGACACGCTCAGAGATGTGTACGCGACCTCTCATCCGAGAGCGCGATAGCGGCATCCGGAGTGCTGCGACGTCATCCTTCGGAGGTATTTTCGTCCGCCATTTGGGGGACGCGAGGATCGAGGCGTTCCCCCTAGGGTTACTCGAGAGCGTCGATCTCTGTGCATCGACGATGAATGGAGTAAGTCATGCGTACCACCGGTCCTCTTGCTGCGCTCGCCGCAACCGCTCTGGTGTTCACACTGGCCGGGTGCTCCGGCGCCGCTGACGATGAGGTCACGTACGAGGACTCACCTCTGAACGAATACCTCTCCGCCGCCTACGGCGGAGATCTGTCGCCGGAGGAGCAGCAGAAGCAGTTCGAGGAGCGGCAGCTGAAGACCGAGGAGCTCATGGCCGAGTGCATGGCCGAGGAGGGCTTCGAGTACACGCCGAACACCCAGAACGGTGGCATGGTCTTCTCCGACGACGAGGTCGAGTGGGAGCCCGAGAAGAAGGAATGGGTCGAGAAGTACGGGTACGGGATCGTCAACAACCCGTACAACGAGGTGATGCAGGAAGGCGAAGGTCAGGCGGAGGAGTACGTCGACCCGAACTCGGAGTATGTCGAGTCCCTCTCCGAATCCGAGCAGACGGCCTACTACGAGGTCGCCTACGGTGTTCCGCCGGAGGAGGAGGAGCTCGCCGAAGACGGGAGCTACGAGTACAGCTGGGAGGACGCCGGATGCCAGGGCTGGGCCCAGCACGAGCTCGAAGGCGATGACCCGTGGCAGTCCGACGAGTTCGCGGGTCTCCGCGAGAAGATGAACGAGGTCTTCACCGACGCGCAGGAGGCCCCCGAGCTGAAGGACCTGAACGCGGAGTGGGCCGCATGCATGGACGAGGCGGGCGAGCCCGGCTTCGGATCCCCGATGGAGGCGCAGCAGTCGATCTCCGACGAGCAGAGCGCTCTCTTCGACGCGGCGTACGGCGACGGCACCACCGAGGTCGACGTCGAGTCGCCCGATTTCGTCGACCCCTCGGAGAGCCCCGAGATGGCGGAGCTCGGCGAGCGGGAGATCGAGCTCGCGGTCGCCGATCTCGAGTGCCGGACCTCGCTGTCGTACATGAAGAAGTCGCTCGAGATCCAGTTCGCGATCGAAGAGAAGTTCATCGCCGAGAACAAGGCGGACCTCGAGGCCTTCAAGGCCGCTGCCGAGCAGAACAGCTGACATGAAGGACGAAGAGACCCAGACGACTGAACTTCCCGCTGAGCTCCTTCCGGAGCAGACCGACGACGTCGACACGTCCCGCGTGAGCGGGTGGCGGCGCATCCTCCGAGGCAACCGCACGCTGTGGATCGTGGCGGCGTGCGCCGTCGTGAGCCTGGTCGTCGGACTCCTGGTCGGTCGCTTCCTGATCTCCCCGGCCGAGGCGAGCGAGACACCGGACCCCGGGCTCGTCACGGTTCCGGTCGAGTTCGGAGCGCTGAGCAACGATGTGACCCTGCGCGCCGATGTCGGATACGCCGATGCGGTCGAAGTGACCATCGACACCACGGGCGGTGGCAGCATCGTGACCGGATCTGTGCCCGAGGTCGGTGCCACGCTGAATCCGCTGTCGATCGCCCTCGAGGTCGTGGGGCGTCCGGTCATCGTGCTGCCCGGGGAGCTGCCGGCCTACCGCACGCTGCGCGTGGGGGTCTCGGGCCCCGACGTCCTGCAGCTCAAGCAGGCGCTGGTGAGCATCGGGATCGACGCCGGAGACGTCGCGTCGAACCTCTTCGATCAGGCGACGGCGAACGCGGTCGGACAGCTGTATGCACAGGCGGGCTATCCGCTGCCTTCGCCCGAGGAGGGCGCCGAGGACACGGTGCGAGCGGCGGAAGAGGGCGTGCGCGCGGCCCAGAGCGGCGTCGCTCAGGCCGAGCAGGCACTCGCCGCTGCGGGCGCCGGTCCGTCGGGTCTCGAGACCTGGCAGGCGGATGTGCGCGTGGCGCAGGCCGAGCAGGCCCTCGCCGATGCCAAGAACGGGGCCGAGGGCACGAACGTGCAGCAGGCGGAATGGGACCTGCAGACCGCGCGGCTCGAGCGCGACCAGCTGTGGGCGGCACGTGACACGGGGGCGGAGCGGGCGGCGCTCGATGCCGCCCGCCAGCAGGTCGGCGCGGCCGAGGAGTCGCTTGCGAGTGCGCGGGAGAGCGTGCTGCCGTACCTCCCGTCGAGCGAAGTGCTCTTCCTGACCGAGTTGCCCCGACGCGTCGACGCGGTGAATGTGAAGCGCGGAAGCACGATCTCGGGTGCCGTCATGACTGTCTCCGGAGCCACGGTGCGACTCACCGGTGCGGCCGCCGAAGCAGACGCACGACTGCTCGAGGCGGGTGCGGAGGGGATCTTCGAGCTTCCCGACGGCACGGAGCACCGCGCAGTGGTCTCGGAGCTCAAGCCGGGGAAGGACGCCAAGGCGCGCTGGGAGGTGATCTTCGAGCCGGATCCTCTGACCGCCGAGCAGATCGCGCAGCTTCAGGGCAGCAATGTGCGTGTGCGCATCGCGGTCGGAGCCACAGAGGGTGACGTGCTCTCGGTGCCGCTCGCGGCGCTGACCGCGGGTCCTGGCGGAGAGTCGCGCATCGAGGTCGTCGAGTCGGATCCCCGCGAGGGCAAAGACGCGAAGACGCGGTTGGTCGTCGTCGAGACGGGTCTCGCCGCGAAGGGCGCCGTAGAGGTCACTCCGGTCGAAGGCGAGCTCGACGAGGGCGATCTCGTGGTGGTGGGGAAGTGACCGACGCCGAGACGTCGATACTCACCGCCGCATCCGAGACAGGTCCCGCTGTGCCGCTCGTCGAGCTGCGCGACGTGACTCGATCGTTCCCGGGTCCCCCCGAGGTGCAGGCGCTGAAGGGTGCGACCCTGGCCGTCGCACCGGGGGACTACATCTCGATCGTCGGTCCCAGCGGTTCGGGGAAGTCGACGATGCTCAACATCCTGGGTCTTCTCGATCGACCGAGCGTGGGGGAGTACCGTCTGTCGGGATCGCTCACCGGCGACCTCTCGGACGACGAGCGCGCCGCAGTGCGCGCCCGGTTCATCGGCTTCGTCTTCCAGTCGTTCCACCTCCTCCCGCGCCGCACAGTGCTCGACAACGTGCTGCTGCCCATGCTCTACAGCGGGGTGCCGCGGCGTGAGCGCGAGCAGCGTGCACGGGAAGCCCTCTCGAGGGTGGGGCTCGGGCACCGGATCGACTTCTTCCCGAACTCGCTGTCCGGTGGCGAGCGCCAGCGGGTCGCGGTGGCGCGCGCCGTGGTCAGCGGGCCGCGACTGCTGCTCGCGGACGAGCCGACGGGCAACCTCGATCAGCGCACGTCTGGCGAGGTGATGTCGCTCTTCGAAGAGCTCAATGAAGACGGACTGACTCTGATCGTCATCACGCACGACGACGGTGTCGCGCGCAGGGCGCGGCGCTGCATCCGCATCTCCGACGGCAGATTGAGCGAGCTGTGATCGCCTGGCGTGGGCGCAGGCGGAAGAACGACCGACCGCAGCAGACGGTGACGGATGCCGAGGGCGCTGCGCTCGTACCGGCCATCGCCCACGCGGATCGCTTCACGTTCCAGGACCTCGTGGCCGAGGCGACCTCGGACATCGGTTCGCGCCCGGCGCGTCTGGTCATGACGATCCTCGGGACCGTGCTGGGAATCGCCTCGCTCGTCGCGACGATCGGATTCGCGCAGACGGCGGCCGCCCAGATCGCGAGCCAGTTCGACGGTGCGGCGGCGACCCGGGTCGTGGTGACTGCTGCCACAGCCCAGTCGGGTTCGCAGAACCAGAGCGTCGCGGCCGGCCGGCTGCCCTGGAACTCGCCTGATCGCGTCACACAGCTCGCGGGAGTCGAGAGTGCGACCCTGCTCGGAGAGGTCGAACTCACCGAGGGCGAGACGATCACCGCGGTACCCGTCAACGACCCGTCGGCCGCGGCGGTCGCGTCGCCGCGACTGTACTCGGCATCGTCGGATCTGCTCGACACCGCGGAAGGCGGGCTGGTGACCGGTCGGTTCTTCGACGCTGGTCACGATGCGCGCGCCGACCGTGTCGCCGTGCTCGGGCAGAGGGCGGCGGAGCGCATGGGGATCAACCGCGTCGACTCGCAGCCCTCGGTCTTCATCGGCGGTGTCGCGTATGCGGTCATCGGCATCGTCGACGGGATGGAGCGCCGCAGCGAACTGCAGGACGCGGTGATCATCCCGACCGGCGCGGCGCGCGCCGACTTCGGACTGCTGGCGCCATCGGAGCTCGACATCCGCATCGTCGTGGGCGCGGGCCCGCAGGTGGCGGAACAGGCCGTGATCGCGCTGCAGCCCGACGACCCGGAGAGCCTCGAGGCGAAGGCCCCGTCAGGTTCGTCGGATCTGAGCCAGAGCGTGCAGTCCGACGTCAACGTCGTGTTCCTCATCCTCGGTGTGATCGCGCTGCTCGCGGGCGGTCTGGGCATCGCGAACGTGACGCTGCTCTCGGTGATGGAGCGGATCGGGGAGATCGGGCTGCGCCGCGCGCTGGGGGCGACACGTCGGCAGATCGGCGCGCAGTTCATGGTGGAGTCGATCGTCATCGGCTTCATCGGCGGGCTCATCGGTTCTGCGCTCGGGGTGTTCGCGGTGATCGCCGTCGCGGTCGTGCAGGGATGGACGCCGGTCACCGATCCACTCGTGGCGGTCGCGGGTGCTGTCTTGGGAGCCGTCGTCGGCTGGGGCTCGGGGTGGTATCCGGCCCGGCGCGCTGCACGGGTCGAACCGGTGGCTGCACTGCGGGGAGGCTGACCGCCGCGTCGTCTGCACATCGACCTGGGCGGCCACGCCGCGCGCCGGGAGTGCAGCGCAGTGCCCTGCCGCTAGAATCGATCAAGCACGAAGGAGCAGGAGAATCGGTGGTTGAGAAAGCGGCGAAGTCCAGGGCGAAGGCACAGAAGGCCGACGAGACGCCCCTCGGACCGACCGGTCGTCCCTATCACGGGTTCCCGACCCCTCAGCCGCTGGCGTCTCACGGGCCTGCTCGCATCATCGCGCTGTGCAACCAGAAGGGCGGCGTCGGCAAGACGACCACCTCGATCAATCTCGCTGCTGCGCTCGCGGAGTACGGCCGCAAGGTGCTCGCCGTCGACTTCGACCCGCAGGGTGCGCTGTCGGCCGGACTCGGCATCCAGACGCACGACGTGCCGACGATCTACGACCTGCTGCTCGACACCAAGCGCGACGCGCATGACGCGATCGTGCACTCCGGCGTCCCCGGTCTCGACGTCATGCCTGCGAACATCGACCTCTCCGCCGCCGAGGTGCACCTCGTCAACGAGGTCGCGCGCGAGACGATCCTCGCGCGGGTGCTCCGCCAGGTCGCGGGCGAGTACGACGTCATCCTCATCGACTGCCAGCCCTCTCTCGGTCTGCTCACCGTCAATGCGCTCACCGCGGCGCATGGCGTGATCATCCCGCTGGAGTGCGAGTTCTTCGCCCTTCGTGGGGTGGCGCTCCTGATCGAGACCATCGACAAGGTGCGCGATCGGCTGAACCCCTCGATCACGATGGACGGTCTGCTGGCGACCATGTACGACCCGCGCACCCTGCATTCGCGTGAGGTGCTCGAGCGGGTGGTCGAGGCCTTCGGCGACGACGTGCTCGAGACCGTCATCGGCCGCACCGTCAAGTTCCCCGACGCGTCGGTATCGGGTGTGCCCATCACCGAGTTCGCTCCCGAGCACGCCGCCGCGCAGGCCTATCTGCGACTGGCGCGGGAGCTGGTCGCCCGTGGCGCTGTCGCCTGAGGTCGAGCCGACCTCTTCACCGGCCGAGTCGCCCGAGAACGACGAGTCTTCCGACGGGACGAACGACGGCTCGGGCTTCCGCGTCTCGTTGTCGAACTTCGACGGTCCGTTCGATCTGCTGCTGAACCTCATCTCGAAGCACGAGATGGACATCACCGAGGTGTCTCTCAGTGCCGTCACGAACGAGTTCATCGCCTACCTCAAAGAGCTCGACGACGATGAGGAGCTCGACCAGGCGTCGGAGTTCCTGGTGGTCGCAGCGACCCTGCTCGACATGAAGGTCGCCGGCCTTCTGCCTCAGGGAGAGCTGGTGGATGCCGAGGCGGTCGCATTGCTCGAGGCACGCGACCTCCTCTTCGCGAGGCTGCTGCAGTACCGCGCGTTCAAAGAGGTGTCCGCCTGGTTCGCCCGTTGCCTCCAGCGCGAGGACCGGCGCCACGTGCGCGCCGTGCGACTCGACGAGAAGCACCGCAAGAAGACGCCGGAGCTCGTGTGGTCTCTCAGCGTCGACGACTTCGCTGCACTGGCCATGCTCGCCTTCGCGCCGAAGGAGATCCCGCACGTCGGGCTCGACCACCTGCACGCGCCGCTCGTGAGCATCCGTGAACAGGCGGCGATCGTCGTCACGCTGCTTCGCAGTGCCGAGACGGTGAACTTCCGCGAACTCGTCGCGGGCGTGAGCGAGGTGGGGATCGTCGTCGCGCGTTTCATCTCGGTGCTCGAGCTGTACCGCCACGCCGCGCTCTCGTTCGAGCAGCTGGAACCGCTCGGCGAACTCACCCTCCGCTGGGCGGCCGACTCCTGGTCGGACGAGACACTCGCAAGTCTGGGGGCCGACTATGACCGATGACCTGACGACCGCCGATGCCGCCGCAACGCAGGGGGTGCCGCAGACGCCGCTCGCCGAGAGGATCGAGGCGATCCTGTTGATCATCGACGAGCCCATCGGGCTGGTGGCACTCGCCGCGGCCGTCGGCTCGCCGGTGGCCGCCGTGCGTCAGACCATCGAGACGCTCGTGAACGACTACGACGGGCTCGGGCAGGGTCCGCGCCGCGGATTCGAGCTGCGCGAGGTGGGCGGCGGCTGGCGGCTCTACGTGCGGGAGGACCACGACGACCTGGTCGCCGACTTCATCGGCGGGCAGGCTCCGGCCCGACTGTCTCAAGCAGCGCTCGAGACCCTGGCGGTGATCGCCTACAAGCAGCCCGTCACGCGCAGTCAGGTGGCATCCATCCGTGCCGTGAACGTCGACTCCGTCGTGCGCACGCTGCTCGCGCGCGGTCTCATCACCGAGCTCTTCGCCGACTCGGAGACGGGCGCCATCAACTACGGCACGACCGAGGCGCTGCTTCAGCACCTCGGCATCAACTCGCTCGACGAGCTGCCGCCGATCTCGCCGCTGCTCGACGACGGTGCAGACGGCTTCGACGAAGGGACCATCCGATGACCACTCCCGATTACGGTGACGCGACCCAGCCCGAGGGCGTCCGTCTGCAGAAGGTGCTCGCTGCCGCGGGGGTCGCATCCCGCCGGGTCGTCGAGCAGTACATCGTCGAAGGGCGCATCCGCGTCAACGGCGAGACCGTGACGGAGCTCGGTCGGCGCATCGATCCCGAGACCGATCTCGTCGACGTCGACGGCACCGCGGTGCAGCTCGACGTGTCGAAGCGCTATGTGATGCTCAACAAGCCCACGGGCGTCGTCAGCAGCATGCGCGATGAGAGCGGGCGTCCGGATCTGCGGCGCTTCACCGAGGACTACGACGAGCGGCTCTACAACGTCGGTCGCCTGGATGCCGAGACGAGCGGGCTCCTGATCCTCACCAACGACGGCGAGCTCGCGCATGTGCTCGCACATCCGTCTTTCGGAGTCACCAAGGTCTACATCGCGAAGGTCGAGGGCGCGGTGACAGCCCAGACGATCGCGAAGCTCACGAAGGGGATCGAGCTCGACGACGGCCCGATCGCTGCCGACAAGGCACGTCTGCTCGACACCTCACGGGGCTCCAGCCTGGTCGAACTGACGTTGCACTCGGGGCGCAATCGCATCGTGCGCCGCATGCTCGCCGCCGTCGGCCACCCCGTCACCGAACTCGTGCGGCGCCAGTTCGGCCCGCTGCACCTGGGAACGCTCCCTGCCGGTCGGACTCGCGAACTGAGTAAAATCGAACTGGGCGCGCTGTTGACTCTCGCGCGCCGTGATTCCGGTGTCGCCGAGGCGCCAGGCGAGCAGCAGGAGAACGAGTGACCGACACCACGAGTGCGCCCGAAAGGACGCAGGCCTCGGCATCGGTCGCGCCCCGTGCCGCGACCCGTCTCTCGGGCACGGTTCGCGTGGTCGGAGCGGGCCTTCTCGGTGCCAGCATCGGGCACGCGCTGCGCGCCAAGGGCGTCGACGTCGTGCTCTCCGACACATCGCCTGCGCAGCTGCGTCTCGCCGTCGACTATGGTGCGGGACGCATGGCCGAAGAAGACGACGCGCCGTCGCTCATCGTGGTCGCCGTTCCTCCGGATGTGACCGCAGACGTCATTCAGGCCGAGCTGTCGCGTCACCCCGATGCTGTCGTGACCGACGTCGCGAGCGTGAAGCTCGAGCCGTTCCGCGAACTGCAGAGCCGCGGCGTCGATCTGACGCGCTACATCGGCTCGCATCCGCTCGCCGGTCGCGAGCGTGGGGGAGCCATCTCGGCGCGCGCCGACCTGTTCATCGGTCGGCCGTGGGTGGTGTGTCGCGATCACGAGACCAAGGCATCCGACCTCGCGCTCGTCGAGGCACTCGCCCTCGATGTCGGTGCGACGCCTGTCGAGATGACGCCTGAAGAGCATGACCGATCGGTCGCACTCACCTCGCACGTGCCGCAGGTGATCGCGAGTCTGCTCGCCGGTCGTCTCGCGGGTGCGGATGACGGCGCATTGCGGCTTGCAGGGCAGGGCGTGCGCGACACCACCCGCATCGCGGCATCCGCTCCTGAACTGTGGGTGCAGATCCTCGGCGCGAACGCGCATCCCGTGGTCGAGATCCTCGACGCGCTCGCAGCCGACCTGCGTCAGGTCTCAGATGCGCTGCGCGCGCCCGACGCCCCGGGAGCTCGGCGTGTCGTCGCCGAGACGATCCGTCAGGGCAACGACGGTGTCGAGCGCCTCCCCGGCAAGCACGGTCAGAATCAGCGCTTCGAGACGCTCGTCGTCATGGTCGACGACACAGCCGGCCAATTGGGACGACTGTTCGGCGAGCTCGGCGAGCTCGGCGTGAACGTCGAAGACCTGCGCCTGGAGCATTCACCTGGCGCGCAGTTCGGTCTGGCCGAGATCAGCGTCGACCCGGCTGCGCTGCACGGCGCGATCACAGGACTACAGGAACGCGGCTGGCGGATTGCGGGTACGACCAATGACTGACCTTCTGACAGGAGCCGAGCGGCCCGGAGCCACCCGCGCAGACTTCATCGCGATCGACGGCCCCGCCGGATCCGGCAAGTCGAGCGTGTCCAAGGCTGTCGCGCGCACCCTCGGCTTCGGGTACCTCGACACAGGGTCCGCCTACCGCGCGCTGGCGTGGCATGTGCTCGACCGTGGTGCCGACACCGATGATGCGGATGCGGTGCTCGCAGCGGCATCGGACTTTCCGGTGCGGCTCGGACTCGACCCGGATGACCGAACCGTGCAGGTCGGCGATGTCGATGTGACGGAGGCCATCCGCGAGCCCCGCGTGTCGAGCGCGGTGAGTGGCGTGGCGCGTGTCGGCGAGGTTCGCGAGCAGGTCAATCGACTGTTCCGGTCGCTCGTCGCCGACGCCCCCTACCCGGCAGTCGTCGTCGAGGGCCGCGACATCACCACCGTCGTCGCGCCTGACGCGCCCGTGCGCATCCTTCTCACAGCCGCGCCCGAGGTGCGCGCGGCGCGACGAGCCGGCGAGCTCGCGGGCGAGAGCGCCGATGCTGTCGCCGCGGCGCTGCACAAGCGCGATGCGTCGGACAGCGCTGTCGTCGACTTCCTGAATGCCGCAGACGGTGTCGAGGTGGTCGACTCGACCGAACTCGATTTCCCCCAGACCATCGACGCCGTCCTCACGGTGATCGAACGACTCCGAGGAGCACAGCATGGCTGACGACGAATACGAAGGCGGCCCTGACCAGCTCGCCGAGAAGATGGAATCCCTCGACGAGCAGCTCGCCGAGGCGCGCGCCGAGACACTGCGGCAGGGACTCGCCGACTATGAGCTCGATGATGAAGATGCGGCGCTGCTCGCCGGCATCACCATGGGCGAGGACGGCATCCAGTTCATGCCGGCGCTGCCCGTGGTGGCGATCGTGGGTCGGCCGAACGTGGGCAAGTCCGCGCTCGTGAACCGCATCCTCGGCCGGCGCGAGGCCGTGGTCGAGGACACTCCCGGTGTGACGCGCGACCGCGTGACGTACAAGGCCGAGTGGGCAGACCGCCGCTTCACGCTCGTCGACACCGGCGGCTGGGAGCCCGACGCGAAGGGCATCGACCGTTCGGTCGCCGCGCAGGCCGAGGTCGCGATCGACCTCTCTGACGTGGTCCTCTTCGTCGTCGACGCCATGGTCGGAGCGACCTCGACCGATGAGCACGTGGTGAAGCTGCTGCGCAAGAGCGGCAAGCCGGTCTTCCTCGTCGCCAACAAGATCGATGACGGGCGCCAGGAGCCCGAGGCGGCCGCGCTGTGGAACCTCGGACTCGGAGAGCCGCACCCCGTGTCGGCCATTCACGGTCGTGGTGTGGCCGACCTGCTCGACGCCGTGCTGAAGAAGCTGCCCGAGGTCTCGGCTGTAGCGAAGGCCGAGATCGGCGGGCCGCGTCGCGTGGCGATCCTCGGGCGTCCGAACGTCGGCAAGTCGTCGCTGCTCAACAAGGCGGCCGGCGAGGAGCGCGTGGTCGTCAACGACCTCGCAGGAACCACCCGCGACCCGGTCGATGAGATCGTCGAGCTCGGCGGCAAGCTCTGGACGCTGGTCGACACCGCCGGCATCCGTCGTCGTGTGCACATGGCTCAGGGTGCGGACTTCTACGCGTCGCTCCGTACATCGGCCGCTCTCGAGAAGGCGGAGGTCGCGGTCGTCGTGCTCGACGTGTCTGAGACGATCAGCGAGCAGGACGTGCGCATCATCGACCTCGTGCTGGAGTCGGGCCGTGCGCTGGTGCTGGCGTTCAACAAGTGGGACCGTCTGAACGACGACGATCTTGAGAACGCGGATCGCCGTCGCTACCTCGAGCGGGAGATCGAGCAGGACCTGGCGCACGTCGCCTGGGCGCCGCGGGTCAACATCTCGGCGAAGACCGGCCGCCACCTCGACAAGCTGGTGCCGGCGCTCGAGACCTCACTCGAGAGCTGGGACAGGCGTATTCCCACCGGCAAGTTCAATGCCTTCCTCGCGGAGCTGGTCGCGGAGCACCCGCACCCGCTGCGCGGTGGAAAGCAGCCGCGCATCCTGTTCGGCACGCAGGCGTCGACCCGTCCGCCGACGTTCGTGCTGTTCACGACCGGGTTCCTCGACCCGGGCTATCGCCGGTTCATCCAGCGTCGCCTGCGCGAGCTCTACTCGTTCGAGGGTTCGCCGATCGTCGTCAACATGCGCGTCCGCGAGAAGCGTCAGCGCTGAGCGCTCGCTCTGCCCGGCCCGATCGTCGTCACGTTCCGCGTTCCCGCGTGTGACGACGATCGGTGCCAATGCCGGAATGCTGTGAAAGGCTGGAAGGGTGACTGTCGTACCTCCCGCTGCCGGTGAACCTCGTCGCCCCGAAGGGCCACGTAACCCCGGCGACGCGTGGGTCGTCGCGCCGTCGGGGGAGAAGTACTGGGGTCGTTTCGGCGCCGCGGGACTCCTCGCCGTCGACTCTCGGCGAGGGATCCTGCTGCAGCATCGAGTGGCGTGGAGCCACTTCGGCGGCACATGGGGCTTGCCCGGCGGTGCCATGCACGAGGGCGAGAGCGCCATCGTCGGGGCGGTGCGCGAAGCGCAGGAAGAGGCAGGCGTTCCGGATGCCTCGGTGAGGCCGCGGTTCACCAGCGTGCTCGATCTGGGAATCTGGTCGTACACGACGGTCATCGCAGACGTCGTGGTGCCGTTCGAACCGGTGATCAGCGATCCCGAGAGTGTGGCGCTCGAGTGGGTGCCGATCGACGAGGTCGACTCGCGGCCGCTGCATCCCGGCTTCGGACGCGCCTGGCCGGAGTTGCGCGCGCTGCTGGAGGTGCGTCCGGCAGTGGTCGTCGATGCGGCGAACGTGATCGGATCGGTGCCGAACGGCTGGTGGAAGGATCGCGCCGGTGCGGCTACTCGTCTGGCTGCGAGCCTGGAGGGACTCACCGTGTCTGCGGCTGACCTCGAGGTCGGTGGCACCGAGTGGTTCCCCGAGATCGCACTGGTCGTCGAAGGGCAGGCGCGTGGCATCGAAGCGCCTGCGGCGGCGGATGCTGGTGAGCTGTTGCCCGCCGGCGTCGTCACGGTCGTCGAGGCCCACGCATCCGGCGATGATGCGATCGTCGGAGAGGTCGAGCGCCGTTCTCACGCGGGACAGCATGTGATCGCCGTGACGAGCGACCGGGAGCTGCAGGAGAGAGCCGTCAGGGCCGGAGCGGCGCGGGTGCGCACATCCGGTTGGCTCCGCGCGTTGCTCGACGCACGGGGATGATCCTCGGAACCTTGAGCTCTCGCCCCTGAGTCCTGAGTTCTCGCCCCTGAGTCCTGAGTTCTCGCCCCTGAGTCCTGAGCTCTCGCCCCTGAGTCCTGAGCTCTGAGCTCTGAGCCCTGAGCCCTGAGCCCAGGGTCGGCTGCGTCAAGTGAACATGACTCGTCGTGGTGGGGGGTCTGTGTAGTTTCGGCCGAGGGGGCTGGTCCAGGTGATGGTGCCGTCGGGTTGTTGGTGGGCGGCCCATCGGTGTCGGTCGTCGATGTCGGGGTGTTTGAGGGAGTGGTGTCGCCGGCAGAGGTGGCTGAGGTTGTCTGTACGGGTTCTGCCGCCGCGGGCGTGGTCGTGGGTGTGGTCGATGTCGCAGCGGTGGACGGGCATGCGGCAGCCGGGGAATCGGCAGTGCTGGTCGCGGGCGCGGAGGAATCTGCGCATGGGCGCGGTGGGGGTGTAGGTGTCGGTCTCGACGATGAGGCCGGCGGGGTCGAGGAACAGGCGGGTCCAGCCGGTGTTGTGTCCGGCGAGGCAGCGGGCGATCTCGGGGGCGAGGGGTCCGTGCCCGTCGAGGTGGGCGGCGCGGTCGTCGGCACCGGTCAGGGTGGTGGCGGCGATGGTGACCTGGATGCGGGCGGTGATGTTCTGCAGCCCGGTGCCGTTCTCGGGGCTGGGGGTCGCGGCGAGCAGCAGGTCGGCGAGGACGTCGGCGCGGATCTGGTCGATCGTGCGGGTGTCGGTCTCGAGGTGCTCGATGTCGGGACTGGTCGGATCGGTCATCGGGTCGGACAGGCCGGCGAGCGGGTCGGTCGTGAAAGTGCCCGATTCGCCGAAGATCACTCCGCTGGTGGAGGACCCGCCGTCGAAGAAGGCCCCGTACTCCGGGTCTTCGGGAGAGAAGTCGTGCAGATCCCGGGACCGGTCGCCGAGATCATCGTGCGGGGCGGGGTGCGGCTCTCTCTCGTCGCGGGTGCGGACGATCTCGCGTGCCATCTGCGTGAGCCGGTCGAGGATCCCCTCGGCGACCCACTCGGGCAGTACCGCGGTGAGCAGGGAGAGTCCGTCGCCGACGGAGCGCACCTGCACGCAGCGTTCTTCGGCGGCCTTGCGGTGACGGGCCACCACAGTCGCACCCGCGAGTGTCGCCGCCACCTGCCGGGCGTGCGCCTTCGTGCGCGCCGCCGTCTCCCGCTCGGCGAACACCAGCACCGCCGCCTCGAACAGCCCCATGGTCTCGGGCGCCACGTCTCCGTCGCTGATGGCGTCGCTGACGATCACGCTCGCCCGCACGATCTCCCGCACATGCCCGACACTGATCGCCCCGGCCTCGAACGCCGCCCGCGTGGCGGGCAGCGAGAGCGACAGCGTGCGCGCATCGGTGAACGCGTACTCGATCGATCCCGTGCTCACCCGCCCCGCCGCCGCATACTCCGCGATCATCGACCGGTGGATCGCATCCCGATGAAACGAACTCTCCGCGACATCCGCCTCACGCACCGCGATCCGCTGGATCAGCAGCCCGCTGGCCTTCGCCTCGAGCGCCGCGATCTCGCACCGCGTCTTCGCCCACTCGTCGAGCAGGCGACACCGCTCCTCGAGGTCGAGGTCGAGATCGGTACGAAAAGCCATACCCCAACATTAGAACAGATGTTCGAACCCTGATACGGCTACTCCGGGAGGATGCCGGTATCCCCAGATGCTCGCCCGCGCAGCCGGTCGATGTCGCGTCGCTCCCGCTTCGTCGGGCGTCCGGCGCCGCGGTCGCGTAGTCCCAGAGTTGCCTGCGGCTCACGCTGCGGCGTGCGATCCTCGTAGGCCAGCGCCGCCAGGGGAGCGCCGACGCGCTTGACCAGGAGCTGTCGGACGATGAGGATCCGGTCGAAGCCTGCGATGCGTACGCGCAGTTCGTCGCCGATGCGAACATGTTGCGCAGCCTTCACCTTGTCGCCATTCACACGTACATGCCCTGCGCGGCATGCAGTGGTCGCGGCAGAGCGGGTCTTGTAGACGCGGATCGCCCAGAGCCAGCTGTCGACGCGTGCGGCATCGGCCATCAGGAACCTCGCTTTCGCAGGGTGATCAGGGTGCCGGCGATGATCAGCCCCTGCCCGATCGTATAGGTGAGCATGATCGTCGGGCTGCTCCACGACGCGAGCGAGTCCGGCAGGAAGAGCCGCAGTGCGAGCACCGTGTCGCTCGCCAGGAAGAACACGCCGCCGATCGCGACGACCGGATGGCAGCGTGTCGACTCGGCGGCCGTGCTGCCGAGCACCAGCCCATATGCGGCGACCGCGAGAAACAGTCCACCCGTGTGCGGGCCGATCCCGAGCAGCATCGCCACCCACCAGGCGGCATACACGAGCGCCCACCACGGCATCCGTCTGCGGGCGAGGAAGAGAGCGAAGAGGACGATGTACGCCAGGTGCGCGACGCCGAAGAAGGCGAGCATGAGCGGAACCTCGGGTGCTGTCGGGAACACCGCGCCCGCACTGTCACCGAGCCACGAGAACACGATCGCGGTGCCTGCGAGAGCTAGCGCCCCGCGTTGAGTGATCCCTCTGAATGATGCCAGCACGGGAATCGCTAGTAAGGGCATCAGGAGGAGCTTTGTCGGCCCTGCCAGAGGGCTGCTCGTCGCAAGCAGAACCACGTGCAGAGTCGAAACCGCGGCATAGGGCAGAAAAGCCCACACGAGCGGGTCTATCGAGCGGCGCTGCATCCACTCATCGTATTGCGGCGGGCGGATCATCGCCTCGGGGCGTCCGATCGGCACTGTTCGGGGTCACGACTCGACGGTGACCTGGGTGATCTGGCCGTCGGCTCCGAGATGCACAGCGGGCCAGTATCCCTCGGGGAAGTGCTGACCGCAGGTGTCGATCAGGTGCAGCACGACGGTGCCGTCGGCCGACGCCTCCAGGGTCTCGAGACTCAGGTCGCTCGCTGCATCGTCGAGTTCGTGCTGTTCGGGCGATGCGTTGCTGAACGCTGTCACGACGGCATCCGTTGCGAGCCGTCGCAGGGCAGGGAGCGCCGAGATCGTCTGATGCACACGGGGAAGGAGTGCCGTCGCCTCGTCGGCGTTCGTTCCCTCGATCATGAGATCGAGGGGCGCGCCCTCCACCACGGTGCCCCCTGCGTACCAGTCGTGGATCAGAACGGTGCCGTCTGCCAGTTCCGTCGTCGCGCGGACGAGGGTGCCGAGTTCGGGGTCTTCGATGATCGGATGCTCGTCGCTCATGTCGTCCACGCTACTGCTCGTTCACGGTGCGAGGGACAGTCCTGCGGCCGCGAGATGCTCTCGGAGGATGCGGATCGCCTTCGGCCCGACTCCATGGATCGAGAGGAGGTGCTTCTCGGAGGCTCCGTCGAACTGGTCGAGGCGAGTGAGCCCGTGCGCGGCGAGCTCTCGCCGCGAGACCTTTCCCATGGAGTCCGGTAGCGCCGATTCGCCGTTCACGGGGTGACCACTCGTGCGACCAGCGTGCGACCGGGCTTCATCTCGGCTCGCGTGGTGAACCCCGCAGCGAGAAAAGTCTCGAGGGTGCCGTGGAAGAGATCGTTCGTGCGCTTCTTCTCGCCGCGTGTGTCGACGGGGTAACCCTCGATGACCCGCGCGCCTGCCGCGGCTGCATGGTCGACCGCGGCGCGCAGCAACTCGAGTGTGAGTCCGGAGCCGCGGTGCTCGCGGCGCACGACGAAGCAGCTCACCGCCCAGACTGATTCGTCGTCGAACGGCTCATCGGATGCCGTGGTGATCATGCGTGTGCGCGCGATACGTGCCTGCGAGGTGCGCGGGCCGATGCGGATCCATCCTGCGGCCTCGTCGTCGACGTAGGCGATGAGCCCGGGTGGTGGGCCTGCGTCGATCTCGTCGCGCAGCATCTCCGTGCGCTGCGGAACGGTCGTCTCGTTCCAGTCCTTGTTGCTCAGCATCGGCCAGATGCAGTGGCAGCTTGCACCGTCGCCGCCGCCGGTGAGCGCGCGCTGCACGTCATCCCATCGGGCCGTCGTCGCCACTTCGGTCGTGATCGTCACCATGCACGCGACGCTACGCTTGGCCTCCGACAGCCCGCAACGCCCGGCGTGCGTGCGGTTCGCGGAGCACGGGCGAGTAGGGCTAAGATAGGGGAGTTGCCTGCGCGAGAGCGCAGAACAACGGGCTGTGGCGCAGCTTGGTAGCGCACTTGACTGGGGGTCAAGGGGTCGCAGGTTCAAATCCTGTCAGCCCGACAGAAAAGCCCTGGTGAGAAGTAACTCTCACCAGGGCTTCGTCGTTTCTGGATACGGTAGTCGGCGGGTCGTCGTGCCGCTACCGACGGGTGGTCACCCCTGGCCGGCGCAGTAGGCCGACAGCCGTTCCTCACCGGCCGTGAGCGCCTCGTCCCATTCGGTGAAGGCCGAGTCTGCCTCGGCGGCGTATGCATCGAGCTCGTCAGCAGAGAGCTCGAGCGTCTGCTCCTCGGTGAGCAGAGTGGTGATCCCGTCGGCGTAGAACGTCTCATACGCGTCATACATGCTCGCCATCTCGGTATGGGCCGCGGGATCGGTCACCTGGGCCAGCGCCGCTTTGAGCTGCACGAGCCCGTCGGACGCCCGGCGCTGAGCCTCAGCCACGTCTCCGGTGGACGCGGCGCTGGATGCACCGTTGTAGGCCAGGCCTGCATCGACCCAGTCGCCGTTGACGATCGCGCACGCCTGCGCGGCAGTCTGGCCACTCTGCATCACGCCGCACAGATCGTAGCGCCGCACATCTGCATCAGACATCTGCTGCTCCAACTCGGTCTTCTGCTTCCCCAGAATGACCAGGAGATTCGCAGGGTCATCGAGAACGGCGACGTATCCCTCCGGCACATCGGCCAGACCCGGCCAGATGGTGTCGGCGTACTGCTGATGCGCATCGATCGTCGTGTCGAGGGCGCCTCGCAGTTCCGGAGTTTCGACGCGATCGGCGATGTCCTGCAGGGTGGAGATCACCGCGAGGTGTTCCGTTCGCTTCTGCGCGAAATCTCTGTTCTGGATATCGGCTTCCAGCGCCACCCACGGATCGAGAGCGAATCCCCACTCGGCGTTCACCGTCTCGCATGCGCCCTCGAGGCTCTGCGCCGCCGCGGTGGTCGGCGCTGGGGCGGAGGTGGCGTCTTCGGTGGGAGACGGCACGAGCGCCGTGCATCCCGCCACGCTCACGGCCAGCGCGATGGCCGCCCCGACGATTCCTGCGCGCTTGCCGGCACTTGGCATGGTGTCCCCCCGGTGGTTGCCGATATTGCGGTCCTCCAGCTTAGGGTCATCACCGCGTCAGAGCAGTCTCTCTTCTGACCCTGTCTGCTGGCGAGAAGGACTTCCGTCTCGTCGAAGAGCGCGCCCCGAGCCCTTCGGCAGCAGGAACGCGAGCACCGCACCGACGACGGCGACACCCATCGCCACGAGGAAACCGAGGCGGAACGCCGAGAGATCCGGAACACCACCTGCCTCCACACCACTCGCCGAGATGACGGATGCCACCACCTGCGTCGCGAGCGCCCCGCCGATCGCGCGTGCGATCGTCACCAGTGCGGTCGAGACGCCCACTTCATGCTCGGCAGCGCCCGCCGCAGCCGAGGAGAAGGCGACCGTGGACGCAGAACCGGCGCCGATTCCGGCGAGCGCGAGTGCGGCGATGATGGCGGCCGGCTCCGTGGACAGTGCCGCGACGAAGGCGCCTGTCGCCAGAACCAGCATCGCCCCCACGCCGACGACACGAGTGCCGAGGCGGGCAGCGAGCCCTCCGGCGAGCGGTGAGGCGACGAATCCCGCGGCGAAGGCGGCAGTGAGGAAGAAGCCGGTCTGCGTCGCGCTCGCCCCGAGACCGTAGCCGTCGACGGGCTGGGCGATCTGTTGCGGCACGAGGTACACGATCGCGGCGTACCCGGCGCCGATGCCGACTCCCACCGCCACCGCGCCGCCGACGGTGCGCGATCTGAGGGTGCCGACGTCGATCATGGGCTGTGCGACGCGGCGCTCGATGAGAACCCATGCGGAAGCGAGCGCGGCGGCGACCCCGAGCAGGAGGAGCGAGCCCGGCGCGAACCATCCTGACGCGGAGGTGCGTGCGAGCCAGGCCACGGTGGCGACGAGGGTGAGCGAGAGCACCGATGCGCCCGCCCAGTCGATGCGCGTGGGGCCTTCGGGCTCGCGGATGTCGAGGCGAACGCGGGACGCGAAGAAGACCAGTCCGCCGATGATGACCACTGCCGTGGGAATGCCGAAGAGGACGGCGCGGGAGGTGTTCTCGATCAGTGGGCCGGCGATGAGGACCCCGAGTCCTGCTCCGCCGACCGTGAGGGCGACGAGACCGCCGGATGCGGCGGCGATCGAATCGGCGGCGAAGAGTCCGCGCACGACCACGAAGGCGACGGGGAGTACTCCGAGCGCGAATCCCTGGAGCACCTGTCCGACGACGAGCGCCGGGAAGACCGGGGCGAAAGCGCTGGTGAGCCCACCCGCGGTGACGATCAGGAGCAGCGCAGCGAGGGTGCGGCGTGCCCCGTAGACGTCGGCGAAGCGTCCGGCGAGGGGCGTGACGATGATGGTCGTCAAGGTCGGGGCCACCTGCGCGAGTGCCCCTGTTGCCGCATCCACCCCGAACTCCCGCTGGATGTGAGGCAGGGCCGGCAGGAGGAAGCTCTCGAGCGCGGCGCCTGCGATGACCACGAGGGCGAGACCGGTGGCGGCGGCGGTGCGTCGCCCTCGCGTGTTCGCCTGTGCGGGGCGAGTCTGTAGTGCCATTCGGTGCTCCTCGTCATGGTGCATGTCGGATCGGGCGGTGGTCGCTCGCCGGCGGTGCGCGATCGAGCAGGACGGACACCGCGCGCAGTGGCCCTGTGAGGCTCCGGCGCAGGGTGGTCGTGCAGCGCGGACCAGCTGAGAATTCGGCCCGCTGTGGTATTTCGTTACGCGTAACGATATTCTGACGGAATGGTATCGCAACACCTGAATGGCGCAAGGGCCGGCCGGAAGCCCGCGGTGGATCCCGATCAGCTGATCGCGGCGGCGGCAGATCTCGCCGATGACGGGGGACTGGAGGCCGTGACGTTCCGCGCGCTCGGTGAGCGGCTCGGCGTCTCACCCATGGCGGTGCATCGCGCCAGCGGGGGGATCGACGCGCTGCGCCATGCGATCATCGCCTCTGTCGTCGACGACGCCGTGGGGCGCCTTTCGTGGCCTGAGGGATGGCGTGGTGTCGTGACGGTCTTCGCCTACAGCCTTCGAGATCTGCTGCTGCGGCATCCGCTGGTGCTCGAAGCTCACCGGCAGGCGTCGCTCGACGCCCCGGGCGCAGACGACGTGGCGCATCGAGTCGTCGACGCCCTCGGTTCCGCCGGTCTCTCTGCCGAGGAGGCAGCGTATGGGTACGCCGCCGTGCACGACTTCGTCACGGGGCACGTGGCGATCAGGCTCGGTCGTGGCGAGATCGAGCTGCTGCAGATCCCCGCTCGCCGCCGCGACGCCTCGGTCTTCGCTGAGCATCATGACTACGACCGTCGATTCGACGTCGGTCTCGAGATTCTGCTCGCGGGGCTCGAACGATCGGCGAAGGCGTGAACCCCCGCGGTGCCGGCGACCTCGACGCAGAGACGGTCGACCTTCCTCCGACGCGCACTCTCTCCGTCGCCGGCGGTCGTGAGATCACCTGGTGCGAGCTCGGCGACCCGAGTGGCGTCCCGGTTCTCGCAGCGCACGGGTCACCGGGTTCGCGCTACCAGCTGCTCCCCGTGCACGACGCGGCCCTGGCAGCAGGCATCCGAGTGATCGCGCCCGACCGCCCCGGTTTCGGTGGCACGTCTCCCACACGCCCTGATGGCTTCCACACATGGGACACCGACGCGCTGTCGCTGCTCGACGCGCTCGGGCTGCACGCGGTCACCGTGCTCGGATTCTCCGGTGGTGCCGGCTACGCGCTGGCTCTCGCCTCATCAGCCCCGGCGCGAGTGTCTCGACTGGTTCTCGTGTGCGGGATGATCCCCGGCGCCCCGCGGTCGGCGCTGGTCGGACGCATCCCGATCATCTCAGTCCTGTACCGAGTGAGCACGTGGTTCCCGACGCTCGCCACCGCGATGCTCGAGGGGCGCGGTCCGTTCCGCAACACTCGGGAGGCGAATCTCGCGGCCTGGCCGGCCGCAGATCGAGCCGTGATGGCCGACGCTCGTGCGAAGACGCTCATCGCACCCGACGCCGCCGCCGGCAACGCGCAGGGAGCGCGGGCCGGCATCGACGACCTCGCACGCTACCGCCGTGCGCTGCCGGAGGGCCTCGAGTCGATCCGGCAACCGGTGCACCTGCTCCACGGCACCGCCGACGCAAACGTGCCCATCGGTGTGGCTCGGTGGGCGGCATCCTGCCTGCCTTCCGCGACGCTGGAGGAGATCGCCGAAGCAGGGCACTACTTCGCCGTGACATCCGCTGACCTCGTCGTCGAGGCCCTGCGATCTCACACGGATGCTCCGCGCGGGGACTGACCGCATCCTGCCCCCTTCGAGCGCCGATCGGTCCGCGCCGGACGATCGATCTCGACTACTGCTCGTGGATCTCGACGGTCACCTGGCCGTGGAGCGCATCGAGTACGTCGCGCGAGGCCGAGAACGTCCCGAGGTGCAGCGTCGCGTCTGAGTAGCCGATCCCGCTCGCGTCGTAGTAGAAGCCGAGGTTGCCCCACGGCGTGAAGTAGATGAGGTCGCCGTCTTGGGGATCGGATCCGGGGGAGCCGGACCATTCCAGTTCGCGAGGCAGATAGGAGATCTTCTCTCTGCCCCCGAACTCTTCGAAGGAGACCTGGAGTGGAAGCAGAGAGAGGAAGTCTCGGACGGCGGGGGTGTCCTCGCCGATCACGACATCGACGTGTGCGACATCGTTGCGGAAGCGCACGATCGTGTCGGCCGCTTCGGCCGGTGGCGAAGGGGACGCCACCTCCGGCGCGGCGCTCGACGGCGCCGGCGACGGCGGCACAGACCCGGGACGCGACGCGGCGGGCGCACATCCCGCGATCAGCGCGGCAGACGTCGCGAGCGCAGCGGCCGAGTACCACTTCGAGCGAGTCATCGTCATCCGGCCTCGTCGGCGAACGCAGCGCGAGCCGCACCGATCGCTGCCATGGCGCGCGGCCAGCCCGTGTAGAAGGCGAGGTGCGTGATCGTCTCGATGAGTTCTTCCTCGGTGACGCCGTTGTCGCGTGCGTAGCCGAGGTGGAACGCCAGCTGTTCCGTGGCTCCGAGTGTCACCAGCGCAGAGACGGTGACGAGGCTGCGGTCGCGCGGCGACAGTTCGGGCCGCGCCCAGACCTCGTCGAACAGGATCGCATCCGTGTAGTGCGCGAGTGCAGGGGCGATGTCTCCCACTGCTCGCTGACCTCCGGTCCATCCGGTCATCGCTGCGCCGTCCCTTCGTACTCGTCGTCGGTGATGTGTTCCTTCCACACCGTGGTGGACGCCGGATCGTCACCGCTCTCGAGCATGGCGATGTGCTCCATGAACGTGTCGCCTGCGGATGCGTGCCAGTGATCCTGTCCTGGCGGGGTGTAGATCGTCTGTCCGGGCCCGACCTCGATGACCTCGCCATCGCGAGTGCCGAAGCGGGCGATGCCCTGTGTGACCCGCAGGTACTGTCCGCGGGCGTGCGAATGCCACGCGGTACGGGCACCGGGAGCGAACTTGACCACCGCGACCGACATCCGCTGGTCCTCCTCGTGCGGTACGGCGATCGTGTCCACCCAGACGTCGCCGGCGAACTGCTCCGGCGGGTTCTTGATGCTCGGTGCTGCTGGTTCGATGTTCATGATTCCTCCTGGTTGATCGGGGTGGCCGGTGCGCCGGCCACCCCTGTCGGTTCAGACGGTCAGCAGGACCTTGGTGGCGGTGCGCTGGTCCATCGCTGCATACCCTTCGGCAGCCTGCTCGAGCGGCAGGGTGAGGTCGAAGACGGTTCCAGGGTCGATCTTGCGGTCCCAGATCAGCTGGATGAGCTCCGGCAGGAAGCGACGCACGGGCGCAGGGCCGCCGTGCAGGGTCACGCCGGAGAAGAACAGCTCGAACCCGTCGAGGGAGACGTCATGCGAGACGCCGACGTAGCCGACGTGACCTCCCGGCCGCGCGGAGCGGATCGCCTGCTCCATGGATGCCTGCGTGCCGACTGCTTCGATCACGGAGTGCGCGCCGAGGCCATCGGTCAGCTCCTTGACCTTCGCCACCCCTTCGTCTCCTCGCTCTTCGACGATGTCGGTGGCCCCGAACTGTCGGGCGAGCGCCTGTCGGTCGGCGTGTCGGGACATGGCGATGATCCGCTCGGCGCCGAGCTGCTTCGCGGCGAGGATGCCGAGCAGACCGACCGCTCCGTCGCCGACGACGGCGACGGTCTTGCCCGGGCCGGCGTTCGCAGCGACGGCCGCGAACCAGCCCGTGCCGAGCACGTCCGAGGCAGCGAGCAGCGACGGGATGAGGTCTTCGTCGGGCTGTCCCGGGGTGGCGACGAGGGTGCCGTCCGCATTCGGGATCCGGGCGAGCTCCGCCTGGGTGCCCTCGGCCCCGATGGGCGTGCGGTGCACGCAGTGCGACTGGTAGCCCGCCCGGCAGATCTCGCAAGTGTTGTCAGAGGTGAAGAAGCTGCCGACGACGAAGTCGCCGACCTTCACGTTCTGCACGTCTGCGCCGATCTCGGTGACGACGCCGACGTACTCGTGTCCCATCGGCTGGGGCGTCTGCGCCAGTGCCTCGGCACCGCGGTAGGGCCACAGGTCGGATCCGCAGATGCAGGTGGCCGAGAGCCGGATGACGGCGTCGGCCGGTTCGAGGATGACGGGATCGGCGCGGTCCTCGACTCGCACATCGCCGGGGGCGTACATCATGACTCCACGCATGGTGGTGTCCTTTCTCTGAGGGGTCAGTGAGTGGTTGCGGTCGCCGCAGTCGCGGCTGGTTCAGAAGCGGGTCGACGCGTGCGAGCGATGAGAACGCACGACAGCGCTGCCAGTACGGCTGCGGTCGTCGTCACGACGCCGAGTGGGAGGATGTCGAGCGCGCCGGCGACGCCGACGAACGGGGCGGCGATCCCGCCGAAACCGAAGCGGGCCATTCCGAGGAGTGACGCGGCGGTGCCTGCCATCCGGGGATATCCGCTGAGAGCGATGGTCGTCGCGGGGGGCGATGCGACGGCGACGCCGCTGGCGAGCGTGAACAGGGAGACGATCACGACCCAGAGGGGCACGGTGACGAGACCGGAGAGCAGCAGCCCGAGGGCGCCCGTGGCAGTCACAGCCACTCCGACCGCGAGCGTGCCGCCCACGCTCCAGCGTTCGGATGCTCGCCCTGCGAGATACCCGAACACCATGAAGCCGGCGGAGTTCAGACCGAACGCGGCGGCGTACCACTGCGGCGAGAGCCCGTAGACGTCTTGCAGCACGAAGGTCGCGCCCGACAGGTATGCGAACAGAGCCGCGTAGAGGAAGCCCTGGTTCAGCACCGCGCCGAGGAAGACACGGTCGCGCAGCAGGGTCGCGAAGTCGCGGAGGGTGTGGGCGAATCCACCGGCGGTGCGCTGGTCACGAGGCAGCGTCTCCTCGAAGACGAGGAGCGTGGCGAGCAGGATCGCAGCCCCGGTGACGGCGAGAAAGACGAACAGGCCGCGCCAGTCGGTGAACGTCGTGAGCACCCCGCCGAGCAGGGGACCGACGATGGCCGCCAGTCCGCCGACGACGGTGAGGCGGGCGTAGAAGCGGATCAGTTGCGTACCGGCGTAGACGTCACGGCCTGCCGCGTTGGCGATGACGATTCCCACGCCGCCGGCGAGGCCCTGCACGACACGGGCGACGATGAGCATCTCGACGGTCGGACTGAGCGCGCACAGCAGCGACGTCGCCACGTAGGCGACGATCCCGACCAGTAGAACGCGGCGGCGACCGTACCGGTCTGACAGCGGGCCTGCCGTCAACTGACCGGCTGCGAGGCCGATCAGGCACGCGGTGACCGTGAGCTGCGCCACGGATGTCGCCGCCCCGAGCTCTCGTGTCAGTGCAGGAAGCGCGGGAAGGTACAGGTCCATGGAGATCGGTCCGAACACCGTCAGCACCAGAAGCAGCGTCGGCACGAGCCTGCGGGTAGTCGTGGGTGTGGCGGAGGTCATGCATCCAGTGTTCTCCCGCCCACGCCCGAGGGGGAGTCCCTACCGAGGGGTGTACCGACAGGGCACCCCTCGTCGCGTCGGCTGTGCACAGAATGAGAGGGAGTGTGGACAGGCCGGAGAGGCCTGACGTCGGCCCGACCGACGGCACGCCACGAGCGAAGGAGGACGACGTGTCCGTGATTCTCGTGACGGGTGCCTCCACGGGGCTCGGACTCGCCACAGCAGAGGCGCTCGCCGCAGAAGGGCACGATGTCGTGGTGCATGCCCGCACGGCGACCAGCGCCCCGCCGGGCGAGTGGCATGGAGTGCTCACGGGAGACCTCGCTGATCAGGATGAGGTCCGGTCGCTCGCCGGAGACGCGGAGGCCTTCGGCGCTTTCGACGTGGTCGTGCACAACGCGGGCGCGCTCCGCCCGCCGGACGCGGTGCGCGTGAACACGATCGCTCCCTACATGATCACGGCTCTGATGCAGTGTCCTCGCCGCCTGATCTACCTCAGCAGCTCCATGCACCGAGGGGGTGGCACCGATCTCCGTGGGCTGCGTGACGGTACAGCGTCGTACAGCGACAGCAAACTCTGGGTGACGACCATGGCTCTCGCTCTCGCCGCGCGGTGGCCCGAGCTGCAGATCCACGCGGTGGATCCTGGGTGGGTGCCGACGAGGATGGGCGGGTCCGGCGCCCCGGACGATCTGCGGCAAGGGCACCTCACGCAGGTCCGACTCGCGACCGAGGGGGTGCTCAGCCCGCCCACCGGTGGGTACTGGCACCACCTCAGCACCGAGCCGCCGGCAGAGGCCGCCACCGACCCCGCGTTCCAGGAGTCGCTTCTCGCGGCACTCGCGGAGATCACGAGGATCCCGATGCCCTGACCGTGCGGCGCTCAGGGGTGCACTGGCAGGGCATCCCTCGCGCAGTTCTCGGCACGTACGCTGACTTCATGGACAATCGAGCAGAGGTGCGGGAGTTCCTCATGACGCGCCGCGCGCGCCTGACCCCGGAGACAGCCGGCCTTCCGGCCGGATCGAATCGTCGCGTCGCCGGACTGCGCCGCAGCGAGGTCGCGATGCTCGCCGGCGTGTCCGTGGAGTACTACAGCAAGCTCGAGCGCGGCTCCATCGCCGGCGCGTCGGCCTCGGTGCTGGATGCCGTGTCCCGTGCACTGCAGCTCAACGATGCCGAGCATTCCCATCTTCTCGATCTCGCCCGCGCCGCAGACGGAATCCCTTCCTCCGGCCGCAGCCGTCGCCGGACTGTGAAGAACGCTGCACCGCGTCCGAGCCTCCAGTGGGCTCTCGACTCGATCACCGACGCGGTCGCCTTCGTGCGTGATCAGCGGCAGAACCTCGTCGCCACCAACGCGCTGGGCCGGGCCTTCTATTCGCCGGTCATCGGCGATGGCGGGCGCGTTCCGAATCTCGCGCGATTCCAGTTCCTCGACCCGCAGGCCCACGACTTCTACCCTGACTGGGACCTGTTCGCCGAGATGTGCGTCGCCGTGATACGCGCCGAAGCCGGAAGAGACCCGCACGACAAGGACATCCAGGATCTCGTGGGCGAGCTCTCGACCCGCAGCGAGGTCTTCCGCTCACTCTGGGCGGCGCACAACGTGCGCACCCATGGCTCCGGCACGAAGCGCTTCCGGCATCCCGTGGTCGGCGACCTCACCCTCGTCTACGAAGAACTCGCCCTCACGGCTGAGCCGGGTCAGGTCATGCTGATCTACAGCGCGGAACCCGGCTCTCCCTCGGCCGAGAGAATGAGGCTCCTCGCCTCCTGGGCGGCCGAGAGCTCGGAGCGGGCGCTGCCCTCCGCATAGCGCAACGACGAGCGAGACGCGAGAGGCCATCTCGTGTTCGACGAGTCGGCGTGCGTCAACCCCCTCCGCCGATCGGATGTGCGCGCGTAGCGTCGACACTCCACCGCATCCCAACAGAGGAGATGGCAATGAGTGATCTGCAGAACACGCACGGAACCCCTGGCGCCGACGAAGAGGCTGACACCGCGTCCGGCGGCGCCCCCGACGATTCGACCTCGGGCGACACGTCGAAGAGCACCGACGAGATCCTCGAGGATGAGACGACCGACGATGAAGGCAAGCCCCTGGAGAACCCGTCGGGCGGCTGAGCGCGCATCGCACCAGCGCACGAGAGCATCGCTCGCCGGGCAACCGACGAGCGGTGCTCTCAGTCGTTCGTGAGTCGTCCGGGGTGGTTGCCCTCCCGAGTCACCCACCCCAGATGGATTGCTCGAGAGGGCTCACCGTCCGTCCCGGACGGTAGGGGAGGCGGCGAAACTCTCGCTGCTCTCATCGGCTGATTCCCCATTCCCCAGCCTGTAGCCCCCGCTACTGAATGCAGAATATCGCGAAAAGTCCTTGTCCGCCATTTGGGGGACAAAGAAATATACGAATGTTTCTTCCGGATTCCGGGGTTGCTGTGAGAGCACCGACTCATAGAGTGGGGTCATGGACAGAAAGCTCGTGCTGGATGCGCAGGTCGCCATCCCCGTCGGCCACCGCGTCGAGGTGACCGAGCATGTCGTCGAGGCGACGGGAAAGCCTGCGGTGCTCCTGATCGTCGACCTCGAGACGGGCATCCGCTACCGCCGCGAGGGTGCGCCTCTGGGCGAGCTCGTGCGATGGTTCGGCCGAGTCATCGACTGCACGGTGACGATCGGTGGTCGCACCGCCTATACCGCTCTCGCGGTCGACACCGACGGCGACGGAAGCGGGGCGGCGGGCGCCGAGGCGGCGCTGCTGGGGGCGGATGCCGCCGTCGACGCGGCGAAAGCGCAGGCCGCGCGCTGGGGCGGCGGCGATCGCAAACCCGAGCCTGAGCCCGAACGATTCTGGTGACATCCATCACCGGAAATCGCGCGAACGGTGCGATACTCCGGTGCGGAGATCTTCGAAGGCGTCGGCCAGCACATTCACCACGCCCTCTGCCGAACGCTCGAGGATGCCACGGATGATGAGCGCCGGTGAATCCCGAGCGATCCGTCGATAGCGTGCCCATACTCCCGTCGAGCAGATCACGTTGACGAGACCGCTCTCGTCCTCGAGGTTGAGGAACGTGACACCTGCCGCCGTCGCCGGACGCTGCCGATGCGTGACGAGCCCCGCCACCTCCACCCGTCGCCCGACCTCATGATTCTGAAGGTCAGCTGAAGAGAGCACCCCACGCTCACGAAGCGCACCGCGAAAGTGGGACATCGGATGATCGTCGGTCGAGACACCGGTCGACCAGAGATCGGCCGAGAGTCGCTCATAACTGGACTGGTCGCTGAACAGCGGCGGCTGCACGGCCACGGTCGTACCAGGAAGATACTGCGCGCGGTCCTCAGCTGCTGCCCCCGACAGCCAGATCGCCTCTCGCCGCTGGAGTCCGAGGCACTCGAAGGCGCCGGCCGTCGCCAGAGCCTCCAGTTGCGCGGCGGTGGCATCGGTGCGCCGCACCAGATCGTTCAGGTCGCGGTATGGCCCCTCGGCGTCGCGCTCCGCCACGATCCGCTCGGCCAATGGCATGCCGATCCCGCGCACGCCGCTGAGCCCGAGCCGCACCGCATAGGCGCCGTCTCTGCGATGCCGCGCCGATTCGTCGGGGCGGGATCGATCGAACCGCGGCACGTGCGGCTGCGCCGGATCGTTGCAGGAGTCGAGGCCCGTCGGCATCCGAAGCGGTGCACCGCCGTCGAGAGGCTCCAGGATCTCGGTCGCTCCGGAGGCGTGCAGGTCTGGTCGCCGCACCTCGACTCCGTGCCTTCGAGCATCGGCCGTCAGGGTCGAGGCGGAGTAGAAGCCCATGGGCTGCGATCGCAGGAGACCGGCGAGGAACGCCGCGGGATAGTGCAGCTTGAGCCACGAACTGGCATAGACGAGAAGGGCGAACGACAGCGAGTGCGATTCGGCGAAGCCGAAGTTCGAGAACGCCTGGATCTGCGCGTAGATGCGGTCGGACTGCTCGGCGGTCATGCCGCGTCGGGACATGCCCGCATAGAGCTTGTCGCGCACCTTCTCGATCTTCTCGAGGCCACGCTTCGACCCCATGGCGCGGCGCAGAAGGTCTGCTTCGTCAGCAGTGCAGTCACCGATGGCCGTCGCCATCTGGATCAGCTGCTCCTGGAAGATCGGGATGCCCAATGTCCTCTTCAGGATCGGCTCGAGGTCGCTGTGGGGATAGGGGATCTCGAGTACCACCGGGTCTTCGCCGCGGTCGGCGCGGGCACGGTTCTCCTCATCGAGCGCGTCTTTCGCGATCTTGCGGCGGACGAACGGATGCACGGCCCCGCCCTGGATGGGGCCGGGGCGGATGAGGGCGATCTGAATGGCGAGGTCGTAGAAGGCGCGGGGCTGCAGGCGGGGGAGCAGACCGATCTGCGCGCGGGACTCGACCTGGAACACGCCGATCGAATCCGCCCTGCACAGCATGTCGTAGACAGCGGGCTCTTCCTTCGGAAGGGTCTCCAGCGTCCACTCCTCACCCGTGGCATCGCGGATGAGATCGAAGCAGTGCTGCAGAGCCGCCAGCATCCCGAGACCCAGCAGGTCGAACTTGACGAGCCCCATCCAGGCGGCATCGTCTTTGTCCCACTGGATCACCGTGCGATCCTCCATACGCGCATGCTCGACGGGGACGACCTCGCCGACGGGTCGGGCCGTGAGGACCATGCCTCCGGAGTGGATGCCGAGGTGCCGGGGTGCCTTCAGCAGCTCGCCCGCATAGTCGATGACGTTCTGCGGGATGTCGTGCTCCTCGGCCATCTCCAACCCCGAACTCCAGCCGTCGACCTGCCGGGACCACGCGTCCTGCTGACCCGGCGAGTATCCGAGTGCCCTCGCCATGTCGCGCACGGCGTTCTTGGGGCGGTACTGGATGACATTGGCCACCTGAGCCGCGCGCTCCCGCCCGTACTCGCCGTACACCCACTGGATGATCTCCTCACGACGGTCGGAGTCGAAGTCCACATCGATGTCAGGCTCTTCCTGCCTGGTGGTGGCGAGGAAGCGCTCGAACGGCAACCGATACAGGATGGGATCGACTGCGGTGATCCCGAGCAGATAGCAGACCGCACTCGCCGCAGCTGATCCGCGGCCCTGGCAGAGGATGCGGCGGCGCTTCGCCTCGGCGACGATGCCGTGCACGATGAGGAAGTAACCGGGGAAGTCCTTCTCCTCGATCACGTCGAGCTCACGCTCGATGCGGCGATGCCCGTCGGAATCCAGGTGCGGATACTTCGTGGGCACTGCCTGCCACACCAGATGCCGCAGCCAGCTCATGGGGGTGTGACCGTCGGGCACCTTCTGCTGCGGTAGCGCAGGGCGTGCGCGGCGAAGAGGGAAAGCCGAGGCCGCTGCGAGTTCGAGCCCATAGGAGATCGCCCCCGGATACCGTCGGAAGCGCGCCGTCATCTCCGCGCCGCTGCGCAGGTGCGCACCGCCGTGTGAAGGGAGCCAGCCGTCGAGGTCGTCCATGCTCCGCACGGCCCGCACGGCCGCCACAGCCTCGGCGAGCGAAGCCCGCTCCGGGGTCGCATAATGCACGTTGTTGGTCGCCAGCACGGGAAGCCGCAGCCTGCGGGCGAGATCCGTCAGCGCGTCATTGCGGCGAGTGTCCAGCGGGTCGCCGTGGTCGAACAGCTCGACGGCGACATGATCCTGGCCGAACAGATCGACGAGCCGTCGCAGCGGAGTCAGAGCATCCCCTGATTCGAGGCCGCGACGTACGCTGCCCTTGCGGCACCCGGTGAGTATCGTCCAGTGCCCGTCCGCCGTCGCCGCCAGCTCCTCGAGATCGTAGACGGGCCGACCCTTCTCTCCTCCACGCAGGTGGGCGGCGGTCATGGCGCCCGAGAGCCGGTGATACCCCTCCAGGCCGTCGGCGAGCACGAGCAGATGCTCTCCGACGGGGTCTGCCGCCCCGCGCTGGGGTGCGTCGAGCCCGAGTGACAGCTCGGCGCCGTAGACCGTCTGCACGTCGACCTGCATGAGCTCGGCGACCTCGGCGAAGCGCGCCGCCCCGTAGAAGCCGTCATGGTCGGTGAGCGCCAGGGCTGTGAGGCCGAGGCGTTGGGCCTCAGCCAAGAGGTCTTCCGGCGATGAGGCGCCGTCGAGGAACGAGTACGAGGAGTGCGCGTGCAGCTCGGCATAGGGGACGGCGTCGTCCGGCCGTGTCATCGCTGTCGGCGGAGTGCGCGTGCGACGGGTGCTGATCGGTCCGGGATCGGGGCGGATCGTGGGAGGCTCACCGCCGATCGGATGGGGAGACTCCTCGCCGCTCAGGGCTCGCTCCAGCTCGCTCCACGTCATCGGCGGGTTGTGCCACCCCATCAGCGATACCTCCCCTCGGCCCACCAGCGGCCGCCGGCGCAGAAGACGAGCCAGGCGCGGTCATGGCCGTCGACGATCTGAAGCCGATGCCCTCTCTTGCCGCCGGACGAATCCCAGCGCCGTTCATGGATCGGCCACGGGCCCGCCCACGCCCGCACATCGTCGCCATCGATGCGAGAGGGAGCGGCGGACAGCGTGCCACGGTCGTCGACGGCGATCGTCTCTCCTCCTTCTGCGCGGACTCCGATCGGTCGAGGAGGCAGGAACACCTCTGCCGGCAGCGGGTCGGGCAGGCTGCCGGGCCAGGGTCGCTCCGGGTCTCGGGGAGCGACAGGTCGTTCTCCCCAGGGAGTGAGCACCTGGCGATCCGCGAGCCAGCGGCCGCCCGAGAGAGCGGCGGTGACCACGCCCTGATGACCGAGCATGGTCTGCACCCGGGATACGGCATGATGCAGACGCTCGTCCGTGCCGGAGCCGAAGAGCCCGGGCTGATGGTGGGCGGCGTCATCCACCGCCACAGGAACGATGCGCACCAGGGTGATGCCCCCGAACTCCCGGGCCTCGTCGAGGGGGCCCTTGGCGGATTCGGCGGCCAACGCCTCCAGCTGCCAGCGGACCCTGTCGACGAGGTCGGCGGCATCGAAGCAGGTGGGATGCAGCCAGGGCCGGGAGAACACTGCTCCGTTGTCGTCGGTCAGATCGATGCGGACCTCGGTGCAGACGACCGATGCCTCGCCCAGCGCGAGCATGACCGAGTCGGCGGTCTGCCGAACCGCGAACGCCACCTGATCGGCTCCGGCCAGAGGGGACTCGAACTCGATCGAGCGCACCAGCTCGGGGTCGGGTGGGCGAGGTACCACTCCTCGGGAGTCCGCTCCCGCGGCGAGAGCGTGCAGACGGGCACCGCGCTCGCCGAATCGATCGCGCACCTCGATCTCATCGAGCGCCGCGAACTCGCCGAGAGTGCGCACGCCGAGCCTCACCAGCAGGCCGGTGAGCTGTTCGTCGCGCAGAACCTGCACGGGAAGCGGACGGAGGAAATCCTGGGCGCGACCGGGGGGCACGACGGTGCAGGTCGTGGGGCCTCTGGCGGCGAGTTCGGCCGTGAACGGACCGTCGGCGATGCCCACGCGCACCTCGGGGAAGCCCGCCTCGGCCAGCATCCTGATGAGGCTGTCTCCGGCTGCGCCCTCACCGTCGTGATATCGCGAGATGCCGCGGGCGCGCACGGCGGCGAGCCCTGGTCGCAGCATCGCCGCACCGGGGGCGTTCTTCTCGATGAGTCGGATCACCGGCAGGAACGCCCGCTCGTCACGAGCCGGGTCGTGCGGCAGCACCCGCAGCGAGGAGAGATGCCCCTGTGCGACCCTGCGGCGCTGGCCTGCACGCACTCCGTGCTCACGGGCAGACGCTGTGCACGCCACGACGGTGTTCGCGTGCATGAGAGCCGTCGGCGCATGGGGTGGGGGCCCTCCCAGTGCTGCACGCAGCGGCCAATCCGGGAACCACAGTACGAGCACACGCAGCGGGGCGGTCATCCGGCCACCGCCAGAGGCCGGTGCTCCTGCGCGTCGTCTCCCTGATCGCGCAGGACGGGCAACGCGGTCAAGCCGGTCGCGGTCTCGGCCGGGGCCTCAGCGGGAAGCTCCTCGATACCGCCCTGAGGACCGGGCAGGCGCACGCGGACGCTCGTCGGCAGGGGGCTGTGCCGTGTCGTCGCGGTCACCGTGGCCGTGGATCCTTCGATCAGACCCCACCCTTCGCCGATGCCCTCCCAGTGCTGATCGTGGAGGCGGATCGTGCCCTCGCTCTGGGGCCAGGCGCCGGCAGAAGCGGATTCGGTGACGAGAAGGGTGCCTCCTCGATCCCGCAGGCGCGCGCTCAGACGCGACACGTCGGCATCGCGTGCCCGGCTGCCCGGTTGCACGGCGATCAGCGGTACGACCTCGGCCAGCGCGGAGGTCGCCGCCAGCCATCGCTCTCCGGGTTCCGGGACGAGGATCAGCCGGGGCAGTGCGATGCCGAATGCAGCTGCAGCCTCGACACCCAGTGTGGGCATGCCGACCACCGCGCACCAGAGACCGCGGCGTGAGGCTGCGCTGAGAAGGGCGAGCACCAGGCTCGGCGAGGGGGAGACGGTGTAGGCGGTTCCCGTCTGCAGGCCCTGTTCGGGAAGCAGGGACGAGAAGGCCGTGTCGAGGGGGAGCAGTGGAAGATCGCTGCGGCGTCGCTGCATTCGGCTGATCTCTCGCCGCAGCCGCAGGACCTCTCCGGCGCGAGAGTCGCCTACCGGAGAGAGCGCGGTCACCGCTTCGAGCCCGATCCCCATGTATCCATCCTCGAATATATGTACTAGTAAATCAACTGGAGATGATGACTCTATTTCGAACGTCCGACATTCGGAGAACCGAGCCGAGGCCGGGCGCGGCGCCTCGGGCGAGGTTATCCACACCGCTCTCCGCGGTCGCCCGCATCTCTTCTAGCCTTCCCGAATGGATCCCCGCACTCTGGCTCTGATCGTCGTGCACCTCGCACTGTTCGCGGTGGGCTGCGCCCTCCTCGTCATCGACGTCCGCTCGCACCGGCTGCCGGACCGGATCGTGCTGCCCACCCTCGTGACGCTCCTCGCACTCGTGATCCTCGACGCGCTCCTGGGCGAGACCGCGCGTTCGGTGAGAGCCGGTGCAGGCATGCTGATCCTCGGGGGCCTCTACGCATCGCTGCGCCTGATCAGTCGCGAGGGAATGGGGGGCGGCGACGTGAAGCTCGCCGCCGTGATCGGCCTCGTGCTCGGCTGGCACGGGTGGCAGGCGTTCGCCGTGGGAGCCGCCGCCGCGTTCGTGCTCGGGTCGGTATACGCCGCCGTGCTGATGGCGCTGCGCAGGGCGGATCGATCGACTCGCATCGCATTCGGGCCGTGGATGATCATCGGGGCGATGCTCGGCATACTCGTGGCATGACACGCCGATCACCTGTGTCGGGGTTAGGGTGAAGCACATGGCACTCGCACGACTCCACGGAGGCCCGCTCGACGGGCAGATCATTCCCCTCGACGATGCGGACGACAAGCTGATCGTCCCCTACAGCGAGACGCAGGTGGTGTACCACCGCCGCGGTGACGAGCAGAACACCGGCAGCGATGACGGTCCCACCGAGATCGACTACTGGTACGACGAATCCCTCGAGGACATCAGTCCGTCGGATGACTGAGCACCACCCCGCTCCGCAGTCTCACTCCGAACCTTCCAGGGCCGTCGAGGTCGAGCGCAAGTACGACGTCGACGACGCCACTCCGCTTCCGGCATGGACCGGTATCCCCGGAGTGGATGCCGTGTCGTCCGGAGAGGTGCGCGAGCTCGACGCCCGCTACTTCGACACGGCAGACGCCCAGCTGTCCCGCTCAGGGGTCGCCCTTCGCCGCCGCACCGGCGGCCCCGATGCCGGATGGCACATCAAGGGGCCGCGTGAGGGCGACGGACGTCTCGAGATCGGCTGGCCCCTGGGCGATGACGACGACATCCCGGATGCGGTGCACGCCGCCGTCTCGCGGTGGGCGACGGGTGCGCTGACGCCGCTCGCGCGGATCGAGAACACCCGCACGGCATACCTGCTCACGGGCGTCGCCGGCGTGGTCGCAGAGTTCGTCGACGATCGCGTCCGCGCGACCGACCTGAGGCACGGTGTGCAGCGTGAATGGCGGGAGTGGGAGTTCGAACTCGGTCCGGCCGCTCCCGCGGATGCGCAGGGGCGGGAAGCCCTGTTCGGGGCTGTGGAGCGAGTGATCTCCGAGGCCGGAGGGCGCGATGCGTCATCCGACTCCAAACTCGCCCGCGCTCTGGGTTTCTGACACGCGATGCAAGCCCCTTCCGTGCGCACGCGCGGTCATGCTTGAGTGACAGACATGACTCGCTCCGCCGTACTCCGCTCGTTGCGGACGATCGTTCCCGACACCGTCATCCAGCAGCACGAGGTTCGCGACATGTTCGCCGCGCAGCCCGACGTCGGGCGCCTCGCGCAGCGGATCATCGGAGCATCCTTCAACGGCTCGGGCATCGACACGCGCCACACCGTCATCGAGGAGCTCTCACCCGCGGCGGACACCGACGACACGATGTTCTTCGACCGTGAGACGGGCCGTCTCCAGTCGCCGGGCACCGCAGCGCGCAACGACCTCTACACGCGCGAGGCATCACGCCTCTTCGTCGAGGTGGCGCAGAGCGCCCTCGACGCCGACCCCGATGTCGTCGCGGCAGACATCACGCACGTCATCACCGCATCGTGCACGGGCTTCCATGCACCGGGGCCCGAATACGAGATCGTGCGGGGACTCGGACTCTCCGACAGCGTGCAGCGCTATCACCTCGGGTTCATGGGCTGCTACGCCTCCCTGCCGGCGCTCCGTGCCGCGAGCCAGTTCTGTGCGGCCGACCCCGCTGCCGTCGTGCTGGTGGTCAGCGTCGAGCTGTGCACCGTGCATCTCCGCTCGTCCGAGGACCCGGATCTGATCGTCGCCAATTCGCTCTTCGCAGACGGAGCGGCCGCCGGCATCGTCACCGCACGCGACCTCGCGACTCCCGTGCCCGCCGTCCGCCTCGACGGCTTCCATACCGCGATCGCCGCGGAAGGCGAGAAGGACATGGCCTGGACCATCGGCGACCACGGCTTCGAGATGATCCTGTCGACCAAGGTGCCTCAGATCATCGGCGAGACCATCATCGGCGCGATCCGTCCGCTCTACGCCCGCGAGGGCGAGCTGGCGGCCGCGTTCGACGAGGGGCGCGTGGGGGAGCGGGTGGAGCACTGGGCCATCCATCCCGGTGGCCGCAGCATCCTCGACCGTGTGCAGGAGCGGCTGAATCTCAGCGACGATCAGCTGCGCCCGGCCCGTGAGACGCTGCGCGAGTACGGCAACATGTCGAGTGCGACTGTGCTCTTCGTGATCAAGCGGATCCTCGACGACGGTGCGATCGAGGGGTCTCGCGTCGCCGCCATGGCTTTCGGCCCGGGATTGACGGCCGAGAGCGCACTGATGACGGTCACCACCGGGGTCTCGTGAGACACGACCTCTCGACACGCGCCGCGGAGGCGCGTGAGCTCATGGACGACCCGGATGCCGACATCGACATGCTCGAGCGCACATACGCGCGCTTCCGGCTGGTGAACGCGCTCGTCTCCCGGCCCGGGCTGCTGTATCGCCGCGAGATCCTGCCGCGTGCCCGCCGCGGACCTGTCCGCATCCTCGACATCGGCGCCGGCGGCGGGGACGTGTGCCGCATGCTCGCCGCACGACTGAGGCGAGCGGGGCTCGACGCGGAGATCACCGCGCTCGACGCCGACGAGCGGGCGATCAGCTGGGCGGCTGAGCACGACGCAGGCGCGGGCATCCGATATCGCTGCGCATTCTCGTCCGAACTCGTGGCGGAGGGCGAGCGGTACGACGTGGTCTTCTCGAATCACGTGCTGCATCACCTCACCGGGGTGGAGCTCGACGGGCTGCTGCGCGACTCCGAGGCGCTCATCGGCGCAGGCGGCGTCGTGGTGCACCGTGACATCGCCCGCACGCGACTCGCGTATGCGCTGTACAACGTCGCGACCTGGATCTTCGCCAGCACGCTCTTCCGTGGCTCGTTCATCCGCGAGGACGGCCTGATCAGCATCCGTCGGTCGTACACCCGCAGAGAACTCGCCTCACTCGCACCGACCGGATGGACCGTGCGCTTCGGCCTTCCTTCGCGGCTGGAGCTGCGCAGGCACGACGACGCCGCGTCATGATGATGCACGAAGGCCCGGCGACGCATGAGCGTGCCGGGCCTTCGAGCTGATCTGGTGATCAGAAGTTGATCATGTGACCTGCGAGGCCGTGGAAGCCCTCCTGCAGCGCCTCCGACAGCGTCGGGTGGGTGTGCACGTTGCGCGCCAGCTCGAGGGCCGTGAGGTCCCACTTCTGAGCCAGCGTCAACTCCGGCAGGAGCTCAGACACGTCGGGACCGATCATGTGGGCGCCGATGAGCTCGAGGTGCTCGGCGTCGGCGATCAGCTTGACGAACCCGACGGGCTCGCCGAGTCCGTGCGCCTTGCCGTTGGCCATGAACGGGAACGTCGCGACCTTGATCTCGCGACCCTCGTCCTTGGCCTGCTGCTCAGTGAGGCCGAACGAGGCGACCTGCGGCGAGCAGAACGTCGCGCGCGGCATCATGCGGTAGTCGCCGAGCGTCTGGGTCTCTGCGCCGCCGATCGTCTCGGCGGCCACGACGCCCTGCGCCTCGGCCACGTGGGCGAGCTGCAGCTTGGCGGTGACGTCGCCGATCGCGTAGATGCCCTCGACGTTCGTGCGCATGTGGTCGTCGATGTCGATCGCGCCGCGCTCGGTGAGCGTGACGCCCGTGGCCTCGAGGCCGAAGCCTTCGACGTTGGGGGCGAAGCCGACCGACATGAGCACCTTGTCGGCCTCGATCGAGCTCTGCTGACCGTCCTTGCCGGTGTAGGAGACCGTGACGGACGAGCCGTTGTCGACGACCGACTCGACCTTGGTGGAGGTCAGGATGTCGACGCCGTAGTTCTTGTACTGCTTCGCGATCTCCTTCGACACATCGGCATCCTCGTTGGGGAGCGCGCGGTCGAGGAACTCGATGATGGTGACCTTGACGCCGTAGTTGGTCATCACATAGGCGAACTCCATGCCGATGGCGCCGGCGCCGACGATGACAATCGACTTCGGGAGTTCGCGGCTGAGGATCTGCTCCTCGTACGTCACGACGTTGTCGCTGAGCTGCACGCCGGGGAGCAGGCGCACCTTCGAACCCGTCGCGATGATCGCGTTGTCGAAGGTGACCTCTTCGGTCGAGCCGTCGGCCTTGGCGACCGAGATCGCCTTGGGGCCGGTGAAGGTGCCGCGACCGTCGTACTCGGTCACCTTGTTCTTCTTCATCAGGAAGTGGATGCCCTTGACGCGGCCGTCGGCGACGACGCGGCTGCGATCGAACGCCTTGCCGTAGTCGATCGTGAACTCACCCGAGATGCCGAAGAAGTCGGCCTTGTGGTTGAGGGTGTGCGCGAGCTCCGCGTTCTTCAGAAGAGCCTTGGAGGGGATGCAGCCCACGTTGAGGCACACACCGCCCCAGTACTTCTCTTCGATGATGGCGGTGGACAGACCGAGCTGCGCGCTGCGGACCGCAGCGACGTATCCGCCGGGACCTGCACCGAGGATGACGACATCGTAGTGTGGCATGCCTTAAGCCTATCGCTCTGCGGGTGCGTCGGAGTCTCTGCCCGACGCGTCAGGGGAGGGGTCGGCAGAGCGCGATCCGCGTCCCTTGAGCGCGAACGCGATGACGACTGCGACGACGAGGATCACGATGCCCGCGATCGCCAGGATCCAGATCCAGGCGGTCGACGCCGATGAGTCCTCAGGGGCGGCGGGCTCAGCGTCGGCGTCGGCGGCGTCGCTGGCTGTCGGGGCGGGCGCTGCGGTCTGCGCGGGCTGTGTCGCCTCCGCGGTCGGGGTGTTCTCGGGCGCGGTGGGTTCGACCACCGTCGACGACGTGACGGTGAACGAGAACTGCTCGGAGATGGGGTGCCCGTCGCTCGACACGACCCTCCACATGACCGTGTAGGTGCCCGCCTCGGCTTCGGCCGCGAGCGGCTGCGTCACGAGCGCCCCGTCGACGGTCGCCGGACCATCTGTCACGGAGGCGCCCGACGCATCGGTGACGACGACCTCGGTGGCTCCCTCGGCGTCGATGAGCTTGGCGCTGAAGGTCAGTGTCAGCTCCGACGGCAGGGTGTCGACGGTGCTGCCCGCTTCGGGGGACGACGAGATCAGACTGTCGTGCGCCGAGGCCGAGAGCGGCGAGACCAGCACCAGGAAGGCGGTCAACAGGGCTGCGGCGAGGGCGATCGGAGTTGCGGGGAGGCGTCTGGCGTCGGTTTTCACGACTCCAGCTTAGGAACTCGCGGTATGCGGCGACTGAGTGGGAACCAGGATGCCGCGACCACGTCCTGATCCGTTAGTCTGGAGGACTAGGAGGGCAGAAGTGACAGACAGCGAAGGCCGACAGGCCGGTGATGCCGCGATCCACCGTTCCGGCGAGCAGCGACACGATGTGACGCAGACGTTCGGACACGACTCGGATCTTTCCTTCGTGCCCTTCGGGGTCGAGCTGACGGAGGTCGAGCAGAGTGCCATCGCGGCGCTTCCCTCGGGTTCGGCCCTGCTGCTGATGCGCTCCGGCGCCCTCGCCGGCGCGCGCTACCTCCTCGACACCGACGTGACCACCGTGGGACGACACCCCGAGGCCGACATCTTCTTCGATGACGTCACGGTGTCGCGTCGTCACGCCGAGATCACTCGTTCCGGTGCCTCCTTCGAGATCATCGACCAGCGGTCGCTCAACGGCACCTACGTGAACGGCGAGCGCGTCGACCGCAGCCCCCTCGTCGACGGCTCCGAGCTGCGGGTCGGGAAGTTCCGACTGAACTTCTTCGCATCGCCCGCCGATCGCGCCGCAGCGAACGCCTGATGGCGGCATCCTCTGCCCGTGAACGCTCCGCGTCCGCGGGCCTTCTGAGCATCGGCCAGGTGCTGGCGCGACTCACTCCCGAGTTTCCCGAACTCACCTCCAGCAAGCTGCGTTTCCTCGAGGTGCAGGGCATCGTGTCGCCCTCACGGACCGAGTCGGGCTACCGCAAGTTCTCCCAGGCCGACATCGAACGCCTGCGCCTCGGGCTCACACTGCAGCGCGATCACTACCTTCCGCTCAGTGTCATCCGCGAGCAGCTCGACGAGGCCGAGGCGAACGGTGATTCGGCCGCCTTCGCCCCGCCGCCCTCGATCGCCCCGGCGCCGCGCCGCTACAGGCGAGAAGAGCTCCTCTCCGCAGCAGGTGCAGGGCCTCAGCTCCTCAACGACGCGATCAGCACCGGCGTGATCGTCGCTCAGGAGACGTACTCCGAGGCGACCGTCACGCTGCTGCGTGGACTGGTCGCTCTCGATCGCCATGGCATCGAGCCGCGACACCTGCGTTCGCTGCGACAGGGCGCGGAACGCGAGGTCGCGCTGATCGAATCCGCCATGTCGGCGCTCCTGCGCCGCACGGATGCCCCGTCACGAGCGAAGGCGAGCGAGATGGCACCGACCCTCGCCGCGAAGATCGACGAAGTGCGCTCGCTCTTCGTCAAGGAAGCACTCACACGTCTGCTTTCGTAACGAACTGATTGCGACACACCTTCGGGGTCACACGGATGTCATTGCCGGTGCACGGGGGCTGCCCTAGCGTGGAGGTAACAGCTCCAGGGAGGATTTCCATATGAATGCGGATGAGCGTGCAGGCGACCCGCGGTTCGTACCCGAACTCCTCTTCACCGACGGTCTGCCGGCGATGGATGACGAGGTCGGCTACCGCGGCGCAGTAGCCGCTCGAGCCGCCGGCATCACGTACCGCCAGCTCGATTACTGGGCTCGCACCGAGCTGGTCGTCCCGACCGTTCGTGGCGCGAGCGGTTCGGGCTCTCAGCGCCTCTACGGCTTCCGAGACATCCTGGTGCTCAAGCTGGTGAAGAGTCTGCTCGACACGGGGATCTCCCTGCAGCAGATCCGTACCGCAGTCGAAGAGCTCCGTCGGGCCGGTATTCGCGACCTCGCAGGAACCACCCTCATGAGCGACGGTGCTTCGGTGTATCTGTGCACGTCGAACGACGAGGTCATCGACCTCGTCAGCCGTGGCCAGGGTGTCTTCGGCATCGCTGTGGGCAAGGTCCTGCGCGAGGTCGAGTCCACGCTCGTCGCCTTCGACTCCGCGGCACCGGACCCGGTCGACGAACTCTCGGTCCGCCGCTCGAAGCGCTCCGCCTGACCGCACTCATCGACGCTGCGTCGGCGTACCCTCTCGGTATCCGACTCGGTGCATCAACGCAGATCGGCCATCCTCGCGAAGAGGATGGCCGATCTGCGTCTGCGGGAGGTCAGGCCTGCGGGCCCGTCTCCGGCACAGGGATGCGTCCGGTGCGGATGATCCTGTCGAGCAGGGAGTCGAAGTCGGCCGCGAGCTCCTGAGCGGAGTCTCCGGGCCAGATGTGCAGCGGCTTCGCAGCGCCCTGGGCCTGCTGCAGCGAGGTGCGCTCCGGGAGCTGGGGGGAGAGCACGAGCGGCCCGAACATGTCGCGGAGCTCCTTGATGCGGAACTGGTGCTCGATCGACTGCGGACGCACGCGGTTCACCACGATGCCGAGAGGCTGGAGACGGGGGGAGAGGCCTCGACGGATCTCCTCGATCGCGCGCAGCGCGCGGTCCGCGGCAGCCACGGAGAAGAGTCCGGGTTCGGTCACGACCATCACGCGATCGCTCGCCGCCCAGGCTGTGCGGGTCAGAGCGTTGAGCGACGGCGCGCAGTCGATGAGCACCAGGTCGTAGTCCGCCTCGACGGCGGCGAGTGCCTCTTCGAGCTTCCACACGTCGCGCACGCTCGGGTGCGGGCCGTCGAAGTTGATCGCCGACGGGCTGCCGATCAGCACGTCGATGGTTCCGGGGTGCACCTTCGCCCAGCCGCTGGCCGTGATCGCCTGGCGGACGACCTTCTCCTTGGGGTTGGCCAGGACATCGGCGACGTTGAGCCGTCCGGCCACCTGGATGTCCATGCCGGTGGACACATCGGACTGCGGGTCGAGGTCGACGACGAGCGTTCGGACACCACGTGCGAAGGCCGCTGAGGCCAGGCCGAGGGTCACGGTCGTCTTGCCGACGCCTCCCTTGAGAGAGCTGACGCTGAGTACGTGCACGAACACCACGTTACCTTCCCCTAGGCTGGGTGCACACTCAGCCCCGCCCCATGTGCGCCGATTGCGTCGTGCATCGAGCTTCCAGAGGTGTGCATGTTCCAGAAGATCCTTGTGGCGAACCGCGGCGAGATCGCGATCCGTGCCTTCCGAGCGGCCTATGAGGTCGGAGCGAGAACCGTCGCGGTGTTCCCGCACGAGGACCGCGGATCGGTTCATCGCCTCAAGGCCGACGAGGCCTACGAGATCGGCGAGCGCGGGCATCCTGTGCGCGCATATCTCGACGTCGACGAGATCATCAGAGTCGCCAAGGAGGCAGGCGCTGACGCGATCTACCCCGGCTACGGGTTCCTTTCGGAGAATCCCGAGTTGGCGGAGAAGGCGGCAGCCAACGGCATCGTCTTCATCGGCCCGCCCGCGAACGTGCTCGAGATGGCCGGCAACAAGGTCGAGGCCAAGCGGCATGCTGTCGAGGCAGGCGTGCCCGTGCTCCGCTCCACGGAGGCGTCCGACGATGTCGACACGCTCGTCGCCCAGGCCGGCGACATCGGCTTTCCTCTGTTCGCCAAGGCCGTGGCCGGCGGAGGAGGTCGCGGTATGCGTCGTGTGGAGCGGGCGGAGGAGCTCGCGCCCGCACTCGCAGAGGCGATGCGGGAGGCAGAGAGCGCCTTCGGCGATCCGCGGATGTTCCTCGAACAGGCCGTCGTGCGACCGCGCCACATCGAGGTGCAGATCCTCGCCGACAAGTCGGGCGAGACCGTGCATCTGTTCGAGCGGGACTGCTCGGTGCAGCGCCGTCACCAGAAGGTGGTCGAGATCGCGCCCGCGCCGAACCTCGATGAGGGGATCCGCACGGCGCTGCACGGCTATGCGGTCGCCTTCGCCAGGTCGATCGGATACGAGAACGCGGGAACCGTCGAGTTCCTCCTCGAGACCGCGGGGGAGCGCACGGGTGAAGTCGTCTTCATCGAGATGAACCCCCGGATCCAGGTCGAGCACACCGTGACCGAGGAGGTCACCGACGTCGACCTCGTGCAGAGCCAGATGCGCATCGCCGCAGGCCAGTCGCTCGCGGACCTCGGACTGCAGCAGGAGAACCTCCATGTCCGCGGGGCGGCACTGCAGTGCCGGATCACGACCGAGGACCCGACACAGGGCTTCCGCCCCGACACAGGCAAGATCACCACGTACCGCTCGCCGGGAGGCGCCGGCATCCGCCTCGACGGCGGCACCGTGCATCAGGGTGCGCAGATCAGCCCGCACTTCGACTCCATGCTCGCGAAGCTCACCTGCCGCGGTCGCGACTACCCGGCGGCCGTCGCCCGCGCACGGAGAGCGCTGGCGGAGTTCCGCATCCGCGGCGTCTCCACCAACATCCCGTTCCTGCAGGCGCTGCTCGACGACGACGCGTTCGTCGCGGGCGACGTGAGCACGTCGTTCATCGACGAGCGGCCGGAGCTGCTCAAGGGTCGCGAGTCGAAGGATCGCGGCACGCGGATCCTGAACTGGCTGGTCGATGTCACCGTCAACAAGCCGCACGGCACGCACCCGGGCGTCATCGACCCTCGTACCAAGCTGCCCGCCCTCGATCCGGCGGCGGCTCCTGCCGCCGGGTCGCGCCAGCGCCTTCTGGAGCTCGGCCCGGAAGGCTTCGCCCGAAGCCTTCGCGCGCAGACGGCGCTCGCGATCACCGACACGACGTTCCGTGACGCGCATCAGTCGCTGCTCGCCACTCGCGTGCGCACCAAGGACCTCGTCGCCGCCGCGCCCCACATCTCGCAGCTCACGCCGGGGCTTCTCTCGGTCGAGGCGTGGGGCGGCGCGACCTACGACGTCGCCCTGCGCTTCCTGGGCGAGGATCCGTGGGAACGCCTCGACAAGCTTCGTGCCGCCCTGCCCAACATCGCGATCCAGATGCTGCTGAGGGGGCGGAACACCGTCGGCTACACGCCGTATCCGACGGCGGTGACCGAGGCCTTCGTGCGCGAGGCAGCGGCCAGCGGCGTCGACATCTTCCGCATCTTCGACGCACTCAACGACGTCGAGCAGATGCGCCCGGCCATCGAGGCCGTGAGGTCCACCGGCACCGCGGTCGCCGAGGTCGCGCTCTGCTACACGGGCGACCTGCTCGATCCCGCCGAGGATCTGTACACGCTCGACTACTACCTCCGCCTCGCCGAGCAGATCGTCGAGGCGGGAGCGCACATCATCGCGATCAAGGACATGGCCGGACTCCTGCGCCCCGCTGCCGCTGCGAGGCTCGTGAGTGCACTCAGAGAACGCTTCGACCTGCCGGTGCACCTGCACACGCACGACACTCCCGGCGGTCAGCTCGCCACGCTGCTCGCAGCCAGCGCGGTCGGAGTCGATGCGGTGGATGCCGCGTCGGCGCCGCTGTCCGGCACCACCAGCCAGCCGTCGTTGTCGTCGCTCGTCGCGGCGCTCGCGCACACCGACCGCGACAGCGGTATCGATCTCGGCGGTGTCTCCGACCTCGAGCCGTATTGGGAAGCGGTGCGGCGCCTCTACGCACCGTTCGAATCGGGGCTGCCCGGCCCGACGGGGCGTGTGTATCACCACGAGATCCCCGGCGGCCAGCTCTCCAATCTGCGCCAGCAGGCCAAGGCTCTGGGCCTCGCAGACGACTTCGAGCTGATCGAGGACATGTACGCCGCGGCCGACCGCATCCTCGGACGCGTGCCGAAGGTCACGCCGTCGTCGAAGGTGGTGGGCGACCTCGCGCTCCATCTCGCGGCGGTCAAGGCGGACCCGGCCGACTTCGAGGCGAATCCCGAGAAGTACGACGTGCCCGACTCCGTCGTCGGTTTCATGGCGGGCGAGCTCGGCGACCTCCCCGGCGGATGGCCGGAGCCGTTCCGCTCGAAGGTCCTGGCAGGTCGTACCGTGCGGACGGGACTCACCGAGATCTCGGACGACGATGAAGCGGCTCTCCAAGGCGACAGTCCGACGCGTCGGGCGCGGCTCAACGCGCTGCTCTTCCCGGGGCCGACACGGGAGTTCACGGAGACACGGGAGCAGTTCGGCGACGTCTCCGTGCTCGACACGAGCGACTACCTCTACGGGCTCGTTCAGGGGCAGGAGCATCTCGTCGAGATCGACAGAGGCGTGCAGCTGTACGTCGGTCTCGAGGCCATCGGCGATGCGGATGACAAGGGCATCCGCACCGTCATGACCACACTCAACGGCCAGTTGCGTCCCGTGTTCGTCCGCGACCGTTCGGTCGCGGTCGATGCTCACGAGGTCGAGAAGGCCGACACCTCGGTGCCGGGCCAGGTCGCGGCGCCGTTCTCGGGCGTCGTGACGCTCAAGGTCGAGGTCGGCTCCGCCGTGAGAGCGGGGGAGCCGGTCGCCTCGATCGAGGCGATGAAGATGGAGGCGGCCATCACCGCGCCCGTCGACGGAGTCATCGAGAGGCTCGCCATCGGTGCAACCCAGCAGGTCGATGCGGGCGACCTTTTGGTCGTCATCAGCCCGGCACACTAATCTTGTGCGGGCGCGGGTCGCGCACTTGTGAATGCGCACCCGAGGCCCGCGCAGGCTTGGAGTGACAACGTGACCCCGAAGAACAGGGCAGAATCGCCGGACGACGAGTCCCGCGGAATGCTCGATGACGCCGCGTCGATGGACACGGCGGTGATCGGCATCCTCAGCGGCACCGCGCAGGTGAGCGTGCAGCTGCCGAAGGACGACGATGACGACCTCGCCGACGATGGAGTCGTCGAGGGAGAGGTCGTCGCCGACCTCGTCGTCGACGAGCCGGTCTCCGCTGCGAAGGCGGCCGAGACCGTGATCGCCGCCGATCTGCCGAGCATCCCGATGGAACCGATCATCATCGAGCTGCCTCCGGAGCCGCTCGCGACGACCGCACCGGAGCCGGAGTCGGAGCCGGAGCCGGAGCCGGAGCCGGAGCCGGAGCCTGAGGTCGAGCCTGAGCCAGAGCCAGAGCCGGAGCCTGAGGTCGAGCCTGAGCCTGAGCCTGAGCCTGAGCCTGAGGTCGAGCCGGAGCCTGAGCCTGAGCCTGAGCCTGAGCCTGAGCCTGAGGTCGAGCCGGAGCCGGAGCCAGAGCCGGAGCCGGAGCCGGAGCCTGAGGTCGAGCCTGAGCCTGAGCCCGAGGTCGAGGTCGTCACCCCGGCTCCGACAGCTCTGATCGAGGCTGACGCGGTGGCCGAGGAAGCTGCAGTGGCGGCCGCGTTCGTCGCCCAGGCGAAGGCCGATGTCCGAACCCGAGCGTCGATCCGCACGGGAGCCATCCCGACGGTGACCGCCCACACTGCAACCGACAAGACGGAGGTCCCTCGCGTGGACACGCCGAAGCCCGCTTCCGTCCCCGCGCGGCAGACACGCGCTGCCCGCGCCGACGCGCAGCTGTCGTCGAAGCGACTCGATCAGCTGGGAGGAGACTCGAGCCGCGAGACCGCCGACCTTCTCACGGCCGATCGTCTGCTCGACCCGCACCGGGTGACGAAACCCGAACCGGAAGGCACGTGGAGTCATTTCCTCTACACGATCTCCGGACGTCGGATCAACGTCGGCGACGGCAAGCGCGCACGAGCGCGCAAGGCGCTCTCGGCCCGTATCTCCGCCCCGCTGGTGGGTGGCGCGCGGTTCGTGCCCGTGCTGTCACGCAAGGGCGGTGTGGGAAAGACGACCATTACGGCCCTGCTGGGCATGGCGCTGGCGGACGCCCGCGATGACCGCGTGATCGCGGTGGACGCGAACCCCGACCGTGGGACCCTCGCGGATCGGGTCGAGCGCCCCCAGCACTCCCGTTCGGTGCGTGACCTCGTGCGCATCCACGACGAGGTGCGGGGGTACCACGACATCTCGGCGATCGTCGCTCGCGATGCGACGCGACTCGACGTCCTCGCCTCCGACCCTGATCCGCGCATCGCGGAGGCCTTCAGCGACAGCGACTACCGCGATGTCGCGGGCGTCGCGGCGCACTACTACTCGCTGGTGCTCACCGACACGGGAACCGGCATCGTCCACTCGGTCATGTCGGCGACGCTCGACCTCGCCGATCAGATCGTGATCGTCTCGGGACTCAGCGTCGACGAGGCGCGGCTCGCCTCTGAGACGCTGACGTGGCTCGAGACCAACGGCTACGCCGAGCAGGCGCGTGAGGCCATCGTCGTGCTCAACCAGTCGACTCCCGGCGCTCCGCTGGTGCGGCTGAACGAGCTCGAAGCGCACTTCCGCACGCGCGCCGCGCACGTGGTGCGGATGCCGTACGACTCCCAGATCGCGGGGGGCGGCACGATCGTGTTCGCGAACCTGCAGCCCGAGACGCGGGTGGCGGCGCGGGAGCTCGCCGCCCTTCTCGTCGAGGGACTTCGGGCGAAGGGGGCCTGATGGCGGTTCGCGAGATCAGGGTGTTCGGCGATCCCGTACTGCGCACGGTGTGCTCGCCGATCGAGAGCATCGACGACGGTGTGCGCGCGCTCGTCGCAGATCTGGTCGACACCGTCGAGCTGCCAGGCAGGGCGGGCGTCGCCGCACCCCAGATCGGCGTCGCGCTGAGGGCGTTCAGCTACAACATCGACGGCGAGATCGGCTACATCATCAATCCGGTACTGACGGAGGTGCGTGGTGACGCCGTGCCCACGGGCGAAGGATGCCTGTCCGTGCCGGGCCTGTGGCACGACGCTCTTCGTCATCCCTGGGCTCGGGTCGAAGGGATCGATCTCGACGGTGCGCCCGTGGTGCTCGAGGGGGAGGGCCTCCTCGCCCAGGCGCTGCAGCATGAGACCGATCACCTCGACGGCAAGCTCTATCTGACGAGGCTCGAGCCTGAAACCCGCAAGCGGGCGATGCGCGAGGTCCGCGAGAGCTCCTGGTTCTGAGCACAGCGAGAAGGGCCCCGCCGAGGCGGGGCCCTTCTCGCTGTGCGTCAGCCGCCGATGGAGACGTTCGTCGTCGACACCGGCTCGTCGTAGATCGCAGCGACCTCGTCGGCGAAGTCGTTCATGATCACGTTGCGCTTGATCGACAGCTTCGGGGTCAGATGTCCCGATGCCTCGGTCCACTCGGTGTCGAGCACCGTGAACTTGCGGATGGACTCCGCGCGCGAGACGTGCGAGTTGGCGATATCGACCGCCCGCTGGATCTCGGCGCGCACAGCGTCGTTCTTCGCCGCCTCAGACAGCGACATGTCCTTGTCGAGTCCGTTGTTCGCGAGCCACGTCGGCAGCATCTCGGAATCGAGTGTGACGAGGGCCGAGATGAACGGGCGCTGATCGCCGACGACGACGACCTGGCCGATGATCGGGTTGGCGCGGATCGGGTCCTCGAGCGCGGCCGGGGCGACGTTCTTGCCGCCCGCCGTGACGATGATCTCCTTCTTGCGGCCGGTGATCGTGAGGAAACCCTCGGAATCGAAGCTGCCGATGTCGCCGGTGTGGAACCAGCCGCCGTCGCTGAAGGCCTCCGCCGTCGCCTCGGGGTTGTTCCAGTATTCCTTGAAGACGTTGATGCCGCGGACCTCGATCTCGCCGTCCTCGGCGAGCCTGACGCCGACACCCGGGAGTGCGGGGCCGACAGTGCCGATCTTCGACTTGTCGGCGAGGTTCACGGTGGCCGGGGCGGTCGTCTCCGTGAGGCCGTAGCCCTCGAGGATCACGACGCCGAGGCTGTGGAAGAAGTGTCCCAGTCGAGCGCCGAGCGGAGCGGATCCCGAGACGGCGTAGACGATCCGGCCGCCCATCGCCTCACGCAGCTTGCCGTAGACGAGCTTGTTGAAGAGCGCGAACTTGAGCTTCATCCCGAACGGGATGCTCTTGCCCGCCTCGAGCAGCTTCGAGTGCTCGATGGCCACGTCGGCCGCGGCGCGGAAGATCTTTCCCTTGCCGCCGGCCTCTGCCTTCTGCTCCGCCGAGTTGTACACCTTCTCGAAGACGCGTGGCACGGCCAGCAGGAAGGTCGGTTTGAAGGAGCCGAGCGCCGGAAGGAGCTGACGGGTGTCAGGCTGGTGTCCCGTGCGCACGCCCGCGTGCACGTTGAGGATCGAGATGAAGCGCGCGAAGACGTGAGCCGTGGTGATGAAGAGCAGCGTCGAGGAGCCGGGCGTCTGCACCACTGCGTCGAGGGCCTTCGCGGAGTTGCGTGACAACTCGACGAAGTTGCTGTGTGTGAGGACGCACCCCTTCGGTCGTCCCGTGGACCCCGACGTGTAGATGAGGGTCGCGATGTCGGACCCGACGGCGATGCTGCGGAGTCGCTCGATCTCGGCATCCGGGATCGACGTCCCCTGCGCGGTCAGCGCGCTGATGGCGCCGAGGTGGAGCTGCCAGATCTCGCGGATCAGGGGGAGGTCGCCGCGCACCTCGTCGACGCGTGCGAAATGCTCGGGGGATTCGACGATCAGCGCGATGGCGCCGGAGTCCTCGAGGATCCACTGGATCTGCGAGGGGGAGCTGGTCTCGTAGATCGGCACCATCACGGCGCCCGCATAGAAGAGCGCGAAATCGACCAGCGTCCAGTCATAGGTCGTGCGGGCCAGGAAGCCGACCTTCTCGCCGGGCTGGATGCCGGCGGCGACGAACCCCTTGGCGAGGGCGATCACAGCGGTCTGGAAGTCGGCTGCCGAGATGTCACGCCATCCGTCGCCGTCCGGGACCGAGAACAACGCCCGATCGGGGGTCGCCTCCACGCGCTTCACGAGCAGGTCGGCGATGTTGCCTTCCGGGTCGGCTGGGACGACGGCGGGAACTTCAAACTGGACCACGGCAGCTCCTTCGGTACCGGTCGGGCACGGGGTTGCACTCGAGTCTAGAGCATGACACTCGGTCGCATGGAAGCTGATACTGAGTCGCGTGGCGAGGTGATCGCCCTCATGACGCTGGCGCGTGGCGGCCGCGGGGATAGACTTCACCTCGATGTTCTACTGGCTGATGAAGTACGTCGTGATCGGCCCCGTGGTCAAGGCGATCTTCCGCCCCTGGGTCGTGGGTCGCGCGAACGTGCCCGCGAGCGGCGCGGCGATCCTCGCCAGCAACCACCTGTCGTTCGCCGATTCGATCTTCCTCCCGCTGATGATCGACCGATCGATGTCGTTCCTCGCGAAGAGCGACTACTTCACCGGGCGCGGCATCAAAGGCTGGGCGACGAAGTTCTTCATGAAGGCGACGGGGCAGATCCCGATCGACCGGTCGGGGGGCAAGGCATCCGAGGCCTCGCTCAACACGGGCCTGCAGGTCCTCGGCAGCGGTGACCTGCTCGGCATATACCCCGAGGGCACCCGCAGCCCCGACGGCAAGCTCTACCGAGGGCGGACCGGTCTTGCGCGCATGGCGCTGGAGGCCAAGGTCCCCGTCATTCCCGTGATCATGGTCGACACCGACACGGCCATGCCGATCGGCCAGCGGCTGCCGCGAGTGGTTCGCGTCGGGATCGTCATCGGCGAGCCGCTGGACTTCTCGCGATACGCGGGCATGGAGAACGACCGATACATCCTCCGATCCGTCACCGACGAGATCATGGTCGCGCTGCAGCGGCTGGGGGAGCAGGAGTACGACGACGTCTACGCATCGACCGTCAAGGACCGGCTTCCCACGCGTGTCACACGGCGCTCGTAGGGCATCCGGCCCCACCCGCGCGCACTAGGCTGGACACATGCTCCAGCACCACATCGACGCGCTTGACGCGTGGCGCTCGCTCCCGATCAAACAGCAGCCTCAGTGGGGTGACGCCGAGCGCGTCGCCGAGGTCTCCGCTCAGATCGCGGCGCTCCCGCCCCTGGTGTTCGCCGGCGAGGTCGACAACCTCCGCGATCGCCTGGCTCGGGCGGCATCCGGGCAGGCGTTCCTGCTCCAGGGTGGCGACTGCGCCGAGACGTTCGCCGGCGCCACCGCCGATCAGATCCGCAATCGGATCAAGACCGTCCTGCAGATGGCTGTCGTGCTGACCTATGGCGCGTCGATGCCGATCGTGAAGATGGGGCGCATGGCGGGCCAGTTCGCCAAGCCGCGCTCGAGCGACACCGAGACCCGTGGCGATGTCACACTGCCGGCATACCGTGGCGACATCGTCAACGGCTACGACTTCACCGAGGGATCCCGCCGGGCAGATCCCGGCCGCCTGCTGCAGGGCTACCACACCGCGGCGTCGACCCTGAACCTCATCCGTGCGTTCACACAGGGTGGCTTTGCCGACCTGCGCGAAGTGCACTCGTGGAACAAGGGCTTCGCGCAGAACCCGGCCAACCAGCGCTACGAGCGCATGGCTGCCGAGATCGACCGAGCCATCAAGTTCATGGAGGCCGCAGGGGCCGACTTCGACGAGCTCAAGCGCGTCGAGTTCTTCACGGGTCACGAGGGCCTGCTGATGGACTACGAACGTCCGATGACGCGCATCGACTCCCGCACCGACACGCCGTTCAACACGTCGGCGCACTTCCTGTGGATCGGCGAACGCACCCGCGAGCTCGATGGCGCACACGTGGACTACTTCTCGAAGATCCGCAACCCGATCGGTGTGAAGCTCGGCCCCTCCACGACGCCCGAGACCGCGCTGCAGCTGATCGACAAGCTCGACCCGAACCGCGAGCCGGGACGCCTGACGTTCATCACGCGCATGGGTGCCGGAAAGATCCGCGATGCGCTTCCTCCGCTTCTCGAGGCCGTGCGCGATTCGGGTGCCCAGCCGCTGTGGGTCACCGACCCCATGCACGGAAACGGCATCACGACGCCGACCGGCTACAAGACCCGACGCTTCGATGACGTGGTCGATGAGGTGCGCGGCTTCTTCGAGGCGCACCGCGCGGCGGACACCTTCCCCGGAGGCATCCATGTGGAGCTCACCGGCGACGACGTGACGGAGTGCCTCGGCGGCTCCGAGCACATCGACGAGGCGGCCCTCGCGACCCGTTACGAGAGCCTGTGCGACCCGCGCCTGAACCACATGCAGTCGCTCGAACTGGCGTTCCTCGTGGCCGAGGAACTCGAGAAGCGCTGAGCCCAGACGCCACCGACGACAGAGTCGCCCTCTCCCCGCGGGGAGAGGGCGACTCTTTCGCGTGATGGCCCGAAACGAGACCTCGTCGGCGCACGGGCGCGCAGGCGGGCGTCGGGCAGGCGGCGGTCAGCCGGAGAGCTGGATCGACAGCTTGACGTTGCCGCCACGCGGAAGCTGCTTGTCAGCGCCGGGGTCCTGTCCCGTCACGCGAGCGAGTTCGGCGAACCCGGGCAGATCGCCCCACGCGGCATAGCTCGCGGTGAAGCCGGCGTTCTCGAGGATCCGCTTCGCCTCGACCAGCGTCTCATCGGTCACATCGGGGACGGGGAAGAGCTCCGGACCCTTGGACACGATGAGAGTCACGGTGTCTCCGGGTCGACGGTTGCCCTCTTCGGCGCGGTCCTGCACGCCGATGACGATGTCCTTGTCGACGTCGCTGCTGAACCGGTAGTCGATCTCGCCGGCCACGGCGACCTGCTTGTCGGCAAGCGTGCTCGTCGCCTCATCGACCGACATGCCGGCGACATCGGGGAAGGCCCCTGCCGACACATAGAGCTCGACCGAGTCGTCTTCACGGAGATCGCAGCCGTCACCGCAGCCGTAGACCTCGGCGCCGTCGCGGGGAGTCACGAACGCATTGATCACGCGTCCTGCCTCAGCATCCGAGAAGAGGATCAGCGGGTTCTCCGCCACATTCACGTCGATCCCCGCCAGATAGTCCCTGGCTTCCTGCTCGGTCTTGCCGTTCAGTGCCTCGACGGTGTGCGACGCGGGGCCCACGGAGACGAACACCGTGATCTCGGTGCCTTTGTCCAGACGCGCGCCCTCGTCGGGATCCGTGCGGATCACCACGTCCGGCGCGACATCGATGGAGTTCTCCTCGCCGCGCACCGGCACGAATCCTTCCATCTCGAGCGCCGCGGCGGCCTGGTCGTACGAGTGCCCGGCGACCCCCGGCACTGCGACCAGCGAACCCGGACCGGATCCGAACCACCAGCCCACGCCTCCCGCGAGGGTGGCCAGCAGCAGTACGAGGGTCAGGAGGAAAGCTCCGCGTGCGCGCCGTTTCGATGACCGGCGGCGTAGCAGAGTCGCGTTGTCGACCGCCTCGCTCGTGGGCGCCGACGGACTGGGCAGCACCATGGTGCTCGGCATGACCTTGGTGAGATCCGCTGAATCGGACTGGGCGCGCTGCGGAGCCGTCGCTGCGGCGACGGCCGGGGCGATGCCCAGACCGCGTTCGATCTCGCGCAGCCGCTCGAGCATCTGCTGGGCGTCGTCGGGGCGCTCGTCGGGGGACTTCTCCGTCGCCCACAGCACGAGCTCGTCGAGCTGCTCCGGTACGCCGGGATTGCGCACGCTGGGACGCGGCACCGATTCGGTCGCGTGCTGGAAGGCGATCTGCATGGGCTGCTCGCCCTTGTACGGCTGTTCGCCCACGAGCATCTCGTAGAGCATGATGCCGAGCGCATAGATGTCGCTGCGCGCATCAGCCGTGCCCCGCGTGACGAGCTCGGGTGCCAGATAGGCGATCGTTCCGAGGAGCTGCTGCCCGGTGGCGGTGTTCGCCGTGGTGGCTCTCGCGAGGCCGAAGTCCCCGATCTTGATACGCCCGTCTTCGGCGAGCAGCACGTTCTCGGGCTTGACGTCGCGATGCACGATGCCTGCGCGGTGCGCCGCCGAGAGTCCGGCGAGCACGGCATCCATGATCGTGATCGTCTGGGGCACGGTGAGCCGCTTCTGCTCGCGCAGGAGCTCACGCAGGGTGATGCCGGGCAGGTACTCCATCACCAGATAGGCGAGCTCGCCGTCCTGGCCCTGATCGAAGACGTTCACGACGTGGGGGTCGGCGAGACGGGCGGCCGCGCGAGCCTCCTGGATGAACCGGCTCTGGAATGCGGAGTCGTCGCTGAGGTGGGCGTGCATCACCTTGAGCGCGATGCGTCGTTCGAGGCGGAGGTCGGTCGCGACGTAGACCGTCGCCATACCGCCGCGCGCGATCCGGGCACGAACTCGGTATCGACCGTCGACGAGCCGCCCGATGAGGGGGTCGGCCTGCTGATTGGTCGTCACGTCAAGATTCTATTGATGACTGCCTGAAAGCCCCGGGAGCGGCTCGCCCCTCGACCCTGCGCGTTTGCCGGGATGTGCGTCACCCGTGCTGTGCGAGCCACTGGTAGGCCTGCGTCTCCCACTGCCCGTAGCGCTCGGGGTAGGCCGAGATCTGCACGGCCTGGGCCGCCTGAGTGAAGGGCATGCCCTCCCATCCGCCGATGTCGAGCAGGCCGCGGGTGCTCTGCCCGTTCGGGTCGCCTGCGCCGCCGAAGAACACGCGGGTGCTCCGGTCGGCGTCGGTGATCTGTTCCGGCGTTCCCCAACCGGTGCTCGGGCGCTGCTGGAAGAGTCCGAGGGAGTCCCGGTCGCCGAAGGCCACATTGCGCAGGCTCGATTCGACCATCGCCGTGGCGAGGCCGATCGCGATGGCTCGATCGGAGACACCGAGATCCCGTCCGACCGCGATGATGAGTCGGGCGTTCGCTGCCTGCTCGGCGTCGAGACCGGCGAACAGCTGCGCCGGTGGGCCTGCCGGTGCAGCAGGGGCGGGAGCGGGAGCGGGAGCGGCGACCAGGATGCTCTGGCCCGGGTAGATGATCGCGTCGGCTCCCAGGCCGTTGAGGGCGAGCAGGGTTGCGGTGGTCGTCCCGTACGTGCGCGCGATGCCGAAGAGCGTGTCGCCCGCCGCGACCGCGTGGGTCGCTCCGCCCGTCGCGGCGGACGGTGCCGGTGCGGATACGGCTGCCGGTGCTGCAGCCGGGGCGGGCACGGCGGCCGAGGTACCGGGGATCGCAAGGGCCTGACCGGGATAGATCACGGACGACCGGTCGAGTCCGTTGGCCGCGAGCACGGCGTCGACCGTGGTGCCGTGCGTGCGCGCGATGCCGAAGACGGTGTCTCCTGCGACGACCGCGTGCGTGGCCGATGTCGGCGCCGTTGAGGGAGTGGTTGCGGGGGCCGCGGCAGGTGCCGGTGATGATCCCGCCGTGAGCGTCAGCGACTGCCCGGGGTGGATCACCGATCTCCACCCGAGGCCGTTCCATGCCAGTACGTCAGCGGTGCGCAGCGAGAATCGGGTCGCGATCGAATAGACGGTGTCACCCGGCTGCACGGTATACGACCCGGGCGCGGCCTCTGCGGGGACGGCGCGAGGTGCGGACGATGCGAGTCGGTGCACCACCGGCGCACTGTCGGCGGATGCGGAGGCCGGCACGGCGGCCAGCGCTCCTGACAGGGTTCCCAGGACGGCGGCGGGGACCCCGAGTCGCAGATAGCGCGTTCGACGCGCGGCGGTGGGCGTAGTCAAGGTGTCTCCCTCGGTCGGCGTCCGCCCACGCTGTCACGTCTGTATACGGAAGTCAACAGAAGTGACGCATGTTGCGTTTGGGGCGGAAGTGACGAAATGCGGTGCGCGCCGGGAGGTGAGATAGTGGCAGGGTGTCTGCGCAGTCTGAGAACCACCCCACCGAGAACCCTTCCTCCGCCGAGCAGATCGGCGACGAGGGCGTGACCCCCACCGAGTGGCTCACCATGCCCGATCTCGTCGAGGCTCTCGGCGTGCCGCTCGGGCGCGTTCGTCGTCTCATCGACGAGCACTATCTGGTCGGCTCGCGTCGGAGCGGCGTGTTCGCGGTTCCCGGCGTCTTCATCGTCGACGGTCATCCGCTGCCGTCGCTGCGCGGGACCATCATCCCGCTCCAGGACGCCGGATTCACCGATGACGAGGTCGTCGACTGGCTGCTCTCGGCTGACGAGACGCTCGGACGTTCACCGATCGCCGCGTTGCTCGCCGGGCACAAGAGCGAGGTCCGTCGCCTCGCTCGCACGCTCGCCTGAGAGTCCTCGGAACGAGGGGGCGTCATCGGGTGCTCCGCGCGCCTGATGAGTCGCGTGCGGTGCCGTGATCAGGCCGTGCGCACGGTCGCCGCGCGAGCGAGGTCTCGCAGATCGCTCACGGCCGCATTGTCGAGACGCGCTCCGGAGAGCGCCCGGTCCGCCTCGAGGGCGTAGTCGGCGATCATCGTCTCCACCCGCTCGAGGGCGCCGGACGCAGAGATCGTCGCCTGCAGGAAGGCGATCTGCTCGTCGGTGAGTTCCGGATCTCCCAGCATCTCGTCGAAGAGGTTCCGGGTCGAGGTCTCGAGGGACTGCCGAGCCAGCGCGACCAGCACCGTCCTCTTGCCTTCGCGAAGGTCGTCGCCCGCGGGCTTGCCCGTCACCGAGGCGTCGCCGAAGACTCCGAGCACGTCGTCGCGCAGTTGGAACGCCATGCCCACGGGGTGTCCGAATCGGCGCAGCGCGAGAACCTGATCGTCGACGGCGTCGGCTATCGCCGCGCCCAGCACGAGCGGCTGCTCGATGCTGTAGCGAGCGGATTTGAGCGAGACGACTCGGAGCGCGCGCTCGACGTGCGAGTCTGTGGCGTTCACGCTCCACGCCGATTCCTCCGCGATGTCGAGGAACTGCCCGACGGTGACGTCGCGCCTCATGCGCGCGTACTCGCGGCGCACCGAGGCGGCGTGGGGGAGCGCGGCGACGGCATCCTCGAAGAGGTCGTCGCTCCAGGCGACGAGCAGATCGCCCAGCAGGATCGCGGACGAGCGTCCGAATGCCGCGGCGTCACCCCACCAGCCGGACTCCCGGTGCGAACGCTCGAGCGCGCGGTGGGCTGCCGGGCGCCCGCGTCGCGTGTCGGAGTTGTCGATGAGGTCATCGTGCACCAGAGCCGCCGACTGGAAGATCTCGAGGGCGGCGCAGACATCCCAGAGGGCAGACGGTTCGGCAGTCGAGCGTTCGTCGAACCGCGCCACGCCCTGCCAGCCGGCGTGGCAGAACCTGGCACGCAGGCGCTTGCCGCCCACCAGCGTGTCGGCGGCGGAGTCGATCAGCGCTGCGGCATCGGGGCCGTACTCCGCGGACTCTTCGCGCATCCTCGCGATGAAGGAACTCAGGCGGTCGGCGACGGCGTCGGCGACGAGGGTGGGGGACGGCACGACTCCCAGCATACGTAAAGCCAATCCGGGTGCCGACAGCTAGCCCCGAGCGACATACCGCGCGTAGAATGGACGAACGATACCCGAGGGGGACGAAATGCCACTCTCCGAACAGGAGCAGCGTCTGCTCGACGAGATGGAGCGCCATCTCCTCCACAACGACGCCGATGTCGTGAGCGCGCCGTCAGGCGACCGAGCTCTCAGCTACCGAAATCTCGTGTACGGAGCTCTTCTGCTCCTCGCCGGTGTCGGTGGGCTGATCGTCGGAGTCGTGCTCGGCGACGTGTGGGGCGTCGTGGTGGGTGTGATCGGATTCGCGGCCATGCTCGGCGGTGTCATGCTCGCGGTCACGCCCGTGCGCCGCCCCGTCTCCGCAGCTCCCCGCGAGCGCACCGCGAAGCAGCACAGTTCCGCATCCTTCATGGATCGCATGAACGATCGGTGGGATCGCCGCCAGGGCGGTCGCTGACCTCTCTCCACTTCCTTCCACGAAGGCCCGGATGCACAAAGCATCCGGGCCTTCGTCGTTCTCTGACACGGTCGTCCCCGGTTCCCGCCGGGGGAGCGTTCTTCGCGCATCCTCCACTTCTCCTCCACCGGTGCTCCACCCCTCCTTGCCGCGTGATTCCGCGGATCAGTTTCGCGTGAGAGTTCCGCGACGGAGCGTTCCCCCGTATTCGCCATAGGTTTGTGGAGGAAAGTGGAGTAAAGTGGGGCTCACCTCGAGTTGGCCGGACGGAGAGGGGGTGATGGCTGATGTTGCTGGGAACGCATTCTCCGAAGTTGGACGACAAGGGACGGGTCATCCTTCCCGCGAAGTTCCGCGAAGACCTCGGTGGCGGCATCGTCGTCACCCGAGGGCAGGAACGCTGCCTCTACGTCTTCAGCACGGCCGAGTTCGAGGCGATGCACGAGCGGATCCGTCAGGCGCCTCTCGCGAACAAGCAGGCGCGTGACTTCATGCGTCTGTTCCTCTCCGGAGCGAGTGCGGAGATGCCCGACAGCCAGAACCGCATCACCATCCCCGTGCACCTTCGTCAGTACGCGGGCCTGCAGAAAGAGCTCATCGTCACCGGAGTCGGCGCACACGCCGAGATCTGGGATGCGGAGAGCTGGAACACCTACCTCGCGGCCGGCGAGGAGTCGTACTCCGAACTCGAGCAGGAGGTGATCCCGGGACTGTTCTGACCACGGCTGTGATGCCCCGCCGCTCCCGCCCCGACACACTTCCCCGGTGCCGGGTCGTGAAGCGGAGGGGGATCAGGGCCCTGGTCACCGAGATACAGAGATCACCCGAGAGAGATCATGAGCCTCCGCGACATCCACACCCCCGTACTTCTCGAGCGCTGCGTCGAGCTGCTCGCACCTGCGCTCCAGCACGATGGCGCTGTTCTGGTCGATGCCACGCTCGGCATGGGCGGGCATTCGGAGGCGCTGCTCGAGCGCTTTCCCCACATCCGGCTCGTCGGTCTCGATCGAGACACCGACGCACTGCGAATCGCGGGGGAGCGGCTCTCCCGCTTCGCCGACCGCATCACTCTCGTGCACACCGTGTACGACGAGATCGGTCTGCACGCGCAGGGAGCGTCGGGCATCCTGTTCGATCTCGGCGTCTCGTCCCTGCAGCTCGACGAGGCCGAGCGCGGGTTCGCGTATTCGAAGGATGCCCCGCTCGACATGCGGATGGATCAGACGAAGGGCGTCACCGCCGCCGAGGTCATCGCGACGTACAGCGAAGGGAATCTGCGCCGGATCTTCGAGCGTTATGGCGAGGAGAAGCTGGCGGGGCGCTATGCGCGCTTCATCATCGCGGCTCGCGAGAAGGCGCCGATCACCCGTTCGGGACAGCTGGTCGAGATCCTCATCGCCGCGACCCCCGCGGCTGCGCAGCGAGCAGGGCACCCGGCCAAGCGCGTGTTCCAGGCGCTCCGCATCGAGGTCAACACCGAACTCAACGTCCTGGCCGACGCGATCCCGGCGGCCATGGACGCGCTCTCGGTCGGGGGACGCATCGTCGTGATGTCGTACCAGTCGCTCGAGGACCGACTCGTCAAGCAGGCCTTCGCCGCGGGTGCGGCATCCACCGCTCCGAAGGGGCTCCCGGTCGAGCTCCCCGAGCACGCGCCGCGGTTCAAGATCATCACGCGCGGTGCCGAGCTCGCCGACGATGACGAGCGCGCGCGCAACCCGCGCGCGATTCCGGTGCGCCTCCGTGCCGCCGAGAAGATCAGGGAGAGCGCATGAGCCTCAACGCCGCCGTCCGCAAGCCCCGCGCGCTGCCCGGATCACCCGAGCGCGCATCGGATCGCACTCCGACTCGCCGCCTGCAGCCCGTCACCGGCACGCCTGTGCGCCGCAAGCCGAAGCTCGCTTACGCGCTCGTGGCCCTCGCCGGGGCGATGGCCATCGGTGCCGCACAGATCGCACTCTCGCTCGCCATCACCCAGGACTCCTTCGTGCTCGCCGGCCTCTCGTCGCAGCAGCATGAGCTCGACCTGCGCACGGACGCGCTGCAGGAGGACCTCACGGGCATGAGCTCGCCGCAGTCGCTCGCCACGAGCGCTTCGGGGCTGGGCATGATCGTCGCCGGTTCCCCCTCGTATCTGCGACTCAGCGACGGTGCCGTCTTCGGTGCGGTGAGCGGTGCCGGGGGAGTGTCCACGATCAACCCCAGCGGCGCAGGCGCTGTGAGCAATGCGCTGCTGCAGAACCCTGTGGTCGCGCCTGCCGCGGGCGACGAGAGTGCCGAGACGAACGGCGACGGTGCGCCGGATGCCGCTCAGCCGCCGGCACAGGACCTTCCGCCCGCCATCACTGACGGTCTTCCGAGCCCCACGACCCGCTGACAGACCAACGACCATCGCGAACTGACGGAGAGAGTCCATGACGACACGAGCCACCCGGAGCCCCCGGCGACGCACGGTCGTCGCGCTGGCCGTCATCCTGGCGATCCTCGCGGCCTTCGTCGTGCGCCTCGTCGACATCCAGGTCGTGAGGGCCGACGAGCACGTCAGCGAATCGCTCAAGTACATCTCGGTCGGCACGCCGCTCCCCGGCCAGCGCGGATCGATCGTCGACGCCGAAGGCACGGTTCTCGCCGAGAGCGTCTCCGTCTATGACTGGAGCCTCGACCCCCAGGTGGTGTACCTGCTGGAGGACGACGAGAAGAACCCGCCGGAGATCCCGTGGGCCGAGGCCGCACAGAAGATCGCGGCGATCACCGGGCTCGACCCCGAGACCCTGCGCACCGAGGTCGAGTCGCAGCACGCTGCAGACCCGGACTCGCGCTGGTATCAGGTGAAGAAGGGTCTGAGCACCGAGCAGCACATCGAGCTCAAGGAGCTCAAGGCGCAGGGGCTGCCCTACCTGCACTTCAGCGCTCGCGAGACCCGCGTGTACCCGAACGGCGCAGTGGCCGGAAACGTCATCGGCTACCTCGACGGCGAGGGGGAGGCGCAGGCCGGCATCGAGAAGATGGACACACAGTGCCTCGCCCCCACCGACGGCGAGGAGAGCTATCGCACCGGCAAGGACGGCGTGATCATCCCGGGCAGCGAGACGCGCGTCGACGCGGTCGACGGCGGGGCCGTGCAGCTGACGATCAACAGCGACCTGCAGTGGTACATGCAGCAGATGATCGCCGAGGAGGCGCAGACGCAGGGCGCGAAGGGTGGCACAGTCACCGTCGTCGAGGTGAAGACCGGCAAGATCCGTGCGGCGGCCGAGTGGCCGACCATGGATCCCAACGACCTCGATGCGTCGGGCTCCGACACGTGGGGGAGCATGCTGTTCTCCCGCACGTTCGAGCCGGGCTCGACCTTCAAGGCCATCACCGCGGCCGCCGTCATGGAGAACGCCGGGGTCACGATGACCGGGCCGACCGTCTCGGCCTCGTCGCACGAGAAGTTCGAGAACGGCGCCGTCATCAACGACGCGTTCGTGCACCCCGCGTTCCAGTACACGCTGGCCGGTGCGCTGATCGATTCGTCGAACGTGGCGCTGTCGAAGTTCGGGACCATGGTGAGCCCGGACGTGCGCTACGACTACCTGCAGCGTTTCGGCGTGGGCGAGCCCACCGTCGGGTTCCCGAACGAAGAAGGCGGCGAGCTGCACCCGACCGCCGACTGGGACAACCAGTCGCTGTACACGACCACTTTCGGCCAGTACTTCACGGTCACCGCCCCCCAGGTGGCGGCGGCGTATCAGGCCATCGCGAACGGCGGAGAGAAGATCGGTCTCTCGCTGGTCGAATCGTGCACGGCCTCCGACGGAACGGTGACCGAGCCCGACGCGCCGGCGCGTGAGCAGATCATCGCACCCCAGACCGCAGCCGACCTCACGCGCATGCTCGAGAACGTCGCCGTGCAGGGCGGCAACGCCGAGCGCATCGAGGTGCCGGGGTACCGCGTGACCAGCAAGACCGGAACCGCGCAGGTGCCGGACGGCAACGGCGGCTACAAGCAGGGCATCTACTACACCAGCATGGTCGGCTTCGCCCCGGTGGACGATCCCCAGTACGTCGTCGTGGTGACTCTCGACGAGCCGACTAGAATTACATCGTCTGCTGCTACCGCCCCGGCCTTCCAGAAGGCGATGACCCAGACCATGAAGACCTATCGCGTGATGCCATCCTCCACTCCGATGGACGCGCTTCTTCCCAAGTTCGAATAGTCGGCGCTTCCGCGCCTGGAGACGTCATGATCGCCCTGTCGCTTGCTGAGATCGCCGCCGTCCTCGGGGGTGAACTCAGACTCTCCGGACCCGCCACTGCCCAGACCATCGTGGACGGAGTCGTGGACACGGACTCCCGGAAGATGTCTCCGGGGTCGATCTTCGTCGCGAAGCCCGGTGCCGAGACCGACGGGCACCACTTCGTCGGCGCCGCGCTTCAGGCCGGCGCAGCCCTCGCCATCGTCGAGCACCCCGTCGACGCAGAGATCACGCAGATCGTCGTCGCGGATGCCGTGGCGGCCCTGGCCGACCTCGCTCGTGAGGTCGTCGCACGGGTACGTGCCGGCGGCCGGCTCAGGATCGTCGGCATCACGGGCTCGAACGGCAAGACGACCACCAAGAACTTCCTCGCCCGGATCCTCTCGGATGAGGGGGAGACCGTGTCGCCGATCGCCTCGTACAACAACGAGGTCGGCGCGCCCGTCACGATGCTGCGTATCACGCACGACACGCGCTTCCTCGTCAGCGAGTTCGGTGCCGATGCGCCCGGCAGCATCGCACGTCTCGCCGGGCTCGTCGAGCCCGACGTCGTGGTGGTGCTGATGGTCGGCATGGCGCATGCAGGCGGATTCGGCGGTATCGAGGCCACCGCGAAGGCGAAGTCGGAGCTCGTCGCGGCGGCGACCCCCACGGGCACGGCCGTGCTCAACGTCGACGATCCCCGCGTGTCCGCCATGCGCTCTCTGGCGGAGAGCCGGGGAATGACGGTCGTCGGCTTCGGCCAGAGCGACGCCGCCGACGTGCGCGCCCATGACCTCGAGGTCACCGCCTCCGGCACGAACTGCGTGATCGAGACTGCGGGCGAGCGAACGCCGCTGCGACTTCGAGTGCTCGGAGCGCACCACGTCAACAACGCTCTCGCCGCCATCGCTGCGGCGGGGGTTCTCGGGGTGCCTGCGTCCGCAGCCGTCGCACGCCTCGAGACCGTCGAGATCGCCGAACGCTGGCGCATGCAGCCGCTCGGAAACGATCGGGTGCGCATCATCAACGACGCGTACAACGCGAGCCCCGACTCGATGGCTGCGGCTCTGCGCACCCTCGCGCAGATCACGGGTCCCGAGGAGCGCACGGTCGCGGTGCTCGGCGCCATGAGCGAACTCGGAGAGACGGCGGGAGAGGAGCACGACCGGATCGGACTGCTCGCCGTGCGTCTCAACATCCAGCGCATCGTCGTCGTCGGGCCCGAAGCGCGCCGGCTCTTCATCTCGGCGATCGGTGAAGGCTCCTGGGACAGCGAGGCGGTCTTCTTCCCCGACCAGGATGCTGCATTCGACTATCTGCGCACAGAGCTCCGCGACGGCGATCGCGTGCTCGTGAAGTCCTCCAACTCCGTGGGCCTCAGGCATCTCGGCGATCGTCTGGGAGAATTGTTCTCGTGAGGTCACTCATCATGGCGGCGGCGATATCGCTCGCCTTCACACTCTTCCTGACTCCCGTCTTCCTGCGGCTCTTCCGCAAGTGGGGCTGGGGTCAGGTGATCCGCACGCCCGAGGCGCTCGAGAACCCGAGCCACGAGGCGAAGCGCGGCACACCGACCATGGGCGGCGTGATCTTCATCGTCGGCACGATGGTGGGCTACTTCACCGGCGTGTACGTCGGCGGCGGCACGCCCGCGCTCTCCGCGCTACTGGTGATGTGGCTCATGGTCGGCTTCGGTGTCGTCGGCTTCATCGACGACTACATGAAGGTGAGGAGTCAGCGCAGCCTCGGGCTGTCGGGCTGGCGGAAGATCATCGGCCAGCTGCTCGTGATCATCCCGTTCGGCATCGTGGCCCTCAACTTCCCGAATCAGTTCGACCAGACTCCGGCGTCGGGCTCGATCTCGCTCTTCCGCGACATCCCCTGGCTGAATCTCTTCGCCTTCACGGCGGTGGTCGGCTGGGCTCTGTACCTGCTCTGGATCTCGGTGATCGGCGTCGCGACGTCGAACAGCGTGAATCTCACGGACGGCCTCGACGGTCTCGCAGCGGGCGCGGGCGTTCTGGTGGTCAGCGCCTACAGCCTGATCGCCTTCTGGCAGTTCAAGCAGTCGTGTGTCGGAGAAGGCGTCGAGAAGGCCGCGATCACCGGGTGCTATGAAGTGCGCGATCCGTTCAGCCTTGCGATCATCGCCGCGTCCTTCGGCGCGAGCCTGATCGGCTTCCTGTGGTGGAACGCTCCGAAGGCGAAGGTCTTCATGGGCGATGTGGGCTCTATGGCGATCGGCGGCGTCATCACCGCGATGGCGATCCTCACCCGCACCGAGCTTCTGCTGCTGATCATCGCCGGCGTGTTCGTCCTCGCATCGGGATCGGTGATCCTGCAGCGCGCCTACTTCAAGATCACGAGAGGCAAGCGCCTCTTCCTCATGAGCCCCTTCCACCACCATCTCGAGATGCGAGGGTGGTCCGAGGTCACGATCGTCGTGCGGATGTGGATCATCGCAGGGCTGCTGGCCGTGTCGGCGGTGGGCCTGTTCTACGTGGAGTGGCTGACCCGTGTCGGCTGAGCGGAGATCGTCCACCGAGAAGAGGCTCTCGACGCTGACGAGCTGGAACGCCGACTGGGCGGGACTCCGCGTGGCCGTGCTCGGCCTGTCGATGACGGGCTTCTCGGTGACCGACACACTGGTCGAGCTCGGCGCCGACGTTCTGGTGCTCTCCGAATCCGCAGAAGAGGAATACGCGCGGCTGCTGCCGGTCATCGGCGCACGCCTCGAGCTCGGATCCCTTCATGAGGTTCCGCGGGCGCTCAGCGACTTCGACGCCGAGGTGGTCATCGCCTCCCCGGGGTTCTCACCGTCGCATCCCGTGATCCGGTGGGCACAGGATGCCGGGATCGCGATCTGGGGTGACATCGAGCTCGCGTGGCGGGTGCGTGACAAGATCGTCCGTCCGGACGGAACGCCGGCGGACTGGGTGCTCATCACCGGGACGAACGGGAAGACCACGACCACACAGCTCACCGCATCGCTGCTCGTCGCGGGCGGGCTGCGCGCGGCACCGTGCGGCAACATCGGCGTCCCCGTGCTGGATGCGGTCCGCGACCCCGCCGGATTCGACGTCTTCGTGGTCGAGCTGTCGAGCCATCAGCTGTGGTATCTCGGTCTCTCCCGCGCCGAAGGGCAGCCGTACCCCCATGCCTCCGTCTGCCTGAACCTCGCGGACGACCATCTCGTCTGGCACGGCAGCTCTGCCGCCTATCGCGACGCCAAGGCACTGGTCTATCGCAACACGCGTGTCGCGTGCGTATACAACAAGGCGGACGAGGCGACCCGTGTCATGGTCGAGGAGGCCGAGGTGGTCGAGGGCGCTCGTGCGATCGGGTTCGATCTCGGCATGCCCGGCCCGAGCGACCTCGGCGTCGTCGAAGGTCTGCTCGTCGACCGCGCGTTCCACGACGATCGCGCACACAGCGCGCTCGAGCTGACCACGGTCGCTGATCTGCAAGAGGCCGGACTGGCTGCGCCCCATATCGTGCAGAACATCCTCGCGGCCTCGGCGTTGGCGCGCTCGCTGGGAGTGGATCCCGAGGTGATCCATGCGGCGCTCCAGGAGTTCCGTCTCGACGCGCATCGCATCCAGGTGGTCGCGCGCCACGACGGCATCACCTGGATCGACGATTCCAAAGCCACCAACCCCCATGCCGCGGCCTCGTCGCTCCGCGCCTTCCCCGGTGCGGTGTGGGTCGTGGGCGGTGACCTGAAGGGCGTCGACCTCTCCGACCTCGTCGCCACCGTGGGCAGGACGGCCCGTGCCGCGGTCGTCATCGGGGTCGCTCGCGGCGAGGTCGTCGCGGCATTCGAGCGACACGCGCCGACGGTGCCGGTATTCCAGGTGGATGCTGGCGAGACTGGACACGTCATGAACCGTGTCGTAGAGATCGCGGCAGGGATCGTCGACGGCGAGGGCACTGTATTGCTGGCCCCCGCTGCGGCATCCTTCGATCAGTTCTCCAGCTATGCGGATCGCGGACGCCGCTTCGCCGAAGCGGTGCAGGACTGGATAGACCGGGGGAGCGCCGATGACGCAGGTCGCACGCCCCCCGCGCTCTGAGTCCGACGGCTCGACTCGCGGCCTCGCCGCACGGATCTCGCTGGGGCGTCGCTTCACCCCGGTGTCCACCGAGTTCCTGATGATCGCGTCGGCAGCGCTCATGCTCACGATCTTCGGTCTCGTCATGGTGCTGTCCGCGACCAGCGCGACGGCCGTGTCTCGCGGTGAGAATCCGATGGACGGGGCCCTCCGCCAGGGCATCTTCGCCGTTCTCGGCATTCCTCTGATGTTCCTGATCTCGCGTGCACCGATCGCATTCCTCAAGAAGCTGGCCTGGCCGGCGCTCTTCGGGGCGATCGCGCTGCAGCTGCTCGTCTTCACGCCGCTCGGAGTCGAGGACGGCGGCAACCGCAACTGGATCAAGATCGCCGGCTTCACCCTGCAGCCCTCGGAGTTCCTGAAGCTCGCGCTGGCGGTGTGGATCGGCTACGTCCTCATGCGCAAGCGCACGATGCTCGGCACCTGGCACCAGGTGTTCATCCCGGTCGTCCCCGTCGGCGCGCTCGCGATCGGCACCGTGCTCGCGGGCAAGGACCTCGGCACGGCCATGGTTCTGGTGCTCGTCCTTCTCGGATGCCTGTTCTTCTCGGGGGTCAAACTCCGACTCTTCATCCTCCCCGTGCTCCTCGGCATCGTCGCCGTCATCGCACTCGCGGTGACGAGTCCCGACCGGATGCGGCGCATCACCGCGACCTGCTCCGACATGTCCGCCTACACGGGTGACTGCTACCAGTCGATCCATGGCGTGTGGGGCATGGCGTCGGGAGGGATCTTCGGGGTGGGCCTCGGCAACTCGCAGGAGAAGTACGGGTGGCTCCCGGCTGCGGGCAACGACTTCATCTTCGCGATCGTCGGCGAGGAGCTGGGCCTGATCGGCTGCATCGTCGTGCTCGCGCTGTTCACGCTCTTCACGGTGGGGGCGTTCCACGTCATCCGAAAGACCGCCGATCCGTTCATCCGGGTCGCAGCGGGTGGCATCACCGTCTGGATCACCGGCCAGGCCGTGCTCAACATCGGTGTCGTGATCGGCGTGTTCCCCGTCATGGGGGTGCCGCTTCCCTTCATGTCCCAGGGAGGCACGGCACTGCTCGCCGTGCTCATCGCGTGCGGGGTGCTGCTGTCGTTCGCGCGCACTCTTCCGGTGGCTGAGGCACGGACCGCTGCGCGAGCGTCTTCGGCAGGGCGGGGTAAGGTCACACGGTGACCACGTACCTTCTCGCCGGCGGGGGAACCGCCGGACACGTCAACCCCCTGCTCGCCGTCGCCGACGGACTGCGCGCGCGAGCGTCCGACGACGAGGTTCTGGTCCTCGGCACCGCCGAGGGACTGGAATCCCGACTCGTCCCCGAGCGCGGCTACGAGCTGCTCATCGTCGACAAGGTCCCCTTCCCTCGCCGTCCGAACGCACAGGCCGCGGCCTTCCCGGGGCGGTTCCGCCGCGCCATCGCCCAGGTGCGCGACCACATCCGTGCGCATGAGGTCGAGGTCGTGGTCGGGTTCGGCGGATACGCCTCGGCTCCCGCATACGTCGCCGCGCGCCGCGAAGGCGTGCCGTTCGTCGTGCACGAGGCGAACGCCAAGCCGGGACTCGCGAACGTGCTCGGCGCCCGACGCGCGGCTGCCACCGGCGTCGCCTTCGAGGGCACCAGGCTCAGAGGCGGCGAGGTCGTCGGCATGCCGTTGCGTCGGGAGGTCATCGATCTCGACCGTGCCGCCGCGCGCGATGAGGCGGCGGCGCACTTCGGTCTCGATGCGGCGCGCCCCGTTCTGCTGGTCTTCGGCGGGTCGCTGGGTGCTCGACGCCTGAACGAGGCGCTCGCGGATTCGTGGGGCGACGTGCTCGCCGCCGGATGGCAGCTCCTGCACATCACGGGCGAGCGGAGCGAGCTGCAGGACCCCGAGGTCCCGGGGTACGTCGTGCGACGATACGTCGACCGGATGGACCTCGCCTTCGCGATCGCGGATCTCATCGTGTCGCGCTCGGGTGCAGCGACCGTGAGTGAGATCAGCGCGCTCGGGCTGCCTGCGCTGTACGTTCCCTACTCGGTGGGCAACGGCGAGCAGCGGCTCAACGCCGCATCGGCCGTCGCCGCGGGAGCCGCCAGACTGCTCGACGATGCGACATTCGACGGCGATGCGGTGCGTCGTGCCGTCATCCCTCTCCTCAAGGATCCGCAGCGCATCGCGTCGATGGCTCAGTCCGCCGAGAAGGTCGGCACCCGCAGCGGCACGGAGAACGTCATCGCACTCGTCGACCGCGCCCTCGCCTCGTCCTGACACCGCCGTCGCTCCCGTCCCGACGACGAAACGTCCCCAGCGAAAAGTAGACTGAACCCGACATGATCAGACCAGACCTCTCCCTTCCGATTCCCGAGTCGATCACCGCTGCGCACTTCATCGGCATCGGCGGATCCGGCATGAGCGGGCTCGCGAAGATGTTCCTCGACGCCGGCATCCGCGTGTCGGGCAGCGATCGTGCCGACAGCGACAATCTCCGCGCTCTCGCCGCCGCGGGAGCCACCGTGCACGTCGGGCACGAAGCCGCTCATCTCGGCGACGCCGACACCGTGGTCCACACGGGCGCCATCTGGCCCGAGAATCCTGAGTTCGTGCTCGCGAAGCAGAAGGGCCTGCATGTCATCCACCGATCGCAGGCCCTGCACTGGCTGATCGGTTCTCGCCGGCTGGTGTCGGTCGCCGGCGCCCATGGAAAGACGACATCGACCGGCATGATCGTCACCGCGCTCCAGGCGCTGGGGGCGGATCCGAACTTCGTCAACGGCGGCGTGATCGAGCAGCTCGGTGTGTCGAGCGCCACCGGCACCGGCGACCTGTTCGTGATCGAGGCCGACGAGTCCGACGGGACCTTCCTGCTGTACGACACGGCTGTCGCGCTCATCACCAACGTCGACCCGGATCACCTCGATCACTACGGATCCGACGAGGCCTTCCACGACGCCTTCGTGCGATTCGCCGACGCGGCGACCGAGGCCGTGGTGATCTCGAGCGATGACGCGGGAGCGCTGCGAGTCGGCGCAGGTCTGTCGCACCCGAACGTCATCACCTTCGGTCAGGCAGAGGATGCCGATGTGCGCGTGACGAGCATCGTGGCAGCCGGTCCGGTGGCCGCGACCATCACACACGGGGTCGAGAGTGTCCGCCTGCAACTCGCTGTGCCCGGGGTGCACAACGCGATCAACGCGGCAGGGGCGATCACTGTTCTGCTCTCGCTCGGCTACGCGCTCGAGGAGTCGACGCGCGCCGTCGAGGGATTCGCGGGAACCGTCCGCAGGCTCGAGCTCCACGGAAGGGAACGAGGGGTGACCGTCTACGACGACTACTCCCATCACCCGACCGAGGTGCGGGCTGCGCTCGAGGCGATGCGCTCGATCGCGGGGCAGGGACGCATCATCGCCATCCAGCAGCCCCACACGTACTCGCGCACGCAGCACATGTTCCAGGAGTTCGCCGACGTTCTCGAGACGTTCGCCGACCACACCGTCATGCTCGACGTGTATGGCGCGCGGGAGGATCCGGTGCCCGGAGTCACGGGAGAGCTCGTGAGCGGAGCGTTCCACGATCCCGACAAGGTGCACTTCGTCGCCGACTGGCAGCAGGCAGCCGACTACACGGCCGCCGTCGCGCGCGATGGAGACTTCGTCGTCACTCTGGGCTGTGGCAACGTCTACCAGATCATCCCGCAGGTGCTCGAGTCTCTGCGCACCGCCGAGGCGTAGCCGATGCGTCGCCCACCTCCGCTGCCCGCTGCTCCCGAGGGACCGGTCGGGGGAGAAGAGCGCGAACGCTCGCGGAAGCGCGGTGATGCGCGCAGTCGCGCGACCGACGACTCAGCGGCGGGCGTGGTCACCGAGATCGACGGTCGCGCGCGCGCCGACGAGGCCCGGGAGGGCGACGGCACCGCCTCCACGTCGAACATGGACGTGTGGCGTGCTGCGCGAGCTCGTCGCAAGGCGCTGCGCGCCGAGATCCGTCGGTTCACTCAGCGTTCCCGCCGACGGCGGATCGCCTGGCTGAGTGCCGTCGGCGCGATCGTCCTCCTCGTGGGCGGCAGTGCGGCAGCCGCGTACAGCCCGTTGTTCGCCGTCGACCGGGTCACGGTCGTCGGCGCCACGACGCTGGACCCCGCGACGGTCGAGAATGCTCTCGCAGGGCAGATCGGGACCCCGTTGGCCCTTGTCGACGCGAGCGCCGTGAAGGCCGCCCTTCTCGGCTTCCCGCTGATCGAGAGCTACTCGCTCGAGGCGAAGCCGCCGCATGACCTGACGGTGCGGATCGTCGAGCGCACTCCCGTCGGAGTGATTCGGTCCGATGCGGGGTACACGCTCGTCGACGCTGCAGGAGTCGCGCTCTCCACGACGTCGGATCAGCCGCCTGGGCAGCCCGTGCTCGAGATCGAGGGCGGCGCCGACTCCGATGCGTTCGAGAGCGCGGGGCTGGTCATCAGATCGCTCCCCGCAGATGTCCGCGCCGGACTCACCGGCGTGCGGGCGTCGACGCCCGACGACGTGACGCTCACGGTGAACTCCGGCCTGACCGTCGTCTGGGGCAGCGCCGAGAACTCGCCGTTGAAGAGCGAGGCTCTCGCGAAGGCGCTCATCGCGAAGCCGGATGCGTCGTCGATCGACGTGACTTCGCCCCACGCGGTCGTCATCGGCTGATCTTTCGACGGCAAACGGGCGACACGCCCGTGTCGCTGCATTCGCGCGCTGATGCGGCGCTTACCTTCGAACAAGAGAAACCAATACCGGGAAATACTTTACACCTCTAGTTGAGGTTTAAGGTTCACCCTCACGGTTTCTCCCACACATACAACAGGCTCGATTATTCGGAGGCCGGCCATGAGCCAGAACCAGAACTACCTCGCCGTGATCAAGGTCGTCGGCGTCGGCGGTGGCGGCGTCAACGCCGTCAACCGCATGATCGAGCTCGGGCTCCGCGGAGTCGAGTTCATCGCTGTCAACACGGATGCCCAGGCGCTGCTGATGAGCGACGCCGACGTCAAGCTCGACGTCGGACGCGAGCTCACCCGCGGCCTCGGCGCGGGCGCCGACCCCGAGGTCGGACGCCGTGCCGCCGAGGATCACGCCGAAGAGATCGAGCAGGCCCTCACCGGCGCCGACATGGTCTTCGTCACTGCGGGCGAGGGCGGTGGCACTGGAACCGGTGGCGCTCCCGTGGTCGCACGGATCGCGAAGTCGATCGGCGCACTGACCATCGGCGTCGTCACCAAGCCGTTCTCGTTCGAGGGTCGTCGCCGACAGAGCCAGGCCGAAGCCGGCGTCTCGAAGCTCAAGGAAGAGGTCGACACCCTCATCGTCGTGCCGAACGACCGGCTGCTCGAGATCAGCGACCGCGGGATCTCGATGATCGAGGCCTTCGCGACCGCCGACCAGGTGCTGCTCGCCGGTGTGCAGGGCATCACCGACCTGATCACGACTCCCGGTCTGATCAACCTCGACTTCGCCGACGTCAAGTCGGTCATGCAGGGTGCAGGGTCCGCCCTCATGGGCATCGGCTCGGCCCGAGGCGCAGATCGCGCGATCAAGGCCGCGGAGCTCGCAGTCGAGTCGCCGCTGCTCGAGGCGAGCATCGAGGGCGCGCACGGCGTGCTCCTCTCGATCCAGGGAGGTTCCAACCTCGGAATCTTCGAGATCCACGACGCGGCTGATCTCGTCAAGGAGGCGGCGCACCCCGAGGCGAACATCATCTTCGGTACCGTCATCGACGACACCCTCGGCGACGAGGTGCGCGTGACGGTGATCGCGGCAGGCTTCGACAGCGGCGAGCCCACTCTGCGTCTCGACCCGATGGTGGTCAGCCGCCCTGCGGCCGCGACGTTGCCCGAGGTCGCTCTTCCCCGCGAAGAGGAGAAGGCGCCTGCGGCCGAGACCCGCGACCCCGAACCCGTGCAGCAGCGCGCGGCGCAGACGAGCATCGAGCCCGCGTTCGCCGACGACGACATCGACATCCCCGAATTCCTCAAGTGAGCGAACTGGCCGCGCGGCTGTCGGCGATCGATGAGCGCATCGCCGGCGCCGCGCGAGCCGCGGGACGCGATCCCGAGGAGCTGACGAGGATCGTGGTGACGAAGTTCCACCCCGCCTCGCTGGTGACGGAGCTGCACTCTCTCGGCGTCCGCCAGGTGGGGGAGAACCGTCAGCAGGAACTCACGGCGAAACGCGAAGAGCTCGCCTCTCTCCCCGAGGTGCGGTGGCATTTCATCGGTCAGGCTCAGACCAACAAGGCCTCGGCGATACGTCGCAGCGCAGACGTCGTGCACTCGGTGGACCGTGACCGGCTCGCAGACGCGCTGCACCGAGCGGCGACCGACGATGAGCTCCTCGACGTGCTCGTGCAGATCAATCTGACCGACGACAGCGGTCGCGGCGGCGTCGCACCCGATGCGGCCCCGCGACTCGCCGAGCACATCCTCGGTCTGCCGTCGCTGCGCCTGCGCGGTGTCATGGCTGTGGCGCCGCTCGACGAGGAACCCGCATCCGCCTTCGCCCGTCTGCGTGCGGTCGCAGACGAGGTGCGGAGGCTCGACGCGGACGCAGACTGGATCTCCGCCGGGATGACCGGCGACTTCACCGAGGCGATCGCCGCAGGTGCGACACACCTGCGGATCGGCTCCGCAATCACGGGCCCCCGCCCCGACCGGGGTTAACCTGTGAACAGACCCGCCCGCAACGTTCGAACCGGAGGACACGATGGGTAACCCACTGAAGAAGACCATGGTGTATCTCGGACTCGCAGACGAGGAAGAGGTCTACGAAGAGGAGACGCAGGCTCCGGCCCGCGCTCAGCAGCGTGACCGAGACCGCGAAGAGCCGGCTCCGGCTCCCGTAACCCCGCTGCGTCGTCCCGTCGCCGTGCGTCAGCCCGCAGGAGGGGCAGTGAACGAGATTCTCACCGTGCACCCGAAGCAGTACCGCGATGCTCAGCTCATCGCCGAGAGCTTCCGCGAGGGCGTGCCGGTCATCATCAACCTCTCTCAGATGAGCGATGCGGATGCGCGCCGTCTCATCGACTTCGCGAGCGGCCTGTCGCTCGGCCTGTACGGCCGCATCGAGCGGGTCACCTCGAAGGTCTTCCTGCTGTCTCCGGAGAACATCGCGGTCTCGGGTCACGGGGGCATCGCGCACGCAGACGCCGAGTCTGCGGGCTTCGACCACTCGTAACCCGTGGGGGTCGTCGCCGTCTTCGCGAGCATCATCCACTTGATGCTCCTGCTGTATCTCCTCGTGCTCTTCGCGCGCCTGATCCTCGATTACATTCCGCTGTTCAATCGGGAATGGCGTCCCAAGGGCGCGGGCCTCGTCGCAGCGGAGGCCGTCTACACGGTCACCGATCCGCCGATCCGGTTCTTCCGACGGATCATCCCGCCGCTGCGCATCGGATCGCTCTCCCTCGATTTCGGGTTCTCGATCACGATCCTGATCGTGCTGATCCTCATGAACATCGTGGGTGTCTTCTTCTGACGCGCCCGCGACTTGGCCGCGCGCGAGTGTCGCGGCGTCGCAACGCTCAGACTCGGGGGCTATGCTTGGCTCCCAGGTGCGCCCCCCGGGTTCGCGCCACATCTCGACCACGCCATTCTCGAAACTGGCAACCGAACTCATCGAAGGAGCCACCATGGCACTTACCCCGGATGACGTCGTCACCAAGCAGTTCCAGCACGTCCGCTTCAAGGACGGCTTCGACCCCGACGAGGTCGACGACTTCCTCGACGAGATCGTCATCGAGTGGCGCAAGGCCCTCGAGGAGAACGCCGAGCTGAAGGCCAAGCTGGCAGCGTTCGAGTCGGGCGCGACTCCTGTCGCCGCGGCCGCAGAGGCTCCTGTCGCCGAAGCCGCCCCGGCTCCGGCCCCCGCAGCGCCGGCTGAGCCCGCTCCGTCCGGCTCCGCCACAGCGACCGCCGGGATCATCGAGCTGGCGCAGCGCCTGCACGACGAGCACGTCGCCGAGGGTGAGGCCAAGCGCGCCCAGCTCATCGCCGAGGCCGAGGGCGAGGTCAACCGCATCCGCACCGAGGCCGAGGCCAAGCAGCGCGAAGAGTCGGCTCGACTCGAGCGCGAGCGCAACACGCTCGAGGCACGCATCACCGAACTCCGCAACTTCGAGCGCGACTACCGCTCGCAGCTTCGCGGCTACATCGAGGGCCAGCTCCGCGATCTCGACGAGAAGTCGACGTCGACGGACTCCACCCCGGTCTCCGCGATCGGACTGTAGGTCGCCCTTTTGCCAGGACGACCTCCCCTTCGCCGGTCGGCGGCCGGCGCGATCGTTGCGATTCTCGCAGCGATCGTGCTGGCCGCCGATCAGTTCGTGAAGTACCTCACTGTCGAGAACCTGCCCCTGCACGAGCCGGTGCCCGTTCTCGGCGAGTTCCTTCAGCTGTACTTCGTGCGCAACCCCGGTGCCGCGTTCTCGCTCGGTGCCGATGTCACGTGGATCTTCACCATCGCGCTGGCGGTCGTCGCCGCGGTGATCGTATGGAAGGCGTTCGGTCTGCGCTCGCGTCTCTGGGCCGTCGTGCTCGGATGCCTGCTGGGCGGGGTGCTGGGCAACCTCACCGACCGTCTGCTGCGTGAACCGGGCTTTCCGATGGGCCACGTCGTCGACATGATCTCGATGCCGTGGATGATGCCCGCGATCTTCAACGTGGCCGACATCTTCATCGTCTCCGGCATGATCTCGGTGGCACTGCTGGTGGTGGTCGGCCTCCGCTTCGACGGTACGCGGGAGCGCGACCATGCGCCGGTCGAGAACGACGAACAGGCCGAGGCCGCCGCTGTCGCCGACGAGAATCGTCCGGCCGGCGACGAGCACGGCGATTCCGGCGCTGCCGCGGGAGCGGCCGCGTCCGACGGGCGCTGACCGTGGAATCGCGTTCTCTGCCGGTTCCTGACGGCCTCGACGGAACCCGCGTCGACGCCGCACTCGCCAAGATGATGGGCTTCTCGCGCACATTCGCGGCCGATGTCGCCGCCGCCGGCGGCGTTCGCCTCGACGGCGTGGTCCTCGACAAGTCCGACCGACTCCGCGGCGGCGGCTGGCTCGACGTGGAGTGGACGCCGAAGGAGGAGCCGCAGATCGTGCCGATCGCGGTGCCCGAACTCGGCATCGTGTATGACGATGACGACATCGTCGTCGTCGACAAGCCGACGGGTGTGGCCGCGCATCCCTCGCTGGGATGGGAGGGCCCGACTGTCGTCGGAGCCCTCGCAGCCGCGGGCTTCCGGGTCTCGACGAGCGGAGCCCCCGAACGCAAGGGGATCGTGCACAGGCTGGATGTGGGTACCAGCGGGCTCATGGTCGTCGCGAAGAGCGAGGCCGCCTACATAGCCCTCAAGCACGCGTTCAAGGAGCGCACGGTCGAGAAGATCTACCACGCGGTCGTGCAAGGGCATCCCGACCCGCTCGCGGGGACGATCGACGCCCCGATCGGACGCCATCCGAGCCATTCGTGGAAGTTCGCGGTGACGCCCGACGGCAAGCCGTCGGTGACCCACTACGAGACGCTCGAGGCCTTCCCCGGAGCGTCGCTCCTCGAGATCCACCTCGAGACCGGCCGCACGCATCAGATCCGCGTGCACATGGCCGCGCACCGGCATCCGTGCGTCGGCGACCCGCTCTATGGAGCGGACCCGACGCTCTCCGCCCGTCTCGGGCTCACACGTCAGTGGCTGCACGCCCACAAGCTCGGCTTCGCGCACCCTACGACGGGGGAGTGGGTGCAGTTCGAGTCGGGCTATCCGCAAGATTTCCGACACGCGCTCGACGTTCTGCGCGGCGACTGAGTTCGCGCGTCTTCTCGTCGTCCGGGGGTCGCGCTGGGCCTTCCGTGTCGGATGCCGAAAGTAGACTCGAAGCATGGCATCCGACTCCTTCGTTCACCTGCATGTCCACAGCGAGTACTCGATGCTGGACGGCGCAGCGAAGATCGGCGCGATGACCCAGGCGGCTGCCGATTACGGCATGCCGGCGATCGCGGTCACCGACCACGGCAACACCTTCGCGGCGTTCGAGTTCTACAAGGCGGCCAACGCGGCCGGCGTCAAGCCGATCGTCGGGCTCGAGGCATATGTCACTCCCGGGACGCATCGCAGCGACAAATCGCGCGTGCAGTGGGGGTCGCCGGATCAGAAGAGCGACGATGTCTCAGGATCCGGTGCGTACACCCACATGACGATGTGGAGCCAGAGCACGGAGGGGATGCACAATCTCTTCCGTCTCAGTTCCCTGTCGAGCATGGAGGGCTACTACTTCAAGCCCCGCATGGACAGGGAACTGCTCCAGACATACGGCAAGGGACTCATCGCCACGACGGGCTGCCCCTCGGGTGAGGTCCAGACGAGGTTGCGCCTGGGGCAGTACGACGCCGCCCGCGCGGCCGCGGCGGAGTTCCAGGACATCTTCGGCAAGGAGAACTACTTCGCCGAGATCATGGATCACGGGCTCTCGATCGAGCGCCGGGTCATGACCGATCTGCTGCGGCTCTCGAAGGATCTGGGGATCCCGCTCGTCGCGACGAACGACTCCCACTACACGCATCAGCACGAGGCAGACGCGCACGCGGCGCTGCTCTGCGTGCAGTCCGGCTCGACGCTCGACGATCCCAATCGCTTCAAGTTCGACGGCGACGGGTACTACATCAAGACCGCCGCTGAGATGCGGCAGATGTTCCGCGACCACCCTGAGGCGTGCGACAACACTCTGCTCATCGCCGAACGCTGCGAGGTCGAGTTCAACACCGCAGCCAACTTCATGCCGCGCTTCCCCGTTCCCGACGGTGAGACCGAGGACAGCTGGCTCATCAAAGAGGTCGAGGCGGGGCTCCACTACCGGTACCCCGCCGGCATCCCCGACAAGGTCCGCAAGCAGGCCGAGTACGAGACCGGCATCATCCTGCAGATGGGCTTCCCGGGCTACTTCCTGGTCGTCGCCGACTTCATCAACTGGGCGAAGGACAACGGGATCCGCGTCGGCCCGGGCCGCGGCTCGGGCGCAGGGTCGATGGTCGCCTACGCGATGAAGATCACCGACCTCGATCCGCTCGAGCACGGTCTGATCTTCGAGCGATTCCTCAACCCCGACCGCGTCTCGATGCCCGACTTCGACGTCGACTTCGACGACCGTCGCCGTGGCGAGGTCATCGACTACGTCACGGCCAAGTACGGCTCCGAGCGAGTCGCGCAGATCGTCACCTACGGGACCATCAAGTCCAAGCAGGCGCTCAAGGATGCCGGTCGCGTCCTCGGATTCCCGTTCAGCATGGGCGAGCGTCTCACCAAGGCGATGCCGCCCCCCGTGATGGGCAAGGACATGCCGCTCGACGGCATGTTCGACTCGGCTCACCCGCGCTTCAAGGAGGCGAGCGAGTTCCGAGCGCTGATCGAGACCGACCCCGAGGCCAAGACCGTCTTCGACCGTGCGCTCGGGCTCGAAGGGCTGAAGCGTCAGTGGGGTGTCCACGCCGCCGGCGTGATCATGTCCTCCGAGCCGCTGCTCGACATCATCCCGATCATGCGGCGCGAGCAGGACGGTCAGATCGTCACGCAGTTCGACTATCCGTCGTGCGAGACGCTCGGACTCATCAAGATGGACTTCCTGGGGCTTCGCAACCTCACGATCATCTCGGACGCCCTGGACAACATCCGCATGAACCGCGGCGAGGAGCTCGACCTCGAGCACCTGGAACTCGATGACCGAGGGGCGTACGACCTTCTGGGCAGGGGCGAGTCCCTCGGGGTGTTCCAGCTCGACGGCGGGCCGATGCGGTCGCTGATGCGTCTGATGAAGCCCGACAACTTCGGTGACATCTCGGCTCTCATCGCGCTGTATCGTCCCGGTCCCATGGGCGCGAACTCGCACACCAACTACGCCCTGCGCAAGAACGGCATGCAGCCGATCACGCCGATCCACCCGGAGTTCACCGAGTCGCTCGCCGACATCCTCGATGAGTCGTATGGCCTGATCATCTACCAGGAGCAGGTCATGGCGATCGCGCAGCGAGTCGCCGGCTTCTCGCTCGGTCAAGCCGACATCCTCAGACGCGCGATGGGCAAGAAGAAGAAGTCCGAGCTAGACAAGCAGTTCGAGGGCTTCCAGGCAGGAATGCACGCCAACGGCTATTCGGACGGCGCGGTGAACGCGCTGTGGGAGATCCTGCTCCCGTTCTCCGACTACGCCTTCAACAAGGCGCATTCGGCCGCCTACGGGCTGGTCTCCTACTGGACCGCATATCTCAAGTCGCACTATCCCGCCGAGTACATGGCCGCCCTCCTCACCAGCGTCGGCGATTCCAAGGACAAGATGGCCCTGTACCTCAACGAATGCCGCCGTATGGGCATCAGGGTGCTGCCGCCCGACGTGTCCGAATCGATCAACTACTTCGCGGCCGTCGGTGACGATATCCGCTTCGGGCTGGGGGCCGTCCGCAACGTGGGAAGCAACGTGGTCGACGGCATCGTCACAGCGCGCAAGGACGAGAGATTCACGTCCTTCCACCACTTCCTCGACAAGGTTCCGCTGCATGTCTCGAACAAGCGGACGGTCGAGTCCCTGATCAAGGCCGGCGCTTTCGACTCGATGGGCGACTCGCGCCGGGCGCTCATCGAAGTGCACGAGGATGCGGTGGAAGCCGCGGTGGATCGCAAGCGGAACGAGGCGCAGGGCGCGATCGGCTTCGACTTCGACAGCCTGTACGACGGTATGGAGGAAGCCGCGCCCGCGAAGGTTCCTGCACGGCCGGAGTGGATCAAGAAGGACAAGCTCGCCTTCGAGCGGGAGATGCTCGGACTCTACGTCTCCGACCATCCACTCGCAGGTCTCGAGGTGCCGCTCGCGAAGCACGCGTCCATCTCCATCCATGACCTGAACAACTCGGAGGATCTGCAGGACGGAGACCAGGTCACTGTCGCCGGCCTCGTCACGAGCGTGCAGCACCGGGTCGCCAAGGCGAGCGGCAACCCCTACGGAATGATCACGGTCGAGGACTTCAACGGCGAGGTGACCGTGATGTTCATGGGGAAGACCTACACCGAGTTCCAGCACATCCTGCAGCAGGACTCGATCCTCGCGGTCCGCGGTCGGGTGTCGCGCCGTGATGACGGGCTCAATCTCCACGCGCAGTCGGCCTTCGCTCCGGACATCGGCTCCTTCGACGCCGCAGGCCCGTTGGCACTCGTGCTGGCCGAGCAGCGGGCGACGGAGCGCGTGATGAACGAGCTCGCCGACGTCCTTCGTCGTCACGCCGGCGAGACCGAGGTGATGCTGCGCGTGCACCGCGGAGGTACCGCGAAGGTCTTCGAGGTACCCATGCCGGTCAAGGTCTCGGCCGACCTCTTCGGCGATCTGAAGTCGCTTCTCGGACCGAACTGCCTGGGGTGAAGGCAGTCTCCGCATGACGCTTTCAGAGTGGTCGTTCGGACTCCCCGGGTAGTATCAGGACGCGTTGGGTGCACGCCCCTCCAGGTGATGCACCATGACGAAAGGACCCTCTCATGAGCACGGAATCCCCGTTTCAGAATGCCGAGCCCTCGGGCGCGGACGATCATCTCCTCGCAGACGACGAGGTCGACGTCGACGAGCCGTTCTCGGATGATGACGGCGTGCTGTACGACGACGAGGTGACGCCCGAATACGGCATCCTCGGTTTCACGCTCCGCGAGCTGCTGATCGTCGGCGCGTGGGTCGTGGGCTTCGTCGCGTCGTTCTTCCCGTACTTCGGTGCTGCCTCGATCTGGGGCTCGGGGATCCACTGGATCCTCCCGATCGGACTGCCCACGGTCGCGGTCTTCCTGGTGGTCCTCCGGCGATTCTCGCCCGACGGCATCCGCCGGGTCGGCTCTCTGGGCATCGATCAGTTCGCCTCGGTCGCCTTCTCGGTATCGGCCGTGTTCTGGCTCGCAGAGCTGTGGAACTCCGTGGCGATCAGCATCGACATGGGCGCGGTCGTGCTCAGCTGGAACGGCATCGTGCAGCTGATCGCGGCGCTCGCTCTCGTGGTCTTCACCGTGTTCGCGCCGCTGATCCCGGGGCTCAAAGAAGACTTCCACGGTCGGCTCGTGACTCTCGCGCACCGCAACGCGAATCCGGTGCGTCCGGTGATCGCGCGCCCGCGCCCGGTGACCCAACCCGCGGTCGTCGGTGGCGACTCCGACCGAGCGACCACCACGCCCGTCGAGGGTGCCGCAGAGCAGAGCGCTGCAGCCGCGTCCGTCGACGACAGCGCTCAGCTCGATGCGGATCCTCCCGTCGCCGACGCGGCCTCTCCGCACGAGGCCTACGCTCCGACTCCGACTCCGACGTCGACGCAGGCACCGACTCCGACTCCGACGCCGACGCAGGCACCGACGCAGACGCTGCGTTCCGACCGTGCCGACATGGATCAGCCGGGGGAGCAGGCGACCGACGAGGTCGCCCGGCTGGATCTCGCCGAGCAGGTTCCCCTCGCATCCCACGCCTCGGGCGGTGATACCGGCACTGAAGACACAGAATCGCGTGAGGACTACGTTCCGACCTACTCCCGGCGCACCTGGAACCAGGAGCCCGAGATCGTGTCGGACACGGGCAGCATCGAGTCCTTGATGGGCGCGACCGCCCAGGAGGTCGGCTCGGCGCCGCGTGTCGACCGGGACGATCACGAGTGGGGCGATCATCACGACACGCACGCTCACGATGACGCGGCGTCCGCGGAGACGACCGTCATGCCGACGATCGATGACGACGACCGACGTGCATGGAACGAACCCGCCGCGGCGCAGCCGTTCTGGATCCTCGCGCAGACCGAGCGCGACGTGCACGATGACCGCGGCGACGCGATCTTCCGTATCGGCCCGAGCGCATGGGTCCTCGTGATCGAGGACCGCGGCGGTGCGTACGTCGTTCGTCACGACGACGGACGCATCGGGTACCTGCACGACATCGCGGACATCACGAGAGGCTGACTGTGCGAACCATCGATCTGCGGGGGCGCGAGCTCTCGCCGGCTGACATGCTCGCTGCCGTGCCGCGGGCGTCCCAGGCCCGTGCCGAAGCGCTCGACACCGCCGCTCGCATCGTCGACGACGTGCAGCAGCGCGGAGCGATCGCCCTGCGTGAGCAGGCCGAGCGTTTCGATCGCGTCACCGATCACGAGCTGCGTGTCCCCGCCGGGCACATCACCGATGCGCTCGACGCGCTGCAGCCCGAGATCCGTGCGGCGCTCGAAGAGGCGATCCGTCGCGTTCGGCTCGCCTCGGCCGCACAGGTGCCGGATCCTCGAGTGACCGAGATCGGCGAAGGTGCGATCATCACGCAGCGCTGGCAGCCTGTGCACAGGGTCGGGGTCTACATCCCCGGTGGCAAGGCCGTGTATCCGTCGAGTGTCGTGATGAACGTCGTGCCCGCGCAGGTCGCGGGAGTGCGAGAGATCGCCCTCGCCTCGCCGCCGCAGGCAGACCAGGATGGTCGAGTCCACCCGACGATCCTCGCCGCGGCCGCCCTGCTGGGGATCACCGAGGTGTACGCGATGGGCGGTGCGGGTGCGATCGGAGCATTCGCGCACGGTGTCGCGAGCATCGGCCTCGACCCGGTCGACGTCGTCTCCGGACCGGGCAACAACTACGTCGCCTCTGCGAAGCGCGCGGTAGCCGGCGTCGTCGGCACGGACTCCGAAGCGGGTGCGACCGAGATACTCGTGGTCGCCGATGCGACTGCCGATGCTCGTCTGATCGCAGCGGATCTGGTGAGCCAGGCGGAACACGACGAGCAGGCCTCGGCGGTGCTCGTCACCGATTCCGTGCAGCTCGCGGAGCGGGTGGCTCGGGAGGTCGCCGATCAAGCATCCGCGACGAGACATGCGACCCGCGTGGCCGCAGCCCTCGACGGACCGCAGTCGGCGATCGTCCTCGTCGACGACCGCGCGTCTGCCACCTCATTCAGCAATGCCTACGCGCCGGAGCATCTCGAGCTGCACCTCGCCGACGCCGAACAGGCTGCGGCCTCGTTCACGAGCGCGGGGGCGGTCTTCGTCGGAGAGCACACCCCGGTGAGTCTCGGCGACTACATGGCCGGAAGCAACCACGTGCTGCCCACGGGCGGTCAGGCACGCTACGCCCCGGGCCTGGGTGCCTACACGTTCCTCCGGCCGCAGCAGGTGATCCGCTACGACAGGGCAGCCCTGGCCGCCGTCCGCGACGGTGTGGTCGCTCTCGCGAACACCGAGGTGCTTCCTGCACACGGAGAGGCGATCGAGGCGCGCTTCACCGCGTAGGATCGGTCAGATGCACTGCCCCTTCTGCCGTCACTCTGACTCCCGGGTCATCGATTCCCGCACCAGCGACGACGGACTCTCGATCCGCAGACGGCGCCAGTGCCCGGAATGCGGCGGCCGATTCACGACGACCGAGACCGCCAGCCTCAGCGTGATCAAGCGCTCCGGCGTCATGGAGCCGTTCAGCCGCGAGAAGGTGATCTCAGGAGTTCGGAAGGCGTGCCAAGGGCGACCTGTCACGGAGGCGGACCTCGCTGTCCTCGCACAGCGCGTCGAGGAGGCCGTGCGTCAGACCGGCGTCTCTCAGCTCGACACGAATGAGATCGGTCTCGCGATCCTCGGCCCGCTGCGCGATCTCGACGAGGTCGCCTACCTGCGCTTCGCGAGCGTGTACCAGGCGTTCGACTCCTTGGACGACTTCGAGAGCGCGATCACCGACCTCCGTGCCGATCACGCGAAGCGGGAGTCCGTCGAGCGGTAATCTGGCAGGGATGTATCCGCTGCTCTTCCGCGCTGTCCTCTCGCGCTTCGACCCCGAGTTCGCCCACCACGCCGGCATGGCGGTGATCCGTGTCCTCGGGGTACCGCCGTTCTCGTGGGCGACGCGTGCGCTCACGAAGCCGGATCCGTCGTTGCGCGTCGACGCGCTCGGACTCACCTTTCCGTCGCCCTTCGGCGTGGCCGCCGGCTTCGACAAGAACGCCGTCGGTGTTCGCGGCCTCGCTGCTCTCGGCTTCGGTCACGTCGAGGTCGGGACGCTCACCGCGATCCCGCAGGAGGGCAACCCCCGCCCCCGCCTCTTCCGCCTGGTCGCCGATCGCGCGGTGATCAACCGGATGGGGTTCAACAACCGCGGCGCACACGCCGCAGCCCGTCGTCTCGCGAAGCTCCGGCGTGGCGCTCCCAATACGGTCATCGGGGTGAACATCGGCAAGAGCCGCGTCGTCGACGTCGAGGACGCGACCGCCGACTACGTCGCCTCGGCCACAGCCCTCGCACCGCTGGCCGACTATCTGGCGGTCAATGTCTCGTCGCCGAACACACCTGGTCTCCGCGGACTGCAAGCCGTGGAGACGCTGGCGCCGCTCCTGAGAGCTGTGAAGCAGGCCTCGGGTGACACCCCGCTCCTGGTCAAGATCGCCCCCGATCTCTCCGACGAGGAGATCGTCGCGATCGCGGAGCTCGCCGTCGCCGAAGGACTCGCAGGAATCATCGCGCACAACACGACCCTGAGCCGTGAGGGACTCATCACCGAGCCGTCGGCCGTCGAGGCCGCCGGTGCGGGCGGGCTCTCGGGGGCTCCGTTGAAGCGGCGCTCACTCGAGGTCCTCCGCGTCGTCCGCGGCGCGGTGCCCGCACACTTCTGCGTGATCGCCGTCGGGGGAGTGGAGACCCCATCCGATGTCCAGGAGCGACTGGATGCGGGAGCGACGCTCGTTCAGGGCTACACGGCGTTCCTCTACCGCGGCCCTTTCTGGGGGCGTGAGATCAACCGCGGGCTCGTCCGTCGCTGACCGCGTACGCTGCGCAGAGAAAAGGCGTCCGATGCTCCGTGGAGCATCAGACGCCTTTCTCGTCGAGCGGCAGATCAGTCCGGGTACTGACCGCGCTTGACCTGAGGCTTGGGCAGGCGCATGAATCGCATCTGGAGTGAACGCATCGCCGCGTACCAGCCGAGACCGCGCTCCATCCGCTCCTGGCCGAACCTCGCGGCGACCTTGCGCTTGACCCGTATGCCGAGAAGGATCATGCCGCCGATCGCGAGGATCAGGTACGCCATCATCACGAGGTAGGCCCAGCCGGCGATCGCGAACCCCGCGATGGCGAGGCTCGGCGGCAGCAGCGAGACGAGGATCACGAGAACCATGACGCCCATCACGAACTCGGCGGGCTGCCACGAAGCGTCCACATAGTCACGCACCCACCGGCGCTGCGGGCCCTTGTCGCGCGGCGGAAGGTACTTCTCCTCGCCCGCTGCGAGTCCGGCCTGGGCGCGGTTGCGGCGCTCGTTGAGCTCGGCGCGTGCGGCCGCCTTGGCCTCTTTGGTGTTCGCCACCAGAGGGCGGCGGCGCGCCGCCTCCTGCTCCGCGCGGGTCGGCGTCGCGCGCCCCTTGCCCGCGGCGGGCGTTTCGGGGGCGTCGTCGTTCGTCGAAGGAGTGGAGGGGATAGTGGCCACGAGATTCCTCGGTTCGGGTGAAGGTGGATCACCTTAAGATTACTCGCATGACTTCTCCTGCTCAGCCCGGTGCCCAGAATCTCTCCAGTGATCGCGAGCCCGCCGTGCTCGAAGCGGCGGCCACCGGCTTCCCGGCTGCGCTGAGCGACCTGGGGCACCTCGTGCGCATTCCCGGCATGGCGTGGCCGGCGTTCGATCAGACACAGCTCGAACGCAGCTCAGAGGCCGTCGCAGCGCTGGCGCGGGACACCGGCGTGTTCGACGAGGTGAGGGTCCTGCGCGCCGCCATCCCGGGAACCGACGATGTCGGGCAACCCGCTGTGCTGGCCACTCGCGCGGCGCGCAACGGCAAGCCGACCATCCTCCTGTACGCGCACCACGACGTGCAGCCCCCTGGAGACGACGCCCTGTGGGAGACGCCGCCGTTCGAGCCGACCGTCCGCGAGGGGCGGCTGTACGGCCGCGGCGCGGCCGACGACAAGGCGGGCATCATGGCGCACATCGCCTCGATCCGGGCCGTGGCAGAGGTGCTCGGCGATGAGCTCGAGCTCGGTATCGCGATGTTCATCGAGGGCGAGGAGGAGTACGGCTCGAGATCGTTCGCGCAGTTCCTCGCCGACAACAAGGATGCTCTGCGCGCGGACGCGATCGTCGTCGCGGACTCCGGCAACTGGGACTCGGTCACCCCGGGGCTCACCGTCTCGCTCCGCGGCAACGCGCGATTCACCGTTCGAGTGCGGACGCTCGACCACGCGTCCCATTCCGGGATGTTCGGGGGAGCAGTGCCCGACGCGATGATGGCCACCGTCAGGATGCTCGCCACGCTCTGGAACGATGACGGCTCCGTCGCGGTCGACGGGTTGACGGAGCGCGACGCGCCGACGCCCGAGTACAGCGAGGAGACGCTGCGGGACGAGGCAGGGCTTCTGCCCGGCACCTCGCCGATCGGTGGCGGCAGCATCCTCAGCCGGATCTGGAACAAGCCGTCGGTGACCGTCATCGGGATCGACGCGACGAGTGTCGCGGCGGCGTCGAACACGTTGCTGCCGGAGGTCACGGTCGTCATCAGCGCCCGCGTCGCGCCCGGGCAGACCGGAGAAGAGGCTTACTCCGCACTCGAAGCGCACCTGCGTGCGCACGCACCGTTCGGCGCCGAGCTCACATTCTCCGACGTGGACCTCGGCAACGGGTTCCTGGTGGACACCAGCGGCTGGGCCGTGGGGCTCACCCGCGACGCCATGAGGGATGGCTACGGCGTGCCGCCCGTCGACCTCGGGGTGGGCGGATCGATCCCGTTCATCGCCGACCTGGTGCGCGAGTTCCCCGAGGCGCAGATCCTGGTGACAGGTGTCGAGGACCCGCACTCGCGAGCACACAGCCCCAACGAGTCACTGCACCTCGACACGTTCCGCCACGCCGTCGCGACCGAAGCGCTGCTGCTCTCGCGCATGAACGACATCACGATCTGAGCCGTATCCGCGAGCCTGAGGGTAAAATCGAGATACCAGCCGTGCGAGCGCGGCCCGTCACAAGGAGCGACATGAGCGACACCACACTGACTTCCGCAGAGACCACTCAGGCGCACGGCGTGAAGCTGACCGACGCCGCAGCCATCAAGGTCAAGAATCTTCTCGAGCAGGAGGGACGCGACGACCTTCGTCTGCGTGTCGCCGTCCAGCCCGGAGGATGCTCCGGCCTCATCTACCAGCTCTACTTCGACGAGCGTTTCCTCGAGGGCGACGAGACCGTCGACTTCGACGGTGTCGAGGTCATCATCGACAACATGAGTGTGCCGTATCTCGACGGCGCATCCATCGACTTCAAGGACACGATCTCGGAGCAGGGCTTCACGATCGACAACCCCAATGCCGCGGGCAGCTGCGCCTGCGGAGACAGCTTCCACTGATCCGTTCGACCCCGCCAACCTGCGTGGTTGGCATGAATCAGGTGTGAGGTTGCCCTAGACTTGGGTGTGCCCTGTCCGCAATCTGAAAGGTGCATCGTGCCCTCGAAACGCCGCCTTCGTTGGGCCGCACTCCCCGTGGGAGTCGCGGCAGCCGTGGCCCTGGCGGGATGTACTCCCACTGAGCTCCATGGCTACCTCCCGGGGTTCGTAGAGGACGGTACCGCCGCCACAAACCAGACCGACCGCGTCGCGTCGCTCTGGGTGAACTCCTGGATCGTCCTCCTCGCAGTGGGCGTCATCACCTGGGGTCTGATGGCCTGGGCCGCGATCGCGTACCGACGCCGCAAGGGCCAGACCGGTCTGCCGGTGCAGATGCGGTACAACATGCCGATCGAGATCTTTTACACGATCGTGCCACTGATCCTCGTGCTCGGGATGTTCTTCTTCACGGCGCGGGACCAGAGCGCGATCGAGGCGAAGTGGGACGACCCCGACGTCGAGATCACGGCCATCGCGAAGCAGTGGGCGTGGGACTTCCAGTACGACGGCGAAGAGGACGACAACTCCGACGCCGTGTGGACGATGGGCATCCAGGCCCAGCCCGATGCCGACGGCAACATCGACCAGGACCAGCTGCCGACGCTGGTGCTTCCCGTCGACCAGAAGGTCACGATCGACCTGCAGTCGCGTGACGTCATCCACTCCTTCTGGATCATCGACTTCCTGTACAAGAAGGACATGTACATCGGGAAGGACAACTCCTGGTCGTTCATCCCCACCCGAGTCGGCGAGTACGCCGGAAAGTGCGCCGAGCTCTGCGGTGAGTACCACTCGATGATGCTCTTCAACGTGAAGGTCGTCGAGCAGGACGAGTACGACGCCTATCTCGAGTCGCTCGAGCAGGCCGGGAACACCGGCGACATCACCGACGCGTACGACCGTCTGGGGAACTACCCGGGAACCACCGCGAAGAACGACTCCGAAGAAGGAGAGGAGTAAGCCATGTCGACGACTGAAGCACCCCGCACCGACGAGGCGCCCCGCTCCCGTCCGTCCGCACTTCCCGCACGCCAGGCGGCTCTCATGAGCTCGTCGCGTGTGGAGCAGAAGGGCAACATCGTCGTCAAGTGGATCACCTCCACCGACCACAAGACGATCGGATACATGTATCTGATCGCCTCGGTGCTGTTCTTCCTCCTCGGCGGCGTGATGGCTCTGGTCATCCGTGCGGAGCTGTTCGCTCCCGGGATGCAGATCATCCCCACCAAGGAGCAGTACAACCAGCTGTTCACGATGCACGGCACGATCATGCTGCTGATGTTCGCGACGCCGCTGTTCGCAGGTTTCGCGAACGCGATCCTTCCCCTGCAGATCGGCGCTCCCGACGTGGCGTTCCCGCGTCTGAATGCGTTCGCCTTCTGGCTCTTCCTCTTCGGCTCGACCATCGCCGTCGCCGGATTCCTCACCCCTCAGGGCGCTGCGTCGTTCGGATGGTTCGCGTATCAGCCGCTGGCCAGCGCGTCGTTCTCGCCGGGCGCCGGAGGAAACCTCTGGATGCTGGGTCTCGGCATCTCGGGCTTCGGAACGATTCTCGGCGCGGTGAACTTCATCACGACGATCATCACGATGCGCGCTCCCGGCATGACGATGTGGCGCATGCCGATCTTCACCTGGAACACGCTGATCACGAGCCTCCTGATCCTCATGGCGTTCCCGGTTCTCGCGGCCGCGATCTTCGCAGCCGGCGCAGACCGTGTCCTCGGGGCGCACATCTACGACCCGGCCAACGGTGGAGTGCTTCTCTGGCAGCACCTCTTCTGGTTCTTCGGACACCCTGAGGTCTACATCATCGCGCTGCCCTTCTTCGGCATCGTCTCCGAGATCTTCCCGGTCTTCAGCCGCAAGCCGATCTTCGGATACAAGACCCTGGTCTATGCGACGATCGCGATCGCCGCTCTCTCCGTCGCCGTGTGGGCTCACCACATGTACGTCACCGGGTCGGTGCTGCTGCCGTTCTTCGCCTTGATGACCATGCTGATCGCGGTGCCGACCGGCGTGAAAATCTTCAACTGGATCGGCACCCTCTGGCGGGGGTCTGTGACCTTCGAGACCCCGATGGTCTTCGCTCTCGGCTTCCTCGTGTCGTTCGTGTTCGGTGGTCTCACGGGAGTCATCCTGGCCGCACCGCCGCTCGACTTCGCCCTGTCCGACTCGTACTTCGTCGTCGCGCACTTCCACTACGTGGTCTTCGGAACCGTCGTGTTCGCGATGTTCGCAGGCTTCTACTTCTGGTGGCCGAAGTGGACCGGGCGCATGCTCAACGAGCGTCTCGGATACGTGCACTTCTGGATGCTGTTCATCGGCTTCCACATGACCTTCCTCATCCAGCACTGGCTGGGTGTCGACGGCATGGTGCGTCGCTACGCGGACTACTCCGCGGCTGACGGCTGGACCTGGGGCAACCAGGTCTCGACGATCGGTGCGATCATCCTCGGTGCCTCGATGCTGCCGTTCTTCCTGAACGTGTGGATCACATCTCGCAAGGCGCCGAAGGTCACCGTCAACGACCCGTGGGGCTACGGCGCATCGCTCGAGTGGGCGACGTCCTGCCCGCCGCCGCGCCACAACTTCACGTCGATTCCGAGGATCCGCAGTGAGCGTCCTGCATTCGACCTGAACCACCCCGAAGCGGCGGAGTTCACCACCACCGCACCCGGCGAGCGAGAGGGCCACTGAGCCATGCGCGACAACGTCATTCTCTGGTGGGTCCTGACCGCCTTCTTCGCTCTGGTCGGTGTCGTGTACACCGGGTGGCACATCCTGGCCACGCCGTCGGACTTCTTCGCCGAGCGGATCGAGTGGGTCGGAACCGTGGCGCTGTTCTTCGCAGCGTTCATGGGCGCGATGATCGCGTTCTACCTCGACCGCACCCACAAGGCCCAGAACGGCGAGCTGCCTGAGGACATCCTCACCAGCGACATCGACGACGGCGACCCCGAGCTGGGCGAGTTCAGCCCGTGGTCGTGGTGGCCGATCGTCCTCGCCGGCTCGGCTGCGGTGTTCGTGGTGGGACTGGCCGTCGGTCACTTCCTGCTCCCGATCGGACTCGCGATCTTCGTGGTCGCGATCGTGGGATGGGTGTACGAGTACTACCGCGGTAACTTCGCGCGCTGACCTGCGCGCCGGAAGCCCCTGGGATCTCCCTCCCAGGGGCTTTCTGCATGTCTGCGCCTACGCGCGAGTGCGGATGCGGGCGATGCCCGTCAGGGGATCGACGGGCCGGCGGTGGACGCCGTCCGCGTCCTCCACGGGATAGCCCTCCCTGACCCAGTACTCGAACCCGCCGATCATCTCGCGGACGGCATAGCCGAGCCGTGCGAACTCGAGAGCGCCCTTCGCGCCGGCGTTGCACCCCGGGCTCCAGCAGTAGACCACGACGGAGGCGTCGAGGGGGATCTCGGAAGCAGCGCGACTTGCGATCTCGCTGTAGTGCATGTGCGTCGCCCCTGCGACGCGCCCCTGCGCCCACGCCTCCTCTGAGCGCACGTCGATGACGACGAGGTCTTCTCGGGCGTGGAGAGCGGCGTACACATCACTCGCATCGGTCTCGTAGGCGAGCTTTGCGGCGTAGTAGTCAGTGCGATCGAGCATGCCCCCAGCCTAGGAAGCAGTGTGAGCGTCCGCCCTCGTCATCCGGACGTCGGCGGAATGGATTCCGCCAATGTGGACGGCAGGCTCAGAGCTCCGCCGTCATCTGGATGCGGCGTCCGTATCGGTCGAGGCCGAGGGCGCTCTCCGTGTGCACGAGGCCGCGCTGGAACGACGTCTCGGGGATGCTCTCGAGAAAGCCGTACGACGAGTAGAAGGGTGCGTTCCAGGGGATCTCCGCGTATGTCCTCAGAGTCATCCGCGTGTACCCCCGGTCGCGTGCCTCATCGAGTGCGGCGCGCACGAGGCGGCGTCCGAATCCCTGACGCCCCGAGGTGGGAAGCACAGACAGCTGCTCGAGGTGCGCATGACCGTCGGCATCCAGGACGTGGACGAAACCCACGGGAGAGGGCGTGCCGGACTCTTCGAGTACGAGGACGAATCCCGGTTCGGCGAGGCGTTCGGATCCGTTCGCCGCCGGGGGCCATTCCGGCGCCCCCAGGCTGTCGATCAAGAGCGCGTCGGCCTGGGTCTCGATGACGTTCAGGATCTCCGCGTCCTCAGACGTGGCCGGCCTGATCGCAACGCTCATCGGGCCGCCTCCGCGACTGCAGCGATCGCTTCGATCTCCACCAGCTGGTCGTCGTAGCCCAGCACGGTGACGCCCATCAGGGTACTCGGTACGTCATGCGCTGCGAATGCTTCGTGAATGACGTCCCACGCCGTGACCAGATCAGCCTGAGACGACGAAGCCACCAGAACCCGTGTGCTGATGACATCGGCGATGGTGGCGCCGCTGGCGCGCAGCGCGATGTCGAGCGTCTCCAGGCATCGTGACGCCTGTGCGGCGTAATCGCCGGGGGCAGTGGTGGTGCCGTCGTCCTCGAGCGGGCAGGCGCCGGCAAGGAAGATGAGTCGGGAGCCGGCCGGAGCGGTGGCCGCGTAGGCGTAGGGGGCGGCTGCGAGGTCGGCGGATCGGATGAGTTTGACTGCTGAGCTCATGGCACGATCCTTCCACGTCGACTTGAGAGCCACCCGGACACGATGAAGGCCCTGTCCGAACTGGACAGGGCCTTCATGCGGGAAGGGGCGATGTTACTCGCTCTCCTCCGACTTCTTCTTACGAGGCTTCTTCACCGGCTCGGTCGAGATGACCGTGCTGGGAGTGTTCGCCGTCTCGTCGACATGGGTCTCGCTGACGGTGAGCGGAGCGTCGGGAGCACCTGCGCGCTCGTGAGCGCCCTGGATCTCGGCAGCTTCGGTCTCATCGTTCTGGGCCGTGACGTGGTGCTGGTGTGCATCTGCTGCCTCGATCTCTGCCTGAGTGAGCGGAGCGAGACGGTCTTCGAAGAACCAGCGCGAGATGGAAGACCGCAGGTTCTCGGTCCACGAGATGCGACCCTTCGCATTCGGGCGAACCACGAGCGGCTCGTATCCGTCGACATCGATGAGCTTCCAGCGGTCGTACTTGTCGACGGGCTGGTGCACCTCGATGAACTCACCACCGGGGAGTCGCACGATGCGTCCGGACTCGAAGCCGTGCAGGACGATCTCTCGGTCCTTCTTCTGCAGCGCGATAGCGATGCGCTTCGTCACGAAGTAGCCGAGAACCGGTCCGACGAACAGCAGCGCCTGCAGCGTGTGGATCACGCCTTCCATCGTCAGCATGAAATGCGTGGCGATGAGGTCGGACGATGCAGCGGCCCACAGCACGGCGTAGAAGATGACTCCGGCCACGCCGATGGCGGTGCGGGTCGCCGCGTTGCGCGGACGCTGTGCGATGTGGTGCTCGCGCTTGTCGCCGGTGACCCACGCCTCGATGAACGGGTAGATCGCGACGAGCACGATGAACAGACCGAGGACGACCAGCGGCAGCAGGATTCCGAACGACCAGGTGCGGTCGAGGAAGACCACGTCGAGGTTCGAGGGAGCGAGACGCAGAGCACCGTCCGCGAATCCGATGTACCAGTCAGGCTGCGTACCGGCGGAGACGGGGGAGGGGTCGTACGGACCGTAGTTCCAGATCGGGTTGATCTGGAAGAACGTCGCGATCAGCACGATGGTGCCGAAGACGATGAACAGGTAGCCGCCCATCTTCGACATGTAGACCGGCATCATCGGGTAGCCCACGACGTTGTCGTTCGTGCGGCCGGGACCGGCGAACTGCGTGTGCTTGTTGACGATCATCAGCATGAGGTGCACGACGATCAGGCCGATGACGAGCAGCGGCAGCAGCAGGATGTGCAGCGTGTAGAGGCGGCCGACGATGTCGGTGCCCGGGAACTCGCCGCCGAAGAGGAGGAACGAGGTCCAGGTGCCGATCAGCGGGATGCCCTTGATCATGCCGTCGATGATGCGAAGACCGTTGCCCGAGAGCAGGTCGTCGGGGAGCGAGTAGCCGGTGAAGCCCTCGGCCATCGCCAGAACGAACAACACGAAGCCGATCACCCAGTTGAGCTCACGCGGCTTGCGGAATGCTCCGGTGAAGAACACTCGCAGCATGTGCACGCCGATGCCGGCCACGAAGACCAGAGCGGCCCAGTGATGGATCTGACGGACCAGCAGCCCGCCGCGCAGGTCGAACGAGATGTGCAGCGACGACTCGAGTGCCGCCGACATCTCGATGCCGCGCATCGGGGCGTACGCGCCCGTGTAGTGCGTCTCGACCATCGAGGCCTGGAAGAAGAACGTCAGGAAGGTTCCGGAGAGGAACACGACGACGAAGCTCCACAGCGCGATCTCGCCCAGCATGAACGACCAGTGGTCGGGGAAGATCTTGCGTCCGAGCTCCTTGACGAAGCCGGAGATGCTGGTGCGCTCGTCGATGTAGTTCGACGCGGCGCCGACGAATCGGCCGCCGAGAGGCGCCTTGTTGTCCTTGTCCTCTTTGGACAGCGTTGCGGTGCTCAATGGCGCTCCCAGAAGCTCGGGCCGACGGGCTCGGTGAAGTCACTGCGTGCGACGAGGTAGCCCTCGTCGTCGACGGTGATGGGCAGCTGCGGCAGCGGACGCGCGGCCGGTCCGAAGATGACCTTAGCGTGATCCGTGACGTCGAACTGCGACTGGTGGCAGGGGCAGAGGAGGTGATGCGTCTGCTGCTCGTACAGCGCCACAGGGCATCCGACGTGCGTGCAGACCTTCGAGTACGCGACGATGCCGTCGTACGACCAGTCCTTGCGGTCCTCGGCCTCGATCAGCTGCTCAGGGCGCAGGCGCATCATCAGCACGATCGCCTTGGCCTTCTCCTCGAGGTAGCCGTCGTGGTGGCTGAGCTCGGCGAGGTCCTCGGGGATCACATGGAACGCGGATCCGAGGGTGACGTCCGCAGCGCGGATCGGTGTGCCGTCGGGATCGCGCACCAGGCGCGCACCCTTCTCCCACATGGTGTGCTTGAGAAGCGTGACCGGCTCACCCGCTGTGGGGTCGTCCGGGGTGCTGTGCGGAGCAAGACCGCGGAACAGTGTGACACCGGGGATGATCGATGCCACGATCGCCGCGAACAGCGAGTTGCGGATCATCGTGCGTCGCCCGAATCCGGACTCCTCGTTCGCCGTGGCGAACGCCTCGATCACGGCCTCTCGCGTCGATTCCTTGCCCCGGGTGGGGTGGCGGTGCTCGATGTGCTCCTTGTCGCTCATCAGCGCCTTGGACCAGTGGATCGCGCCGATTCCGATCGCGAGCAGTGCGAGCGAGATGCCGAGACCGATGAAGAGGTTGTTCTGACGGATGTCGATGAGCGCGCCGCTCTCGATGGGGAACAGCATGTAGGCGGCGACCGCCCAGATGCTTCCTGCCAGCGAGAGGTAGAACAGGGTGTAGACCGTGCGCTCCGCAGCCTTCTCGGCGCGCGGGTCCTTGTCGGTCATCCGCGCGCGGTGCGGCGGCAGCCCAGGGTTCTGCACGGGATCGCTGACTGCGACACCCAGCCCCGGAGAGGGCTGGTAGGCCCTGTCAAGAGCCTGCGAGTCGTCGTCGTGTGCCATGGTGCTCCTCGTACGTTCCTCTTCGATGATTAAGCGTCAGTTGGACTTCGCCGTGATCCACACGGTGATGGCGACGAGCGCGCCGATTCCGAAGATCCAGACGAACAGGCCCTCGGACACGGGCCCGAGCGAACCGAGCGAGAATCCGCCGATCTGCACGGACTGCTGCTGGTACAGCAGCGCCGAGATGATGTCGCGCTTGTCTTCGTCCGACAGGTTCATGTCGCCGAAGACCGGCATGTTCTGGGGGCCCGTGACCATTGCGGCATACATGTGCAGCGCGCTGGTCTCGGTCAGTGCGGGTGCGTACTTGCCCTCGGTGAGGGCACCACCCGCGGCGGCGACGTTGTGGCACATCGCGCAGTTGACGCGGAACAGCTCAGCACCGTTCGCGACATCGCCCTGTCCGTCGAGGATGTGATCGTCGGGGAAGGTGGGGCCGGGGGCCGACTCCTGCACGAACGAGGAGATCGCGAGGATCTGCTCCTCGGTGAACTGCGGCTCCTTCTGCGGCGCCTGCGGTCCCTGCATCTGAAGAGGCATGCGCCCCGTCGAGAGCTGGAACTCGGTGGCGAGCTCGCCCACGCCGTAGAGGCTGGGTCCGTTCGCCGTGCCCTGCAGGTCGAGGCCGTGGCAGGTCGCGCAGTTGGCCTGGAACAGCTTCTCGCCGTCTTCGACCGTGAGCGTGCTCTCCGCAGCTGTCGGGGTGTCGGTCGCGGCGAACGCGGCCGATGCGCCGGCGTACACGGCGCCGGTGATCATGAGTCCTGCTCCGATGAGGGCCACCGCTGCCAGGGGGCTGCGACGACCGTTCGAACGGCGCTTCTTCTCTCGTGCCATCTCGGGGATCAGCTCCGCTCTTATTTCAGGAAGTAGATAACGACGAACAGCACGATCCAGACGACGTCGACGAAGTGCCAGTAGTAGGACACCACGATCGAGGAGGTCGCCTCCTTGTGCCGGAAATTCTTGACGGCGTATGCGCGTCCGATGACGAGCAGGAACGCGATGAGTCCGCCGGTGACGTGCAGTGCGTGGAACCCGGTGGTCAGGTAGAACGCCGATGCGTAGGAGTCTGCGCTGATCGGCATGCCCTCTGCGACGAGCTGCGCGTACTCCCATACCTGTCCGGAGACGAAGATCGCGCCGAGGGCGAAGGTGAGGAAGAACCACTCGACCATGCCCCAGCCGAACAGACGACGACGACCGGTGCCGTTCTTCTGGCCCTTCGCGATGCGGTACGGCTGCAGGTCCTCAGCCGCGAACACGCCCATCTGGCACGTGAACGAGGAGAGCACGAGGATGGCCGTGTTCACGAACGCGAACGGGACGTTCAGCAGTTCGGTGCGGTCGGCCCAGAGCTCGGGGGAGGTGCTGCGGAGAGTGAAGTAGATCGCGAAGAGTCCCGCGAAGAACATCACCTCGCTGCCGAGCCACACAATGGTGCCGACAGCTACCGGGTTGGGGCGCTTGATCGTTCTTGCCGCCGGGGCATACGTCGCTGAGGTCGTCACTCTTCCATTATGGCCGATCCTCGGGCGTGATTCTCGCACCGACAGCCCCCGGATGCCCCTGTTTTGACTTAGGCAACCCTAAGAAAACACTGCGAATCCTCGGTGAATCCGCGGGAAATGGGCGATGCCGCATGCATGACGCCGCGTGCGGAAGAGTCTGCACGTTTTCCCTGCGCCGATAGGATCGCACACATGGCTGATTCACTGACCTGGTCCGACGTGCTCACCACTCTTCTGGAGCGTCGCGACCTCAGCGTCTGGGAGTCGACCTGGGCGATGCGTCGCATCATGCGTGGCGAGGTCACCGAGGCGCAGCTCGCGGGTTTCCTGGTCGCCCTCCGTGCGAAGGGCGAGACCATCGACGAGATCGTCGGCTTCCGCGACGCGATCCTCGAGGCGGCCGTTCCCCTTCCCGTGTCTCCTGACGTGCTCGACATCGTCGGCACGGGCGGCGACCGGGTGGGAACCGTGAACGTCTCCACGACCGCCGCGGTGATCATCGGCGCGACCGGAGTGCCGGTGGTCAAGCACGGCAACCGGGCGGCGAGCTCGTCGTCGGGTTCGTCAGACGTGCTGAGCGCATTGGGTCTCGAGCTCACGCTCGATCCGGCATCCGTCGCATCGATCCTCGACCGGACCGGCATCACCTTCGCCTGGGCAGGCGCGTTCCACCCCGGCTTCAAGCATGCCGGTGCGGTGCGCGCAGAGCTCGGGGTGCCGACGGTGTTCAACATGCTCGGCCCGCTGTGCAACCCGGCCCGCGCTGAGGCGAACGCGGTCGGCGTCGCTCAGCTCGAGCGCGTGCCGCTGATCACGGGCGTCTTCCGCACGCGCGGGGCGACGGCGCTCGTCTTCCGCGGCGACGACGGTCTCGACGAGCTCACCACCACCGGGCACAGTCGCATCTGGGAGGTCACGCGAGGTGACATCCACGAGCACGATCTCGATCCCCGTGACCTCGGCATCCCGGTCGCCGACCTGGCGGACCTGATCGGAGGCACGCCCGACCACAACGCCGAGATCCTCAGACGGACTCTCGCGGGTGAGAGCGGTGCTGTGCGCGACATCGTGCTCCTCAACGCGGCAGCCGGGATCGTGGCGTACGAGCTGTCGCAGGATGCGGCCCAGGTGCAGCGCCCGATCCTCGAGAGACTGCGCGAGGGATACGAGCGTGCTGGTGCCGCGGTGGACGACGGTCGGGCGCTCGCGAAGCTCGACGAGTGGATCGGTGTGAGTCGCGAACTGGCCGCCGTATAGGAGATGTGATGGATCCCGTCGCCGCGCTGCTCGAGATCGCCTCGCTCCTGGAGCGCGAGCGCGCATCGCGCTATCGGGCGAAAGCATTCCGGCAGGCAGCGGCGACGCTGCAGCAGCTGCCGGACGATGTGCGTTCCGACCCGACCAGGCTGCGCGCCGCGAAGGGGATCGGAGAGTCGACCTTCGCAGTGATCCGCCAGGCTCAGAACGGCGAGGTTCCCGACTATCTGGTGGAGCTGCGCGGCGACGTGGAGCCGGAGCGCATGTCCGCGCTCAGGGCGAAGCTGCGCGGCGATCTTCATGCCCACACGGAATGGTCCGACGGGACGACGCCGATCAGCGTGATGGCGGAGGCCGCACGTGCGCTCGGCCACGAGTACCAGGCGATCACAGACCACTCACCCCGTCTCCGGGTCGCGCGCGGGCTCTCCGCGGAGCGGTTGCGCGAGCAGATGCCCCTCGTTCGTGCCGAGTCGGGGGAGGGCTTCGCCCTTCTGGCGGGCATCGAGGTGGACGTCCTGGAGGACGGTGCTCTGGATCAGGAAGACGCACTGCTCGGTGAGCTCGACATCGTCGTCGCCTCCGTCCATTCGAAGCTGCGCATGGAGTCTCGTCCGATGACCGCGCGGATGCTCGCCGCCGTGTCGAATCCGCGGGTCAATGTGCTCGGCCACTGCACGGGGCGTCTCGTGCAGGGGGAGCGAGGCACTCGTCCGGAGTCGCAGTTCGATGCCGCGAGGGTCTTCGCGGCATGCGCGGAGAACGGAGTCGCGGTCGAGATCAACTCCCGCCCTGAACGCCAGGATCCACCCGACGACCTGATCGCGATCGCCTTGCAGGCGGGCTGTCTGTTCTCCATCGACTCGGACGCGCATGCGCCGGGACAGCTCTCGCTGCTCGATCACGGAGCCGAACGGGCCGAGCGTGCGGGCGTCCCCGCATCGAGGATCGTCACCACGTGGGGACTCGACCGGCTACTCGCCTGGGCGAGCTGAGTCAGGCGTCGATCGTCGCGATCGCCGCGACGGCCCTGGTCATCGAGCCGCCGAGATTCCACTTCTCCGCGAGTGCGGTCGCCGCATCGACCTCGGACGGGTCCAACGGGCGCAGGGCCTCGGTCGGCGCCGCGATCTCGAGATCCGTCGCCACCGCGACGACCGTCGGCGCAACGTCGAGGTACGGCGACGCGGCGAGCACCTTGGCCCGGACCCCAGCGCTCATCCCTTCACCTGCTTCCGCCGCCGCACGGATGCCGACGAGATCCCCATGCGCCTGAAGGAGTGTCGCCGCGGTCTTCTCTCCGACGCCCGCCACGCCCGGCAGACCGTCCGACGCATCGCCGCGCATCGTCGCGAAATCCGCATACTGGCTCGGCAGGACCCCGTACTTGGCGACGACGACCGCATCGGTGACGATCTCGAGGTTGCTCATTCCGCGCGCCGTATAGATGACCCGCACGTTCTGCGCGTCGTCGACGAGTTGGAACAGGTCGCGGTCGCCCGTGACGATGTCGACCGGCATCGATGCGTGAGTCGCGAGGGTCCCGATCACGTCGTCGGCCTCGTGCTCGGCGACGCCGATGATCGGGATGCGCAACGCGTCGAGGGTCTGACGGATCAACGGGATCTGCGCCTCGAGCGGATCCGGCACCTCTTCGACATCCGGGCCGGCGGGGACGACCTCGACCACCCGATGCGACTTGTAGCTGGGGATCAGGTCGACCCGCCACTGCGGGCGCCAGTCGTCGTCCCAGCAGGCGACCACGTGCGTCGGCTCGTACAGTGTGACGAGCTTCGCGATGATGTCGAGGAGGCCACGCGCGGCATTGATCGGGGAGCCGTCAGGTGCCGTGACCTTGTCGGGCACTCCGTAGAAGGCCCGGAAGTACAGGCTGGCGGTGTCGAGCAGGAGGAGCTTGTCGGCGCGGGGCATGTGCACAGTCTGACAGCGCGCGGGTCGCGTGCGATATTCGATCCATCGATCGGCCCGAGATCTGATAGCCTGAACTGTCACTCGTGGCGTGCCTATGCATGCCCGCGTGGCAGAAACCAAATCAATCGCTGCAGAGCTCGTGATCGGTCGTGCGCGGCCGGAGCCCTCAGCCCGAGTCTCCATTCACAAGGACAACCCACTACATGACTACCGCAACGACCGCCCCGGCCACCAAGCAGGTCGCCATCAACGACATCGGATCTGCTGAGGACTTCCTGGCCGCGGTCGAGAAGACCCTGAAGTTCTTCAACGACGGCGACATCATCGAAGGCACGATCGTCAAGATCGACCGCGATGAGGTCCTGCTCGATGTCGGATACAAGACCGAGGGTGTCATCCCCTCCCGCGAGCTCTCGATCAAGCACGACGTCGACCCCAACGAGGTCGTCAAGGTCGGCGACGAGGTCGAGGCCCTGGTTCTCCAGAAGGAGGACAAGGAAGGCCGTCTGATCCTCTCCAAGAAGCGTGCTCAGTACGAGCGTGCCTGGGGAGACGTCGAGAAGATCAAGGAGAACGACGGCGTCGTCACCGGTACGGTCATCGAGGTCGTCAAGGGTGGACTCATCGTCGACATCGGCCTCCGTGGCTTCCTGCCGGCCTCGCTCATCGAGCTGCGCCGCGTCCGCGACCTCACGCCGTACCTCGGTCAGGAGATCGAGGCGAAGATCCTCGAGCTCGACAAGAACCGCAACAACGTCGTGCTCAGCCGCCGTGCGCTGCTCGAGCAGACGCAGTCGGAGTCGCGCACCACGTTCCTGAACAACCTGCACAAGGGTCAGGTCCGCAAGGGTGTCGTGTCGTCGATCGTCAACTTCGGTGCATTCGTCGACCTGGGCGGCGTGGACGGCCTCGTGCACGTCTCCGAGCTGTCCTGGAAGCACATCGAGCACGCCTCCGAGGTCGTCGAGGTCGGCCAGGAGGTCACCGTCGAGATCCTCGAGGTCGACCTCGACCGCGAGCGCGTCTCCCTGTCGCTGAAGGCGACGCAGGAGGACCCGTGGCAGGTCTTCGCCCGTACCCACGCGATCGGACAGGTCACGCCGGGTAAGGTCACCAAGCTCGTTCCGTTCGGTGCGTTCGTGCGCGTCGCAGACGGTATCGAGGGCCTCGTCCACATCTCCGAGCTCTCCAGCAAGCACGTCGAGCTCGCTGAGCAGGTCGTGTCGGTCGGCGAAGAGGTCTTCGTCAAGGTCATCGACATCGACCTCGAGCGTCGCCGCATCTCGCTCTCGCTGAAGCAGGCGAACGAGGCCGTCGACGTCAACGGCACCGAGTTCGACCCGGCGCTCTACGGAATGCTCGCCGAGTACGACGAGGCCGGCGAGTACAAGTACCCGGAGGGCTTCGACCCCGAGACCGGTGCGTGGAAGGAAGGCTTCGACACCCAGCGCGAGGCATGGGAGCAGGAGTACGCTGCAGCCCAGGCTCGCTGGGAGGCCCACAAGGCTCAGGTTGCCAAGGCAGCCGAGGCCGAGGCGGCCGCTGGCGACGACTTCGGCGGCCAGGTCTTCTCGAGCGAGGCCGCAGGCGCGGGCACGCTCGCTGACGACGAGGCTCTCGCGGCTCTGCGCGAGAAGCTGTCGGGCGGCAACGCTTAAGCATCACGCTCTGAACGGGCCGTCATCCTCCGGGGTGGCGGCCCGTTCCGCGTATCCGCGCTCTGCAGCGCCCGCGGCGCGTTCCGTGACCGAACATTACGTGCGCATTCGTCACATCCGTGCAGTGTGGACAGCATGGGCGTATGACCTCTCTGCTCTCGGCGCCCTCCACGGCGCGCGGTCCGGCGGTCGCCGGCGCCGCTCAGCCCGTGCACCTGCACGGGGTGGAACGGAGCTTCCCCCTCGCGCGCGGTCGTCGAGACGTTCTCCGTGCTGTCGACGTCGAGGTCGCGGCCGGCGAGATCGTCGCGATCGTCGGACCGTCCGGATGCGGCAAGTCCACGCTCCTTCGCCTGGTCGGTGGGCTCGACGCGCCTACGAGCGGCAGCATCCTGCTCGATGACACGGGCGTCGCGGACGTCGACGAGCGTACGGCGATCGCGTTTCAGGAACCCCGGTTGCTTCCGTGGCGGACCATCGCGCAGAACGTCGAGCTCGGGCTTCGCCGCGGCACCGCTCGACGCGAAGGACGCGAACGCGTGCGCGAGCTGCTCGAGCTCGTCGGTCTCGAGCAGGCCGCAGACCAGCGCCCCCGTGAGGTGTCCGGCGGGATGGCGCAGCGCGCGTCTCTCGCCCGCGCGCTCGCCCGCAACCCCGGAGTTCTGCTTCTCGACGAGCCTTTCGGCGCTCTCGACGCACTGACACGCCTGCGGATGCACGATCTCCTCCTGAAGATCCACGCCGCAGAGCCCACTACCGTCCTGCTCGTCACCCACGACGTCGAGGAGGCGCTCTACCTCGCCGATCGCGTGCTGCTGCTGCGCACGCTGGTCGGCGACGCCGAGACGGACGCACCGTCCATCGCCCGCACCGTCACCGTTCCCGGCATCCGACCCCGAGATCGCGCCGATCGCGGTCTCGCCGACCTCCGTGCCGAGCTCCTCGAGGGGCTCGGCGTCGACACCCACCACAGCACCGCCACCGAGGAGACCCGATGAGCACCATCACCCGCCGAATCATCCCCGCGATCGCGATCGCCGGGACGATGATGCTCGTCGCATCCGGCTGCGTCGCCGGTGAGAACGCCACGGCGTCCGACACCTCGAAGGACGACTCCTCTGCAGCCGGCGAGTGGTCTGCCGACACTCTGTCGATCGACTTCGCCACCTACAACCCGCTGAGCCTCGTGATCCGCGACCAGGGCATCCTCGAGGAGATCCTCGGCGGTGACGTCGATGTCGAGTGGGTGCAGTCCGCGGGCTCCAACAAGGCGAACGAGCTGCTGCGCTCCGGGTCGATCGATGTGGGATCGACTGCAGGTTCGGCCGCGCTCCTCGCCCGCGCGAACGGCTCGCCCATCCAGGTCATCGACATCTACTCGCAGCCCGAGTGGTCGGCGATCGTCGTGGGTCCCGACAGCGAGATCACCTCGGTCGAGGACCTCGCGGGCAAGTCCGTCGCCGCGACGAAGGGCACAGATCCCTACTTCTTCCTGCTGCAGTCGCTCGAGGAGGCGGGCCTCTCGGTCGATGACGTCGAGGTGCAGAACCTCCAGCACGCAGACGGGCGTGCAGCGCTCGACGGTGGCTCGGTCGACGCCTGGGCCGGTCTCGACCCGATCATGGCTGCGGCCGAGGTCGAATCGGGCGACCAGCTCGTGTACCGCAACGTCGACTTCAACACCTACGGATTCCTGAACGCCACCGAGGACTTCATCGAGAACCACGCGGACCTCGCACAGGCGGTCGTCGACGCCTACGAGCAGGCGCGCGAGTGGGCTCTCGAGAACCCCGACGAGACCGCTGCCCTGCTCGCCGAGGTCGCCGGCATCGACATCGAGGTCGCGAACACCGTGATCACCGAGCGCTCGAACCTCGACGTGAGCGGTATCCCGGGAGACGATCAGGTCGCGGTGCTCGAGAAGATCGCTCCCGTGCTCGTCGACTCCGGTGATGTCCAGGGTGGCGAGGACTCGGTCGACAAGGCACTCGACTCGATCGTGAACGCCACCTTCGCAGAGAAGGCGGTCGGGGGCGAGTGAGCCTTCCCGACGAGCGCGTGGTGGTGCCCGCAGACGCACGGGAGGCGCTCGACGCCGCTCGTGGAGTTCGCCGGGTTCCCGACGTGGGCGCGCGCCACGCGTGGGACCGTCCGGCCGTACGCATCACGGGCGGCCTCCTGCTTCCGCTCCTCATCGTGGTCGCCTGGCAGCTCGTGACGGCCACCGGAGTCGTGGCGCCCTACCTGCTGCCGTCTCCGGAAGCGGTCGTCGCGGCCGGTGTCGAACTGGCCGAGCGCGGGCTCCTCTGGACGCACATCGCGATCTCGGTGCAGCGGGTGCTGCTCGGCTTCGCGATCGGATCCGTGATCGGGCTCGCGATCGCGGGCATCGTCGGGCTCTCGCGGATCGGCGACGTGCTGCTCAGTCCCACGCTCTCCGCAGTCCGTGCAGTGCCATCGCTGGCGTGGGTGCCGCTGCTGATCCTCTGGATGCAGATCGGCGAGGAGTCCAAGGTGACGCTGATCGCGATCGGCGCGTTCTTCCCGGTGTACACGACCGTCGCATCGGCGCTCCGACACGTCGACCCCCAGCTCGTCGAAGCAGGACGCTCGTTCAGCCTCCGGGGCTGGTCGCTGTTCCGTACCGTGCAGCTGCCCGCCGTCGTGCCGTCGGTGGTCGCGGGTCTTCGGCTCGCGCTCGCGCAGGCCTGGCTGTTCCTCGTCGCCGCAGAGCTGATCGCGTCGTCGATGGGACTGGGATTCCTGCTCACCGACTCGCAGAACAGTGGACGAGTGGACAGGATCATCCTGTCGATCGTCCTGCTCGCGGTTCTGGGCACCATCACCAACGCGCTTCTCGTGCTGGTCGAGAAGTACCTGCTCCGACGGTGGGTGTGACGGTGTCCGAAGCGCGCCTGCACGAGATGCGCACGTACCCGGCACCTGCGGGGTTCGCCGACCAGGCGAACGTGGCGGAGGAGGCCTATGCGAGAGCCGCGGCCGATCCCACCGGATTCTGGGAGCAGGCGGCCGAGCGGCTCGACTGGGTCGTGCCCTGGCACACGGCTCACGAATGGGATCCGCCCGTCGGGGATGCCGTTCCCGCCGCACGATGGTTCGTCGGCGGACGGCTCAACGTCGCGTACAACTGCGTCGACCGCCACGTCGAGGCCGGCCGCGGCGACAAGGTCGCGTTGCACTTCGAAGGAGAGCCGGGCGACCGGACCGCCGTGACGTATTCCGATCTCCAGGCCAGGGTGTCGCGCGCGGCGAACGCGCTCATCGCACTCGGAGTCGAGCCCGGCGACCGCGTCGTCATCTACCTGCCCGTGCTGATCGAGACGGTCGTCATCACGCTCGCGTGCGCGCGGATCGGTGCCGTGCACTCGCTCGTCTTCGGTGGGTTCTCCGCCGAGGCCGTACGATTCCGGCTGATCGACACCGGCGCGAAGCTTCTCGTGACGAGCGATGGCCAGTTCAGGCGCGGCACGGCCACGGAGGTCAAGTCGACGGCTGATATCGCGGCCGCCGACCTTCCCGACCTCGAGCACGTGCTCGTCCTCCGTCGCACCGGGCAGGACGTACCCTGGACCGAGGGACGCGACGTATGGTGGCACGACCTCGTCGACACCGCCCGCTCGACGCACGAGCCTCAGTCCTTCGACGCGGAGCATCCGCTCTTCATCATCTACACCTCGGGCACCACCGGCAAGCCGAAGGGGCTGGTCCACACCTCAGGCGGCTACCTGACGCACGCGAGCTGGGCGCACTGGGCTCACTTCGACGCCAAGCCGGACGATGTGCACTGGTGCACTGCCGATCTCGCCTGGGTCACGGCGCACACGTACGAGATCTACGGTCCGCTCTCGAACGGCCTGACCCAGGTGATCTACGAGGGGACTCCCGACACCCCCCACCGCGAGCGACACCTCGAGATCATCGAGCGCTACGGCGTGACCGTGTACTACACCGCGCCCACGCTCATCCGCACCTTCATGACGTGGTTCGGCGCAGAGCTGCCGGGGGATCACGATCTGTCGACGCTGCGGCTGCTCGGCACCGTCGGCGAAGCCATCAATCCCGAGGCCTGGATCTGGTTCCGCCGCAACTTCGGTCGGGACGAACTCCCGGTGGTCGACACCTGGTGGCAGTCCGAGACCGGTGCTGCGATGATCGCTCCTCTGCCCGGTGTGACGACGCTCAAGCCGGGCTCCGCGTCGGTGCCGCTGCCCGGCATCGACGCGACCGTGGTCGATGCGAACGGCGATGAGGCGGCTCCCGGGCGATCGGGAACCCTCGTGGTGCGGCGTCCCTGGCCGGGGATGGCACGGACGGTGTGGGGAAACCCGCAGCGGTACCGCGATGCCTACTGGTCGGCGTATGCCGGGCACGGCGAACACGGCGGCTACTACGTGGCAGGCGACGGTGCGACGAAGGACGCCGACGGATACATCTGGATCCTCGGACGCCTCGACGACGTCGTCAACGTGTCGGGCCATCGGCTCTCGACGATCGAGATCGAGTCCGCGCTCGTGGCCCACGACACGGTGGGGGAGGCCGGCACGGCCGGCGTCGCCGATCCGGTCACCGGTCAGGCCGTCGTGGCCTTCGTCACCGCCTCGGGGCGCTCGGAGGTGTCGACGTCGGAGCTGCAGGTGCAGGTCGCCACCGCGATCGGACCGGTCGCCAAGCCGAAGCACATCGTCGTCGTGCCGGACCTGCCGAAGACCCGGTCAGGAAAGATCATGCGCAGGCTGCTCGCGCAGCTGTGGGAGGCTGAGCAGGACCGTCGCGCCGGGCGCGAGAGCGTCCCGCTGGGCGATACGACATCACTGCAGAACCCCTGGGCCGTCGACGAGATCGCCGCCGTGCTCGAGAACGCTGGATGAGGACAACCAACATGACGGAAGAACACCGCTTCGGATTCCGCACGCGGGCACTCCACGCCGGCGGCACGCCGGATGCGGCGACAGGCGCGCGCGCCGTGCCGATCTATCAGACGACCTCGTTCGTCTTCGACGACGCGGCAGACGCGGGAAACCTCTTCGCACTGCAGAAGTACGGCAACATCTACTCCCGGATCGGCAACCCGACCGTGGCGGCGCTCGAAGAGCGTCTCGCATCGCTGGAGGGCGGCATCGGCGCAGTCGCGACCGCGTCCGGTATGAGCGCGGAGTTCATCACCTTCGCCGCTCTGGTGGGGGCCGGAGATCATGTGGTCGCCGCCGCGCAGCTCTACGGCGGCACGGTGACGCAGCTCGACGTGACGCTTCGCCGTTTCGGAGTCGAGACGACCTTCGTCGCCTCGACCGACCCGGCAGACTACGCGGCAGCGATCCGCCCCGAGACGAAGGTCGTCTACGTCGAGATGATCGGCAACCCGTCGGGCGAGATCGCCGACATCGAAGGGCTGGCCGCAGTGGCACATGCGGCCGGCGTGCCGCTCGTGGTCGACGCGACTCTCGCGACTCCGTATCTCGCGCGTCCGCTCGAGCACGGCGCCGACATCGTCATCCACTCGGTCACGAAGTTCCTCGGCGGGCACGGTACGACTCTCGGGGGCGTCGTGATCGAGAAAGGCACCTTCGACTGGGGCAACGGGCGCTTCCCGCAGATGACCGAGCCTGTCGAGTCGTACGGCGGGATCAGATGGTGGGACAACTTCGGCGAGTACGGGTTCCTCACCAAGCTCCGCACGGAGCAGCTGCGCGACATCGGGCCGGCCTTGAGCCCGCAGTCCGCCTTCAATCTGCTCCAGGGGATCGAGACGCTCCCGCAGCGCATCGACGCGCACCTCGCGAATGCGAGGATCGTCGCAGACTGGTTGGACTCCGATCCTCGCGTCGAATACGTGACATGGGCAGGGCTTCCCGCGCACCCGCACCACGCCCGGGCCTCGAAATACCTCCCGCTCGGCCCCGGTTCGGTCTTCGCTTTCGGGGTCAGAGCCGACGACGGTCGCGCGGCAGGGGAGACTCTGATCGAGAATCTTCAGCTGGCCTCGCACCTGGCGAACATCGGTGACGCGCGCACGCTCGTCATCCACCCGGCGTCCACCACCCATCGTCAGCTCACGGAATCACAGCTCGTGGCGGCCGGCGTGCGTCCTGACCTCATCCGGATCTCGGTGGGCCTCGAGGATGCTGAAGACATCGTCTGGGATCTGGATCAGGCACTCACCACCGCGACGGGACAGAACCGATGAGTACGACGAACACCGGTCCCGAGTCATCCTGCGCGCTGCCGGTGGCCGCCCAGGAAGCGTCCTGCGACCTGCCCGGATCAGCGCCGACCGCGCCCGGACGCGCCTGGGTCGGACCCGGCCAGCAGTCGCGGTTCGCGTTGCTGCGACGGTCGACCTCGGTTGCGATCGTCGGAGCGTCGAACAATCCGGCGCGTGCCTCGTACTTCGTGGGGACGTACCTGCTCTCGAGCTCGTCGTACGACGTCTACTTCGTCAATCCTCGCGAAACCGAGATCCTCGGTCGGCCGGTCTACGCATCGCTCGCCGATCTGCCCGTGGTTCCCGACATCGTCGACGTCTTTCGCCGACACGATGATCTGCCCGGGGTCGCTCAGGAAGCGGTCGACGTCGGCGCACGCGCACTGTGGATGCAACTCGGATCATGGAACGAGGATGCAGCGGCCATCGCCGAGCGCGCAGGGCTGTCCGTCGTCATGGATCGATGCATCAAGATCGAGCACGCGCGCTTCCACGGCGGACTCCATCTGGCAGGCTTCGACACCGGCGTGATCAGCTCCCGCCGACAGCTGCTCGGACGCTGAGCCGGGCTCACCCGAAGCCTAGACTGGCCGCATGGCTCTCATCGCGCTCACCGGCGGCATCGCGTCGGGGAAGTCGACCATCGCACGACGGCTCGCCGAGAGGGGAGCAGTGGTGGTGGACGCCGACCGGATCGTCCGCGACGTGCAGGCTCCGGGTTCGTCGGTGCTCGCAGCGATCGCGCAGACTTTCGGCACCGATGTCATCGCCGCCGACGGCTCACTCGACCGCGCCGCCCTCGGCGCGAAGGTCTTCGGGGACGCCGAGCAGCTGGCAGCACTGAACGCGATCGTGCACCCGGCGGTGCGGGCCGAGTCGCAGCGCCGATTCGACGAGGCGATGTCCGCCGACCCCGCAGCGGTCGTCGTCTACGACGTGCCTCTGCTGGTCGAAGCGCGCGTCGATGATCCGTGGGACCTGATCGTCGTCGCACACGCACCTGCGGACGAACGACGTCGCCGCCTGGTCGATCTGCGCGGCATGACCGAGCAGGCGGCCCAGTCGAGGATAGACGCGCAGGTCTCGGACGAGCGCCGTCTGGCGATCGCCGACGAGGTCGTCGACACGTCGGGATCGCTGGAGCAGACGATCGCGCAGACGGACGATCTCTGGGAGCGGATCAGCACGACGTGACCTTCGCCGGTCACGTCCCGGGGTCGCCCGGGTATCGGCAGCTGATCGTCGGTCTGTTCTTCGCGGGCATCGCCACCTTCGCCCAGCTCTACTCACCCCAGGCGGTGCTGCCCCAGCTGTCCACCGATCTCGGCATCTCGCCGGCGACCGCCGCGCTGACCGTCTCGGCGGCGACGCTCGGATTGGCTGCCGCCGTCATCCCTTGGTCGATGGTGGCCGACCGTATCGGACGGGTGCAGTCGATGGCTGTCGGTGTGCTCGCCGCGACCCTGTTGGGACTCCTGGCTCCGCTCAGCGCCGGGATGGAGATGCTGCTGACGCTGCGTCTCCTGCAAGGAATCGCGCTCGGGGCGGTGCCTGCGATCGCGCTGGCATACCTGAGCGAGGAGGTCAGTCGGCGACACGCGGCCGCCGCGGCGGGGAGCTACATCGCCGGAACGACGGTGGGTGGGCTGCTGGGCCGGATCGTGTCGGGCATCGTCGGCGAGCGGGCGGGGTGGCAGGCGGGGATGGGGACGGTCGCCGGTCTGTGTGCGCTGGCGGCCGCGGTGTTCCTCTGGCTGACGCCGAAGGCGCAGGGCTTCGTGCCGGGACGCTTCCGTGACGATGCCGGCCCGGGGATGCTCGCGCGCCTGATCGCCCCGCTGCGATCGGGGCGTCAGCTCGCCCTGTACGCCCAGGGCTTCCTGCTGATGGGCGCGTTCGTGGCGGTCTACAACTACCTCGGGTTCCACCTCGCCGAGCCGCCGTTCGCACTTCCTGCCTGGCTCGTGACCCTGCTCTTCCTCGCCTATCTCGCCGGGACCGCATCATCGCCCTGGGCGGGATCCCTGGCCTCGCGGATCGGACGGTATCCGGTGCTGCTGGGATCGATCACGGCGATGGCGACGGGCGCCGCCGCGATGCTCGCTCCGATGGCGCTCGTCGTGCTCGGCGGTCTGCTGCTCTTCACCGCAGGATTCTTCGGGGCGCATGCCGTCGCCTCCGGCTGGGCGCCGGCCTCGGCGGATCCGGAACACAGGGCCCAGGCATCTTCGCTGTACTACTTCGGCTACTACGCCGGCTCGAGTCTGTTCGGATGGGTCCTCGGCATCGTGTTCGGGGCGACGGATTGGACGTGGTTCCTCCTCGCGGTCATCGTGATGTGCGGGATCTCGGCGTCCTTGGCCGCCGTCGTGCTGCGAGGCTCGGTTGAGGGCTGCGACGAGGTCATGACTGCGCCTCGATAGCCCAGCGCCACTCCGGTCAGCCGAGGAGCTGCTCTCGCTCGCTGCGTCGACGGGCGCGTCGACGCACCAGTGCGACGACCGCGACGACGAGCGCGACGAGGAGTGCCGCCGCCAGGAGCGGGACGATGATCGCGGCGGCGGCGAGGACGAACGATGTGCCGTCCTCCGCGGCGCTGAGAACGGGCGCCGCGAGCCCTCCGGTCGCCGCATTCGCGGCGACGCGCGCAGTCGCCTTCACGATATGCACCACGAGTGCGACGCCGATGCCGATGACGACGGGAACCCATTGGTTGTCGGTGAAGAACGAGGCCGGGTCCTGGATCGCGACGGTCTGCGCACCCGATCCGGCCCCGAACGCGATGCCCCCGGCCGCAGGACGCAGGATGCTCTGGACGATGTCGTTGACGGAGTCGAGTGCGGGAATCTTGTCGGCGATGATCTCGAGCAGCAGAAGCGCCCCCGAGATCCACAGGGCGACGTCGCTCGACAGCCAGGCCCATGCGGAAGGCAGCTCCACGGCGGGAAGCAGACGATCCGCGAGACCGAGCAGGAACAGCGGCATCCAGGCGTTGAGGCCCGCCGACGCTGCGAGGCTGGTGCCGATGATGAACTCGATCACGCCCTCACTCTAGGCGGGGCTTCCGACACGACCCCGATGTCGGTGGCCACGCCTACGCTGGAGGTATGCAACCCACCCGCAGTGTCCGTCCGTTCGAGGTCATCAGCGAGTATGCGCCGGCCGGCGATCAGCCCAAGGCCATCGCCGAGCTCGCGTCGCGCATAAACGCCGGCGAGACCGACGTCGTTCTGCTCGGAGCGACGGGTACGGGAAAATCGGCGACGACCGCCTGGCTCGTCGAGCAGGTGCAGCGACCGACTCTCGTTCTCGCACACAACAAGACCCTGGCGGCGCAGCTCGCGAACGAGTTCCGTGAGCTGATGCCCAACAACGCGGTCGAGTATTTCGTGTCGTACTACGACTACTACCAGCCCGAGGCGTACGTCCCGCAGACAGACACCTTCATCGAGAAGGACTCGTCGATCAACGCCGAGGTCGAGCGTCTCCGTCACTCGACCACGAACTCGCTGCTCAGCCGTCGCGACGTGATCGTCGTCTCGACCGTGTCCTGCATCTACGGTCTCGGCGCTCCTGAGGAGTATCTGCGCGCCATGGTCGCGCTGCAGGTGGGGGAGCGGTACGACCGGGATGCTCTCATCAGGCAGTTCATCGCGATGCAGTACAACCGCAACGATGTCGACTTCTCACGTGGCAATTTCCGGGTGCGCGGCGACACCATCGAGATCATCCCGGTATACGAGGAGCACGCGATTCGCATCGAGCTGTTCGGTGATGAGATCGAAGCGCTCTACTCCTTGCACCCGCTCACCGGAGAGGTCATCGAGAAGCTCGATGCCGTGCCGATCTTCCCGGCTTCGCACTACGTGGCCGGAACCGATGTGATCCAGCGTTCGATCGGCACGATCGAGCACGAGCTCGAAGAGCGACTGAAGGAGTTCGAGAGGCAGGGCAAGCTGCTCGAAGCGCAACGACTGCGGATGCGCACCACCTTCGACCTCGAGATGCTGCAGCAGCTCGGCTTCTGCTCCGGGATCGAGAACTACTCACGGCATATGGACGGTCGTCAGCCCGGTGAGCCACCGCACACGCTGCTCGACTTCTTCCCCGACGACTTCCTGCTCGTGATCGACGAATCGCATGTCACCGTCCCGCAGATCGGCGCGATGTACGAGGGCGACGCATCACGCAAGCGCACTCTGGTCGACCACGGATTCCGCCTGCCGAGCGCGATGGACAACCGGCCGCTGCGATGGGACGAGTTCAAGAACAGGATCGGTCAGACCGTCTACCTGTCGGCCACGCCGGGCAAGTACGAGATGGGCATCGCAGACGGCGTGGTCGAACAGATCATCCGCCCCACCGGTCTCGTCGATCCGCACATCATCGTGAAGCCCTCCAAGGGCCAGATCGACGACCTGCTCGAAGAGATCAGAAAGCGCGTCGAGCGCGACGAGCGCGTGCTCGTCACCACCCTCACGAAGAAGATGTCCGAGGAGCTGACCGACTTCCTCGGGGAGCACGGTGTGCGGGTGCGCTACCTCCACTCCGACGTCGACACGCTCCGTCGCGTCGAGCTGCTCAGCGAGCTGCGCGCCGGCGTCTACGACGTGCTCGTGGGCATCAACCTCCTGCGGGAGGGGCTCGACCTGCCCGAGGTGTCGCTGGTCGCGATCCTCGACGCCGACAAGGAGGGATTCCTCCGTTCAGGCACATCGCTGATCCAGACGATCGGCCGCGCGGCGCGAAACGTGTCCGGCGAGGTGCATATGTATGCCGACAAGATCACCGACTCCATGGCCAAGGCGATCGAGGAGACGGACCGACGGCGAGAGAAGCAAGTCGCCTACAACCTCGAGAACGGCATCGACCCGCAGCCGCTGCGCAAACGCATCGCCGACATCACCGAGGTGCTCGCTCGAGAGGGAGCCGACACGGCCGAGATGATGTCGGGGCGCGGACGCGCGACGGGCAAGGGAAAGTCGCCCACGCCGAATCTTCGCCGTACGGGCATCGCCGCAGAGGGTGCCCAGCAGCTCGAAGCGGTGATTCAGGATCTCTCCGACCAGATGCTCGCAGCGGCAGCCGAGCTCAAGTTCGAGCTCGCCGGTCGCCTGCGCGACGAGGTGCAGGACATGAAGAAGGAGCTGCGTGCCATGGAGAGGGCCGGACACGCCTGAGTCTCAGGCGTCGACGAGGATGGACGCGGCAGGAAAAGAGCTGGCCGATCGCGTGCGCGCGCTGCTGACGCTCGACGGCGACGTCGAGGAGAAGCGGATGTTCGGCACCCGGGCCTTCCTGAGAGACGGTCACATCCTCGTCGGGGCGCGCAGTGGTGGTGTGCTCCTGGTGAGGGTCGACGAGCAGCACGGCGCGATGCTCGTCACACGCCCGGGGGTTGCGACTGCCCGGATGGGACCTCGCACGATGGGCACCGGATGGCTTGACGTCTCACCGAGATCCCTCGCCGACGACGATGCCCTCGCCTTCTGGCTCGACGTCGCCCGCGAGGACGCAGCCCGCGACGGCTGACCGCTCGAACCTCAGGGGCAGTGGACGAGGGTCTTCGGGCCTGAGCGGTCGATCTCGTGCTCGCTCATCGGCGCGCCGCAGAGCGGGCACGCACGCTCCGCACGCTCGGCGGGGCTCGGCGCAGGCGTCTTCTCGTACGGGCCGACCGACGCCGGGCCGGCGAAGCGGATCAGATTCGTGTTGATCCAGGAGTAGAGGCCGCCGGCCTCTCGGATGCGGGTGCGGAGAGGGGGACGGTCACCGGAATGTGCCATGTTTATTAGTGTACTAATCATTAGTGCGGTTGTATAGTCGACTGCGTGACGGTTTCCGACGATCTGCTCAAGCTCGACAATCAACTCTGCTTCGCGCTGGTGACCGCCGCGCGGAACGTCGTGGCGATCTATCGACCGATCCTGGAGCCGCTGGGACTCACGCACCCGCAGTATCTGGTGATGCTGGCGCTGTGGGAGCGGGCGCCCAGGCCCTTGAACGACCTCGCGGCGGATCTCGCCCTCGATCCGGCCACGGCGTCGCCGCTGGTGAAGCGCCTCGAAGCGGAGGGGTTGGTCGCCAGGCAGCGCAGCGTCGAAGACGAGCGGCGCCTCGACATCACGCTCACGGATGCCGGACGGGCGCTCCGTGAACGTGCACTCGAGGTTCCCCGACAGGTCATGGAGACGGTGGGCATGGATCTCCAGCAGATCGCGACGCTCCGAGACGGGCTGTCGGCATTCGCGGGGCGCCGCTCGGTCCCCGAATGAAGGGTCGCGACGGCACGTGACCTCTTCCCTGGGAGCCCTCACGGAGCCAATGTCCGTGGCCCCTCGTAGACTTGATCAGTGCCTATCGTCCCGGTTGCAACCCCAGGAAAACTCAGTGTTCGCGGTGCCCGCGTGCACAATCTCAAGAACGTCGACATCGACATCCCACGCGACTCGCTCGTCGTGTTCACCGGCCTGTCCGGTTCCGGCAAGTCGAGTCTCGCGTTCGACACGATCTTCGCCGAAGGTCAGCGTCGCTACGTCGAGTCGCTGAGCGCGTACGCGCGGCAGTTCCTCGGCCAGGTCGATCGACCTGACGTCGACTTCATCGAGGGGCTGAGCCCCGCCGTGTCGATCGATCAGAAGTCGACGAACCGCAACCCGCGGTCGACCGTCGGCACGATCACCGAGATCTACGACTACATGCGTCTGCTCTGGGCGAGGATCGGCATCCCGCACTGCCCCGAGTGCGGTGAGCGCATCCAGCGACAGACCGTGCAGCAGATCGCAGACCAGCTCATGGGCCTGCCCGAGCGCACGCGGTACCAGATCGTCGCGCCCATCGTCTCGCAGAAGAAGGGCGAGTTCGTCGACCTCTTCCGCGAACTCGGCGCGAAGGGCTATTCGCGAGCGATCGTCGACGGCGACCTGATCCAGCTCGCCGAGCCGCCGACGCTGAAGAAGAGCTATAAGCACGACATCGCCGTGGTGGTCGACCGACTCGTCGCGGCCGACGACATCCTCGGCCGTGTCACGGATTCGGTCGAGACCGCTCTCGGCCTCGCGGGCGGCGTCGTCCAGGTGAACTTCGTCGACGAAGAAGGCGACGACGCCTGGCAGTCCTTCTCCGAGAAGCTCGCCTGCCCCAACGGCCACGCTCTCACCCTCACTGAGATCGAGCCCCGCACGTTCTCGTTCAATGCTCCCTTCGGTGCCTGCCCTGCATGCTCCGGGCTCGGCACGCGCATGTCGGTCGACGTCGATCTGATGCTCGGCGACGAAGAGCTCTCGATCCGAGAGGGCGCGATCATTCCCTGGACGACCCAGGGCAAGGGCCTCTTCCAGTATTACGAGCGCCTGCTCGAAGGGCTGGCCGCCGACCTGAACTTCTCGCTCGACACCCCCTGGCAGGACCTCAGGGTCGATGTGCAGGACGCGATCCTCCGCGGTGACAACTACAAAGTCACGGTGAAGTTCAAGAACCGCTACGGACGCGAGATGCGATACGCATCGGGTTTCGAGGGCGTCGTTCCGTACATCGAGCGTCAGTACGCGCAGGCCGAGTCCGACACTCAGCGTGCCCGCTGGGGCGAGTACCTGCGAGAGGTGCCGTGCCCCGTCTGCGAGGGGAACAGGCTGAAGCCCGAAGTGCTCGCCGTGCAGGTGCACGGGCACTCGATCGCCGAGGTGTCGCACCTCAGTCTCGTCGACGCGAGGGCCTTCATGGAGACCCTCACGCTCACAGACCGCGAGGCGAAGATCGCCGCCCAGGTGCTCCGCGAGATCCGCCTCCGGCTCGACTTCCTGCTGCAGGTCGGTCTCTCATATCTCAACCTCAGCCGCTCCGCCGGGTCGCTGTCGGGCGGTGAAGCGCAGCGGATCCGCCTCGCCACGCAGATCGGGTCAGGCCTCACCGGCGTGCTCTACGTGCTCGACGAGCCGTCGATCGGGCTCCACCAGCGCGACAACAGGCGCCTCATCGACACCCTGCTGAAGCTGCGCGACCTGGGCAACACGCTCATCGTCGTCGAGCACGACGAAGAGACGATCGAGGCGGCTGACTGGGTCGTCGACATCGGACCGGGAGCGGGCGTGAACGGCGGCGAGGTCGTGCACTCGGGGCCCTATTCGGCGCTGCTGAGCGAGCCCGACTCCATGACCGGCGAGTACCTCTCCGGTGCCCGTGAGATCCCGACGCCGACGAAGAGGCGCAAGCTCGACAAGAAACGCAAGATCAGCGTCGTCGGAGCTCGAGAGAACAACCTCAAGAATGTGAGCGTCGATTTTCCGCTCGGCGTGCTGACGGCTGTGACAGGAGTCAGCGGATCGGGCAAGTCCTCTCTCGTCAACGACATCCTCTATCAGGTGCTCGCTTCGCGCCTCAACGGCGCGCGCACGGTGCCGGGCAAGCACACCCGCGTTTCGGGTCTCGACAACCTGGACAAGGTCGTGCACGTCGACCAGGCTCCGATCGGCCGCACCCCGCGGTCCAACCCGGCCACCTACACCGGCGTCTTCGACAGGATCCGCTCGCTGTTCAGCGAGACACCCGAGGCGAAGGTCCGCGGGTACCAGCCCGGACGCTTCAGCTTCAACGTGAAGGGCGGACGCTGCGACGCCTGCTCCGGTGACGGCACGATCAAGATCGAGATGAACTTCCTGCCCGACGTGTACGTCGACTGCGAGGTGTGCCACGGGAAGCGGTACAACCGCGACACCCTCGCGGTGCACTACAAGGGCAAGAACATCGCCGAAGTGCTCGAGATGCCGATCGCCGAGGCGGCGGAGTTCTTCGAGCCGATCCAGGCCATCCATCGCTACATGAAGACCCTGGTCGACGTCGGCCTCGGATACGTGCGCCTGGGGCAGTCCGCGACGACCCTGTCGGGCGGCGAGGCACAGCGCGTCAAGCTCGCCACCGAGCTCCAACGGCGTAGCAACGGCCGAAGCATCTACGTGCTCGACGAGCCGACCACCGGCCTGCACTTCGAAGACGTGCGCAAGCTCCTCGAGGTGCTGAACGGACTCGTCGACAAGGGCAACACGGTCATCGTGATCGAGCACAACCTCGACGTGATCAAGTCGGCGGACTGGGTGATCGACCTCGGCCCCGAGGGCGGCTCGGGCGGTGGCGAGATCCTCGCCACCGGCACTCCCGAGCAGATCGCTCGCGTCGAGGAGAGCCACACCGGGCAGTTCCTCGCCGAGATCCTGGATGAGGGGCGCTCCGCGCGGAAGGCCAGCTGATGGCCGACGTGCTCCCGTACAAGCCGAGGGCGGGTGAGATACCGACCAACCCCGGTGTGTACAGATTCAGGGACGCCGATGGCCGGGTGCTCTATGTGGGCAAGGCCAAGAACCTTCGTCAGCGGCTGTCGAATTACTTCGCGCCTCTGCGCACCCTGCACGAGCGAACCCGACGCATGGTCACGACAGCGTCGTCGGTGGAGTGGACGGTGGTGCCGACCGACGTCGACTCACTGCAGCTCGAGTACATGTGGATCAAGGAGTTCGATCCGCCGTTCAACGTCCGCTACAAAGACGACAAGTCGTACCCGTTCATGGCGGTCACCCTCGGCGATGAAGCGCCGCGGGTGATCGTCACGCGGAACCGTAAGATCCCCGGCGCACGATACTTCGGCCCGTACCCCAAGGTCTGGGCCGTGCACGAGACGATCGACCTGATGGTCAAGGCGTTCCCGATCCGCACCTGCAGCGATTCCAGCTACAAGCGGGCGATGGCGACGGGCAGGCCGTGCTTCCCGGGACAGATCGGCAAGTGCGGCGGCCCCTGCTCGATGACGGTCACGATCGAAGAACACCGGGCGATGGTCGACGACTTCGTCGCGTTCATGGCGGGCGGAGACGAACGGTTCACACGCGAACTGACCAAGCGGATGCTCGCCGCGTCGGCGGCGATGGACTACGAAGCCGCCGCGAAGTATCGCGACAAGCTCGGCGCGATCGAGGCCGTTCTCGGAAAGAGTGCGCTGGTTCTGGCGCCCGATGAGGACGCCGACCTCTTCGGCATCGCGGAAGACGAGCTCGCCGCCGCAGTGCAGCACTTCGTGATCCGCGGCGGACGTGTGCGCGGAGTCCGTGCGATGACGATCGAGAAGGAGATCGACATCTCGACCGCCGACCTCGTCGATCAGGTGCTCCAGCGCGCCTACGGAGATGCCCAGGACGTGCCGAGACGCATCCTCGTGCCGTCGCTGCCGGATGACGCCGCCGAGCTCGAGCTCTGGCTGAGGGAGCGCCGGGGCAAGAAGGTCGAGATCGCCGTCGCGCAGCGGGGCCAGCGTGCCGATCTCATGCGCACAGCGACTCTGAACGCCCAGCAGGCCCTGATCCGCTACAAGACCCGTCGCACGAGCGACTACGTGGCGCGGACCCAGGCGCTGACCGATCTTCAGGATGCCCTGGGGATGAGCGAAGCGCCGCTGCGGATCGAATGCTTCGACATCTCGCACCTCGGTGGCACCAACGTCGTGGCCTCGATGGTGGTGTTCGAAGACGGGCTCCCTCGCAAAGACCAGTACCGCTCCTTCAACATCCCCGAGACGACCGACGACACCGACTCGATGTATCAGGTGCTGCGTCGACGGCTGGCCTACCTCGATCGCCCGGAAGAGACGACGTCCGAGGAGCAGATGGCAGAGGAAGCCCTCTCGGAGGAGGTCGTCGGCGAGGTCAAGCGCAAGCCGCGATTCGCCTATCCGCCGCAGCTGCTGCTGGTCGACGGCGGCCAGCCGCAGGTCGAGGCCGCTGCGCGCGCACTCCGTGACGCGGGCCACACCGAGATCGCCGTGTGCGGCATCGCGAAGCGACTGGAGGAGATATGGCTGCCGGGCGAGGACTTCCCGGTGATCCTTCCTCGCACCAGTGAATCGCTGTACCTGTTGCAGCGACTGCGCGACGAGGCACACCGATTCGCGATCACGCACCAGCGCAAGAGGCGCAAGGGAGGGATCACGACGGTGCTGGCCGAAGTTCCGGGACTGGGGGCCTCGCGCATCAAGGTGCTGCTCAAACACTTCGGCTCGGTCGCCGCCCTCAAGTCGGCCGACCCGGGCGAGATCGAGCAGGTGCCGGGCATCGGGCCGGTGCTGGCACGGAACATCCACACGCACCTGTCCACGCGGTAGCGCGCAGTCGCTAGGCTTGAGGTCAGCGGGGGAGAAGGAGCAACCATGGCTGACGGGGACAAAGGCGAGTTCCTCATCGTCACGGGCATGTCGGGCGCGGGACGCACGACGGTCGCCAACGCACTCGAGGATCTCGGGTGGTACGTCGTCGACAACCTGCCCCCACAGATCCTCCGCCCGCTCCTCGACCTCACCGACATGGGGGGCACCTCGCTGCCGAAGATCGCCGCTGTGGTCGACGTTCGCGGACGCAACCTGTTCGATGACTTTCCGGGTGTGACGCGTGCCCTGCGCTCTCGTGGCGCCATCCGCGTCCTCTTCCTCGACGCGTCCGACGACGTGCTCGTGCGCCGCTTCGAGGCGGTTCGCCGGCCGCACCCTCTGCAGGACGACGGCACGCTGCTCGACGGCATCCGCGTCGAGCGCTCCAAGCTCGCCCCCATCCGCGAAGCCGCCGATCTCGTGATCGACACCTCGTCCCTGAACATCCACCAGCTGGCGACCCAGGTGTCCGAGCTCTTCGCCGAAGAGGGCGCGGCGCGACACCGGGTAACCCTGATGAGCTTCGGCTTCAAGTACGGACTTCCCACCGACGTCGATCTCGTCGCGGACATGCGGTTCCTCCCGAACCCGTTCTGGAACGAAGAGTTGCGCGGACTCACAGGCAAGGACGAGCGGGTGCGCGAGTACGTGCTGTCCCGCCAAGGAGCTGCAGAGTTCCTCGACGCGTACGCGGCAGCGCTGACGCCGGTGCTCGAGGGATACCAGCGCGAGAACAAGAGTCATTCCACCGTCGCGATCGGATGCACGGGAGGCAAGCACCGTTCCGTCGCGATGGCCGAAGAACTGGCGCGTCGCCTGGCCACCGTGCCCGGGGTGGCCGTCAACGTGCGACACCGGGACCTCGGCCGGGAGTGAGACCGGCGTCGGGCCGAGTAAGCTGGAGGTTTGCGTCGCGATCCGGCGCGTGAGCGTGAAGGAGTGTCGTGGCACTAACCACCGACGTCAAAGCTGAGCTTGTCAGCATCCGCAATGCACCCCCCACGGTGCGCGTCGCGGAGGTCACATCGATCCTCCGGTTCGCCGGTGGGTTGCACTCGATCGCCGGACGGGTCGCTGTCGAGGCCGAGGTGGATGCAGAGGTGCTCGCCCAGCGTGTCGCCCGCGACCTGGCAGAGATCTACGGCGTGCGTCCGGAGATCGCTCAGGTGCAGTCGAGCAGTGCCAACGACGGCGCGCGGTGGGCGGTGCGGGTGATCGCGGCCGGTGAGACTCTCGCCCGCCAGACGGGGCTGCTCGATCAGCGCCGACGGCCGGTGCGCGGTCTTCCCAACCGTCTCACGACGGGTTCCCGCGCAGAGATCGCGGGTTTGTGGCGCGGCGCGTTCCTCGCCGCCGGCACCCTCAGCGAGCCCGGGCGCTCAGCGATGCTCGAGGTCTCCTGCCCGTCATCGGAGGCCGCTATGGCTCTCGTCGGTGCGGCACATCGACTCGGTGTGGCGGCCAAGGCGCGCGAGGTCCGTGGCATGCCGCGAGTCGTGGTGCGCGAGGGGGAGGCGATCCGCACGGTCCTGAGCGAGATGGGCGCGCAGAAGACGGCGATCGCCTGGGAGGAGATGCGCCAGCGCCGCGAGGTGCGCGCCGGAGTCAACCGTCTCGTGAACTTCGACGATGCCAACCTCCGTCGATCGGCGCAGGCCGCTGTCGCCGCATGCGCGCGCGTCGAGCGCGCCCTCGAGATCCTCGCGGACGACGTGCCCGACCACCTCAAGGTCGCCGGCGAGCTGCGCCTCGCGCACCGTGACGCGAGCCTCGACGAGCTCGGACACCATGCCGATCCGCCCATGACGAAGGATGCCGTGGCCGGTCGCATCCGCCGCCTTCTGGCCATGGCCGACAAGCGCGCGCAGCAGGAGGGCATTCCCGGTACGGAGGCCGCGGTCCCGGCGGGGCTCGACGTCTGAGACATCGGAGAACCGAGCGAGGCGACCCCTGTCAAGGGGTCGCCTCGCTTCGTCATATGGGGGAAGGATCAGGAGTGACGATGCGTTGTCGTCACTAGGATGAGTTACGTCCGCTCCGCACCGCACTTCGGTGGCGCGGAGGATCGGCAAGCGCCGCGGCGCGGCGCGGATTGGATGAAAAGCGACATGGCGACCTACACGCTCCCCGACCTTCCCTACGACTTCGCAGCCCTCGAGCCGCACATCAGCGGCAAGATCATGGAGCTGCACCATGACAAGCACCACGCGACCTACGTCGCCGGCGCCAACACCGCGCTCGAGCAGCTCGCCGAGGCGCGCGACAGCGGCAATCTCGCGAACGTGAACAAGCTCGAGAAGGACCTCGCGTTCAACCTCGGTGGACACGTCAACCACTCCATCTTCTGGACCAACCTTTCGCCGACCGGCGGCGGACAGCCCGAGGGCGAGCTCAAGGCCGCGATCGACGAGTTCTTCGGCTCGTTCGAGAAGTTCCAGGCGCACTTCACTGCCAACGCACTCGGAATCCAGGGCTCCGGCTGGTCGGTCCTCAGCTGGGACTCGATCGGTCAGCGCCTGATCATCCAGCAGCTGTTCGACCAGCAGTCCAACACCGCGCAGGGAACCGTGCCGCTGTTCCAGCTGGACATGTGGGAGCACGCCTTCTACCTCGATTACCTCAACGTCAAGGCCGACTACGTGAAGGCCGCGTGGAACATCGCCAACTGGGAGAACGTCGCTCAGCGCTTCGAGGTCGCCCGCGAGAAGACGAACGGCCTGCTGGTACTGTCGTAATCGGGTCGCGTCCCGACGGGCCAAGTCTCGTCGGGACGCCATCTCAGCCAAAAACCCCCGCGCACCGCGCACGCACGATTGCTGCGCACAGCGCACGAGAAACAGGGAGACCTGAGTGTCTGTCAAGATCGGTATCAACGGCTTCGGCCGTATCGGACGCAACTACTTCCGCGCGGCTCTCGCGCAGGGAGCTGACATCGAGATCGTCGCTGTCAACGACCTCACCGACAACAAGACCCTTGCCCACCTTCTGAAGTACGACTCCGTGGGCGGCGTCCTCGATGCGGACATCAGCTACGACGACGAGAGCATCACCGTCAACGGCAAGGCGATCAAGGCGTTCGCAGAGCGTGACCCCGCGGGCCTCCCGTGGGGCGAGCTGGGTGTCGACATCGTCATCGAGTCGACCGGGTTCTTCACCAAGGCCGAGCTCGCCAAGAAGCACATCGAGGCGGGGGCCAAGAAGGTCCTCATCTCGGCCCCGGGCACCGGCGTCGACGGCACGTTCGTCATGGGCGTGAACGAGGACACGTACAACCCGGAGACGGATCACATCATCTCCAACGCCTCCTGCACGACCAACTGCCTCGCACCGCTGGCGCAGGTCTTCAACGACGCATTCGGCATCGACCGCGGCTTCATGATGACCGCTCACGCCTACACGGCGGACCAGAACCTGCAGGACGGTCCTCACAGCGACCTTCGTCGTGCACGCGCTGCCGCGATCAACATCACCCCGGCGTCGACCGGTGCCGCGAAGGCGATCGGCGAGGTTCTGCCCGAGCTTCAGGGCAAGCTGAGCGGCTCGTCGTACCGCGTTCCGGTCCCCACCGGCTCGATCGTCGACCTCACGCTGATCACCGACCGAGAGAACCTCACGGTCGACGAGGTCAACGAGGCCTACAAGAAGGCTGCGGCCGACGGTCGCCTCGCCGGCTTCCTGCAGTACAACGAAGACCAGATCGTCTCGAGCGACATCGTGCACAACCCGCACTCGTCGATCTTCGACGCCACGCTGACCAACGTCAGCGGCAACCTGGTCAAGGTCTCCAGCTGGTACGACAACGAGTGGGGCTACTCCAACCGCCTCGTCGACCTGACCGAGTACGTGGCAGAGCGTCTCTGAGACATCTCCCATGACTCTGCGCACCCTGGATTCACTGGGTTCGCTCGAGGGCAAGCGCGTCATCGTCCGTTGTGATCTCAACGTCCCCCTGCGGGATGGGATCATCACGGACGATGGCCGTGTCCGCGCCTCGTTGCCTACCCTCAACGCACTCATCAACGCGGGCGCCCGCGTCGTCGTGTGCTCGCACCTCGGCCGCCCCGACGGCGCGCCCGACCCGCAGTACAGTCTCGCGCCGGTCGCCCAGCGGCTGTCCGAGCTGCTCGGCAAGCCGGTGGCGTTCGCTCGCGACACCGTCGGCGAGTCGGCGCAGGAGGCCGTGGCCTCGCTCGAGGACGGCGGTATCGTCGTGATCGAGAACCTGCGTTTCAACCCGGGGGAGACCTCGAAGGACGACGCCGAGCGCGGCGCCTTCGCAGCTCAGCTCGCGGAGCTCGGAGACGTGTTCGTCTCCGACGGTTTCGGCGTCGTGCACCGCAAGCAGGCGAGCGTCTACGACCTCGCCGAGCTGCTGCCGTCGGCCGCCGGCCTGCTCATCGCAGCCGAGCTCGATGTGCTCGACCGCCTCACCGAGAACCCTGAGCGCCCGTACGCGGTCGTGCTCGGCGGTTCGAAGGTCAGCGACAAGCTCGGCGTCATCTCGCACCTGCTGCCGCGCGTGGATCGCATCCTCGTCGGCGGCGGCATGCTGTTCACCTTCCTGAAGGCACAGGGCCACGCAGTGGCGTCGAGCCTGCTCGAGGAAGACCAGCTCGAGACGGTCCGCGGCTACATCGCCGAGGCCGAGAAGCGCGGTGTGGAACTCGTGCTCCCGACCGATGTGGTCGTCGCATCCTCGTTCTCCGCGGACGCGGACCATGAGATCACTGCCGCCGACGCCATCGAGAGCACTGCATTCGGCTCCTCCGGCATCGGTCTGGACATCGGGCCGGAGACGGCTGCTCGGTTTGCAGACGTCATCCGTGGGTCGAAGACGGTGTTCTGGAACGGCCCGATGGGCGTGTTCGAGTTCCCGGCCTTCGCCGGCGGCACGAAGGCGGTCGCGCAGGCGCTCACCGAAGTCGACGGCCTCAGCGTCGTCGGCGGCGGCGACTCGGCTGCGGCCGTGCGTCAGCTCGGCTTCACCGACGATCAGTTCGGTCACATCTCGACCGGTGGCGGCGCCAGCCTCGAGTTCCTCGAGGGCAAGAAACTACCCGGCCTGGAGGTGCTCGGATGGGTGTGAACACCCGTACCCCGCTGATCGCGGGAAACTGGAAGATGAATCTCGACCACCTGCAGGCGGTCGCCTTCGTGCAGAAGCTGCACTGGACTCTCAAGGACGCCAAGCACGAGGACGGCTCGGTCGAGGTCGCGGTCTTCCCGCCCTTCACCGACATCCGCAGCGTGCAGACCCTGATCGACGCCGACAAGATCCCGTTCGCCCTCGGCGCGCAGGACCTCTCGGCTCATGATTCCGGGGCGTACACCGGCGAGATCTCGGGCGCGTTCCTCGCGAAGCTCGACGCGAAGTACGTCATCATCGGTCACTCCGAGCGTCGTGAGTACCACGCGGAGTCGGATGACGTCGTGGCAGCCAAGACGAAGGCCGCGTTGAAGCACGGTCTGTCGCCTGTGATCTGCGTGGGTGAGACGGCCGAGGACCTCGAGAAGTTCGGTGCCAGCGCCGTGCCCTCAGGTCAGCTCGAGGCGGCTCTGCAGGGACTCTCGAAGGATGCCGACATCGTGGTGGCGTACGAGCCGGTCTGGGCCATCGGCTCGGGACAGGCCGCGACGCCTCAGCAGGCGCAGGATGTCTGCGCCGCGCTGCGTGCGGTGATCGCCAAGGTCCTCGGTGACGATGCCGCGGCGCGCACCCGGGTCCTGTACGGCGGATCGGTCAAGGCCGCGAACATCGCCAGCTTCATGCGTGAGCCCGATGTCGACGGTGCACTCGTCGGAGGCGCGAGCCTCGTGGTCGATGAGTTCGCTGCGATCATCCGCTTCGAGAAGCACGTCGGCGTATGAGTGTGCGGCGGGGCTCGCGCCCCGCCGCACCGTATACTTGACCGTTACCGGGGCAATCCTGCCCCAGCGAAAGGCTCTTTCTCGTGGAAATTCTCGAGTTCGTCCTGCAGGTGGTGCTGGGTATAACCAGCGTCCTGCTGACTCTCCTCATCCTCCTCCACAAGGGTCGCGGCGGCGGCCTGTCCGACATGTTCGGTGGAGGAATGACGTCGGCTGTCGGCTCGTCGGGCCTCGCTGAGCGCAACCTCAATCGCTTCACGGTGATCCTCGCTCTCGCGTGGTTCGTGTCGATCGTGGCGCTCGGTCTCATCACGAAGTTCGAGGTGATCTGATGGCTACCGGCGGCAACGCGATCCGAGGGACCCGAGTGGGTTCCGGCCCCATGGGCGAGCAGGACCATGGCTACCACGCAGACCGCATCGCGGTCTCGTACTGGGACGGCCTCGGCAACGAGACCGTCCGCTACTTCGCCGCGGGGCTCCCCGAAGAGGAGATCCCCGAGACGATCGACCACCCGCAGTCGGGACTCCCGGCCGGTCGTGACAAGGAGAATCCTCCTGCGCTCGCGAAGACCGAGCCGTACAAGACCCACCTCGCGTATGTGAAAGAGCGGCGTACCGACGAGGAAGCCGTGCAGCTCCTCGAGGACGCTCTGACCCAGCTGCGCGAACGTCGAGGACAGTGACCTCGATGTGACCGAGAAGAGGCCGCCGCGATTCGATCGCGGCGGCCTCTTCTGCGTCAGGCGTCGACTCAGCGGCACCCGGATGCGGCGTCGATGTAGGACTGCGGCGGGTATCCATAGGCCCAGACCCCGTTGGCATCATCTGTGAAGCCCATGCTGATCGCCCACGCCGTCGCCCACTTCTCGATGCTGTCCTGGGTCGATGAGTCGTACATGTCCTCGCACTTCACACTGATCGCGTGACCGACCTCGTGCGCGATCAGGGCCTTGCTGCGTTCGTCCGGCCACTGCTCGGCCACCGAGTTCGACAACTCGATCGAGGCTCGGTCGGGATCGTCCCACCACCAGCGCGTGAGGCCCCCCATGCTGCCGTTGTATCCGGCGTTGTTGACGATCTGATTCCAATCGAACTCGAGCAGCACGCCGGGAGCCAGTGAGCGCGCGAAGGCCTCGATCTCGAGGCGCGCGCCCTGCAACGGGCCCGCCTTCTCAGCGAGTTCGGCCTGCTCCGTCGCCACGACCTCAGCCGCGGCGTCCTGCATCGCCACCAGCACCTCGACCGCCGACGCATCGAGGATCGTCGTGTCGGATGCTCGCGATGCCGCGTCTCGCAGGGCGACCACGGCGTCGTTCTTGGCCGAGAGATGCGCCGACTCGAATGCGGGAGCTGCCTCGGACGCTGAGCGGAGCAGAGCGACACCCGCATCGGTCACTTCGGTGTCGGCGGTGGTCATCGGAGGCGTCGCGGCATCGAGGTCGGCAGCCAGGTGGTCGAGATCGCGCGCATCGGCGGCTAGTTGACCGGATGCTGCGAAGAGCTCCCAGAACACCGAAGGCTTGGACGCCGCCCGCGGCGGAGAATCGGCCAGCAGGCTCTCGGCGGGGCCGGCGGCCTCATCGGCATTCATCGTCGCCGATGCGAGAGAGTCCCTCGCATCGGGAGCCGTGAGAACGCCGGAATCTGCGCTCTTCAGCAGCTCGGCGGCATCGACGGTGGAGCTGAGCGACGCCAGCTCCTGCCGGACCGTCGCCGTGCTGCTCCGAGCCGCAGACGCCGCCGCATCGAACTCGTCGCGCGCCCCGTCGTAGCCGACGTTGGCGGCGACCTGGAGAATGCCGACGGCTGCGGCCGCGACAAGGACCGTGACGGTACCCGCTGCGATACCCGGGCGCCTCCGGCGACGCCTCGGTGCTGCGTCGACGTCGCTCGAGAAGCGCGGAGGGACGGTGTGGCCTCCGACGGCGGAGGTGGCCACGTCGACGGGTGCAGTCATGCGGTGGGGACCTCCGTGGGAAACCTGCGTACCCAGACTCTAGTCCCCGCGGATCAGCGGGGACGCAGCCTGCGTGTTCGCGGCGCGCTGCCCTACGACGGCTGAGCCGAGGAGTCGTACGGTGCCCCTGCTCCGTGAGGGTGCGGGGCCCGGCTCCTGAAGGCAAAGAGAAAGGCCCCCGCGTCGCGGGGGCCTTTTCCAGTGGAGGGGCTGACGAGAATCGAACTCGCATCATCTGTTTGGAAGACAGAGGCTTTACCACTAAGCTACAGCCCCGATATCGGATCGAAACCTTGCGGCTTGTACCGACTCATCGATCATAGCGGACTCTCGGAGGTGCTCGTGTCCGTTAGACTCGGTGGGGCTGAATCTGCGTGCAGATTCCCCGGGGCGTAGCTCAGTTTGGTAGAGCGCCCGCTTTGGGAGCGGGAGGTCGCAGGTTCAACTCCTGTCGCCCCGACACGGCTCGAACGGCCTGACAGCCGCGATTCAGCGCGGAAACCACAAGGAGAACACACCAGCATGGCGAACAGCACCGTCGAGAAGCTCACCCCGACCCGGGTCAAGCTCAGCATCACGGTCACCCCTGACGACCTCAAGCCCAGCATCTCGCACGCCTACGAGCACATCGCTCAGGACGTCCAGATCCCCGGCTTCCGCAAGGGCAAGGTCCCGGCCCCGATCATCGATCAGCGCATCGGACGCGGTGCCGTCATCGAGCACGCGGTCAACGAGGGCCTCGACAAGTTCTTCCGCGAGGCGTCTGCCGAGCACAAGCTGCGCATCGTCGGTCGTCCGGCCGCTGAGATCACGCAGTGGCCGAACGAGAAGGACTTCTCAGGCGATCTGCTCGTCGACATCGAGGTGGACGTCCGTCCCGAGATCGAGATCCCGGCGTACGACGGCATCACCCTGACGGTCGACGCCGTCGAGGCCGACGAGGCCGCACTCGATGAGGAGATCGAGAAGCTCCGTGCCCGGTTCGGCACGCTCGTTCCTGTCGACCGTCCGGCAGCGAAGGGTGACTTCGTCGAGCTCGACCTCGTCGCCACGATCGACGGCGCCGAGATCGACCGTGCCGAGGGCGTCTCGTACGAGGTCGGCTCGGGCGAGCTGCTCGAGGGCATCGACGACGCGATCGAGTCGCTCACCGCAGGTGAGGACACGACGTTCCGCTCCGCTCTCGTGGGCGGCGACCACGCCGGCTCCGAGGCCGAGGTCTCGGTGAGCGTCAAGGCCGTCAAGGAGCGCGAGCTCCCCGAGGCAGACGACGACTTCGCACAGATCGCCAGCGAGTTCGACACGATCGCCGAGCTCCGTGCGAGCCTCGCCGAGCGGGTCGCACAGCAGGGTGTCTTCACGCAGGGATCCGCCGCGCGCGACAAGCTCGTCGAGACGCTGCTCGAGCAGATCGAGATCCCGGTGCCGCCGCAGCTCATCGAAGACGAGGTGCACAACCACCTCGAGGGCGAGAACCGTCTCGAAGACGACGTGCACCGCGCCGAGGTGACCGAGGCCAGCGAGAAGCAGTTCCGCACGCAGGTGCTGCTCGACACGATCGCCGAGCAGGCCGACGTGCAGGTCTCGCAGGAGGAGCTCTCGCAGTACCTCATCCAGTCGGCATCGCAGTACGGCATGGCGCCGCAGGAGTTCGTCGAGGCGCTGCAGTCCTCGAACCAGCTTCCGGCGCTCGTCGGCGAGGTCGCCCGTAACAAGGCCCTCGCGATCGCGCTCGGCAAGGTCAAGGTCGTCGACACGAACGGCAAGGCCGTCGATCTGTCGGACTTCGTCGTGACCGATGACGAGGCTGAGGCGGCTGCCGAGAGCGACGCTCCGGCAGACGAGAAGCCCGCCAAGAAGGCTCCCGCCAAGAAGGCCGCTGCGAAGAAGGATGACGACGCAGAGGCGGCCGACAAGCCCGCAGCCAAGAAGCCGGCTGCGAAGAAGGCTCCGGCGAAGAAGGCTGATGACGCCGAGGCGGCTGAGAAGCCCGCGGCGAAGAAGCCCGCTGCCAAGAAGGCCCCGGCCAAGAAGGCAGCCGACAAGGCTGAGTGATCGAACACGATCTCGATGAAAGGGGCGGATGCTGCGGCATCCGCCCCTTTCTCGTGAATGGAGTGAGCAGATGACCGAGGAGACCATGAAGACCTGGGAAGAGCGCGTCGACGAGGTGTGGGACGACGCGACCGGTGAAGAGGTCGGGGACGACACGATCGCGAGGATCGACGCTCTCGCCGCCGAGCGGGGGAGTGACGATGCGCGCGCCGAGTTCGAACGCGCCGGTGCGCGGGACTCCGCGGGGCGGCCCGCCGAGGCGGTGGAGCTGTACAGGCGCGCTCTCGCACTGGGTCTCGATGACGAGCATCGTCCCCAGTGCGTCATCCAGCTGGCGAGCTCGCTGCGCAACCTCGGAGAGTACGACGATGCCCTCGCCGTGATCCGCGCGGAGGAGGAGGTGTCGGGCGACGGCCCCTACCGGGACGCCGTCGCGACGGTGCACGCGCTGATCCTCGCGAGCGCGGGGCGCCCGGCGCAGGGCCTCTCGGTCGCGCTGCTCGCACTCGTGCCGCACCTGCCCCGGTACCACCGCTCGATGACTGCCTACGCCCACGAGATCGCCGAACTCGACGGCTGATATGCCGACGGCGAACACGGCCTGAGCGCTGCGTTGTCGCCGGTAGATTCGAATCACTGAAACACGGAATCAGGAGCTGACATGGCTGCAGAACCCCTCCTCGCTACGAGCGTCTTCGACCGACTGTTGAAGGACCGCATCATCTGGCTGGGATCGGAGGTGCGCGACGACAATGCGAACGAGATCTGCGCGAAGATCCTCCTTCTCGCCGCAGAGGACTCCGAGAAGGACATCTACCTCTACATCAACTCGCCCGGTGGATCGATCACCGCGGGCATGGCGATCTATGACACGATGCAGTTCGTTCCGAACGACATCGTCACGGTCGGGATCGGTATGGCCGCGTCGATGGGTCAGCTGCTGCTGACCGCGGGCACCAAGGGCAAGCGCTACATCACGCCCAACGCCCGGGTGCTGCTGCACCAGCCGCACGGTGGTTTCGGCGGAACGTCGAGCGACATCCAGACGCAGGCGCAGCTGATCACGTCGATGAAGAACCGCCTGGCCGAGATCACGGCCGCTCAGACCGGCAAGTCGGTCGAGCAGATCAACGAAGACGGTGACCGCGATCGCTGGTTCACCGCCGACGAGGCCCTCGAGTACGGTTTCGTCGATCACATCCGCGACTCGGCCACCGACGTCATCGGTGGCGGCGGAACCGACCAGGACATCAAGTAACGGAAAGCGAAAGGACTCTCATGTACGCACCCACCTTCCGCTCTGCCGGCGATCTGCCCTCCAGCCGCTACGTGCTTCCTCAGTTCGAGGAGCGCACGGCATACGGATTCAAGCGCCAGGACCCCTACAACAAGCTGTTCGAAGATCGCGTGATCTTCCTCGGCGTCCAGGTCGACGATGCGTCGGCTGACGACGTGATGGCCCAGCTCCTCGTTCTCGAGAGCCAGGACTCCGAGCGCGACATCACGATGTACATCAACTCACCCGGTGGCTCGTTCACCGCGATGACGGCGATCTACGACACGATGCAGTACGTCGCTCCGCAGATTCAGACAGTGGTGCTCGGACAGGCCGCATCGGCTGCATCGGTGCTGCTCGCCGGAGGACACCCCGGCAAGCGTCTCGCTCTGCCCAACGCTCGCGTGCTCATGCACCAGCCGGCGATGGGCGAGGCGGGTCACGGTCAGGCATCCGACATCGAGATCCAGGCGGCGGAGATCCTCCGCATGCGCACCTGGCTCGAAGAGACCATGGCGCGCCACACCGGCAAGTCCGTCGAGCAGGTCAACCGCGACATCGATCGCGACAAGATCCTCTCGGCCGCTGAGGCGCTGGACTACGGAATCGTCGACCAGGTGCTCACCTCGCGCAAGCGCGCGTAAGCATCCGGTTCAGGAAGGACGTCGGCCCGTGGGCCGACGTCCTTTCTGCGTATCCGGCAGATGTGCGAATGGTCTCGCCGTGCTGCTCATATGAGCGGATGCATGCGCGAAATCCGGAAGGCGCGTAGTCTGAAGGAAGAGGAGGATGCTGTGGACGATGAGCTGACGATGGTCCGCGTCGCCGAGTTGTACTACGACGAGGAGAAGACGCAGGACGAGATCGGAGCGCTCCTGGGGCTCTCCCGCTGGAAGGTCGGGCGACTGCTGATCCAGGCTCGGGAGCGGGGCATCGTCCGGATCGAGATCATCCACCCGCGTGCCCGTCGGCTCGGCCTCGAGCGCGAGCTCGTCGATCGACATGGGCTCGCCGCCGCCGTCGTCGTGCCCGCGCCCGAAGGTGACGACGGCACGCTCGAGCGCGTCGCGCAGGCTGCGGCCGACTACCTGACCGCCATGCGACCTGTGCCGCGGACTCTCGGAGTGAGCTGGGGTCGCACGCTGCGCGCAGTGGCCGAGGCGCTTCCCGACGGGTGGGCGACCGGCGTCACGGTCGTGCAGCTCAACGGGGGAGTGAGCCTCAACCGGCGATCCGGTGGCGCCGCGGGGCTCGCCGTCACGATCGCTCAGCGAGCGTCGGGACAGGTGTCTCTGCTCCCGAGCCCCGCGATCCTCGAGCGCGTCGAGACCAAGCAGGCGATCGAGTCGGACCGCACTGTCGCGGCTGTTCTTGAAGAGGCCGCAGAAGCGCAGGCCTTCCTTTTCACAGCCGGACCGTGCGACGCCAGTTCGGCGCATGTGGAGAACGGCTACCTCTCGGCATCCGATGTCGAGGAGCTCGCCCGCCGCGGTGCGGTGGGCGATGTCCTCGGACGCTACATCGACGCCGACGGCAACATCGTCGACCCGCAGCTCGACGCTCGGACCGTCGGAGTGGACCTCGGGCGCCTTCGAGGAGCGAGCCGAGCTGTCTTCGTGACAGCCGGCGACGCGAAGCACGACATCGCGCGCACGGTCGTGACCAGCGGCCTGTGCAGCGTCCTGGTGACAGATGAGAACACAGCACGAGCATTGTTGGAGGAACGATGACGACCCAAGAACTCAGCCGCAGATCGGCGGTGGACGTTCTCGGCGGTGAGCCGGATGACGCCACTCTCCGCCGATTCCTGCACGGACTCCCCGGCGTCGATGCCACCGGGCTCGAGCAACGCGCTGCCGGCCTCGGCACGCGATCGATCAAGACCACGTCGAAGGCCTGGGCGCTCGACACGATCATCAGACTGATCGACCTCACCACGCTCGAGGGCTCCGACACCCCCGGCAAGGTGCGATCGCTGGTCGCCAAGGCCAAGAACCCGGATGCCGCGGACCCGTCGACCCCGAAGGTCGCCGCCGTCTGCGTCTACGGCGACATGGTAGGCGACGCGGTCGAGGCGCTCGGAGCTCTGCACGGTGACCCGGACGACGGACTGATCTCGGTCGCCGCGGTCGCCACCGCGTTCCCGAGTGGGCGGTCATCTCTGGCCATCAAGCTGGCTGATACCGCCGACGCGGTCGCCGCGGGCGCAGATGAGATCGACATGGTCATCGACCGAGGGGCCTTCCTTTCGGGGCGCTATGGACTCGTGTACGACCAGATCGCCCAGGTGAAAGAGGCGTGCCGCCGTGCGGACGGCTCCTACGCCTCGCTCAAGGTGATCCTCGAGACCGGCGAGCTGAACACCTACGACAACATCAAGCGCGCGTCATGGCTCGGCATCCTCGCCGGAGGCGACTTCATCAAGACGTCCACCGGAAAGGTGCAGCCGGCGGCGACGCTGCCCACCACTCTGCTCATGCTCGAGACAGTGCGCGACTGGTATCGCGGCACGGGGGAGCGCATCGGCGTGAAGCCTGCCGGCGGCATCCGTGCGTCGAAGGACGCCGTGAAGTACCTTGTCACCGTCGCCGAGACCGTAGGCGAGGAGTGGCTTCAGCCGCACCTCTTCCGCTTCGGCGCCTCGAGTCTGCTGAACGACGTGCTGCTGCAGCGCCAGAAGCTCACCACCGGCCACTACTCCGGCCCTGACTACGTCACGATCGACTAGGAGCCCGCATATGTCATTCCTGGAATACGCTCCGGCGCCGGAGTCGAAGGCAGTCCTCAACCTGAAGGACAGCTACGGCCTCTTCATCGACGGCGAGTTCGTCGATGGCTCGGGCCCGAGCTTCACCACGATCTCTCCGGCCGACGAGACCCGCATCGCCGAGATCGCGTCGGCGAACGACGACGACATCGACCGCGCGGTCGCCGCCGCACGTCGCGCCTATGAGAAGACCTGGTCGAAGATGAGTGGCCGCGATCGCGGCAAGTACCTCTTCCGCATCGCACGTCTCGTGCAGGAGCGGGCTCGCGAGCTCGCCGTCGCCGAGAGCCTCGACAACGGCAAGCCGATCAAGGAGAGCCGCGACGTCGACGTGCCTCTCGTCGCCTCCTGGTTCTTCTACTACGCGGGGTGGGCCGACAAGCTCGACTACGCCGGGCTCGGCGCCGACCCGCGTGCTCTCGGCGTCGCCGGGCAGATCATCCCCTGGAACTTCCCGTTGCTGATGCTCGCGTGGAAGCTCGCTCCTGCGCTGGCGGCAGGCAACACGGTGGTGCTCAAACCTGCGGAGACCACACCCCTGACGGCGCTGATCTTCGCCGAGATCCTGCAGCAGGCGGATCTCCCCGCCGGCGTCGTCAACATCGTCACGGGCGCCGGTTCCACGGGCGCCACGCTCGTGCGCCATCCCGACGTCGACAAGGTGGCCTTCACGGGTTCGACCGGTGTCGGACGCGACATCGCTCGCGCCGTCGCCGGCACCGACAAGAAGCTCACGCTCGAGCTGGGTGGCAAGGCGGCCAACATCGTCTTCGATGACGCGCCGATCGACCAGGCGATCGAGGGCATCGTGAACGGCATCTTCTTCAACCAGGGGCACGTGTGCTGCGCGGGCAGCCGTCTGCTCGTGCAGGAGTCGATCCACGACGAGGTCGTCGATCGACTGAAGAACCGCCTGTCGACGCTGCGTCTCGGCGACCCGCTCGACAAGAACACCGACATCGGCGCGATCAACTCGGCGGCACAGCTCGCCCGCATCCGTGAGCTGAGCGACATAGGCGAGGCCGAGGGTGCAGAGCGCTGGACCGCGGACTGCGCGATCCCCGACAAGGGGTTCTGGTTCGCTCCGACGATCTTCACGGGTGTCGAGGCGTCGCATCGCATCGCCCGCGACGAGGTCTTCGGTCCGGTCCTGTCGGTGCTCACGTTCCGCACGCCCGCCGAGGCGGTCGCGAAGGCGAACAACACGCCGTACGGCCTCTCGGCCGGAATCTGGTCGGACAAGGGCTCGCGCATCCTCGCGGTCGCCGACCGTCTGCGTGCCGGTGTCATCTGGGCGAACACGTTCAACCGATTCGACCCGTCGAGCCCGTTCGGCGGCTACAAGGAGTCCGGATACGGCCGTGAAGGCGGGCGTCAGGGTCTCACCGCATACCTGAAGGGGGCCTCCGCATGAGCAAGCGATTGACCGTTCCGAAGACCTACAAGCTGGCGATCGGCGGTGCCTTCCCGCGCAGCGAGTCCGGCCGGACCTACGAGGTGCTGTCGGCCAAGGGAGCGTTCCTTGCGAACGCTGCCCAGGGTTCTCGCAAGGATGCACGGGATGCGGTCGTCGCCGCCCGTGCCGCCGTGAAGGGCTGGTCCGGTGCCACCGCGTACAACCGCGGTCAAGTGCTCTACCGTGTGGCCGAGGTGCTCGAGGGACGCCGCGCGCAGTTCATCGACGAGATCGCCGCGCAGGAGGGCGTCTCGACGTCCGCCGCCGCCGCACAGGTCGACGAGGCGATCGATCTCTGGGTCTGGTACGCAGGCTGGTGCGACAAATACGCGCAGGTCGCGGGCAACGCGAACCCGGTCTCGGGTCCGTACTTCAACATCTCGGTGCCGGAGCCGACCGGTGTCGTCGCGATCGTCGCACCGCAGGACTCCGCGCTGCTCGGTCTCGTCTCGGTCGTGGCTCCTGCGCTCGTCGCGGGCAACACGGTCGTCGTGATCGCGAGCGAGCGGTTCCCGCTGTCGGCCATCAGCCTCGCCGAGGTGCTCGCCACGAGCGATGTGCCCGGGGGCGTCGTCAACGTGCTCACCGGCTCGCCCGCCGAGATGGCGCCCTGGCTCGCCTCGCACCAGGACGTCAATGCGCTCGATCTGGCCGGTGCCGGCGATCTCGAGTGGATCGACATGCAGATCGCCGCCGCCGAGACGCTCAAGCGCGTGTTGCCTCCCGGCGCCGTCACCGCATCTCCGGAGCGCATCGGCGCTTTCACCGAGGTCAAGACCGTCTGGCACACCAAGAGCATGGTCTGACATCGGCGGACCCCCGCCACGAGAGCCCCGCAGCTTGAGCTGCGGGGCTCTCAGCATTCAGCATCGTTCGAGTGGACGCCGCGCCAATGCGTCCCGGTGTCGGATGCAGCGGTTAGGCTCAGTAGACGATCTCAGGATCCCCCCTAGGAGGACGCGCATGGCCCGTATCGGCGAAAGCGCTGACCTGTTCAAGTGCTCATTCTGCGGAAAGAGCCAGAAGCAGGTGCAGCAGCTCATCGCAGGACCCGGTGTGTACATCTGCGACGAGTGCGTCGAGCTGTGCAACGAGATCATCGAGGAGCGGATGGCCGAGTCGTCCGCCGAGGGGAGTGCAGACTTCGAGCTGCCCAAGCCCCGCGAGATCTTCTCGTTCCTCGAGGAGTACGTCGTCGGCCAGGAGCCCGCCAAGAAGGCATTGGCCGTCGCCGTCTACAACCACTACAAGCGCATCCGCGCTCATGGCACCCTGCAGACGGCCGAGCAGAAGGCCGAGAGCGTCGAGATCGCCAAGAGCAACATCCTGCTCATCGGACCGACCGGCTGCGGCAAGACCTACCTGGCTCAGACGCTCGCGAAGCGACTCAACGTGCCTTTCGCGGTCGCGGACGCCACGGCTCTCACCGAAGCCGGGTATGTCGGCGAAGACGTGGAGAACATCCTCCTCAAGCTCATCCAGGCCGCTGACTACGACGTCAAGCGCGCCGAGCAGGGCATCATCTACATCGACGAGGTCGACAAGATCGCCCGCAAGGCCGAGAACCCGTCGATCACTCGAGATGTCTCAGGTGAGGGCGTGCAGCAGGCGCTTCTCAAGATCATCGAGGGAACGGTCGCGTCCGTACCACCGCAGGGCGGACGCAAGCACCCGCACCAGGAGTTCCTGCAGATCGACACCTCGAACGTGCTGTTCATCGTCGCCGGCGCGTTCGCCGGTCTGGAGGACATCGTGTCGGCACGTGTCGGCAAGCACGGCATCGGCTTCGGAGCCCCGCTGCACGACAAGGGCAAGGACCTCGACCTGTACAGCGAGGTTCTCCCGGAGGACCTGCACAAGTTCGGTCTGATCCCCGAGTTCATCGGTCGTCTTCCTGTGGTGACCTCGGTCTCGCCGCTCGATCAGGATGCCCTCATCGACATCCTGACGGGTCCGCGCAACGCGCTCGTGAAGCAGTACCAGCGCATGTTCGAACTCGACGGCGTTCAGCTCGAATTCGAAGAGGGCGCGCTCCGCTCCATCGCCGACCTCGCCGTCGAGCGCAAGACCGGCGCTCGCGGACTGCGCGCCATCCTCGAAGACGTGCTCGGACCGATCATGTTCGAGATCCCCTCGGCCGAAGACGTCGCGAAGGTCATCGTCACCCAGGCGGCCGTCGACGAGGGCGCTCCGCCGACGATCGTGATGGAGCGCAAGCGCAAGAGCGCCTGAGCTCCACCCGACCGGCTCAGCCCTCGAGGCCGCGGCGCTTCAGAAGCGGTGCGATCTCCGCATCGCGTCCGCGGAAATCGCGGTAGGCGTCGAGCGGATCCTTGGACCCTCCGACGCCGAGGAGACGGGAGCGGAACCGGTCGCCGTTCTCTCGGGTGAGTCCGCCGTTCTCGCGGAACCACTCGACAGTGTCGGCGTCGAGCACCTCGCTCCAGATGTACGAGTAGTAGCCGGCGCTGTACCCGCCCGAGAAGATGTGCGCGAAGTACGTCGATGAATATCGGGTCGGCACCACTGGGTCGTTCAGCCCGATGTCGGCGAGGGCAGCGGCCTCGAACTCCGCCACGCCGCCGATCTCCGCGTCTGCCGTGATCGTGTGCCAGGCCTGGTCGAGCCAGGCGGCGGCGAGATACTCGCTCGTGTCGTGGCCCTGGTTGAACGTCTCCGTCGCGCGCAGTCGTTCGACGATCGCGGGGTCGAGTGCCTCGCCCGTCTCATGGTGCCGTGCATAGTTGTCGAGCACCTCGGGCCAGAGGATCCACATCTCGTTGACCTGGCTCGGGAACTCCACGAAGTCGCGGAAGACGTTCGTTCCGGCGAAGTGCGGGTAGGTGACGACGGCGAAGAGTCCGTGCAGGGCGTGACCGAACTCGTGGAAGAGCGTCGTGACCTCGTCGAGCGTGAGCAGCGTGGGCTCTCCCTCTCCGGGGAGCGCCACGTTGAGGTTGTTGACCACCACGGGCAGCGTCCCGCGCAGGCGGGACTGGCTCACGATCGGATTCATCCACGCGCCGCCGCGCTTCGAGTCGCGCGTATACAGATCGAGCACATAGAGCCCCAGCGCGGTGCCGTCTGCGTCGTGCACCTCGAACACGCGTGCGCCCGGGTGATAGGCGACGAGATCCGCCCGCTCCGTGAAGGTGACGCCGTACAGCTTCGTGGCTGCGAAGAACACGCCGTCCTTCAGCACTCTCTCCGCCTCGAACCAGGGCCGCAGCGCGCTCGTGTCGATCGCATATCGTGCAGTGCGCACCTTCTCGGTGTAGAACGCCCAATCATGTGCGTCGACGGGGAACGGTGACGCTTCGGTCTCGTCGACGATGTTCTGCAGGGCCTCGCGCTCGGCCAGGGCGTTGCGCGCAGACGGCGCCGCGAGATCGCGCAGCATCCGCTCGACCGCGTCCGGCGTGCCGGCGGTCTCGTCTGCCGTCACGTACGCGGCGTGCGAGGCATAGCCGAGCAGCGCCGCGCGCTCGGCGCGGAGGCGCACGATCTCGGCGAGCACGGGACGATTGTCGTTCCCGTTGTTGCGCGACGCACGCGACTGCGAGGCCGCCAGGATGCGGCGGCGCGACTCTCGGTCTCGAAGCTGCGCCAGGTACGGGTGCCCGGTGAAGAGCGGGAGAGAGATGACGAAACGACCGTCGAGGCCGCGATCGGCGGCAGCGCGAGCAGCGGCGGAGAGCTCGCCGCTGCTGAGGCCGGCGAGCTCGTCGGGCGAGTCGAACACCACGGAGAGATCGTTGGTGTCATTCAGGAGATTGCGCTCGAAGGTGTTGCTGAGCGTCGACAGCTGCTGGTTCAGGGCGGTGAGTCTGCTCTTCGCGTCATCATCGAGGGCTGCGCCCGCATGCGTCATCTCTCGATGATGCCGTTCGACGAGGTACCGCTGCTCATCATCGAGTCCGAGCTCGTCGAGACGATCATGCACCTGCTGAACGCGCCAGTACAGCGCGCCGTCGAGAGTGATCGCGTCGTTGTGGGCTGCCATCAGCGGCGCGAGCTGCTCGTCGACCGCCTGGATCTCGGGGGTCGCGTCAGCGGAACTCACGGTGTAGAACGCGTGCGCCACTCGATCGAGCAGCTCTCCCGAGCGCTCGAGCGCCTCGATGGTGTTCTCGAACGTGGGCACGGAGCGCACCATCGTGATGCGGGCGATCTCGCGGAGATGCTCGTCGAAGGCCGCCTCGAACGCCGGGAGGTAGTGCTCCGGTTCGATCGAACGGTAGTCCGGAAGCCCGTACGGCAGGTCTGACGGCTGGAGCAGCGGATTCGAGGCATCGGTCATGGGTCGAGCCTAACCATCCGGGCGCGCGATGACCGAGACCCTCCGTGCCCATGGCGGCGGAGGGTCTCGGGTGGTGCAGGTGGCGGGCCGGATCAGTCCTCGAAGGGACGGGCGATCACGTCACCGGTCGAGGTCTGCACGACCTCCCATCCGGCATCCAGCTCGGCGATCGCACGGCCCTCGAGCCACGTCAGAGTCCAGTGCCCGGCGAGCCCGCGGGATTCGACCTCGGCGATGGCCGGCTTCAGGGACTCGGGGACGGACGCCGGGGGCTGCGCCCCGGTCGCCCATCGCGTGCCGAGCTGCATCAGGCGCTCTCGACCGGAGCGAGCTCGATCGCGGTGACCGCGAACTCGTCCGCTTCTGTGATCTCGAGCTCGGCGATCCGCCCGACAGCCTTCAGATCGTCGGCTGCGGCGCGCAGGGCCTCGAGCTTCGTCGCAGGGGCCGCGATCGCCGCACGAGCGACCGGGGTCTTCTGCGATGCCTTCGCCTCGGTCTTGGCTCGGCGGATGCCGATCAGCGCCTCGCTCGCAGCCGACAGCACTGCCGTGTCGCCCTCGATGCCGAGCGCCTCCGGCCACGCAGCGGTGTGCACCGAGCCCTCCTCGAACCACGACCACACCTCTTCGGTCGCGAACGAGATGATCGGGGCGAGAAGACGCAGCAGAGTCGACAGGGCCAGACGCAGCGCGAGCGCGGCGGATGCCTGGCCCACGTCGTTCTGGTTGTAGGCGCGCTCCTTCACGAGCTCGAGGTAGTCGTCGCAGAAGGTCCAGAAGAACGCCTCGGTGACCTCGAGCGCCTTGGCCTGGTCGTAGTTCTCGAATGCTGCGGTAGCCTCGGCGATCACGGCGTCGAGACCCGTCAGCATCGATGCGTCGAGGGCGTGCGTCACCTGCGCGCCCTCGGGCACCGGGAACGACAGCACGAACTTCGCGGCGTTGAGCACCTTGATCGCCAGGCGGCGGCCGATCTTGACCTGCGTCGGGTTCTGCGGATCGAAGGCGGCATCCATCCCCAGGCGGCTGGAGGCGGCCCAGTAGCGCACCGCATCCGATCCGTGGGTCTCGAGGATGTCCGCCGGCGTCACGACGTTGCCCTTCGACTTCGACATCTTCTTGCGGTCGGGGTCGACGATGAAGCCCGAGATCGCGGCGTTGCGCCACGGCGCACGGCCGTCTTCGAGGGTGGAGCGCAGCATGGTCGAGAAGAGCCACGTGCGGATGATGTCCTGTCCCTGCGGACGCAGGTCGAACGGTGCGGTGAGCTGCCACAGCTCCTCATCGCGCTGCCATCCGCCGGCGAGCTGCGGAGTCAGCGACGAGGTGGCCCAGGTGTCGAGGATGTCGGCCTCGGCCTCGAAGCCACCCGCCACGCCGCGCTGGTCCTCGGTGTATCCCTCGGGCACGTCGGTCGTCGGATCGATGGGGAGGCTGGTGTGGGCGGGAGCGATCACGCGGTCGTAGTCGCGCTCGCCGTTCTCGTCGAGCCCGTACCAGAGGGGGATCGGCACGCCGAAGAATCGCTGGCGCGACACGAGCCAGTCGCCGGTCAGGCCGCCGACCCAGTTCTCGTAGCGCACGCGCATGAACTCGGGATGCCACGCGAGCTGCGTGCCGCGCTCGAGGAGCTCATCGCGCAGCGTCGTGTCGCGCGCGCCGTTGCGGATGTACCACTGACGGGTCGAGACGATCTCGAGCGGTCGGTCGCCCTTCTCGAAGAACTTCACGGCATGGTTGAACGGCTTGCCGACCGCCGTCATGTCGCCGGTCTCCTGGAGCTTCTCGACGATGGCCTTGCGGGCGGAGAACACCGTCTTCCCGGCGAGCTCTGCGGCATACCATTCGATGGCCTCGGAGTCTGCGACGATCGAGGGCGCGGTCGGCAGGAAGCGTCCGTCGAGGCCGATCGTCGTCATGTTGGGGAGGTGGTCGCCCGCCGCCGTGCGCAGTTCGCGCCACCAGATGATGTCGGTGACGTCGCCGAAGGTGCAGACCATCGCCGCCCCCGTGCCCTTGTCGGGCTGAGCGAGGTGATGGCCGTGGATCTCGATCTCGGCCCCGAAGAACGGCGTGCGCACCTTGGTGCCGATCAGGTGCTTGTGCGGGCCCTCGGGGTGCGTCACGATCGCGATGCACGCGGGAAGCAGTTCGGGGCGGGTGGTCTCGATCGTGATCGAGCCGGAGCCGTCGGCGAACGGGAAATCGATGGTGTGATAGGCGGCCTGCTGATCGCGATCCTCGAGCTCGGCCTGGGCGATCGCCGAGCGGAAGTCGATGTCCCACAGCGTCGGCGCGAGCGACTGGTAGGCCTCTCCGCGCTCGAGGTTGCGGAGGAACGCGAGCTGGCTCTGGCGGATCGTGTCGTCAGAGATCGTGCGGTAGGTCTGCGTCCAGTCGACCGAGAGGCCGAGCTGGCGGAACAGAGCTTCGAACTGCTTCTCGTCCTCGATGGTCAGACGCTCGCAGAGCTCGATGAAGTTCCGACGGCTGATCGGAACCTGGTCGGCGGCGCGGCTGGACTTGTTGTCACCGCCCTCGAACGGAGGCGTGAAGTCGGCCTGGTAGGGCAGCGTCGGGTCGCAGCGCACGCCGTAGTAGTTCTGTACGCGGCGCTCGGTGGGCAGGCCGTTGTCGTCCCAGCCCATCGGGTAGAACACGGTCTTTCCGCGCATGCGCTCGAACCGCGCCTTGACGTCGGTGTGCGTGTAGGAGAACACGTGCCCGATGTGCAGGCTGCCGGATGCGGTGGGCGGGGGAGTGTCGATCGAGTAGACGCCGTCACGGCCCGACTCTGCGGCGCGAATGCGATCGAACAGATATGTTCCCTGCTCGGACCAGGCCTCACCCCACTTCGCTTCGAGACCTTCGAGTACGGGCTTGTCGGGTATCGCGGACATGGAGGTCTCCTCGAGCGATGTATGCGGCACTGTGTGAGCGTGCCTGAGTGTGGGTTGTGCCCCACAGTCTAATCGCCCCAGACCGCCTCGACGATCTCGATGGCCTGCTCCTCGTCGAGGATGAGCGTCGTGTCGGACGAGGCGAACAGGTCGAGATCCGGCGCCGTCTGCACGGCGATCGACTCGACGTCGAGGAAATCTCCCTCCGCATTCTGCACAGTCAGGCGGATCTGGTCTGTGGGCAGATCGTTGCCGAGGACGATGATGCGCAGGAAAGCCGCAAGATCATCCGCGTCGACCGTCTGCTCTTCCACATCGATCCCGACGTTCAGGTAGAAGGTGAATCCGTCGAGTCCTTTCGCCGCAAAGGAGTCCGTGACGCCCCGACCGGACTCGGCGAGTGCGGCGGGTATGGTCTCCGCGAAGTCCCCGTCCGAGGTCTCCTTCAGGAACGGGCCGCATCCGCACAGCGCGAGCATCGTCGCGGCGAGTGCGAGCGCACCGATTCCCCGAGAAGCGCGAGTACGGCCGATGGTGCCCCGGTCGATCGTGGCGTGCCGCGCGGCGATGCGCTCCGAGAGTCCCTCAGACACCACGGTGCCCCCTCCTCTGATGTCTTCGCAGTATAGGAGAGCGCCGCGAGCTGTCGTACCGCCTCTGTAAGCGCAGGAAACACCTACAATTGGATCGGGTCCAAGAACTCCCGTGCCCGCGCCCCGTCTCCGTACCCCTCTGAGGATCACCATGCCTGTCTCCGTTCGTCGCCGCGCCCTGTCGATCGGTGCGGTCGCCGCCGCCTCCGCGCTGCTGCTCAGTTCCTGCGCCGCCCCGGCATCAGAATCAGACGGCGGCGAGCTCGTCTGGTCGATCGAGGGTGCGAACCTCCCGGCCGGGCACATGGACCCGCAGGTGAGCCAGCTCGACGTCTCAGGCATGGTCCAGCGCGCCGTGCTCGACTCGCTCGTGTTCCAGGAGGATGACGGCTCGTTCACCCCGTGGCTGGCGAAGGAGTGGAGCGTCTCTGCGGACAGCACCGAGTACACCTTCGTTCTTCGCGAGGGCGTGACGTTCACTGACGGCGAGCCTTTCGACGCCGAGGCCGTCAAGGCCAACTTCGACAGGATCGTCGATCCGGCGACCGAGTCGGCACAGGCGGCGGCGATGCTCGGGGCGGACTTCTACGAGGGCACGGATGTCGTCGACGACCACACCGTCACGGTGCGCTTCAGCCAGCCGTACGCGCCTTTCCTGCAGGCGGCCAGCACTCCTCAGCTCGGCTTCTACTCACCGGCGGTCCTGGCGGAATCCGCTGACGAGCTGAAGGCCGGCGGTCCCGGCATCACCGTCGGCACCGGACCGTACGAGCTGACGGAGTACACCCCCGACCAGGAACTCGTGTACACGCGCAACGACGACTACGCATGGGGTCCGCACAGTGAGAAGGCGCCGGAGGTCGAGACGCTGCGCGTCGAGATCCAGCCCGAAGCCTCGGTGCGCACCGGGGTCGTGCAGAGCGGCGAAGCCGATCTCGCCAGCAACATCCCGCCGAACCTCGCCGGTGACCTCGGCGACGGCATCACGGTCGACTCGATCGAGTATCCGGGTCTGCCCTACTCGCTCTACCTCAACGAGAAGTACGGAGTGTTCGCTGACGAGAAGGTCCGTCAGGCGTTCGCTCGAGGCATCGATGTGGATGCGGCGGTCGAGGAGATCTTCTTCGATCAGTTCCCTCGTGCCTGGAGCGTGTTGGGATCCACCACACCGGGTTATGACGCGTCGCTCGAGGGCACGTGGGCATTCGACCAGGACGCGGCGAGCGCGCTGCTCGACGAAGCGGGATGGACGGAGCGCGACAGCGACGGCATCCGCATGAAGGACGGACAGCGCCTGTCGGCGCGGTGGATCGCGTGGACGCCGGTTCCCGATGACCGGGCTGCTCTCGCCAACGCGATCCAGTCGGACCTCAAGGCGATCGGCTTCGAGGTGGTCAGGGAAGTGCTGGAGCCGGGGGCGTACAACGAGCAGTACGGCCCGAAGACCTTCGACCTCACTGACTGGGGGTTCTCGGGGGTCGACCCCGACTTCCTGCGCGCCCATCTTCACTCCGAGGGTTTCCAGAACGCCTCGCAGGTCACCGATCCCGAGATCGACACGCTGCTGGATCAGGCCGTCGCGTCGAGCGATCAGGATCAGCGAAACTCGATCTACACGCAGCTGCAGGAGTGGAACGCCGAGTACACCGCGATCGTGCCGCTGTACAGCCCCTCCGCCATCACGGCAGTGGGGGAGCGCGTGAGCGGACTCGACTACGACCTGTACGGCCGCCCGCTCTTCTTCGACGTGAGCGTGGGCTGACGCCCGCGTCGTCGGCCGCCCTGGCGAAGCACGCTGCGGTATCGTTCGTGAGCGAGCGCCGTGATCCGCAGTGCGCTCAGCGATCGTCGAGAGGGCGCGAACGGTGAAGGCAGCGCTCATCCGGGTCGGCGGCCTCGCGGGATCCGTCGTGATCGTGCTGTGGGGTGCGGCGACGCTGACCTTCCTCGCGTTCCGGGTGATCCCGGGCGACCCCGTCTCGGTCATGCTGGGCCCTCAGGCGCAGGTGAGCGACGAGGTCAAGGACGGCATCCGCGCCGAGCTCGGACTCGATCGTCCCCCGTTCGAGCAGTACCTCAGCTTTCTCGGACAGCTCGCCAGAGGAGATCTCGGGGAGTCGTACCAGCTGCGGATGCCGGTGACAGAGGTGATCGGTCGACAGCTGGGAGCGACGCTGCAGCTCTCTGCGCTGGCCCTGGCGATCGCCGTGCTGCTCGCGCTGGCGGTCGCCCTGCTGGTGCGCGGTCAGGCAGGCAGGGCCGTCGCTGCAGGGGTCGAACTCGTGATCCTGTCGTCACCGGTCTTCTGGATCGGACTGGTGCTGCTCAGCGTCTTCGCCTTCGGTCTCGGCTGGTTCCCGGTCTCGGGTGCACGCAACCCCGCGACGATCGTGCTGCCGGCGATCACACTGGCTCTGCCCGTCGCGGCGCTGCTCAGCCAGGTGCTGCGCGACGGCCTCGCGCAGGCGGAGCGGATGCCGTTCGCCGAGACCGTCCGGGCGCGCGGCGCCGGTGAGTCGTGGTTCACACTGCGCCACGGTCTGAGGCACGGCGGAGCGAATGCGATCACGCTCGCCGCCTACCTCACCGGCTCGGTGCTCGGAGGGGCGGTGCTCGTGGAGACGGTCTTCGCGCGTGCGGGCCTCGGGCGCGTCACGCTGGCCGCCATCGCGAACCGCGACCTGCCGGTGATCACGGGGATCATCCTGCTCAGCGCACTCGTCTTCGTCGCGGTGAATCTCGTCGTCGAACTGACGCACCCGCTCATCGATCCGCGGCTGCGCATGGAGCGCGGGAGCTCCCGGTGAGGCGCGCACAGCTGGTGCTGCTGTGGTGCGCGACGGCGATCCTGCTGGTGCTCGCCCTCGTGGCGGTGTTCCCCGATGTGTTCGCGACGCACGATCCGCTGCAGACCGATGTGCGGGGCGCGCTGCTGCCGCCGAGCGGCGAGCACCTGTTCGGCACGGATCAGAGCGGGCGCGATGTCTATTCGAGGGTGATCCACGGAGCGGGACGCTCGGTGGGGATCGGGCTTCTCGCCACGGGGATCGCGCTCGTGGTCGGACTGCTCGTCGGCGCGCTGGCAGGCCTCGCTCCCCGCACCGTCGACGCGGCCCTCATGCGCGTGAACGACGTGCTCATGGCGTTTCCCGAGTTCCTCGTGGCCCTCGTGGTCGTCGCGGTTCTCGGACCGGGACCGATCAACATCGCGATCGCCGTGACTCTGGCCGCCGTGCCGGTCTACATCCGTCTTGCGAGAGTGCAGACGCGCACACTGCGACGCGCGGAGCACGTCGAGGCGGCACGCATCCTCGGCGTGCGCCCCGGGCAGGCTTTCGTGCGGCACGTCGTGCCTGGCGTGCTGGGAGCGCTGAGCGTCCTCGCGACGATCGGCATCGGATCCAGCATCCTGGCCGCCGCCGGCCTCAGCTTCCTCGGGCTGGGCCCGTCGGAGCCGACTCCGGAGTGGGGGCTCATGCTCGCGGGCGGCCGCAACGTGCTGGGTCAGGCGTGGTGGATCGCCGTGTTCCCGGGAATCGCGATCACGGTCACGGTGATCGCCGCCACCATCGTCGGCCGCACGCTGCGTGCCAGGTCAGAGGGGCGGGCGTCATGACACGTGCGCTGGAACTCGAGGGACTGCACATCGACTTCGGCGGTACCGCGGTCGTCGACGGAGTCTCGCTGGCGGTCTCACCGGGCGAGTGCGTGGCCATCGTCGGGGAGTCCGGGGCAGGGAAGTCGCTCACTGCCAGGGCGCTGCTGGGGCTGACGCCCGGGGAGGCGCGCGTGCAGGTGGACCGCATGCTCATCGACGGTCACGATGTCACGCGATTCACTGAGAGACGCTGGCGTGCGCTGAGAGGCGCGGGCATCGCGCTCGTGTCGCAGGATGCTCTCGTCTCGCTCGACCCGCTGCGACGTGTCGGCGCGGAGATCGCCGAGCCCCTGCTTCTGCACGGACTCGCGTCGGGCAGGGCGGCAGTGCGTGAACGGGTCCACGACCTCTTGCGGAGGGTCTGGATGCCGGACCCCGTCCGCCGTGCACGGCAGTACCCGCATCAGCTCTCCGGCGGGCTGCGGCAGCGGGCTCTCATCGCCTCGGCGATCGCGGCCGAACCCGCGGTCCTCGTCGCCGACGAACCGACCACGGCACTCGATGCGACCGTGCAGGCGCGGATCCTCGGTCTGCTCCGTGACATCGCGGATGCCGGCACCGCCGTCGTGTTCATCAGCCACGACTTCGCCGCGGTGCGTCGGATCGCCGACCGCGTACTGGTGATGCGCAACGGCGTGGTGGTCGAGTCGGGTGCTGTCGGCGACGTTCTGGGCTCTCCACAGCACGACTACACGCGCCGCCTGATCGCGTCGACCGTTCACGAGCCGCGCACTGCGCCTCCGGGTTCGGCGCAGCCGGTACTCGTCGGCAGGACGCTGACCAAGAGATTCGGCGATCTCGTGGCGGTGCACGAGGCATCCTTCGTCGTCGGAGAGGGCCGCACCCTCGGCATCGTGGGGGAGTCGGGCTCGGGCAAGACGACGCTGGCACGGATGATCGTGGGGGTCGAGAAGCCCGACGACGGCGACCTGCGCTGGGCGGGCGACCAGCGGGTGCAGCTCGTGCACCAGAATCCGCTGGGGGCGTTCGACCCGCGCTGGACGATCGGGCGCTCGCTCAGAGAGGCGCTCGCCGCGGGCGGAGTGCCTCGCCGGCAGAGGCCGGCGCGCGTCGTCGAACTGCTCGCCGAAGTTGATCTCGACCCCGTGCTGGCGACCCGCCGACCGAGTGCGCTGTCGGGAGGTCAGCGTCAGCGTGCCGCGATCGCGCGTGCTCTGGCAGCGGACCCCCAGGTGCTGGTGCTCGATGAACCCGTGTCCGCGCTCGATCCGTCGGTTCGCGAACGCGTGCTCCAGTTGCTGCTGAGGCTGCAGCGCGACCGCAGACTCACGATGGTCTTCGTGTCACATGACCTCGACGTGGTGGGTGCCGTCGCCGACGAGGTCGTCGTGATGCAGGACGGGGTGATCGTCGAGCAGGGTGCCGTCACCGAGGTGTTCGCGTCGCCGCAGCACCCGTTCACTCAGGAGCTGCTGGAGGCGAGTCGTCCGGTCAGTCCCTGACCTGGATGCCGAGGCCCGCCGCGAACAGGGGCGCGAGCTGCTGCACCTGGAACCCGCTGAGCGTCGTGCCTCGCAGACTGTTGGCATCGAGGAAGCTGCGGGCGTCGAGTCCCCGCAGATCCACGTCCTTCGCGCGGAGGCCGCGGGGATCGACCTCGTCCGACACGCTCTCGGTGAAGCGCATGCGCGTGAGCTCGGCCTGCGGCATGTCGAGAGTGCGGATGCCGCAGTTCGAGATGTCGAGGTCGACCGCGCGAGCGCCGCCCAGATTCAGGTAGTCGATCCGGACGTCGTCGATCGCGAGTTCGTCGATGCGTGCGCCGCTGAGATCGAGCGTGCCCACGCGTCCCCCGGCGATCCGGAGGCGGCGGATGCTCGCGTCTCGGAGTCGGAGCGACGCGATGCGGGCGCCGACGATCTCGACATCGATCAGCGTCGCCCCCGAGAGGTCGACGGAATCGGCATCGGCAGCGATGGTGCACTGTTCGAGCGAGGAGTAGGCGAGATCCACCGAACCCGAGAGGGTCAGTCGTGCGGCGAGCAGATCGATGCTCCGTGCCGCGGACGCATCGTCGAACCGCTCGGGCAGATCGGGAGAGGAGACACGAGGCGGGGCGGGGGACTCGGAAGTTCGGGCCATGATCGGAGAGTACCGTCATGATCAGGTCGTGGCGGTCCGGTGGGCGCGTACAATGGGTTCCACGAGCTGTGATCCGACATCACCGGGGAGCTCTCGGAAGAACGGTCCACCCGAGAGGGAGGGCTCAGTAGAACCGAGCGGGGCAGGCCCGTCACAGCCGCAGTGAGAGTGGCTCCGCCGAGAGGCGCGGCACGCGGGGTGGTACCGCGGTCCCCGGAACGACACGCCGGACGGATCGTCCTCGCAGCAGCATCCGCCACGACTCCTGCGAGACGACATGACCTACCCGCGTTCCTCCTTCGGCCCCGCCGCCGACCAGTCTGCCTCCGTCGCCCCGAGCCCCCGGTTCCCTCAGATCGAGCGCGAGGTGCTCGACTTCTGGGAGACCGATCAGACCTTCCGCGCCTCGATCGAGCAGCGCGAGGGCGCCGACGAGTGGGTGTTCTACGACGGCCCGCCGTTCGCCAACGGCCTGCCGCACTACGGACACCTGCTGACGGGGTACGCCAAAGACGTCTTCCCGCGATTCCAGACCATGATCGGCAAGAAGGTCGACCGGGTCTTCGGCTGGGACACGCACGGATTGCCCGCCGAGCTCGAGGCGATGAAGCAGCTCGGCATCACCGAGAAGAGCGAGATCGAGGAGATGGGCATCGACGTCTTCAATGCGAAGGCGAAGGACTCGGTGCTCAAGTACACCCACGAGTGGCAGGACTACGTCACGCGCCAGGCGCGCTGGGTCGACTTCGAGCGCGGATACAAGACGCTCGACCTCGGCTACATGGAGAGCGTGCTGTGGGCGTTCAAGACCCTGTTCGACAAGGGGCTCGCATATGAGGGATACCGTGTGCTGCCGTACTGCTGGCGCGACGAGACCCCGCTGTCGGCGCACGAGCTGCGCATGGACGACGACGTGTACCAGAACCGTCAGGACCCGTCGGTCACGGTCACGTTCCCGCTGACCGGCGCCAAGGCCGAGGCACTCGGCCTCACCGGTGTGCGCGCACTCGCCTGGACGACCACGCCCTGGACCCTCCCCACCAACCTCGCCCTCGCTGTCGGGCCCGACATCGAGTACGTGGTGCTGCCCGCCGGCCCCGGTGGCGCCGCTGACGTGCATCAGATCGCAGGAACCGAGGATGCCGTCGTCGAGGCCTCCGCCCACCGCTACCTCCTCGCTCGTGAACTGCTGGGCGGGTATGTCAAGGACCTCGGCTACGAGACCCTCGACGATGCGCTCGCCGCGGTCGACGCGACCGTTCGCGGTGCCGAGCTCGAAGACGTCACGTATGACCGCCTCTTCGACTACTACGCCGACACCGAGACGTACGGCACGGAGAACGCCTGGCGCATCCTCGTCGACGACTACGTCACTGTCAGCGACGGCACCGGCATCGTCCACCAGGCTCCGGCCTACGGCGAGGACGACCAGCGGGTGGCCGGTGCCGCCGGCATCCCGACGATCCTGTCGCTCGACGACGGCGGGCGCTTCCTGCCCCATGTCACCGACGTCGCCGGGCAGCTCTGGATGGACGCGAACACGCCACTCATCCGACTTCTGCGCGCCGAGGGGCGTCTGCTGCGCGAGCAGAGCTACGTGCACTCCTACCCGCACTGCTGGCGTTGCCGCAACCCTCTGATCTACAAGGCCGTCTCGAGCTGGTTCATCCGCGTCACCGACATCAAGGACGACCTTCTCGCGAACAACGAGCAGATCACGTGGGTGCCCGAGAACGTCAAGCACGGACAGTTCGGCAAGTGGCTCGAGGGCGCGCGCGACTGGTCGATCAGCCGCAACCGCTACTGGGGCTCCCCGATCCCGATCTGGAAGAGCGACGACCCCGAGTACCCGCGCGTCGACGCCTACGGCTCGCTGGAAGAGATGGAGCGCGACTTCGGCACGCTCCCGCGCAACCCCGAGGGCGAGATCGACCTGCATCGTCCGTACATCGACGAGCTCACGCGTCCGAACCCCGACGACCCGACCGGCCGCAGCACGATGCGCCGCATCGAAGACGTCTTCGACGTGTGGTTCGACTCGGGCTCTATGCCCTACGCGCAGGTGCACTATCCGTTCGAGAACCAGGAGTGGTTCGACACGCACGCGCCCGCCGACTTCATCGTCGAGTACATCGGGCAGACGCGCGGCTGGTTCTACGTCATGCACGTGCTCTCGACCGCACTGTTCGACCGACCTGCGTTCACGGGCGTCAGCTGCCACGGCATCGTCCTGGGCAACGACGGCTACAAGATGTCGAAGTCGCTGCGCAACTATCCCGACGTCTCGGAAGTGCTCGACCGCGACGGATCCGACGCCATGCGCTGGTTCCTGATGTCGAGCTCGGTGCTCCGCGGCGGCAACCTCGCCGTCACGGAAGAGGGCATCCGGTCGGGCGTGCGCGAGTTCCTGCTTCCGCTGTGGAGCTCGTGGTACTTCTTCGCCACGTATGCGAACGCCGCGAAGCCCGGAGGGTACGAGGCGACGTGGCGCACGGATTCCACCGATGTGCTGGACCGCTACATCCTGGCCCGTCTCGGCGACCTCGTGCGCGAAGTCCGCGCCGATCTGGAGGGGCTCGACTCCACCACGGCCTCGGCGCGTCTGCGGGACTTCGCCGAGGTGCTCACGAACTGGTACATCCGTCGTTCGCGCGACCGTTTCTGGGAGGGCACCAGCACGGATGCCTTCGACACCCTGTACACGGTGCTCGAGACGCTGACCCGCGTCGCCGCTCCGCTCGTGCCGCTGATCAGCGAGCGCGTCTGGCAGGGTCTGACCGGCGGCCGCAGCGTGCACCTGCAGGACTGGCCGGAGGCCGATGCGTTCCCCGCGGCCGATGACATCCGTGACGCGATGGATGCCGTGCGGGAGCTGTCGAGCGTCGGCAACGCGCTGCGCAAGAAGGAGAAGCTCCGCGTGCGGCTGCCTCTGGCCCGGCTCACGGTCGTATCGCCTCTGGCAGGGACCCTCGGCCAGTTCGAGGAGATCCTCCGCGACGAGCTCAACGTCAAGTCGGTCGAGCTGGTGCAGCAGTCCGAAGCGACCGCGGGGGAGTACGGCATCAGCCATCGGTTGAGCGTCAATGCTCGCGCTGCAGGACCGCGTCTCGGCAAGAACGTGCAGACCGTGATCAAGGCAGCCAAGGCGGGCGACTGGTCAGAGGCCGACGGAGTCGTGACTGCCGGTGGCGTCGCGCTCGAGCCGACCGAGTACGAGCTCGCACTCGAGACGACGGGACGCCCCGACGGCGAGGCTCTCGCCATCGTTCCCTCGGGCGGATTCGTGCTGCTCGACACGCAGACGACGCCTGACCTCGAGGCCGAGGGCCTCGCCCGAGATGCGATCCGGGTGGTGCAGGAGGCGCGCAAGAACGCGGGTCTCGACGTGAGTGACCGCATCGTGCTCGCGCTGAACGCGACGCCCGAAGACGCTGTCGCTCTGACGGCGCACGCCGAGCTGATCGCACGCGAGACGCTGGCTATCGCATTCGCTGCGCAGGCCACCGACGGTCTGGACGCCGTCGTCGACGACGTCCAGAGCCCCGGTGACGGCGTGTTCCGCTCGGGGGCGCGAGCCCTCGGCTCATCGAAGGGGCCGATCATCGTCACGATCGATGCCACGGCCGTGGTGCGCGAGGCCGCGACGAAGGAAGGGGCGGCCTCATGAGCGCTCGCGATCGCGCAGATGCCGTGTACGCCACGCTGCTCAGCCGGGCAGGCGAACGCTGGGTGCAGCCCCGCAAGGAGCGGACCGCGCGGATCCTCGCATTCCTCGACGATCCCCAGCGCACCTATCGGGTCGTGCACATCACGGGAACGAACGGCAAGACGTCGACGGCGCGGATGATCGAGAGCCTGCTGCGCGCGCACGGACTGCGCACCGGACTCTTCACGAGTCCGCATCTCGAGCGCTTCACCGAGCGGATCATGATCGACGGTGAGCCGGTCGAGGATGCCGCCGTGGCCGACGCGTGGGAGGAGATCGAGCCCTTCGTCGAGATCGTGGACGCCGAGCTTCGGACCGCCGGCGAGGAGCCGCTCACGTTCTTCGAGCTCCTCACGGTTCTGGCCTTCGTCGCCGTGGCCGATGCCCCGGTGGACGTTCTCGTGCTCGAAGTCGGCATGGGCGGCGAGTGGGACTCGACGAACACGGCCGACGGCGACGTCGCGGTCTTCGCGCCCATCGACATCGACCACGCGGATCGCCTCGGGAACACGATCTCGGCGATCGCGAAGGTCAAGGCGGGCATCATCAAGGAGGGCGCTGCAGTCGTGTCGGCCCAGCAGCCTGCCGAAGCCGCGGACGTCCTTCGCAGGGTCGCCGCAGAGAAGAACGCCACGATCGTGTTCGAAGGAGACGAGTTCGGGCTGACGGAGCAGAAGCTCGCCGTCGGCGGCCAGCTCCTCTCGATCCGCGGGCTCGCGGGGGAGTACCTCGAGGAGTACCTGCCGCAGTACGGCGCCCATCAGGGGCACAATGCCGCGCTGGCGGTCGCGGCGGTCGAATCGCTCATCGGAGGCGGCCACCAGCAGATCGCCGCCGACATCGTCTCGGAGGGGCTGCAGGGCGCCACCTCGCCGGGCAGGCTGCAGCTGCTCGGCATCTCCCCGACGGTGATCGTCGACGCCGCGCACAACCCGCACGGCGCCGCCGCGCTCGCGCAGGCGATGGACGACAGCTTCGACTTCGACGAGTGGGGTGTCGTTCTCGGTGTCCTCTCCGACAAGGACGCCGCAGGCATCGTGGCGAAGCTCGCCCCGGCGGCCGCCCACGTCTTCGCGACGGCGCCGGAGTCCGACCGTGCGAGCGATGCCGACTCCCTCGCAGACCTCGTGGAGGCGGCAGGGCATCGGGCCACCGTGCACGCGACGCTTGCCGATGCGGCCGACGCCGCGCGCGAGTGGGCGGCGTCCACCGATCGCCGTGCGGTCGTCATCGCAGGTTCGGTCGTGCTGGCCGGCGAGGCGATCGCCCTCTCGGAGGAAGAGGACTGGAAGTCCGGGTGGCGCGCATGAGCGCGGCATCCGCGCGTGACGATGCTCCTCGTCCGGTGCGCGCGCCCCGTGCTCCGCGCACCCTCGTGCAGAAGCTGGCGCCGATCGTGCTCGGGTTCGAATCGATCGTGGTCTTCCTCGCGGGACTCACGGTGTTCGGGCTGAAGGCCCTTCCCGCGGGCATCCCGCAGTGGTGGGGGATCGTGGGTGGCGCCGTGGTGGGGCTCGCCTGCATCGTCGTCGCCGGAATGATCACCAAGCCGTGGGCCATCACTGCAGGGTGGGTGCTTCAGGCGATCATCGCCGTGTCCGCCGTCCTCGTGCCGGCGATCCTGCTCGTCGTCGTGATTTTCGGTGGCATGTGGGCGTATGCGACGATCATGGGGGCCCGATTGGACGCACGACGTCCTGCCGGGTCCGCGACCGAGACTCAGACAGAGAGTGAATGACATGGCCACTGAAGAAACCCTCGTCCTCGTCAAGCCCGATGGTGTCGCACGCGGCCTCACCGGAGCGATCCTGGCGCGCATCGAGTCGAAGGGCTACGCGCTCGTCGACATCCGACTCGTCGAGCCCGATCGCGACGTGCTCGCCGCCCACTACGCCGAGCACGAGGGCAAGCCCTTCTACGAGCCGCTCCTCGAGTTCATGCTCTCGGGTCCGTCCGTCGCCATCCGTCTCGCGGGCAACCGCGTCATCGAGGGCTTCCGTTCGCTCGCCGGTACGACCGACCCCACGACCGCGGCACCGGGCACCATCCGGGGCGACTTCGGTCGCGACTGGGGGCTCAAGGTGCAGCAGAACCTCGTGCACGGCTCGGATTCCGTCGAATCCGCCGAGCGCGAGCTCGCGATCTGGTTCGGCTGAATCGACGCATCCAGGCATCTTCGATGAAGCCCGCCCCACGATCTCGTGGGGCGGGCTTCATCGATGATCGGAGTGGCCGCGATCAGAAGATCATGCCGACGACCTCGCCGAGAAGGTCGAGACCGCGCAGCTGTGCGAGCAGGATCACGAGCGCGTAGGCGAGGATCGTCGCGAGCGGGACCCACGCCATGAGTGCGGACCCTGCCCGCATGACCCGCGGGTTCCGCGAGAAGGTGCCGTTGCGCGCGAGGTGCACCATGGTCGCGAAGAACGTCGGGATGGTCACCGCCCAGGTCAGCATGCACCAGGGGCACAGGACGCCGAGGTTGACCGCGTACAGGCTCTGTCCGATCAGCCAGCACACGAAGCCGAAGGCGAAGGTGACGCCGACTCCGAACAGTCCCCAGAACCAGCGCGGGAACCGGGCACCGGCGAGGATCGCTACGCCGACGACGAGAGGAGCCGTCCAGAGAGTGAGACCGATCAGCGGATTCGGGAATCCGAAGATCTCGCCCTGCCACGACCCGAGGTTCTTTCCGCATTGGATCATGACGCTGACGTTGCAGCTGAGATCGGCGTCGGGATTCTCCAGCTGGATGAACTTGTCGATCGTGAGTTGGAAGGCGGCGAACCAGCCGACCACGCTCGCGATGATCAGCCATACGGCATAGAAGACGGGGCGGGTGCGCTGCTCGCTCATGTGTGGATTATCCCAGCGATCACTATGGATCGGGCGAGAGCGCACCGGAGAAAACGACGCGGACCGGCATCGGATGCCGCGAACCGGGCCAGTTGGTGCGATAATGGCCTGTGATGCACCGCTCGACCCTGTCGAGGCCGACATCGACGCAGACTTCGGGGCCGTATGCCCCACGCGATCAGAGCCATGAGCCGGTCGCACACCGAGTGAGTTCGCAGCATCCGCGGATGCCGCATGAGAATTCGCGGAGCATCAGATGCACCGCGCGAGGAGTACGCCAGAGATGGCCGATGAGAACAATGACCACGACGCCCCTACCCTCGACTTCCCTGCGGATGCTGACGCGCCCGCAGCGATGACGGTCGAGGTTCCTCAGGAACCGGACGCAGTCGAGGAGGCCCCCGCTGAGGCGGAGGCTCCGACTGCAGACGCCTCCGCCGACGACGCTCCGTCTCAGGGCGCTCCTGCAGCTGAGGACGCGCCCGCTGAGGGCGCTCCCGCCGCTGAAGACGCGCCCGCTGAGGACGCGCCCGCTGAGGACGCGCCCGCTGAGGGCGCTCCCGCAGCTGATGACGCTCGCGCTGAGGAGGCTCCCGCAGCTGATGACGCTCCCGCTGAGGACGCTCCTGCCGCCGAGCAGACGCCCGACTCCGCCGACGCGAAGACCACTGACGTGCGGTCGGGTGTCGAGAAGGCCGAGGCTGCGAAGACGGAGGAACCGTCGGCTCCCCAGCCGCTGACCGCCGTGTCTCTCGGCCTGCTGCCCGAGGTCTTCGTCTCGCAGGTGTCGACGCAGCTGCACTTCTACGCGCCCGAGGTCGTGCCGCTGCCGGCACGTCCCGGTCGCGAGCGCGTGTTCGACCGCATCGCCGAGCGCGAGACCGACGACTCGGCATCCGGTCGTCGTGGGCGCCGTCGCCGCGGAGGCGCGGACGACGCCGATCAGCGTGAGCCGCGCGATGAGCCTCGTCAGCCGCGCCAGCGCGTCGTCGAGTACATCACCGAGCCCAAGGCGATCAAGGGATCCACACGTCTCGAGGCGAAGAAGCAGCGGCGTCGTGACGGTCGTGATGCAGGTCGTCGTCGCCCCGTGGTCACCGAGGCGGAGTTCCTCGCTCGCCGTGAGTCGGTCGACCGCAAGATGGTGGTCCGCTCGAAGAACGGCCGCACGCAGATCGGCGTGCTCGAAGACGGAGTGCTCGTCGAGCACTACGTCGCCCGCAATCAGGACGCGTCCCTCATCGGCAACGTCTACCTCGGCCGCGTCCAGAACGTGCTGCCGAGCATGGAGGCGGCCTTCGTCGACATCGGCCGCGGCCGCAACGCCGTGCTGTACTCGGGCGAGGTCGACTGGGACGGCGTCGAGACCGGCAATCAGCCCCGCCGCATCGAGCTGGCGCTCAAGGCCGGCGACCGCGTGCTCGTGCAGGTCACGAAAGATCCGGTGGGACACAAGGGCGCCCGTCTGACCAGCCAGATCTCGCTTCCCGGCCGCTACCTCGTGTACGTGCCGGGCGGATCGATGAACGGCATCAGCCGCAAGCTCCCCGACAACGAGCGCACGCGTCTCAAGCGCATCCTCAAGGAGGTGCTTCCCGAGTCCTCCGGCGTGATCGTGCGCACGGCTGCCGAGGGAGCGACCGAAGACCAGCTCACGCGCGACGTGCAGCGTCTGACGACCCAGTGGGAGCACATCCGCACGCAGGTCGAGTCCCAGCAGGCGCCGGCGCTTCTGCATGCGGAACCCGATCTGCTGGTCAAGATCGTGCGTGACGTCTTCAACGAGGACTTCACGAAGATGCTGATCCAGGGCGAGGAATCCCAGCGCACGATCCGCGCGTACCTCGAGAGCGTCGCTCCTGACCTGCTCGAGCGCGTGGAATCGTACGAGGACGAGGCTGACCCGTTCGACGCGTTCCGCATCACCGAGCAGATCGAGAAGGCGCTCGACCGCAAGGTCTGGCTGCCCTCGGGCGGTTCGCTGGTCATCGACCGCACCGAGGCGATGACGGTCGTCGACGTCAACACGGGCAAGTTCGTCGGATCGGGCGGCAACCTCGAAGAGACCGTCACCAAGAACAACCTCGAAGCGGCCGAGGAGATCGTCCGCCAGCTGCGGCTGCGCGACATCGGTGGAATCATCGTCGTCGACTTCATCGACATGGTGCTCGAGTCGAACCGCGACCTCGTGCTGCGCCGTCTGATCGAGTGCCTCAGCCGTGACCGCACCAAGCACCAGGTCGCCGAGGTCACCTCACTGGGCCTCGTGCAGATGACCCGCAAGAAGCTCGGCCTCGGCCTGCTCGAAACCTTCAGCGAAGCGTGCGACGTGTGCGCCGGGCGCGGAGTCATCGTCCACCACGATCCCGTGGTGAAGCACCGGTCCAGCAGCAATGGGAACGGCAACGGCAACGGCAACGGCAACTCGTCGAACCGTCGCCAGCGCGGCGGCAACGGGCAGAACCAGAATCAGAACCAGGCCCCGGCCGCGGTGACGACGCACAGCATCCCCGAGGGGGCGAAGTCGGCACTCGCGCAGATCGCGGCGTCGACCCGCGTGCCCAGTGCGGAGGATGCGGGCGGCGAAGCCACCGGGTCCCCGCAGCCCGCCGAAGCGCCGGTCGTGCAGGAGCGCGCGAAGAAGCCTCGCAAGAAGCGCGGAGGGGACCGCACGTCTCCCAAGTCGCCTGCCGAGGCGCTTCTCGACTCGGTCCTCGATGCACTTCCGGAGCCGAAGGCGCCGGGTCAGGGGCGCGGCCGTCGTCGTGTCTCGACGGCGGCTCTCACAGGGACCCCGGTCTCGGTGAACTCGGAGCCGTCAGCGCCGATCGCGGGCGGGGACTCGCAGTCCTGACGCGATCAGCCGCCGGACCAGCTCCTTGCCGTCGACGTGATGCGCGCCGGCGGCGATGAGCCGGGGGACGAGCTCTTCCGGAACGTCGTAGTGGTCGAGGTCGAAGGCGCGCGCAGGCACGTCGTGCGACCTCGCGAAGGCGTGCAGCTCGTCGAGATTGTCGTCGCTCACGAGGTGCGCCCAGAGCCGCCCGTGCGCGGGCCAGCGGGGATCATCCACGAGAACGGTCATCCCGTCAGCCTATTGCCGGACACACCAGGCGGTACGTTTTGCCACAGTGTCCTGCATCCGGTAAAGTAGTCCCTTGGTGCGCATGCCGCGTCGTCCTGCACGGTCGGAGCGGAGAGTCTTGCAGTCGCACCCGTCGCCCGCGACGCATGCAAGCAACAGTCTTCCCGTGAGATTCTCGGAGCCGCGAGCTCCCCAACGAAACAGGTATCAAGTGGTTTACGCAGTAGTGCGCGCCGGTGGGCGGCAGGAGAAGGTCGAGGTCGGCACGATCGTTCAGCTCGACCGTGTCAAGGCTGCCCAGGGCGAGAACATCGAGCTCGCCGCAGTGCTGCTCGTCGACGGCACCACGGTGACCACCGACGCTGACTCGCTGGCGAAGGTCAAGGTCACTGCTGAGGTCATCGGCAACCTCCGCGGCCCGAAGATCATCATCCAGAAGTACAAGAACAAGACCGGCTACAAGAAGCGTCAGGGCCACCGCCAGGAGCTCACGCGCGTCAAGATCACCGGCATCAAGTAAGACCGAGGAGACCAGGACATGGCACACAAAAAGGGCGCAAGCTCCACCCGTAACGGTCGTGACTCCAACGCTCAGCGACTTGGCGTGAAGCGCTTCGGGGGACAGCAGGTTCTCGCCGGCGAGATCATCGTCCGCCAGCGTGGCACGCACTTCCACCCCGGCGTGAACGTCGGCCGCGGTGGAGACGACACGCTGTTCGCTCTGGCCGCCGGTGCGGTCCAGTTCGGCGCGAAGGGCGGCCGCAAGGTCGTCAACATCGTCGCCGCTGCTGAGTGATCACAGCACGACAGTAGACATCCGATTCGGGGCGGGCTTCGGCCCGCCCCGAATTTTTGTTTCAGCCGGATCGCATCCGACTGAGTATTCCTGAGGAGAGAGACATGGTCAGCTTCGTCGACACCGTGACGCTGCATCTGCGCGCGGGTAAGGGCGGCAACGGCTGTGTCTCTGTGCACCGCGAGAAGTTCAAGCCGTTGGGTGGACCCGACGGCGGAAACGGCGGCGACGGCGGCGACGTCGTGCTCGTCGCCGACACGCAGACGGGCACGCTTCTCTCGTACCACCATTCGCCGCACCGCAGCTCAGGCAACGGCGGACCCGGAATGGGTGATCACCGTGCCGGGTTCATGGGCGAGGGCCTCGAGCTTCCCGTGCCCGTCGGTACGGTGGTGAAGAGCCCCGATGGCGAGGTCCTGACCGACATGATCGAGCCGGGTCAGCGGTTCGTGGTCGCGAAGGGCGGGCACGGAGGTCTCGGCAACGCGGCTCTCGCGACGCCGAAGCGCAAGGCTCCCGGCTTCGCGCTGCTCGGGACGCCCGGCTACGAGGGCGACGTCGTCCTCGAGCTCAAGACCGTCGCCGATGTGGCGCTCGTGGGGTACCCCTCCGCAGGAAAGTCGAGCCTGATCGGAGCGATCTCCGCGGCACGTCCCAAGATCGCCGACTACCCGTTCACCACGCTGCACCCCAACCTGGGCGTCGTGCAGCAGGGCGAGTTCCGCTACACGGTCGCCGACGTCCCCGGTCTGATCGAGGGTGCCAGCGAGGGGCGCGGACTCGGGCTGGAGTTCCTCCGCCACGTCGAACGCTGCACCGCGCTGCTGCACGTGCTCGACTGCGCGACCCTCGAGCCCGGTCGCGACCCGATCTCCGATCTCGATGTGATCCTCGGCGAGCTCGCGGCATACGAGGTGCCCGAGGGGCAGACCCCTCTGCTCGAGCGTCCGCAGCTGGTGGCGCTAAACAAGATCGACGTCCCCGAAGCGCGGGACCTGGCCGATCTCGTGCGTCCCGACCTCGAAGCGCGCGGATTCCGGGTCTTCGACATCTCCACGATCTCGCACGAGGGCCTGCGCCCGCTGACTTTCGCACTGGGCGAGATCGTCGATGCGCACAGAGCCGAGCTGGCCGCCGCGGAGCCTGTTCGCGAGCGCGTCGTGATCCGTCCTCGTGGATCCAAGAAGGAGTTCACGATCCGCGTCGAGGGCGGGACCTACGGCAACGTCTACCGGATCCTCGGCGAGAAGCCGGTGCGGTGGGTGCAGCAGACGGACTTCCAGAACGAGGAAGCTGTCGGCTATCTCGCCGATCGTCTCGAGAAGCTCGGGGTCGAGGACGAACTGTTCCGTCTCGGCGCCGTGCAGGGCTCGACCGTCGTCATCGGCGAAGCAGACAGCATCGTCTTCGACTGGGAGCCGACCATGACCTCGGCCGCCGAGCTGATGACGGCACCCCGAGGCACCGACCCGCGCCTCGCTCCGAACGCGCGTCGGACGACGTCCGAGCGTCGCGAGCAGTACTACGAGCGGATGGATGCCAAGGCCGAGGCCCGCGCAGAGGCCGAGACGCGCCGTCTCGCCACCCGCGACGAGGGTGAGGCGTGACCGCTCGCACGCGCGCGGATCTCGCGACCGCGCCGCGCATCGTCGTGAAGGTCGGCTCGTCGTCCATCAGCGGAGAGGCGTCGTGGCGCATCCCCGTTCTCGTCGAGGCTCTCGCTGCTGCGCATGCGCGTGGTGCCGAGGTCATCCTCGTCTCCTCGGGTGCGATCGCCAGCGGCATCCCTTTTCTGCGACTGGACGCTCGGCCCACTGATCTCGCCACGCAGCAGGCCGCGGCGGCCGTGGGACAGAACATCCTGGTGTACCGATACCAGGAGGCGCTGCGTCCCTTCGACATCGTCGCGGGCCAGGTGCTCCTCACGACGGGTGACCTCGAGAATCCCACCTCGCGCAGCAACGCACGACGTGCGATGGAGCGCCTGCTCGGATTGCGCGTCCTGCCGATCGTGAACGAGAACGACACTGTCGCGACGCAGGAGATCCGCTTCGGCGACAACGATCGACTCGGCGCCCTCGTCGCGCAGCTGGTGCAGGCCGACGCCCTGGTGCTGCTGAGCGACATCGAATCCCTGTACACCCGGCCACCCTCCGACCCGTCGGCGCAGCCCATCGACGTCGTGGCTCCGGACGCCGATCTCTCGGGACTCGAGTTCGGATCGACGGTCGTCAACAGCGTCGGCACCGGGGGAGCAGCCACGAAGGTCTCCGCTGCACGTCTCGCCGCGGCGACCGGAATCGGGGTGCTCGTCACCAGCGCCGACCTCGTCGGCAAGGCTCTCGCCGGAGCCGAAATAGGGACCTGGTTCGAGCCGGCGCTCTCTTAGACTGGTCGGATGACCGACCAGACCCCGCAGGTGCGCCTCGAGCGTGCGAAGGAGGCCTCGCGCGCCACCGCCGCGCTCACCAGCGACGAGAAGGCGCGCGCACTCGAGGCCATCGCCGCGGCGCTCGAGCAGAATTCGTCGACGATCATCGAGGCCAACGGTCGCGACGTCGACCGCGGCCGGCAAGAGGGTATCGGCGAGTCGTTGATCGACAGGCTGCGACTCGACGAGAAGCGCGTGTCTGCGCTGGCCACGGCAGTCCGCCAGGTCGCGGCGTTGGCCGACCCGGTCGGCAGGGTCGTCGGGGGTCACCGGATGCCGAACGGCGTGGCGCTGGAGCAGGTGCGGGTGCCCTTCGGTGTGGTCGGCGCGATCTACGAAGCACGTCCCAACGTGACGGTCGACATCGCCGCCCTCGCCCTGCGTTCGGGCAACGCGGTCGTGCTGCGAGGCGGCAGCGCCGCCACGGAGTCGAACACCGTGCTGGTCGACGTGATGCGCCGCGCGCTCGAAGGCTCCGGTGTCACCGCCGAGGCGATCCAGACCGTGGACGACTTCGGCCGCGACGGCGCGAAGGCCCTGATGCACGGACGCGGCCTCATCGATGTCCTCGTGCCGCGAGGCAGCGCCGGGCTCATCGAGACCGTGGTCACCGAGTCGACGGTGCCGGTGATCGAGACCGGCGCGGGGAACGTGCACATCGTCCTCGATGAGACGGCGCCCGACGACTGGGCCTGCGACATCGTGGTGAATGCCAAGGTGCAGCGTCCCAGCGTCTGCAACGCCGTGGAGACGGTGCTGGTGCTGCGCCAGGCGGCTCCGCGGCTCGTGCCGCTGGTGGGGAGCGCGCTGCAGAGCGAAGGGGTCGCGATCCACGGCGACGACATCGTCGCGGGACTCGTCTCGAACGTCATCCCCGCCACCGAAGACGATTGGGCGACCGAGTACCTCAGCCTCGACATCGCCATCAAGGTGGTCGACTCGCTCGACGATGCGCTCGACCACATCCGTCGATACAGCACGGGCCACACCGAGTCGATCATCACCACGGATTCGCGCAATGCGGAGCGCTTCCTCGCCGAGGTGGACTCGGCCGTGGTGATGGTGAACACCTCGACCCGCTTCACCGACGGAGCGGAGTTCGGTTTCGGCGCAGAGGTCGGCATCTCGACCCAGAAGCTGCACGCGCGCGGGCCGATGGGGCTCTCCGAGCTGACCAGCACGAAGTGGCTGGCGCGTGGGTCGGGGCAGACCCGCAGCTGAGGGATAGACTAGGTGGCGCTGCGGCGTCACGTGCGCCCGGCCCGCCAGCCACGAAACGGAGTCAGGATGAACCTCGTCGCACAGATCGCGATGGTCGCTGCCGAGACCGAGCACCACGGCAACGTCCAGGCCGAGACGCTGATCTTCGGGGTGATCGCGATCATCCTGTTCGCGTTCCTCGGTCTCGTCACGCTGTCGTACAAGAACGTCGCCAACCGCCACTCGGCGAAGGCCGAGGCATGGGCCGCGCAGCACGGCAAGGACGGCCACGAGGCAGGACACGGCCACTAGGCCCCTATGAACGACACGATCTCGCGTCCGGCGCGCATCGGTGTGATGGGCGGCACGTTCGACCCCATCCATCACGGGCACCTGGTAGCCGCGAGCGAGGTCGCGCACTCCTTCGACCTCGACGAGGTCGTCTTCGTCCCCACCGGGCGACCGTGGCAGAAAGACGAAGTCACACCGAGTGAACATCGGTATCTGATGACGGTCATCGCGACGGCATCCAACCCGCAGTTCACCGTGAGCCGCGTCGATGTCGATCGCGAGGGGCCGACGTACACGATCGACACCCTGCGAGATCTCAAGCAGGCTCGGCCGGATGCAGAGCTGTTCTTCATCACGGGAGCGGATGCCGTAGCGCAAATTCTCAGTTGGAGAGACCATGATGAGTTGTGGGAGTTGGCCCACTTCGTCGCGGTCTCACGCCCAGGTCACGTCCTGAGCACTGATGGCCTCCCGAGCGACAACGTCAGCCAGCTGGAGGTGCCGGCCCTGTCGATCTCGTCCACGGCTTGCCGAGCGCGGGTCCGTGAGGATGAGCCGGTCTGGTATCTCGTTCCCGACGGAGTCGTTCAATACATCGCGAAGCATCATCTGTATCGGAGCAAGGCATGAGTACATCGGATCGGCATGAGCAGGGTCCGCTGACGCGAAAGCAGCTGCGTGAGATCCGACTGACGGGTTCCACGCCGGTCATCTCTCCCGAGGAGGCGGCTGCTGCGGCATCCGCGACGCCGTCCGCACCCCCTGCCGCACCGGGACCGCAGGCACCGGAACCGCAGGCGACAGAACCGCAGGCGACAGAACCGCAGGCGGTGGAGCCGTCCGACGTCGCACCCGTATCCGCTGAGGTGGATGGGGGAGCACCCTCGACTCGGCTGACGCGTCGTCAGGTGCGTGAGCTCGAGCGCTCGCGATCAGGCACGGACGCGCACGGCACCGACGACGCCAACGGCGACGAGGCGCTCTCGGAGGATGCCGGTACCGACGGCGAGGCAGCGGAGGCCCAGTCGTCTGACGAGCCCGACTCCGAGCCTGCTCAGCCCGAGCCTTCGGCACCGGTCGCCGACAGCGATGACCTGGATGACGACGCGGATTCGCAGATCGTCGTCGCGACGCCGGTGAGCGCCTCCTCCGGCGCCGACCGGTCTGCCGACGTGTCTGTGGTTCCTGAGGCAGAGCTCGTCGACGACGCCGAGGCAGCCGCACCCGAGACAGACGCACCCGAGTCGGCCGACGCGACGGCCGACGACGAGTCGACTGACGACGAGCGACCCACCGTGAACTCGACGTTCGGTCAGGCGGTGCTCAGCGACGAGGCCGAGCCCGCGAAGCCGTTCACCCCCTCGTTCGACGAGCTGCTCACGGTCGGCGATTCCACCGGCTCGCAGCACCGTGGCGGCAACACCCTCATCTTCAACCCGGCCCCCGGCGACGGCTCGCTCTCGGGGCCCGTCGCCTCGACGGGCGAGATCCTCGTCACGGGCTCGTACGAGCTGCCCAGGGGCCTCGGCTCCCAGGGACACGCTCACGGCACGACCGACGGCAAGGATGTGGATGCCGTTCTCATCGACGGCGAGCTTCCGCCCGCATCCTCGCCCACACCGATCGCAGCAAGTGCTGCGGTCAGCACCATCAAGCCCGCCGGAGAGGTCATTCGACCGCCGGCCCCCGAAAAGGGCAACAAACTCATGCTCATCCTCGCGATCGTGGCAGGTGGTCTCGCGCTCGCGCTGGGCGTCGCCCTGATCGTGGCCTTCACCACGAATGTGTTCTGAATCTGATGCAGTCTCCTGAAAACGCCGTACACATGCTGCAGCTCGCAGCCGACGCCGCCGTGTCGAAGGGCGGTGAAGACCTCGTCGCGCTCAACGTGTCGGAGCCTCTGCCGCTCGTCGACATCTTCCTTCTGGTCACCGGAAACAGCGAGCGCAACGTCGCCGCGATCGCCGATGAGATCGAGGACAAGCTCATCGAGGCGGGGCACAAGCGGGTCCGCCGCGAGGGCCGCGCCGAAGCACGGTGGGTGCTGCTCGACTTCGGCGACCTGATCGTCCACGTCTTCCACCAGGAGGAGCGCGTCTACTACGGCCTCGAGCGCCTGTGGAAGGACTGCCCCGTCGTTCCGTTCGAGGTCGCGGATCCGGCCGCGGATCGCGCCTGACGTGTCGGTTCACCTGATCACCGGGGCCGGGTCCGGCATCGGATCGGTCCTCGCCCGTCGTCTGCTCGACCGCGGCGATCAGGTGGTGCTTCTCGCTCGAGATGCGGGGCGGGCGCGTGAGATCGCCGAGTCCATGCCCGGTGCCTCGACGATCGTCGGCGACCTTGCGCAACCGGGCAGGTTGTCGTGGGCATTGTCGAAGCAGTCGTTGCCCGAGCGCGTCGACTCCCTCGTGCACGCGGCAGGAGTCGTCGACCTGGGTCCGGTCGCTGACCTTCCCGCGACGCTGTGGGAGCAGCAGCTCGCCGTCAACCTCGTCGGCCCGGCCGAGCTCACGAGGCTTCTGCTTCCCCTCCTGCGGGTGTCACGAGCGCGGGTCGTGTTCGTCAACTCCGGCGCCGGACTGCACGCGCACCCCGGATGGTCTGCGTATGCCGCCTCCAAGCACGGGCTCAAGGCGCTGGCCGACTCGCTGCGAGCCGAGGAGGCAGAGCATGGGGTGCGTGTCACTTCGATCTTTCCCGGGCGCACGGCCACTCCCATGCAGGAACGCGTGCACCAGCAGGAGGGGCGCTCGTACGATCCCGCTCGCTTCATCACTGCCGACTCGGTCGCGACGACCATCCTCACGGCGCTCGACCTTCCCGACGACGCAGCGCTGACCGATCTGACCATCCGGCCGACCGGCTGACATCCGCCCTCTCGGCTGACATCCCGACCACTGCCTGATACTCGGAAACTGTCAAGGCCCTATCGGCTCCCTCTCTTGTACCCGCATCATGCATATGGGGAGAGAGTCTTGGAGGCCAAAGAATGTCCGGAGATCCAGAGTCCAGATACGTCCTGAAGCGCATCACTCCGTCGGAGTGGGTGATCAACGACCTGCGTTACGCAGCGGATGATCCTCGTCACGTGGTCGCGTGCGTCTATGAGTATGCGGAGACGGAGGTCGAGGTCGTCTGGCTTCGGGATCTGCCTCTCGCCGCGCGCTACGCGAATGCGCGTGAGGTGCTCGAAGAAGTGGCGCGTGTGCAGGATTCGAGTCGTGCGACGCGGCCGATCGCGATCCCGCATCTTCCGCCGCTCCTCGCGACGTGACCGAACGCGGCAGGCTCACGAAGAGCCTGCCGCGTCGTCATGTCAGACGTCGTCCTGATCGGTGGTTCCGTGCTCGGCGGCGATCCGATCGGCGTCGGCGCTGTCGATCTCGTCGGCGTTCGCATCTGGGTCGATGGCGGGCTCGCCCTCGACATCCTGACGGGGAACGCCGTCGTTCGGTTCACCGTCTTCAGGGAACGGGACCAGCGGCGGGATGGGGTTGGACATCCTCGTCTCCTCTCGTGTAGGTGCCGCTCACGATAGAGGGAGCACCCGGCACACGGCAGATCCTTGACCAGGGGACCGGCGAGGAGTATCGCGACACCCTGTGCACTCTCATCGGACCGTGCGGATCAGACCGTCTCGGGACGCTTCTTCCGGAACGGACGTGCGGGCAGGTGGGGGCCGTCCCAGACCGTGATGATGCCCCAGGCGACGGCGGCGATCGGCACGGACAGCACCGCGCCGACGATTCCGCCGAGGATGGTGCCGGTGGTCAAGGCGAGCAGGATGACGAGTGCGTGCAGCTTGAGCGAACGGGCCATGACGACGGGCTGCAAGAAGTTGCCTTCGAGCTGGTTGACCAGCACGACGATGCCGACGACGATCAACGCCGCGAGCGGACCATGGGTCACCAGCGCGACGAGCGCTGCGAGGATACCGGCGGCGGTCGCACCGACGAGCGGGATGAATGCGGTGAGGAAGACGATCACGGCCAGCGGCAGCGCGAGCGGGATCTGGAGGATCGCGAGGCCGACTCCGATGCCGACGGCATCGGCCGCGGCGACGATCGACGTTCCTCTGATGTATCCGCCGAAGACATCGACGGTCTTGTCGCCGATGCGACGGGCGCGTTCGTAGCTGGCGCCGGTGAGCGGGCGCAGCAGGAACTCCCAGATGCGGGGTCCGTCTTTGAGGAAGAAGAACAGCACGACGATCATGAGGGCCAGTCCGGTGAAGAAGCTCGCCGTCGCAGATACGCCGGCGAGAGCGCCGCGGCCGAACGAGGCGCTGGTGAGGAACTCACCGGCGCTCGCCCACAGGTCGTCGAGATCGAGATCCGCGATGCCGAACGGGAGTGTGTCGAGCCACGCCGTCACCTGGACGATGCCGTCGGTCGCGGACTCCACGAGGTCATCCCACTGCGACCGCACGGTGAGCACGATCACCCAGACGACACCGCCGAGAATCGCGAGGATGCCGATCAGAGCGATCCACGTCGCGAGGATCGACGGTACGCCGCGTCTGCGCATCAACGCGACGAGCGGATGGATGGCGGATGCCAGGATGAGCGCGATCGTCACCGGGATGAACACGAGCGACAGTTGCGTGATGACGAGCACGCCGACGGCCACGACAGCGAGCACGGCGAGGATCTGCAGGCTGCGGGTGGCGACGAGACCGAAGCCCCGGGACCAGAGCCCTGGTTCGTCTCGGGGAGCGATTCCCGTCGGCGTCATCTCCGGTCGTCGGAACAGTCCCAGCACTAGCGTCCTCCTCCAGATCTCAGACCGTCGAGGTGACGGCCCGCCATGGTCTCTCAATCCGCTTCATGACGACCCTAGTCGGATGTATGCATCGTCAGCGGGAAGACCAGCGGGGTGGGGTCGGTCGCGAGCCGGGCATGCGTCTCTGCATCGAAGCGCTCGGCGCCAGAGCGGAGCATCTCTCGCTCGATGCCCTCTGGGTGGAAGCCGGCTGAACCGGCCCCAGAAAACAAGAAAACCCGCGATCTCTCGCGGGTTTCGTTGTGGACCTGGGGGGACTCGAACCCCCGACCCCCTGCATGCCATGCAGGTGCGCTACCAGCTGCGCCACAGGCCCAGAATCGCTTCGTGAACTCCCGAAGCAACTTGAACAGAGTACTACACGGATCGCGCGCAACACCAATCGGGACCGGCCTCCCGGGCGCGTCGCAGAGCTTGGATGGACAGGGCGGCGGCACGACGATGACCGACGCCGTCGCCGCCGACACCGTCTCCCGGCTGATGCCGCATCGGGAGCTGCACGGGCGACAGCTCGCTGTGAACGCCGCCCGATCGACGCGCACGGAACAACATCACCGCCTCCCGTGTTGACGCCAGCGTGAACCTCCTCGACAGCATCGTGATCGGTGCGGGACAGGCCGGTCTCTCGGCCTCCTTCCACCTCACTCGCCTCGGTGTCTCGCACGTCGTTCTCGACGGCGACACCGAGCCGGGAGGAGCCTGGCGGCACCGCTGGGATGCCTTGACGATGCGGGATGTGCACGGCGTCGCGGAGCTGCCCGGCGATACGGCACCGCCCCGCGACGATCGCCGCGCGAACCACGCGGTGCCCGAGTACTTCGCGGACTACGAGCGCGATCATGATCTGCCGGTCATCCGGCCGGTGCGCGTGGACCGCGTGGACGATGAGGCGGGCACGCTCGTGGTGCATGCGGGGGAGAGGCAGTGGCGCGCCCGCACCCTCGTCAACGCGACCGGCACCTGGACTCACCCCTTCCTGCCGCACTACCCGGGGATGGAGACCTTCGTCGGCGAGCAGCTGCACACGGTCGACTACCCGGGGCCGGCGCACTTCATCGGCAAGCGGGTGCTGGTCGTCGGAGGAGGCGCTTCGGCCGTGCAGTTCCTCGGGGCGCTGGCGCCTCTCACCGACACCCTGTGGGCGACGCGCCGTGAGCCGGTGTGGCGCACCGATGACTTCACGCCCGAGGCCGGCGCGGCGGCGGTCGCTCTCGTCGAACAGAGGGTCGCCCGTGGACTGCCGCCCGAGAGCGTGGTCAGCGTCACGGGCCTCATGCTGAGGGAGCAGGAGCTCGAAGCCGAGCGTCTCGGAGCGTATGCGGCTCGTCGACCGATGTTCTCGCGCATCGAGCCGGACGGCGTCCGCTGGGCCGACGGAACTTTCGAACGGGTCGACGTGATTCTCTGGGCAACCGGCTTCCGGCCCGCGATCGCCCACCTCGCGCCCCTGCATCTGCGCAGCGAATCCGGCGGCATCCAGCTCGACCGCGCGGGCCGCGGCACGACAGCGGTGAAGGATCCGCGCATCCAGCTCGTCGGCTACGGCCCCTCCGCCAGCACTATCGGCGCGAACCGCGCCGGACGTTCGGCGGCGAAAGGCGTGCGAGTCGCCCTCCGAGCCGCGTCGACCTCCCACGATCAGCAGCGTCCGGCGCCGGAGCCGGGAGGACGTCACATCCTCCTCGCCCGCGCCGACGTCGGGGAGTGAGCGTAGGGTGGAAGACATGTCGCGCATCATCGTCTTCGGCGGTCACGGCCGCATCGCCCTGCTCCTCGCCCCTCTCCTCGTCGCCGACGGTGACGAGGTGACGGCCGTCATCCGCAATCCCGATCACGTCGCAGAGGTCGAACAGACCGGCGCGCACGCTCTCGTCGCCGACGTCGAGGCTCTCGGTGTGAGCGAGCTCGCCGAGATCATCCGCGGCCATGACGCCGTGGTCTGGTCGGCGGGGGCGGGCGGAGGATCCGCTGAGCGCACTTACGCGGTCGATCGGGATGCGGCGATCCGCACGATGGACGCCGCGACCGACGCGGGAGTGAAGCGCTACGTGATGGTCTCCTGGATCGGGTCGAAGGCCGACCACGGCGTGCCAGAGGACTCGGACTTCTTTCCCTACGCCGACGCGAAGTGGGCTGCAGACGAGCACCTGCGAGGCGCTGATCTCGACGGCACGATCCTCGGCCCCGGCACCCTCACGTTCGATGAACCGACCGGGCGCATCGTCCTCGACCCCGAAGGCAAGGGCGAGGTGTCCCGAGCCGACGTCGCACGCGTGATCGCCCAGAGTCTCGGAAACCCCTCGACCTTCGGACGCACGATCCGATTCGGCAACGGCGGCGACGAAGATTCGGCTCCGATCGCCGATCTGCTCAGCGCCTGAGGATGATGTCGCGTCGCCGCGTCTGGGCAGCCGGAGCGGCGGGGATGCTCGCGCTCTTCGCGCTGGCCGTGCCGACGAGCGCGTCGGCGGGACTCACCGGCGCCGAGGATACCGCGAGAGCTCACGCGGTGACAGCGCGCCACGCTCCCGCAGGCGCTGAGACCGCGCAGACCGGCGCTCCCGGGCCACAGCAGCGCGCGGCCGACCTCGTGGCGCACATGACGACGCAAGAGCAGGCGGCGAGCGTCGTGATGGGCCACATCTCGACCACCGATCCTGACGCGTTGCGGGCATACATGGCTCAGGGCTTGGGCGGATTCATCCTGATGGGTGGCAACATCCCGTCGAACGGCGACGAGCTCATGACGATCACGGCAGCGCTCGGAGCCGACTCCGACCTGCCTCCGCTCATTGCGATCGACCAGGAGGGCGGCATCGTCTCCCGTCTCGGGGGCGACGACTTCCCCGCGTCCACGAGTCTCAAGTCAGAGGCCGTCGACCGCACTGCCGCTGCCTTCGCTGCCAGGGCGTCTCTCGTCGCGCAGTCCGACATCACCGTGAACTTCGGCACGGTCGCCGATGTCACTGCCGATCCGTCATCGTTCATCTATGGCAGAGCCCTGGGCATCGATCCGGCGACGGCTGCCGAACGCGTTTCTGCCGCGACCGCCGCACAGGAGCAGTTCCTCGCTTCGACGCTCAAGCACTTCCCGGGCCACGGCGCCGCGCCGGGAGACTCTCATCATGCGATCCCGAGCACCGCCGAGACTCTGGAGCAGTGGAGAGCGTCCGACGCGCTGCCGTTCGCTGCCGGGATCGATGCGGGCGCTTCCGTGCTGATGTTCGGGCACCTCGCCTACACGTCGGTGGACACCGCTCCGGCCTCGCTGTCTGCGCGGTGGCACCGGATCGCCCGCGAAGAGATGGACTTCGACGGCGTGATCGTGAGCGACGACCTCGGCATGCTCCAGTCCTCAGGCGACCCCGCATACGCAGACCCGGTTGCGTACGCGGTATCGGCTCTGACGGCAGGCACTGACCTCGTGCTGATGATCGCCGGCTCGACCGACCAGACCGCGGGGCAGATCGTCAGCGGGGTGACCGCGGCGGTCGGATCCGGGGCACTGTCTGCTGACCGGCTGGCCGAGGCGGCGACTCGGGTCATGACCCTGCGGCTGCAGTCCAGCGCCACGAGCGCGGAGTGGAGCCTCTGCGGTGAGTGCGCACCGGTGGACTGAGCCCCCGAGCCACACGCCGTCAGACGCCGGAGGCGGTTCGCCGATCGGCCCCGAGCCACGCCTCCAGCAGGGCAGAACGCAGCACGGCTCCTCGGTCGGCGAACACCCGCTGGCGACGCACGTACTCGGCCTTTCCTTCGGCGGTCTCGATGCGGACGGGAGCCACGCCCCACGCTGACAGGTCGTATGGCGCGGCCTGCATATCGAGCAGGCGGATCTCGCGCGCATGCTCGAACGCATCCAGCAGCAGCTCGCCGGGTACGAGCGGGCCGAGCTTGAGAGCCCACTTGTACAGATCCATACCGGCGTGCAGACATCCCGGCTGTTCGAAGAGAGGCTGTTCGTCTCGGGTCAACGACGCACGGTTGAGCGGGACCGCCTCAGGGGTGAAGAAACGGAACGCGTCGAAGTGCGTGCAGCGGAGCTCGTGACGTTCGACCACCGCGTCGGTGCCCGCCTGTCCGAGACGCAGGGGCACGGCATGACGGTGCTCATCGGCTCGATAGACCATCGCCCACTCGTGCAGACCGAAGCATCCGAACTGTGCGGGACGAGAGGCCGGGCGCCTCAGCATCCGCTCGACGAGCTCGGCGAGCTCCGGCTTGTCACCGGCGAAGACGTCAGCATCGGGAACAGCGCCGCCCGGGGTGACTCCGGGGGAGTACCAGCGCCAGCCGGCGCGGTCGGGCGCGTCTTCGAGTTCGATGCCGGCGCCGGGGTGCCACCGCCTCAGTTGCGACGGCTTGTACGAGTAGTACGTGAAGAGGAAATCCCACACCGGATGCTTCTCACCGCGTGCCGAACGCGCGCGGTGCTCTGCCGTGAGGGAATCGGCTCGCTCCTGGTGCGCGAGCTCGCGCCGCTGCCATTCGGCCCGGGAGAGGATCATGTCAGCGCAGGATGCCGGCTTCGCCGAGCAGATCGCGCAGACCCGCACCGTCTTCTGCGCTCACCCACGGAGCGACGTCCTCGGAGTGCGGCTCGCGTCCGGCACGACCACCGGCGAGCACGGCCTCCGCCGGAAGCAGGCGACGGATGGCGACGCCTGCGACGGAAGCAGGATGCTCATCCATGAACTGAGAGTAGATCGCCTCGTCGTGCTGACCGTCGTCTCCGATCAGCAGCCACTTCATCTCGGGGAACTCGGTGGCCAGCCGGCGCAGGTTCGTGAGCTTGTGTTCACGACCGCTGCGGAACCAGCGGTCGTGCGTCGGCCCCCAGTCCGTCAGGAGCATGGATCCTGCGGGGAACAGATGGCGCCCGAGGAAGCGGGTCAGCGTGGGAGCGACGTTCCACGCCCCCGTGGACAGATAGATCATGGGAGCCCCCGGATGCTCGCGCAACACCTGGTCGAGCAGCACCGCCATGCCGGGAACGGGGAGGCGGGCGTGCTCGTCGACGACGAAGGAGTTCCACGCGGCGATGAACGGGCGGGGGAGCGCCGTGACCATGACGGTGTCATCGACGTCGGAGACCACGCCGAAGCGAGTGGATTCAGAGACGATGAAGGCGGTGGTCTCGACGGCCTCCTGCCCCTCGACCGAGAAGGTGAACGTCTGCCACCCGGGCTCGAGCGTCGAGTCGACCACCGAGTCGATCACGCCGCCCCGGTCGGCGATCACATGATGCACGGAATCGCCGATCTGCACAGTGACCTTCGCGAAGCTCACCGGGATGCCGACGAAACTCCGCCAGCCCCGCACGCTGGCGGGCTCGCCGTTCTTCGTGCGTCGCTGCGGAGGAACGATCAGCACACGTCCGACGACGCGGACCCACCCCGGACCGCCGTAACCGGGGAACGGCAGGATCGTCGCCGTGCGTCCGCGGCGGCGCGCTCGTCCTTCTCGCCACACATGGAAGCGGTGTTCGAGACGCGCGAACCAGTGGATCCGGGGCGCCGGGGGTGCGGAAGCCATTGCTTCAGTCTTTCACGTCCGCGCTGCTCTGCGTGTCGGCCTCACCGGTCTCGAGGTGACGAGCCTCCAGACGGGCCAGCACCTTCTTGCCCACGAACACGAGCACCAGGAAGAGGGCGATGACGCCCACGAAGATGTACCCGGCGAAGTGCACGCGATCGACGAGCTCGCGGAAGCTCCCCGCGGCCAGAGAGGTGATGCTGACGTAGGCGGCCGCCCAGAGCAGGCAGGCAGGCGTCGTCCACGCGATGAATCGCCGGTACGAGAAGTGGCTCATCCCCACAGTGAGGGGCACGAGAGAATGCAGCACCGGGAGGAACCGGGAGAGGAAGATGGCGATGCCGCCACGGCGGGCGAGATAGTTCTCTGCTCGGACCCAGTTCGCCTCGCCGACGCGACGGCCGATCCACGAGTGACGGATGTGGGGACCCACCCAGCGCCCGAGCCAGAATCCGATGCTCTCGCCGATCAACGCTCCGACCACGACGGCGAGCACCATGGCGATCGCCTCGATCGGTCCGGAGACGCCCATGGACGCGATGATGACGACCGTGTCGCCGGGAACGATGAGACCGATGAGAATGCTCGTCTCGAGCATCACGGCCACTCCGGCGATCAGCGTGCGCGTGACCGGGTCGATCGACTGGATCAGGTCGAACAGCCACAGCAGCAGGTCATCCACTCCTTGAGAATACGGGAGCAGAGGAGGCCTAGGCTGAGAACGTGCCAGACCGCCTGACCGCTCGCATCCTGACCCGCGCGGTCGATCCCGAGGACCTGTTCCTCGCGCTCGAAGCCGACGTGGAGGACATCTTCTGGCTGGATGCCGGCGCAGGGGCCACTGACGGCTGGAGCTATGTCGGTACGGGCGATGCCGCAGCGGTTCCCCGCAGCGTCCGCCTCGACGGCGCATCGGATGCGGAGCCGGCGGCACCGCCCCTGCGGGGCGGTTGGGTCGGCTGGATGGACTATGAGGCCGGGGCACGGGCAGCAGGTGCGCCGATCGCGGAAGATCACGGCGAGCCCCACGCCGCCGGGATGCGCATCACACGGATGGTCGCCTTCGATCACTCGACGGGGCGCGCATGGGCGGTGGCCGACGAACCCGGTCACGACGACTGGGCGGCCTACGTGACGTCTGTGGGTTCTGCGCTCGCGGTCACCGCCGTCAGTCACCGCACGGCGGCCGTCGCACGCCACACTCCCGTGGAGTACGCGGAGCTGATCGAACGCTGCCGCGAGTCGATCCGGGCCGGGACCGCGTACCAGCTGTGCCTCACCACACGCTTCTCCGTGCCCGGCGAGCACGACGCAGTGGCGGCCTACCGACGGCTTCGGACGGCCACCCCGGCGCACCACGGAGGATTCCTGCGCATCGGGGGTGTCTCGCTTTTGAGCGCCAGTCCCGAGCAGTTCCTCCACGCCGACGGCGGAGTGATCCGCACGCGCCCGATCAAGGGCACACGTCCCCGCGGGCGGGATGCGGCTGACGACGCGGCGCTCGCCGCAGAGCTCGCCGTCGACCCGAAGGAGCGTGCCGAGAACGTCATGATCGTCGACCTGATGCGCAACGATCTGTCACGGGTCTGCGAGCCGGGTTCGATTCGCGTCGACGCGTTGTGGGCCGTCGAGACCTATCCGGCCGTGCACCAACTGGTCAGCACGGTCAGCGGCACCGCGGCGGCGGGGACCACCTTCGGCGACCTGCTCGCGGCCGCGTTCCCCGCGGGAAGCATGACCGGTGCACCGAAGCTGTCGGCCATGAGCGAGCTGCATGCTCTGGAAGGCGGGCCGCGCGGGCTCTACTCCGGATGCTTCGGCTACGTCGGCGACGGAGGGACCATCGATCTCGCCATGGTCATCCGCAGTGTCGTGCTCGACGGCCACGGTGCGCGGGTCGGAGCCGGAGGCGGCATCACCTGGCGCTCGGTCGCTGCCTCGGAGGTCGCAGAGGTGGCGACGAAAGCGAAGGCGCCGCTGGCAGCACTCGGAGCGGAAATGCCGGGCGCCTGGGCTTCCGATATCCTGAGCTGATCCCCTTTTCCCTTCAGATTGGTCGTGTGTTCGTTGTCTGAGAACCTGTCCGCCTCTCCCGTCGACGAGGACTCCTCCTCGGCGCACGCCATCCAGGCCAAGTGGCAGAAGTACTGGGCGGAGAACGGCACGTTCCTCACCGGTGGAGACGACGACACTCGCCCGCGTCGCTACGTGCTCGCGATGTTCCCGTACCCTTCGGGCGATCTGCACATGGGGCACGCCGAGAACTACCTCTACTCCGACATCGTGGCCCGCTTCTGGCGTCACCGCGGACACAACGTGCTGAACCCGATCGGGTGGGACTCGTTCGGGCTGCCCGCCGAGAATGCGGCGATCCGCCAGGGTGCTGACCCTCGCGAGTGGACCTACCAGAACATCGCGCAGCAGAAGGTCGGCTTCGAGGCCTACGGCGTCTCGTTCGACTGGAGCCGGGTGCTGCACACCTCGGACCCCGAGTACTACCGGTGGAACCAGTGGCTGTTCCTGAAGATGTCGGAGCGTGGCCTGGCGTACCGCAAGAAGAGCCCGGTCAACTGGTGCCCGAACGATCAGACCGTACTGGCGAACGAGCAGGTCGTCGACGGACGCTGCGAGCGCTGCGGCTTCGAGGTGGTCAAGAAGAAGCTGACCCAGTGGTACTTCCGGATCACCGATTACGCGGACCGTCTGCTCGACGATCTGAATCAGCTCGAGGGACGTTGGCCGCACAAGGTGCTGCAGATGCAGCGCAACTGGATCGGTCGTTCGGTCGGCGCTGACGTCGACTTCCGCATCGAGGGTCGTGAAGAGCCGGTCACCGTGTTCTCGACTCGCCCCGACACGCTCCACGGCGCCACCTTCTTCGTCGTGGCGCCCGACGGCGATCTCGCAGCCGAGCTGGCAGCCGATGCTCCGGTCGAGGTGCGCGAGCGCTTCGAGAAGTACCTGGGCGATGTGCAGAAGACGACCGACATCGATCGTCAGTCGACCGATCGCCCCAAGACGGGTGTCTTCCTCGAGCGCTACGCGATCAACCCGGTCAACGGCGAGAAGCTGCCGATCTGGGCTGCCGACTACGTGCTCGCCGACTACGGTCATGGCGCTGTCATGGCCGTGCCCGCGCACGACCAGCGCGACCTCGACTTCGCCCGCGCCTTCGACCTGCCCGTCAAGGTCGTGGTCGACACGACCGCTCCGATCACCGGCGCGATGCCCGTGATCGAGGTCGATGACGAGGGAGTGCCGGTCGACACCGGTGCAGCCCTCGACGAGCAGAATCCGGCGTCGACGGGGATCGCTCTCACCGGCGAGGGACGCATGATCAACTCCGGTGCGCTCAACGGGCTCTCGAAGCGCAACGCGATCACTCGCGCGATCGAGCAGCTCGAGGCATCCGGCACCGGTCGTGCCGCCAAGAACTATCGCCTGCGTGACTGGCTGATCTCGCGCCAGCGCTTCTGGGGAACGCCGATTCCGATGCTCCATGCAGAGGACGGCAGCATCATCCCCGTTCCCGAAGACAAGCTGCCGGTGAAGCTGCCGAGCGTCGAGGGTCTCGATCTCAAGCCGAAGGGCACCTCGCCCCTGGGTGGCGCGGAGAGCTGGGTGCGCACCGTCGATCCCGTGTCGGGCGAGCCGGTGCTGCGCGACCCCGACACGATGGACACTTTCGTCGACAGCTCGTGGTACTTCCTGCGGTTCCTCTCGCCCCACAGCGACACGATGGCGTTCGACCCTGCCCAGGCCGCGCGCTGGGCTCCCGTCGACTCGTACATCGGCGGCGTCGAGCACGCGATCCTGCACCTGCTCTATGCCCGCTTCATCACCAAGGTCCTGTTCGATATGGGACTCATCGATTTCACGGAGCCGTTCTCCAACCTGATCAACCAGGGAATGGTGCTGCTCGACGGCCAGAAGATGTCGAAGAGCAAGGGAAACCTCGTGCTCTTCCAGGAAGAGCTCGACGCCCACGGCGCGGATGCGCTGCGTGTCGGCCTCGCCTTCGCCGGCCCCGTCGAGGACGACAAGGACTGGGCCGACGTCTCGACGACGGGCGCACAGAAGTTCCTCTCCCGCGCCCTGCGCATCGCCCACGAGGTGTCGAGCCCCGTCGACGTCGTGTTCGCGGGAGGTGACGCCACGCTGCGCCGCGCCACCCACAAGCTGCTGTCCGAGGCGCCCGCACTCGTGGAGCAGACGAAGTTCAACGTTCTCGTCGCGCGCCTGATGGAGCTCGTCAACGTCACTCGTAAGACGATCGACGGTGCCGGCGGCGCGGCCGACCCCGCTGTGCGTGAGGCCGCGGAGACGGTCGCCGTCATGCTCGACCTCATCGCCCCGCACACTGCGGAGGAGATGTGGGAGGCCCTCGGCCATGAGCCCTCGGTCGGCCTCGTGACGTGGCGCTCGGCTGATCCTGTGCTGCTGGTCGAAGACACCGTGACCGCCGTCGTGCAGGTCGGGGGCAAGGTGCGTGCGCAGCTCGAGGTGTCTGCACGCATCGGCGAGGTCGAGCTCGAAGCGCTCGCGCGTGCCGATGAGCGCGTCATCCGCTCGATCGGCGACCGTGAGATCGTCAAGGTCGTGGTGCGCGCGCCCAAGATCGTCAGCATCGTCGTCAAGGGCTGAGCAGCCCTGCACATCGTGCCGTCGCTCGTGATTCTCCACGGGCGGCGGCACGCGGCGTCTCACGGGCGGTGGTGGACCCCCTAGCGTGGCGGGATGCCCGAGCCGTCCCCGCGCACTTCGCGACCTCGCAGGATGCAGGTGAGCGCCGGGGCAGCGGTGGTCGTCGGGCTTGTGGTGCTCTCGGGTGCCGTGGGTCTCGGTCTCCTCAAAGGGCAGGCGGCACCGACGGAGTCCGTGGCGCTCACCGAGGATGCCGGTGGCTCAGCTGAGTCGGCAGAGCTCTACGTGCACGTGCTCGGCGCCGTCGAGCATCCGGGGCTGTACGTGCTCGACCTCGACTCCCGCATGGTCGATGCGGTGGCCGCTGCCGGTGGAACCACTGACGAGGCAGACCTGGCCGGCATCAACCTGGCCAGGCTGCTCGACGACGGCGAACAGATCATCGTGCCCGAGATGGCCGTGGCGGGCGCTCAGGCGGGAGCGGGTCCGGTTCACCCGGCGGACGAACGGATAGATCTCAACGCGGCTGATCAGACGTCGCTCGAGACGTTGCCTCGGATCGGCCCGGCTCTGGCCGAGCGGATCATCGCTTGGCGCGACGAGAACGGTCGATTCTCGTCGGTCGACGATCTCCTGGCCGTGCCCGGCATCGGCGAGAAGTTGTTGGCGGGTATTCGTGACGGGGTGAGGGTGTGAAGAGGCCCGCCTCAGTGCAGGGTGGTCTCAGCACGCCCCTTCCTCGAGTACGTAGCATCGAACGATGGAAACGCTTCCGACGCTGCGAACCAATCGGACTCACCTCTTCCCCGGCGCTCGACTCGAGCCGCAGGGCCATTCCGTTCAGCCGGGTGACCTCGTCATTCTGTTCTCCGATGGTGCTTGCGTTCACGCATGCCTCGAGCTGAGAGATGACGGCTTCACGCTGCGGGTGGACGAGCATCGGACCGCCGCGGGGACGTCTATCGGAGCGAAGGCGTGGAACATCGTGCAGGCGGAGAACGGAAGCCTGCGGGTCCGTCGGCGGACGTCGTAGCGGCGAGCGGGGGCCGTACTGGCTCTCTTCTGCTGCACATCGCAGGGCATTCAGCGACTCGTCCACCGACCGCGGACCGTCATCGGCGAAGGGCCTTCACGCGCGCATAGGTTGGCGTGATGCATTGGCCCACGATGACGAGCGCACTACGGGTTCATGCGCGCGTTCAAGCGCACGTATGAGCCGCGATCTGCGACTTCTGCCGATCGCCGGGGTTGCATGGGCGTCCGCGCTTCTCTGCGTGTTCGTGCCGGCTGTGGCCGGGTGGAGTGCTCTCGCAGGCGCGGTGGGGGCGGCAGTCGTGCTGGTCGTCGTGCTCCGTCGCTCGCCCCGCGCCGCGTCGGGGGCCGGACTGGTGGTGGTCGTGATGGCGACTGCTGCGGCGGTCTCCGTCGCCGTGCTGATCGCGACACCGGCTCGCGACAGCGCCGCGTCGTGGGACGGCCGTGTGGTCGAGGCGGTGGGTGAGGTCACCTCGTCGGCGTCGTTCGGGCGGGACGGACGGTTGTGGATGGAGGTGCAGCTCACGGGCATCGGGTCGCCCGGGGCTGTGCGGGCGGCGTCGGCGCCGGTGCGGATCGGGATCGATCCGGCGGAGGGCTTCGATCTCGGGGCGGTGGTGCGGATCACCGGTGAGGCGGCGCAGACCGAGCCGGGGGAGAGGGCGGCGCTGGTCTTGTTCGCGAGCACGTCGTCGGTCGATGTGCCGGCGCAGGGGGTGTTCGCGGCGGCTGCCGATCTGCGCGGCACGTTCATCGAGCGTTCCTCGACCCTTCCCGCTCCCGGGGCCGGACTGCTTCCTGGCTTGGCGGTCGGCGACACGCGCGCGGTGTCGGCCGAGCTCACGGAGCAGATGAAGTCGAGCGGCCTCAGCCACCTCACGGCGGTGAGCGGAGCGAACTGCGCGATCGTCGTCGGTGCCATGTTCTGGCTGACCGCGATCTGCGGCGGCGGTCGGCGTACCCGCATCCTCGTCGCTGTCGTGGCGCTCTGCGGGTTCGTGATCCTGGTCACTCCCGAGCCGAGCGTGATCCGTGCGGGGGTGATGGCAGCAGTCGCGATGCTGGCGCTGATGCTCGGGCGTCCGAGCGCGGGTGCTGGCCTCCTCGCGTTGAGCGCGACGGGCATCCTGCTTGCGGATCCCTGGTTGGCGGCGAGCCCGGGGTTCGCGCTGTCCGTCGCAGCATCCGGTGCGTTGATCCTGCTCGCCCCGCATCTCGCGCGCGGGATGCGACGCGTGCTCCCGTCGCCTCTGGCTCTCGCCATCGCCGTGCCACTGGCTGCTCAGCTCGCGTGCGGTCCGATCATCGCTCTGTTCGCTGAGCAGCAGTCTCTCGTGGGGCTCGCCGCGAACCTGCTGGCCGCCCCTGCCGCACCCCTCGCGACCGTCATCGGCATGCTCGCGTGCCTTGCAGCCCCGCTGCCGCTGCTCGCCGACCTTCTCGCGGCTGCGGCCTGGCTCCCCTCCGCGTGGATCGCTGCGACGGCGCAGGTGAGTGCGACGGCACCGCTCGCGCAGATCGCGATGCCCTCGGGTATCGCGAGTGCGGCGATCGTGGGCGCAGTGAGCGCAGCGATCGCGATCGTGCTGATCGGCGGCGCACCCACTGTCGGAGGGCGACGTCTGCGTCTCTTGGCGCGCATGGTTGTGGCAGTCGTCATCGCCGCGGGATGCGCTCGTCTGCTGCTCGACGGCCCTCTGGCGAGCTCGACGACGCCGGAGGCCTGGTCGATCGCGGCATGCGATGTGGGGCAGGGCGATGCGGTTCTCGTGCGATCGCAGGGAACCGTGGCCCTGATCGACACGGGGCCGGCGCCGGCGCCGCTCGAGGCCTGTCTGCGTTCGCTGGGGATCGACCGGATCGACCTGCTCGTGCTGACTCATTTCGATCTCGACCACGTCGGCGGAGTCGCGGCTGTTCAGGGGCGCGTCGGAGCGGTGGTGCACGGGCCCGTCGGCGAGACCGGTGACGAGCGGATGCTGGCCCACCTCGCCGATGGCGGGGCGACGATCACACTCGCTGTCGCCGGGATGCGGGGCGAACTCGGAGCCGCCGAATGGAACGTCCTGTGGCCGCAGCGCCGGACATCGGCGTTCCCGCCCGGGAACGATCTGAGCGTGGTGCTGGAGATACGCGGAGGAGACGTGCCGCGGTCGCTGTATCTCGGCGACCTCTCGGCAGAGGCGCAGAGGATGCTGATGCGCACCGCGCACATCCGCGGCGAGTTCGATGTCGTGAAGGTCGCTCATCATGGCAGCGCCGACCAGGATGCCGCTCTGTATCAGGCGCTGAGCCCGGCCGCCGCTGTCGTCAGCGTGGGGCAGGACAACGACTACGGGCACCCGAGAGACGAGATACTGGCGATCCTGCAGGGCATCGGCGCTCACGTGCTGCGGACCGACGTGAGCGGGCGGGTGCTGCTCGCCGAGCGCGAGGGCGAGCTGCAGGTCTGGACGGACGACTAGCGGGGGATGAGCGCGACGCGGAACGACGGTGGTGTCCGACCCCGCCGGTAGGCTGGGGGAATGGCAGCTTCGCGTACCCCGTCCCGTGGTGGCGCGAAGGCGACCAAGATCCCGCAGGTCTCATGGCGCGACCCCCGCCCGGCATCCGTGGTGCTGGTGTTCGGGCCCGAAGAGGTCTGCGCTGAGCGTGCGATCGCCGGCGTCCGCGACTACCTTCGCACTGAGGATCCGGCGCTCGAGGTCACCGATGTGCGCGCAGACGACTATGCGCCCGGCACCCTTCTCGCCCTCACGTCGCCGTCGCTGTTCGGCGAACCTCGTCTCGTGCGAGTCTCCGGCGTCGAGAAGTGCTCGGATGCTTTCCTGAATGAGGCTGTGTCCTACCTCGACCACCCGCAGGAGGGCGCCACCGTCATCCTCCGGCACACCGGCGCCAGTGTGCGCGGCAAGAAGCTGCTCGACGCGCTCCGCGCGGGAACCGGCGACGGCATCGAGATCGCGACCCCGGCGATCAAACGAGACGGTGACAGAGTCGACTTCGCGGCTGGCGAGTTCAAGGCCGCGGGCAAGCGCGTCGCGCCCGCGGCGCTTCGCGCGCTGGTCTCGGCGTTCGCCGATGACCTGACGGAGCTCGCTGCGGCTTGCCAGCAGCTGATCGGCGACGTCGAGGGCGACGTCACCGAAGACGTGGTCACCAAGTACTACGGCGGGCGCGTCGAGGTCTCGGCGTTCGTCGTCGCCGACACCGCGATCGCCGGCCGCTACGGCGAGTCGCTCGTGGCGTTGCGCCACGCACTGGCATCCGGCGCGGACCCCGTGCCCATGGTCGCCGCTTTCGCGATGAAGCTGCGAACGATGGCGCGCGTCGCCGGCAATCGCGAACCCAGTCGTCAGCTCGCTCAGAGACTCGGCATGAAGGACTGGCAGGTCGATCGCGCTCGTCGCGATCTCGCGGGCTGGAACGAACGTTCGCTGGGTCTCGCGATTCAGGCGACCGCGCGTGCGGACGCCGAGGTCAAGGGCGCGTCGCGGGATCCGATCTTCGCGCTCGAGCGCATGCTGACCGTGATTGCCACTCGTCGGCCGTTCGGCGAGTAGAGCGCGCACGGCGAACACCGCGCAGAGGACGCACACGAAAGAGCCCGCCCCGCGAACGGGACGGGCTCTTCACACCCGTGAGGGCGTGATCTGCGGGCGCGGTGCGCTCAGAGAGCGGCAACCTGCTTGGCGATGGCCGACTTCTTGTTGGCAGCCTGGTTCTGGTGGATGACACCCTTGCTGACGGCCTTGTCGAGCTTGCGGGCAGCGGTCTTCAGGGCGGCCTCTGCGGCAGCCTTGTCGCCGGAGACCACAGCGGCGCGGGTAGCGCGGATGTGCGTCTTCAGCTCGCTCTTCACGGCCTTGTTGCGCTCGTGAGCCTTGTCGTTGGTCTTGTTGCGCTTGATCTGCGACTTGATGTTTGCCACGTGTGGACACTTTCTGTACAGGAGATATTCGGAGTGCCGGCAGAAGAAGAGGGCTTCCACACGGCGGTCGTGAGGGAAGAACCCACACGCAAGCCAAGAACCAACTCTACCAGCAGTCGTGCCGTTCGCCCTAAACGGCCGGTGTGCTGCACAATCATCTCAGCCGGAGTACGCGGCCGACCCGTTCGCGACGATGACGTCAAGGAGCCACATGATCAGCTGCTTCGGCCCGACAGGACTCCGATGACCGCGCCAGCACGGGTGGGCGCTCGGTGGATGACACTGTTCACGCTCGCCTGGCTCGCGGTCTGGACCGTTCAGCTCACGCCGGTACAGCTGCTGCTGCCTTTGCAGCTCGACACTCCGCAGAGTGATGGCTCAGGCGGTGACGACTGGATCAGCGGAGTCGTCTCGTCGGGGCTCGTGCTCGGTGTCGGCGGCCTCGCGGGCATCGTCGCCGGGCCGCTCGCCGGCGCGCTGTCGGACCGCACCCGAACGGGTCGCAGACGCAGACGTCCGTGGGCGCTCGGAGCGGTCTGGCTCACCGCCGCGTGTCTCGTGGCCGCCGCATTCGCAGACGGTGCCTGGGCCGTCGGGGCGGCGTGGGTGGGCATCTCGATCGGGGTGGCCGTCGCATCCGCAGCCTTCGGGGCATTGATCGCCGATCAGCTCGCCCCGAATCAACGCGGTGCGGCGTCTGCCGCCGTCGGTTCGAGTCAAGCTGTCGGAATCGTGCTGGGTGTCGGCCTCGTCGTGCTGCTCGGACTCGGCATCCGAGACGGATACCTGATGCTCGCCGCTCTCATCGCCGTGGTCGGCACCGCCGCCTCGCTCCTCCTTCCGGATCCTCCGACGCACGACGAGCGACGGCCGCGCGCGGCGCGGCGGGTGCTCGCCGCGGTGCGGGATCGAGACTTCGCGTGGATGCTCTCCGGACGCCTCGTGACCAACGTCGGCAATGCGCTCGGCACATCGCTGTTCCTCTTCTTCCTCCTCCATGGTCTCGGTCAGGGTTCGGTCGAGGCGCAGGACAACCTGCTCCTGCTGATCGTCGTGTACACGGTGTTCGTCGTGATCGCCTCCGTGGTGACCGGCATCCTGTCCGACCGCACCGGCCGACGTCGGGGACTCGCTGTCGCGGCCGCACTCGTGCAGGCGTGCTCGGGCGTCGTGATCGCCGTGGTCCCGACCTTCGAGGCGACGATGATCGCAGCGGCTCTCATGGGAATCGGCTATGGGGCCTTCTCGACCGTGGGGCTGGCGTTCGCGGCGGATCTGCTGCCGGACGACCGGGATCATGCGCGCGACCTCGGTGTCGTCACCGTCACGGCCGCACTCGGACAGCTCATCGGTCCTGTGCTCGGGGCAGGGCTGGTCGCGCTCGTCGGGGGCTTCTGGCTCGTGTTCGCCGCTGCCGCGGTGCTCTCGGCAGTCGGCGCTCTGCTCACTGCCCGCGCGCGTCAGCCCGTTCGCTGACCGTGGCCTCGGCTTCCACCGTCGCGATTCCGAGTCGCAGCACGGCGTTGAAGACATCCGGGCGCATGGCCGTCACGAGATGCGTCGTGCGCGGCACCACGATGAGCTCGGCACGCGGGGCGAGGCGCCGGAACAGTCCCTCGTTCAGACGCAGCTGGTCGTACTGCCCGTTGACGAACCAGAGAGGCACCTCGATGCGTGCGACGGCGGTGGCGAGATCGAGAGCCGCGAGATTGCGCAACGCGATGTCCTGGGTGTCGAGCGCATAACCACCCGCGGCGAAGTCCGAGCGGGTGTCTTCGGGGATCGTCGCCTCGAGGATCCGCTTCGTGAGCCACATCCCTCTGTCGGGAAGCCGGTCCACTGCCCGGGCGAACACGCGGTACGCGGCGAGTCCGGTACCGCGGGGGAGCGACGTGCACGAAGCGGCGATCAGCCCCGACACCGGCGGCCGCTGCGCACCCCCTGTGTAGGCCAACGTCAGCAGCCCGCCCATCGAGTGCCCGACGAGCAGCACGGGTCCGCGAGTCGCCGCGTCGCGAACGGCGGCGTCGATCGTGTGCAGGGCCTCATGCAGGGTGAAGTCCTCCTGCATCCGCGTGCCGTGGCCGGGAAGGTCGACCGCGGTCGCCGCAATCCCCGCCTTCTCGAGGAACAGCAGCTGGGACCGCCACATCGTCGCGGACGTGCGGATGCCGTGCACGAGAACGATCTGGACAGTCACACCTTCAGCATACGAACGCGGCTCGTCGTTCAGGCCCCGGTTCCGAGAAGAGCATGCCGTGCCATGCGCCGCTCGGCCTGCTCGACGGGATCGGGGACCGGCGCGGAGGCCAGAAGAGTCTTCGTGTACTCGTGCTGCGGAGCGTGGAGCACGCCGCGAGTCGGACCCTGTTCGACGGCGACCCCGTTCTTCATGACGAGCACGTCGTCTGCGAGCAGGTCGATCACGGCCAGATCATGGCTGACCAGCATGCACGCGAACTCGTACTGCTCCTGAAGCTCTTTGATCATGTCGAGAACAGCCGCCTGCACCGACACGTCGAGGGCCGACGTGGGCTCGTCGGCGATGAGGAGCTCCGGTCGCAGCATCAGCGCGCGCGCGATCGAGACGCGCTGACGCTGGCCGCCGGACAGCTCGTGGGGATATCGGTTGATCACGCTGCGAGGCAGCCGCACCGCATCCAGCAGCTCCTGCGCACGGTCCAGTCGTGTCTTGCGGGTGCCGACCTTGTGGATCACCATCGGCTCGATGATGCAGTCGCCGATCGGGAACCGGGGATTGAGCGACGCGGCAGGGTCCTGGAAGATCACACCGATCTTCGCCCGTGCGGCCTTCGCGTGCCGCCCGCGCAGTTTCGCGAGATCCATGCCCTGAACCCGCAGGCTCCCGTCGGCGACCGGGAGGAGACCGAGCGTGGCCTTCGCGATGGTGGACTTGCCCGATCCGGACTCGCCGACGATGCCGAGGATCTTCTTCTTCGACAGCGTGAAACTCACCCCGTCGACGGCGCGGAAGATCTTTCCGCGCTGATCGTACTCGAGCACCAGGTCCTTCGCCTCGAGGACCAGGACGTCCCGATCGCCGTCTTCTGCGACGCTCTCCGCGACCGGTGCGGCGTCGACGTCGAGCGGGCTGAGCCGGGGGACGGCGCTCAACAGCTTCTGCGTATACGGGTGCTCCGGCCGTTCGAGCACCGCCTCGACTGCACCTGATTCGACGATGCGTCCGCGGAACATGACCTCGACCCGGTCGGCGAGATCGGCGACCACACCCATGTTGTGGGTGATGAGGAGGATCGCTGCGCCGAGGTCGTCCTTCAGGCGACGCAGCAGATCGAGGATCTCTGCCTGCACGGTGACATCGAGGGCGGTGGTCGGCTCGTCGGCGATGATCACCTTCGGTGAGCAGGCGATGGCCATCGCGATCACGATGCGCTGCCGCTGCCCACCGGAGAACTGATGCGGGTACTGCCGGATGCGCTTCTCGGCGTCGGGGATCCCGACGAGGTTGAGGAGGTCCAGTGCACGCCGCTTCGCGTCGCTGCCGTACGCGATGTCGTGGATCTCGAAGATCTCGGTGAGCTGGCGCTCGATCGTGAGCACCGGGTTGAGCGCGGTCATCGGCTCTTGGAAGATCATCGCGACCTCGGTCGCGCGCAATCTGTTGATCTGCGCTGCGGGGAGGCCCACGACCTCGATATCGCCCAGCTTGGCCGAGCCGCTGATCAGCGCGTTGTCGGGAAGCAGACCCATCGCCGCCGATGACGTGACGCTCTTTCCCGAACCGGACTCGCCGACGAGCGCGACGACCTCTCCGGGGCGCACATCGAAGGAGATGCCTTTGACGGCATCCACGATGCCGCTCTCCGTCGCGAACTGCACGCGGAGGTCGGTGAAGGAGAGTGCTGCGGCCTCCGGAGGGAGCGGGCGTGACACCTCTGGATCGTTCATGCGTCGTTCCTCCTCGCCTTGATCAGGCGTCGAGCGTTGTGCGTCTGGCGGGGATCGAAGGCGTCCCGAAGACCGTCGCCGATGAAGTTCACCGAGAGGGCGATCACCAGGATCAGCATTCCGGGCCACCAGAACAGCCAGGGGCGAGACGTGAAGGCATTCTGATATTGGCTGATCAGAAGACCGAGCGAGGATTCCGGAGGCTGCACTCCGAAGCCGAGGAAGCTGAGCGAGCTCTCGAGCAGGATCGCGCCGGCGATGCCGAAGGTCGCGTTCACGACGATCACACCCACGGCGTTGGGGAGCAGATGGCGGAAGACGATCCGCCCGGATCCTGCCCCCATGGAACGCGCTGCGGAGACGAACTCGCGCTCCCGCAGGGTGAGCACCTCGCCTCGCACGAGTCGCGCGAGGCCCGTCCACGTGAGCAGGCCCAGCACCAGGGCGAGCGGGAGGATGGAGTCGCCGAGGTTTCCTGCGATCTTTCCCAGCACCGCAGCCAGGGCGAGCAGCGGAATGACGATGAACAGATCGGTCACGCGCATCAGGAAGGAGTCGATGCGGCCGCCCCAGTACCCGGCGACGGCGCCGACGACCGAGCCGATGCACGTCGCGACCAGTCCCACGACGAGGCCGATGATGAGTGATTTCTGCGTGCCGCTCATGACGAGGGCGAAGTAGTCCTTGCCGGTCGAGTCCTGACCGAACGGATGCTCGCCCCAGACGATTCCGGCGCCCCCCAGCCACTCCGGGATGAGGCTCAGGGTGGGGCGCCCGCCGTTGACGACGTCAGCGGCATCGAGGTAGCTCTTCCCCCACCACCCGGGTATCCCGGCGAATCCGACGGAGGAGAATGCGATGACGGTGATGAAGGCGAGCAGGATGATCGAGATCAGGGCCCCGCGGTGCCGGAAGAACCGTCGCCGCACGAGCTGACCCTGCGACAGCGGCGCCGCGTCCTCCCGGAGGAGCGCGACGTCTTCCGCCTCGGCGAGGGAGTAGATCTCGACGGGTGTCGTGCGTGGAGTGTTGTCAGTCATTTTCCTCACACCCTGATCCGGGGGTCGAGCACGGCATAGAAGATGTCCGCGAGAAGGTTGAAGAAGATGGCCGCAGCTCCGGTCACCAGGAAGAAGGCCATCACCGGTGCCGGGTCGGCGTTGGAGAGCCCGGTGCGGAAGAGCTCGCCCATGCCCTTCCAGCCGAACACCGTCTCTGTGATGACAGCCCCGCCGATGAGCCCGGCGAAGTCGAACGCGGCGATCGTGGCGATCGGGATGAGGGCGTTGCGGAAGGCGTGCCGGAAGATGACGATGCGCTCCGGCGCTCCCTTCGCGCGAGCGGTGCGGATGTAGTCCTGTCGTCCGACTTCGAGCATGGACGAACGGGTGTACCTGCTGTAGCTCGCGAGAGAGATGAGAGCGAGGAGCAGTGTCGGGAGCAGCAGCTGAGTCGACAGATCGAGGAAGGTCTCCCAGAAGGTGCCGTCGAAGTTCGGCGTCTGCGATCCGATCGTCGAGATCGGCCGCGGCTTCTTCTCGAGGAACCCGGGCCAGCTGCGGAACAGGTGGTCGATCACGGTCAGCGCGGCGCCGCCGAGACCGGTGGTGATGCTCACCCCGATGGCGGCACTGCGGTAGCGCCCGCCGAGGCGCGACCCGATCACCCAGGGGACGGCCACCGCAGCGACGGCACCGAGGATCAGGATCCACCAGTTCATGTAGTACACGAACACGTTGATGAGCGCGAACTGCAGCACCACCACGAACCCGGCCGTGATCAGCGCGGGGAGGAGGACCTCGCGTCGATCCAGTCCGACGGTCATCGCCGTGGTGCTCAGCGCGAGTCCGATCGTGAGCACGGCCACACCTGCGTAGCCGAGCTGAGGAGTGCGGAAGAAGTCGGTCGCGAGCATCGCGGCGAGACCGCCGCCGATCACGACGGCCGTCACGAGGAACGTGAGGACCCGTCGCTTCCAGGATCCGCCGAGCACGACCTGCAGCACGAACGCGAAGGCGACCGCTATCAGGAAGATCTGCAATGGCGGAAGTTGTGGCTCGGCGATCCAGTCGTTGAACCCGATCGCCAGGTATTCCTTCAGCAGCACGGCTGCCCAGAAGACCGGCAGCGAGAAGAACACGAAGGTGAGGAAGGTCACCGCGTAGTCGAGGCCGGAGTACTGACGGATGGCGGTCAGGATGCCGACCGCGACGCCGATCACGAGTGCGATCACCGTGGCCAGGAACACGAGTCGGAGCGTGGACGAGGCTGCCTGCCCCAGAAGGGTGCTGACCTCGACGCCGGTGCGATCCCTGCCCAGGTCGCACTGACCGATCACGCACTTGCCGACGCCGCCCAGCCAGGTCAGATAACGCAGATACCAGGGCTGGTCGAGGTTCATGAAGTCGATACGACGCTCCATGAGCAGCTCACGGTTCTTCGCGCGACTCTCGCGCAGGTCTGCGAGCGGGTCACCCGCGTTGATGACGAGGACGTACATCAACACCGAGGCGACGAGGAGGATGCCGAGGGCAGCGGCGAACCTCCGGAGAATGAAATTGATCACGGTTGGGGCCTCATCGTTCGATCACGACCACGCGGGTTCGGCACTGAGGTGCCGAACCCGCGCGATCGCACGTGCAAGCGGAAGGGAGCTTATTCAGCCCGCTGCCATGCCTCCGCGTTCCAGATGATGCCCTGCTGGGTCACGTTGTGCTCGAGGCCCTCGAGGTCCGACGACGAGGCATCGAGGCTCGGGTGTGCGAACACCGGGATGCCGAAGAGGTCATCCCAGAGCAGCTTCTCGATCACCTTGGTCTGCTCGAGGTGCACATTCGGGTCCATGCTCGTGGCGAGCGTGGTCCATGCGGCGTCGACCTCGGGGTTCGAGTACTGGCCGTAGTTCTGGGGCTTGCCCGTCGCGTAGATGTTCTGGCCCGAGGTGATCTGGCCGGATCCTGCCCAGGCGAACAGCGCGACTTCGTAGTCGCCGCGCTCCTGGGTTCCGCCCGGTGCGAAGAAGTCCTCATTGCCGGCGTCGACGATGTTGAAGCCGGCCTTGTCGCAGGACGACTTGATGATCGCGACCTCTTCGGTGCGGCGCGGGTTGGGTGCCGAGTAGCCGATGCGGATCTCGGTGCCGGTCGCGACCTGCTCCTCGACGATCGCCTTCGCACCCTCGATGTCGACCTCGTCATAGGCGCCGTCGTACGACGCGTCGAGGACCTCTTGGTAGGTGTCCTGGAACGGGAACACCTCACGGGCGTTCATGACCTCGGCGTTCGGGTTGATCGGCTTGATGAGGTTGTCGACGATCTGCTGGCGCGGCACGCACATGGCGAACGCCTTGCGGAGTTCGAGGTTGTCGGAGAAGACGGCACCGGGCATGAAGTTGAAGTCCAGGTGCTCCCACGTCAGCGTGTCGCCGTCGTAGATCGTCGCCTTGTCGCCGAGGTCCTCGAGCTGGCTCAGCGTGTCGACGGTCGGCTGGGGAGAGATGACATCGAGGTCGCCGTTGTCGAGCGCCTGGACCATCGCGTCCTGAGCGACGAAGCGGATCACGAGCTGGTCGGTCTCGGGCTTCGGGCCGTAGAACTCGTCGTTCGCGACCAGGGTGACCGACTCTCCGGCCTGCCACGAGTCGATCTTGTAGGGACCGGACGACGGAATGAGGGATTCCTCGGGCACGGTTCCCGGCTCGGTCATCCAGCCGGTGTTCCAGAACTCGGCGGCGTCGGCGAGCGCAGTCGCGTCCTTCGCCAGGATCGCCTCGGTGAGCTCCTCGACGCTCATGCCCGCCTGCTCCGCCACGACATGCGCGGGGTCGAGGAGGTACGTCTGGATCTTCCAGTCGGGGTCGGGGTTGGCGTACTGCACGGTGAACGTCTTGCCGTCGAAGTCGCCTTCGGGGCCGGCGGGGATCGTGTCGCCGAGGTCCTGCGAGACCGAGTTGAAGAGCGGAGCGCCCTCTGCATCGGCGATGTTGACGTTCTGGATGCCCCACGCGAGCACCGCGTCGGCGACCGTGATCGGCTCGCCGTCGGACCACACCGCGTCATCCGCGATCGTGAACTCGATCGTCAGCGGCTCGTCGGAGAGCACCTCGGCGGTGCCGAGCTCCTCATACGGCTGGACGGCACCCTTCGCGTCGAAGTAGAAGAAGCTCGCCTTGATGCGGTCGGTGATCGCGCTGTTGTACGTGCTGTAGGTCTCGGGCGTGAAGCCGTTGTAGCTGATGAAGTCGTTGGGGCCGACCGACGCGGACACCGATGTGGACGAGCTGCTGTCACCCTCCACCTCGCCCTCCGGGGGTGCACAGGCTGCGAGGACTATTCCGACGGCGGCAACGGATGCGATGGCCGCGGAGACACGCCTAAGACGCATATCTACTCCTAATTTGATTGTCGACGATGTGGCAGGTGACTCGGTGTTGGGTGTGTCGAACGGGCGATATAGGGACATACCACCCGCACATGTTGTGTGAGCCTGCCATCTGTCGACCCCCAGCGCAATGATTGCGTGAATCGTGACTAACTGGTAAAGGAGCGGTTACGGGATGGTGATCGGGCGGCGAATCGGGCATTCGCGCCCCCTCACCGTAGAATCGACGGGACATGTCACCACGCGCCCTCACTCCGCTTCAGCCTGCCGCGACGCCTGCGACGAAGATCCGCAATTTCTGCATCATCGCGCACATCGATCACGGCAAGTCGACCCTCGCCGACCGCATGCTCCAGATCACCGGCGTGGTCTCGGATCGCGACATGCGCGCCCAGTATCTGGACCGCATGGACATCGAGCGGGAGCGCGGCATCACGATCAAGAGCCAGGCCGTGCGCATGCCCTGGGAACTCGAGGGCGAGACGTTCGCGCTCAACATGATCGACACCCCCGGTCACGTCGACTTCACGTACGAGGTCTCGCGGTCGCTCGCCGCCTGTGAGGGAGCGATCCTCCTGGTCGACGCCGCACAGGGGATCGAAGCGCAGACACTCGCGAACCTCTACCTGGCACTCGAGAACGATCTGCACATCATCCCGGTGCTGAACAAGATCGACCTGCCGGCCGCAGATCCCGACAAGTACGCCAAGGAACTGGCATCTCTCATCGGAGGCAAGCCGGAAGACGTGCTACGCGTCTCCGGCAAGACCGGTGTGGGTGTCGAGGAGCTCCTCGACCGACTGGTCAAGGAGATCCCGGCACCTGTCGGCGACACCGATGCGCCCGCGCGAGCCATGATCTTCGACTCCGTCTACGACGCCTACCGCGGTGTCGTCACCTACGTCCGCATGATCGACGGCAGCCTGTCGCCCCGCGAGCGCATCCAGATGATGTCCACGGGCGCTACCCACGAGGCGCTCGAGGTCGGCGTGTCGAGTCCGGAGCCCGTGCCCACCAAGGGACTCGGCGTCGGTGAGGTCGGCTACCTCATCACCGGCGTGAAGGACGTGCGGCTCTCCAAGGTCGGCGACACGGTCACGACGGCGCGCAAGCCCTCGACTCAGGCGCTTCCGGGGTACACGGATCCGAAGCCCATGGTCTTCTCGGGCATCTACCCGATCGACGGCAGCGACTACGCCGACCTTCGCGAGGCGCTCGACAAGCTCAAGCTCTCCGACGCCTCTCTGCAGTACGAGCCCGAGACGTCGGTCGCCCTCGGATTCGGCTTCCGCTGCGGCTTCCTCGGCCTTCTGCACCTCGAGATCATCACAGAACGCCTCGAACGCGAGTTCGGTCTCGATCTGATCACGACCGCTCCCAGCGTCATCTACGAAGTGCTCACGAGCGACACCGGCGAGACCGTGACGGTGACCAACCCGAGCGAGTACCCCGACGGACGCATCGGATCGGTCTCGGAGCCGATGGTGAAGACCGCGATCCTGCTTCCCAAGGACTACGTCGGCACGGTCATGGAGCTGTGTCAGTCGCGTCGAGGCTCTCTGCTCGGGATGGAGTACTTCTCCGAGGAGCGCGTCGAGCTCCGCTACATGATGCCGCTCGGTGAGATCGTCTTCGACTTCTTCGATCAGCTCAAGTCCAAGACGCAGGGCTACGCATCGCTCGACTACGAGCCCGCCGGACAGCAGGAAGCGGACCTCGTGAAGGTCGACATCCTGCTGCAGGGTGACAAAGTCGACGCGTTCAGCTCGATCGTGCACCGCGACAAGGCCTACGCCTACGGCACGCTGATGACGGAGCGACTACGCAAGCTGATCCCTCGCCAGAACTTCGAGGTGCCGATCCAGGCCGCCATCGGCGCCAGGATCATCGCTCGCGAGACCATCCGTGCGCTGCGCAAGGACGTGCTCGCCAAGTGCTACGGCGGAGACATCAGCCGCAAGCGCAAGCTCCTCGAGAAGCAGAAGGAGGGCAAGAAGCGCATGAAGATGGTCGGCCGGGTCGAGGTCCCTCAGGAAGCGTTCATCGCCGCGCTCTCCGGTGACGTCGAGGGCAAGGACAAGAAGTAGCGTGAGGCTGCCGCGGTACGAGCGCGGCCTGACACGGCATCCGCTCCGCGACGTCCCGAACGGGATGCGCGGCGCCCAGCGTTCGGTGGCCGTGCCGGAGTATGCCCAGGAGTGCGTCACCGCGCTCATCACCTCATGGGAGTTCAAGAGGCGCGCCGGATTCGAGGCGCCCGGGGACGATCCCGTCGCCGAGCAGGAAGGCAGCCTCGGCAAGACCGTGCTCGGGGTGCATTTCGCCGAGCCGATCCGCGTGGTGTGGGCCGACGGGCACGGATTCGGCTACGAGACGCGCCCGGGGCACCCGATCTACGGCGAGGAATCGTTCGTTCTCGAAGACGGGCGGTTCACCGCGCGATCGATCTCGCGCCCGTCGACCCTGCGATGGTGGCTCCTGGCGCCGGTTCTCCGCGTCATACAGCGCAGGGTGTTCCGTCGCTACATTTCGAGCGTCGAGTCGGAGATCGAGCGCTGCAGACAGGCCGAGAGCTCGAGGTGAGTGATCGTCCAGGTAATGGCAAGTAGTCTGGTTCTCATGCGGCGCGGGACTTTCCGAGACGACACGGTGGACTATGCGGCCGTGGGTGCGACCCACGCCCCCGACCTGATGCAGTACCCGCCGGAGCGCAGCATCCCTGCGGAGAGCTCCTGGCGTATCGGCAGCGGCGAGGAGCGATTCCAGACCGCGGGCGAATCGCTCCTGACCTGGACGGCGCAGCGCGCCTCGGGGCTGAGCGTCGAAGACGTGCGTCCTGCGCCCGGACCCGCCTACGCCGGTGTGAGCTTCGACGCGGAGGGCACCCCGATCGCGCCGAGCAAGAACGATGTCGAGCAGCGATTCGACGCCGAGGGAACGCCGTTCGCCGGCCCCGGCATGACTCTGCGGCTGCACGGCCGGGTCGCGGGGATGCGCGCGGATGCCGAGCTGCGCGTGATCTCGGTCACGGAGGAGAAGCGCCGGATCGGATTCGTGCTCGGCACCGTCGGCGGCTCGGTCGTGCGCGGCGAGGAGTCGTTCGACATCGACTGGCGTGAAGACAACGACGAGGTCTGGTTCACGGTGCGAGCGTTCGACGCGCCGAACTCGCTGCTCTATCGAACGATCCCCGCTCTCGTGAAGCGCCGCCGCCGCGAGCTGTTCGCGCGCTACCTGCGGGCGATCTCGCCGCTCTACGCGACGCCCGTCTGATGGACTCAGCCCTCTGATGGCCGGACCTCTGCCTCTCGGCGATCCGGCCCCGGCCGATGGCCGCCTTCCCTCGGATCTGCCGATCGATCTCGGAGTGCCGTTCTCGGCATACCTGCACATACCCTTCTGCCGCGTGCGATGCGGTTACTGCGACTTCAACACGTACACGTCCGGAGAGCTTCGTGGCGCGAAGCAGGAGGACTACGCCTCGACGCTGCTCACCGAGCTCGACCTGGCCAAGCGCGTTCTCGCGGATGCGGGCGCGCTGCGCCCGATGGACACCGTGTTCTTCGGCGGAGGCACGCCGACTCTCCTGCCCGCGGGAGATCTCGCCCGGATGCTCGGTGCGGCGACCGATGCGTTCGGTCTGACGGACGGCGCCGAGGTCACGGTCGAGGCGAACCCCGACACCGTGACGCCGGAGGTGGCCGGGATCCTCGCCGATGCGGGCGTCACGCGTCTGTCGATCGGCATGCAGTCCGCGGTGCCGCACGTGCTCGCCGCTCTCGATCGCACGCATCGCCCGGAGAACGTGGTGACGGCTGTCGCGGCGGCCAAGGACGCAGGCCTCGCCGTGAGCGTGGACCTCATCTACGGCGCCCCCGGTGAGTCGCTCGGTGATTGGGAGGCGTCGCTCGACGCGGCGCTCGCACTCGAGTCGGACCACATCTCGGCCTACGCGCTGATCATCGAGGACGGCACGAAGCTCGCACGGCAGATCCGCCGAGGCGAGGTGCCGACGCCGGACGACGACCTGCAGGCCGACATGTACGAGCTCGCCGATGCACGTTTCGCAGCGGCTGGCTTCGACTGGTACGAGATCAGCAACTGGTCGCGCACTGTGGAACAGCGCTCGCGGCACAACCTCGCGTACTGGCGGGGGAGTGACTGGTGGGGCTTCGGCCCCGGCGCGCATAGCCACGTCGCAGGGCTCCGGTGGTGGAACGTCAAGCACCCGGCTGCGTATGCGCAGCGCCTCGCCGCCGGGGAGTCGCCTGCGGCGGGAACGGAGCGTCCCGACGAGCAGTCGCGGACGCTCGAGCGCATCCTGCTGCTCAGTCGCATCCGAGAGGGCATCGCGGTGTCTGACCTTCAGGCCGACAAGCGCGCCCGCGTCGCCGGCCTCATCGCCGACGGCCTCGTCGATCCGGTGGCGGCGGTGCGCGGTCGGGTGCAGCTCACTCTGCGGGGGCGTCTGCTCGCCGATGCGGTGGTGCGCGAGCTCACCGACTGATCGCCACTGACCGACAGCCTGTGGTGTTCTCAGCCCAGAAGGTCGAGCGCGTCGGTTCGACGCTGCGCGACCGTCGAGGTCTCGGCGTCGAAGAGACGGGTCGTGCGCTCGGGCCCGTAGGCGGGCCATCCGGGGTCGCCTGACCTGATGAACGAGATCCATGCCTCATGCATCTCGTCTGCGAGCGCCTGCGGTGCGTCGTTGCCCGCGAGGCGCTGGGTCTCGGCCTCACCGAGACGATCGAACACGAAGCCCAGTTCGAGAGCATGAGCGGCGCGGAGCTCGCGAACCGGACTCGGCCACGCGAACTCGTAGACGAACGTCGGCGCGGTGCGTGCTCGTGCGACGCGGGTGAGGGGTGCGCGCAGCATGAGGTCGGTGGCGAGCTGGCCGAAGATCTCTCCCGTCGGGGCGCCAGGGAACGCGGCGCGGTACGCGGTGACGGCCTTTCGGGGGATGCGGAGAGCCAGACGAGCGAGCAGAAGCTTGGCCTCGCTGATCGCAGACAGCGCCGCCGGTGGGAACCACAGTCGGTACTCGTCGGTGTTGCTCCCGATGAGCAGAGGGACGTCTGTGTCGGCGATGACCTCGTGCGGCGAACGGGGAAGCGATGCGGCATCCACGGCGAGCTGGAACCCCGGAGCACCGCCGAGCGGAGACGACCCGGCCGCCTGCCGACGCCTGGCATGCAGCAGGCGCTGCGGCGATACCGCGGCGAATCCCTGCCGGTCGGCCACGACTCCGAGCAGCTTCGCCATCTGCGCCGTGACACGCCCGGCCTTCTTGGCGCTCTGAGCGTCGAGCGGACCCGACTGGATGATCGCGCGAGCGATGAGAGCACGTGACGATGCGTTCGCGAGCAGGGCCGCGACGATCGCGCCGCCCGCTGACTCGCCCATGACGGTGATCTGCGCGGGATCGCCCCCGAATGCGCTGATCTCACGGTGCACCCAGGCGAGGGCCGCTGCCGCATCCTGCAGTCCGAGGTTTCGGGGCGCGCCGTGCAGCACAGAGAAGCCTTCGCTTCCCAGGCGGTAGTTGATCGATGCGAAGACGATGCCCGCGCGGGCGAAGGCTGCACCGTCGTACAGGGGGAGAGCTGCCGCGCCCCGCTCGAGCGCGCCGCCGTGGATCCAGAGGACGACCGGCGCGGTGTCCGTCTTCGCCGGAGCCCAGACGTTCACGGTGAGGATCTCGTCGCCCGGGATCTCGACGGAGCCGAGCAGTTCGCCGATCGCGCCGGGATAGGGATGCTGAGGGGCTGTCGGCCCGAACGCCGTGGCATCGCGGACGCCCTTCCACGGAGCTGCCGGCCGCGGGGCGCGGAAGCGGTTCGCGCCGAACGGAGGGGCGGCGTAGGGGATGCCGAGGTAGCGATGGACGCGGTCAGACGTCTCGCCGTGCACGATTCCGGTGGACACGGTGACCTGCGGCGCGACACTCATGGTGCTCATCGTAAGGGGATCAGCGCGACGCCCCCGGTGGCGGGTAGAATTGGCACTCGAAGTCGGTGAGTGCCAGAGGGAGGAGATGCGATGGTCAGCGAAAGAGGCCTTCAGGTCCTCCGCGCGATCGTGCAGGACTACGTCGAGACGCATGAGCCGGTCGGCAGCCGATCGATCGTCGACCGCTACTCCTTCGGCGTGTCGGCAGCGACGATCCGCAACGACATGGCGCTGCTCGAGGACGAAGAGCTGATCGCGGCGCCTCACACCTCATCCGGCCGTGTGCCCACAGACAAGGGCTATCGTGTCTTCGTCGACCACCTCGCCCAGTTGCGGCCGCTGTCGGGTGCGCAGCGAACGGCGATCGAGTCGTTCCTCACCGACCCCGCCGACCTCGACGACCTGATGGTGCGCACCGTGCGGGTACTCACCCAGCTCACCGGCCAGGTGGCTCTGGCTCAGTATCCGTCGTTCGCTCGGGCGAACCTCACCCATATCGAGCTCGTCGCTCTGGCACCGACCCGTCTGCTGATCGTCCTCGTCACCGACGCGGGCGGAGTGTCGCAGCGCATGGCTCCGTTGCCTGCCGTGGTCGACGAGACCGACATGGCGGTGCTCCGCGCGAGACTGTCGGCGTTGATCACGGGGCGCGCGGTGAGCGACGCCGCTGATCGGCTGCAATCGCTTCTCTCCGACGACGAGCATGCGGGCGACCACGTTCTCCGTGCTCTGGCGACCATCATCATCGACGAGCTCGGCCAGTTCCGGCAGGAGCGTCTCGTGATGGCCGGTGCAGCCACGCTCGCGCGTCGCGAGCAGGACTTCCGCGGCAGCATCCATCCTCTGCTCGAGGCGATCGAGGAGCAGGTGACGCTGTTGCGGCTGATGAGCGAGATGGAGACCGATTCCCACGGGCTCGCCGCGAGCATCGGCACGGAGAACGCATCCTTCGGGCTCGGCGAGGCATCGATCGTCGCGAGCAACTACGCCGCCCCGAGCGGCACTGCTCGAGTCGGAGTGATGGGGCCGACCCGCATGGACTATCCGAGCAACCTCGCGGCGGCGCGGGCCGTGGCCCGCTACCTGTCGCGGATGCTCGACGAAGACGAGGCCGCTCGCTGACGCGGGCGCCCTGACACAACACGCAGAAGGGCCATTGTGGCGGATCACTACGAGGTACTCGGCGTCTCGCGCGACGCTTCCACCGACGAGATCAAGAAGGCGTATCGGCGTCTCGCGCGTCAGCTCCACCCGGATGTGAATCCGGGTGAGGACGCTGCCGAGCAGTTCAAGCTCGTGACACACGCCTACGACGTGCTCAGCGACGACGACTCGCGGCGTCGCTACGACATGGGCGGGGGTGACGGAGCCGCAGGCAACTTCGGCGGTTTCGGCGGCTTCGGAGACATCTTCGAGACGTTCTTCGGAGCGGCACAGGGCGGAGGACGAGGAGCGCGACCGCGGTCGCGCCGAGAGCGCGGACAGGACGCGCTCGTGCGCGTCACCCTCGATCTCGGCGATGTCGTGTTCGGTGCGCACCGTGACATCGAGGTCGACACGGCCGTGCTCTGCGAGACGTGCAACGGGTCGTGCTGCCAGGAGGGCACATCGCCTGTCACCTGCGACATCTGCGGCGGCTCGGGCCACGTCCAGCGCCAGGTGCGCAGTCTGCTCGGCAACGTCGTGACGTCTCAGCCCTGTGGCACCTGCGAGGGGTACGGCACGACGATCCCGTATCCGTGCGGAACATGCGGCGGACAGGGGCGCGTCCGTTCGCGCCGCACGGTGTCGCTCGACATCCCGGCCGGTGTCGAGACCGGTCTGCGCCTGCAGCTGCCGGGGTCGGGCGAGGTCGGCAAGGCGGGGGGCCCGAACGGCGACCTGTACGTCGAGGTCACCGTGAACCCGCATCCGGCATTCAGCCGCGACGGCGATGACTTGCTGGCCACCCTCGAGGTGGCGATGACCGACGCGATCCTCGGCACTGAGACGACGATCCAGGGACTCGACGGTGAGGTCGACCTCGAGATCCGCCCGGGTGTGCAATCCGGCGACGTGCTCACGATCAAGGGCAGAGGGATCACCCCGCTGCGCGGAAACCAGCGCGGCGACCTCCGCGTCGGCGTGCAGGTGCTGACCCCGACCAAGATCGATTCGGCGCAGCGCCGGCTCATCGAGGACTTCGCGAAGAAGACCAAGGCGCCCGCGCCTGCGCTGGCGCAGTTCCAGCAGGGGCTCTTCTCGAAGTTCCGCGATCGCTTCCGCTCGCACTGATCGGCATCGCATGGCATTGCACTTCCTGGTCGAGTCCGCCTCGGATGCCGTCGTCGGCGACACGGTCACGCTGACAGGGGCCGAGGCCAAGCATGCGGCGGTCGTGCGACGACTGCGCGTGGGCGAATCGGTGACGGTGGGAGACGGAACCGGCGTGTGGCTCAGCGGCGTGGCCGAGGAGGTGTCGCCGACTCGTGTCGATGTGCGCGTCGCGCATCGCACGGTCGAACCGGCGCCCACTCCGCGGATCGTGCTGGTGCAGGCACTCGCGAAGGGTGACCGTGACGAGCTCGCCGTGCAGGCCGCCTGCGAGCTCGGTGTCGACGAGGTGGTTCCCTGGCAGGCGAGTCGCAGCGTGTCGCGCTGGGACGGCGCCAAGGCGCTCAAGGGGCGCGAGCGCTGGGCGAGCATCGTTCGAGAGGCGGCCAAACAGGCTCATCGGTCATGGGTTCCGCAGATAGCGGAGGCTGTGACGACGAAGGAGCTCGCGGCGCGGGCATCCCGGCAGCGTGTGCTCGTGCTCGATCCGACCGCTCCGTCGAGACTCTCGCAGCTGAAGCCCGACGGACGCGACATCGTGCTGGTGGTCGGCCCCGAAGGCGGCATCTCCGACGACGAGCTGTCGCGGCTGGTCGAGGCGGGTGCAGAGCGCGTGCTGCTCGGTGACACGGTGCTGCGCACATCGACGGCGGGCCCGGCGGCGATCGCCGTGCTGTCGGTGGCTCTCGGACGATGGTGATGCGGTCGGGCGTCCCTCGCCGCCGCTCGGCGGCGCCCTGTCAGTAGACTGAGAGCATGTCCGAGCCCTCGATCTTCACGCGAATCCTGAACGGCGACATCCCGGGCGAGATCCTGCTGGACACCGGTCGGGTCTTCGCGATCCGTGACATCGACCCGCAGGCGCCTCTGCATGCGCTGGTCATCCCCAAGACCGAGGACTATCGCGACGTGACCGAGTTGGCCGCAGGCGACCCCGGTCTGCTCGCCGAGATGGTGGCGGCGGCCAAGCGGCTCGCCGACGACCACGCGAACGGCGAGTTCCGCCTCATCTTCAACAACGGCGCGAGTGCCGCACAGTCCGTCTTCCACGTGCACGCCCATGTGCTCGGCGATATCGAGGAGAACAAGCTCGTTGGCTTCTGACGATCAAGACACCATCACCGAACGCGTGTACGCCGACGGCGTCGCGATGGTGCAGCTGCTCGGTCCGCAGGACCGCCTGCTCCGGATGCTCGAGAAGGAGCATCGCGACGTGCAGGTGCTCGTGCGCGGCAATGAGATCACTCTGACCGGGACCGCGGATGCGGTGCAGAAGGCCAGGAATCTCGTCGATGAGCTGCTGACCATGACCAAGGCGGGGCACGATCTCGCGCCGAGCGACGTCGCCAGCTCGGCGCGCCTGCTGCGCAACGACGGAGGTCCTCGCCCCAGCGAGGTGCTGGGCGAAGCGATCCTGTCGACCCGGGGCAAGGTCATCCGCCCCAAGACGCTGGGTCAGAAGGAGTACGTCGACGCGATCGAGGAGAACACGATCGTGTTCGGCATCGGTCCCGCCGGTACCGGCAAGACGTACCTCGCCATGGCGAAGGCCGTGCAGGCGCTGCAGCGCAAGGAGGTGACGCGGATCATCCTCACGCGTCCCGCCGTCGAAGCGGGAGAGCGCCTCGGGTTCCTCCCGGGAACGCTGACCGACAAGATCGACCCGTATCTGCGCCCTCTCTACGATGCGCTGAACGAGATGATGGACCCCGAGATCGTGCCGCGGCTGATGGCCACCGGCACCATCGAGGTCGCGCCGCTGGCGTACATGCGCGGACGCACCCTCAATGACTCGTTCGTCGTACTCGACGAGGCGCAGAACACGACTCCCGAGCAGATGAAGATGTTCCTGACCCGCCTGGGCTTCGGATCGAAGATGGTCGTGACGGGCGACATCACCCAGGTCGACCTTCCGCAGGGTTCGTCGGGGTTGCGTCTCGTGACCCGGGTGCTCGACGGCATCGACGACATCCACTTCGCGCGTCTCACGAGCGACGACGTCGTGCGTCACTCGCTCGTCGGCCGCATCGTCGACGCCTACAGCGAGTACGACGAACGCCGCACTGCGCAGCGCTACGAACGCGAGCAGGCGGCGGAGTTCGCCAATCGCGCGGAGCGCCGGGGTGCTCAGCGACCAGGACCCCGCGACCGGATGCCGAAACGAGGACTCTCATGATCGAGATCAACAACGAGTCGGCCATCGATGTCGACGAGACCGTGCTGCAGCGCCTGACCGACTTCAACCTCGGTCAGCTGCATGTGAGCCCCGATGCCGAGGTCGCCATCGTCCTGGTCGATGAGGGAGCCATGGAGGCACTGCACGTGCAGTGGATGGATGAGCCCGGCCCCACAGATGTGCTCAGCTTCCCGATGGACGAGCTGCGCCCGGGCACCGAAGATCGGCCGACGGCGCCGGGACTGCTCGGTGACATCGTGCTGTGCCCGCAGGTGGCAGAGACGCAGGCGCAGGCCGCAGGGCACACGCTGATGGACGAGCTCATCCTCTTGACCACGCACGGATTGCTGCACCTGCTGGGTTTCGACCATGCAGAGCCCGACGAGGAGCGTGAGATGTTCGGACTGCAGAAGGAGCTCATCCAGGGCTTCGCCGCCGTCGAACGTCGACGATGACCGCCGCTCTCCTTCTCGCGGGGGCTGTGCTGCTGGTCGCCTTCGGCGGCCTCATGGCGGCGATCGACGCGGCTTTCGGCGTCACCTCGCGCTCCGATATCGCGGAGATGGGCACGGAAGGACGAAACGCACGCCAGCTCGCACGGATCGCGGCCGATCCCGATGCGCATGTCAACTCGGTCTCCTTCATCCGCGTCCTCGCCGAAACCGCGGCCGCGGTGCTGGTGACGGTGGCCTTCAGCATCCTGTTCGACAACATCTGGTGGGCGATGCTCGCCGCCGCCGTGCTGATGACCGGCATCACGTTCGTGCTCGTCGGCGCGAGCCCCCGGTCGTTCGGTCGTCAGCATGCAGACGGCATCCTCCGAGCGAACGCCGGGATCGTGCGCGGGCTGCGCATCATCCTGGGTCCGATCGCCCAGGGACTCGTGCTCCTCGGCAACAGAGTGACGCCCGGCACCGGACGCAGTTCCTTCACCTCGGAGGAACAACTGCTCAGCATGGTCGACGAGGCTGCGTCGAACGACCTCATCGAGGCTGACGACCGCGACCTCATCCACTCCGTGTTCGACTTCACCGACCAGTTCGTGCGTGCCGTCATGGTGCCGCGTACCGAGATGGTCACGGTCGATGCGACCGCGACGACGGACGAGGCCATGACGCTCTTCCTGCAGCGTGGTGTCTCGCGCATGCCCGTGGTGGACGACGACGCCGATGATGTCGTCGGTGTGCTGTATCTGAAGGACCTCGTGCAGTTCGCGTATCGCGACGACAGCGCCTGGCGGGCGGCGTCCATCCGCCCCATCTCGCGACCCGCCACCTTCGTTCCCGAGTCGATGCGAGCCGAGACGCTGCTGCAGCAGATGAAGCGCGATGCGGTGCATGTGTGCCTCGTGATCGACGAGCACGGTGGCATCTCAGGACTCGTCACGCTCGAGGACCTGATCGAGGAGCTCGTCGGCGAGATCTCGGACGAGTACGATCGAGTGGCAGCAGAAGTCGTCGAGCTCGGCGACGGACGATACCGCGTGAGCGCCCGACTCTCGCTGGAGGACGTCGGCGATCTGTTCGGACTCGAACTCGAGGACGACGACGTCGACTCCATCGGCGGACTGCTGGGCAAGGCCCTGGGTCAGGTTCCGCAGCCGGGAGCGATGGCGACCGTCGAAGGGCTGAACCTGACGGGTGGCGCCTCGAGAGGGCGCGGGCGCGGCATCGCGACGGTGTTCGTCGAGCGCGCCGCGAACGATCCTGCGAAAGCAGGGCACGAAGGAGACCAGGACGATGACTGAGCAGATGCGAAGCGGGTTCGTGACCTTCGTCGGGCGCCCCAACGTCGGCAAATCGACGCTCACCAACGCGCTCGTGGGCGAGAAGATCGCGATCACGAGTGAGAAGCCGCAGACGACCCGGCGAGCCATCCGCGGAATCGTGAACCGCCCTCAGGGGCAGCTCGTGATCGTCGACACGCCGGGTATCCACAAGCCGCGGACACTGCTCGGCGAGCGTCTGAACGATCTGGTCGAGCAGGTGCTCGGTGACGTCGACGTCATCGGGTTCTGCGTGCCTGCGACCGAGAAGGTGGGCCCAGGAGATCGGCGCATCGCCGCGTCACTCGACGGCTACTCGCGGGCGAAGAAGGTGGCGATCGTGACGAAGACCGATGCTGCCGGCCGCGATGAGATCACTGAACGGCTGTTGGAGGTCGACGCTCTGCGTGAGGACTGGGCCGCGGTCATCCCGCTCTCCGCACTCACGCGCGACCAGCTCGAGGTCCTCGCCGACGAGGTGCTGTCACTCATGCCCGAAGGACCCGCTCTGTACGGCGAGGGCGTCACGACCGACGAGTCGGAGGAGGACCGCATCGCCGAGATGATCCGCGAAGCGGCGCTCGACGGCGTCCGTGATGAGCTTCCGCATTCGATCGCCGTCGTGATCGACGACATCGCGCCCCGCGAAGACAGCGACCTGATCGATGTGCACGCGTCGATCGTGGTCGAGCGCGACAGCCAGAAGGCGATCATCATCGGTCACAAGGGCAAGCGACTCGCGGATGTCGGCCGCCGGGCGCGCGCGGGCATCGAGGAGCTCCTCGGCACACGGGTGTACCTGGGGCTGCACGTGAAGGTCGCGAAGGAATGGCAGCGCGACCCGAAGCAGCTCGGTCGACTCGGCTTCTGACATGGAGGACCGACGCGCAGAGCGGGTCGGGTGCTCCACCGGTCGACAGAGATGAGCACCCGCGGCGACGATGCCGAGAAGAAGAAGGATGCCGCCTTCAGCGCCGTGTTCGATGAGAACTGGGCGCGGGTCCGTCATCACGTCGAGGGAGTCGTCGACGACGACGCCGAGGTGACGGAGATCGTGTCGGAGATCTTCCTCGTGGCGTGGTCACGCCTCGATCCGGCCAAGCCGATGGATCGTCTGTGGCTCCTGCGAGCGGCTGACCGTGTGCTGCGGTCGCGATCGGCCAGAGTCGTCACTCGGCGCACTGCTCTCGACGCTGTGCATCAGGGCATGTCCGGCGAGGAAGGAGCCGCCGACCTCACCATGCGCGTGCGGGTGCTCACAGCTTTGGGTGTCCTTTCCCGGACGGAGCGGCGTATCATCATGCTGACATACTGGGATGGGCTCGCGGTGGGGGAGATCGCTGAGATGCTGCGCAGCCCGCGAATCCGAGTGAGGAAGAGGTTGCGCCGAGCGCAGCAGAAGCTGCGTACGGCGCTCGGACTGGAGGAGGCGGGGTGACGCCGATGGGAGACCACGCGCTGCTCGACCGGGTCTTGACGGATGCGGACCCCGCGAGGACGCCGCGCGACGCGCATCCCGATGCGGCAGCCCTGTCAGTGCGCGATCGGATCATCCGCGATGCCCGTGCGCCCCGACGCAGCCGAGCGGTGGTCGTCGGCTGGGCCGCCGGACTCGCCACGGCGACCGCAGCAGCAGTGGTGGCGGTCGCGGTGCTGATCCCGCAGGGCCAGGCGGTCGCAGACGGGCTCGACCCGCTCGACTTCTCGTCTGCCCAGAACGTGTCGACCACGGTCGCCGGCGCGCAGGATGCGCTGGCGTCGACCCCGGGACCGGCTGAGCCAGAACGGCTCGTGCGTTCGGCCAGCTGGGCGTTCGACATCAACGGCAGCACGGGTGAGACCGAGGTGGTGCCACAGCTGACGCTCCTGCGATGGGAGGCGGATCTCTCCGGCCACATGACGAGCATCCTCGGAGTGCCTTACGACCCGTCCGACGCGACGGCGAACATGGACGCCGAGGTGAGCAGCTCCGGTCAGGTCGCCGTCGACCTGCCGATCGGGCCCGGGCAGTTCGAGACCCCCGTTCCTGAGGCGTTCGGCAGCAGCGAGAGCGACGTGGAGGCGGCGCTCACGGCGTTCGGGATGCCGGCGGAGCCCACGGGAGCCGAGGTGCTGACGGCCATGACGACCATGCTGCAGCAGTGGACTCTGACCAACGCGCAGCACTCGCAGCTGCTCGGCATCCTCGAAGCCACGGGCGATGCGGAGGGACTGGGTACGACAGTGGATCGTCTCGGACGGCCGGCATCCGGTCTGCGTGTGGTGTCGGCTGACGGTGCCGCGAGTGACGTCGTGCTCATCTCCGGCGACACCGGTCGCATCATCGGGATCGAGCGGACCAACCTCGAGCACACCGACGTCATCGACGCCGGTGCGGTCATGTCCTACACGCTCTGGGATGTCGACGAGAGCCTGGTCCGATGAGAGTGGCCAGGATCGCGGTGGGGATCGCGGTCGGCATGCTGGTCTCGGGAGGTCTGGGCACAGCCGCGCACGCCGAGGGCTTCGGCGAGGAAGAAGCCGCGCCGCTCATCGTCGAGGTGATGGACGAGGTGCCCGGCGGGATCATCGTCGACAGGAACCATGCGGTGTGGCCCGAACTCGGCATGACGCTGACCGTGCCGAGCAGAGGCGAGATGAGCGGGATGCGCGCAGCGGTCGGACCATGCGCCACCGGTCAGGTCTGCGCATTCACGGGCGGTTCGGTGACCGGAGCGAAGCTCAGCTGGACCACGTGCTCGACGCACACGATCCCCTCGAGCTTCGTCACGAGGTCCATCGCAGATGCCCGGTCCAGCGGATCGCTCCAGGCGCGGAACGGGTCGACGGTTCTCGCGACGGCGCCCGCGAACGGGTGGGCGAATGTCTCGGGCACAGCGAACAACGTTCGCTGCGTCCTCTGACTCGCCGTCCGGCGGGCGCACACCAGCTCATGCCGTGAGGCGCGCGACTGTCACAGAGTCCGCAGCGCCGATGTGATGATGACGACGCCCTTCCCGTACGCGTCATCCACAGCGTCCTGCAGCGTTCCGTCATCCCACACGACCTGCACCCATGCATAGCCTCGCTCAGGCCAGGCGGTCAGCGCGTCGGTGCCGAGCCATGCGAACACCTCGTCCTGCACGAGCGCCAGCTCGCGGTCGGTGCTGTCACCATGCTCTCCGCGCGTGGGGTCCTCGATCGGGATCGGGTCGTACAGGGCGAGCAGGGTCGGCGGATCGGTGAGCAGGAATCTCTCGCCGTCATACGAGCCCCGTGCGGCGTAGGAGCCCCACCTGACCTCGCCGCTCGACTCGCTGCCTTCGAGCTGATCCCATGTCCACCCATCGACGGGGACGCCGACGCACTGAGGTGGAAACGACTCCATCACGCCGCCGAGGCAGAGCTCGACGTCGTCGGCCGCGTCGATCACCATGCCGGCTGCGATCACGGGACCCTCGGGCGGGGCGACGACCGGCACCGTCGCAGGGAGGCCTGCCGGCGAGTTCGTCGGGGCGGGGGAGGAGCCCGCGTCCGTCGAACAGCCCGACAGCACGAGCAGCGCGGTCGCGGCGACGGTGGCTGCGGCAGACGCGAGAGTGTGCGACATCGTCATACTGCATAGTGTCGCGCGTGCCGGCATCGTCTCACCGTGCGGTCGCTGCGCCTCTTCCTGCTACCATGGCCGCATGCCTTTCGGCGGTCTGCTTCTTCTTAGCTGCCGCGACGAGTCCTAAAGCTAGGGCCTTCCTCGTCGCGGCGCTTGTGTTGGCCCGTTCATTCACCTGACGAAGAGAAGAAGCCCCATCATGCAGAACACTCAGCGCCCGTCTGCGATGCCGATCCACAAATATCGGCCGTACCACGAGCAGATCGCGGTCGACCTGCCCGACCGCACCTGGCCCGACGCTCGCATCACCGAGGCGCCCCGTTGGTGCGCAGTCGACCTCCGCGACGGCAATCAGGCTCTCATCGACCCGATGTCGCCCGAACGCAAGCGCGTCATGTTCGAACTCCTCGTCAGCATGGGCTACAAGGAGATCGAGGTCGGGTTCCCGTCGGCGAGCCAGACCGATTTCGACTTCGTGCGTCAGCTCATCGAAGAGAACCTGATCCCGGATGACGTCACGATCCAGGTGCTGACGCAGGCGCGCGAGCACCTGATAGCCCGTACCTACGAGTCGATCGCCGGCGCCAAGCAGGCGATCGTGCACCTGTACAACTCCACGAGCGTGCTGCAGCGCGAGGTCGTCTTCCGCACCGACAAGCAGGGCATCATCGACATCGCGCTCGAAGGCGCCCGTCTGTGCCGCCAGTACGAGAAGACGATCCCCGACACGATGGTGTACTACGAGTACTCGCCCGAGAGCTACACGGGTACCGAGCTCGAGTTCGCCGTCGACGTGTGCAACCGGGTGATCGAGGTCTTCGAGCCGACCGCCGACCGCAAGGTGATCATCAACCTGCCGGCGACCGTCGAGATGGCTTCGCCCAACGTCTATGCCGACTCGATCGAGTGGATGAGCCGCCACCTCGCGCACCGCGAGAACGTGATCCTCTCGCTGCACCCGCACAACGACCGTGGAACCGCGATCGCGGCGGCAGAGCTCGGCTACATGGCCGGCGCGGACCGCATCGAAGGGTGCCTGTTCGGCAATGGCGAGCGCACCGGCAACGTCGACATCGTGGCGCTGGGCATCAACCTCTTCACGCAGGGCATCGATCCGCAGATCGACTTCAGCGACATCGACCAGGTCAAGCGCACGGTCGAGTACTGCAACCAGCTGCCGGTTCCGGAGAGGTCCCCCTGGGCGGGTGACCTGGTGTTCACCGCGTTCAGCGGATCGCACCAGGACGCGATCAAGAAGGGTTTCGAGGCGATGGCTGCTCGTGCCGAGGCCCAGGGCGTCACCGTCGACGACATCGAGTGGGCGGTGCCCTACCTGCCCGTCGACCCCAAGGACCTCGGTCGCTCGTACGAAGCCGTCATCCGTGTCAACTCGCAGTCCGGCAAGGGCGGTGTCGCATATCTGCTCAAGGCCGACCACGCGATCGACCTGCCGCGCAAGCTGCAGATCGAGTTCTCGGGCGTCGTGCAGACCAAGACGGACGCCGAGGGCGGCGAGGTCACGAGCGAGCAGATCTGGTCGATCTTCAACGACGAGTATCTGCCGGCCACCGACACCGAGGCGAAGTGGGGTCGGTTCGAGCTGCTGTCGACGCAGACCCGCAGCGACATGTCGGGCGATGTCGTGCTCGATGTGACGCTGCGCGACGACGACCAGCAGGTCGCGGTAGCCGGTAACGGCAACGGACCGATCGCCGCGTTCATCGAGGTGCTGCGTGCACAGGGCTTCGACATCACCCTCTACGACTATGTCGAGCACGCGCTCAGCGCCGGCGGCGACGCGCAGGCCGCGGCCTACGTCGAGCTGCAGGTCGGCGACCAGCGACTGTGGGGCGTGGGCATCGACGGTGACATCTCGACGGCATCCCTCAAGGCGATCGTGTCGGGCGTGAACCGTTCGATCCGCACGCGTCAGCAGGAGCTCGCGGCGGTCTGACTCTCACTTGGCACCTGTTGTCGGAATGCGCTCGCTGTTCCGACAACAGGTGCCATCTGTATGTCTGCCCTCACGGTCGAGGTGGCACCTGTTGCCGGAATCCGGCGCCGAATCCGACAAGAGGCGCCACATGAGGTGCCCGGCGGGGCGGGCGAGGTGGGGTGCGCGCGGGGCGACGGGCGCAGATCAGTCCGCAGCGGGCTTGATGATCGGGATCACGCCGGTCTCGGCGGCGACCTTGCGGCGATACAGTCGCCGCTGTTCAGGGAGCGAGACGTCGAAGCTGACGGCGAGCACCCGGATGACGGCGGTGAGCACGATGCCGAGGAGTGCTGCGAGCGGGATCGGCACTCCGAAGGCGTTCGCGATCACGATGAACGTGCACCCTGCTCCCGCGGCCACCGCATAGAGCGACCCGACGTGCATGATCGCGGTCGGCAGACCCATCAACATATCCCTGAGCACTCCGCCTCCGACCGCGGCGCACGCGCCGATGAAGACAGCGGGAACCGGGGGGATGCCGAACGCGATGGCTTTGCTGGTGCCGAAGGCGCCGAACATGCCGATCACGACGGCGTCGAGCACGACGATGACCTTGTTGAGGCGGTTGAACAGGCCGGCCAGCAGCATGCCGAACAGCGAGGCACCCGTCGCCGTGAGCAGATACCAGTTGTTCTGAAGGGTGGCCGGAGTCTGACCGAGCAGGATGTCGCGGATGAGGCCGCCACCCATGCCGATCATGATCCCGATGATCGCGACGCCGAGCCAGTCGAGCCGTCGCTGACCTTGGAATCCTGAGGCGAACATCGCTCCCTGCACCCCACCGAGGCCGACGCCGAGCAGGTCCGCCCAGAGCGGAATGATGAAGAGCGGTTCGGTCACCCCTCCATTCTCCCGCACGGAGGATAATCGAGGAGTGCCCACCTACCGAGACGAAGCGGTGATCCTGCGCACCCACAAACTGGGTGAGGCGGATCGCATCGTCACGATGCTCTCGCGCCGCCACGGCAAGATCCGCGCCGTGGCCAAGGGAGTGCGGCGCACCTCGTCGAAGTTCGGGTCGCGCCTCGAGCCGTTCATGGTGGCCGATGTGCAGCTCTACCAGGGACGCTCGCTCGACATCGTCCAGCAGGCCGAGTCGCTCGGCTCGTACGGATCCGACATCGCCGCGCACTACGACCGGTTCACGTCAGCCAACGCGATGGTCGAGACCGCCGATCGGCTCAGCGACTCCGAGGCCACGCCCCAGCAGTATCTCCTGCTCGTGGGCGGCCTGCGCGCGCTGTCGCGGGGAGAGCATTCGCCGCGCAGCATCCTCGACTCGTACCTGCTGCGCGTGATGGCGCTGTCGGGCTGGGCGCCGTCGCTCGGAGACTGTGCTCGATGCGCTGCACCGGGACCCCATGCTCACTTCGTCGGACAACTCGGTGGCGCCGTGTGCGTGAACTGCGCACCGGCGGGCAGCCCGAAGGTCGCGGACAGGACTCTGTCGCTGCTGCGCTCGCTCATGGCCGGAGAATGGGACATCATCGACCAAGCCCCGCACACTGACACCGCCGCGGCCTCGGGCCTGGTGGCCGCCTACGCACAATGGCATCTGGAGCGCGGCATCCGCTCGCTCGCGCACCTCGTGGCCGACGAACCTCGAGAAGGAGCACGGTGAGCCCCAAGCCCTATACGCACAAGGACGCTGTCGCGTACCGTCCGCTCGATTGGACGGGGACCCACCCGCCGAACTTCCGGGCCGTGCCGGAGCACGTGGCGATCGTCATGGACGGGAACGGTCGCTGGGCGAATCGTCGGGGCCTCAACCGCGTCGAGGGGCACAAAGCGGGGGAGGAGGTGCTGCTCGATGTCGTCGCCGGTGCCATCCAGGCCGGTGTGAAGCACCTCTCCGTGTACGCGTTCTCGACCGAGAACTGGGCGCGATCTCCTGAAGAGGTGCGCTTCCTGATGGGGTACAACCGCGACGTGCTGCACCGCCGACGCGATCAGCTCAATGAGTGGGGCGTGCGCGTGCGATGGGCCGGACGCAAGCCTCGACTGTGGGGCAGCGTCATCAAGGAGCTGCAGTACGCGGAGCAGCTCACGCGCGACAATGACGTGCTCACCCTGACGATGTGTGTGAATTACGGCGGCCGCATCGAACTGGTCGACGCGATGCGCTCGATCGCGGCCGATGTCGCGGCCGGGCGCGTGAAGCCGAACGCGATCAGCGAGAAGATGATCCGCCGCAATCTCTATGTGCCGGACATGCCCGACGTCGACCTCTTCGTGAGGAGCTCGGGCGAGCAGCGCACGTCGAACTTCCTGCTGTGGCAGGCGGCGTATGCCGAGATGGTGTTCCTCGACACGCTCTGGCCCGACTTCTCGCGTGAAGAGCTCTGGCGCGCGATCGGGGTCTATCTGTCTCGTGATCGCCGTTTCGGCGGAGCGGTCGACACCCCTGACGCCTCGGCTTGAGCTCGCAGCCACCGTTCCGTCGCTCGCGGGTGCGTCAGCCGCACGATGATCAGGTGCGGGTGCTGGCCCGGTACCTCGGGCATCCGCTGCGTCCACTTGTGCAGGGTCTCGGTCTGCCAGGCGATGATGTTCCCTTCGGTGCCTCCTGAGAACATGCGCCACAGAGGCTTCTCGACATTGCCGTTCCACATGCGGGTGCGCAGGATGCTGCGCCCGATCGTTCGCCGCAGCAGGCGTGATCGGACCACGCGATACGGGTAGTCGAGCCACAGCACCAGCTGGGCGCGCGGGGCGAGGATCTCGTCCGTGCCCTTGCTCGTGTACTGCCACTCGGTGACCCAACGGTCCTCGGCGGCGAAGGTGCGCACGTCGTCGAGGAAGGATGCGCGCGGGGTCCAGTTCTCGCCGTTGAACAGTCCGTCGATCTCGACGTGACGCAGATCCCACAGCGCAGCCACCCTGCCGCCGAGCGTCGTCTTGCCCGACCCTGTGACGCCGGCGATGAGCACTCGCTCGGGGCGGAACGGCAGCGGATCGACGGCGGAGAGCATCTGAGAATCCTAATGACGGAATAGCCCATAGGTGCATGCGGTTGGATGTCAGTGTGAGTGAAGCCATCTCGATCGACATCTGGTCCGACATCGCCTGCCCGTGGTGCTACATCGGCAAGCGCAACCTCGAGAAGGGACTCGAAGCCGTTTCCGGCGACGACGACGCCCCGCAGGTGAACATCACCTTCCATTCGTTCGAGCTCTCGCCCGACACGCCCGTCGACTTCGACGGCGACGAGATCGACTTCCTCTCAGGGCACAAGGGCATGCCGCGTGATCAGGTCGAGCAGATGCTCTCTCATGTCACGGGCGTCGCCGAGAACGCGGGACTCGAGTACCGGTTCGACCTCCTCCAGCACACCAACACCGTGAAGGCCCACGAGCTGCTGCACTTCGCGAAGGAGCAGGGCGTGCAGCACCAGATGGAGGAGCGGCTCATGTCGGCGTACTTCACGGAGGGCAAGCACGTCGGCCGCATCGACGACCTGGTCGAGCTCGCGGTCGAGGTCGGGCTCAACCCCGACGACACACGTGAGGCACTCGTCTCCGCCCGTCACCTGGCCGACGTCCGTCAGGACCAGGCGCAGGCGCAGGCGTATGGGATCCAGGGGGTGCCGTTCTTCGTGATCGACGGCCAGTACGGCATCAGCGGTGCGCAGCCGCCCGCCGCGTTCGAGAACGTCCTGCGCGACCTCTGGTCCAAGCGCGGGGAGACCGAACCGGAGTCCGAAAGCGAGACCGCCGCGGTCTAGCGGGTCAGCGCGTCCAGCCAGAGTCCCCGGTGGGCGTGCACATGGTCGACGACACCGGTCCAGTGCGAGCCGTGGCCAGCCGAGAACATGGATGCCCACGGCTCGCGCCGTTCCGTGTGGGCGGTCGTCAGCAGCTCGAGCATCGCCTCGGCACGCCGATGCATCGCCGACGGCAGCTGCTCGCGAAGTTCGACGTCGGCACCGTAACCGTCGACGAGTGCGCGCAGGTCGTCTGCCGCCCGCGCGACAGGGGCGTCGACGTCGGAGAGGGTGAAGGCCTGAGCCGCGTACGCGAGATCCCACAGCCTCGTGCTCGGCGCCGCAGCATCCCAGTCGATGAACACCCATCGTTCGCCGATGACGAGGTTCCAGGGTGCGAGATCGTTGTGGCAGACGAGTTCTGCGCCCGGCGCCGGGATCGCCGTCTCCCAGCGCGCGTCAGCGAACCGGAAGAACGTCTCGCTCGCGTCGTGGATCTTCCGGATCAGAGCTCCGACTCGACGGAACTCGTCATGAGTCAGGCGAGGGGCGTCGATCGCGAGGCGTCCGGGCACGTACTCGACGATCTGACGGCCCATGGCGTCCCTGCCGAGAGGCGAGGGGGCGTCGACTCCGCGGTCTCGGACATGTGCCATGAAGGCATGCACGTCGCGGGTGGCGGGCGTCCAGAGCTTGCGAACGGTGTCGCCTGCTCTGACGACGGTGCCGCTCGCATTGCCGCCGGGCAGCTCCTGTTCGTGATCCATGCGCCGTAGCGATCCAGATCGAGCGGGACCCGATGGTCTAGCGGGTCAGCGCGGCTTCGATTGCGCCGACGATCTCGGGGTCGTTCGGCTTCTGCTTGGGGCGGAAGCGCACGACTTCTCCATCGGGAAGCACGAGGAACTTCTCGAAGTTCCACTCGACGCGACCGGCCTTGCCGCCGGCATCGGGGGTCTCCTTGAGGGTCTTGTAGAGGTCGGTGGCGTTCTTGCCGTTGACCTTGACCTTGTCGTTGATCGGGAACGTCACACCGTACGTGGTGGAGCAGAACTCGAGGATCTGATCGACCGAACCCGGCTCCTGCCCGAAGAACTGGTTGCACGGGAATCCGACGACGCTGAACCCGCGGTCGCCGTACAGACGCTGCAGCTCCTCGAGCTGCTCGTACTGCGGGGTGAGGCCGCACTTCGAGGCGACGTTCACCACGAGCACGACGTCGGCGCCCAGATCGTCGAGGGTCTTCTCGTTGCCGTCGGCGTCTGTGAAGGGGATGGAGCGGACTGCGGGATCGGTCATATTCACAGCTTAGGTCGATGCGCCGAGACCGGCTCCGTGTCTGGGAGAATAGAGAGGACATGACTCTCGCCACTGCATCCGCTCGCACCCTGAACATCGGTCCGATCGCCCTCGACGTGCCGGTCGTCCTCGCACCTATGGCGGGCATCACGAACACCGCGTTCCGCAGGCTCTGCCGCGAATACGGTGCGGGACTCTACGTCAGCGAGATGATCACTTCGCGCGCGCTGGTCGAGCGCAACGAGACGACGATGCGACTGATCCGCCACCACGAGTCCGAGACTCCGCGGTCGATCCAGCTCTACGGTGTCGACCCGCACACGATCTCCGAGGCCGTGCGCATCATCGTCGCGGAAGACCATGCCGACCACATCGATCTGAACTTCGGCTGCCCGGTGCCCAAGGTGACGCGCAAGGGTGGGGGAGCGGCGCTGCCGTGGAAGAGCTCTCTCTTCTCGCAGATCGTCACGCAGGCGGTGCAGGCGGCGGGAGACATCCCGCTGACCGTCAAGATGCGCAAGGGCATCGACCCCGACCACCTCACTTTCCTCGACGCCGGGCGTGCTGCCGAAGACGCGGGTGTCTCGGCGATCGCGCTGCATGCACGCACAGCCAGCGAGTTCTACTCGGGTCACGCTGATTGGAACGCGATCGGCGAGCTCAAGCAGGCAGTCACGAGCGTGCCCGTGCTCGGCAACGGTGACATCTGGTCGGCAGACGACGCCGTGCGCATGATGCAGCAGACCGACTGCGACGGAGTGGTCGTCGGACGCGGATGCCTGGGCCGGCCCTGGCTGTTCGGAGAGCTCGCCGCGGCCTTCGGCGCCGAGTCGCACCCGGTCGACGCGACGCTGGGCTTTGTGGCCGACGCCTTCCGCCGTCATGCCGAGCTGCTCGTGGAGTTCTTCGAGGACGAGGACCGCGGCTGCCGCGATGTGCGCAAGCACGTCGCCTGGTACTTCAAGGGGTACCCGGTCGGCGGCGACATCCGCACCGGGCTCGCGACGGCATCCAGCCTCGCCGAGATCGATGAGCTGCTCGGCCAGCTCGACCACGAAGCCCCCTACCCGGGTGCGGATGCCGAAGGGCAGCGCGGCAGGTCCGGTCGGCCGAAGCGACCGGCGCTGCCGGACAAGTGGCTGGAGTCGCGAGAACTCGCGGCATCGGCTTCCGAGATGATGCGAGGGGCGGAGATCGAGAACAGTGGTGGCTGATGCTCAGACGGCCGGCGATCGCGGTCGCGCCGACGGCTACGACCCGCGCGACGCCGAGCGGTTCTTCGCAGAGACCCACCGCTCCGAACGAGACGACTTCGCACGCGACCGCGCTCGCGTGCTGCACACTGCGGCGCTGCGCCGTCTGGCTGCGAAGACGCAGGTGCTCAGCCCCGCGAGCACGGCGGATTTCGCGCGCAACCGCCTGACCCACTCGCTCGAAGTCGCTCAGGTCGGTCGTGAGCTCGCCACGGCGTTGGGCGTCTCTGCCGACGTCGTCGACACCGCGTGTCTCAGCCACGATCTCGGGCACCCGCCCTTCGGCCACAACGGCGAACGGGCGCTCAACGAGTGGGCGGCCGACATCGGCGGGTTCGAGGGGAACGCGCAGTCGCTGCGCATCCTCACACGGCTCGAAGCCAAGGTCATCGACGATTCCGGCCAATCGGTGGGCTTGAACCTCACCAGGGCCAGCCTCGATGCGACGTGCAAGTACCCGTGGACCGTCGACAGCCCGGTACCCGATCCCGGAGGTCGGCTCAAGTTCGGCGTGTACCCCGAAGACGAGGCCGTCTTCCGCTGGATGCGCGAGGGCGCCACCGGTCGTCTGCGCTGCATCGAGGCCGAGATCATGGACCTCTCGGATGACATCGGGTACTCGGTGCACGATTTCGAGGATGCGATCGTCAATGGCTACGTCGACGTGGCTCAGCTGTCCGATCCTCGAGCGCACGAATCGCTGATCGACCGCATCCAGCAGTGGGTGGGGTACGACTTCACCAGGGATGAACTGGCCGACGCGCTCTACCGGCTGGCTTCGCAGCCGATGTGGTTGACGACGTTCGACAGATCTCGCCACGATCTCGCCCGCCTCAAGAACCTCACGAGCGACTTCATCGGACGCTTCGCGCGCGCCGCCGTCTCGGCCACGCGCGAGGCGTACGCAGGGCCGGTCCTCGTGCGCTACAACGCGCACGTCGTGGTGCCGCGCGTGATCGAAGCAGAGATCGCGGTGCTCAAGGGCATCATGGGCCAGGCCATCGTGACCATCGATGCCCGAAAGGGCGTCTACAAAGAGCAGCGGCGCGTACTCACCCGTCTCGCCGACGCGCTCTGGTCGACGGACGCGTTGTGGTCGGCGGGCGCAGACGTGCTGGAGCCCGCATTCTCGGCGGACTTCGTCGCCGCTGCGAACGACGCGGAGCGGGCGCGCGTCGTCGTCGACCAGATAGCGAGCCTGACCGACCATAGCGCCATCGACTGGCACAACCGGCTCGTGGGAGAGATCGACCCGGCAGAGGTCGGCATCTGGAACCCGCGTCATGCGCGTCCCGGTGCGCGCGCACACGCGCCTCGACAGGCGGTCGTCGAAGGGGCCGGCTGATGCCCCGCATCCGCCAGGCAGACGTCGACGAGGTCAAGGCCCGCACGAACATCGCCGATATCGTCGGAGAGCGCGTAGCGCTCAAGTCCGCGGGCGTCGGATCCCTCAAGGGACTCTGCCCGTTCCACGACGAGAAGAGTCCGAGCTTCCACGTCCGCCCTCAGGTCGGGTACTACCACTGCTTCGGGTGCGGCGAATCCGGCGACGTCTACTCGTTCCTTCGTGAGATGGACCATGTCAGCTTCACCGAGGCGGTCGAACGCCTGGCCGGACGCCTCGGGTACGCGCTCCACTACGAAGACGGCGGATCCGCGCCCGAGACGAGTGGCCGCAGTCGCCTCTATGCGGCGAACACGGCAGCAGCGGAATTCTTCCGTGGGCAGTTGCTCACTCCGGATGCTGAGGCGGGACGACGCTTTCTCGGCGAGCGGGGCTTCGATGCGGGAGCCGCGGCGCACTTCGGAGTCGGCTTCGCCCCACGCGGATGGGACGGGATGCTCAAGGCCCTCACTGCGCAGGGATTCACCCGGGAAGAGCTCAGCACCGCGGGGCTCGTGTCGACGGGGCAGCGCGGGGTCTATGACCGCTTTCGCGGGCGCCTGGTGTGGCCCATCCGCGATGTCTCCGGCCAGACGATCGGGTTCGGTGCGCGGAAGCTCTTCGACGACGACCAGGGCCCCAAGTACCTCAACACCCCAGAGACGCCGATCTACAAGAAGGCCCAGGTGCTGTACGGCCTTGATCTGGCCAAGCGCGACATCGCACGGGGTGATCCGCGCCGCGTGGTCGTCGTCGAGGGGTACACCGACGTCATGGCCTGTCATCTCGCCGGGTTGACGACCGCCGTCGCGACCTGCGGAACGGCATTCGGCACGGATCACATCAAGGTACTGCGCCGCGTGATGGGCGACGACAACGCCTCGGGCGAGGTCGTCTTCACCTTCGACGGTGACGAAGCGGGGCAGAAGGCGGCGCTTCGCGCGTTCACCGAGGACGATCGCTTCAACGCACAGACCTTCGTCGCTGTGGCGCCGGATGGCTTGGACCCGTGCGACCTGCGTCTGCAGCGCGGGGATTCGGCCGTGCGGTCGCTCATGGACACCAAGCAGCCCATGTTCGAGTTCGCCATCGACCGCAGGCTCGGCGGTTTCGACCTGTCGACGGTGGAGGGCCGGGTGGGCGCGCTGCGCGCCGCATCCCCGATCGTGGCGGAGATCCGTGACCGCCTGCTGCGGCCCGGGTACGAGCGCGTCCTGGCTCGCCGTCTCGGAATGGATCCCACAGAGGTGCACGGCGAGGTCGAGCGCGCAGCGCGGATGGCACCACACGGAGGCAGGCAGGAGACGGCTCGACACGACAACGCTCGAGACCAGCCCCAGGGCGGATCGGCGGTCGCTGCGGTCACGCTGGCGAGTCTTCCGCGCACCGCCGACGTCGCGGTGGAGCGAGACGCGCTCATGGGCGCGCTGCAGTACGGACACCGGATAGATCAAGTGCTGCTCACCCGTGCGCTGGAACAGCCGTTCCGCACGCCAGGGCTCGATGCTGTGCGCGAGGCGGTGGCAGCCGCTCCCGACCGCACTCGAGCCGGCTGGGTGACAGAAGCCGTCAACTCCGTGCGCGAGCCCTATCGTTCTCTCGCCGGCGAGCTGCTGATGATGCCCTTCCCCGCACGCAATGAAGAAGGCGCAGTCGTCTCGACGACCGATCTCGCCCGCCGCCTGATCCTGCGCGGTCTCGAGCACGAGAAGCAGGAGTTGCTCGGTGCCGTGCAGCGTGTGCCTGCGGACTCGGATGGCGGGCGCGCTCTGCGCATGAGGCTGCGAGACATCGACGTCGAGCGTCAGCGCTTCACCGAGTCGTAACGAGCCGCACCCGGCTCGGCGGTGCAGGATGGGAACATGTCTGCCCGGCTCGAATCCACCAACGCGATCGACTGCTCCGACCTGGTGATCGACCGGATCGGACACAGCGGCCCGACCCGCGCGATCGACGGAGTCACGTTCTCTCTCGCACCCGGCGGCCTCATCTGCGTCGCGGGTCCGACCGGGTCGGGAAAGTCCACGCTCGTGGCCGCTCTCGCCGGGTCGACAGATGCCTCGGTGCGCGTCGTCGGCGGTAGCGCGCAGGTGTGCGGCGTCGATGTTCGTCGCCCGGGTCGCAAGCATCGGCTGCTCACGTACCGCACCGGTTTCGTCCCGCAGGGAGCCGGCGCCGACCTGCCACCGCAGCTCACCGTGAGCGAGGTGATCGCCGAGCCGATCTTGATCCGTGAGAAGCGGGTCAACTCGAAGGCGCTGTCGATCCGTATCGCGACTCTGCTCGACGAACTCCACCTGCCGCTCGGACTCGCGTCGAGGTTCCCGTACGAGCTCAGTGCGGGCATGCGACAGCGCGTCGCCATCGCTCGTTCGTTCGTCCTCGAACCTCGTGTGCTCATCGCCGACGAGATTCTCGCGAACCTCGACCTCGAGGTGCGACCGGTCGTCTTCGACGCGATCACCCGTCGCCGCAAGGAGGAGGGGATGGGGGCACTGCTGGTGACCAACGACGCCGACTTCATCCGCGAACTCAATGCCGAGACCCTGATGCTCCGGTCCGGTCATGTCGTCGCTCGAGGGGTGGGCAAAGACCTGCTCTGGGCGCCGAACGCCGAGGCGGATTCGCAGCCGTGATCGTGACCGGGAGCGACACGCCCGATGTGCGCCCGATGTCACGAGCACGTGCGGGAGTTTGCTAGGATTGACGAGTTGCCCGCGCAGCGGAGCACATTCCTCGGTAGCTCAATTGGCAGAGCAGCCGGCTGTTAACCGGCAGGTTCTTGGTTCGAGTCCAAGCCGGGGAGCCAATACCCCCGATCTTCGTCAGAAGGTCGGGGGTTTTCCCTTTCCGGGACTGAGTCGGGCTGATACCCGATCGATGGCCATCGGTATGCAGAAGGGGACCCCGCCTTCGGCGGAGCCCCCTGGTGTGAGATCGGATGCGGCAGCGCTACCTGTCGAACTGGTCGGTTCCCAGAGCGTTGGGGTCGGGCAGAGCGCTGCTCAGCTCATCCCCGGAAGCGACTCCGGTCAGCGGCCAGTACAACTCGCCAGCCTCCGTCATGACCGCGAAACCCTGGACATGCGGAACATAGAGGGGTTCGTCAGCGGGCCTCCCCTCCGTCCACGCCTGAGAGTCGATCTCACCGGACCCCGTGGACGGTTGAGGATTCGGCAAGACGTCTGCCCCTGTGCTCACGTGCCTCGGCGCACGAAGAAGGGGACCCCGCCTGTCGGCGAGATCCCCTTCTGCAGTCTGTCTGTCTGATCAGCGAGCGGCGCCCTGGAGCGATCCGGTCGTCTGTCCGGCCTCATCGAAGATGATGCACTGGATGACGCGGTCATTCAGCTCGTCCCAGGTCTGCTGGGTCGGCGTGATCGTCGTCACCTGCAGGGCGGAGTCCTGGTAGCCGACTCCGACGAACGTCGTGTACGCGTCGCCGATGCACTCCTCGGATGCCGCGTCCACGGATTCCTCAGAGAACTCGCCGTCCTCCATGGTGATCTCGTGGTAGACCTCCATGTCGTGCGGCTGGTCGCACGGCACGACGTCGATGTCCTCGAGCTGTCCGGTGCCGCTGTCCATCGTGCAGTCGCCCAGCTTGAGCGCGAAGATGTCGATGTTGGCGCTCTCGGTGACCTGCCCGGTGTCCTCATCGCGGTCGGCGTCTCCTGCGCCGCCGCCCAGGATTCCGTCGAGTGCGCTACAGCCGGTCAGAGCGAGCGACAGCGCCGCTGCGGCACCCGCGAGTGCCAGCGCGCGTCGTGTGCGCAGTTTCATCATGATGTTCCCCTCCAGAGCCTCTTGGTGCGCGGGCATTGGGAGCCCGCCTCCAGCACGCTATCCGCCCCTGAGTCTGTGATGCAACTCGGAAGACCCTGTGACCCGGCTGAAAGGTGAGGTCAGCCTTCCAAGTCGTCCACGCCGGGCATCCAGCTCGCGCCGCCGCGCCCCCATCCGCGCTTCTTGGCGATCTTCTGCACCGTCTTCCAGTCGCCGTCCGAGAGCCGGTCGATGTAGAGGATGCCGTCGAGGTGGTCGAACTCGTGCTGCATGATGCGCGCGCGCCAGCCGTCGACCGCGATTTCGACAGGGCGCCCGTCGAGGTCGGTGCCGCTCACCCGCACGCGCTCAGAGCGGCGCAGAGCGAAGCGCTCACCCGGGAAAGAGAGGCAGCCTTCGGATTCGAGGTCTTCGTCGGGAGCGCCGGGCTCGAGCGGCACCATCCACAGTTCGGGGTTGATGATCACGCCGCGCCACGGCTCGTCATCGTCGTCGACGTAGGAATAGGTGTAGAGGCGCAGCGGCACGCCGACCTGGGGCGCCGCGAGGCCGACGCCCGGTGCCGTGTCCATGGTCTCGAACATGTCGGCGACCAGCGTGCGGATGTCGTCGGTGATCTCCTCGACGACGGAAGCGGGGGAGTGCAGGACGGGGTCGCCCATGATGCGAATCGGAAGTACAGCCACGCCATAACCCTACTCGGCGCGTGACGCCGGGTAGGGTCGTAGGGTGAGCATTTCCGTATGGACGGCCGGGGCGGAAGACGTCACCGATCAGCTGGTCGGTGCATTCCAGAACCCCGGCCTGCTCCTCGGCATCCCCCTCGCCCTCGCGGGCGCTGTCTTCATGTCGCTCGGTGCGCAGTATCAGCACCGCGGTGTCGAGAAGGTCGAGCGACTGAGCGGGTCGACGGGCACCAGCGGGCTGAGCTTCGCGCAGGTCAAAGCGCTGCTGACTCGCCCTTCCTGGATCGCCGGCACCCTGATGCTCGGTCTGGCCGTCGTGTGCCAGCTCGCCGCTCTCGTGCAGGCACCGCTCATCGTCGTGCAGCCCCTGGGAGCGATCGCACTGGTCATCACGACGCTGTTGAACGCGCGGATCTCGGGCCACTCGCCCACAAGACAATCGATCACGGCGATCGTGGCCTGTGTGGGCGGCATCTTCCTCTTCGTCTTCTTCGCGGCCATCTTCGCCACCGAGAAGGACGTCACCGATACCGAGCTCTTCACGATCCTGGCGATTCTGCTGGTCGTGATCATCGTCCTCGGTGTGTGCTGGCTCGTGCTTCGCCACCGCATGCGCGCGCTGTTCTATGTGATCGGTGCCGGCATCCTCTACGGTTTCGTCGCCACCCTGGCCAAGGTCGTCATCAAGCGCGTGCAGGCGGGCGACTTCGAGTGGATCACGATCGTGTGCGTCATCGCGCTGATCGCTGCTGCCGCCGTCGGTGCATACTTCGTGCAGACCGCCTACAGCTCGGGACCGCCTGACCTGGTGATCGCCGGGCTCACGGTCGTCGATCCGCTGGTCGCCGTCATCATCGGCATGACGATCCTCGGCGAAGCCGCCGCAGCCCCGCCGTGGGTGCTGGTCATCTTCGGTATCGCGGGCGCGATCGCCGTGTGGGGTGTCGTCGGACTCGCTCGTTATCACCCCCAGGTTCTGAGCGACAGTCAGGAGCTCGGCATCACCCGGGGCAGCGCGGATAGCCGCGATGACGACGGTCAGAAAGATACTGAGGCCTGAGGCCGTATATGGCAGAAGACGCCGAGACCAGGAGAGGTGCTCGGCGCCTTCTTGAAGCTCTCGCTCAGTAGGACTGATCGATGAGGTCGGGAGAGACCTCGGATGCTGCTGCCTCGTCGACGAAGAAGACGGTGCGCTTGCGGCCCTTCGCACCGGCCACGGGCACGCTCGTGTAGCTCGCGCCTGCCAGAGCCAGTCCGAGGGCCGATGCCTTGTCGGCCCCGGTGAGCACGAGCCAAACGCGCTTCGACGCGTTCAGCACAGGGCGCGTGAGTGTGACGCGCTCGGGCGGGGGCTTGGGGGAGTTGCGAACAGGAAGGGCAGCGACGTCGGTCACTGTCACCTCCTGCCGATCGGGGAAGAGCGACGCGATATGGCCGTCAGGCCCTACGCCGAGGAAGCACACTGCGAACGACGGCCACGGGTGCTCATCGGTTCCGAATCGTGCGAGCTCTGCGGCATAGGCGGCCGCTGCCTCATCGAGAGTCATACCCTCGTCCGACGCGGCGACCTCGTGCACGTTCTCCGGGGGCACCGGGATGTGATCGAGCAGCGCAGCGCGCGACTGCACGGCGTTGCGGTCGGCGTCGGTGCGGGCGACGAAGCGCTCGTCACCCCACCAGAAATGCACCAGCGACCAGTCGATACCGTCGGAGCGGGGATCATCGAGAGTCGCCCGCAGGACCGCACTGCCCATCGAGCCCCCCGTGAGGGCGACGTGGGCGATGCGGCCGTTGCGCGTGCGAGCTCGCAGCCGTGTGAGGAAGCGATCGGCCACACGCGCCGCCACAGCGCCGGGGGTGCTTTCTACCACGACCCGCTTCTCTGCGGGAGTCGGCTGCGTCGACATCATTCTCCTGTCTCGGGCGGGCCCAGCTTTTCCCAGCCCTCGGTGATCACTCGACCGTACAGGACGTCGGGATCCAGGCGGCGGAGCTCCTCAGCGAGGCACTCGCGCAGCGTGCGACGCGGCAGGTGCAGATCGTGATCGGGCTGATCGGGCTGGGTGAGGACAGCGACTCCCGGCTCGGGACGCTCGAGGAGGATGTCGCCGGAGGCGCGGCTGAGACGCACCGACTTGATGCCCTCCTGCCAGTGCTCCGCGTCTTCGTAGTGCCACGTGACCTTGACATCGAGTGCCATCTGCAGCCAGGCGGCGAGCAGGGCGGTCGACGGCGACGCCGAACCGCCGCGCACCTCGACTGCGTCGACAGCTTCGAAAGGAGGCTGATCGAGCACGGCCGCGAGCTGCTCGCGCCAGTGCGTGAGGCGAGTCCAGGCGAGATCGGTGTCGCCCGGCGCGTGCGTCTCTCCGAGCAGCGCGAGCCTGTCGCGCACATCCGGAGCGGTCGCTGCGTCGGTGATGCGGCGCTGAGCGATCTTGCCGAGCGGCGAGTTGGCGGGAGAAGCAGGAGCCTCCTCCGGCCACCAGGCGACGACGGGGGCGTCGGGCAGCAGAAGACCCGTGACCAGGCTCTCTTCGTTGCTCGCGGCGTCGCCGTAGGCGTGGAGCACCACGACCTCGCTCGCGCCGGCGTCACCGCCGACACGGATCTGCGCGTCGAGACGGGCGTCACCGTCTCCGGTGGTCAGCACGATGACACGCATCGGGTGCTCGCGCGAGGCGTCGTTCGCCGCATCGATCGCCGCTTCGGCGACGCCGTTGCGGGCCGAGATGATCAGGGTGAGCACACGCCCGAGCGCGACGGCACCGCCGTCTTCGCGCACCTTGACGAGCTGCTTGGCGACCTGACTGACGGTCGTGTCGGGAAGGTCGATGATCACGGGCGTCTCCAGACTCGTCCGTCACGGGCAAGGAGGTCGTCGGCGGATGCCGGTCCCCACGAGCCTGGTGCGTACTGGTCGACCGGACCGCCTTCGGCAGCCCAGAACTTCTCTACAGGATCGAGGATCTTCCACGAGAGCTCGACCTCTTCGTGCCGCGGGAACAGCGGCGGGTCGCCCAGGAGGACGTCGAGGATCAGGCGCTCGTACGCCTCGGGGCTCGCTTCCGTGAACGCGTGGCCGTAGCCGAAGTCCATGGTGACGTCGCGGACGTTGGTGCCGTTGCCGGGCACCTTCGAGCCGAAGCGGATCGTGACACCCTCATCGGGCTGCACTCGGATGACCAGTGCGTTCTGGCCGAGCTCCGACGTGTTCGACCTGCCGAACAGGTGCTCTGGCGCCTTCTTGAACACGACGGCGACCTCGGTCACACGACGCCCCAGACGCTTGCCGGTGCGGAGGTAGAACGGAACTCCCGACCAGCGCCGGGTGTCGATCTCGAGCTTGATGGCGGCATACGTCTCGGTCGCGGACTCGGGATTCATCCCGTCCTCGTCGAGGAAACCGGTGACCTGTTCGCCCCCCTGCCAGCCGCCTGCGTACTGACCGCGGGCGGTCGCGAGCGAAAGATCATCGGGCACGTGCACGGCTGCGAGCACCTTCTCCTTCTCGGCACGGAGGTGCTCCGCGGAGAGAGAGATAGGCTCTTCCATGGCGGTGAGGGCCAGCAGCTGCAGCAGGTGGTTCTGGATGACGTCACGGGCAGCGCCCACGCCGTCGTAATATCCCGCGCGGCCGCCCACGCCGATGTCCTCGGCCATCGTGATCTGCACGTGGTCGACGTAGTTGCGATTCCAGATCGGCTCGTACAGCTCGTTCGCGAAGCGCAGCGCCAGGATGTTCTGGACCGTCTCCTTGCCGAGGTAGTGGTCGATGCGGAAGATCGAGTCTGCCGAGAAGGCCACCTCGAGAGCCGCGTTCAGCTCACGGGCCGACTCGAGGTCGTGGCCGAACGGCTTCTCGATCACGACTCGGCGCCAGCGCTCGTCATCGTCATCTTCCGCGCCGACGAGCCCGGAGTCCTTGAGCTGCTTGGCCACGAGCGGGAAGTCCTTGGGCGGGATCGACAGGTAGAACGCGTGGTTGCCCATGGTTCCGCGTTCGACATCGAGCTGGTCGACAGTCTCCCGCAGCTTGCGGAACGAATCAGGGTTGTCGAACTCACCGCTGACGAATCGGATGCCCTGCAGAAGCTGCGCCCACGTCTCTTCACGGAATGGGGTGCGAGCATGCTGCTTGACGGCGTCGTAGACGACCTGGGCGAAGTCCTGATCCTCCCAGTCGCGGCGGGCGAACCCGACGAGCGCGAATCCGGGGGGAAGGAGACCGCGGTTGGCGAGGTCGTAGACCGCGGGCATGAGCTTCTTGCGTGACAGGTCACCGGTGACGCCGAAGATCACGAGGGCGCTGGGCCCCGCGATTCGGTTGAGCCGGCGATCATCGGGGTCACGCAGCGGGTTGTGCCCGCGCGAGATGGGAACAGACATCGGTGGGGGAATCTCCTGGCTGTTACTTCTGTGCTGCTTCGAAGAGGGTGAGGACGTCAGCCGACGAATCGGTGATCGTCAGTGACACGACCGGACGGCCGTGCTCGGCGAGGACACCGGCATCGCCGGCGGCCTGAGCCTCGATGAGCTGACCGAACGTGAACGGTCGTCCCGGGATCTCGAGATCCACATCCGTGCGCTCCAGGATCTGCAGGAAGACGCCCTGAGCGGGGCCACCCTTGTGATACTGGCCTGTCGAATGGAGGAAACGCGGTCCCCATCCGAAGGTCGCCGGACGCCCGGAATCTGCCGCGACGAGCTCGCGGATGCCCTGCAGCTGCGGCACGTCGAGCCGGTTCACGTACGCCTGGATCGAGACGTAGCCGTCGTCGGACAGCCGCGCCCAGAGCGCATCGAGAACTCCTTCGACCGTTCCCGACGCGGCGAGAGCGGGGTCGGACACCCGCACCTCCACGCCGTTCTCGACGAACGCAGGCTCTGTCGGAGCCGGGCGTGCATCGAGCAGGCCGCGTGCGGCGATCTTCGCGGACTCGACATCGGGCTGATCGAACGGGTTGATCCCCAGCAGATATCCTGCGATCGCCGTGGCGTACTCCCAGACGATGAGCTGGGCTCCGAGCGATCCGCTGACGAGGATCTCGCCTTCGTGACGCTCGCGGAGGTGGAACTCGTTCGCATCGTCGACCAGACGCACGATCTGCAGGTCGACCGGCTTCGAGTCGAGTTCGGGGGACACCGGGAGGAGGACGACGGGAAGGACTCCCGTGCCCGACTTGCCCGTCGACTCTGCGATGAGCTGCTCGATCCAGTCGGGAAGCCCGTTGATGTGCGTGCCATCGGTGATGAGCCCCAGCTTGTCGCGCCGAGGCACGGTCGCGGAGATCGCGGCGGCGAGGCGCAGAGCAGGATTGTCCGCCGAGTCGATGGCGACCTCCAGCAGCGACGCCTCGGCCTCGTTCAACAGCTCGTCGATGTCGGCGCCGGCAAGACCCGACGGCACGAGGCCGAAGGCGGTGAGCGCCGAGTAGCGCCCGCCGACGTTCGGGTCCGCGGTGAAGACGCGGTATCCGGCTTCACGAGCTGAGTTGTCGAGGGGGGATCCGGGATCCGTCACCACGACGATGCGCTCGAGCGGGTCGATGCCGACATCGCGGAAGGCGGCCTCGAACGTACGGCGCTGCGAGTCTGTCTCGACGGTCGATCCCGACTTGGAGGACACGATGAGAACCGTGTTCTCGAGCCCTTCGTCGAGCGCGGCGAGCACCTGCCCGGGTGCCGTGGAATCGAGGATCGTCAGCGGCACGCCGCTCGTCTGCGCGATCACCTCGGGTGCGAGCGAGGAGCCGCCCATACCCGCGAGCACGACCCGAGTGACGCCCTTCGCATGAAGTTCGTCACGCAGGGCCGTGATCTCCGCGACCAGAGGCCGCGAAACCGATACCGCTTCGACCCAGCCCAGGCGGATCGACGCCTCGGCCTCGGCATCCGGGCCCCACAGAGTGGCGTCGCCACCGGTGATGCGCGAAGCGATGAGATCGTGCACGAGCGCCGGCACGGTCTCGTCGATCGCTGCCCGGGCCGCGCCCGATGCGTGGATCGCGAATGTCATCGCTGCGCCTCGAGCCCTTCACTCACCTGGGTGAGCAGGTCGTGCCAGGAATCGATGAACTTCGCGACACCCTCGTCCTCGAGCACCTGCGTGACATCGGTGAAGTCGATGCCGAGGTCGGCGAGGCCGGCGAACACCGCGCGGGCCTCTTCGTAGCCGCCGGTGATGGTGTCACCGGTGACGACGCCGTGGTCGAACGTCGCCTCGAGCGTCTTCTCGGGCATCGTGTTGACGACGTCCTTCGCGACCAGTTCGGTGACGTAGAGCGTGTCGGGCAGAGCCGGGTCCTTGACGCCGGTCGACGCCCACAGCGGGCGCTGGGCGTTCGCCCCGACCTTGATGAGATCCTGTGCGCGCTTCTCGGCGAACTTCTGCTCGTAGAGCTCGTAGGCGAGGCGAGCGTTCGCGAGGCCGGCCTTGCTCTTGAGCGCTTCTGCCTCGTCGGTGCCGATCGCAGAGAGACGCTTGTCGGTCTCGGTGTCGACCCGCGAGACGAAGAACGAGGCGACCGAGTGGATGCTCGACAGGTCGAAGTCGGCGCTGTGCGCGCGCTCGAGTCCGGTCAGGTACGCGTCGATGACCTCGGCATAGCGCTCCAGGCTGAAGATCAGGGTCACGTTCACGCTGATGCCCGATGCGATCGCCTCGGTGATGGCCGGGAGACCTGCCTTCGTGGCGGGGATCTTCACGAGCAGGTTGGGGCGGTCGACCTTGGACCAGAGCTGCTTGGCCTGTGCGACGGTGCCCTCGGTGTCGTGTGCGAGATCGGGGGAGACCTCGATCGAGACGCGGCCGTCGACGTGACCCGACTTCTCCCACACGGGGCGGAAGACGTCGAGCGCTGCAGCGACGTCCTGCGTGGTCGCCGCGAAGACGGCCTCTTCGGCCGTGGCGCCGGATGCTGCGAGCTCGGAGACCTGGGCGTCGTAGGACGTGTTGTTCTTGTCGGTGATCGCGTTCGCGAAGATCGTCGGGTTCGTGGTGACACCGACGACGTTGCGGTTCTCGATCAGCTCGGCAAGGTTGCCCGAGGAGATGCGGGTGCGCGACAGATCGTCGAGCCAGATGCTGACTCCGGCGGCGGCGAGGTCTGCGGTGGGGGTGCTCATGCGTTCTCCTTGATGGTCTCGCGTGCGGCCGCGATGACGGCCTCGGTGGTGATGCCGAACTTCTGGAACAGGGTCTTGTAGTCGGCGGAAGCGCCGAAGTGGTCGATGCCGACCGAACGACCGCGGTCGCCCACGATGCCGCGCCAGCTGAGCACGGACCCGGCCTCGACCGAGACACGTGCGGTGACGGCCTTCGGCAGGACCGACTCTCGGTACGCCTCGTCCTGCTCGTCGAACCACTCGAGCGACGGAGCGGAGACGACGCGGACGCCCACGCCCTCTTCTGCCAGGGCGGCACGGGCGTCGACCGCGAGCTGGACCTCGGACCCGGTCGCGATGATGATCACGTCGGGGGTGCCGTTCGGAGCCTCGGCGAGCACATATGCTCCCTTCGAGACGCCGTCGGTCGAGGCGAAGACGTCTCCGTCGGCTGCACCCTGGCCGCGTTCGAACACCGGGATGTTCTGACGGGTCAGTGCGATGCCTGCCGGCCCCTCGTGGCGACGGAGGATCTCGAGCCAGGCGGCCGAGGTCTCGTTGGCGTCGGCCGGGCGCACCAGGGTGAAGTTCGGGATGGCGCGGAGCGTCGCGATCTGCTCGACCGGCTGGTGGGTCGGGCCGTCTTCACCGAGAGCGACCGAGTCGTGCGTCCAGACGAAGATGCTCGGGACGTTCATGAGTGCGGCCAGACGCACCGGCGGGCGCATGTAGTCGCTGAAGATGAGGAACGTGCCGCCGAACGCGCGCGTCGGACCGTGCAGCACGATGCCGTTGACGATGGCGCCCATGGCGTGCTCGCGGATGCCGAAGTGCAGCACGCGACCGTAGGGGTCGCCCGACCACTCGTGCGTCGACCACTCGGCCGGGATGAAGGACTTCGAGTCCTTGATCGTCGTCAGGTTCGACTCGGCGAGGTCGGCCGAACCGCCCCAGAGCTCGGGAAGCTCCGCTGCCAGGGCGTTGATGACCTGGCCGGAAGCCGCACGGGTGGAGACATCCTTGCCGCTCTCGAAGACGGGAAGGGCGGAGGTGATGTCGGCCGGCAGCTCCTTGGCCTCGAGGCGGTCGAGCAGCGCCTTGCGCTCGGGGTTGGCCGCAGCCCACGCGTCGAACGAAGTCTGCCACTCGGCGCGGGTCTCCGCGGCGCGATCCGCGAGTGCGCGCGTGTGGGCGATGACGTCGTCGGCGATGGCGAAGTGCTCTTCGGGGTCGAAGCCGAGGACCTTCTTCGTGGCGGCGAGTTCGTCGCCTCCGAGCGCGGAGCCGTGGATCTTGCCGGAGTTCTGCTTGCCGGGCGAGGGCCAGCCGATGATCGTCTTCAGGATGATGAGCGACGGCTTCGAGGTCTCGCCCTTCGCGGCCTCGATCGCCGCGTTGAGCTCGGCGACGTCCTCGACGTACTCGCCGGTCTTCTTCCAGTCGACGACCTGGACCTGCCAGCCGTAGGCCTCGTAGCGCTTGGCGACGTCTTCGGTGAAGGCGACGTTCGTGTCGTCCTCGATCGAGATCTGGTTGGAGTCGTAGATCGCGATGAGGTTGCCGAGCTCCTGGTGGCCTGCGAGCGAGGAGGCCTCGCTGGTGACGCCTTCCTGGAGGTCGCCGTCACCGGCGATCACGTAGACGAAGTGATCGAACGGGCTGGTGCCTGCCTCTGCCTCGGGGTCGAACAGGCCGCGCTCGTAGCGGGCGGCGTAGGCGAAGCCGACGGCGGAAGCGAGTCCCTGTCCCAGCGGGCCGGTGGTGATCTCGACGCCCTTGGTGTGACCGTATTCGGGGTGGCCCGGGGTGAGGGAACCCCACGTGCGCAGTGCCTTGAGGTCGTCGAGCTCGAGGCCGAAGCCACCGAGGTAGAGCTGCACGTACTGCGTGAGCGAGGAGTGGCCGACCGAGAGGATGAAACGGTCACGACCCAGCCAGTCGGTGTCGGTCGGGTCATGCCGCAGCACCCGCTGGTAGAGCAGATAGGCGGCCGGAGCGAGGCTCATCGCGGTGCCGGGGTGACCGTTGCCGACCTTCTCGACCGCGTCCGCGGCCAGCAGGCGAGCGGTGTCCACCGCGCGCCGATCGATTTCTTCCCACTGCAGTTCCGACACGGTGAAGCCCTTCTCAGACAGTTCGAGAGCACCCGGAGAGCAGCATCGGTGTCCGCGTCTTTACGGATGGAATGTGATGTGCGCCGGGCACGCGAGTCTTTTCAGCATAGCGCTGTGGTTCGACCCGTTACCTCCCTTTACAACACGCGTTCCGGCGTGTAATTCCCCGTGCGAGGCATCGGCCGGGACGCCGCTGGAACCAGGACTCATGGGGGTGGAACGGGGTGCCACAAACGAGCGGCGATCCTCTTCTCCGCACGATGTCAGCATCCGACACCACCGGGGTCCTCGGTGCAGGTGTGGGCGACGAGGGCCGTGTGCGCCTCGAGAATGCGGATGGTCTGGGGTGCGCCGGCGGTGGTGATCTGCCCTGAGACCGGGATCCAGCCCGAGCCCAGGTCGATCTCCACGGCGTAGCCGACGTCGACGTGCGCGGTGTACTCGCCCCGTTCACGGTAGACATGCGAGGTCGGGGTGGGGGTGAACTGCTGCTGCCCGAGCTCTTCCCAGGTGCGGCCGGGCACCGCGAGGGTGACGACAGCGCCGTCGCCGTAGTCGAAGAGGTAGCTCGTCGGAGTGAAGCGCACCGCGAGGGGCATGCCGAGGATCTCGCCCGAACGCGTGTGCACGTCGGCGGCGGTGGTGAAGTTGGCCGGGAGGCCGGCGATGCCGATGTTGCCCGGTTCGGCACTCGCGTCCGCGGGTGCGGGTGCGAAACGCGCGAGGTCTGTGAGAGTGATGGTCGGCGTCGCGGGAGCCGACGCGTCGGCCGGGGCGTCCGGAGGCGCCTCACTCGGAGCGGTCAGCGTCGAACACCGCACAGTGCCGCCATCATCCAGACACTCGGCCAGCCGGATAGCGTGTTCGCTCGGCGGCGCGGGTGCCGCAGGGATGTCGGGTGCGGCACTGCCGCGATCATCCGGAACTCCCGGGAGGTTCGGTACTGCCGGTGATCCGCCGCTCTGTCGCGTGCCGGAGATTGTCAGCGAGGAGTCGCCGTCGTTTCCGCATAGGCCGGCTTTGATTGTGTCGGTCGAGCATGTCGAGGTGTGCAGCGCGGTGATCGCGACGTAGGGGGAAGACAGCAACAGCAGAGTCGCCGCAACTCTCAACATGTCTCGTCCTCCACTGGAGATGAATCGGCGATCAGCATCTCCGAGGGCTTACCAACGAAATCGATCTCGAGTAACCACCTGTTGACGCGGTCTTGGGGGGTCACATCGGTGCCGTGTGCATCCGTTACGCGCGACGACGTGATGTCCAGACAGACCTCCGCTGAAACTCGACTTACTGCACCCTCGAGGTCGGCATGAGTGCCTTTGAAGGAAACCACCTCGCTCGCTCCGAGGATCTGGAGCCCGTTCTCGCTCAGCACGCGCTTGGAATCGAGGTCGCTCGAAAGCGCTTCACCGGTGAGGAAACGCTCGTCGTCCGATCGCTGATTTCCGGCTTCGTTGTATGCCCGGTACACCTCCTCTGCCGCGGCGAACGCCTCGGCCTCACTCGCGAACGCAGGTGTGGGAGTCGGCGGCGCCGGGGGCGGGGGTGCGCAGCCGCCGAGCAGCAGCGCGGAAAGCGCGACGACCGCCGCGAGCGGGAGTACTGGGCGGTGGAGCGGCATCACCCGGTCACGGTAGCCGCGATGGGGAAGGCGGCGGGCGCGTTATCCACAGCATCGCTGTGCCTTAGACTGGAAAAGCTGTCGTGACGCGTGCGGAGGAGGCGATCGAGATCTCGACGATGTCTGATCAGACCGTTGTGAAGAAGTCCATCGGTCGTACCGTGAAGGCGTACGTCGCCCTCACCAAGCCGCGCGTCCTCGAACTGCTGCTGGTGTCCACCGTCCCGGTGATGTTCCTCGCCCAGGGCGGGCTCCCCGACATGCTGCTCGTGCTGGCCACCGTGATCGGCGGCTCGCTGAGCGCGGGATCCGCCGCTGCGTTCAACATGTACCTCGATCGCGACATCGACGCGCATATGCACCGCACCGAGAACCGTCCGTTGGTGACGGGGGAGATCACGCCTCGCGGCGCGCTCATCTTCTCGTGGACGCTCGCGGTCGTCTCGACCGTGTGGCTCTGGTTCACGACCAACTGGCTGGCCGCGACGCTGTCGGCGACCGCGATCTTCTTCTACGTCGTGATCTACACGATGATCCTCAAGCGTCGCACCGAGCAGAACATCATCTGGGGCGGCATCGCGGGGTGCTTCCCAGTTCTCATCGGCTGGGCCGCGGTCACCGGATCGCTGGACTGGCCGGCGTTCATCCTCTTCGCGCTCATCTTCCTCTGGACGCCGCCGCACTACTGGCCGCTCTCGATGAAGTACAAGGACGACTACGAAGACGTCGACGTGCCCATGCTCGGCGTCACGCGCAACGCCTCGCAGGTGGGCCTTCAGGTCATCCTGTATGCGTGGGCGACCGTCGCCTGCTCACTGCTCCTCATCCCGATCGCGAACATGGGACTCGTCTACGGCGTCTCCGCCGCGGTGTTCGGCGGATGGTTCATCTACGAATCCCACCGTCTCTACAACCAGGCGGTGCGAGGGAACGAGGCGCGGCCGATGCGAGTCTTCCACGCCTCGATCACCTACTTGACGCTGATCTTCGTGGCCGTCGCGGTCGACCCGCTGCTGCCGTTCTGAGCCTCGGCGTCTGAGGTCGTCGACTCGGCGTCTGAGTTCGTCGACTCGGCGTCTGATTTCGTCGACTCGGCGGGCTCCGACGCGGCGCTGTCGTCGAGCGTCTTCTCGCCCTCATCGGTCGGATCCGACTCCGACGTCCACTCGACGGGTTCCACCACCGCGGGCTTCGCTGCGGGCATCAGCGCCTGCACGGCGGTGAGCGCGACGGCGAGGAGGATGCCGAGCACTCCGGCACCGAGCAGGGCCGCGCCGACGACGACGAGCGACTGGCCCACGTAGACCTCTATGCCGGTCGCCGTGCCGTCGAGCAGCGTGCTCGTCATCGTGCCGATCTGCCCGGCGATGAGCCAGCCGCCGACTCCCGTCGAGCTGAGCGAGAGTAGGAGGAGGAGCCAGAAGCCGATGCTGCGTGTCAGTGACTTGTTCATGCCCGCCACGTTGCACGACGAACTGATGAGGCTGTGATGTCGCAGCTGTGCATCCACTGTGTGCGACATCACAGCTCGCGGCCGACCGGGCGCGGCGTGATCTAGGGGGGGGCGAGAAGCGGGATCAGTCCCGAGCGCCGACCGGCTTCTTGAGATGGAGCGCCACGACGGTGTACGCGGCGGCCGACAGCGAGGCGAGCACCATGTGGATGCCGACGAGCACAGGAGGAAGACCCTCGCGGGCCTGCCAGACGCCCACGGCGACCTGAACGAGGATCGCGATCACGAGCACCAGCAGCCAGCGTCGCGGCTCGAGGCGAAGAGCCCACGCAGACACGGTGAGGGCGAGCACGAGTCCGGCGAGGATGTAACCGGGCCATGAGTGAACGTGCGCGAGGACGGTCGCGTCGAACCCGTGACGCAGCACATCGGCATCGCCCGAGTGAGGCCCCGAACCGGTGGTGAGCACCCCGAACACGATCGTGACGGCGAGAGCGAGGCCGGTGATGTGCGTGAGGATCGCGAACCACTTCGGCACGGCCCGCTCGCGCGGGAGCGCGGGGGTGTAGAGGCGCACCAGGAAGGCGGCGGTGACGCAGACGAGCAGCAGCGATGAGACGTAGTGGAACCCGACGATGAACGGGTTCAGCCCTGTGAGCACGGTGATGCCGCCGACGAGTGCCTGGGCGACGACCCCGGCCAGCACGACCCAGGCCAAGACGACGAGGTCTCGCCGATCCGTGGTGAGACGAACCGAGCGCACGATCGCGGCGATCACCGTGATGAGCAGGGCGCCCATCGCGAAGGGAGTCGCGGGAAGCCCGATGGCCGAGACGAGGAAGAACACGACGCCGGCGGCGACGATGCCGGATGCGGCGAAGCGCAGCGCGGAGAAGACGAGGCGCTTGCCTCCGACGCGCGCCAGCACCAGAAGGAGCACGGCGAGGGCGATGATGCCCACGACGCCCGTCATGACTCGGTTGCCGAACTCGATGATGCCGTGGATTCCTTGATCGGCATAGATCGGCACGAGCGACTCGGGCGTGCAGAGCGGCCACTCCGAGCATCCGAGTCCCGAACCGGTCAGCCTGACGGCCCCGCCGGTGCCGATGATGATCGTCTGAGCGAGGAACGACAGCCATGCGAAGACGCGCAGTGCGCGTCCCCACAGAGCGGCGTGGGTCGACGACGCGGTCGAGGTGATCGTGGGGGAGGAGATCGTCGTCTCGGGCATAAGTCTCTCCGAACCGCGGCGGACACGGCGAGCGGCCCTGTCTTCAGGCGGAACCTGTAGAATCGGATTGTTGTGATGAGCGCTGACCGCGCTGCACCATCACTAACAGTTTAGGCGCGATGGAAGCGCCGGTGATGAGGGCCCACCAACGGCACCCGCTCCCGCAGACTCGACGGGGATCAGGTGTGTCGGGGCGGATGACACCGTTTGGGACCTGTGAGGAGAGTGTGTGATGTCGGATGTGCTGATCGACCGGCCGGAGCTTGACAGCCTGGGGGTGTACGAATTCGGATGGCATGACGAAGATGCCGCCGGAGCCATCGCCAAGCGTGGAATCTCCGAAGAGGTGGTGCGCGGGATCTCGGCGCTCAAGCATGAGCCCGAATGGATGCTGAAGACCCGTCTCAAGGGTTATCAGCTCTTCGGACGCAAGCCGATGCCGACCTGGGGTGCAGATCTCAGCGAGATCGACTTCGACAACATCAAGTACTTCGTGCGCTCCACCGAGAAGCAGGCGCAGTCGTGGGAAGACCTTCCGGCAGAGATCCGTGAGACCTACGAGCGCCTCGGCATCCCCGAGGCCGAGCGCCAGCGCCTCGTGGCGGGTGTCGCGGCTCAGTACGAGTCCGAGGTCGTCTACCACCAGATCCGCGAGGACCTGGAGGAGCAGGGCGTCATCTTCATGGACACCGACACGGCTCTTCGCGAGCACCCCGAGTTCTTCGAGGAGTACTTCGGCACTGTGATCCCGGCGGGAGACAACAAGTTCGCCGCGCTCAACACCGCCGTCTGGTCGGGCGGATCGTTCGTCTACGTCCCCAAGGGCGTGCACGTCGAGATCCCGCTGCAGGCGTACTTCCGCATCAACACCGAGAACATGGGTCAGTTCGAGCGCACGCTGATCATCGCCGACGAGGACAGCTACGTCCACTACATCGAGGGCTGCACGGCTCCGATCTACAAGTCGGACTCGCTGCACTCGGCCGTGGTCGAGATCATCGTGAAGAAGAACGCCCGCGTTCGGTACACCACGATCCAGAACTGGTCGAACAACGTCTACAACCTGGTCACCAAGCGCGCTGTCGCGCACGAGGGCGCGACCATGGAGTGGGTCGACGGCAACATCGGCTCCAAGGTGACCATGAAGTACCCGTCGATCTACCTGATGGGCGAGCACGCCAAGGGCGAGACTCTCTCGGTCGCCTTCGCAGGACCCGGGCAGCACCAGGACGCCGGCGCCAAGATGATCCACATGGCCCCGTACACGCAGTCGTCGATCGTCTCGAAGTCGATCGCCCGTGGCGGAGGTCGTGCGGGATACCGCGGCGAAGTGCGGGTCGACGCGAACGCGCACCACTCCGCGAACACCGTGCGCTGCGATGCGCTGCTGGTCGACACGAAGTCGCGCTCCGACACCTACCCGGCGATCGACATCCGTGTCGACGACGTGCAGCTCGGCCACGAGGCCACGGTCTCGAAGGTCAGCGAGGAGCAGCTCTTCTACCTGCAGTCCCGCGGCATGCCCGAGGACGAGGCGATGGCGATGATCGTGCGCGGCTTCATCGAGCCGATCGCGCGTGAACTGCCCATGGAGTACGCGATGGAATTGAACAAGCTCATCGAAATGGGCATGGAAGGATCGGTCGGCTAAATGGCGGCCTCGACGACAGCGCCCAGCGAGGCGCAGCATACGAACGCGCACATCGACCCCGCAGCTCAGGTCTCGGACGCCGGCTTCGTGCCTGTGCAGACCCGCTCGGAGCGTCCGCACTCCTTCGAGCCCGCCGACTTCGGCGCGCCGACCGGTCGCGAGGTGAACTGGAAGCACACTCCGGTCGCCAAGCTCGCCCCACTCTTCGAGGTCGCCGGATCGAACGACGGAGTGAGCTACTCCTTCGGCGAGGGACAGAAGTACGTGTCCTCTCCGCTCGCTGCCGACGCCGCACCGCGCGGAGAGGTCTTCCTCGCAGAAGACATCACCTCGGCGGTCGCGTGGCAGGGCTCGACGGAGGCGCTGCACATCCGCATCCCTCGTGAAGAAGAGGTGGCAGAGCCGATCCTCGTCTCGATCGACGGGCTCGGAGCCGAACTCCGCGCAGACGCCCACATCGTGATCGAGGCGCTCGAGCACAGCTCAGCGACCGTCGTGCTCCAGCACACCGGCGCCGCGCAGTACTCGCAGAACGTCGAGATCATCGTCCGTGACGGTGCGAAGCTCACGGTCATCAGCCTGCAGCAGTGGCAGGATGCGGCCATGCACACGTCGGCCCACCAGGCGCGCGTCGACGCGGATGCCACGCTCAAGCACTTCGTGATCAGCTTCGGCGGCGGAGTCGTGCGTGTGAACCCGAGCGTCGAGCTCGCGGGGGCCGGATCCGAGGGCTACCTCTACGGCCTGTCCTACGCGGATGCCGGGCAGCACCTCGAGAGCCAGGTCTACCTGCACCACAAGGGTCCGCACACCAAGGGCGACGTGCTCTACAAGGGAGCGCTCCAGGGCCAGGGCGCACACAGCGTCTGGATCGGCGACGTGCTGATCGGCGCGGATGCGACGGGCACCGACTCGTACGAGGCCAACCGCAACCTGGTGCTCACCGAGGGCGCTCGCGCCGACTCGATCCCGAACCTCGAGATCGAGACAGGCGACATCCTCGGTGCCGGTCACGCCAGCGCCACCGGTCGCTTCGACGACGAGCAGCTGTTCTACCTGCAGGCGCGAGGCATCAGCGAAGAGGAGGCCCGCCGACTCGTGGTGCTCGGATTCCTCACTGACATCGTGCAGCGCCTGGGCATCCCGGCGCTCGAGACCGAGCTGCTCGACGCGATCGAGACGGAGCTCGCCGAGGTGAACGCGTGAGCGCCGAGCGCGTGTGCGGCGTCGCGGAACTCGAGCAGGACATGCCGATCCGCGTCGAGCCGAGCGGCGTTCCCATCACCGTGATCAAAGATTCCGAGGGCGTCATCCACGCGATCGGCGACACCTGCACGCACGGTGACATCTCTCTCGCCGAAGGCTTCGTCGAAGGTGACACGGTCGAATGCTGGGCACACGGCTCCGCGTTCTCGCTGCTCACCGGCAAGCCCCAGAATCTCCCTGCTTATGAGCCCGTTCCGGTCTACGTCGTCGAGATCGACGGCGACGACGTGCTCATCGACCCGACTGTGACGAAGGAAGTCTGAATGTCTGTTCTCGAAATCCGCGACCTGCACGTGACGGTCGAGACCGAGGCGGGTACCACCCCGATCCTCAACGGAATCACCCTCACCATGAACACCGGTGAGACGCACGCGATCATGGGCCCCAACGGCTCGGGCAAGTCGACGCTCGCCTACACGATCGCCGGTCACCCGAAGTACACCGTGACATCGGGCTCGATCACGTTCGACGGCCAGGACGTGCTCGCGATGAGCGTCGATGAGCGCGCCCGTGCCGGTCTCTTCCTCGCGATGCAGTACCCGGTCGAGATCCCCGGTGTGACCGTCACGAACTTCCTCCGTACGGCGAAGACCGCTCTCGACGGTGAAGCACCGGCGATCCGCGGCTGGACCAAGGACGTCAAGGCAGCCATGGCCAACCTGCGCATGGACCCGAAGTTCGCTCAGCGCAACGTCAACGAGGGCTTCTCCGGAGGCGAGAAGAAGCGTCACGAGATCCTTCAGCTCGAGGTGCTCAAGCCCCAGTTCGCGATCCTCGACGAGACGGACTCGGGTCTCGACGTCGACGCGCTCAAGATCGTATCGGAGGGCGTCAACCGCGCCAAGGAGTCGACCGGGCTCGGTGTGCTGCTGATCACGCACTACACCCGCATCCTCCGCTACATCCGCCCCGACTTCGTGCACGTGGTCGTCGCGGGAAAGATCGTCGAAGAGGGTGGCCCTGAGCTCGCTGACCGGCTCGAGGACGAGGGATACGACCGCTTCCTCGACCCTGCAGCCCCCATCGAGGCGTAGGCTGATCGGCATGACAGCCACGCTCACCGACGCGAAGTACGACGAGGTCACCGAGGCTCTGAAAGACGTCATGGACCCGGAGCTCGGGATCAACGTCGTCGACCTCGGCCTCATCTACGATCTCGCCTGGGATGACGAGAACGATGCTCTCGTCATCCACATGACGCTGACCAGCGCAGGCTGCCCGCTGACCGACGTGCTCGAGGACCAGACCGCTCAGGCTCTGGACAGCGTCGTCGATCGCTTCCGCATCAACTGGGTGTGGATGCCGCCGTGGGGCCCTGAGCGGATCACCGACGACGGTCGCGACATGATGCGCGCTCTCGGCTTCGCGATCTGAGGATGCTCGAGGTCACGGCCCTGCCTCTGGCAGAGCTCCGCGAGCGCAGCAGTGAGAAGTGGCGGGAGTATCCCGCCGACGTGCTTCCCCTCTTCGTCGCCGAGACCGACTTTCCTCTCGCTCCGGCCATCTCGGGTGCATTGCGGCGGGCCGTCGATCTCGGCGACACGGGGTACATCGCCTCGCGGACCCCGCTGCCCACCACGTATGCGGCGTTCGCGCGCCGTCGATTCGGGTGGGAGCCGGATCCGGCCCGGATGCGGACCACGGCCGATGTGAGCATGGGGATCGTCGAGATCCTTCGCAGGGTCACGCAGCCGGGGGAGAGGGTGGTCGTCACCCCGCCGGTGTATCCGCCCTTCTACGACCTGATCTCCGAAGCCGGTGCAGAAGACCTGCGCGTGCCGCTGGTCTATACCGGCACCGGGTGGGAACTCGATCTCGACGGCATCCGCGCGGCGTTCGAAGACGGCGCCACGGCGATGCTGCTCTGCAGTCCGCACAATCCGACCGGCACGGTGCACAGCCGGGAGACGCTCACGGCTCTGGCCGAGATCGCCGACGAGTTCGGGGCCGCCGTGGTCTCTGACGAGATTCACGCGCCCCTCGCTCAGCCGGAGTCGGGATTCACGCCGTTCCTGCACGCGGGTGAGGCCGCCCAGCGCGTGGGGTACGCCGTCGTGAGCGCGAGCAAGGCGTTCAATCTCGCCGGCCTCAAGTGCGCGCTCATGGTGACCGCATCGGATTCGACCAGCGCGGTCGTGCGCGGGCTTCCGATCGAAGTGGAGTGGCGCTCGGGCCAGTTCGGTCTGCTGGCAGCTGTGGCCGCGTTCGCAGAGGAGAGCGACCCCTGGCTCGATGGCCTGCTGGCGACTCTCGATCAGAACAGAGTGCTGCTCGAGGATCTGCTGGCGTCGAAGCTCCCCGCCTCTCGCTACCGGATCCCCGACGCCGGATACCTGGCATGGATCGACCTGTCGGGTCTCGGTTGGGGTGACAATCCCGCACGCCGAATCCTCAAGGAGGCACGGGTCGCCCTGCACTTCGGCCCCGCCTTCGGCGAGCAGGGAAAGGGTTTCGTCCGGCTGAACTTCGGAACGAGTCCGGAGATCATCACAGAGGCCGTCGAGCGCATCGCGACGCTCGTGGATAGATGACTCTCGATCGGCCGGCGCCGTCGATCTGGGACCGTGAACGACTCTGGGTCACTGCCGGTGCTGTCGCACTGATCTTCCTGGCGGCGATCGAGGCTCTGGCGGTCACGACGGTCATGCCGATCGTCAGCGAGGCGCTCGACGGGCGAGAGCTCTACGCCGTGGCGTTCGCAGGCACTCTCGCCACGAGCGTGATCGGCATGGTCGCGGCGGGTGCGTGGTCGGACGCCCGCGGGCCCCGTGGTGCTCTGTACGCTGCGGTGTCGCTCTTCATCGCCGGTCTGCTGCTGTCCGGGCTGGCAGCGACGATGGATCAGTTCCTCATCGGGCGCCTGGTGCAGGGGCTCGGCGCGGGTGGGCAGACGGTCGCGCTGTACGTCGTGGTGGCGCGGCTGTACCCGTCTCAGCTCCATGGCGCGGTCTTCGCGGCGTTCGCTGCGGCGTGGGTCGTTCCGTCGATGATCGGTCCGTTCCTCGCCGGAGCCGTCGCCGAGTACCTCGACTGGCGGTGGGCGTTCCTCGGCGTCGCCGTGCTGACGACGGTCGCCTTCCTGACGATCGCCGTGCGTCTGCGCGGTGTCGGGCTCGGCCATGGCGAACCGCAGAATCGTCGATCCCTCGTCATTCGGCTGGGACTCGCCGTCGTGGTCGCGGTCTTCGCCGTGCTGATCGGCTTCACCGCCGAGATGCCGGTGGGCGTCGGCTGGTCCGTCGCGCTGGGTTCTGTCGCCGTGATCGCCGTCGCGGTTCTTCCGCTGCTGCCGCGACGTACTCTGCGCGCCGGTCGCGGCCTCCCGAGCGTGGTGCTCATGCGCGGGATCGTCGCCGGCGCGTTCTTCGCCGCCGAGGCGTACATCCCCTACCTGCTCATGGAGCGGTTCGGGTTCACCGCGACGTGGGCCGGCGTCGCGCTGATGCTCGCGGCCTTCGCCTGGGCGGGCGCCTCTGCACTGCAGGGGCGATTCGGCGATCGTCTCGGCAATGCCAGAATCACGGTCATCAGCCTGTCGCTGGTCTTGAGCGCACTGGTCTTCGTACTCATGGCAGCGCTGTGGGGGCTGTCGCCGCTCTTCGTCGTGATGGGCTGGGCGTTCGCGGGCGGGGGCATGGGCTTGCTCTACCCCCGTCTCACCGTTCTCACGCTCGCGTACTCCGACTCCGGCAACCAGGGGTTCAACTCGTCAGCTCTGTCGATCTCGGACTCCACGGGCGCCGCGGTCGTGATCGCCCTCGCCGGTCTCGCCGTCGCGAGTCTCGGCGGAGAGGTGAGCGCGTTCGGAGTCGTCTTTGCCTTCTGCCTCGCTCTGGTGCTGCTCGCATTCGTGCCCGGACTCAGGCTGGGTCACGCCGCGGAGTCGTCGCCCGCCGAGTGAGGGACGGGCGCTCTGACGGGCGATTCCCCGGCGAGGGCCGCCACCCCCAGATCGAAGACCCGATCCAGGCCCGCCGTGACATCGGCGGTGCCATCGTCGAGCGCAGCTCCGTGGCTCTCGGCGTGCATGCGCTGCTGCACGAGCGTCGCGTGGCCGAGCACGAAGTGCAGAAGGGCGGCCGCGCGCTCGTGAGCGTCTGCGTGACCTCGACGCGCGAGGGCTGCCTCGAGAGCGCTCTGTGCGTATGACGAGCCGAGACGCAGGGCATACGTGCTGAGCACGAGCTCGGCTCCGTCGCGGTATGTGAAGAGCGCGTCGCGGATGCTGCGGGCAGTGGTCAGCACATCCGCATCGTCACGGGGGATCTTCGCGGTGATGCGATCGGCGAGCTCGGCGAGCAGCTCCTGTTTGCTCGAGAAGTGCCAGTAGAGCGCGCTCGGCTGCACATCGAGCCTGCCGGCGATCCGGCGCATCGACAGATCGGGGAGGCCGACCTCATCGAGCAGCGCGAGCGCGGCGCGCGCGACACCGTCGCGGTCGTGACGGGTCGAGTTGGATTCCGGAGTCATGGTCTGAGTATAGTGAACACCGTTCAGGTGAACGGTGTTCAGGAAGGCGCGAGTACATGCGTGATCAGACAGGCGATCTCGGTCGAGAACTGGCCAGAGTGGCGCTCTTCGCTGCCCTCATCGTGGTTCTCGGCATGGTGACGGTCCCGATCCCCGGCGGGGTTCCCATCACCGCGCAGACGCTGGGGGTGATGCTCGCCGGTGCTGTGCTCGGCCCCCGTCTCGCCCCTCTCTCGGTCGTCCTGGTGTTGACCCTCGCGGCAGTCGGACTACCCGTGCTCGCCGGTGGTCGTGGCGGTCTCGGCGTCTTCATCGGTCCCACGGCCGGATATCTGCTCGGGTGGATCGTCGGCGTCATCGTCATCGGTCTGATCGTGCGCAGCGGTCGGATGAGCTGGTGGCGGATCGCTCTCGGAGTCATCGTGGGCGGCATCCTCGTGGTGTATCTGTGCGGTGTTCCCGTCACAGCTCTGGTGCTCGGCCTCGAGCTCGGACCGACCGCTCTCGCGAGCCTCGTGTTCCTCCCCGGCGATCTGCTCAAGGCGGCCGCGGCGACGGCCTTGGTCCTGTCGCTGCGGCGGGCATACCCCCGAGCGTTCGGCGCGCGTCCCGCGCCAGCGACGGGGCCTGTCCGTGCGGCCTGAGACCACGGTCGGATCGATCTCGGTCGACGGCGTCACCGTCGAGCGGGATGGGCGGTCGATCCTGCGTGATGTGAGCATCGAGCTCACTGCCCAGAAGATCGCTGTCATCGGGGCGAACGGCTCGGGCAAGTCCACCTTCGCGCGCCTGCTGAACGGGCTCGTTCTCCCCGACGCGGGGCGCGTCACGGTGCACGATCTCGATTCTCGGCGGGATCTGAAGGCGCTGCGACGACGCGTGGGATTCGTCTTCACCGACCCGCAGGCGCAGATCCTGATGCCGACCCCGGCCGAGGATCTCGCTCTGTCGGTGCGTGGCGCGCCTCGCGAGGAGGTCGAACGGCGCGTCGCCGCGGCTCTGCACGAGCACGGCTTGACCGATCGGGCGGAGGTGCCCGCATCGGACCTCTCCGGAGGTCAGAAGCAGGCGCTCGCTCTCGCATCGGTCCTGATGACCGAACCACAGGTGGTCGTGGCAGACGAGCCGACGACGCTGCTGGACCTGCGCCACTCCCGGCGGATCTCCGATCTGCTGCTCGCGCTGCCGTCACAGGTCGTCATCGTCACGCATGACCTCGATCTCGCGGTGAGATGCGACCAGGCGGTGCTCTTCGAGGAGGGTTCGCTCATCGTCTCTGGCGACCCGGCGGATGTGGTGGCCGTGTACCGCGGGCTCTGCGCGTGATCCAGTCGTACCGGCCGGGCACGAGCCTCGTCCATCGACTGCCTGCGGGGCCTGCGCTGGCTGTCTTCGCGGTGCTCGCGCTGGTCTCATCGGCGTTCGCGCACGACGGAGTGAGCGTCACGGTCTCGCTCCTCGTCGTGTGCGCCCTCTATCTGATCGCCGAGCTGCCGGCGACGATCCTGCTCGTCGAGATGTGGCGCTTGCGCTGGCTCGTCCTGGTTCTCGGGGCGGCGCTGTGGATCTTCGCCTCGCCGCTCACCGCCTGGGTCAGCACGGTCAGGGTGGCATCATTGCTGCTGCTGGCCGCTCTGCTCACGATCACCACCAGGATGGGTGACCTGCTGGCCGTGCTGCGTCGGATTCTCAGACCGCTGCGCCGAGCCGGCGTCGACGTCGATGCGGCCTCGATGACGATCTCGCTGACCCTCACGATGATCCCCGTGGTCGCCGGCTTCGCCCGGGGCGTGCGCGAGGCTCAGCGGGCGCGAGGCATCCGTCTCGGCGTGCGAGGCGCTGTGCCGCTCGTGGTCAGGACGCTACGCCACGCGGACGAGGTCGGCGACGCTCTCGCCGCCCGAGGTCTGGTGTGATCGGCGGGCGATGCGGAGCGACAGCACCATTCCGCCCACTGCGACGGCGGCCGTCAGAATCGTCGTGCCCGCCACGAGAAGCAGGACGACCGACGCTACGCCGACCACAGCGGCGACCACTGTTCTGCGAGTCGAGTCCGTGGGCCGAGGCGCCGGCCGCGTCTCGATGCGCGTGAGGGCGACCGCGATCATGGCGGTCAGGGCGAGCGCGACGACGAGCCAGAGCGGACGCGACACCCACCAGCTGAAGGAGCTCGGCTCCGGCAGGGCGACACCGGAAGTGAGCGAGACTGCGGCCGAGATCCCCGCCATCGTGAGCAGCACCGGCATGTGCCACAGGTAGATCGTCATGGTGCGACGGTTCACGAACGCCGAGAAGGCCGCAGCCGTCCGATGGCGGCTGATCGTCTCGATACGACCGCGCAGCAGCGAGACCGCGCTGAGATGCACGATGCCGACGAGCAGCAGCGCTGCCGTCGGAGGATTGATGTTGGCGATGAGATCGGGCGAGTAGATCCCGCTCGCGAAGGTGCCGACGAGCGCTGCGAGCGCCATGGCTCCGATGGCCGCCCGCGCTGCTCCAGGCAGCCGGTGGAGCGAGCCGTCGGCAAGGAAGAACCCGATCTGCTGCAGCGCGAGCCAGACGAACGCGAGGTTGACGAACCCCAGGCCCTCGATCCCGGTACTCGCCCGAGCAGCGTCGACGGCGACCGACGCCGCCACCAGCGCGCTCACCGTCAACAGCGGTCTGCGCGCATGAGCGCTGGCGAGCGCGGGGAGAAGCACCTGGCACCCCAGGAAGACCCCGAGGAACCACAGTGGCTGGCTGTACCTGAAGCCGGCGATCACGATGACGTCGGCGGGGATACCGGCCACACTCAGCGCCGCGAGCGACACACCGACCAGCGCGATCGCGAACAGCGCGGGCGTCAGCAGCCGATGCACACGGGCCGCGATGAAGTCGGATGCCGTGGCTCCCCGCGCCTGCGATCGCCGAAAGGAGATGTAGCCCGCGAACCCGCCGATGATGAAGAAGAGCGGCATGACCTGCAGAACCCAGCTGACGGGCTCGATCCACAAGGTGCCATCGCTGGCGTTCGCGAACACCGGGCTGCCGTCGGCGACGGTGACGCCGACCATGAGTGCATGGAGAAGCACGACTCCCGCGACGCAGATCGCGCGCAGCAGGTCGATTCCGGAGTCGCGACCGCCCGGCAGCGGGGCGGCGGGAGCGGTGCGGGGTGGCGTCTCGACGATGGCCATGGATTCCTCCTCGGATGGGTGTCCGAGGAGCGTATGAACGCGGTGCCGGTCGGGGGATCACCCTCAGGACCGGTTCGCACCCCTACTGAGGGGTGAGTCGAGGCCGCGATTCAGGACGCAGGCTCGACGAGACCCGCGTCGTAGGCGAGGATCACCGCGTGCACGCGGTCGCGAAGCCTCAGCTTCGCCAGCACCTTGCCGACATGCGTCTTCACGGTCTGCTCCGCGATGAACAGGTCGGACGCGATCTCGCTGTTCGACCGTCCTCGCCCGATGAGCACCAGCACTTCGCGTTCCCGGTCGGTCAGCTCGGCGAGAGAGGTCGCCGCCCTCGCGGGGCGCGTTCGGCGTCCGGCGAACTGCTCGATCATGCGCCGGGTCACGCTGGGCGCGAGCAGGGCATCACCGCCGGCGACGACGCGCACGGCGTGCACGAGCTCCTCGGGGAGAGCATCCTTCAACAGGAATCCGCTCGCACCCGCCTCGAGCGCGTCGTACACGTAGTCGTCGATGTCGAAGGTCGTGAGCATGAGGATCCTCGGCACGTGCGCCGCAGGGTAACCCGGCCCGAGGATCCGGCGCGTCGCCTCGATGCCGTCGACCTGCGGCATCCGCACGTCCATGAGGATGACGTCCGGATCCAGGCGGGCGGCGAGCGTGACCGCTTCTGCGCCGTCGGCGGCCTGGCCGGCGACCCGGATGCCCTCGTGGGCGTCGAGCAGGGCGGCGAAGCCGGCACGGACCATCGCCTGGTCGTCGGCGATGAGCACGCTGATGGTCACGGGGTCTCCTCGGTGATCGGGGTCATGGTCTCGTTCGACGCACTCTCCTGCACCGGCAGGGAGGCGGCGACCTCCCACCCGCCGTCCGCCGTCGGGCCGGCGGTGAAGGACCCGCCGAGCAGCTCGACGCGCTCGCGCATGCCGCGAAGTCCGTACCCTCCCCCCGGGGGCGCCGACGGGGCTGCGGTGGGCCCGTTGCGGACGCGGACGCCGATGGCGTGGAGGTCCGCCTGCACGCGCACGGTGACAGCGGCGCCGGACGCATGCCGCACTGCATTGCTGAGCGCTTCCTGCGCGATGCGGAATGCGGCGATCTGCACGGCCGGCGGAGCATCGGCGACCGCTCCGGTGATCTCGAGCCCCACCGTCACACCGGCGCGTCGGATCGTGTCGACGAGAGCCGGGATGTCGTCGATGCTCTGCTGAGGTGCGAGCTCGGCCGTCTGATCCTCGGTGCGCAGCACGCCGAGCATCCGTCTCATCTCGGTGAGGGATCCCCGTGCGGTCGCTGCGATGCTCTCGAACTCCGACGTCGCGGCTTCACCGATCTCGGGGAGCCGGTATCGCGCAGTGGACGCCTGCACCTGGATCACCGACATGCTGTGGGCGATCACGTCGTGCAGCTCGCGTGCGATCCGGGTGCGCTCCTCGACGAGCGCGCGGCGCGACTCCTCGAGTGCGGAATGCTCTCGTTCCTTCGTGAGCTCGGCTGAGACTCTCACCCGACCTGCGATCAGCATGGCGACCAGGAACATGGCGGCGGCCACAGATGTCGTCACGATGAGGTCGGCGGTGGCGCTGCCTGCGGTGGGGGGAGTGGAGACGATCTCGGGGCGCAGCAGCGGAGCAGTGAGAGAGAGCAGTGCGCCGACGGCGAGCGGCACGACGCCCAGACGCGCGCCGTGCACGAAGGTCACGACGCCGACGAAGAGCACGAAAGTCAGAAGCGCGGGCACGGACCACGGCCAGGGCGCCTCGGTCGCCAGATGCGGCACGACCAACAAGGGGAGCGCGAACGCGGCGGCACAGAACATCGCGATCGCCCATCGCGGATGCCGGAGCGACAGGAGGGGGGCCGCACACAGAGCGGCTCCCAGGATGAAGGACAAAGGCAGCGCCGTGCCATACAGCACGCTCTGGAGCGAGACGAGCACGGCGAAGAGGGCGACGCTCGTCACGCCGAGGACCGCGAAGGCGGCCGTTCGGCGGCTGATACGGGGAGCGCGCGGCGTGCGCGGCCGACGACGTGCCATGAGTGTCATCCTGCCAGTTGCGCGACCGGCGCGCGTCGACGCCGGGCGGCGGCGACGCGATCGATGACGAGCCCGATGACGAGGGCCACTCCGACGCCGATGCCGGCGCTGACGAGCGGCTGGTCTGAGATCCAGGATCCGGCCAGGAGTCCGATCGCCAGGCTCAGTGCACTCCAGCTGAGCCCCGCGACGATGCTCAGGGGAACGAACCGCCGCCAGGGGAATCCCAGCGCACCCGCCGACATGTTCACGGCGACTCGACCCACGGGAATGTACCGGGCGCCGAGGATGAGAGCAGCGCTGCGATGAGCGAGGGCGCGCTCGGCGTGGGCGAAGGCCGCAGCGACGCGTGAGCGGCGCATCCAGGCCCAGCGAGTGGTGCCGAGCCGGCGACCGAGAGCGAAGGCGATGTTGTCTCCGATCATCGCGCCGACGGCTGCGACGAGCCCGAGCGGAAGGAGAGCCCACAGGTCGCCTGAAGACGCCGATACGGCTGCAGCGGCCACCAGAACGGTCTCACTCGGGATCGGTGGGAAGAAACCGTCGATGATCGTCACCGCGAGCAGCACGAGATAGAGCCAGGGCGAGGCGACGGTCTGCAGAATGAGCTCGTTGATAACATCCACCTCAGAAGGCTAGGAAGCAGAGGGCACGTGGGGCATCACCCTGAGGTATCGACCGCATCCCCCCGCAGAGGTAGATGCGTGGATCGTCCGATCGTGATCGGCGCGATCACCGTGCACGGACTGCTCGTCGACGACCAGACCCGCTGCGATCACTACTGCGGACCCCTCGACGTGATCGCGATCCGGTTCGCATGCTGTGAAGACTGGTATCCGTGCCATCTCTGCCACACGGCCCTTGCGGATCACGAGGCACGGCAGTGGCCCATGCGGTCCAGGGCGACGGAGGCTGTTCTCTGCGGCGTGTGCGCGTGTGTTCTCACCATCGACGGTTACCTCGCTGCGACAGCATGCCCCACCTGCGCCGCTGTCTTCAACCCGGGATGCCGTCTGCACCACGAGCTCTACTTCGACTGAACACTCAGCCGGGCGATCTATACTGGGAGTTTGGCCCCTCGGCCCGAATCCCCTTGAAAGAACGGACATCCCGCCTGTGCTTGCCGTGCACGAACTCGAGATCCGCGTGGGCGCACGCCTCCTGATGGAGAACGTGTCGTTCCGTGTGAGCGACGGAGACAAGATCGGTCTCGTCGGCCGCAACGGTGCAGGCAAGACCACCCTCACCAAGGTGCTCGCCGGCGATGTCCTCCCCTCCGGCGGCAGCGTCACCCGTTCCGGCGAGCTCGGCTACCTGCCGCAGGACCCGCGCTCGGGAAATCCCGAGGATCTCGCGCGCACGAGGATCCTCGATGCACGCGGACTCGGCCAGCTGAACCTCGGAATGACCGAGGCCTCGCTCGCCATGGGGTCGGATGACCCCGCGGTGGCCGAGAAGGCGATGAAGCGCTACGCGCGTCTCACCGAGGAGTTCGAGGCGCAGGGAGGCTACGCGGCCGAGGCCGAGGCGGCATCCATCGCGAACAACCTGTCGCTGCCCGACCGCATCCTCGACCAGCCGCTCTCGACACTGTCGGGCGGCCAGCGTCGTCGAATCGAGCTCGCGCGCATCCTGTTCTCCGACGCCGAGACGATGATCCTCGACGAGCCGACCAACCACCTCGACGCCGACAGCGTCGTGTGGCTGCGTGAGTTCCTCAAGAACTACAAGGGCGGGCTGATCGTGATCAGCCACGACGTCGAGCTGGTCGGCGAGACCGTGAACCGGGTGTTCTACCTCGACGCCAATCGCCAGATCATCGACACGTACAACATGAACTGGAAGAACTACCTGCGTCAGCGGGTGGCAGACGAGGAACGGCGCAAGAAGGAGCGTGCGAACGCCGAGAAGAAGGCGACGACCCTGCAGCTGCAGGCAGCGCGCTTCGGTGCGAAGGCCTCGAAGGCCGCAGCCGCTCACCAGATGATCGCTCGTGCCGAGAAGCTGCTCGCAGGTCTCGACGACGTGCGCCAGGAAGACCGGGTGGCGAAGCTGCGCTTCCCGAAGCCGGCGCCGTGCGGGAAGACGCCGATGATGGCCACGGGACTCTCGAAGTCGTACGGCTCGCTCGAGATCTTCACGGATGTCGATCTCGCGATCGACCGCGGATCCAAGGTCGTCGTGCTCGGTCTGAACGGTGCGGGAAAGACCACTCTGCTGCGGATGCTCGCGGGCGTCGACCAGCCCGACACGGGTCAGCTCGAGCCGGGGCACGGGCTCAAGGTCGGGTACTACGCGCAGGAGCACGAGAACCTCGACGTCAACCGCTCGGTGCTCGAGAACATGGTGTCGGCCGCGCCGCACATCACCGAGATGGAAGCGCGGAAGGTGCTCGGCTCGTTCCTGTTCACGGGCGACGACGTCCTGAAGCCCGCAGGCGTGCTCTCCGGTGGCGAGAAGACGCGTCTCTCGCTCGCGACGCTCGTCGTGTCGTCGGCGAACCTGCTCCTGCTCGATGAGCCGACGAACAACCTCGATCCCGCGTCGCGCGAGGAGATCCTCGGCGCTCTCGCGCACTACGAGGGTGCCGTCGTGCTCGTCTCGCACGACCCCGGCGCCGTGCAGTCGCTCAATCCCGAGCGCGTGCTGATCCTGCCCGACGGTGTCGAAGACATCTGGAGCCAGGAGTACCAGGACCTGATCGAGCTCGCCTGACCCGCGCGCCTGTCGTGGCATAGTCGAGGGTGTGACGCACCAAGACTCAGATCTCGACCTTGTTCACCTCAATGACTGGCTGAGAGGGCGGCATGCCCTGACCGGGGTCGCCCCCGAGTGGGACACCCATGACCTGCCGGGCGACCCTGCCGATCTCTTCGCCGCGTGGCTGGGGGAGGCGGCGGCCGCAGGGGTGGCCGAGCCGCATACCGCGACCCTCGCGACCGTGGACGTCGATGGGATCCCCGATGCGCGCACCCTCATTCTGAAGCGTGTCGATGAGCGGGGATGGGGTTTTGCGAGCACGAGGTCTTCACGCAAGGGCGAGCAGCTCGCGGTCGCACCGGCGGCGGCCCTGAACTTCTGGTGGCAGCCGCAGGTCCGCGCCGTCCGCGTGCGCGGCCGTGTCGAGGAGGCGACGCCCGCAGAGAGCGCAGCCGATCTCGCCGCCCGCTCGGCGGCCGCACGGGCAGACGTCGCGGATGGAGATTGGGTGCTCTGGCGCATAGTCCCGACCCGTGTCGAGTTCTGGCAGGGCGAGCGCGATCGGCGCCACTCGCGCCTCGTCTATGAGGCCACAGTCGACGGCTGGACTCGCACGCTCAGCGGCCGAGCGGCCGAGCCGGCCGGTGTCGGGAGCACCTCATGAGCGCCTTCGAGATCGTCGAGATCGGCGCTCTCGATGAGTGGCGCGGGCACCACGGCGGCTTCGACGAGGCACGCTCGCGTGATGGACGACGCGTCGTCGACCACGAGCTGACGATGCAGTTCATCGGGCTCACTGCGAATGCGCTGGCCCCCGGTGAGCAGGCGGGGTACTGGCACACCCATTCGCGCATCGAGGAACTCTACGTGTTCCTCGATGGCCGCGGTCAGATGGGGCTCGACGACGAGGTCGTCGAGGTCGGCCCGGGCACGGTGATCCGAGTCGGACAAGGGGTGGCGCGCACATGGCGCTGCCGCCCCGACAGCGCGGGTGAACTGCGTTGGCTGTGCATCAGGGCGGGTGGCGAAGAACTGCCGCACCTCCCCGACGACGGTGCGCGTCTGCCCGAGAAGCCGATGCCCTGGACGGAGTGAACGGCCTCCCCGCCGTCCATCGCGTCAGCAGGCGTCGAGCAGCTCGTCTTCGACGGCGGCGTCGCGATCGCGCCGACGCGGTCGCTTCGGCACGGCAGGGGCGCCTTCGAGGTCTTCGCGATGCTTGGCGATCTCCGTGCGGATGATGTACCCGATGAAGATGAAGCCCATGAGTGCGAAGAGGATCCACTGGATCGCGTATGACAGGTGGGGACCGGGGTCGTCGGTGGGAGAGTCGAACCCTCCCGGTACGACCGCGGGGGCGGGGCTCTCGCTGACGATCTGGCCGTAGGCGCCGGTCACGACGTCGCCTCCGATGATCCCGGCGATCGACGGCAGGTTGATCGTCGGGACCTGCCCGTCAGGTGCGCCGCGCCCTGAGGCGGGCAGCTGCTCGCCCGGTCGCAGGCGCACGATGACCTCGACCTCACCGTCGGGCGGCGCGGGAACGGCATCCGGCGACTCTCCATCGCCCGGCGGTACCCAGCCCCGGTCGACGATGATGATCCGCCCGTCCGAGTCGCGGAACGGCACCAGCACCTCGAACGCGCTCGTGCCGCCATGAGGACGATTCCGTACGAGCAGCTGCTTGTCGCTCAGGTATTCGCCCGTGAGCACCACCGGGTGCCAGACGTCGCCGGCCGCGAGCTCGCCGTCTGCTCCGATGAGTTCGATCAACGGAACGGGGTCGGCGTCATAGTTCTGCTCGACCAGCGAGATCTGCTCGGCTCTCGCCTCGTTGCGGTCGAACTGCCACTGGGAGAGGAAGGCGCACCCGACGGCGAAGGCGATCGCGATCAGGACGTAGATCGTCCAGCGGGTCAGTCGGGAGCTCACGAAGGGACACCGTCTCTCACTGTCACGGGGAAGTCGCGGGCCGCCAGGTAGTCATGGAGGAAGTCGACGTGCTCCGCGCACGCGAGCCACACCTTCTCACGGTCGGCGGCGTGGATACGCGGATTCCGCCACACGACCTGAGCCGTCGCCGCGTTCCGGCATCCGGCGCGCGAGCACTCCAGGTCGTTCACGCGTCGTCCCGCCCGCTTTCCCGGATCGTGATGACCTGCGGATCCGACGTCGATGGCGACGGCTTCTCGGCCACGGGCGCGGGCGCTTCGATCTCTTGGAGCGGGGATTCTGCGGTCGTCTCCGTGCTGTCGCTTCCCGCGTTGGCGAACACGACGGCGATGTAGGGCAGCACAGCCGCGGCGGCTGCGAACACCCAGGTGTACCAGCCGTACGGCTGCACGAACATCATGAGGGCGAAACAGACGATTCTGATGGTCATCGTCAACGCATAGCGGCGCACACGGTGGTCTGCCTCAGCCTGCGGCGATTGCGGCAGGGAGGTGACAGCAGGGACCAGGTGCTTGCTCTTCACGATGAGTCAAGCCTACGCCGACCTGGCGCGAACGGCGCGCCGTTCGCGGCGTCTCAGGAGGCGAAGATGAACGGGAGAGTGAAGGCGCCCAGGAACACGACGCTGAACAGTGTGATGACGATGCTGAGCACCAGGAACGCCACCATGACGTACCCCATGATGACGCCGGCGATGGCCATGCCCCGACCGCTCAGAGCGGGGTTCGCCCTGATCTGACGGATGGCCAGGTGCCCGGTGATGACTGCCGCGATCGACCCGAGCAGGGGTACGAACAGCCAGAACAGCAGCACGCCCGCGATCCCGCAGATGAGCGACGTGACGGCGAGTCCGCTCGTGGGTCGAGGCGCGGGCATGTACTGACCGCCGTAGACGGGGTACGCCGGTTGCTGCGGAGCAGGAGCCGCGGGCGAGTACGTCTGCGAAGGGGGATAGGGGAGTGTGGGCTGAGTGGCGGACATCGGAGGAAGAGGCGTGGTCGGATAGACCGGATGCGCCGCCGAGGCGGGTGGCGCAGGCGGCGGGATCGGGGGAGCGTGAGGCGGGGTCCCGCTCGACGGGATGGGGGTGTTGCTGTCGCTCACGGTGATGCCTTTCGTCGCCCTCAGGGTTCCAGGGCGGGTGGCATCTGTCAAACGGCAGGCGGGGCGGAGAGCGACATGGTCGGTAGGATCGTTCACGACCAGGCCGCCGATCCCGCCGGCCAGATCAGGAGTGATGGAAATGAGTTCTCAGCGCGTCGTGCTCGTCACCGGGGGAAATCGCGGCATCGGCCGGGCAATCGCGGAGCGTTTCGTGCGCGACGGCTATCGCGTGGCTGTGACGGCGCGCACCGGCGAAGGTCCCGAAGGCGCCTTGACCGTGCGAGCCGATGTCACGGATGCGGCAGCGCTCGATGCCGCCTTCACCGAAGTGGAGCAGCAGCTGGGACCGGTCGAGATCGTCGTCGCCAACGCCGGCATCACCAAGGACACCCTGCTCATGCGTATGAGCGAGGACGACTTCGACAGCGTCGTCGCCACGAACCTCGGTGGCACCTTCCGCGTGGTGAAGCGCGCCTCAAAGGGCATGCTGAGGGCTCGCTTCGGTCGAGTGATCCTGATCTCCAGCGTCGTGGGCCTCTACGGCTCCGCCGGCCAGGTCAACTACTCCGCGTCGAAGAGCGCCCTCGTGGGGTTCGCCAGATCGCTGACGCGCGAGCTCGGCGGGCGAGGCATCACGGCGAACGTGGTGGCGCCCGGGTTCATCGAGACCGACATGACGGCTGAGCTGCCGGAAGAGACTCAGAAGCAGTACAAGGCGAACATCCCCGCCGGGCGCTTCGCGACACCTGACGAGGTCGCGGGTGTCGTCACCTGGCTCGCGGGCGACGACGCCGGATACATCTCCGGTGCGGTCATCCCCGTCGACGGTGGACTCGGGATGGGGCACTGAGTCGACTGCGTCGCGTCACCTGCGGGTGACCGCCGCGTCGATGAGCTCTGCCAGCCTGCTCGGAACCGAGAACTGCGGCCAGTGGCCTGAGCCGATGCGCACGACCTCGACATCGTCGATCGATCGGAACTCATCCGCGAAGGGGCCCCACTGGTCGAGCTCGGATTCGAGGGTCGCCTGATCCATCCCTCCCATGAGCATCGTCACGGGAACGCGACGGCGAGCCTCGTTGCCGAGCGCGATCGGATCGGTGGGCACCCGCGCCGGCACACTCTGCGTGAGCGGCGCGGTACGTGCTCGGGTCGCGTCATCGAGGTCATCGACGTCTTCTGCCGGGAAGAAGTCCCAGCCCGGGAACGGGACGACGCCGTCGACGGTCTCGAACTCGCTGATGCCGAATCCGGAGGGCGGCGGCACGGTGTCGACGAGGATGACTCGAGCGACGCGCTCGGGGCGCGCGTCGGCGACTCCCCAGGCGACATTGCCGCCACCGCTGTGACCGACGACGATCGCGGGTCCCGAGATGGCGTCCACTGCGGCGGCGGCGGCATCGACCCACTCGGCGATGCCGATGTCGGAGGTGTCGGCAGCAGGACGGCCGACTCCTGGCATGGTGAGCGGATGCACGGTGTGACCCGCGCGTTCGAGATCGGTGGTCACCTCGCTCCAGCTGGACGCGTCGAGCCAGAGTCCGGGAATGAGGATGATGTCCATGCCCTGACGTTAGACGGGGCCACGGACATCCGCTAGGGAAGCAGTGCGATGACTTCCGAGAGGTCCTGTGGGCCGATCACCAGGCTCGCCGCATCGCGCACGGCGGGCTTCGCATTGAACGCCAGGCCGAGCCCGGCAGCTGCCATCATCTGCAGGTCGTTGGCTCCGTCGCCGATCGCGATCGTGGCGTGAGGCGGCACTGCGAGCTCGTCGGCCCACCGCTGCAGCGTCGCGGCCTTCACCGCAGCATCCACGATCTCGCCGTCGACCTGGCCGGCGAGCGCACCGTCGACCACTTCGAGTCGGTTCGCGAGCCATCGATCGACGCCGAGCCCGGGTGCGACGTCGTCGAGGATCTCATGGAATCCTCCCGACACCACTCCCACGACTCCGCCGCGTTCGTGCACCGCGGCCGTGAGCGCGTGCACGCCGGGGGTCGGCTCGATCCGGGCGAGCACGCGCGCGAACCCCGAGACGGGGACGCCTTCGAGGGCAGCGACGCGTGAGCGCAGGCTGGTCGCGAAGTCGATCTCGCCGCGCATGGCGGCTTCGGTCGCCGCCTGCACCTCTGCACCGCGTCCGACCTCGTCGGCGATCAGCTCGATCACCTCATTGCGGATGAGGGTGGAATCGGCATCGAGGACGACGAGGAAGCGCGCAGCGGTCACGCCTTCGAGCCTATCGATCCGGCGACGCCTCGCCGCGCACGGCGTCGCTCACGGTGACACCGTCACCTCTCGATGAACATCCCCTTGCCCACCACGGTGATGCCCGACTCGGTCACGGTGAACCCGCGAGACAGATCTCGCTCGCGATCGACGCCGACGGTCGCACCGTCGGCGAGGACCACGTTCTTGTCGAGGATGGCTCGGTGCACTCGCGAGCCTGCTCCCACACGCACCCCGTCGAAGACGACGGAGTCGGTGATCGTTGAGCCTCCGCCGGCGAGCGTCCACGGCCCGACCACGCTGCGTTCGAGGTGCGTCCCCGAGAGCACCGACCCCAGCGAGACGATCGAGTCGATCGCGTTGCCGATGCGTCCGACGGAGTCGCGCACGAACTTGGCGGGAGGCGAGTTCACCGCCTGCGAGTGGATGGGCCACTCCATGTTGTAGAGGTTGAAGATCGGCAACGTGGAGATCAGGTCCATGTGGGCGTCGAAGAAGGAGTCGATCGTACCCACATCACGCCAGTACGAGCGGTCGCGGGGCGATGAACCCGGCACGTCGTTGCGCTTCATGTCGTAGTAGCCGGCCTCGCCCCGATCGACGAAGTACGGCACGATGTCGCCGCCCATGTCGTGGCCCGAGGTCGGGGATTCGCCGTCGGCCTCGACCGCGGCGATCAGCGCGTCGGCGTCGAAGATGTAGTTGCCCATCGAGGCGAGCACCTCGTGAGGCGAGTCTTCGAGGCCAGCGATGTCGGTCGGCTTCTCGAGGAACTGCTTGATTCGGCCGGACTCCGTGTCGGCGTCGATCACGCCGAACTGCGACGCCATGGCCAGCGGCTGACGGATGCCGGCGACCGTGGCCTTCGCGCCCGACTCGATGTGCGCGTCGAGCATCTGCCGGAAGTCCATGCGGTAGACGTGATCGGCGCCGATGACGACGACGATGTCCGGCTTCTCGTCGTTGATGAGGTTCAGGCTCTGCAGGATCGCATCCGCTGAGCCGGAGAACCAGCGCTTGCCGAGTCGCTGCTGCGCGGGCACCGAGGTGACGTACGAGTCGAGGAGCGCCGACATGCGCCACGTCTGTGAGATGTGGCGGTCGAGGCTGTGCGACTTGTACTGAGTGAGCACGACGATCTGGCGCAGACCCGAGTTGATGAGGTTCGAGATCGCGAAATCGATCAATCGGTACTGTCCGCCGAACGGCACCGCAGGTTTTGCCCTGTCGGCCGTGAGGGGCATGAGACGCTTTCCCTCGCCGCCGGCGAGGATGATGCCGAAGATCTTCTTTGGTGCGGACATGCACCAACCATAGATGCGATTCGGCTCGGCGAACTAGCATCTGGACAACTGAGTCACTACCGTCTAGACATGCGCGTCGAGATGATCACGAAGGAATACCCGCCGGAGATCTACGGGGGTGCCGGTGTGCACGTCGAGGAGCTCGTCACGGCTCTCCGGCAGAATATCGATGTACGGGTGAGGGCGTTCGGATCTCCACGCGACGAGGAGGGCACTTTCGCCTATCGGACGCCGTCCGGACTCGCGTCTGCGAACGCCGCGCTGCAGACCCTCGGGACGGACCTCGAGATCGTCGCGGCGATCGCGGAGGCCGATGTCGTGCACAGTCACACCTGGTACGCGAACTTCGCGGGGCACATCGCCTCGCAGCTGCACGGCATCCCTCATGTGCTCACGGCGCACAGCCTGGAACCCCTGCGTCCGTGGAAGGCCGAGCAGCTCGGCGGCGGATACGCGGTGTCGAGCGGCATCGAGAAGCTCGCCTATGAGAACGCGGCCGCGGTCATCGCGGTCAGTGCAGGCATGCGGGCCGACATCCTGCGCAGCTATCCCGCCGTCGACCCGTCGAAGGTGCGCGTGATCCACAACGGCATCGACGTGGACCGCTGGCGACCGGTGCAGAATCCGGCCTTCCTGGAATCGGTGGGGATGGATCCGACTCGCCCGTCCGTCGTCTTCGTGGGGCGCATCACGCGTCAGAAGGGCCTGCCCTATCTGCTCCAGGCCGCGCGTCTGCTGCCCCCCGAGGTCCAGCTGATCCTGTGCGCCGGGGCGCCTGACACGCCCGAGATCATGACGGAGGTGCAGGAGGGCGTCTCGCTGCTGCAGCAGACCCGCGAGGGAGTGATCTGGATCGATCGGATGCTGCCGCGCGACGAGCTCTCGGCGATCCTCACCGCAGCCACCACCTTCGTCTGCCCCTCGGTGTACGAGCCGCTGGGCATCGTCAACCTCGAGGCGATGGCGTGCGGCGCAGCCGTCGTCGGGACCGCGACCGGGGGCATCCCCGAGGTCGTGGATGACGGTGTGACGGGACGACTGGTGCCGATCGAGCAGCTCCAGGACGGCACGGGCACGCCCGTCGACCCCGAGCGGTACGTGTCGGATCTCGCGAGGGTGCTGACCGAGGTGACCGGCGATCCCGAGAGGGCTCGCGAGTATGGCGAGGCGGGTCGTGAGCGGGCGCGCGACGATTTCAGCTGGGGTGCGATCGCCGACACCACGCGCGCGCTGTACGCGGAGCTGACCGCCTGAGCCGATAGGCTGAGAGCATGTCGAGCGCTCTGGAATTCACCGACGTCGTCGTGCGCCGCGAGGGGCGCAACATCATCGATCACGTGACCTGGCAGGTCGACGATGATCAGCGGTGGGTGATCCTCGGACCCAACGGCGCGGGCAAGACCACGCTGCTGCAGTTGGCCGACACGCTGATGCATCCGACCTCCGGAACAGTCACGGTGCTGGGGGAGACCCTCGGGCGCACGGATGTGTTCGAACTGCGACCGCGCATCGGCTTCGCCTCGTCCGCGATGGCGAAGCGGGTGCCGCGCGAGGAGACGGTTCTCAACACCGTGCTCACGGCGGCGTACTCGGTGCTCGGGCGATGGAACGAGAGCTACGAGGACATCGACGAGCGTCGTGCGCTGCGCGTCCTCGGCGACTGGCGACTCGACCACCTGGCCGACCGGACCTTCGGCACTCTGAGCGACGGCGAGCAGAAGCGGGTGCAGATCGCCCGCGCGGTCATGACGGATCCCGAGCTGCTGCTGCTCGATGAGCCGACCGCGTCGCTCGACCTCGGCTCCCGTGAAGAGCTCCTCGCTCTGCTGAGCGGCTACGCATCGTCGCCGACGACACCGGCGATGCTCATGGTCACGCACCACGTCGAGGAGATCCCGGTCGGGTTCACGCATGTGCTGCTGATGCGAGAGGGGCGCATCGTGGCGGCCGGACCCGTCGCCGAGACTCTCACGGCCGAGGCTCTCACCGAGACCTTCGGCATGCCGATCGTGCTCAGCAGCGAAGAGGGCCGCTATGCGGCCCGCGCGGCTTCCTGATGCGCATCTGATAGAATCGATCCTTGGTGCTCTCTGCACCGCAGACTTCCCTCGTCCCTGGCACAATCCAGGGCAGCAACTAAGGAATCCCATGAAGACTGACATTCACCCCGTGTACAAGGCTGTCGTGTTCCGCGACCTCGGCTCGGGCGAGACGTTCCTCACCCGTTCGACTGTCTCGAGCGACAAGACCATCGAGCTCGACGGCGTCGAGTACCCGGTGATCGACGTCGAGATCTCCTCGGCATCGCACCCGTTCTACACGGGCAAGCAGCGCATCATGGACTCGGCCGGTCGTGTCGAGAAGTTCAACCAGCGCTTCAAGGGCTTCGGCGGATCGACCAAGTAACGATCCCCACGATCGAAGGCCCCGTGTTCCTCGGAACACGGGGCCTTCGTCGTCTGCAGAGAATGCTCAGAGGGTGAGAGTGATGCGATCGCCGATGATCGGACTCGGTGGATCGCCGGGGGAGGGCGCGGGAGCGGTCCGTTTCGTCTGACGGTCGCGTTCGACCGCTGCCTCATGAGCCGAGGGGGACCAGACGCTGTCGAAGACTCCGACCAGACCCCCGTTGGCCATGTGCTCGTACTTCTCGGCGACCGGCTTGCGTGAGAACGTGTGCTGCATCCCGAAGGCGATCAGGGCGGGGCCGGCCAGCAGCACCATCGCCAGGATCCCCCAGCCCGCGACATCTTCCATGCCGTCAGCGTAGACGAGTCGGGGCGCGATGTCAGCGGAGCCGGCGTCCCTGGGCGAGGTCGACGAGGTGCGTCAGCACAGGACCCGAGCGCAGCCCGTTGTGCTCGTGCTCACTCGTCACCCACAAGCGGACGTCCGGCAGCAGACGCGCGGTCTCGAGCGAGTACTCCATGGGCACGTAGACGTCGTCGACGTAGACGGCTGCGGCTCCCCGGGCTCCCGATGCCGAGATCGCGACCTCGTCGTAGATGCGCGGCCATTCGAAATCCGCGAGCGCGAGTGCGACGTCACGCCACGGCTGGAACGCGGGAACGGTCTCGGTCCACTCGCGGCGGATGTGCTCACCTGTGAACAGCGTGACGTCGTCGCGGAGATCGTCGGGCTCGACGCGTTCCGCCGACCACCGTGTCGCGTGACCGTTGGCGTAGCTCGACTCATGGAACGCGAAGTACAGCGGGTTGCGCCCGCCATAGGGCATGGCGTGCATCAGATCGTGGCGGAACGCATTAGAGGAGGGATCGCGCTCGAGCAGCGACCACAGCGTCTGCCATCCGTCGTTCGTCCCCAGGGCGGAGCCCACGGAGCGCAGCCGCGACCTCGACACGATCTCGCCGTCAGGCAGCACGATCTCACCGGCATCCGCGCGATCGACAAGGCGGCGCACGACGTCGCGGTGCTCGGGGAACCGGCGGTAGTACCGCTCGGAGGCCGTGCGCATCTTGTCGTAGCAGAGCGCGTAGACCTCATCGGGGTGCCGTCTCACCGTGCTGAGGCCGCCGGTGATGAAGACGTCGGCGAGGGAGTCGGCATCCGTCGACAGATAGGCGAGCACGGTGAAGCCGCCGAAGGACTGGCCGAGCACGCTCCAGGTCTCGGCGCCGAGGTGCTCGCGCACCGCTTCGCAGTCACGGACGATCGAGTCGGCCCGCAGATGGGTGAGATGTTCGGCCACGGCTGCGGAGCCCTGCTCGAGGTCTGCGTCGCCGACTGGCGTCGAGAGTCCTGTTCCTCGTTGGTCGAGCATCACGACGCGGTAGTGCGCGAGGGCCTCATCGAGCCAGGCGGGGGAGGACGAGGAGTGGAAGGGGCGTGGCGCCTCGTGGCCCGGTCCCCCTTGCAGGAAGACGAGGTAGGGGAGTCGTTCGCCCCCTTCTCGCGTGACGACACGGGCGAACACGTCGATCGTGCGGGTGTCGTCCGGATCCGCCCAGACCAGCGGGACGGTGAGCGTGTGCTCTTCGACGGTCAGATCGAGGAGACGTCGGATGGTCGTGGTCATGTCACATCACATTCCCGATATAGGAGTACTTGACGAAGACCTCCGAGGCGATGTCCGCCTCGTGAAGCACGCCCTGGACTGCGTTCATCATGTAGTTCGAGTCCCACCCCATGTAGAGGTGATGCGTCTCATCGAGCTGATCCCACTGGCCCTTCCAGGCCATCCCCTCATAGATGGGGCCGCCGTGCGCGGTGCAGTAGGCGATCGCTGCATCACGCGTATCGGTCCACGCCCTCCGGAAGACACGGTTGAAGAGGTGCTTGACGTCGAAGACCTCCCAGCGCTCTCCGCGGTACTCCACGTACTCGAACTCGCGCTCCCACCCCGCGGGCCATCCGCGACGGCGCACCGCGTCGAGGATGGGGGTGAGCCCGTCGTCGTCGATCTCGGGAAGAGCGGGGCGCGCCCAGATGCGGAGCAGATCTGCGGTGAGCCGGACTGTGCGCTCCGAGATCGCGGCGGTGCCCCAGGTGGGGACGCTTTCGAGCGCTCGCGTCTCGGCGACGGTGCTGCGGGCGTAGGCCGAATCGCGCTTGACGGCAAAGGACTCCCCGAACACGCGCTCCGCGAGGTGCTGCTCGAGCAGTGTCAGGTTGCCGAGCGTCGGCGCGAGCGCGCGGTGAGCGTTGCGCTCGTCGTCGGAGTACTCGAGCCACGGACGGACGCCGTCGCCCGACCAGCTGTCGCTCGGGACGGTGGGCACGATGTGCTCGACGTCGTGGTCGTCCGTCTCGTCCACGCCCTCGAGTCGACCGAGCACGTACGCCGGATGCGGGAGCTCGCTGTACTTGAGGACCGCGCTCACTCGCTCATCCGAGGGGGTGATGCGCGCGAACGCGCGCGCCAGCGCATCGCGACCGTTCGCCCTCGCGCGGCACAGACGGGCGACCAGTCTCTCGTTGGGGAGATTGACCAGCGTGCGCCGCAGGTACATCGTCTGGATCCACTCGAGCGTCTCGAGGAGTTCTGCGCGCTCGATGAGACCCTTCGAGTGATCGCTGTACACACTGAGCACGAGCGGATACGACGCGCGCCCGAAGGTGTTGACGAAGCGCAACTGCTGTGCGATCTCCGGATCCTGCTCCTGCGAGGGATCGAGCAGGATGCCGTAGATGTCGGCGTAGTGCTTCCAGACCTCGGCTTCGGACCGGAGATGTTCGAGGTCGACTCGGGGGAAGGACCGTCGGAAGGCGCTGTACACGCCGTGCTCGCCGTTCGCCGCGACCTCCCGCCCCGTCGTCATGACGAGGAAGTGACGCCAGAAGGCGCCGATCGTCTCACCCGTTCGCTGTTCGATCGGCATCCAGAACCGCGTCTCGACGTCGCGCTGCTCGGTGTGAGTGAGCCCCATGAGGATGTAGTTGTGGATCAGCTCGTGGTCGCGGAGCGGCTCGCCCGTCGAGTTCAGACTCTCGAAGATCTGCTGAGCGTTCGCGTCGGCGCCCAGGGTGATCGACACGTGCTCGAGCTGCTTCAGACCACGCCAGATCGCCGGCGCCTCGTCGGCGTGGACCTGGCTGCGGAAGAACGCGTAATTGTCATCGAAGCGCGACTCGCGGTCGGCGTGATCGCCGTGCGCGAGGATGACCGACTCGTAGAGCTCGGCCCAGGCGTCGTGCGGCCGCAACTTGGTGCGCGACGCATCGTCAGGGCGCACGAGGACCCGGTCGAGCTCTGCGACGAGTTCGGGAGAGGTGTCCTGCACGGAGTGCCGGAGGGCGGCGACGAGAAGCATGAGGGTCGTGATCCGCTGCTGACCGTCGATCAGCACGAGGTCGGTGTCGGCATCCGAGTCGTCTGCGGCCGACAGGATCGACCCGATGAAATGGCGGTGCGAGGAATCCTCGCGTGCCACCGCGCGCACGTCGGACAGCAGCTGCTCGCATCCGCCGATGTCCCAGCGGTACTGCCGCTGGTACACCGGGACGACGATGGTGGTGGAGTCTGCTGCGAGCCATTCGATCGTGTTGACAGCTGTCGCCTCGACGTTGGTCGCAGTGCTCATGCTGGTGTCTCGTCCTCCCGTAACGCCGTGCGCCGAGGAGTCGCCAGGCGCCCGCTCCAGTCTATTCGCTTATTCACGGCGGACTCCGGCGGCGCTCCTGAGGTGCCCTGTTAGGCTTGCCTTATCAGGGCCTGTTAAAACGTGCTGGCCCCCGATGAAAGGATCTGGTTCAGATCATGGGATACATCAAGTCTGCCGCGCTCGAAGACAAGGGCTTCGTCGTTCTCGACAGCTACGACCAGGAGCTCGACCCCAAGGAATGGCTCGACATCGAGTACAACGACTGGAAGTCGTCGGGCGACACCCGCTTCGCACCGCTCGCCAGCGCCAAGGGTGAGATCGAGTGCAACGGCTTCTGGAACCACAAGCCGCCGCGCACCGACAAGGACGGCGTCTGGATCGACTCGCAGACGGCGAAGGCTCCGAACCTCACGCGCCGCGCGCAGGAGCCCGGCGCCAACGTGGGCCGCTGCCGCGTCATCGAGCTGCAGCCGACGCCGTACGGCGAGTGCCTGTACAACCTCCACCAGGATGACAACAACCGTCTGAATCCCGACGGCACCGGGTGGGTCGTGCGCGGCTTCTTCAACCTCAGCGACGACAAGGACAGCTTCTTCGTGCTGCGCGAGAACCGCACGGACCCGAGCATCGAATATCGGATCGCTCTTCCGGCCGGTGCGCAGCTGATCGTCGACACGCAGCGCCTGTGGCATGCAGCGACCCACGTCGGCACCGAGCCCCGGTACTGCCTCATCACGTCGTGGACGTCGGGCCCCGAGCTCGACGCCTACATCGAGAAGTACCACGGCACCCAGGATGTGCCGAACGTCGAGGTCCCGCAGGAGGTCCTCGAGGCTGGCTACGCCGAGCAGGCTCGTCGTGACGCCGCCCGCGCCGCGTACTACGCCGCCAAGGGTCAGCAGGTCAAGCAGGCCATGAGCGAGGCGTGATCCTCGTCTGATCCAGGGACCGCTGTGGTCCGAAGGCCCCGGTCGCGAGACCGGGGCCTTCGTCGTGGGAATCACATGCTTGTGATTTCGCCTGGTCTGGGCGAGAATGGGCGCATAACCGCATATTCTCGCCAGTTCTCGTGGTTCAGGTCGTTGGGGAAGACGCACCTGATGAAACGGAGAGATCATGGCGACGGCTTACGCACGCGGAGTGGTGTTCATCCACTCTGCACCTCGCGCGCTCTGCCCGCACCTGGAATGGGCGGTGGGACGCGCTATCGGTCGCGCCGTGAACTTCGACTGGAGCGACCAGCCGGTGCTCGACGGTGCTCGACGCGCCGAGTTCTACTGGGACGGTCCGGTCGGCACCGGTGCAGCTCTCGCGACGTCGATCCGCGGCTGGGAGCACCTGCGCTTCGAGGTCACCGAAGATCCGACACCCCGCAGTGACGGTGGACGCTGGCTGCACACCCCTGATCTCGGCATCCATTACGCCCAGACGGATGCCGCCGGCAACATCGTGATCGGCGAGGACCGCATCCGCTACGCGATGGAGATCGCGGCGGGAAGCGCGAGCGAACTGCAGCGCGAACTCGACATCGCCCTCGGCTCGGCCTGGGACGAGGAACTGGAGCCCTTCCGCCATGCGAGCGACGACGCGCGCGTGGTGTGGCTGCACAAGGTCGGCTGACCGGCCCCACAGACCTGGAACGGGAAGGCGCGAGTATCGGATGCCGGTGAGCGATCCCGGACGCTGAGAAGGCGAATTCCCGTTCCATACGACGAAGACCCCGTCCCTGCTCTCAGGGGACGGGGTCTTCGTCATTCAGATGACCGCCGAGCGGGGTGCTTCCTCTCGAGCGGAGGAGTCGCCCGCGACGGCGTCGGTCCAGGCGAGAGCGAGACGCCGCATCGCCTCGGCAGTGCGCTCCGGCGGCAGCGTGATGGGCAGCCGCAGCCGTCGTTCCAGGACCCCGCCGGTGGAGAATCGCGGCCCGGGCGGCAGGATCAGCCCGTGATCGCGTGCCGCGAGGGAGAGCTGGGTGGAGACCGGGGCACCAAGGTCGAGCCAGGTCGAGAGGCCGCCGCTCGTCGGGGGCATCTCGAGGCCGCCCAGCGATGCGAGTCCCTCGGAGACGGCCGCGCGGCCTTCCCGCAGTCGCATCGCGACGTGGGCCGTGAGAGCGGGCATCTCGTGCAGCAGCTCGACCGCGATGCACTGCTCGAGCAGCGCCGTGCCCAGCTCGAACGACGGGCGAGTGGCCAGCAGCCGGGTCATGAGCGCGCGGTCGGCCCGGATCCATCCGACACGCAGACCGCCCCACGCGATCTTGGACATCGATCCGACGGTGATCACCTGCGGATCGAACGCTGCCATCGGCAGAGGTGCCCATCCGCGGTCGATGTCGAGCTCTGCCGTCGTCTCGTCGACGATGAGACGCGTGCCGGCCCCGCGGGCGGTCGCCACGATGCGCGACCGTTCGGCATCGGTGAGGGTCGCTCCGGTGGGGTTGTGGAAGTCGGGGATCAGATACGCGACGTGCGGGCGGCTGTGCAGGAGGGTGTCGGTGAGGTGACGCTCGTCCCATCCGGTGACGTCGACCGGCGTCGGCAGCAGCCGGTACCCGGCGCGGTGCAGCGCCTCCAGCGCGTGGGGGAACGTCGGCTGTTCGACGAGCGCGCGCTCGCCTCGCCGCCCGATGGTCGAGAGGACCAGATTGAACGCGTTGAGCGCGCCGGAGGTGATCATGATCTCGTCGGCGTCTGTCTCCACACCGCGTTCGGTGAAGCGCTGCGCGACGGCTTCGCGGAGTTCGGGGAGCCCGCGCAGCGAATACCCGCTGGTGCCCCTGAGCGACGCGAGGCGGGGGAGCGAGCGGACGGTGGCGTCGTAGAGGCCCGGAGTCGAGTCCATCGAGGCGATCGACAGATCGATCGCCGACTCGTCATCCGTGCTGTCGACCGAGGGGTCGGTGTGCGGCAGCGTGACCCGGGTGCTGCCTCCGTGCAGACGCGAGACGTAGCCGTCATCTTCGAGAAGCCCGTAGACACGGGTCATCGTGGAGCGCGAACGACGCAGCTCGAGGGCGAGCGCCCGCTCGCTGGGCAGTCGCTCGCCCACGGTCAGCCGCCCGTCGAGGATCAGGGCGCGGATGTTCTCAGCCAGTGACTTCGCGGTCGCGCCGGCGACGTTCTGAGCATCGAGCTGCTGGACGAGCCGTGAGGTCATGAGTCCAGCATGCCGCAAAGTGGTGTCATGATCGCAGGCCACTTCTGCGAGAGTGGTACGGCGAACCTGCAGGGGCCGTGCGCCACGATGAAGAGATGCAGCTTCGTTCCGTCTTCCTCCCGATCAGCGCCACCAGTGGCAGGGATCTCGCCGAGCGTGCCGTGCAGCTTCTCATCGGGCTGTTCCTCTACGGAGTCGCGCTGGGTCTCATGGTGCGCGGCGGGATCGGGGTCGCACCGTGGGATGTGCTCGCCCTCGGCGTCTCCGGGCAGGCGGGCATCGGCTACGGACTCGTCACCGTGCTCGTGTCTGTGCTGGTCCTGCTGCTCTGGATTCCGCTCCGCCAGCGCGTCGGGCTCGGCACGCTGCTCAACGCCCTGCTCGTCGGGCCCAGCGCAGACCTGGCGCTCCTCGTGATTCCCGCTCCGCCGTCGATCTGGGTGGGAGCTCCGATGTTCGTGGCAGGACTGCTGCTGCTCGCCTTCGCCACGGGGCTCTACATCGCGGCCGACTTCGGCCCGGGCCCCCGTGACGGCCTCATGACCGGCCTCGTCGGCCGCACAGGGTGGCCGGTCTGGGTGGTGCGCACCCTCATCGAAGGCAGCGTGCTGCTGATCGGCTTCCTGCTCGGTGGGCCGGTGGGCGTGGGCACGGTGCTGTTCGCCTTCGGCGTCGGCCCGTTGGTCGGCTGGTTCCTACCCTGGACCACACGGATCCGCGCGGCTCGTTCGCGACAGCTCGCCCGCGCCTGATCTTCGGACAGACGAATGGCCCCCGGGTGATACCCGGGGGCCATTCGTCTGTGCACGTGCGTCAGTCGGCGCTCGCGAAGACGGCGACGGCGTTGTGGCCGCCGAAGCCGAACGAGTTGCTGATCGCGTACAGCTGACCGTCGCCCAGCGGCTGCGGGTCTCCCGAGAGCTTGAACGGCACGGCCGGGTCGGGCTCCGTCATGTTGATCGTCGGCGGCGCGACGCGGTCGCGGAGGGCGAGCAGCGAGAAGATGGCCTCGAGGGCTCCGGTGCCACCGAGCAGGTGACCGGTCGAGGCCTTCGTGGCCGATACGGGGATCTCATCGATGCGGTCGCCGAACACCTTCTTGAGCGCGACGTACTCGTTGGGGTCTCCGACGGGAGTCGACGTGGCGTGCGCGTTGATGTGCGCGACCTGGTCGGCCGTGATGCCGGCCTCTTCGAGAGCCTGTGTGACAGCGCGCGCGGCACCGTTGCCTTCGGGATCGTTGCCCGTGATGTGGTACGCGTCGGCGGTCACGCCGCCGCCGAGGACGTAGCCGTAGATCTTGGCGCCGCGGGCCGTGGCGTGCTCCTCGGTCTCGAGGATCAGCGCCGCCGCGCCCTCGCCCATGACGAAGCCGTCGCGGTCGATCGCGCCGGGACGCGAAGCGGTGGCCGGGTCGTCGTTGCGACGCGAGAGCGCCTGAGCCGAGGCGAACGAGGCCATCGTGATCGGGTGGATGGCGGATTCGGTACCGCCGGCGATCACGACGTCGGCGAGACCGTCCTGCAGGTGGTGGAAGGCGTGGATGATCGACTCGGTGCTGGAGGCGCATGCGCTCACGACGGTCTGCGCGTAGGCGCGAGCCTGGAACTGCAGCGACAGGTTGCCCGCTGCGGCGTTGGGCATGAGCATCGGGACGGTCAGCGGCATGACCCGGCGCGGGCCCTTCTCACGCAGGGTGTCCCACGCGTCGAGCAGAGTCCAGAGTCCGCCGATGCCGGTCGCGAAATCGACGCCCAGTCGCTCGGGCGCGACTTCGGGGGATCCGGCGTCGGCCCAGGCCTCGCGAGCCGCGATGAGCGCGAACTGCGATGACGGGTCGAGCCGCTTCGCCTCGTGGCGGGGCAGGACCTCTTCGGGACGGACGATCGCCTCGGCGGCGAAGGTCACCGGGAGCTCGTACTGCTGCACCCAGTCGTGCTCGAGTGTGCGGGTGCCGGACTGGCCTGCGAGCAGGTTCGTCCAGTTCTCGGGAGCCGTCCCGCCGATGGCGGACGTGGCGCCGATGCCGGTGACGACGATGCGCTTGGTCATGTGTGGTTCCTTGTCGGGCGGGTCGAGCAGAAGGGCGGGCAAGGCGGAGGATGCCACGCCCCGCGGACGCGGGGGTGGCATCCTGCGTGGATTACTCCTGGCCTGCGACGATGAAGGTGACGGCGTCGCCGACGGTCTTGAGGTTCTTGACCTCGTCGTCGGGGATGGTGACGCCGAACTTCTCCTCGGCGTTGACGACGATCGTCATCATCGAGATCGAGTCGATGTCGAGGTCGTCGGTGAACGACTTCTCGAGGGCGACCTCGGAGGCGTTGATGCCGGTCTCGTCGGTGATCAGCTCTGCGAGGCCAGCGAGGACCTCATCGTTGGTGAAAGCCATGTGGTCTTCCTCTTTCTTACGGGTTGTATTCGGAACCGTGGAACAGTCTAGGGAAAGTCGGGGCGTTGTCAGGGGAGGACGACGACCTGGGCGGCGAACACGAGTCCCGCGCCGAATCCGATCTGCAGCGCCAGCCCGCCCGAGAGCTCGGGGTGCTCGGCCATCAGCCGGTGGCTCGCCAGCGGGATCGACGCCGCCGACGTGTTGCCGGTCGTCTCGATGTCGCGGGCGATCACCGTGGTCTCGGGCAGCTTCAGCTGCTTGGCGAACTCGTCGATGATGCGCATGTTGGCCTGGTGCGGGATGAAGGCGGCGATGTCTGCCGGCTCGACGCCGGCCTTGTCGAGCGCCTCGCGGGCGACCTTGGCCATCTCCCAGACGGCCCAGCGGAAGACCGTCTGACCCTCTTGACGAAGCGTCGGCCACGGCACCTCACCGTCACGGAACTCGGTGAGCGTGGCGTTCATGCCGACGGCGTCGGCCTTGGAACCGTCGGAGCCCCAGACAGCGGGGGCGATGCCCGGCGTGTCGCTCGGCCCGATGAGCGCGGCGCCTGCGCCGTCACCCAGCAGGAAGGAGATGCTGCGGTCGGTCGGGTCGACGACATCCGACAGCTTCTCGGTGCCGATCACGAGGGCGTAGCGAGCAGCCCCGGACTTGATCAGGGCGTCGGCCTGGGTGATCGCGTACGCGTAGCCGGCGCACGCTGCATTCACGTCGTAGGCCGCGGCGGGGTTCGCACCCACGCGATCGGCGACGATGGCGGAGACCGACGGAGACTGCTTCGGGTTGCTGATGGTCGCGACGATCACGAGGTCGACCTGGTCTGCGGGAACCCCGGACTTCTCGATCGCCTCCGCCGCCGCGATGGCGGCGAGGTCGATCGCATCCGTGCCCTTGTCTGCACGGGCTCGGGTCACGATGCCCGTGCGCTGACGGATCCACTCGTCGCTCGAGTCGATCGGGCCGATGAGGTCGTCGTTCGGCACGGCATTCTCGCCGCGCGCGGCGCCGTAGGAGTAGATGCGGGTGTATGCGGGGCCGGTGATCTGGTTCAGGGTGGGGCTCATGCGGCTTCTCCGTTCAGCAGCGCGACGGCTGCATCGAGATCATCGGGGGTCTTCACGGCGACCGTCGGCACGCCGCGCAGGCCGCGCTTGGCGAGGCCGGTCAGCGCGCCGGCGGGAGCGAGCTCGATCAGGCCGGTGATGCCCTGATCGGCGAAGGAGGCCATGCACAGGTCCCAGCGCACCGGCGAGGAGACCTGATCGACGAGGTACGTCAGCGCCTGCGAGCCGTCTGTGACGACCGAGCCGTCGCGGTTGGTCCACAGCGTGATGTCGGGGTCGGCGGGCGTCACGGTGGCCACGGCGTCACGCAGAGCGGCGACGGCCGACCCCATGAACGAGGTGTGGAACGCGCCGGCCACCTGCAGGGGGATGACCCGAGTGCCCTTGACCGGCTCGGTGGCGAGCGCGTCGAGACCCGCGAGTTCGCCGGCGACGACGAGCTGGCCGCCGCCGTTGTAGTTCGCGGGGGAGAGGCCCAGTTCGCTGAGACGCTCGAGGATGACCTCTTCGTCGCCGCCGAGGACCGCGCTCATGCCGGTCGGAGTCTGTGCTGCGGCGTCGGCCATCGCACGACCGCGGATCCCGACGAGGCGCATGCCGGTCTCGGCGTCGATCACACCGGCACTGACGAGCGCGGCGATCTCACCGACCGAATGTCCGGCGACGCCGTCTGCCCGGCGTCCGGCGCGAGAGCTGAGGGCTGCCGCAGCGACGAGCGAGGCCGCGACGATCAGCGGCTGCGCGATGCGCGTGTCGCGGATCGTGTCGGCATCCGACGCGGTGCCGTGCTGCCGGAGGTCGACCTCAGCTGCGTCGGAGTAGGCGGCGATGCTGTCGGAGACGCCCTCCAACTCGAGCCAAGGAGAGAGGAAACCGGGGGTCTGCGAGCCCTGTCCCGGGCATACGACGACAATCACATCCCCAGTCTGCCAACGATCGCCCGGAAGTGGTGGATGATCCATCACAAGATTCGGAAGATCCCTTGTGTGTGGCGCACAGTCCTCGAGAATTCAGATCATCGAGTGGAGCGTCTGAGGGGCGGACGTCGCCGAACCTGGTCGCCTGCTCCGATCGAGCCGAGGATGAGAGCGGTCTGCAGGATGAGCGCCTCGCGCGGTCCTGTGGCATCCCATCCGATGACCTCGCTGACGCGCTTCAGCCGGTAGCGCACGGTGTTCGGGTGCACGAACAGCTCGCGCGCCGTCGCCTCGAGCGAGCGTCCGTTGTCGAGATAGCTCCACAGAGTGGTCACCAGGTCTGTCGAGTGCGCCTGCAGCGGGCGGTAGATCCGCTCGATCAGCGTCTGCTTGGCGAGTGGATCGCCTGCCAGCGCGCGCTCGGGGAGCAGATCGTCGGCATCCACGGGTCTCGGGGCCGCGCGCCAGGCGCGTGCGACTGCGAAGCCGGCGAGGGCTGCCCGAGCACTCTGGCTCGCATCGACGAGCGCGGCCACCGCCGGACCCAGCACGACGTAACCCGGGCCGAAAGAGGGTTCGAGTCGGGCGGCGATCTCTTCGAAGCCGAGTTCTTCCTCTTCGCCCTCGGCAGGTTCCTGGCCCGCGACACGCGCGCGGCCGATCACGAGCACGAGTCGCGACCCCTGCACGCCGATGAGGACGTCGACGGCGAGCTTTCGGGCCGTGCGGCGCACCAGGTCGACATCGAACTGCGGGGGAGTCGTGCCGACGAGCACGGCGACCTCGCCATGGCCGTGCCAGCCGAGGGCCGCGATGCGGCTCGGCAGCTCTTCGTCCGCCTCGCCCGTGAGGATCGAGTCGACCACGAGCGCCTCGAGTCGCGCGTCCCAGAGTCCGCGCGCCTCGGCGGCTCGGGCGTACACATCGGCCGCTGCGAAGGCGACGTCACGCGAGTACAGCAGGATCGCCTCGCGGAGATCCGCGCCACGGCCGGCGACCCGCTCTTCCGTCACCTCGACGGTGACGCGGATGAGCTGCAGCGTCTGCTGCAGGCTGACGCTGCGGAGCAGTTCGCGCGGTGCGGCCGCGAAGATGTCTGCGGCGATCCAGGGGGTTGAGTTCGGATCCTCGTACCACTGGATGAACGACGTGATGCCGGCCTGAGCCACCAGCCCGACCGCAGAGCGGCGGGCTGGTGGCATGTCGGCGTACCAGGGCAGTGTGTCCTCGAGGCGCTTGATGGTCACCGAGGCGATGTCACCGGAGATCCGGCGAAGCCAGGTGAGCGTGGCGGACTTGTCCATGCCGCGCGAAGAGGAACCCGTCACCGATGTCTCAGCTTTCGCCGCCCGCATTGCCGCTGGTGCCGGCGTTCACGTCATGCAGGCTGTACTTCTGAATGGCCTGCGCGGCGAGCGAGCGGTCGACGACCCCGTCTTCGGCGAGCGACTGCAGCGTGCGGACGACGATCGACGGGCCGTCGATCTTGAAGAAGCGACGAGCGGCGGCACGCGTGTCGGAGAACCCGAAGCCGTCGGCACCCAGCGTGGCGAAGCGCTGCGGAACCCACGGACGGATCTGGTCCTGCACGGCATGCATGTAGTCGCTCACGGCGACGACCGGTCCCTCGGCACCCTGCAGCTTCTGCGTGAGGTACGCGGTGCGGGGCTCTTCCTCGGGGTGCAGGAAGTTGTGCTCGTCGGCAGCGAGGCCGTCGCGGCGCAGCTCGGTCCACGACGTGACCGACCAGACATCGGCGATCACGCCCCAGTCGTTCTTCAGCAGCTCCTGTGCCTCGAGGGCCCAGGGGAGTCCGACACCCGATGCGAAGAGCTGGGCGCGGGGGCCGTCGCCCTCGCCGACCGAGACACGGTGGATGCCGCGCACGATGCCGTCGACGTCCACGTTCTCGGGCTCGGCGGGCATGACCATCGGCTCGTTGTAGAGCGTGATGTAGTACATGACGTTCGGGTCTTCGTGGTTGCCGCCGTACATGCGCTCGAGTCCCGAGCGCATGATGTGCGCGATCTCGTAGCCGTAGGCCGGGTCGTACGAGACGGTCGCCGGGTTGGTGGCGGCGAGCAGGTGCGAGTGGCCGTCGGCGTGCTGCAGACCTTCACCCGTGAGGGTGGTGCGGCCCGCGGTGGCGCCCATGATGAACCCGCGGGCCATCTGGTCGCCGGCAGCCCACTGCGCGTCGCCCGTGCGCTGGAATCCGAACATCGAGTAGAAGAGGTACACCGGGATCAGCGGCTCGCCGTGCGTGGCGTACGACGTGCCCGCCGCGGTGAACGCCGCCAGAGCGCCGGCCTCGTTGATGCCGACGTGGACGATCTGCCCCTGCGGGCTCTCCTTGTAGGCGAGGAGGAGCTCACGGTCGACCGAGGTGTAGTGCTGGCCGTTCGGGTTGTAGATCTTCGCCGAGGGGAAGTAGGCGTCCATGCCGAACGTGCGCGCCTCATCCGGGATGATCGGGACGATGCGGTGACCGAAGTCCTTCGAGCGGAGCAGATCCTTCAGCAGACGCACGAACGCCATGGTGGTGGCGATCTCCTGCGTGCCCGAGCCCTTCTTGGGAAGCGCGTAGGCCGAGTCGTCGGGCAGCGAGAGTCCGACGTGCGTCGAGCGACGCTCCGGCAGGAAGCCGCCGAGGGCCTGACGGCGCTCGAGCATGTACTGGATCGTCTCATCCTGCGGGCCGGGGTTGTAGTACGGCGGCAGGTACGGGTTCTCCTCGAGCTGCGAATCCGTGATCGGGATGTGCATCGCGTCGCGGAACGTCTTGAGGTTGTCGAGCGTCATCTTCTTCATCTGGTGGGTCGCGTTGCGGCCCTCGAAGTGCGGACCCAGGCCGTAGCCCTTGACGGTCTTCGCGAGGATGACGGTGGGCTTGCCCTTGTGCTCGGTCGCGGCCTTGAAGGCGGCGTACACCTTGCGGTAGTCGTGTCCACCGCGCTTGAGGTTCCAGATGTCGTCGTCTGAGTAGTCCTTGACGAGGGCGGCGGCGCGCTCGTCGCGACCGAAGAAGTGCTCACGGACGTAGGCGCCGGATTCGGCCTTGTACGTCTGGTAGTCGCCGTCGGGCGTGACGTTCATGAGGTTGAGCAGCGCGCCCTCGGTGTCGCGGGCGAGCAGGTCGTCCCACTCACGACCCCAGACGACCTTGATGACGTTCCAGCCGGCACCGCGGAAGAACGACTCGAGCTCCTGGACGATCTTGCCGTTGCCGCGCACAGGGCCGTCGAGGCGCTGCAGGTTGCAGTTGACGATGAACGTGAGGTTGTCGAGCCCCTCGTTGGCTGCGACCTGCAGCTGTCCGCGGCTCTCGACCTCGTCCATCTCGCCGTCGCCGAGGAAGGCCCATACGTGCGACTGCGACGTGTCCTTGATGCCACGGTTCTCGAGGTACTTGTTCGACATCGCCTGGTAGATGGCGTTGATCGGACCGAGACCCATCGAGACGGTCGGGAACTGCCAGTACTCCGGCATCAGACGCGGGTGCGGGTACGACGGGATGCCGTGCGGGGCGTGCGACTTCTCCTGGCGGAACCCGTCGAGCTGGTCTTCGCTCAGGCGGCCCTCGAGGAAGGAGCGGGCGTAGGTGCCGGGCGAGGCGTGGCCCTGGATGAAGATCTGGTCGGCGCCGCCGGGGTTGTCGGCGCCCTTGAAGAAGTGGTTGAAGCCGACTTCGTACAGAGCAGCCGACGAGGCGTAGGTCGAGATGTGTCCGCCGACGCCGATGCCGGGACGCTGCGCGCGATGCACCGTGATGGCCGCGTTCCAGCGGATCCACGCGCGGTAGCGGCGCTCGATCTCTTCGTCACCGGGGAACTCCGGCTCGTTCTCGGCAGCGATCGTGTTGATGTAGTCGGTGGTCGGGACCATCGGCACGCCCAGGTGCAGCTCCTTCGAGCGCTTGAGCAGGCTGAGCATGATCTCGCGGCCACGGCCGTGGCCCTTGGCGTCGACGAGCTCGTCGAGCGATTGCTGCCACTCGCCCGTCTCATCCGGATCGCTGTCGAGGGGGCCCTGGGAGTACGGATCCTGGTCGTGCACAGTCACGGGGGAGCCTTTCGTCAAGCTGGCAGGTCATGCCAATGAAACGGGAAGCGACGCGGGCAGCCTTGTCGGCTGTGCACAACGCGTGCCGCCCTCAGCCTATCCCCCTTCCTCGGCATGGTCGCGCATCGGGACAGCGATACACTGGATGGACCAGGGCCTTTAGCTCAGCTGGTAGAGCGCCACGTTTACACCGTGGATGTCGTCGGTTCGATCCCGGCAGGGCCCACCCACACCTGATCCTCCCGCGTGACCCGCGGCGCCGGTCGCTCACGCGACGATGGCGCATCCGGGTCACGGACCCGGATGCGCCATTGTGATGCCGCGCGGCTGCTACTGCTGGATGAAGGCGAGGATGTCGGGGTTGATCACGTCGGCGTGCGTCGTCAGCATGCCGTGCGGGAATCCCTCGTAGATCTTGAGGGTCGAGTCGCTCAGAAGTTCAGCCTGCTTCAGCGCGGCATCCTTGTAGGGCACGACCTGGTCGTCGTCGCCCTGGATCACGAGCACCGGCACCGTGATGGCCTTGAGGTCGTCGGTCTGGTCGGTCTCGGAGAACGCCTTGATCCCCTCGTAGTGCGCGAGCGCGCTGCCCGTCATGCCCTGACGCCACCAGTTGTCGACGACGGGCTGCGACAGTGTGACGCCGTCGCGATTGAACCCGTAGAAGGGCCCGGAGGCGACAGCCTGGAAGAACTCGGCACGGTTCGCCGCCAGAGCCTCGCGGAACCCGTCGAACACCGAGATCGGCGTGCCCTCGGGGTTGGCGTCGGTCTGCACCATCAGCGGAGGCACCGACGACACGAGCACCGCCTTGGCGACTCGGCCCTGCGGCTGCCCGTACTGGGCGACGTAACGCGCGACCTGGCCACCACCCGTCGAGTGCCCGATGTGGATCGCGTTGCGAAGATCGAGGTGCTCGACGACGGCCGAGGCATCGCTGGCGTAGTGGTCCATGTCGTGACCGGTGCCGATCTGCGACGACCGTCCGTGGCCGCGTCGGTCGCTCGCGATGACGCGGTAGCCCTTGCCGAGGAAGTAGAGCATCTGGGCGTCCCAGTCGTCCGACGAGAGCGGCCAGCCGTGGTGGAACATGATGGGCTGCGCGTCGGGGCTGCCCCAGTCCTTGTAGTAGATCTCTGCGCCATCATCCGTGGTCACGAACGCCATGATCAGCCTCCAGGTTGCGCCGTCCCGAGTGATCCGGGACGACTGTCGATCGCTCCTCATCCGCATCGTGGGAGCGCGACCACGCTAACCCGGCGACGCGCGACGCGTGCTCGACATCTGTACAGAATGCGTCGCCGCGTTCTCGACATCTGTCCTGCGGCTCCGCGTGGCGATGCGCGTAGCGTCGCCACCATGTCGAACTCCCGCATCTCGCACGGCGCGGGATTCTGGGTGGTCGCCGTGGCCTTCCTGCTCGTGATGGCGTATGCGACTGTGCCCACCCCGCTGTATCCGCTCTATCAGGAGGTCGACGGGTTCCCGGTCTCGGTCATCACCCTGATCTTCGCGGCCTTCGCCGTCGGCGTGGTCGTCAGTCTCTTCCTGCTCGGGCACGTCAGCGACTGGGTGGGGCGGCGACGGATGCTGCTGATCGCGATCCTCATCGCGGCTCTCAGCGCCGTCATGTTCCTCGCCTGGCGTGAGGTGCCGGGGCTGCTCGCCGCACGGCTGGTGAACGGCGCGAGCGTCGGCATCCTCACCGCCACCGCCACCGCGCACCTCGGCGAGCTCCGGGCCCACGCGCGCCCCGGCGAGAACGCGATCGTCGCAGCGTCCGTGGCCGGCGCCGCGAATCTCGGCGGACTGGCACTCGGGCCGCTGATCGGCGGCGTGTTCGCCGAGTTCCTGCCCGCGCCGCTCGTGTTGCCGCACGCGGTCTTCCTCGTGGTGCTGACAGCCGCCGCGATCGCCGTCGCGGGCGTTCCCGAGACGGTGACGCCGCCCAGCGAGCCGAGGCGATACAGGCCGCAGCGCATCGCCGCCCCTCCGCGATCCGGAGCGGCGTTCGTCGCCGCCGGCTTCGGAGCGTTCGCGGGGTTCGCCCTGTTCGGCCTGTTCACCTCTCTCGCTCCCACGATCCTCATCAGCACGTTCGGCGAGCACGACCACCTTCTCGCCGGGGCCACCGCATGCTCGGTGTTCGCCGCCGCGGCAGCGGGTCAGGTCGCGCTCGCCCGGGTGCCGCTGCGCATCCAGCTGACCGTCGCGGCCGTCTGCTGCGCCGTGGGCCTCATCTCCGTCGCCACGGGAACTCTGCTGCCCTCGCTCGCGGTGTTCCTCGGCGGGGGAGTCGTGGCGGGCGTCGGAGTGGGGCTGCTGTTCAAGTCGTCTGTCGCGACCGCATCCGGTCTCGCCGAGTCGGGTCGTCGGGGTGAGACGCTGGCGCTGATCTTCCTCATCGCGTACTGCGGCCTCGCGCTGCCCGTGCTCGCCATCGGGGTGATCCTCACGTTCGCATCTCAGACCGCTGTGCTTCTCGTCTTCATCTCGATCGTGCTGGTCGCGACGGTCTCGGCCGCCGTGGTCATGCGTCGAGCGCTCGTCGGCTCGTCATCCAGCGTGCAGAGCGGGGCCGCGCCTCAAGGACCCGACGAAACCGCCTCGTAACCGGCGCGCCATCATCGCGCCGCCACGACCTGCCAAGCTGAGAGCAGCGAAAGGCGGACGTCGTGACACAACCCTCTCCCTTCGGGTCGATGCTGCGGTCGCTGCGCGTGGGCCAGAACCTGACTCTCGAGGCACTCGCGCAGCGCTCGGGGGTGAGCGTGCGCACGATCGGCGACCTCGAGCGCGGAGCCAGCGCCTCGCCGCAACGCCGCACGGTCGATGCGCTGGCCGACGGGCTCGGACTCGACGCGGCCGACCGGCATGCGTTCCTCCGTGCTGCTCGTGCTCGGCCCCGTGCCGCCGACACGACCGACCTCGCCGGGGCGATCGCCCCTCATCGCGTGTACGACTTCTCGGGCCGCGAGGCCGAGATCGACGAGGCTCTCGGCGTCGTGCACGGGCCTCAGCCCGCAGACAGGCAGCGCCCGGCGCTGATCATCAGCGGTGCCCCCGGGATCGGCAAGACGACCGGCGCCATCGAGATCCTGTCGCGCACAGGAGAGGCAGAGCACCGTCCCCTGGTCTTCGTCGGGCTGGACGGCTTCAGCTCGTCGCCGCTGACGCCGCTGCAGGTCATCACGGCCATGCTTCGCCAGCTCCCCGGGGCGGAGCAGAAGCCACCGGCCGATCTGGCGACGGCGCAGACGCAGTGGCGGGCAGCCGTCGATGAGGCTCCCGTGCAGGTGCTGCTGGACAACGTGGCCAACGAGGCGCAGATCCGTCCGATCCTGTCGATCTGCGCCGGGGATGTGGTGGTCGTGACGTCTCGCCGCAGTCTCGCCGGCCTCGAAGGTGTGCGGCGCATGAGGCTGGGTCCTCTGCAGCGAGAGGAGAGCATCGCCTTTCTCGGTCGGCTGATCCCGCACGACGACGGGGCTGACCTGGATGCGCTGAATGAGATCGCCGCTCTGTGCGACGACGTGCCGCTGGCGCTCCGCGTGGTCGGCAACCGCGTCGCGAGCCGCCCGTCGTGGACGATCGCCGACCTGCTGACTCGTCTGCGCACCTCGGAGGACAGGCTGCGCATGCTCGTCGCCGGCGACCTGGCCGTGGAAGCCGCGATCTCGCTCTCATACGAGGAGCTCGATCCGCGTACGGCTGCGCTGTTCCGGTGGGTCTCGCTCATCGACGGTCGCACTTTCGGCGCCCATCTCGCCGCTGCCGCGGTGCGCTCCTCGGATGTCGTCGAGGTGGAGCGGCGGTTGGACGATCTCACCGACCTGGGGATGCTCGAAGCGCGTGGCGGCGACAGATACCGTCTTCACGACCTGATGCGTCTGTTCGGGCTGAGCAAGCTGCGAGACGCCGTCGGCCCGGATGAGATCACGCGGCGGCAGGCCCACATCCGCTCGTGGCTGCTGGGCAGCCTCGAGCGCGCGGGTGCCTGGTACGAACCGGGTCGGGATGCGGGCGAGATCGCGCGGAACGGCCGCCGCTTCATCGACGCCGACGCAGCAGCGGTCTGGATCCGCGAGGAGGTCGAGCACTGGTGGCCGGCGTACACGCAGGCGGCGGAGCTCGGCGAGGATGCGGTGGTCTGCGACGTTGCAGATGCGCTGCACTGGTATTCGGACATCTGGATCACGTGGGGGAGCTGGCACCGGTTCTTCTCGCTCGCGGCGGGCGCCGCGAAGAAGCTCGGCGATCCGAGAGCCGAGGCCGCGCAGCTGGGATACGTCGCGTGGGCGGAGATAGTAGAGGTCGGCGACCGGGCGCGTGCGGTGATCACCGCGCACGACGCGCTGGGGGCGGCTCTGCGCGCGGGTGATGCGGCCCAGCAGGGCTGGGCGAACTACTACATCGGGTGGGCGAGCTGGTCGCTCGATCGCCTGGTCGAGGCGGACGCTGCGGCCTCGGCGGCGAGGGTCGCGTTCGAGGCGGCGCAGGAGACGACAGGAGCGGAGAATGCGCAGGTGCTGTCGTCGATGATCAAGACCAAGCGCGGCAAGTACCTCGAGTCGATCCCGGAGACAGAGGCGACGCTCGCACGGGTGCAGTCCGCCGGGACCACTGACAGCCTGACGAGCATCGTGACCCAGTACGCGGCGTGCCTCGACCTGATCGACGGCTACACCGCCGTCGGACGACATCGTGATGCGGTGCGCATCGGCGCGCTGGGCATCGCGATCGCGCGATCGCTGAACGACGACACCCGTGTGCTGCTGATGATGCGCAGGCATATCCGCGCACTCATCCAGGCCGGTGACGGCGAAGCGGCGATCGCCGAGGCCGACGAAGCACTGGCGCTGCTGGGGCCGGGCAGCAGTGAGGCGTTCATCTTCGACCGAGTGCGACGCGAGGTGTCGCTCCTCGGCACCCACGGATCACCCGGCTCTGAGGAGAGAACGGCGTGATCGACGCGCGTGGATGCGTGCTCACAGGCGCCCGGTGGCCTCCCAGAGCCGGATGAGCTTGAGGGCCAGATGGAGCGTGCTGCGCGCGACGCCGTCGTCGAGTGCCTCTCTGACGACCTCAGGCAGTCGCTCGAGCCGGTAGTAGAGGGTCGTGCGGTGGACGAACAGGATTCGACACGCCGCGACCACGTTCGCACCGACGTCGAGGTACGTCTCGACGGTCACGCGCTGGCTGTCGTCTCGCTGCGAGTACAGCGCGTGCGCGGCGGGAGAGATGGTCCGGAGTGCGGCAGGATCGGCTGTCGCCGAAGCGAGGAGCCTCCAACCGCCCAGAGCGCTCGAGTCGACGGCCGGATGGAACTGGGGGAGAGCGGCCGCGAGCGACGCGGCGATCATGGCCTCGTCTGCAGCGCTGCGCAACTCAGTCGCGCCCTGCACCGGGGAGGCCGTGCCCATCCCCAGAATGCGGATACCACGTCTCGCCGCCTCGTCGAGGAGGAGATCCGTGAGACCGCTGTCTGAGGGCGGTCCGACGAGCAGGACCACACCGTGCTCCAACGCCATGAAGTGCGCAGGCGCAGGGCGGAGGTGCGCCAGGTGCCTTCCGAACGCGATGCGGTCGACGTCGCTCACCGCCGCATCGATGAGGACGGCGCGAACGACCGTGCCGGCGCCTGGCTGGAGCCACCGCTGCCGAACGGCGCGTGCGTAAGCGTCGCGACGCGCCGATTCCTCGGCATGCAGCAGGTCGACGAAGACCGACTCCCGATCGACTCCCGATGAACCGCGCACCCCGCGCAGTGCTCTGCGGGCGAGAGCGACCGCCGCATCGACGGCGTCGAACTCGTTCGCCGCGAGCTGCGGGCCATCGCCCAGGTCGATCTCGATGACCGCGACCCGAACGCCGTCGTCGTGCACCGGAACGGCGAGGAGCGAGGCCTGCTCAGAGGCGCCGGACACACGCCCGACGGGTGCCGACGACGCGCCCTCGCGCACGGTCACCCGGCGGTGCAGGGATGCCGCGAGCTGGAGCGCGATCTCGGGGAGCGCCGTCGATGCGGCGGGGGTCGTCGTGTCGCTGATCGTCATGGGTCGCTCCTGTGCGGGGGGATGGGCTCACCGTGTCGCTCTGCATCGATGGGTGCGGTCTGCACCTCACCGAACTCGAGTACGACCCATAGAACCGTGTCCGGGGCGTCCGCACCAGGAAGAAAGCAGGCAGAAATGGAGGAGGCGCGGTCTTCGACTTGTGTCGCATGGTCGCCGGCATGCGGCTTCTTAGATTCGTACCGAGACGACGAAGAGCAGCGAGGCGACGACATGATGAGCAGCAGCACTGTCATCCTGGTGCACGGAGCCTTCCTGGACGCATCGGGGTGGTGGCCCATCGTGCTTCGTCTGCTGGACCGCGGGCATCGAGTGCTCGCCCCGCCGGTGAGCGGCCGCAGCTTTCACAGCGACTGCGACTACATCCGCACGATCGTGGAGCGCGTCGGCGGTTCGGTGCTCCTCGTCGGGCACGGATACGGCGCGGCCGTCGTGACGGTCGCGGGCGACGCGCCGAACGTCACCGGCTTGCTCTTCATCGCCGGATACGCGCTGGAACGCGACGAGAGCATCGCCGACATGCGCGCGCTCTTCGCCCCGGACGAGTCGTCGGAGCATCTCGTGGCCGCGCCGTTCCCGGGCGACGACGGAGGACGCCGGACCGAGCTCACGGTGGCGCCCGACCAGTTCGCGCGTCTTCTCGCGCAGGGCCTCCCCTCGGACGAGTCCGGTGTTCTCGCGGTCTCGCAGCGTCCGGTGGCCGACTCGGTGTTCACCGAGCCCGCATCCGTCGTCGGCTGGAGGGCGACGCCGAGCTGGGGCGTGGTCGCGACCGAGGACCGGCTGATCCTCCCGCAGCTGCAGCGATTCGGCTATCGGCGAGCGCGGTGTCGAGCGGTGATGGAACTCGACGCACCGCACCTGGTCACTCAGACGCACGCCGCGGAGATCGTGCGGTTCGTCGACAGCATCCTCGAGGAGATCGGGATCCATGGCTGACCCGCAGGCGAACGCTGCAGAGACCCGCGCGGGATGGAAGGCGGGGTCGCAGATAGTGCAGCTCGCGGTCGTTCTCGGCCTCACGTACCTGACAGCTGTGGGCAGACGACCACGGTGCTCGCGACCTTCCCGCGCAGCTCCCAGGGCATCACCCCGCTGCGCTGAGAGAGGGATCGGTCAGTGCTGATCGCCCTCCGCCAGGTAACGGTGGATGAGGGTGACCGCCATGGCTCCTTCGCCGACGGCCGACGCGACGCGCTTGACGGAGTTCGCGCGGACGTCGCCGGCGGCGAAGATCCCCGGGACCGATGTCTCGAGATAGTAGGGCGGGCGTTCCAGGGGCCATCGCCGCAGGTCGTCGGGGGCGAGGTCGACGCCGGTGAGGATGAACCCGCGGCTGTCGAGCCGCACGTCTGTCGTCGCCGCCCACTCGGTGTTGGGGGCTCCGCCGATGCAGACGAACAGATGGGTCGCGGGCACGCGCGACGCCGTGCCCGCCTTGTCGAGAGTGATCTCCCGCAGGTGCTCGTCGCCGTCGAGCGCGACGACGCGGGTGTGCACGAGGATCGTGACGTTCGGCTGCGCGGCCAGCCGATCGAGCAGGTACGCAGACATCGTCGACGAGAGCGAAGGGCCCCGCACGACGACCGTGACGTGGGCCGCGTGCACGGCCAGGTTCATCGCGGCCTGACCCGCCGAGTTCGCGCCACCGACGACGTAGACGTGCTGGCCGATGCAGGCGGATGCTTCGCTGGTGCCGGCGCCGTAGTAGACGCCCGCCCCTTCGAAGTCGTGCTCCCTGTCGATGCCGAGTCGTCGCCACTGCACACCGGTGGCGGAGAGAGCTGCGCGCGCGTGGATCTCAGAGCCGTCCGCGAGCACGGCGCGCACATCGTGATCTCTGAAGGTGCGTGCGATGCCCTGTCTCATGACGATGAGGTCGGCGCCGAAGGACAGCGCCTGGCGGCGCGCGCGGTCGGCGAGTTCCGCTCCCGAGATGCCACCGGGAAAGCCGAGATAGTTCTCGATGAGGCTGCTGAAACCGGCTTGTCCGCCGATGGCATCGCGTTCGATGACGGCGACGCTGAGGCCTTCCGAGGCGGCGTAGACGGCTGCCGAGAGCCCGGCGGGTCCCGCCCCGTGAATGATGAGGTCGTACGTCGACTGCGACGGCGGCTTCACCCAGCCCAGAGCCGACGCCACCTGCTCCGGTGTCGGGTCCTCGAGAACAGTGCCCTCGGCGAGGACGACGAGCGGAAGCCGCCTTCCGGCCAGCTCGATCCCTGCTGCGGTGGTCGTCCCGACGGGCACGACGATCGGCAGGAACGGCACTTCGCTGCGCGTCAGATAGTCACGCAGGGCGAATGCCTGTGGCCCGTCGCCATCGGCGATCAGTCGAAGCGGAGGCTTCTGATCCGAGAGGTCGGTCATGCGTCGCCGGAGAGCTGCTCCTGCCAGTCCGCGGGCACGCGCTCGGCGGGACCGGGCGTGGTCTGAGAGCGCGGATGGCTTCGCGGGGGAGCGAGCGCGGGACCGTCGAAGGCGGTCTCGGTGCCGAAGTCCCAGAACCAGTCCTCGCCGGGCTCGAAGCTCTGGATGACTCGGTGCCCGCTCGCGTGCGCGTGCGCCGTCGCATGCTTGTGCAGCGAGTCGTCACAGCAGCCGACATGACCGCAGAAGGCGCACCGGCGCAGATGCAGCCACCACGATCCGATCTTCTCGCAGTCCACGCATCCGGGACCGGAGGGAGGAACATCCGCCCGGATGAAGTCGCTGACGTCGCTCATGGGCGGCTCTCCTGTCGTGGGTGTGCTGTCGGGGTCATGATGTCGGGATTCTGCGTCGTACTCAAGAGTGCCCGCCGGAGTGTTCCTGTTCCTTCGACACCCGTCGAAGCCCCGCTCGTCGACATCCCTCTAGGTTCGAGCACGTGAGCGCCTCTTCTTCTCGCCGGGTCCCGATCGAATCCCAGAAGGTCGATGCGCCGCTGACCTCCAGCGCGACCTTCCTCGTGCTGCAGATCGCCGACGGGGCGGATGCCGCAGCGACCGTGCGCGATGTGATCAGCGGCATCGACGACATCGTGAAGAACGTGGGATTCCGCGATCTCGGTGCGATGCTGTCGTGCACGGTGGGAATCGGCTCGGCGGCATGGCCGCGACTCACCGCGCGCCGGGCTCCCGCAGAGCTGCACGCGTTCGCCCCGGTGGTGGGCCCCGTGCACACCGCGCCCGCGACTCCCGGCGATCTGCTCTTCCACGTTCGCGCGAACCGCCAGGACCTGGTGTTCGAGTTCGAACGACAGCTGCTCGATGCGCTCGGGCAGGCGATCACCGTCGTCGACGAGACCTCCGGCTTCCGCTACTTCGACGTGCGCGACCTGCTCGGTTTCGTCGACGGCACCGCGAACCCGGTGGGCAGAGCCGTCGCCGAGTCGACCCTGGTGGGCGCGGAGGACGGGGATCATGTCGGAGGGAGCTACGTCGTCGTGCAGAGATACCTGCACGACCTCGGCCAGTGGCAGTCGCTGACCACAGAGCAGCAGGAGGCCGTCATCGGTCGCAGGAAAGCCGACAACCTCGAGCTGGATGATGCCGACGTCGGGCAGAAATCGCACAAGACCCTCGCCACGATCGTGGTCGACGGGGTCGAGCACGACATACTGCGTGACAACATGCCTTTCGGCAGCGCGGGTTCTTCGTCTTTCGGCACCTACTTCATCGGATACTCCCGGTATCTCTGGGTCATCGAGAAGATGCTCGAGAACATGTTCATCGGCGACCCGCCCGGCGCGTACGACCGGCTCCTGGACTTCTCGTCAGCGACGACCGGGTCCACCTTCTTCGCACCGTCCGCCGACTTTCTCCACGGGCTCGCAGACGAGGCCATGCCCGCGTAGCCGCCTGCGTTCGTCGGGGCGAGAGTGCCCTCCCATCTTGACCGGCACGCGCGTACCGTTGATATATGGGAAGACTCTTCTACGCAGCGCAGCCGCCCATCCTCATCGAGGATCGCGCGCTGGCCCATCTCAAGATCGTCGTCACGACGAAGCTGCGCCGCAACGAGAGCTTCACTCTGTCGTGGATACACAAGGACGGCGAGGCGCCGGGACGCTCGACGATCTGGCTGCATCCGTCGATCCCGCTTCGCTTCGTCTTCGACGAGACGGAAGCGCCGACTCTGAACCGTCGCTGGATCGAAGAGCTGTCGCAGACGCTCAGCAGCACGGGCGGCGTCTGTCTGACCGACGAGATCATCGACCCGACCGAGGGCGACGGGGATTCGGCATCGGACGGATGAGATCGCGGCGCCGTCTCAGAGCGTCAGACGCCTGTCGACGATCTGCTGCGCGACGTCGTGCAGGCGCGCGCCGACCGAGCGCGCGTGCCGCCGGAGCATGACGAACGCGTCGTCGATCGAGACGCTGCGCTGGAACGAGAGCGCACCCTTCGCCTGCTCGATCACGATCCTGCTGTCGAGAGCGTGCTGAAGCTGCGCCGTGCGGTCGGCCTGCTCGCGCAGTGCGCGGTGCTGCACCAGACCGACGGTCGCGAACTCGCTGAGGGCCTGAGCGACAGCCGCATCCTGGTCGGTGAGCACACCGACCTGATCGAAGAAGAGGTTCAGCGCACCGAGGTGCCGACTTCGCAGAGAGAGCGGCACCGCGTATCCTGCGCGAAGTCCGCGCCGCGTCGCGAGGGGCACGAATTCCGGCCAGCGGTCGATGCTCGCCATCAGGTCAGCCGTCTCGACGACGCGCCCGGACCGGAAGCTGTCGAGGCAGGGCCCCTGGTCGACGCCGAGCTCGGCCTCTTCCACATCGCTCGCGCGCTCACTCGTCGATCCCAGCACGTGAAGTCGTCCCTCTGCGTCCGCCAGGACGATCCCCGCGTCGACCGCGGGAGTGAAACGCGTCGCGGCGTCGACGAGCAGATCCATCGTGTCGATCACGTCGTAGTCGGGGTCGAGAGCATCGGCCAGGCGCCGGAACACGGCGGTCAGATCGTTCGTGGGCTGCGAGTCGCCTCTCGGCTCGAGCGCCATACTCGCCTCCCTCAGCGTCCGCGAACCGGCTGGTCGTGGTGCGCGCTCGGCGCATTCTCGGGCTCGTGGACGAGATACAGCCCTGACGGCGCGTTCGCGGTGAAAGCGAGCGCCTCGATCCAGTGCCGATTGAGATCGGGCACCTTGCCGCCCGAGTACTTGAACACGAGATTGCAGCCGGGGTGCAGCCATACCGAACTGCGACCTCCGCCGATACTCGGGTCCTCCCGCCAGGTGAACAGGAAGGGCTCGCCGCGGCGCAGCTTCGTCGTCATCACGACCTGGAGGTGGTGGAGCGCTCGATCGTCTATCTCGACCTTCTGACTTCCCTCGTATACGAACTTGCCCATGCGCTGACCTTCCCTCCTGAATCTCCCCCTGCACTCCACGACTACAGGGGTGCGACGGACGGTGCAAGGCCCTTGCGCACCGCCTCGCTGACGCCGATGGCCTGATGAGGCTGCGGGCTCCCATACACCCGCGACCGCGATTTCGGCAAGGGTGCTGGAGCCGGTTTCCGAGCCGACTAGACCAGTGCTCACCAATCCAGCGGATCGGTCAGCGAACTGGATCGATCCGGGACGACCCCGCACGAAGGAGCACTGATGTCGGACACTTATGGCACGACGAGCCCGAGCGGCTCGGACGCGCATCACACGCAGGATTCGGGAAGGGCGGAGGCCGCGAAGCACGAAGCGGCAGACCTCGCCGACACGGCGGGAAGCCAGGTGAAGGAGGTCATCGGCACTGCGAAGACTGAGGCGGCGAGCGTCGTCGGCGAGGCCAAGACCCAGGCGAAGGACCTGTACGCGCAGACCACCCGAGAGTTGAAGGACCAGGCGCACGCGCAACAGCAGCGCCTCGCCGGCGGGCTGCGGTCGGTCGGCGACGATCTGAGCTCCATGGCCGAGAGGTCCGACGGCAGCTCCGTCGCGAGCGACCTCGTGCAGCAGGTCGCCGGCCGACTGTCGGGCGCTGCGAACTGGCTCGGCGACCGCGATCCGGGCTCGGTGCTGACAGAGGTGAAGCGGTTCGCGCGACGCAAGCCGGGAACCTTCATCCTCGGTGCGGCGATCGTCGGAGTGGCCGTCGGCAGGCTCACCCGAGCGCTGGCGTCGAACGCCTCGGCAGACGACACGCCGACGACTGCTCCACCGGTGTCGCCACCGCGCGAGGTGCATCCGGATTCTGCGGTGCCGGTGCCCGTCGGCTCTCCGGCGAGCGTCACCGGCGAGAGCGTCACCGGCGAGAGCGGTGCCGTGTCGGGTGCAGACCTCACGGGCGCCCCGACACGCACCGAGACGGATGGCCTCACACCGCCCACCCGTCGGGGCGGAGCACAGACCGCCTGGACCGGAGCGGGCGCACTCGGGGAGGGTGACGATGAGCGACCCCACTCCCTCTGAGACCAAGGCCGCGTCGAACTCGCTCGGCGATCTGCTCGGCGAGGTCTCGCGAGATCTGTCGACCCTCATGCGTCAGGAACTCGCGCTCGCCCGCGCTGAGCTGCGTGAGACCGCGACGAGGTCCGCCAAGGGCGCGGGCTTGATGGGCGCCGCCGGGTATGCGGCGCTGATGGCGGTCTTCTTCCTGTCGCTCGCTCTGTGGTGGGCACTGGGCTCGCTGATGGGGCGCGGGTGGTCGGGCGTCGTCGTCGCCGTGATCTGGGCGATCGTCGCCCTGATCCTGTTCGTCGTCGGCCGCGGGCAGCTGAAGCAGATCGAAGGCATGCCGCAGACCGTCGACACGGTCAAGGAGATTCCTGAAGCACTGAAGAGAAATGAGGAGAACCGATGAGTGATTCACCCGATGAGATCCGCGCCGACATCGAGCGGACGCGGCAGGAGCTGGGGTCGGACGTCGACGCGCTCGCCGACAAGGTGACCCCGTCGAAGATCGTCGATCGGCAGATGGGCAAGGTGAGAGGAGCTTTCACCTCGGTGCGCGAGCGGGTCATGGGATCGGCGGACGATGCCGGATCCACGCTCTCCGATGCCGGTGACCGAGTGGCAGACGTCACGGATCGGGCCGTCGCCAAGGCCGAGGGCAACCCGCTTGCTGTCGGACTGATGGCGTTCGGGGCGGGGCTTCTGCTCGCATCACTCGTTCCGGCATCGTCGAAGGAGCAGCAGCTCGCGAAGACGGTCAAAGATCAGGCCCAGCCGCTCGTCGACGAGGTCGCGGGCGTCGCCAAGGAGGTCGGCGAGCATCTGAAGGAGCCGGCTCAGGAGTCGGTCGAATCCGTCAAGGAGTCGGCGCAGGAGTCCGTCTCCGTCGTGAAGGACGAGGCCCGGTCGGCAGCCGGAGAGGTCACCGGTCAGGCCCAGCAGGCGCGCGAGAACATCGCGGGCAGCTGATATCGATCGATCGGACGGACCCACCGCGCGTCCATGCGCGGTGGGTCCGTTCTCGGAGAAGAGGAGTGATGATGTCACGGCAGCACACGGACGCCGCGGATCGGACACCCGACGCCGAAGCTTCGACCAAGCCCGACTCCCCGGACGATCTCCACGGGCGATCGTGGAGGTACGTCGCGAAGAAGGTCTTCCGCGAGTTCTCGTCCGACCAGTGCACCGATATCGCCGCCGCGCTCACCTACTACGCGGTGCTGTCGATCTTCCCGGGGCTGATCGCCGTGTTCTCGCTCCTCGGAGTGGTCGGCCAGGGGAAGGCGGCGGGAGACGCTGTGATCGACATCGTCGAGCAGGTCGCCCCGGGTGAGACGGCGGAGACCATCCGCGGTCCGATCGAGCAGTTCGCCGACTCCCCGGCCGCAGGCGTCGCGCTCATCACCGGCATCCTGCTCGCCGTGTGGTCGGCGTCGGGTTATGTCGGCGCTTTCAGTCGGGCGATGAATCGCATCTACGAGATCGACGAGGGCAGACCGTTCTGGAAGCTCAAGCCCGCACAGCTGCTCGTGACAGTGATCACCATCGTGCTGTTCGTCATCGCGGCGATCATCCTGGTGGTCTCGGGGCCGATCGCGCGCGCGATCGGCGACGCGCTCGGACTCGGAACCCTGCCGCAGACGATCTGGTCGATCGCCAAGTGGCCATTGCTCGCCTTCATCGTCGTCCTCGCCGTGGCGATCCTCTATTACGCGACTCCGAACGCGAAGCAGCCGAAGTTCCGGTGGATCAGTCTCGGTGCCCTGCTCGCGATCATCGTGCTCGCTGTCGCGACGGCGGGATTCGCGTTCTACGTCGCGAACTTCTCGAACTACGACCGCACGTACGGGTCGCTCGCCGGGGTCGTGATCTTCCTGCTGTGGCTGTGGATCGCCAACCTCGCACTGCTGGTCGGTGCCGAGTTCGACGCCGAACTCGAGCGTGGCCGTCAGCTGGAGGCGGGCATCGCCGCCGAGAAGGAGATCCGACTTCCCCCGCGGGACACGCGCACCAGCGAGAAGGCTGCGGAGAAGGAACGCAAGGACATCGACGAGGCCCGCCGCATCCGACAGCAGTCCCGCTCGAAGGCGGCGCACGACGAGTCCGACGGGCCTGAAGGCCGATGATCGCTCAGCGCGCGGTGGGCGGCAGCTTGTCGACGCCGTGGCGATTCGGCTTGTCGGGCTCGGCAGCCGTGTCGGGCGAGACGTGCGACGGCGCGGTCGGCGACTCGGAGGTCGGGTAGTGCGGTTCGTCGATCTCGATCGCCTTGTCGCGCTCGTCGAGCGGAGGCAGATGGTCGAGCGGCTGCTTGATGTCGTCTGGGTGGCTCATGGCGACAGGCTCCGCCATGGGGTGATCGGTGAACAGGGGCTTGTGATCGCGAGGATGATGTGGTTGAAGACAACGGTTCGTTCGGGCGTAGGGTCGATGACATGCGTCCCCGGCCTCTGCTCGTCTACGACGGCGACTGCGCTTTCTGCACCCTGTGGGTGCAACGACTCGAGCGATGGCTCGGCAGGTTTCCCGAGGCCCAGCCATGGCAGTGGGTGGACCTCGACGAGGTCGGTCTGAGCGTCTCGGACGTCACGCACTACGCGTGGCTGCTGGTGGGCGAGCGGAGGCTGCGGGGTCATGCCGCTTTCTCCGGGTTGCTGAGGATGCAGCGTTCGACGGCGCTTCGCATCGCAGGCTGGATGCTCGTGACGCCGCCGTTCTCGTGGGTCGCAGCGCTGGGCTACTCGCTGATCGCCCGATTCCGGCACCGGCTGCCGGGCGGTACCGCGGCCTGCGCGCTCCCGAGAACCTGAATCTGCACCTGAACGACGACGCGATGTCAACGCCCCTCCGTGTGGGCCCGGGCTCGCCTAGCATCGTGGGATGGGACGCCTGAGATACGACAGCACGCTCGAGCCGATCGCCATCGACGATGTGACGCTCGCGCACATGAAGATCGTCGTCGGCACGAAACTGCGCCGGCAGGAGAGTTTCATGATGTCGTGGAATCCGACGAACGGCCTGCCGGACGCACGGCTCACGGCGTGGATCCACCCCAGCATCCCGCTGGTGATGGCGTTCGACACCGCCGACCCGATCACCGTGGACGCCGAGCGAGTGTCCCGCATGATGAACAGCCTCAATGCGCATGGCGAGCTCTTGATCGAGGACATGTAGCACTTTCGCACGCGCTTAACCGCGAGTACGCCGGTGCTGTCAAGAGAGCAGAAGTCCTGCGAGCGGTCCCGAGAATGAACGCATGAACCGATCCTCGCCCTCCCTCGCCCCCATCGACTCCACGGACTCACGACTGGCGCACACTCTGCGCAGCATCGACTACCCGGCGACCAAAGACGATCTGCTGCGGATCGCGGTCGTCGATCACCTCGAAGTACCCATCATCGACGCGATCCATGAACTGCCCGGCGGCGACTACCATGGCGCCACCGAGGTGCTCAAGGCTCTGGGCCGCGCCTGAGGCGCATCGGCATCGGCGCACTGCAGTGAAAGCTGCGACTTGTCAATACCCTGCGAACGGCGTCGTCGCGTTCCTAGCCTGGCACCATGTCAGACCCCACCGTTTTCGACGCCGCCGACGCGCCCCTGACGCTCGTGCGGCCGCTCCCGAACGACCAGCCTCCGACGCTCCGGCGCATCTCGCATCTCGCACAGCTGGCAGCCGTCGTGCGTGCGTGCCCCGGACTCCACGTGCGATACTCCGCCGGCCCCGACGACGACGCGCGACGCCACAGCGTCGACGCGGAGAGCGGCCTCGAGCTGCCCGGGCTGTCGGTCAATCCGCTCGATGCCGAGCCGTGGTGGACTCGTCCGCTGGAGGACTGGCTCGCGCGGCAGCTCTCGCAGTATCGGCACCTCGCCGAGAAGGATCCCGACCGGATGGCGTGGATCCTGCAGGGGGAGGTGTGCGGCCGAGGACCCGACTGCGAACCGCTGCTGCGCGATGTCGAGCCGGTGGCGCAGCTCACGGAAGAGCTGCTGGAGGAAGCGCGGCTGCGGTATGAGGAGAACTTCGACGCGGGGCGGGGCCCGGCAGACGACGCGGGCGGTGCATGATGGGCAGGTTCATCTACGAAGGCACGATCAGGGTCGAGATCGAAGATCGGGCACTCAGCCATCTGCAGCTCGTGATCACCGCGAAGCTGCGCCGTGCCGAGCCCTTCAACTTCAGCTGGCGCGAGGATCAGAGCATCGGGGGAGGTCGCACCACCGTGTGGGTGCATCCCGGAAGCGCACTCGTGTATCGGTTCTTCGGCAGCCGACAGCCGTCTATCAACCGGCGCTGGGTCACGGCGCTCGCCTCCACAGCCAACGCCACGACCGGGCTGTATCTGGTTCCTGAGCCGGAAGAGCTATCATCGGGCGAGAAGCTCGGTGTGCCCGCCGACCTGTAGCCGACCTCATGGAACGTGCTCCGCTGCTCGACGTCGAGTACGTCTTGCCATTGCGTTGGGAGAGCGACGACGCGATCGACGAACTCACCGAGTACCTCGAGCGTCTTCGTGACTGGGTCGATGTGACTGTGGTCGACGGCTCGACTTCTGCGCGCTTCGCCGCCCACGCGGCAGCCTGGTCGCATCTCGTACGTCATATCCCGTGCGGCGGGCGCGGCGACGCAGAGTGGCGGAACGGAATGCGGGGGAACGGGAAGGTGCATGGCGTCCTCACCGGTGTCGCCGCCGCCCGCCACGAGCGAGTGGTGATCGCCGACGACGATGTGCGGTACGACCGCAGCACGCTCGCCGCGGTGGCAGCCGACCTGGCATCCTCGGCGCTGGTGAAACCGCAGAACCACTTCTCGCCACTGCCCTGGCACGCCCGGTGGGACACGGCGCGCAGCCTGCTGAATCGTGCGGTCGCCGACGACTATCCCGGTACGTACGCCGTGCGTCGCTCGGTGTTGCTCGGGGCAGGGGGGTATGCCGCAGACACTCTGTTCGAGAACCTCGAGATGGAGCGCACCGTCATCGCCGCCGGGGGTCGGGTCTGTTCGCGTCCCGATCTCTATGTCGTGCGTCGTCCGCCGACGGCGCGACACTTCCTGTCGCAGCGCATCCGACAGGCCTACGACAGTTGGGCGCAACCCGCACGGCTCGCGATCGAGGCCGCGATCCTGCCCGTCGTGTGGTCCCTCCGACGCAGTCCGCGGGTGTTGGGAGTCCTGGTGCTCGCGGTCATCCTGCTCGCGGAATGCGGACGACGACGACGCGCCGGCGGCTCTGTGTTCCCGCCGTCGAGCGCATTCTGGGCGCCACTGTGGGTCGCCGAGCGCGGGGTGTGCTCGTGGATCGCGATCGCGACGCGTCTGCGCGGAGGCGTCGACTATGGCGGAGAGCGGATGCGGGTCGCTGCGCACAGCGCGCGGCAGATCAGGCATCGGATCGCCACTACTCGTCACCGTCACCGGAATCAACCCACTCCTCCCGACGACTCGGCGCCGCTACCTTCGGGGCGAAGCGCTGTCGACGGAAGGAAAGTGCATGCACGGGAGGCGACCGCGGTTCGAGGTCGATGAGTGGAGCATCAGCGCAGACGGCATCGACCTCGACGATCTCGCTCACGAGGAATCGGTCTTCGGACTCTCCAACGGTCACGTGGGCTGGCGAGGCAACCTCGACGAGGGGGATCCGCGCGGAGTCGCGGGCAGCTACCTCAACGGTCTGTTCGAAGAGCATCCGATGCCGTACGCAGAAGAGGGGTACGGATACCCCGAATGCGGGCAGAGCGTGATCAACGCCGCCAACGGCCAGCTCATCCGGCTCATCGTCGGAGACGAGCCGTTCGATGTACGTCGCGGCACGCTCGAGTCGCACCGGCGGCGGCTCGACTTCCGTGCGGGAACGCTCGAGCGCGAGGTCGACTGGACGAGTCCGATCGGCCGGCGCGTCCGCATCCGGTCGACGAGGATCGTCTCGTTCGCGCACCGCGCCGTCGCGGCGGTGCACTATCGGGTGCAGGCGCTCGATGAGTCGTCCGAGGTGACGGTCGTCTCGGAGCTGCTGGCCAACGAGCCGCTGCCGATCACTCATGGTGACCCGCGCGTGCAGGAGCTGCTGAGCGAGCCGCTGGAGGCGGTGGCGTCGGTCGGCGGCGGCGGAGCCGCGACGCTCGTGCACCGTACGAGGAAGAGTGGCCTCAGGACCGCGGTGTCGATGGACCATCGGGTGGTGAGTGGAACGTCGCGCACGCAGCCGAGCGTCGAGACCGATGTGGACCCGGAGGGAGATCGTGCGCGCACCACGGTGCGCGCGTCGCTGGGCGCGGGGGAGACCCTCGAGATCGTCAAGGTCGTCGGTCACGAGTTCTCTGCCGACCTCTCGACGGGCGCGCTGCGGGATCGCGCCGAGACGGCGGTCGGCGACGCGATGCGCGCCGGATGGGAGACCGTGATCGGCGACCAGCGGGCTCGACTCGACGAATTCTGGGAGTGCGCCGACGTGCGTGTGGACGGCCCGCGCAGACTGCAGCAGGCGGTGCGATTCGCGCTCTTCCAGGTCTTCCAGGCCTCCGCACGCATGGAGCTGCGTTCGGTCCCTGGCAAGGGGCTGACGGGATCCGGCTACGAAGGGCACACGTTCTGGGACTTCGAGGCCTTCGTGCTCCCCGTGCTCACCTCCACGCTCCCGCACGCCGCTGAGCAGGCGTTGCGGTGGCGGCACTCCGTGCTCGACCACGCCCGTGCCAGGGCGGCGCAGCTGCATCTGCAGGGTGCCGCCCTGCCGTGGCGGACCATCGACGGCAGAGAGTCATCCGGCTACTGGCCCGCGAGCACGGCCGCGTTCCACATCAACGCCGACGTGGCCGGAGCTGTTCTGCACTACGTCAGGGCCACGGGGGATGTGGCGTTCGAACGAGAGGCGGGGCTCGAGATGATCGCCGAGTCCGCGCGTCTGTGGGTCTCGCTCGGCCGGTGGGATGCGCAGGGCGGCTTCCACATCGACGGAGTGACGGGCCCCGACGAGTACTCGGCGATCGCGAACGACAACGTCTTCACGAACCTCGCGGCGCAGATGAATCTCCGAGGTGCGGCGGCTGCGGCGCGTCGGCATCCGGATATCGCGTCGCAGCTCGGCATCGCAGACGACGAGATCGCAGGATGGCAGCTCGCAGCCACGTCGATGACGGTGCCCTTCGACGCGGAACGCGGGGTGCATCCGCAGTCCGCCGGGTACACCGATCTCGAACGGTGGGACTTCGAGTCGACGGCTGCGGACGAGTACCTGCTGCACGACCACTTCCCGTATTTCGATCTCTACCGCAAGCAGGTCGTGAAACAGGCCGATCTGGTGCTTGCCCTCTTCTTCGCGCACGAGGCGTTCACCGCCGAGCAGAAGGCTCGCGCGTTCACCTACTACGAAGAGATCACGGTGCGCGACTCGTCGTTGTCGGCCGCGGTGCAGTCGGTGATGGCGGCGGAGCTCGGACACCTCGATCTCGCGCTCGACTACCTCGCCGAGGTCGCCACCCTCGATCTCGACGACCTGCACGGCAACACCGGCGATGGCCTTCACGTCGCCGCGCTCGCCGGCGTCTGGACAGCCGTCACCGGGGGCTTCGGGGGGATGCGCGACAGCGACAGCGGCATGAGTTTCCGCCCGCGCCTGCCACCGCAGATCGACCGGCTCGAATTCGGGGTGCGCATCCACGGCTGCATCCTGCGCGTCGACGTCACCCAGCGCGAGGCGACCTACCGGCTCGCGTCGGGCGAGCCGCTCACGATCACCCATCACGACGAGCAGCTCACCCTCGACGCAGGACACGCGGTGACGGCGGCCATCCCGCCGCTCCGACCGCCGGGAGCCGAGCCACGGCAGCCGCGAGGGCGAGCGCCGCGCCCCGCGCTCGAGGCATTCGGCGGCTGACGCCGCACAGGTCGGCGTCGCACAGAGAGAGGAGACAGTCATGTCGGATCGAACCATCGGTCGAGCATCGATGCGAATGGCGTTCTGGTCGTGGACGCTCATCATCGTGATCGGTCTCGCGATCATGATCACCCTGCCGCTGCTGGGGAGGTGACGAGGATGCGCCGGTTCATCCGAGACGGGGGACTCAGCCTCGTCTTCCTCGCGATCTTCGCCCTGAGCCTGATCGGGCAGTCGATCGCCGGTCACGCATACAACAATCAGGAGCTGGCTCAGCACGGCCAGCCGCCCGCTCCTTATCTGGAGTTCGTCACCTCCTCCGATTTCCTGGTGGACGTGGCGGAGAACTGGCAGTCGGAGTTCCTGCAGTTCTTCCTGTTCATCCTCGCGACCATCTGGTTCATCCAGCGGGGATCGCCGGAGTCGAAGAAGCCCGGAGACGAAGGCGTCGGCTCTGACGAGGATCAACTCGTCGGAGAGCACGCGCACCAGGACTCGCCGCGGTGGGCGAAGGTGCGCGGTGTGCGCGGCTGGCTCTACGCCAACTCGCTGCTCGTCGCGATGGGGACGATCTTCGTGCTCTCGTGGCTCGCGCAGTCGCTCGCGGGGCACGTGGTCGCCAACGAGCAGAACGCACAGCACGGCCTGCCGCCCGAGACCTGGCTCGACTACGTCGTGTCGGCGGAGTTCTGGAACCGCACGCTGCAGAACTGGCAGTCCGAGTTCCTCGCGGTCGGGGCGATGGTCGCCTTCTCGATCTATCTGCGTCAGCGCGGTTCGAGCGAGTCGAAACCCGTCGGCGTGCCCCACCACGTCAGCAGCGTCGAATCGGAGTGATGAGACCTCTCGCGTCGATCGTCAAGCCCCTGTCAGCGGAGCGGGGCGCAGGATTTCCTGTCATGCAACGGATCGAAAGGAACGGATGATGAAGCATGTGAAGTACGCCGAGAAGTCGGTTCTCGTGGGCAACGACGCCGCGGACACGCTCATGGACTACGCGCGGATGCTCGCGGCTGAGGGGAACGCCGACACGGTGACTCTGCAGGTCGTCAGCCCGGACGGCAACGTCGTCGACGCGTCGTTCCTGCTCACGCCCAGCACCGAGCTCATGGTCGAGTCGACGAACTCCCCACTCGAGGAGCCGGACAACGCCGTCACCGTTCATGAGATGCGTGAGCGCATCTCATCGTCGCAGCGGTCGGCGGTGGCCGAGACCGAACCCCCGTGGATCCTCGAGAGCAGCGAAGAGATCTAGTCAGAGCTCAGCCGTCGCGCCAGCTGTGAGATTCGATGCTCGCGCCGGCCTGCGGCCCCATCTGCAGCATCCCGCCGTCGATCACCACCGACGCTCCTGAGATGTAGGCGGCCGGCGGCGAAGCGAGGAACGCGATCAGCGCCGCGACCTCGCGCGCATCGCCGGGTCGACCGAGCGGGATCCCCGGCCGGTCCTGCGTGTGCGGGTCGATATCGGTCTGCCCCGTCATCGGCGTCGCGATCTCGCCGGGCGCGACGCTGACGGCACTGATGCCCGCCGAGCCCAGTTCGAGTGCGAGGTTCTTCATCAGGCCGCTCAGTCCGTGCTTCGCGGCGTCGTATGCGCTGGAGCCGAACATCGGCTGATGCGCGTGCACGCTCGTCACCGCGATCAGGCGTCCGCCGTTGCCACCCGCGACCATCGCGCGCGCAGCGCGCTGCAGACACACGAAGGCACCCGTGAGGTCGGTGTCGACGACCCGCCGCCACTCGTCGAGAGACAGCTCCAGGAACGGCGTCGAGACGCCGGTGCCGGCGTTGTTGACGAAGACGTCGAGTCCGCCGAGTTCTGCGACCAGCCCGTCGACCACGTCGCCGCATGCCGGGATGTCGGCGACGTCGAGCTGCCCCGTGATCGCCCGTGCGCCGTGAGTGCGCACCTCTTCGGCGGTCTGCTCGGCGCCGGCCTGATCGGAATGCCACGTGATCGCCACGTCCATCCCGGCTGTGGCGAGCGCCACCGCCGTCGCGCGACCGATGCCCGAGTCGCCGGCCGTCACGATCGCCCTGCGGGGTGCGTGCTCGTAGTCAGTCATGTCGTTCCCTCCTCGACGTCGATTGTTCGATATATGCAGCGCGGTCATCCCGCGGTCTTCTCGTACGCGCGCATCGCAGCATCCTGCGCGTCGGCCAGAGCGTCCTCGATCGACTTGTCGCCGAGCAGCGCTGCGGTGATGGCGTTGTTCAGCTCGTTCTGGATCTCCTGCCCCGCGGGGGAGGAGCCGAACGACTCGCCGTAGTCGACGACGTCGTAGTACGTCGCGATCACCTGGTCGAACCCGGCATTGCCGCTCTCGGCGACCCACTCGTCGCGGATCGCCTGGTCGGCTGCGGGCGACCCGGTGAACAGACCCGTATTGATACCGCCGTCCTGCTGGCGGACTTCGGCGCGCGCCTCGCCGGCCGCGTTCCAGGCTTCGTCCGATGTGAGCTCGACCATCCACGCGCAGGCAGCAGCAGGATTCTTCGCGCCGACCGGGATCACGAACGCCGTACCGGACGCGACCGAGAAGGGCTCGCCGTCGGAAGAGCGGAACGGCACCGCCTCGAGGTCGAGCTGGTCGATGTAGGGGGAGAGCACGTTCGGGTACCACTGGGCGTTGACCTGGCCGCCGACCTGGCCCGCCACGTACTGGTTGTCGTCGCCGAACGCGTCGAACGAGTCGGTGAAGCTCTTCACGGCGGCGAATCCGCCCTGCGCGTCGGTGATCTGCTTCAGCATCTCGAGGCCTGCGACGTTGCTCGGATCGTCGAGCGTGGGGGCGCCGTCTTCGTCGTTCAGCTGCCCGCCCATCGCCAGCACCCAGAGACCGCCCTGTCCCGTGGCGACGGGGTCGAAGCCGAGCCGAGTGGGCACGCCGCCCGACTCCTGGTAGATCTTCTCGATCGCTCCCATCAGGGCGTCGGGATTCGACGTGTCGAACTCGTCGGCTGAGACGCCGGCCTCGGCGAGCACCGTCTTGTTCAGCAGGATCGCCGGCGGCTGGTAGAACTGCGGCACCGCCCAGACTCCGTCGTCGTACGTCACATCGTCGACCACGAAGGGGTACCAGTGATCGCGCGGCGAGACGTCGTGAGCCTCGAAGCACGCGTCGAGCGGCATGATCAGATCCTGCGCGGCGTAGGTCGTGACGTAGCGGCGGTCCATCTGCACGACGTCGGGAACATCACCGCTCGCGATGCGGGTGGTGAACTTCTGCGCGTCGAAGGCCGTGGCGTCGAGGTCGACCTCGACGCCCGACAGCTGCTCCGAGGCGTAGTCCATGCGCGAGGTGCCCACGTCATCCGCGTTCTCGAACCCCCAGGCGTTCAGCGCTCCGGTGGGATCGGCGCCGAAGTCGACGGATTCGGCGGCGCTCTCGCCGCTGCCTCCGCCGCACCCGCTGAGCAGGAGAGCGGATGCCGTCACGGCTGCGGCGGCTCCGAGGATTCGTGTCTTCATTTCGTTCTCCATTCGTGTGGGGGCGGAGACCCGCCCTGCGAGATCGGGTTCAGCCCTTGCGGCCCTGGGTGGCGACGCCCTCGATGAAGTAGCGCTGGCCGAAGGCGAAGAGCAGGAGCATCGGCAGAGTCACGATCAGCGAAGCCACCATCACGTACTGATAGTCGCCGTGGCCACCCGCCGTCGGGCTGTACTTGGTCATCGCGTAGGCGATGCCGAGCGGCGCGGTGAACTCGTCGACCGAGCCGGCGTTGAGATAGATCAGCGATGCCTGCAGATTGTTCCAGCTGGCCTGGAACTCGAACAGGAACACGATCACGAACGACGGGATCGAGAGCGGCATCGCGATGCGCCAGAACAGACCCCACGCGCTCGCACCGTCGAGCCGTGCGGCTTCGAAAAGCTCCCGGGGGAGGCCGAGGAAGAACTGGCGCTGCAGGAAGATGTAGAACGCCGACCCGAACAGATTCATACCCCACAGCGGCACCCAGGTGCCCAGCATGCCGGTCTGCTTCCAGATCAGGTAGACCGGGATCATGGTCACGGCACCGGGCAGCATCATGGTCGCCAGCACGAGTCCGAACAGCAGCTTGCGGCCGGGGAATCGGAAGTACGCGAAGCCGAAGGCGACGATCGAGCTCGAGATGGCCACGGTGCCTGCGGCGAGCAGCGCGATCGCGACGCTGTTCCACACCCAGTTCAGCAGAGGCAGCTGATTCCACACCTCGATGTAGTTCTCGGGAACGAAGGTGCGCGGGAAGAGACTGTTGTCGAACACCTCTCCCCGTGGCTTGAGGCTCGCGGCGATCAGCCAGACGAAGGGGTAGAGGAACAGCAGACCGAACCCGATCAGCACGATCGTCAGAAGGATGCGCGCCACGAGGCTCTTTGGCCTGCCCAGAGCTCTGCGCCTGCGCCGGCGACCGGGAACGGAGACTGCCACGGTGCCGGTCGGGGATTCGGGCCCCGGCGGCGGGGTGAGGGGGACGGGGCGGATCGTCGTGGACATCAGCGGTCTCCCTCGTAGTAGACGAAACGATTGCCGACCTTCACCTGCACGAGCGTGATCAGCATGATGATCACGAACAGCAGCCAGGCCATGGCGGCGGCGAAGCCGAAGTCGAACTGGCGGAATGCCTGCTGGAACAGATAGATGGCATAGAACAGAGATGCCTCGGGGGAGGCATTGCTCTGATCTCGCCAGAAGAGCAGGTACGCCTGATCGAAGATCTGGAAGGCTGCGATCGAGAGCACGATGACGTTGAAGAACATCGCGCCGGAGATCATCGGCAGCGTGATCGAGAAGAACCGGCGCACCGCCCCCGCGCCGTCGAGCGATGCCACCTCGTAGAGCTCGACCGGCACGTTCTTGAGCGCGGCGAGAAAGATAACCATGGTGCCCGCGACCGTCCACAGCGTCATGATGACGATGCTCGGTTTGACCCATGCAGGGTCGACCAGCCATTGCGGCCCCGAGATGCCGAACAGGCGGAGGAACTGGTTGATGGCGCCGGAGTTGCCGTTGAGCAGCAGGAAGAAGACGGCAGCCGTCGCGACGGCCGGGGTCATCTTGGGAAGGTAGTAGAGCACGCGGAAGAAGCCCGCTCCACGACCCACGCGGTTCAGCAGCAGAGCGAGGATCAGCGCGAAGATGATCTCGAGCGGCACGGCCATCACGACGTAGAACAGGGTGTTGGCGAGCGAGAGCCCGACACGAGGGTCGTCGAAGAGCTCGGCGTAGTTCGCGACGCCGACGGGCTGCGCCGAGTTGGTCGCGAGGTTGTAGTTGCTGAACGAGATGTAGAGGCTGTACGCCATCGCGCCCGCCGTGAAGATCAGGAAGCCCAGGATCCACGGCGAGATGAACAGGTATCCGGCCAGCACCTCACGCCTGTTGTACGGATCGCGGTGTCGTCGCTGCCGGTGCGCAGTCTTCATGAATGGAGAAGGTAGACCCGCTGCGGGAAACCGGCCCGGGGCTTGTCACTGAACCGTTGTTGTGCAACTCTCGGACTTCGTGGGTGCCTCCATACCGCCGACCCTCGGCTGGCGGTATCGTGAAGAGCACTATGAGTGAGCCATTCGACGATGCGCTGAGCGATCTGGAGCGTTCCGGTCGTCAGCTGGACGCCCTCAGCGGCTTCTTCGTCGAGCGGTTCCCGGTCACGGGTGCCGCGGTCTCGACGGTGGGGGATGTTCTCGGCAGCGAGACGATCTCCGCCACGGATGACGTGGCTGCACGTCTCGACGAACTGCAGTTCGACCTCGGCGAAGGACCCTGCTGGGAGGCCATGCGCACCTCCGCCGCTGTGCTCGAGCCGGACTTCCGGCGTCGCGGAGTCGCTCGATGGCCGGCGTTCGTCGCGGCCGTGGAGGACGACGTCGAGGTCGCGTCGATGTTCGCCTTCCCACTGACGGTCGGTGAGATCAAGATGGGCGCGGTCGACCTCTACTCGGCTGAGCCCGTCACTCTCAGCCCGCGAGAATGCACACAGGCGAGAGCCATGGCCGAGGTCGTGAGCCGGCATGTTCTTCGCGATGCGCTGGCGGGCTTCGCAGACCACGACGCGCAGACGGGGACCTACTCCCGACGCACGGTTCATCAGGCCACGGGGATCGTTCTCGCTCAGCTCGACATCGGTCCGGATGACGCGCTGCTCATGCTCCAGGCGCGGGCATTCTCGACCGGGCAGCGCGTGATGGAGGTCGCTCAGGCGGTGGTCGACGGCACTCTCCGTTTCTCTCGCACGTCGGGCGGGATCGAGGCGGGATCATGACCGCGGCGACACGCGAGGCGCGGCTGCTGCAGCTCTTCGCGACACTGGCAGACACGATGGTCGACGACTATGACGTCGTCGACCTGCTGCAGACCCTCGTCGACGCGTGTCAGGAGCTTCTCGACGCGAGTGACGCCGGCATCCTCCTCGCCGACCCTGCCGGCGATCTCGAACTCATCGCGTCGACGAGCGAGGCGACCGAGCTCGTCGAGGTGATGCAGCTCGGCGCTGAGGCGGGGCCCTGCATCGAGTGCTTCCTCACGGGTTCCGCGGTGTCGGTGCCGGACATCGCGTCGGACTCCCGCAACTGGCCGCTCTTTCGCCAGGCCGCGCTCGAGAACGGATTCGCGGCCATCGAGGCGATACCGATGACGCTGCGGAACACGACCATCGGCACCCTGAATCTGCTGCGTTCGGAAGCCGGATCCCCACCCGCAGAAGACCTCTCCGCGGCTCGAGCATTCGCTGACGTCGCCACCATCGGGATCCTGCACGAGCGAAGCCTTCGCGAGCAGGAGTCGCTGTCGTCTCAGCTGCAGACCGCGCTGAACAGCCGCGTCATGATCGAGCAGGCGAAGGGCGTCGTCTCGTTCACGGCTGGTGTGTCGATCCCCGACGCCTTCACCCTCATGCGCACCTTCGCCCGCAGTCGCGGCCTTCGCCTGAGCGAGGTGGCTGAGCGGATCGTCCAGCGCGAGATCACGCTCGGATCACCGGAGTCCTGAAAATGCAAGGGGGGTCGACCTCTCGAGAGAACAGGCCTAGCGTGAGATGGCTGCCCCGGACCCGGTAGCGATATGCAACCGTCCACAGTTCCGGGAGTGATCATGAAGTCCCTCATCACTCCGGTCGGCACCTACCTGACCGGAGACGCGACCGCTGACGCGGTACTCGAGTACTGGATGCTGCTGGCGGAGGAGCGACGATCGGATGTCATCGATATCCCGGTCGTCGGGCCTTCGGGAGGAGCCTCGTCTCTTCGTCTGGCGCTCAGCGCCACGCTGCCCATCGCGGTGATCCACGCGGATCTCTCACCTCAGATCGACGACGTGGACGCTGCCGATGCGATCATGGCACGCGCGCACGCGCTGACGCCGACCGCGACCGCCGCGTTCGAGATGTCGGACATTCCGCGCGCGCTCGGTGAGTACGATTCCGAGCTGACCTAGCGGAGGCGTCATGCAGGCCGGAGTCAGTCGCTGACAGTCGGCCAGTGCAAGCGCGCCAGCGCGCCGATATCGAGGGTGTATCGCCCATCGAGGTGAAGACACGTCAGCAGCGTGCGACCGCATCCGCGGCAGAGCAGGATCACTCCCGCCGGATCGAGCTCTGCGACGGCGTCGCCGAGTTCGGCCTCTCGCTCGCAGTGCGCACAGGTGCCTCGAGCGGTGGTCATGTCTCTGCCGAACAGTTCGAGCAGCATCCCGCCGGCGGCGTTGCCGTCGAGTCTCGTGTGGTGACCGGGGTGGGCGTGCATCAGGCACCTCCGAAGCGCTCGGTGCGGATGCGGCCCGGCGTATGCCCGGCCGCGACGAGCAGATCTGCGACCGCTTCGACGAAACCGGTGGGGCCGCAGACGTAGACGGAAGGGTGCTCAGAGGCGGGGATGACAGATGCCTCGATCGTCGCCGCATCCACCCTTCCGGCCGGTCGCGCGGAGCCTTCGGGGGCCGAGCGGCTGTACGCCCAGTCGAGGGCGAACGCATCATCGACGATGCCGCGGAGCTCATCGGCGTAGAACGCGTCATCCGCCGAGCGCACCGCGTACAGCATCCGCATGGGTGCCGATCCGGCCACGCGCGCGTGTTCCCGAGCCATCGCGAGGAGCGGGACGATCCCCGATCCGCCCGCGATGAGCTGCACGGGCTCGGTCTGCTCGGGCGTCCACACGAAGTACGCGCCGATCGGACCGCGCACCTCCAGCTCGTCGCCCGGGCGAACGTCCTCCACCAGGTAGGGAGAGACCTCGCCGTCGGGAACCTCGTCGACCGCGAGCTCGAGCACGTCGCCGTCACCGGAAGACGCGAGCGAATACGACCGCACCGCCTGGTACCCGTCTTCCGCAGTCAGACGCACGTCGACATGCTGACCGGCCAGGTTCCCCGGCCACCCGTCGACGCGCAACGACAGGACGCGGCCGTGAGCCGTGGCCGGGCGGACGCTGTCGACTCTGGCACGGTGCCACGGTGACGAGGTCACCAGTAACGCTCTTCTTTCCAGGGGTCGCCGTACATGTTGTAGCCGTTCTGCTCCCAGAATCCGGGCTCGTTGTCCTGCAGCAGATCCAGACCGTGAACCCACTTCGCGGACTTCCAGAAGTAGAGGTGGGGGACGAGGAGTCGCGCGGGTCCGCCGTGCTCCGCTGCGAGCGGCTCGCCCTCGAACTCGAAGGCGATCCAGGCCTTGCCGCCGGTGAGGTCGGCACGGGGAACGTTGGTTGTGTACCCGCCGTAGGAGAAGACTCGGGTGAAGTCGCCGTCTCCGGCATCCTGCAGCAGATGATCGAGCGAGACTCCGCGCCACTGCGTGCCGAGCTTTGACCACCGGGTCACGCAGTGGATGTCGGTGGTGATCGTGTCGATCGGCAGCTCCTGCAGGTCGTCCCACGACCAGGTGCGGCGGATGCCGTCGAGGCCCACGACTGCGAACTCCCAGGTGTCGGTCGAGACGTGAGGGGTGGGTCCGGCAGAGAGCACCGGGAAGTCCTCGGTGAGGTACTGGCCCGGGGGGAGTCGGTCATTCGATTCGCGTCGCCGTGCACCGAAGCCGCGGGAGATCACAGCCATGATCGCCTTCTTTCCTGGGGTCGAGCCCATTCCACCCGATCGATCGGGCGGATGCGTCCTGCACGTGTCGAAATCGGGCACGCACCGTCTCGCACCGATTGTAGGGCGGGCGGACGCGGTGTCGCAGCTGTCGGCGGTGACCGACGCAGGGGAGGATGGTCGGCATGATGCTGACCGTGCGCGGCATGCAGTTCCGCGCGATCGAGAGCGGCGCCCGTGACGCCGCCGACACGATCGTGCTGATCCACGGCATCGGGATGTCACACCGCTATCTCGCGCGACTGCACCGTGCGCTCGCTCCTTCTGCGCGTGTCGTCTCGCTCGACCTGCCCGGGTTCGGAGGCCTTGCCAAGCCCCCTCGGACCGTGACGATCGAGGAGATGGCCGAGTGCCTCGCCGAGGTCCTGTCCGCGATCACCGACGACAGGGTGGTGCTCGTCGGTCACTCCATGGGCGCCCAGTGGGCCGTCGAGACGGCGACTCGCCATCCCGCGCGGGTCGCCGGAGTGATCGCGATCGGACCGGTCGTCGACGACGCCCGTCGAACGCTCTCTGCGCAGGCCCTCGCGCTCGCTCGCGACACTCTCGGCGAGACCCCGGCGACGAACTTCATCGTCTTCACCGACTATCTGCGGTGCGGCCCCCGCTGGTACCTCCGGCAGGCCGCGCACATGCTGAGCTACCGGATCGAAGACGCGGTGCGGAGCCTCAGGGTGCCTCTGCTCGTCATGCGCGGCGCGAAGGATCCCGTCGCCGGCGCGGCGTGGTGCGCTCGCCTCGCGGCGAGAGGCCGCGAGGTCGGGCTCATCACGATCCCCGGCAGGCACCACGTCGTGCAGAGATCTGCGCCCGAGGAGGTGGCGACCGCGATTCGGGAATGGGGCGACCGGCTCCGGGCGTGAACTCCGGGGCTTCGCATCGGCAGATGTCAAGACCGTCTCGGATGTTCGGAGGGATTCGTACCGTGGCGGCATGAACCACTCTCGATCCTTCAGCGAGGTCGCACCGGGTTTCTTCTGCCTGGCGGTCGCAGACGTGAACTGCTATCTGATCGCGACGCCCGACGGGCTCACCCTGGTCGATGCGGGGATTCCTGGAACGCGGCGTCCGCTGCGAGCGCTTCTCTCGCATCTGGGAGCGTCCGAAGGCGACATCGATGCGATCGTCCTGACACACGGTCACTTCGATCACGTGGGCGTCGCCTCGGGCATCCGCGCACACGGAGCGAAGGTGTTCGTGCATGCCGCGGACGCGCATCTGGCCCGGCATCCGTACAGCTACCGACCGGCGAGTCCTCGCCTGCCCTATCTGCTCGCCCACCCTCGGGGCATCCCCGTGATCGCGCGGATGGCCGTTCATGGCGCGCTCGGCGTGCGTGGTGTGGACGCTCTCGGGCGCGTCCACCACGGCCGGCCGGTCGACGTGCCGGGCTCGCCCGTGGCCGTCTGGACACCCGGCCACACCGAGGGCCACTGCGCCTTCTTCTTCGAGGAGCAGGGGGTGCTGCTCTCGGGCGACGCGCTGGTGACTCTCGATCCCTACACGGGGGAGTCGGGTCCTCAGATCGTCGCGACGGCCGCGACGGCGGATGCGGAGAGAGCGCTCTCGTCTCTCGATGCTCTTGCGCAGACATCGGCGCGCCTCGTCCTTCCGGGGCACGGCCGACCATGGCGCGACGGCGCAGAGCGCGCCGTGCAGCAGGCCGCGCGGCGCGGCGCCCACTGACAGCAGGGCAGTGAGCCGGTGGTCAGCGCCGTCGCGCTATCCGGCGTGCTGCCGCCGCGATCGACACGGCTGCGAGCACCCATGGACCGACGACGATGACCGGATCGAGCCAAGTGTGCCGGAGATCGAGTCGCCCGCGTCCGAACCTCGAGGCGATCGGGCGGTGACGAGGCTCAGCCGTGACGCCGGTCAGAGTCACGGGATCGTCGGGGCGGCCCGTGAAGAGCGACGCGACATGGGCGGTGACCGCATCGACCCGGTCGCCGAGCACGAGCAGCAGCCACCGGGTGTTCTTGGTCTCGCTGAACCGGTCGTACGCGAATCGACGGATGACGCCGGAGGCGCCGTGCAACGGCTGAGCCGTTCCGAAGACGGGCGGAAGCATCGCATGCTCGATCGATCTCTCGCGCCGGGGATCCTCATCCTGACGCTCGGGGAAGGACCACCGGGCGCCGGTGTCGTCGATGTCGTGACGCTGGTCCCAGGTCCGTCGATGCTCAGGGGCGAGGTCGGCGCCCCAACCGGGGATCCGCTCGCGGAGCTCGTCTTCGGACGGCGCGATGCCAGGGCGCTCGGACGTGTACGGCATGATCACTCCTCTCCGACGACCACGAGCGGTTTCACGCAGTCATCCAGCTTGGCGGAGAACACGTGATAGGCCTCCGCGATGTGCTCCAGGGGGAACCGGTGGGTGAGAAGCTCGGACGGGCGCACATGGCCTTCGCGGATGTGCTCGAGCAGACGTGGCCACTGTCGCTTGACCGGAGCCTGGTTCGCTCGGAGGGTGAGCCCCTTGTTCACGACATCGCCCATGCGCACCGCCGAGGTGAGCGGGCCGTAGGCGCCGATCACCGAGACCGTGCCGCCTTTGCGCGCCGAGTCGATCGCCCAGTTGAGGGCGACCGGCGAACCGCCCTGGAGTTTCAGCTTCGCCCCGGTGAGGTGCTGCACCACGCTGCCGTCTGCCTCGGCTCCCACGGCATCGATCACGACATCGGCTCCCAGGTGGCCGGTGGCCTTCTTGAGCGCGAGAACGATGTCGGGCACCTCGGACAGATGGATGGTCTCGGCGTGCGCGAACGTGCGCGCCTTCTGCAGTCGGTAGTCGATGTGATCCACGACGATCACCCGGCCCGCACCGAGGAACCAGGCCGAGCGGGCGGCCGCGAGACCCACCGGGCCCGCGCCGAAGACGACGACCGTGTCGAGGGGAGCGATCTCGCCGAGCTGAGCGCCGAAGTAGCCGGTGGAGAACGCGTCGGTCAGCAGCAGCGCATCTTCGGAGCTCAACCAGTCGGGGATGACCGAGGGGCCCACATCCGCGAACGGCACGCGCACGAACTCCGCCTGGCCGCCGTCATATCCTCCGGTGCTGTGCGAATAGCCGTAGATCCCGCCGACCGCCGTCGCATTCGGATTCACGTTGTGACAGTTCGAGAAGAGACCTCGACTGCAGAAGTAACACGAGCCGCAGTAGATGTTGAAGGGCACCATGACGCGGTCTCCGCGCTGCAGCGTCTGCACCGAGGGACCCACCTCTTCGACGACCCCCACGATCTCGTGCCCGAAGGTATGGCCGATGCGCGTGTCGGGCATCATGCCGTGGAACAGATGCAGATCGGATCCGCAGATCGCCGCCCTGGTCACTCGGACGATCGCATCGTTCGGATGCCGGACGCGCGGCTCGGGCTTCTCCTCGACCCGGACCTTGTAGGGGCCTCGGTAGGTCATCGCTCTCATCAGGTCTCCTGTCTCGTCGACGCTCGTCTGCTCAGCCGGTCGGGATCGGGCCCCACAGCACCGATCCCGACCGGACGCCGCAGAGCGCCGTCTACTCGGTCTTCGTGACGTCCTGCACCGTGCCCGCCACCTTCTCGACGACGTTGGGCAGTTCGGTCGTTCCGTAGAAGCGCGAATCGGGGTGGGTGGGAGGAGGCATCGTGGCCGTGGTGGTCGGGCCTTCGTGGTAGCTGAACTCACCGTGTCCGTCGGGTGTGGGACCGCTCGCCCAGCTCCCGTCGGCGGCGGCGGGGCCGTCGCTGAAGTTCAGGTACTGGTAAGAGACGTCGCGGTGCTCCTTCGAAAGCGGGAAGTTGCTCGGCACGGGGAGGGTCTCGGCACCCTCCGCCTTCAGCTCCTCCACCGCGGCGAGCCACTGATTCTGGTGCATGGTGTCTCTCGCGAGCAGGAAGCCCAGCAGGTCGCGGACTCCGTGGTCATCGGTCATGTGGTAGAGCCGGGCGACCTGCACGCGACCCTGCATCTCGGCATTCGCGTTGGCGGTGAAGTCGGCGAGCAGATTGCCGCTCGACGTGATGTACGAGCCCTGCCACGGGTTGCCGTTGCTGTCGACGGGACGTGCTCCGGCGCCGGCGACGATTCCCTGCTGCACGTCGGTGCCTCCGATGATCGCCGCGACGGTCGGGTCGTCCTGCACAGCGTCCTCGGTGATCCCCAGCGGCGACTTCTCGAGCAGCTGGGCGATCATGATCGCGAGCATCTCGACGTGACCCATCTCTTCGGCGCCGATGCCGAAGACCAGATCGCGGTACTTGCCCGGGATGTGCATGTTCCACGCCTGGAACTGGTACTGCAGCGCGACGGTGATCTCACCGTACTGGCCACCCAGGACCTCCTGGAGCTTGCGGGCATAGACGGCATCGGGGGCCTCGGGTGTGGCGTTGAACTGAAGTTCCTGTCGATGGAAGAACATGACTGCCTCTCTGATCGGATCTCGTTGGATGCCCCATGAGACCCGCTCTCCCCTCGACGGAATAAGGGCTTCACATCTCGCGGGGTCGCGAGGATAATCCGGCGACGCCCCGCACACGCTCAGCAGAGTGCAAGCAAACACACATTTTTTACTCATAAACGTGCCGTATGTGCTAGTTTCCTCATAAAACAGATGATCTAGCCACGGAGTCGCATTGCTGAGTAATTCTGCTGTTTCTGCTGATCACAGCACCGGCGGCGATTCCCTTCCGACGCCCGAGAAGCTCGCTCGCGACAATATGCCGCTCGCCACCTTCCTGGCGGTCGAGAAGGCGAGGTCTGCGACGCATGTCGATCTCGACGACCTGCTCTCGGCCGCACGGCTGGGGCTCGCACGGGCCGCCCTGTCGTATGACGCCTCGCGCGGCATCCCCTTCGGCGCGTTCGCGAGTGGGCAGATCAACTGGGCGATGCTGTCTGAGATGCGCCGGGCAGACCCCGCAGGCGAACGCAGCCGCGACAAGATCGAGCGCGTGCGTCTCGCGGGCGAGACCGTGTCGGCGCGAACCGGTCGCCCGGCCACGACTGCCGAGCTGGCGAAGGAGTCGGGCCTCGACATCGCCGCAGTGGTGGAGATGCAGAAGCTCGACGAGATGGTGCGCACCGCCACCAGCTTCGAGGAGCACTTCGACGTGGAGACCGGGCGTCAGGCGGCTGACCTCACCGACAGCGTGATCCTGCCCGAGCACGCGGTCGAACGATCCGAGCTGCGCACGATGCTCGCGCGGGTCATCGAGGCGCTGCCGGAAGCGATGCGGAACGTGGTTCGCGGCATCTATCTCGAGGATCGCATGGTCAAGGACATCGCGGAAGAACTCGCGGTGAGCCACGCCTACGTCTCGAAGCTGCGATCGAAGGCTCTCGTACTGATGCGCGAGGCGATGCAGGCCTGGGAGGACGGCACAGGCGGTGACCGCTCCACCAAGGCCAAGTCGGAGTTCTTCGAAGCGCTGTTCGGCATGCCGGCACCGGTCGGGCCACCTGCCTCCGAGCGGCTGCTCGCGGCAGTCTGAGAATTCCCCCGCGCGGCGGTTACGGCCGATCCGCACGTCGCGAATGTGGGGAGTACGGGCCCACGGATGGGCCCGCGTCCAACCCCATAACCACGGAGGAATTCTCATGGGTCTTCAGATCGCAACCAACGTCGGTGCACTCAACGCGTACCGCAACCTGTCCGTCAACCAGAACGACGTCTCGAAGTCGCTCGAGAAGCTCTCGAGCGGTCTGCGCATCAACCGCGCAGCCGATGACGCCGCCGGTCTCGCCATCTCCGAGGGTCTGCGTTCGCAGGTCAACGGCCTGAACGTCGCAGCCCGCAACGCTCAGGACGGCATCTCGGTCATCCAGACCGCAGAAGGCGCGCTCACCGAGGTCCACTCGATCCTGCAGCGCGTGCGTGACCTCGCCGTCCAGGCCGGTAACGACTCGAACAACGCCGACTCGCGCACCGCGATCACCACCGAGGTGACGCAGCTGGTCGACGAGCTCGAGCGCATCGCCGACAGCGCCAACTTCAACGGCATCCAGCTGCTCGACGGTACCGCCGGAGCCACCGGCAACGGCACCCTCAGCTTCCAGGTGGGCGCCGACGGTTCTGCATCCAGCCAGATCACCGTCGACCTGAGCAGCGCGAACATCAAGGATCTCGCCACGCAGCTGCGCACCGACATCGTGACGACCGACGGCTTCGCCGACCCGACGGTGGCGGCTGCCACCATCACCACGGTCGACACCGCCATCAAGAGCGTCTCGTCGGCCCGCGCCGACCTCGGTGCGGTGCAGAACCGCTTCGAGTCGACGATCAACTCGCTGCAGGTCTCGGCCGAGAACCTGGCCGCTGCGAAGAGCCGCATCGCCGACACCGACATGGCTGCCGAGATGGTCAAGTACACCGCCTCGAACATCCTGCAGCAGGCCGGCACCGCCATGCTCGCGCAGGCCAACCAGTCGGGCCAGGGCGTCCTGCAGCTGCTCCGTTGAGCCGCTGCGCCTGAGGCGCACGGGGCGCCCGGGCGGAGTCACCTCCGTTCGGGCGCCTTCCTGTAGGACACCTTGACCGCATCGCACGGAAGACGACCGGGATGAAACTCGACGGACTCGTATCAGGGCTCAAGACCGAAGAGCTCATCAAGGCGCTGATGGACGTGTCGGCGATCCCCAAGACGCTGATCACCAACAAGATCGCCGATCGCAACTCGATCATCACGAATCTGCAGTCGCTGAACACGACGCTGCAGGACCTGGTCGCCAAGGCCAAGACCGCGGCAGGTCCCACATCTCTGGCCTCGTTCACCGCCGCATCCTCGTCAGAGAGCGTCACAGTCACTGCCGGGGCCACGGCCACCGCCTTCTCGACCGACATCGTCGTCGACGCCGTCGCCACCGCACACTCCGTCGTGACCGCCGCCGCAGGCGCCTCGGCGTGGGGCGGCACCTTCACCGTGGTGGGCACCGACGGCGAACCCGTCGAGATCACCCCGACCGGTGCGGGTCCGCAGGATCTCGCGAAGGCCATCAACAACGCCAAAGCCGGCGTCACGGCGACAGTGGTCCCTGCCGGGACCGACGCAGACGGCAAGCCGCTCTCGCGCATCCAGCTGACCTCGATCGAGACCGGCGCCGCGGGCGAGTTCACGATCCATCGCGGCAGTGCGGCGGAACTCGCTGCGGGAACCGCGAGCGACCTCGGCGCAGAACCCGGGGCCGCCCTGATCACTCAGGGTGCGGACGCGAGGGTGCGTCTCTTCGCCGGCACGGCAGCCGAGCAGGCTCTGACCAGCGCCAGCAACACGATCAGCGTGGGGGAGGGCATCGACGTCACGATCACGAAGCCCAGCACCGACCCCGTCACCATCACGGTCGCGCGCGACCAGAAGAAGCAGACGACCACGGCCGAGTCGTTCGTGAAGGAGATCGCGGCACTGCTGACGCGGATCGACAACGGTTCGAAGGCGACGGTCGGGGGAGTCGGAGAAGCGACGACGCTGGGGGTCTTCACGGGGGACAGCACCGTGCGCAACCTGCGGGGGGCGCTGGCCAACGCGGTGCAGCATCCGATCAACGGCATCTCGCCCTCGACGATCGGCATCACGATCAACGAGAAGGGCGTGCTCTCGTTCGATGCCGAGAAGTTCGCGGCGGCCGTCGCCGACGACCCTGAGGCGACGCAGGAGCTGTTCTCGTCCGTCGCCGGCAGGCTCCACGCAGTGACCACCCAGTACTCCGACAAGTACGACGGGCTGCTCACGGCACGCATCACCGGTCAGGAGACCGAGGTCAAGACGCTCAAGACGCAGGTCGAGCGGTGGGACATCAGGCTCGAGCAGCGTCGGGCCACGCTCGAGCGCACCTACGCACAGCTCGAGGTGCAGCTGTCGAAGCTGCAGTCCCAGTCCAGCTGGCTCACGGGTCAGCTCGCGGCGATGACGCCCAACTCCTCGTCGTCCTGAGCCGACAGCACACCCGAATCCGCATTGGAGTCCGCACTCATGCCCATCACCTCTCTCGACCGTGCCAAGCAGCAGTATCTCGAGCAGCAGGTCGCGTCGGCCTCGCCCGAACGCCTGCTGGTGCTCCTCTACGACCGGCTCCTGGTCGATGTCGACCGCGCCGGCGTCTCGCAGGATGCTGGCGACTGGGCCGCGGCGGGCACGCACCTGACGCACGCGCAGTGGATCGTCGCCGAGCTGAGCGGGTCGCTCACCGACGTCTGGGACGGTGCGGATGACCTGCGCGGCGTGTACACGTATCTCACCGGGCGCCTGATCGCCGCGAACATCGAGCGCGACCGCGCGATCACGGCGGAGTGCCGCGAGATCGTCGCCCCTCTGCGTGAGGCCTGGCGCGAGGCCGCTGCGGCGACCGCCGAGGCGTCTCAGGCCGTCGGCTCGGCCACGGCCTGATCTCCCGTGCCCGACAACCTCGCAGCCTGGCTGGCGGTGCTCGACCAGTTCGAGCGCGCCCTCGATGCCGCAGACGATCAGATGACCCCCGCCGACTTCGAGCGGCCGTCAGGTCCGGTTCCCGAGCAGCTGCGTGAGCGGGCCGAGGCGGTGCGCGCGCGGCAGCAGCTGATGATCGGCGGCCTCATGGCCTCACGTGCCAACGTGGCACGCGAGATCGCAGCGCTGCGCCGTGTGCCGACGAGTCCCACCGACACCCCGGCATATCTCGACGTCGAAGGCTGAGCGGGCCGGGTTACGCCCGCGCCGCGTGTCGCGATAGTCGCACCTGAGCACGGATAGCTCGACGATTGGCCAGGGATCGGCTTCTCCATCAACGTCCGGAGTGCCCCCGTGCTCGAATCCGTTACCTCTTCCGCGCTGATCAGCGCGCTCGACGGTCTGGCGCTGCGCCAGCGTTCGATCGCAGAGAACATCGCCAACGTCAACACGCCCGGTTACCAGGCCAAGCGCGTGCAGTTCGAAGACGAGCTCCGCTCCGCCGTCTCGGCCGGATCGGGCGCCGTCGCACCCACGGTCGAGCGGTCGCTGGAGCCGACGCGCATCAACGGCAACAACGTGAACCTCGACACCGAGACGCTGTCGAACATCGACACCGTGCTGCGCTTCCAGTTCGCGAGCCAGGCCATCGGCGGTCAGGCGGCCTCGATCTCCAAGGCGATCGGTCAGGCCACGGCATGACGTTCGACGCCATCGGCATCGCCGGCACCGGCCTCACCGCGCACCGCAAGTGGCTCGACGCGCTGAGCGACAACATCGCCAATGCGAACACCGCGACGCCCGCGGGCGAAGAGGCGTTCCGCGAGAAGCTCATCACCGTGCAGGCGGGCACCGAGAGCCCCGGCGTCTACGTCACGGGGGTCGCGGAATCCGAGGCCGAGGCCAAGCGCGTGCACGACCCCGAACACCCCTATGCCGACGCCGACGGGTACGTGCAGTATCCGAACGTCGAACTCGGCGATCAGATGAGCATGCTCATCGTCGCGCAGCGAGGCTACGAGGCGAACGCCGCGGTGGTCGATCGAGCCAAGACGACGTACGAGGCAGCCCTGCAGATCGGACGCAACTGATGAGCACCCCGATCGAGGGAATCTCGGCCGCGGGGGTGAGCCCGCTCTCGGCGCTCAGCTTCGAGGGCGACACCACCGCCGCTGCCGGCACAGGCGGCGGGGCCTTCGCGAACTCCATGACCGGAGCCATGGAGAATCTGCAGCAGCTGCAGGCCTCGTCGAACGAGCTCGCCGTGCAGGCGGTCACGGGTGATCTGCAGGACATCCACCAGGCGATGATCGCCTCGTCGCGCGCCTCGGTCACACTCGATCTGGTCGTCGCGGTGCGCGACCGGAGCGTCTCCGCCTTCAACGAGATCATGAGGATGCAGGCCTAAGCGATGCCGAAGATGCTCACGGGATACTTCGACCGCGCGAAGCAGGTCGTCTCAGGCTTCACCCTCGCCCAGCGCACCATCGCCCTCATCGGTGTGGCGCTCCTGGTCATGGGGGCGATCGCACTCGGCTCCTGGCTCGCGCGACCGCAGATGAGTCCGCTGTTCACCGGTCTGAGTGCGGGGGACGCCTCGGCGGTCGTCGACCAGCTCAAGACCGCCGGGGTCTCATACGAGCTCGCCGAGGGCGGTGCGACGATCCTCGTGCCCGACGATCAGGTGTACGCGCAGCGTCTCGCCGCCGCATCGGCCGGGCTGCCCGGCGACTCGAGCGAGGGCTACACGCTGCTCGACAAGATGGGCGTGACCGCGAGCGAGTTCCAGCAGTCCGTGACGTACAAGCGCGCCATCGAGGGGGAGCTGGCGAGCACGATCGGATCGATGGACGGCATCAGCGCAGCCTCCGTGCAGCTGGCCATCCCAGAGGAGAGCGTGTTCGTCTCGGAGCGCCAGAGCCCGACGGCATCCGTGTTCGTGAAGACCCGCAATGGGTCGACGCTGAGCGACGAGAAGATCGAGGCGATCGTGCACCTCACCAGCGCGGCGGTGCCCGGGATGACTCCGGAGGACGTCGCGGTCACGGACCAGAACGGCGCGGTGCTCTCGGCGGTCGGCGCGGGTCTCACGGGCACCTCCTCCAAGCAGGCCACCGAGCACGAGGCCAAGGTCGCAGCGTCGGTGAGCGCGATGCTCGAGACGATCGTGGGTCCCGGCAACGCCACGGTGACGGTCTCTGCAGACGTCGCGAACTCGACGTCCGAGCGCATGGACGAGACGTACTCCGCACCGGAAGGCGCACTCAGTGCGTCGGAGCAGACCAAGACCGAGACGTACACGGGCGGCCAGGCCGGCGGCACCGGAGTGCTGGGTCCCGACAACATCGCCGTGCCGAACGGAGCTGCCGGCGACGGCGCGTACGAGTTCGAGGAGACCTCGCGCGACAACGCGGTCAACAAGTCGACCGAGAAGACCGTCACGCCCGCCGGAGAGGTCACCCGCCAGACCGTGAGCATCGCCCTCAACCGCGGTGCTGTCACGGGGGTGACCGCCGCACAGGTCGAGACGCTGGTGGCCTCGGCCGCGGGGATCGATCTCGAGCGCGGCGACGCGATCGCCGTGGAGTTCGTCGAGTTCAGCGAGACCGGCGCGACCGCCGCTCAGACCGCTCTGCAGGCGGCGGAAGCCGAGCAGGCCGCTCAGATGCAGCAGGAGCTGCTGCGCGCAGCGATCATCGGCGGATCCATTCTTCTCGCCGTGATCATCCTGGTGGTCTTCCTGGCCGTGCGGCGCAAGCTCAAGCGCCGCGTCATGTACACCGAGGACGGCCCGATCGAGTACTTCGCGACCGTGACCGAGAGCGAGGAGCAGAAGCTGAAGTCACTCCGCGGGCTGAAGGACGCCGATGCGATCCCGCTGCCCGCACCGACCACGCTCCTGCCCTCGGCCGACGTCGATCCCGACCTCGACGACGAGCGCGAGCCCGACCAGATGCTCGTCGAACGTCGTCGCCGTGAGATCGACGATCTGGCGAAGCGCGAGCCCGAGGCGATCGCGGTCGCCCTGGCCAGCCTGATGGACGAGGCGAGGGTATGAGCGCTCTGACCGAACTGCTCGACGCGCAGGCCGATACCGTCGAGGTGTCGACCGCCGTGGTGACCGCATCGGCGGCAGCCGAACACTCCATGAGCGGGCTGCGCAAGGCGGCGATCGTGCTCATGAACATGGACCGCGCCGCGGGTGCCGAGGTTCTGCGGCATCTGGGCGAGGAGCGCTCCGAGATGCTGGCTGCCGAGCTCACTCAGCTCGGCGGCGTGGATGTCGCATCCACGGCCCGCGCGCTCGGGGAGTTCCGTCGCATCGCCACCGGGGGCTCCGTGCCGTCGAGAGGCGGACAGGAGCTGGCCACCGGACTGCTGGAGACCGCCTTCGGGCGCGAGAAGGCCGTGGGCATGGTGGGCCGCGTGATGTCGCAGGGCTCGGTGTCGTTCGACTTTCTGAACGCGGCGGATCCCGCGCAGCTCGCGACGATCCTCGAGGGGGAGCTGCCGACCACCGTGGCGGTCGTGCTGGCGAACCTGCGCGCAGATCGTGCGGCGGCGGTTCTCGCCGCACTCCAGGATCCGCTGCGCACCGACGTCGCGCAGGCGATCGCGACCATGGGCACCGCCACCCAGGAGGCGATCTCGATCGTCGCCGACTCGCTGCGCTCGCGAACGGGAGTGTTCGCGATGCGTGACAATCACGAATCGATCGGGGGAGTGCAGCCGCTCGTCGAGATCATCAACCGGTCGGACACGGCTCTCGAGAAGTCGCTGCTCGCGTCGCTCGAAGGGCGCGATCTGGCGCTCGCTGAGGACATCCGGAGTCGCATGGTCACGTTCGCCGACTTCGCGCGCCTCGAGGACCGCGACGCTCAGCGTGTACTCCGCGGCATCGATCTGCGCATGCTCGCTCTCGCGCTCAAGGGTGCCGACGAGCAGGTCGTCGAGAAGGTGCGCACCAACATGACCGAGCGCAATCAGGAGAATCTGGCCGAGGAGACACGGGTCCTCGGTCCGGTGCGCATGCGGCAGGTCGACGAGGCCCGGGCCGAGATCGTTCGCATCATCCGCGAGCTCGAGGCGTCCGAGGAGATCACGATCTCCCGCGAGGACGAGGACGAGCTCATCGAGTGATCCCTTCGCCGGTGCGAGACGCCGCGGTGGTTACGCCACCGTCGCGATGTCGCGATAGTGCCGGGGGAGCACGGATCGCTCGCCCTTCGGGCCACGGACAGGCCAGACCCTCTACCCCCGGGGTGCCCACCGTGCTCGATTCCGCCTTCACTCCTCTGGTGATGCCGCGCGTGGGCGAGCCGCCGCTCGACCTCCGGGCCGAGACGGAGCAGGCCCGAGCGCGGGGCTATGCCGACGGCTACGCCGAGGGAGTGCGACGGGCACGAGATGAGGCCGCGCATCAGGCGGATCTCACCCAGAGACGCGAGCGCGAGCTCACCGAGACCTATCTGCATCAGCGAGGCTCCGCGCTGCGCGCTCTCGATGCCGCCCGGGATGCGCTCGACGCGAGGACCGAGAGCGTACGCGCGGTCGCCACCGAGACCATCGAGCAGTTGGCGGTCGAGCTCGCCGAGACGATTCTCGGGACCGAGCTCGCCGACCCCGCTCGTGCCGCCGCCCACGCGGTGCGCAGAGCCGTCGCCGAAGCTCCGGTCGACCGCTGGACCAGGGTGCTGCTGAGCGAGCAGGACGCGCCGGTCGTCGAGGCGGACGACGACCTCTCAGGGCTCATGGCGGGCATCGAGGTGGTCGCATCCTCTGCGGTGGATCCCGGCGGCGCGCTGATCGAGGTCGAAGACGGAGAGGTCGACACCCGGATCGTGCACGCTCTGCGGCGTGCGCAGGCGCAGCTTCGACGCGAGGCCGAGCCGGACGGGCGGATCTCGTGAGCACGACTTCGTGGACGCGAGCCATGGCCGCCGCCCGTCCCCAGCACACCGGCGTCGTGCAGGCCGTTCGGGGCCTCGGCGTCGAGGTGCGCGGCGTGGCCGGCGCGGTAGGCGATCGAGTGCGCATCGACACATCAGCCGGGCGTTCCGTCGAGGCGGAGATCGTCGCTCTCGACGGCGCCGCGGCGCGCTGCATGCCGCTCGGCAGGCTCGACGGCATCACAGCGCGGGCGCGGGTCCGCCACGCCGGTGCCCCGCTTCAGGTGCCCACCGGCCCGGGACTGCTCGGGCGTGTTCTCGACGGCCTCGGACGTCCGATCGACGGCAAGGGCCCGCTGCCGAGCACCGCACCGCTCGTGCCGCTCGATCACGATGCCCCGAGCGTCATCACGCGACGACGGATCGATCGTCAGCTCGGTCTCGGCGTGCGCGTGCTCGACACGATGACTCCGGTCGGCTCCGGTCAGCGCATGGGCCTGTTCGCCGGATCGGGCGTCGGCAAGTCCTCGCTCATGTCGATGATCGCTCGCGGATCCTCCGCCGATGTCACGGTGATGGCACTCGTCGGCGAGCGCGGACGTGAGGTGCGCGAGTTCCTCGAGGACGACCTCGGGGAAGAAGGTCTCGCGCGCTCGGTGGTCGTGGTCGCGACCTCTGATCAGCCGGCCATGGCGCGTCTGCGGTCGGCCTTCGTCGCCACGCGCATCGCGGAGCAGTTCCGCGACGACGGTCTCGATGTCGTGCTCATGATGGACTCGCTCACACGCGTGGCGATGGCGCAGCGCGAGATCGGACTCAGCGCTGGCGAACCCCCGGCGACGCGCGGCTATCCGCCGTCGACGTTCTCGGTGCTCGCGAGACTCCTCGAACGAGCAGGCACCGCCGAGACCGGGTCGATCACCGGCCTCTACACCGTGCTCGTCGACGGCGACGACCACAACGAGCCGATCGCGGACGCTGCGAGAGGGATCCTGGACGGGCACGTGGTGCTCGATCGATCTCTCGCGATCCGCGGGCACTTCCCCGCCGTGGACGCTCTGGGTTCCGTGTCGCGCGTGGTCTCGAAGATCACGACTCCCGAGCAGCGTCAGCAGGCGGTGATGCTGCGGAGCGTGCTCGCCGCGCGCCGCAGCGCGAACGATCTGATCGACATCGGCGCCTACCGTCAGGGTGCCAACCCGCTCGTCGACTCCGCCATCGAGCATGAGTCGGAGATCGCGCGGTTCCTGACCCAGCCGATGGACGATCTGAGCACCGTCGACGAATCCTGGCAGCGACTCGCTGCCCTCACGAGCGAGTTCGGAGGACTCACCCCATGACCTTTCCTCTGGCCGGGCTGCTCCGCGTGCGCGGCGCCCAGGAGCGCGTCGCCGCCGAGCATCTCTCGCGCGCGACTGCCGAGCGCGTGCAGACCGAGACCGCGGCGCAGGATGCTCAGTCGAGCCTCGCCGAGCTCAGCGCACACGTGAACGATGCGTCGACGTTGCTGGCGATGGCCGCCGCGCGCGCCGCCGGTCGCAGCGCCCTCAGCGACCTGCAGGCGCTCACCGAGCTCCGCCGTGCGGCGGAGGAAGAGGCGAAGGGTGCGCATATCGAGGCGAGGCGCGAGCTGAAGGGCCTCGAGAGGCTGGAGAGCACGCACCGCGTCGAGGAGGCTCGTGCCGAACTGTCGGCGGAGCAGAACAGACTCGATGAGATCGCGGTCGCACGCGCCGGTCGTGGAGCGGTGGGTGCCGCATGAGCGGCATAGAGGGCGTGATCGCCCGTGTCGGCGAGATCGAGAGCCGCATCGTCGCCCTCGATCCTGCGGCTCGCAGCTCGGTCGAGGCCGTGTCCGCCCCCGCCGGGGCGGATGCGGAGACGCCGACCGCAGCCGCATCGACTTTCGCCGGACTGCTGGAGGCCGTCACAGGCGCGACCGCGGGCGCAACGGGTGCTGAGGCGCGTGTCGCCGCGGACAGTGACGCCTCGGCCGGGTCGGAGACCACAGCATCGACGAGCACAGCATCGACGACCACAGCGGCGTCGACGCTGACGAGCGCCGACGCCGCCGAGCTGGTGAGCGCTCTGCAGACGCTGTTCGCGGCCAGCAGCAGCACGACCGGCAGCGCCTCGTCGCTGCAGCAGTATGCGGGGCTGATCGGATGACGACGGTGAGTCTTCTGGGCGCTCTGGCGGCAGATCCGTCTGCGACGAACACGACATCGGGTCGCGAGACGAGTGAGCCGGGAACGCCCTTCGACGAGATCATCGTGCAGGTGCGCGAGCTCGCCTCGGGAGCCGACGTCCCGAGCCGAGAACGCTCGACGTCGTCGGCGGAGGACGACCTCGCAACCGCGCCCGCGCAGGCGCAGACGGATGCGAGTGCGAGAGACCTCGCCGCCGCCGCGGCGCTGCTGGGCGTCGTCGACGAGACACCCGCCGTGCCCGAGGCGGGTGCGGGTGCGCGCGGCGCCGACGACGCGGAGTCGGCTGAGACTGCAGAGGCATCCGCCATCGTCGCAGCGCTCGACACGTCGATCCTGACGCGCTCCGACACTGCGGCCGCGACCGCGATCCTCGATACGGCCGTCGGATCGCCGGACCCGGAGGCAGAGCATTCGGCTTCCGCACCCGCGTCTGCGTCGCCGGCAGCCGTCACAGCCGAGAGTCCCGTCGCGCTGAGCAGCTTCGCTGATTCCGCAGCATCCGCCGCATCCGCGGGTCTCGCAGGGTCTGCGAGACCGCAGGGTTCATCGCCGGCCGCTCTGACAGCCGCCGAGCACGCGCCCGCCGCGCAGGCCCCCGACGCGGACTCCGGGCAGCCGCTTCACGCACCGACACCTGGCTCGTCCGCAGCCGGGGCGGCAGGAGTGCCGCCCGTGGGGGAGTCGCCTGCACCAGCCCCTGTGCGCACACTGTCTTCGCTGCCCGATCCGATGGGGTCGTATGCAGACATCATGGCTTCCGCCGGGGCGGCGGAAGGCGACGGCATCGCAGAGCCCGTGCTGACCGTCGGCGACCGCGCAGTGTCACCGGCCGCTGCCACCGCTGCGACCGGCTCCGGAGCCGGCGCCGCCTCCGGCCTGTCCGCGATCGCACAGACCGTCGTCGTGCCGGCTGCTCCCGTCGTCGCTGCGGGCGATGTCGCGCCCGACGCCGCCCGCACCGTCGCTGCACAGGTGGCTCCGGTGGTGCTCAACATCGCGCAGCGCCCCGCCGGAGCGCATCAGCTCACCATGACGGTGAACCCCGATTCGCTCGGCCCCGTCACGGTGCGTGCCCACATCAGCCAGGCCGGTGAGGTGCAGGTGGAGCTGATCGGAGGCACGGATGCGGGGCGCGACGCCCTGAAATCGATCGTCGCCGATCTGCGCCGCGACCTGGCCGCCGTGTCGCCTCACGCCACGCTGTCGGTGAGCACCGGGGTCTCCGCCGACCCGGGCTCCGCCCGAGGAGGACACCCCGGGGCAGAAGCCTCGACGGGTGACCAGGGCGCCCGTCGAGACGGCGCGCCCGAGCAGCGAGGGCACCGCCCGGGCTCGGACCGCGGCGACGAGCTCGCCCACCTCATTCGGATCACCACCAGCACCCGCGCCGGCGTCGGCGAGGGACTCGACACGTTCGCCTGAGAGGACACACCCATGACCGTCGACGCCGTGAGCGCACCGACCTCGATCCACACCAGCGGCACGACCGATCCTGCCGCCCGCAAGCAGACGCTCGACGGCGAGGTGTTCCTCAAGCTGCTCGTGACGCAGCTCACGCATCAGGATCCGTCGAACCCGATGGACACGAACGAGATGATCTCGCAGACCACCCAGCTGGCGATGATGGAGCAGCTGACGACGCTGACCGAGAACGGCACCGAGGCGTTCGCCCTCAACATGCGGCAGGCCGCGACCGCGCTGATCGGGCAGGAGGCCGGCTACAAGGACGCCGACGGCAAGACCGTCACCGGCATCGTCACCAAGGTCTCGTTCGACGGACCCGTTCCGCAGGTGACCATCGGCGACAAGACCGTCTCGCTCGACGCCATCACGGGGGTCGCCACCCGGACCGCATCTGCGCAGACACCCGCATCACCCCAGACCCCCACCGCGCCGGACACCCCCGCCGCGGCCTGACCTCGCATACCCATACAGGAAGAGAGACACACATGCTCCGCTCGCTCTACTCCGGGATCTCCGGCCTCCGTTCGCACCAGACCATGCTCGACGTCACGGGCAACAACATCGCCAACGTCAACACCGCAGGTTTCAAGGGCTCGTCGGTGCTGTTCCAGGACTCGCTGTCACAGCTCATCGGCAACCCCGGCATCCCCGACGACGAGGTGGGCGGGCGCAACCCGGCCCAGGTCGGCCTCGGCGTGCAGGTGGCCGGTGTGCGCACGAACTTCGCACAGGGCTCGGCCCAGGCGACCGGTCGCGGTGGCGACCTGATGATCTCCGGCGACGGATTCTTCGCCGTGAGCTCGGGTGGCGAGACCCTCTACACCCGTGCCGGAGGGTTCTCCTTCGACCCGACGGGCAAGATGGTCACCGCTGACGGCGCCGTGGTGCAGGGCTGGTCGGCGCAGAACGGGGTGGTCAACGCCGGGCAGGCGGTCGGCAACATCGTGCTTCCGCTCGACGCCGTGTCGCCGGCGCGGGCGACGAGCGCGGCGACCGTCACGGGCAACCTGCCCTCGACCGCCGCAGTGGGCGACGAACTGGTGCGCGACGTCACGATCTTCGACGCGCAGGGAACCCCCTCGACCCTCAGCCTGACGTTCACGAAGACCGCCGCCGGGTGGAATGTCGAGGAGCCGACCAGCGGTGCCACCGGCGCACTGACCTTCACGAACGGCGAGCAGGCGGCTCCGGGTCTCACTCTCGCCGTCGGCGGCGTCAGCGTCGACCTCAGCGCCGTCACCGGCTACGCGACCCTGTCGACCGTGGCGGTCACCGATCAGGACGGCGCGGCCGCCGGGACGCTCAAGTCCTACAGCATCACCGGAGACGGATCGATCGTCGGCACGTTCAGCAACGGAGCCACGCAGACCCTCGGCAAGATCGCGATGGCGACCTTCGCGAACCCGGAAGGACTCGAGAAGGCCGGCGGAAGCGCCTACCGCCCGTCGGTCAACTCGGGGGCCGCGCGCATGGGCGAGCCCGGACAGGCGGGCTTCGGCGACCTCGTGTCGGGTGCGCTGGAGATGAGCAACGTCGATCTCTCGCAGGAGTTCACCAATCTGATCGTCGCACAGCGCGGCTTCCAGGCGAATGCGCGCATCATCACGACGAGTGACGAGGTGCTTCAGGAGCTCACGCAGCTCAAGCGCTGATCCATCGATCCGTCCCGGTGACGACGAAGGCCCCCCGCGTATCGCGGGGGGCCTTCCGTCTTGCGGTTACCGAAGCCGTCCCGCGTCGCGATAGTCGGGCGGACTTGCCCCTCCTCCCACGCTCGGAGACGATCCGATGATCACCGTCACCCGCCTCGACCACACCCGGTTCGCGGTCAACCCCGACCTGATCGAACGCATCCAGGAATCGCCCGACACGACCCTGCACATGATCGACGGCCATGTGTACGTCGTCGCCGAGGCATTGGACGCGGTCGTCGACCTCATCGTGTCGTATCGCGCCCGCGTGCTGCATGCCGCACAGGCCATGACCGCTCAGACGGGGGCGTGACGATGGATCCCGCATTCATCATCGGGGTCATCCTCGCCTTCGGCGCACTCGTCGCGATGATCACGATGGAGGGCGCGAGCTTCCAGGCGCTGCTCATCCCGGCCCCGATGATCCTCGTGCTCGGCTCGACGATCGGCGTCGGCATCGCGAGCCACACGATGCGTGACACGATCATCGCGGTCAAGAGTCTCGGACGAATGGTGCGCGGGCCCAAGGCGACCCCGGAGGCCGTGATCCCCTTCCTCGTCGGATACGCCGAGAAGGCGCGCGGCGAAGGACTGCTCTCCCTCGAGCAGGAGGTCGACTCCGCGCCCGATGCGTTCACGCGCCAGGCCCTGCAGGCACTCGCCGACGGCACCGATGCCGAGGATCTGCGCATGACGATGGACGACGAGATCACCGCGACGTCGTCGCGCACCCGCGTGGCCGCGAAGTTCTTCGCCTCGCTGGGCGGCTATGCGCCGACGATCGGCATCGTCGGCACGGTCGTCTCGCTCACGCACGTGCTCGAGAAGCTCGACGAGCCCGATCACCTCGGACCCATGATCGCGGCCGCATTCGTCGCCACGCTGTGGGGACTCCTCTCCGCGAACTTCATCTGGAACCCGATCGCGGGACGCCTCAATCGAATCGGCGCCGTCGAGCTCGAGCGCATGACGCTGGTGTCCGAGGGCATGCTCGCGATCCAGGCCGGCAGCGCGCCGCACCTTCTGCAGGAGCGGCTCGAGGCACTGTCGACCGTCAAGCCCAGGGCTGGGAAGAAGAAGGGGCTGTCCGCGGAGGAGTCCTCGTGAGCACGGGTCGACGCTCGCGCTCGCGGGGCCACGACGACGAAGCGCACGACGAGCCCGATGAGCGCTGGGCGGTGTCGTACGCCGACATGGTGACCGTGCTGATGTGTCTGTTCATCGTGCTGTTCGCGGTCTCCAACGTGGACAAGACCAAGTTCGAGCTCCTCGCGAACAGCCTGGCGACCGGATTCGGCCAGGAGAGCACCGAGGGCGGAGCCGACACGGCCGAGGGGATGGTGATCCCACCCGAGCTTCAGGACGAAGACGGCGTCGTCGACCTCACGGCCCGCGCCGAGGTCGAGTACGAGTCGCTCGAAGATCTGAAGGAGCGGATGCACGCGGCGCTGCAGGTGCAGGGTCTGCAGGATGCCGTCGAGTTCGTGATCGACGACCGCGGACTCAACGTCGGCCTCATCGGCGCCGAGACCTTCTTCGGCGACAACAGCACGTCGCTCTCTGGCAAAGCGGATGCGGTGCTCGACGCGATCGGCGACGTGCTGATCACGGTCGGCAATCAGGTGAGCGTCGAGGGGCACGCCGATCATCGCGTCTCGGCCGATCCCTATCCCACGAACTGGGAGCTGTCGGGAGGACGAGCCACCCAGGTCGCGCGCTTCCTCGTCGAGCACGAGGGAGTCGGCGGACCTCGCGTGAAGGCGACCGCCTTCTCCGACACGCGACCACTCGTTCCCGGCGACAGCCCCGAGGCGCTCGCAGGCAACCGTCGTGTCGACATCGTCGTCGAATCGAGCGAGGAAGAGCAGGTGCGAGCGCTGATCCCGGCGATCGCGGCCGCTGCCGAGGGGAGCTGACATCACATGACCAGCACAGTCGAGGAGACTCCGATGACCGCATCCGTCCGGATGGATGAGCCCGCCACGCGGTATGCCGACTACGACTTCAGCCGCCCTGCGCAGCTCGGACGGGAGAGCACCCGTCATCTGGAAGCCGCGTTCGAGTCGTTCGCGCGTCTCTGGTCGTCCCAATTGACGGCGAAGGTCAGGGTGCGCGCGCACCTGGCGCTGGAGAGCGTCGATCTGGTCTCGTACGAGGAGTATGCCGAGACGCTGCCGAGCACGACCGCCATGGTCACGGGAGCCTTCGACGGCCGCGACGAGCCCTGCGTCGTGCAGTTCGGACTCGACAGCGCCCTGCTCTGGGTCGTGCAGATGATGGGAGGGCGGACCACATCGGCACCCGAGTCGCGCACGTTCACCCCGATCGAGCTCGCGCTCGTGCGCAACATCATGGAAGGGACCTTCGAGCACCTGTATGCGAGCTTGGGGACTCTTCTGCCGAGTGAGCCGAAGTACACGGCTGTGCACTACAACCCGCAGTACATGCAGGTGATCTCCGCGGCCGCGGCCGTCATCGTCGCCCGCTACACGATGCGTCTGGGCGATGCCGAGAGCACCGCCACCGTGATGCTGCCCGCGACCACGGTGGTCGACCGCCTCGCCGCATCCGGCACCGACTCGTCTGCCGAGCACACGCCCAGGCAGACTCTGGATCAGGTGCGCAGCACCCCGCTCGAACTCACGCTCCGGCTCGCGCCGCTCACGATCGGCACGGGCGAAGTGCTCGATCTCGCGCCGGGCGATCTGCTCCGGCTTCCCCACGCCGAGACCGCTCCGTTCGAGCTCGTCGCAGGGGAGATCCCGATCGCACGGGCGACCCCGGGCAGCCGCGGCTCGCGCCTGACCTGCAAGATCACGACCATCACCGAGGAGACCCACTGATGAGCACCTTCCACGAGACCGCCGTCGCTGCGGCGATTGCCGGCAGGCTGCCGTTCGGCTACCCCGTGATCCCCACGCCGTCGACCGATCCCGGTGCGACCGGCGAGGCCGTCGCGGTGACCGTGACGGGCACACCGGGTGCGCGGATCGCGATCCAGGTCGTCGATCCGTCGCAGCTCGACGACGGCTCGCCCACGGCGCGCCTCGCCGATCGACTGCATCCGATCTTCGAGTCGGCAGCCGCCGTGTTCGGTGCCGGCGCTCTCAGCGCCGCCGAACCGGTCGATGCGGCAGAGACGTTCGCGCAGCCGGGCACGCAGGTCTTCGACCTGGTCGATGCCGACGGCGCGGTGGCAGCTCGTCTGTCCGTGCGGGTCGACGGCGGCACCACGACGCAGGCGCAGGGACCGCAGCGGCTCAGCAGGATCGCCGGAGTGGAGATGGAACTGGTGGTCGAGATCGGACGCACGCGGATGCCGGTGCGCGACGTGCTCGCGCTCGAGCCCGGGCGCGTCGTCGAGCTGGACCGTGCCGCGGGCTCCCCGGCCGACATCAAACTCAACGGTCGTCTGATCGGACACGGCACAGTCGTCGTGGCAGAGGGAGACTTCGCGATCCGCGTCGAGCGCATCCTCGACGGCGCCGAGACGGTCTGACGGTGGACGACCTGCTCGTCGCAGTCCGTGCGGTCGTCGCTCTCGCGGCGGTGCTCGGTCTGCTCCTCTTCCTCAGCCGGCGACTGCAGAAGAGCCAGAACGCGGGCACGAGCCCGCTCGCGGGGCTGATGCCGAAGAAGCTCGCGCGGCTCACCGAGTTCCGTCCTGTGAAGAGCGCCACCACCGGCGGCAGCCGCCCCCGCCCCGAGAAGATCACCGTCGTGGCCCGCTCGGGAATCGGGGGCAAGGCGCAGCTCGTCGTGGCGGAGTTCGGAGGCATCCGCTACGTGCTGGGTGTCACGGAACAGGGCATCAGCGTCGTCGACACGCAGGAGGCGCCGCCGCTCGACGAGGAACCCCTGGATGACGACGAGATCGGCGACGATTCGACCGGTGCCGCTGAGGAACCGCCGAACGACATCGTCGATCGGGCACTGCGCTCGGTCGCCTGACCGCGCATCCGGCGACGACCGGGTTACGCACGCGCCCGCTGTCGCGATAGTCGTCTCCGAGCACGGATCGCTCGACACCCTGGCTACGGATCGGCCACGACACCCATCTTCGGAGTGCCGCCGTGCCCCCATCCGCGTCCCCCACAGCGTCGCCTGCGCGCGCGTGGGCCAGGTCGCCTCGACGCACGGCGCTGCTCGTCCTGATCGGGTGCGCGATCGTGCTGCTCGTCGCGGTGCTGAACGCCTCGGCAGCTCATGCCGCCGGGCCGATCCTCCCCACCGAGACCGTCGATGACGGCGGCGGCAGCGGGGTGACGATCAACGGCATCAACGGGACTCCCTCCGACAGCATCATGACGCTGCTCGGGATCACGGTCCTCAGCGTCGCCCCCGCGCTGCTGCTCATGATGTCGAGCTTCACCAAGATCTTCGTCGTGCTCGCCCTCACCCGGAACGCTCTGTCGCTGCCGTCGATCCCGCCGAACCAGGTGCTCGCCGGCCTCAGCCTGTTCCTCACGCTGTTCATCATGTGGCCCGTGCTGACCGACATCAACACGATCGCCGTGAGCCCCTTCACCGCGGGCCAGATCGACTTCGGGCGTGCGTTCGAACTCGCTCAGGAGCCGCTTCGTCAGTGGATGCTGTCGTACACGCGTGAAGAGGACATCGCTCTCATGTACCGGGCGGCGCAGCTCGATAACCCCACGGATCCCGCGAGCATCCCGCTGCAGACCCTCGTGCCCGCATTCATGATCAGCGAGCTCCGTGCCGCGTTCCTCATCGGCTTCATCATCTTCGTCCCGTTCCTCGTGATCGATCTGGTCGTGGCGAGTGCGCTGATGTCGATGGGCATGATGATGCTCCCGCCGGTCATGATCTCGCTTCCCTTCAAGATCCTGCTGTTCCTCCTCGTCGACGGGTGGGGCATGGTGATCACGGCTCTCGTGCAGTCGTACAGCGGGGGTGGCGGATGACCCCCGAAGCTGTCATCGACATCGGCACCGCCGCGCTGATCGTCGGAGCGAAGCTGTGCGCGCCCATGCTGATCACGGCGCTCGTCGTCGGATTCGCGATCTCGCTGCTGCAGTCGATCACACAGGTGCAGGAGATGACGATCTCGTTCGTGCCGAAGCTCATCGCCGTCGGCATCGCGCTGCTCGTGAGCGGTCAGTGGATGATCGCCGAGCTGATCGCCTTCACGAACGAGATGTTCGCACGCATCCCGTCGCTGTTGAACGGCGGCTGATGAACATCCCCATCGACTTCACCTGGCTCGAGGCCACCGCCCTCGCCTGCGTGCGGATCACGGCCTTCCTGGTCATCGCGCCGCCGTTCAGTCACGGCACGATCCCCATGCGCATCCGCGCCATGCTCGGCGTCGGTCTCGCGCTCGCGGTCTCACCCGTGATCTCCGAGGGATACGAGCGCCTCGACACCGGGGGATTCCTGTTCGCGCTGGTCGGGCAGGCGATCACGGGGGCGCTGCTGGGGTTCCTCGTGATGGTGCTCTTCAGTGCGATCCAGGGCGCCGGTCACCTCGTCGACACGTTCGGCGGGTTCCAGCTGGCGCAGGCGTTCGACCCGGGCATGGCGATCAACGGCGCGCAGTTCACGAGGCTCTTCCAGATGACGGCGATCATGCTGCTGTTCGCGTCCGACGGGTACCAGCTCGTGCTCGCCGGGCTGTTCCGGTCGTTCGACGCGGTTCCGGTGACCGCGATGATCGATCTGGCCGAACCCGCGCACGCGCTGGTCGGCGCGGCGGGGCAGATGATGCTCAGCGCCGTGCAGATCGCCGGACCACTGCTGATCGTGCTCTTCCTCGCCGATGTGGGGCTGGGCCTCGTGTCTCGGGTCGCGCCCGCGCTCAACGCGTTCGCGCTCGGGTTCCCGATCAAGATCGGCCTCACGCTGCTTCTCGTCGGCTTCGTCTACGCCGCGCTGCCCGCTGTCGTCGCCGTCATCGCCGACACCGCAGCCACACTGCTGGTGGAGGTGACCCGATGAGCGACGGAGGCAGCGGCGAACGCACCGAGAAGACCACGGAGCGGCGCCTGAAGGAGGCCCGCCGCAAAGGTCAGATCGGTCGCAGCCAGGACTTCACGGCGTGGATCTGCATCGGTGCGGCCGCGGTGATGATCGTCCCGACGATCAGTTCGAGCACCCAGGTGCTCACCGAGCTCTTCCTCGCCGTGCCCCAGGTCGCGAGCCATCCCACCGATGCCGCCGCGATGGATGTTCTGGGCGCCGCCTTCGGGTCGCTCGGCGGCATTCTGCTGCCGATGCTCGCCGTCGTTCTGCTGGCGACGACAGCCACCGCCGTGGCGCAGGGCGGCATCCACCTGCGCGGTGTCACCACGCGCGTGGAGCAGTTCAACCTCGCCGCAGGCCTCATGAGGGTCTTCGGCAAGCAGGCTCTGTGGGAGGGTGCGAAGGCGCTGCTCAAGACGCTCGCCATCGGGATGGCACTGTGGGTCGTGGTCTCAGGGCTCGTGCCGGTGCTGATGGCCAGCGGCAGCCACAACATCACCTGGCTGCTCGAGCAGGCAGTCGGGGGAGCGGCCTCGCTGCTCCAGGTCGCCGTCGTCGTGGGCATCATCCTCGCGGCTCTCGATGTCGCCGTGGTCATGCGCCGCAATCGCAAGCACACGCACATGACCAAGAACGAGGCGAAGGACGAGCACAAGAAGACCGAGGGCGACCCTCTCGTGCGCTCTCAGCGACGTTCCCGGCAGATGGCGATGAGTCGGAACCGCATGATCGCGGCGGTCGGCGACAGCGATGTCGTGCTCGTGAACCCCACGCACGTCGCCGTGGCGCTGCGCTACGAGCCCGGCAGATCGGCACCGCGCGTGGTCGCCAAGGGCGCAGGCATCGTGGCGCTCAAGATCAGGGAGAGGGCGGAGGAGGCCGGTGTCCCCATGGTCCGCGACATCCCCCTCGCCCGGGCTCTGCACGCCGCCTGCGACATCGGCCGGGAGATTCCCGAAGAGCTCTTCACCGCGGTCGCTCAGGTGCTCGCGTTCATCGAGCACCTGAAGCGTCGAGGGTCGGCGCGAGGCACCCATACGATGCCGTTCGCCAGCACACGGGAGCGCGGGCTGTGAGTCGCCGCGCGAGAGGTGCGGGGCGACGACGGAGACGAATCCATGACGACAGGAACGGGAAGGTGAGGGCCGCATGATCGGTCAGCTGCTGTCGAAGGCCGGGGTGCCGGTCGGCGTGGTCGGCATCATCCTGCTGCTCATCGTCCCGATACCCACGGGGCTGCTCGATGTGCTGATCGTGCTCAACATCTCGTTCGCACTCCTGATCCTCCTCACGGCGATGTTCGTGAAGAAGCCGCTCGACTTCTCGGTGTTCCCGAGCCTCCTGCTGGTGGCGACGCTCTTCCGACTCGGGCTGAACGTCGCCTCGACCAGGCTCGTGCTCAGCGAGGCTCACGCGGGACAGGTGATCCAGGCCTTCGGACAGATCACCATCAGCGGGTCGCTGGTCATCGGCGCCGTGATCTTCCTGATCCTCACCGTGATCCAGTTCGTCGTCGTCACGAAGGGTGCCGAGCGTGTCGCCGAGGTGGGCGCCCGATTCACCCTCGATGCCATGCCGGGCAAGCAGATGGCGATCGACGCGGATCTGAACGCGGGTCTCATCACCGACACCGAGGCGCGGCAGCGCCGGGCCGAGGTGGCGGCCGAGGCCGACTTCTACGGCGCGATGGACGGTGCGTCGAAGTTCGTCAAGGGAGACGCGATCGCCGGGATCGTGATCGTCGTGATCAACTTCATCGGCGGCATCGTCATCGGCATGCTGCAGCACGGCATGGAGGTCGGCGAGGCGTTCGAGACCTACAGCATCCTGACGATCGGCGACGGACTCGTCACCCAGATCCCGGCGCTGCTCATGGCGGTCTCCACCGGCATGATCGTGACTCGCGAGAACGCGGAGTCCGAGATGGGGCAGGCGGCCGGGCGCCAGTTGATGCAGTCGCGCAACGCTCTGGTCATCACGGGTCTCGCGGCGATCGCCATGGGATTCATCCCGGGCATGCCTCTCGTGGTCTTCCTCGCCATCGGCGCGCTCCTGCTCTTCGCCACGTCGCGGGTGAAGGCGAACGAGACGCGCGAGGCCGAGCGCGAGGTCGAGGCGCTGCAGAAGGAGGCGAACGATTCCGCGGCCGAGGGACCGGACGAGCTCATGGATCGGATGCGCGTGCACGCCCTCGAGATCTCCCTCTCGCCCGACATCGTCGATCTCGCATCCGGGGGAGCAGGTGATCTGCTGACCCGGGTGAAGTCGCTGCGGCGCAAGCTCGCACTCGACATCGGCATCCTGATGCCGCCCGTGCGCACCCGCGACAACATCGATCTGCCGGCGCAGACGTATGCCATCCTCATCGCCGGAGTCGAGGTCGGCCGCGGGTCGGTTCCCCGCGGCCATGTGCTCGCTCTCGGGACGGGGCTCGAGCAGCTCCCCGGCACCGCGGTGGTCGACCCGGTGTTCGGACTCGAGGGCAAGTGGGTGCCGACCGAGATGTCGCACGCGGCGGACATGGCGGGAGCGACCGTGATCGACCGTGTGAGCGTGATCATCACCCATCTCTCCGATGTCGTGCAGGGACAGGCCGATCGGCTGCTGTCGCTCGAGGACGTGCGCCAGTTGACCGAGCATCTCAAGCAGACGAGTCCGACGACGGTCGAGGAGCTCACCCCGGCCGTGCTCTCGCTCGCCGCGATCCAGCGTGTCCTCGCGGGGCTTCTTGCCGAGCGCGTGCCGATCAACGACCTGGCCCGCATCTACGAGGCGCTGGCACTGCGGGGCAAGACGTCCACCGAGACACCGGCGCTCATCGACGCGGCCAGGGCGGCGCTCGGTCCCGCGATCGCCGCGCGCTTCGCCGAAGACGGTCGCATCCGGGTGATCATGTTCGATCCGATGCTCGAGCAGCAGATGCTCGAGGGCATGCGGGTGATCGACGGGCAGTCTCAGATCGTGCTCACCCCCGAGGCCACGATGCAGGTGATCGACAGCGTGCGGCGCACGGTGGCCGACCTCGACCAGCTCGGGCCCGAACCGGTGCTCGTGTGCGCACCCTCGCTGCGTCAGGCCGTGCGTCGGCTCGTGGCCGCCCAGGTCAGCGGTCTGCCCGTCCTCTCCTACGACGAGGCCGCCGCCGGTGGAATGGCGACGGATGTCGTCGGAGTGGTCCGCATGACCCGCTCTGCGCTGCCCAGCGCATCAGTCTGATCCCGGTTCCACTCATTTACGAGTGGAATAAAGTATGTTTGCTTGAGTGCGGTGCGAACCCGCTCAAGCCACGGAGGGCGGACGACGAGCATGCTGGTACTGACGAGGCGCGCGAACGAGAGCATCGTGATCGGAGACGACATCACGGTGACCATTCTGGCGGTCACTCCGGGCGGTGTGCGGATCGGCATCGACGCTCCGAGAGAGACGCGGATCCACCGCGCCGAGATCGTCGTCGCGGTCAGCGACGCGAACCAGGATGCGGTGCAGGCGTCGTCCGACGACACTGCGGAGGCCGCTCTGCTGGGCGCTCTCGGTCAGATCGCCAACGCCCGCTGAGCCGCGGCATGCGGGGTCCGCGCCGCCGGACGAGTTACTGCCGGGCGTGTTGTCGCGATAGTCGTCGACATGACGGGATGACCCGTCGGACGAACCGCGACTGACGAGGTGACGAACCGTGGCCGCTCACGACCTGAGCATGCAGTTGATGCGCGAGCGAGAGATGCTCGAGCTGCTGCTCTTCAAGCTCGATGCGCAGCAGATGCTGCTCGCGACCGGACGCAACCGCTGGATCCGGCACGCCGCGAACGAGATCGAGCGCGTGCTCGCAGCGATGCCGACCGTCGCGCTCTCACGGGATGCGCTCGTGGTGGCCGTGGCCGACGAGTGGGGCGTGCCCGAGGCCACCTCGTTGCGCGAACTCATCGACGCCGCGCCGACCGACGCCTGGCGTGAGGTGCTCACCGGGCACCTGACCACGATGTTGGCGCTCGCGGATGAGATCCAGCAGATGAAGCAGATCAACGAGCAGCGACTGCGCACCGCGATCCGCGTCACTCAGGAGACCATCGCCGGCCTCGGCACCCCGACCGGCGAGTACGACCCCGCGGGGGGCATGGTCCGCGATGCGGACGCACGCCTGCTCGACACTCGGATGTGAGGTGACCATGTCATCGTTCTCAGGACTCCGCCTGGCCGAATCGGCACTCTCCGCGGCTCGCGCGGGCATGACCGTCACGGGCCAGAACATCGCCAACCAGACGACCTCGGGCTACACGCGTCAGCGCGTGGATCAGGAGCCGGTGTCGGCTCCGGGACTCTCAGGGCTCTGGAAGACCGGGTTCGGGGCGGGAGCGGGCGTGAGTGTCACGGGCATCGCCCGGCTCGGAGACAACGTGCTCGACGCCCGCGTCCGCGATGCGCTCTCGACGGCAGGATTCTGGTCGGCCAGGGCGAGTGCGGCGGGGCAGGCAGAGACCATGATGGCCGAGCCCACCAAAGACGGTCTGGCGGCGAATCTCAACAGATTCTGGGCGGGATGGTCCGACCTCGCCAACACTCCTGATCCGGCTGCGGCTCAGGTCGTGCTCACCGACGCGCAGGTGCTGATCGGGCAGATCGCGGCCGGGTACCAGACGATCGCCGGTCAGTGGACCGATCTGCGCGGCCAGGTCGATCGCGACATCGCCGACGTGAACTCCGCAGCGACGCAGGTCGCCGCCCTCAACGGCAAGATCCGCGACGCTCTGAACTCCGGGCGCAACGCCAACGAGCTCATCGATCAGCGAAACGTGCTCGCGCAGCAGATCTCGACGTCGGTCGGGGGCACAGGCATCGTCGAACCGGACGGCACGCTCACGCTGCGCATCGACGGCAACGCCCTCGTGTCGGGCGATTCGAGCCGCGCACTCGTCACCGACGGGCCGCGGGAGATCTCGGACGCCGGACGGATCGTCGTCGCATGGGCAGATCGCCCGGGAGCGCCGATCCCCGTCACCGGAGGAGTGATCGGCGGCACGATCAGCGCGCTCGCTCCGGAGATCGACGGAGGATCCCTCGCGGCGGTCGCCGCGGCGTACAACCGCACCGCCACCGATCTCGCCACAGCCGTGAACGACCTGCATCGCAGCGGTGTCACCGCGTCGGGCGCGGCGGGCGGCGACTTCTTCGTGCTCGACACCGCCGGCCCCGCCGCACTCGGTCTTCGCGTCGTTCCCACAGATCTCGACGACCTCGCTCTCGCGGCGCCGGGGGCGGGTGCGAAGGACACCACGATCGCCGATCGCATCAGCGCGCTGGGTGCATCCGCGACCGGCCCGAGCAAGACCTGGACGAGCTTCGTGACCGGGTTCGCCGTCACGGTCGCCGGAGACCTGCAGCGTGCCGACATCGCCGATATGGGTGCTGTCGCCGCAGTGACGGCCCAGCAGTCGAACGCATCCGTCGACGGCGATGAGGAGACCGTCAATCTGCTGACCTATCAGACGGCCTATCAGGCTGCGGCACGAGTGCTCACCGCGATGGACGAGGCACTGGACCTTCTGATCAATCGCACCGGCCTCGTCGGCCGCTGACCCCGGGAGTCATCATGATCGGGCGAATCACCAGCACCACCATGACCCAGCAGTCGCTGCGCACGTTGCAGACGAATCTCGCCGATCGCGAGCGGCTGCAGAACCAGGCGGCCTCGCAGCGTGCGTTCCGCTCGCCCAGCGAAGACCCCGCGGCCGCGGCGACGACGATCGGTGTGCACGGCGAGCAGTCGCGCGTCGCGCAGTACGCGCGCAATCTCAGCGACGGCATGGCGTGGGTCACTACGGTCGACGCGGCGCTGGATGCCAGCACCGACCTGCTCAATCGCGCACGCGATCTGGTCGCCCAGGGCGCGAACTCCGGAGCGCTGAGTCCGACGGCGCGCGACTCGATCGCGCAGGAGCTCGAGACGATCAGCAAGGAGCTGCTCTCTCAGGCGAACACCACTCTTCTCGGACGCAGCATCTTCGCCGGCACGAGCGATGCGGATGCCGCATTCGATCGCACGACCTTCACCTTCAACGGTGCCCCGGGAGACGGCGTGCAGCGGCGTATCAGCGAGAACGAGACGGTGCGGGTCGACGCCGACGGAGGTCAGGTCTTCGGTCAGGGGGCGAACAGCGCGTTCGCCATGCTCAACGACATCGCCGCCGAGCTCCGCGGGGGCGCGAACATCGGCGGCCGGCTGGATGACATCGATGCCCGACTCACGGACGTGGTGTCGGCGCGCGGCGCCACCGGTGCGCGCCAGGTGCAGATCGAACGCGCGTCGGCGCAGAATCTCTCCACATCGATCGATCTCGAGGCTCGACGCACCGAGGTCGAGAACGTCGACACCCTCGAGGTGCTCGTGAACCTCGAGTCCGCCGAGCTCGTCTTCCAGTCCGCTCTGCAGGTGACGGCACGGTCGCTGCAGACCAACCTCATGGAGTTCCTGCGATGACCGCCGCCCATGCCCCGATGCCCGCGACCCGCACCGAGACCTCGGCCGAGACGCAGACCGTCGAGGTCGAGTTCGCCGCTCCCATGCCCGGTCTGAGCCCGCACACGGCCTTCCGCCTCGAGCCGCTCGAGGGTGCCGACGGGCTCTACGCCCTCAGGGCCGTCGGTGCGGATCTGCGGCTGTTCCTCTTCGATCCGCGTCCTGCGGGCTTCGGATACGACCCGGTCCTCTCCGCGGGTGACCGCGCCGAGATCGGCGCCGTCGAGGCGGACGACGTCCGTGTCTTCGTGGTCGCCAACCCTGCGGACGACGGGGTGTACCTGAACCTCCGTGCACCCGTCATCGTCCACCCGCAGAGCGGGCGTGCGGCGCAGGTCATCCTCGACGATCAGGACTACCCGATCCGTGCCCTCATCGGCGACTGATCAGACGAGCCCGACACCCGGCGGCCGCGCTGACGCGTGACCGCCTCTAGGCAGGAGAGCACCCAGTGGTAGATCTTCGATCCAGGATCCACGGCGCAGGAGCGACGCGAGGAGTGAATGTCGTCGTGGTGGCGTACGACGCGCGCGTGGTGACGGAGGGCGACGTCGCCCTGCACCACCTCGACGCGCGTGTGCACCCCGGAGACAGGCGTGCGCCCGGCGAGACCGACCTCGCGCTCGTGCCGGCTGCGGCCGGAGGGCGGTGGGAGCATTCCGCTCCGTACACGGCGGATCAGCTGGCGTCCATCGCGACGGCCGCGGGCGACAACGCGACCGAACTCGTCGATTCGAGGGGCGAGGTGGTGGGACGCGTCTACGGCGTTCGGGCCGATCTGCTGATCGACGACGGCGCCGTCGTCGTGAACACGAAGACCCTCTCGGCGACCGAGCTGTCCGTGCGGCCCGATGCCCATGGCCGCGAGATCCTCGTGCAGATCGAGGACTCGATGCGACTGGCCAGACGCACGCGCGACTCCGTGCGGGCCGCCGGTCTCGACGAGCCCGTGCTGGTGCAGTAGCGCGGGGGAATGAAGAACTCGAAGATCAGGGGATCCTCGAGTTCACTGCATATATCAAGGAAGAGGGGTTACCCTCGGAGAGCACAGGCTGGGGTACTGGCACATCCCGGCGTCGTCGACGGAGATTCAGATGTCGTCGCGCCGTGGGCGCCGCTGGTAGGGGTACAGCGCAAGACGCTCGGTGACGAGCGAAACCATTGGGACGGTAAGCAGATGAGCACATCAAGGACGCTCGAGGCCAACCGCGTGAGCAAGCGGGAGTTCGTACAGCGATTCGCACGACGGGGTGGGATCTCGGTCCACGCCGCACAGGCCGCGTACAACGCCATGATCGACGAGTTGCTCGACCTGGTCAGTCAGGGCAACACGGTCACACTCACCAATTTCGGCAAGTTCTACCCGCAGACCCACAAGGGGCATCGGGTGCAGTTCGCCAAAGACGACGACTCGGCCGAGGTCACGGACTACACAGTGCTCAAGTTCTCGGCGACACGAGAGGTGAACCGTCGAGTCAAGGTGAACGAGTGAACATCGTTATCTGAACGTAAACGAGAATCCCCGGTGGTTTCGGCCATCGGGGATCTTTCGTGCCCCTGGCGGCTCTAGCATGGAGACGAATGGACGTCTGGCCGCTGGGGTGCGGCCGCACTGTGAGCCGCTGGGGAGGGCTTGCGCTGACAGTGGAAGGGGCGATGTGCAATGCCTCAGCGCGCACGCAACCAACTCGTCGTCGATCACCTGCACATCGTGGGGGTGGCGACCGCCCAACTCGCCTCTCGGCTGACCCATGTGTCTCGCGATGACCTGGCATCGGCCGGATCGCTCGCGCTGATCCGTGCCGCAGACACGTTCGACCCTGATCTCGGGGTTCCGTTCGCGGCGTACGCGACCAGCCGCGTGAAGTGGGCGCTGCGCGATGAGCTGCGGTCGATGGACTGGGCTCCCAGAGACGTCAGGAACCGCGCCAGGCAGACCACCAGGGTGCGCGAGACCCTCGGCGCATCGCTCGGGCGCACGCCTCGCGCCGCCGAGATCGCCGCAGTGATGGGCATCGAGCCCACCGAAGTGCGCGAGAGCCTGGCCGACGCCGAGCTCCTGACAGTCACGAGCCTCGATGCGGCCGATGCCAGTGAGCTGGCCTGGCCGGGATTCCTGCCTGACGAGCTGGTGCTGTCGACCGAGCGCGACGAGCTGCTGCATCGAGCGATCGACGCCCTGCCGGAGCGCCGACGCCACATCGTCCGAGCGATCTATTTCGAGGAGCGCACGGTCGGGCAGCTGGCAGTCGAACTGGGCGTCTCGCATGCCGCGGTGTCGCAGCAGCGCGCGGAAGGGGTGCGGATGCTGCGTGACGCGCTCGAGCGTCACTACGCCGACGAGCGTCAGAGCCGCACCCCGGCGGTGTCGCGCTCCTCGACGCCGATCCTGGAGGCGTACTTCGCGCGGGTCGCCGCCGGCGGGCGCAACCTCACGCGTGCACTGGTGCCGCTGCCTCTCGCCGTCTGACGCGAGAGGGGATCAGAGACCGAACCCGTAGGCCGCCTGGCCCACGAGGGTCAGGCTCACCGACGACGGATAGATCTCGGGCTCCTCGTCTTCGTCATCGAGGATGTCGAGGCGGGTGATCGGAACGAAGATCCCACCGTCGGGCTCGAAGATGAGGTCTTTCGGAGTGAACGACACGAACATGGATCGCGTGGCGTTGCGCAGCTCGAAGGTGCGGCCGACATCTCCGCGCTCGAACAGGTTCATCTCGACCTCGTCCGACCAGACCTTGCCGTCGGGGAAGCGCGCTTCGATGCGGTAGGTGCTCGGCTCGATCGACTTGATGTTGAGATCCTCGACGATCTCTGCGAACAGCGAGTCGGGCTGCTGCAGCTCGAAGGCGATCGCGCGCAGGTGGTCGTAGTTCAGTCGGGCCCGCCGAGAGAACAGGGCCACGTTCTCGATCTCATCGGGGTGGGCGTTGGGGGCCTGATCGATGAGGTACTGACGCACTTCGTCGGGTCCCGGGTACTCGAAGCGCATGTGGTAGTGGAACCGACCCGGTCGGTTCACCAGGTAGGTGCTGACGTCGGCCACGTCATTCACCGTCAGGCAGTAGATGCGCTTCACGGCTGAGAGGCCGTCGAACAGTGAGAGGAACTGATTCTGGCGATTCCCGCCGTCCGTGCTCCCGCGGCGACCTGCGGGGAAGATCTTCTCGAATTCGTCGAAGACGATCAGGCACTCGTCGAGGCTGTCGAGGAACTCGACGATCCCGTCGTGGTCCTCCGACACGACGACGACGGGCAGGCCCTGTTCGCGCGCGGCCTCGGCGACCATCCTCAGGAACAGTGATTTGCCGATGCCCTTGTCACCCGAGAGCATCACGCCGAGGCTGCGTTCTGCGAGAGCGTATGAGCGGAAGATCTTCGAGACCTTGCGATCACGACCACCGTAGACGCGCTCGTCGCCCACGGTGAGATCGTCGATCTTGATCAGGCTGAATCCCTCTTTCGAGGAGAAGTGCACGCGGTACGTTCCGAGAGGGAACCGCTGATGCGTGCGGACGGCATCGTCGTAGACGCGGACGTGTCCGCCGGTCTCGATGTAAGTGCTTGCCACAGGTCCTCCGACTGTCCTTTCCTCTCCCCACAATGACTATCGACGGGTTCCGGCGATCCGTAAGGGGGATCACGAAGAAATCTCCGCGCATTCGACTTCGTCCTGGCAGTATCCTGAGCCGACAGCGGCGTGGGACCGCTCCGGTCGGGGGACTGTCATGAGTGCACGCACGCCTGTGGAGGAGCCGTTCGAGGGCGCCATCGAGCTGGTCGTCGAAGCAGCGCCGCAGGGGATGCTGCGCTACACGCTCGACCCTGAAGGGCCGCGACGGGTCTGGAGCGAGGCACTGCTCGCGCATGATGACACCGTCATCGGCTCGGTGACGTCGCCCGAGCAGGCGGCGGAACTGCTCGTGCGCGGCAGCATCGAGTGCATCGCTCGCGAGATCCCGAGCCTCGTCGTCGGGGGACTCACGATGCGACCGGAGCTCGGACCGCACCTCAACGCTCAGATCGTCGCGGCAGGTGCGGCCACCTTCCGCACCTCCGAATGGGAACTGGTCCGCAGGCGCACGCGGCTGCCGTGAACTCGCAAGACGAGCACTCCTGCCTCACGTCGGGCTGAGGTAGGCGTCGACCATCAGGGCGCCGCGGATGTCTCGCAGGGTGTCGACGATGCGTTCGACTCCGCGCATCGTCACCGAGGGCATCTGCAGATCGTGCGGCCCGAGCGGCTCCAGGCGTCCGGTGCGCACGCGAACGACCTCCCAACCGGCCGCCCGAAGGTGACGATCCTTGCGGACGTCGGCGTCCTGCCTCTTTCCCACATGCTCGAGGCCGTGCCTGCCCACCGTGTCGTACTCGATCGCGACGCGGAGCTCGGGGAGGACGATGTCCGGCCAGACCTCGGTGTGTCGGAAGAACGCCCGCGCGATCTTGACCGCGTTGACGTCGCCGCCGATCGAGAGCCGTGCGCTCAGCATCTGGCGCAGCCGGGCCTCGGCGGCGGATGCGGGGGCAGGAGCGCACACGCTGTGGAACGCCTCTCCGGGGCGCAAGGGAGGAGTCTTGGTGCACAGCGGAGGAGCCGGCGGCCGAGGGCGTCGCGGCACGGCTCGCGCCTCGCCGAGGATCACCGGTTGCGGACGTGCGAGCGAGGAGCATTCGGGGCACCAGGCCGACTGGCGTCGCACACGGCCCGGACGCTGCCGCTGCTCGGTGGGCGTCGCCGCGAAGCGGTGGCCGACTCTGCACTCCCAGCACAGCAGCACGTCGGCGGCGAGCGGCACCTGAGACAGCACGATCCCGTGGTTGAGCTCAGGGTGGTACTGCCGGATGAGCTCAGGATAAGCAGCCCACTCCGAGCGGTAGGTGCCGCGCTCGTACGGCACGGGACGCCCCTTCGAGAACTGTCGCCGCGCCCACCAGATCTGCACCGTGTCGGTCACGCGCAGCACGCTACCGGGACGCACCGACATCGCCGCCGTCCCTTCGGACCGTGCGAGACTCGGAGCACGCGTTATCCACGCACATACGGACAGGAGCGGCCATGGCACAGCGCATCGTCATCAGCGGGGCCTCCGGTCTCATCGGCTCGACCCTCGCATCGTCGCTGCGTGAAGACGGCGTCGCCGTCACGACGCTGGTCCGACGACCACCGCGCACGCGCGACGAGGTGCAGTGGTGGCCGGGGGAGCGAGAGCTCGACCCTGACGTGCTCGCGGGGGCACGAGCCGTCGTCGCCCTCGGCGGTGCGAGCGTCGGGCGATTGCCCTGGACGCCGCGGTACCGTCGGGAGCTCGTCGATTCGCGACTGGTGACGACTCGCACGATCGCGAGCGCCGTGCGGGGTGCGGGCGCCGACGCACCCGCCCTGATCTCGGCATCCGCCGTCGGGTACTACGGTTCGGCGCCAGCTCAGATCCTGACCGAGGAGTCACGGGCCGGAGACACGTTCCTCGCGGCCCTCTGCATCCGCTGGGAGGAGGAGGCGCGTCGCGCCGGCGACCACGCTCCGGTCGCGCTGCTGCGCACGGCGCCGATCATCCACCGCAGAGGAGTCCTCAAGCCGCTGATCCAGCTCACCCGCTTCGGCCTCGCCGGACCCCTCGGCCCCGGCACGCAGATGTGGCCGTGGATATCACTCGACGACGAGGTGAATGCGATCCGCCACGTCATCGATCGTCAGATCGATGGCCCCGTCAACCTCACCGGGCCGACGCCGGCATCGTCGAACCGCATCGGCCGAGCACTCGCACACCGCATGCGTCGTCCCTTCTGGCTCCCGGTCCCGAGCTTCGCCCTGCGTCTGGCACTGAGCGGGGCGGCAGCCGATTCGCTTCTCCTCTCCGACGCCGACGTCAGACCGACCGAGCTCGAGAAGACCGGTTTCGCCTTCACTCACCGCACGCCCGAGGCCGCGGTCGACTCCGCGCTCTGAGCCTGGCGTGACCGGTCAGAGCGCCGAGCGTGCAGCGCGCCGGATCGTCGGAACCCAGCACGAGACCTGCGACCGGTAGTCGGCGAACTCTGCACCGAAGCGCTCCTCGAGGTCCTGCTCCTCGAGAGGACGCACGACCGAGTTCCAGAGCACTGAGCCGCACAGCGAGTACACGACGACCATCCAGGAACCGAGCAGCAGACCGACGGCGACGCCCTGTGCGATGCCGGCCACGGCCATGGGATTGCGCACGAATCGATACGGTCCGGTGACCACGAGACGCCGCGCCATCTGCGACGGCAGCGGTGTGCCTTCGCCCTCGACCGTCATCGACACGGCCGACCGGACTCCCAGGGCGGTCGCGGCGACCAGCAGCACGGCGCCCGCCGCGTGCACCGCGAAGGGAAGATCGAGCCTCAACTGCCAGCGGGCCTCCAGGAATGCCACCAGCAGGGGAATGACGAGGAGGAACGTGCCCCAGAAGAAGAGGGTCTGAAGTCCTGTGCGCGCGAGGAGTCGCCCGGTGCCGACCGGAGCAGCCTGTCTGAAGGCCAGGGGGCCGGTCACGAGCCACTCGACAGGGGCGCGCCCGCACACGATCACCACGGCGCATGCGATGCTCGCCCCCGCGGCGAGCACCATCATCAGGGCGCCCCAGCCGGCGAGTGTCGTGGCGGTCGCATACACGACCATGCCGGCCGCGACGACCGAGGTCCACGGCACCGTGACCCACAGCGCCCACCGCGCGCCCGCGGCGACGAGGCCGGAACCGATCACGAAAAGGGGGATGTCGAGCGCGGCGATCGCCGGGACCGCGAGTTCTCCGAGCGTCGCGATGCGCACCGGGTCTGCCGTGAACACGCCGATCCACCAGACGGCGCCCGCCAGCGCCTGCACCGCGAAGTACACGCGTGCCGTCGCGGGAGTGACCCGGAGGCCGGCGATGACGAGCATCCAGTCAGTCTAGGAGCGCTGTTGATCACGCCCGGCGCGGTGAGCGCTCAGGACTCCTCATGCGTGGCGGGGTCGGCGCCGAAGAGCCGGCCGTCCGGTCGTCCGAGCGCTGAGATCGCAGCGACCTCGGCGTCCTCGAGAACCACGGATGCGGCGGCGAGGTTCGATTCCTGGTGATCGCGCGATGAGGCTTTGGGGATGGCGACGGTCTCACGTGCGATGTGCCAGGCGAGCACGGTCTGCGCGGGGGAGATGCCGTGGGCATCGGCGATCTCGGCGATCACGGGCTCCTGCATGAGTTCCTTCGCGCGGCCCAGCGGACTCCAGGCCTCTGTGAGGATGCCGTGCTCTCGGTGATACGCGAGCTGCTCCTCCTGGGGGAAGTACGGGTGCACCTCGATCTGGTTGACCACAGGCCGCACCCCGGTGGCGCCCTCGATGCGCTCCAGGTGCTCCGGCAGGAAGTTCGACACGCCGACCTGGCGCACGATGCCTCGCTGCTGGGCATCGACCAAGGACTCCCACGCCTGCACGTATTCGTCCTGCGATGGGTTGGGCCAGTGGATGAGGTGAAGATCGGTCGCGTCGAGCCCGAGCCGAGACCGACTCTCCTCGATGCTCGCAGGGGCTTTCTCACGCGAGTGGTGGCGGCCCGGCAGCTTCGTGGTGACGATGAGGTCCGACAGGTCGACGCCCGAGGCATGCACTCCGCGTCCGACCGATCCCTCGTTCTCGTAGTTGAACGCGGAGTCGATGAGGCGGTAGCCGGACCCGATGGCGGCGGCCACCGCGTCGGCTCCCGCATCGCCGTTCAGGGCGTACGTGCCGAGACCGAGTGCGGGGAGCGAGAAGCCGTTGTGCGCCGTGAAGAGAGGAAGAGCCGTCATGGCGTCAGCGTACGCTGGAGCGATGGGCGACGAAGAGACCATGGCGCCGGGCGACGGGATGCGCGAAGATTCGTCCCGCTGCCCCTGCAACTCCGGCGACGTCCTCGGTTCGTGCTGCGGACCGCTGCTCGACGGCGTGCCGGCACCGACCGCCGAACGCCTCATGCGGTCGAGGTACACCGCTTTCGTCCTGCACGACGCAGACCATCTTCGGGCGACCTGGCACCCGTCGACGCGCCCCCGGCTGATCGAGCTCGAGGACGATCTTCGCTGGCGTCGGCTGGTGATCATCGACCGCACCGGCGGAGGGCCGTTCGACAGCGACGGCGTGGTCGAGTTCGAGGCCTTCTGGCTGCAGGGCGGCGAGCGCGGCTCGCTGCGCGAGCGCAGTCGCTTCACGCGCGAGGATCGGCGTTGGTTCTACGTCGACGGCGAGATCGGGTGATGGCACCCGCAATGCAACCGGTAGATTTGAGAGCGTGAACGCCAGCCCCGAACACCAGCGCATCCTGCTCGACGTCGCCGACCTGGACCGGCGCATCGCGCAGGCCGAGCGAGCACGCACCAAGCCCGCTCAGGCGGCCCGCATCACCGAGCTCGTCGCCATCCGTCAGGAGCAGCTGCGTGAGCTCACCGCGCTGACCGGCGCCCGTGACGACGCACGCACCGAGCTCACTCGGCTCGAGTCCGATGTGACTCTCGTCGAGCAGCGCCGCACGCGCGACTCCGAGCGCCTCGCGGCGGCGACCAACGCCAAAGAGGCACAGGCGCTCGAGCACGAGCTCGCGAGCCTGGCCAAGCGCCAGAGCGACCTCGAGGACATCGAGCTCGCCGTGATGGCGCGGGTCGAGGATGCGGATGCGGCGGTCGCCGCGCAGCAGGCCCTGCTCGACGTCACCACGGCAGAGGGCAGTGCTCTCACAGCGCAAGCGAAGGCCGGTGTGGCCGCTGCGAGTGAGCTCGGTGAACAACTCGCACGCGATCGCAGAGCCGTGACGGAATCGCTTCCCGCGCCGCTTCTCGCCGAGTACACGCGTCGTGCGATGAACAGCGCGGGCGCCGCTCTTCTGACTCGGGGCACGTGCGAGGGATGCCGCATGCTGCTGCCGGGAACCGATCTGAACGACATCCGTCGTGCGGCCGACGACGCCGTCGTCTCCTGCCCCGAGTGCGGCTGCATCCTGGTGCGCACCGAGGAATCGGGATTGTGACCCTCACGCCGCGCGTGCTCGTGCGGTGACGCAGAAACCGTCGACAGAGCGCCGTATCGCGCTCCTGGCCGTCGGCCGACGCGGCTACACGGCGATCGAGCTCGATGCAGACGACTCCGAGCTGCACAGAGTGGATCTCTCGACCGCTGAGATGCCGAGCTGGGTCGCGGACCAGGAGCGTCAGGATCCACCGCGCTGGGTGATCCGAAGCGCGCGTGACATCTATCCTCTTCTGCTCGATGCCGGGGTCCTGCTCGGTCGCTCGCATGATCTCGTGCTGTGCCATGCGATTCTCCGCGACACCGACAAGGTCGCCCGGCCCCTGGCGCCGTCGTCGGCGTGGGTGCGGCGTGACCCCGTCGACGACGCGCCCACTCTCTTCGACGTCGTCGGCCACGGCGACGCGGAGGATCCCGTCAGCGACGCTCTGGACCAGTACCGCGAGCAGCGTCGGGTGCTGCGAGACGGCAAGGACGGACGCCTCACGCTGCTCACCGCCGCTGAGTCGGCGGGCGGTCTGATCGCCGAGGAGATGCGCGCAGCCGGCGTGCCTTGGAACGAGGCCGTGCACGACCAGATCCTCACCGAGATCCTCGGCACGCGTCCGAGCGCCGGCGGTCTGCCGAGTCGGATGGTCGCGGAGGCCGAGCGCATCAGATCGATCCTGAGCGACCCGACTCTGAATCTCGAGAGCCAGCCGAAGCTCCTCCGCGCTCTGCACCGGGTCGGAGTCCAGGTCGAGTCGACGAGCCGCTGGGAACTCGCGCAGCACAGTCATGCGGTCGTCGAGCCGCTGCTTGCCTACAAGAAGCTGTCGCGACTGCTCAGCGCCAACGGGTGGGTGTGGCTGTCGGAGTGGGTGCACGACGGCCGCTTCCGTCCGATCTACATCACCGGCGGCGTCGTCACGGGGCGATGGGCGTCTGCCGGGGGAGGCGCACTGCAGCTGCCGCGTACTCTTCGCGCGGCGGTGCGGGCTGACGAGGGATGGACGCTGGTGGTCGCCGACGTCGCCCAGCTCGAGCCCCGCATGCTCGCCGGCATGGCCGGGGATCGGGCGATGGCGAGGGCGGCTCAGGGGAAGGACCTCTACGCGGGAGTGGTCGAATCCGGCGCTGTCGCCACACGCGAAGAGGCGAAGTATGCGGTGCTCGGTGCCATGTACGGCGCCACGACGGGCGACAGCGGTCGACTCGTGCCTCGACTGCGCAAGGTGTATCCGCGGGCGATGGCGCTCGTCGACAAGGCGGCGAGATTCGGGGAGGACGGCGGAGTCGTGTCGACCTGGCTCGGGCGATCGTCGCCTCGGCCGTCGACCGACTGGGAGGCGATGCAGGCGGCGGCCACGGACGCCGATGCCGATCCCGCGGCGGTCGCGCTCGCGCGGCGCCGCGCACGCGATTGGGGCCGGTTCACCCGCAACTTCGTGGTGCAGGGGACGGCGGCCGAGTGGTCGCTGATCTGGCTCGCCGAGATCAGACACAGATTGCAGGCGCTGCCCGATGCAGAGCGACCGGCCACAGCATCCGGTGTCTTCCGCTCTCGCGCGCACCTCGCGTTCTTCCTGCACGACGAGGTCATCCTGCATGTTCCCGAGGAGCACGCGGATGCCGCCGCGGACGCGGTTCGCGAAGCCGCGGCGGTAGCCACTCGTCGCCTGTTCGGAAACTTCCCGATCGACGTCCCCCTGGATCTGCGGATCGCGGAGTCGGCCGAGAAGTAGCGCGCCCTGGTCGTAGACTGGATCTGCGAATGGGTCGACTGGACGGTCGCGTGGCGGGCAACCGCACCGAGGAACGTCCGGGCTCCTCAGGGCAGGACGGTGGGTAACGCCCACCCGGAGCAATCCGCGAGAAAGTGCCACAGAGAGCAGACCGCCCCGCAAGGGGTAAGGGTGAAAGGGTGGTGTAAGAGACCACCGGGGGCCATGGTGACATGGCCCGCCAGGTAAACCTCGTCCGGAGCAAGGTCAGACAGAGGATGTTGACGCGGCTCGCCGAGTCCTCGGGTAGACCGCTAGAGTGCCACGGCAACGTGTCGCCGAGAGAGATGGCCGTCGAAGGGGCGAAGAACCCCGGAACAGAACCCGGCGTACAGGTCGGCCCATTCGCATATTCCGTCATCTGGCTGGCCGCGCGTGATTTGCTTTGCCGAGCAAGTGTTCTGCTTGGCTAGCAATCTTGATATATTGGCCGCGTGACGGCGACTTCAGCGTCACGATGTCAGCATGTCCCCAGCGTGCTGGCGAGCGCCCCGCGAGTTCCCCAGATTCCGCGGGGCGCTCTTTCTGTCGCCGGCGTCGATCACGGATCCTCAGGTGTCCTTCGCTCGAGGTCGCGTCGCACGAGCGGCTGGCAGTGCCCGGACAGGAAGAGGGCCCCGCCGGATCGGCGGGGCCCTCTTATCGTCTGTGTGAGTGGATCAGTCGCCGGCGAGCGACGCAGCGCCGATGATGCCGGAGTTGTTGCGGTGGATCGCCGGGACGATCGGGGTCTTCAGGTCGAGCAGCGGGAGGAAGTCGCCCGCGTTCTTCGACACGCCGCCGCCGACCACGAAGAGGTCGGGGCTGAAGAGGAACTCGATGTGCGAGTAGAAGTTCTGCAGACGCTCGGCCCACTCGGCCCAGCTGAGGCCTTCGCGCTCGCGCGCCGAGGTCGCCGCGTACGTCTCGACCGACTCGTACTCGCCGAAGTTCAGGTGACCGAGCTCGGTGTTCGGCAGCAGCACGCCGTCGTACAGGAACGCGGAGCCGATCCCGGTGCCGAGAGTCGTGAGAAGGGTGAAACCGCGCACATCGCGGGCTGCACCGTGACGAGCCTCCGCGACGCCGGCGGCATCCGCATCGTTCACGAAGACGATGTTGCGTCCGAGTCCGTCGCGGAAGAAGCGCTCGGCATCGAAGTCGAGCCATTCCTTCGAGACGTTCGCTGCCGAGAGGGTCTTGCCCCGCTTGACGATGGCGGGGAACGCCACGCCGAGGGGCAGAGTCGAGTCGTGCACGTCGAGGGTCTTCAGAACCGTCTGCACCGCCTGCAGGACGTCCTGCGGAGATGCGCCCTCAGGAGTGGGCACGCGTACCCTGTCCGAGGCCATGATGCCGTGCTCGAGGTCGACGATGCCTGCCTTGATACCCGTGCCGCCGATGTCGACGCCGATCGCTTTTGCCATGCTCGATAGCTTAGCGACCGACGTCAGCGCCGATAGGATCGATGACACCACGTGAAGAAGGGGATCGGCCATGTCGAACGGCGATGAGAAGTACTGGTACAACCTGGAGACCGGTCAGGTGGAGTTCGGCATGATCTCCGCTTCTGCCGACCGCGTCGGGCCCTTCGACACCGAGGCCGAGGCGTCTCGGGCACCGGAGAAGCTCAAGGAGCGCTCGCGCGCCTGGGCCGAGGAGGAAGCGGCCGAGAGCGGCTGGGACGCCGGCATCGGCAAGGGCGCTGAGTGACCGTGGACAAGCAGAGGGATTTCGTCCTCCGGACGATCGAAGAGCGCGGCGTCAAGTTCGTCCGCCTCTGGTTCACCGACGTCATCGGCACCCTGAAATCCGTCGCCATCGCGCCGGCCGAGGTCGAGGGAGCGTTCGCCGAGGGGATCGGATTCGACGGATCCGCCATCGAGGGCCTGACGCGGAGCTACGAGTCCGACCTGCTCGCGCAGCCCGACCCGACGACCTTCCAGACTCTGCCGTGGCGCGGTGAGATCGACCCCACCGCGCGGATGTTCTGCGACATCACCACGCCCGACGGTCGGCCCGCGGTCTCCGACCCCCGGCACGTGCTCAAGCGCACTCTGGCGAAGGCCGCAGACGCGGGCTTCACGTTCTACACGCACCCCGAGATCGAGTTCTACCTGCTGAAATCCTCGTCATTCGGCCCCGAGGGACCGGTTCCGGTGGATTCCGCCGGATACTTCGACAACGTGCCCGGAGGGACGGCACACGACTTCCGTCGCCGTTCGGTGCGGATGCTCGAAGATCTCGGCATCTCTGTCGAGTTCAGCCACCACGAGGGCGGGCCGGGACAGAACGAGATCGACCTCCGTTACGCGGACGCGCTGACCATGGCCGACAACGTCATGACCTTCCGCACGGTGATCAAAGAGGTCGCGATCGAGCAGGGCGTCTACGCGACCTTCATGCCGAAGCCCCTCAGCGGCCACCCGGGAAGCGGCATGCACACGCACATGTCGCTCTTCGAGGGCGAGCGCAACGCGTTCTACGAAGAGGGCGCCAAGTACCAGCTCTCCAAGACCGGCCGACACTTCATCGCCGGACTCCTGCGTCACGCGAACGAGATCTCGGCGGTCACGAACCAGTTCGTGAACTCGTACAAGCGGCTCTGGGGCGGCGACGAGGCCCCGAGCTTCGTGACGTGGGGACACAACAACCGTTCCGCGCTCGTGCGCGTGCCGATGTACAAGCCGAACAAGGGCGGATCCTCGCGGGTCGAGTACCGCGCTCTCGACTCCGCCGCCAACCCCTACCTCGCCTATGCGCTCATGCTCGCAGCGGGCTTGAAGGGCATCGAGGAGGGCTACGAGCTCCCACCCGAGGCCGAGGACAACGTGTGGTCGCTGAGTGACGCGGAACGACGCGCGCTCGGGTACGCCTCGCTGCCGGCCAGCCTCGATCACGCTCTCGAGTACATGGAGACGTCCGAGCTCGTCGCCGAGACTCTGGGCGAGTCGGTCTTCAACTACGTGCTGCTCAACAAGCGCAAGGAGTGGGAGGCCTACCGCGGCCAGGTCACGCCGCTCGAGCTGAAGAACAACCTCGAGCTCCTCTGACCCGCCGGCATGGCTCGCTCAGACGACTCGGTCTCGCTCTCGGCACTCGCCAGGCTCGGGTTCGCCGAGCTGAGCGAGGCTGCCGCGAACCTCGCTGAGCTGGCAGAGCTGCTCGGTGTCGATCGAGCGACTCTTCTCGACGGAGCTGTGGCTGCCGACCCCGACGCAGCCGTCGACGGGCTGCTGCGCACAGCTCGCCGCGACGCACAGCCCGTCGCGGCGCTCTTCGCAGATGCCGAGGCACGTCGCAGCGCGTGGCGTGTGTTCGGCGCCTCGAGCGGGTTCGCGGATTTCTTCCTGCGGCATCCTGACGAGATCTCCGTCTTGGCGGCTCCCATCAAAGCGCTTCCCACCGCCGACGAGCTCAGGCGTCGGCTGCTCGACGCGGTCGGAGCACACGAGGGATTCGCAGCGACGGGCGACGATGCGGCCGTGGTGGCGCTGCGGGTCGCATATCGACGGAATCTCGCTGCGATCGCGGCCTTCGACCTTGCTGCGCACAACCCCGTGATGGTACTGCCGGATGTCGCTGCGGCGCTGGCCGACATCGCGGGCGCCGCGCTCGAGGCATCGCTCGCCGTCGCGAGGACCAAGACGGCCGACACTCTGCGCCGCGAGCAGGTGGCGGCGACCCAGCTCGCGGTGATCGGCATGGGCAAGGCGGGCGCGCGCGAACTGAACTACGTCAGCGATGTGGACGTGATCTTCGTGGGCGGAACGAGTGACGAGCAGATCGTCGAGGAGGCGCGGGCGATCGACATCGCGACCCGGCTCGCGCGTGAGACCATGCGCGGCCTCAGCGGAATCGAGGTCGAACCCCCGCTGTGGGAGGTGGATGCGGCACTGCGCCCGGAGGGCAAGCAGGGAGCGCTCGTCCGGTCGCTGTCCTCGCATCTGGCGTATTACGACCGTTGGGCCAAGAGCTGGGAGTTCCAAGCCCTGCTCAAGGCGCGACCGCTCGCGGGTGATCCCGCACTCGGTGCCGAGTACATCGCGGCCGTGCAGCCCAAGGTGTTCTCCAGCGCCGCCCGTGAGAACTTCGTCGACAGCGTGCAGAGGATGCGCGAGCGTGTGATGGAGTACATCGATCCTGCCGACGCTCCGTATCAGCTGAAGCTCGGTTCGGGAGGGCTTCGCGACATCGAGTTCACCGTGCAGCTGCTACAGCTCGTGCACGGGCTCACCGACTCGCGCCTGCGCACCAGGGGGACGCTGGAGACCCTCGACGCGCTCGTCGAGGGAGGGTACATCGGCCGAGCAGAGGCGGGTACCTTCGCCGACGACTACTGCATCCTCCGGGTCATGGAGCATCGGCTGCAGCTCCGAGAGCTGAGCCGCACGCATCTGATGCCTCGGACGCCTGCCGGACTCCGGGTGCTCGCCCGCAGCTCGGGGCTCGCAGACTCCGGCGAGGCGATCTGGGCGCGGTGGGAGAGCGTGCGCCGTGAAGTGCGCGACATCCACACCAAGCTGTTCTACCGACCGCTGCTCAGTGCGGTCGCCGCTCTGCCCGAAGAAGAGCGCACGCTCTCCACGGCGCAGGCGCATGACCGCCTGATGGCGATCGGCTTCCGTGATCCCGCCGGCGCGCTGCGGCACATCGGTGCGCTCACCACGGGACTCAGTCGCAAGGCCACGATCCAGCGGCACCTGATGCCCGTCATGGTGCGATGGTTCGCCGACGGCAGCGACCCCGACTATGCGCTGATCGCCTTCCGCCGCATCAGCGAGCGGCTCGGCGACACCCCGTGGTTCCTGCGCATGCTGCGCGACTCCTCAGGAGCCGCCGAGAGCCTCACCCGGCTGCTGTCGTCTTCTCGCTACGTCGGCGAGCTCATGGAGTGGATCCCGGAGTCGGTCGCGTGGCTCGACAGCAGCGACCTCCTGCGGCCGCGGAGCGGCGCTGCGATCGATGAGGAGGCCAGGGCGATCCAGACCCGCCACGAGTCGATCGGCGGCGCGCTGCAGGCCGTGCGCGCCCTGCGGCGCCGGGAGCTGCTGCGCACCGCGATGGGCGGAGTGCTCGACGTGCTGACGATCGAGGAGATCGCGCGATCGCTCACCGAGATCACCGAGGCGACGATCCAGGCCGCGCTGCGCGCGGTGCGGCGTGAGATCGTTCCCGACGAGGACGACGCCATGGACTTCGCCGTGATCGCGATGGGGCGCTTCGGGGGAGCGGAGCTCGGATTCGGCTCCGACGCCGACATCCTCTACGTCTACGACGCGAACGGCGTCGACCCGCAGCGGGCGCAGTCGCTCGCGACGCGCATCGTCGCGGGACTGCGCGAGCATCTCACCGATCATCGGGTGCCGCTCGACCTCGACGCCGACCTGCGTCCGGAAGGGCGCAACGGGCCCGTCGTCCGCACACTCGACGCGTACGCCGAGTACTACCGCCGCTGGTCGCTGTCGTGGGAGGCCCAGGCGCTTCTCCGTGCGCGGGGAGTCGCCGGCAGCGCCAAGCTCATCGCCCGGTTCACCGACCTCGCCGACAGCATCCGCTATCCGGCGACGATCGACCTGCAGGGCACCCGCGAGATCAAACGGATCAAGGCGCGCGTCGAAGGCGAGCGGCTGCCGCAGGGCGTCGACCCCAGACGGCACCTGAAGCTCGGACCCGGCACCCTGAGCGACGTGGAGTGGCTCGTGCAGCTGCTCCAACTGCAGCACGCGCACGAGGTGCGGGCGCTGCGCACCACGTCGACGCTCGGCGCCCTCGACGCCGCAGTCGACGCCGGATTCGTCCCCGCGGAGTCGGCGGAGCTGCTGCGCGACGCATGGCTGCTCTCGAGCCGCCTGCGATCGGCCATCACCCTGTATACGGGCAAGACCAGCGACATCCTGCCGACCGAACCGCGCGATCTCGACGCGGTGGGGCGTCTGCTCGGCTATCCCGACCGCGCGGCCAGCGTGTTGGACGACGACTACCTGGGCGTGACGCGACGGGCCCGCAGAGCATTCGAGGACCTGTTCTACGGCTGATGCCCGCGGGCGCGTCGTTTGCCTTTTCAGCCGGTGTCGAACAGGCTGAGCGCATGACGATCTCGAAGCTCGGTGTGATCTGGAACCCCTCGAAACTCGACGGGGACGATCTGCGCAGAGCTGTGGCCGACGCGTTCCCCGATGCCGAGCCGGAGTGGTGGGAGACCACGGTCGACGACCCCGGCCATGGGATGGCGTCCGCGGCGGTCGAGGCGGGGTGCGATGTCGTGGTCGCGGTCGGCGGCGACGGCACCGTGCGAGCGGTCGCCGAGGCGCTCGCGGGCACGGACACGGCTCTGGGCATCGTCCCTCAGGGCACCGGCAACCTCCTGGCCCGCAACCTCGAGATCCCTCTGAACGACATCCCCGCGGCGCTGCGCCGAGTGCGCGACTCGGAGCCCAGGAAGATCGACATCGGCTGGGTCGATCACGACGGCACCGAGCATGCCTTCGTCGTCATGGTCGGATTCGGCATCGATGCGCAGATGCTCGTCGAGACCGATGACGATCTCAAGAGCAGAGCAGGCTGGATCGCCTACGTCGAGGCGATGGGCCGCGCGCTCGCGGGGACCGAGATGACCGACATCACGCTCACGCTCGACGAGGGCGATCCTCAGGGGCTTCGCGGTCATACGATGCTGATCGGCAACTGCGGGATGCTGCAGGGCGGTATCCGGCTGCTCCCGGACGCTCTCATCGACGACGGGCAGCTCGACATGCTGCTCGTGAGCGCGGACGGTCCGTTGCAGTGGCTCGACACCGTGCGCTCCTTCATCTGGGAGAACGGGATCCGTCGCGCCTTCGGCGCGGTCGACCAGGCCGTGAGCACGGAATCGACCACTCACGTCGCCGCCGAACGCATCACCGTGACCCTCGCCTCGCCGCAGATGTTCGAGATCGATGGTGAAGAAGTCGGAGAGGTCTCTGAGTTCTTCGTGCGGGTGCAGGCAGGCGCGCTCACAGTCCTCTGAGAGCGCTCACCGTTCGCTGAGTGTTCCCGGGGGCACGACCTTGCTGTCCTGAGTGGGGAACACGACCTTCTGCACGATGATGATGATGCTCGCCGCGACCGGGATGGCGACGAGAGCGCCGAGGATCCCTCCGAGAGCGCCGCCGGCGACTGCCGCGATCACCACGAGAGCGCCGGGAACGGCGACGGCCTTGTTCATGATCCTGGGCGACAGCACATACGCCTCGATCTGCATGTAGACGAGGTAGTAGCCGAAGGCGATCAGCGCGGTCACCGGGCTGACGATGAGACAGATGAGTGCGTTGATGATCGAGGCGCTGAGGGTTCCGACGAGCGGGATCAACGATCCGATGAACGCGATCAGGGCGAGCAGGGCCGGCACCGGCGCTCCGATGATGCTCAGCACGATGAGGCTGAGGACGCCGTTGATGAGCGCCAGGCTGGCCTGGCCCATCACGTAGCGGCCGACCGCGCCCGAGACGTCTTCCAGCAGGCCGCTGAACGTGTCGCGCTGGTACGCGGGCACGAACCGCGCCGCGACGCCCTTGATGCTGCGCAGCGAGGCCATGAAATAGAGGGTGAGGATGAGCACGATCGTCACGCCCGTGAACCCGCCCGCGATGCCTGCTCCGACCGCGAAGACGCCGCCGCCGATGTCGGCGAGGTTGCCCGGATCCTGGAGGAACGACAGGACGCCGTTCGCGGCGTCCTCGAACGTCGATCCGAACTGGTCGTTGAGATCCTGGAACCAGGCCGACGCCATGATGTCCTTGACCATCTGCGGGCCGTCTTCGATCAGATTCGTGATCTGCTCGACCAGGATCGGCACGATCGCGAGGATGATGCCTGCGAAAGCGAGGATCACCGCGGACACGACGATGGTGACGGCAGCGGGGCGCGGAAGCTTGCGTTCGATGAAACTGACGACCGGGTCGAGGCCGAGCGAGAGGAAGATCGCCACCCCGATGTAGACCAGCACGGTCGCGAGCTGATTGACGATGCCGCCGAGCACCAGGGCCACCAGGACTCCCAGCGCACCGAGCAGGCCGAACATGAACGGATTGATGCGGGCGATGGCCGCGGCCGCCGTCTTGGGCTGCGCCGGCGGAGTCTCCGAGGTGAAGACCCTCTTCGACTGCGACTTGTCGTGCCTGCGGCGCATTGCGGCCCCCACTGTGTTCGATCGGACCCCTCAGTTGACCAGTCGTACAGAGGGAATGCAAGCGCGACACGGGCGCGATCCGGCGGCAGTTTCTCCCGGTGTCCGTGGCCCGTGCCATGGTTCGTCCATGGACACGCTCATCCTCCGGCCCTGGTCCGCCGACGACCTCGATCTGCTTCGAGTGGCCAACACCGCCGAGATGACGGCGCACCTCAACGGAAGCGAGACCGAGCAGCAGCTGATCGAGCGAAATCAGAGGTATCTGCGGCTCTGGGGCGAGGGCTCAGCGCGGATGTTCGTCATCGAGGGCGACGAACGACGCGCGCTCGGTTCGATCGGCTGCTGGAAGACCGACTGGCGCGATGAGCCGGCGTGGGAGGCCGGCTGGTTCGTGGTCCCCGAGGCCCAGGGGCGCGGCGTCGCATCGCGGGCACTGCGGATGCTGATCGACGACCTTCGTGACTACCGGGGTGACCGCCGTCATCTCACGGCCTTCCCCTCCGTGACGAACCCGGGCTCGAATGCCCTCTGCCGTCGTAGCGGGTTCGAGATGGTGGGATCGATCACCGATACGTTCCGCGGCGCTGAGCTGACCATGAACGAGTGGGTGTTCGACCTGGAGGCGCCCCGGTATGGTGAAGCGTCGAAGACGACCTAGCGGGAGGCCACCCATGACACGGATGTCGAGCGTCGCAGCATGGACGGCGGCCATCGGACTGCTGCTCGCGGGTGTCATGGGATTCTTCACGACCCACGCCACCTGGTCGGTGTGCTCGGGGGATCAGACGACTGAGCGGTGTCTTCGCACGATGGACCAGCCGGGACACCTCGCCTCGCTCCAGGTGCTCTGGATCGGCGCGCTGGCCCTGTGCATCCTCGCGCTCGTCGTCGCGCGCGGCCGCGCGGCCCGAGCGCTGGCGGCCGTCGCGGGGATCCTCGTGCTCGTCATGAACTATCCGACGGAGTACATCCTGTGGCTCGGTTTCGCGGGCGGCCACTGGGATGTGGCGCCGGGCACGGGCTACACGCAATCGCTCGCATTCGCCCTGGCCGGTGTCCTCGCCGCTGCCGCCGCGGTTCTCTCGACACGGGCTGGTGCCGCACGAGTAGCCGACGGCGCTGTGCCGCGCGAGCTCGTCGGCTGACGACCGAGCCCCGGCCCGCCTGGTCCTCACGAAGGAGAAGCCAGGCAGAGCCGGGGCTCGGAGTGTTCGACGCTCAGACGCCGTAGTACAGCTCGAACTCGAACGGGTGCGGGCGCTGGGCCATCGGCAGGATCTCGTTCTCGTACTTGTACGAGATCCAGGTCTCGATGAGCTCCTCGGTGAAGACGCCGCCCTCGAGCAGGAACGCGTGGTCGTCGCGGAGTGCGTCGAGCGAGTCCAGCAGCGAGTTCGGCACCTGCGGGATGTTCTTGGCCTCCTCGGGGGGAAGCTCGTAGAGGTCCTTGTCGACCGGCTCGTGCGGCTCGATGCGGTTCTTGATGCCGTCGAGGCCGGCCATGAGCTGCGCGGCGAACGCGAGGTACGGGTTGCCCGAGGCATCCGGTGCGCGGAACTCGATGCGCTTGGCCTTCGGGTTGGAGCCCGTGATCGGGATGCGGATCGCGGCGGAACGGTTGCCGGCCGAGTAGACCAGGTTGACCGGCGCCTCGAAGCCCTTGACCAGACGGTGGTAGCTGTTCAGCGTCGGGTTGGTGAAGGCGAGCAGCGCCGGCGCGTGAGCCAGGATTCCGCCGATGTACCACCGCGCGATGTCGCTGAGCTGGCCGTAGCCGGCCTCGTCGTAGAACAGCGGCTTGCCGTCGCTCCACAGCGACTGGTGCGTGTGCATTCCCGAACCGTTGTCGCCGTAGAGCGGCTTCGGCATGAACGTCGCCGTCTTGCCCCACAGATCAGCCGTGTTCTTGACGATGTACTTGAACTTCAGGATGTCGTCCGCCGCGTGCACCATCGTGTCGAAGCGGTAGTTGATCTCCTGCTGACCGGCGGTCCCGACCTCGTGGTGCGAGCGCTCGAGGATGAATCCGGCATCGATGAGCTTGAGGGTGATGTCGTCGCGCAGGTCTGCGGTTTTGTCGACGGGGGAGACGGGGAAGTAGCCGCCCTTGTACGGGGTCTTGTTGCCGAGGTTCCCGCCCTCTTCCTCGCGACCCGTGTTCCACGCGGCCTCTTCGGAATCGACCTTGTAGAAGCTCTCACCCGCGGTGACCGAGTAGCGCACCTCGTCGAAGATGTAGAACTCCGCCTCGGGGGCGAAGAACGCGGTGTCCGCGATGCCGGTGGACGCGAGGTACTTCTCGGCGTTCTTGGCGACCTGACGCGGGTCCTTCGAGTAGATCTCGCCCGTGCGCGGGTTGTAGATGTCGAAGATCATGACCAGGGTGCTGGCCTCGCGGAACGGGTCGATGTACGCCGTCGTCACATCGGGGATGAGCTGCATGTCGGACTCATGGATGCTCGCGAAGCCGCGGATCGAAGAGCCGTCGAACAGCTGGCCGTCGGTGAAGAAGTCCTCGTCGACGGTGGAGGCGGGGATGTTGAAGTGCTGCTGAACACCAGGAAGATCGGTGAATCGGATGTCAAGGAACTTGACGTCGTTCTCCTTGATGTAGGCGAGCACCTCGGACGAATCTTTGAACATGTACGACTCCTGGATTGCGGATCGATGGCTTCACGGCCATTGTGCACAGTACGTGCAGGGCGTTACCCCACGGTATCGACTTTGTTTCGGGGATGTTACGCGCCGGTAGGCTGATGACGTGACGGATGCCGTGAACACGTACCCCGGAGAACGACTCGGAATGCCGGAGGCGGGGCCCGGAAGCATCGCCCGACCCGGGCGCCGGATCGGCGCGCTTCTCATCGACTACGCCGCCGCGACGATCATCGCGACGGGCTTCCTGGGCTTCGATCAGTTCGCCCTGCCCTCCGAGGCGGGACTGACCCAGTTCGCTCCGCTGGCGGTCTTCGCGCTGCTGCAGATCCTGTTCATCCCCACGGCCGGCGGAAGCCCCGGGCACCGGATCCTCGGCATGCGCGTCATCCGCTTCTCGGGCGGATGGGTGGGTGTCTGGCGACCGATCGTCCGAACGCTCCTGATCGTCGTCGTGATCCCCGCCGTCATCTGGGATGCCGATCAACGCGGACTCCACGACAAGGCCTCGGGACTGGTTCTCATTCGCGCCTGAGCGCCGCGCGTCCGCCCCGCCTCCGCCCGCCTCCGCCCGCCTCCGTCGCGCGTCCGCTCCTTCCGGTCGCAGTTCGTGCCGCCCGATCACGCAGCCGGCGGCACGAAGTGCGACCTGAGCGCAAGCGACTGCTGCAGGCGCGGCACGAACTGCGACCGGAACGCAGGCTCAGTCCTTGCCGCGATTGCGGCGGCGGGCTTCGCGCGGCGCGCGTCCGCCCACGAATGAGCGAGCGGGGTCGACGACGTATCCCTGACGCAGGGCCTCGCGCCCGATCAGCATCCGGAATCCCATCTCGTCTCGATTGCTCAGCGTCACCTCCGCGAGCACTTCGCGATCGTAGAGCCGGATGAGCAGCTCGACGACGTAACGGCGCTGAGCATGTCCGGACGAGCTGCGCACATCGCGCTGATCGTGCACCGGAGACTCGACGATGACGGCATCCTCTTGGCTGTCCTGCCAGGGTTTGACCTGGAACCTCACCCACGACGCGCCGTCACGCTCGAACTCGTGGATATCGAATGCATGCAGTGAAGAGGTGCGCGCTCCCGTGTCGATCTTGGCTTTGATCCAGTCGACGCCGAGATCGGGCAGGCTCACCCATTCTCGCCACCCGATAAGAGTGTTTGAATGGGATGACTTGCTCACCCGACCATCCTGGCAGGAAATCCCCGTGAAGATCGCAGTGCTCTCCCGTGCGCCGCAGGCGTACTCCACCCAACGACTGCGTGCGGCTGCGCTGCAGCGTGGGCATACCGTCAAGGTGCTCAACACGTTGCGATTCGCGATCGACCTCACCGCGGACGAACCCGATCTGCACTATCGCGGACGTCAGCTCAGCGACTATGACGCGATCCTGCCCCGCATCGGCAACTCGATCACGTACTTCGGCACGGCTGTGGTGCGTCAGTTCGAGCAGATGGACGTGTACACCCCCAACACCGCGAACGGCATCTCGAGCGCGCGCGACAAGCTGCGGGCGAACCAGATCCTCTCGCGGCACAACATCGCGATGCCACCCACGGCGTTCGTCCGCAACCGCGCCGACGTTCGTCCGGCCATCGAACGCGTCGGCGGTGCGCCGGTCGTCATTAAGCTTCTCGAGGGGACGCAGGGGATCGGCGTGATCCTCGCCCCGCAGGTGAAGGTCGCCGAGGCGATCATCGAGACGCTTCACTCGACCAAGCAGAACGTGCTGATCCAGAAGTTCATCTCCGAGAGTCGCGGGCGTGACATCCGAGCGCTCGTCGTCGGCGACCGGGTGGTCGCCGCCATGCGCCGTTCCGCCGCCGGTGACGAGTTCCGCTCGAACGTGCACCGCGGAGGTTCGGTCGAGGCGATCGAGCTCGACCCCGTGTACGAGCGTGCGGCTGTGCGCTCCGCGCAGATCATGGGCCTTCGCGTCGCGGGTGTCGACATGCTCGAAGGCGAAGACGGCCCGCTCGTGATGGAGGTCAACTCCTCGCCCGGACTGCAGGGGATCGAGACGGCGACGAAGCTCGACGTGGCCGGTGCGATCATCGACTACATCGCGGGTCAGGTCGCCTTCCCCGAGATCGACGTGCGGCAGCGCCTGACGGTCTCCACGGGCTATGGCGTCGCCGAGCTCATGGTGCACGGGGCGGTCGACCTCGTCGGCAAGACGCTCGGCGAAGCGGGCCTCTGGGAGCGCGACATCACGGTGCTGACGCTGCACCGCGGCGTCTCGGTGATCCCGAATCCGCGAAAGCATGTCGTGCTCGAGGCAGACGATCGACTGTTCTGCTTTGGCAAGCTCGACGAGATGCGCTCCATGGTCCCCGAGCGTCGCCGCCGCCGCGCCAAGGTCCGCAGGCTTCCGCGTCAGCCGCTCTCGGAGTGAACGACGAAGCGCGGCCGCCCTCCGAGGAGAGCGGCCGCGCTTCGCGTATGCGGGGTCGGAGCGATCAGCGCGGACGCTGAGCGCGGACCTTGGTCGGGTCGATGCCCTTCGGGATCGGCAGGGACGAGATCGACTGCGACACGGACTCGATGCGCCGGATGACGGCAGCCATGGTCGCCTTGTCGATCACCTTCGGAAGCTTCTTGATCGTCTTCGCGAGGTCGGCGATCGCGACCTCGTCGTCGCCGTGCCCGACGTAGAGCACGGTCACCGGGACGCCGTGGGCCACGCGTGCGGCCTTGCTGCGCTCGTCGTTGACCAGACGGGTCAGTCGGCCGCGGGAGCCCTCACCGACCACGACCACTCCGCCGCGGCCGACGGTGCGGTACACGGCGTCCTGCGTCTTCGGGTTGATCCCGACGGGCGTCTCCGATGCCGACCAGCTGCGGCCCAGGCTGGTGCTGAGCACGTGTCCTGTCGCGCCGGGCATTCCGTCGATCTTCTGGTACATCGCCGAGGTCGACATGCGCGTCATCAGGAACATCGCTCCGAGCACGCCGAGCATGAGGCCGGAGATGCCCCAGAGGATCAGCGTCCACACCTGGAACGGCGGAAGCAGGTATCCGACGATGAGGCCGAGGAGCACACCGAACACCAGCAGGGCGATCTGAGCCCAGGGAAGCCAGGGGTACACCTCGCGGGTGAACCTGAAGAGGGACTTGATCTGGGAGAAGAACCCAGGACGCTTCTCGGGTGCGGGCGTGCGGTTTGCCATGCTTCTAAGACTACCGATTGCCCGACGGCTTCATGACGCCGTTCGCGTGAGGCGGATTCGGTCAGAGGAGTGCTCCTGCACCGCGAAGGGGACGCGGGCAATCCGTGCACATCACCGGGTACGTGGCTTCGCAGCGCGCCGGCACCGTAAGGATGAGCGCATGAACAGCGCGGATGCTCGTCACGATTCGGTCGTGCTCATTCCGGGGGCCCACAGGGTGATCCGGATTCTCGACAAGGACGAGGGACCTTTCGCCGGCGCACTCGTCAGCGATCGAGAGTCCGTGGCGGTCATGACCGACGCCGACGCGCTCGGCGGATGGGCGGGATGGGCGCATGCGGGCGACGAGCACGTCGCCGCGCCCGTCGACGTGGTGAGGCGCCGTGACGGTCATGACGTGCTTCTGCCGTGGTGCACCGAGCGGGTCTCCGTCTTCCTCGGCCGTCGCGAGGCAGTCGGGGAGCTGCTGTCGGCGGGTGAGGTGAGCACCCTCGTCGGGAGCCTCCTCCGCGGCCTCGACGAGCTCAGGCGTTCGCCCGCGGGAACCGAGGCGGGCGAGTGGTGGCTCTCTGACCAGGGCCGCCCGCTGTTCGTGATCGGTGCGGGCGATGACGCGCGGCTGAGTGCGGCGAAGCTCGTGGACGTGCTGCACCGGACAGCTGTCGACCGCATGCTGGCGCGCCTGCTCGCGGGGATCCGAGACGGGCTCAGAAAGGACTCGGAGCGCCCCGGCGCCCCGCAGCGCCAGCTGCACCTCTGGGAGGCTGAGCTGCTCGCGATCGCGTCTCCGCGGCCGTTGCGACGTGACTCCCATGCGCCTGAACGGGTGCGAGACATCGAGATGGTGCGAAGCCTGCGGGCGGAGCCGCTCGAATCGCGTCGGAGCGTGCGTGCCGCCGCACGCGGCGATGAGATGCACGGTCGATCGTCCGTGCTCCACAGGTTCCTCGTGACTGTGCTGGTCACGCTGCGCGGCGTGGGGCGGGCCGCGGTCCATCGGATGCGCCGTCTCGCTCCTGCGGCGCGTGCGGTCGGGAACGGGCATCATGATCGAGTCACCGAGCCGCGACGCGCGGACCCCGAGCGTGAGGGCGCGGTGGGGGCGCCCTCACGCTCGCGGCGTCGGTTCCTGGTCGCCGGGGCTGCGGCTGCGATCATCCTGGCGGGTGGTCTTCTCTGGCCGGAAGGTGCGACAGAGGGAGCACCTGCCGCAGACGGGTCCGCCTCCGCCCACGACTCGACGGTCGCGACGAACGCCGACGACCCCGAGGGCACGGGAGCGGCGGCACCGGCACCGACCGCGCGGAGTGGTTCTCGGGAAGACGATCCTGCGCAGAGCGCGCCGAGTGGTCCGCCCGAGCATGCAGCGCACGAGGATCCTGTGCAGGCCGCGTCTCGGCTGTCGTCATCGATGCGCGACTGTGCCGAGTCCGGGGACGAGGCATGTCTCCAGGCACTGGTCCCCGGTTCCACGGCGATGCACGACCTGTTGTCGACCGGCTCGCTCGGTGTGATCGACGCACAGTCGGAGTTCACGCTCGTCGACGAGTACGGCGATGTCGCCGTGGTCCGGGTCACCTCTGCCGTCGAAGCGGATGAGGAGGCGCTCGCGGTGAGCGAGCGCTTGCTCGTGCTTGTCAGAGCAGACGACGAATGGCTGGTCCGCGACGCCTACGACGTCGCGGACCAGCCATCATGATGCGGTGCTCAGGCTCCGAGCTGCGCGGCGAACTGCGCCGACTCGAGGCGTGCCTTGACGGCGCCGAGGAAGCGCGCGGCATCCGCTCCGTCGATGATGCGGTGGTCGTACGACAGCGCGAGGTAGACGTACGAGCGCACGGCGATCGCATCGGCACCGCCGACCTTGACGAGGCCGGGACGCTTGACGACCGTTCCGGTGCCGAGGATGGCGGACTGAGGCAGGAACACGACCGGCGTGTCGAACAGAGCGCCACGCGAGCCGGTGTTGGTCAGCGTGAACGTGCCACCGGCGAGCTCATCGGGCTTCAGCTTGTTGTCACGCGTGCGCGCCGCGAGATCGGCGATCTCATGCGCGATCTCGGCGATGTTCTTCGATGCGGCGTCGCGCAGCACCGGAGTGAGCAGTCCACGCTCGGTGTCGACCGCGATCGAGACGTTCTCCGACTCCGGGTAGACGATGTTCTCTCCGTCGACCGTGGCGTTGACGATCGGGAAGGCGCGCAGCGCCTCCGCTGCGGCAAGCGCGAAGAACGGCAGGAACGACAGCTTGTCGCCCGTCTTCTCGAGGAACGAGCCCTTGACGCTGTCACGGTACTCCGCCAGAGCGGTGACATCGACCTCGACCACGGTGGTGAGCTGAGCGGTCTGCTGCATCGACTCGACGGCACGCTTCGCGAGCACCTTGCGCAGACGCGACATCGGCTGCGTGGTGCCACGCAGCGGCGAGACCTCGAGCGGGGCAGGGGCGGCCGGAGCCGCAGCGGCGGCGGGTGCCGACGACGCGCTCTCTGCAGCCTTGAGGACGTCTTCCTTGCGGATGCGTCCTCCGACACCGGTGCCGGTGACGCTGGCGAGGTCGACGCCCTGCTGCGATGCGAGACGCCGCACGAGCGGGGTCACGTAGAGGTTGTCGCTCTCGGTCGGCAGGTTGAGCTTCGTGGCCGGGGCGGATGCCTCGGACGCGGGGGCCGATGCGGCGGCGGGTGCAGGCTCCGACGGTGCGGCTGCAGGGGCGGGAGCGACGGGTGCTGCCGAAGCCTCGGCGGCCGGCTCCTGGGCCACGGGGGCCTCTGCGGCCGGCGCGGCGGGAGCCTCAGCAGGAGACGCAGGAGTCTCGGTGGGAGCGGAAGGCGCCGCTGCGGCGGGAGCGTCTGCCGCTGGAGCGGCTGCGGCGGGAGCGGATCCGGAACCGACGCGAGCGAGTACGGCGCCGACGGCGACGGTCTCGTCTTCAGCGGCGAGGATCTCCTGCAGGACGCCGGCGACCGGCGAGGGGATCTCGGTGTCGACCTTGTCGGTCGAGATCTCGAGCAGTGCCTCGTCGACCTCGACGGTGTCGCCGATCTGCTTCAGCCAGCGCGTGACGGTTCCCTCGGTCACGCTCTCGCCGAGCTCGGGGAGGACGATGTCCTTCGCGTCGCCGGCAGGAGCGGCCTGCGGGGCCTCGGCGGGCGCTTCTGCGGCCGCCTCGGGCTGCGCGGGGGCGGGAGCCGCCTGCTCAGCCGGAGCCGCCTGCTCAGCCGGAGCCGCCTGCTGCTCGGCCGGGGCCGCCGCGGGAGCATCTGCGGCAGGAGCCGCATCGCTGCCGTCGCCGATGCGTGCGAGGAGCGCTCCGACCTCGACGGTCTCGTCCTCGGCGACCAGGATCTCCTCGATCACACCGCTGACGGGGGAGGGGATCTCGGTGTCGACCTTGTCGGTCGAGATCTCGAGCAGGCCCTCATCCGCCTGAACGGTGTCTCCCACCTGCTTGAGCCAGCGGGTGACCGTACCCTCTGTAACGCTCTCGCCGAGAGGAGGGAGGACGACGGATGTGCTCATGACTGAGTCTCCTTCAAGAAGTTAAATGACGCGTGACTAGCTTAGTGAACTGTGCACCGGTTGGTGTTCAGAGGGTGTGGAGCGGCTTTCCGGCGAGGGCGAGGAACGCTTCTCCGAGCGCCTCGCTCTGTGTCGGGTGCGCATGGATCAGGGGTGCGATGTCTTCGGGGTGGGCCTCCCACGCGACAGCCAGTTGGCCCTCGGTGATGAGCTCACCCACTCGATCGCCGAGCATGTGCACGCCGATGATGGGACCGTCTGCGAGGCGGACGACCTTGACGAGACCGCTGGTGCCGATGATCTCGCTCTTGCCGTTTCCCGCGAGGTTGTACTCGTACGAGACGACCGCATCCGCGCCGTGCTCGGCGACAGCCGCTTCTTCGGTCACTCCGACCGAGGCGACCTCGGGGCTGGAGTAGGTCACCTTGGGGATCTGCACGTCGGGGATGTTGGCGGGCGAGAGGCCCGCGATCCGCTCGGCGACGGCGATGCCCTGCTGGAACCCGCGGTGCGCGAGCTGCAGGCCGGGAGTGATGTCGCCGACGGCCCAGACGCCCGCTGCGCTCGTGCGCAGATCCTGGTCCACGGTGACGAAGCCGCGGTCCAAGGCGACGCCCGCCTCCTCATAGCCGAGGTCGGCCGTCACCGGGCCGCGCCCGACAGCGACGAGGAGGTAGTCCGCAGTGAACTGCTTCCCGTCTTCGAGCGTCACCGTGACAGCGCCGTCGTCCTGCGTCGCGCTCTGGAAGCGCACACCGAGCGAGTACTGGATGCCGCGTCGACGGAAGGCACGCTCCAGACCCTTGCTCATGGCGATGTCCTCATTGGGGACCAGGTGCGGGAGAGCCTCGATGATCGTGACCTCGGCGCCGAACGAGCGCCACACGCTCGCGAACTCGACGCCGATGACCCCGCCGCCGAGAATGATGACCCGCTCCGGGATCACATCGAGAGCGAGCGCATGCTCGCTCGTCAGGATGCGGCCGCCGATCTCGAGTCCGGGAAGAGTGCGGCTGTACGAGCCGGTCGCGAGGATGACGTCTGTGCCGACGTAGACGTCGTCTCCGACGCTCACGGAGTGGTCGGGGTTCAGGCGACCCGTGCCGGCGACCGTCGTGATCCCGCGTGCCTTGACGAGCCCCTCGAGGCCCTTGAACTTCTTGGCGACGATGCCCTCGCGATATGCGCGCACCCCTGCCGGGTCGATGTTGTCGAGCGTCGCGGAGATGCCGACATGAGCGGCATCCCGCACGTGCTCCGCCACCTCGGCCGCGTGCAGAAGCGCCTTGGTGGGGATGCATCCGCGGTGCAGGCAGGTGCCTCCGACCTTGTCCTTCTCGATGAGTGCGACGGACTTGCCGAGCTCTCGTGCACGCAGAGCGGCCGCATAGCCGCCGCTGCCGCCTCCCAGGACGACGATGTCGAAGGTGTGCGTGGTCATGGTCATGCCTCCTGGTGGGATGCGCTGGCGAACGCGACGATCGATCGGACCATCGCGCCTGTGGGGCCTTTGTCGGTGAAGCCGTACGGCGCGCCGTTGTGCTCGGCGGAACCTGCGATGTCGAGGTGGATCCACGGGATGCGCGGGGCGTCCTGTTCGTCAGAGATCCGGCCGACGAAGCGCCTCAGGAAGAGTCCGGCGTACGATGCTCCGCCCATGCGGTCGCTCATGTTGGCGTTCTGCATGTCGGCGATGGGGGAGTCGAGGGAGTCCTCCATGTGGTCGGGCAGGGGCATGTGCCATGCGAGCTCGTCCGCGGCATCCGCGGCGGCCAGGAACTCCGCCACCGAGCGATCGTCGCCGAAGACGCCCGTGTGTCGGTGTCCGAGGGCCATGACGATCGCGCCGGTGAGGGTCGCGACGTCGATGATCACGTCCGGCTTCTCGCGACTGGCGGCGACCAGGCCGTCGGCCATGACGAGTCTGCCTTCTGCGTCGGTGTTCGGGACTTCGACGGTGGTGCCGTCGAGCATCCGGAGCACATCACCGGGGCGCAGTGCCCGGCCCGAGGGCATGTTGTCGGTGATGCAGAGCCATGCGGTGACGCGCACGGGGAGGCCGAGAGCGGCGATGGCGCGCAGCGCGGCGACGCTGGTCGCAGCGCCGGCCATGTCGAACTTCATCCCCACCATCGACGCCGCCGGCTTGAGCGACAGCCCTCCGGTGTCGAACGTGATCCCCTTGCCGACGAGGGCGATGTGGCGGGTGGCGTTCTCGGGTGCGTAGTCGAGTCGCACGAGCCTCGGCGGACGGTCGGAGCCCTGCGCGACCCCGAGGATCCCACCGAACCCCTGTGTCGCGAGCGCCTCCTCGTCGAGGATCTCCACAGTCACGTCGAGGCCGTCGACGCTGTCTGCCGCGCTCTGCGCCAGCTGCGCGGGGCTCTGCCACTCGGCCGGCACGAACACCAGGTCTTTCACCAGCGCGACCGCTTCGCCGACGGCGATCGCCCTGGCCTGCGCTGCCTCATCGAGCTCGGTGTGAAGGATCACTGCGGTGGCGCGGGTCTTGCCGGGATCCCGGCGGTACCCGTCGAATCGGTAGCCGCCCAGCACAGCGCCCTCGGCGGCCGCGTCGGCGAACTCCTCGAGTCCCGGGGCGAAGCCCACCGACACCGTCGCGAACCCGGTCAGACTGCGCAGCACCGTGCCGACGGCATTGCGCACTGCGCGCGCGTCGGGTGCGCGTCCGACGCCGACGACGGCGAAGGGCAGGTCTGTCACTTCGGGCGCATAGACGCGGGTGAAGGCCGATGCGGAACCCGTGAAGCCGACGGCGCTCAACGACGCGGCGAGGCCGGGATGGCCCGACAGCGACTCCGAGGACTCCGAGATGTCGGGGATGACGAGCACTGCGGCGTCTGCAGCGCTTCCGGGGAACTGATCTGAGGTGCGCGAGAGCGCGGGAAGCGTCATGCCTCCATCCTACGGATCGACACCGGTCGGGTCGCGGAGCGGAGTGTTCGCTCTCAGCATGACGCCCGCTGCCCTCCCATCGGAACGTGCTCGTAGCATGGAGATATGCCCTTCTCCGGTGAGATCCTCGAACGTGTCGTGAATGCACCGGCGGTGCCGCGCGGGTTGCCCCTCGTGCTGCTTCTGACAGGCTTCACGGATGCCGGCAACGCCGTCTCCGGCCTCATCGAGCATCTGCGTGAGACGTCATCGCCCGAGCCGATCGCGATCTTCGACAACGACGTGCTGCTCGATTACCGCGCGCGTCGTCCGGTGATCTCCTTCGATCAGGATCACCTCACCGAGTTCCGCCCGAGCAGACTCGAGCTCTCGCTCGCGACGGATGCTCTGGGGCAGAAGTTCCTGCTGCTGGCGGGGTACGAGCCCGACTTCGCGTGGAACGAGTTCGCGCGCACCGTGCTCGATCTCGCCGACGAGTTCGAGGTGTCCGGCCTCAACTGGGTGCACTCGATCGCGATGCCGGTGCCGCACACCCGGCCGATCGGCACCACGGTGAGCGGAAATCGTCGCGAACTCACCGTCGCCCATTCGGTGTGGCGTCCTCGCACGCAGGTACCCGCCACGGCGGGCCATCTGCTCGAGTTCCGCTTCGCCGAGCGAGGGGACCGCGTGGTCGGTTTCGTGCTGCTCGTGCCGCACTACCTGGCCGAGACCGAGAACCCGGACGCCGTGATCGCCGCCGCCGAGCGCCTCATGGCCGCCACGGGTCTGGTGCTCATGCTCGACGAGGTGCGCGAGAGCCGAGAGGCCTACGTCGCGCGGGTCGACGAGCAGGTGATCGGCAACGACGAGCTGCAGCAGATGGTGCAGGGTCTCGAGCGTCGATATGACGCCTACATGGCGGGGCGCGACCCCGAGGACGGCTCGTATGACGAGGGCGGCTTCAGCGAGCGCGACCTCCCGAGTGCGGATGAACTGGCGGCGGAGCTCGAGAGGTATCTCGCATCGCGTCCGAGCGGCGACGAGGACAAGCCCGGTCGAGGCTGAGCGTCGGCACGCATCACGCGGTCTCGCAGAGTCGAACTCGAGGGTAATGCGCCTGCATCCCCTCACGTGTGCGATACTAGGACTCTGACCCGTTGTCAATCGATCTTTCCGGAGATCCGACTTGACAAGGGTCTTACTAGTGTCCGAAATGTCCCGGGGTCGCCAGCGGCCCCGTGAAAGGCGAAACGTGACTCCTGCCACGACAAAGAACACCCGGACGAAGAAGACCGCTGACGCTCCGGAGGGCGAGGCGAAGGTCGAGGAGGTGGCTGAGAAGCCGGCCCCCAAGACCGCCGCGCAGCGTGCCGCTGCGAAGCGCGCGCCCGCGAAGAAGAAGAAGTCGGACGACATCGTCGAAGAAGACGAGACTCCCGTCGCCGAGGCGGCCGAGGACGAGGACGAGGACTCCAAGCCCAAGTTCAGCGAGCCCCTGCCCACCGGCGCCATCGTCATCTCGTCGAACGACGATGAAGACGTGCCGGTCTACTCGACTCAGATCACCGGTGCCACGGCCGACCCCGTCAAGGACTACCTGAAGCAGATCGGAAAGGTCGCGCTGTTGAACGCGGCCGAAGAGGTCGAGCTCGCGATGCGCATCGAGGCCGGTCTGTTCGCCGAGGAGAAGCTCTCGGCGATGACCGCGGCCGAGAAGACGAGCCAGCTCGGCCTCGACCTGCAGTGGGTGGCCCGCGACGGACAGCGCGCGAAGAGCCACCTGCTCGGCGCCAACCTGCGTCTGGTCGTCTCGCTCGCGAAGCGCTACACCGGACGAGGCATGCAGTTCCTCGACCTGATCCAGGAGGGCAACCTCGGCCTGATCCGCGCGGTCGAGAAGTTCGACTACACCAAGGGCTTCAAGTTCTCGACGTACGCGACCTGGTGGATCCGTCAGGCGATCACCCGCGCGATGGCAGACCAGGCACGAACCATCCGCATCCCGGTGCACATGGTCGAGGTCATCAACAAGCTGGCTCGTGTGCAGCGTCAGATGCTGCAGGACCTCGGTCGCGAACCCACGCCGGAAGAGCTGAGCCGCGAGCTCGACATGACGCCCGAGAAGGTCGTCGAGGTGCAGAAGTACGGCCGTGAGCCGATCTCGCTCCACACGCCCCTCGGCGAAGACGGAGACAGCGAGTTCGGTGACCTCATCGAGGACACCGAGGCCGTCGTCCCCGCCGACGCGGTGGGCTTCACGATGCTGCAGCGCCAGCTCGAGCAGCTGCTCGACTCGCTGTCCGAGCGCGAAGCCGGCGTCATCCGCATGCGCTTCGGCCTCGGCGACGGTCAGCCCAAGACGCTCGACCAGATCGGTGACACCTTCGGCGTGACGCGTGAGCGCATCCGTCAGATCGAGTCGAAGACGATGGCGAAGCTGCGTCACCCGAGCCGCTCGCAGTCGCTGCGGGACTATCTCGAGTGATGCAGGCGAACGAAGGCAAGGCGCTCGAGACGAGCGTCGACGGCAAGAGCTATGCGCGCATTCCGCTGAAGACGCGTGTCGTCATGCCGGACGACGACCTCGATTCGGTCATCACCGAGTACGCGAAGGATGCCGTGCAGCCGGGCGACCTGCTGTTCGTCACCGAGAAGATCGTCGCGATCACGCAGGGGCGCTCGTATCGCCTCGATGAGATCACCCCTCGCCCGCTGGCGCGCTTCCTGTCGCGGTACGTGGTGCGCACGTCCTACGGCATCGGCCTCGGCATGCCCGAGACGATGGAGATGGCGTTGCGCGAATGCGGAACCCTGCGGATCCTCTTCGCCGCCGGAGTCTCGGTGATCACGAAGGCGTTCGGTCGACGCGGGGACTTCTACCGCATCGCGGGCGACAAGGCGCGCGCGATCGACGGCCCGACGAAGAACACCATCCCTCCCTACAACGAGGCTGTGGTTCTGGGACCGAAGAATCCGCGCGAGGTCGCTCTGCGCATCCAGAAGATGGTGGGTGCAGACGTCGACGTCGCTGTCGTGGACATCAACGACATCGGCGGCAACATCCTCGGTTCCACGCTCGACAAGGCGGGAGAGCGTCGGCTCGTTCAGATCCTGGGCGACAACCCGCTCGGGCAGGCGACCCAGTCGACTCCGATGGGGATCGTCCGCGAGGTCTGACCACGGCTCGCCGCACCGCAAGAAGGCCCGGATGCTCAGCATCCGGGCCTTCTTCGTGTCTCTGCGCTCAGCCGATCAGAATCCGATCGCGGCCTGGTAGCGCGGCTTGTGTCCGGTGCGGATGCCGGTGACGCTGGGCTTGTTCTCGTAGACGCCCGCACCCCAGTTGCCCTCGACGAGCACCGGGCCCTCAGGGGTGACGACGATGTCCCAGCCGACGTACTGCACCTGGGGGACGACCCGTGCCGCCTGATCGACGAAGGCCTTCACCTCATCGATCATCGGCAACTGGAAGTCGGCGATGGGGAAGCCCGAATCCGGATGCGTCACGTGCACGTGTCCGTGAGAGTCGTATCCCGCGCCCACGGAGTGACCGTTCTCGTCGAGCATCGTGTAGAAGCCGCCGAAGCTCATCTGATCACTCACCGCGCCGCGACCGAACTTCTGCGCCATCGCGAGGATGTGCGTCTTCTCTCCGTCGAAGAACGCGGTCACCCGCGTGGTGTTGACGGTCCCGGGGCACACGGCCGCGAGGTCGGCGTGCTGGCGGATGACCTCTTCGACCAGCACCTGGTTCTTGCCGAGGAGCTCGGCGTGGAAGGCGTTCCAGTCGGTGACGTCGGCCGCGTGGTAGCGGTGCACGCCGGTTCCCGCCTGGCCGTGCGTCTCTTTGACGACGATCGTTCCCTGTCGCTCGGTGAAGTCACGCAGCTCGTCGGCGTTGCCCTCGACGATCATCATCCATTCGCGCTTGAGCAGAGCATCGAAACGTGCATTGAACTCGGCCTTGTCGTGGAACAGGTGGCGGAAGTCGGGGTGGTCGTACTTCTGCGAGATCTGGTTCGACACCGGATGGGTCATGTAGGTGTCGCGCTCCGCCTTGGTGAGGATCGCGAAGTCGTAGTCGATGTAGTCCTGGAAGCCGACGTTGTGACGACCGGCCGACCAGAGCATGTCGGCGACGACGAGCGGCACCGCCTTGCCGTGCTGCGCGGAGGCTTCCTTGGCCCGATCCACGACTGAGGCGACGTCGATGCGGCGGGCACGCGCGAGCAGATAGCGGACGCGGGGCACGGGGGAAAAGCGTGACATGGATCTCCTGGGTCGGGTACCGCACCAGTCTACGGGGGCCCGCTCAGGGCAACCTGGAGCGCCCCGGCTAGGCTGGAAGACGTGTGTGAGACGACTTCCTCCTCCCGCCCGCGCGCGATGATCTCCCGCGCGGCACTGGCCTCCGCTGCATCGACCGCGGTCGCCGCAGGGGGCCGTGTGGCAGACCTCCGCCGTGATGCGTGGGGCCATGGGGTGCTCGCAGTCGCACACGCGGTGACCGCGGCGGGGGCCCGTGCCGTGCTGGTGGATTCGCCCGTCGAGGCCGAGACACTGGCGCTCGAGGGGATCGAGGCGACGGTCGACGGCACCGCCGACATCGATCCGCTTCTCCTGTACGGCCTGCCCGACGACGAGGGAGCACTTCGTACTCGCCCCGTCATGCGCCTGGCCGGTCGTGTCCTCTCCACCAAGCAGCTCAAGGAGGGGGACGCGGTGTCGTACGGATACACGCATCGAGCCGTGACCGACACGACGGCCGCGCTCATCACGGGCGGCTACGCACAGGGCATCGTCCGCGCGCTCGGAAACTCCGCGCACGTCGAGATCCTCGGCGTCGAGATGCCCATCATCGGTCGAGTCGCCATGGATGTGTGCGTCATAGACCTCGGTGACCACGACGTGCCGATCGGCGCCGAGGCGACGTACTTCGGAGGGTGCGGCCCGGCTGCTCCGGCGCTCGCGCGCTGGAGCGCCGTCACCGGCCTCACCGTCGCGGAGTTGATCACCGTCGCAGGCACACACGCGGATCGGGGGTGGGAGGCATGAGCCGGCCCGAGCTGCGGGTGCGAACCGATCGACTCGTCGCCAATATCCAGGCAGTGCGAGACCGCATCGCGCCCTCCGAGCTGATGATGGTGTTCAAGGATGACGCCTACGGTCATGGGCTCTCGTGGGCGGTGGAGTCGGCGAGAGATGCAGGAGTCGAGTGGTTCGGATCGTACGACATCGCCAGTGGCGTCACAGTGCGTCGGCTGCTGGGCGCGCAGGGCAGGGTGTTCGCCTGGGTGACGTCGACCGACGCCGAGATCGATGAGGCGCTGATGCACCAGATCGATCTGGGTGTCGGAAGCGGCGAGTACCTCGGGCGAATCATCGCTCGAGCCAGTGAGCTCGGCGCGTGTGCGCGGGTGCACCTCAAGATCGACACGGGGCTGCATCGCAACGGCATCCTGCCGGACGAGTGGGAGTCGACCGTCGCCGTCATCCGTGCGGCGGAACGCGAAGGACTCGTCGATCTCGTCGGCATCTGGAGTCACCTCGCCGAAGCCAGCGACGCCGAAGACGACGCCGCTCGTGCCGTGTTCCTCGAGGCCGCGCGCGTCGTGACCGAGTCGGGCCCGACGCCCGAGGCGCTGCACCTCACCGCGTCCGCCGCGTCCTGGTGGCGGCCGGAGCTGCGAGGCACGCTCTCTCGCATCGGCGCGTTCTGTTACGGGATCCGCTCGGCGGACGGTCCTGAACTCGACGGGATCGTACCGGTCGCCGAGCTGACGGCCACGGTGGAGCGTCTGGACGGCCAGGATGTCGTGATCTCGATCGGATCGTTCGACGGGATCCCGTCGACGCTGGGCGGGGCCATGATCGGGACTCCGGCGGGTGCTCGGCAGCTGAAGCTCGTGGACGCGACCTCGTCGGTCGTGGCCGGCTGGCCGGGTGCAACGGTCGGCGACACCGTCTGGCTGTTCGGAGCAGGTGAGTACGGAGACGAGAGTTCCACGAGCCTCGCAGAGAGGATCGACACGGTCGGCGAAGAGATCCTGACCAGGCTCACCCCGCGCGTCCGACGGACGATCGTCTCGTGAGCTGACTGCGCGCCGTGCGAGACGACGGACCTCGGGCATGAAAAACGGAGCCCGGCAGAAGTCGGGCTCCGTTCTCGGCGAACCGCTGCGATCAGTCGATCAGGCGAGCAGTCTCGTCGTGCCAGCTGGTGGCGATGCTGCGGAGCTTCTCCTCGTACTTGCGACCGTGGTGCGCGCAGAAGAGCAGTTCAGAGCCGTTGACCTCGGCCGCGATGTAGGCCTGAGCGCCACAGGAATCGCAACGATCCATGGCGGTCAGGCGGAACTCGACGGCGGAGGTCTCACGTTCGGTCGTTGCGTTCATCTCGGTGCCTCCTTGAGTGTCGGGTCCGCTGGTTGGGCGTGTTCAATACAACCACGCCCCACCTGTAGGCATGCCCGCTTTGCGGCGTGTTTCGCTCAGCGCGTACGCAGGGCGTGCCGCCTGCACGGTGATGGGGAGTGTCTGCGGGCCCGGAGAGCCACTCGCGAATAGACTCGGAGATTGTGACCGCCGAGTATTCCGCCCATCATCTCCAGGTGCTCGAAGGGCTCGAAGCAGTCCGTAAGCGGCCGGGTATGTACATCGGCTCCAACGGCTCACCGGGCCTGATGCATTGCCTCTGGGAGATCATCGACAACGCCGTCGACGAGGCGGTGGCGGGCAACGGGTCGAAGATCGATGTGATCCTGCATGCCGACGGCAGCGTCGAGGTGCACGACAGGGGACGTGGCATCCCGGTCGACGTCGAGCCGCGCACCGGACTCACCGGCGTGGAGGTCGTTTTCACGAAGCTGCACGCGGGTGGCAAGTTCGGCGGCGGCTCGTATGCCGCATCCGGTGGCCTTCACGGTGTCGGCGCGTCGGTCGTCAACGCGCTCTCGGAACGCCTCGACGTGGAGGTCGATCGCGGCGGCAAGACGTATGCGATGTCGTTCCATCGCGGCGAACCCGGTCTGTTCGCGGACAAGGGGGAGAAGCGGCCGGATGCGCCGTTCACGCCCTTCGAGCAGAAGAGCGAACTGCGTGTCATCGGCAAGGCCCCGCGAGGTGCCACCGGAACCCGGGTGCGCTATTGGGCGGATCGACAGATCTTCACCAAGGACGCGGCCTTCCAGCTCACCGAGCTCGAGACGCGCGCGCGCCAGACCGCCTTCCTGGTGCCGGGACTCGAGATCGTGGTGAAAGACGCACGAGCGGTGGCCGAGGGCAATGAGACCGCTCAGATCGATGAGACCTCGTACCACTACGAGGGGGGCATCTCGGAGTTCGTCGAGTACCTGGCCACGGATGCGCCGGTCACCGACACCTGGCGGATCCAGGGGGAGGGCACCTTCACAGAGACGGTGCCGGTGCTGCAGGCCGACGGGCACATGGTGGCCACTGAGGTCGTGCGTGTCTGCGCCGTCGACATCGCGATGCGCTGGGGCACCGGGTATGACACGGTGACCCGCTCGTTCGTGAACATCATCTCGACGCCCAAGGGCGGCACACATCAGCAGGGGTTCGAGCAGGAGCTGCTGAAGGTGCTCCGCGCCCAGGTCGAGCAGAACGCACGCCGACTGAAGGTCGGCAGCAACGACAAGGTCGAGAAGGACGACGTGCTCGCGGGCCTCACCGCCGTGCTCACCGTGAACGTTCCCGAACCGCAGTTCGAGGGACAGACCAAGGAGGTGCTCGGCACGCCCGCCGTGCGCCAGATCGTGGCGCAGGTGCTGCGCAAGGACCTCGCCGCGCGGTTCTCCTCGACCAAGCGCGACGACAAGAGCCAGGCGACGCAGCTGCTCGACAAGGTCGTGGCCGAGATGAAGGCCCGTGTCTCGGCCCGCGCGCACAAAGAGACCCAGCGTCGCAAGAACGCGCTCGAGTCCTCGACCCTTCCGACGAAGCTGGTCGACTGCCGGACCAACGAGGTCGAGCGCAGCGAGCTCTTCATCGTCGAGGGCGACTCCGCCCTGGGCACTGCCAAGAACGCGCGCAACAGCGAGTTCCAGGCGCTGCTGCCGATCCGCGGAAAGATCCTCAACGTGCAGAAGGCGTCGGTCGGCGACATGCTGTCCAACGCCGAATGCGCCTCGATCATCCAGGTGATCGGCGCCGGTTCAGGCCGCAGCTTCGACATCGACGCGGCTCGCTACGGCAAGGTGATCCTGATGAGCGACGCCGATGTCGACGGCGCGCACATCCGCACACTGCTGCTGACGCTCTTCTACCGCTACATGCGCCCGCTCATCGAAGACGGGCGTGTGTTCGCCGCGGTGCCGCCGCTGCACCGCGTGATCGTGATGAATCCGGGTTCCAAGCCGAACGAGACGATCTACACGTACAGCGAGCAAGAGATGCATGCGCTTCTGACCAAGCTGCGCAAGACCGGAAAGAAGTGGCACGAGCCGATCCAGCGTTACAAGGGACTCGGCGAGATGGATGCCGAGCAGCTGGCGACGACCACGATGGATCGCGGCGGACGCCTGCTTCGTCGGGTGCGCATGGAGGATGCCGAAGCTGCAGGTCGCGTCTTCGAGCTGCTGATGGGCAACGAGGTCGCACCGAGGCGCGAGTTCATCATCGAGTCCTCCGACCGGCTTTCACGCGAGGCCATCGACGCCTGAGCCGCATCACGAGCGGGTCAGTACCGAGCGATAGACGGTGAGAAGCGCCTCGAGGTGAGTCCTCTGCGCGACCCGCACGCGGTGGTCGATCGCGGCGGTGCTCATGGCGGTGATGCGGGCCGGGTCGCGGAGCAGCTCCTGCAGCGCCCGGGCGAGCCCGTCGGCATCCGGAGTCCTGGTCACCATGCCCGCGCCGGGCGGGAGCAGTTCGGCCAGCTCGGGGTCGGTGACGATGACGGGGAGACCCGCGGCGATGCCTTCGAGGACCACCATCGGCTGGTTGTCGAAGTCGAGGGAGCTCGAGACGAGCACGTGTGCGTCTCGCATCCCCTGCAGCACGCGTGACTGGGGCACGCCACCGTGCACGCTGAGGCGGCCGTCCGGCAGGGAGGCCGCGGCCGCAGCCACCCTGTTCCTCGCCACGCCATCGCCGAACATCTCGGCACGGATGCCCGGCACACGTGCCACGGCGTCGAGGAAGACCTCGGGTCGCTTCTCCGGTGACAGCCGGCCGCACCACACGACCCGCAGGGGGTCGCCCGGCGGGACCACCCTCGGCGAAGGCGTTCCGATCTCTGAGAGGACCGAGTCCTCCAAGCCGTTGGACAGGACGCTGAGAGGCGTCCGCACTCCCTGGTCGATGAGCTTGGCGGCGAAGTGGTGCGAGGGGACGATCACATGATCGGCATGATTCGCCTGGCTCACCATCAGCGTCCACATCCGACGCGCGGTTCTCGTGGCGACGTACGGCGCATGAGTGTCGAGGCCGCCGGTCTCATGGCTCAGGCGGCGCCGGTGCAACGCGGCGAGCAGAGCTGTCGTGATCGACGGCATCGGCAGCACCGATCGTGTGTACACGTCGATGCGCCCGTGCATGGTCTGCACGACCGGAATGCCCTGCATTCGCGCCGCCTGGAATCCCGCGAGCGCGGCGAACATCTCGGTGTGCACGTGAACCACCTCGATCCTGTGGGTGCGCAGCCCGTCGTCGAGCGCCGACGCGGCGGCAGACGGCGTCCAGGTGAACGGGTAACCGTCGGGTGCGAAGCCACGCGCCGTGGGCAGCCGGACGATGTGCGGATCGGTGCTCGGCTCAGACAGGGGAGCGAACACGAACACCTCGTGACCGGCGCTCTCGAGTGCCTCTCGGTGCGCCTTGATCACGGTCTGCACGCCACCCAGAGTCGGCAGGTAGTAGTCGGTGACCATGGCGATGCGCACCCGACCACAATAGGACGGCTATCGTGAGGTGCATGTCCGGAGCCCCTGTGCTGGTGACGGGGGCGAGCGGGTTCCTCGGCGGCTATGTCGTGTCCGAGCTGCGCGGGCACGGGCACGAGGTCTACGCCGCCGGTCGCGATGTGACGGCTCTCGCTCGCGTCGCGGGGGAACGGCACCGAGTGCCCGGCGACCTCGCCTCTCTGCGGGCGCGCGACCTTCGGGTGGACACCGTCATCCACTGCGCCGCGCGGTCGACGCCCTGGGGGTCGTGGAAGGACTTCCACGAAGCGAATGTCGCCGGAACCGCACACGTCGTCGAGTTCGCCCGCCGCAACGACGTGAGACGAGTCGTGTATGTGTCGTCTCCGAGTGTCTACGCCGCGCGACGCGACCGCCTCGGCATCCGGGAGACGGACGTCGATCGCTCCAATCGGATGAACGGATACATCCGCTCGAAGATCGCCGCTGAGGGTCTTCTTCGGGACGCACTCGATGCGGGAGCGATCCGAGAGCTGGTGATCGTGCGCCCCCGAGGCCTCATCGGGGTGGGCGACCCGAGTCTCGTCCCACGACTTCTCGAGGTGCACGCCAGAACAGGCGTGCCGCTGTTCGGGGGCGGCGACAATCTCATCGACGTCACGGCGGTCGAGAACGTCGCCGCCGCTCTCCGGCTCGCAGTGACACGGGGCGATGCGGCGGGGGGCGTCTACAACATCTCGAACGGCGAACCGCGGCCATTCCGGGACCTGCTGACGACGCTGCTCACGCTCATGGGGGAGCAGCCCCGCTTCCGACCGATCGATCGACGAGTCGCCTGGGCTCTGGCGTCGGCACTCGAAGGGTTCTGCTCCGTGCTGCCGAATCGGCCGGAACCACCGTTCACGCGCTACACCCTGAGCACGATCGCATACTCTCAGACGCTCGACATCACTCGAGCGAGGACCGAGCTCGGCTATCGACCCGAGGTCCCGCTCGACGACGCGCTCGTCAGAGTCGCCAGGCACCTGAAGGGGACGCGCTGATGGGGCGTCTGCGGCACTATGTGTGCGGCAGCACATCTCATGACCTCGGGGCGGTGTTCCGCGGAGTGCCTGCGGGGCGTCGGGAGTTCCCTTCGGGAGTCTTCCTGTACGCGGCCGACGACGGGTCGCGCGTGCTCTTCGACACCGGCTACGCGCCAGGTGCCTGGCGCACCGGCTGGCGCGGCCGCGTCTACCGGCGGCTGCTGCCACCGAAGGTCGCCGACGTCGACGACGTGGCGTCGCGCCTCAACGCAGACGGCGTCGACCCTGCATCCGTCACGCACGTCGTCCTGTCGCATCTGCATCCCGATCATGTCGGGGGCGTGCGGCATTTTCCCGAGGCGACCTTCGTGCTCGGCGAGGGACACGAGCGAACGCTGCGCACACCTCGTCTGCGCACCGGGGTGCTGCCGGGCCTGTTCCCGGAGTGGTTCCCGCGGGCCGACAAGGTCGTCCTGCACGATGGCTCCTTCCAGACCACGATGATCGGCGACATCGAGCTGCGGGCTCACGACCTGCTCGGTGACGGGTCATACCTCGTCGTCGACCTGCCGGGGCACGCCGACGGGCACATGGGGGCGCTGATCGAGTCGCGAGTCCTGCTCGCCGGCGACGCGGCATGGGGGCGGGATCTGATCGATGCATCGTCCCGGATGCGTCCTCTGCCCCGAGCGATCCAGCATGACTCCGATCGCTACCTCGGCAGCGTGGCCCTGCTCGGACGCCTCATGGACGCCGGCATCAGCGTGGTCTGCAGCCACGATCCCCTCGGATCGCCGGAGTTGCTGGACTGATGGGAAAGCTGCGGATCCTGCGAGAGTTCGCGATGGTGAGATGGCTGCGTCCGCTCCGCACGCGAAGGGCGGTCACGCGCCGACAGCGACGACTCCTGACGGCACATGTGAAGTTCCTCAGCCGGCGTTCCCCGTACTTCCGGAGGATGTTGGCGACTCGGTCGTTCGCAGAACTGCCGTTGATGGACAAGCGCATCATGATGAGCCACTTCGACGACATCACCACGGTCGGTGTCGGACGAGACGACGCCCTCGCCCTCGCGATCGCGAACGAGCGAGCCCGAGAGTTCCACGTCGACCTCGGGTCGAACTCGGTCGGACTCTCCAGCGGCACGAGCGGTCATCGTGGTCTGTTCGTCGTCAGCGGCGCGGAGCGTGATGCGTGGGTGGGAACCGTGCTCGCGCGCACTCTGCCGCGCGGCAGGCTGCTCGGACACCGGATCGCGCTCTTCCTGCGTGCGGACAACACGCTCTACGAGTCGGTCGGCTCGAAGGCGGTGTCGTTCCGGTACTTCGACGTCTATGACGACATGCAGGAGAACGTCGCCCGCCTGCAGAGCTATCGCCCGACCATCCTCGTGGCGCCGCCCTCGGTGCTCCGCGAGATCGCGCGCGCAGCCGACGAGGGCGCATTCGATGCGATCCCGCAGAAGGTCTATTCGGTCGCAGAGGTCCTCGAGCTCTCGGATGCCGCTCGCATCCGGTCATCTCTGCGCCAGCCCGTGATCCACCAGCTCTACCAGTGCACGGAGGGGTTCCTCGCTCACACGTGCGAACACGGCGTGATCCATCTGAACGAAGACAACATGCTCGTCGAGTGCGAACGGCTGGATGCCGAGCGGTTCACGCCCATCGTGACGGATCTCCGGCGTCGCGCGCAGCCGATCGTGCGCTACCGCTTGGATGACGTCCTCCGCCGGCGGATCGGAGGATGCCCCTGCGGGAGCGCACGCACCGCGATCGAGAGGATCGAAGGGCGAGAAGGAGACACGCTCCTCTTGCGAGGTCTCGACGGCCGTCGCGTCCCGGTCTTCGCCGACGTCATCAGTCGCGCGATGATCCATGCCGACGGCTTCGACGAATACCGCGTCAGGCAGACAGCCGAGTCGACGTTGGAGATCGCACTGGACACGGTCGATGATCGATCCCGAGGCCGCGTCACCGACGAGATCGGCGCGTTGGCCGATCGACTGCAGTGCGACTCGCCGGAGCTCGTATTCGTCGACTATGTGCACGACGGGTCGGTCAAGCTGCGGCGCGTCGTGAGGGAATGGGGGAGCGGAGATGGTGAAGCACTGTGAGATCGCGGGGTGGGGGACGTCGCTGCCTGCACGCAGGGTGCTCTTCGGCGATGAGGTGAGGTATCGCATCGAAGACGATGCGTCCCACCTCGACATGCTGGCCGAGGCCTGCGAGCGAGCTCTGGAACACGCCGGCGTCGCAGCCGACGAGATCGACCTCGTGCTCGGAGCCACAGCAGCCGGCGTCCAGCCCATCCCGTGCACAGCGGCGCTCGTGCTCGAGAGACTCACGCTCACGGGGCACGCGGCGGCCTTCGACGTGAACTCGACCTGCACCAGCTTCATCACGGCGCTCGACGTGGCATCGCGCTACCTCGCCGACGGCGACCACGAGACGATCCTCGTGTTCGCCGGTGACGTCGGCACTCGGTTCCTCAATCCTGCGCAGCGCGAGAGCTTCGAGCTGTTCAGCGACGCGGCCGCGGCCTTCGTGGTGCGACGCACGGTGACACCCGGCCGAGGGGTGATCGCCACCGCCCAGCGCACGTGGCCGGCATACGCCCACGACACGGAGATCAGAGGAGGCCTGTCGAGGTCGCCCGCCCAGCTGTACGACCGGAGCGACCCCGGCGACTATCTCTTCGACATGGAAGGGCGCCGAGCGCTGCTCGGGATGATGCGCGTACTTCCGGAGTTCTTCGCCGAGTTCCACCGCACCACGGGCATCGTTCACGATGACGTCGCGCTGTGGGTGCCGCATCAGGCTTCCGCGGCGCTCGGTCCCATGCTCGACCGCCTCGGCATCCCCGCCGAAAGGCGGATCGACGAGGTCAGCGCTTTCGGCAACATGGTGTCAGCCTCGGTGCCGTTCATGCTCGGCCGAGCTCTCGACAGCGGCCGGGTGGGTGCGGGAGACGTCGTGATCCTCTGCGGGACCGCTGCCGGGCTCACCGCCAACATCCTCGCGCTCCGGCTCTGACCCGGGCCGGAAGCCGCTGCGGCTCTCAGACCAGAGTGCGTCCGATGCTGCCGATCACTCCGTCGATCGGCTGACCCGAGGCATCGCGTCGCGCACCGGGCTCGGGAAGCTTGCGCACGGCGCCGGTGGGGTCGACCGCCTGCGCAGGGGCCGGTCCGACCCACGCGACCATGAGACGGTCTTCGCCCTTGAGGAAGGCATGGGCGCGCACACCGCCCGTGGCCCGGCCCTTGGACGGGTACTCGGTGAACGACGAGACCTTGGCGCGGCCCGGCTCCGTTCCCGGCAGGCTGCTGTCGCCGCCGGAGACGGTCGCCACGACGGCATCGGCTTCGGGCGCCACAGCCCCGAAGAACAGCACCGCAGCCCCGGCTCCGAGCTTCATCCCCGCCATGCCGCCTGCGGGCGCCCCCTGGGGGCGCACGGCCGATGCGGAGAACCGCAGGAGCTGAGCGTCCGTCGTCACGAAGACGAGGTCGGAATCGTCGGGCGCCTCCGCGGCGCCCACCACGGTGTCGCCCGGCTTCATGCCGATGACCTCGAGGTCCGGCCGCACCGGAAGCGTCGACGGGACGATGCGCTTGACCGTGCCCTGCGCCGTGCCGAGGGCGATCGGGATGTCGCTGTCGAATCGGATGAATTCGAGGATCCGCTCGCCCCGAGTGGTGATGCCCAAGTACTCGCGCAGGGGAGTGCCGGCAGCGAGCTGCACCGAAGAGGACGGCACAGACGGGAGGTCGACCGGCGAGAACCTCAGCACGCGACCCTCGGTGGTCAGCGCTCCGATATCGGCGCGCACCGTGGTGGTCACTGTCGTCTGGATCGCATCGTGCTTGCTCCGGCGGGCCGGGACAGTGAGCTCCTGGCCTTCTGCGAGGTCGACGCGCACCGCGCGACCCGTCGTGGACAGCACGAGAACCGTCGGCGCGTCGGCGATCTGCAGATCGGCGGCCGCGCCCTTGGCCGCACGCGGCTTCGCCGGCGCCGCATTCATCAGGAGTGTGCGGCGCGGTGTGCCGTAGGCATCCGCCGCCGCATCCAGCTCGGTCGCGACGGCAGCCCTCAGCAGAACGTCGCTCGCGAGCAGTTCACGCAGGGCGGCGATGTCGGCGAGCAGAGCGTCGCGCTCGGATTCGAGCTCGATGCGCGAGAACTTCGTCAGGCGGCGCAGACGGAGCTCGAGGATGTACTCGGCCTGCAGTTCGCTCAGGTCGAAGACCGAGCGCAGCCGGGAGCGTGCCTGCTCCGAGTCGTCGGAGGAACGGATGACCTGGATGACCTCGTCGATGTCGAGGATCGCGATCAGAAGGCCCTCGACGAGGTGCAGCCGCTCCTCGCGGCGCGCGAGACGATACCGACTGCGCCGCGTGATCACCTCGAGGCGGTGGGCGACGTAGACGCTGAGCATCTCCTTGAGGCCGAGCGTGCGCGGCTGTCCGTCGACGAGTGCGACGTTGTTGATGCTGAAGGAATCCTCGAGGGGTGTCAGTCGATACAGCTGCTCCAGCACGGCGTTCGGGTCGAAACCGGTCTTGATCCCGATCGCGACCCGCAGTCCGTGGTTGCGGTCGGTGAGGTCGGTGACGTCACTGATCCCCTGCAGCTTCTTGGACTGCACGGCGTCACGGATCTTCTCGATGAGACGCTCGGGTCCGACCATGTACGGCAGCTCCGAGACGATGATTCCCGTGCGGCGCGGTCCGAGGGACTCGATCGACACCTTTCCGCGCACCTTCAGCGCGCCGCGGCCGTTCGCGTACGCATCCTTCACGCCGTCGAGTCCCATGAGGATCCCGCCGGACGGGAAGTCGGGGCCGGGGACGAATTCCATGAGGTCTTCGGTGGTGGCATCCGGGTTCTCGAGCAGATGCGTGGCGGCCGCGACGACCTCGATCAGGTTGTGCGGCGCCATGTTGGTCGCCATGCCGACCGCGATGCCGCTGGCTCCGTTGACGAGGAGGTTCGGGAAAGCCGCAGGAAGCACCGCGGGCTGCTGGAACTGTCCGTCGTAGTTCGGGACGAAGTCGACGACGTCTTCGTCGAGGTTCTCGGTGAGCGCCATCGCCGGGGGCGCCAGTCGGGCCTCGGTGTAACGGGCGGCGGCCGGGCCGTCGTCGAGCGAGCCGAAGTTCCCGTGCCCGTCGACCAGGGGCACGCGCAACGCGAAGTCCTGAGAGAGGCGCACGAGTGCGTCGTAGATCGCCGAGTCGCCGTGCGGGTGCAGCTTTCCCATCACCTCGCCGACCACGCGGGCGCTCTTCACATGACCGCGGTCGGGGCGCAGCCCCATCTCGGCCATCTGATAGAGGATGCGTCGCTGCACCGGCTTCAGGCCGTCGCGCGCGTCGGGCAGCGCACGGGAGTAGATGACCGAGTACGCGTACTCGAGGAACGAGCCCTGCATCTCGCTCTCGAGATCGATGTCCTGGATTCTCTCCGGAGCGAGCTCGGGCGGCGGGGTCTTCGGCATGGCCATCCTGAATGGTGCGAGGCTGAGAACGTACGGGAGCCTGTGTCAGACTGGCTCGGATGTCCCTCATGCTACCGTCCGAGTCGTCCTCAGCCCGGAGCCTCGTCGGGGTGGCGGACGACCTGTTCGCCGCTCTTCGAGGCGAATCCGCGGCGCTGCCGCGTGCGACGTCCGTCGTGCTGGTCCTCATCGACGGGCTGGGTGCGATCGGTCTGCGCGCTCATGCGGGGCACGCCCGTGCTCTCACTGCCGGGATGGCCAAGAAAGACGTGGCGCAGTCCGTCTTCCCCTCGACGACCGCTGCCGCCCTGACGAGTCTTCTCACGGGCGCCTGGCCGGGCCAGCACGGGCTCGTCGGATACAGAGTGCTCGATCGCTCGCGTGATGTGCTCGTGAACCAGCTCACCGGCTGGGAGGCGGAGGGCGTGGATCCTGCGACCTGGCAGAGCATGCCCACGCTCTTCGAACGCGCCCGCGCGGAAGGCCGGCCGACGTTCGCCGTGGGCGTCGCGGCGTACGCGAACAGCGGATTCACACGAGCCACTCTGCGCGGCGCGGAGTTCGTGCCCGCTGACACGCCTGCCGAGCGCGTCGAGGTCGCGTACGAGCTCGCCGAGCGCCACCCCGGATCCCTCGTCTACTGCTATCTGCCCGAGGCCGACAAGGCGGGTCATCGACACGGCGTCGCGTCGCTGGAGTGGGTGACCGCGCTGGAGGAGATCGACCGGGCGCTGGCTCTCCGCGTCCCGCCCGGAGTCGGCGTGCTCGTCACGTCGGACCACGGCATGGTCGACGTCCCCGCACATCGCCAGGTCGTGCTCGAGGCGGATCATCTGCGCGGGGTGCACGCGATCGGCGGCGAGCCGAGGATGCTGCACATCTATCTCGACCCCGACTCCGATGCGGTGGAGACGTTTGCTCGCTGGTCTCAGGACCTCGCAGGCCTCGCCGATGTCGGCACGCGCGACGAGGCGATCGCGGCGGGGCTGTTCGGGCCGACGGTGACGGAGGCGGCTGCGGCGCGCATCGGGGACCTGCTGGTCGTCGCGCGCGGGAACGGAGCCGTCTACGACGGCACCGCCTCGGATCAGCGCAACCGCGGCATGATCGGCCAGCACGGTGGACTCACTCCCGAGGAGCGTCAGGTTCCGCTGCTGCGTTTCGGCGCGTTCGCCCGCTGAAAGCGCGCGCGGCAGGAGCAGGAGCTACTCGTCCGTCCGGGCTCCGAAGACGATCTCATCCCACGACGGCATCGCGTTGCGACGCTTGCGGCGACCGCTGCCATCCGAGCCACCGGATTCCGGCGCGGGATCGGGCGTCGCCGACGGCTCGTCGATCGGCCCCGTCTCGAAGGCGTCGAAGATCGCGATGGGGTCGTTGTCGGTGCTGATGAGAGCGTCGTCGTCGATCAGCGGAGCAGTCTCGCGCTGGCCCCGTCGGCGACGCAGCGCCTCGAGAAGGTCGGCGGTCTCCGGGCTGGTCGTCTGCGATTCGGGCGCCCGCTTCGTCGCGGCCTCCTGCACCGATGCGGGGGAGCGCTCGCGAAGAGGAGCGTCGTCAGCACCCTCGGTCGTGGGCACGAGACGGGGGCCGAAGGCTCCTGAATCGAACCGGCTGTCGTCTTTGTACGGCGAGACCTGCTGCCGCTCGCTCTCGACCGCACGGAGCCGCGGGATCAGTCCTTCGGGGAGCGACCCCTGGCGAGACAGCTGAGTGGCGTCCGCGTTGAGCGGAGCGAGGGCGCTGCGGCGCGGATCGAAGCTCCACCGCGCGTCGTGCTCGACTTCATTGGCCGCGAACTCGAGCTTGATGATCCACCCGCTGTCGTCCTTCCAGCTCGCCCAGCGCTCGGCCGAGGCCTCGACCTCGGACAGCTTCGCGCGGATCGCGGTGCCGAAGGTCGGCTGCGCGTCGGGTTCGACATCGCTGCCGATCAGAACGGGCACGGCGAGCGCCTGGCCGATGATGTGCTCGCGCTCCGCGAGGACGGGTCCTTCGAACCTGGCCACGTCTTCGACCGTGATGCCGAGGAGCTCGGCGACCTCGGGGGCGGTGAGGCCCGCGCGGATCTGCGCCTGGATGTCGCGCGGGCTGGCGGCCAGCCGCTGCGGTGCAGGCTCGCCCTGCCGGGTCGCCCGCCTGATCTCGCGGTGCAGGACGTCGTCGATGGGCAGCGCGAACCGCTCGCCCGACTCGGTCGCGAGTACGAGGACTCCTGCTTCTGTGCCGACGATGGTGACGTTTTCCATGCGAATGCCCCTCTGATGGGTGTGCATTCATGGTGTCATGAGGCCGAGCTCGCGGCAGGGAATACTCTGGGCGCGCCGCCAGTTTGGTCTGTCGCAGCCACGGGCATTTGCTTATTGTCCCGAGGTCATGCAAACTATGGCCGCCGATTACCCCGACGGCGCACCACCCACTCGCATGAAAGTGGAGATTCACCACATGGCAACCGACTACGACGCTCCCCGAAAGAGTGAAGACGACTCCGAGTCGATCGAAGCCCTCAAGGAGCGTGTGCCGGACAAGCTCTCCGGCTCTTCGGGAGACGAGGATGCGGACAACCCGTCCAGCTTCGACCTCCCCGGTGCCGATCTGTCCGACCTCGAGCTCGATGTCGTCGTGCTGCCCGCGCAGCAGGACGAGTTCACCTGCATGAGCTGCTTCCTCGTGAAGCACCGCTCGCAGCTCGACCACGAGGACGCGTCCGGCCCCATCTGCAAGGAATGCGCCGCCTGAGCGCATCCGAGCGACGCTCCGCGCGCCCCCGACCTCACGGTCAGGGGCGCGTTCGTCGTTGAGGGTCAGTGCGCGGAGCGGGCGATCTCAGTGCACGGAGCGGGCGATCGCGGCCGCGAGACGATCGGGCGTCCGAGTCGAGATCGTCCAGGTGTCGACGGGGTCGTCCTGATCGGTGTTGGGGACGGTGACGACGCCGTCGATGCCGCCGCGGATCAGGTGCCAGCCGCGAGCCGGGAGCCCAGGGCCGCGCGCCTGTCGGGCAGCTTCGCCACTGAGCGCGGCCGGGTCGCCGAGATGGCGGATCTCGATGTGAGCGCGTCCCGCACGCAGGATCCCGTCTTCGACCGAGACGACGGGGGCAGCAGCGACGAGCCCGACGACGAGCAGCGCAGAGACCACCGCCCCGATGATCAGAGCGAACGTCGCCGAGCCGAGCGGGATGAAGATGAGAGACACCATGGGGCCCGCCAGCGCCACGGTCGTCAGGAGCCGCAGGCTCGGCGAGAGCCTCTCGCGGTAGCGCGGTCGTGTGTCGTGAGCGATGTTCTGCATTAGCCTCGGGGGGTGACTGATTCCGTTGATCTCCCCATTATCGCGCCTGTGCTCGACGGCGCACCCGTCGTGCCCGGATATGCGCACCCGGGAGACGCCGGCGCCGACCTCGTCGCGGCAGAGGCCGTGCACCTCGCACCGGGGGAGCGCGCCCTGGTGGCCACCGGCGTGCGCATCGCGCTGCCCGAGGGCTACGCCGCGTTCGTGGTGCCCCGCAGCGGACTCGCCGCGAAGCACGGGATCTCGATCGTGAACTCGCCCGGCACCGTCGATGCCGGGTATCGGGGCGAGATCAAGGTGAGTCTGATCAACACCGACATCCGCAGCGCGTACGATGTCGCCGTCGGCGATCGCATCGCGCAGCTGATCATCATGCCCGTGACGCGCGCCGTCTTCCTCCCGGTCGAGGAGCTGCCGGACAGTGTCCGCGGTGAAGGCGGCTTCGGCTCGACCGGGTACCAGGCAGCATCCCATTCGACTCCGGCAGGACAGGCCAATGACTGACAACAACGCGACTCCCTCGAAGTCGGCGCCCGAGAACCGGGCCACCGAGGGCCCCTTCGACGATTCCGAGGCGAACCCGGTCCGCCCGTACATCGATCTCGGCGGCATCAAGATCCTGCCGCGAGAGGGCCTCAATCTGCGGCTCGAGGTCGAAGAGCAGTCGAAGCGCATCGTCGCGGTCGGGCTCGACTACGCCGACTCGTCGCTGCAGGTGCAGCCGTTCGCGGCTCCCCGTTCCGGCGGCCTGTGGGACGAGACCCGCGTGCAGCTGCGCGATCAGGTCCGCACCCAGGGCGGACGAGTCGAGGAGCGCGACGGCCCGTTGGGCAAGGAGCTCCTCGCGGAGGTCCCCGCGGCGGCGAACGAAGGCTCAGGCCTGCGACTCGCGCGATTCATCGGGATCGACGGGCCCCGCTGGTTCCTGCGCGGAGTGATCGGCGGCGCTGCGGCGTCCGACCTCGAGGCGGCGGCCAAGGTCGAGGACCTCTTCCGGTCGATCGTGGTCGTGCGCGGCGGCGCCCCCATGCCGCCTCGCGATCTGATCCCGCTCAAGATGCCCGCGACGCCCGGTTCGGCGTGAGCACCGCGGCACCCGAGCCGGAGCGCGAGCAGAGCGCCTCGGAGATGCTGGGGGCGGCGCTCGGAGGAGCGGCGCGCCGAGCAGGCCTTAATCCTGCGGAGACCGGCGCGACGCACAAGGTCGTATGGTCGGCCATCGGAGGATGGCGCGGAATCCTCGAGTCGATCCTCCCCAGCCTCGCCTTCGTCGTGCTCTTCACGATCGCGCCCGATCCGCTGCTCCTGCCTCTCGGGGTCTCGGTGGGTCTGGCCGCGGTCTTCACGATCGTGCGGCTGGTCCAGAAGTCTCCGCCCTCCGCTGCGATCGGCGGTCTCGTGGCGGCTGCGGCCGCAGCTGCGCTCGCGTTGTGGACGGGGCGCGGCGAAGACAACTTCGTTCCAGGACTCCTCACCAACGCGGCCTACGGCACGGCGATGCTCGTCTCGGCGCTGGTCGGATGGTCGCTCATCGGTCTCGCCGTCGGTTTCCTCATGGGTGAGGGCACGGCGTGGCGGAACGACCGGCGCAAGCGTCGGGCCTTCCTGTGGCTCGGAGTGGCCTGGGCGGCGCTGTTCTACGCCAGGCTGGCTGTGCAGCTGCCTCTGTATCTCGCGGGCGAGGTGACGGCTCTCGGCACCTTGAAGCTCATCATGGGACTCCCGCTGTTCGCCCCGCTGATCGCGGTCACCTGGCTGGTCGTGCGCGCGCTCTACCCGCGCACCCCGGATTCCGGTACACCGCCGCAGACGTGATAGATTTATCTTGACATCAAGATAAATTTGCAGGCTTTCGCCCGGAGGCTGAGCGGAGCAGACTGGTTAGGACTGCCTTGCTAGCCGCAGGGGCTCGCTGGCGAGCAAGATGGAGGCGCCTGTCGCTCCCATCCGAATAGAAGGAGACGGATTCGTGTCCACGGTGAACAGCTTCGGTGCCAAGAGCACCCTGACGGTCGGCAGCACCGACTACGAGATCTTCCGCATCGACACGGTGCCCGGTTTCGACAAGCTCCCTTTCAGTCTGAAGGTCCTCCTCGAGAACCTGCTTCGCACCGAGGACGGCGCGAACGTGACGAAGGCGCAGATCGAAGCACTGGGTTCGTGGGATGCCGCGGCTGAGCCGAGCACCGAGATCCAGTTCACGCCGGCCCGCGTGGTCATGCAGGACTTCACGGGTGTTCCCTGCATCGTCGACCTCGCCACCATGCGCGAGGCCGTCACGGCGCTGGGTGGCGACGCGAACAAGATCAACCCGCTCTCGCCCGCCGAGATGGTCATCGACCACTCGGTGATCGCCGACCTCTTCGGCTCGGAGAACGCGCTCGAGCGCAACGTCGAGATCGAGTACGAGCGCAACGGCGAGCGGTACCAGTTCCTGCGCTGGGGCCAGACGGCCTTCAGCGACTTCAAGGTCGTTCCCCCCGGAACAGGCATCGTGCACCAGGTGAACATCGAGCACCTGGCCAAGGTCATCTACGACCGTGATGTCGACGGCGTGCTTCGCGCCTACCCCGACACCTGCGTCGGCACCGACTCGCACACCACCATGGTCAACGGCCTGGGCGTGCTCGGGTGGGGCGTCGGCGGCATCGAGGCTGAGGCCGCGATGCTCGGCCAGCCCGTGTCGATGCTGATCCCGCGCGTGGTCGGCTTCAAGCTCTCGGGCGAGATCCCGGCCGGCGTCACGGCGACCGACGTGGTGCTCACGATCACCGACCTCCTGCGCAAGCACGGCGTCGTCGGCAAGTTCGTCGAGTTCTACGGTGAGGGCGTGGCATCCGTGCCGCTGGCCAACCGCGCGACGATCGGCAACATGTCGCCCGAGTTCGGTTCGACGGCGGCGATCTTCCCGATCGACGACGTCACCCTCGACTACCTGCGTCTGACGGGTCGCAGTGAAGAGGCCGTCGCGCTCGTCGAGGCGTACGCGAAGACCCAGAAGCTCTGGCACGACGCCTCGCAGGAGCCCGTGTTCAGCGAGTACCTCGAGCTCGACCTCGGCACGGTCGTGCCGTCGATCGCAGGCCCGAAGCGCCCGCAGGACCGCATCCTCCTCTCCGAGGCCAAGTCGCAGTTCGAGCAGGACATCCTGGCGTACGCCGCGCCGTCGACCTCGGACGACGTCGTCGACCTCGAGTCGAAGCACTCGTTCCCCGCCTCCGACCCGGGCAATGCTCCGGGCGAGGAGGAGCCGCGCACCACTCGGCCCGTGCACATCAACAGCGGTGCCCCGGCGAACGCGTCGAAGCCCGTGCCGGTCACCACTCCGTCGGGTGAGAAGTACATCCTCGACAACGGTGCGGTCACCCTCGCGGCGATCACGTCGTGCACCAACACCTCGAACCCGTCTGTGATGATCGCCGCCGGTCTCGTCGCCCGCAAGGCGCTCGAGAAGGGCCTCAAGCAGAAGCCGTGGGTCAAGACCACCCTCGGCCCGGGCTCGAAGGTCGTCACCGACTACTACGAGAAGTCCGGCCTCGACAAGGATCTCGAGGGACTCGGCTTCTACACGGTCGGCTACGGCTGCACGATCTGCATCGGAAACTCCGGTCCGCTGATCGAAGAGGTCTCCGCCGCGATCAACGACCATGACCTGGCCGTCACGGCCGTCCTCTCGGGAAACCGCAACTTCGAAGGTCGCATCAGCCCCGACGTCAAGATGAACTACCTCGCGAGCCCGCCGCTCGTGATCGCCTACGCGCTGGCGGGGTCGATGCACTTCGACTTCGAGAACGATGCGCTCGGCAAGGGATCCGACGGCAACGACGTGTTCCTCAAGGACATCTGGCCGACGCCCGACGAGGTGCAGGAGATCGTCGATTCGTCGATCTCGCGCGAGCAGTTCATCAAGCAGTACGCCACCGTCTTCGACGGTGACGAGCGCTGGCGCAGCCTGCCGACGCCGGACGACGACATCTTCCAGTGGGACGAGAACTCGACGTACGTGCGCAAGGCTCCGTACTTCGACGGCATGACGATGGAGCTCACTCCGGTGCGCGACATCGAAGGCGCCCGTGTCATGGCGACTCTGGGCGACTCGGTCACGACCGACCACATCTCGCCCGCCGGCAACATCAAGCCCGGCACGCCGGCTGCGCAGTACCTCACCGAGCACGGCGTGGATCGCAAGGATTTCAACTCCTTCGGATCGCGTCGAGGCAACCACGAGGTGATGATCCGCGGCACGTTCGCGAACATCCGCCTGAAGAACCTCATGGTCTCGGCCGTCAACGAAGGCCAGGTGGTCGAGGGCGGTTACACACGCGACTTCACCAAGCCCGGAGGACCGCAGTCGTACATCTACGACGCGAGCATGAACTACCAGGAGCAGGGCACGCCTCTCGTCATCTTCGGTGGCAAGGAGTACGGCTCGGGGTCGTCGCGTGACTGGGCGGCCAAGGGCACGAGCCTTCTGGGCGTCAAGGCCGTCATCACCGAGAGCTTCGAGCGCATCCACCGCTCGAACCTGATCGGCATGGGTGTCGTCCCGCTGCAGTTCCCGGCCGGTGAGAGCTGGGAGTCGCTGGGTCTCGACGGCACCGAGATCGTCTCGATCTCGGGTCTCGAGGAGCTCAACAACGGCGTGACCCCGAAGACGGTTCGCGTGACCGCCACCCCGAGCGAGAACTCGCCCGAGGGCAAGCAGGTCGTCGAGTTCGACGCCGTCGTGCGCATCGACACCCCCGGTGAGGCGGACTACTACCGCAACGGCGGCATCCTGCAGTACGTGCTGCGTTCGCTGGTCTGATCGCCTGATCGGAAGGGGCCCGGTTCCTCGGAATCGGGCCCCTTCCGCGTGTCAGGGGCGGTGTCAAGGGGGAGTCGCTCTCCGAGCTTTCCCGGAAGCCCGGGGTAGGATCAAGCAGGCCTCCGAACCGGAATCGGATGCCGCCAACGGTGCCTATGAGGAGGTGCAGATGCCGATTCTTCCGAGCATCTCAGGACCCCGGGACCTCGACTCCCTGTCGGAGGACCAGCTCATCGAACTCGCTGGCGAGGTGCGCGAGTTCCTCGTCGAGAACGTGTCGCGCACCGGCGGGCATCTCGGACCGAACCTGGGTGTCGTCGAGCTCACCATCGCTCTGCATCGTGTCTTCTCGTCGCCCGACGATCCGTTCATCTTCGACACGGGGCACCAGTCCTACGTGCACAAGCTGCTCACTGGGCGCCAGGACTTCTCGTCGCTGCGCCTTCGCGGCGGCCTGGCCGGGTACCCGCAGCGATCCGAGAGTCCGCACGACGTCGTCGAGTCCTCTCACGCCTCGAGCTCACTGAGCTGGGCCGATGGCGTCTCCCGCGCGCTGACGGCCACGGGCCGCGCTGACCGCCACGTCGTGGCCGTCCTCGGCGACGGGTCGCTGACGGGTGGCATGACGTGGGAGGCGCTCAACAACATCTCCGACGACAACGACCGCAATCTCGTGATCGTGGTCAACGACAACGGCCGCTCCTACGCGCCGACGATCGGCGGCATGTCCCGCTATCTCAACCGCGTGCGCACGGCGGCGGCGTACAAGGAGCTGCATCACAAGTCCGATCGGCTCTTCCGTGCCTTCGGGCCGGTGGGCCGCGCGGTCTTCCGTGGCGTGCGGGGCGGGACGCACGGCTTCCTCTCCCGCTTCACGAACAATGAGGCCCTCTACTCGAATCTCGACATCAAGTACCTCGGTCCTGTGGACGGGCACGATCTTCCGGCTCTCCTCGAGACCCTCGAGCTCGCCAAGTCCTTCGGAGCGCCGGTCATCGTGCATGCGATCACCGAGAAGGGGCGGGGCTACCAGCCGGCACGAGACGACGAGGCCGATCAGTTCCATGCGGTCGGGCGCATAGACCCGGTCACGGGCGAGACCCTCTCGTCGAGCGGGACCGGCTGGACAGACGTCTTCTCCGACGCGCTGGTGTCGGTCGGCGAGCGCCGCGACGACGTGATCGCCATGACCGCGGCGATGCTGCGCCCCACGGGTCTCGCCCCGTTCGCCGAGCGCTTCCCGGATCGCGTGTACGACGTGGGCATCGCCGAGCAGCACGCCGTGGCATCGGCTGCGGGGCTCGCGTTCGGCGGGCTGCACCCCGTGGTCGCCTTGTACGCGACCTTCATGGGGCGTGCGTTCGACCAGGTGCTCATGGACGTGGCTCTTCACCGCGCGGGCGTGACCTTCGTGCTCGATCGAGCCGGTGTCACTGGGCCTGACGGCCCGAGTCACCACGGCATGTGGGACCTCGCGATGCTGCAGATCGTTCCCCACATCCGCATCGCGGCCCCTCGTGACGGGGTGCGGCTTCGCGAGGCACTCGATGAAGCCGTTCTGGTCGAGGACGCACCCACCGTCATCCGGTTCCCCAAGGGTGACGTCGCCCCGGACCTCCCGGCGCTCGAGCGGCTGCATGACGGAGTCGACGTGCTGGCCCGGGGAGAGTCGGAAGACGTTCTTCTGGTGGCGATCGGCCCCTTCGCCGCGCTGGCGATGGACGTCGCGGAACGACTTCGTGCCCAGGGCATCGGGGCCACCGTCATCGACCCGCGCTGGGCGATCCCGGTGCAGCCGTCGATCGTGAGCATGGCCGCCCGCCACCGACTCGTCATCACGCTCGAAGACGGTATCCGCGTCGGCGGCATCGGCACACGCGTGCGTCAGGTACTTCGCGAGGCCGGCATCGATACGGCCGTCGACGAATTGGGACTGCCTGACGAGTTCATCGATCACGCGTCGAGGGATGAGATTCTCGCCGACGCAGGTCTGACCGCGTCGAAGATCGCGCAGGACGTCGTGTCCCAGGTTCTCGGAACACGGATCCCGGTCGCGCGGGATGCGGGTGCGAGCGGAACGATCGACCTGCCGCTCCACGAGCGTCGCTGACTTCCCGCGCCGCGGTGGCGCGGAGCGGCGGTGACGCTCAGTTGAGCGCGTGGAGGGCGGCGACAGCCTGCGCCCCGCGATCGGCGTCGCGCAGTGCGGCCGACAGCAGGTATCCGTCGGTCAGCGCATCGCCGGTGACCATGACCCGCACCAGCTCGACTCCGCAGGCACGCCGCACCTCGTCGGCGCTGGCCGCGATCACCCGTGTGTTGATCTCGTCGTTGTGCGGAAGCTCGGCGCCGTCGAGACCCCGGATGACGTCGCGCAGCGCCGCTCCCACGATGTTCGAGGCGCGCTCCTTGACGTTGACGACATCGAGCTCGAAGACACGGAGATCCCGCCCGGTCGGGATGGGGCGCCACTCGAACGACGCGTGCACGCGGTGCTGATGCCCGGTCGCCCCGGTCATCTCACGTGCGGGGAGATCGGTTGCCCTGCAGCGCACATCGATGAGCCGGTACCAGTAGAAGAGCGGGAACGCGCCATGGGATCCCGGGTCGAGCACGACGACCTCGCCGACAGCTCCGCCACGGGATGACGGACGACGCTGCGGGCGGTTCCGGATGATCGGCTTGCCGTTCCGTGTGCGGATCGCCGCCCATCCCTCGTCGACCGTGACGATGAAGATCTTCAACAGCGCGGGAACGACCAGGAGGATCGTGAGGATCGCCGTGCCGGTCTTGAAGAGCCCCGACATCCCCTTGCCGCCCAGCATCGAGAGGAGCATGTCCATGCCACCACTGTGCCCGCTCGGTCGTGCTCAAGGTGCCGTCTTCGGGGCGTCCGCGAAGGTGTTCACACGCTGTTCCGCGCTCGTTACCCGATGTGCCGTGGGGAGGATACGGTGTGTGCTGGTTCCGGCGGCGTGGCGCCGTCACGAGAGTGTCGAGAGCACTTCCGCGACGACGGTTTCGACCGCTGACCGCTGCTGTTCCCGTTCGTCGTCGACGAGCCCGATCCGGGTGCGGCGATCGAGGATGTCGTCGGCCGTCATCGCACCCTCGGCGCGGACGGCGAACTCGATCGCGGCGCGAGACAGCCGTCGGGTGTCGCCGAGATCGACGGTCGAGGCCGGGATGGAATCGGTGAGCCGCAGCGAAGCCGTGCAGCTGGAACCCGTGTCGAGACCGGCCGATTCGACGGCGAGGTCGACCGCATCCTCCGCCATCCGTCGGTACGTGGTGAGCTTGCCGCCGAGAACGGTGACGAACCCCCGGGGTGACACGCTGACGAGGTGACGCCGCGAGATGTCGGACGTCGCAGCCGCGCCCGTGTCGACCAGTGGGCGCAGACCCGCGAAAGAGCCCTTGACCTGCTCGCGGCCGACAGGCGCCGAGAGCACTCTGTTGAGGTTCGCGAGCAGGAAGTCGATCTCACCGTCCGTCGCCACGGGAACGCGGGGAACGGGCCCGGGGGCGTCTTCGTCGGTGAGTCCGACGATCACCCGGCCGCTCTGCTGAGGGAGCGCGAACACGTAGCGGCTGATCGATCCCTCATGCGGAATCGTCAGCGCGGCGGAAGGATCGCCGAGATCAGCGGCGTCGAGCACGATGTGCGTTCCGCGGCTGGGTCGCACGGTGATCGACTCGTCGAGGCTCCCTGCCCAGACGCCGGTGGCGTTGACAACCGACCGGGCGCGCACGTCCAGACGGTCGCCCGTGAGCGCGTCTTCCGCGGTCGCGCCGTCGGCGCGCAGATCGAGCGCGCGCACGCGCGTGAGTATCCGGGCGCCGAGGCTCGCCGCCGTCCTGGCAACGGTCACGACCAGACGGGCGTCGTCGATCAGCTGCCCGTCGTACGAGAGCATCCCGCCGTGCAGCCCGTCGCGCCTGAGCGCTGGAAAGAGACGTTGCGCGGTGCGAGCAGAGACGAGGCGCGGAGCCGGAAGGAAGCGTGTCGGCGTGCGGGCACGAATTCGCAGCAGGTCACCCATGGCCATCCCGACGCTGCCTGCCGCGCGCTGGCGTATCGTCACTCCGGACGTGAAGGGCAGCAGCTGAGCGAGGGGACGGATGAGGTGCGGGGCGACGCGCGTCATCAGCACATGGCGCTCGAAGGCGCTCTCCTTCGCGGTCGCGACATCGCCGGTGGCGAGGTACCGGAGCCCTCCGTGCACGAGTTTCGAGCTGAAGCGACTCGTGCCGAACGCGAGATCCTCGGCCTCGAGAAGCGTGACGCTCAGGCCACGGGCTGCCGCGTCGAGCGCGACGCCGACGCCGGTGATGCCTCCGCCGATCACCAGGAGGTCGACGGTCTCGTCGGCGGCGCGTGCCAGTTCGACGGCCCGACGCGCGACGTTGAGGTCGGGGGAGTGAGTCATGGCCGGAGCAGTCCGTCGAGTGCCGCTCGCAGCTCGCGCTCCCATGCGTGTTCGGAGAGAAGTTCCGAGACGGTCCCGTGAGAGAGCACGGCCGACTGAGCGATCAACAGAAGCATGACGGCGATCTCGTCGGGGTCGCCGTCACGAACCGATCCGCGCTGCTGCGCTGCGCGGATCGCGGTCGCCAACCAGTTCAGGATCAGACGTTGGCTCGATCCCACCCGCTGCAACGTGTAGCGGGTGAACACCTCGGGTTCGTCGGCGAGCAGACGCCCGTACACGTCATCGGCGCGGAACAGGGCGCAGAAGCGGAGCACGTCATCCACGAGCGCGAGTCGGGTCACGGCATTCGCGGGAAACTCCCCGAGGATCGCGGCGACCCTGCGCAGGAGCGCCGCGCGTACGACATCGTCGGCGTCGTTCCAGCTGCGATAGATCGTCGGCCGGCTGTGACCTGCGCGCCGCGCGAGCTCTGCGATCGTGACGCCGTGCACGCCCCGGCGACCGATCAGCGCATCCGCGGCGTCGAGGATCCGCGACTGGGTCGAGTCCCACTCGGGCATGCGCCACGTCGCAGCGGCGACTGCTTGACGTTCTTCCATGACGTGTCACACTGTAACGCATGAACCCAGAAGACGGCAGGGTCGCCGTGAGGCCGGACATGCGATGGAACGGCTGGGGAGATCCGGACAGGGCTGCTGACCTGCCCCGTGCGGTGCGGATGCTGCTGCCCCTGCTGCTCGGTCGGGTGCACAAGCCCGAGCGTGCGGTCGACCTCGCCGAGGTGCGGCTCGAGCCGACGGCGCTGCGGGAGGACGACCTGGAGGCGTGGGCAGACGTCATCGGGGAGGGGAACGTCGACACCTCGAGCGAGGCGCGCATCCGTCACGCAGGCGGACGCTCGACGCCGGATCTGCTGAGGCGGCGCAGGCGAGAGCAGTCCGCACCTGATGCCGTCGTGCGGCCGGGTAGCCACGGCGAGGTCGCGGCGGTGCTGCGTGTCTGCGTCGACCGGAGGATCGCGGTGATCCCGTTCGGCGGAGGAACGAGCGTGGTCGGAGCCCTCGATCCCGAGCGGGGCGACCATCGTGCGGTCATCAGCCTCGACCTGCGTCGACTCTCCGGTCTCATCCGTCTCGATGAGGTGAGCGGTGAGGCGAGCTTCGCCGCCGGAACCTCGGGGCCGGATGCCGAGGCGCTGCTGGCCGAGCGGGGCTTCGAACTCGGGCACTATCCGCAGAGCTTCCGGTACGCCACGATCGGAGGATTCGCCGCCGCGCGCTCGTCAGGACAGAACTCCGCGGGGTACGGGCGATTCGATTCCATGGTCACTGGGCTCCGGGTCGCGACACCGACCGGCGACATCGATCCCGGGCGGTCGCCGGGGTCTGCGGCCGGACCCGACCTGATCCGGGTCTTCCTCGGTTCGGAGGGCATCTTCGGTGTGATCACAGAGGTGCGTGTGCGGGTTCATCCGCTGCCACGTCGACGCATCGTCGAGGCGTGGAGCTTCCCCGACTTCGTACAGGGGGCCGACGCCCTGCGCAGAGTGGCTCAGCGGGGTGGCGGCCCGACAGTCATCCGCCTGTCCGACGAGGCCGAGACCGCAGTCAGCCTCGCTCAGGTGGGAAGGATCGGGAAGGCGCTCGCGAAGGGCGCGAGCATCGTGACCGTGTACGAGGGCGATGACATCGCTGAACGTCGACGCCGGACGACGGCGATCCTCACGGGGGCCGGCGGACTGTCGTCCGGCGACGGTGACGCTGCGGCGTGGCTGGACGGACGCTTCGACGGGCCATATCTGCGGGATTCGTTGCTGGACGCAGGAGTGTTCTGCGAGACGCTCGAGACGGGCACCACCTGGGCGAACCTGCTGCACCTCAAGACGGAGGTCACAGCGGCTCTCCGAGCCGGGTTCGAGGGTGCGGGAGCCCGGTCGTACGTGATGTGCCACGTCTCGCACGTCTATCCCACCGGCGCATCGCTGTATTTCACGGTGATCGCGAACCTTCACTCAGACCCTCTGAGCACCTGGGTCCCGATCAAGCGGCGTGCGAACGACGCGATCATCGCGGCGGGCGGCACCATCAGCCACCACCATGCGGTCGGACGCGATCACGCTGCGTGGCTCGAGCAGGAGATCGGGGAGACAGGCGTGCGCATCCTCGCAGCGATCAAGCGGGAGCTGGATCCGACGTGGATCCTGAATCCGGGCGCCGTCATCTCCTCCGAACGGTCGCGCTGACATGGCGGAGCACATCGCGGTGCTGTCGAATCCGTTCGCGGGAAAGGGCCGTGGTGCCGAGGAGGCCAGGATCGCACTGGCGCATCTGCGCTCCCGCGGCGCCGACGTGCGGGCGTACGCAGGGGAGTCCGCGGCGACCAGTCGGGCGCTCGCGGTGCAGGCGCTCGACGCACGTCCTCAAGTGCTCGTCGTGGTCGGCGGTGACGGCACGCTGTCGGGAATCCTCGATCTGGTGTGCACGGCGGGGATCCCGGTCGCCCTGGTGCCGTCCGGCACGGGCAATGACCTCGCGCGCGCCCTCAGCCTGCCTCGTCACGATCCTGTCGCTGCTGCGGAGCTCGCTCTGACGGGTGTCCCGCGCACGATCGACGTCGGCGAGGTGCGTGCCGCGGGTCGCCTCGATCTGTTCCTCACCATCGCCGCCCTCGGCTTCGATGCGAAGGTGAGCGACCGGACGAACCGCCTGCGCTGGCCGCACGGCGTGCTGCGCTACTACCTCGCGCTGGTCGTGGAGCTCGTGCGTCTGCGCCCGATGGAGTTCACGGTCGAGGTCGATGGCGAGAAGGCGAGAAGTATGCCGGGGACCCTCGTCGCTGTGGGCAACACCGAGAGCTACGGCGGGGGCATGCCGCTGTGCGCCGGTGCCGTCGCTGACGACGGACTCTTGGACGTCGTGCAGGTCGCGCCGCTGACGCGCGTGCGACTGCTGCGTCTGTTCCCGCTTCTGCTCCGGGGCGAGCATCTGTCTCGCCCTGAGGTGAGTCGGCGGCACGCTCACTCCGTGCGGGTGAGCGCGCCGGGCCTCGTGGTCTACGCCGACGGCGAGAGGCTCGCCGAGGACGAGTGCACGATAGGGATCCGGCGGTCGGCTCTGACCGTTCTCGTCCCTGCGAGCCCGGGGGATTCGCGATGAACGGCGCCGCGGTACCGACGCAGCACGCCGACGGCGTCGACGAGGACGTCGTCGTCATCGGATCGGGGTTCGGCGGATCCGTCGCCGGGCTGCGGCTCGTGGAGAAGGGCTATCGAGTCCGCGTGTACGAGGCAGGGCGCCGCTTCGAGGACGAGGACTTCGCGAAGACCAACTGGAATGTACGCCGCTATCTCTGGGCACCGCGGCTCGGCTGCTTCGGCATCCAGCGCATCCATCGTCTGCCCCATGTGATGGTCCTCGCCGGCGCAGGTGTGGGCGGAGGGTCTCTCAACTACGCCAACACGCTGTACGAGCCCGGCTCGACGTTCTTCGCCGATCCGCAGTGGCAGGCGCTCGCAGACTGGGAGTCCGAGCTTTCTGCTCACTACGCCACGGCGAAGCGGATGCTCGGTGTGGTCGAGCGCTATCCACATTCCGGGCCCGTGGAGCGCATCATGGCGGGCGCCGCAGCGGACCTCGGGGTCGCACGCACCTTCCGGCACGCACCGGTGGGCGTGTGGTTCGGCACGCCGGGTGAGCGCACTGCCGACCCCTTCTTCGGCGGAGAGGGCCCCGATCGCACGGGATGCACGCTCTGCGGCAACTGCATGGTCGGATGCCGGGTCGGAGCCAAGAACACGCTGATGAAGAACTACCTCGCTCTCGCTGAGAAGCGGGGTGCCGTGATCGAAGCACTGCGCACCGTCACCGAGGTGCGCGAGCTCCCGGATGGCGGATTCGCCGTGACGACGGAGCGGAGCGGGGCGTGGTTCCGACGTGAGCGTCGCACGGTGAGAGCGCGTCAGGTGGTGCTCGCCGCGGGCACATGGGGCACGCAGCAGCTGCTGCATCGGATGAAGCGCTCCGGCGCGCTTCCCCGAGTATCCGATGCAGTCGGCCGTCTCACGCGCACCAACTCGGAGGCCCTCGACGGCGCCGTCGCCATCGACGTTCCCCGGGCACTCGACCTGGCGCGCGGAGTCGCGATCACGACCTCGTTCCACATCGATGACAGCACACACGTCGAGAACGTGCGATACGGGCCGGGATCGAACCTCATGGGCGCACTCGCGTCGCCGATGGTGCCCGGCGGCCGTGGCCCCGCAGGGCGGCTCGGAAGCCTGATGGGCCAGATCCTCCGGGCGCCGATCCGCCAGGCTCGTCTCGGATCGCTTCGACGCTGGAGCGAACGAGGCATCATCGCTCTCGTGATGCAGACGCGCGACAATTCCCTCACCCTGTCGCTTCGCCGTCGATTCGGGCGGGTGGTCCTGACCAGCGCGCAGGGCCACGGCGAACCGAACCCCGGTCATCTTCCGCAGGCGCATCGCGCGGCCGTGGCGATCGCAGCACGCGTCGAGAAGGAGGGCGGCGTCCCGACCGAGGCTCGAGGGTCTTGGCCCGAGATCTTCGGCGTTCCGCTCACGGCCCACTTCCTGGGTGGCGCGGTGATCTCCGCCTCACCCGAGACCGGCGTGGTCGACCGCTTCCATCGGGTGTGGGGTCATCCAGGGCTCCACGTCGTCGACGGCGCGGCTGTGCCTGCCAATCCCGGGGTGAACCCCTCGCTCACGATCACCGCTCTCGCGGAGCGGGCGATCTCGTTCTGGCCGCGTGCCGGTGAACGCGACGAACGTCCCACTCCGTAGACGCACGAGAGGGGGCCGCCGCACGGCGACCCCCTCTCGTGCTCAGCTCAGCGGTTCTCGATGCCGCGGATCTGGGGCGTGTGGAACTGCCCGCCGAATGCGCGCTCCGAAGCGCCCTCGCGGTCGAGGTACGGCGACGCCCCGCCGTCGATGAAGGGCCAGCCCGCGCCGAGGATGAGGCACAGGTCGATGTCCTCGACCTCGGGTACGACGCCCTCATCGAGCATGAGCTTGATCTCGCTCGCCAGGCCGTCCTGCACACGCTGCAGGATCGTCTCGGCCGACGCCGGCGTCTTGCCGACCGCGGGCTTCAGCAGCTTCTCGGCCTGCTTGGTCCAGCCGGTCACCCGGCCGCCCTTGTCCTTCTCGATGACCCCGTCGAGCTCCGCGAGAGCATGGAAGTTCTCGTTGGCGTAGAAGCGGTCGGGGAACGCGTGCGCCATCGTGTCCTGCACGTGAGCTGCGACCTTCCATCCGACCAGGTCGATCAGCTGGAAGGGACCCATCGGCAGGCCGAGGGGCGCGAACGCCTTCTCGACATCTGTGATCGCCGTCCCTTCGTAGACGGCGCGAGCTGCCTCGCCCATGACCTTCGCCAGCAGTCGGTTCACGACGAAACCGGGGGCGTCGGCGGTGAGGACCGCGTTCTTGCCGAGGTTCTTCGCGACGACGAAGGCGGTCGAGAGCGCCCCCTCCGAGGTCGTCGGCGTCTTCACGATCTCGATCAGCGGCATCACCGCGACCGGGTTGAAGAAGTGGAATCCCACGAGTCGCTCGGGGTGAGCGAGCTTCGCACCGATCTCTTCGACCGACAGCGACGAGGTGTTGGTCGCGAGGATCGCATCTTCTGCGATGATCTTCTCGATCTCGCCGAAGACCTGCTGCTTGACGCCGACCTCTTCGAAGACGGCCTCGATCACGAAGTCGCAGTCGGCATAGAGGCTCTTGTCAGTCGTGCCGGTGACGAGAGCACGCAGCTTGTTCGCGGAGTCCGCATCCAGACGGCCCTTGGCCTCGAGCTTGCCGATCTCCTCGTGGATGTACGCGACGCCCTTGTCGACGCGCGCCTGGTCGAGGTCGGTGATCAGTACAGGCACCTGCAGCTTGCGCACGAACAGAAGGGCGAACTGGCTCGCCATGAGGCCGGCGCCGATGATGCCGACCTTCGTGACCTTCTTCGCGAGAGCCTTGTCGGGGGCGCCCACCGGTCGCTTCGCACGCTTCTGCACGAGGTCGAACGCATACATCGATGCCGCGAACTGGTCACCCGTCACGAGCTCGGCGAGCGCCTCGTCCTCACGGGCGAAGCCCTCGGCCTTGGTGCCGCTCTTCGCCTTGTCGAGCAGGTCGAGCGCGGCGTACGGGGACTTCGGCACGGTGCCGATCTTCGACTCGAGCATCCCGCGCGCCATCTTGATGGCGATGGGCCACTTCGTGAGCCGTTCGATCTTGCCCGGCTCGTTCTTGCGCTCGACCTTCTTGCCGCCGAGGACCGCATCGGCCCAGGCGAGCGAGTTCTCGAGGTAGTTGGCGGCGGGGAAGATCGCATCGACGACGCCCAGATCGAACGCCTGCTGCGGCTTCAACATCCGGTTCTGCTTGAGCGGGTTCGAGATGACGACCTCGAGCGCGTTCTCGATGCCGATCAGGTTCGGCAGGAGGTATGCGCCGCCCCATCCGGGGATGATCCCGAGGAAGACCTCGGGCAGCGCGATCGCGGCGGCGGACGCGTCGACCGTGCGGTACGTGGAGTTGAGCGCGATCTCGAGCCCACCTCCGAGTGCGAGCCCGTTGACGAAGGCGAACGAGGGGACACCGAGTTCACCGAACTTGCCGAGCACCTTGTGGCCGAGCTGCGCGATCAGGCGCGCGTTGTCACGCGAGCCGACCTTGCTGATGTCGGAGAGATCGGCGCCGGCGGCGAGGATGTACTGCTTGCCCGTGATGCCGACTGCCTGGATCTCGCCCGCTGCGGCGCGAGCAGCAAGGCCGTCCAGCGTCTCTCCGAGAGCCGTGAGGGTCGCCGGCCCCAGGGTGTTCGGCCGAGTGTGGTCGCGTCCGTTGTCGAGCGTGATGAGAGCCAGGGTCCTGCCCGAGGCGAGGCGGATGTCGCGCACGGGCGAGTGCGTGATCACCTCGCCCTCGGTGAGTGCCTGGATGGGGGAGAAGTCGACGTTCGCGTACTGTTCGGAAATCGAGTGTGCCATCTGGCTTACTTCCTCTTCTTGCCGTCGAAGTGCGGGTTCTCCCAGATGACCGAGCCGCCCTGCCCGAGACCGACGCACATGGCCGTCAGGCCGTAGCGCACATCGGGTCGCTCGGCGAACTGCGCCGCGAGCTGGATCATCAGACGCACGCCGGATGCCGCGAGGGGGTGGCCCAGCGCGATCGCACCGCCCCACTGGTTGACGCGAGGATCGTCATCGGCGATACCGAAGTGGTCGAGCAGCGAGATCACCTGGATCGCGAAGGCCTCGTTCAGCTCGAACAGACCGATGTCTGCGATCGTGAGGCCGGCCTTCTTCAGTGCCTTCTCGGTCGAGGGGATCGGGCCGATCCCCATGATCTCCGGCTGCACGCCGGCGAAGGCGAACGAGACCATGCGCATCTTCGGCGCGAGGCCGAACTGCTTCACCGCGCCGCCTCCGGCGAGCAGCGACATCGTCGCGCCGTCGGTGAGGGGCGATGAAGTTCCGGCGGTCACTCGACCGTGCGGGCGGAAAGGCGTCTTCAGCGCTGCGAGGTCTTCCATCGTCGTCTGCGGACGGCGACCCTCGTCTTCTGTGGCGAGGCCCCAGGCGCCCTCTGCGCTCTTGGTGGCGACGGGCACGAGATCCGGCTGGATCTTGCCCGCGTCGTACGCGGCCTGCACCTTGTGCTGACTGAGCATGCCGAATCGGTCGGAGCGCTCCTTGGTGAGATGCGGGAAGCGGTCGAAGATGCGCTCGGCGGTGACGCCCATGTTCAGGGCTCCGGGGTCGACCATGCGCTCGGCGACGAAGCGCGGGTTGGGGTCGGCGTTCGCACCGATCGGGTGGTGACCCATGTGCTCGACGCCTCCGGCCAGGGCGAAGTCGTACATCCCCACGCCGATCGAAGCACCCATCGTCGTCACGCTGGTCATCGCGCCGGCGCACATGCGCTCGACGGCGAGGCCGGGGACGGTCTGCGGCAGGCCCGCGAGGATCGCGACGGAGCGACCCAGGGTCAGTCCCTGATCGCCCGTCTGGCTGGTCGCGGCGATGGCCACGTCGTCGATGCGATCAGCCGGGACGGCGGCGTTCCGCTCCATCAGGCCGATGGTCGCCTTCACGGCGAGGTCATCTGCGCGGGTGTTCCAGTACATGCCCTTTTCGCCGGCGCGCCCGAAGGGGGTGCGCACTCCATCGACGAAGAAGACGTCCGAGATCTCGGCCACTCTGCCTCCAAGTTTGTGCGGTGGCCTCAGTCTATGGAGGGCCCGAAACGGGGAGGAATCGGTTGGATCGAACCTACGAAGCAGGCGTGGACGCCTCGTCGGGCGTTTGCGCCGCCTCTACAAAGGCGTCGGCGATCTTCTGTGCAGTCTGTGCAATCTGCCAGGGCCGCGCGCCGAGTGCGGCGAGGGCCGAGGCGATCGCCTCCGGCGTGGTCCCGGGAAGATCCCAGGCGATGCGCCGCAGGTGGTCCGGAGTCAGGAGGTTCTCAGTCGGCATCCCCAGTTCCTCAGCCGTCGCCTCGACCAGGGGACGAGCCGCCTTGAGGCGAGCGTCGGCTTCGGGGTTGCGGTCCGACCAGGCTCGGGGCGGCGGCAGGGTGTCGCTGGGAACACGCTCGCGCGGAAGCTCCTCGGTCGTGCGGCCGTCGACCATGGCCTGCCACCAGCGGTCCAGCTGCGTGCGGCTCGCGCGTCCCTGGAACTCCTTGATGCCCGCGAGAGCCTGCTTGCTCTGGGGATTGGCGAGGACAGCGGCGACGAGCGAGCGATCGGGCACGAGGCGCCCCGGCGAGACGTCCTGTTCCTGTGCGAAGGACTCGCGAGCCCTCCAGAGCTCGCGCGCCACGGCGAGGTTGCGCGCACCGCGCACCTGATGCAGGCCGCTCAGACGGCGCCACGGGTCTTCTCGCGGGGGTTTGGGCAGGCGCGTCAGGGTCGCCGCGAACTCCTCGGCCGCGTACTCCGTCTTCCCCTGCTCTTCGAGCTCGAGCGTGAGGATCTCGTAGACGTCGACGAGATGCAGCACATCGAGAGCGGCGTACTCGAGCCACGCCGCAGGCAGAGGACGCGTCGACCAGTCTGCAGCCGAGTGCTCCTTCTTGAGCGTGATGCCCAGGGTGCTCTCGACCACGGCGGCGAGTCCGACGCGCTCATGTCCGAGGAGGCGTGACGCGAGCTCGGTGTCGAAGATCGATCGAGGCAGCAGGTCGAGTTCGCGCAGCGAAGGAAGATCCTGGCTGGCAGCGTGGAAGATCCATTCGACGTCGCCGATTGCTGCCTGCAACGGGCTGAAGTCGCCGAGGGCCGGCGGATCGAAGAGGAACACTCCGGCGTCGCGCCGGAAGACCTGGACCAGGTATGCCCGCTGCGAGTAGCGGAATCCGGATGCCCGCTCGACGTCGACGGCGACAGGACCTGTGCCTGCGGCCAGTGCGGCGCATGCCGCGTGGAACTCCGAGACGTCGGAGATCACGGAGTATTCAGTCACGTGCTGCCTTTCGCGCGCCGATCACGGCGATGCCCTCGGATCCCGGCGGAAGACCCGCCAGCATCCCCACCAGTTCGGCCCATGCCTCGACGTGAGGTCGGAAGGGGCCGGAAGGCGTCCAGGACGCCCTCAATTCTATCTGCGCTCCGTCGCCTTCGTCGGCGAGCCCTCCGAAGCCCTTCGAGAGCGTCTTCGTCGAGGTTCCCGAGGCCGCGTGGTACCCGGCGCCGCGTGAATCGAGCGCGTCGACGAGCCACGACCACGTGACGTCCGCGAGCAGCGGATCCGTGCCGATCTCGGTCTCCAAGGGTGCCTGCGCGAAGATCACGATCCGCCACGCGCCTCCCCACGCCGAGGGAGCCTCGGGGTCGTGCAGCAGCACGAAGCGACCGGTGCCGTAGACGGACTCACCCCCGTCATCGGGACGGACATCGGCAGCCAGCGCCAGAGCGTACGGCGCGAGGCCCTGAGGGGTGGCGATCTCGCGGACCGTGAGGTCGGCACGGAACGCTGTGTCACGGAGTTCGGCTACAGCGGCGTCGAAGATCGTCCCGGCATCGGGGTATGCGGTCACGGCAACAGGCTAGAGTCAGGAGGCGATGAAGAGTCTCAGGCACGCCGTTGCGCTCGTTGTCCCCGCATTGATCGCCCTCGGCGGGGCGATGGTCCTGCTCGTGATCGGTGTGGCCAGGCGGGTGGTCCGGCCGGCCGCTCGGCCGGCGGATGTCGAGATCATCGCCGTCGACACCGGGGCCCAGACGATCGAGCTCACCCGTACGCCGGACACAGAGCTTCCCGGCCGCTACGGACTGTTCACCACCGGCACGCACGGATACGTCAAGCTCGGCGCCGTGCTGGCAGCGGACTCTGCGACGGTGCGTCGGAAGCTCCTCACGCAGATCGAGACCGGTGCTCGCGTGGACCGTTCGGCGGCTTTCAGCGGCTGGTACTACACGTCACCGAGCGAGCTCCACCTGCGCTGGGAGAACGTCCTCATCGGATCGCCTGCCGGGCCGTGCCCCGCATGGTTCTTCCCGGCGGAGTCGAGCACCTGGGTGATCCAGGTGCATGGTCGTGGCGTGACACGAGCGGAGTGCCTGCGGGGCGTACCCGTGCTGCATGCAGCAGGGCTTTCGAACCTCGTCGTGTCGTACCGCAACGACGGGGAGGCCCCGCGCAGCCGCAGCGGCGGCTATGCGCTGGGAGCCGCAGAGTGGCGCGATGTCGACGCGGCGATCTCGTACGCGCTTCGCCGCGGAGCCGAGCGCGTGGTGCTGATGGGCTGGTCGATGGGCGGCGCGGTGGCGCTGCAGACCGCTCTGAACTCCGGCAATCGCGGGCGAGTGGCCGGGCTGATCCTCGAGTCGCCGGTGGTCGATTGGCGCTCCGTGCTGCGCTATCAGGCGAAGATGGCCGGTATGAGGGCGCCTCTGCCCGACCTCGCGATGGGCGCCCTGTCGGTGCCGCTGACGGCGCGTCTCAGCGGCGCGGACGAGGCGATTCCGTTCGACCGCCTCGATGTCGTCGCGCGCGCGGCTGAACTCGATCTGCCGATCCTGATCCTGCACAGCGACGATGACGGCTTCGTGCCTGCAGATGCGTCTCATGCTCTGCAGAGAGAGCGACCCGACATCGTCACGATGCCGCGGTTCTCGGTGGCCAGGCATACCAAGCTGTGGAATTACGACCAGATGGGGTGGAGCGCCGCGATCACCGACTGGCTGCGCGAGCAGGGTCTCAGCGCTTCTGCCTGACCTGCTTCTTCGCGCGCATCAGCATCCCGGTCATCCCGCCGATCCGCAAGGGCGAGACCGCCTTGGTGAGACCGATCGACTGCGGGTAGTCGTCGGGGATGGCCAGCACCTCGTCGGCGGTGAGTCCTGTGATCCCCTGCACGAGGATGCTCGCGAATCCACGGGTGGTCGGAGCCTCGGGCGGCGCGGTGGCGTGCATCGTCACGATGTCGTCGGCGACCTCGACGTAGATGTAGACAGGAGACTGGCACTCTGCGACCCGCTCGCACATCTCGGGATGGTTGGCGACCTCGTCAGAGACTTCGGGGAGCTCGTCGGAGTACTCGAGCAGCAGAAGCAATCGGTCGGACTCGGGCGTCTCGAGGAAGCCGTCTCGGATCTCGGCGAGAATGTCAGGAACGTGCGAGGTGCTCATCCCTGACATTCTCACACGGTCAGAGGGATCCGGGGTCGGTGCCGGTCACGATCGGGACGCGCACGGCGCTGCCCCACTCGGTCCACGAACCGTCGTAGTTGCGCACGTTCTCGAAGCCGAGGAGATGCTTGAGCACGAACCAGGTGTGGCTGGAGCGTTCTCCGATGCGGCAGTAGGCCACGACATCGTCGCCGTCTGCGAGGCCCGCGCCGTCGCGGTAGATCGCGTCGAGCTCGGCGCGGGACTTGAATCCGCCGTCCTCCGCCACAGCCTTCGCCCACGGAACGCTCTGCGCCGTCGGGATGTGGCCGGCGCGCAACGTGCCCTCCTCCGGGTAGGCGGGAGCGGTGGTGCGCTCTCCGCTGTACTCCTCCGGAGAGCGCACGTCGATCAGAGGGCTGCCGATGTGGGCGAGGACGTCGTCCTTGTACGCGCGGATGGCCGAGTCGTCGCGCTCCACGACGGGATAGTCCGTCGTGGTGATCTGCGGCGCATCGCGGGTGATCTCGCGCCCCTCCGCGATCCAGCGATCCCGGCCGCCGTCGAGCAGCCGCACGTCCTCGTGTCCGAAGAGCGAGAAGACCCACAGCGCGTAGGCCGCCCACCAGTTGTTCTTGTCGCCGTAGATCACGATCGTGTCATCGCGCGAGATGCCCTTGCTGCTGAGCAGCTTCGCGAATCCTTCGCCGTCGACGTAGTCGCGGACCACGGGATCGTTGAGCTCGGTGTGCCAGTCGACCTTCACGGCTCCCGGGATGTGGCCCGTCTCGTACAGCAGCACGTCCTCATCGGATTCGACCACCACGAGGCCGGGCTGACCGAGACGCTCCGAGAGCCACTCGGTGGTGACGAGGCGGCCGGGCTCGGCGTATTCGGCGAACTTCGGTGATGACGTGTCGAACTCGATGGCCACAGGGATCTCCTCAGACGGTGAGCGGCGATGATGCCGGGTACGGACGGCGTAGTGTGGATCCGTCACTTCGACGATAGATCCACGCCGAGCGCACTGCACCCGATTCGTAAGACTTCGACACAGGTGCGCCCCCGATACAGGACCGTGATGACCGACACGCCCACCCGCACGGGCATCGTGCACCTCACCGATCGACAGCCGACCGTCACCGGCCCCGAGATGCTCGCGAGCCTCGTGCCTCCGCCGCAGTTCGACGGTGCGACTTTCGAGAGCTACCGGGCGGATCCGGAGTATCCCTCGCAGGAGGAGGCGAAGGAGACGCTGATCCGCTTCGCGGGTCGTGGCGCCCCGGTCAAACGCGGTGGATTCTTCAGTCGTGCGAAGAAGGAGCCCGAGGTGAAGCCCGGCGTGTACCTCGACGGCGGCTTCGGAGTCGGCAAGACGCACCTCCTGGCATCGATCTATCACGCCATGCCGGCACGCAGGAAGTACTTCGGCTCGTTCATCGAATACACCGCCCTCGTCGGCGCTCTCGGCTACAAGAACACCGTCGATCTGCTCAAGGGCGCGGACCTGCTCTGCATTGACGAGTTCGAGCTCGACGACCCGGGCGACACGATGGTGATGACCCGTCTGCTCGGTGAGCTCGTGCCGACGGGGACGAAACTCGCAGCGACGTCGAACACCCCGCCGAACGCCCTGGGAGAGGGGCGCTTCGCGGCACAGGACTTCCTCCGCGAGATCCACGCGATGTCCGACAGCTTCCAGACGATCCGGATCGACGGCGTCGACTTCCGCCAGCGCGCGCTCGACGGGCACGCCGTGGTGAGCGACGAACACGCCTACTCGGCCGCCGTCGACGCGGGGGCCGCGTCAGGAACCGCCTCCGACGACGTCTTCGGCGACGTGATCCGCCATCTTGCCCGCGTGCACCCCTCTCGCTACCTCCGCGTGATCTCAGGGCTCGATCTCGTGGGGCTTCGTGACGTCCACACACTGACGGACCAATCGGAGGCACTGCGCTTCGTCGCGTTCGTCGATCGCGTGTACGACGCGCAGATCCCGATCGTCGCGACGGGGGTGAGCCTCGACCAGGTCTTCGCCGAGGAGATGCTGGGAGGGGGGTATCGCAAGAAGTATCTGCGAGCCATCTCCAGACTCAATGCACTCACACACGCGGATCGCAGTGTCGCGTAACGCGATGTTCACACGGGGGCTGCGCCTGTAACACCCCGGCAACAAACTTCACGCATTCCGGAAATCGGGCCTCGCCACACTGAAGCTCTCAGTTCCCGAATGTGAGGTTTGACTATGGATGCTCCAGGCAACATCTCCTGGGCGATCACCGCGACCGCCCTCGTACTGCTCATGACGCCCGGCGTCGCCTTCTTCTACGGCGGCCTCGTGAAGGCCAAGAGCGTCGTCAGCATGATGATGATGAGCTTCGGCTCGATCGGACTCGTGGCGGTGCTCTGGATCCTCTTCGGATTCTCGATGAGCGCCGTCGACAGTCCCACCGCCTTCGCAGGCAACCCCTTCGCCGACATCGGTCTCTCGTCCCTCGCCGAGGGTGAAGGCTCGAACGTGGCGCTTCTCGGAGTCGCGTACGGCGCGACCTTCGCGATCATCACCGTCGCGCTGATCTCCGGTGCGATCGCCGACCGCGCCAAGTTCGGCAGCTGGCTGATCTTCGCCGGTGTGTTCGCCACCGTCGGGTACTTCCCGGTCGCTGCCTGGGTGTGGGGTGGCGGTTGGATCATGAACCTCGGCACCACGCTGTTCGGTGAGGACAGCGGGATCGGTGTCATCGACTACGCCGGTGGAACCGCCGTGCACATCAACGCCGGTGCCGCAGCACTGGCTCTCGCGTTGGTGCTCGGAAAGCGCATCGGGTTCCAGAAGGGCATCCTGAAGCCGCACAACGTGCCGCTGACGCTCCTCGGCGCCGCACTCCTGTGGTTCGGGTGGTTCGGCTTCAACGCCGGTGCAGAGTGGCTCGCTGAGGACATGGGCGGTGTCGGACTCATCGGTCTGAACACGCTGGGTGCGACCGCAGCGGCGATCCTCGGATGGATCCTGATCGAGAAGATCAAGGACGGCAAGCCGACCTCCGTCGGCGCGGCATCGGGTGCGGTCGCCGGTCTCGTCGCGATCACCCCCGCCTGCGCCAACCTGACCCCTGGCTGGTCGCTGCTCCTCGGTGCCGTCGCCGGTATCGTCTGCGCACTGGCCGTCGAGATGAAGTTCCGTCTCGGCTTCGACGACTCGCTCGACGTCGTCGGCATCCACCTCGTGGGTGGTCTGATCGGCACGCTGTACCTCGGCTTCTTCGCCACCGGCACCGGGCTGCTCGTCGGAGGCGACGCCCGCCAGCTCGCCGTCCAGGCGATCGCCGCGCTCGGTGTGCTGATCTACTCCTTCGTGCTCGCCTTCATCATCGGCTTCGCAATCGAGAAGACGATCGGCTTCCGCGTCACCAACGAGGATGAGATCGCCGGCGTCGACCAGGTCGTCCACGGCGAGGAGGGCTACGCGCTCGCGGATGCCTGACCTGCCGTTAGGGTGACCGTGTGGCTAAGAGCAACGGCATCCTGACACGACTCGCGGAGATCCTCCTCACGGCATTGGGATCTGACCGGGCGTCTCGGACAACACCCCGTCCGAGGCGCCCGGACGCGCGTCTGCGCACCTCGGACGAGGTGCGCACTTCGCCGTCGGCGGTCGGTACGGGCACAGTGCGCGTCGATCCCGACCGCATAGACGGTCTCCGCATCGACTACGCGCCCGACCGAGATGGCGCGCCCGATGCGGGCGAGATCATCTGGACGTGGGTTCCCTACGAAGAAGGCGACGGCCGTGGCAAGGACCGCCCGGTGCTCGTGGTGGGGAGGGCCTCCGCAGACCGGGTGTACGCGGTGCGGATGACCAGCAAGGCTCACGACCGGGATCGCGATTACCTGTCGATCGGCTCGGGTGACTGGGACTCGCAGGGGCGAGAGTCATGGGTGGACGTCGAACAGCTGTACAGCGTGCATGAGACGGGGCTGCGGCGTGAGGCCGCCGTGCTGGAACGGTCGAGGTACGACCGCGTGGCAGCGACTCTCGCCGCGCGCTACGGCTGGGCCAGAGGCTGATCGACCGCGGTCCCGGGCTGCCGCAGCCTGCTCAGGCGCCAGACCAGGGCGGCCGACGCGAGAAGCGTGACCAGTAGCGCGGCCACGGTAGCGCAGAGGGCGACGACCCCTCTTTCCGGCAGGAGGAACCCGTAGGGCACCCAGCCGTCCGTCGCGCCGCGGAGGAGCACGACGATCAGCCAGATCACCGGGTAGGGCAGCACGACCCACAGGCGTCTCCACGGCTGCGGTGCACGGTCGGGTACGAGCACCCAGTCGATCAGCACGAGCAGCGGCAGCACGAGGTGCAGGGTCACGCTGACCCAGACGGGCGCGCTGCCTGTGCCGGGCACGACGAGGTTGTACACGAGCGCCACGACGAGCATGGATGCCACGGATGCACCGCGCGCGGTGTCGAACCAGCCCGGCACGGAGCGTCGGCGCAGACCGAGCACACCGCTGCTCACGAGCACGAGCGCGGTGAGCAGGCTGGTCAGGTTCGTGAAATAGCCGAAGTAGTCGACGAGGCTCGCACCGCGCAGCGGGATGCCGATCGCATAGGTGTATCCGAGGATGCCGATCACGGTCACTCCGACGAGCGCGCGGAGCGCGGCGACGGAGCGAGGCGGCGCGGAGGTCATCCGATCAGCGTAGGAGCATCGGCCGCGCAATCCGATTCCACGACTGCTGCGAACCAACTGTGAGTCGCAGCACGCGACGACACCAAGGAGGAATCATGCGTTTCATCCCCACCAAGGTTCACGGAATTCTCGACTACGTGGTCGGAGTCGCACTGATCGCCGCGCCGTGGCTGTTCGGATTCGCGAGCGTCGGCGGTCCCGCCGTCATCATCCCCATCGTGCTCGGCGTCGGCCTGATCGTGTACAGCCTCTTCACCAAGTATGAATGGGGCCCCTTCGGATTCATCCCGATGCCCGTGCACCTCGTGTTCGACATCGTCGCAAGCCTGTTCCTGGCGCTCTCGCCTTGGATCTTCGGTTTCTCGACCGAGGCGCCCAACGTGTGGCTCCCGCATGTCGTCGTCGGTGTGGCAGTGATCATCGTGGTGATCTTCTCCCAGCCGCAGCCCGCGAAGGTCAAGGCCACGGCGCGCGCCTGACCAGGCCCAGCGCCGCGAAGAACCTGAGGTCCCGCACGGTATCGGTCCCGTGCGGGGCCTCAGTGCTGCAAGGACTCGCTCACCCACCGCGCATAGAGCTGCCACGGGTCGGCCACCGTACGGAGCCCGGCGATATGGATCTCGAGTGGCCGGGTGAGGGTGAACCACTCGCCGCCCTCGCGGATGTCGGCGAACTCGCGGTGCCGCGCCTGCTCGACCGCTCGCCCTCCAGGCTCGAAGGCGAGGAGCTCGTCGTGGCGGATGCTGGCGAGCCGTTGACGCGGGCGCCGACTCGTGCCGATCTTCACACGACGGTCGTAGCGCAGGTAGTAGACGACCTCGACCACAGGCCGGGGGAGGTCGGGGTCGGGTGAATCGCCGTAGCGCCATCCGCACCAGGTGCACAGGAGAGCTGTGGCGACGCGCACTCCGTCGACGTGACCGCACAGCGAACACGGGGACGGGAGCTGGATCATCTGCACCGGTGGCACGCTACCGGCAGCCACCGACGCCGGCTGCGGTCACCGAGGGATGACGAGGGGGGTGCCGCTGTGCGGGTCGGCGATGATCGAGCATTCCAGGCCGAAGACCTCGTGGACGCGCTCCGACGTGACGATCGATGCAGGGTCACCGGATGCGACTATCCGGCCGTCGCGCATCATGATCATGTGGTCGGCGAACCGCGCGGCCTGGTTGAGATCGTGCAGCACAGCGACGATCGTCCTGCCCTCCCGGTGCAGACGTTGGAAAAGGCGCAGCAGCTCGTACTGATGCGCGATGTCGAGGAACGTCGTCGGCTCGTCGAGCAGCATGGTCGGTGATTCCTGTGCGAGCAGCATCGCGACCCACACGCGCTGGCGCTGCCCGCCCGAGAGCTCGTCGACGAGGCGCCCGGCGAGCTCGGTCGTGCCTGTCGCGGCGAGCGCCGCCGCGACAGCCGACTGGTCGTCGCGCGACCACTGCCGCAGGATCGTCTGGTGCGGATGCCGCCCGCGTGCCACGAGGTCGGACACGCGGATGCCGTCGGGGGCGATCGACGTCTGCGGAAGCAGCCCGAGGCGCCGTGCGACCTCCTTGGTCGAGAGGTCGGTGATCACGCGCCCGTCGAGCAGTACGTGCCCGGACCTGGGACGCAGCAGCCGTGCGAAGGCCCGGAGCAGCGTCGACTTGCCGCACGCGTTCGGGCCGACGATCACAGTGAACGATCCGGCGGGTATCTCGACACCCAGCTTCTCGGAGACGACACGTCCGTCATAGCCGATGGTGAGGTCGTGGGCGCTGAGTCGTGCCGGTTCGTCGGCCCGGGTGGTGGGGGTGTCGGCATCGAAGAGAGTCATCGCCTTCTCGCTTCCTGAATGAGCAGCCAGACCAGGTACACGCCGCCGAGGCAGACGGTCACGATCCCGACGGGGAGCTGCGTCGGCGCGAACAGCCGTTGAGCCAGAGCGTCGCTCGACACCAGCAAAAGCGCTCCGACCGCCGCCGAGGCCGTGAGCGTCACGCTGGGGGAGCCTGTCAGCCGTCGCGCGATCTGAGGCGCCGCCAGCGAGATGAACGCGATCGGACCGGCCATGGCGGTCACCGCCGCCGTGAGGCACACCCCGAGGATCACGAGCGTCAGGCGGACCCCGCCTGTGCGGATCCCCAGCGCCGATGACGTGTCGTCTCCGTGTTCGAGCAGGTGCATGCGGTCGGCGAAGATCGTCAGCGCTGTCGCGACGGGGATGATCACGCACGCGGCGATCCCGACCTGCTCGGCCGTGATCGCGTTCAACGACCCCGCGCCCCAGGCGCTCGCGAGCATCGCAATGCGCAGATCGGCGTTGAGGATCAGCCAGGTGTTGACCGATGCGAGCATGGACGCCACGCCGATGCCGACGATGATGAGGCGGAACCCCGTGAATCCTCGGCGGAACGCGAGCAGATACACGAGCAGCGCGGTCGCTGCGCCTCCGGCGAGCGCGGCAGCGGCTGTCGAGACGACGCTGATCTGCATGGTGGTGATCACGAGGAGGGCGCCCGTGTATGCGCCCGCGTCGAATCCGATCACGTCGGGGCTGCCCAGCGGGTTGCGGGTGAGGGACTGGAAGATCGCTCCGCCGAGGCCGAGCGCCGTGCCGAACAGCAGGGCGGCCAGCACGCGAGGAAGGCGCCATTCGATGATCACCAGCTGCGCGCGCGGCTCGCCGACGCCGAGCAGGGCGCCGAGCACCTCGCCGGGTGAGAACGGGGCATCGCCGAGAGTGAGCGCGATGATCCCGACCGCAGCCGCGGCCAGCACCGCGCCGACTGTCACGACTGTGGCGCGAACGCTGATCCGACGTGAGAACACGGCTGACTGCAGCGTGAGCACCCGGCGGCCCGCGTCGACGTCGGGAGGGGAAGGCAGGAGCGCCGTCACAGTCCGCTCACCTTTCGTCGGCGCACGAGCGCGATGAGCACAGGTGCTCCGATGATCGCCGTCACCACCGAGACAGGGAGCTCTCCGGTGCTCAACACCAGTCGCCCGACGACGTCGGACGTGAGCAGGAGCAGGGGAGCGGCGAACAGCGTGCCGAGCAGGATCCAGCCCTGGTGTGCTCCGACGAACCAGCGCACCGCGTGCGGCACCATCAGGCCCACGAACGCGATCGGCCCCGCCGCCGCCGTGGCGGCTCCGCAGAGCAGGGTCACCGCGACGATCGACAGTACTCGGGTGACGATGATTCGGGAGCCGAGGGCGGTGGCCAGGTCATCGCCCAGGGCGAGGGCGTTGAGAGAGGGAGCGATGCAGAACGACAGCACGAGCCCCACTCCGAGGAAGGGGAGAACCGCGTACGCATCCGGCGTCAGCGCGCTCAGCGAGCCGGCGTTCCACGACCGCACCGAGTCGAAGACCGCAGGATTCAGCAGCCCGATCGCCGCCACCACCCCGCCCATGACTGCTCCGAGCGCTACGCCCGACAGGGTCATCCGCAGCGGATCCGGAGTCGTGCGGCCCGCGGAGCCGATCAGGTACACGAGCACGGTGGCGATGATCGCGCCGGCGAAAGAGAACCAGACGTATCCGCCGGCTGAGCCGATGCCGAAGAATGCGACGCCGATCGTGACAGCGAGACCGGCACCTGCGTTGACTCCGAGGATGCCCGGGTCAGCGAGCGGGTTGCGGGTGAACCCCTGGATGAGGGCACCGGCGATGCCGAGCGCGGCGCCGACTGCCCATCCGATGAGGGTTCGTGGCACGCGCAGGCCCTGCACGATCGCGCCGGCATCGCCTCCGCCGGTCGTGAGCCCCCTCCACACCTCGTCGACTCCGATGCGTTGGGAGCCGAGGAAGATGCTCGCGACCGAGGCGATCGCGAGTGCTGCGGCGAGGAGGACGACGACCAGGCCCCGGCGCGCTGCCGAGACCCGGATCGTCTGATCCTCGAGAAGGACGGTCGTCATGAGCGGGTGATCATCGCCCCTGAATCACAGACCGAGTCTCTCGAGCTCGGCCTCGTAGGCCTCCTCGATGTCTTCTGCAGGACGCGTGTCGTCGTCCCACATCGCCCTGAGGCGGGCATGCGTGCCGTCGTCGAGAGAGTCGTAACGCTCGCGCCACGCTTCGGCGTTCTCGGTCCAGTAGCCGATCACCTTGTAGGCGGATGCGGGCAGCTGCAGGTCGTGCCTGAGGTGCTTCCGCACGCCGCGGGTCGCCTTCGTCTCTCCCGCCACCCACACGTAGCCCGGACCGTCAGGGAGCTCGGACGCTCGGAGGATCTCCTCGATGCGGGTGGGCGCATGACCGTTCCCGCCGTGCACCCAGTGCAGCTCGACGCCCTCTGCCGGGGTGATCTCGAGCTCGTCTTCGGGGGAGGCGACCTCGAGCACGACCCGCGTGCGGATTCCTGCGGGCGGGTTCTCGGCGAGACGTGCGGCAGCGGGGAGTCCGGTGGCGTCGGCGATCAGCAGCTGCCACTGGATGTCGGAGGGCGGGTCGTAGAGACCCTTCGGCGTGTTCACTCCGACGACATCCCCGGGCCGCGCGTGGAGCGCCCAGGCAGCCGCGACACCTCCGTCATGCACGACGAAGTCGATCGTGAGCTCGCCGGCCGCACCGTCCCAATCGCGCACGGTGTACGTGCGCATCGGGGCAGGATCAACGCCTTCGGGGAACTCCCAGTAGCCGTCGTCGGTGGGGAACGGAAGTGCGGGTTCGTTCTGTCCGTCGGCGGGGAAGAACACACGGAGGTACTCGTCGCCGACGCCTGTGGAGACGAAGCCCTCGAGTCCGTCCCCGCTGAAGACGACGCGGACCATTCCGGGGCTCAAGCGCTCGACACGTCGGGCGACGATGCGGTGCACCAGGTTCACGCTCATCCGAGGAGCGCCTTCTCGACCACGGTCAGGAAGGCATCCTGGCCGCTGGGCGAGCCGTAGATCATCTCGTAGTTGTAGGGGTGATAGGCGCCGTCCGAGACGAACGACAGGTTCTTCCAGAGCTGATTCTGCTGCAGAGCGGCGTCGTCCTCGATCCACACGGTTCCGTCTTCGTTCGCGCCGGTGAAGACCACATCCACGCCCTCCAGCTGTCCGACCTGCTCGGGGCTCAGCTGTGTGTAGTCGTCGTTCGCCGGCAGGCCGTCATCGGTCGCGTTCATGAGGTCATGCATCTCGAGTCCGAGGTCGGCGAACACGAGGCACGGAACGCCGTAGCAGGATGTCGTGACCTGCCCCTCGAAGTAGCCGACGTCGGCGACGACGGGGTGGATGTCCGCGGCCTCCAGTCGCGCCCGGATGTCGGCCACGCGCGCGTCGTACTGATCGACCCATGCCTGCCACTGGTCTTCGCGTCCGAGATCGGAGGCGGCCTGTGCGACGACATCGCGCCAGTCTCCGCCGTCGAAGGCGTTGTACGTGTAGGTCGGAGCGATCTTCTGCAGTCCGGCGTCGAGATCCTCCTCGTAGCCCAGACCGTTGAGGATGAAGTCGGGTCGGGCTTCGAGCACAGCCTCGAGGTTGAACTCGGGGAAGTTGCCGAATGTGTCCAGACCCTCCAGCTCCTGCTGCGGGAAGAAATCGGGGAACGCCGTGAAGTCGTCCCGGATGGGCTGGGTCCCGGCGAGATCGAACCCGAGGGTGATGAGGATGTCGAGATCGGTCGTGTAGAAGCCGAGCGCGGACTGCGGCTCGGCGGGGATCGCGATGTCGACGCCGGCAGGGGTCGTGAGTTCCACGGTCCCGCCGTCGCCGGAGGAGCTGGCGGCAGGGGAGCTCGCGCAGGAGGTGAGCAGGAGTCCGGTCGCGACGAGCGCGACGAAAGAGAGAGGCGTGGAGCGCATGATTCGTCTTCCAGAGAGGAGTTCGGGAGGCGCCAAGAAGTTAGCTAAGGCTTGGCTAACCAAGTATCGAATGAGCGGATGTCGCTCAGGCGCCAGTCGCTGTCGCCCTCACGCCGACTTCCTGCTCGACTCGCTGCGGAGCGACGCGAATTCGCCTGGCGTGCGCCCGAGTTCTCGTCGAAATGCCTGTACGAACGCGCTCGGGGTGGAGTATCCGGTTCGTCTGCTCACGTACGCCACTGTGTGGTCCGCCGCCAGCCACTCGATGGCGCGTCGCATGCGTGCTCGCGTACGCCACGTCGAGAAGCTCAACCCTGTCTCCGCGACGAAGAGGCGAGACAGGTTGCGCGCACTGGAGCCGACGTGGCGACCCCAGTCCTCGATGGACCGGTCGTCGGAGGGATCGGACAGCAGCGCTCGCGCGATCGCGAGGGTCCGCAGATCGAGCGGAAGCGGCAGATCGATCGTCGACACCTCGACGGGCTCGAGGAGGCTCAGCGTCAGCTCCTCGGCGTGCAGACGCGGAGCGGGCGCGAGATAGGGAGTCGCCTCGAGACGTTCCAACACCACTCGTACGACCTCGGGGATGGCCACCGCCGTGGTGCTCGGCGCGATCGACGGCAGCTCGGCATCGATGAACGTGCAGCGGAAGGTGGTCCCGGCCGCGCCGATCACGCGATGCTCGGTGCCTGCAGGGATCCAGAGACCGAGCGATCCGGGAATGGCGAAGTAGCCGTCCGCGGTCTCCGCGGTCAGGGTGCCGCGCGAGGCCCAGAGGAGCTCGTGCCGATCGTCATGCGAATGGGAATCCCATTCGACGTGCTCGGCGAGATCGAAGGAGCTCGTGTCGATGCGCCAGATGATCGGTTCAGGATCGGGTCCGATCAGCGACATCATCGGCTCACCAATCGTCTCTCCAGCAGGTTAGGTAAACCTTACCAGGAGAGCCGGATGCGGATCATGCCGCACTGCGGCATGGCAAGACAGCGTACGCCTGCTGATGAGGGGGCGCCACGGGATGGTGCGACGGCGATCTCAGGCGTACCGTGCGGCCAGAGCACGCGCTGGACGAGTTCTTGGGGAACCTCGCCGCGACGTGGCTCCGGTAGAGGGGTTCTCGCGCCGGAAGCGATCCGTCCGTCGCGCGAGGACCTCTCCGCTGTCGCGGATGGGACGAACTCGTGAGCCTGGATGCAGCGGCGCTGCCGCGCCTTCAGACCGATGTGTGGTGGGCGATACCGGACTCGAACCGATGACCTCTTCCGTGTGAAGGAAGCGCGCTACCAACTGCGCCAATCGCCCATACCCATGGGGTACGTCAACCGATACTACCCGACGCCCGGGCGCCCTGATGACCACTCGACTGGACACGCGCGAGATTCGTTCCCGGTTTTGACAGTCGCCGTTCATCGGCTAATGTTTCATATGTGCCCGGGACAACAACCGGGAACAACGCGGATGTAGCGCAGTTGGTAGCGCACAACCTTGCCAAGGTTGGGGTCGCGAGTTCGAGTCTCGTCATCCGCTCAAGTGCAGGGGCCTTCTTCGGAGGGCCTTCCGCACGTGGGGTCAATCCACACGGTGGCGTGGCCGAGCGGCTAGGCACCGGCCTGCAAAGCCGTTTACACGGGTTCGAATCCCGTCGCCACCTCTCTGAAAACTGAACAGCCCACACGGGCGCGATTGGCGCAGCGGTAGCGCGCTTCCCTGACACGGAAGAGGTCACTGGTTCGATCCCAGTATCGCGCACAACGAAACCCCCGGTTTTCCGGGGGTTTTTTCGTTTCCAGGAGCGTCCGGACGCGAAGCGGGTCGAGGCTCCTGATGCCGCCTCACCCATCCGCCTCGGCGGCGGAGGGGCGGCTGTCACGGGTGTGCATCGCCCGCACCTCACATCTCAGCCGTTCGTCCAGCCGGGCCGCGACCTTTGGCGCAAAGCGCCGATGAGGCGACCTATCGATCTCGGCGCCCCGTCGGCCGGTGGTCCCCGGCAGTCACATCCGTCACAAGCGCACCATTGTCCCCAGGCCGAGGTTCTCCTAGGGTTGATGCCACGTGCTCCGGTCCGACCGGCGCACGTGACTCTGAGGGGGGTCGCAGATGGTGCGGGGAGTTGATCAGCGCGGACGGCGCAGATCTGCCGTCGCGATGATCACGGCTGTCGCGATCATCGCCGCCGGACTGACCCTCGGTGCCCCCCAGTCCGCGGAAGCAGCCGTCGTGCAGTGGGGCACGAACTCCGGCACAGCGCCCAACTACCAAGCGAACGTCAACGGCGACTTCATCATGGCCGGCAATGGAGTGCTCGCCTGTTCGGCCACGACGGCCACGACGAACGGAACGTGCGCCGATCTGCACGCCGCCTCGAACACGAACACGAACAACGTCAACGACAACTTCGTGATGACGCAGACCAACTCGGTCTCGGGCTTCACCTCGAACTCCAGCACTGCGACCATCACGGTGCCCGCCGGGGCGACGGTCGTCAAGGCCTTCCTCACCTGGAGCGCCAACACCGGCGTGTACACCGGGGACAACCGCGCGCTCTGCGCGCAGTACTCAGCCGCCCGCGGAGTGGCGACCATGCCCGCGGGCAGCCCCACCGGGTATACCTCCCGCTCCGTGCAACTGAAGGTCGGGAGCGGCAGCGTCACGAATGTCGCGCCACAGAGCATGCTGGCCGACCCCGCCTCACAGGCGACGGCGCTGTACTACTCAGCAAGCGCCGATGTCACTTCCGCGTTCGCGACGGTCGCGACGGGGTCGGAGATCACGATCTCGGCCGGCAACATCTGGACCCCCACCGGAGCCGGATGCTACGCCGGCTGGTCCATCAACGTCGTCTACGACTACGGAACCTTCATCGCCGACAACCCGGCATCTGTGCCGCACAACATCATCTACTACGAAGGGCACGTGCGTCAGGGGGCCAATGACCCGGCGCTGACGGTCGCCTTCAACGGATTCACTGCGGTCGCCGCCGGAACGCGGGCGGGGTTCACGCTCTTCGAGGGCGATCGGAACATCACGGGCGACTCGGCCGCGTACTCGCGCGGTGGTTCCAGCACATACACAGAGATCCCGAATGCCGCGGGGGCGAACTCGAACATCGGAATCTCTCGCGCCGTCGGCTCGGTGAGGTACGCGGGAACAGCGGGCACCGCATTCACCAACCAGAGCGTCGACGTCGCGACGGCACCGCTCTCGAATGTGATCGCCGGCGACTCGACCGTGAATCTGCGTCTCGGCACCGCCGGCGATTCCTATCTCCTGCGCAACGCGATGCTGTCGGTGCCGACCGCAGGGCTCCAACTGCAGAAGACCTTCAACGGCACCGTGGACACGCAGTCGCGGACGGCGGGGGAGCTCGCCACCTTCGTGATCAAGATCACGAACACGGGAGCGGGAACGCTGCGGAACATCGTCATCACCGACGACCAGGCGGGGTGCGCACGAAGTCTGGGCGCTGTGACCTTGGCGCCGCTCCAGTCGCAGGAGTTCACCTGTACGGCGGCGGCGCCCTCTTCGACCGGGTACGTGTCGACCGCAGAGGCGACGGCGCGAACCACGGTGGGAGACTTCCTCGCGCAGGACAGCGACACCACGACCGTGCTGCTGAGTGCGGTCACGCTCTCGAAGACCAGCGCTCTCGCCCCGGGTGGCACCGGCCGCGCCGGTGACGTGCTGATCTACACGTTCACCGTGAGCAACACCGGGCAGTCGACCCTGAGAGACATCGTCATCACCGATCCGCTCTCCGGACTGTCGGCGATCACCTTCGGCGCCTGGCCGGGGGCTGCGGGCGTTCTCAGCGCCGGGCAGTCGGTCACCGCGACCGCGACGTACACGCTGAAGCAGAGCGATGTCGACGCCGGCTCCATCGCCAACACTGCGACGGTGAGCGCGACGGACGATGACGGCGGCGCGAAGCCGTCCGGTTCTGCGAACCGCGTGACCCCGATCGCGGCTGCGGGCGCGCTGACCGTGACGAAGACGGGAGCGCTCGCGAGCGGCGCCACCGGTCGCGTGGGTGACCGGATCAACTACTCGTTCACGATCCGCAACACCGGGAACGTCACTCTCGCGAACGCCTCGCTCGTCGATCCGCTCCCTGGACTCTCGCCTCCGGTCATCACATGGCCGACAGCCACAGCCGGCTCGCTCGCAGTGGGCCAGACGGCGACCGCCACTGCGTTCTACACGATCACCCAAGCCGACGTCGACGCAGGCAGCGTCCGCAACACAGCCACCGCCACAGCCCGGACTCCGGGCGGAGCCACTGTCTCCGGTTCCTCTCCGCAAGTAGCCGTCGCCACGATCGCCTCGGCCCCGGGCCTCACGACGACGAAGTCGGGGGCCGTCACCCAGGGGTCAGGCGGCGTCGGAAGCACGATCACCTATACGTTCACCGTTCGGAACTCCGGCAACACGACATTGACGTCGGTCGGAATCACAGACCCTCTCGCAGGTCTCTCCGCACTCGCCTACACATGGCCGGGTGTGGCAGGGGTTCTGGCCCCCGGACAGTCGGCGACGGCATCCGCGACCTACACCGTCACCCAGGCAGACGTCGACGCAGGATCCGTGCGCAACACGGCGACGGGCTCGGCGCGGACTCCCGCCGGACCGATCCTGACCGTTCCGAGCAGCCAGTCGACCGTCGCGACCGCCGCTTCGGCGCCTGCCGTCAGCTTCACCAAGACCGGCGCGATGACGCCGGGGAGCACCGGCAAAGCAGGAGACCTCGTCACTTACACGTTCCGTCTCGCGAACACCGGCAATGTGACTCTCACCGGCGCGGTCATCACCGATCCGCTTGCAGGCCTTTCTGCGCTGACGTATACCTGGCCGGGCGCTGCGGGAACCCTCGCACCGGGGCAGGCGGTCACCGCCAGCGCGACGTACACGCTCACGCAGGCCGACGTGGATGCCGGAGCAGTGGCGAACACAGCGACCGCGTCGGCCGCTCCGCCGAGCGGCGCGAGACTGACGCAGTCGCGGTCGTCCACTCTGCCCGTCACCCCGGCCGGTGCTCTCACGGTGCTGAAGTCGGGGACGATCACGGCGGGTGCCGGCGGCGTCGGAAGCACTGTCACGTACGCGTTCTCCGTGACGAACAACGGCAATGTGACAGTGAGCCAGATCGCGATCACCGACCAGCTTCCGGGGCTGACGGCGATCGCCTACACGTGGCCGGGAACGGCAGGGACTCTCGCTCCTGGGCAGACGGTGCAGGGCCAGGCGACATACACAGTGCGGCAATCCGATGTCGACGCCGGGGCAGTCACCAACACGGCATCGGCATCGGGCCGCACGCCGGGTGGTAACGCGGTCTCCGGCACCTCACCCACGACACGCGTGTCGACGATCGCCGCCGCGCCGTCGAGCTCGACGACGAAGTCGGCCACCGTCTCGGGAACAGCTGCGGTCGGTGATGTGGTCACATACTCCGTGCGGACCACGAACTCGGGAAACGTGACGCTCACCGGTGTCACGATCGCCGATACGCTCCCCGGCCTCTCATCTTTCACCTACACCTGGCCGGGTGCGGCGGGCACTCTCGCGCCGGGTCAATCCGTGACGGCATTGGCGACCTACACGGTCACGCAGGCGGACGTGGACGCAGGCGCAGTCCGCAACGTGGCGTCGTCGACCGCGACGTACGGCCAGACCCCGGTGACGAGCACCTCGGGCCAGGTCACGACGAACACGGTCCCGGCGTCGGCGGGAATCGTGACCACCAAGGCCGGCGCGCTGCAGAGCGGCGCGTCAGGACGCGCCGGCGACACCATCGTCTGGAACATCACGCTCCGCAACTCGGGCAACGTCACACTCAGCGGTGTCGCCGCGACAGACTCCCTGCCAGGGATCTCCGTGCTCTCCTACGGAAGCTGGCCGAGCGGCACGACCGGTGTGCTCCGGCCGGGACAGACGGTCACCGCCACGGCGACATCGACCATCTCTCAAGGCGACGTGAACGCGGGGGCGGTCAGCAACACGGCGACCGGCTCGGGCGCGCCCCCGTCCGGGGAGCGCGTGTCGAGCATCGCCCCCGCCACGGTCTCGCTCGCGTCCGCGCCGGGGATCGTGCTCATCAAGACGGGTGCCGTGACGTCGGGCAACGGCTCGGTCGGCAGTACGATCACGTATTCGTTCTCGGCTCAGAACACGGGCAATGTGACGCTCACCGGCGTCTCGATCAGCGATCCGCACCCCGGACTCTCGTCGCTCCAGTACACCTGGCCCGGGACGGCGGGCACGCTGCAGCCGAACCAGACGGTCACCGCGACCGCAACCTACACCGTGCGCCAGTCCGACGTCGATGCGGGCGCTGCGAGAAACACCGCATCCGTCAGCGGCACGCCGCCCACCGGCCCCTCGATCTCGGCATCGTCGGGTGAGGTCTCGGTCGCCACCATCGCCGCGGCACCGGCGGTCACCGTCACGAAGACCGCGGCGGGCGGGGGCGGCGGTGTCGGCAGCGTCGTCACGTACACGTTCCGAACCAGCAACACCGGCAACGTCACGCTCACAGGGGTCGCCGTCGCAGACCCTCTCGCCGGACTGAGCCCTCTCGAGTATCAGTGGCCGGGGCCGGCCGGCAGCCTCGCCCCGGGGCAGACGGTCCTCGCTACGGCGACCTATACCGTCACCCAGGCCGATGTGAACACCGGCTCCATCACCAACACAGCCAGCGCGTCGGGCACGGGTGGGGGAGCGACGGTGACGGCGGCGTCCGGAGCCATCACGACTCCGACTGCGGCGATCGCGCCATCGATCGCCGTCACGAAGGTCGGCACCCTGTCCGGCACGGGCACGGCGGGCGACACGATCACCTATGCCTTCTCGGCGAGGAACTCAGGCAACGTCACCCTCACGGGTGTCTCGCTGGTCGACCCGCTGCTCGGCGGCGCACCGGTGTCGCTCACCGGGTGGGTCGGGGCAGCGGGGACGCTTCAGCCCGGGCAGAGCGTTTCGGGAACCGCGACCTACGCGGTGCGGCAGTCCGACGTGGATGCCGGCGCGGTCGTGAACACCGCAACCGCGACCGGAGCCCCGCCGCGCGGCGCTTCGGTGTCGGGTACGGCGCCGTCGACGGTGCGGATCGCGGCGGTGCCGTCGATGTCGGTCGTCAAGACGGGATCCATCACGTCCGGCGACGGGGGAGTCGGAAGCACCGCGACGTTCGCCTTCACGATCCGCAACGCAGGGAACGTCAGTCTCAACGGCATCACCCTGACCGACAACCTCGCGGGTCTCAGCACGCCGACGATCACCTGGCCCGGGGCTCCCAACACCCTTGCGCCGGGGCAGACCGCATCGGGCACGGCGACGTACACGGTGCGCCAGTCCGATGTGGATGCCGGCTCAGTACGCAACACCGCGTCCGTGAGCGGTCGTCCGCCGGCCGGACCCGTCGTCAGCGCGAGTTCCGCTGTGGCGGTGGTCGATACAACGGCGGCGGCGCCGGGACTCACCGTCTCGAAGAGCTCCTCGGCGGCATCGGGCAACCGTGTCGGCGACGTCGTGACGTTCAGCATCCGCGCTGAGAACAGCGGAAATCAGACCCTCACCGGCGTCACCCTGAACGATCCGCTCGCCGGGCTGTCGGCGCTGTCGATCACGTGGCCCGGGGTCGCGGGAGTACTTGCACCGGGCCAGGCGGCGATCGCGAGGGCCACCTACGTGATCACTCAGGCCGATGTGAACGCGGGAGCGATCAGAAACCGCGCAAGCGCGTCGGCATCGGCGCCGGGTGGCGTGGTCGTCGACGGTTCTTCGCCGGAGGTCGTCACGGCAACCGCGGCTGCGGCGCCCCGACTGACGATGGACAAGACCGCCGCCTTGTCTCCCGGCGCGACCGGTCGCTCCGGCGACGTGGTCACCTACAGCTTCACCGTGCGGAACGCGGGAAACGTCACACTGACCGGCGTCGCGATCGCGGATCCGCTGCCGGGCCTGTCGCCACTCGCATACGCCGCATGGCCGGGCACGGAGGGCGTTCTGCAGCCCGGGCAGAGTGTGACCGCCACCGCCACTCGTGCGCTGACGCAGTCCGACGTCGACGCCGGTTCCCTCGCGAACACAGCGACGGCCACCGCGACTCCTCCCACGGGTGCCGCCGTCGCGGCAACAGCCTCCGCCACGCTTGCGCTGGTGGCGGGGCCGGCGCTGACGCTCGGCAAGACCGGGTCGTACACCCTGGGCAACGGTGCGGTCGGCAGCGTCATCACATACGCCTTCTCGGCTCGCAACACAGGCAACGTCACTCTCACGGGCGTGTCGATCAACGACCCGCACACGGGCCTGAGCACCGTCGCACTCAGCTGGCCGGCAGCTGCGGGCACTCTGGCGCCGGGCCAGGAGGTCACAGGCACGGCCACCTATACGGTGACGCAGGCCGATGTCGATTCCGGGAGCGTGAGCAACGCCGCGCGCGTCACGGGCGTCGCTCCCTCGGGCGCGAACGCCTCGGCCACGTCGCCCACCGTCACGCTCGCGACCGTGCCGGCCGGCCCCGGTCTCTCGACGGTGAAGACGGCGACGGTGCAGAGTGCAGGTGGCGTCGGCGACATCATCGAGTACACGGTGCGGGTGACGAACACCGGCAATGTCACCCTCCGCAGCGTCGTCGTCACGGATCCGCTGGCAGGACTGACCCCGTTCGAGTACACCTGGCCCGGTGACGCAGGGGTGTTGGCGCCGGGCGGACAGGTGGTCGCACGGGCGAACCACACCCTCACTCAGGCAGACCTCGACGCGGGTGTCGTGACGAACGTCGCGACCGGCAGCGCGGTCTCTCCCAGCGGTGTCCCCGTCAGCGCCGCGTCGGCCGCCGTGTCGACGGCGACCGCAGCCGCAGACCCCCGTCTGCAGGTCGCCAAGACGGGAACCCTTCCCGCGGGAGCGAGCGGTGTCGCCGGCGAGACGATCACCTGGAGCGTGAGCATCCGCAACGTCGGCAACGTCACGTTGTCGGGCGTGTCGGCGACTGATTCCCTCCCCGGAATCAGCGATCTCTCGTACGGAGCGTGGCCCACGGGCGCATCCGGGGTCCTGCCCCCGGGGTCGGCTGTGACGGCGACGGCGACGTCGCGGGTGCTCCAGACCGACGTCGACGCCGGGTCGGTCTCGAACGCGGCGACGGCGACAGGCTCGCCCTCGGTGGGACAGGCGACGACGGCGATCGGTTCGGGCACGGTTCCGCTCAGCTCCACCCCTGCGGTCACGCTCCAGAAGGCCGGCGCATACACGTCCGGCTCCGGAGCCGTGGGCTCCACGATCACCTACACGTACACGGTGCGCAACGCCGGCAACGTGACTCTCACCGGCGTGGTCGTCGCCGACCCGCACAGCGGCCTGTCGGCGATCGACTACGGCGATTGGCCCTCCGGCACAGCCGGCACGCTCGCGCCGAACCAGACCGTCATCGCGACGGCGACCTACGTCGTGCGCCAGAGCGATGTGAACGCCGGATCGATCACCGACATCGCCTCCGTGTCGGGACGCCCGCCCACGGGATCGCTCGTCTCCGGCTCCTCTCAGCCCGTCATTCTCGGCACCGATGCTGCGGCGCCCTCCACCCTCACGACGAAATCCGCGTCGGTGGGCGGCAGCGGTCAACTCGGTGACCTGATCACGTACACCCTCCGTGCGACCAACTCGGGCAACGTGACGCTCACCGGAGTCTCGATCTCCGATCCGGCTCCCGGGCTCAGCCCGCTCGTCTACGGCTCATGGCCCGGCGCGAGCGGGACTCTGCAGCCGGGGGAGTCGGTGACGGCCTCCACCACGCATCGCATCACTCAGAAGGATCTCGACGCCGGCGCGGTCACGAACACGGCGAGCTCGACCGGGACGCCGCCGTCAGGGCCGGCGGTGACTGACCCCTCGGACACCGTGACGACGCGAACCGCCGCGCAGGCGCCTGACATCGAGGTCGCGAAGACGGGGACCCTCTCAGGCGGCGCGGCAGCACGGGCCGGGGACGCCGTCACCTATTCGTTCTCGTTGCGCAACGTCGGCAATGTCAGCCTGAGCGGTGTGGGGCTCGTCGACCTCGCAGACGGGGTCTCACCGCTGCTCTACACCTGGCCCGGCCCCGAGGGGGTCCTCGCGCCGAATCAGGTGCTGACCGCGACAGCGACCTACGTACTCACCCAGAACGACATCGACACGGGGTCGATCAGCAACATCGTCACCGGATCCGCCATCGCGCCCGGCGACGTGCCGATCAGCGAGCAGGCCGAGGTCGCCGTCCCGATCACGCGATCAGGGTCGATGTCCGTGTCGAAGATCGGCACAGTGCTGGGCTCGGGCCTCGCGAGCGACACCATCCGCTTCGACTTCGATCTCGTGAACACGGGGAACGTGACTCTCACCGGCGTGACGCTCGACGAGGCGATCCCCGGCCTGACGCCGCAGATCGCCTGGCCCGACGCAGATGCTCCGGGTGTGCTCGCACCGGGTGAGCGGGCGACGGCGCAGGCCTTCTACGTCATCACACAGGGCGACGTCAATGCGGGCCGCGTCAGCAACTCGGTGACCGCGACCGCTGACGCGCCGTCCGGACCCATCGCTCCGGTGACCGCGAGTGCCGACGTGCCGACCGGGGAGCAGCGCGCGCAACTGGTCATCACTCAGTCGGCGCCGGCTCGAGCCGCGCTCGGCGAGACCGTCACGTTCACCTACACCGTCCAGAACACCGGCACGGTCTCCGTGGACGGCATCGACGCGATCGGCAACAGTCTTCCCGGAATCTCCGATGCAGTGTTCGACTGGGCGGGCGGAACACCGGGGTCGCTCGAACCCGGCGAGACTGTCACCGCGACGGCGACGATCGTGGTCACTCAGCAGCATGTCGATTCGGGTTCGATCACCAACACGGCGTCCGTGGCCGGGGAATCCCGCGTCGAGAATCCGCAGCCGGTCTCTGCGACCTCGCCGTCCGTATCCGTCGTGATGCCGACCGCTCGCCCGGCGGTGTCGGTGACGAACTCCGGCTCGCTGCCGCCGGGAGCGGCGGAGGGCGATGCCGTGACCTGGACATACGTCCTCACGAACTCAGGCACTGTGACTCTCACCGGGGTCGTGCTCTCGGACGCGCTACCCGGTACGAGCCAGCCCGTCTACGACTGGGAGGGTCCGGAGGGCGAGCTGGCTCCGGGAGCGTCGGTGACGGCCACAGCGACGACAGTGCTCACACAGGCCGATGTCGATGCCGGTTCGATCATCAGCCTGGTGACGGGGCGAGGGACCGCCCCCTCAGGTGCCGTGGTGACTGCGACGCAGCCGGCATCCGTGCCCATCCCTCAGACAACGGCGCTCACCCTCATCAAGTCGGCGTCGCCGGATGCTGATCTCTCGGTGGGCGACGAGGTGGAGTTCGGCTTCGAGATCGTCAACTCCGGCACCGTGACGGTCGACCGGATCGCCCTCAGCGATCCTCTGCCGGGCCTCTCCGACATCGCGTTCGGCGCATGGCCGGCCGATGCGGGAACCCTGGGGCCGGATGACTCAGTCACGGCGTCTGCGACCTACACCGTGACGCAGGCGGACGTCGATCGCGGGGGGATTCGGAACCAAGCCACGGTGACCGGACTCACGCCCTCCGAAGCCGTCGTGGAGGCATCCGACTGGATCGACCTCACGACTGAGACCCGCGAGCCGGCGCTCGTGCTGACGAAGACCGACGAACTCGGGGGTGACGGCCGGATCGGAGCGCCGATCACATACTCCTTCGTGATCCGCAACAGCGGCAACACGACGATCTCGGACATCGCCGTCACGGACGAGCTCGAGGGACTCTCCGGCATCTCGTTCGGCGCGTGGCCGAGCGGTCAGACCGGGGTTCTGGTCCCCGGCCAGCAGGTGAGTGCCACCGCCAACTACACCGTCACGCAGGCCGATGTCGACGAGGGTGAGGTGGTGAACAGTGCGATCGCGAACGGTGTCGCAGCTGACGAGTCGTCGGTCTCCTCCGATCCCGCACGCGTCACGACCGAGCTTGCCGAGACCGCACCCGCGATCACCGCGACGAAGGGCGGGAGCCTGGCGGCCGGAGCCACGGGCCGAGCCGGTGACGTCGTGGAGTTCCGCTACGCGATCCTCAACTCGGGCGACGTCTCCCTCGAAGATGTCTCCTTCGACGACGCCATGCCCGGACTCGGTCCTCTCTCGATCACCTGGCCCGATGCCGGTGCGCCCGGAGTTCTGGCCCCGAACGCCCGGGCGGCCGCCGCCGCGGCCTACACGCTCACGCAGGACGACGTCGACTCCGGCTCCGTGGTCAACGCGTTCACCGCACGGGCCGTCGCGCCGTCGGATGCAGTCGTGGACGACACTGCCGCCGCGACCGTTCCCATCGTTGCAGGAGCCGCGTTGTCTGCGGTGAAGTCGGGTGTGTTGGCGGCGGGTGATATCGGTGTGGTGGGTGACACGGTCGAGTATTCGGTGGTGGTGACGAATACGGGCAATGTGACGGTCACGGATGGTGTGCTGGTGGATCCGATGGAGGATCTGTATGGGGTGTCGATCGCGTGGCCGGATCCTGCTGTGCCTGGCCGGGTCGGGGTGGGTGAGTCGGTGACGGGTCGTGGTTTCTATGATCTGAAGCAGGCGGATGTGGATGCGGGGTTCGTGGAGAACACGGCGTCGGTGGCGGCGAGGGCTCCTGGTGGTGTGCCGGTGGTGGCGTCGACGAACACGGTGCGGGTGAGTACGGTGTTGCCGGCTCCGGGGTTGGTGGTGTCGAAGTCGGGTGCGTTGGTCGATGGTGGTGGTGTCGGCGATGTGGTGTCGTATGAGTTCGGTGTGACGAACACGGGCAATGTGTCGGTGTCGGGTGTGGTGCTCTCGGATGCGGTTCCGGGTGTGGTGCTCTCGGATGTGGTGTGGCCGGTGGCGGGGGCTCCTGGGGTGATCGCGCCGGGGCAGACGGCGCCGGCGACGGGTGAGTACGTCATCGTGCAGTCGGATGTGGATGCGGGTCGGGTGGTGAACACGGCGTCGGCGTCGGGTGTGCCGGCGCGGTCGGAGGCGATCACGGTGGTGTCGCCGGAGAGTGTGGTGTCGACGGACGCTGCGGTGCCGGCGGTGTCGGTGTCGAATGCGGGTGCTCTGGCTCCCGGGGCCACCGGCAGGGCGGGCGATGTCGTGACGTGGTCGTATGTCCTCACGAACGAGGGCACGGTGACGTTGACCGGTGCGGTGTTGGCGGATGCGCTGGCGGGGGTCTCGGCTCCGGAGTATGTGTGGGAGGGTGCTGCGGGTGTGCTCGTGCCGGGGCAGTCGGTGCGGGCGACGGCGACGTACGTCCTCACCCAGGCCGACGTCGACGCGGGCAGCGTCACCAGCCTCGTCACCGGAACCGGCACCCCACCCACCGGAGCACCCGTCTCGTCCTCTGCTCCGGCGACGATCCCGCTCACCGCCGACCCGGCCCTCGAGGTCACCAAGGCGTACACGACGACAGGCGGTGGCGCGGGCGCCACCATCACGTACTCCTTCACGATCGCGAACCGCGGCAACGTCACCCTTTCGGGCGTCGTGCTGTCCGACACCCTCGCAGGGCTCGGCACCCCGTCGATCGTCTGGCCGGGCGTCGAGCGCGTGCTTGCTCCGGGAGAGGTCGCGACGGCGACGGCCACGTACGTCATCACTCAGGCCGACGTCGACCGCGGTGACGTGACGAACACCGCCTCGGCACGAGCATCCGCGCCGGGCGGAGTCGTCGTGACCGGCGTGTCCGATGAGGTGATCACACAGCTCGACGCGGCGACGCCCGTGGTCGAGACGACCAAGTACGGTCAGCTCGCTGAGGGTCGGACAGGTGCCGTCGGCGACGTGATCGAGTATCGCGTCGAGGTCCGTAACGCCGGCAACGTGACCCTGACCGACGTCGGGATCGTCGACGTGCTCGAGGGTCTGTCCGACATCGCGGTCGTCTGGCCGGGGGATGCCGGAGTCCTCGCTCCGAACGAGACGCTGGTCGGCACAGCACGCTACGTGATCACGCAGGAGGACGTCGATCGCGGCGCGGTCTCGAATGTGGCCACCGGCTCGGGTACTGCACCGTCGGGAGAGAGCGTGGACGATCCGTCTGAGGAGGTCGTGGTCGATCTCGTCGATGCAGCGCCGGATGCCACGTTCACCAAGAGCGGTGTGCTCTCGCCAGGTGCGACGGGCCGAGCCGGAGACGTCGTGCGATTCTCGTTCCGTCTCGAGAACATCGGCAACGTCACGCTCAGCGACGTGTCCGTCTCCGACCCGCTCGAGGGTCTGTCCGAGATCGACGTCGCATGGCCGGGCGACCGTGGCGTGCTGGCCCCGGGGCAGGGAGCCGACGCCTTCGCCGAATACACCCTCACGCAGGCCGATGTCGATCGAGGCTACGCCCAGAACTCCGCAACGCTGAGCGCGACGGCCGCCGACGGTGCGTCGATCGTGCGTCCGGCCTCGACCACCGTTCCGATCGAGGAGGCGGCCGAGCTCACGACGGTCAAGAGCGGTCAGCTTCTCGACGGCGGCATCGGTGAGGTGGGCGATGTCATCGAGTACCGACTCGTCGTCACGAACACGGGCAATGTCACGGTGCATGACGGCCGCCTCATCGATCGTCTCGCGGGGCTGTCGCTGCCCGAGATCGAGTGGCCCGGTGCCGAGGGCGAGCTTCTGGTCGGCGGGACCGTCGTCGGCACTGCCTGGTACACCCTCACCCAGGCCGATATCGACCGCGGCTTCGTGCGCAACATCGCCGGCGTCGAGGCACTGACTCCGAACGGCCGGAAGGTCGTCGCCGATTCCAACCCCGTCATCATCAACACGGTCCAGCCTGCTGCGGCGCTGACGGTGACGAAGGACGCAGTGGTCGACGGGGCCGGGGGCGTCGGCGGCGACGTCGACTACGCCTTCACGATCACCAACTCGGGCAATGTGACGATCAGCGGAATCACTCTGACCGATGCGATGCGGGGTCTGAGCGCACCGCAGATCACCTGGCCGGGCGCTGAGGGATCACTCGCACCAGGACAGACAGCCACCGCATCGGCCGAGTACACGATCACTCAGGACGACATCGATGCAGGTTCGATCGCGAACACCGCTACTGCGAGCGGCAGCTCTCGGGGCGGACCCGTCACGAGTCCGCCGGCGATCGAGACGGTCGACACTCAGGGCATTCAGGCGACCGTCGATGTGCGCAAGACGGCGACGCTGGCCCCGGATGCCGAGGGCATCGCCGGAGACGTCGTCACCTGGGGCTACTCGCTGCGCAACACGGGCAACGTCACGCTCACCGGCGTGACCCTCGCCGATCAGCTCCAGGGCTCGTCCGCGGCCGCATACGTCTGGCCGGATCAGGAGAGACCCGGCGTCCTGCTACCCGGTCAGACGGTGACGGCGACGTCCGCATACGTCCTCACCCAGGCCGACATCGACCGTGGCAGCGTGTCGAGTGCCGTCGAGGGCCGAGGCACGCCTCCGCGCGGGGCGGAGGTGTCGGCATCCGCCGCGGCCGGTGTGCAGATCGCCGCGCGTCCTGACCTGGCCGCGACGAAGTCGGGCACGGTGCGGGGGCAGGGCGGCGTGGGCGACCGCATCGACTACAGCTTCGACATCGCCAACACCGGCAACGTCACGCTGACGCTCGTCGATCTGGCCGATGCGCTCGTCGGCGTCAGCGATCCGATCTTCGATTGGCCGGCAGAGCCCGGGATCCTCGTTCCCGGTGACTCGGTCGCAGCGACCGCCACGTACATCATCACGCAGGCCGACGTCGATCGAGGATCGGTGACCAACATCGCGACCGCAAGCGGCAAACCGCCCGTCGGCGACACGATCACTGCGAGCACGCCTCCGGCGACGACAGAGGTCGCGCCGGCGGATCCGGAGCTCGAGACCGTCAAGTCGGCCACGCTCAGGGGAGACGGAGCTGTCGGGGACATCGTCGACTACGCCTTCACGATCGAGAACACCGGCACAGTGACCATCTCGGGAATCACGCTCTCGGATCCGCTGCCCGGACTCTCTGCGCCCGTCGTGCGCTGGCCCGACGCACCGGGCGTACTCGCCCCGGGCGCCACCGCCAGCGCCACGGCGAGCTATGCGATCACGCAGGCGGATGTGGATGCGGGAGCGGTCGTGAACACGGCGACGGCCTCAGGCACGACTCCGGGCGGGGATCCTGTGTCGGACCCGTCGGACGAGGTGCGCACGCCCACGGCGGCAGCCGACCCTGATATCAGGGTCGAGAAGACAGGTGCGCTGACGGCAGGCTCCACGGGCCAGGTCGGCGAGGCCGTGCAGTTCACGTTCTCTATCGCGAACACGGGCAACCAGACGCTCAGCGGCGTCACTCTCTCCGACGAGCTCGCGGGACTCAGCGCCATCGCCGTGACGTGGCCGAGCGACGATCCCGCGGCTCAGGGCGTGCTTCCGGTCGGCGGCGAGGCGCTCGGCACCGCGACATACCTGCTCACGCAGGCCGACATCGACGCGGGCTCCGTGGCGAACACGGTGTCCGTCACGGCGACCACCCCATCTGGCGACATCACGGAGGCCGACGGCCTCGCGACCGTGGTCATCCCCAGGACTCCGCAGTTGTCTGCGGTGAAGTCGGGTGTGTTGGCGGCGGGTGATATCGGTGTGGTGGGTGACACGGTCGAGTATTCGGTGGTGGTGACGAATACGGGCAATGTGACGGTCACGGATGGTGTGCTGGTGGATCCGATGGAGGATCTGTATGGGGTGTCGATCGCGTGGCCGGATCCTGCTGTGCCTGGCCGGGTCGGGGTGGGTGAGTCGGTGACGGGTCGTGGTTTCTATGATCTGAAGCAGGCGGATGTGGATGCGGGGTTCGTGGAGAACACGGCGTCGGTGGCGGCGAGGGCTCCTGGTGGTGTGCCGGTGGTGGCGTCGACGAACACGGTGCGGGTGAGTACGGTGTTGCCGGCTCCGGGGTTGGTGGTGTCGAAGTCGGGTGCGTTGGTCGATGGTGGTGGTGTCGGCGATGTGGTGTCGTATGAGTTCGGTGTGACGAACACGGGCAATGTGTCGGTGTCGGGTGTGGTGCTCTCGGATGCGGTTCCGGGTGTGGTGCTCTCGGATGTGGTGTGGCCGGTGGCGGGGGCTCCTGGGGTGATCGCGCCGGGGCAGACGGCGACGGCGACGGGTGAGTACGTCATCGTGCAGTCGGATGTGGATGCGGGTCGGGTGGTGAACACGGCGTCGGCGTCGGGTGTGCCGGCGCGGTCGGAGGCGATCACGGTGGTGTCGCCGGAGAGTGTGGTGTCGACGGACGCTGCGGTGCCGGCGGTGTCGGTGTCGAATGCGGGTGCTCTGGCTCCCGGGGCCACCGGCAGGGCGGGCGATGTCGTGACGTGGTCGTATGTCCTCACGAACGAGGGCACGGTGACGTTGACCGGTGCGGTGTTGGCGGATGCGCTGGCGGGGGTCTCGGCTCCGGAGTATGTGTGGGAGGGTGCTGCGGGTGTGCTCGTGCCGGGGCAGTCGGTGCGGGCGACGGCGACGTACGTCCTCACCCAGGCCGACGTCGACGCGGGCAGCGTCACCAGCCTCGTCACCGGAACCGGCACCCCACCCACCGGAGCACCTGCGACTGCGACTGCGCCCGCCACGGTTTCGGTCATCGCCGCTCCCGGCCTCCTCTTCACGAAGACCGCAGCCCTCGACGCACCGGGCGCCGACGACGCAGGCGACGGTGTGACTTTCGGGTTCCGGATCGAGAACACCGGAACAGTCACGCTCTCCGACGTCTCGATCACCGATGATCTCGTAGGGATCGGTCCGATCACGATCGACTGGCCCGGCGCCGCCGGCGTCGTCGCGCCGGGGCAGATCGTCACAGGACGCGCCCCCTACGCCATCAGCCAGGAGGATGTCGACCGAGGATCGGTGCAGAACACCGCCTCGATCCGAGCGACGGGCGCCGGCGGAGGCATGCTCACCGCCACCTCCACCACCGACCCGATCCCGACGGCGGATCACGCACCGTCCATCCGGACGGTCAAGGGCGGTGCGTACGCGGAAGGCAGCGGCGGTGTCGGCAGCGTCATCGAGTACACCTTCGACATCACGAACACCGGCAACGTCACTCTGCGGCTGATCCGTCTTCAGGACGACCTTGCAGGACTCGGAACACCGCAGATCGAGTTCCCCTCGACCACTGGCATCCTTCCGCCCGGCGGAAGCGCGACGGGTGTCGCACGCTACACCGTCACCCAGGCCGATGTGGACGCGGGCTCGATCCGCAACGTCGCGACCTCGTTCGGCACGTCGCCGCGCGGGACCGTGGTGTCAGACAGCTCTGATCCGTTCGTGATCGACACGGATCCTCCCACCGCCCCGGACCGGGCGATCGAGACGACACAGACCGCGGCGCTGGCGGCCGGTGACTCGGGAGTGCGGGGAGATGCGATCGAGTACTCGTTCCGGATCCGGAACACCGGCAACACGACCCTCCACGACGTGCGTCTCGACAATTCGGTGGCCGCACTGACCGGAGTCGTCTACTCGTGGCCCGACCCCGCGAATCCCGGTCGTCTGCTACCGGGCCAGAGCGTCGTCATCACCGCGACGCACGTGGTGTCGCAGGCCGACGTCGACGCGGGACTGGTCCGCAATGTCGCGACCGGCACGGGCGAGCAACCGGCGGGAGTCCGTGTGTCCGACGACTCTGCGAGAACCGAGGTTCCGCTGGTCGCAGGCCTCGGAGCGCTCTCGGTCTCCAAGAACGGCGTCCGACAGGGCGCGGGCGCGGTGGGGGACCGCATCGACTACTCCTTCGTCATCGCGAACACCGGCACGCTGACCGCCACCTCGGTGGCACTCGAGGACGGTCTCCCCGGACTCTCGACGATCTCCTACGATTGGCCCGCAGCACCGGGCGTGTTGGCTCCGGGGCAGTCCGTCGCCGCCTCCGCGTCGTACGTCATCCGTCAGGCCGACGTCGACGCGGGCGAAGTCCGCAACACTGCCACTGCGGGAGCCCGGCTTCCGGACGGCAGCGCAGTGGCCACGACCTCGCCGACATCGATCATCCCGACCGCTGCATCCGCCGCGTCGATCGATCTCGAGAAGCAACAGACCTACTCGGATGGGGCCACCGGGTACCCGGGCGATCGAGTCGACTACACATTCAGCTTCCGCAACACCGGGAACGTCACGCTGCGCGGGGTCACTCTCGGCGACGCGCAGTTCGGCCTCGAAGGCCTGCAGATCGCCTGGCCGGGCGAACCGGGAGTGCTGGCTCCCGGCCAGACGGCCACCGCTGTCGCGCGATACACGCTGACCCAGGCTGACGTCGACGCGGGTGGCATCGCCTCGGATGCCGTCGTCACGGGCACCGCATCGGGCGTGGTCGTGCGCGACGTCGATGCGGGGTCGGTCCTCGTCGAATCCGCTCCCGGTCTCGCGTTGGAGAAGACCGCCGATCTCACCGGCCCCGCCCAGCAGGGTGGCTCAGTGAAGTACGTCCTCACGGTCACGAACACAGGGAACGTGACGCTCGGGGGCGTGTCGATCGCCGATGACCTCCCGGGACTCGGAACGCCGACGGTCACCTGGCCCGGAACGCCCGGCACGCTCGCCGCCGGTGAATCGGTGACAGCCACGGCCATGTACGTGATCGCCCAGGCCGACGTCGACAGGGGACACATCGACAACACCGCGTCGGCAGCAGCGAGCACACCGAGCGGTGAGGTGATCGAGGCCGGCGACACCGTGCGCGTCGAGATTCCGAATGCGCCTCGTATCCAGCTGGACATGAGCATCGCTGTTCAGGACGGTCAACGCGGCTATGCGGGCGACACGCTGGTCTTCGAATACAGGGTCACGAACACCGGAACGACCATACTCACCGGAGTGTCGATCACGGATCTGTTCCCGGGGCTCTCTCCGATCGACTACCGCTGGCCGGGCGAGCCGGGCGTGCTGCTCCCGGGACAGAGCGTCATCGCCATCGCGACAGTGATCATCACGCCTGAGATGGAAGGCACAGTGGTGTCGTCGCGGGCGGTGGTGACCAGCCAGGAGGCCCAGACCGGAGAGCCCGTCAGGGATGCCGCGAACGACTCGACAGTCCTGCCCGGCCGCGAACCCGAGCCGACGCCCACTGCGTCTCCGACTCCCACGACGTCCCCTGAGCCGACTCCTACGACGTCTCCTGAGCCGACCCCCACGACGTCCCCTGAGCCGACCGATTCTCCCGCGCCGACGGCGCCGACCTCCCCGTCGCCGAGCGATGACCCGCCGGTTCTTCCGCTGCCGACGACGGGCGGGGGCGACGTGACGCCGCTCGTGGGCGGTTCGATGATCCTCCTCCTCGCCGGACTCGTGCTGCTGCTCGCCGGTCGCCGCCGGCGGAACAGCGGCTCCTCGACTCTCTCCTCATAGCACTCCGCACTGAAAGGCCACCCGATGCTGAACACAACGAGTACCCCGATCACCACAGGCCGTCGTACGGCGGGCCGAGGCACGGTCGCGGCGGGCATCGCCGTCGCGCTCGTCATGTTCCTCGCCGGCTGCACGGACGCGGCACCCGAACCGACCCCGACGCCGACTGCGACCGAGCAGGCGGAAGCGGGAGTCACCGACATCGTGGACACGCCGGGCTCGGGTGAGGGGCTGGTCGGTGCACTCGCCGACGCCGAGGTGAAGAAGTGCGAGCGGGTCGACGACCAGTGGGAGATCTCGGGAACCGTGACGAACTCGAGCGAGGCCGCCGCGTCATACCGCATCTACGTATCGCTCCTGACCGAGGGCGGTGACACGCGTTCACTCACTCAGGTCAACGTCGATCCCACCGATCCCGGTGCGAGCGCGGACTGGGCGACGACCGTCGCGGTGCAGGACGAGACGCTCGACTGCGTCCTCAGAGTCGAGCGATACGCGGCATGAGCGGACGCGCGCTCAGTCGGTCGGGCGGGGAGACCGCTTGACGACGTCGTAGGCGGCGAGGGCGCTCTTCCTCGTCTCGCGGAGATCCACGATCGGCTCCTGCGGAGCATCCGAGGCCCACTGCGAGATGTACAGGCGCTGAGGGTCGAACTTGGTGGCCTGCAGTTCGGGATTGAAGACGCGGAAGTAGGGCGCGGCATCGGCTCCGGAGCCGGCGACCCACTGCCAGTTGAACGAGTTGTTCGCGCCGTCCGCATCGACCAGGGTGTCCCAGAACCATTCCTCACCGCGACGCCAGTCGATCAGAAGGTTCTTGACGAGGAACGACGCGGTGACCATGCGCACCCGATTGTGCATGTATCCCGTGTGCCACAGTTCGCGCATTCCCGCATCGACGAGGGGGATGCCCGTGTCGCCCCTCTGCCAGGCGTGCAGGTGCGATGCGTTCAGCCGCGGCCACGGGAAGGCGTCGAACTCGCGACGGAGATTCTCGGTCGCCAGCCGCGGGAAGTGGTAGGCGGTGTGCCACGCGAACTCACGCCATCCGAGCTCGGAGAGGAACCCCCCGGCGCCGTCGACCGCCGTGGCCTCGTGCCACACGGTGAACGGACTGATCTCGCCCCATCGCAGGCGCGGAGAGAGCAGAGACGTCGCGCCGGCGGAGGGCTCGTCTCGCGCCCGGTCGTAGTCACCGAGATCATCGTGCAGGAAGGTGCGCAGGCGCGCGCGTGCTGCGGGCTCTCCGGGCTCCCAGGTCTCGCGGAGTCCGGATGCCCAGTCGGGCCGGGTGGGGAGCAGTCCCCACGCGTCGATGTCGTCGGATGACGGCATCGGAGCACCGTCCACACGTCGGGGTTCCGGCAACGGCGCCCGAGGCGCAGGAAGTGCCAGGCAGGCTCGCCAGAAGGGGGTGAAGACCGAGAAGTGCGTTCCCGCTCCGGTCTTCACCGTCCACGGTTCGTGCAGCAGAGAGCCGGCGAATGAGGTCACCTCGATGCCGGCATCGCGGAGGTCCGACTTCAGAGCGGCGTCGACGTCGCGTTCCGCTCCTCCGTACCTGCGGTTCCAATAGACCGCCGCTGCGCCGGTCTCGTCGACGACCGCCGGCACGACCCGCGAGGCAGGTCCGCGGCGGAGCACGAGGTCGGCGCCCGCATCCTGCAGGCGGTCACGAAGAGACACGAGAGAGTGATGCAGCCACCAGCGGGCCGCGCCGCCCAGAGCGCGGACACCGGGGGATTCCTCATCGAGCACGTACAGCACCACCAGCGGCTCACCGCGATCGATCGCGGCCCTCAGCGCCGGATTGTCTGCGAGGCGGAGGTCGTCGCGGAGCCAGACGAGCGAGGGGGAAGCCATGGCTCCATTCTCACCTGGAAGACCGCCCGACCGGGTGGGGTTGCGCGTGCTGCTGATCAGCGAGTACGACGGCCCGATCGCCGCCGCGTCGGAACGGGCTCGGAGGTCGACCACAGCGCCCACAGCACGAGGACGGGCTGAAGGAGAAGCCGGCCGAACCGTCGTGCCTCGGTGTCGAGTCCCGGCGTCGATCGATGCGTGCGCCATTGATGCACATTGCCCGGGAAGACCGCGACGAAGAACGCGGCCGTCGCGAACCCGATGCGTCGCCGCTCCTCGGGCAGAGTGAGAAGGCCGATCGCGAGGGCGACCTCCGCGGCTCCCGAGGCGATCACTATCGCGTCCTTGTCGAGGCGCGTCAGCCGGGTGGCCCAGTCGGGCACCACCACACGGAAGCCTCGGGTGCTCACGAAATGCACGACGCCGATCGCGCCGAGTGCGAGTGCGAGGATCCAACGCGCCAGTGCTGTGAGCATCCGTTCACGCTACCCGCGACGCTGCGCGAAGCGCGCCGACCCGCCCACGCATCGATGGTGAGGACGGTCTTTGCCACACTGAGTGCATGACCGTACTGCGCATCAGCATCCTCTTCGTGCTCGCGGCCGTCGCCGAGATCGGTGGCGCCTGGCTCATCTGGCAGGCGGTGAAGGAGAACCGAGGGTGGGTGTTCGCGGTGCTCGGCGTGATGGCGCTCGGGGCATACGGGTTCATCGCCGCGCTGCAACCGGATGCGAACTTCGGGCGGGTGCTCGCGTCGTACGGCGGTGTGTTCATCGCCGGGTCGCTCGCATGGGGGATCATCGTCGACGGATTCAAGCCCACGGTATGGGACTGGGTCGGTTCGGCGATCGCGCTCGTCGGTGCGGCGATCATCATCCTGGCCCCGACCGCGGCGGACACCGCATCCGATGTCGCGTCGTGACGGTCAGCAGCCGTCGGGCATGCGAGTAGCCTAGACCCAGACCCAGATGGAGTGTGCAGTGCCTGAAAATGCTCAGCCGAAAGACGGCTTCGCCCTGTTCTCTGACCGTTCAGTCGTCGCGATGCGCGTCAACGGAACCCTCAAGGACCTCGCCGCGACTGTGACGGACGCCGATGAGGTCGAGCCGGTGACGATCGACAGCCCTGACGGACTGAACATCCTGCGTCACTCCGCCGCGCACGTGCTCGCGCAGGCGGTGCAGCGGATCAACCCGCAGGCGAACCTCGGCATCGGGCCGCCCATCACCGACGGCTTCTACTACGACTTCGGTGTCGACACCCCGTTCACACCGGAGGACATCAAGGCCATCACGAAAGAGATGCAGCGCATCGTCCGCGAGGGCCAGCGCTTCGTGCGCCGCGTGGTCACCGACGACGAGGCGCGAGCAGAGCTGGCCGACGAGCCGTTCAAGCTCGAGCTGATCGGTCTCAAGGGTGGCAAAGAGGCGGCCGAGGGTGCGTCGGTCGAGGTCGGCGAGGGCGAGCTGACGATCTACGACAACACGACCCGCGACGGCGAGGTCGTCTGGAAGGACCTCTGCCGCGGACCGCATCTGCCCAACACCCGCATGATCGGCAACGGCTGGGACCTCACCCGTATCGCCGCCGCCTACTGGCGCGGCAGCGAGAAGAACCCCCAGCTGCAGCGCATCTACGGCACCGCCTGGCCGTCGAAGGACGAGCTGCGCGAGTACCAGCACCGCCTCGAGGAGGCCGCCAAGCGCGACCACCGTCGACTCGGCAAGGAACTCGACCTGTTCTCGTTCCCCGAGGAGATCGGCTCGGGCCTGTCGGTCTGGCACCCGCGCGGTGGCGTCGTCCGCGGCGAGATGGAGCAGCACGCGCGCAAGCGTCACATCGAGGGCGGCTACACCTACGTCTACACCCCGCACATCTCCAAGGAAGACCTCTTCCTCACCTCGAACCACCTCGTGACGTACAAGGAGGGCATGTACCCGCCGATCGTCATGGACGAGGAGCGCGACGACGAGGGCAACATCACCAAGCAGGGCCAGGACTACTACCTGAAGCCGATGAACTGCCCGATGCACATCCTGATCTACAAGGAGCGTGCGCGCAGCTACCGCGACCTGCCGCTGCGGTTCGCCGAGAACGGCACGGTCTATCGCAACGAGCTCTCCGGCGCGCTGCACGGCCTCACCCGTGTGCGCGGCTTCACTCAGGACGATTCGCACCTGTTCGTCACGCCCGAGCAGCTGGAGGGCGAGGTCGCGAAGGTCTTGGAGTTCATCCTCTCGATGCTCCGTGACTTCGGTCTCACCGACTTCGAGCTCGAGCTGTCGATGAAGGACGACGAGAAGTCGAAGTGGATCGGCTCCGACGAGTTCTGGGACTCCTCGACCGATGCGCTGCGGCGGGTCGCCGTGGCATCCGGTCTCAAGCTCACCGAGGTGCCGGGCGAGGCCGCGTTCTACGGGCCGAAGATCGACCTCAAGACGCGTGACGCGATCGGCCGCACCTGGCAGCTCTCGACCGTGCAGGTCGACCCGAACCTGCCGGAGCGCTTCGAGCTCGAGTACATGGACAAGGACGGCCAGAAGAAGCGTCCGATCATGATCCACCGTGCGCTCTTCGGCTCGATCGAGCGCTTCTTCGCGATCCTCCTCGAGCACTACGCCGGTGACTTCCCGGTGTGGCTGTCGCCGGTGCAGGTCGTGGGCATCCCGGTCGCCGACGACTTCGCCGACTACCTCGGAGAGGTCATCGACACTCTGCGCACCCAGGGCGTGCGCGCTGAGCTCGACACCTCCGACGACCGGATGCAGAAGAAGATCCGCACGCACACGACCGGCAAGGTCCCGCTGCTGCTGATCGCGGGGGAGAAGGACCGCGATGCGGGCACCGTCTCGTTCCGCTACCGCGACGGCACGCAGGAGAACGGCGTGCCGATCGTCGACGCGGTGGCGCGCATCCGCGCCGCGATCGACGCGCACACGCTCGTGCAGACAGCAGGGGATCTGGCGTGACGACGCCCTCAGGACCGTGGGAGGACGCCGGCGAGTTCGCGGGCGTCCCCGACGAGTTCCAGCGGCTCTGGACGCCTCACCGGATGGCGTACATCCAGGCGGGCCCCGAGCCGCTGCGCGAGGAGTGCCCGTTCTGCGAGGCCCCGAAGTTCCCGGATGCCGAGCGGCTGATCGTCGCACGCGGTGAGACCGCGTACGTGCTGCTCAACCTGTTCCCGTACAACTCGGGGCATCTGCTCGTCTGCCCGTACCGCCATATCGGCACGTACGACCAGGCCACGCCGGAAGAGGTCGCCGAGATCGGCGCCCTGACCCAGATCGGCATGCGCGTGCTCCGGGAGGTGTCGCGGTGCGATGGGTTCAATCTCGGGATGAATCAGGGCGCCGTCGCGGGCGCCGGCGTCGACGGCCACCTGCACCAGCACATCGTGCCGAGGTGGACGTCGGACGCCAACTTCTTCCCGATCATCGCCAAGACGAAGGCCCTGCCCCAACTCCTCGGCGAGGTGCGCGAGGCCGTCGCGGCCGCGTGGCCGACGGACTGAGGCGCGTCAGCGCACCTGACGTGCGGTGAACTGCATGCGCGGGTTCGCATAGAACTCCTGCGCCTCGACGAGCTGCAGCTCGCGCGCACCCGACTCGAGCGTCGCGGTGAGCAGATCGAAGACGCTGGACGCCGTGCGTTCCAGAGCGACCTTCGCGTCGCCGGTCTCGACGTAGTGCGCCGTGAAGAGGGCGGCCGTGACGTCGCCGGAGCCGTTGGCCTTCATCGGAAGGCGCGGCGTCTGCACGATCCACGCTCCGGTCCGATCGGCCACGAGCATCTCGATCGTGCCCTCTTCGCGGTCGGGGCGTTCGACGCTCGTGACGAGAACCGTGCGGGGACCCATCGCGGTCGCGAGATCGACCGACGCGAGCGTCGACTCCAGCGTGTCGGGCTCGGTGCCGGTGAGGAAGCCGAGCTCGAACTGGTTCGGGGTGATGATGTCCGCGGCGGGAACGACCTTCTCGCGCAGCAGGATCGGGATCGCGGGGGCGACGAAGCATCCGGACTTCGCATTGCCCATCACGGGGTCGCAGGCGTACACGGCGTCGGGGTTGGCGGCCTTGACGCGCGCCACGGCGTCGATGATCACGTCGCCGATGCCCTCGCCGCCCTGGTAGCCGCTCAGCACCGCATCGATCTCGCCGAACACGCCGCGGTCCTCGATGCCTGTGATCACCTCGCGGACGTCATCGGGCGAGATGAGTGGACCGCGCCAGGCGCCGTAGCCGGTGTGGTTCGAGAAGTTGACCGTGTAGACCGGCAGAACCTCGACGCCGATGCGCTGCAGCGGGAAGACCGCGGCGGAGTTTCCGACATGTCCGTATGCGACGGCGGACTGGATGGAGAGGACCTTCATTCCCCGATCCTTTCAGTGAGGGCGGGAGTGCTCCCGCGGCGGATGGTCATCGCACGGCCGCGACGAGGTCGCTGACGAGCGTCTCGGCGTCGTCGTCCGTCAGGTCGTGCACGGTGAGGCGCAGGTGGTGGGAGGGATCCGCCCGCTCGCCCAGGGCGAAGTCGTCTCCGGTGCGAGCCAACCAGCCGCGCCGCATGAGCCGCTCGGCGACCAGTCGTGCGGGCTTCGGCAGCTCGATCCACAGGCTCAGGCCGTCGGTCACGGGGGAGTCGAGGCCGTGCACGCGCAGACGCGCCGCGAAGGCCTCGTTCCGTGCGGCGTAGTGCTCACGGGCGTCGGCGATCTGTGAGACCACCGCGTCGTCGGTGAGCTGGGTGAGCGTGAGACGCTGCAGCAGATGACTCACCCAGGTGGTCCCGGGGCTCAGACGCATCGCGAGGCGCTCGGCTGTGGTGGCGTCGGTCGCGGCGATGGCGAGGCACATGTCGGGTCCGAGGAACTTCGACACCGAGCGCACGAGGGCGAAGCGTCGGTGATCCGGGCCGATCAGGGATTCGTAGGGGCGTTGCGACAGCATCGAGAAGTGATCGTCCTCGATGACCAGCACGTACGGATGCTCGACGAGCACGGCTCGCAGTTCAGCGGCGCGGGTGGCAGTCAGGCTGGCGCCGGTGGGGTTCTGGGCGCGCGGGGTGCAGATCACGGCCCGCACTCCGGCGTCCAAGGCGGCGCGGAGACCGTCGACCGTCATCCCCTGGTCGTCGACGGGCACGGGCACCGCCCGATATCCGCCGAGGCGTACCGTGTGGATGCTGGCGAGGAAGCAGGGGTCTTCGAGCGCGACGGCGTCGTCGCGCATCAGCGCCTGGGCGAGCAGCCGTTCGACGGCGTCGACCGCGCCGCTCGTGATCGTGATGCCGAAGTCGGGGTGACGAAGGTCCTCGGCGATCCAGCCACGTGCCCACTGATCGAGACTGCGATCGATCACCGGCTCCCCGTACAGCACAGGTCGCCCGGCGACCGTCGCCAGCGCCGGCGACGGATCCGGAATCAGGCGAGGGTCGGGATTGCCCGTGCCCACGTCGCGCAGAACGGTGTCGGGCGCATACCCCTCTTGAGCCACCGACTCATGCCCGGCGATGATCGTGCCGGCGCGTCCGCGGGATACGACGAGTCCGGCTTGAGCGAGCTGACGGTATGCGGCGACGGCCGTGTTGCGGTTGACGCCGAGAAGCGAGGCGAGTTCGCGCACGGGCGGCAGCGGGCTGCCTGCGCGCAGCACGCCGCGGTCACGCAGAGCGCGCACGCTGTCGGCGATGTCCGCCGCGGTGGTTCCGGTGATCTGGTCGCTCATGTCTCCTCACCCCCGATTCTAGGTCGTCACCGACAGTGCTACTGTTTGGCCTAGATCAAACGAGACATCGTTCGACACACTCATGCACATCGTGCTTCCCCGACAGGAGCTCTTATGACCGAACAGACCACCACCGGATCCTCGCGCGTCAAGCGCGGTCTCGCCGAGATGCTCAAGGGCGGCGTGATCATGGACGTGGTCACCGCCGACCAGGCCAAGATCGCCGAAGACGCCGGCGCGGTCGCCGTCATGGCACTGGAGCGGGTTCCCGCCGACATCCGCGCACAGGGCGGCGTCTCGCGCATGAGCGACCCCGACATGATCGACAGCATCATCGATGCCGTCTCGATCCCCGTCATGGCGAAGGCACGTATCGGCCACTTCGTCGAGGCGCAGGTGCTGCAGGAGCTCGGAGTCGACTACATCGACGAGTCCGAGGTGCTCTCGCCCGCCGACTACGTGAACCACATCGACAAGTACGGCTTCGCGGTCCCCTTCGTCTGCGGAGCCACCAACCTCGGCGAGGCGCTGCGTCGCATCAACGAGGGTGCCGCGATGATCCGCTCCAAGGGCGAGGCGGGCACGGGGGATGTCTCCGAGGCGATGAAGCACATCCGGAAGATCCGTGGTGAGATCGCCGCTCTCACCGCTCTCCCCAAGGACGAGCTGTTCGTCGCGGCGAAAGAGCTGCAGGCCCCCTACGAGCTCGTCGCCGAGATCGCCGAGACCGGCACGCTCCCCGTCGTACTGTTCGTCGCGGGCGGCGTCGCGACTCCGGCGGACGCCGCGATGATGATGCAGCTCGGCGCCGACGGGGTGTTCGTCGGCTCCGGCATCTTCAAGTCGGGCAACCCGGCCGAGCGAGCCAAGGCGATCGTCAAGGCGACGACGTTCTTCGACGACGCCAAGGTCATCGCCGAGGTCTCGCGCGGACTCGGCGAGGCGATGGTCGGCATCAACGTCTCCGACCTCCCCGCGCCGCACCGCCTGGCCGAGCGTGGCTGGTAGCCCACGGGTCGGAGTGCTCGCACTGCAGGGCGACGTGCGCGAGCACGCCGCCCTGCTCGCGGGCCTCGGAGCCGATGTCGCGCTGGTGCGCCGCCCCGACGAGCTCGCGGGCGTCGACGGGCTCGTGATCCCCGGCGGGGAATCGAGCGTGATCGACAAGCTGTCGCGTGCATTCGGGATGCAGGAGCCCATCCGCGCGTCGATCGCTGCCGGCCTTCCCGTCTACGGGACGTGCGCGGGGCTGATCCTCCTGGCAGAGGACATCGTCGACGGCATCGAGGGGCAGCAGTCGTTCGGCGGCATGGACATCTCGGTGCGACGCAATGCGTTCGGCCGTCAGACCGAGTCCTTCGAGACCGACCTCGACGTGCCTGCGCTCGGGGCTCCGGCTGTGCGAGCGACGTTCATCCGCGCACCGATCGTCGTCCGCGTGGGGGAGCAGGTCCGGGTGCTCGCATCGCTGTCCGACGGTGCGATCGTCGCCGTGGAGCAGGGCCGGATGCTCGGCACGAGCTTCCACCCCGAGGTCGACGGCGAGACGCGATTCCACGAGCGGTTCCTCGCGCACGTCGTGGCACGATCGGCTGCCGCGTGACGCAGCGCGCGCGACCCGCCCGGGCGTACCGGCATGACCGCGGGTGCGCGGGGTCGCGACTACTCTCGATCGGGTGACTGGATCCCGAGCAGAGGCTGCGTATTCGCGCGCTGTCGCCGCATTCAGCACCCCGACGCTCGACCTTCTGCACGGGAGGTTCGCTCCGTTCGTCGTGGCGTCGCTCACGATCCTGTTCACTGCGGATCGCGCATCGGTGCCGGTCGCAGATGCCCACGCAGAGCTCGCCGAGGTGCTCGACGAGCTGCGCGGAGGCGACGGTGACGACGATTCCAGGCGCCTGCCCTCGGGCAGCGGCAGAGATGTCTGCCGGAACTGGGTCAGGCTCGGGTGGCTCGTGCAGCAGATCGATGACGACGTCGAGGTCTATCGGCTGTCGGCACACGCGGTCGAGGCGCTGGAGATCTCGGGCCGCACGGGCGCCGGGCGCACCCGTGTCTCCAACTCGCGCGTGCGCACGCTGCTCGATGCCGTCGAGCATCTCTCCGACAGCGCCGAGGCCGACCCCGTTCGCCGCCTCGCCCGTCTCCGCGCCGAACGCGACCTTCTCGACATCGAGATCTCCCGGATCGAGGAGTCGGGTCGAGTCGACCCGCCCGACGACGACGAGCTTCTCGAAGAGGCGGAGAACGTGCTGCATCTCGCCCGCGAGCTGCCCGCGGACTTCACGCGGGTCGCGGAGTCGCTGAAGGCCATGCAACGCGACGTCGTCGCGCACCTGCGTCGCGATGAGCGGCCCACCGGCGAAGTGCTCCGCGAGTACCTGCAGCGGGCGCAGGACGTGATGCAGTCGACGCCGGAAGGACGGGCGTTCGCGGGCGCCCTGCGACTGATCGGCGATCCGGATCGCATCGACGCGTTGACCGAGCAGCTCAGCGGCCTCCTGGACCAGCCTTTCGCCCGCATGCTCGACGGGTCGCAGCGCGCCGAGCTGGATGCTGTCGGGCGCCGCGTCGAGCTGGGCGTCGAAGAGGTGCTCGCCGCGCAACGTCGGGCTTCGCACGTCATCACCGGACAGGTGAAGACCCACGATCCGCTGCGCGACCGCCAGATCGACGATCTCTTGAGAGATGTCATCGCGGGCCTCCACGGCTGGTCGGGTTCGGCGACGGTCGTCGATCCGGTGCGCAGCATGCCTCTGGTGGACCTCGGACACCTGCGCCAGACCACGAGCGACATCCGACCGCCGCGTGCCCCCGCGCCACTCGCCGATGCCGACGACGTCGACTTCGTCGACGGCGACACGCGGGCGTGGGGCGGGCCGCGCTATGCCGAGCTCGAGGAGTACGTCGCGGGCCTGGGTGAAGAGTTCGATCTCGCCGAGGCGTTCCGCAGCGTGCCGGATGCCACGAGGCGGCCCGTGGACCTGCTCGGGCTCCTCGAGATCGCCCACCGCAACGGTCTCACCGACGCCGAGGGGATCTCGACGGTCGACGCTCTGCGACCAGACGGCACCACGCGTCGATTCGCCTTCGGAACGGTGGTCGCCCGCAGCAGGAGAGAGGATGAGGATGCCTGAGGAGAATCTGGCCGAGGTCGACGCCGACGACGAGGTCTTCATCGCCCCCACGGCGATGGAGCAGGATCTCGAGGAGCATTTTCCCGGCGACCGGGGAACGCTCGATCCCGAGATCAGGCGTGTGCTGGTGCACCTGCTGCAACGCCGGTTCATCGCCGCGGAGCGGAACCCCCGCGAGTGGACACTGTTGCGCGATCACCAGCACGTCATCGAGTCCCGGTTGAACGACATCTATCTGAGGCTCGTCATGGACCATGCACGCGGTTTCGCGTACAAGCAGCAGCTGCGATCCGATGAGGTGGACATGCCCGTGCTGCTGAAGGACGCTCCCTACTCGCGGGCCGAGACACTGGTGCTCGTGCACCTGCGGACCGTCTATCAGCGGGAGTCCGCGGCCGGCGAAGCATCCGTGCGCATCGACATCGAAGACATCGAGCAGACCGTCCTCAGCTACTTCGCCGAGGCCGACGGCGGCACCGCGAAGCAGCAGCGCGCGATCCGCAGCGCTCTGGACCGACTCGACCGAGAGGGCATCGTGCAGGAGGAGACCAGCGGGCGCTATCGCATCACCGCTCTCGTCGAGGTCGTGCTGAGCGCGGAGACCCTCAAGGAGCTCCGCGAATGGTTGCGCGCACAGACGGCGGTGTCGCGATGACGATGATGGACACGCTCTTCGGCATGATCCCGTCGAGTTCCCGAGGACAGCAGTGGGTCGCCGAAGAGCTGCAGCTCATCAACTGGGGCGGCTACGACGGCGGGCCGCATCGAGTGCGGTTCTCACCTGATGCGACTCTGCTCTGCGGCGGATCGGGCTCGGGCAAGTCGACGCTGATGGACGGCTACATCGCCCTCATGATGCCGCACACGACCCCGTTCAACGGGGCATCCAACGGGGGAGTCACGGGGCGTCCGCGAGGCGACGAGCAGCGGAACATCCTGTCGTACGGTCGCGGAAAGATCGATGAGTCCCGCACCGACGAGGGCACGAAGCTCCGCGTGCTGCGCGGCGACGGCGACGATACCTGGAGCGCTGTCGCGATGACCTGGCTCGATCACGACGGATCGCGCTTCACAGCGGTGCGCGGCTGGTACATCCCCGCCGATGCCCGCACGCTCGAGGACACGACGCGGCTGCGCGCGACGATCGAGGGCGCGTTCGATCTCGGGCGCCTCGAGCAGGCGGCGACGCTGCGGTTGAGCGACGCATCTGCGCGTGCCCTCGGGCTGGAGCCTCTGGCGACGGACCGCGAGTTCTCTGCGCGTCTGCATGCGGTGCTCGGCATCGGTGCCGCCGGATCAGGGGCGAAGGCGATCAGCCTTCTCGCACGCATCCAGGCGGGTCAGCAGATCACCACGGTCGATGACCTCTACAAGAAGCTCGTGCTCGACGAGCCCGAGACCATGGCGACCGCTGACGCGGTCGTCGCCCACTTCGATGAGCTCGAGAGCACGCGCACTCGGATGCTGGTCGCCAAGCAGCAGGTCGCGGCTCTCCAGCCCATCCGCGACATCGCAGCGAGGATCGACACGGCGGCGGAGCGGATCCGGGTCGTGGACGAGGTCGGCGTCTTCTCCGATCCCGCTTCGCTCGCTGCGCTGTGGAGCGCGGAACGCCGGCTCGACCTGCTGCGGGAGGTCGAGGGGGAGCTGCGTGATCGGACGCGGGCCCTCCAGCTCGCCCTGCGCGAGAAGAACGCCCTGGTCGACGCCGCCGAACTCGAACGCGAGGGTCTCCTCGACGTCCTGCGCCAGTCGGGGGGTGATCGGCTCGACACCGCTCAGCGGGAGCTGCGCGCGGTCGAACGCCGTCTCGACGAGGTGCGACGGGAGCGTGTGCGGTTCGATGCCGTCGTGCGGGAGCTCGGCGCCGAGGTTCACACGGCGTCGCAGTACGAGGAGCTGCTCGCTCGACTGCGTGATGAGCAGCCGGAGGGAGGGCTCCGCAGCGCGCGTGCGGCCTTCGCCGACGCGGAGTCCGCGCGCAGGACGGCGGAACGCGAACTCGCTCAGGCGCGTGAGGAACGAGAGCGCACCGAGCATCTGCGCGGCAGCATTCCGGCGCACCTTCATGAGTCTCGCGCGCTGCTCGCCGCCGCGGCGGGGCTGGCGCCTGACGATCTGCCCTTCGTGGGAGAGCTCGTCGAGGTGCGTACCGAGTTCGAGCCCTGGCGAGAAGCCTTCAACTTGGCCCTCGGTGCTTTCGCACGCACGCTGCTCGTCGACGTCGCCGACCTCGAGCGATTCCGCACGGCGATCGAGTCGGTGCGCACTCCCGAGCGGATCAACTACGAAGGCGTGCAGACCGGTCTGGCCGAGTCGCGACCTTCCGACCCTCGCACGCTTCCCGGGCGGCTCGACCACAGGACGACCCCTTTCACCGGGTGGCTTCAGCACAGGCTCGACGAGCGGTTCGGGTATGTGTGCGTCGATTCCTCAGCCGAACTCGCCGCGCATCCACGTGCGCTGACGCTCGCCGGGCAGGTGTCGCAGGGCGACCGCGGTTCGCACGGCGGCCACGGTCGCGCGAATCTGCTCGGGTTCTCGAACGGGCGTCGTCTGCGCGATCTCGACGAGCAGATCGCGGAGCTCGAGGAGCGACGGGATGCCGCGGCCGACGCGGCCGCCGATGCGGAACGCCGCCTCGACCTCCTCGACGTCACCGCGAAGGCACGCGCCAAGATCGAGGACCTCACGTGGGAGCAGCTCGATGTGGATGCGGTCTCAGCCGAGCGGTCGAGGTGGATCGGCGTCCAGGCCGAGGTCTCCGCCGAGCATCCGCAGATCGCCGATCTCCAGTCCCAGGCAGACGAACTGCGCGCACGCGCGGCACGCCTGCGCGACGAGAGCGCCCGACTCGGCGGCGAACTCACGCTCGCCCAGGATCGCTGGGTCGAGGTCACCGATCAGGTCGACGTGTGTCAGCGGATCATCGACGCCGCCGACGCAGCCGGCCTCGCTGTCGAGGAGCGCCATCGCGCCTTCCTCGACGCGCGGTTCCTCGGCGCCGACACAGCGGTGAGTGTGACCGCATCCGAACGACTCGCGCAGCTGGATTCCGCGCTGCGAACCGCTGCGACACGTCTCCTCGAGGACCGCACGGCGGCCGCGGCCTCGCATGCCGAGCAGCGCGAGCAGATGCGTCGTCTGATGACGGGCTTCCTCGAGCGGTGGGACACGCTGACGATCCTGCCCGACCCCGATGAATCCGTCGCCGAGTTCGAATCGATCCTCGATGCGCTCGAGACCAACGGACTTCACGAACTCGAGTCGGAGTGGCGCGACAGTCTTCTCAAGCTCTCCGGAAACGATCTGACGAGCCTCGATTCGACGCTCAGCCGGTCGCTCCGCGAGATCAGGAATCGCATCGAGCCCATCAACAGGATCATGGAGGAGCTGCCGTTCTACGACGACGACCACCGCTTGCAGATCTCTCCGCGCGAGAACCAGTCCGAGGCGCGCAGACGGTTCCGCAGGGAGCTGCGTGAGGTCCGCGGTCTGATCGATGCGGCGACGAGCGATGCCGAGCGCGAGAACGTCTATCGCAGGATGAGTCGACTGATCGCCAGGATGCGTCGCACGGCCCCCGACTTCGCCGAGCTCATCGACGTGCGCAACCACGTGCGTGTGAGCGCGGAGCGGGTGCACGCCGTGACTCGGGAGCACGTCGCCCTCTACGACCACATCGGCGAGAAGTCGGGCGGTGAGTCGCAGGAGCTCGTGGCGTTCATCGTCGGAGCCGCGCTGCGCTATCAGCTGGGCGACGCCGGTGCGGAGCGTCCGCGATACGCCCCCGTGTTCATGGACGAGGCGCTGATCAAAGCAGACGCCCACTTCACGAAGAGGGCCATCGGCGCGTGGCGCGGACTGGGCTTCCAGCTCGTGATCGGTGCACCGAACGACAAGTACAGCGCGATCGAGCCGCACGTCGACGTCGAGTACGACATCCTGAAGGACACCAGGGGCAGGTCATGGGCACGGCCGAAGGTGGGGCTGCCGACGGAGGCGCCGTGATCGGCTCCGCGATGCCTCAGGCCGACACGAGTCCGCGGATCGCGGCGACCGTGCGGTCGATGTCGTCTCGAGTCGTCGCCCAGGACGACATCGAGCAGCGGAGTGCGGCTCGGCCCCGCCATGCGGCGCCGGTCAGCGCGGCGGTGCCCTCAGCGAGCACGGCCTCGCCCAGCGCCCGCGTCGCGACGTCGGAATCGAGGCAGAACATCACCTGCGTGTAGCCGACGTGATTGAGGACGCGGATGCCGTCGATCGTCGCGAGACCCTCGGCCATCGCCACCGCGTTCTCGTGGAGCCTGTCGATCAACTGCGAGATCCCGACTCGGCCGAGGCCGCGCATCGCCGCCCATGCGGGCACGCCTCGCGCACGACGCGACAGCTCGGGGGAGACGTCCCAGGGATCGAGGCTGGTGTAGATCAGGTAGTCGCCGCCGGTACGGAAGGCGGCGATCGAGTCGACAGGGTCTCGTACGATCGCCATCCCGCAGTCGTACGGCACGTTGAGGGTCTTGTGCGCATCGGTCGCCCAGGAGTCGGCGGCCGACATGCCGGTCGTGAGCGGTCGCAGCGAGTCGGACGCCGCTGCCCACAGGCCGAAGGCCCCGTCCACATGCACCCAGGCGCCGTGCTCGTGCGCGATCGGCACGAGTGATGCGAAGTCGTCGAATGCGCCGGTGTGCACCTCGCCGGCCTGCAGGCACACGATGAGCGGGCCGGCGCCGTTCGCGAGCTCTGCCTTCAGATCCTCCGGTCGCATGCGTCCTTGCTCGTCCGATTCGACGACGCTGATCTCGGTGCGACCGATACCGAGGAAGCGGGCCGCGCGGTCGATGGAGCCATGTCGATCCGCGCCCACGACGAAGCGGATCCGAGGCGCCTCGCGCAGTCCCTGCTCGCTGAGGTTCCAGCCGACACGGGCCAGCACGGCGTTGCGCGCGGTCGCGAGGCAGGTGAAGTTCGCCATCTGGCACCCGGTGACGAAACCGACGCTCGCGGAGTCGGGCAGGCCGAGGACGTCGAGCATCCATCGTCCCGCGACGCGCTCCAGCGCCACGGTGGTCGGAGTGAGCAGGGCGGAGCCCGAGTTCTGATCCCATGTCGAGACCAACCAGTCGGCGGCGAGGGCGGCCGGGTGGGTCCCGCCGATCACGAATCCGAAGAACCGGCCGCCGGGGATCGCGACGAGCCCCGGATCCGCCCGCGACGCGATCTCGGTGATGACGTCAGCGGCGGCCAGGCCGTCGTCGGGCAGCGGGCCGCCGAACGCGTCGAGCATCTCGGCGAGGGTCGCGCGTGGCCACACCGGTCTGTCCTCGAGAGACCCGAGGAACTCCAGCGCCGCACGGTGAGCCGCATCCAGTCCGCGAACCCTGTCATCGTCGACGATGTCATCCATGGCTCAGGACTACACCCGTGCCCGTCCGCGCGCCAGAGCATCATGCACTCGTCCGCCGCAGCAGACGAGGACGTGTCCAGTCACGTGCGGCGGCATGGTTCGATAGAATGGACGATGCCCTGGGCCGAGCCCACGGGCGGATACGACGAGCGGAGACTTATGTCCGGGCATTCCAAGTGGGCCACCACGAAGCACAAGAAGGCCATCATCGACTCCAGGCGCGCCAAGTCCTGGGCCAAGCTCATCAAGAACATCGAGGTCGCGGCGAAGCTCGGCGGAGCTGATCTCGCCGGAAACCCGACCCTGTTCGACGCCGTTCAGAAGGCCAAGAAGACCTCGGTCCCGAAGGACAACATCGACCGCGCGGTGAAGCGCGGAGCGGGAATCGGCGGAGAGGCCGTCGAGTACACCTCGATCATGTACGAAGGCTACGGACCCAACGGCGTCGCCATGATGATCGAGTGCCTCACCGACAACAAGAACCGGGCCGCGGCCGAGGTGCGCACCGCACTGAGCCGCAACGGCGGCACACTCGCGGATCCCGGAAGCGTCGCCTACAACTTCAGCCGCAAGGGCGTGATCGTCGTCGGATCCGAGGGGACCACCGAGGACGACGTCATGATGGCAGCTCTCGAAGCCGGTGCCGAAGAGATCGAGCCGCACGCCGAGGGCTTCGAGATCATCACCGAGGCCACCGACCTCGTCGCCGTGCGCAGCGCTCTGCAGGATGCCGGCATCGACTACGAGTCGGCCGACGTCGAGTTCGTGCCCAACCTCAAGGTCGAGATCGACGCCGACACGGCGCGCAAGGTGTTCCGTCTCATCGATGCGCTCGAGGACAGCGAAGACGTGCAGAACGTCTTCACGAACTTCGATCTGTCGGCCGAGGTGCAGGCTGAGCTCGAGAACGACGACGCGTAGGCGCGCCGACGCGGCGAGGGCGTGCGCGGCGCATAGCCTGTGCAGGTGACCTCCTCGCTGCGTGTGCTCGGCATCGACCCCGGACTCACGCGGTGTGGCGTCGGGGTCGTCGACGTCGATCGCTCTCGACGCGGGACTCTCGTGCACGTCGGAGTGATCCGTTCGGACCCCGATCTGCCCATCGGCGAGCGACTCGCTCTCGTCGCGGCCGGCATCCGTGAGGTGCTCGCCGAGCACCGTCCCGATGCCGTGGCGGTGGAGCGCGTGTTCGCGCAGCAGAACACGCACACGGTCATGGGCACGGCTCAGGCGAGCGGCGTCGCACTGCTCCTGGCCGCAGAGGCGGGGCTTCCCGCCGCGACCCACACGCCGAGCGAGGTGAAGGCGGCGGTCACCGGGTACGGCTCCGCCGACAAGAAGCAGGTGCAGGCGATGATCGCCCGCATCCTCCGCCTGGACGCGCCGCCGCAGCCGGCCGACGCGGCTGACGCGCTGGCGATAGCCCTGTGTCATGCGTGGCGTCGGGGCGCGGCGGGCGCGCCGGGCGGTGAGGCTCTGACGCCTGCGCAGCGTGCGTGGGCCGACGCCGAGCGTGTCGCTCGAACATACATACGATCCCGCGCCTAGTCTGGAGTGATGATCTCCTCGCTGCACGGCTCTGTCCTGCACTCGTCGTCCGACCAGGTCGTCATCGATGTGGGGGGTGTCGGCTTCTCCGTGGCGGTTCCCGTCGACGTGGCCCACACGGCGACCGTGGGAGAGCGGCTGCTGCTGCACACGAGCCTGATCGTCCGCGAGGATGCGCTCTCGCTCTACGGTTTCGCCGATCGCAGCGAACTCGAGATCTTCGGGCTGCTCATCAGCGTCACGGGCGTCGGGCCGAAATCCGCGCTCGGCGTGCTGTCGCATATGACTGTTGATCAGATCGCCGAAGCGGTCAACGCCGAAGACGACGCGCCGTTCCGCAGAGTGTCGGGGATCGGCCCCAAGACGGCGAAGCTGATCGTCGTGCAGCTCGCCGGGAAGGTGCAGCCGAGCGGAATCGCCTCGAAGGCCACGACGAGCGGCGGTTCTGACGTCGTCGATCAGGTCACTGCGGCGCTGGTCGGGCTGGGCTGGTCCGAGAAGGTCGCGGCCGAGGCAGCGAGCCAGACGGCCGCCGAGGCCACGGATGCCGAGAAGTCCGCCGTCGCACCGCTCCTGCGCCGTACGCTGGCGATGTTGGGACCCGCGCGTGTCTGACGCTCGAGACGCCGAGGAGCCGGTGGACGAGACCGAGCTCGCGATCGAAGGGGCGTTGCGGCCGACCAGCCTCGGCGAGTTCGTCGGTCAGCAGAAGGTGCGCGGTCAGCTGCAGCTGCTGCTCGACGCGGCACGGATCCAGAATCGTCCTCCCGATCACATCCTGCTGGCGGGCCCACCAGGGCTCGGCAAGACGACGCTGGCGATGATCGTCGCGCATGAGAGCCAGCGACCGCTGCGCCTCTCCAGCGGACCGGCGATCCAGCATGCGGGGGACTTGGCGGCGCTCCTGTCGAGCCTGGTCCCGGGCGAGGTGCTGTTCATCGACGAGATCCACCGCATGGCGAGGTCGGCCGAAGAGATGCTGTATCTCGCCATGGAGGACTTCCGCATCGACATCATGGTCGGCAAGGGCGCCGGTGCGACGAGCATCCCGTTGGAGCTCGCTCCGTTCACGCTCGTCGGTGCCACGACGCGATCCGGCCTGCTTCCCAACCCCTTGCGCGATCGGTTCGGTTTCACCGGCCATCTCGAGTTCTACGACGAGCCGGAGCTCGAGCAGGTGATCGCCCGCTCGGCCGTCGTGCTCGGCGTCGACCTGCCGCGCGACTCGCTCTCGGAGATCGCCCGACGCTCGCGCGGCACGCCGCGTATCGCCAACCGGCTTCTGCGGCGGGTGCGGGACTACGCACTGGTGCACGGCGGGGGAGCGGCGACGCTCGATGGCGTGCGTGCGGCGCTGGAGCTCTACGACGTCGACCCGATCGGTCTGGACCGGCTCGACCGCGCTGTGCTGGAATCGCTGGTGCGCAGGTTCCGCGGGGGCCCGGTGGGGCTCAGCACCCTGGCCGTCGCGGTCGGCGAAGAGGCCGAGACCGTCGAGAGCGTCGTGGAGCCCTATCTCGTGCGCATCGGCTTCCTCGGTCGCACCCCGCGCGGCCGAGTGGCGATGCCCGAGGCATATGCCCACCTGGGCGTCGCTCACCCTGACGGGGCGCTTCGCTTCGATGACCTATAATCGCTGAAGACTTCCCCCGATAAATCTGTGCGCCCGCTGGTTGGTGCGTGCACCTGCGAAAGGCGCTAGCCACCCATGGAAATCCTTCTCTTCGGCCTTCTTGCCGTTCTCGTCGTGTTCATGTTCGTCAACGGACGCAAGCGCCAGAAGCAGATGAAGGCGGAGCAGGAGGAGAAGGCATCCAAGACGGTTCCCGGCGCCAAGGTCCTCATGCAGGGCGGCATCTACGGCACCGTGGTCGCGTATGACCACGAAGACCTCGACTCGCCCGCCCTCATCGAGATCGCTCCCGGCACGGTCATCGAGGTGCACAGCCAGGCCATCCTGCGCATCGTCGAGCCCAAGGACGACGTCACCGTCGCAGAGTTCGACGACGAGACCCCGGTCGTGAGCGACATCGACCCTCTCGCCGCCGACGCCGCCGTGGTCGAGACGCCTGAAGAGACCCGCCGTCGCCTCGAGCGCGACGCCGACGACAAGTAAGCACCCTTCTTCGCGGCACCGCAGCGTTCCGCGCTCGGGCATCTCAGAAAGCTGATCACACGTGGCTTCATCCTCTCCGGTCCGTCACGCCTGGCGGGTCCTCCTCGGCCTGCTCCTGGTGACGGGGGTCCTGTTCGGCGTCAACGCGCTGGGCGTGTACGTGTTCCAGAAGAGCTCCTGGACGCCCGAGCTCGCCCTCGACCTGCAGGGCGGCACGCAGATCGTCCTCAGCGCTGAGACCGAGAGCGGCGCCGCTCCCTCGCAGGAGCAGCTCGACCAGGCGGCGGCGATCATCCGCCAGCGCGTCGACGCCTCGGGCGTGGCCGAGGCCGACATTACCACCGAGGGCGGACAGAACATCGTCGTCCAGATCCCGGGCAACGCCGACGAGGAGACGCGACAGCGCATCCAGTCCAGTGCGCAGCTCGAGTTCCGGCCCGTGCTGGCCACCACGGCGGCGGCGACCTCATTCGTGGGTGAGGACGGCAATGAGACGCCGTACCCGACGCCTGACGACTCTCTCAACGCCACACCCACCGCGGAACCCACCGATGCCAGCGACCTCGCGTGGGTCACCGACAAGCTGAGTGCGGAGTTCCTCGCGTACGACTGCGCCGACCCGTCGACGGATCCGTCGAACGCCCCCAAGGACGAGCCGCTCATCGCGTGCGATCCCACGAACCAGGCCAAGTACCTCCTCGGCCCGACCGAGCTGACCGGTGACGTGATCACCGACGCGACGGCGGGGCGCGATCCTCGCTCGGGCGCATGGCTCGTGCAGCTCGAGATGAACGGCGAGGGCACCGAGAAGTTCGGCCAGGTGAGCACGCGCCTCAATCAGAACCGCATCGACGGCGTCACCCCTCGCGACCAGTTCGCGTTCGTCCTCGACGGCTCGGTGATCAGCGCCCCGCAGATGAACGGTCAGATCCTCGACGGCCGCCCGAGCATCTCGGGCAGCTTCACCCAGGAGACGGCCACGACGCTCGCCGATCAGCTCAAGTTCGGCGCGCTGCCGCTGAGCTTCGTCGTGCAGAGCAGCGACACCGTCTCTGCGACGCTCGGAACGCAGCAGCTGCAGATCGGCCTGATCGCCGGACTCATCGGACTCGCACTCGTCGCGATCTACTCGCTGATCGTCTATCGAGCGCTCGGTACGGTGATCATCGCGTCGATCGCGGTGATGGCCGTGCTCACCTACATCATCATCTGCATCCTGGCGTGGCGCCTCGGGTTCCGTCTGTCGCTCGCGGGAGTCGCCGGTCTCATCGTGTCGATCGGTTTCACGGCCGACTCGTTCATCGTGTACTTCGAACGAATACGTGATGAGCTGCGCGACGGCAAGTCGATCACCTCGGCGGTCGAAGACGGCTGGGGCCGTGCCAAGCGCACGATCTACATCTCGAAGTCGATCAACATCCTCGCGGCCGTCGTGCTCTACATCCTCGCGGATGCCACCGTGAAGGGCTTCGCGTTCACGCTGGGTCTCACGACCCTCATCGACGTGTTCATCTTCGTGATCTTCACGCACCCGGTGATGCAGCTCCTCGCACGCACCACGTTCTTCGGCGGCGGGCACAAGCTCTCGGGCCTCGACCCCGAATCGCTGGGTTCCGTCTACCGGAGCCGCGCACAATTCAGGGAGGTCACGACGGCCTCCGCCGGTCGCGGCGCGAAGAACACCCGCGCCCGCGGCGAGGCCGAGCGGCGTCAGACCATCGCAGAGCGCAAGCGCGCCGAAGCACTCGCCGGTGAGAGATCCACCAGCTCCGGAAGTGAGGGGGACGCGTGATGGCATCCATGAACGAGTTCGGCAACAATCTCTACTCGGGAAAGACCTCCTTCCCGTTCGTCGGCAAGCGCCGGCTGTGGTTCATCATCGCGATCGTCCTCGTGGTCGGCTCTGCGCTCGTGCCGCTGTTCCGTCCGGTTCAGTTCTCGATCGAGTTCACCGGTGGCTCGCAGTTCACCGTTCAGGCGCCCGACTCCCTCGAGCAGGACACTGCGACGACCGCCGTGCAGTCGGTGGTCCCCGACGCCGCGACGAAGGTCGTGGTCGTGGGCGACGCGGACATCCGTGTGCAGACCGACCAGATGAGCGCAGACGAGACTCAGCAGGTGTCCGCGGCGCTGGCCGAGGCGTACGGCGTCGAGCCCGACAGCGTCACCTCGTCGTTCATCGGCCCTGCCTGGGGCGAGAACGTGACCAAGCAGTCCTTGTGGGGCCTGGCGATCTTCCTCGCGCTCACGTTCCTGATCCTCGCGATCTACTTCCGCACCTGGAAGATGTCCGCCGCGGCGATCATCGGTCTTCTCGACGTGCTCGTGATCACCGTGGGCGTGTACGCCCTCGCAGGGTTCGAGATCTCGCCGGCGGCGGTGATCGGATTCCTGACGATCCTGGCGTATTCGCTCTACGACACGACGGTGGTGTTCGACAAGATCCGCGAGAACACGACCGAGGACGGCGAGCAGTCTTCGCGCCTGTTCGGAGAGTCGGTGAACCTCGCGGTCAACCAGACGCTGATCCGCTCGATCAACACCTCCGTGGTCGCCGCGCTTCCGGTCGGTGCGGTGCTCTTCATCGGCGCCTTCTGGCTCGGTGCCGAGTCGCTCACCGACATCTCGCTGTCGATCTTCGTCGGCATCCTCGTGGCGACGTACTCGACGCTGTTCGTCGCGGCTCCGCTGTACTCGCTCTTCCGCGAGAACGAGCCGCAGCTCAAGGCTCGCGACGCGCGGATCCGCGAGGCGCGAAGCCTCGCCACCGCAGAGGCCTGATAGTCCCCGCTCCGCGGGTCCGCACCCCGCTGAGCACGCGTAAGCTGTTGTGATTCGGAGGTGAGCGGATGGCGGAACCGCAGACGGCGTCGCAGGGCTCCAGCCTGAGACGACTGGTTCCTCGCATCTTCTCCCGCGCGCCCAGGATCAACGACCTCGACAACCTGATCCGCACGGTGCGGGCCAACCACCCGCGCGGCGATCTCGCCGTGATCGAGCGTGCCTACGCCGTCGCGAAGGTCAAGCACGAGGGCCAGAAGCGTCAGAGCGGCGAGCCGTACATCACGCACCCGCTGGCGGTCGCGCAGATCCTGGGCGAGATGGGCCTCGGCCCGAGAGCCGTCGCAGCTGCGCTGCTTCACGACACCGTGGAGGACACGGGTTACGCGCTCTCCGACCTGACTGCCGAGTTCGGTGACGAGGTCGCGATGCTCGTCGACGGCGTGACGAAGCTCGACAAGGTCAAGTACGGCGAGAGCGCGCAGGCCGAGACCGTCCGCAAGATGATCGTGGCGATGTCGAAGGACATCCGGGTGCTGCTGATCAAGCTGGCCGACCGCCTGCACAATGCTCGCACCTGGGGCTTCGTCCCGCCCGAGAAAGCGGCGAAGAAGGCCAAGGAGACACTCGAGATCTACGCGCCTCTGGCGAATCGGCTCGGGATCCAGGCGATCAAGTCCGAGCTCGAGGACCTGTCGTTCGCCGTGCTCCACCCGAAGATCTACAACGAGATCCACAACCTCATCGCCCAGCGCACACCGCAGCGCGAGAAGTACCTGACCCAGGTGGTCGGCGAGATCGACGAGGACCTGCGCGATCTGCGAATCCGCGGCAAGGTCGTCGGTCGGCCGAAGCAGCTGTACTCGGTGTACCAGAAGATGGTCGTGCGCGGTCGCGAGTTCGACGACATCTACGATCTCATCGGCATTCGCGTGCTGGTCGCATCGGTGCGCGATTGCTACGCCGTGCTGGGCGCGATCCACGCTCGCTGGACGCCTCTTCCCGGTCGGTTCAAGGACTACATCGCCACGCCCAAGTTCAACCTGTACCAGTCGCTGCACACCACGGTGATCGGCCCTTCGGGTCGCACGGTCGAGATCCAGATCCGCACGCACGAGATGCACCAGCAGGCCGAGTACGGTGTCGCCGCGCACTGGATGTACAAGGAGCGGATGAACGGCGGCAAAGCCGAGGTCCGCGCGGCCGACAACGACATGGCATGGCTCGCGCACATCTCCGACTGGCAGGCCGAGACGGCCGACCCGGGGGAGTTCCTCGATTCGCTGCGTTTCGAGATCGGCGCGAAAGAGGTCTACGTCTTCACGCCGAAGGGGCGGGTGATCGGGCTGCCCGCGGGCGCGACGCCCGTCGACTTCGCCTACGCCGTGCACACCGAGATCGGTCACCGCACGATGGGGTCGAAGGTGAACGGACGCCTCGTTCCTCTCGAGTCCGAGCTGAAGAGCGGCGATGTGGTCGAGGTGTTCACCTCGAAGAACCCGGATGCCGGCCCGAGCCAGGACTGGCTCAGCTTCGTCAAGAGCACGCGTGCCCGCAACAAGATACGCGGATGGTTCACGAAGGAACGCCGTGAAGAGGCGATCGAGCAGGGCAAAGAGGCGATCGCCCGCGCGATGCGACGCCAGAATCTGCCGCTGCAGCGGCTGATGAGTCAGGACTCGTTCACCGAGGTCGCTCACCAGCTGCGCTATGAAGACGTCTCCGCGCTCTACGCCGCTGTCGGCGAAGGTCACGTGTCGACGCAGTCGGTGCTCGAGAAGGTGACGGCCCTCGTGGCCGCGACCGATCCGGCGACCGGCCCCATCGATCTGCCTGGCACCATCGCGACCCGGGAGCCGCGAGCCGGCGATTCCGGCATCCTCGTGCGGGGAGCGGCTGACATCCTGGTGAAGCTTGCGAAGTGCTGCACCCCCGTGCCCGGTGACGACATCGTCGGGTTCGTCACGCGCGGAAGCGGCGTGTCCGTGCACCGCGCGGACTGCGTCAACGTGAAGGCTCTGGCGAGCGAGGAAGATCGTTTCGTCGACGTGTCGTGGGCTCCCACGACGAAGAGCGTCTTCCGTGTGCACATCCAGGTCGAGGCGCTCGATCGTTCGGGACTGCTGTCCGACGTGACTCGCGTGCTGAGCGAGCATCACGTGAACATCCTGTCTGCATCGGTGAGCACCACTGACGAGCGGCTGGCCATCAGCCGTTTCGTGTTCGAGATGGGCGATGCCGTGCACCTCGATCGCGTGTTGAACGCCGTGCGTCGGATCGACGCCGTCTACGACGTCTACCGCGTCACGTCATCCTGATCCGGCTCCTCGTCCTCACGAGAGCGGCATGGGCAGCCTTCGTGCCGGGCACGCGTGCGAGCCGCTCGATGTGACGGATCGCGGCATCGATCAGGGTCTCGTCCACCTCGGAGAGCAGCACGAGCCAGCGCATGAGCGATTCATCGCGATGCAGGCCGAGCGCGAGGTCGACCATGGTTCGCGCCGGAGTCATCACGAGCACTCCGCCGAGAACCTCGAGCTCGGTCGACGCCACGCTGGTGTCGTGCAGGACGATTCGCGCCCGTCGTGTGGATCGGATGCGGCGTTCGACCGCACGGCGCACATGATGGATCGCCGGCGGCGCGTCGCCCGCTCCATGGATCCAGGCGGCTGAGGGGCCGGATGCCGCCGTGTCGATGGGGATCAGATGGGCGATCGATGACGCGCGCGTGCTGCGCGCCTCGACCAGATCGGCGGGAATATAGCCGTCGCCGATCTCGAACAGGTCGCCGTCGATGCGCGCCGCGGTCAACTCCGCGACGGTGAGGGCCGAGCCGGCCAGATACAGGAACGCGGGATGCATCACGCCAGTGTGGCGCAGCGATTCCCGCGTTCTCTGCTGAGTCGAGCAACTGTGGAGAGATCAGCCGCCGAGTGCGCTCAGCCAGGTGCGGCGCGCTTCGAGCGCATCCGCCGCCTCCTTGGCCGCCTTCTTGTCGCCGGACTTCTCTGCCGCGGCGAGCTCGGACTCGAGCTTCTCGATCGCGTCGAGCAGCTGCGAGCTCATGTCGTTGGCGCGCGCCTTCGTCTCGGGGTTGTTCTTCTTCCAGTCCACGTCTTCGCGAGCCTTGAGCGCCTGCTCGATCACGCGCAGGCGGTCGTCCAGGGCGCGCTCCTTGTCGCGCGGGAAGATGCGACCGATCTCGTCCCACTGCCGCTGGATACGAGTCAGCAGCGCACGCGCACGCTTGATGTGGGGTTCGTCGGCGACCGCCTTCGCCTCTTCGAGCAGAGCCTGACGAGCCTCGATCTTGGGGCCGGACTCTGCTTCCTCGGCAGCGGCCTGTTCGGCGCGGGCGGAGTACAGAGCGTCGCCGGCTGCCTTGAATCGCGCCCACAGCGCGTCATCGACCTTGCGACCCGCACGGCCCGCAGCCTTCCACTCGTCGAGCAGCGAACGGTAGGCGGGGATGCCGTCGACTCCGCGCGGGGCGAGTGCCTCTGCGCGCTCGACGAGCCGCGTCTTCGCGTCGCGAGCGACCTTGTGAGAATCGTCGAGCTCGGAGTAGAAGGAACGACGGGCCTTGTCGACCGTGCTCCGGGCATCGCGGAATCGCTTCCAGAGCTGCTGCGACACGCCCTTGGAGAGGCGGGGGCCGTTCTGCTGATGAGCCTGCCAGGCGTCGAAGAGCTCTCCGAGCTCGGCAGTGACCTGCTTCCACTGCACCTTCGACAGATCGCGGGCGGCGATCGCCTCTGCACGCTCGACCAGCTCGGTTCGCTCGGCGATGGCCTTGTCGACCAGTTCCTTCGCCTGCTGCGCCTCCTGCGCGGTCGCCTCGGAGAGTGAGGACGTCAGTGCGTCGAGCCGCTCCCGCAGCCCGGCGAGGTCGCCGACCGCCGCAGCATCTGTCGCCTCGTCGCGGAGGTGACCGGCCTGCTTCACCAGATCGCCGGCCGATGCTCCGCCGGCCTGATGGCGCTGCTCGAGGGTGCTCACCTTGAATGCGATGTCCTCGTACTTGCGGACGAAGTACGACAGGGCCTCGTCGGGAGTGCCGTCGGGGTACTGACCGACCACGCGCCAGTCTTCGCCCTCGCGCACCTCGACCGTGCCGTCTTCGGACACGCGGCCCCATTTCGCGGCCTCTGCGGCGGACGCCGCACTGAGCGGCGCGGCAGCGGCGGCCGGAGTGGCAGCCGCGGGCTTGGGCATCTTCCGTGGCAGCGGAGCGGCCGGACGGGTGGGAACGGGGGGAGTCGGCTTCGACGGCTCTGTGGCAGACACGGTGATTCTCCTTGCGCGGTAGGGCCCGCGGGAGGCGGAAAGGACGACCTTCAGCCTAGTACGCCAGGGAGCATCCGTCGTGGTGGACGCTTCTCACAATGGTCGTTACCGATCTGTGAGCAGAACGTTCGACGCAGGAAACACTGCGCGTCACATGCGGGAAACACCGTGCTCCTATCGTCGCCTTCACGACGTCCCCCGGCGAATGGAGCAGCATGAACGAGGCCGTCCTCACCACGGAGGAGATCGTGGTCGTCGGAGCAGGCATGGTGGCGCACCGTTTCGTCGAGAGTCTCATCAGCAGGAGCGAGAAGCCGTTGCACGTCACCGTGATCGGAGACGAGGGGCTCCACCCCTACGACCGAGTGGGGCTGACGGGCTTCTTCGCCGGTGTGACGCCCGAGGGGTTGGAGCTCGACAGGTCGGTGTTCGACGACTTCCGCGTGCGCTTCATGGCCGACGACCGCGTCCTTCGCATCGATCGATCGGCCAGGACGGTCACCACACGCTCTCGTCAGACGATCGCCTACGACACCCTGGTGCTCGCGACGGGTTCCTATGCCGCGAAGGTCGCGGTCGACGGTGCAGACCTGCCGGGTTGCTTCGTGTACCGGACCCTCGACGACGTGCAGCGTCTCAAGGAGTTCGTCGAGCAGCGCGGCGGCACGCTCGGGCGTCCGCTGCGCGGCGCCGTGATCGGCGGTGGGCTTCTCGGACTCGAGGCCGCGGGCGCGCTCCAGGGCATGGATGTCGAGCCGACGGTGGTCCAGTACTCCGATCGCCTGATGTCGGCTCAGCTCGACTCGGCGGGTGGCGGAATGCTCAAGCGTCTTCTCGAGGCGCGCGGCATCTCGGTGCGCACGCAGTCCCGCACGACCCGCCTGGATCCGGATGCCGGTGGCGCCGTCACCGCTTTGGAGTTCCAGGACGGCTCGGTCGAGCGCGCCGACGTCGTCGTGTTCACGGTCGGCGTGCGCCCTCGTGACGAGCTGGCCCGCAACGCCGATCTCCACGTGGATCCTCGCGGCGGAGTCATCATCGACGAGCGGTGCTCGACGTCGGACCCGCACATCCTGGCGATCGGCGAGGTCGCCAGCTTCGACGGTCGGTGCGTGGGCCTGGTGGCACCGGGATACGCCATGGCAGAGGTCGCCGCGACGCGACTGCTCGGAGGCGACGCCGCATTCCCGGGCTACGACGACTCGTCGAAGCTCAAGCTGTCGGGCGTCGATGTCGCGAGCTTCGGCGATGCCATGGCCGCGACCCCGAATGCGCTCGACGTGGTCTACGCCGATCCGGTGGCCGGCGTCTACAAGAAGCTCGTCCTCTCGGACGATGCGCAGACCCTGCTCGGAGGCATCCTGGTCGGAGACGCGACCGCGTATGGGGCTCTGCGCCCCCTGGTCGGGTCGAGGCTGGGGGCCGATCCCGCCGCATACCTCCTGCCGGAGGGAGGCAACGAGGTCCCCGGCGGCGAGCTGCCCGACGAGGCTGTCGTGTGCTCGTGCTCGAACGTGACGGCCGGACGCATCCGCCAGGCCGTGCATGAGGAGGGCTGCACGGACGCTGCCGGTGTGAAGGGCTGCACGAAGGCGGGCGCCACCTGCGGATCCTGCGTGCTGATGGTCAAGAAGGTCGTCGGACAGGAGCTCCAGAAGCTCGGACAGAGCGTCTCTCATGCGCTGTGCGAGCACTTCGATCTCTCGAGACGGCAGTTGTTCGACGCGGTTCGGGTTGCTCAGCTCACCACGTTCAGCGCGATCGTCGAGCGGTTCGGTCGGGGACGTGGCTGCGACATCTGCAAGCCTGCGATAGCGAGCATCCTCTCGGTTCTGGTCGGCGCCCACGTGCTCGACGGCGAGAACGCCACTCTGCAGGACACGAACGACCACGTGATGGCGAACATGCAGAAGGACGGGACGTACTCGGTCGTGCCGAGGATGGCAGGGGGCGAGGTGACCCCGGAGGGGCTCATCGCGATCGGTCAGATCGCGAAGGACTTCGCTCTGTACACGAAGATCACCGGCGGTCAGCGGATCGACATGTTCGGCGCACGACTCGAGCAGCTGCCGCTGATCTGGCAGCGGCTGGTCGACGCCGGCTTCGAGTCGGGCCAGGCCTACGGAAAATCGCTGCGCACGGTGAAGTCGTGCGTCGGGTCGACGTGGTGCCGATACGGGGTCCTCGATGCCGTGGGCATGGCCGTGAGACTCGAGCTGCGCTATCGGGGTCTGCGCGCGCCGCACAAGCTCAAGCTCGGCGTGTCGGGCTGCGCCAGGGAGTGTGCGGAGGCGCGCGGCAAGGACGTGGGCGTCATCGCGACGGAGACCGGATGGAACATGTACGTCGGCGGCAACGGAGGATTCTCCCCTCGACACGCCGAGCTCCTGGCGTCCGACCTGGACGATGACGCTCTGATCCGCGCGATCGACCGATTCTTCATGTACTACATCCGCACCGGGGATCGACTGCAGCGCACAGCACCCTGGTGCGAGGAGCTGGAAGGCGGTCTCGACGGGCTGCGCCGTGTGATCTTCGACGACAGTCTGGGCATCTGCGCCGACCTCGATGCCGCGATGGCGCAGCATGTCGATCGCTATGAGGACGAGTGGGCGGCCACACTCCGCGATCCGGTCAAGCTGGAACGGTTCCGCTCGTTCGTGAACGCCGGGGACACGCCCGATCCCTCGCTCGCCTACGTGGCCGAGCGCGGTCAGATCCGACCGGCCACCCCGGAGGAACGGCGCGGCGGTGTGCTGATCGCCGGCACTGCCTTGGAGGTGCGCAGATGACCTTCGCCACCGATGCCGGACGGGCGGTGCGCGTGTGCTCTCTCGACGATCTGGAGACCGAGCGCGGTCGAGCCGCGCTCATCGAGGGCGAGCAGGTCGCGCTCTTCCTGCTTCCCGACGGAACAGTGCACGCGGTCGACAATCTCGACCCCTTCAGTGGAGCTCACGTGATCTCCCGAGGAATCGTCGGCAGCAGGGGAGATGCGCCGACGGTGGCCTCGCCGTTGCACAAGCAGGTCTTCGATCTGCGCACCGGCGAATGCCTCGAGACGCAGGGGAAGGTCGGCGGCCCGTTGCGGGTGTGGCCGGTCGTCGTCGACGGCCGGGATGTCTACGTGGGCCTCCCCGGGAGAGCCGCATCATGAGGCGAGCGCGAGTCGGCAGGGTCGATCTGATCGGCGGCGGCCCCGGACCCGCCGACCTCATGACGGTGCGCGCCCACCGTCTGCTCATGGCCGCCGACGTGGTCGTCGCCGATCGTCTCGGTCCCTTCGAAGAGCTGCGTGACGACCTGGCGGCCCACGTCGAGGTGATCGACGTCGGCAAACGTCCGGGCCACCATCCGGTGCCGCAGCACGAGATCAACGCGCTGCTGGTGGAGCGGGCGCTCTCAGGGCTCAGAGTGGTGCGTCTGAAAGGTGGCGACCCCTTCGTGCTGGGACGCGGCGGCGAGGAGGTGCTCGCCTGCGAGGCCGCGGGCGTGCCGGTCTCGGTCACGCCCGGCGTCAGCAGCGCGATCTCTGTGCCGCAGGCAGCGGGGATCCCCGTGACACATCGGGGGGTCGCGTCGGCCGTGCACATCGTGAACGGCCACGGCGACCTGACACCGGGCGCGCTCGCCTCGCTCGGCGATCCGTCGGTCACGACCGTGGTGCTGATGGGGGTCGCCTCCCTGCCGAGACTGGTGGCTGCCGCGCACGATCATCACGTCTCCGGTGACACCCCCGTGGCGATCGTCGAGAACGGGCACACCGAGAGGCAGCGCACGATCCGCAGCACGCTCCGCGGCGTGGTCGGCGACGCCGCAGCGGCGCAGGTCGTCAACCCCTCGGTCATCGTGCTCGGCGAGGTCGCGCGCGCGGGCCTGCTGCTGCCGACGACGGCCATGATCGCCGAGAGCATGACATGACGACCGCACGAACTCTGGACTCCGCGCTGGCCGGCTGCACGATCATCGTCGCGGCCGATCGTCGTTCCGCGGACCTGGCGACCGCTCTGGAGCGCCGCGGGGCCATCGTGCACCGGGCTCCGGCGCTGAGCATCGTGACCAACGCCGACGATGCCGAACTGCTGGCACGCACCGAACGAGTGATCGCCGCGCCGCCCGACATCGTGGTCGCCACCACCGGTGTCGGGTTCCGCGGATGGATGGATGCCGCCCACGAGCACGCTCTCGATGCACAGCTCGACGACGCTCTGCAGGGCGCGCATTTCGTGGCGCGGGGACCGAAGGCACATGGAGCCATCCAGCAGGCGGGTTTCGCCGCCGACTGGGTGGCCGAATCCGAGACGTCTGCAGAGGTCGGGGAGTACCTGCTCGCCTCGGGTGTCGCGGGGAAGCGCGTCGTCGTCCAGCATCACGGGGCCGGCTCCGACGGACTCGACGAGATGCTCGAGGCGGCCGGAGCCGATGTGCTGAGCATCACCGTGTACCGGTGGGGTCCGCCCCCGAACCCCGAGATCGTGAGGCGTTCTGCGCTGCAGGCGGCCGCCGGCGAGGCTGACGCGGTGCTGTTCACCTCGGCCCCCGGGGCCGCGTCATGGATCGCGGTGGCCGAGCAGGCAGGCGCACTCGAAGCGATCAGGCGGCGTGCGGACTCGGGCCGGTTGCTGCTGGCGGCGGTCGGCCCCATCACCGCCGCTCCTCTGCATGCTGCGAATCTGCGCACCACGATCGCGGACCGCGGACGCCTCGGCTCGCTCGCTCGGACCGTCATCGCCTATTTCGGCGGCGGACGCGCCCCGTCGCTGGCCACGGATGCCGGCCGGGTCGAGGTCCGCAGCGGCGGCGTGCTCGTCGGCGGTGAGTTCATCGCGCTGTCACGGTCTGCCGTCGCACTGGTCGATGCGCTCGCCTCGGCAGGGGGGCGCGTGCTGTCACGTGCCGAACTCGGAAGCGTGCTGCCCGGTGCCGAACGCAACGCGCACGCGGTCGAAGTCGCGGTGGCGAGGCTGCGGGAGGCACTCGGCGGGAACGAGCTCGTGCACACCGTCGTGAAGCGTGGCTATCGGCTCGCGGTGACAGAGGACTGACGATCCACGACGGGCCGGTGACGGGCGCGTCCTCGCGGCGCTACTCGGGGGAGGTGGCGGACGGAACCGGCTCGGGGATGAGCGGATCCGTCGGCACCGGAGCCTCGGTCGGCTCGACCGTGGGCGCCGGGGTGGAAGGCGCCGAGGGATTCGCCTGGGCGTAGGCCACCTGGCTGCCGATCGCCGCCAGGACGATCAGAGACGCGACGACGCTCGCGATCGTGTTGTCGCGCACGCGGCGGCGGATCTGCCCGTCATGCCAGGCCTTGCGTGCGGTGTGGAGACGCGCGCGCTCCGCTTCGGCGCGCGAGTGCGCGCTCTTCGACCCGCGTCCTGCCATGGCGTGCTCCCTTACTCGACGTGAATGTGCACCGTCGCCAGAGAGCCTACCGTCGTGTGGTCACGCTGATCCTGCCCGCAGTGTCGGTGCGTCGCGTTAGCCTTGACGGATGACCGCCGCCGCCGCACTGCTCTCCGGGCAGACGCCCCTCGCCGTGCGCATGCGCCCGGTGTCCCTCGACGAGGTGGCCGGTCAGAAGCACCTGCTGCGCGCGGGTTCTCCGATCGTGGCGCTGGCGGATCCCGCCGCGTCGTCTCCCGGTGCCGTGTCGATCATCCTGTGGGGTCCTCCGGGAACCGGCAAGACCACGCTCGCCCAGGCGATCGCGCGATCATCGGGCCGACGGTTCGTCGAGCTGTCCGCGATCACAGCAGGCGTCAAGGATGTGCGCGAGGTGATGCAGGAGGCGATCACACAGCGCGATCTCTACGGCCAGACGACGATCCTCTTCCTCGACGAGATCCACCGCTTCACCAAGGCGCAGCAGGACGCCCTGCTTCCGGGCGTCGAGAACGGGTGGGTGCTCCTCATCGCCGCGACGACCGAGAATCCCTCGTTCTCGGTGATCTCACCGCTCATGTCGCGGTCGCTGCTGTTGACCCTGCAGCCCCTCACCGACGACGACATCGGCCTTCTGGTCGACCGCGCGGTGACCGATGCTCGCGGACTCAACGGCGCGGTGACCCTGGCCGACGACGCGCGGGCCGCACTCATCAGGCTCGCCTCCGGCGACGCGCGCCGCGCACTCACCGGCCTCGAGGCCGCAGCGGCCGTCGCCCTCTCGAAGGGCGAGGAGGGCGCGGTTCCCGCCGCGACCGCCGACGACGTGGCTCAAGCCGTCGACAAGGCTCTGCTCCGCTACGACCGGCAGGGCGATGAGCACTACGACGTGATCAGCGCCTTCATCAAGTCCATCCGCGGATCCGATCCCGATGCGGCGCTGCACTACCTCGCCAGGATGATCGAAGCGGGGGAGGACCCTCGCTTCATCGCCCGCCGGCTGGTCATCTCCGCGTCGGAGGACGTCGGTCTGGCCGACCCGCAGGCCCTCTCGATCGCGGTCGCGGCAGCGGACGCCGTCGCCTTCATCGGCATGCCGGAGGGGCGCATCCCGCTCGCCGAGGCGACCGTCTACCTCGCGACCACCGCGAAGTCGAATGCGGCGTACGTCGGAATCGACCAGGCGATCGCCGACATCCGCTCCGGAGGATTCGGGCGCGTTCCGCTGCATCTGCGCGACGCGCACTACCCGGGCGCCAGAAGACTCGGTCACGGCCGCGGATACGTCTACCCGCATGACAGCGAGTTCGGCATCCTTCCGCAGCAGTACCTGCCCGACGAGCTGCGCGGCAAGAGGTACTACGAGCCCAAGAACCTGGGCGCCGAACGCGACATCTCGGCTCGCCTCGAGCGCATCCGCCGGATCCTCGACGGGCGCTGACGCGAATCTGTTAGACTTGATCGGCTCGAAACCGTGTTTTCGGGCATCTCCTCGTTCACACCCCACCTTGCTGGCGCCCCGGCGTGCGCTCCAAGGCAGAACGCGGACGATACGTCCGTGAGTCGTGAGAGACGCGACCACGTCATCGGAAGGAAAACTTCGTGACCACGAAGTCCCAGGACCGCCGCAAGGTACGTCTGAGCCGTGCCCTCGGCATCCCGCTCACCCCGAAGGCCGCCCGCTACCTCGAGAAGCGTCCCTACGCTCCGGGCGAGCACGGCCGCACCAAGCGCAAGGCAGACAGCGACTACGCCGTCCGTCTGCGTGAGAAGCAGCGTCTGCGCGAGCAGTATGGCATCCGCGAGAAGCAGATGCGCAACACGTTCAACGAGGCTCGCCGTCAGGACGGCCTGACCGGTGAGAACCTGGTCGAGCTGCTCGAGATGCGTCTCGACGCCCTGGTCGTGCGTTCGGGCTTCGCCCGCACCACCGCACAGGCCCGTCAGCTCGTCGTGCACCGCCACATCCTCGTCGACGGTCAGCTCGTCGACCGCCCGTCCTTCCGCGTGAAGCCGGGTCAGCTCATCCACGTCAAGGCCAAGAGCGAGGGCACCGAGCCCTTCCAGGTCGCAGCCGCCGGCGGTCACGCCGAGGTGCTGCCTCCCGTTCCCGGCTACCTCGAGGTCGAGCTCGACAAGCTCCAGGCTCGCCTGGTTCGTCGTCCGAAGCGCGCCGAGGTCCCCGTGACCTGTGAAGTGCAGCTCGTCGTCGAGTACTACGCAGCTCGCTGAGTTCAGCTTTTCCGCAGAAGGCGTCGGGTTCACCCCGACGCCTTCTGTCGTTTCCGCATACGATGGAACTACCGCGCCCTCGCGGGTCAGAGGCAAGGATGGCGACATGAAGAACGTGCTGTGGTTCCTGATCGGTGTGATCGGCGGCTTCGTCGCGGCACATTTCATGAACAAGGACCCGAGGGGTCACGACATCCTGGCCGAGGTCGACGCGCGCTTCAACGAGTTCACCGGCATCATCGGCGACGCCTACCGTGAGCAGCAGGCGCGACTCACCGAGCCGACCGCCGACTGATCCCGCGCCACCCGCGCAGCTCCATTCACCCTGTACGCAAGGACACCTGGCACCCCTATGAAAACTGCGGACATCGCGCAGCGCTATCTCGACTACTTCGAGAAGAACGACCACGTCATCGTCCCGTCCGCCTCCCTCGTGAGCGACGATCCGTCCCTGCTGTTCACCGTCGCGGGGATGGTGCCGATGATCCCGTATCTCACGGGGGTCGTGCCCGCGCCGCATCCGCGGATCGCGGACCTGCAGAAGTGCATCCGCACCAACGACATCGAAGAGGTCGGCAAGACCGCCCGCCACGGCACGTTCTTCCAGATGATGGGCAACTGGTCCTTCGGCGACTACTTCAAAGAAGGCGCGATCCGCTATGCGTGGGAGCTGCTGACGAGCTCCGAGGCCGATGGCGGTCTCGGTTTCGACGAGAAAGACCTGTGGGTCACCGTCTACGAGACCGATGATGAGGCCGAGGCGATCTGGCGCGACATCATCGGCCTCAAGCCGGAGCGCATCCAGCGCCTCGGCCGTGCGGACAACTACTGGAACACGGGCCAGCCGGGTCCCGGTGGTCCGGACAGCGAGATCTTCTTCGACCGCGGCCCTGCGTACGGGAACGACGGCGGTCCGGCAGCGGATGACAGCCGGTTCCTCGAGATCTGGAACCTGGTCTTCATGCAGGACTTCATCGAGAACATCCGCGGCAAGACGGAGTTCGACATCGTGGGGGAGCTGCCCCAGAAGAACATCGACACCGGCATGGGCCTCGAGCGGGTCGCCTTCCTCAAGCAGGGCGTCGAGAACATGTACGAGACCGATCAGGTGCGGCCGGTCCTCGACCGCGCCGTCGAGCTCTCGGGTCGCCGATACGGCGCTGTGCACGAGGACGACGTCCGCTTCCGCGTCGTCGCCGATCACGTGCGCTCTTCGCTCATGCTGCTCTCGGACGGCGTGCGCCCGTCGAACGAGGGGCGCGGCTACATCCTGCGTCGTCTCATGCGACGCAGCGTCCGCGCCATGCGCCTGCTGGGCGTCGATGAGCCGGTCTTCCCCGAGCTGTTCGCCTCGTCGCGCGATGCGATGAAGTCGGCGTACCCGGTGCTCGAGAAGGACTGGGCCACATTGTCGGCCTCGGCCTTCGCGGAGGAGGAGACCTTCCGCCGCACCCTCGCACAGGGATCGACCATCCTCGACCTGGCGCTGGACGAGACGAAGAAGAAGGGCGACGCGTCGCTGAGCGGGCGCGAGGCCTTCCTCCTCCACGACACCTACGGATTCCCGATCGACCTGACGCTCGAGGTCGCCGAAGAGGCCGGACTCGATGTCGACCGCGCCGCCTTCGACTCCCTCATGCAGGAGCAGCGGTCCCGCGCGAAGGCAGATGCCCGGAACCGCAAGCGCCAGCTCGCCGACGTGTCGGTCTACCGCGACCTGCGTGCACTCGGGGAGACGGGGTTCGACGGGTACAGCGAGCTCGAGGTCGATTCACGGATCCTGGGCATCCTCGTCGACGGTCAGCCTGCGCGGACCGCGCACGAGGGCCAGATCGCCGAGGTCGTGCTGGCCGAGACCACGCTGTACGCGGAGTCCGGTGGCCAGGTCGCCGACAAGGGCGTGATCGTGGGGCCCGGATTCGAGCTGGAGGTGCTCGATGTGCAGCGCCCGGTTCCCGGACTCATCAGCCACACGGTCGAGGTCACTCGCGGTTCCGTCGCGGTCGATGACGCCGCGACGACCGTCGTCGACGCCGCCAACAGGCGTGCCGCGCGTCAGGCTCACTCCGCCACGCACCTCGTGCACGCGGCGCTTCGCGACACGCTCGGCCCCACAGCCACGCAGTCGGGCTCACTGAACCGTGCCGGATACATGCGATTCGACTTCGCCTGGTCCCAGGCCCTGTCGGCCGACGCCCGCAGCGAGATCGAGGAGATCACGAACCGCGCCGTGCAGGACGCCCTCGAGGTGACCACGCGCATCGTCTCGCTCGATGAGGCGAAGGATGCGGGCGCCATGGCGCTGTTCGGCGAGAAGTACGGCGACGTCGTGCGCATGGTCGACATCGGCGGACCCTGGTCGCGGGAGCTCTGCGCGGGCACCCATGTGAACACCAGCGCCGAGATCGGGCTGGTCAGCGTGGTCGGCGAGTCGTCGGTCGGAGCGTCCAACCGACGGATCGAGGCTCTCGTGGGGCGCGACGCGTTCCGTGAGCTGGCGGCCGAGCGCGCCCTGGTCTCGCAGCTCACCTCGTCGCTCAAGACGCCGCGTGACCAGCTGGCCGAGCGGATCGCCGACCTGTCGTCGAATCTCAAGGCCGCTGAGAAGCGCATCGCTCAGTTCGAGGCGAAGGAGCGAGCGGGTCAGGTTCCCGCGATCGCGGAGGCTGCGGGTCGGGTCGGTGCGTTCCGCGTCGCGGCGCAGTCCCTCGGCACCGTGGCCTCGGCCGACGACGTGCGCGAGCTCGTGCTCGGAGTACGCGACCGACTGGGGTCCGAGGCTGCTGTCATCGCTCTCGGCGGGATCGTGAACGATCGCCCCGTGGTCGTCGTCGCCACGAACGATGCGGCTCGCGCTGCCGGCGCCAAGGCCGGAGCTCTCGCGAAGCGCGCCGCGTCGGTGCTCGGCGGTGGCGGCGGCGGGCGAGACGACGTGGCGCAGGGCGGCGGAACGGATGCCGCTGCGCTCTCGGCAGCGCTCGAGGCCGTCTCGCAGGAGCTGCAGTCAGCGTGAGCGGCTTTCGTCGCGGCGTGCGACTCGGCGTGGACGTCGGCAGGGCTCGCGTCGGGGTCGCACGGTGCGACCCCGACGGCATGCTCGCTGTTCCCGTCGAGACGGTGCCTCGCTCGGAGCAGTCGATCGATCGGATCGCGGCCATCGCCGCGGAATACGAGCCCATGGAGCTCGTGGTCGGACTCCCCGTCAACATGCAGGGCGCAGATACGGCATCGACGCTCGACGCGAGGGAGTTCGCGGCCGCGCTCTCGACCCGCACGCGGATCCCGACGAGACTCGTCGACGAGCGTCTGAGCACGGTATCCGCACACGCCGCGCTGAGATCTTCGGGAAGAACCCAGAAGAACTCTCGTAGCATTGTGGATCAGGTCGCCGCGGTGGTTCTGCTGCAGCAGGCGATCGACACGGAGAAGAGCACCGGAAACCCGCCCGGTGTCACGATTCCGCTCGATGAGGAGTCTTCCTGACAATGCCCGAACGCGATAGTGCTTCCCCCCGGCACGATCCGGACGCCCGCCTCAGCGACCTGTTCGAGAACCTGCCGGAGCCGACGCAGCAGATCCCGACGGTCGACGACACACCCCCGGCACCCGGATCCCGACGCGCTGCTCGAGAGGCCGCGTCCCGACCCGCCGCCGCCGCCGAGTCGCCCTCACCCGATGCAGCGGTCGCTCCGGCGCCCGCGACGCCCGAACAGCATGTCGACGACGACGCGCAGGTGTCTGATCGCGGTCCAGCGCCGACGGTGCGCGTCGAGCAGGCAGGCGACGGGGATCGACCGACGACGACGCCCGCGTCCCCGGCGACGACGGCGGGCCCCGCGGCGGGTGGGCGGCTGGAAGACCTGTTCCACAGTCACACCGACGAGGAGGCCGTCGCCAAACCTCCCAAGAAGAAGCGACGCACAGGCTGTCTGGTCGCTCTGATCATCGTCCTCGCCGTCATCGGAGGGCTGGTGGCCACGGGCGTCTGGGCGATGAACACCTACGGAGACAAGATCAGCGACGCCCTCGGATGGGGCGAGCCCGACGACTGGGAGCCCGGTCTCGCGTCGGGAGAGGTGGTCGTCACGGTGAAGGAGGGCGACACCGGCTCACCGGTCTCCACCGCGCTCTACGAGGCGGGGGTCACCCGCACCGAGACCGTCTTCTACGACTATCTCGTCGACGAGGGCATCGCCGTCACCTTCTATCCGGGCAACTACCGCCTGCAGGAGAAGATGACCGCAGAGGCCGCGTTGGAGGCTCTGCGGGATCCCGCCAACAAGCTCGAGAACTCTGCGAACGTGGGGGAGGGCGCGACCATCGAGTCGTCGCTGCCGAGCATCTCCGAATCGCTCGGCATCCCGCTCGCGGATCTCGAGGCGGCAGTCGCCGATCCGTCGGTATACGGCGTGAACGCGCAGACGCTCGAGGGATGGCTCTTCCCCGCGCTGTACACGTTCGATCCCGGAGTCACCGCTCAGCAGGTCATCCAGCGGATGGTCGACCGCACTCATGAGTCCCTCGACAAGGCCGGTGTCCCGGCTGAGGACGCGCAGCGTATCCTCACCATCGCGTCGATCATCCAGCGAGAGGGCCTGACCGCGGACTTCCCGAAGGTGTCGCGGGTGATCCAGAACCGACTCGACATCGACATGAAGCTCCAGATGGACTCGACCGCGCAGTACGGCTACGGCTCGCTGCACGAGGGCGTCGTGTCGAGCTCGGCCGAGGCGCTCGAAGATCCGAACGACTGGAACACCTACGTGCACACCGGGCTGCCGATCACGCCGATCGCGAGCGCGAGCGACAAGGCGATCGATGCCGCGATGCACCCGGCCGACGGCCCGTGGCTCTACTTCGTCACGATCAACCTCGAGACGGGCGAGACGCAGTTCTCGGAGACGTACGAGGAGCACCTCCAGGGCGTCGAGAAGTGGGACCAGTGGTGCAAGGCGAATCCCGACGGCGGATGCTCGGCCGGATGACCGCTCATCGTCTGGCGGTCTGGGGCGATCCGATCGCGCATTCGCGGTCGCCCCAGCTGCACGCCGCGGCGTACGAGATCCTCGGACTCGACTGGGACTACTCGCGCCGGCAGGTCGGCGAGCAGGACTTCGCCGCGGCCTTCACAGCGCTCGACGACTCGTGGAGGGGGCTGTCCCTCACGATGCCGCTCAAGGAGCAGGCGCGGCTCGCCGCCGATTCGCTCGACGAGCACGCCGAACTCACCGGGGCCGTCAACACGCTGCTTCTCGGGACTACCGTCAGAGGCTTCAACACCGATGTGGGAGGAATCGTCGACGCCCTGAGCGACGAGGGTCTCACCCGCGTCGGGCACGTGAGGATCCTGGGTGCGGGTGCCACAGCTGCATCGGCTCTGGTCGCCGCATCGGAGATGGGCGCGGCGCGCATCGACGTGCGCGCGCGGCGTCCCGAGCGCGCTGCGCCGCTCGTGGCGCTCGGTGAGCGGCTCGGCGTCGCGGTCTCCACCCTCGAGTTCTCGGCCGCTGCCGATCCGGTCGATCTGACCATCGCGACCCTTCCCGGAGGGGCGAGCGTCGATCCGGGAACGGTCGCGCGCATGTCGGAGACGGGCGGAACGCTGTTCGACGTCGCCTACTCGCCATGGCCCTCGACAGTGGCCACGGGCTGGGCCGGCGGGCCGGCGATCTCCGGTCTCGGGATGCTCCTGCATCAGGCCGTTCGTCAGATCCGAGTGTTCCGCGACGGCGATCCGTCGCGCCGGCTTCCCGACGAGGACGCGGTCGTGGCGGCGATGCGCGACGTTCTCGCGTCGTAGGGCGAAACGCGGGACGAGGTCGCCCGAAACGCATGGGAGACTAGAGCAATGCTCCGCGTGCTCACGGCCGGCGAATCCCACGGTCCAGAACTCATTGCCGTCATGGAGGGTCTTCCCTCCGGCGTCCCGGTGTCGTCCGAGGCGATCCAAGCCGATCTGGCTCGACGCAAGCTCGGCTACGGTCGCGGCTCCCGGATGAAGTTCGAGCAGGACGAACTGACGATCTCGGGAGGCGTGCGCCACGGCAAGACACTCGGCAGCCCGATCGCACTGCGTATCGGCAACACAGAATGGCCGAAGTGGATCGAGGTCATGAACCCCGAGCCCGTCGACCTCACCGAGAAGTCGCGCGGCAGGGGAGCACCGCTCACCCGCCCGCGCCCCGGTCATGCCGACCTCGTCGGCATGCAGAAGTACGACTTCGACGAGGCGCGCCCCATCCTCGAGCGAGCCAGTGCTCGCGAGACGGCAGCGCGCGTCGCTCTGGGCGCCGTCGCCCGATCGTTCCTGGGTGAGCTCGGCATCCGTCTCGTGAGCCACACGCTGTCGATCGGCCCGGTGCGGGTTCCCGACGGGGCCGCGCTGCCGACACCCGATGACGTCGACGCACTCGATGCCGATCCGTTGCGCTGCTTCGACCCGGCCACCTCCGAGCGCATGGTCGCCGAGGTGGATGATGCGAAGAAGGACGGCGACACGCTCGGCGGCATCGTCGAGGTGCTCGCATACGGTCTGCCCCCGGGGCTCGGCTCGCACGTGCACTGGGACCGTCGCCTCGACGCGCGTCTCGCTCAGGCGCTGATGAGCATCCAGGCGATCAAGGGGGTCGAGGTCGGCGACGGCTTCGAGACCACTCGCCGCCGCGGCTCCGCAGCACATGACGAGCTGTTCGCGACGCCCGACGGGATCACCCGCGGCTCCGACCGCGCCGGCGGCACCGAGGGCGGTATGTCCACCGGCACGGTCCTCCGCGTCCGTGCGGGCATGAAGCCGATCGCGACCGTTCCGCACGCACTCCGCACCATCGACGTCGCGAGTGGAGAAGACGCCACGGCGCACCACCAGCGGTCGGACGTCTGCGCGGTTCCCGCCGCGGGCGTCGTCGCCGAGGCCATGGTCGCCGTCGAGCTCGCACACGCTGTGCTCGAGAAGTTCGGCGGCGACAGCATCCGCGAGACCCGGCGCAACGTCGAGAGCTACCTCGCGGGCATCCCCGCAGAGCTGCGCACGGCCCCGGCATCAGAGGCCGCGCTCATCGCGCATGACGAGCGGGGCTGAGCCCCTGACGCTGGTGCTCGTCGGTCCGATGGCGGCCGGCAAGACCAGCATCGGGCGCCGTGTCGCACGCGCGCTCGAGCTGCCGTTCATCGACACCGACAAGCGTGTGGTCGCGGCACACGGGTCGATCCCGTCGATCTTCGAGCAGTACGGCGAGCAGCACTTCCGCGCTCTGGAGCGCTCGGCAGTCGCGGCGGCACTCGCAGAGGGCGGCGTGATCTCGCTCGGGGGCGGCGCGGTGACCGACGCCGGAACCCGTGCTCTGCTGCTCGAGCACCCCGTGGTCTTCCTCACCGTGAGCGAATCCGCAGTGGCGGACCGGATCACCACGGGAGGGCGACCGCTGCTCGACGGAGAGGACCCGGTCGCCCGGTGGACGGAGATCTTCGCACAGCGCAGAGCGTGGTACGACGAGGTGGCGACGGTGACTTTCGACACGTCGCGGCGGCCGATGCAGCGGATCGCCGAGGACATCGTTGCATGGAGGAGAGAACAGGTATGAGCACGACGACCATCAGCGTCACGGGGGAGAGCCCCTACGACATCACCATCGGACGAGGCATCCTCGACCGCGTGTCCGCCGCACTCGCACCGGGAGTGCGCAAGGTGCTCGTCGTGCATCCGCCGACACTCGCCGCGCGTGCTGCCGAGCTGCGTGATCGGCTCCTCGCCGACGTGGGCGAGGGACCGCGTGAGGTGCTGCTGGCAGAAGTGCCGGACGCCGAGCAGGGAAAGCGCATCGAGGTCGCCGCCTTCTGCTGGCAGGTCATGGGGCAGGCCGACTTCACCCGCACGGATGCCGTGGTCGGCTACGGCGGCGGGGCCGTCACGGATCTCGCCGGCTTCGTCGCGGCGACCTGGCTGCGCGGCGTGCAGGTCGTGCACGTGCCGACCACGGTGCTCGGACTCGTCGATGCCTCTGTCGGCGGCAAGACCGGAATCAACACCGCCGAAGGCAAGAACCTCGTCGGGGCGTTCTGGGCTCCGCGCGCGGTGATCGGCGACCTCGACGAGCTGGCGAGCCTCAGTCCGAACGAGGCGACGGCCGGCTTCGCCGAGGTCGTGAAGGCCGGGTTCATCTGGGAACCCGAGATCCTCGACATCATCGAGGCAGACCCGAGCCGGGCCGTCGACACCGCGACTCCCGAGTTCCGTCGCGCTGTCGAACTCGCGATCCAGATGAAGGCGACCGTCGTATCGAGCGACTTCCGTGAAGCGGGACAGCGCGAGATCCTCAACTACGGACACACCCTCGGACACGCGATCGAGCACTCCGAGCGGTACCGCTGGCGGCACGGCGCCGCGATCTCGGTGGGGATGCTGTATGCGGCCGAGCTCTCCCGGCTCGCCGGGCGACTGTCGGATGCGGCGGCAGAGCGGCACCGCACGGTGCTCGAGTCGCTGGGTCTTCCCGTCTCGTATCGTGCGGGCGCGTGGCAGCAGCTGCTCGCCACGATGCAGCGCGACAAGAAGAGCAGGGGCGGGATGCTGCGCTTCATCCTGCTCGACGACATCGCCAAGCCGACCGTGCTGCAGGCGCCCGACGAATCCCTGCTGTTCGCGGCCTACCAGGAGATCGGCGAATGACCAGGCGGATGCTGCTCGTCAACGGACCGAACCTGAATCTGCTCGGCACCCGCGAGCCCGATGTCTACGGCACCGCGACGCTGGCCGACGTCGAGAGTCTCGCGCGCGCGGCGGCCGCCGAGGCCGGCTTCGACCTGCGGGCGATCCAGAGCAATCACGAAGGGGTGCTCATCGACGCGATCCACGCCGCGCGCGAGGACTGCGCCGCCATCGTGATCAACCCCGGCGGTCTCACGCACACCTCGGTGGCGCTGCGCGACGCCCTCACCGGGGTCGCGCTGCCTTTCGCAGAGGTGCACATCTCCGACGTGTACGCGAGGGAGGAGTTCCGTCACCACTCCTACCTGCACGATGTCGCGGCCGTGCGCGTGATCGGAGAGGGCGTCGAGGGGTATACGAGCGCTGTGCGGCAGCTCGCGGCCCTCATCCCGTAGAATCGACTGTCGGCCCGCGCCCGGACAGGTGCGGGGCCCCACGAACTTTCACCCACGAACGGAACTCTCAGCGCATGGCATCTACCGCAGACATCAAGAACGGCGTCGTCCTCAACATCGAGCGGCAGCTCTGGAGCGTCGTCGAGTTCCAGCACGTCAAGCCCGGCAAGGGCGGTGCGTTCGTCCGCACCAAGCTCAAGAACGTGATGAGCGGCAAGGTCGTCGACAAGACGTTCAACGCCGGCGCCAAGGTCGAGATCGAGAACGTCGACCGTCGTGACTACACGTATCTCTACACCGACGGCGACGGCTACGTGTTCATGGACCAGACCGACTACGACCAGATCACGGTCCCGGCAGCGACCGTCGGCGACGCGAAGAACTTCCTGCTCGAGAACCAGCAGGTCACGATCGCGCTCAACAACGGCAACCCGCTGTACATCGATCTCCCGGCATCCGTGATCCTCGAGATCACGTACAGCGAGCCCGGTGTGCAGGGCGACCGCTCGTCGGCCGGCACCAAGCCCGCCACGCTCGAGACCGGATACGAGATCCAGGTGCCGCTCTTCGTCGAGACCGGCACCAAGGTCAAGGTCGACACGCGCACCGGCGACTACCTCGGCCGCGAGAAGTAAGGCGTGAGCGCCCGTACGAAAGCGCGCAAGCGCGCACTCGACATCCTGTTCTCCGCTGACGTGCGCGGCGACGAGGTCGCGGTGGCATTGGCTTCCGAGGCCAAGCGTGCGGCGTCCGAGCCTGCCCGCGAGGCGTCATGGCTGTACGCGCGCGAAGTCGTCGACGGCATCGTGGACCACCGCGACGAGATCGACGAGCAGATCACGACCCACAGCCGTGACTGGAAGCTCGAGCGGATGCCCGCGGTCGACCGCGCACTCCTGCGCATCGGCGTGTGGGAGATCCTCTTCAACCCCGAGGTCCCGACTGCGGTCGCGATCGATGAGGCCGTCGAACTCGCCAAGGAGTTCTCGACCGACGATTCGGGCGCCTTCGTGCACGGCGTGCTCGCACGCGTCGCACGCGCCGTCTGAGGGCTGAGCCGCGGTCCGACATCCCCGATGTCGGTACCCGCGGGAAGGATGAGGGTATGTCCGCGCCGCACGTCGATCTCCGTGAGATCATGCAGATCACGGACGCCGGTGGGTACAAGAGAGGCCTCGCGTACTTCCGCGAGGGCAACGTGCTCGACGTCGTCTGGCACGAGGACCTGCTCGAGCTCGAGGGCCACGTCCGCGGTGGCCAGGACGAGCCCTATCTCACCGAGATCACGTTCGTCTCCTCCAACGGCAGACGCCGGATGCGCACGACAAGGTGCTCCTGCCCGGTGCGCTCGGGATGCAAGCACGTCGTAGCGACGGTCCTGGCCTCCAACGTGCACGAGTACTCTCAACAGGCGGCTGCACTCGAGGTCGCTCCCGAGCCGTCGAAGAACCCGCCCCGGCCCAGCGCGACGTCGTGGCGCACGCTGCTCGAACCCGATGCGGCCCGCCACGCACTGCCGCTCGCACTCGGCGTCGAGCTTCGCCACCGCGAATCCCGCGCCGAGAACCACTGGGGTCCTCGACCGATGCGCGCAGCCACCCTCCGCGATCTGGCCCGCCCCTCGGGTGAGCTTGTGCTGGCGATCCGGCCCCTCATGCGCAGCGCGCAGACAGGATCGTGGATCCAGGGCCACGCCGGCTGGGACGCGGTCCGTCGCGACGCCGCGCAGTTCGGTCGAGCGCAGACGCGATGGTTCGGCGATCTTCTGAGCATCTCGCGCGACTCCCTTCTCTCGGGCAACGCGGGCGAATGGCTCGTCGTCGATCAGATCGAGTCGAATCTCCTGTGGGGGCATCTTCGTGCGGGCGCCGAGCTCGGCATCCCGCTCGTGACGAGCCAGAAGAACTCGTCCGTGCGCATGGCGGCCGCTGCGGCCGTGACGGCCGCGATCACCCGATCCGACGACGGCTCTCTGTCGGTCGGGGCCGAGGTGTCGGTCGAGGGTGACCCGATCGAGTCCTCCTCTGCGCACCCGATCGGCAGAACCGGGATCTACACCGCTCGACTCACCGGGAACCGGATCGAGATCGTCCTCGCAGAGGCTCCGCTGAGCGAGCAGACGCGCACCCTGCTCGCGGCGTCCGCGCCCGTGGTCGTCCCCGCGAACGAGGAGCAGGCTTTCATCGACGGCGCCTATCCGCTGCTCGCGCGGCGTGCCTCGGTGCGTGCAGTGGGGCCGGTGACGCTGCCGGAGGTACCGCAGCCGACGCCCGTGCTCACGGTCGTCTTCGAGCGGGGCGATGTCGTGAGCTACGACTTCGGCTGGTCGTACGGCAGTTTCGGCACGGTGCCCTTCGCATGGACGCCCTCGGCCGTGCGAGACGCCCCCGCCGAGGCCGCTCGCCGAGCTGAGATCGAGTCCGTCTGGCAGGAGCACAGGGTCACGCGCTTCCGGCCTGCCGGTTCCCTGCATGACATCGATGCAGCGGATTTCGTCGCGCAGCTCGTGCCCGCCTGGGAGGCGATCGGTGTGCACGTCGAGTCCGAGGGGGCGCGCAAGGACTATCGCGAGCTCACCGGCGATCCTCAGGTCACCGTCACGACGGTGGAATCCACGGACGCGGACTGGTTCGATCTCGGCATCCTCGTCTCGATCGACGGACGACGGATACCCTTCGGCCCGCTGTTCTCGGCGCTCAGCAAGGGACGGAAGAAGCTTCTCCTCGCTGACGGGGGCTACTTCTCCCTCAACCATCCGGCACTCGACCGCCTCCGTGACCTCATCGAGGAGGCGGGGGAGCTGGACGAGTGGGAGACGGGGCCGCGGATCAACCGCTACCAGGTGGATCTGTGGGAGGAGTTCGAGGATCTCGCGGACGAGGCACAGCCGGCCGTCAGCTGGCGCGCGACAGCCGAAGGGCTGCGTCGCGCCGACGGCGTGCCCGCCACTCAGGTTCCGGTCGGCCTCCGCGCCGACCTGCGGTCCTATCAGAAGGCGGGCTTCGACTGGCTCGCTTTCCTGTGGAGGCATCGTCTCGGCGGAATCCTCGCAGACGACATGGGGCTCGGCAAGACGCTGCAGCTCCTGACGTTCATCCAGCACACACGTGAGAGCGGGGAGACCCGACCCTTCCTGGTGCTCGCCCCCACGTCAGTGCTCAGCACCTGGCGCTCGGAGTCCGCGCGTTTCACCCCGGAGCTGCGGATCGCGGTCGTCGCGAGCACGAGTTCGACACGATCGGCACCGCTTCGCGATGCCGCGGCCACGGCTGATGTCGTCGTGAGCTCATACACGGTCGCGAGGCTCGATGAGGAGGAGTTCCGCGAGGTCGAGTGGGCGGGGCTGATCCTCGACGAGGCGCAGTTCGTCAAGAATCCGAAGACCAAGCTGCATCGCGCGATCTCGACCTTCCGATCCGACGCCACATACGCCGTCACCGGAACTCCGATGGAGAACAGCCTGTCCGAGCTGTGGTCGCTGCTGAAGCTGGCGGCCCCGGGTCTCTTCCCCTCGGCGCGCAAGTTCCGGGATCGGTACATCCAGCCGATCGAGAAGGGCAAGGTCCCCGAGAACGAGGAGGGCGGCGAGTATCGCGCCCGCAGGCTCTCCCAGCTGCGCCGGCGCATCCGTCCGCTCATGCTCAGACGGACCAAGGAGCTGGTCGCCGCCGACCTGCCGGCGAAGCAGGAGCAGATCCTCGAGGTCGAGCTCACTCCGGCGCACCGAGAGCGCTACGACGTCGTGCTGCAGCGCGAGCGACAGAAGGTGCTCGGACTCCTCGACGATCTGGATCGCAACCGCTTCATCGTCTTCCGGTCACTGACTCTGCTGCGCATGCTCAGCCTCGCGCCGGAGCTCATCGACGAGAATGACGCGGAGATCGGTTCGAGCAAGCTCGACACATTGCTGGATCGCGTCATCGAGCTGCAGGCCGAGGGCCATCGAGCATTGGTCTTCAGTCAGTTCACGTCCTTCCTGGATCTCGCCGAGGCCAGGCTCCGCGAAGCCGGCATTCCGTATGCCCGGCTCGACGGGTCGACGCGTCGACGTGAGGAGGTGATCGATTCCTTCAAGACGGGGGAGCAGCCGGTGTTCCTCATCAGCCTCAAGGCCGGCGGGTTCGGTCTCACGCTCACGGAGGCCGACTACGTGTTCCTGCTCGACCCGTGGTGGAATCCGGCGGCTGAGGCGCAGGCGATCGACCGTACGCACCGGATCGGCCAGACCAGCCAGGTCTTCGTCTATCGGATGATCTCGACCGGAACGATCGAGGAGAAGGTGCTCGAGCTGCAGCGACGGAAGGCGCGGCTGTTCACCGCCGTGATGGATGACGAGCAGCTGTTCGCCCAGTCGCTCACGGCCGACGACATCCGCGGTCTCTTCGACGGCACCTGATTTCTCCCGGCCGGTCACCGCAGCCGCACAGGGGGCCGCCGGTAGAATCGAACGGTTCACTTCAGGAGGATTGCATGCGGATCACCGGACTCGGCCACGCCGGGATGTTCATCGAGACGGTCGGCGGGAACATCATCTGCGACCCGGTTCTGGGGCCGTCGTTCTTCGGTTCGTGGTTCCCGTTCCCCGACAACCGCGGTCTGGACTGGGAGCGCTTCGGGCGCGAGGCGGACTTCCTCTACATCTCGCATCGCCATCGGGATCACTTCGATCCGGCGCTGCTCGAGCGGTACATCCGCAAGGACATCGAGGTGCTCCTGCCGGAGTACCCCATCGACGACCTCGAGCAGGACATCCGTGCGCTCGGGTACACGAACATCACCTATGCGCCGGCGGGCGAGATCATCGAACGCGGTGAGCTCAAGATCATGATCACGCCGCTGCGTGCTCCCAGCGACGGCCCGATCGGCGATTCGTCGTTGAGCGTCGACGACGGCACGGGCTCCGTGCTCAATCAGAACGACTCGCACCCTCTCGATCTCGAGAGCCTGCTGCATTTCGGCAAGCCCGATGCGTATTTCACGCAGGTCTCGGGTGCGATCTGGTGGCCGATGGTCTACGACCTCCCGCTCGACGCGAAGCAGAACTTCGCACGGCTCAAGCGCGAAGCGCAGAACAAGCGAGCGATGTACTACATCGACAAGGTCGACGCGCCCCATGTCTTCCCGATGGCGGGGCCGCCCATGTTCCTGCGCGATGATCTCTTCGACTTCAACGGCGTCGGCCGCAACGGCGAGTCGATCTTCACGGATCAGAAGCAGTTCCTCGCGCACATGAAGGAGCTCTCCCCGCAGTACGCGGGGCATCTCTTCGTGCCGGGGACCGTCGTGACCGTGCAGAGCGGCGAGGTGTCGACCGAGCAGTCGCTGTACACCGAGGAAGAGCTCGCCCACATCTTCGACGAGAAGTGGGAGTACCTCGAGGAGCAGCGGGCGAGCCGTCAGAACGAGATCCGCGATGAGGTCGCCACCCGCGCCGAGGTGCTGCCGCCGGAGCAGATGCTCGACGAGCTCAAGAACTGGTGGGAGCCCCTGCTCAAGAAGTCCCGCACGATCCGGCTCGGCGTCGGAGGCTGCGTGCGGTTCAGGATCGGTGACCTCGACATGGTCGTGGACTTCCCCCGCGCCAAGGTGCGCGAGTACGCGGGGGAGGAGTGCATCTACTGGTACACGATCCCTGCCGACCTCGTCTCGACCAACATCCGTGACCACGAGATCGACTGGTCCAACTCGATCTTCCTCTCGATGCAGTTCAGCGTCGGACGCAGCGGCAAGTTCAACGAGTTCCTCACGACCTTCCTCAAGTGCCTCTCGGTCGACCGCATCGAGTACGTCGAGAACTGGTATCAGGAGCAGACCGATCAGACCGAGGACGCCGAGGTCGGCGACTGGGTCGTGCAGCGCCGCTGCCCGCATCTGCGAGCCGATCTCACCCGAACCGGAACGGTCGACGACGACGGCATCCTGACCTGCAGCATGCACGACTGGAAGTGGGACCTGAAGTCCGGCCGGTGCCTGTCGACGAGCGGGCACCCGATTCGCGCGTCGAAGATCGACGACGTCACCGAGGCTGTGCTGAGCGAGGCCGGCTGACGTGTCCGGCTCGCATCCGCAGGGCTCGGGGCGACACGCTCGCACCTCACGCCTGCAGTTCGACGGTCCGTTTCGCGGTGCACGCTGGATCGTGAGGTCGGATGCTCCGCGACTGGTGCAGATCGCCACCGAGTTCTTCCAGGAGCAGGGGTTCGAGAGTCGAGCCGACGGTCCCGACCTCGCCGTGCGCACGCAGAACACGGAATGGACGGCGGCCGCCCTCGAGATCGGCGACGAGAAGCGGTCCCGACGAGGGTTCTGGCAGGGGCTGCTGACAGACGATCTGCCTTTTCCCCTTCCTCGCGCGCTGCAGCATTCGATCCCGCCCACGCTCGTCGTGGTGGCGGCTCGTCGGGCGGCCACCGGTGTCGCCGAACTCGTCGCCTTTCCGCACGTCTCCCGCCGCGGCGACGTGGAGTACTCGAGAGCGGCGGGGCCGCGCATCCGCGCAGCGCTCGAGGGGATCACAGCCGCCGCGGGCGCGGAAGGCGCCATGGTCTCGCACGAGTCTCTGCGGGGAGTGCCCGACGACGGCGCTCCGTTCTCACAGGCCGTGGTGCGCGACGTGCTCGGGTGGCGCTGAGGTCGCGCTAGACTGGCGGGAACAAGCAACCTTTAACACCGTCCTGTGAGGCGGAGAAGGGAGCGGCTCATGAGTGCACGCACCGTCTTGCACGAAGCCGATATCTCGCGGGCTCTGACCCGCATCGCACATGAGATCCTCGAGTCGAATCGAGGGGCTGAGAACCTCGTCCTGCTGGGCATCCCGACCCGCGGCGTGACACTCGCCCGGCGGCTCGCGTCCGTGATCGGAGAGATCGCGACGACCACCGTCGCAGTCGGTGCGCTCGACGTCACCATGTTCCGTGACGATCTCGCGAAGCACCCGACGCGTTCTCCGCGACCGACCGAGATCCCCGCCGGCGGCATCGACGACAAGACGGTCGTGCTGGTCGACGACGTGCTGTTCTCCGGACGCAGCATCCGCGCAGCCCTCGACGCGCTGCAGTCGATCGGTCGTCCCGCCGTCGTGCGTCTCGCGATCCTCGTCGACCGCGGGCACCGCGAGCTTCCGATCCGCCCGGACTTCGTCGGCAAGAACATCCCGTCCTCACGGCAGGAGCGCGTGAACGTGCGTCTGCGTGAAGACGACGGCGCCGAAGAGGTGACGATCGAAGCATGAGACACCTCCTCGACACCCGCTCGCTCGACCGCGAGACAGCCCTTCGCATCCTCGACGTCGCCGAGGACATGTCCGACACGCAGTCGCGCGAGGTCAAGAAGCTCCCGACACTGCGCGGCAAGACGGTCGTGAACCTCTTCTTCGAAGACTCGACCCGCACGCGCATCTCCTTCGAAGCAGCCGCGAAGCGACTGTCCGCCGACGTCATCAACTTCGCTGCCAAGGGCTCGAGCGTCTCGAAGGGCGAGAGCCTGAAGGACACGGCGCAGACGCTGCAGGCGATGGGCGCGGATGCCGTCGTCATCCGGCACCACGCCTCCGGCGCTCCGCAGACGCTGGCGACGAGCGGCTGGATCTCGGCCGGCGTCGTGAATGCGGGAGACGGGACGCACGAGCATCCCACGCAGGCACTGCTCGATGCCTTCACCATCCGCAAGCGCCGCTTCGGGGCCTCCAGCCGCGGACGCGACCTGCACGGCATCCGCGTGGTGATCGTCGGCGATGTGCTCCACTCCCGCGTCGCGCGCTCGAACGTGTGGTTGCTCACGACGCTCGGTGCCGAGGTCACACTCGTCGCGCCGCCGACGCTCGTGCCGCAGAATGTCACGCTCTGGCCCGTGCGCGTCCTGTACGACCTCGATGAGGCCCTCGCAGAGGGGCCGGACGCCGTGATGATGCTGCGCATCCAGCTCGAGCGCATGAACGCCGCGTATTTCCCCACTGAGCGGGAGTATTCCAGACGATGGGGCCTTGACGCACTGCGAGTGGCAGGGCTTCCGGACGGTAGCATTGTGATGCACCCCGGACCCATGAACCGCGGGCTGGAGATCTCCTCCGAAGCCGCCGACTCACCGCGCTCGACGGTGTTGGAACAGGTGACCAACGGGGTGTCCATCCGGATGGCAGTGCTGTACCTGCTTCTTGCAGGCGAACGAGACGACGAACGAGGGGGAGACCAGTGAGCGAGACCCTCGTCATCACCGGCGCACGGATTCTCGGCACGCAGAGTGCCGACATCATCATCGAGAACGGCATCATCGCCGAGATCGGCTCCGGACTCAGCCGTGCGGGTGCGCGCGTGGTGGATGCCGCGGGGCTCGTCGCGCTCCCCGGTCTCGTCGACCTGCACACGCATCTGCGCGAGCCCGGCTACGAGGCCTCCGAGACCATCCTCACCGGTACCCGAGCCGCTGCGGCCGGGGGCTTCACGGCCGTCTTCGCGATGCCCAACACCTCTCCGGTCGCCGACACGGCAGGTGTGGTCGAGCAGGAGCTCGCGCTCGGCGAGGCCGCGGGATACGCCACGGTCCAGCCGATCGGGGCCGTCACGGTCGGCCAGAAGGGTGAGCGCCTCGCCGAACTCGGAGCAATGGCGACCTCACGCGCCCGGGTCCGGGTCTTCAGCGACGACGGCTTCTGCGTGTTCGACCCGCTGATCATGCGTCGCGCCCTCGAGTACGTGAAGTCGTTCGGCGGCGTGATCGCGCAGCACGCGCAGGATCCCCGTCTCACCGAAGGCGCCCAGATGAACGAGGGCGTCGTCTCGGCCGAGCTCGGTCTCGCCGGCTGGCCCGCGGTCGCCGAGGAGTCGATCATCGCCCGCGACGTGCTGCTCGCCGAGCACGTCGGCTCTCGACTGCACGTCTGCCACCTGTCGACCGCCGGATCCGTGGACATCATCCGGTGGGCGAAGAAGCGCGGCATCGACGTCACCGCCGAGGTCACGCCGCACCACCTGCTGCTGACCGACGAGTCGGTGCGCGGATACGATGCGCGGTACAAGGTCAACCCGCCGCTTCGTCGAGAGGAAGACGTGCTCGCCGTGCGCGAGGGCCTGGCCGACGGCACGATCGACATCGTCGCGACGGATCACGCGCCGCATCCCAGCGAGCACAAGGCGTGCGAGTGGCAGGCCGCGGCCAACGGCATGGTCGGTCTCGAGAGCGCTCTGCGCGTGGTGCACCAGTCCATGGTCGACACCGGCCTCATCGGCTGGAACGACGTCGCGCGTGTGATGAGCGCCGCACCCGCACGGATCGGACGACTGGACGGACACGGCACGCCGATCGAGGTCGGCGCGCCTGCACACCTGGCCCTCTACGACGAGTCGATCGCCGGTGTGTTCACCGAGGCCGACCTGCACGGCCGCAGCCGGAACTCCCCGTACCTCGGTCGCGATCTTCCGGGCCGCGTCGAGTACACGGTGCACGGTGGCCTGCTCACGGTCGACGCCGGAGACGTGGTCGAGGAGCTTCACGCATGATCCCCAGAGACCTCGCCATCGCGGTGATGATCGGCATCGCGGTTCTGGTGCTTCTCGCGATGCTCTTCGCCTGGCGACGCCGGCTCCGACGAGACGCCGGGCTCGCCGCTCCGCTCGGCGTGCCCGAGCACGCCGAGGTGATCGATCGGCATGAGGTGCTGTACGTCTCGACCACGAGACACGATCAGCCTCTCGAGCGACTGACCATGTCTCCGCTCGCATACCGCGCGAGAGGAGAGGTCGCGGTCACCGACCGTGGGCTCGCACTGTGCCTCGACGGAGCGCCGACGGTGTTCCTGGCCGCCTCACGCCTCGTCGACGTCGATCGCGCGACGGTCACGATCGATCGCGTCGTCGAACCCGGCGGTCTCGTGCGCGTCGCCTGGCAGGCGAACGATGACACCGTCGTCGATTCCTATCTCCGCCTCACCGACGGAGACCCTCAGAACTTCATCTCAGAACTGCAGCGCATCGTCGACGCCCCCGGCGCCTCGGACGACACCGCCGCCCCCGACACAGGAGCAACGTCATGACAGCCCTCCCCGAACCCGCCGTCCTCGTCCTCGAAGACGGGACCCGCCACACCGGCCGCGCCTACGGTGCCCTCGGCACCACGATCGGCGAGGTCGTCTTCGCCACCGGCATGTCCGGCTACCAGGAGACTCTGACCGATCCGTCGTACGCCGGCCAGATCGTGCTCCAGACCGCGCCGCACATCGGCAACACCGGAATGAACGATGAGGACCCCGAGTCGCGTCGCATCTGGGTGGCCGGATACATCGTGCGCGATCCCTCGCGCGTCGTGTCGAACTGGCGCGCGAACGCATCGCTCGACGAGATCCTCGTGCAGGACGGGATCGTCGGCATCAGCGGCATCGACACGCGGTCCATCACGCGACACATCAGGTCTGCCGGATCGATGCGCGGCGGCATCTTCTCCGGCGACGCGGCCCGGCTCGGCGCCGACGAGCAGCTGCGTCTCGTGCGTGAAGCCCCGCAGATGGCCGGTCAGAACCTCTCGGCTCAGGTGTCGGTCGACGTCGCCACGGTGACGACCGCCATGGGCGAGAGGGTCGGCAACCTCGCCGTGCTCGATCTCGGAGTGAAGCAGGCGACGATCGACAACCTGGCCGCGCGCGGGTTCGAGGTGCACGTGCTGCCGCAGAACGTCACGATCGACGAGATCCGCGCGATCGACCCGGTCGCCGTCTTCTATTCCAACGGTCCGGGCGACCCTGCCGCGTCCGGCGATCACGTCGAGCTGCTGCGAGCGGTGCTCGACGACGGTCTCCCGTTCTTCGGCATCTGCTTCGGAAACCAGCTGCTCGGCCGCGCGCTGGGTCTCGGAACCTACAAGCTGCCGTTCGGACACCGCGGGATCAACCAGCCCGTGCTCGACAAGTCGACCGGTCGCGTCGAGATCACCGCGCACAACCACGGATTCGCCGTGGAGGCTCCGCTGGAGGGCTCCTTCGACAGCCCGCACGGCTACGGCAAGGTCGAGGTGAGTCACGTCGGACTCAACGACAACGTGGTGGAGGGTCTCCGGGCCCTCGACATCCCGGCGTTCTCGGTGCAGTACCACCCTGAGGCCGCGGCCGGCCCGCACGACGCCAACTACCTCTTCGACCGGTTCCGCGACATGGTCATCGCGAGCAAGAAGGACACCAAGTAATGCCCAAGCGCGACGACATCAACTCCGTTCTCGTCATCGGCTCCGGCCCGATCGTCATCGGTCAGGCCTGCGAGTTCGACTACTCCGGCACCCAGGCGTGCCGCGTGCTGCGCGAAGAGGGCGTGCGGGTCATCCTGGTCAACTCCAACCCGGCGACGATCATGACCGATCCCGACTTCGCCGACGCGACCTACATCGAGCCGATCACCTGGCAGGTCATCGAGACGATCATCGCCAAGGAGCGCCCCGATGCGATCCTGCCGACCCTCGGCGGGCAGACCGCTCTGAACGCCGCGATCGAGCTGCACAATCACGGGATCCTCGAGAAGTACGACGTCGAGCTGATCGGCGCGAGCTTCGAGGCGATCAACAAGGGCGAGGACCGCCAGATCTTCAAGCAGCTCGTGCTGGATGCCGGCGCCGACGTGGCGCGCAGCATCATCGCGCACACCATGGACGACCTGCTCGCGGGAGCTGCGGAGCTCGGATATCCGCTCGTCGTGCGTCCGTCGTTCACGATGGGCGGCCTCGGCTCCGGCTTCGCGTACGACGAAGAAGACCTGCGCCGTATCGGCGGTGCCGGTCTGCGCGACTCTCCGACCACCGAGGTGCTCCTCGAGGAGTCCATCCTCGGGTGGAAGGAGTACGAGCTCGAGCTCATGCGCGACACGGCCGACAACACGGTCGTGGTCTGTTCGATCGAGAACGTCGACCCCGTCGGCGTGCACACGGGCGACTCCATCACGGTCGCACCGGCGCTCACGCTCACCGATCGCGAGTACCAGAAGCTCCGCGACATCGGCATCGACATCATCCGTGCCGTCGGCGTGGACACCGGCGGCTGCAACATCCAGTTCGCGGTCGACCCGAGCAACGGCCGCATCATCGTGATCGAGATGAACCCGCGCGTCTCGCGGTCGAGTGCGCTCGCCTCGAAGGCCACCGGATTCCCGATCGCCAAGCTCGCCGCCAAGCTCGCGCTCGGCTACCGACTCGACGAGATCCCCAACGACATCACCGGTGTGACGCCTGCGAGCTTCGAGCCGACGCTCGACTATGTGGTCGTCAAGGTGCCTCGTTTCGCCTTCGAGAAGTTCCCCGCAGCCGACGCGACCCTGACCACGACCATGAAGTCGGTCGGCGAGGCCATGGCGATCGGCCGCAACTACGCCACCGCCCTGCAGAAGGCGCTGCGTTCTCTCGAGAAGCGCGGTTCCAGCTTCCACTGGGGCCGTGAGGACAGGTCGCTCGACGAGCTGCTCGAGATCTCGAAGATCCCCACGGACGGCCGTATCGTGACCCTGCAGCAGGCGCTCCGCAAGGGCGCCACGATCGAGCAGGCGTTCGCGGCGACCGCGATCGATCCGTGGTTCATCGACCAGATCGTGCTGATCAACGAGGTCGCTGAGATCGTGCGCACGGCTCCCGAGCTCGACGCGGCCACGCTCCGCTACGCCAAGGAGCACGGCTTCTCGGACGCGCAGATCGCGGAGCTCCGCGGTGAGAAGGAAGCGGAGATCCGGGGCGTCCGCCACGGGCTCGGCATCCGCCCCGTGTTCAAGACCGTCGACACCTGCGCCGGCGAGTTCCCGGCGCTCACGCCGTACCACTACTCGAGCTACGACTTCGAGACGGAGGTCACTCCGTCGGACCGCACCAAGGTCGTGATCATCGGGTCAGGGCCTAACCGCATCGGCCAGGGAGTCGAGTTCGACTACTCGTGCGTGCACGCGTCGTTCGCACTGTCGGACGCCGGCTTCGAGACCATCATGGTCAACTGCAACCCCGAGACCGTGTCGACCGACTACGACACGTCGGATCGGCTCTACTTCGAGCCGCTGACGCTGGAGGACGTGCTCGAGGTGCTCGATGCCGAGGCTGCGAGCGGCACGATCCTCGGCGTCGTCTGCCAGCTCGGCGGACAGACCCCCCTCGGACTCGCGAAGGGCATCGAGGCCGCCGGATACACCGTGCTCGGCACCAGCCCGGCAGCGATCGACATCGCAGAGGAGCGCGAGCTCTTCTCACAGCTGCTCGACTCGGCGGGTCTCATCGCGCCTCGCCACGGCACCGCCATCGACGCCGAGGGCGCGGTCGCGGTCGCCGAGGAGATCGGCTACCCCGTGCTGGTGCGCCCGAGCTTCGTGCTCGGCGGACGCGGCATGGAGATCGTCTACAGCTCCGAGTCGCTGCGCGAGTACTTCGTCCGCACCGCCGGAGAGGTCATCATCGAAGAGGGCAAGCCGCTTCTGGTCGACCGCTTCCTGGATGACGCGATCGAGCTCGACGTCGATGCGCTGTACGACGGCACCGATCTCTTCATCGGCGGAGTCATGGAGCACCTCGAAGAAGCCGGGATCCACTCCGGCGACTCGAGCTGCACGCTCCCGCCGGTGTCGCTCGGCCGCACCGACATCGACCGGGTCCGTGAGGCGACGCTCGCGATCGCGAAGGGCGTGGGTGTGCGTGGCCTGCTGAACGTGCAGTTCGCGATCAGCGCCGGCGTGCTGTATGTCATCGAGGCGAACCCGCGCGCCAGCCGCACGGTGCCGTTCGTCTCGAAGGCGCTCGGCATCCCGATGGCCAAGGCCGCGAGCCGTGTGATGGTGGGATCCACCATCGCGGAGCTCCGCGCCGAGGGCATGCTGCCCGAGCAGGACGGTTCGCGTGTGCCGCTCGACGCCCCGGTCTCGGTCAAGGAGGCCGTGCTGCCGTTCAAGCGGTTCCGCACTGCCGACGGCAAGACGGTCGACTCGATCCTCGGACCGGAGATGCGTTCGACCGGCGAGGTCATGGGCATCGACCGCGACTTCCCGACCGCGTTCGCCAAGAGCCAGGCAGCCGCGTACGGCGGCATGCCGACCTCGGGAACCGTGTTCATCTCGGTGGCCGACTCCGACAAGCGCGCGGTCATCCTGCCGGCGCACCGGCTGCAGCAGCTGGGCTTCACGATCGTCGCCACCGAGGGTACCGCCGAGATCCTCTCGCGCAACGGGATCGCGGTCACCGTCGTCGAGAAGTTCAGCGAGACCCAGGAATCGGGCGCGACCAACATCGTCGATCTCATCAACGACGGCTCGATCGACATCGTGGTGAACACCCCGTCGGGTGGAGCGGCACGCGCAGACGGATACGAGATCAGAGCTGCCGCCGTCGCCGCCGACAAGGCACTGTTCACGACGATGGCCGTGCTCGGTGCCGCCGTGAGCGGCATGGACGCGGCACACGAGGGCTTCCAGGTCAAGAGCCTGCAGGAGTACGCCCTCGACCGGAAGGCCAAGGTGTGAGCGAGCACTTCGGAGAGAGGGTCCGCGCCGCGCTCGACGCGCGCGGCCCTCTCTGCGTGGGCATCGATCCGCATGCCTCGCTGCTCAGCGCGTGGGGCCTGTCGGATGACGCGTCGGGGCTGCGGGAGTTCGGACTCCGCACGGTCGACGCCGCCACCGGCCGGGTCGGGGTCGTCAAACCCCAGGTGTCGTTCTTCGAGCGATTCGGCTCGGCGGGATACGCAGCTCTCGAGGACGTCATGGCAGCGGCTCGCGCAGCCGACCTCCTCGTGATCGCAGACGCCAAGCGGGGCGACATCGGCTCCACCATGGATGCGTACGCCGCAGCATGGTTGACTCCGGGATCGCAGCTCGAAGCGGATGCGCTCACCGTGAACCCCTTTCTGGGTGTGGGCGCACTCGACGGCGCGTTCGATGTCGCGCATACGCATGGAAAGGGCCTCTTCGTCCTGGCGGCGACCAGCAACCCTGAGGCGACGACGTTGCAGCGCTCCGTCTCGGCGACCGAGCGCACGGTGTCGGCCGACATCGTCTCGGTCGTCTCCGCACGCAACTCCGCGCACAGCGCACCGGGGGAGTGGGGCAGTGTCGGTTTCGTGATCGGTGCGACCGTCGATTGGCCGGATGCCGGACTCGCGGCGTTCACGCCGCTCTCGCCGATCCTCGCTCCCGGGTTCGGCAGCCAGGGAGCCGCCCCCGCGGATCTGCGTCACCGCTTCGGTTCGATGAGCCCGACCGTCATCGCCAGCGAGAGCCGCAGCATCCTCTCGGCCGGGCCCGCAGGTCTCGCCGCCGCCATCGACGCTCGCGTCGCAGAGTACAGGGAGGCCGCCCGTGGCTGAGTCCCGTCCGGTGCCCGAGGTCGATCGAGCAGCTGCCGCGCGCCGCGCGGTCGAACGTCGCCGCGCCCGCGCATCGCTCAAGCGCGACCTCACCACGCGCGTCGTGACGCCCCAGGCCGTGCTCGAGCGGGCCACAGCCGACGCGGATTCCGTCGAGGGATCGATGCGGATCACCGACTTCCTCCTCGCGCTCCCCGCGATCGGTGCCGGCAAGCGCGACCGGATCCTCGCCGAGCTGGGCATCTCCCCGGTGAAGCGACTCGGTGGCCTCGGCGTGCGTCAGCGTGTCGCGCTGGCGCGGTGGCTCGACGCGCGGTTCCCCGTCGCGGCTCCGCGCGGTGCGCGCAGCCGCCTGCTCGTGCTCGCCGGGCCGACGGCCGTCGGCAAGGGCACCGTCGCCGCTCACATCAGGGAGCACAATCCCGAGATCCATCTCTCGGTCTCGGCCACCACCCGCCCGCCGCGACCCGGTGAGATCGACGGCGTGCACTACTTCTTCGTGGACGACGCCGAGTTTGATCGCCTGATCGCCGAGAACGAGCTGCTCGAGTACGCGGTCGTGCACAACCGCTCGCGATACGGCACACCGCGCGCTCCGATCGATGCGGCGCTGGCCGCGGGCAAGACCGTTCTCCTCGAGATCGATCTGCAGGGTGCGCGTCAGGTCCGCAAGGCCGAGCCCAAGGCGACGCTCATCTTCCTGCTGCCTCCTTCGTGGGACGAGCTCGTGCAGAGACTGGTGGGGCGCGGCACGGAGGACGCCGAGGAGAGAGCGCGTCGACTTCGCACCGCGAAGGTCGAATTGGCGGCGCAGAACGAGTTCGATCACCTCATCGTGAACGAGGACGTCGCCTCTGCAGCCGCCGAGGTCGTAGAATTGTCTTCGAGCTCTGCGCGCTGAGCGTCTTCGCGCGCCCGCTGCACCGTCTTCGCGACGATCCCGTCGCCTGATCAGGAGGTCCCACCATGGCCGGACACCACACCAACGGAATCATCGATCCCCCCATCGACAACCTGCTCGACCGCGTCGACTCGAAGTACGAGCTCGTGATCTACGCCGCCAAGCGCGCTCGTCAGATCAACGACTACTACTCCGATCTCCACGAGGGAAACCTCTTCGACAACGTCGGCCCTCTCGTCGACTCGTCCGTCGAGGACAAGCCCCTCACGATCGCTCTGCACGAGATCAACGAGGACAAGCTCCGTCTGCGTCACGCCGAGTGACCTCCGATGACCGCACCGCTGACTGATGTCGGCGGTGCGGTCCATCATGTGAGCATCCCCCTTCTGTCCGACCCCGTTCTGGAGCCCCGATGAGCGCGTTGCGTCTGTTCACGTCCGAGTCCGTCACAGAGGGGCACCCCGACAAGATCTGCGACCAGATCTCGGACAGCATCCTCGACGGCCTCATCGCGAAGGACCCGGGCTCCCGCGTCGCGGTCGAGACTCTCGTCACGACCGGGCTCGTGCACGTCGCCGGTGAGATCCGCACCGAGGCCTACGTCGACATCCCCACGATCGTCCGCCAGGTCGTGAACGGCATCGGATACACGTCCAGCGACACCGGATTCGACGGCGACTCCTGCGGGGTCAGCATCTCGGTCGGCGAGCAGTCGACCGACATCGCACACGGCGTCGACAACGCACAGGAGCATCGCGACGGCAGCTCGATCGACCCGCTCGACGGGCTCGGTGCGGGAGACCAGGGCATCATGTTCGGGTTCGCCACCAACGAGACCCCGCAGCTCATGCCGATGGCGGCGTGGACCGCGCATCGCATCGCCGAGCGTCTCGCCGAGGTGCGTCGATCGGGGGAGCTGCCGTTCCTCCGCCCCGACGGCAAGACGCAGGTCACTCTCGGATACGACGGCTTCACACCGAAGACGGTGGATGCCGTCGTGCTGTCGACGCAGCACCACCCCGACATCTCGCAGGACGAGATCACCTCTCAGGTGCGTGAGCACGTGATCGATCCGATCCTCGCGGGCACAGGTCTCGACCTCGACGATGTCACCTACTACATCAATCCGGCGGGCCCCTTCGTGACCGGCGGCCCCAAGGGCGACGCCGGGCTCACCGGCCGCAAGATCATCATCGACACCTACGGCGGCGCCGCTCGACACGGCGGCGGCGCCTTCAGCGGCAAGGATCCGTCCAAGGTCGACCGCTCCGGTGCCTACGCCACGCGCTGGGTGGCCAAGAATGCGGTGGCTGCGGGCCTCGCCGACCGGCTCGAGGTCCAGGTCGCGTACGCGATCGGTGTCGCTCGGCCCGTCGGACTGTACGTCGAGACATTCGGTACCGGCAAGGTGTCGGACGAGGTCATCACGCGTGCGATCGAGCACGTGTTCGACCTGCGACCACAGGCGATCATCGAACAGCTCGACCTGCTGCGTCCGATCTATGCGCAGACGGCCGCCTACGGTCATTTCGGCCGCGAGCTGCCGGACTTCACCTGGGAGCGCATCGACCGCGCAGAAGAGCTGCGCCGCGCTGCCGGCCTCTGACGGCCGGCCCGATGGCAGCCGTCCGCTCATGACGACGCAGAGCCGGCGCATCGCGCGCGTGCTTCTCGACTCGCCGCTGCCGCAGCTCGATCGTCTGTTCGACTACGCGGTTCCGGCCGAGCTCGGCGAGGTGCCGTTGGGGGTGCGCGTGCGCGTGCCCCTGCGCACGGCAGGGCGAGTCGTCGACGGGTACGTCGTCGAGCTCGACACCGAGGATGATGCCGATCGACCGCTCTCCGAGGTCGACAGCGTGGTGTCGCTCGTGCCGGTGCTTCCCGATCACACCTATCGCCTCGCACGGCGCGCCGCCGACCGTGCTGCGGGCTCTGCGTCAGACGTGCTCCGTCTCGTGATCCCCAAGCGTCAGGTGCGCGTCGAGAAGGCGTGGACAGCCGACTCTCCCGCACCGATGCCCGCTGACGCCGCACGCGACGCCGCGGCGCACCTGATCGGCATGTACGACGGCCTCGAAGAAGTCCTCGTCGAACGCGGGCGAGCAGCGGTCGAGGCCATCCCCGTGGCCCACGTCGGCGAGCCCGGCTGGGCGGCTCTGCTCTCCTCAGCTGCGGGTCGGATGCTCGCAGACGGGCGTTCCAGCATCCTGATCGTCCCCGACCATCGCGATCTCGACCGGCTTCTCGGCACGCTCGCATCGTTCGTACCGGCTGAGGCGATCGTCCGATGGGACTCGCGTCAGACCAATCCTGACCGCTATCGCTCCTTCCTCCGGTCGCTGGAGGACGCGCCCTGCATCATCGTCGGCAACCGCTCCGCCGTATACGCTCCTGCGCGCGCCGGGCTGGTGGCCGTATGGGACGACGGCGATCCGCTTCTCGGCGAACCGCTGGCGCCGTACATCAACGCGCGTGATGCGGCGCTGCTCCGTCAGGAACAGGAGGACTCGGCGTTGCTGTTCGTCGGGCACACCCGCACCACCGACGTCGAGAGACTGGTCGCGCACGGCTGGCTGACGGACGTGCGGGCAGAGCGACGCGTGCTGCCGAGGGTCATCCTGAGCACGCCTCAGGAGATGGACGCGCCCACAGCCCAGCGCATGCCGTCGTCGGCCTTCCTCTCCGCCCGCAATGCCGCAGCTGACGGCCCCGTGCTCGTGCAGGTGTCGCGACCGGGATTCGCTCCGTCCCTCGTGTGCGCCGAGTGCCGTGCTCCCGCCCGCTGCGCTCACTGCGGAGGACCGCTCGGTGCGAAGCACCGCGGAGCCGTGCCGGTGTGCGGCTGGTGCGGCCGAGGGGCCAGAGCGTGGGCGTGCCCGCACTGCTCGTCGACGGCTCTGCGCCTCGCCTCGTCGGGCAGTGAGCGCACGGCCGATGAACTGGGAAAGGCGTTCCCGGGAGTCCGCGTGATCGTCGCAGACAGCGCGCACCCCATCGAGAGCGTGGCCGACAAGCCCGCCCTCGTCGTCGCCACCCGCGGCGCCGAGCCGGTGGCAGAAGGCGGATACCGCGCCGTGATCCTCCTCGACGGTCCGCGCATGCTCCAGGCACCGGATCTGCGGATCGGCGAGTCGTGCCTGCGCTGGTGGTCCAATGCGGCGGCACTCGCGGCGCCGTCCGCTCCCATCCACCTGGTGGGAGTCGACGGCGCGATCGCGCGGGCCTTGGCGACCTGGAACCATTCCGGGTATGCGCGTGCGGAGCTCGCCGAACGTGCGCCGTTGCACATGCCGCCTGCCGCCCGCGTCGCACTGGTCGAGGGGACGACAGCCGCCGTCGCGCGAGCGCTGGTCTCACTGCAGGATCTCGCGCTTCCGTCCGACGCCGTGCTCGGCCCGGTCCCGATCGAGTCCGATGACTATCCGTCTCGTGTCCGTGCGCTCGTGCGCTTCGAGTACGGCGCGGGGGCCAAGGTCGCCGCGACCCTGCGAGCCTCGGTCGTGGCCGAAGCGGTGAGCAATCGCCGGGGCAAGGGGCAGACTCGGAGCGCACTCTCGGTTCGGCTCGATATCCTCGACCCGGAGCTCTGATCACGCTCTGCGCCCCGAGTCAGCCGTCAGCATCATCCCGATCCGTTCAGTTCCCGCATCCCACCGGAGCACCTTCATGCGTCTCGTCTTCGCCGGCACACCGTCGGCCGCCGTTCCCACGCTCCGTCGCCTCGCGACGGAGCACGACATCGCTGCCGTCGTCACGCGACCTGATGCGCCCCTCGGACGAAAGAGGGTTCTCACGCCGTCGCCGGTGGCACAGGCAGCGGTCGAGCTCGGCATTCCCGTGATCAAGGCCGCCCGCCTCGACGACGAGGCCACTGCGGCCATCAGCGCCCTCGACGCGGGGCTCGGTGTGATCGTCGCGTACGGAGGGCTGGTCCGGGAACCCCTTCTCTCCGCCCCGACGAACGGGTGGATCAACCTCCACTTCTCGCTCCTCCCCGAGTGGCGCGGTGCAGCGCCGGTGCAGCGCGCGTTGATCAACGGCGACGCGCAGCTCGGCGCCAGCGTCTTCCAGCTTGTCCCCGCGCTCGATGCAGGAGACGTCTTCGCTTCGCGCGCGGTCGACGTGCCCGCCGACGCGACGGCCGATGTCGCGCTCGATGTACTCGCGGTCGACGGTGCAGAGCTCATCGCAGAGGTCGTCGACGCCATCGCCGCAGGCACCGCTCGCGCCGTGCCGCAGCATGGAGAGCCGACGCTCGCTCCGAAGCTGACGCTCGACGACGGGATGTTGGACTGGGCGGAACCGCTCGACCGCGTGTTCGCGCGCTTCCGCGGGGTGACCCCGGAGCCGGGCGCCCACACCGTCGTCGACGGTCTGCGCCTGAAGATCCTCGCGGCGGCACCCGCCGGGACCGATGAACAGGTCGCGTTGGAGCCGGGAGAGATCGCGGCGACGAAGTCGGCTCTGCTGATCGGCACCGCTTCGGCACCGCTGTCGGTCACCCGCGTGCAGCCTGCGGGCAAGGGAGCGATGAGCGCCGTCGACTGGTGGCGCGGTCAGCGCGGCTCCCAGACCCTGCGGGCCGGCGCATGAGCGGCCGGCAGGGCGACCGCCCCCGCCCTCGGACCGGCGACGGAGCTTCACGCGGTCGCGCACAGGCGCCCCGCGACCAGCGTTCGAGAGGGGAGAGGGCGCGCGGCCCTGAGCGCACGGTGCAGCCGGCGCGCCGCGTGGCCTACGACGTGCTGCGTGCGGTCTCGGAGTCCGATGCCTACGCGAACCTCGTGCTGCCCCCGGCGATCGCCGAGGCGCACCTCACCCCCCAGGACGCTGCTCTCGCGACCGAACTCACCTACGGCACACTTCGCCGTCGTGGCACCTACGATGCGATCATCTCCGCGGCAGCCGACCGTCCCGCCGACGAGATCGATCCGGCTGTGCTCGACGCGCTGCGGCTCGCGACCCATCAGCTGCTCTCCACCCGTGTCGCCTCGCACGCGGCCGTCAACGAGTCCGTGAATCTCGTCGCCGCGGCGCAGGGGCGAGGTGCGTCCAGCTTCGCGAACGCTGTGCTGCGACGGATCTCCCGTGAGACGCCGGGGGAGTGGGAGCAGCGGATCGAGAGTGCGGCGCGATCCGACGACGAACGACTCGCGCTGCGCTCCGCGCACCCTGTCTGGGTGATCCGCGCTCTGCGCCGAGCACTCGCCGCCGAAGACCGGGTCGATGAGCTCGAGGAGCTTCTCGACGCCGACAACATCTCGCCGGAGGTGACGCTCGTCGCCCTTCCCGGCCTCGCGGAACCCGGCGAGCCGCGACGTGCCTATGCCCCGACGGCCTACGGGTCGCCCGGCGGTGATCCGCATCGTGTGATCGCGGCATCAGGCGGCACCGTGCGTGTGCAGGACGAGGGCTCTCAGCTCGTGGCACTCGCGCTGGCCGATGCGGCACCCATCAGGGCGGGGGAGCGCTGGCTCGACCTGTGTGCCGGTCCCGGAGGCAAGACGGCTCTGCTGGCCGCGATCGCTCACGAGAACGGCGTGACCCTCGAAGCGAACGAGGTGATCCCCACCCGCGCCCGGCTCGTGCGCAACGCCGTGCGCGCTGTGCCCGGCGAGGTGATCGTGCATGAGTCGGACGGCCGCACGTTCGGCGTCGCTCGCGCCGGCCAGTTCGATCGCATCCTCGTCGACGCCCCGTGCACAGGTCTCGGAGCGCTGAGGCGACGCCCGGAGGCGCGGTGGCGCAAGACACCCGCCGATGTCTCGGAGCTCGTCCCCCTTCAGGTCGAGCTTCTGTCCTCCGCTCTCGAGGCGCTCGCCCCCGGCGGCATCGTCGCGTACGCGACCTGCTCCCCGCATCTGGCCGAGACCGTAGGCGTCGTGGCGGAGGTGCTGCGCGACCGTACGGACATCACGGAGCTGGATGCCAGGGCGGTGCTCTCGGGGGTCGCCGAGTCTCCGATCGATCTCGGCAGCGACGGATCGGGCAGGGCGCAGCTCTGGCCCCATCGTCACGGAACCGATGCCATGTTCCTCGCGCTGCTCCGGCGCGACGACGACCCCGGCGTGAGCGCCGGAGAGGGAGACTAGAGACGTGGAACTGCCCGGCGCGCCGCGCATCAACCCCAGCATCCTCGCCGCCGACTTCGTGAACATGCAGCGCGATCTCGCGAAGATCGCCTCGGCAGACTTCGCCCACGTCGACGTCATGGACAATCACTTCGTGCCGAACCTCACATTCGGTCCGCAGATGGTCGAACGGATCCAGGCGACGAGCCCGATCCCACTCGATGTGCACCTGATGATCACCGACCCCGAGAGGTGGGCGCCCGCATATGCCGAGCTGGGAGCCGCGAGCGTGACCTTCCATCTCGAAGCCGCCGCCGACCCCATCTCGCTCGCACGCACGCTGCGGAGCATCGGAGCGCGGGCCGGTGTCGCGATCAAACCCGACACTCCGGCCGAAGGCCTCTACAGCGTGCTCGAGGAGTTCGACCAGATCCTCGTGATGACGGTCGAGCCCGGATTCGGAGGGCAGGGATTCATGCCCGAGACGATGCCGAAGCTGCGTGCTCTCGCAGACGAGGCGAAGCGCCGTGGTTCGAACGTCTGGCTGCAGGTCGACGGCGGAATCTCGGACTCGACGATCGAGGCTGCTGCTGCGGCGGGGGCCGACACCTTCGTGGCAGGGTCGGCGGTCTACGGCGCCGACGACGTCGAGGCGGCCGTCACCCGGCTCAGAGACCGCGCCAGAGCCGCTAGCCTGGAATCGTGAAGACTTTCGACGAGCTGTTCGCCGAGCTCAGCGGCAAGGCCGAGACCCGACCAGAGGGATCGGGCACGGTCGCAGAACTCGACGGCGGCGTGCACACCATCGGCAAGAAGATCGTCGAAGAGGCCGCCGAGGTCTGGATGGCGTCCGAGTACGAGTCCGACGAGGCGGCGGCCGAGGAGATCTCGCAGCTGCTCTACCACGTGCAGGTGATGATGATCGCGAAGGGGCTCAGCCTGCAGGACGTCTACCGACATCTGTGAAGCGCTCCGCCCCACTCGCTTCGATCTGAAGGCTTCCCATGCTGCGCATTGCTGTTCCCAACAAGGGCTCTCTCTCCGAGACGGCCGCTGACATGCTCGCGGAGGCCGGCTACGCCGGTCGCCGTGACCCCAAGACCCTCCACGTCGTCGACACCGACAACGACGTCGAGTTCTTCTATCTCCGCCCGAAGGACATCGCGACCTATGTAGGGTCCGGAGCGATCGACGTCGGGATCACCGGTCGCGATCTTCTCCTCGACGCCCGCATGCCGGGTGCGCGCGAGATCGAGGCGCTCGGCTTCGCGGGTTCGACGTTCCGGTTCGCCGCCCCCTCGGGTCGCTACACCGATGTCGCGGAACTGGACGGGCTGCGCGTCGCGACGTCGTATCCCGGTCTCGTCGACCGATTCCTCGATGAGCGGGGGATCGCCGTCGATCTGGTGCCGCTCGACGGCGCGGTGGAGTCCGCGGTCCGACTGGGAGTGGCCGACGCGGTCGCCGATGTGGTCGAGACCGGCACGACTCTGCGACAGGCCGGCCTCGACGTGTTCGGACCGGTGATCCTCGAGTCCGAAGCCGTGCTGATCGCCGGCCCCGAGGACGCCGAAGGTTCCGAGACGCTTCTCCGACGGCTGCGGGGAGTGATGGTGGCGCGTCGCTTCGTCATGATCGACTACGACCTGCCGTTGGCCCTGCTCGACGACGCCGTGAAGATCGCGGGCGGCATCGAGTCGCCCACCGTGTCCCCGCTTCGCGACCCCGAGTGGGTGGCCGTGCGGGTGATGGTGGCGCGTGCGCGTGTCAATCCCGTCATGGACTCCCTGTACGCGCTCGGTGCGCGTGCGATCCTCGTCACGGCGATCCACAACGCGAGGCTCTGATGACTCTCGCGAGTCGTGTCATCCCGTGTCTGGACGTCGCCGACGGCCGCGTCGTCAAGGGCGTGAACTTCGAGAATCTGCGCGACATGGGTGATCCCGTCGAACTCGCCCGCCATTACGCGGCGCAGGGTGCGGATGAGATCACCTTCCTCGATGTGACGGCCACGATCGACGCGCGCGCCACGACCTACGACGTCGTGCAGCGCACCGCCGAGCAGGTCTTCGTGCCCCTCACTGTCGGCGGTGGAGTCCGCACCGTCGACGACGTGGCGCGTCTGCTCTCGGTCGGCGCCGACAAGGTCGGCGTCAACTCCGCCGCGATCGCTCGACCCGAGCTGATCGGCGAGATCGCCGATCGCTTCGGCGCACAGGTGCTCGTGCTGTCGCTCGACGTGAAGCGCGCGGACACCACCGCCTCGGGCTTCGTCGTCACCACGCACGGGGGGCGGACTCAGACCACCCTGGACGCGCTCGAATGGGCCCGCGAGGCGGCGGAGCGCGGAGCAGGCGAGCTGCTCGTCAATTCGATCGATGCCGACGGAACCCGCGACGGCTTCGATCTCGAGCTCGTGCGTCTCATGCGCGAGGTCGCCTCGGTCCCCGTCATCGCGTCCGGCGGTGCAGGCAGGGCCTCCGACTTCGCACCGGCGATCAAGGCCGGAGCCGACGCCGTGCTCGCGGCGAGCGTCTTCCACACCGGCGCTCTCACGGTGGCCGACGTCAAGCACGCGCTGCGTGCGGAAGGAGTGCTCGTCCGATGAGCGACGTCGAACAGCGCATCGCGCAGGTGGCGTTCAACGCCGATGGCCTCGCGCCGGTGATCGTGCAGCAGTGGGACACGAACGAGGTGCTCATGCTCGCATGGGTGAACGACGAGGCGCTTCGTCGCACCCTCACGACCGGTCGCGCCGTGTACTGGTCCCGCTCTCGTCAGGAGTACTGGCGCAAGGGCGACACCTCCGGTCACATCCAGGTCGTGCACGAGGCGCGTCTGGACTGCGACGGCGACGCCATTCTGCTGCGCGTGGACCAGACCGGGCCCGCATGTCACACAGGCACCCGCACGTGCTTCGACACGACCGACCTCGATGCGGTCGCAGGGAGCACTCCCGCATGAGCCTCGCGCAGAGAGGGCGCTCGATCGCCGTGTGCGGCTTCCTGCTCGCCGGAGCCATCGGCATCATCTCCTCGACACAGACATGGCTCACGGTCGAAAGAGCGGATGCCGGCGAGGCGATCCTCGTGCCGGGCGCCTCCGCGCTCCCGCTGCTCGCACCCTTGAGCCTTGCGGTTCTCGCACTCGGACTCGCGCTGTCGATCGCCGGACGCCCGGTGCGCCTGGTCTTCGGCGTGCTGGCGGCCGCCACGGCGCTCTTCCTCGGCTGGACGACCGTGCAGCTTCTCACCACCGAGCCGCTCGACGCCGCGGGTGCGACCGTCACCGAGACCACCGGACTCGCGGGCAGCGCGGCGATCGCCGACGTGGTCGCCGGCATCGAGCTCTCGGCATGGCCCTACGCGACTCTCGTGGGCTGGTTCATCCTCCTCGTCTCGGCGGTGGTGGTGCTGATCACGTGGCGCCGATGGAAGTCGGGAGGGCGGCGGTACCGCACCGACGCCGCGCACGACACGCACGCCACGGGACCCGTCGACGCGATCGATTCCTGGGACGACCTGTCCCGGGGAACCGATCCGACACGGTGACCCCGATAGACTGAGACCGATCCCGCACGTCGTCCCCGGAGGAGACCATGACCAACCCGATCGCTGACCCCGGCCACGGACACTCGCCTGCTGCCTGGACGGCCGTGATCATCATGCTCGCCGGCTTCACACTCGCCACGCTGGCTTTCTGCCTCGCCGAGTTCAGCCCGATCTGGGTCACGCTGATCTGGGTGTTCGCAGCTCTCATCCCGATCGGCGCACTCGTCGGCTGGGCGCTGGCCAAGGCGGGCTACGGCGTGAAGGGCCCCAAGTACCAGCCGAAGGCGCACTAGTGGTCCTCGCCGACCTCACGGCCGGCGCAGTCGCAGACGCAGAGCGTCGCTCTCTCACCCGGCCCCTCGCCGAGGTCGAGCGCGACGCCCTGGCACGCCCTGCCGCCACAGACGCTGTCGCCGCGCTCGCGCGCTCGGAGCGCGTGAAGATCATCGCCGAGGTGAAACGGGCGAGTCCCTCTCGCGGCGCACTCGCAGAGATCCCGGATCCTGCGCTCCAGGCCTCGCTGTACGAGCAGGGGGGCGCCTCCGCGATCAGCGTCCTGACCGAGGAACGCCGTTTCGGCGGCAGCCTCGCAGATCTCGAGGCGGTCACAGCCCGTGTCGATCTTCCCGTGTTGCGCAAGGACTTCATCGCGACCCGCTATCAGGTGCTCGAGGCGCGTGCCGCGGGGGCCGACCTCGCGCTGCTCATCGTCGCAGGCATCGAGCCGGCTGTCCTGCACGATCTGTTCGGTTTCATCACCGAGCTGGGGATGACGCCGCTGGTCGAGACCCACTCGGCCGACGAGCTCGAGGCTGCGATCGACCTCGGGGCGCCGCTGATCGGCGTGAACGCCCGCGATCTGAAGACCCTCGAACTCGACCGCGACCTCTTCGGTCGCCTCGTGGACCGCATCCCGGACACCGCGATCAAGATCGCCGAATCCGCGGTCCTCACCCCTGAAGACGTCACGCACTACCGCTCGGCGGGTGCCGACGTCGTCCTGATCGGGGAGGCGCTCGTCACGGGCGACCCGATCGCCACACTCAAGAGCTTCCTGGAGGCGTGATGAGCCTGCGAGACCAGCATGGTCCACTGTTCGGCGACTACGGCGGGCGATACATGCCCGAATCGCTGATCGCCGCGATCGACGAGCTCTCCGCGGCCTATGCCGACGCGATCGTCGACCCGGTGTTCCGCGATGAGCTGGCGTCGTTGCTCAGCTCCTACGCCGGACGCCCGTCGCCGCTCACCGAGGTCGCGCGTTTCGCCGAGCACGCCGGTGGTGCACGAGTCTTCCTCAAGCGGGAAGACCTCAATCACACGGGTTCGCACAAGATCAACAACGTGCTGGGCCAGGCGCTTCTGACCAAGCGCCTGGGCAAGACCCGAGTGATCGCCGAGACCGGGGCAGGTCAGCACGGCGTCGCGACCGCGACGGCTGCCGCGCTGTTCGGCCTCGACTGCACGATCTACATGGGCGAGGTCGACACCGAGCGCCAGGCGCTGAACGTCGCGCGGATGCGTCTGCTCGGCGCCGAGGTCGTGGCCGTCACCTCGGGCTCACGCACTCTGAAGGACGCGATCAATGACGCCTACCGCGACTGGGTGGCGAGCGTCGAGACGACCAACTACATCTTCGGCACCGCTGCGGGACCGCATCCGTTCCCGGCGATGGTGCGGGACTTCCAGAAGATCATCGGCGAAGAGGCGCGCCAGCAGCTGCTCGACGAGGTCGGTCGTCTGCCCGACGCCGTCATCGCGTGCGTCGGCGGCGGCTCGAACGCGATCGGCATGTTCGACGCCTTCCTGGATGACGAGGGCGTGAAGCTCTACGGGGTCGAGGCGGCCGGCGACGGGGTCGACACACCGCGACATGCGGCGTCCATCGAGCGCGGACGCCCCGGCATCCTGCACGGTGCGAAGACCTACGTCCTGCAGGACGAAGACGGCCAGACGATCGAGTCGCACTCGATCTCGGCCGGTCTCGACTACCCCGGCGTGGGGCCGGAGCACTCCTGGCTCGCCGACATCGGTCGGGCCGAGTACATCCCGGCGACCGACGACGAGGCCATGCAGGCGCTGCGACTGCTCAGCCGCACCGAAGGCATCATCCCGGCCATCGAGTCCGCCCACGCCCTCGCGGGTGCCCTGCGCCTCGGCCGCGAGCTGGGGCCGGACGCGGTTCTCGCCATCTGCCTGTCGGGTCGTGGTGACAAGGACATGGACACCGCCGCGCGCTACTTCGACCTCTACGACGCCGAGGCGCTCGCGCACGACGTCGCAGACGAGAGTGAAGCCGAGGCCGCAGCCTCGAAGGGGGAGCCGGAACTGTGAGTCGCGTCGAACAGGCGATCGCCTCCGCGCACGCCGCCGGTCGCAGCGCATTCGTCGGATATCTCCCGGTCGGGTTCCCCGACCTCGAGACGAGCATCAGGGCTGCCATCGCTCTCGCCGAGAACGGCGTCGACATCATCGAACTGGGCCCGCCCTACAGCGACCCCGTGATGGATGGCGCCGTGATCCAGGAAGCCACCACCGCGGCACTCGCGAACGGTTTCAAGATGAAGGATCTCTTCACCGCGGTGCGAGCGATCACGGATGCGACCGACGTACCGGTGCTGGTCATGACGTACTGGAACCCTGTGTTCCAGTACGGGGTCGACCGCTACGCGGACGACCTGCTGGCCGCCGGCGGCGCCGGACTGATCACTCCCGACATCACGCCCGACGTGGCAGGGGAGTGGATCGCCGCGAGCGAGCGCACCGGCCTCGACCGCGTCTTCCTCGCCGCGCCCACGTCGACCGACGAGCGCCTCGAGCTCGTCGTGAAGTCCTCGACCGGATTCGTCTACACGGTCTCGACCATGGGCATCACCGGTGAGCGCACAGAACTCGATCGCGCCGCACGCACGCTGGTCGGTCGCCTGCGCGAGCACGGCAGCATCCGCGCCTGCGTGGGCATCGGCATCTCGACCGCCGAACAGATCGCCGGAGTCTCCGAGTACGCCGACGGCGCGATCGTCGGCACGGCACTCGTCCGCGCTCTGCGCGACGGCGGCGTCCCTGCCCTCGCAGAAGTCACCCGAAACCTGGCGGTCGGCACGTCGTCGGCACGCCCCGCACACGAGAACTAGAATCGCACTCATGTCCCTCGCGCTTCACAGCACCTTCAGCGGCGTGCTCGCCAGCATCCCGAGCCCCACGGTCTCGTACATCGACCTCGGCCCGCTCCGGATCCACTTCTACGCGCTCTGCATCATCGCCGGCATCATCGCGGCCGTGCTGCTGACCAACCACCGCCTCACCAAGCGCGGTGCGGAGCCGTGGGTCGTGATCGACATCTCGATCCTGGCCGTTCCGCTGGCCATCATCGGTGCGCGCATCTTCCACGTCCTGACCCACCCGAACTTCTACTTCGGCGAGGGCAAGAACACCTGGAACCCCTTCGAGCCGGGGTCCGTCTGGGCGATCTGGGAGGGCGGCATCGCCATCTTCGGCGCGCTCCTCGGCGGCGCCGTGGGCGCATACCTCGGGTGCCGGTGGACCGGCATCCGCTTCTGGACCTTCGCCGACGCGCTGGCACCGGGGCTGCTGCTCGCACAGGCCATGGGCCGTTTCGGCAACTGGTTCAACAACGAGCTCTACGGCCTCCCCACCGACCTGCCGTGGGGGCTGGAGATCCCGTCTGACAACTCGGCCTTCCCTCCCGGCCTTCCCGAGGGCACACTGTTCCACCCCACCTTCCTCTACGAGGTCATCTGGAACGGCCTCGGTGTCATCGTGCTCCTGTGGCTCAGCCGCAAGGCGACGGCGTTCCAGTGGGGCAGGCTGTTCGCGATCTACCTCATCTGGTACAGCGCCGGCCGTGTGGTGTGGGAGTCGATCCGCATCGATCCGAGCGAGATCATCCTGGGGCTGCGCAGCAACGTCTGGGCTGCCATCCTCGGCATCATCGTGGGTATCACGATCCTCATCGTCCAGTCCCGCCGTCACCCCGGTCTCGAGCCTTCGCCGTACCAGCCGGGCCGCGGCCGGAAAGACCTCGACGCTGATGTAGAATCGCAGAACAATCCCTCCGATTTCGTGGACGTGAGTGAGCCTCCGTCCGAAGAAGTCGCCGCAGGAGCCAGCGCCACAAGCACCGCTCCCACGGACACGGAAGGCGCTCGATAGCCCACCGGTCCGTGCGGACCCCATCGCATCCACCCGGCCAATGACGCCCCCGGGTCATCCGAAGATCTGAGGACGGTACTGGTGTATTTTCAGCCTCCCTACGGCGCCTCCGGCGCTTACCCCCCGAAGCAGGGCATGTACAACCCGGCGTTCGAGAAGGACGCCTGCGGCCTGGCCATGGTCGCGACCCTGCGCGGCGAAGCGGGCCACGACATCATCGCGCTGGCGCTCGAAGCGCTGCGCAACCTCGAGCACCGCGGCGCGATCGGCTCGGATGCGGGAACCGGTGACGGTGCAGGAATCCTGACGCAGATGCCCGACGCGTTCCTGCGTGCCGTCGTCGATTTCGAACTGCCCCCGGTCGGCGAGTACGCCGCGGGCCTGGCTTTCCTTCCCCGCGACTCCAGTGAGCGCCGGCAGCAGAAGGCCGGCATCGAGAAGATCGCCAGGTCCGAGGGCCTCCGCGTCCTCGGATGGCGCGAGGTGCCCACGGCCAACGACAACCTCGGAAAGCTCGCGGACGAGGCGCGACCCGCTTTCGAGCAGCTCTTCGTGAGCGCGGGGGGAGCGACGCACGCCGACGCCCCGCTCACCGGTATCGCCCTCGACCGGGTCGCCTACCGGCTGCGCAAGCGCGCCGGTCACGAGCTCGGTGCGTACTTCGTGACGCTGTCCGCTCGCACGCTCGGCTACAAGGGCATGGTCACGACCCTGCAGCTCGAGCCGTTCTATCCCGACCTGCAGGACGAGCGGTTCATGTCCGAACTCGCCGTCGTGCACTCGCGCTACTCCACCAACACGTTCCCGTCGTGGCCGCTGGCTCAGCCGCTGCGCATGCTCGCGCACAACGGCGAGATCAACACCGTCGGCGGCAACCGCAACTGGATGCGGGCTCGTCAGTCTCAGCTCGAATCCGAGCTGCTCGGCGACGTCGCACCGCTGCTGCCGATCTGCACCGACGGCGCGAGCGACTCGGCGTCGTTCGACGAGGTTCTCGAACTCCTGACCCTGACCGGGCGCAGCCTGCCGCACGCGATCATGATGATGGTTCCCGAGGCCTACGAGAAGCAGTCGGACATCTCGCCCGAGCTGCGCTCGTTCTACGAGTACCACTCGAACCAGATGGAGCCGTGGGACGGTCCGGCCGCGCTCATCTTCACCGACGGCACTCTCGTCGGAGCAACTCTGGACCGCAACGGTCTGCGCCCGGGGCGTTGGACCGAGACGACCGACGGGCTGATCGTGATCGGCTCCGAGACCGGTGTGCTCACCTTCGAGCCGGAGCGCATCAAGCGCCGAGGACGACTGCAGCCCGGAAAGATGTTCCTCGTCGACACCGCCCAGCGGCGCATCATCGAGGATGAGGAGATCAAGCACGATCTCGCCACCATGCACCCGTGGCAGGAATGGCTGGATGCCGGCGCTGTGCGCCTCGCCGACCTGCCTGAGCGCGAGCACATCGTGCACCCGCCCGCATCGATCACGCGGCGGCAGCGCACCTTCGGCTACACCGAGGAGGAGATCCGCATCCTTCTGACCCCGATGGGTCAGAACGGCATGGAGCCGCTCGGAGCGATGGGCTCCGACACGCCCATCGCGGTGCTCAGCAAGAGGCCGCGTCTGCTCTTCGACTACTTCACGCAACAGTTCGCGCAGGTCACGAACCCGCCGCTCGACTCGATCCGCGAAGAGGTCGTCACGAGTCTCAAGCTGGGCCTCGGGCCCGAGAGCAACCTGCTCACGTGGGGTCCTGACCACACGCGGACGGTATCGCTCGACTTCCCCGTCATCGACAACGACGAGCTGGCGAAGATCCGTCACATCGACAAGGCGCTGCCCGATCGGTCCAGCGTGACGATCCGTGGTCTCTACCACTTCGACGCCGGTTCCAACACGCTCGAGCAGCGTCTCACCGAGATGTGCACCGAGGTCGACGAGGCGATCGCGCAGGGCGCCGAGTTCATCATCCTGTCCGACCGGGACTCGAACAAGGACCTGACGCCGATCCCGTCGCTGCTCATGGTGTCGGCGATCCACCATCACCTGATCCGTCGTGAGAACCGGATGAAGGTCGGTCTGATCGTCGAAGCCGGCGACGTCCGCGAGGTCCACCACGTCGCGACGCTGATCGGATACGGAGCCTCGGCGGTCAACCCGTACCTCGCGATGGAGACGGTCGAGCATCTCGTGCGCACCGGCTACATCACGGGCATCAGTCCCGAGAAGGCTGTCCGCAACCTGATCTACGCGCTCGGCAAGGGCGTCTTGAAGATCATGTCGAAGATGGGCATCTCGACGGTGTCGTCGTATGCGGGCGCCCAGGTCTTCGAGGCCGTGGGACTGAGCGAGGAGTTCATCGACAAGTACTTCACCCGCACCGAGTCGAAGCTCGGCGGCATCGGGATCGAAGAGATCTTCATCGAGAACCAGGCTCGCCACGACTACGCCTACCCGGAAGACGAGGCGGCTCGCGCACATGAGCGCCTGTGGACCGGAGGCGAGTACCAGTGGCGCCGTGACGGTTCACCGCACCTCTTCAGCCCCGAGACGGTGTTCAAGCTGCAGCATGCGACCAGGGAGCGCCGCTACGACGTCTTCCGCGAGTACACGAGGCTCGTCGACGACCAGGCGGCAGAGCTCAAGACGCTGCGCGGACTGTTCACACTCCGGACCGGCACACGCAAGCCTGTTCCGCTGGACGAGGTCGAGTCCGTCTCATCGATCGTGAAGCGGTTCTCGACGGGCGCCATGAGCTACGGCTCGATCTCGAAGGAAGCACACGAGACACTGGCGATCGCGATGAACCGTCTCGGCGGCAAGTCGAACACCGGAGAGGGCGGGGAAGACGTCGATCGTCTCGTCGATCCGGAACGCCGCAGCGCCATCAAGCAGGTCGCGTCAGGACGCTTCGGTGTCACGAGTCTGTACCTGACCGAGGCCGACGACATCCAGATCAAGCTCGCGCAGGGCGCGAAGCCCGGTGAAGGCGGTCAGCTGCCTCCGCAGAAGGTCTACCCCTGGGTCGCTCGCACGCGCGGCGGCACTCCCGGTGTCGGGCTGATCTCGCCTCCTCCGCACCATGACATCTACTCGATCGAAGACCTCAAGCAGCTCATCTTCGACCTCAAGCGCGCCAACCCCGAGGCACGGATCCACACGAAGCTCGTGAGCCAGTCCGGCATCGGAGCGGTCTCGGCCGGTGTCGCCAAGGCTCTCAGCGACGTCATCCTCGTCTCGGGCCACGACGGAGGCACGGGCGCGAGCCCGTTGAACTCCCTCAAGCACGCCGGCACCCCGTGGGAGCTCGGCCTGGCCGAGACTCAGCAGACGCTGATGCTCAACGGCATGCGCGATCGCGTGGTCGTGCAGGTCGACGGCCAGCTCAAGACAGGGCGCGACGTCATCATCGGCGCCCTGCTCGGCGCGGAGGAGTTCGGATTCGCGACTGCTCCGCTCGTCGTGAGCGGATGCATCATGATGCGCGTCTGCCACCTCGACACCTGCCCGGTCGGTGTCGCGACCCAGAACCCGGTGCTGCGCGAGCGCTTCAGCGGCAAGCCCGAGTTCGTCGTGAACTTCATGGAGTTCATCGCCGAAGAGGTTCGCGAGCACCTCGCCGCACTCGGCTTCCGTTCGATCGACGAGATCGTCGGTCGTGCGGAGCTTCTCGAGGTCGATGCCGCCGTCGATCACTGGAAGGCCGAGGGCCTCGACCTGAGCCCTGTCCTCGACGGCCCCGCGTTCCCGGCGAGCGAGCCTCGCCGCAGTGCCCGCACTCAGGACCACGAGCTCGAGAAGCACTTCGATGTGCAGCTGATCGACATCGCGAAGAGCGCCCTGTTGAACGGCGAGCCCGTGGTCGCCGAGCTCCCCATCGCGAACACCGAGCGTGCGGTCGGCACGATGCTGGGTCACCAGGTGACCTCGCGTCATGGCGCGGCGGGACTTCCCCGCGGCACGATCGACGTCACGCTCCACGGAACGGCCGGTCAGTCACTCGGTGCCTTCCTCCCGTCCGGCATCGTGCTGCGTCTGGAAGGCGATTCGAACGACTACGTCGGCAAGGGCCTGTCGGGCGGCGACATCTCGATCCGTCCGCCGCGCGGCTCGAAGATCGTTCCGCACGAGAACGTGATCGCGGGCAACGTCATCGGATACGGAGCCACCTCGGGCACCATGTTCCTCTCAGGCGTGGTCGGCGAACGCTTCCTGGTGCGCAACTCAGGCGCCACGGCCGTCGTCGAGGGCGTGGGAGACCACGCGCTCGAGTACATGACGGGCGGCGTCGCCGTGATCCTCGGATCCACCGGCCGCAATCTGGGCGCCGGAATGTCCGGGGGAGTGGCGTACATCCGTTCCCTCGACACCGGCAAGATCAACGCGCAGTCGCTCAGCAGCGGGGAATTGCTGCTCGAGCCGCTCGATCGCGCGGATCTCGAAGTGCTCCGCAGCCTGATCGCCGAGCACGTGGAGCGTACGGCCTCGCCGCTCGGCTCCGACATCCTGGCGCGATTCGATGAGATCGCCGGCCAGTTCACGAAGGTGCTTCCGCGCGACTACGCCGCTGTTCGCAGCATGCGCGATGAAGCAGTCGCCGAGGGGATCGATCCCGACGGCGACATCGTATGGAACCGCATCCTGGAGGTGACCGGTGGCTGATCCCAAAGGCTTTTTGAAGGTCACGGAGCGTGAGCTTCCCAAGCGCCGCCCCGTCCCCGTCCGCATCATGGACTGGAAAGAGGTGTACGAACCCGGCGATCAGGCCGTGCTCCGCCGGCAGGCGAGCCGCTGCATGGACTGCGGCGTGCCGTTCTGCCACTCGGGATGCCCGCTCGGCAACCTGATCCCGGAGTGGAACGATCTGACGTGGCGGGGCGAAGGCCGTGCCGCGATCGATCGTCTGCACGCGACCAACAACTTCCCGGAGTTCACCGGTCGTCTGTGCCCAGCGCCGTGCGAGAGCGCGTGCGTGCTCGGCATCAACCAGCCGCCGGTCACGATCAAGCAGATCGAGGTCTCGATCATCGACGAGGCGTTCGCCAAGGGATGGGTCGAGCCACAGCCGCCCGCACGCCTCACCGGCAAGACGGTCGCCGTCGTCGGCTCGGGTCCCGCGGGCCTCGCCGCCGCACAGCAGCTGACGCGCGCGGGGCACACCGTCGCGGTGTTCGAGCGCGACGATCGCATCGGTGGTCTGCTGCGCTACGGCATCCCTGATTTCAAGATGGAGAAGGGCCAGCTCGAGTCCAGGCTTCGTCAGATGCAGGAAGAGGGAACACGTTTCCGCGCCGGCGTCGAGATCGGCAAGGACATCTCCTGGGCAGACCTTCGCGCCCGCTACGACGCGGTGGTCGTCTCGACCGGTTCCACGGTCCCGCGAGACCTGTCGATCCCCGGACGCGACCTCGACGGTGTGCATTTCGCCATGGAGTACCTGGTCGAGTCGAATCACGCGGTCGCCGGCGACAAGGTCACCGAGCAGATCACAGCAGAGGGCAAGCACGTCATCGTCATCGGAGGAGGCGACACGGGAGCCGACTGCATCGGCACGGCGCATCGCCAGGGTGCGCTGAGCGTCACGAACCTCGCGATCGGAAAGCAGCCGGGTACCGAGCGCCCGGGGCACCAGCCCTGGCCCATGATGCCGACCGTGTTCGAGGTGCAGTCCGCACATGAGGAGGGTGGCGAGCGCGTGTTCCTGGCGTCGACCGTCGAGTTCCTCTCGAACGACGTCGGCGAGGTCCGCGCTCTCCGCGTGGCCGAGACCGAGTACATCGACGGCCGTCGTGTGCCGAAGAGCGGAACGGAGCGAGAGATCCCCGCGGATCTCGTTCTGATCGCGATGGGTTTCACCGGCCCCGAGCAGGACGGCTTCACCGACGACGTCCGACCGCAGATGACCGACCGCGGTGCCTTCCAGCGTGCGGACAACTACGAGTCCACCGTTCCGGGCGTGTTCGTGGCAGGCGATGCCGGTCGTGGACAGTCGCTGATCGTCTGGGCGATCGCCGAAGGTCGCGCCGCAGCCGCGAACGTCGACCGGTTCCTCATGGGAACCACCGTGCTGCCCGAGCCGGTGCGTCCTCATGAAGTCGCTATCGGCCTTCAGCCCGCGTAGGCTGAGCCGCGGCACCGTCGCCTGATTTCCATCCCCCACTACCCTGGAGCAATCTTTGAGACGCGCGAAAATCGTCGCCACCCTGGGACCCGCCACATCCACGTACGAGACCGTGCGTGCACTCATCGACGCCGGCGTGGATGTCGCCCGTCTGAACCTCAGCCACGGTGACTACTCCGTGCACGAGAACAACTACGCCAACGTGCGTCGGGCCGCAGACGACGCAGGCCGCGCCGTCTCGATCCTCGTCGACCTGCAGGGACCGAAGATCCGCCTCGGCAAGTTCGAGGCAGGTCCCTACGAGCTCGCCAAGGGCGACATCTTCAAGATCACGACCGAAGACATCATCGGCAACAAGGACATCTGCGGAACGACCTTCAAGGGTCTGCCTCAGGACGTCAAGCCGGGTGACTTCCTGCTCATCGACGACGGCAAGGTCCGCGTCGAGGTCGTCGAGACCGACGGCGTCACCGTGACCACCAAGGTCATCGTCGCCGGCGCGGTGTCGAACAACAAGGGCATCAACCTGCCCGGTGTCGCGGTGAACGTCCCCGCCCTGAGCGAGAAGGACGAGGACGACCTGCGTTGGGGTCTGCGCATCGGCGCCGACCTCATCGCTCTGTCGTTCGTCCGCAATGCCGAGGACGTCAGCCGCGTGCACGAGATCATGGCTGAAGAGGGCGTCAAGGTCCCCGTCATCGCCAAGGTCGAGAAGCCGCAGGCCGTCGACGCGCTCGAGGAGATCGTCGACGCGTTCGATGCGATCATGGTCGCCCGAGGCGACCTCGGCGTCGAGCTTCCGCTCGAGGCCGTGCCGATCGTGCAGAAGCGTGCCGTCGAGCTCGCGCGCCGCATGGCCAAGCCGGTCATCGTCGCGACCCAGATGCTCGAGTCCATGATCAACAGCCCCGTGCCCACGCGCGCCGAGACGTCCGACGTCGCGAACGCCGTGCTCGACGGCGCTGATGCCGTGATGCTCTCGGGCGAGACCAGCGTGGGCGACTACCCGGTCGTCGTCGTCGAGACCATGGCCCGCATCATCGAGTCGACCGAGGAGCACGGTCTGGAGCGCATCGCGCCGCTGACGACCAAACCTCGCACGCAGGGTGGCGCCATCACCCTCGCAGCGCTCGAGGTCGCCGAGTTCGTCGAGGCGAAGTACCTGTGCGTGTTCACCCAGTCGGGGGATTCGGCGCGCCGCCTCTCGCGTCTGCGTTCGCGCATCCCGATGATCGCCTTCACGCCCGAGCCCGGCATCCGCCGTCGTATGGCGCTGACGTGGGGCATCCAGTCGAAGCTCGTCGACATGGTCCAGCACACCGACCTCATGTATCTCCAGGTCGACGACTATCTGCTCTCCAACGGCCTCGCCGCTGAAGGAGACAAGGTCGTCGTGATCTCCGGATCCCCTCCCGGAATCGTCGGCTCGACCAACGACATCCGCGTCCACAAGGTGGGCGACGCCGTCAACGGCGCCGCTCCCATCTACAAGGAGGCGACCGTCTGATCGGACGTGCAGTGAAGGGGCGGAACCGCGGTTCCGCCCCTTCGTCGTATCCACAGATCCCCTGGTGGCAGCGCGCTGCCTGGTGGGCGGCAGACTATGCGTACGCGGGTTACTGGCAGCTGCGCGCCTCGGTGGGACGCGGCGATCCGGCTGCCTTCCGCAGCGGGCACAGGCTGCCGATCGTCATCATCCCCGGCGTGTACGAGACCTGGCGATTCATGCAGCCGCTGGTGACGGCGCTGCACGAGCGAGGCCACCCGGTGCACGTCGTCGAGACGCTCTCGCACAACCGACTCCCTGTGCTCGAGACCGCGAGACATGTCTCGGATCTTCTGGCGCAGGCGGATATGACGGATGCGCTCATCGTCGCGCACAGCAAGGGGGGCCTCGCGGGGAAGGCGGCGATGACCGGAGTCGAGGGGCAGCGGGTGCGCGCGATGGTCGCGGTCGCCGCACCATTCGGGGGTTCTCGCTACGCGCGGCTGTTCCCCACACGGTCGGTGCGCGCCTTCTCACCCTCCGACCCGTCGATCCTGGAACTCGCCCGCAGGCGCGAGGTGAATGATCGCATCGTCTCGCTGTACGCCGCCTTCGACCCCCATATACCGGAAGGGAGCGAACTCTCCGGCGCCAGGAGGAACGTGCGGTTGCACACCGGCGGTCACTTTCGCGTCCTCGCACACCCGAGGGTCCTGCAGGAGATCGAGGCGCTCGCACAGGGATGAGCCGCAGGCGACACACGTGGATCGAACAACTTCCAGGTGGAGGTTTCTGCTAATCTGATGGCCGACGACACGGGTCGTCAGCGATCAGCACACCGAAGGAAGGTCACCGTGGCCCTGCCAGAAGCCTCAGTCCAGCTGTACACACTCGCCGCGGAGTTCTCCGCCGACATGGAGGGTTCGCTCGAGAAGCTCGCGGCGATCGGCCTTCGCAACGTCGAGGCGTTCGACTTCGTACGACGCCCTGACGAGATCCGCGCGGCGCTCGACGCGGCCGGACTCGCATCTCCGACAGGTCATGCGCCTCTTCTCTCGGACGAGCTCTGGACACCGGACGGCTCCATCCCGACGCCTGCCCCCGAGGTCGTCTTCGAGGCCGCGGCGAAGGTGGGGCTGAAGACCGTCATCGATCCGTTCGTCGCTCCGGAGCGCTGGTTCACGATCGAGGGCGTGACAGACATCGCCGACCGACTGAACGCCCTCGCCGAGACGGCCGCGGGCTTCGGACTCGAGGTCGGCTACCACAACCACGCGCAGGAGTTCGTGGAGGACTTCGACGGCGAGACCGCGTTCGAGCGCTTCGTCGCGCTCACCGATGACCGCGTGGCGATCGAACTCGACCTGTACTGGGCGCTCGTCGGCGGGCAGGACGTGCCTGCGCTCGTCTCGCGTCTCGGTGACCGCCTCGTCGCGGTGCACGTCAAGGACGGCGTGGCACCTGCGCGCAACCCCTTCGCACCAGGCGCAGCCGAATTCGGGTCCGATGCGCTCGACCAGCGACACGCGGGAACGGGCGACGTTCCCCTGGCCGCATCGCTTCGAGCCGCAACCGGCCTCGAGTACGCGATCATCGAGTACGACAACGCGCCGGGCGACGTGTTCGCCGACATCGCTGCCAGCTACTCGTTCCTCATCGAAGGCGGGTACGCACGATGAGCGCGGTCGGCATCGGCATCATCGGCGTCGGAGTCATCAGCGACACCTACCTCGAGAACCTGTCGTCGTTCCCCGACGTCGAGGTCCTGATCGTCGGCGACCTGCTGACGGAACGCGCGCAGGCTCAGGCAGAGAAGTACGGTGTCCCCGCCTTCGGATCAGCCGCGGACGTGCTGGCTCATCCCGGGGTCGACCTCGTCGTCAACCTCACGATCCCGGCCGTGCACATCGAGATCTCGCGTGCAGCGATCGCGGCAGGGAAGCACGTCTGGACCGAGAAGCCGCTCGGTCTCGACCGCGCAGGGGCAGCCGAGCTGCTTCGGGAAGCCGAGGCGGCCGGACTCCGCGTCGGCTCGGCCCCCGACACGCTGCTCGGGCCGGGATTCCAGGCCGCACGGCGTGCGATCGAAGACGGCGTCATCGGCCGTCCGCTCTTCGCTCAGACCGTGTTCCAGACCCAGGGCCCTGACCTGTGGCACCCGAACCCTGCATTCCTCTTCGCCGAGGGCGCAGGCCCGCTGCTCGACATGGGGCCGTACTACTTCTCGGCGCTGGTGAGCCTGCTCGGTCCGGTGGACCGCGTGTCGGCCGTCGGGTCGAAGGCACGCGAGGAGCGGGAGATCCACACCGGCCCGAACGCCGGCACGACCTTCCCGGTCGAGGTTCCCTCGACGATCCAGATCGTCACCGCCTTCGAGGCGGGCGCTCAGGCGCAGAGCCTGCTGAGCTTCGACTCGGCGCTCGAGCGCCACGGCATCGTCGAGATCCACGGCACCGAGGGGACCATCGTGATCCCCGACCCGAATGCGTTCGCGGGACGCATCGCCTACGTGAAGCCGCTCGGCGTGATCCGTGACGGCATGTCCTTCACCCAGGAGTGGATCGAGATCGAGCACGACGACGTCGCGGTCGGTCGTGGCCTCGGCGCACTCGACATGGTGCGCGCGATCGCCGCGGCCCGCCCGCACGTCGCCTCCGGTGAGCTCGGCTTCCACGTGCTCGACATCCTGCTCTCCGCACAGGAGTCGGCCGCGACGGGCACGACGGTCGTCGTCGAGAGCACGGTCGCCCCCGTGCCACTGCTGCCCGCCGACTTCGACCCGTTCGCGGCGACGCTCTGACAGCGACTCGCACCGCATCGACAGAGGCCCTCGGGCCGTAGGCGACACGCCCACGGCCCGAGGGCCTCTCACTGCGATGAGCGCCGCGAGCGTCGCTCAGTCACGAGCCAGCAGCCGGTCGAGCATCTCGAGGGCCGCCTCATGCTCGACGGTCGGATCGAGCAGCCATTGCGTCTGCAGGCCATCCGATGCGGCGATCACGAGGGCGGCGACCAGATTCGGGTCGAGATCCGCGCGCAACTGCCCTGAGCGCTGCATCTCGCGCACACGCTCCGCCATCTCGGCGCGAAGACGCGAGAAGCGCTGCGTGGCGAACTCGTGGGCGACCGGATGATTCTCCTCGAGCGCTGTGGCGACGAGCGTGGAATAGAGCTGCACGAGGCCGGGAATGGTCCGATTCTCCTCCGCGGAGACGCGCATCATCATCGCGGGGCTCAGGTCGCTCTGTTTCGGATGCTCGTCGTCGGCCCGCCGCTCGGACTCGCGATAGACGGCGACCAACAGCTCCTCCAGGGAGCCGAAGTAGTGCGTGAGAGCCGCGTGCGTCACTCCGACCTCTTCGGCGATCGCGCGCAGCGTCGTCTTCTTCGAACCGCGACGGGCGAAGACCTCGATCGCCTTGTCGAGGATCTCCTGCCGACGCGCGATGCCCTTGGCATAGCGTCCCCTGGCGCGGGGGACGCCGGGGGACGGATCGGTCATCTCCTGATGCTATCGGTGCATGCGTCGCACGGCGGGCCGGCGACAGTCGCGTCATGGAACCGGCTCTGCGCCGTCTCTCTGGATAGACGTATCAGGCAGGCCGCCGATCGCACCGTCGCCCCCGAAGGAGAACCATCATGAGTGAATCGTCGCGAGCACGGCTCCGCCATCGATTCCGTGCAGAATCCGTTCTGCAGTCCGTCCTGCGCGACTTCGCGGCGGTCGGGCTTCCGAGGGAGCCGGTCACCTCAGGCATCGAGGTGGGGGAGCACGGCGCCCTGACCGCCCACATCGACGTCGCCGGCCGTGCGCTGCGCGTCTGTGCAGAGCATCCGCAGCGCCTGGCCGTCGCCGTCGCCTCCTTCCTCCAGGAGGGGGAGCTCCTTCGCGGCAACGAGTGGCCGAGCATTCCGGGGCTCGGAGTGCTCCGCCCGTTGGTGCAGGGGAAGAGAGCCGTATGGGCGCTGTCAGACGGCGCCACGCTCTGCGCGATCGGCGAGCTCTTCTCTCCCATGCCATAGCGAGAGAGATCTGCTGAGAGTGCCGGCGGTGGGACTCGAACCCACACGCCCTTTCGGACAAAGCATTTTGAGTGCTCCGCGTCTGCCATTCCGCCACGCCGGCTCGTGTGTCGCGTCATCGACCCTATCGCAGGAAGCGCGGTGCACGACCACGCCCAGCGCCTTCAGGAACGCCGACGACGCTCTCCAGTAGGATGGACGTGTGACCGAGCAAGAACAGGCAGCTGAGCAGCCCACGGCATCCGCACCCCGACGCGTCGTCGTCGCCGAAGACGAGTCGTTGATCCGTCTCGACATCGTCGAGATCCTCCGCGACAACGGCTTCGATGTCGTCGGCGAGGCAGGCGACGGTGAGACCGCGGTCGCGCTGGCGACCGAGCTGCGTCCCGACCTCGTCATCATGGATGTCAAGATGCCGCAGCTCGATGGCATCAGCGCGGCCGAGAAGCTGCACAAGGGGAACATCGCCCCCGTGGTCCTTCTCACGGCGTTCAGTCAGAAGGAGCTCGTGGAGCGTGCGAGCGAAGCAGGCGCGCTGGCGTACGTCGTCAAGCCGTTCACGCCGAACGACCTCCTGCCCGCGATCGAGATCGCCCTGGCCCGTCACGAGCAGATCATCACCCTCGAGGCTGAGGTCGCCGACATGGTCGAGCGCTTCGAGACCCGCAAGCTCGTGGATCGCGCCAAGGGTCTGCTCAACGAGAAGATGGGCCTCTCAGAGCCCGAGGCGTTCCGCTGGATCCAGAAGGCGTCCATGGATCGTCGCCTGACGATGCAGGACGTGGCGAAGGCCATCATCGAGCAGCTCGCGCCGAAGAAGTAGTCTTTGTTCGCACTCGACGCGGAGCATCTCCTGCGTCCGGTTCGACGAGGCGACGGTGCCGCGCTCGCACGAGCGTATTCCTCGAATCGAGATCACCTCGCCTCCTGGGAGCCGCTCAGGGATTCGGATTTCTTCACGCCCGAGTGGCAGGAGTTCCACGCGGAGCAGTGCGTGATCGAGGCGTCCGCGGGACGGAACATCCGTTTCGTGATCGAATCGTCGGACGGCGAGATCCGCGGGCGGATCAACCTCAACAACATCGTTCGCGGCGCGTTCCGGAACGCCGATCTGGGTTACTGGATCGACAGGACGAGACTGCGTCGCGGTCTGGCGTCCCGCGGTGTCCGCCACATCGCCGGGTACGCACGGGATGAGGTGGGACTGCATCGTCTGCAGGCCGCGACGCTGCTCCGCAACGCCGGGTCACAGCATGTTCTCGCGAGCACCGGCTTCGAACGCATCGGCATCGCGCGACGGTATCTGCGGATCGCGGGAGAGTGGCAGGATCACCTGCTGTTCCAGCTGCTGCTGGATTCTCCGCTCAGCGTTCCGCCGGAGCGTCCTTGATCATGTTGGTGATCCGGATCGTCGAGCATCGACGACCCTGATCGTCGGAGACGACGATCTCATGCACCGTGATGCTGCGCCCGAGGTGAACCGGCGTGCAGACACCGGTCACCAGCCCGGAGGTCGCCGATCGGGTGTGGGTCGCGTTGATGTCGACGCCCACAGCGAGTCGGCCGGGGCCGGCGTGCAGGTTCGCGGCCATCGACCCGAGCGACTCGCCGAGCACGACGTAAGCGCCGCCGTGCATGAGCCCGACAGGCTGCGTGTTTCCCTCGACGGGGAGGGTCGCGACGCACCGCTCGGTGGTGAACTCGAGGAACTCCATGCCCATCTTCTGGGCGAGTGCACCCATCCCGCGGGCTGTCGCCCAGTCGAGTCCTGCACTCGTCGCGGTCTCGGTCATGGATCCTCCTCAGCGGGTGTCTGTCGTCCTCGTTAGGCTGACAGGGTGACGGACTCCGCAAAGCCTACCCTCATGGTCGTCGACGGCCATTCGCTCGCCTATCGCGCCTTCTTCGCCCTCCCGGTCGAGAATTTCACGACCAAGGACAACCAGCACACGAACGCCATCTACGGCTTCCTCTCGATGCTGGTGAACCTCATCAAGGCCGAGCAGCCCACGCACATGGCGATCGCCTTCGACACCTCTCGCCACTCGTTCCGCACCGACGAGTATCCCGAGTACAAGGCGACCAGGTCCGAGTCGCCCCAGGAGTTCCGTGGCCAGATCCCTCTGCTCCAGGACTGCCTCGCCGCGATGTCGATCCCGGTGCTCACGAAAGAGGGCTTCGAAGCAGACGACATCCTCGCGACCCTGTCGACTCAGGGCGCCGAGAAGGGATACGACGTCCTCGTCGTCTCGGGAGATCGAGACACGATCCAGCTCGTCACCGACGATGTGACGCTGCTCTACCCCTCGGTGCAGGGAGTCTCGCAGCTCAAGCGCTACGACCCGGTGACAGTGCAGGAGCGCTATGGGGTGCGCCCCGAACAGTACCCCGACATCGCCGCGCTCGTCGGAGAGACCAGCGACAACCTTCCGGGCGTGCCGAAGGTGGGGGAGAAGACCGCCGTCAAGTGGCTCACCCAGTTCGGCTCGCTCGATGAGCTGCTCGAGCGGGCCGCCGAGATCAAGGGCGTGGTCGGAGGCAATCTTCGCGACCACATCGAAGACGTCCGTCGCAACCGCAAGCTCAACCGCCTGTTGACAGATGTCGAGCTGCCGGTCTCTCCCGACGATCTCGCGGTCGCCCCGATCGATGCACAGGCCGTGCGCGACATCTTCGCGCGGCTCGAGTTCCGGACCCTGCTGCCGCGCGTCTTCGAGGCTGTCGGCGCCGGCGAGGTCGCTGACGACCCGACGACCGTCGTCGCGCTGCCGACTCCTGTCGAGGTCAGCGCATCCGAGTTCGCGACGTGGGCCGGCGCGCAGCCGGGAGACGTGGCGCTGCGGCTCGTCCTCGATGCAGGGCGCCCTGCCCGGCTGGGCGCGGCCACCGAGACCGAGCTGCGCGAACTCGACTGGAGTGACGATGTCGCACCGGCCGTCCGAGACTGGCTCGAATCCGACGCGCCGAAGACGCTGCATGACGCCAAGCCGCAGGTGAAGGCGTTGCTGCGCGCAGGAGTGCGTCTGGGCGGGCTCGCCTACGACACGAGTCTTGCCGGGTGGCTGCTGCGCCCGAGCTTTCCCGACAAGACGCTCAGCGACCTCGTGGAGCGCTACCTCGGGGAGAAGCTGCCAGAAGCCGACCCGTCTCAGCTCGTGCCCGAGACAGAGGGGGCTACTCCTTCTCAAGAGGCGTGGTTCGCGCTGCGGGTCGCGGCGGCGCTTCGCGAGGACATTCCGGAGTCCGTCGCTGCGGTGCTGACCGAAATCGAGCTTCCGACTCTGACCACGCTCGCCGACATGGAGATCGCCGGCGTCGCCGTGTCGCACGAGGTGCTCTCCACCTTCTCGGGAGAGCTCGCCACGCGTGCCGAAGGCCTCGCCCAGGAGGCATTCGGCATCGTCGGGCGCGAGTTCAACCTCGGCTCACCCAAACAGCTGCAGGAGGTGCTGTTCGACGATCTCCAGCTCCCCAAGACGCGCAAGACCAAGACCGGATATTCCACGGATGCCGCTGTTCTCGCGGACCTTCAGGACAGCCATCCGCATCCGTTCCTCGGCCTTCTTCTGCAGCATCGCGAAGCGACCAAGCTCCGCCAGATCATCGAATCGCTCGACACCGCGATCAAGGACGACCATCGTGTGCACACGACATACGTCCAGACAGGCAGCCAGACGGGCCGTCTCTCGAGCACCGATCCGAACCTGCAGAACATCCCGGTGCGCACCGAGGAGTCGCGGCGCATCCGCAGCGCATTCCAGGTCGGCGAAGGCCATGAAGCGCTGCTGACCGCCGACTACTCGCAGATCGAGATGCGGATCATGGCTCATCTGTCGGGTGACGAGGGGCTCATCGAGGCCTTCAACAGCGGTGAAGACCTGCATCGGTTCGTCGGAGCGCGGGTGTTCGGCGTCGATCCGGGCGACGTCACGCCTGCCATGCGCACGAAGGTGAAGGCGATGTCGTACGGACTCGTCTACGGTCTCTCTGCGTTCGGCCTGTCGAAGCAGCTCCGCATCGAGCAGTCTGAGGCCAAGCAGCTGATGATCGAGTACTTCGCCCGGTTCGGCGCGGTCCGCGACTACCTGCGCGCCTCGGTGATGCAGGCCAAGGAGGTCGGTTACACCGAGACGATCTTCGGTCGTCGTCGACCTTTCCCCGACCTCTCGAGCCCCAATCGGGTGCTCCGCGAGAATGCCGAGCGGGCTGCGCTCAACGCCCCGATCCAGGGAAGCGCCGCAGACATCATGAAGATCGCGCTGCTGCACATCCACGATGACCTCCGCCGCGAGGGGCTCAGCTCGCGGGTGCTCCTGCAGATCCACGACGAGCTCGTCGTCGAGGTGGCCCCGGGGGAGTGGGGTGCGACCGAACGGATCGTTCGCACCCGCATGGGCGACGCCGCCGATCTGAGAGTGCCGCTCGATGTGCAGGTCGGCCGCGGGCGTGACTGGAACGAAGCCGCTCACTGAGGCGCTGGTCGGCGGCGGGCGCATCGAGGTGTTCCCGCCACCGACCCGGACTACTGTGGAGGGATGACTGCAGCCTCCCGCACTCCGTCTGCCATCGACAAAGTTGCCGAAGAATGGGTCGACACCATCGCGGTGCTCGCCCCGACACTCGGCACCTACATCGGTCGGGATGACGTCAATGACCGGTTCGGCGACCTGAGTCCAGAGGGCCACGAGGAGATCGCGAACGCGACGCGCACCACCCTCGCGAAGCTCGACTCGCTCACGCCCGTCGATGCGATCGACGAGATCACCAAGAACGATCTCTCGGCTGAGCTCGGCCTCGATCTCGAGCTGCACGAGGCGAACTGGCATCTGCGCGACCTGAACGTGATCGCCTCCGCTGCGCAGGACGTCCGGTCGGCGTTCGACCTCATGCCGACCGCCACCGCAGACGACTGGTCTGTCATCGCGGCTCGCCTCGCGGCGGTGCCCGAGGCACTGCGCGGATACACCGAGACGTTGCGCGCCGGCATCGCCTCAGGCGTCACTCCGGCACGACGACAGGTGGTCGAGGTCGCCACGCAGATCGACCGCTACACGGCAGACGACGGCTTCTTCGCCGCGTTCGTGGCCGACGCAGCGCCGGCGGAAGGAAACCTTCCGGCGTCCCTCGCCCGCACTCTCGCCGACAACTCCGCGGCAGCGCGTGTCGCCTATCACGAGCTTCGCCGCTTCCTCGCCGAAGACCTGGCCCCTGCGGCGACCGAGGTCGACGCAGTCGGACGCGAGCTGTACGCGCTGAACTCGCGTCGTTTCCTCGGTGCGACGATCGATCTCGACGAGACGTACGAATGGGGTCGCGAAGAGCTCGAGCGCATGGTCGCCGAGCAGACGGCGATCGCGAACGAGATCCTCCCCGGCGCCACCGTCGAAGAAGCAGTCGCACATCTCGAAGCCGACCCCGCGCGCAAGCTCGTCGGCACCGAGGCACTCCAGCGCTGGATGCAGGAGACCAGCGATCGCGCGGTCGCCGAGCTGGGTGCCACGCACTTCGACATCCCTGATGCGATCCGGACCCTCGAGTGCATGATCGCGCCGACCCAAGAAGGCGGGATCTACTACACAGGGCCCACAGACGACTTCTCTCGCCCGGGTCGCATGTGGTGGTCGGTGCCCGAGGGAGTCACCGAGTTCGACACCTGGCGCGAGCTCACCACGGTCTACCACGAGGGCGTGCCGGGGCATCACCTGCAGATCGCGCAGGCGGTGTACAACCGCGCCGAACTGAACTCGTGGCGACGCCTGCTCGCGGGCACCTCAGGCCACGCCGAGGGCTGGGCGCTTTACGCCGAGCGTCTCATGCAGCAGCTGGGCTACCTCGATGACCCCGCCGACAGGCTGGGCATGCTCGACGGGCAGCGCATGAGAGCCGCACGCGTCGTGCTCGACATCGGAGTGCACCTCGGCAAGCCGCGACTCGACGGCGACGGGGTCTGGGACGCGGACTACGCTCTCGGGTTCATGCGTCAGAACGTCAACATGTCCGACCAGTTCGTGCAGTTCGAGGTCAACCGCTATCTCGGCTGGCCGGGACAAGCACCGTCCTACAAGGTCGGACAGCGCATCTGGGAGCAGGTGCGCGATGCCTACCAGGCCGAACGCGGTGCAGGCTTCGACGTGAAGGAGTTCCACAAACGTGCGCTCGACATGGGCGGAGTGGGCCTCGACACACTGCGTACCGCGCTCCTGTCCCGCTGAGGGAATGATCGGCGCTCAGACGCTGTTCATTCATCTGAATGGAAAGGGATGACATGAGCATCGAGTTCGGGCTGGACACGTTCGGCGACATCACGCGAGGCGACGACGGCGAGCTCCTCACGGGAGCGCAGACCATACGCAACATCGTCGAGCAGGCCGAGATGGCCGATCGCGTAGGTGTCGACTTCTTCGGCGTGGGGGAGCACCACCGGTCGGAGTTCGCGGTCTCCGCGCCCGAGATGGTGCTCGCCACGATCGCGGGGCGGACGAAGAGCATCCGCCTCGGAACGGCTGTGACCGTGCTGTCGTCGGACGACCCCGTGCGGGTCTTCGAACGCTTCTCCACGCTCGACGCCCTGTCCGACGGTCGCGCCGAGGTCGTGCTCGGGCGTGGCTCGTTCATCGAGTCCTTCCCCTTGTTCGGCTACGACCTGCAGGACTACGACGCGCTGTTCGAGCAGAAGCTCGAACTCTTCGTCGAGTTGCTCTCAGAGAAGCCGGTCACGTGGTCGGGCTCGATGCGCCCGTCGCTCGAGAATGCCGATGTCTTCCCGAAGACGGCGAACGGTCTTCGCACCTGGGTCGGCGTCGGGGGCAGCCCCGAGTCGGTCGTGAGGGTCGCACGGCACGGTCTCGGACTGATGCTGGCGATCATCGGGGGGCCGGCAGGCCGCTTCGCGCCGTTCGTCGAGCTCTACCACCGCTCCGTCGCGTCTTTCGGCACACCCTCGCACCCGGTCGCCGTGCACTCGCCCGGTCATATCGCCGACACGGACGATGAGGCCTGGGAGGCGGCCTATTCGGGCTTCGAGGCCATGAACAACACGATCGGCGCGGAGCGCGGGTGGCCGCCCTACAGCCGCGCGCGGTTCCAGAACGACATCGGTCCCGCCGGTGCGACATACGCCGGTTCACCCGACCGGGTGGCAGCGAAGATCGCAGACACGGTGACCACCCTGGGGCTCGGTCGATTCGATCTCAAGTATGCGACCGGCACTCTGTCGCATGAGTCCATGATGCGGAGCATCGAGCTCTACGGCACCGAGGTCATCCCGCGAGTGCGCAGGCTGCTGGCGCAGCGCGACTGACGACGGCGCGGCCGGCGACGAGCTCGCGCACCCCTACGATGAGGGGATGGCCAACACCTCGTTGCCGAGTCGCGCCTCGCTCGCCGGGCGTCTCGACGATCTGCCTTTCACCCGCCGTCATCTGCGCCTTCTCACGGGATCCGGTGTCGGATGGGCGCTCGACGCCATGGACGTCGGTCTCATCTCGTTCATCCTCGCTGCGCTCACCCAGCAGTGGGGGCTGACCAAGACGGATGCGGGCTGGATCGCCTCCGTCGGGTTCATCGGCATGGCGATCGGCGCGACTCTGGGAGGGCTCCTCGCCGATCGGCTGGGGCGTCGACAGGTCTTCGCGCTGACGCTTCTGGTCTACGGCGTCGCCACCGGTGCCAGCGCGCTGGTCGGTGGGATCGCCGCGCTGCTCGTGCTGCGATTCCTCGTGGGCCTCGGCCTCGGAGCCGAGCTCCCCGTCGCCTCGACGTATGTCAGCGAGTTCGCGCCGGCGCGAATCCGCGGCAGACTGATCGTCATCCTCGAAGCCTTCTGGGCACTCGGCTGGACGGCTGCGGCACTGATCGGCTACTTCGTGATCCCCGCGTCCGACGACGGCTGGCGATGGGCGTTCGCCTTCGGCGCGATACCCGCCGTCTATGCATTGATCGTGCGGTGGGGGCTGCCCGAGTCGCCGCGGTGGCTGGCATCTCGAGGTCGAATCGCCGAAGCAGACCGCATCGTGTCGATGTTCGAAGCCGACGCGGGGGTGGAACCGGGCCCGGCGATTCGCCGCGAACCGGCATCCCGTTCGATCGCCGTCACCGCGAGGGCACGACTCACCACGCTGTGGAACGCGGAGTTCAGGACTCGCACGCTGTGCCTGTGGGTCGTCTGGCTGTGCGTGAACTTCGCCTACTACGGCGCGTTCATCTGGATCCCGAGCATCCTTGTCGATGCCGGCTTCGATCTCGTGCGCTCTTTCGGCTTCACACTGATCATCACCCTCGCTCAGCTTCCCGGTTACGCTGTGGCCGCATGGCTGATCGAGGTGTGGGGGCGGCGCACGACGTTGTCGGTCTTCCTCGTGGGGTCGGCGGTGTCGGCCGTCTTCTTCGGCACGTCGACGACCGAGGTCACGATCGTCGCGTCGGGGATGGCGCTCTCGTTCTTCAACCTCGGAGCGTGGGGAGCCCTCTACGCGGTCACTCCCGAGATCTACCCGACCTCGCTGCGCGGGACCGGCGCGGGGTGGGCCGCAGGGGTCGGACGACTCGCGTCGATCGCTGCGCCGCTCGCTGTCCCCGTCATGCTGGTCGCCGGTGGCGCGCCGTTGCTCTTCGCGGTGTTCGGGGCCTGTTTCGTGGTGGCCGCCGCCGCCGCCTGGGGCCTCTCCGACCGACGCGGACAGGCTCTGGACGATCGATGAGACTCTGCTTTCGGCGCACCGCCTAGGCTGGTTCCGTGACAGAGGTGCGATATGTGGCCATCGGCGATTCCTTCACCGAAGGGGTCGGCGATGTACTTCCTGACGGACGGGAGCGGGGCTGGGCTGATCTCGCAGCGCAGGGGTGGGCCGATGCCTCGGGACATGTCGTGAAATACGCCAACCTCGCGATCCGCGGAAAGCTGGCTTGGCCGATCGTCGAACAGCAGCTCGAACCCGCGCTCGCGCTCGGGCCGACGCATCTGTCCTTCAACGGCGGCGGCAACGACATGCTGCGTCCCCGCACTGACCTCGAGCACATCGCCGATGCCTTCAGCCGGGTCCTGCGCCGCTGCGATGAAGAGGGCGTGACCCTGATCCTCCTCTCCGGCGCCGACCCGAGCGGCCAGCTGCCGATGGGCAGCCTGGTGAAGAAGCGTGGCGATCTGCTCTCCGAGGCCGTCCTTCGGCGCATCGAGGATCGTCCCGATGTCGTGCGCGCGCTGAACTGGCCTGACCGCGAACTGTCTCAGCCGCAGTACTGGTCGGAGGACCGGCTTCACATGAACTCGGCGGGCCATCACCGGGTGGCTGCCCGAGTCCTGCACGGGCTCGGGTTCGAGCCCGACCCGACGTGGTGGTCTCCGTCGTCGCTCGCGGCCTCAGGCCCCGCAGGGCTGGCGTACTACCGCGAGTTCGTCGGCCCCTGGGTGAGACGACGCGTCACCCGCACATCGTCGGGCGACGGGCGCGCCGCGAAGTACCCGACGTGGGTCGAACTGGCTCCGCGGTCGTGACAGACATCGAGATGCGCCGCATCGTCGGCGGTCAGGTGACGCTGCATGATGCGCGTCGCAAGGTCGAGCGCTCGGTCGACCTCGCGGACTTCGAGATCGGCGTCTTCCCTGTGACGGAGGAGCAACTGGGCGAGATCCTCCCCATACCGTCACGACATCCGCGCCGCCCTGCGGCAGATCTGAGCTGGCTTCGTGCCGTGCACTTCTGCAATGCGGCTTCTGAGTGGGAGGGACTCGATCCCGTCTACCACTTCGATGGAGAGGATGTCTCCTGGGACACGGCGGGGGAGGGCTACCGACTCCCCACAGAGGCTGAATGGGAGTTCGCCTGCCGGGCCGGCTCGGTCGGGCCCCACTACGCACCGCTTGCGGATGCGGCCTGGACGGGTGCCGACGGCGTGACAGAGCCGCAGGATGTCGGCGGCAAGCTGCCGAACCTCAACGGACTCTTCGACACTCTCGGCAACGTCTGGGAGTGGTGCTGGGATCTGCTGGATCCCGCGCGTTACGGCGACTACCGTGTGTTCCGGGGCGGCGGTTTCGCCGACGATTCATGGAGCGTGCGGGCATCCGTGCGCCGCGGAGGAGCTCCTCGTATGCATCACGAGGACGTGGGCATCCGCGTCGCTCGCGGCGCGTTCGACACACCGGGGGAGGCCCAGGGGTGGTCTGACCGCGCCGACCGCGAGAACGCCGTGATCGACGGCCCCGTGCCTTTCGGCTGGACGCCGCTGAGACGGCCCGGACGCTGAGACGGACTCTCCGCTCAACGAGTTCCGCCCCCGCCAGCAGTATCAGGCGCGCTCCATCGGCTTGACCATATAGCGTGTCGGTCCGGCCGATTCGGCGAATCCGTACTTCGCGTACAGCCCGTCTGCCGTGCTCGTCGCCAGCATGATCCGTCTCACCGTCGAGAAGCGCTGCAGGTCGTCGATGACGCCCTCGACGAGCATCTTCCCGATTCCGTGCCCCCGCATCGTCTCGTCGACGAACACGTCGCACAGCCAGGCGAACGTGACGCCGTCGGTGACCACTCGTGCGTAGGCGACCTGACGCTCATCGGCATCGAGGACGCAATAGTTGCGAGACGCATCCATCGCCGCGTCCTGAGTCTCGCGCGCGCGACCCTGCGCCCAATACGACTGCTCGCTGAGCCAGCGATGCACGAGATCGCGATCGATGACGCGCGCGTCGCGGGAGAACGAGAACGGCCCGGGCATGAATGACAGCCTAGAAGGGTCAGCGGCGCTTCTCGGGATCCAGCCCCATCCTGATGCGAGTGCGCTTGCGCTCGACGAGGATGAACACCACACCGAGGATCCAGAGCGGTACGGGCATCAGGAAGGCGATCCGGAACGCCTCGAACGAGTACGTCTCCGGTGTGCCCGCACCCTGGATGTCGAGGGCCAGACCGATGAGCCAGATCGCGATGAGCGCTGCGATGAAACCACCGGCGTTCGTCACGCCGGTCGCGGTGCTGAGGCGATGCGACGGATTGTGGGTCCGGGCGTGATCGAACGCGATCATGCTCGCGGGGCCGCCCGTCGCGAGCGCGATGGCGAGCGCGTAGAGCATCCACAGCGGGGCGGGTTCGGGCATGGCGATCACGGCGACCCAGGCGATGAACTGCAGGCCGACCGCAGGTAGCACCAGAGCGAGGGAGCGCTGATTGGGAAGGCGCCGTGACAGGTCGCCGATGACCGGCCCGAGCACCATGCCCGCGATCACGTAGACGGAGATGATCCCGGCCGCATGAGCGGTGTCGAGCCCTTGAGCGGCAGTGAGGAAGGGCATTCCCCACAGCAGGATGAACGCAGTCCCCGCGAAAGGAGTCGTGAAGTGCGACCAGAAGGCGAGGCGGGTGCCCGGATGCGCCAACGCTGCGCGGATGCCGACTCCCGTGTCGATCGACGACGTGACGACGCGGATCACCCCTGTGTCGGTGTTGACCGTCACATCGGCTCCGCGCTCGACCGGGTGATTGCGGATCAGCAGGGCCACGAGAACGGTGAAGAGCACGCCGAGCCCCGCGATGCTCCCGAACGTGATCGTCCAGGTGGTCGCGTGCAGCAGCGCGGCGAGCGGCACCAGTGCGATCAGCTGACCGGCCTGGCCGATGATCCCTGTGAACTGCACCATGATCGGACCGCGTTGGGCCGGGAACCACGTCGCGACGAGCCTCAGCACGGCCGGGAAGATCGCGGCATCGCCGGCACCGAGAAGGATGCGGGCGAAGACGGCGATGCCAATACTGGGGGAAAGCGCCATCGTGAGCTGCCCGGCCGCCATGAGCAGCATGCCCACCGTCATGATCGGACGCGAGCCGAAGCGGTCGAGCAGGATGCCGATCGGGATCTGCATCCCGCCGTAGACGGCGAGCTGCACCACCGCGAACAGCGCCAGCGTCGACGCATCCGCCTGGAACCGATCGGCGGCCTCGACTCCGACCGCACCGAGAGAGGTGCGATTCGTGATGGCGAGGACGTAGGCGGCCACGCCGACCGACCAGATGAGCCAGGCCCTCCAGCCCGGCGTCGTCACGGGGGAGCGGGGAACCTGTTGCACCCCTCAACGCTACTCCTGCCTCGAGAGTGCTTCTGCCGACGACGATCTGCGACAGGGGTCCCGGATGTCGGATGCTCTCGCTAGCGTGGCTGCATGACACCTACGCCCGTTCACCACTCGATCGACTACGTCGAACTCGTCGTCACCGATATCGATACCGCGAAGCGCTTCTATCAGAACGCCTTCGGATGGAGCTTCGTCGACTATGGTCCGTCGTACGCAGGAATCGCACACCCCTCAGGGGACGGATCCGAGGTGGGCGGTCTCCTGCTCTCCGACAGCGGGCGCCCCGCCGGAGGACCACTCGTGCTGCTGTACTCCGACGACCTCGGCGCCACTCAGCTCGCGATCACCGAAGCCGGCGGTGCGGTCACCCAGGGACCCTACGACTTTCCGGGCGGACGCCGTCTTCACTTCACCGACCCGACCGGCAATGAGCTGGGGGTCTGGTCGGCCCGGTGACGGGGCGACGGCAGAATGAAAGAGTGCCCCTTCATTCCGATCGCCGATCGCCACATCTCCGCGAAACCGATTGGGGCGGCGACGACGTCGGCACGGTGAGCGATCTCGTCCGGGCGTACCTCGTGCAGACCGAAAGCGAGAAACGCAAGCACGGACTGAGGCAGACCTCAGTGTCTGGGGCCGCTCTGCCGGAGCGTTACGAGCGGGAGGTGCGCGATCCGCGAACCGCATACGCCGGATGCACGACGTTCCTCGCGGAGTTCGATGATCGCCCCGCCGGTGTCGTCATCGTCCGGACACACGGGGGAGTGTCCGAGATCACGCGACTGTGGGCCGACCCCGAGCTGCGGGGTCGAGGCATAGGCTCGGCGCTCTTGGACGCGGCACTGTCACGGACGCGCGATGCTGTCAGACTGTCGGTCTGGGAATGGCGCACTGCGGCGATCCGACTGTACGAGTCGCGCGGGTTTGAGCGAGTCGCCAGCTGGGACGACCGACCGGGACTCGTGTGCATGCTCCGCAGCAGCCGTTCAGATCGGCTGGCGCGATGACCACGAACTCCGTTCCTGGCGCTCGGGCCCGCGGGTCGCACGCGACGCGAGACAGCATGCTCGTCGTCGACCACGAGCACCTTTCAGACACCCGGCTCGATGCCCTCCGGAGTCTGTTCGACAGCGAGTATCTGGCGTCTCACGGCGCGTGGGACCCTGACCGCCCCTACGGATACTCGCCCGCCGGTGTGCATGTGATGCTCGTTCGAGATTCCCGCGTTCTCGCGCACGTGGGATTCCAACGTCGACTCATCGCCGTCGGCGACCGTGACGTCTGCGTGGCGGGGACCGGGGGAGTACTCGTGCATCGCGAGTGGCGATCGGCGGGAGTGGGCCGGCGGGTGATGTCGCGCGCTCAAGAAGCGATGATCGGTGACGATCGCATCGAGTTCGGCTATCTCGGATGTCGCGAGGAGGTCGTTCCGTTCTACGAGAGCACGGGCTGGTCGCGCGTTCACGCCGCAGAGCGGCATGTCTCGATGCATGATCGCCGCGAGTCGTCGATGTCACTCGATGGTCCGATCATGGTCTTCGCCGCCTCGGGCGCTGCGTGGCCTGGGGGAGACATCGATCTCCGGGGCACGCCCTGGTGAGCGGCGATGCTCGGTCAACGACGGGGGCAGTCATCCATCCCCGTGTGCGAGCGTCACGATTGCGCCGTCTCAACCGAGGGGCACGTCTCCGAACGTCCCGTCGACGTAGCTCACGCCCGCCTCTCCCACGGAGCCGAGGATGAACTCGAGAGGATAGCCGTCGATGTCGGCGTCAGCCAGTCCCGGGTCGCGGAGGCGGACGGCGATTTCCTGCTGCTGCGGGGGAGTGAGGTGCGAGACGTAGAGCACCGGCCACTGTGACCCGCTCGTCATCGCTTCCAGCAGCACCTCGGCACTCGGATACGCCTCGGCTACGGCGATGATCTCGTGAATCGCATCGACCGAGGTGCGCGTGGGCACGTGGACGATACGGAGGCGCTCGTCCGCAGACTGCAGCGTATAGGTGGCGCCGTTCTCGAACACGCTCTGCGAGAGACTGTCGAACACATCCACGAAGTGCTCGATGCGCTGCACGGTCACGTGCCCCCAGCCATCCTCGACGCCGATGCCGACGGCCCCCGGAACCTCCGCTGCCGCCAGCACGCCACCGAGGACTGAATCGAGATCAGCCGACGCCACGGTGCTCAGATCGATCTGCCACGCGAACGGTGGAGTCACCTCGGGATCGAGGATGATCGCGCGCGACGAGCGTGCTTCCAGCCGGACTGGGCCGTCGAATGCGTCCGTGGCCTCGTCGAGGGCGCCCGCGAACGCGGCTATGTCATCGGCGGAAGTGTCGGCGTCGATGACCACCAGAGTCGAGTCGCCGTATCGGTCGCACGAGATCACGAACGGATCTGCGCACAACGCGTCGACGCCACCGCCGGTCGTCAGTCCGCACGCAGCAAGCGTGGTGCCCACCGCCACGAGTCCCATGGAGGAGATGGCAGAACGCACGGGTCGTCGCATCAAGCGATTCTGGCAGACGGAGAGGGTTGCCTCCGGCGGAGGAGAAGGCACATCTCGTCGAGCTGACATAATGTGCATTATCAGCGTTAGCGCTGACAGCTCGAGAGGGGCTGTCGACGAGGTCGAGCCATGCGGAAGCGTCGTCGGACGCGACCGGTGCCATCCGCAGTGCCACATAGGCTCAGGCACGGTTTCGCTCGCCCGTGGATGCCGCGCTCGCAGATCGAGCTCAGGTCGATGCGAACTGGGCGGAAAACGGACGTTCTCGAGGCGGGTCGCGCGGTCGCCGGAGACGGAACGGTGGCGCACCCACGCACGTGCGAGTGGCCTCATCCGCGCTCCCTACGCTCCGACGTATGCCGCGAGGTGCTCTCCCGTGACCGTCGATCTCGACGCAACGAGCTCGGCCGGAGGGCCCTCGAACACGACCCGTCCGCCGTCATGCCCAGCGCCCGGTCCGATGTCGATGATCCAGTCGGCGTGCGCCATCACCGCCTGGTGATGCTCGATCACGATGACCGTCTTACCTGATTCCACCAGACGGTCGAGGAGGCCGAGGATGTTCTGGACGTCGGCCAGGTGCAGACCGGTCGTGGGCTCGTCGAGGACATACGTGTCGCCCTTCTCCCCCATCTGGATGGCCAGCTTGATGCGCTGCCGCTCGCCTCCGGACAGAGTCGACAACGGCTGGCCGAGCGAGAGATATCCGAGTCCCACATCTTCGAGGCGTGCAAGGATCGCCGCCGCTGCAGGCAGCTTCGCCTCGCCCTCCGAGAAGAACACGCGGGCCTCGGAGACCGGGAGATCCAGCACCTCGGTGATGTCCTTGCCTGCGAGCTTGTAGACGAGGACAGCGGCCTGGAAGCGCTTACCGCCGCAGTCCTCGCAAGGGGTCTCTATCGTGTCCATGAACCCGAGCTCGGTGATGATGACACCCGCGCCCTTGCACGTCGGGCACGCCCCTTCGGAGTTCGCACTGAACAGCGCGGGCTTGACGCCGTTCGCCTTCGCGAATGCCTTGCGGATCGGCTCGAGGAGCCCGGTGTACGTGGCGGGGTTGCTCCGGCGAGATCCCTTGATCGCGCCCTGGTCGATCGCGACCACCCCGTCGCGCTTCGATACCGACCCGTGGATGAGCGAGCTCTTGCCCGAGCCCGCCACACCGGTGACGACGGTGAGCACTCCCGTCGGGATGTCGACATCGACGTCCTGGAGGTTGTTCGCCGTGGCACCCCGCACCTCGATGGCGCCGCTGCTCGCGCGCACCGTCGTCTTCAGAGTCGCTCGGTCGTCGAGGTGCGCTCCGGTGCGCGTACCGCTCGCCTTCAGCCCTTCGACCGTGCCCTCGAAGCAGATCTCACCACCCGCGCTCCCGGCCCCGGGGCCGAGGTCGACGACGTGATCGCCGATCGCGATGGTCTCAGGCTTGTGCTCGACGACCAGCACAGTGTTGCCCTTGTCTCGAAGACGCAGCAGCAGCGTGTTCATCCGCTGGATGTCATGCGGGTGCAACCCGATCGTGGGCTCGTCGAAGACGTAGGTGACATCGGTCAGAGACGAACCGAGGTGGCGCAGCATCTTGATGCGCTGCGCCTCTCCGCCCGAGAGCGTTCCCGACGGGCGCTCCAGGCTCAGGTATCCGAGTCCGAGCGTCACGAAGGCATCCAGGTTCGCCTTGAGGGCGTCGAGCAGAGGGCCGGCCCCCGGCAGCTCCAGTCCGCGCACCCACGCGGCGAGGTCGGTGACCTGCATCCGGCATGCGTCCGCGATGCTGATGCCATCGATCTTCGACGACCGCGCCCCTTCGGTCAGCCGCGTGCCGTCGCATTCGGGGCAGGTCGCGAAAGTCGCGACGCGCTCGACGAAGGAGCGGATGTGCGGCTGCAGAGCGTCGAGGTCCTTCGAGAGCATCGACTTGGTGATCTTGGGGATCAGCCCCTCGTACGTCATGTTGATGCCGGAGATCTTGACCTTGGTGACCTCTCCGTAGAGGAAGAGGTGGCGTTGCTTCTCGGTGAACGATGAGACGGGCTTGTCGGCCGGGTAGAAGCCCGAGGCGGAGAAGCCCTTCACCATCCAGCCGTCAGCGGTGTACCCGGGCACCATGATCGCGCCCTCGTCGAGAGACTTGGACTCGTCGACGATCTGAGTGAGGTCGAGATCGGAGACCGCTCCCCTGCCCTCGCAACGCGGACACATCCCGCCGAGATAGATCGCATCCTTGACGATCTTCTTCTCACCGCCGGGACCCGTCATGACACCGCTGGCTCGCTGCGTGGGGATGTTGAAGGAGAACGCGGTCGGCCCGCCGATGTACGGCTGACCGAGCTTGCTGAACAGGATGCGCAGCATCGCGTTCGCATCCGTGACGGTTCCCACCGTCGAGCGAGGGTTCGCCCCCAGGCGCTCCTGGTCGACGATGATCGAGGTCGTGAGCCCCTCGAGCACGTCGACATCGGGCCGCGGGACCGAGGGCATGAAGCCCTGCACGAACGCGCTGTACGTCTCATCGATCATGCGCCTGGACTCGGCCGCGATCGTGTCGAAGACCAGCGAGCTCTTGCCCGAGCCTGACACACCCGTGAACACCGTCAGCCGACGCTTCGGGATGTCGACGCTGACGTCTTTGAGGTTGTTCTCCCTGGCGCCTTGAACGCGGATCAGATCGTGGCCGTCGGCGACGTGGGTCATGGTGGTCCTCGAGGGTAATGGCCGCTCAGGCGGTCTGGTTGATACGGAGAAGATTGCCCGCCGGGTCGCGGAACGCGCAGTCGCGGACCCCGTACGGCTGGTCCATGGGCTCCTGCACGACATCCGCTCCTTGGCCGGCGAGGCGGTCGAAGAGCCCGTCGAGATCATCGCTCGCGAGGGTGAGAGCCCCGTAGCTGCCCTTGGCGATGAGCTCGAGTATGGTCTGCCGCTCGGCGTCGGTGATCCCGGGGTCGGTTGCGGGCGGATGCAGCACGATCGACGTCTCAGGCTGGCCGACGGGCCCGACCGTGAGCCACCGGAGTCCGTCGTAGCCGACATCGTTGCGCACCTCGAATCCGAGGGCGTCGCGATAGAAGCCGAGCGCCGCGTCGGCATCGGTGTGCGGGAGGAAGGCGTAATGGATGCTGATGTTCATGGGTTCAGGTTAGGTGGGCGTCCGTGCGTGGTGCTTCTTGATTCCTGATCGGTCGGACGACGTGCTTCGCTTGGAAGGTCGGGATGCCGTCGATGTTCGCGGCGCGTTCACGGTACACCCGAGGGGGGACACCGACGAGCTCGGTGAATCGCGTGCTGAAGGTGCCGAGCGACGAACATCCCACTTCGAAGCAGACCTCCGTCACCGTCAGGTCGCCGCGCCGGAGCAGAGCCATGGCGCGCTCTATCCGACGCGTCATCAGATACGAGTAGGGCGACTCGCCGTATGCCTCCCGAAACCTGCGGCTCAGGTGGCCGGCAGACATGTGCACGCCCCTCGCGAGGGATTCGACATCCAGGGGTCGCGCATACTCCCGGTCGATGCGATCGCGGACTCTGCGCATGACGACCAGCTCGCGAAGTCGGGCATCGGCGTCTGCGTTCACGTGTCGATAGTGCCATGTCCGCGCGCTACGCGGCATGACCGTACGTGTCGTCATCGCAGCGCGCCCTCCCGCTACCGCCGACATGGCGCTACTCTGTCAGCATCCCTCACAGGGATTTCTCAGAAAGGTTCCCCACCCATGTCTGATTCGATCGCCGCAGAGGCGAAGTCACTGTTCAAGTCCATTCGCATCACCCTTGCCGTCTCCGGCGTCATCGCGCTCATCGCCGGCATCGTCCTCCTCGTCTGGCCCGGGAAATCCGCCGTCATCGTGACCGGGATCGTCGCCACCTATCTCGTCATCGCGGGTCTCGTGTACATCGGACTCGGGATCTTCTCGCACAAGAAGGGTGGCTGGGCACGAGTCGGGCACATCGTGCTCGGACTCCTGTACATCGTCGCTGGCGTCATCGCCTTCGCCAATCTCGGCGCCGCCGCCGCGACGCTCGCACTCGTCGTGGTGATCTTCATCGGCATCAGCTGGATCGTCGACGGCGTCGTCTCGCTCACTCTGCTCGGACAGGACGGCTCACGGGTGTGGACGCTGCTGTATGCGCTGCTCAGCATCATCGCCGGTATCGTCGTGCTCTTCTCGCCCCTGTACGCAGCGGCCGTGTTGTGGCTCGTATTCGGTATCTCGCTCGTCGCTCTGGGCATCGTGCAGATCGTGCGTGCGATCACGCTGGGCAAGGAATCGAAGGAATTCGTCTCCAGCGTCCAGTCCGGTCCCGCAGCCTGACACCCGATGCACGAAGGCGCCCCGTCCGAGCGGACGGGGCGCCTTCGTGCATCAGGGTCATTCAGCGTGGAAACCGCTCACATCGCCCACCAGACGGGTGTTGTCGGACGGCACCGGATCGACCGCAGCACGAGCGACCTCCGCTGCGAACTCCGAGACGTTGTAGAGCTTGCCCGCGGACTCACGTCGCTCGGCGATCGCGCCCGGGTTCGCCCGTTCGAGCAACGTCGCGGTGATGGTCCCCTCGATCATGTCGCCGGAGACGACGGTGAAGCCGATCCCCTTCTCGGCCAGAGCCGGAATCCGCTCGCGCAGGGCGTCTTCGCCGGCGCGCTTCGAGAGAGCGACGGGCTCGTACTCCGGCATCGTCGGAGTCGTGCGGATGAAGTGAGCCTGGTGGCTGGTGACGAAGACGACCCGTGCGCCGTCGGACAGCAGGGGGGTCGCCGCCTCGAGCACGTTCACCTGGGCATCCCGGTTGAGGGTCAACGCGTAGTCCTCCGCCATGCCGGATTCCATGCCTCCCGAGGCATTCAGCACGAGCACGTCGAGTCTCCCGAACTCCGACTTCACGGCGTCGAACATCTCGGCGACGGACGCCGGGTCGGTCAGGTCCGCCGCGACGACGAGCACCCGGCGGCCCAGCTCACGCAGCTGGGTGGCGAGCTTCTCGGCGCGGGGCGCCTTGTTGCGGTAGTTGATGACGACGTCGGCACCCGCCTCTGCCAGATACCTCACGGTGTCGGCGCCGATGCCCCGTGACGATCCGGTGACAAGAGCGACCTTGCCATCGAGGGAACCTGCGGGAAGAACGTCGGTCACGGTGACTCCTCAAGTGCGCGAAACGCCGCGATCGCACGGCGCCTCCAGACTACCAAGCGGTCGATGCGTCACCGGAATGGGCGTTCGACCGCGTGATAGGTTGACCGCAAAGGAGGCCGTATGGACACTTTCGCGACGTTCATCGAGTTCATCGACCAGTGGGCATGGGTCGGGTGGCTGGTCCTGATCGCGCTCTTCCTCGTGATCGAGATGCTGACTCTGGACTTCACCTTCCTCATGCTCAGCTTCGGCAGCGCGGTCGGGCTCGTGACCGATTTCATCGGGATCCCCGTCTGGGTTCAGGTACTCATCGCGGCGGCCGCCGCCGCGCTCTTCATCCTCTTCCTCCGACCCCCGCTCATCCGACGACTCCATCGCGGTGAAGACCCGACGAAATCCAATGTCGAAGCTCTCGTCGGGCTGCGTGGAACTGCTCTGCAGGACATCACGCAGATCTCCGGCCAGGTGAAGCTGAGCAACGGCGACACCTGGACTGCTCGCATCGTCGGATCCATGTCCATCCCGCAGGGCTCGCCGATCGCCGTCGTCGCGATCAACGGAGCCACCGCCACAGTCCGCCCCGTCAACGACTAGGAGAACCCCGTGGACGACTCCTCGTTCATCCCCGCAGCCATCGGCTGGATCCTCGTCATCGCGATCATCATCTTCGTGGTGGTCACGCTGGCGCGCTCGATCCGCATCATCCCCCAGGCCACCGCAGGCGTCGTCGAACGCCTCGGCCGCTACCACAAGACCCTCACACCGGGACTCAACATCCTCGTCCCCTTCATCGACAGGCTGCGCCCGCTGATCGACATGCGCGAGCAGGTCGTGTCGTTCCCTCCCCAGCCGGTGATCACCGAGGACAACCTCGTCGTATCCATCGACACGGTCGTCTACTTCCAGGTGACGGATGCGCGCGCAGCGACGTATGAGATCGCGAACTACCTCGGCGCCGTCGAGCAGCTCACCACGACCACGCTGCGCAACGTCGTCGGTGGCCTCAACCTCGAGGAAGCGCTCACCAGCCGCGACAACATCAACGGGCAGCTGCGCGTGGTGCTCGACGAAGCGACAGGCAAGTGGGGCATCCGCGTGGGTCGCGTGGAACTGAAGGCCATCGATCCGCCCGTCTCCATCCAGGACTCGATGGAGAAGCAGATGCGAGCGGAGCGAGATCGTCGTGCCGCGATCCTCACGGCCGAGGGGTCGAAGCAGTCGCAGATCCTCGAAGCCGAAGGGCGCAGGCAGGCAGAGATCCTGCGTGCAGAGGGCGACAAGCAGGCAGCAGTGCTCCGCGCGCAGGGTGAAGCGGAGGCCATCCAGAACGTCTTCACCGCGATCCATCAGGGCCAGCCGGACGACAAACTCCTCGCCTACCAGTATCTGCAGATGCTTCCCAAGATCAGCGAGAGCTCGTCGAGCAAGCTCTGGATCATCCCGAGCGAACTCACCGAAGCACTGAAGGGCATCGGATCGGCGTTCACTCCCAAGCCCGGCCAGCCCCCCACCGGCGTTCCGGGCGCGTGACGCACCCGTACTTTGAGAAGACGGCGCACCCGCGGGTCTTCGCCCACCGCGGGCTCATCACCGCGGCGGGCGAAGAATCCGGAGTGTGGGAGAACTCTGCAGCGGCATTCGCCGCAGCCCACGCGGCGGGCGCCGAGTACATAGAGACGGATTGCCGCGCGACGGCCGACGGCGATGTCGTGCTCTTCCACGACGCGACGATGAGCCGACTCACCGGTGACGACCGGCGCGTCGACCAGGTGTCCACACGCGAGCTCGCAACGATCTTCGCAGACCACGGCGGGCTTCTCAGCGTCGCCGACGCGATCGACGCATTCCCGCGAACGCGCTTCAACATCGATGTGAAATCCGCCGACGCGGCCGCCCCGCTGGGTGCGATCCTCGCCGATCACACTCACCGGGTCCTCGTGACGAGCTTCACCGACGCCCATCGCCGAGCGACAGTCGCAGCGATTCTCCGGGCGGGTGCCGACATACCTCCGGCGACGTCCGGTGGCAGCCGCACCATCGCCGCCCTGCGCGCACTGTCGGCCGCGCGCCTCCCCTCCGCTCGGACACTGCGCGGAATCGACGCGCTGCAGATCCCTGAGCGGCATGGGCGCGTGCGTGTGCTGACCCCCGCCCTTCTGGATGCGGCCCATCGTCACGGGACCGAAGTCCACGTGTGGACCGTGAACGATGTCGACGAGATGCGTCGCCTGGTTGCATTCGGGGTGGACGGTGTGGTCACAGACCGCGCGGATCTCGCCGTCGACGCCCTGCGCGACTGACGCACGGCGCGCCGTGCATACGCTCCCGCGCTGGGATTCCGCTGTGAATAGCGCTCAGAACCCAGCCGCGTGGATGAAGCGCACAGGCTGGAGCGTTATACCTGACAGCGACGAGAGGACCACACAATGGCAGATCGCAGCCTGCGCGGCATCCGACTCGGCGCCCAGAGCCTACAGAGCGAAGAGGGCGTCGTTTTCATGGAGCGCCGTGAAACCACCTACACCTGTGACACCTGCGGCCACGTCACGAACCTGATGTTCGCGGCTGACGCAGAGCCGCCGCAGACCTGGGAGTGCCGTGCCTGCGGCGCGGACGCCCGCCTGAACGTCGACGGCCAGGCCGTGACGCTCGATGCGAGCGACGAGAAGGCAGCGCGCACCCACTGGGACATGCTCATGGAGCGGCGTACCCGCGCCGAGCTCGAAGAGCTGCTCGAAGAGCGTCTGGCCTTCATCCGTGCACGTCGCGGAGCCGGCGAAGACCCGACCCGCGAGAAGATCGGCGCCTGACTACCGGCGGCGGGCGCGCCACCACCCGAACACGAGTGCGCCGAGTCCGCCCCAGAGCAGCACCTGCTGCACCCACGACCCCAACACGACCCCCGCGGTGAGGCCGGTGCGCAGCTCGACATCCTCGAGCAGCGCACCGGCCTCTCCTGCGTCGAGGCTCGAGACTGTCGAGCCATCCGCTCGGATGACCTGGCTGGTGCCGACGGTCGACACGTTCACGACACTGCGCCCGGTCTCGATGGCACGCATGCGGGCGAATGCGAGCTGCTGCACGTTCTCATCGGTGCCGCGAAAGTCGGCGTTGTTCGTCTGGAAGACGAGCACCTGCGCGCCGTCTTCGATTCCCGTCCGGATGACGTCGTCGTAGATCACGTCGAAGCAGATCGCGAGGCCCACTGTCACGCCGTCGACATCCACCACCGGGGCGTTGGATCCGGGCATGTAGTCACGTTGCAGCAGCCCGATGAGATCGGGCGCCAGGGCGTTGAAGAAGGCCCGGTCGGGCACGTACTCGCCGAACGGCACAGGATGCCGCTTGTCGTGGATCTGATCAGCGGTTCCCTGCTCCGTCCACAGCATCGAGGTGTTGTAGAACCGCCCGTCGCGTTCCGTCGCCGCGTTGGCGAGCAGCGGTGCGCCGATCCGGGTGGAGACGAGTGTCATGCGGCGCGCGAGAGCTTCCGATCGGAAGGGGTCGTAGTCGAGCGAACCTTCGGGCCAGACCAGCAGATCGATGTCCTCACCGACCAGCGGCGCCGTCGCCGCTGTCTGCGCCTGCACCACTGAATACGGTTCACGTTCGTCGAAGTAGCCGGTGGGGCCGTTCCCCTGCACCGCCGCGATGCGCATCGTTCCGGCGGCGCTCGTCGGGAACAGCGGTGTGAGCAGAAGAACGACGGCCACGAGCGCCGGTGCGAGGAGCGCGAGCGGACGCCTCCACGATTCCGTCCGAACGATCTCGATGAGAAGAGCGACGAGAAAGACCATCAGGAAGCTGAGCCCCGCAACGCCGATCCACGACGTCACGTGCGCCAACGGACTCTGCGCCTGACTCATGCCGAGGCGCGCCCAGGGGAAGCCGCCGTATGGCCAGGAACCCACGAACGTCTCTCGCCCGACCCAGAGCGCCGCAACGACAGCGGGAAGCAGAAGCAGGCGCCCCCAACGCCCCGGAGAAGCCGCGGGAATCCAGCGGTACGCGAGCGTGATCGGGATCAGCGCCACGGCAGTCAGAGCGCCCTCCACGACGCTCAGCGCCGCCCAGGGAACCGGCCCGAGGTATCTCGACGTCCACGAGACCAGCAGGCCGAAGAACAGCACTCCGTAGATCGCTCCGACCAGCAGTGCTCCCCCGGCTCTGCGCCCGATGAGGCTGACGAGCAGCGCCCCCGTAGCGGGGAACGCAAGGACCCAGATCGCGACGTCGGGGTAGGCGAGATCCATGACGATCGCAGAGAGAGCTGCAGTGAGCACTGCAGCCCAGAGAGGGATGAGCGGGCGCTCGCGCGCTCGGGAATCAGCCATCGGTCCGGTTTCTCACATCGACGAGTACGCCACGATGCCGCGGCGCACTCCGTCGAGCGCTGCCCGCGCGTTTCGCGCGAGCGCTGCATCCTCAGCGACGATCGAGAGCTGATCCAGAAGATCGATCGTCTGCTTCGTCCACCGCACGAAGTCTCCGGCCGCCATGTCCGCGTCGATCAGAACCCTGTCCAGCGAGGCTCCGCGAGCCCATGAGTGCATCGCTCCGGCGAGCCCCGCCGCGAGCGGTTCCGATCCCGGAAGGTGGTGATCCTTCTCGAGATCGTCCAGTTCGGCCCAGAGCGTGGTGGTCTGGTCGTATGCGGTGCGGAAGGCGCCGCGCGGCAGCCCCCGCTCCCCCGCGTTCGCCTCATCGCGTCGCGGCTCGTAGACGAGGCAGCATGCCATCGCTGCCAGCGATGGCGCGTCCAGGCCCTTCCAGAGGCCTTGGCGGAGGGACTCCGCGACGAGCAGGTCCCGCTCGCCGTAGATCCTGCGCATCGTGCGCCCTGCAGAGGTGAGCGACATCTCTGCGCCGTCGCGCTCGAGGTAGTCGAGTGTCTCGAGCACCTCGACCACCCGGTCGAACACCCGAGCGACCGTACCCGTGCGGGTCTCGATCTGTCGACGGATCCGGTCCGTCTGCCGCTTCAGCTTCCAGTACCGCTCGGCCCATCGGGCATGCGCCTCGCGGTCGGGACAGCGATGGCACCCGTGACGCTGCATCCTGGCGCGAAGGCTCTGCACCTGCTTCATCCGCTTGTCTCGCGCCGCACGAGGGGCATTCGAGTCCTGGCGGTTCTTCTTCTCGAGATCGCTGAGCTCGCGTCGGATGGCTGCGTACTCCATGAAGTCGCCGTGATCGCAGACCATCGACGCCTGATACCCCTCGAGCGAGGCCTCTGCCTCTCGCACCTGGCGAGCCAGGCCGACCACGGAACGATCTGCTTGGAACTGCGCGAAAGACGACTCGAGCACTTCTCTGGCCCGGGGTTTGCCGAACAGGTCGATCAGATTGACCGCCATGTTGTACGTCGGTCGGAAGCTGGAGTTCAGCGGGTACGTCCTGCGCGATGCGAGAGCGGCCACCGCCTGCGGGTCCATCCCCTCGGTCCACTGCACCACTGCGTGACCTTCGACATCGATCCCCCGGCGTCCGGCGCGACCGGTGAGCTGCGTGTACTCACCCGACGTGATCGCGACTCTGGCCTCGCCGTTGAACTTCTCCATCTTCTCGAGCACCACAGTGCGTGCAGGCATGTTGATCCCGAGCGCCAGAGTCTCGGTCGCGAACACGACCTTCACGAGCTTGCGCCGATAGAGCTCCTCCACGACCTCCTTGAACGCCGGCAGCAGCCCGGCGTGGTGCGCGGCGACACCGCGTTCGAGATTGTCGAGCCACTCCCAGTACCCGAGAACGCCGAGATCCTCGTCCTGCAGCGTTCGGGTGTGCTCCTCGACGAAGGCGCGGATCTCCTCCCGCTCCTCGTTCGACGTGAGCCGGAGCCCTGATCGACGCACCTGCTGCACGGCGGCGTCGCAGCCGACCCGGCTGAAGATGAAGAAGATCGCCGGCAGCAGATTCGCCCGCTCCAGCAGTTGGATCACGTCAGGACGATCGAGGCGCTCGATTCGACGAACATTCGACGATCGCACCGGACGCCGCCCGCCACGAGGTGGTCGTTGGGCCTGCCTTCCCGCGTGCCGGTTGCTGCGGTACGCCTGCGCCTCGCGATTGCTGTCATAGCTAGAGCCGGTGAAGGAGCGGATGCGCATGAGCTCCTGATTCACCTTCGCCGTCGCCAGCCCCGCACGGTCGTCGAACAGCGGAAGCAGGTCATCGCGCACGAGAACGTGCTGTTCGAGTGGGACGGGTCGGATCTCCGAGACGATGACCTCGGTGTCACCGCGCACGGTGTCGAGCCAGTCGCCGAACTCCTCGGCATTCGAGACCGTGGCACTCAATGACACCAGCCGCACGTGCTGAGGAAGATGGATGATGACCTCTTCCCACACCGCGCCGCGAAAGCGGTCGGCGAGGTAGTGGACCTCGTCCATGACGACGAAGCGAAGATCACGCAGCGCCGCGGAATCCGCGTAGATCATGTTGCGCAGCACCTCGGTCGTCATCACGACGATCCGGGCGTTGCCGTTGATGTTGGTGTCGCCCGTGAGAAGACCGACCTGATCCGCGCCGTACACGTCGACCAGTTCTCGGAACTTCTGGTTGGAGAGCGCCTTCATCGGCGTCGTGTAGAAGGCCTTGTCGCGCGGAGTCCGCATCGCCAGATGAATGGCGAACTCACCCACGATCGTCTTTCCCGCTCCGGTGGGCGCCGCCACGAGAACGCTGTTGCCGCTCTCGAGCGCGTGGCACCCTTCGATCTGGAACGGATCGAGGTCGAAGCGCTGCTTCGCGGCGAACGCTGCGGTCTCGGGATGACCTGCCGCCTGACTTGCGGCGGCATACCTCTCTGAGGGCGAGCTCATGCGCTCACAGGTGCGATGCCGGCCGCCTCGTCGCGCTTGCGCTTGCGACGGTCGAAGAGCAGCGAGACGAGTGCGGCTGCGAAATAGAGCACGACCAGGATGCCGGCCAACATGAACATGCTGACGAGGTCGGCAGCCGGGGTGGCGAGAGCACCGAAGACACAGGAGATGAGGATCGCGACTCGCCAGCCCTTGAGGATGTCCCGTCCACTCATGACTCCCGCGATGTTCAGCGCGACGAGGAACACCGGAAGCACGAAGGAGACCCCGACGACGATCATCAGTTTGAAGACGAAGTCGTAGAAGGCAGACGCCTCGTAGAGGTTGTTGCCGCCCTCCGGGGTGAATCCCGCCATGAGTTCGATGACGTGCGGAACGACGAGGGTGCCGACGTAGCACCCGGCGAAGAAGAGCGGGATCGCGGCACCGACGAAGCTGACCGTGTAGAGAGTCTCCTTCTTCGTCAGACCGGGCATGATGAATGCCCAGATCTGCCACAGCCAGACCGGCGCGGAGAGGAAGAGCCCGATCGAGAATGCGATGCGCATGCGCAGATCGAACGGCGCCGTGACCGACGAGAAGGTGAGGGCAACGATGCTCTCACCACGCTCGTCGGCGACGTGACGGATCGGCTCGGTGATGAAATGGATGATCGGGTCGGTGACCAGGAACGCGACGACCATACCGACCACGAGTGCGATGGCAGCGATGATGAGTCGCTTGCGCAGCTCAACGAGATGGGCTCCCAGAGACATCCGCCGATCACGGCGTCCATCGCTCGCAGCCATCGCTGCTGAATCGATGGCAGCCACGGAGATCAGCTGGGGCGTTCAGGACCCGTAGCGGTCCCGGTGTCCGGGGCCGTGGATCCCTTGGCCTGCGGAGCCTCTGCATGTTCGGCGACGGTGTCTTCTTCTCGCATCGCCTTCATCTCGCCCTTGAAGACACGGGCGGACTGGCCCATGCTCTTCGCAAGAGCGGGAAGCTTCGCTGCACCGAACAGCAACAGAACGATGACCACGAGGGCCAGCAGGTGCCAGCCGGTCAATCCAGCCATGGGATACTCCTCACATCGGGGATCCGCACCAGTCTAACCGGCGTCGCCCTGGTCCGGGTCACGATAGAGGGCGAGTCCTGCGGCCGCCCACTCGCGTGCCGCGGTGCGGGCGACTGCGGGTTCGATGACTTCGAGGGCGCAGCCGAAGCGTCCCGCGAAGCGCTTGATGCCTCGTGGGTCCGCGAGCCTCAGTCGGGCCGTCACGACGCCGTTCTCGACATCGACATTGTCTGCCGTGAGAAAATCGCCCAGAAGCGGTGCGACCCTTTCCGGAAGGCGGACGCGCACCTCACCCTCATCGTCGACGGACGAGAAGGCCTCGGGCACCTGATCTCCTGCGTGAGTGATCGGGATCTCGGTGAGTCGCGCATCGCTCACACGGTCGAGGTGGAAGGTGCGCATCGCCTCGCGCATATGACACCAGCCCTGCAGATACCACTGCGCATTCGTGATGAGGATCTGCACCGGATCGACCGTGCGTGTCATCGGCTTGGCATCCGGTGCCTGATACGTGAACGAGACCGCGACGCCCTGCTGCACGGCGCGCGAGACGACCTGTCTGACCTCGTCGACGGCACTCGGTGCCACCACGACTTCTGCGGGGGCATCCGCCGCACCGCGGGAGAGCTTGGAGATGAGGCCGCTCACGAGCCCCGAGTCCGACACGGCGGGAACCGCCGCGACCATCTGGAGCCCTGCGAGAAGAGCGGCCGCCTCGCGAGCTGTGAAGCGCGGGACCCGGCGCAGAGCGACATCGTTCGTGATCTCGATGATGTCCTGCTGGTCGAGAAGGTCCCAGTTGATGTCGAACAGCTCCTGCGGCTGCTGCCAGAAACCGGCGTCGCCGGGAAGGCCGATGACGGTGAGCTTCTCGACCATCTGACGCATCTCGTTCGGCGTCACCCCGAATTCCTCGGCGGCCTCGGCGAGTGACACCTGCCCGAGCTCCAGGAGGTACGGCACGAGTGTCAGGTACACCCGCACACGATCCGACGCCAGGAGCGGCTTCGACTTGGCGCTCATCGGACGCCCTCCTGATCGGAATTGGCCGCGACCACGGCAGTGAGGCGAGCGATCACGGCATCGCGCAGGGCGGCGGGCTCGACGACGCGCACCTCGGGACCGTATGACGCCAGCTCGTCGGCGAGGATGTGCAGATCCACGAACGGCACATGGATTCCCTGTGCGGCGGGCGTGGCTCGTCGTCCGAGCCTCAGCGCGGCCTCGGTGCCGGGAGTGACCTCCAGCAGCGCCGCATTCTGGGCCGCCACGCGCTCGAGCCCGGACAGTGCCCGCTCCCCCGCTCCGTCGCGGAGATGCGGCTCGAATGCGGTCGAGGTGATGCGCACATCGCCGACGATGCGGCTGAGCAGGAACATCCTGTCGGCCTCGATGTCGACGTCTATACCGTAGACATGCCAGCGGGCCTCGTAGTCCACGAGCGCCAGCGGCCGGATGGTGCGCCGACGCGGCGACTCCTCGCCCGGCTTCAGGTAGTCGAAAGAGACCACCCGGCACTTCTCGATCGCGTCCTGGAGAGGCGGGAAGGCGGCATCGCGTGCGGTGATCCGCGGCGCGAATCCGATGATGGGTTCATCGCCGTCGATCCCGAGTGCGCGGATCTTGCGAACCCCCGCCTTCGCATCGACCGATGCCGATTCCGTGCTCCACACACTGCCGGCCAGCTGCAGGACCGCAAGCTCGGCAGCGGTGAACTCGATATCGCCGGGAAGATCGTATTCCGCCTGGGGAATGCGATATCTCGCTTCTCGGAGGTCGTTCGGGTCTGCGGGATCCCCGATCGTCTCAACCGGCACCCCGAGTGTGCGGAGCTCGTCCTTGTCGCGCTCGAACATCTTCTCGAGAGCATCCGACCGCGCTCCGGCGTCCGCGCGCTGGCGGTACCCCGAGACGTTGTCGAGGATCTGCTGCTTGGTCAACCCGATCTCCGTGGCCATCAGCGCCACGACGAGATTCGTCAGGCGCTCCTCCGCGGGAATACGGGCGGCCATCACTGCTCCGGAACGGGAACGATCCCCAGGATGTCGACGACGATCGCAGTCGCGGATGCGCCCTCTGCCCCGGGTGCGACGACGAGCAGCTGCGAGCCGACCGTTGCACCGACCAGCTCTTCGGCGGCCAGTCCGATGTTCGGCTCGGCGCCCCACGTGCTCGTCGCGACGGTCCTGTCGTCCCAGCCGACGGCCATGATGTTCGTGACCACGACCGAGTCCTTCTCGACCTTCTCGCCGTCACCCTTGATGAGAGTCTGCGCCACGGTGTCTTCGGGAGCAGGGCTGTCGGGGATGATGATTCCCGGAGTGCCGTCGGGTGCACGCACCACGGTGGGCAGGCCGCGCGCGTCGTTGAACTGCGACGCGCCTTCCGCCTTCGCCAGGTGCACCTCGAGGACGTCGACGACCGCGACGATGTTCTCGCCGTCCTCGAGTCCGAAAGCCTGCACGTTGCTCTCGCCGAAGTCCTCAGGCGTGAGCACCGCGACCGTCCTCGTACCGCCGGTCGCGCACTCGAGCACCGACTCGAGTCCCGGCGAACGCTGCGCCCAGTAGGCGATGTTGTGCACACGACTCAGATCACCGTTGTACTCCGACTCGAAGAGCTTCTCGCCGCTGTCGCCGCCGTAGAACGAGATGTCGAGCACCATGGGCTGCACATCTGACGTGAGTGTCGCACCGTCTCCGACCGTCACATCCGAGAACTCGGTGGCGTCCGACTTGACGGGAGTGAACACCGTCACCTCAGGGTTCTCACCGAGGTCGCCCTCTACCGTCACAGAGTCCGCGACCGCAGGAGTGCCGGTGCGATCGCACGCCGCACCGGCGTACGACGGCGCGGCAGAGCACCCTGTCAGAGCGAGGGCGGCGAGGCTGAGAGTGGCCAGAACGGCGGACGTTTTACGCACGCGCTCCAGTCTATTCCGTCGCAGCGTCGGATTCGCGCGATGCTGCAGCGATGCGCGCCCCTTCGGCGGCCTTCGTCGCCTCTCGGGCGCGCTTGCGGAGGTTCTTGTCGTTGATCACCCGATCGCCGACGGCCCCGGGCGTCCAGAGCTCGACGTCGTCGTCTCCGTAGCTGCTCTTCGAAGCCCTGCGCTTGACCGACGGCGCGACAGCCCCTGGGGCGAGGCGTCGTGCGGTGAGCAGGAAGCCCGTGTGCGCGACCATGCGGTGATCCGGACGCACCGCCAGTCCCTCCACGTGCCAGCCGCGGACCATCGTCTCCGACGCATCGGGATCGGTGAACAGGCCGGTTCCGCGGATGTACTCGGCCACGCGCGAGAGCTGTGTCGCGGTCGCGATATAGCAGAGCACGACTCCTCCGGGCGTGAGCGCTTCAGCCACGACGTCGATGCACTCCCAGGGAGCGAGCATGTCGAGCACGACCCGGTCGACGGTCCCCGGCGAGAACTCGGAAGGCAGCGCGTCGAGGAGATCACCGACCACCACATCCCAGGTGTCGGGGGTCTCACCGAAGAACGTCTCGACGTTGCCCCGAGCGACCTGCGCGAAATCGTCCCTGCGTTCGAAGGACACGAGGCGCCCGGCTGGACCGATCGCTCTCAGCAGCGAAAGCGAGAGCGCTCCCGAGCCGACGCCGGCCTCGACCACAACGGACCCGGGGAAGATGTCGGCCTGCATCACTATCTGCGCGGCGTCCTTGGGGTAGACGATGGCAGCGCCTCGAGGCATCGACATGGCGAAGTCGCGCAGCAACGGTCGGAGCGCGAGGTAGTCGTGACCCGAGCTGTTCGACACGACAGAGCCGTCGGGCAGCCCGATGAGGTCACGGTGACGAAGCACGCCCTGGTGCGTGTGAAGCTCTCCGTCCTCGCGGAGCGTGACGGTGTGCAGCCGCCCCTTCGGACCGGTCAGCTGAACCCGATCCCCGGCGCGGAACGGACCGCTCGGCCGCGCCGCACCGGTCGTGGTCGGTGCGGTCGTGTGCGTCGGCGCAGTCGCGTCGGTCATCGGGTGGCTCCCGTCATGGAGGTCTGGCGGTTGAAGAGGTCGACCAGGTCAGCTGCGGTGCGACCCTCGAGCGTCGGCCACAGCTCGTGGGCGCCGACATGATCGAGGGCGACGATGTGCGGTACGCCGAGCGCGACAGCGCCTGATGCGATACCGGCGCGAAGTCCCGTCGGGGAGTCCTCGATCACGACGGCGTCCGCGATGTCGATGTCGAGGAGCTCCGCGGCATGCAGATAAGGCTCCGGATGCGGCTTCGGATTCTCGACGTCGTCGCCCGCGACGACGATGTCGAAGGCGTCGAAGTCGATCAGCTCGACGACGCCGAGCGCCATGCGCCGAAGCGACATCGTCACGAGACCCGTCGGGATCCCCGCAGTACGAAGGTCCTGCAGAAGCTCTCGAGCGCCCGGCCTGAACGGGACGCCCTCGGTGCGCAGCGCGTGCTGCACACCATCGGTCAGGAGCGAGACGATCGCCTCGGCCTCCATGTCGACGCCTGCGCGCTGCAGGATGGTCGCGCTGTCGATCAGACCGTTGCCGACGAGCTGCAGGGCATCGGCGTGCGTCCACGTTCCGCCGAAGGACTCGACGAGAGAAGTCTCCGCCGCCATCCAGTACGGCTCGGTGTCGACGAGTGTTCCGTCCATGTCCCAGAGGATCGCGCGGGGCTGTCTGCTCACCGGATCATGTTACCCGTGGCTGCGCCCGGTCCTCGTCCGAGCGGGCTAGCCTGGAGGGATAGGTACCGGCGACCACGAAGGGAGACCACGATGGATGTCCTCGGTTCACGGATCATCATCGCCGCCTTCGATGGCTGGAACGATGCCGGTGAAGCAGCGAGCGGCGCGATCGCCGCACTGCGCGCTCAGTCGGAGTACGACCTCGTGCACTCGATCGATCCGGAACTGTACTTCGACTACCAGTACACCCGTCCGGCCACGAAGATGGATGCAGAAGGCCGTCGTCGACTCACCTGGCCTGAGGCGGGCCTCTGGCGCCCCCGCGACCCGGGTCCCGGACCTGAGTTCTGGGTGCTGACCGGGGTGGAACCTGCGCGGACATGGCAGTCCTTCGCCGCCGAGTTCATCGACGTCGCGCTCCGAGACGATGTCACAGGTCTCGTCACGCTGGGCGCCATGCTCTCGGACGTCCCGCACACCCGACCGATCTCGATCTTCGCGTCGAGCCAGAACGAGCAGGTGCGCGAGGCTCACGGTCTCGAGCGGTCTCTGTATGAAGGCCCCGTCGGCATTCTCAGCGTCTTCGAGCACTTCGCCGAGAGCGCGGGCATCCCGACGGCGAGCCTGTGGGCGAGCGTCCCGCACTACGTGGCGTCCGCGACGCCATCGCCGAAGGTGACTCTGGCACTGCTCGACCGGCTCGAAGAGCTCACCGGCGTCGAGTTCGCGCACAGCAGTCTGCGCACCGAGGCCGCCGCGTGGGAGGCGTCCATCGATGCCGCCGCGGCCGACGATGAGGACATGGCCGAGTACATCCGTCAGCTCGAGCAGACGCGCGACACCTGGGATTCTCCGGATGCGTCCGGCGACGCGATCGCGCAGGCTTTCGAGCGGTACCTTCGTCGGCGCGGTGACGGTCCGAGCGACCACAAGCGCTGAGCCCACCGGTCCGTCTCCCGTCAGGGGCGCGGTGTCGCACCCCTGACGGCGCCCGGTTCAGGCCGCGATCACGCCGGTGCCGAGCAGGATGAGGAGTACGGAGCCGAGCAGGATGCGGTAGATCACGAAGGGCAGGAAGCTGCGCTTCGAGATGTAGTTCATGAAGAAGGCGATCACAGCGAGCGCCACGACGAACGCGACTCCGGTCGCGGCGAGAGTGTCGCCGAACGAGAAGAACGAAGGCTCGTTCCAGCTCTTGAACAGCTGGTAGAAGCCGCTTCCGAAAACCGCGGGAATCGCGAGCAGGAAGGCGTAGCGAGCTGCTGCGGCGCGCTCGTACCCCAGGAAGAGCCCCATGGTGATCGTTCCGCCGGAGCGTGAGACTCCCGGGATGAGCGACAGCGCCTGTGCGAGTCCGTAGGCGACGCCGTGCGGGTAGGTGAGCTGGTCGAGCGTGCGTCGCTTCGCGCCGACGTGGTCGGCGATACCGAGCAGGATTCCGAAGACGATGAGCATGATCGCCACGATCCACAGCGACCGGAAGACCGTCTCGATCTGATCCTGGAACAGCAGTCCGAGGACGACGATCGGGATGCTGCCGATGATGATCATCCATCCCATGCGTGCGTCGGGATCGCTGCGCGGCACCTTGCCCGTCAATGAACGGAACCACTGCGCGATGATCCGGACGATGTCTCGCCAGAAGAAGACCACGACGGCCGCCTCCGTGCCGATCTGAGTGATGGCGGTGAATGCAGCCCCAGGGTCCTCACCTGAAGGGAGGAAGGTCCCGAGGATGCGCAGGTGGGCGCTGGAGGAGATCGGCAGGAACTCGGTGAGCCCCTGGACGATCCCGAGGATGAGCGCTTCGAACAGATGCATGGATAGGCCTTCTCGGTCGTGTGGCGGCGCAGACGTGGAGCCGGGCGCTCAGTACGTGCGCAGCAGATCGGCCAGCACCCGCTGACCGAAGACAAGCGATTCTACGGGTACGCGCTCGTCGACTCCGTGGAACATGCCCGTGAAGTCGAGATCGGCCGGAAGGCGCAGCGGTGCGAATCCGTACCCGGTGATCCCCAGAGCGGCCAATGCCTTGTTGTCCGTGCCCGCGCCGAGGAGATACGGGATCACCGGAACACCCGGATCGTGCTGATTCAGGCTCGCGACCATCGCCTCCACCAGATCGCCCGCGAAGGGAGTCTCCATTCCGATGTCGCGCACGACGGTCTCGATCTCGATCTCGTCGCCCACGATGGCCTGCAGCTCTGTCAGCACGTCGTCCTCGGTACCGGGGATCACCCGCACATCGATGAGCGCCTCGGCCCGCGCGGGGATGACGTTGTGCTTGTAGCCCGCGGTGAGCGCCGTCGGGTTCGTCGTGGTGCGGAACGAAGAGCGCAGGAACGCCTCGGCCGGTCCGGCCGCTGCCGCCAAGGCGTCGGGGTCGTCGATGGGGCGGCCCGTGAGATCGCTGAGCCCGCGCAGCAGCTCCTCTGTGGTCGACGTGAGCCTGAGCGGCCATCGGGTGCGGCCGATCGCCGCCACGGCCTCGGCGAGCTTGGTGACCGCGTTGTCGTCGTGCAGGCGGCTCCCGTGCCCCGCGCGCCCCTTGGCGACGAGGCGGATCCAGATCAGCGCCTTCTCGCCGACCTGCAAGAGGTATGCACGACGATCGTCGACGCTGATCGAGTAGCCGCCGACCTCGCTGATCGCCTCGGTCGCACCCTCGAACCACTGCGGGCGGTGCTGCACAGCGAGGGCGGACCCTTCCACTCCCCCGTTCTCCTCGTCGGCGAAGAAGACGATCACCAGATCGCGCGCCGGCTGTTCCCCGGATCTCAGGATGTCCGCGACGGCGGTCAGGATCATCGCGTCCATGTTCTTCATGTCGACCGCTCCACGCCCCCAGAGCATCCCGTCCCTCACGACGCCGGCGAACGGATCGACCGTCCAGTCCTCAGCCACGGCAGGCACCACGTCAAGGTGCCCGTGCACGACGAGTGCAGGCTTCTGCGGATCTCGGCCCCGCACGCGGGCCATCACGTTGGTGCGACGATCGATCGGCTCGTAGTACTCGACCTCGAGTCCGAGCTGCTCCAGGTATGCGCCGACGTACTCGGCAGCCTCGCGCTCGCCCTTGGCATCGCCGCCCCCGAAGTTGGATGTGTCGAAACGGATCAGGTCCTGCGCGATGCGCACCACCTCGGGAAGTGACGGTTCTGTCATACACACAAGGCTATCGAAGCGCGAAGGCGCGCCCGGGAATCGCGCTCGGTTTCGGGGTGCGGTGAAGCCCGTGCTAATGTAAATCTTCGTTCGGCAACGAACATCCAACACCTGCGCGGGTGGCGGAATGGTAGACGCGCTACGTTGAGGTCGTAGTGCCCGTAAGGGCGTGGGGGTTCAAGTCCCCCTCCGCGCACAGGCGAGAAGCTCCGGAACATCGTGTTCCGGAGCTTCTCTCGTTTTCGGCGGTGCCGCGTCGGCGGCGGACGGTCTCAGACCGCGCCCACCCCGAACAGCAGGCCGAGCCCGTAGGTGATCGCGGCTGCGCCGAATCCGATCGCCAGCTGCCGCAGCGCCCGCCGCAGAGGCGGACCGCCCGACAGGACGCCCACCATGGCGCCGGTCGAGAGCAGAGCGACGCCCACGAGCGCGAGCGCCACTATCACGGCTGCTGCGCCCTCGAGCCCGAAGATCCAGGGCAGCACCGGAATGATGGCGCCGGAGGCGAAGAGAAGGAAGCTCGACAGGGCGGCGGTCCAATCGCTGCCCACGATCTCGTGGTCCATCGCCGCATGGATGTGCACCGGGCCGGTGGCGGTGCGCTCGACGCCGGCGCGAGCGGCGGCGACGATCCGCCCGGCACGCTCCAGCGCCTCATCCGGCGCGACACCGCGCGCGCGGTAGACGAGCGCCAGCTCGTTCTCGTCGATGTCGAGATCGGCTGCAGAGGCGGCCGCATCCTCATTCGCCTCGGTCGCAGCCAGCAGCTCTCGCTGAGACCGGACGGAGACGAACTCCCCCGCTCCCATCGACAGCGCCCCCGCGAGCAGGCCTGCGATACCGCTGAAGAGCACGAAGCTCGAGCTCACCCCGGTGGCTCCGATGCCGAGTACGAGGGCCAGGTTGCTCACAAGACCGTCGTTGGCCCCGAAGACCGCTGCGCGGAACGAGCCGGAGAGTCGACGACGGCCACGGGCGGCGAGGCCGCGCACGACCTCGTAGTGCACCTTCTCGTCAGCCCGCATCGCGGGGGTGGCATACTGCTCGGAGTCGTAGGGCGAACGAGCCTCGGCGCTCTGGGCGAGCGCGAGCACGAAGATCGACCCGAATCGTCCCGCCATCCATCCGAGCAGACGCGATCGGAGCCCCGCGTGCGGCAGCCGCGCCGGCTCGGCCCCCAGCAGATCGAGCCAATGCTGCTCGTGGCGGCGCTCCGCATCCGCAAGGCTCAGCAGGATCTGCTGCTCTTCGCCGGTGCGACGCTGAGCGAGTCTCTGGTAGACCATGCCCTCAGCGCGCTCCTCGACGAGGTAGCGCGCCCAGCGGCGGCGGTCAGCAGCGGTCGGCTCTGTGGTGGCAGCGGGGGCCGTCATGCGATCTCCTGTGTGATGGGCCCCGTGCGGGACGCCCTTCCACGCTAGCCGCGAGGCCCGACCCGGATCGCACTGAGAGCGGGATTGCCAGGTTTTCGGGAATCCGAACGACGTGGCGCGACGCGCCCTCGACTCGCCGTCAGGACCTCACGCGTTTGCGCAGCACCTCGATGCGGGCCTGCAATTGCGTCACGGTGGCCTGTGCGACGGCGGGCCCGCCGCAGATGCGGCGAAGCTCAGCATGCACGGCTCCGTGTGGTTCGCCCTTCTGCCTGGCGTACAGGCCGACCAGGCTGTTGAGCAGTTGGCGCTGCTCCTTGAGCGTCCGGTGCAACGGCGCGGGAAGAGTCGTCGTCTCGGTGGGAGATGCTTTGGCTTCTCGCGCTTCACGAAGCCGGGACTGCCTGGACTGGCGTTGCATGAGCAGCTCATGCACGTGCTCCGGCTCGAGCAGCCCGGGGAACCCGATGAACTCCTCCTCCTCCGGGGTTCCGGGCTCAGCCAGCTGGCCGAACTCCTGCCCCTCGAACACGACCCGATCGAAGTGGGCGACGGACGACAGCGCCTGGTAGCTGAACTCCTGGGTCAGCGCATCGGACGCATCGTCTTCGCGGTTCGCGCTCTCGAGCAGGGAGTCCTCGAGGCCGTCGTCGTCTTTCGACTGACGATCGAGCGCGTGGTCGCGCTGCTTGTCCATCTCGTTCGCGAGCCCCATGAGCACGGGCACCTGCGGAAGGAAGACACTGGCCGCCTCTCCGCGTCGACGCGCTCGCACGAATCGTCCGATCGCCTGCGCGAAGAACAGCGGCGTCGACGACGACGTCGCGTACACGCCGACCGCCAGCCGCGGTACGTCCACGCCCTCGGAGACCATCCTGACCGCCACCATCCAGCGGGCGTCTCCGGCGCTGAACTTCTCGATGCGCTCAGAGGCGGTCGCATCGTCAGAGAGCACGATGGTCGGCTGCTGACCCGTGATGCTGTGCAGGATCTTCGCGTATGCCCGCGCGACCGTCTGGTCCGTCGCGAGCACGAGCCCGCCGGCGTCGGGAACATGGTGCCGGATCTCGCTGAGGCGGCGGTCGGCCGCCGAGAGCACCGCAGGCATCCACTCGCCCTCCGGGTCGAGCGCTGTGCGCCAGGCCTGCGAGGTGACGTCTTTGGTGTTGTCCTGCCCGAGGTGGGTCTCCAGCTCGTCGCCGGTGCTCGTGCGCCAACGCATCTTGCCGGCGTACATGTGGAAGAGCACCGGCCGCACCACGCCATCGGCGAGAGCTCGACCGTATCCGTAGTTGTAGTCGGTCCTCGAGATGCGTGCACCGGACTCGTCGGGGTGATATTCGACGAAGGGGATAGGCGCGGTGTCGCTGCGGAAGGGCGTGCCCGACAACAGCAGCCGCCGCTTCGCGGGCCCGTAGGCGTCGCGGATCGCATCGCCCCAGCTGAGCGCATCGCCACCGTGATGGACCTCGTCGAGGATGACCAGGGTGCGTGCGTCTTCGGTGAGATGCCGGTGCACCGACGACTTCGCAGCCACCTGCGCGTACGTCACGACGGCACCGTGATAGTGCCGCGCCGGAGCCCAATCGCTGTTGCGGAAGCGCGGGTCGAGGCGGATGTGCACGCGCGCCGCCGCGTCGGCCCACTGGGTCTTCAGGTGCTCGGTCGGTGCGACCACGATGATGCGATTGACCTCGCCCATGCGCATCAGTTCGACGGCGAGGGTCAGCGCGAAGGTCGTCTTGCCCGCGCCCGGCGTCGCAGCGACGAGGAAGTCCCGCTGATCGGCCTCGAAATACTGCTCCAGAGCCTCTTGCTGCCAGGCGCGCAGCTTGTTCGCGGTTCCCCACGGGGCGCGCTGAGGAAAGGAAGGAGAAAGCATCGACTCCACGATAATCGCTGTCACCGACACCGAGCGCGACGGCGACCTCGCGCGAGGCGTCTCGCGTCCTGCTGGGGCGCACGAGTAGGCTCGGTCGGTGCGCCGCGACCATCGATGCGCCGCGCTCGTTCGCGAAGGAGAGCTGGATGACCGACCAGGATTCGACTCGGACCCCGTATCTCGACAACGAGAGTCCGCATCCGTGGCGCCGTTTCGTCGCGATCGGCGATTCGTTCACCGAGGGCATCGGCGATCCCGACCTCTCGCACCCCGGGCGGCACCGCGGCTGGGCCGATCGCGTCGCCGAAGTCCTGTCGCAGCAGGTCGACGACTTCGCCTACGCGAACCTCGCCGTGCGCGGCAAGCTCATCGCCCAGATCGTCCAGGACCAGGTCGAGCCGGCTGTCTCGTTGCACCCGGATCTGATCTCGATCTGCGCCGGCGGAAACGATGTGATCCGCCCCGGAACCGATCCCGACGCGATCGCGGTTCAGCTCGAGGATGCGGTGGCGCGACTGTCGTCCACCGGCGCCGCGCTCCTCCTCTTCACGGGTGTCGACACCGCGTTCACGCCGGTCTTCCGCCCCTTCCGCGGCAAGGTCGCGATCTACAACGAGAACATCCGCGCGATCGCCGAGCGTCACGACTGCATCGTCGCCGACCAGTGGGCGCTCAAGGTCGTACAGGACATGCGCTTCTTCGACGACGACCGGCTGCACTACAACGCGCTCGGCCATCACGAGGTCGCGCGGATGGCCCTTCGCGCACTCAACGTGCCGAACGAGCTCGAATCGATGCAGCCGGAGCCCCTGCCGGTGCGTACCTGGAGAGAGGCCCGTTCGGGGGATCTCGGGTGGGCTCGGGAGCACCTCGTGCCGTGGGTGCTCCGACGACTGCGGCACGAGTCGTCGGGCGATCACGTCGTGGCGAAGCGTCCCGAACCCGCACCCGTCGTGCTTCCTGAGCGCGACTGACCGACGTCAGCGCGGTCCGAGCGCCCAGAGCGCCACCGCGGCGGCGGAGGCGACGTTCAACGAATCGACACCGCCGAACATGGGAATGGTCACGACCGTGTCCGCCTTCTCGAGCGCGGTGCGGGAGAGTCCGTCGCCCTCGGTCCCCATCACGATCGCCACCCGCTCGGGACGCTCTGCGGCGTAGGCGTCGAGCGTCACCGCGTCCTCTCGCAGCGCCAGAGCGGCGATGTCGAACCGCGCCGCGTGAAGATCATCGACGGCCGACTCCCAGTCGGCGATCCGCGTCCACGGCACCTGGAACACGGTGCCCATGCTCACGCGCACGCTGCGGCGGTACAGCGGGTCCGCTCCCCCGGGCGAGACGAGCACGGCGTCGGCACCCAGGCCTGCGGCCGCACGGAACGCGGCGCCGACGTTGGTGTGATCGCCGACATTCTCGAGGATCAGCACGAGGCGCGCGCCGTCGAGCACCTCGCGCACCGGGCGCAGATCGGGCCGATGCATCGACGCGATCGTCCCCCGGTGCACGGCGAAGCCGGTGACCGCCTCGGCCACCTCGTCCGGCACCACGTACACCGGCACGTCGAAGCCACCGACGATAGCCCTGATGTCGTCCACGCGGCGTTCCTGCACGAGGACGGAGCGCGGGCGGTGACCGGCAGCGACCGCGCGCGCGATCACCTTCGTCGACTCTGCGATGTACAGCCCGCCCGCCGGGTCCTTCACCGTTCGAAGCGCGGTGTCGGTGAGCCCCCGGTAGTCGTCGAGTCGGGGATCATCGGGATTCGTCACGCGCAGCAGTTCCACGCGCCCCAGTCTGCCATCGCCCGATCCATCGGCTTCGCGGTCGGCCTCGAAGCGCGGGCCGCGCTGCACGCTCTAGACTCGAAGGAGGAGGTCCCGTGAGCGCAACGAGTCCGGTCGAGTCGTCGGCCGCCGTCGCTCGCGCTGCCGAACTCCTGCGGGGCCGTCGCATCGCGCTCCTCACGGGAGCCGGCATCTCGACCGACTCCGGCATCCCCGCCTACCGCGGCGAGGGCGCGCGGACGCGGGCCGATCCGATGACGATCCAGCGATACCTCGGCGACGAATCGGCCAGGCGGCGATACTGGGTCGGCGGGCATCTCGGCTGGCGTGCATTCGCGCAGGCCGGCCCCAACCGGGGGCACATCGCCCTCGCCGAGATGGAGTCATCCGGACGCGTGAGCGGGGTGATCACTCAGAACGTCGACGGTCTGCATCTGAGGGCGGGCAGCTCGCACGTCATCGAGGTTCACGGCACCATGAGGCGCGTGCTGTGCCTGCACTGTGGTCAGGTGTTCGACCGCCGCGACATCGCGGTGCAGATCGAGGAGACGAACCCGTGGATCAGCGTGCCCGAGAACGTGGCGTTGAATCCCGACGGTGACGTGCTCCCCGAGAGCACCGACGGCTTCATCGTCCCCACCTGCACCGTGTGCGGCGGCATGCTGAAGCCCGACGTCGTGTTCTTCGGCGAGTATGTGCCGCAGGACCGCTTCCGTGCTGCTGAATCGCTGCTGCGCTCCAGCGACGCTCTCATCGTCGCGGGAACGTCGCTGGTGGTGAACTCGGGAGTACGCCTGGTCGAGCGGGCTCGACGCCGCAGCATCCCTCTCATCATCGTCAACCGGGAACCCACTCGAGCGGATGGATGGGCAGATGTCACCATCGCCGCCGGCACCAGCGACGTGCTCCCCGCGATCCAGGAGCTTCTCGAATGACTCTGCTCACGCTCGTTCGTCACGGTCAGACCGACTGGAACCTGGATCGTAGGATCCAGGGATCGACCGACATCCCCCTGAACGAGACGGGCAGGGCCGACGCCCGCACAGCCGCATCGAATCTCGTGGGCACCACGCACCATGCGATCTACACGAGTCCGCTGCTGCGCGCCAGAGAGACTGCGGAGATCATCTCGGCCGAACTCGGCCTGGGCGCACCCGTTCTGGTCCCCGGCATCCGCGAGCGCGAGTTCGGCGCGGGTGAGGGGATGCTCGTCTCGGAGTACATGGAGACCTACGGCGGTTGGCATTCCGAGGTTCCGGGCGCGGAGACCCTCGGCGACGTCGCCGCGCGCGCACTGCACGCCCTCGATGCGATCGCTCGGGATTCTCGGCGTCGATCGACTCCGTTCGCGGAGTCCGTGGTCGTCGTCGCACACGGCGGAGTGATCCGATCGCTCATCGACCACGTCTCGGGAGGCACGCTCCCCCGTCCCGGCGATCAGATCACGAACGGCTCGGCGCACCGTTTCGAAGCATCCCCGGGCGTGCTCCGACTTCTCGACCAGTCCGTCCTGATCTGACTCACCGGGCTCGGGCGAGCACCGAGCGCGCGTGTCTGAGCACCGGCTCGTCGATCATGCGTCCCTCGAACCGGAAGACACCACGCTCCGCTTCCGCAGCCGTGAGAACCGATCGCGCCCAGTCGACTGCAGCGGCATCGGGTGCATAGGCGGCGCGGATCACCGCGACCTGATCGGGATGGATGCAGGCAGTCGCCGCGAAACCTGAGGCCGCGGCGTCCTCGGCCTCGGCCTTGAGTCCTTCGAGATCGCCGAGGGCGATGTGCACCGCGTCGATCGCGGCCTTGCCCTGCGCGCCGGCCTCCAGCAGCACCCGAGACCTCGCGTATCGGGCGATGTCTCGATATGAGCCGTCACCGCGACGGCTGGAGGTGCCGCCGAGCGACGCGACGAGGTCTTCCGCCCCCCACATCATCGCGACGACGCGCCTGTGCGCCGCGATGCGGTCGGCGGCATGGATTCCGCTCGCCGTCTCGCACAGCGCGATCACTGAGAACCGCTCATCGAAGGCATCCAGGCTCGACGCATTCTCGGTCTTCGCGACCATGACGGTGCGGAAGTCGGTCTGAGACAGCGTGGCCAGGTCCGACGCGAATGCCTCTGTTCCCGGCTGGTTCACGCGGACTATGACACGATCGGGGTCGAGCTCCGCATCGATGATGTTGCCGCGAGCCGTCGCCTTCGCCGCCGGCAGCACAGCGTCTTCGAGGTCGAGGATGACCGCATCCGCCTTCTCGAGAGCTTTGCCGAAGCGCTCGGGCCGATCGGCAGGACAGAAGAGCAGCGCCGGTCCGAGGTCGACACTCATTCGACGTCCTCGGGCCGACAGTGCACGAGCACCGTGCGCGTGGCGGTCGCCACGACCGTTCCGTCCTGATTGCGACCGATGTGGGCGATCGTGACGACCCCCTGTCCCCGACGCGAGGCGGACAGCCGCTTCTCGACGACCGCACTCTCCGTGTACAGCGTGTCGCCGGCGAAGAGCGGATGCGGAAAGGTGATGTCCGTGAGGCCCAGCTGAGCGACGAGCGTGCCCTGAGTCAGCTGAGCGACGGACGACCCCACCATCGTCGAGAGCGTCCACATCGAGTTCATGAGCCGCGCGCCGAACGGGGCCTGCGACGCGGCGAACGCCTCATCGAGATGCAGCGCCTGCGTGTTCATGGTGAGGGTCGTGAACACCACGTTGTCGGCCTCGGTCGCAGTACGGCCAGGGCGGTGCAGATACCGGGCGTCGGCGTCGAACTCCTCGTAGTAGAGCCCCCGCTGCACGATCTCTCTCGCAGTCATGCTGTCACGCTACCCCGTGAGTCCGAGCGAACGCGCGATGATGAGCAGCTGCACTTCGGTGGTGCCCTCGCCGATCTCGAGGATCTTCGAGTCGCGGTAGTGGCGACCGACGGCGAACTCGTTCATGAAGCCATTCCCTCCGAAGATCTGCGTCGCGTCCCTGGCGTTGTCCATCGCAGCCTCACCCGCAACGAGCTTGGCGATGGCCGCCTGTTCGGCGAAGGCCGACCCCGAGTCACGGAGCCGCGCTGCATGATGCCACGCGAGACGGGCCGTGTGCACTCGAGCGCGCATGCGGGCGAGGGTGAACTGCGCGTTCTGCCTGGTGCTGAGCGCGCTGCCGAAGATCGTGCGCGACTTGGCATAGTCGACCGCTGCTTCCAGGCATCCTTCGGCCGCACCGGTGGCAAGGGCTGCGATCGCGATGCGGCCCTCATCGAGGATGCTCAGGAAGTTGCGGAAGCCGCTCCCCCTCTCGCCGAGGAGATTTCCGACCGGGACTCGCGCACCGTCGAAACTGAGCGGATGCGTGTCGGAGGCGTTCCATCCGACCTTGTCGTAGGGCGGGTCGACGGTGAATCCGGGAGTGCCGTTCGGAACGATGATCGTCGAGATCTCTTTTCGTCCGTCGACGGAGCCGGTCACCGCGGTCACCGTGACGAAGCGGGTGATCGGCGTCCCCGAGTTGGTGATGAACTGCTTCGCCCCGTCGATGACCCACTCGTCCCCCTCGAGTCGAGCGGTCGTGCGCGTCGCGCCGGCATCGCTCCCCGCGTCGGGCTCGGTCAGACCGAAGCCGGCCAGGGCTCGTCCGGCGAGCAGGTCCGGCAGCATCGCACGCTTCTGCTCTTCCGTGCCGAAGCGGAACACGGGCATCGCACCGAGGCTGACCCCGGCCTCGAGCGTGATCGCGATCGACTGGTCGACGCGTCCGAGCGCCTCGATCGCGATCCCCAGCGCCATGTAGTCACCGCCTTGACCGCCATACTCCTCAGGGAACGGCAGACCGAAGAGCCCGAGGTCCCCCATCTGCCTCACGACATCCATCGAGAGCGTGTGCGTCCTGTCCGCCTCATACGCCTGGGGCGCGACGACGGTGTCCGCGAACTCGCGCACCATGGCCGCGAGCTCCTGTTCCTCATCCGTCAGCAAGAATGTCATCGTTCTTCCTCCATCGTCACGCGAGCGACCACCTGATCCCGTCGCACCTGATCGCCGGCGGAGACCAGCAATCTCACAGTTCCGTCACGGGGCGCCGGCACCGGGTGCTCCATCTTCATCGCCTCGATCGAGACGAGCGCCATCCCGGCCGTGACCTGGTCGCCATCCGCCACATGCACAGCTACGACGCCACCGGGCATCGGAGCACGCGCCTCGGGGTCGGAGTCTGCGGCACGTGCTTCGAGTCCGGCCAGGCGACGACGCATCCGCTCTCGTCGGACCAGAGGGCGAAGCCGCATCGTCCGTCCGCCCTCGGCTACCCACACGGCGCCATCCCCGTCAGAGGCGACCGCGACGCTGTGCGACGCTCCCGTGGGCGCCACAAGGACCTGCTCGAGATCCGTCGCGAAGACGACCTCTTCGCGAGAGTGATCTGTCAGCCGCTGCCACACCCGCCCTGCGCGTCGCGCCGACCGCTCATGCGAACGCGACGCGAGGAGATGCTCGCGCGCCGCCGACAGCATCGCGTCGGACGGAGTCTCCACAGCCAGGGGCAGCAGCGATTCGATGAGCCCCGTGTCGAGGTCTCCAGCGCTCACCCGCGCGTCGCTGCAGAGCTGTCGCAGGAAGGCGATGTTCGTGTCGACTCCCAGTACCGTCGTCCGGCCGAGCGCCGCATCCAGCAGCCGAAGGGCGGTGGCACGATCGTCCGCGTGAGCGATCACCTTCGCGATCAGGGGGTCGTAGTATCCCGTGACCTCCGAGCCTGTCTCGACCGCAGCGTCGACGCGAACGCCTTTCGGCGCGTCGAACAGCAGCAGGCGACCCGTCGACGGCACGAATCCGCGCTGCGGGGACTCGGCGTAGATCCGCGCCTCCACGGCATGCCCGCGTGTCGGCGGCGCTGGCGGCACAGAACCCCCTGCAGCGACGTCGATCTGCAGAGCGACCAGATCGACGCCCGTGACTTCCTCGGTCACGGGGTGCTCCACCTGAAGTCGCGTGTTCATCTCGATGAAGAACACCTCGTCCTGGTCGTCTGCATCGACGAGGAACTCGACGGTGCCCGCCCCGACATACGCCACGCTCTGCGCAGTCTGCACGGCGGCCTCGAACAGACGAGCTCTCGTCGATTCGGGTATCCCGGCGGAGGGTGCCTCCTCGATGACCTTCTGGTGACGCCGCTGGAGGGTGCATTCGCGTTCGCCGAGAACGACCACCTGTCCGTGTCCGTCTCCGAAGACCTGCACCTCGATGTGCCGGGGGCGGCGTATGAGGCGCTCCAGGATCAGTGCATCGTCTCCGAAGGCGGCAGCCGCGACGCGGCGCGCGGAGGCGAGCGCCGAGGTCAAGCCGGAAGCGTCTTCGACCACCTCCATTCCCTTGCCGCCGCCGCCTGCACTCGGCTTCACGAGCAGGGGGAATCCGACGCGTGCGGCCTCGTCACGGATCTCGGCGTCGGAGAGTCCGCGCGCGTCGAAGCCCGGAACGATCGGAACCCCGGATCGGGAGACGTGCTCACGCGCTCTGGCCTTGTCGCCCATGATCTGCAGCGCGTCGACCGATGGCCCGATGAAGACGATGCCTCCCTCGGCGCAGGCCTCGGCGAGCCCGACGCTCTCGGACAGGAATCCGTAGCCCGGATGGATCGCCTGGGAGCCGCTGGCGCGAGCCGCGGCGATCACGGCATCGATGTCGAGATACGAATCGGCGGCTGGTGCCGGGCCGATCCGCACAGAGGTATCGGCCTCGCGCACGTGCGGGGCAGCGACGTCGGCATCGCTGTACACCGCCACACTGCGAATGCCCTTGTCTCGCAGCGTGCGGATGATGCGTCGCGCGATCTCGCCTCGATTCGCGACCAGGACGGTGTCGAAACTCTTCGACGAGGCGGGGGGCTGCGCAGTGAGTGTCTGGAAATCAGTCATGGGGTGCTCACATCCTGAACAGGCCGAAGCGAGAGTCGGGCAGCGGAGTCCTCGCGATGACATCGAGGGCGAGCCCCAGAAGATCACGCGTATCGACCGGATCGATGATGCCGTCGTCCCAGAGCCGAGCGGTCGCATAGTACGGCTCCCCCTGCGCGTCGTACTGCCTGCGGATCGGCGCCTCGAAATCGCTCCGCTGCTGGGCGTCCCACGCTTCACCGCGAGCGGCCAGCTGGTCCTCCTTGACGGTGGCGAGGACGGATGCGGCCTGCGCGCCGCCCATCACGGAGATCCGACTCGCAGGCCAGGTCCATAGGAAGCGGGGCGAGTACGCGCGTCCGCACATCGAGTAGTTGCCGGCACCGAACGAGCCGCCGATGATCACTGTGAGCTTCGGGACACGGGTGCTCGCCACGGCCGTCACCATCTTGGCCCCGTCCTTCGCGATCCCCCCGGCCTCGGCCTCGGTCCCCACCATGAAACCGCTGATGTTCTGCAGGAACACCAGGGGGATGCCGCGCTGATCGCACAGCTCGATGAAGTGCGCGCCCTTCAGCGCGGACTCGCCGAACAGGACTCCATTGTTGGCGACGATGCCGACAGGGTGACCGTGGAGGCGACCGAACCCTGTGACGAGCGTCGTGCCGTACTCGGACTTGAACTCCCGGAACGAATCGCCGTCCAGGAGGTGAGAGATGACGAGGCGCACGTCGTACGAGGCGTTGACGTCGACGGGGACCGACTCATAGAGCGAGCCGACGGCCGCGGGCGCCCGGGATTCGGTGACCTCCCATGCCGGCTCGAGGGGTGCCGGAAGCGTCGAGACGATGTCGCGCAGTATCTCCAACGCGTGCTCGTCGTCCTCGGCCAGGTGATCGACCACTCCACTCCGCCGGGCGTGCAGCTCACCGCCCCCGAGTTCTTCTGCCGAGACGATCTCGCCGATGGCCGCCTTCACGAGTGGAGGCCCTCCGAGGAAGATCGTCCCCTGCCCGCGCACGATCACGGTCTCATCGCTCATCGCCGGCACATACGCACCGCCCGCGGTGCACGAGCCGAGCACCGCCGCCAGCTGCGGAATGCCCTGAGCAGACATGCGGGCCTGATTGAAGAAGATGCGTCCGAAGTGGTCGCGATCGGGGAAGACCTCGTCCTGCCTGGGTAGGAACGCACCGCCCGAATCGACCAGATACACGCAGGGCAGACGATTCTCGAGCGCGATCTCCTGCGCGCGCAGGTGCTTCTTCACCGTGAGCGGATAGTACGTGCCGCCCTTCACCGTGGCGTCGTTGCAGACCACCATGACGTGTCGGCCGTGCACGAGGCCGATCCCGGCGATCACCCCCGCAGCCGGAGCATCGCCGTCGTAGAGTCCGTCAGCGGCGAGAGGAGCGATCTCGAGGAACGGACTCCCTTCGTCGAGGAGGCGAGCGACCCGATCACGCGGGAGAAGCTTGCCGCGCGCGACATGTCGCTGACGAGAGGACTCCGGGCCCCCTCGAGCCACCACGGCGAGCCGCTCCCGGAGCTCGGCGGCAAGGGACTGCTGGGTCGCAGGCATCGTGATGTCCTCCTCGACACACGTGCGCATCTGTCACACTCTGGTGCGACTCGTGCTTCTTCGGTTAGTGTGCACTAACCAGTTACATCAGGTTAGCGAGGATTAACTGAGATGACAACCCCGATCACCGCACGAGATCGCGCCAAGGCGGAGCGCTCGGACGCGATCCTGCGCGCCACGGCGCATCTCTTCGCCGAGCGCGGGTACAACGGGGTCAGCCTGGAGGACATCGGCGCCGCGGTCGGAGTGTCGGGCCCTGCCGTCTATCGCCACTTCGCCGGCAAGCAGGCACTTCTCGGCGCCGTCCTGGTCGAGGTCAGTCGTGATCTCGTGGACGGCGGCTCTCGCGTGGCCGACGCCGCTACGACACCCGACGAGCGCATCCGCGAACTGATCGGGTTCCACGTGGAGTTCGCGCTGCGCCACGCCGACGTCATCCGCGTGCACGACAGCGATGTCGCTCATCTCGCGCCGCACGATCACAGCGAGGTGCGACGCCTGCAGCGCGCGTACATCGAGCTCTGGATGGACGCGCTCGCCGCGCTGATCGATGCCGGTGCCGACGAGCTGCGGCTTCGCGTCCAGGCCTGTTTCGGCCTCATCAACTCGACGCCGCACAGCACGAGCGCGGCCGCCCGCCGCCACTCCGCCACCGCGACCGTGCTGGCCGCGATGGCGGAGTGCGCCCTCAGGGCGCCGGTCTGATCTCTGCGCCGTCACATCAGCAGTGCACGGCCCGGTTCCTCGAGGAGGTCGGCGACGTCCTTCACGAACTTCGCGCCCTCGGCGCCGTCGACGACGCGGTGATCGAACGACAGGCTCAGCGTCATCATGTGGCGCAGTGCCATCTCGCCGCGGAACTCCCACGGCTGGCGGCGGATCGCTCCGATGGCGAGGATCCCCGACTGTCCTGGCGGGAGGATCGGGGTGCCGGCGTCGATGCCGAACACCCCGATGTTCGAGATCGAGAACGTGCCTCCCGCGAGTTCGGCAGGCGTGGTCCTTCCCGATCGTGCGGTCTCGGCGAGGGAGCGCAGCGCATCCGCGAGTTCGATGAGCGTCATGCGCTCCGCATCGCGGATGTTCGGGACGAGGAGTCCCCGCTCCGTCGCCGCGGCGATGCCGAGGTCGACGTACGTGTGGCGCACGATCTCGCCGGCATCATCGTCCCATCGCGAATTGAGTTCAGGGTTCCTGCCGAGCGCCAGGCACACGGCCTTGGCGACGACGGCGAGCGGACCGATGCGATGTTCGGCGAGCGCGCGATCGGTCCGGAGCGACGCCAGCAGATCCAGAGTGGCGGTGACGTCCACGGTGTGGAAGACCGTCACGTGCGGAGCGGTGAACGCGCTCTCGACCATCGCTGCCGCCGTGTGCTTGCGCACACCCCGGATGGGGATGCGCACCTCGCGTCCGTCGTCGGGCAGAAGCGTCACTGACGAGGGCGGCGAGTCGGGCTTCTCTTCACGACGAGGTTCCTGAGCAGCACCGCCATGGACCCGATCCGCGAACGCATCGACATCCGACCGCGTGATGAGCCTGTCTCCGACCGTCGCCGCGACGAGCACGAGATCGATGCCCAAGCTCTTCGCGTACGCCCGCACCGGCGGCGTCGAGCGGGGGCGTTCGATCAGCGTGTCGATGCTGGGCGTCGGCGAGGCATCGTGCGGGGCTGCGTCGAGGACAGCCGTATCAGTCGCGGTGGGCGCCGCGCCGACGCGGCGGGCCCTGCGCGTCGCTCGTCCTGCGACAGGCGGGGCCGCCCCGTAGCCGACGAGATTCGGCTCACTCCTGGCGCTGCTGCTCGGTTCCGAGGCATCGGACTCGCTGCCGTCGACGTCGAAGGCGATCAGGGGTGCCCCCACAGCGACGGTCTCGCCCGCTTCGGCATGCAGTGTCGAGACCGTGCCCTCGAAGGGCGAGGGGAGCTCGACGATCGCCTTGGCCGTCTCCACCTCGGCGAGCGTCTGATTGAGAGTGACGCTGTCTCCCGGCGCGACCAGCCATTGCACGACCTCAGCCTCCATCAGGCCCTCCCCCAGGTCGGGGAGGCGGAACTCGGCGATCATGCGTCGACCCCCGTCAGGCTGTTCGGCCGGTCGAGCACGCGGTCCACAGCATCCAGGAGACGATCGAGATCGGGGAGATGGTACTTCTCGAGCTTCGCCGGGGGGTACGGCACGTCGTGCCCCGTCACCCGCAGCGGCGCCGACTCCAGATACTCGAAGCAGCGCTCTGTGACGCTGGCGATGACTTCGGCGGCGACGCCGGCCTCTCGCGACGCCTCGTGAGCGACGACCACCCTGCCGGTCTTGCGCACGGAGGCTGCGACGGAGTCGTAGTCGACGGGCGAGAGGGAGCGCAGGTCGATCACCTCGATCGAGACGCCTTCGTCCTCCGCCGCCTCCGCGGCCTGGAGCGCCGTGGTCGTCATCGCTCCGTACGTGATGAGAGTCACATCACTCCCCTGGCGCACGACACGCGCGAGACCCATGGGCGGAGCATCCGCCAGGGGCGCCTCGAGGTCGACCTCGCCTTTGTGGTGATAGAGCCGCTTCGGCTCGAAAAAGATGACCGGATCGTCGGAGGCGATGGCCTGACGCAGACTGCGGTACGCATCCTCGGGATTGGAGACCGCGACCACGCGCAGTCCCGCAGTATGCACGAAGTACGCTTCGGGAGACTCCGAGTGATGCTCGGCCGCGCCGATGCCCCCCGCCCAGGGGATCCTGATCGTGATCGGCATCTTGACCCGGCCTTGCGTGCGGTAGTGCAGCTTGGCGACCTGAGCCACGATCTGGTCGAAAGCCGGATACACGAAACCGTCGAACTGGATCTCGACGACCGGGCGGTACCCACGGAACGCCAGGCCCACCGCGGTCCCGACGATCCCTGATTCTGCAAGCGGCGTGTCGATCACGCGCTGCGACCCGAACTCATCGAGGAGTCCATCGGTGATTCGGAAAACTCCGCCCAGACGACCGATGTCCTCCCCCAGCAGCACGACGCGATCGTCGTCTCGCATGGCCTGCCGGAGTCCGGCTCCGAGAGCCTTGCCCAGTGTGATCTCGGTCATCTCAGGCCTCCACGTCGAAGGAGGCGAGATAGCTGGCGTACTCCGAACGCTGACGGTCGATCCCCGAGTGGGGCTCGGCGTACACGCCGTCGAACACCGCGAGAGGCGGTCGAGTGACCATGCCCAGGCACTGTGCGCGCATGTCCTTCGCGATCGCGTCCGCCGCAGCCTGCATCTCCGTCGTGTGCACGTCGCCGAGTTCGCCGAGCTCGCGCAGGTGGGCCTCGACACGCGCGATCGGGTCGCGACGTCGCCACGCTTCCAGCTCTTCGCCGGCACGGTACCTCGTCGGATCATCGGCCGTGGTGTGTGGTCCCATCCGATATGTCACTGCCTCGATGTACGCCGGCCCCTTGCCCGACCGCGCGTGCTCCAGAGCCCACCGCATCGCCGCCATGCACGCGAGCACGTCGTTCCCGTCGACGCGCAGGCTCGGGATGCCGAATCCCGGCGCGCGTCCGGCGATCGGGAACTGCGACTGCACGGCGACCGGCTCCGAGATGGCCCAGTGGTTGTTCTGGCAGACGAAGACCACCGGGGCGCGATACGACGATGCGAACACCATCGCCTCGTTGACATCGCCCTGGCTCGTGGCACCATCTCCGAAATAGGTCACAGCGACCTCGTCGGCTCCGTCGTGCTGGATGCCGAGCGCATAGCCGACGGCGTGCAGGGTCTGCGCACCGATGATGATCTGGAGCGGGGCGACCCTGAGCGCACCGGGGTCATGTCCTGCTCCTTCCTCGCCTCGCCACATGCGGACGAAGTCGGCGGGCTGAGCGCCCCGAGCGTAGATGACTCCCGTCTCGCGGTAGCTCGGGAAGACGTAATCCTGCGCTGCGAGCGCCCGGGCGGTGCCGATCTGCGTCGCTTCCTGGCCCTGGCAGGGCGCCCACAGGCCGAGCTGTCCTTGACGCTGCAGGGCGACGCCCTCTGCATCGATCCGTCGAAGGATGATCATGTCGCGCAGAAGACACCGCAGCATCGCGGGATCGACGTCTGCGATGTAGGGGTCGAGCTCCGGGTGCGCGATCCGCGTCCCGTCCGGCGCCAGGATCCGCTCTGTCAGCTCAAGATCCTGAGCGGTATCGACTGTGGGAGTGCTCTGCGGTGACATCGTCGTCCTCCTTGCTCGTGGATGCCCTCGTGAGGCTTCACACGCGTCCGCCGGCGTCATCGCCGACCACTTCGAGAGTACGTCTGGTCAGCAGCCCGCTCAAGCAATGACCGAGGGATTGAGCATGTTGCCAATCTGGACCTCGTAATGCGCTGCTACTCTTTGGCACTATGGCCGGACTTGACCGCATAGACCTGGAATTGCTCGCCGCACTCGCCGATGATCCCCGCATCACCATCGTCGCGCTGGCCGAGAACCTCGGCCTGTCGCGCAACACGATCCAGGCGCGGATGGCGCGGTTGGAGGAGACCGGTGTCTTCCTCTCCTATGAACGCTCCTTCTCGCCCGACGTCCTGGGATTCCCCCTTCAGGCGTTCGTGAGCATCGGCGTGCGGCAGACCGAGCTGCCGCGCATCATCAACGAGCTCGCGCGGATACCCGAGATCGTGCAGGCGCACGGCCTCAGCGGGTCAGTCGATCTGCTCGCCCGCGTGGCCTGTCGCGACGCGCGTCATCTCTTCGACACAGATGCGCGGATCCTGTCGGTGGACGGCGTCGAGCGTACCGAGACGTCACTCGCGATGGGCGAGGTCATCCCGTTCCGCGTGGCGGGCCTCATGGGCGTCGCGCGACGGGAATCCTGAGGAATCGTCGGATCGCGCCCGCCGCCTCGGCCGGCGTCTCGTAGTGGATGAGATGCCCGACGTGTGCGATCTCCACGAGAGAGGCATCGGCGAATCGTGACGCGAGCTTCCGTTCGACCTCGATCGGTGTGATGTCGTCACGCTGCGCGGCGATGAGCAGTGTCGGCACATCGATCTCCTGTGCCACTTCACTCACGTCGTGCGAGACACTCGCCACGAAGGCGTCTCGCAGCACGTCACGATCCGCGAAACGCGAGAAGTAGGTGTCGTGCTGGTCGTGGACGAAGCGTCGAAGATCCGGATCCGAGGTCTTCGCCATTGTGATGCTCATCACACGCACGATCAGGCGATTCCGCAGCAGTGCAGTGCCGACTCTCTCGGGGAGCCGCGCGCCGAGCGCGTAGTAGAACACGGCGAGCTTGGTCATGATCCCCTTGGGACCCTCGAGTGCAGGCGCGCCGATCGGATTGATGAGGATCAGTCGGGGAGTCTCGAGTCCGCGTGCGACGGCCGCCGACGTGACGATGGAGCCGAAGGAGTGCCCGAGGATCACCGCCCCCGGCGCCACGGCCGCCACGAATGCGGTGAGCCACTCGACGTACTCGTCGAGGTCGTAGGTGCGTCCGGGGACGGGCGCCGAGTCGCCGAAGCCGGGGAGGTCAGGCGCGAGCACACGGACCTCGGGAAGAAAGGCGAGGACCGGCTCGAGCCCATGGTGGTCTCCGCGGAATCCGTGGACGGCGATGATCGTGGTCTCGGCATCGGCGGGACCGTACTCCCAGAACGCCGTCGTACCGCCGCGCACCTCGACCTCGCGTCGGACGACCGGCAGGCGGCTCAGGCGATCGGCATACGGCGAGGGCACGGTCATTCCTCCAGTCTAGGAGTGGCCGATCGATGATCACCGTGAGCCTTCACGCCGATGTCGGATGCGGACTCTACCCTGAACTCATGACCGCGGTTCCCGACGCTCCCCCATGGATACGACGAGTGGGCGTCTTCGATCTCGAGACGACGGGAGTGGACGTCGAGACGGATCGGATCGTCTCCGCGCACGTAGGTCTGCTCGACGGGGAGGGACGCGAGATCGTCTCGAAGACCTGGCTCGTGGATCCGGGCGTCGCCATCCCCGAGGGCGCGACCGCTATCCACGGGATCACCACCGAGCATGCACGCCAGAACGGCCGGCCGACCGTCTTCGCTGTGGCCGAGATCGTCGCCGCGTTGCGTTCGCTTCTGATGCAGGGGGTTCCCGTCGTCGCGTACAACGCGTCGTACGATTTCTCGCTTCTCGCCCAGGAAGCACGTCGATGTGGCATCGCACCGCTCGTCGATCCGCAGCCGATCATCGATCCACTGGTGATCGACAAGGCTTACGATCGATACCGGCCCGGTAAGCGCACGCTCGCCGTCGTGGCCGCGCTGTATGCGGTCAGCCTCGAAGCCGCGCACGACGCCTCGGCAGACGCCGTCGCAGCGGGGCGCATCGCGCAGGCGCTCGCTCGGCAGTTCGCGCTGCCGGAATCGCTCACCGATCTGCACACTCGTCAGATCGGATGGGCGCGTTCTCAGGCGGCGAGTCTGACCGAGTACTTCATCAGTGTCGGGCGGTTGGATCCCGAGGAGCGTCTTGACGGCAGCTGGCCCGTGCGCTCCCACCGTGTACAAGGAGATAGACAGAGCAGATGAGGTTCCGTACTCGCGACGTGGCCCGTGTCGAGAGCACCTGGAAGCGGTTCGTGCCCGGAGCTGTGCTGCACGACGTGGATCACCAGCGCTTCCTCTTCGACTGGCATTCGGCTGATCTCGGCGGCGTCAATCTCGTGCGATACGATCTTGCCGCCAAGGTCCTCTCGACCGCAGACCCGATGGATCAGTTCCTCGCCTGCAAGGTCGAAGGACCGGACGTCGCGGTGTGGTCCGATCGAGACGATCTCGACGCGACGCGTCCCTGGATCTCCGACGGCCCGAGAGTGCACGCCCGCTGGCATGAGGGTGCCCGTGTGGCGGCGCTGATCTTCGACCGCGACCAGCTCCAGCGACTCGCTCAGCAGATCAGCGGTCACGACACGCTGTCGCTGCATGTGTCCGAGCTGTCTGCTCGCTCCGCCGATGCGGCCGCGCGCTGGAACCGGACGTTCTCGTACCTGGAGCAGAGCGCTTCGTCCTTGACGGATGACGACGCCGTGCTTCGGGCAGAGTATGCACGACATGCGGGCGTGGCCACGCTGTCGACGTTCTCGACGTCGATGTCGCACGCCCCTCATCGCACGGTGCAGTCGGCCCCCGCTCCGGCGACCGTGCGGCGAGCACTCGCCTACATCGCCGAGAATGCGCATCTGCCCATCACGGTCGACGACATCGCGGCATCGGTGCATATCTCCACCAGGGGACTCCAGTACGCATTCCGGCGCGCGCTCGACGCGACCCCCGCCGAGTGCCTACGCCAGGCGCGACTCGACGGCGCGCATCGCGAACTGCGGTCGGGCGTTCCGACATCCGTCGCCGTCGTGGCCCGACGCTGGGGGTTCTCCCACCCGTCGCGCTTCGCTGCTGTGTACAGGGCAGCTTTCGGCGTGCTGCCTTCTGTGACAGCCGCCAGACAGCGCAGATGACATCATGCGCACAGGATGTTCGCGCTGAGCGCGCGTCGCGCTCAGCTGCCGCGCCGACAGGATCCGAACGCCGTAGATTCCGATCATGGGTTCCCTGTATTACGGCGCCTCCGCGCCGATCTCGATCGAAGATCGTGCGCTTGCGCACCTCAAGGTGGTCGTCGCGACCAAGCTGCGCCGCAACGAGAGCTTCACTCTCTCGTGGCAGCACCAGGAGGGCGACCAGCAAGGGCGCTCCACCGTGTGGCTGCATCCCTCGATCCCGCTGCGATTCGTCTTCGACGACCCAGAAGCGCCCGAGTTGAGCCGTCGGTGGATCGAAGAGCTCGCACACTCGGCGAATTCGAGCGGCGGGATCACCCTCATCGCCGAGCACCTGGAGACGGCCGATCCGGTCGCGCCTGCGCTGACCTGAACCGGGGGTGAGCACTGAGCGGTCTGCGGCATTCGAGAGGCCCGCGGTGCGGTGCCGAGTAGGGCGGGCGGGACTTGAACCCGCGATCGTTGGGTTATGAGCCCACTGCCTTAACCAGCTTGGCCACCGCCCCGTGACTCCAGCCTAGCGCGAGCGCGGTGAGGCTCAGAGCGGACGCGCCTCGCCGTGAGTCTGCAGGTGAGCGAGGTAGATCTCCGCGTTCCTGACGAGCCCCGCGCGCTCGTCATCGTTCAGAGCGCGGCGTACCGTCGCGGGAACGCCCGCGACGAGGGAGCCGTCGGGGATCACTGAGCCCCCGAGAACCACGGCGCCGCCGGCGACGAGACATGCGGCACCGATCACTGCGCCGCTGAGAACCACGGCGCCCATGCCGATGAGGGTTCCGTCGCCGATCGTGCAACCGTGGACGACCGCGTTATGGCCGACGGACACGTCGGCGCCGATCGCGACGGGATGACCTGCGTCGACATGGATCGACACGTTGTCCTGAACATTGCTCCGGGGTCCGATCCTGATGCCCGCAGAGTCCGCTCGGAGCACCGCGTTGTACCAGACGCTCGAGCGGGGTCCCACGGTCACGTCTCCGATGATCCGCGCACCGTCAGCCACGAAGGCTTCGTCATCGATGGACGGCGCGGCTGAGTGGAGGGCGAGCAGGGATGCACCCGGTGCGATCGGCATGAGGTGAGACTACCCTCACATGGGCATTCTGCCGCGTGTTTCCGCGGTACTAAGCCCAGCCTTCGCTTGCTTGCGGAATGTTTCACGCTGAGTAACGTTGTCATCATCAGGCACGAAGCACACCACTTGGAGGAGCCAAGATGAGCAAGGCACAGATCGTTTCCACCACCGCCAGCGACCCGACCGTGGCAGCCGCAGCAGCCCAGTTCCTCTCCCCCGTCGTCCTCGGCCTGCAGGCTCTCACCGTCAACGGGAAGCAGGCGCACTGGCACGTCCGCGGCGCGAACTTCGTCGGTGTGCACGAACTGCTCGACACCATCGTCGCTCACGCGGGAGACTTCGCCGACACCGCTGCCGAGCGAATCGTCGCCCTCGGGCTTCCGATCGACGCGCGCACCAGCGCAGTCTCGGCGAAGGGTGGATCCACCGCTGTTCCCGCCGGTTTCACGCAGTCCGATGAACTCGTGCGTGCGGTCATCGCCGACATCGACGCGATTCTCGTCGACACGAAGGCAGCGATCGACGGCCTCGACGAGGTCGATCTGACCAGCCAGGACGTCGCCATCGAGATCATGCGCGGGCTCGAGAAGGACCGCTGGTTCCTGGTGTCGCACATCGCCGCGTAAGGCAATCGCACGAGAAAGGGCACCGGGAGATCTCGGTGCCCTCTCTTGTGCTCTGCGTCGGTCAGGCGCCGTGAGTGAGGCGACCAGCCACCATGGTCGCAAGGATCGGCATCGCACGCAGAGCGGCCCCTGACGCCGACAACGGGTCGTACCCGCACACGACGACATCAGCCGGCTCACCCGGCCGTAGCGCCGTGCGCACACTCGCGTGAAGAGCCTGCGCACGCGAGAGCCGCTCCTCGGGATGCCACGGCTCGCGATCGTCATCGGTGCGCGTCACTGCGGCAGCGATCGCCTGCCATGGGTCGAGCGGGGCGACTGGAGCGTCGGATCCGAAGCGGACCTCGACTCCTGCGTTCCACAGGGCACTCAACGGGTATCCGATCGAGGTCTGCTCCGCCCAGTGCGTGCCGACCAGATCTCGATCATCGAGTGCATGCTGGGGCTGCACGCTCGCCACCACGCCGAGGCGCCCGAAACGTGAGACATCCGCATGCCGAACCAGCTGCGCGTGCTCGATGCTCCCCACGGCACCTGAGATCGAGAAGGCGTCGAGCGCCGCCGTGACCGCCCGATCGCCGATCGCGTGCACGGCGACGGCGAGGCCGGCACCGGTCGCGAGCGTGAGCAGCTCGGTCAGTTCCGCAGGCGGCACAGTGAGCATCCCGAAGTTCGACGGATCTCCCGGGTACGCGTGCGAGCAGGCGGCGGTGCGCGTGCCCAACGACCCGTCACTGATGATCTTCAGCGGACCGACGTGGATGAGGCCGCGCCCCCCTGCCGGTGCATCGGCCTCCTCATGGGGCTCACCTGTCCGAAGACCGCTCGCCACAGCGCGGGTCAGATCGAACGGATAGATCGCGAACTCCACGCGATGCGCCGAGAAGCCGCCCGCCACACGCCGCGGCCATGCATCTGCATTCCACGCCATGTCGAAGTCGACGAGGCCGGTGACACCTCGCGAGGCCGCACGTTCTCCCGCAGCGCTCACCGCTCGATCGCCGCGGGCCGGGTCGACGGCGTTGAGCCGACGGGAGATCTCGAAGGCAGACTCCTCCCGGAGCATGCCGTCCGGACTGTCGAAACCCTCGAGTCTGAGCGCGGCCGAGTTGAGCCAGGTGCTGTGAACGTCTGCGTTGATCAGATAGGTGGGCGTCGACCCGGTGACGTCGTCGAGCAATGCGAGACTGGGCGCATCCGACCACAGCGCATCTCGGAATCCGCTGCCGACCTTGCGGCCGTCGGGCAGCGGCTGCGCTGCAGACATGATCGCAGCGGCTTCGGCGGCCGATGCGGCACCGCTCAAGGAGACGCGCTCCGCCGCGAGCGCCCATTGCACGGTGTGGACATGGTTGTCCCAGAGCCCCGGAACGGCCCATGCCCCGCCGGCATCGAGCGTCTCGCCGCGCGCCGTGATCGCGCCGGCGGGCGCGATGTCGCTGATCTGTCCGTCATCGATGAAGATGTCGACGGGTTCGTCGTCCGGCAGGTACTCGCTCCCCGGGCCTGCGATCCGCACCCCGGTGATCGTCCCGACGTGAGCGCCGTGGCCGCTCACCGCACTGCTCCCGCGCGCGCCTCCGCGGCCCGCCGCATCTCCGCAGCGAGATCAGGCTGAGCGAACGGGCCGTCGCTCTCGAGCTCCGCGATGATCGTCTCGACCGTGTCGGTCGGCTTGTTCTGGCTGAGCTTGCGCTTCGCGACCACTCGAGTCGGCGTGAGCCGGAATCCGACGGTTCCTCCGGCGAGGCGAGCGACGAAGGCCGGATCATTCGGACGCTCCCACATGCGGCGCGGCTGCGGCATGCGCCCCTCGAACCGGTCCACGAGACGATCGAGCACGGCGAGGTTTTCCGCATCGCTCAGGATCTCGGGGATTCCCGACAGATGCGCAGCGATGTAGTTCCACGTCGGGACAGCCTGCACATCGCCGTACCACCCTGGAGAGATGTACCCATGCGGGCCCTGGAATATGACCAGGAGTTCGCGTTCGCCCAGGTCATGGATGAGGTCGTCCGGGCGTCCGACATGCCCGACGATGGTGAGGTCGTCACGCTCGTCATCGAGCAGCACGACATAGTGCGAGGACACGAGCCCCTCGGGGCCGTCGCTCACGATCGTGGCCCACGGATTGCCATCGACGACGCGGCGGATCTCCGCGACGTCCGCGAGAGTGAAACTGGGGTTCTGACGCATCCTCCCAGCCTATGTCCGAAGGATCACGCCTGGCAGCGCGGGCACCAGTACAGCTTGCGGGCCCCGATCTCCTCGAGCGCGATCTCCGTACCGCAGATACGGCACGGCAGACCCGCACGGTGGTACACCCAGTGCCTGTCGTCGCGGCTTGCCATGGCGGCTCGATACGCGTCGGGCGACAGATCGTCCATGGTCATCATCTGACCGGTCTCGACACCGATCGCCAGGAGGCGCACCCAGTCATGCCAGAGCGCGCGCACGATCTCCTCCGGAACGTCGCGGCCGGGGGTGTGCGGATTCAGTCGCTGTCTGAACAGCATCTCGGCCCGATACACGTTGCCGATGCCGCTGACCACAGCCTGATCCATGAGCAGCAGAGCGATGACCGTCTGCTTCTTCCGCACAGCGCGGACGAACCGCTCCTCGTTCTCTGCGGGATCCCCCACGAGCGGATCAGGACCGAGCTTCGCCACGCTGGCGAGCATCTCCTCCGGAGTCTGAAGCACACACGCGGTGGGACCGCGCAGATCCGCAGCGGTGATGTCTGTCATGAGACGCAGCCGAACCTGGCCCACGACCGGAGGCGGCCACTCGAGGTCGTCGTCGGCGAGGCCCCTCGTCTGCTCGGACATGCGCACATGCACCCGCGTGCGGCGAGGCGCACCGATCGAGGCGAGAGAGTTCTCCCCGGCGTCGTCGAGGATCTCCTCGTCGACCACCGTGCCGCGCTGATTGGTCTGACCCATGCGGCCGTTCGCAGAGGCGATCGTGGGGTCCACCAGGATGTCGCCGGCGAAGTCCCATGCTCCGTAGAGCCCCAGGTGCACCCGGAGCCACACATCGCCTTCGGCTTCGAGGAACATCTGCTTGCCGACTGCCTGCACGCTGATCGCCTCCCGCCCGTTCAGAACCGCTGCGCCTTCGGCGAATCGTCCTTGCGGACTCGAGGCGAGCATCTGCTTGCCGACGAAGTTGCGGTCGAACTGACGCGCGATGCGATGGACCGAATGTCCCTCGGGCATGTCAGGCTCGCGGATCCGGGAGCAGCGAGCCATCGCGCTCGAAGTCCGCGATCTGGCCGATCCTGCGGATGTGACGCTCGTCCCGCGAGAACGGCGTCGCGATGAAGGTGTCGATGAACGACGTGACCTCGTCGAAGGAGTGCTGGCGCGCCCCGATCGAGATCACGTTCGCGTCATTGTGCTGGCGGGCGAGCTCGGCGGTCGACGTGTTCCACACCAGAGCGGCACGGACGCCCTCCACCTTGTTGGCGGCGATCTGCTCGCCATTGCCCGACCCGCCGAACACCACGCCGAGCGTCTCGACACCGGCAGCCTGATCGGCGACGACGGCCTGAGCCGCCCGAATGCAGAAGGCGGGGTAGTCGTCGAGCGCGTCGTACTCGACCGGCCCGTGATCGACGACCTCGTGTCCCGCGCTGCGCAGATGATCCTGCAGCTGCGTGGAGAAGTCGAGACCCGCGTGATCGGTGGCGATATGGATGCGCATGGCATCCATCCTAGAAGCGCCTCGGGTCAGCGGGTGCTCACGGAACCACACCGGCCGCAGCCGGCTTAAAGCCCGCGCGGACGTTCTCGCAGCAGCCGGGGCGGCAGACGTCGAAGGCCCCGGGCAGCGATGTCACATGCGGGCGATCCTCGTTGGGCCGGCCTTCCAGGCGCTCGACGATCAGATCGACGATCCCCGTGACGAACGACGGGGCGACTCCCGGGGTCGGGGTGCGAGTGAATGCCAGGCCCGCCTCTTCGGCGGCTTCTGCCGCTTCGGTGTCGAGGTCCCAGAGCACCTCCATGTGGTCGCTCATGAAACCGACCGGAACGACCGCCACCGCCTTGCGACCGCGCTCGGGAAGCTCGCCGATGACATCGCACACGTCGGGCTCGAGCCAGGGCTGCGACGCGGGGCCCGAACGGGACTGGTAGACCAGTTCCCACGAGACCTCGGCGGCCTCGGGCACGCTCTCGCGCACTCGGTCCATGACCCAAGCGGCGACCGCCAGATGCTGAGCGGCGTACGCACCGCCCTCGCCCCACTCGATGTCGCGAGCGCCGGAGCGCTCTGCGTCTGCGGTCGGGATGCTGTGTGTCGAGAACAGGATCTGGATGTCGGCGGGAGCGATGCCCTGCCCGAGGAAGCTCTCCACGGCCTCACGGACTCCGGTCTCGAAGGATTCGACGAACCCGGGGTGGTCGTAGAAGGGACGGATCTTGTCGATCGTCACCGTGTCCCCGAGCCCGGTCTCCTCCAACACCCGCGCGAAGTCCTCGCGGTACTGCCTGCAACTCGAGAACGAGCTGTATGCGCTCGTCGCGAAGGCGAGCAGCGTGGTCCTGCCGTCGGCGGCAGCCTCGGTCACGACCTCCTCGAGATACGGGCTCCAGTTGCGGTTACCCCAGTACACCGGAAGATCGATGCCACGGCGGGCGAGTTCGCCCTCCAGTGCCTCCTTCAGGATGCGGTTCTGACCGTTGATCGGGCTCACTCCGCCGAAGTGCCGATAGTGGTGTGCCACCTCTTCGAGTCGCTCGTCGGGGATGCCCCGCCCGCGTGTGACGTTGCGCAGGAACGGGATGACGTCGTCCTGCCCTTCCGGCCCGCCGAAGCCGGCGAGGAGTATTCCGTCGTACGCGGTGGGGGTCGTCACGTACGGCACCCCTGCAGCGGCAGCGGGAGAGGCAAAGAGGACGGTGTTCGGCTCGATCGCGGTCACATGTCCATCCTCGCACCTTCCGAGAGTGGGACAGGCCGTCGCGCTGGCGTAGGCTGTCATGGTTGCCGTGGGCGCCAACTGCGCTGGGTTGCGGCAGCATCCCCTCACCCCTGGGAGTAAAGCTGTGCCTGGAGAGAATCTCACCCGCCTCGAAGCGCAGGAGCGCCGCGACGTCATCGACACCCAGTCCTACGAGGTCTCACTCGATCTGACCAAGGGCGCCGAGGTCTTCGGCTCGCGCAGCGTCGTGCGCTTCACCGCCACCCCGGGCGCCACCACCTTCATCGACCTCATCGCGCGCGATGTCCGTGAGATCTCGCTCAACGGCGAGCAGCTCGATCCCGACGAGGTCTTCGCCGATTCCCGCATCACGCTGACCGGCCTCCAGGCCGAGAACGTGCTGGTCGTGGACGCCGACTGCCTGTACACGAACACCGGCGAAGGACTGCACCGCTTCGTCGACCCCGTCGACGGCGAGGTCTATCTCTACTCGCAGTTCGAGGTTCCCGACTCCCGACGAGTGTTCGCCGTGTTCGAGCAGCCCGACCTGAAGGCGACGTTCCAGTTCACCGTGACGGCACCGGCATCGTGGAAGGTCGTCTCCAACTCCCCCACGCCCGAGCCCATCGTCCACGACGACGATTCGGTCGCCACCTGGGGCTTCGAGCCGACGCCGCGCATCTCCTCGTACATCACGGCGCTCGTCGCAGGCCCGTACGAGTCGACCTTCTCCGAGCTCACCAGTTCCACAGGGCGGGTGATCCCCCTCGGCGTGTACGGCCGCAAGAGCCTGTGGCAGCACCTCGACGCCGACTACATCTTCGACAAGACGCGTGAGGGCTTCGCGTACTACGAGTCGAAGTTCGGCGTCCCGTATCCGTTCGCGAAGTACGATCAGCTCTTCGTCCCCGAGTTCAACGCGGGCGCCATGGAGAACGCGGGAGCGGTGACCTTCACCGAGACCTACGTCTTCCGCAGCAAGGTGACCGACGCCGTCAAGGAGCGCCGCGTCGTCACGATCCTGCATGAGCTCGCGCACATGTGGTTCGGCGATCTCGTCACCATGAAGTGGTGGAACGACCTCTGGCTGAACGAATCGTTCGCCGAATGGGCGTCGACGATCGCCACCGCCGAGGCCACCGAGTGGACCGAGGCCTGGACGACGTTCAACGCGATGGAGAAGACCTGGGCGTACCGCCAGGATCAGCTTCCGTCGACCCATCCCATCGTCGCCGAGATCAACGACCTCGAAGACGTGCAGGTGAACTTCGACGGCATCACCTATGCGAAGGGCGGATCCGTCCTCAAGCAGCTGGCCGCCTGGGTCGGCATCGAGGAGTTCTTCGCGGGCGTCTCGCAGTACTTTCAGAAGCACTCGTGGGGGAACACCGAGCTCAGCGATCTCCTGGTCGAGCTCGAGGCCACGAGCGGACGCGACCTGAGCACCTGGTCGAGGAAGTGGCTCGAGACCGCGGGCGTCAACACGCTCGAGCCGGTCATCGCGGAGGATTCCGACGGCACGATCTCTCGGTTCGCGGTCACGCAGACCGCACCCGCGGACTACCCGACCATCCGGCCGCACCGCCTCGGCATCGGTTTCTACTCGCTCCGCGACGGCGCGCTCGTACGCACCCATTACGCCGAGGTCGACGTGGACGGCGACCGCACCGAGATCCCTGAGCTGCACGGCCACAAGCGCCCCGATCTCGTGCTGCTCAACGACAACGACCTCGCCTACGCGAAGATCCGCCTGGACGAGCGTTCACTCGCCACGGCGATCGCGCACCTCGCTGACATCAGCGATCCCCTCGCCCGCTCCCTCGTCTGGGGCGCCGCCTGGGACCAGACGCGTGATGCCGAGACGGCCGCGTCGGACTACATCGACCTGGTGCTGGGCAACATCGGCCGGGAGACCGAGTCGACGACGGTGCGCACCACGCTCGCGCAGCTGCGCACTGCCGCCACGCTCTACGTGGCGCCGGCAGATCGACTCGCCGCGCGGCAGAAGGTCGCAGATGGCCTGTGGGCGTTGGCGGAGGCCGCAGAATCGGGCAGCGACAGCCAGCTCCAGTTCGTGACGGCCTTCGCGAACGCCCTCGTGACGCCCGAGCATGCCGGCATCGTGGGTCGGCTTCGCTCCGGTGAGGAGACGCTCCCGGGCCTCGAGATCGACGCAGATCTCAGCTGGCAGCTGCTCGTCGGCCTCGCCACCATCGGCGCGACCGATGCGGCGTCGATCGACGCCGCTCTCTCGTCCGACAACACCTCCAAGGGCGGCGAGTTCGCCGCGCAGGCACGCGCCGCACTGCCGGATCTCGCCTCGAAGCGAGCCGCGTGGGAGTCGCTGATCGAAAGAGATGACGCACCGAACACGATCGTGCGCTCCGCGGCTCTCGGGTTCGTGCACCCCGCCGGCGCCGACGCCCTGCGGGAGTTCGTGCAGCCGTACTTCGACATGCTGCTTCCGATCTGGGAGTCGCGCACGTACCAGATCGCGCAGTATCTCATCGTCGGTCTGTTCCCGACCGCGATCGCCGACATCGAGCTGCGTGACGCCACTCGTTCCTGGCTCGCCGCGAACCAGGACGCCGCTCCCGCGCTGCGTCGTCTCGTGCTCGAGAACCTCGCCGACGTCGAGCGTGCACTGGCGGCGCAGGTCCGCGACTCGGAGGACTGACACGCCGTTCCCTTCAGGCCTCTGCGTGGCGCATCCAGCCCGCGCAGAGGCCTGATCGCTACTCTGGAGGGGATGATCATGCTGCCGTTCGAAGTATCCCCTGCACCCACCGTCACCGAGGTGCCGAAGTGGTGGGCCGACGTCCTCAACGTCCTCGGCATTGTGGGGCTGAGGGCGCTTCACGTCGCGGTGATCATCGTGTCCTGCGTGGTCATCGCGCTCGTGCTGCGGGTCGTCATCCGCAGGGTCGTGCATCGCATCGTCGATTCCGCAAAGAGCAAGGCCGACGTCGATGACACCCAGGCGCTGGAGCGCTCGCCGCTCGCCGACATGCGTCTCGTGCAGCGCACGCGCACGCTGGGCACGATCCTGCAGAACATCGTCAATGTGATGCTCGTCGTGATCGCCCTCGTGCTGATCGTGAACGCTCTCGACAACAGCCTGCTCGGCTCGCTGACACTCCTCACGGCGGCAGTCGGTGCGGGCCTCGGCTTCGGCGCACAGAACATCGTCAAAGACGTCCTGAACGGCATGTTCATCGTGGCGGAAGACCAGATCGGCATCGGCGATGTCGTCGACCTCGGTCTCGCGTCCGGCGTGGTCGAGTACGTCAGCGTGCGCATCACCCAGGTCCGCGACGTGAACGGCACACTCTGGTACGTGCGCAACGGTGAAGTCCTCCGGATCGGGAACATGTCTCAGGGGTGGGCGAGAGCGATCATCGATCTCGGGGTCCCCGTCGATTCCGATCTCGAACAGGTCGAGAAGATCATGCTCGAAACGGCTCAGAGCCTCGCGAAAGATCCCAAGTGGCGCACGCGCATCATCGAGAAGCCCGAACTGTGGGGGCTGGAGTCCGTCGACGGCGACGCCCTCGTGGTGCGAGTGGTGATCAAGGCACGGGCGAATGCGAAGGACGATGTCGCTCAGGAACTGCGCAAGCGTCTGCGCGCCGCGATGCTCGAGAACGAGATCGCGTTCCCGAGCATGACGACCGTCATCCCGACAGGTCTCGACGGCGCTCGGCGGGTGCGCGGGGCGAACCCGCCCAGGACTCGTCCCAACGCGGTCACCGGTGTGCCCGTGATCCCGGATCGTGGAATCTGGCGACGCAAGAAGACGAACGATGACGGGAGCACCCAGAAGTGACCTTCTACGACGAGGTCGGGGGCCGCGAGACCTTCGCGAGGATCGTGTCGGTGTTCTACCGCGAGGTCGCTCTCGATCCGGTGCTGAAGCCCATGTACCCGGAAGACGATCTCGGTCCCGCCGAAGAGCGCCTTCTGATGTTCCTCGAGCAGTACTGGGGCGGACCCACGACGTACGGCGAGACCCGAGGACACCCACGGCTCAGGATGCGCCACATGCCGTTCCATGTCGACCCTGACGCGCGAGACAGGTGGCTTCGGCACATGCGGACGGCCGTCGACGAGGCGCAGTTGTCGCCCCTCCACGAATCGACGCTCTGGGACTACCTGGAGCGCGCGGCGTATGCCATGGTGAACACATTCGAGCCGTCCGGCATCGGCCCCGGTGCTGCAGGACGCCCGACTCTCGAAACCCGATCCAGTCAGGAATCAACGGAGAAGCCATGACGAAGACCCCCCTGTCCACCGACGTCCTGGTCATCGGATGGGGGCTCGCGGGCCTCGTGGCCGCAAGTGAGGCGCTGGAGGCTGGACGACGAGTGATCCTGGTGGATCAGGAGCCGCGCACGAACCTCGGAGGGCAGGCGTGGTGGTCCTTCGGGGGCCTGTTCCTCATCGATTCCCCGGAGCAGCGTCGCATGGGCATCAGGGACTCCCCCGCGCTCGCTGCGCAGGACTGGTTCGGGAACGCGGCGTTCGACCGCCCCGAAGACCACTGGCCGCGACGATGGGCCGAGGCCTACCTCGAGTTCGCGGCGGGAGAGAAGCGCGCGTGGCTCCGCGAACGCGGTGTCGGCTTCTTCCCCGTCGTCGGCTGGGCCGAACGCGGCGGCTATGGCGCTCTGGGGCCGGGCAACTCCGTTCCCCGCTTCCACATCACCTGGGGCACGGGACCTGGCGTCGTGGCGCCGTTCATCGCCGCGGTCGAGCAGGGCGAGAGGGAGGGCCATCTGATCGTGCTCCCCCGGCACCGCGTGACGGAACTCGTCACCACCGACGGAGCGGTCACCGGCGCGCGCGGCTCGGTACTGGCGTCCACCGCCGCGGCCCGAGGCGTCGAGACCTCACGAGAGATCATCGGCGACTTCGAGATCGCTGCAGGTGCGACCATCGTGAGTTCGGGCGGGATCGGTGGCGATCACGACCTGGTGCGCGCTGCCTGGCCGGAGCGCCTGGGCGCTCCGCCGCAGCACATGCTCGCCGGCGTGCCCGCCTACGTCGACGGCTCGATGCACGCCGTGAGTCGGGCCGCGGGTGCACGGCTCATCAACGGCGACCGCATGTGGCATTACGTCGAAGGGATCACCAACTGGGATCCGGTGTGGCCGTCGCACGGCATCCGCATCCTTCCAGGGCCGTCGTCCCTCTGGCTCGACGCCACGGGCACCCGTCTGCCGGTTCCGCTCTTCCCCGGTTTCGACACGCTGGGCACCCTCGCCCATCTGCGCACGACCGGACATGACCATTCCTGGTTCGTCACCTCTCGTCAGATCGTCGAGAAGGAGTTCGCTCTGTCGGGCAGCGAACAGAATCCCGATCTGACGGGCAAAGACCTGAGCCTGCTGCTGAAGTCTCGTCTGGCCAAGGGGCCTACCGGTCCCGTGCAGTCCTTCCTCGACGAGGGAGCCGACTTCATCGTCGAGGACGACCTCGAATCCCTGCTCGAACAGATGCGCCGCCATGCGGGAGGGGAAGTCCTCGACATCGATCAGGTACGTCGCGAGATCGTCGCCCGGGATCTGGAGATCGAGAACGACTTCTCGAAGGACGCCCAGATCTCGATGCTGCGTTCGATGCGCGCATACCGCGGTGACAAGCTGATCCGCACAGCCGCCCCCCATCGCCTTCAGGATCCCTCTGCAGGGCCGATGATCGCGGTGAAACTGCACGTCCTGACTCGCAAGTCGCTCGGCGGCATCAACACGGATCTCGACGGGCGCGCCCTCGGGTCCGACGGCGAAGCGATCCCCGGCCTGTTCGCCGCCGGTGAAGCGAGCGGATTCGGCGGGGGTGGCGTGCACGGCTACCGCGCCCTGGAAGGGACGTTCCTCGGCGGATGCCTGTTCTCGGGAAGGCAGGCAGGGCGGGCAGCGTCGCGCTGACGTCCGCTAGTCCCCCGAGCCGGTTCCTCGAACAGCCGTGAGTCCGGTGGCGACGGGCCCTCGAGACAGAACATGGCCTCGACGGAAAGCCAGTCGAGTCCACCGCCCCGAGACGGTGATCGGCACCTGCTCCTCCCCCGAGATGAACCCGAACGCATCTGCGGCGAACGCCACACCGCGCGGCAGGCCCTCGAGATCTGCGTCGGGCTCGCCCCAGATCGCTGCGCGCAACGCTCGAACTGCTTCCTCACCGGACCCGGGAGACGCTCCTCGCGCGACGGCGCTGATGCCCCATTGCGCGCGCTGCGCGACGACGGACGCCGACACGCTGGTCGTCGCCCGCCATGCGCCTCGCGGCGGAGCGACGCCGGCCCACGACGGCGAGAGCCCGGTCTCCGGCAACGTCAGCGCTCGGTCGTCGTCGGTCTCCGACAGCGACGACACCACGACATCGCATTCGAGTTCGGGATCGGCATGCACGATGCGCATCGCCAGCACGGTCGGCGTCTGGTCGAAGATCCCGTGTGGGGCCAGTGCCGCTGCGGTCAATGCGAGTACGCCGTGGGCGGCCTGGAGGCGTACTCCTTCGTCGGAGATGCGCGCCGCGCGTCCCACGAAGGTCAGTACGTCCTTGGAGGTCTCGGCGTCCGCGAGGAGAAGCTGGTGGGGCACACCCTCTAAACTATCAACGCCGTAGCGACCGCAGTCGCGGGAAGGAAGTCATGACCGCCGACGAACACGCGATCCGCACCGTCGAACAGCTTCTGGCAGTGCTCGACCTCGACTCGACGCAGGCCAGGACGACAGAGGACATCTTCACGGGGGCGTCCCATCCGATGCCCTCAGGGCGTATCTACGGCGGTCAGGTCCTCGCTCAGAGCCTTCTCGCGGCAGAACGGACCCTTCCCGAGGACAGGGCCGTGCACTCGATGCATGGATACTTCCTTCGGCCGGGTGACGCGAGCCAAGGTCTCACCATCGCTGTCGACCGGATTCATGACGGGCGCTCGTTCTCGACACGCCGCTCTCAGGCTTATCAGGGCGGTGTGCCCATCTTCTCCATGATCGCCTCGTTCCAGGACCAGGATCCGGGCGTCGAGCATGCCGTGACGATGCCCGACCGCGTACCGTCACCCGAATCGCTGCGTCCCGACGAGCAGCGAGTCGAGGGGCTTCCGCCGGGCGCTGCGAGAATGCTCAGCGACCGAGCCGCCGACGTCCGCCACATCGACAGCCCGCTCTTCCTTCCCAGCGATGACGAGCGAGTGCCTCATCAGGGGGTCTGGATGCGGATGCGGTCTCGTCTTCCCGACGACCAGCGCATCCACAGAGCAGCCCTGGCGTACCTGAGCGACATGACCATCCAGGAGTCGATCCTGCGAGCCCATGGCCTGCACTGGTCGCTCGCCGGGCTGAAGGTCGCGAGCCTGGACCACGCCATGTGGTGGCATCGCCCTGCGCGCGTCGACGAGTGGCTGCTCTACATGCAGGAATCACCGAATGCCCGCGGTGGCCGCGGGCTCGCTCAGGGCCGGATCTTCAGTCGGACGGGCGAGCTGATCGCCTCCGTCGCGCAGGAGATCATGGTGCGAGTCCCCGCTGAGGCGTGAGCGAGCACAGCTCGATCAGCGGTGCGCGTACTCGATCGATGCCCCGATGAACGGCTGCCACGCTTCGCGCATCTCCTGAGAGAGCCGGATCGGGCGTCCTGTGACGGCGTCGACGAGGACGATGATCGCTGTCGAACGCGCGTAGACGGTCCGAGGCTCAGCCGCGGGATCGTTGTGCACCTCATAGCAGACCTCGACGCTCGAGCCCCCGAGCTTGCCGAACCACATCTGAACCTCGAGCGGGCGCCGCTGGTATGGCACCGGAGCCAGGTACTCGATCTCCTGTCGGGCGATCAGCGTCAGGATCCCCTCGTCGATCCCCGAGTCGAGCACCGCTGTCGACGGCGCCTCCTCACCGGGGCCCGCACGCCAGAACGCGCGCACACGCGCTTCCTCGAGCAACTTGAGCATCGAAGTGTTGTTGACGTGATTGAACGCATCCAGATCCCCCCAGCGAAGGTGGATCGGGATGTGCAGCCGGGCACCCGGTGACGACTCCGACACGACGTGGATCAGTCGCGCGTGAGCTTGCGGTGCGTGGAGCGATGCGGCTTCGCGGCATCCGCCCCCAGACGCTGGATCTTGTTCTCCTCATACGCCTCGAAGTTGCCCTCGAACCAGTACCACTGATCAGGCTTCTCGTCGGTGCCCTCGTACGCGAGGATGTGTGTCGCGATGCGGTCGAGGAACCACCGGTCGTGCGTGATGACCACGGCGCAGCCGGGGAACTCGAGAAGAGCGTTCTCGAGCGAGCTCAGGGTTTCGACGTCCAGGTCGTTCGTCGGCTCATCGAGGAGGAGGAGGTTGCCGCCCTCTTTGAGCGTGAGCGCGAGGTTCAGGCGGTTCCGCTCTCCACCCGACAGCACGCCCGCCTTCTTCTGCTGGTCCGGACCCTTGAAACCGAACTTCGAGACGTATGCGCGCGACGGGATCTCGGTCTTGCCGACCGTGATGAAGTCGAGGCCGTCGGAGACGACCTCCCACAGCGTCTTGTCGGGGTCGATGTTCGAGCGCGACTGGTCGACATAGCTGATCTTGACGGTCTCGCCGATCTTGAGATCGCCGCCGTCGAGCGGCTCGAGGCCGACGATCGTCTTGAACAGAGTCGTCTTTCCCACACCGTTCGGGCCGATCACTCCGACGATCCCGTTCGGCGGAAGGCTGAAGCTCAGCCCATCGATGAGCGAGCGTCCGTCGAAGCCCTTCTGCAGCTTCTTGGCCTCGATCACCACACTGCCCAGACGCGGGCCGGCAGGAATCTGGATCTCCTCGAAATCGAGCTTCCTGGTCCGCTCGGCCTCCGTCGCCATCTCTTCATAGCGAGCGAGTCGGGCCTTCGACTTCGTCTGGCGTCCCTTGGCACTGGAGCGCACCCACTCCAGCTCTTCCTTGAGTCGCTTGGCGAGCTTCGCATCCTTCTTGCCCTGGATCTCGAGACGCTCGCCCTTCTTCTCCAGATAGGTCGAGTAGTTACCCTCGTATCCGATGAGGCGCCCGCGGTCGACCTCGGCGATCCACTCGGCCACATGGTCGAGGAAGTACCGGTCGTGGGTGATGGCGATCACTGCGCCCTTGTACGCCTGCAGATGCTGCTCGAGCCAGAGCACGCTCTCCGCGTCGAGGTGGTTGGTCGGCTCGTCGAGCAGGAGCAGATCAGGCTTCTGCAACAGGAGCTTCGCGAGTGCCACACGGCGCTTCTCACCACCGGAGAGGGGCGCGATAGCCGCATCGCCGGGAGGAGTGCGCAGCGCATCCATGGCCTGCTCGAGCTGCGAGTCGAGGTCCCAGCCGTCCGCTGCGTCGATCTCCTCCTGCAGGGTGCCCATCTCGGCGAGGAGCGAGTCGAAATCAGCATCGGGATCGGCCATCAACATCGAGATCTCGTTGAACCGGTCGACCTTCGCCTTGATCGCGATGCCGTCCTGCACGTTCTCGAGGACCGTCTTCGTCTCGTCGAGTTCCGGCTCCTGCATCAGGATTCCGACGGTGAATCCCGGTGTCAGCTTCGCCTCGCCGTTGGACGGCGTGTCGAGCCCTGCCATGATCTTGAGGATCGTCGACTTACCGGCGCCGTTCGGACCGACCATGCCGATCTTCGCGCCGGGGAGGAACGACATCGTCACGTCGTCGAGGATGAGCTTCTCGCCCACCGCCTTGCGCGCTCGGACCATCGAGTAGATGTACTCAGCCACCGAAAAAACTCCTTCTGTTGGCGTCGAGGATCGACACTCCAGCCTACCGGCCTCGCGCTCCGCTCCCGCCGTATGCAGTCCCAGCTTCGATGGCCGCTCGGGCATCACCAGTCGATCGCGCGAGTCGCTCCCACGAGGCAACGGCCCTCCGCGAGCTGCGGCAACACGGCGGTGACGGGCTCGCCCGTCGACGGACCGACCTGACCGACCAGACACTCCGTCTCGCCCCAACGCACCGAGAACTGCAGACTCTCGACCGGGTTCCCCACGGTCGTCACATCCTGGGTGACCTGCATCGCAGCTCGGTCGAAGCCGGCGGCGATAAGAGCGTCGACATATGCGCGCCCGGAACCACGGGAATCCGACGACCACACCTGAGTGGTCACCGCGGTGAAGAGCGCCAGGTTGTCGTCGGCGCTGCCGTCGGCGACGAGAGCAGGACCCGTCTCTGACGGCGCCGGGGTCTGACCTGCCGCAGGAGAAGTCTCTGTCGGGGCGGGGTCCGACACGGGCTCAGGTGTGCAGGCCGCGAGTGCCCCCAGGAGGGTGGCTGCAACAGCGGCAGCGATCATTGAGCGGAGGACGGAGGAGCCCGAGGGTCGAAACACGGATCGAGTCTACGGGTCGGCCTCCCCCGCCATCGCCTTCGGGCTCGCCGGCCCGCGATGCGCGATACGCGCTCAGAGTGCCGCGGTCGCCGAGGCGAAATCGGTGTCGAAGTCGGGAGCCCGTTCGTCCGTCGTCGCCCACGACGTGTCGATCACCGGTCCCCCGTCGGCGTCCGTCGGCCGTTCCTCATTCCGCTCCTCGGTGTGCTGAGGCGCCTGGTCGCGGGCTCTGTCCGTCGCCACCGTTCGCGGGTTGCGTCGGTAGGCGGTCATTCCCCACCGCAGATCATGGCCGATCGCGTCCGCATCGATGTCCACGCTCGTTCCCTGCTTGCCGTTGTTCTCCCAGGATCGGATCTTCATCCTGCCTGTGACGATCACGCTGTCACCGGATCTCAGGGACGCTTTCGCATTCTCGGCGAGCTGCCGGAAGGCGGCGACCGAATACCAGTTGGTGATGACGTCGACCCAGGTCTGGGTCGCATCGTCGAATCGTCGATGGGTGCTGGCCAGACGGAAGTTCGTGACGGGGATGCCGCTCGCGGTGCGCCCCTGTGTCGGGTCGGTGGCGACGTTGCCGACGATGGTGACAGTGTCATGCATCTGCTTCTCTCCTCTGTGTGCCGGACCGGACGCCCGGGTGCACTCAGAGTGCGGGTGCGAGCGACGCACCGGCCGTCGCGAAGACGGTGGTTGTGCATGGATTCACGCTCACTCTGATCCGTGCAGACGAGGACTCGAGCTGTCTCGGACGATCGGCGCGTCGAATGTCGGTGGTCGCCCATATGTTCGAAGAAGAGAGGAGATACCGATGTCCGACACCTTGATCAGTTCCCGTCCCGAGGTCCCTTACGCCGCACCGACGCTCACGTCACGGAGGGAGCACCTGACCCGCGCCGCCGCGCACCTGTGGCGTGTGCAGGATTCATCCGGCCGGACCCTCGGCCATCTCCGCATCGTGAACGACCCTCTCGGCATCAGGTACCGTGCTGAGCGTCTGCACCTCGCGACGGCTTCGTTCCGACTCGTCGGCGACTTCTGGCGAGCTGACGATGCGGTGGCGGCGCTGCGCAACGGCTGAGCGCCGGAACGACGAAGCCACCCGGTCCACGGTGCCCCCGGCAGGATTCGAACCTGCGACCAAGAGATTAGAAGGCTCCTGCTCTATCCCCTGAGCTACGGAGGCGGGGAGCTTCTACCGTACCGCGCCGGAGGCCGATGTCGGAGCCGTCGATAGTATGGCCGCATGGTATCTGCGTCAGAGAACGATCGCCTCGTCTGGATCGACTGCGAGATGACGGGACTCGATCTCTCCGTGGACGAACTCGTCGAGATCGCGGTGGTGATCACCGATTTCGAGCTGCATCCCGTCGATCCGGGCTTCCAGATCGTGATCCGACCGGGAGACGCCGCCCTCGAGAACATGAACGATTTCGTGACGAAGATGCATGAGAGCTCCGGTCTGATCACAGAGATCCCCGACGGTGTCTCTCTCCAGGAGGCACAGGCGCAGACTCTCGCCTACATCAAGCGATTCGTCCCGCTCGAGAGGAAGGCGCCGCTCGCCGGCAACACCATCGGCACCGACCGGATGTTCCTCGCGAAGTACATGCCCGACGTCGATCAGTGGCTGCACTACCGGAATGTCGATGTCTCGAGCATCAAAGAGCTCTCTCGTCGTTGGTATCCGCGCGTATTCTTCCAGGCGCCGGCCAAGGACGGTGGCCACCGGGCGCTCGCAGACATCCTCGAATCGATCCGCGAACTCCGCTACTACCGCGAGGCGGTCTTCGTCGCCGAGCCGGGCCCGAGCAGCGACGATGCGCGCGTCATCGCTGCCCGCACCGTGTCAGAGTTCACTCCGAACATGTAATAGACTTGTCAGGTCGCCAACCCAGGTTGGTACATGGTGGGTATAGCTCAGCTGGTAGAGCGCTGGCTTGTGGTGCCGGATGTCGCGGGTTCGAGTCCCGTTACTCACCCCAGTATGAAGAGGCTCGAGTCCTATGGCTCGGGCCTCTTCTGCATCTCCACACTCGTGGCCCGAACCGCCGCGTCCACACCCCTAAGATTGCGGGGTGTCACTCGCCGTGTGGTTCTCGCTCCTGACCGCCTGCGTGGTGATCAGCTTCACTCCGGGCGCCGGCGCGATCAACACCATGTCGAACTCGCTCAGTCAGGGCTGGCGCCGTTCCATCTGGGGCATCGTCGGGCAGCAGCTCGCCCTCATAGTCCATGTCGCCATCGTCGCGGCGGGTCTCGGCCTCATCGTGTCTCAGTCGGAAGTGCTCTTCAACGCAATCCGATATGCAGGTGCGGCGTATCTCGTCTTCCTCGGGATCAGGCTGATCGTCGCGAAACCCGACCCGGTGATCGACGACGCCTCTCCGGTCGATGTCCATGAAGGGCATTGGTCGATGATCCGACGAGGCTTCTGGGTGAATCTCCTGAATCCCAAGGCGGTCGTCTTCTTCCTCGCTTTCCTCCCCCAGTTCATCGACCTGGACCAGCCGCAGTTGCCGCAGTACATCACTCTGATCGTCACGGTCATCGTGGTCGACGTCGCGGTGATGTGGGGGTTCTTCGCGGCGGCGGCGCGTCCCTTCCGACGCTTCACCCGGTCTGCACGGGGCCAGCGGATGCTGAACACGGTCTTCGGGGTGCTGTTCATCGCCGTCGCCGCGCTGCTCGTCTTCCTGCACTGACACCCCACTGTCCCTCATCGCAATAGGCTGGATGCGATGGAGATGGATGCTGCCCCCTTCGAGGAACTCGTGATCGACGAGCTCGACCGCCTGCCCGACGAGATGGTCGACGGCCTCGAGAACGTCGTCTTCGTCGTGGAGGATCGCCCGGAGGATGGAAGCCTGGATCTCCTCGGCCTGTACGACGGGTTGGCGCTGACCGAGCGCACACAGTATGGCACCGGTGAACTGCCCGATCGCATCGTCGTCTATCGGGAACCGCACCTGGCGGCCTGTGACGACGAAGCAGCGCTGCGGGACGAGATCCATACGACGCTGGTGCACGAGATCGCACACTTCTACGGCATCGACGATGACCAACTGCACCGGCTGGGGTGGGCATGACGCCGTTGGCAGCTCCCGATCTCGAGGAGGACGTCGATCTCGGCGCAGCGCCGATGGACCCGTGGGAGGTCGTCGTCTGGAACGACCCTGTCAACCTGATGACATACGTCGTGAGGGTCTTTCGCACGTACTTCGGGTACTCCGTCGAACGCGCGACGCAGCTCATGAGGGCAGTCCATCACGAGGGCCATGCCGTCGTCGCGGCCGGACCGCGAGAGACGATGGAGGTGCATGCTCAGGCCATGCATGACTACGGCCTCTGGGCGACGGTGCGGAAGGCGGCGCGATGAGCGGACAGACGGTTCGAGTGCGGCTCGCCCGAGTCGAGGGGGTTCAGCTCGCTCGACTGGTCGATGACTTCCGCGATCTGGTCGGCACCGATCGTGACATCAGCGATCCCGCGATCGACCGTCTCGCCCCAGATCCGTACCCGGACGACGAGGATGAGTCGCGATCATTCCGAGAAGCGACCCGTGACGACCTTCTCGACCGACGTGCGCTCGACGCCGAGGTTGTTCGCGCGACTCTCAGCAATCTGCGGGGCGACGTGCAGGAGATGTCTCCGGCAGAAGCTGTGGCGGAACACGAACTGGGGATCCCGTACGCCGACATCGATGCATGGCTCCGCACACTCACAGCGCTCCGGCTCGTGATCGCGGAGAGACTCGGGATCGAGAGCGATGACGATCGCGACCCGGAAGACGCCCGATTCGACGTCTACGACTGGCTCGGCTATCGCCTCGAACTCCTCATCGATGCAGCGGACGAGTTCCTCTGACCTCAGGGGACGTCGATCACCCGGGTCGCGAGCGAGCGCGGATCGTCGCGATCGATATGAGCCTGTTCCTGTTCGGCCCACCGAGCCCAATGCGGCCGATACACGTCTCCGTCCCGCGTCAATGCGCGGGACTTCCGACGGCTCTCGGGCGACTCCAACCACACGCGGACGTCGGCGACCATCGCCGTCGCAGGCGTGAGTATCCCGCTGCCCTCGATGAGAACGCCGAGTGACGGGTCGACGGCGTGGCTCTCCGCTTCGGCTCCGAGCTCCCAATCCCAGCGGCGCCACTCACCCAAGTAGCCGCGACCGTGCGGACGAAGGATGCCGTCGAGCGCGCGCTCCACCCCATCGTGGAGGCCATCCCAGCCCGGGTAGATCGAATCCAACGCGACGAGCTGCACGCGTCCGGCGATCGGCCATCGGTCGATCAACATACGCGCGAGAGTCGTCTTGCCTGCCCCGCTCTGCCCGTCGATCAGGACGACCGGGTTGGCAGCCGCGAGGGCGTGGATGTCGTCGACGATCAGCGTTGCAGCATGCCGCAGCGCCGTCGCGACGGGATCGTCACTTCTTGAGGGCACGGATGATGCGCGAGAGTGCACGTCCTGTCACCCAGACGAAGGGCACAGCGACCACCAGCAGAGTGATGATGTTCGGCTCGAACCGAAGGCCCTCCTCGCGGCGCACGTAGACGCCCACCGGGATGGAGACTCCTCCGCCCCCACCGCCTTCCGCGCCCTCTCCGCTGCCTCCGCCGAAGCCGGAGTATGTCAGAGCGACCGGTGTGATGCTCACGCCGTCGACGTCCTGCGGTTCGCCGTACGCGCTCTTCACGCCGAAGGCGGATGCCTGCTTACCGAGTTCCAGTGCAATGTTGGGCATGGTTCCACGCTAGTCCAGGAAACAGATCGCCGAAGGGTCAATCGATGCCGTGTGCCTTCGGATGGCGCGCAGCGCCTCTCCCGTCGTCCCTGCCGATGTGCCTGGCACGCGTGATCGTCGCGGACCCGAATCGGGCGACCGCGTCGTCGACGGCACCCTCGACCCGACGCCAGTCCTCATCGTCGTCCCACAGTCCGAAGCCGCCGCCACCCGCGGGACGCAGCTTCTCGGCGCGCACGCCGACGAGTCGCACGGGATCGCGACGCTCGACCTGATCGAAGAGCGCCTGCGCGGCCTCGCCGATGCGCTGCCCGACCGCGGTCGGTTCCGGAAGCGTCTGCGAGCGGCTGATGGTGCGGAAGTCGTCGAACCTGATCTTGATGGCGACGGTCGAGGTCTCCCACTCGGCTTTGCGCAGACGCGCCGCCACGCGGTCCGCGAGACGCAGAAGCTCCGCTCGCACGAAAGACCGGTCGGAGATGTCCGTGTCGAAGGTCTCCTCATGCCCGACGCTCTTCTCCACGCGTTCGGTCTCGACCGCACGGGGGTCTTCCCCACGAGCGAGCTCCGCGAGCCGTGCGCTCAGAGACGGACCCACGGCACGGTCGAGCATCGCCTGAGACGTCGAGCGGATGTCACGCACCGTGCGGATCCCGCGTCCCTCCAATGCCTCGGCCGTCTTCGGCCCCACCCCCCACATGGCTCGCACCGGACGGGGATCGAGGAACTCCTGAGTGTCGGACGCGGCGATGACGAGCATCCCGTCGGGTTTCGAGATCGTCGAAGCCATCTTCGCCACATGTTTGGTGGCGGCGACGCCGACGCTGCACGTGATGCCGACCTCGTCTCGGACTCGCTCACGCACGAGATGGGCGATCTTCGCGGGGCTGCCCCAGAGCCGGCGCACACCACGCACATCGAGGAACGCCTCGTCGACGGAGAGCGGCTCGACGAGCGGAGTGATGGACTCGAAGATAGACATGACCTGTCGGGACACTTCCTGATAGCGATGGAAGTGCGGCATCACGATGGTGGCGCTCGGACACAGGCGAAGCGCTTGGGACACCGGCATGGCGGCTCGGACCCCGTATCGGCGAGCCTCGTATGACGCGCTCGATACCACCGAACGGCTCTCCGGCGCACCGATGATCAGTGGACGGCCGCGCAGACTCGGATCATCGAGCACTTCGACTGCCGCGTAGAACGCATCCATGTCGACATGAAGGATGCTCGTTCCCGTGTCGTCGGCATCGGCAGACGACACGATGCGCCCGCTGCCGTCACCGTGCCCCATGAGACCATTCTCCCCCGGACCTCGGACATGAGGTCCGGGGGATGTGGTTACTGCGCAGCGCGCTCGAGCACGAGTTCGCGCACACGGGCAGCGTCCGCCTGCCCCTTCATCGCCTTCATCACCGCACCGATCACGGCGCCGGCCGCCTGCACCTTGCCGTCCTTGATCTTGGCGAGCACATCGGGCTGGGCAGCGAGTGCCTCGTCGATCGCAGCGATCAGGGCACCGTCGTCCGACACGACGGCGAGTCCACGGCCGTCGACGACCTCCTGAGGCGTGCCCTCGCCGGCGATGACCCCTTCGAGCACCTGACGGGCCAGCTTGTCGGTGAGCGTTCCCGCATCGACGAGTTTCTGGAGGGCGGCGACGTTCTCGGGCGACACCAGCTCGGTGACATCCTTCTCCTGCGCGTTGGCGAGTCGAGTGATCTCACCCGTCCACCACTTGCGCGCGGTGGCCGGGGTCGCGCCTGCGGCGATGGTCGCCTCGACGACCTCGGTCAGTCCCCCGTTACGCACATCCTGGAACTCCAGGTCGGTGAACCCCCACTCGGCCATCAGACGGCGTCGGCGAGCCACAGGCTGTTCCGGAAGCTCGGCGCGCAGCGCCTCGATCAGGTCTGCGGCGGGTTCCACCGGAACCAGATCCGGCTCGGGGAAGTAGCGGTAGTCGTCGGCATCCGATTTCGGGCGTCCCGGAGACGTCGTCCCGGTGTCCTCGTGCCAATGCCGAGTCTCCTGCGTGATCGTGCCGCCGTCGGCGAGGATCTGCGCCTGGCGCTGGATCTCGTACCGCACGGCGCGCTCGACGGAGCGCATCGAGTTCACGTTCTTCGTCTCGGTGCGCGTCCCGAGCTTCTCCTGGCCGCGTGGGCGCAGTGAGACGTTCGCATCGCAGCGGAGGTTGCCGCGTTCCAGACGCGCCTCGGAGATCCCGAGGCTGCGGACGATGTCACGGATCGTCGCCACGTACGCCTTGGCGACCTCCGGGGCACGGTGCTCGGTGCCGAAGATCGTCTTGGTCACGATCTCGACGAGAGGCACGCCGGCGCGGTTGTAGTCGACGAGGGAGTACTCCGCGCCCTGGATGCGTCCGGTCGCGCCACCCATGTGGGTGAGCTTGCCGGCATCCTCCTCCATGTGGGCGCGCTCGATCGGGATCTGCACGATCGTGCCGTCCTCGAGCTCCACCTCGACCGAGCCCTCGAAGGCGATCGGCTCGTCGTACTGCGAGATCTGGTAGTTCTTGCCGAGGTCCGGGTAGAAGTAGTTCTTTCGCGCGAAACGGCTCGACGGCGCGATCGAGCACCCGAGAGCGAGACCGAGGCTGATCGACGAGCGGATCGCGGTCTCGTTGACCACCGGCAGCGAACCGGGCAGTCCGAGATCCACGGGTGCGATCAGAGTGTTCGGCTCTGCGGCGTGGTAGAGCTCGTTCGCCGGGTTCGGCGCGTCGGAGAACATCTTGGTGTGGGTGTTGAGTTCGACGTGGACCTCGAACCCGAGCACGGGCTCGAACAGTTCGAGAGCCTTGTCGAAGTCCATGAGCTTGGCGATGGCCATCAGCGGGTTCCTCCCACGAGCTGGGGTGCACGCGTGAGAAGCGGTGCTCCCCACGAATCGACGAGCAGCGTCTCGACCGCGGCACCGACCTTGTAGAGACGCGCGTCTTCCCGCGCCGGCGCGATGAACTGGATTCCGACGGGCAGACCGTCTTCCGACGCCAGTCCGCTGGGCACCGAGATCCCCGGTACTCCGGCGAGGTTCACCGGGATGGTCGTGATGTCGTTCAGGTACATCTGCAGCGGATCGTCGATCTTCTCGCCGATCTTGAACGCGGTGGTCGGGGCCGAGGGCGTCGCGATGACGTCGACCTCGGCGAACGCATTCGCGAAGTCCTGCTGGATGAGGGTACGGACCTTCTGCGCGCTGCCGTAGTACGCGTCGTAGTATCCGGCCGACAGCGCGTAGGTGCCGAGGATGATGCGGCGCTTGACCTCGTCGCCGAATCCGGCGTCGCGCGTCGCGGACATCACATCCTCGACGGTGGGAGTGCCGTTCGGTGTGACGCGGAGTCCGAACCGCACGGAGTCGAACTTCGCGAGGTTGCTCGACGCCTCTGCGGGCAGGATCAGGTAGTACGCGGCCACGCCGTATTCGAAGTGCGGAGCGCCGATCTCGACGATCTCCGCACCCTGCGCCTCCATCAGCGCGAGCGCACTGCGGAACGATTCGGCTACGCCGGGCTGGAATCCACTGTCGGGAAGCTCCCGGATGACTCCCACCTTGAGCCCCTTGAGCACGTCACCGCGTGCGCCTTCACGGGCTGCATCCGCGAACGACGGCCACTCGTCGCGCAACGATGTGGAGTCCTTCGGGTCGTGCCCGCCGATCGCATCGTGCAGCAGACCCGCATCGAGCACTGTGCGCGTGACGGGTCCGACCTGGTCGAGGCTCGACGCGAGCGCGATCGCCCCGTAGCGGCTGACGCCGCCGTAGGTCGGCTTGACGCCCACGGTTCCGGTCACATGGGCGGGCTGACGAATCGAGCCTCCCGTGTCGGAGCCGAGCGCCAGCGGAGCCTCGAACGCGGCGACCGCTGCGGCCGAGCCGCCCCCGGACCCTCCGGGGATCCGGTCGAGGTCCCACGGGTTTCGGGTGGGGCCGTACGCCGAGTGCTCAGTAGAGGAGCCCATCGCGAACTCGTCCATGTTGGTCTTTCCGAGCGGGATCAGACCTGCGGCGCGCGAACGCGCGACGACCGTGGCGTCGTACGGTGAGCGGTAGCCCTCGAGGATCCGCGAGCCGCTGGTGGTCGGCTGATCCGTCGTGACGAGCACGTCCTTGATCGCCAACGGCACGCCCGCGATCGGGCCGAGCTGCTCCCCCGCGGCACGCTGAGCATCGACGGCGGCAGCAGCAGCGAGAGCACCCTCGTTGACGTGCAGGAAGGCATGGACGTCGCCGTCGACGGCGGCGATCCGGTCGAGATGCGCCCGTGTCGCCTCGACGCTCGAGATCTCACGGCTGGCGAGCTTGTCGGCAAGCTCCGCAGCGGTCATGCGGATGATGTCGCTCACTGCTCTTCTCCCAGGATCGCGGTGACGCGGAACCGGCCGTCTGCCTGGTCCGGCGCATTCTGGAGCACCTGCTCATGCGTGAGCGGTTCGCCCACGACATCGGGGCGATAGACGTTGCTCAGCGGTATCGGATGACTCGTCGCGGCGACGTCGGGGCTTGCGACCTCCGACACCTTCGCGATGTTGTCGACGATGGCATCGAGCTGGCCCGTGAGTCGGGTCACCTCGTCGTCGTTGAGCTGGATGCGCGCGAGCACGCCGAGATGGCGCACAAGATCAGGGGTGATTTCAGACACGCCCCAAGTCTAGTTGCCGCGCTCGCCGAGTCCCTGCGGTCCGGTGATGCCGCCCTATGCTGGGCGAGTGAGCTCGTATCAGCCTCCTCGCCCGTGGATCGCCAGCTATGCCGCAGGCGTCCCGCAGGACCTCTCCCCCGTGTCCGGCTCGTTGATCGACATCGTCGCCGCATCCGCACGCGACTACCCTGACGCCCCGGCGCTGCAGTTCTTCGGCCGCGAGACGACGTACGCCGAGCTGCAGGATGCGATCGACCGAGCCGCCGCAGGACTTCGCGACCTCGGTGTGCGGGCCGGTGACCCCGTGGCGATCGTGCTTCCGAACTGCCCGCAGCACATCGTGGCGTTCTATGCGGTGCTCCGTCTCGGCGCCGTCGTGGTCGAGCACAACCCGCTCTACACACCGCGCGAACTGCGCAAGCAGTTCGAGGATCACGGCGCGAAGCACGCGATCGTATGGAACAAGGTCGTCTCCACGGTGCAGGAGTTCCCGACCGACCTCGCGGTGACGAACCTGATCTCCGTCGACGTCACCCGGGCTATGCCGCTCCTCACACGCATCGCGCTGCGGCTGCCGGTGGCGAAGGCCCGCGACTCTCGTGCCGCACTGACCGAGAGGGTGCGGGGCACCGTCACGTGGGAATCGCTGGTGCAGTCCGCAGCCATCCCGGCCACGCACCCCCGGCCGGTGACGGGCGATCTCGCGATCATCCAGTACACCTCGGGCACCACGGGCACCCCGAAGGGCGCAGCTCTCACTCATGGCAATCTGCTCGCGAATGCGGCTCAGTCGCAGGCCTGGGTGCCGTCGATCCAGCGCGGCCGAGGCTGCGTCGTGTATGCGGTGCTGCCGATGTTCCACGCCTATGGTCTGACGCTCTGCCTGACGTTCGCGATGTCGATGGGTGCGCGGCTGGTGCTCTTCCCGAAGTTCGATCCCGATCTCGTGCTCGATGTGATGAAGAAGCATCCGGCGACCTTCCTGCCGCTGGTTCCGCCGATCGCCGAACGGCTGCTCGCGGCCGCGAACGCCAAGAGCGTCTCCCTCGACGGCATCGAGGTCGCGATCTCCGGAGCCATGGCGCTGCCGCACGAGCTCGTGGTTCCTTTCGAGGCCGCGACGAACGGCTTCCTGGTCGAGGGGTACGGACTCAGTGAGTGCTCCCCTGTGCTGATGGCCAACCCTGTGGCGGACAATCGCGTGCCTGGCACCGTCGGGCTGCCTCTTCCCGGCACCGAATGCCGAGTGGTCGATCCCGAGAACCCGACCGCCGATGTTCCTGCCGGCTCAGCGGGCGAGCTTCTGGTACGCGGTCCCCAGGTGTTCTCGGGGTACTACGGCAAGCCGGAGGAGACGGAGGCCGTCTTCGTCGACGGCTGGTTCCGCACGGGCGACATCGTGACGGTCGACGATGCCGGATTCATCCGCATCGTCGATCGCATCAAAGAGCTCATCATCACCGGTGGCTTCAACGTCGCGCCGACCGAGGTCGAGAATGCGCTGCGGCAGCATCCGCTGGTGGCGGATGCTGCCGTGGTCGGTCTTCCGAGCGACCACTCCGGCGAAGAGGTCGTCGCGGCGATCGTGGTCGACGCCGGAGCGGACGTCGATGTCGAGGCGATCCGCGAGTATGCGCGCAGCATCCTCACCCCCTACAAGGTTCCTCGTCGCGTCTTCATCGTCGACGAGCTCCCCACGTCGCTCATCGGCAAGGTGCTCAGACGACAGGTGAAGGAGAAGCTGCTCGCGCTCACTTCCGGCGCCTGACGACGCGCTCACAGGTGAGCGGTACCGGGACGCGCTACCCTTGGTCAGTGACTCCTGAAGATGCTGTGCCCACCGACGCCCCCGAGACCCCTGGATTCGAGGAGCTCGGCATCACCGGCCCCGTCCTCAAGGCCATCAAGGACCTCGGCTACGAGACCCCCTCCCCCATCCAGGCCGCGACCATTCCGACCCTTCTCTCGGGTCGCGATGTCGTAGGCATGGCGCAGACCGGAACAGGGAAGACCGCGGCATTCGCGCTCCCCGTTCTCGAGCGCCTCGACGTATCGCAGAAGACCCCGCAGGCACTCGTGCTTGCCCCCACCCGTGAACTCGCCCTGCAGGTCTGCGAGGCCTTCGAGTCGTATGCCTCGAAGATGAAGGGCGTCCACGTCCTCCCCGTCTACGGCGGTCAGGGCTACGGAGTGCAGCTGTCGGCGCTCCGCCGCGGCGTGCACGTGATCGTGGGAACCCCCGGTCGCATCATGGACCACCTCGCCAAGGGCACGCTCGATCTGTCGCAGCTGCAGTACCTGGTGCTCGACGAGGCCGATGAGATGCTCAAGATGGGCTTCGCGGAAGACGTCGAGCAGATCCTCGCGCAGACGCCCGAAGAGAAGCAGGTCGCCCTGTTCTCGGCGACCATGCCCCCGCAGATCCGCCGACTCGCGCAGAAGTACCTGCGCGAGCCCGAAGAGATCAGCATCAAGTCGAAGACCGCCACCGGCACGAACATCACGCAGCGCTACCTCGTCGTGTCGTACGCGCAGAAGGTCGATGCGCTCACCCGCATCCTGGAGGTCGAGAACTTCGACGGCATGATCGTGTTCGTCCGTACGAAGAACGAGACCGAGACGCTGGCCGAGAAGCTGCGTGCCCGTGGATATTCTGCCGCTGCCATCAACGGCGACGTGCCGCAGGTGCAGCGTGAGCGCAGCGTCAACCAGCTCAAGGCGAGCAAGCTCGACATCCTCGTCGCGACCGACGTGGCCGCTCGTGGTCTCGATGTCGAGCGCATCAGCCACGTCATCAACTTCGACATCCCCACCGACACCGAGTCGTACGTGCACCGCATCGGCCGCACGGGACGCGCGGGACGCACCGGAGACGCGATCAGCTTCATCACCCCGCGCGAGCGCTACCTGCTGAAGTCCATCGAGAAGGCCACGCGCCAGCAGCCCACGCAGATGCAGCTGCCGAGCCTCGACGATGTGAACACCACGCGTCTCGCCCGATTCGACGATGCGATCACCAGCGCCCTCAGCGACGCCACGCGCATCGAGAAGTTCCGCGACATCATCGACCACTACGTGCGCAACCACGATGTGCCCGAGGCCGATGTGGCAGCGGCTCTCGCCGTCGTCGCCCAGGGCGACACGCCACTGCTGCTCGACCCGGCCGATGACGCCCTGTCGAAGGCGGTCGAGTACGACAACCGTCCGCCGCGCGAGAGCAACACTCGCGAGCGTCGCGAGACCCGCGAACCCCGCGAGCGCCGTGGGCGCGGTGACTACAAGCCGTACCGCATCGAGGTCGGACGCCGTCACCGTGTCGAGCCCCGCCAGATCGTCGGCGCACTCGCGAACGAGGGGGGCCTGGGTCGTGACGACTTCGGCGCGATCAACATCCGCCCTGACTTCACGGTCGTCGAGCTGCCCGCCAACCTCGATTCGTCTGTGTTGGAGAAGCTGAAGGACACTCGCATCTCGGGTCGCCTCATCGAGATCAAGCCCGATCGTGGTCCCGCTGCCCGCCGGGGCGACGGCCCGCGCGATGGAGGTGCCCGAGGCGGCTTCGACCGCCGGGATGACCGTCCCCGCTACGACCGCGACGATCGTCCGGCCCGCACCGACGAGCGTGGCGAGAAGCCGTTCCGCAAGCCCCGCCACAAGGGCTGACCAGCAGCAGGGCATCGCGAAAGCGCCGCATCCAGGACGACAGTCCGGATGCGGCGCTTCTGCGTTCGTGGAGGAGCCGCTTCGCTCGCGCTCGCGCTGCGGGTCTGGTCGTCAGGGCTGAGGCCCTGTCACCGTCGGCAGGCGAGCCTGGCCGCCATATCGATGAGCTGTTCGGGCACGGCACGCAGCGGTCGCTGCTGCGGTTCGTCGATCAGGTGGTGCAGGAGCCGGGGGGCGCCCTCGACACGCGGAATCCGGTGTCAGCGGACCATACGCTTCACCCGAGAGCGTCGGGCCCCTCCGTGACGAGGATGTGGAACTGAGCGGAGTCGAGGATGCGGATGCCGAGCTCCTCGGCCTTGGCGAGCTTGGAACCCGCTCCGGGTCCGGCAGCGACGAAATCAGTCTTCTTGGAGACGCTCGACGCTGCTTTGCCGCCGGCATTGATGATCGCCTCCTGGGCGCCGTCCCGGGTGTAGCCCTCGAGCGAGCCGGTCGCGACGATCGTGAGACCGTCCAGCACGCCACCCTCGACGACTGCGGCCCCGGGACCGGGGTGACCTGGAGTCGCCCACCGGACACCCGCTTCGGACCACTGGCGCACGATCTCCTGGTGCCAATCGACATCGAACCAGGCCAGCAGCGAGTCGGCGATGATGCCGCCGACTCCTTCGACCGCAGCGAGCTCATCTCGAGAAGCAGCGCGGATGGCGTCGAGCGAACCGAACCACTGCGCCAGCGCTCTCGCTGCGACCGGCCCGACATGTCGGATGTTGAGTGAGACGAGCAGGCGCCAGAGATCCTTCGTCTTCGCTTTCTCGAGTTCGGCGAGCAGCGTCACGGCCTGCGATGACGGTTGGGGTCCTCCGAGCCCGGACTTCTTCTCGGCTGCAGTCGGATTGCGTCGGAACGGAGCCCTCGTCTTCACGAGGCCGTCATCGTCCTCCTTGGGCAGCCCCGTTTCGGCATCGCGAACCACGAGCTCGATCGGCACGAGCTCGTCGAGTGTCAGCGCGAACAATCCGGCCTCGGTCTCGAGCGGCGGAACTGCCGGCGATGTCGGCTGAGTGAGCGCCGCGGCCGTCACCTCTCCGAGCGCTTCGATGTCGAGCGCGCCCCGCGACCCGATGTGCTCGACGCGCCCGCGCACCTGAGCCGGGCACGATCGAGCGTTGGGGCAACGCAGATCGATGTCGCCCTCCTTCATGGGACGCAGTGGAGTGCCGCACTCGGGGCACTCCACCGGCATCACGAACTCGCGCTCCGTGCCGTCCCGTTTCTCGACGACGGGTCCGAGCACCTCGGGGATCACATCGCCCGCCTTGCGCAAGACCACGGTGTCGCCGATCAGAACGCCCTTGGCCTTCACCACATCCTTGTTGTGGAGCGTCGCCTGCCTGACGACAGACCCCGCGACCTGCGCGGGAGCCATCACAGCGAACGGCGTCGCTCTGCCGGTGCGGCCGACCGAGACGACGATGTCGAGGAGCTTCGTCTGCACCTCTTCGGGCGGGTACTTGTATGCGATCGCCCACCGCGGCGCCCGACTCGTGGCGCCGAGCTCGTCGTGCAGCGACAACTCGTCGACCTTGACGACGATCCCGTCCAGCTCGTGCTCGATGTCGTGCCGGTGCTCGCCGAAGTACTCGACGAACGCCACGACGTCGTCGATGCTCGTGCACACCTTGGTGTGAGGGCTTGTGGGGAGACCCCACTCCGACAGCGTGTCGTAGACCTGGCTCTGAGCGGCGACCGGCGGATTCTCCCACGCACCGATCCCGTGCACGTAGAGCGCGAGGGACTCGATCCGCAGCATCCCGGCTTCGAGCTCGAGCCCGTCCTTCTTCTCTATCTGCTGACGCAGACCGCCGCTCGCCGCGTTGCGCGGATTGGCGAACGAGGGGAACCTGCGGGCCGCCGCGGTGCGCGCCTTCTCTTCGTCGAACGGCTTCTTGGCTCCGCCCCGCGCCTCCCAGCGGGCCAGCGCATCGGCATACGCCCGCTCCCGGAACTCTGCCTGCGCGGCATTGAGTCGCTCGAAGGCGGCCACGGGAATGAACACCTCACCGCGCACCTCGACGATCGGCGGATGACCTTCACCGCTGAGCTCGAGCGGGATCTCTGGGAGACGCAGAGCGTTCTCGGTGACGATCTCGCCGACACGCCCATCGCCTCGCGTCGCCGCCGAGGTGAGCCGACCGTTCTCGTAGCGCAGATTGATCGCGAGACCGTCGATCTTGAGCTCGGTGAGCCAATCGACGTCGCGCCCTGCTGCTGCGCGCGTCTTGGCAGCCCACTCCCTGAGCTCATCGATCGAGAAGACATTGTCGAGACTGAGCATCCGCTCTGCATGCTCGATCGTCGCCAGGCCCGTCGCCTCGGCAGCGCCGACCATCTGGGTCGGCGAGTCCTGACCCTGCAGCTCGGGGTGCATGCGCTCGAGCTCCTCGAGCCTGTGCATCCACCCGTCATAAGTGAAGTCGTCGACGAGGGAGGTGTCGCGCCCGTAGTACGCGTCCTTCGCCTCGAGGATGCGAGTGGTCAGCTCGCCTGCTTCGATTCGGGCGTCTTCCAGCGAGATGTTCTCCGGCACCCCGTCAGTCTACGAGCGGGTGCCGACATCTCGAGGCAGGCGCTACGCGTCGACCGGTACGGCGGACACCGTGCGGTCGATCGTGAACTGCCCGAGCACGCGAGTGCCGACGTAGAGCACCGCCGTCTGGCCGGGCGCGACTCCGTTGAGAGGCTGCTGAGGAACCACGCGAACACCGTCGGACGAGACGAAGGCCCGGGCCGCTTCGGGCTCCGCATGCGCGCGGATCTGCACTTCGCAGTCGAACTCGGACTCGACGGGGGCGGCACCCGCCCAGCTGAAACGATCACCCGAGATCTCACGAGTCGCGAGAGCCTCTTTCGGACCGACGACGACGGTGTTCGACACCGGCCGCACCTCGAGCACGAACCGCGGCTTGCCGTCGGCCGCCGGCACACCGAGCTTCAGACCGCGGCGCTGACCGACGGTGAAGGCGTGCGCGCCCTCGTGAGAGCCCACCACCGAGCCTGTGCGGTCGACGATCTCTCCGGTCGCGGTACCGACCTTCTCGGCGAGCCAGCCCCTGGTGTCGCCGTCGGGGATGAAGCAGATGTCGTGGCTGTCGGGCTTCTGCGCGACGCTCAGTCCGCGCTCCTCCGCCTCGGCACGCACGACCGCCTTCGACGGCGTCGTCCCCAGCGGGAAGTAGGTGTGTGCGAGCTGCTCCGCCGTCAGGACGCCCAGCACATAGGACTGATCCTTCGCGTTGTCGGCGGCCCGGTGCAGCTCGAGGCCGGCATCGGTCGGGATCAGCGTCGCGTAGTGCCCGGTGCAGACCGCATCGAAACCGAGTTCGATCGCGCGCTCGAGAAGCGCTGCGAACTTGATCTTCTCGTTGCAGCGCATGCAGGGATTGGGCGTGCGTCCCGCCTGGTACTCCGATACGAAGTCTGCGATCACGTCGTCGCGGAATCGCTCCGAGAAGTCCCAGACGTAGAAGGGTATGCCCAGGAGATCGGCGGCACGGCGCGCGTCGAGCGCATCCTCGATGGTGCAGCATCCGCGGCTTCCGGTACGCAGCGTTCCCCCAGCCCGGGAGAGCGCGAGATGCACCCCGACGACGTCGTGGCCCGCTTCCACGGCTCGTGCGGCCGCGACTGCGGAGTCCACTCCGCCACTCATGGCCGCAAGAATCCTCATGGGACCAGTCTACGATCGTGCGGCTGAGCCGGAGCCGGAAGCCCTCAGATACGCGTCGGCGATGGTCGCGAGCACAGCATCCACGTCGGCGTCCGTCGACGTGCGTCCGAGCGTGAACCGGAGCACGCTGCGCGCGTCCTGCTCGCTGCGCCCCATGGCTATCACGACATGCGACGGCTCTGCCACCCCGGCCTGGCAGGCCGAACCGGTCGACGCGGCGATGCCCGCCATGTCGAGGAGGAACAGAAGGCTCTCCCCCACCGCCCCGGGGAACAGCACGTGCGCGTTGCCCGGCAGCCGACGCGTGGCGTCACCGAGCAGCTCGGCCTGGGGCACTCGCGACAGGATGCCGCTGATCAGTCGATCGCGCATCGCCGAGAGCCGCGCGGTCTCCGCCTGACGTCCCGCCTCCGAGAGCTCCAGCGCTGTGGCGAACGCCGCAGCACCCGCCACGTCCTGGGTTCCGGCGCGGAGTCCGCGCTGCTGTGCGCCACCGCGCAGCAGCGCGGAGATCCGCGCTGTGCGAGCGATGACCAGCGCGCCGACACCGACCGGCGCGCCGATCTTGTGTCCCGCGACGCTCATCGCGACCAGACCGACCGCGTCAGGGGCATCTCCTCTCAGCGTGCGGAACGAGAGCGGAAGGTGACCGAGCGCCGCCACCGCGTCGAGATGCAGTGGAACGCGCGCCTCCGCGGCCGAGGCAGTGAGCGCGGCGACGTCGTTCGTCGTGCCTGCCTCGTTGTTGGCGACCAGCGCGGTGGCCAAGGCCGCCCCTGGCAGCTGCGCCGCGAACGCGCCGACATCGATCCCCGCCGTGCGATATACCGGAACAGCGCGTAGCGTCGCGCCGGCCGCGACCAGAGCCTCCACCGTGTCCACGGTCGCGTGATGCTCGGCGTCCGGCATCACGATGGCCTCTGTCCCCGGCTGCCGCGCCTGCCACAGTCCCTGCAATGCGAGGTTGATCGATTCCGTGCCGCCTGAGGTGAAGACGACCTCGATCGGATCGCAGCCGAGCACTGCTGCAGAGCGCTCCCGCGCCTCTTCGAGCAGACGCCGCGCATCCTGTCCGGCACCGTGCGTCGACGACGCATTGCCGACCATCTCGCTGGCTTCGAGCCACGCCTGCCGCGCCTCGGGGCGCAGGGGCGTCGTCGCCGCATGGTCGAGATAGTGCCGCATCCCTCCACTCTCCCCTATTTTCCCGCTCGCGGCGTGCACATGGAACTGAGTGCACGCTGTCCTGAGACCCGGGCGCAGACCTCTATGGTGTACTCATGCCCGCGATCCGAGACATCACCGTGCCCGGCGGTACTGCACTCGACAACCTCGGGGTGCGCCTTCACGACGGCGTCGGAACCCTCCGCGTCTGGTCGCAGAACGCGTCATCCATCGAACTCGTCGTCTTCGATGCGACCGACCTCGACTGGGTCATCGATCAGGTCGATCTCGCTCGCCTTCCCGGCGGTGTCTGGGAAGTGACCACCGAGCTGCTGCAGCCCGGCACCCGGTACGCGATCCGTGTCGGAGGCCCGCACGGGCCGGGAAACACGTTCAATCCCGAGACCCTCCTCCTCGACCCCTATGCCCGCGGCCTCGCCCAGGGCGACGGGTACGAGGAGTGGAGGTCGGTCGTGATCGTCGACGGCTTCGACTGGGGCGAGTCCGTCAAGCCGCGGATCCCGCTCGACCGGACCGTGATCTACGAGGGCCACCTCAAGGGTCTGACGAAGCGTCAGCCCGCGGTGCCGCCGGCTCTGCACGGAACGTACGCCGGGCTCGCCCACCCGGCCATGATCGAGTATTTCCGGTCGCTCGGAATCACATCGATCGAGCTGCTCCCCGTCCAGGCGTTCGTTCCGGAGCCGCGACTGCTCGAGCGCGGTCTCACGAACTACTGGGGATACAACACACTCAACTTCTTCACACCGCACAACGCGTATGCGACCGAAGAAGCGCGCAAGGGCGGCCCCGAGGCCGTGCTCGCCGAGTTCAAGGGCATGGTGCGGCTGCTCCACGAGGCCGGACTCGAGGTCATCCTCGACGTCGTGTACAACCACACCTCGGAGGAGGGCCTCGGCGGTCCTCGTTCGAGTCTGCGCGGCATAGACAACGCCAGCTACTACCGACAGGACGCGTCAGGCGCGTACATCGACACGACCGGCTGCGGCAACACGCTGGACACCTCGACGGATGCCGGTGCTCGCCTCGTCCTGGATTCGCTGCGCTACTGGGCGCAGGAGATGCAGATCGACGGATTCCGCTTCGACCTCGCCGCGGCGATCGCACGCGACGGATCTCACACATACACCCCCGAGCACCCACTGCTCACCGCCATCGCGAACGACCCCGTCCTCCGTGACACCAAGCTCATCGCCGAGCCGTGGGACGTCGGCATGGGCGGCTGGCAGACGGGCAACTTCCCGAACGGCTGGATGGAGTGGAACGACCGCTACCGCGACCGCGTGAGGAACTTCTGGCTCAGCGACATCGACTACGCGCGTCGTGCGTCCGCACCTGTGGGCGTCGGCGGCTTCGCCACCCGTCTCGCCGGCTCCTCGAACACCTTCGCCGACGAGCGGGGTCCGCTCGCGAGTATCAACTTCGTCACGGCGCACGACGGGTTCACGCTGCACGACCTCGTGTCGTACGACGTCAAGCACAATGAGGCGAACGGCGAGCAGAACCGCGACGGCGCCGACATGAACCGGGCGTTCAATCACGGCATCGAAGGCCCGACTGACGACCCGGCCATCCTCGGCGCCCGACGCAAGGCGATGCGCAACCTGCTCGGCACGCTGCTGCTGTCTGCAGGCATCCCGATGCTCACGGCAGGTGACGAGGTGGGACGGACGCAACGCGGGAACAACAACGCCTACGCCCAGGACTCGTCGATGACATGGCTCGGCTGGGATGCCGATCCCTGGCAGGAGGACCTGCGCGCACACGTCGCTCGACTGATCCAGCTCCGATCGGAGAACCCCGCCCTGCGCCCGAGCCGGTACGCCCGGCTCGGCGAGCACATCCCCAACGCCTCGGTCATGGACTGGTTCGATCAGAACGGCGAGACGATGGAGAGCCAGCAATGGACGGATCCGGGGAACCGCACGCTGCAGTACGTCGCGGCATCCACGCCCGACCGTGAGTCGGCGAACCGCATCCTCCTCATCGTGCACGGCACGGAGTCGCCGATCGACGTGCGACTTCCCGAGGATCTCGACGACGCGACGCGTTTCGTGTCGCTGTGGTCCAGCGCCGACGACCGCCCGGATGACCACGGCGAGGTGTTCGCCCCCGGCGACATCCTGCCCATCCCCGGCACCTCCATGCGACTCTTCCGCGTGGAATGAACGGCGGCGCGCCGGTGCCCTCTGCGAGCTACCCGCTCCACGTCGGGAGCGGTACATTCGGGGAGTGGCCGCACGCATGAGCAGCACCAGTCCGAAGGCTCTCCGGAGCCCCGCACAGATCCCGTCGCGCCCGTTGGGAGCCGTCTCAGACGGCGACGGACTCGTCGCGACCCGCATCCCGTTGGTCGGCGGAACACCGTCCGTTCCCGGCGGTTTCGCACCCAAGGCATTCGTCGGCGAGGTGGTGCCGTTCAGCGTGGTCGCCTTCCGCGAGGGGCACGACCTGATCGGGGTGCAGCTGCGGTTGACCGCCCCGAACGGCGAGGAATCTCTGCACCGTCTGACTCCTCTCCTCGACGGGACCGATCGCTGGAGCACCGAGATCGCTGTCGATCTGCAGGGGCGATGGGCGTTTCGCTTCGAGGCGTTCTCCGACGACTTCGCGACCTGGGCGCACGCCGCCGAGGTGAAAGTCGCGGCTGGCGTCGACGTGCCGGTCATGGCCGCTCTCGGAGCAGGGCTCCTCACGCGGGCAGCTGCCGAGAAGAACCGTCCTGCGGCTCAGCGCCGACGCTTCGGCGAGCTCGCCGCGGCTCTGGCCGACGGCGATGCGGCGACCACGACCGCCGTCTCGACCGACGCCGAGCTGGCCGGTCTCTTCTGGGACCGCCCGCTCATGACACAGCGTTCCGCGTCGGACGCGCACACTCTGCTGGTCGAGCGGACCGCGGCAGGAGTGGGCGCGTGGTATGAATTCTTCCCCCGGTCCGAAGGCGCGAAGCGACTCAAGGACGGCTCGATCAAGAGCGGCACCTTCAGGACCGCGGCCAAGCGCCTGCCCGCCGTCGCAGCCATGGGCTTCGACGTCATCTATCTCGTACCGATCCATCCGATCGGCACCACCAACCGCAAGGGTCGGAACAACACTCTGACGACCGAGCCCGGTGACCCCGGGTCACCGTATGCGATCGGATCCGCCGAAGGCGGGCATGATGCGATCCACCCCGAGCTCGGGAAGCCCGCGGACTTCCGCGCCTTCGTCCGAGCGGCCAAGAACGAGGGATTGGAAGTCGCTCTCGACCTCGCGCTGCAGGCGTCGCCTGACCACCCCTGGGTCGACGAGCATCCCGAGTGGTTCACGACACTCCCCGACGGCACCATCGCATACGCCGAGAACCCTCCCAAGAAGTACCAGGACATCTATCCCCTGAACTTCGACAACGATCCGGCCGGCATCTATCAGGAGATGCTGCGCATCGTGCAGCACTGGGTGCGCGAAGGCGTCAAGATCTTCCGGGTCGACAATCCGCACACGAAGCCGCTGCAGTTCTGGGAGTGGCTCATCGCGACGGTGAACGCCCAGGACCCCGATGTGATCTTCCTCGCCGAGGCGTTCACCCGCCCAGCCGTCATGCGAGCGCTCGCAGCCGTGGGGTTCCAGCAGAGCTACAGCTACTTCACCTGGCGCAACACCAAGGCGGAACTCGAGGAGTTCCTCACGACCGTCGCGCACGAGACCAGCGACTACATGCGGCCGAACCTCTTCGTGAACACGCATGACATCCTCACGGAGTATCTGCAGTTCGGCGGGCGTGCCGCCTACCGGATCCGCGCGTGCATCGCTGCCACGGCAGCACCGGTGTACGGCGTGTACGCCGGCTACGAGCTCTTCGAGAATGTCGCACGCCCCGGTTCCGAAGAGAACATCGACAACGAGAAGTACGAGTTCAAGTTCCGGGACTGGGAGGGAGCGGAGGCTTCGGGCGACTCGCTGGCTCCTCTCCTGCGACGATTGAACGAGATCCGCCGCGAGCACCCGGCTCTTCGACAGCTCCGCAATCTCTCCGTGCATTGGAGCGACGACGATTCCGTGCTCGTCTACAGCAAGCACCTGGATGCGGAGTTCACCGGCACCGGTCACGCGGATACGGTCCTCGTGGTCGCCAACGTCGATCCGCACTCCGTCCGCGAGACCACAGTCCACCTCGACACCACGATCTGGGGAGTGCCGCCCGGCGAGCCGTTCGAGGTGGAGGACCTGCTGACCGGTGCGGTGTGGACGTGGGCCGATCACAACTACGTGCGCCTCGACGCCTTCGCCGAGCCGGTGCACATCCTGAAGGTGAGGAGACGAGCATGAGCTACGTCGAAGATGCCGCTACATCGCCAGACTGGGCGGCTGTCGCTGCCGGTGCCCATCACGATCCGCACGCCGTGCTCGGCTCCCACCCCTTCAGGGATGCGAGTGATCGCACCGTCACCGTCATCCGCGCGCGGCGCCCTCTCGCATCCTCGGTCGCCGCCGTCTTCGAGGACGGAAGCCGACTGCGGCTCGATCACGTCGCACACGGCATCTGGGAGGCCCAGCACGACGGCGCTCCGGTGGCGTATCGGATCGCCACCGCATACGGCGACGACGACGAGACGATCACCGGCGACCCGTACCGACACCTCCCTACTCTCGGCGACATCGATCTCCATCTGATCGCCGAAGGGCGGCATGAGCGGCTCTGGCAGGTGCTGGGTGCGCATGCGAGGGTGGCGGACGGCGAAGAGGGCGTCGCGTTCGCCGTGTGGGCGCCGAACGCCACCGCGGTGCGCGTCGTCGGCGACCACAACGGGTGGAACGGCGAAGCGCACGCGATGCGCTCGATGGGCGTGAGCGGCATCTGGGAGCTGTTCATCCCGGATCTCGCCGTCGGAACGACCTACAAGTACCAGATCCGCACCCGCGGAGGCTCGTGGATCTACAAGGCCGACCCCATGGCCCAGGCCGCGCAGCTCCCGCCCGAGACGGCGTCGGTGGTCACGCAGTCGGACTACGCCTGGTCGGACGGCGCGTGGATGACCCGCCGGGCGGCGACCCACGCGGTCGCTCAGCCGCTGTCGGTCTACGAGGTGCATCTCGGCTCGTGGCGCGGAGGACTGAGCTACCGTGATGCCGCGGAACCGCTGATCGCACACGTCACCGAGTCCGGTTTCACACACGTCGAGTTCATGCCGCTCGCGGAGCATCCTTTCGGCGGCTCCTGGGGCTACCAGGTCAGCGGGTACTACGCGGCGACCAGTCGTTTCGGCAGCCCGGATGACCTGCGCTACCTCATCGATCAGCTGCACCAGGCCGGCATCGGCGTGATCATGGACTGGGTCCCCGGACACTTCCCCAAGGACGCGTTCGCCCTCGCGAAGTTCGACGGACAGCCGCTGTACGAGCACCCCGACCCTCGGCGCGGTGAACATCAGGACTGGGGAACGCTCATCTTCGACTACGGCCGCTCCGAGGTGCGCGGCTTCCTGGTCGCCAACGCCCTCTTCTGGCTGAGCGAGTTCCATGTCGACGGCCTGCGGGTGGATGCCGTCGCATCGATGCTCTACCTCGACTACTCCCGCAAGGAGGGCGAGTGGGAGCCGAACATCCATGGCGGCCGGGAGAACCTCGAGGCGATCCGCTTCCTGCAGGAGGTCAACGCGACGGCGTATCGCCTGCACCCCGGTGTCCTGATGATCGCAGAGGAGTCGACCAGCTTCCCCGGCGTGACGGCACCGACCGACCACGCGGGACTCGGGTTCGGGTTCAAGTGGAACATGGGTTGGATGAACGACTCTCTCCAGTACATCGAACGCGACCCGATGTACCGTGCGCACCACGAGGGAGAGATGACGTTCTCCTTCGTCTACGCGTTCGGCGAGAACTACCTGCTTCCGATCAGTCACGACGAGGTCGTGCACGGCAAGGGCAGCCTCCTCGCCAAGATGCCCGGCGATCACTGGCACAAGCTCGCCAACGTGCGCGCGTACCTGGGGTACATGTGGGGTCACCCCGGCAAGAAGCTCCTCTTCATGGGACAGGAGTTCGGCCAGCTCGCTGAGTGGTCGGAATCCCGCGAGCTCGACTGGTGGCTTCTCGACCAGCCTTCGCATGCGCAGCTGCAGGGCTTCGTCGGACAGCTCAACCGCACCTACCGCGCCCAGGCTCCGCTCTGGGAGCGGGACAACGACGGATCCTCGTTCTCACGCCTGGGGGCTCCCAGCTGGGACCCCAACGTGATCGCCTTCGAGCGCCGCGACGCGCATGGGGGCCGTCTTGTGGTGATCAGCAACTTCGCCGGTGTCGAGCGCAGCGGTCACCGCCTCGCGCTGCCGGTCGCCGGAGTGTGGCACGAGATCCTCAACACCGATGCTGCGGAGTACGGCGGTCGCGGATCCGGCAACCTGGGCATGGTCGTCGCGCACTCGGAGGACGATGGACCGGCTACCGCGACGATCACGATCCCGGCGCTGTCGACCATCTGGCTGCGCCACGAGAACGACCCGCACGTTCCCACGATCAGCCACGGCTGACGCCCTCAGTCGATCGACGACGCAGCCCCGGCCATCCAGCCGGGGCTGCGTGTCTGCGTGTCCGTTCAGAAAAGCAGAGAAGACAGCCGGTTGCGCGCAGAGATGACGCGTGGATCCGAGACGCCGATCAGACCGAAGAGCTCGAGAAGGCGTTCTCTCACCGGCGTCCGCTCGTCAGAGGGCAGCTGGGCGAACAGGTCGAGCAGTCTCCCGAACGCGTCGTCGACGTGGCCTCCGGCGAGGTCGAGGTCGGCGACGTCGAACTGCGCCTTGATGTCGAGGGGGCCGGCGGCCGCCGCGGCCCGAGCCTCCTGCAGGTCGAGCTTCTGGACGCGGTCGAGCAGTCGAACCTGCCCCAGACCTGCGATCGCATCCTCGTCGCGAGGGTTCTCTGCGAGCGCCTTCTCATACGCGACGATCGCCGTTGCGTAGTCGCCGTTCTCGATGGCCGCGAAGGCTTCTGCGTGCAGCGGAGGCATCGGCGGCTCTTCCGGCGTCTGCTCGCCCGCGGGCGGCTCGCCGACGTTCAGCGTGCCCGTCACACCGTTCTGCGCCGCGAGCTGAAGCAGCTGTGCGAAGACCTCCCTGACCTGCTGCTCCGGCACCGCACCCGTGAACATCGGGACCGGCTGACCGGCGATGAGCGCCACGACCATCGGGATGGACTGTGCACGGAACCCCTGGGCCAACTGCGGGTTGGCATCGACATCGACCTTGGCAAGGAGCACCTTGCCGTTGAGCTCGCGCGTCACCTTCTCGATGATCGGGCTCAGCTGCTTGCAGGGACCGCACCACTCCGCCCACAGGTCGACGACGACCGGGACATTTCGTGAGATCTCGAGGATCTCCCCGAACGACTCATCAGTGGCATCGACCACGACATCGACTGCACCGGCCGCGGTCTGAGGTCCTGCAGGCGGTGCTGCCGGCCGGTTGCGGAGCGTCGAGAGGTCGACGGCGCCTCGGAGGGCGGAAGGAGAGATATCGGTCACTTGAGCACCTCGGCAGAAAGAAGGTCCTGGCGGACGGCCAGGAGGCGGATCTGTTCGGTCGATCCTTGAGCGGGAACGGAGAAGAACAGCTGGAACTCGTAACGGGTGGTCACGCCCTTGGCCGACTCGCTGACGCCGGTCAGCGCCTTGACCTGAGCATTCTCCCCGAAGCGGATCACGGCATCAGCGGATGTCGGGGTCACCGTCTCATTGTCGATGAGCGACACCGCCACGATCGCTCCGCTCCCGAGCGTAGCCATCGAGACAGGCGCCGAGTCGGCGGGAGCGATGTCGAAAGCGGTCTGCGAGGTCTCGGCAGCGCCATTGTCGGCGAGGTTCTGGACCACGGCCTGGCGGCTGTCGCGAATCGACTTCGCGAGGTTGAGCGCCAGATCGTCGAAGAGACCGTATGCCGCGCTCTGCTCGCCGGCGTCGACCACGTCGGCGTACGTCTCTGCGAGTTCGCCAGGCGGGATGCTGAGGAACGCCGAGTCATCCGGTACGAGTGACGTACCGAGCCAGGTGGCGGCGACGTCGGGGAACACCGCATCGGCCGACATCTCGGCCATGTTCGTGATCCGGTAGTTGGACCACGGATCCTGCTGCGTCATAGTCAGGATCACAGGAGGAACCGTGTCATCCCCTTCGCTCTTCGACAGCATGAGCACCGTGCGCGGCCAGCGGTCCGTCGCCTCGGGCAGCACGACCTCGACGTCGTCGGTCGGGATCGCCGCGGGCGGCGTCGTCTCAGGAAGCGCGGTCCGCAAGGCGTACTCGGTCGTGCGCGCCGTCAGCGCCGGCCCGTCAAGGCGGGTTCCCACGAGGTCGAGATCCATCGCGGCATCCGCTTCGCTGATGGTTGCGGCCGTGCTCTGCAGGATCTTCTTCGCCTGTGCCTCGGTGACTGCCGGGGGCTTCTGGTTGTCGGGGGCGATCACAGTCTCGGTGGGCGTCGGTGAGGGCGTGCCCTCGCCGATCTGCGGCCAGGAATCGGCGGAGCACCCGGTGGCGAGGAGCGCCGTGAGCGCGATCGCGGGGACCGCGAAGAGGCGCCGTCGTCGAGAAGGTGCGTTTCCGCGCATCTCCGCCGACCGCCCTGCGCTGCCTGAACGACTCTCGTCGTCGGTCTCGGTCTGCGGATCTGCCTGTTCGTCCTCCGCCGGATCAGAGGCGGCCGATGAACCGGGCCCCTCAATCGCTGCGCGCTCAGACGGCGGCAACTGCGCCAGATCGATCGGCTCGGTCACCGGAAGCGGTCCAGGTCCCTTTCGGCGCGGACCGCGACCGCGACGCTGATGGCGGATGCCGAGGATGTAGAGGATGAGGCCGACCACGAGCACAGCTGCTCCCGCGGCCATCAGGGGTCCTGCGAGAGGGGTCGAGTTGTCGAGCGGCCACGACAGGACGATGTCATCCGGCGCGTCCTGCGTGCCGTCATAGGCGATGAGGACGCTGACACCTTCGGGCAGCTGCAGATCGGTGATCAGCGAGTCCGTCTCCGTGAACGAGTCGAGCCACAGGTCCGATCCTGACGGGTTGCGACCCGCCGGCTCGGCGGAGGTCTCGCCCTCTTCGGCGGTCTCACCTGTCGCACCCTCGACGGGCGCCTCCCCCGGTGCTGGTTCGGTCGCAGCCGCATCGGCTGACGCCTCCACGAACTCGACGTCGAGTTCGCCGTCAGCGCCGGCTGTCACGTGGTTGTACTCGGTGTCCGAGAGCCACGCCTCCATGTCGGCCGTGCGGCCGTACGCCGCGAAGATGTCGCCCTCGCCGCGGATCAGGAGGGTCTGTGCGCCGGGGTTCTCCCTCAGCACCTCGCCGTCCATCAGCACGAACGGCGCCGGTTCAGCGACGTCGACCGCGACCTTCTGGGTCGACGGCCCTTGGAAAATGGTTCGCTGGGCGATGCCTGCACCGATCAGTCCCGCGGCCAGCACGAAGGCCACCACGGCCCATACGAAACGCACGAATAGTCTCCTCACGCGGCCCGGACGCTCGCCCGAGTCGCAACACTCGACATTTCAGACTAGCGAAATCACCTGTGTGTTGCCCACGAGGTCCGCCTCCGGCATACCGCGGCACGTCGTGGACGATCACAGCCCGCCCGGTGGATACCCTTGCAGCATCCGCTTTTCCCGAGGAGCCGTGAGATGAAGATCCACAACCCGTTCCGCACCGCGCTGGTGGCGACCCTCGGCGTCGGTCTGGGTATTCTGCTCATCGGGAGCGTCGAGAGCCTGTCTACTGTTCTTCTCTACGTCGGCACGGCTCTGTTCCTCAGCCTCGGACTCGACCCTCTCGTGACCTTCCTCGAGCGCCGGCGTCTCGCGCGCTGGCTGGCCGTCCTCATCACCATCGTCGCCGTGCTCGGCGTGTTCGCCGGTGTGGTGCTGATCGTGCTGCCTGTTCTCGTGGACCAGATCTCGCAGCTCATCGCGCAGATCACGGCCATCGTGCAGCGTGGCACGTTCCTCGACGACCTGCGCGAATGGATGGTCGACACCTTCCCGAACCTCAAGGTCGACGAGGTCTTCGCGTACGTCGCCAACTGGCTCGAGACGAATGTGGCGCAGATCGGCGGCTCGATCGGCCAGGGAGTGCTCGCGGTCAGCGGCGCCGTCGTCGGCGGGTTGTTCGGCGCCTTCATCGTGCTGATCCTGACGATCTATCTCACGGCGTCCACGCCCTCGCTGAAGAGGGCCGTCTACCAGCTCGCCCCTGCCTCGAAGCGCGAGCGGTTCATCGATCTGGCCGAGCAGATCACCGACTCGGTCGGGTACTACGTCATGGGGCAGGTGTCGCAGGGGGTCATCAACGGCGTGCTGAGCATGATCTTCCTCACCATCATCGACGCCCCGTTCCCTGCTGTGCTCGCGGTGATCGCGTTCTTCTTCTCACTCATCCCGCTCGTCGGCACCCTCACCGGATCGACGATCATCGTGCTCGTCTGCCTCATTCCCGGACTCGGCTCCCCCGGGACCGCGATCGCGGCGGCCATCTACTACCTGATCTACATGCAGATCGAGGCGTACGTCATCTCCCCGAGGATCATGAGCCGCGCGGTGTCCGTACCCGGAGCGGTCGTCGTGGTCGCCGCTCTGGCAGGCGGCAGTCTGCTCGGACTCCTCGGTGCGCTGATCGCCATCCCGGTCGCGGCGAGCATCCTGATCATCTACCGTCAGGTCCTGATACCGCGGATGAACGAGCTCTAGTCGCTCGGCCACGTCGTCGGCAGCGGGAGCGCAGCGGGATACACGGCGGCGACGATCTCGGTGAGGACGCGACGCGTCTGGGTCTCCCCCACCCACAGGTGCTTTCCGCCCTCCACCGCGATCAACGTCGCGTGCGGGATCGATGCGAAGCGCTCGCGAGCTTCATCGGGCCGGAGGTAGTCATCGAACTCCGGCACGAGAATGATCACGTCGACCCCCGACTCGGCCCACGCGGCGACCTCGTCATCCGTCGCCCGGTGCAGCGGCGGGGAGAGAAGGATGATGCCCTCGACATCGTGGTCGCGCCCGTACTTCAGAGCGAGCTCCGTACCGAACGACCACCCGAGGAGCCAGGGGCGCGGAAGCGCTCGATCGCGGACGAAGTCCATCGCCGCAGCGACGTCGAACTGTTCGGCGCCGCCGCCGTCGAAGCGCCCCTCGCTCGTGCCGCGTGGTGAGCTCGTGCCGCGCGTGTTGAACCTCAGCACAGCGAGGTCCGCCGTGGCGGGAAGCCGCGCCGCGGCCTTGCGAAGGATGTGGGAGTCCATGAAGCCCCCGGCCGTGGGCAGCGGGTGCAGGGTGACGAGTGTCGCGACGGGAGCGGTCGACTCCGGCACAGCGAGCTCTCCGACGAGGGTGAGCTCGTCTGCCGTGGTGAGCTCGATGGCCTCGCGTCTCGCCGGCAACTCGATGGGTCCACGGATCTCGATGCTCATGCCAACCTCCAGCAGTGCGTGTGCCAATGTCTGCGCGCCGCCAGATCGGCAGCATCGCCGAGCACCCCGTCGGCGCGCCACGCGACGAGATGAGCGGTTCCCGGTTCGATCATGCGGCTGCATCCCGGGCAGCTGTATTCCTTCTGCGCCTGCACGGCCGAGACCGGTTGCACGGTCCATTCCGCGCCTCGACGCACCTCGGTGCGCTTCCACGATGCGAGCAGACGATCGAGAGAATCGTCAGACTCCGGGCGCGTCTGACGGCGGCGATGTGAGCGGGGCATGACCGCCGCTCACCACCAGTGGTTCTTCGTCCAGAAGGCGTGCGCGCCGGCCCAGCTGCCGTACCGCCCGGTCGCGTAGCCCGTCGCCCACCTCAGGTTGTCGATCGGATCGTAACCGTTGCCGGGCACCTTGCTGCACGGCAGTGCTTGGACCAGTCCGCATGCGCCGGAGGACTTGTTGGTGGCGTTGGGGTTCCAGCCACTCTCTCGAGACACGATGTAGTCGACGTATCCCCAATCGCCCTCCGCGATACCGGCAGCCGCCATCCACTCAGCGGGAGCGCCTCCACCCGTGTAGAACAGCGGTCCGCCGCCGCCGCCGCCGGGCGATGAGGGCGACGGAGCCTTCTCCGTCGGCGTGGGGGTGGGAGTCGGCGTGGGCGTCACGTAGACGGTGAACGTCCCGCGCTGCACCGGCGCGATCGCCGCGCCGTCAGACGTGACGGTGAGATTCTGCGTGTCCGCGAGTGCGAGGGAGTATGCCGACTCGGGAGCCGCTTCCGCGGGCTGCTGTGCGAGCGCCACCCCGGTGGGTGCGACCATGGCTCCGGCGAATCCGATGACCGCGAGTGCGCTCACGATACCTGCGACGGTGTGCTTTCGTGATCCCTTGCGCACAGAAAGCGCCGGTGTTGCACGCACCGGCGTCTCATCTTCGCGCTTCAGGATCATGTCGTCTCGGGGGTTCACGATATGAGGGAGTCTACCCGGTGGTCAGCCGCTCGACCACGGTGAACGTTCAGCGAACCGCCAGGATCACATCGACGGTCGCGTCGAGCAGAGCGTCGACCTGCTCTTCGCGATAACCGCCGCGCTGCATGCGGAATGCCGCCGAACGGAGCTGCTCGGCAGTGAGCGCCTCGCCGTCGCGAAGGTACCTGACGATGCGACCGGCGACGTGATCGACCTCGTCGACGCGATAGCCGAAGGTGAGAACGTTGGTGCGGGCGAACCGGTGACGCGCCGGACGAGCGAGGTGGTCGAGGATGACCTGCGCGTCGCCACGAGCCTGATCGACCCACACTCCGGCTCCGCGCGACCGCACAGCCTGGTCGCGCTCTCGGGCTGCCAGCGCGTCCTCCACCCGGCCGAGAGCAGCATCGACTTCGGCCACGTCATAGCCTTCCTTCACCAGCGGGAACGACGCGACTCTGACGTCGGCGGCGGTGAGCTCGCCGTTCGAGTTCTCGAACGCGGCGCGCGCCGCGGCCAGGAAGGTGTCGACGGCCGCCCGGTGGTATCCCCTGTCACGTCCGGTGGTCAGAGAGAACGCCGGGGCCGTGCGGGTCCCGCCCTCACGGATCGACACGTCATCGGAAGTCATCACAGCACCGTCCAGGAGGAGAAGAGGAAGTAGAGGCAGAGCGCCGGGACCGTCGACGGCAGAATGCTGTCCAAGCGATCCAGCAGACCCCCGTGCCCGGGAAGCCACGAACTCATGTCCTTGATTCCGAGATCGCGCTTGAGCATGGATTCCCCGAGGTCGCCCAATGTCGCGGACAGCAGGATGGCGACTCCGAAGATGACGCCGAACCACCAGGGCAGACCGAGCAGGAAGATCGCCAGCAGGACACCGGCTGTGATCGACCCGACCACGGCACCGCCGAAGCCCTCCCAGGTCTTCTTGGGGCTGATCCTCGGCGCCATCGGATGACGGCCGAACGCCAGTCCCGCAGCGTACGCGCCCGTGTCGGCGACGACGGCGATCGCGATGAAACTCAAGACCCACCACTGCCCGCCGTCCTGCTTCAGCAGGATCAGCGCGACCGCCGCGAGGAACGGCACGTAGATCTGGACGAAACCGGCGACGACAGCATCCGTCAGCACGTCGCCGTAGGTACGACCGTCCTTCGTCATCATCTGCGCGACGAGTCGCCAGACGATCACGACGGCCACCGCGATGAACAGCATGACCCAGACCAGCCACACGTCGACGAAGAATGCGGTGAGCACGACCAGAGCGGCGGCACCGAGCTGCGGCGCGATGTCGACCCGCCGACCGGCGGTGCGCAGTGCCAGCGCCAGCTCGTACACCCCGAGCAGGGCTGCGGCGAGGGCGAACGGCACGAACAGCACCTTGATGAACAGCAACGAGGCGAGAAGAGCGCCGCCGAAGGCGAGACCGATCAAGATCGCGAGCACCAGGTCGCGTCCGGTGCGCTCCTTGATCCTCTCGTTCGCCTGGTCGAACTGGTCACGCGCGTTCGAGACATGGGTGCCGAGCTCATCCCGGGCCATGCGCCATTGATCTCTGATGACTTTGTGTTCGGCAGTATCCAGTACCGATGCCGTTACGGGCGCGTCGCCGCGAGGCAGCGGCGGACGGGGCGGAGCATCTCCGATGTCGAAGACAGGGACTGTTCCGTCGCCGCCGGTGACACCGCCGGTCGACGCCGATGAGTCGCGCGCCTCGCGGCGCGTGTTCGGCTGATCGTCGCCGGCACCGGTGGAATCGTCTGACATCCCGCCTACACCTCGAGCAGTTCGGCCTCTTTGCGCTTGAGTGCGTCGTCGATCAGGTCGACGTGCTGGCGCGTGAGGGCGTCGAGTTCCTTCTCGCCACGGGCGATCTCGTCCTCGCCGACCTCGTTCTTGAGTGCGTCGAGTTCGTCCTTCGCCTTGCGGCGGATGCCGCGGACGTGGACCTTCGCGTCTTCGCCCTTCGACTTGACGAGCTTGACGTACTCCTTGCGGCGGTCCGCGGTGAGCTCGGGCATCGTGACACGAACGATGTTGCCGTCGTTCGTCGGGTTCGCGCCGAGGTTCGGCATGTCGCGAACGGCCTGCTCGATCGCCTTGAGCGCGGACTTGTCGTATGGCGTGATCAGCAGCGAACGAGCCTCGGGGTTCGCGAGCGAGGCGAGCTGCGCCAGAGGGGTGGGCGTCCCGTAGTAGTCGACGAGCAGCTTCTGGAACAGCTGCGGATTCGCCCGTCCTGTGCGCACAGTGGAGAAGTCCTCCTTGGCTGCATCGACCGCTCGGGCCATACGAGAAGTGGTTTCTGCGAGGACATCCGCGATCACGGTGACTCCTATCGTCGGGGTGTGAAGCAATTCTATCGGCCCGGGCCCGCGAGCCCAGTCAGGCACTCAGGCGGTGACGAGAGTTCCGATGGGCTCGCCGAGAAGTGCCCGGGTGACATTGCCGGCGGGTTCCATGCCGAACACGCGCATATCCATGTTGTTGTCCATGCACAGGCTGAACGCGGTCGAATCGACGACCTTGAGACCCTGTTGGAGAGCATCCCGGTAGGTGACGCGTTCGATGCGCTCAGCATCCGCATGCTTGTTCGGGTCGGCCGTGTAGATCGCGTCGACGCCGTTCTTGGCCACGAGAACCTCCTGTGCACCGATCTCGAGCGCACGCTGAGCGGCGACGGTGTCGGTGGAGAAGTATGGGAGGCCTGCGCCTGCGCCGAAGATGACCACCCGGCCCTTCTCCATGTGGCGCTCGGCACGCAGCGGGATGTACGGCTCCGCGACCTGGGTCATCGAGATGGCGGACTGGACGCGCGTGGGTGCGCCGGCCTGTTCGAGGAAGTCCTGCAGCGCCAACGCGTTCATCACGGTACCGAGCATGCCCATGTAGTCGGCGCGTCCGCGGTCCATGCCGCGCTGACTGAGCTCGGCGCCACGGAAGAAGTTGCCGCCACCGACGACGATGGCGATCTCGACGCGATCGACCGCGGCCGCGATGTCACGCGCGATCTGACTGACGACGTCGGGGTTGACGCCGAGCTGGCCGGCGCCGAACGCCTCGCCGGAGAGCTTGAGAAGAACGCGGCGGCGTCCTGTGCGGTCGGTCATGGGGGTGATCCTCTCGTCCCGATTCAAGATAGTGCCTTCTGGGCATGAAGAAGGGGTCCGGATCGCGTTGATCCGAACCCCTTCGACGATGTTACGCGCCGACCTTGAAGCGCGCGAAGTCCGTCACGGTGATACCGGCGTCCTTCGCCACCTGGGCGACAGAGAGCTTGTTGTCCTTCGCGTAGTCCTGCTCGAGCAGAGCGACCTGCTTGATGAACGCGGAGACACGGCCCTCGACGATCTTGGGCAGCGCCGCTTCCGGCTTGCCCTCGTTGCGGGAGATCTCGGTCACGATCTCGCGCTCCTTCTCCACGGCGTCAGCCGGGACGTCCTCACGGGACAGGTACGACGGGTTCGCGAACGAGATGTGCTGCGCGATGCTGCGAGCGGTCTCGGCATCGTCACCCGAGTAGGCGACGACGACGCCGATCTGCGGAGGCAGATCCTTGCTCGTGCGGTGCAGGTAGACCTCGACCTTGTCGCCGGAGATCGTGCGCGCACGGCGCAGTTCGACCTTCTCGCCGATGATCGCGGCCTCTTCGGAGATGACCTGCTCGACGCTCTTGTCGCCCGCCTGGGCGGCGAGAGCAGCCTCGACCGAGTCTGCCTTGACGGCTGCCACGGCGTCTGCGACCTTGTCGGCCAGCGCGATGAAGCGCTCGTTCTTCGCGACGAAGTCCGTCTCGCATGCGAGCTCGATCAGCGTCACAGCGCCGTCCTGCTCGCGAGCGACGATGAGGCCCTCGCTGGTGGAACGGTCAGCGCGCTTCGCGTTGCCCTTGGCACCCTTGAGACGCAGGATCTCGGTGGCCTTCTCGACGTCTCCGTCAGCCTCCTCGAGCGCCTTCTTGGTGTCGACCATTCCCGTGCCGAGCTGCTCACGCAGCGCCTTGAGGTCGGCGATGGTGAAGTTGGCCATGTGTGGTGGCTCCTTGCTTCGTGATGTGTGTGGTGGTCGCGGAATTACTTGGCGTCTGCTGCCTCGGCGGCGGCGACCTCAGCGGTCTCCTCACCGGACGCGGCAGCGATGGCCTCGTCGTGAGCCTCAGCGCCGGCCTCGTCGGCAGCGGTCTCGTCAGCAGCAGGCGTCTCGACGGCTGCAGCCTCGTCGGCGGCGGCGTCATCGACCTCTGCGGCGTCAGCCGACTCCTGGACGGGAGCTTCGAGGAGCTCCTTCTCCCAGTCGGCGAGCGGCTCAGCGTCGCCCGTCTCAGGGTTGTGCTTCTGCTGCAGGCCCTCTGCGGCTGCATCCGCGATGATGCGGGTGAGCAGCGAGACCGAGCGGATCGCGTCGTCGTTGCCGGGGATCGGGTACTGGAAGTCGTCCGGGTCGGCGTTGGTGTCGAGGATGCCGATCACCGGGATGCCCAGCTTCTTGGCCTCGTCGATGGCGAGGTGCTCACGCTTGGCGTCGACGACCCAGAGGGCGGACGGCGTCTTGGTGAGGTTGCGGATACCACCGAGGGACTTGTGGAGCTTGTCCAGCTCGCGCTTCTTGAGAAGGAGCTCCTTCTTGGTGAAGCCGGAGGCGGCCGGGTTCTCGTAGTCGAGCTCCTCGAGCTCCTTCATGCGGGCGAGACGCTTCGCGATGGTCTGGAAGTTGGTGAGGAGTCCACCGAGCCAGCGCTGGTTGACGTAGGGCTGACCGACGCGCGTGGCCTGCTCGGCGAGGATCTCCTGCGCCTGCTTCTTCGTACCGACGAAGAGGATGGTGCCGCCGTGCGCGACGGTCTCCTTGACGAAGTCGTAGGCCTTGTCGATGTAGCCGAGCGACTGCTGGAGGTCGATGATGTGGATGCCGCTGCGCTCGGTGAGGATGAAGCGCTTGACCTTCGGGTTCCACCGACGGGTCTGGTGTCCGAAGTGAACGCCGCTGTCGAGCAGCTGGCGGATGGTGACCACAGCCATGGTCGTCTCCTTGTTCCGGCGCGATTCTGCGCCATTGAGGTTGTCAAGTCGATCGGACGATCGAACTTCCTGGTGCCCGGCGCACTCCCGCCCGCATGAAGCAAGGACCTGTGGGAGTGGATGCCACGACCGAAGTCGCTCTGGGCACGCGTAGTCACCTCGAGATCGAGGTGCTCGTTCATCATACAGGATCCTCGCCCGCGACTGTCTCTGCACCGTTCGCCGGATCGTGGAGGACCTCACCGACGCCGGACGTGACGGCTGCACCGCGCACCCCGCGATGCGCGAGTGTCCGAAGATCGGTCGATGCACAGCCGTCGAGCACGCCCCCTGCGCCTTCTTGCGATGGTCGTGCTGGTGATCACCATCTGCCCCGCGTCGGGAGCGAACGCGACTCCCGCGGAGGCGGCTCGCCTCGACTCGTCGCGACCCGTCTGGGACTGGCCGCTGGACGGTCCTCAGGACATCGTGACCCCATACCGTGCACCGGCCCATGACTACGCGGCGGGGCATCGCGGCATCGATGTGAGCCCCGGAAGCGGGATCGTGCGGGCGCCGGACGACGGGGTGGTGGCGTTCCGAGGCACCGTCGTCGATCGTCCGCTCCTCACCGTCGAGCATCCGGGCGGCTACGTCTCGACCTTCGAACCGCTGCTCTCGGAGCTGTCACCGGGCGAGACCGTGTCGAGGGGTGACGTGCTCGGCACCGTCGGGCAGGGCGGACACGCAGCCGCAGGAACTCTGCACATCGGCGTGCGTCTGGACGGGGTCTACCTGAATCCTCTTCTACTCTTCGGCCCGGTGGCGCGCGCCGTGCTGCTCCCCTGCTGCGCTCCCGTGTGATCGACGCCGTCAGGCGTGCCGGGGGGTGCCCGCGCGCGGCATGAGTTCAGGCGCGGGGGTGTGCGAGCCGATATGCGGCAGTGAGGCGCTCCGCCGACACGTGCGTATAGATCTGGGTCGTACCGAGGCTCGCATGCCCGAGGATCTCCTGCACCGCCCTGAGATCTGCACCTCCGTCGAGAAGATGTGTCGCCGCGGTGTGGCGGAGCGCGTGGGGCCCCACCGTCTCCGCGCCGACGTACGGGGACAGGACATCTGCGACGAGACCATAGACCGCCCTGGTTCCGATGCGACTGCCGCGGCTTCCGAGAAAGAGCGCCGCAGCGGAGGTCGACGATCTCGCGAGAAGAACCGGACGCGCCCGGGTGAGATAGTCGCCCACAGCGGCCCGCGCAGGTGCCCCGAACGGCACCACACGCTCCTTCGCCCCCTTGCCGAGCACGCGGACGGTGCGGCGATCGAGATCGAGATCGTCGACATCGATTCCGCAGAGCTCGGACACGCGAATACCCGCTCCGTAGAGAAGCTCGAGTATCGCGCGGTCTCGGACCGAGATCGGCTCGCCTGCCTCAGCGGCGATGCGCTGGGCATCGAGCAGATTCTGCATCGCGTCCTGCGATGCGACAGTGGGCAGGGTACGGCCCTTCTTCGGGCTGATGAGCCGCAGACTCGGATCGACCTCGATGAGCCCCTGCTCGTGTGCCCACCCGAAGAAGGAACGAGCCGCCGCCGTGCGACGCGCCAAGGTCGAGCGGGCATCGCCTCGCTGCGTCGCCCGCCACAACCAGTCGCGCAGCACGTCCAGGTCGATGGCTTCGAGAGCCCCGTCGCCGAGGCCGGAACCCAGATCACGCAGATCCGAGCGATACGCGCGCACTGTGGCGGCGGACAGCCGGCGCACCTTCGAAAGGTGGTCAGTGAACGCAGCAGCCGCGACCGAGAACTCCACGGAGCCAGCTTGCACGACCGGGGCGCCGCGCGGGGTCAGCCTCGCCGCCCCGTCTCACGCTTGCGCCTCCACCCGGCCTCCGACCGTTCCACGAGACCCTCGAGATCCATCACCCCCAGGAGAGCTGTCACGCGCCCGGGGGCGAGCCCGGCGCGGCCGGCGATCTCGGTCGCGGTCACCCAGGTGCGTGCGCCGACGGCGTCGAGCAGCCGACGCTGCTCCGCATCGATCCGTTCCTCCGGCACGCCTGCCGCAGCAGACGTCGTGCTCCCCCACAACTCGCGGACCTCGCCGGCACTCGTGACGCACCGCGCGTCGTACTCGCGCAGCAGGCGGTGGCACCCTGCCGAAGAGGCCGACGTCACCGGCCCCGGTACTGCACCGAGCGGTCTGCCCAGCGAGGCGGCGTGGCCGGCCGTATTGAGCGATCCGCTGCGCCATCCGGCTTCGACCACGACCGTCGCCTGACTGGCGGCAGCGATGAGCCGGTTCCTCGACAAGAAGCGCCATTTCGTCGGCGCCATCCCGCACGGAACCTCGCTGATGACCGCCCCCGTCTCGACGATTCGACGCAGCAGCTCCTGATGCCCCTGCGGGTAGGCGCGGTCGACGCCCCCGGCGAGGAACGCCACGGTGGCGCCGCCGACCGCGAGTGCGGCGCGATGTGCTGCACCGTCGATGCCGTATGCGCCGCCTGACACGATGACCGCTCCCCCGATCGCCAGGTCGCCGGCGAGTTCCGCAGCCACGGAGTCGCCATACGCGCTAGCGGCCCTGGCGCCGACGACAGCGACACGCGGTTCGCGGACGAGCAGCGACCGGTCGCCGCGCACCCAGAGGACGACGGGCGCGTGAACGCCGAGATCGTTCAATGCAAGCGGCCATTCCGGGTCTCCCGGAACGATGAGACGGGCTCCCACGTCACGGGCGCCGGTGACGGCGCATCTCACCCTCTGCGGATCGGCCCGCACGGACCATCGGGCGATGCCCTCGGCGACGGGACCGCCCAACGTGCCGGGTGCCACAAGCCTCCGACCGCTGCCGAGGACGACGCGCAGGGCCTCGGTCGCGCCGAGCTCACGGATGAGTGCGCCCGCCACGCCGTCACCTGGTTCGGCAAGCACGGACCACGTGATGCGAGCGACTGCCTCGGCAGCATCGCCGCCCCCATGCACCCCGTGGATCGCCGCCAGAAGAGCAGCGTCGGAGAGGAGCGCGTCGATCATGAGACGATCCCTCTCTTGAGGAACAGTGCGCCACCGATCTCATCGCGGCCTGGCCTGTCGATCCCTGCCAGGTCTGCCAGAGTCCACGCGACTCGAAGGACGCGATCGTATCCGCGCAGCGTGAGCGCTCCGCGCTCCAGTGCCCTGTCCAGTGGAGAGCGGGCTGCAGACCCGATCCGGATATCGATCTGCCGCAGGCGGGCTCCGGGGATCTCCGCGTTCCGTCGCCACGGCGTGCCGCGCCACCTCGCTGCTGCACGGTCTCTCGCCTCACGGACCCGATCGCCGGCGGCGGCCGAGGTGAGCGTGGTCTGATCGCCGCTCATCGCATGGACGGCACCCACGCGCGCCAGTTGGAGCTCGATGTCTATCCGGTCACGAAGCGGTCCGGACAGACGAGTCGAGTAGCGCCTGATCGCCAGCGACGGGCAGACGCACTCCGATCCTCGGACTCCGTAGTTGCCGCAAGGGCACGGGTTCATCGCCAGTACGAGTTGGAAACGTGCCGGATAGCTGGCCGTGAATCCGGCACGGCTCACCTCGATGGTCCCCGCTTCGAGCGGTTGCCGAAGCGAATCGAGGGCGACACGGGAGAACTCTGCCGCCTCGTCGAGAAAGAGCACGCCTCGATGGGCTCGGACGATCGCGCCGGGCCGCGCCGCGCGGGAACCGCCGCCGACCAGCGCTGCGACCGACGCGCTGTGATGCGGCGCCTGGATAGGTGGGGTGAAATCGAGACTGCGCACCGACTCGCCCGTGAGCGAACGGATGGATGCGACCTCGAGCGCCTCGTCGTCGCTGAGCCTCGGCAGGATTCCGGGGAGCCTTCGGGCCAGCATGGTCTTTCCGGCACCGGGCGGGCCGCTCAGAAGCATGTGGTGGCCTCCGGCGGCGGCCACGATCAACGCCTCGACCGCGGCCTCCTGACCGACGATGTCCGCGAGATCCAGAGCGTCTGATTCGTCGGTGGCGATGATGGGGAGATCAACCGCATCGAGTTCCGCCACCTCGACTTCGGCACCATGCCAGGCCGCCACCTGAGCGAGCGTGGTGGCGGCCCGTACATCGATTCCGGGCACGAGCTGCGCCTCGGCCTCGTTCGAGTGCGGCACGATCACGGTCTCGAAGCCTGCTCGAGCGGCGGCGAAGACGGCAGGGAGCACCCCGGGCACAGGCCGAAGACGCCCGTCAAGACCGAGCTCCCCCAGATGCACGGTCCTGGCTATCGAACGTGCCCGAATCGCACCGCCCGACGCCAAGGCGGCTACCGCGATGCTCAGGTCGAAGGCTGAGCCCTGCTTGGGCAGGCTCGCCGGAGAGAGATTCACCGTCAACCGGCGACGAGGGAGAGACAGACCCACGTTCTTGCACGCATTGTGTACGCGTTGAACCGCTTCTCCCAGCGACTTGTCGGGCAAGCCGATGATCTTGAACTCCGGAGTCTGGTTGGAGAGGTCCGCTTCGACCTCGACCATGTGCCCGACGACGCCCGTGAGCGCCACCGCCCATGTCCTCGCGGTCGTCATGAGAGGTCCAGAAGGTGCTCGAGCTCACCTGTGGCCGGGTCAGCGCCCACGATCCCGATGGCTTCCACAGCGATGTCGAGCCCGAGGGCCTCGCGGGGATGCGCTGCGACCCACGCATGGGCCAATCGCCAGAGACGCCGGCGCTTCCGGTGATCCACGGCCTCGAACGGGTGACCGTACGACTCCGTCTTCCGCGTCTTCACCTCGACGATGGCCAGGCGGGTGTCGACTCGAGCGACGATGTCGACCTCGCCCTGGTCGCATCGCCAGTTCCTGTCGAGAACGCGATAGCCGATCGCGCTCAGATATCGGACCGCACGCTCTTCACCGGCTCTGCCGAGGTCGTCTTTCGCTGCCATACGGACAGACTGTCGAAGAGCGCATCCGCCGTGGAAGGCGAGAGCCGGTCGACACCGGGTTCCGTGGATACCCCCGGTCCTGCCGCCGTATGTGCAGAGCGGATCACTCGCCGTCGAGCGAGAGCTCCTGCGGAATCTCGAACTCCCGCCGCTGGAGCTCCTCGACGTTCACGTCCTTGAACGTGAGCACACGGACCGCCTTCACGAATCGATCGGCCCGATAGATGTCCCAGACCCAGACGTCGGTCATCGAGATCTCGAAGTAGAAGTCGTGCTCGGTATCGCGTCGGACGACATTGACCTCGTTGGCGAGATAGAAACGCCGCTCGGTCTCGACGACGTACTGGAACTGGGCCACGACATCCCGGTACTCGCGGAACAGAGCGAGCTCGAGCTCGCGGTCGTAGTCGTCGAAGGCTTCCTCATCCATGATCACTCCATCCTAGAGTCGACGGCACGAGCGAGTCGCACGGGATCTCAGAACAGCGTCGGTGCGTCAGTGATCGCCCACGATGAACGATGGTGCGGCGACAGCCCGAGCTCGCGTATCGCCAGACGATGGTCAGCGCTCGCATACCCCTTGTTGCGGTGCCAGTGATACTCGGGGTGATCATCGTGCAGGCGCGCCATGTGCGTGTCCCTCGCGACCTTGGCGATGACCGATGCCGCAGACACGGAGGCGCAATCCCGATCCGCCTTGATCACCGGGCGCACACGGAGAGGGGTCGGGTGCATTGCCGAGACGTAGTCGTGGTTGCCGTCGAGAAGAACAAGAGCGTCTGCGAGCACGACCCCCTGGTCGACGATGCTCTGCACCGCCCGCGAGGCCGCGAGTCCGAGTGCGCGCATGATTCCGAGCTCATCGACTTCCGTCGAACTGGCCCATCCCACGCCGGAGGCTTGCACCCACGCAGCCGCGCGCAGAGCCACGTCGGGCCGGCGTTGCTCTGTGACGAGCTTCGAGTCGCGGAGTCCATCCGGAACTCGTCTGCGGGCTCCGGCGGCATCCATCATCGCCGCGCCCACGGCGACCGGTCCGGCGAGAGCGCCTCGTCCCACCTCGTCGAGCGAGATCACGAGCTCGCACTCCTTGAGCAGTCTCCGCTCCAGCGTGAGCGTCGGCACGGCAACTGTCATTCCGGGTCCGGGACTCCGTTGAAGCTGCCGTGATGGCCGTCGATCGTCCCCAGTCTGTCGAGCGGCCAGGTCGTGAGGAACGCCTTTCCGACGACGTTGTCGAGCGGGACGAATCCGCCGCTCGGGAGTTCCTGGTGGGCGCGTGAGTCACGCGAGCGATCGCGGTTGTCGCCGAGCAGCCAGAGCGATCCCTCGGGTACCGTGACGTCGAACGCTTCGTTCGAGGCCGCGGTGTCGCCGTCGGGGAGATTCAGATACTCCAGCTCGTCGATCGGAGCACCGTTGATCGTGATCTGCCCGAGCGCATTGCAGCAGACGACGTGATCCCCCGGCAGCCCGATCACGCGCTTGACGAGGTGGTCCTGGGAATCCGTCGCCGAGATCCCGACCACGTTGAGCACCCAGTCCACCGCCTCGATCAGCGGTGGTTGGGCAGGAGTCTGCGGGACTCCATCCAGCCATCCACCCGGATCCTTGAAGACGACGACGTCTCCTCGTTCGTAGGAGGTCCAGCGCGGAGTGAGCTCGTCCACGAGTATCCGGTCCTTCACCATGAGGGTGCGTTCCATGGAGGCCGACGGGATGTAGAACGAGCGCACCACGAAGGTCTTGACCACGAACGACACGAGCGCGGCGATCACGATGATCACCAGCACATCACGCAGGAAGATCAGGAACCCACGAGGACGCCTGGTCCGAGGCGTGGACGCAGCCGCTGAGTCAGTCGTCATCTGGAATCCTTCACAGTCTCGCACCGCTCGGAGACGGCAGTACCAAGGGTCGCACACCTCGCTGAAAACACAGCACCCCGGGACATCGTGTCCCGGGGTGCTGTGGAGTGCGCGAACGTCAGTTGTCGCGCTTCTCCTTGATCTTCGCCTTCTTGCCGCGCAGCTGGCGGAGGTAGTAGAGCTTCGCGCGACGCACGTCACCGCGAGTGACGACCTCGATGTGGTCGATCACCGGGGAGTGGACCGGGAAGGTACGCTCGACGCCCACCTGGAAGCTGATCTTGCGAACGGTGAAGGTCTCGCGCACACCGTCGCCCTGGCGGCCGATGACGACGCCCTTGAAGACCTGGATACGCGAGCGAGTGCCCTCGGTGATGTTGACGTGCACGTTGACGGTGTCACCGGGGTGGAAGACGGGGATGTCGGAGCGCAGCGAAGCTGCGTCGACGGCGTCGAGGATCTGCATGATCGTCTCTCTCTGCACTCGCCTCAGGTCGGATGCATGATGTTAGGAAGGAATAAGAACGGGTTCGTGTCGTACGGCGCCGAAGCGTCCGCGGGCTCCCCTGAGGCAGGGCCGGTCACGGCACAATCATCCATTCTGCCACGGGAGCACTCCGCAACCAAAACGCGACGATCGCGTTCAGTCGCGGGAGTCGGCTTCCCGCACGACGATGACCTCGGGAGCGCTCGCGGAACGACGCGACGAACCGGTGGTGCCCACGCCTTCCGTCATCGACCACGACACGGTCTGACGGAAGCCCGCGCCATTCGCCTTCGCCTCCGACCAGAGCTGCCAGAACTGCAGCCAGAACATGCCGATACCCACGACGACCGCGGCAGCCAGGAGCCAGCCGAACGCTCCGTCGATGAAGCATCCCACTGCGATCGTCAGGCCGTGCCAGAGGGTGAATCCGGCGACATCCCACCAGGACACCGCGCGCTCGGCGCGCACCGACGGTCGGGACCGGGTGAGCAACGTCAACACCAACTGCCCGATGAACACTGATGGGACGGCGATGAACAGCACCCAGAGGATCGCCCACCCTCCCTGAAAGACACCCCAGCCGATGAACAGCCACAGTGGCAGCAGGAACGCCGCCGGAATCAGCCAGCGGAAGAACGCCTGACGCAACCACATGTCTGAATCGTACGACGACCCGACTGCTCCTGTCCCGGTGTTCGCTGTGAGCGCGTGGACGCGCGCTATCGGCATATCGGGGAGAATGGAAGAGACGAGAGGACACCCGATGATCGAACTGCGCACCCCTGCCGAGATCGACGAGATGCGTGCCGCAGGTCGATTCGTGGCCGAGGCGCTGGCCACCCTGCGCGATGAGACCAAGGTCGGAACGAACCTGCTGTCCATCGACCGCAGAGCACACGACATGATCCGCAAAGCAGGCGCAGAGTCCTGCTACATCGACTACCACCCGTCGTTCGGGGCGAGTCCGTTCGGCAAGGTGATCTGCACGTCGATCAATGACGCGGTCCTGCATGGGCTTCCCCACGACTACGAACTGCGCGACGGAGATCTCGTGTCGCTCGATTTCGCAGTATCGGTCGACGGGTGGGTGGCGGACTCCGCCGTGTCGTTCGTGGTCGGCACTCCGCGCGAGGAGGATCTGCGGATCATCGAGACGACCGAGCGCGCTCTCGATGCCGCGATCGCCGCAGCTGTCGTCGGCAACAGGATCGGCGACATCTCGTCCGCGATCGCAGCCGTGTCGCACGGCGAGGGGTACTCGATCAACACGGACTTCGGCGGTCATGGCGTCGGACGCATCATGCACGGCGACCCGCACGTTCCCAACGACGGTCGCCCCGGACGCGGTTTCCCCCTGCGCGAAGGACTCGTCTTCGCTCTGGAACCGTGGCTCCTCCAGACCACGGACGAGCTCATCACCGACCCGGACGGCTGGACCCTTCGCAGTGTCGACGGATCACGGGGCGCTCATTCGGAGCACACGGTCGCGGTGACGGCCGACGGACCGATCATCCTCACCGACAGGTCGTTCCTCGGCGTCCGCTGACCCGCGAGCGTCCTCGTGGTCCGCATCGGCCATGAGGACGCGGACGGCTCTCTAGGATTCGTCCTCGGACAGAAGATCCGGGCGACGGCTGCGGGTGCGCGCGATCTGCTGTTCCCGGCGCCAGGTAGCGATCGCTCCGTGGTTGCCGCTGAGCAGGACGTCTGGAACCGTGCGGTCGCGCCACGACGACGGCTTCGTGTACGACGGATACTCGAGCAGGCCGTCTTCGTGCGATTCCTCGACAAGACTCTCGGGGTTCCCTACCACTCCCGGGATGAGTCGGCCGATGGCCTCGATCATCGCCATGGTCGCGACCTCTCCGCCGTTGAGCACGTAATCGCCGAGGCTGATGAGCCGCACCTCGCCCAGCGAGGCCCCGTACTCGAACACGCGCTCGTCGATGCCCTCGTAGCGGCCGCAGCCGAAGATGAGATGCTCGCGCGTGCTCAGCTCCCGTGCCGTGGCCTGTGTGAAGACCTCGCCCGCAGGCGAGGGGAAGATGATGGTCGAGGGCTCCGCCGGCGGGCGCGATGCGAGTTCGTCGAGAGCGAGGCCCCAGGGCTCCGGCTTCATCACCATTCCGGCGCCGCCGCCGTAGGGCGTGTCGTCGACGGTGCGGTGACGGTCGAAGGTCCATCCGCGAAGATCGTGGACCGACAGATCGAGGATGCCGGAGCTCTGCGCCTTCCCGAGCAGGGAGAGCGCCAACCCGTCGAAGTACGACGGGAAGATCGAGAGGACGTCGATACGCACGGAGACCGACCCTGCGGTCACTCGGAGACGTCTGAGTCCGAGGACTCCGCGTCGGTGCCGTCCGAGGTGTCCGGCAGCTCTTCGAAGAGTCCCGGAGGCGGGGTCACGACGACGCGCCCGGCATTCACATCCACTGTCGGCACGATCGCCTTGACGAACGGCACGAGGATCTCGCTGTCGCCCGCGCGGACGATGAGAAGATCCTGCGCCGGGAAGTGGTCGACTCGTGCGACCTTCCCGACGACGACGTCATCGCGTACGACGTCGAGACCGACGAGCTGGTGATCGAACCACGCGTCGTCCTCGACCTCGTCGGAATCCTGATCGATCCAGAGGATCGCACGGACGAGGGTCTCAGCCGCATCGCGATCGTCGACGTCCTGCAGGAAGACGACGGGGTTGCCGTTCATCACGCGATACTCGCGCACGACCACGGTCTTGCCATGCCACGGAGATGCCTCGGGCACCTGCAACGTGAACTCGGCCCCGGTGGTGAACCGTCTCTCCGGATTGTCGGTGTACAGCTCGAGCTTGAGGGCGCCCTTGAGGCCGTGGGCCTTGACGAGGCGCCCCACTCGCAGCTGGTTCTTGCCCTGGTTGCGGTCTTTCGACACCACGTCAGTCATCCGCGACATCGACGCGGACGCGACGCCCGTCCGCAAGAGCGGAGATGAGCGTACGCAGTGCCTTGGCGGTGCGGCCGCCGCGCCCGATCACGCGTCCACGATCATCGGGATGCACACGCACCTCGAGGAGATCGCCTCGCGGCGAGGTGGACGAGTCGATACGCACATCCTCCGGGTGATCGACGATCCCCTTGACGATGTGTTCGAGCGCGGCGGCGAGCACGACGAATTACTCCGCGTCGGCGGCGGGAGCCTCAGCGGCCTCCGCGTCGGCAGCGGCGGGAGCCTCCTCAGCAGGAGTCTCCACCTTCTTCTCCGCCTTGGGCTTGACGACCGACTTCTTCGCGGCGTCGATCTCGAACGGAGCCTTGGGCTCTGCGACCTTGAGCGTGGACTTCGCGTCCTTGTCGCCCTTGAACTTGCCCCAGTCGCCCGTGATCTTGAGAAGGGCGGTGACCTGCTCGGTCGGCTGCGCGCCGACGGAGAGCCAGTACTGAGCACGGTCGGAGTCGACCTCGATGAACGAGGGCTCCTCGGTGGGGTGGTACTTGCCGATCTCCTCGATCACTCGACCATCGCGCTTGGTGCGCGAGTCGGCGACGACGATGCGGTAGTACGGCGCGCGGATCTTGCCCAGGCGCTTGAGACGAATCTTGACAGCCACGATTCTCCTGAATTGTGTGGAAGGAAACGAACCGGTCGCCTGGAGAGTGGGGTGCACACCCGGCGGAAGCTCAAATGAGGTGGACGAGTGCTGGATAGAGGGTCGAGCACGTCGTCCGACCTTCTATTCTGCCAGATGCGCGCGCCAGGAGCGAAACGGAGCGACACGGCGGTTGCAGTGTCATGCGCACAGCGTGTCAGACTGAGCTCGTGAAGCTCGATTTCGCGCCGTCCGCGCGGTCCACCGTCGGCCTGGAGTGGGAGATCATGCTCGCTGATCCGGCGAGCGGCGATCTCGTCGGTCGCGCGCCCGAGCTCTTGGCGGCGCTCGAGGCGGAGAGCGCCGACGAGCGCCACACGGTGACGGGCGAACTGCTCACGAACACGATCGAGGTCACCAGTGGCATCGGCGATTCCGTCGCTCACGCGGTGGACGACATCGCCAACGCCATCGCCGCCGTGCGAACCGCCACGGACCCCGCCGGTATCGAACTGCTGTCGGCCGGAAGCCATCCGTTCGCGCAGTGGTACGACCAGGAAGTCACGGACAAGACCCGCTACCACACACTCATCGAGCGCACCCAGTGGTGGGGTCGGAACATGATGATCTGGGGGATCCACGTCCACATCGGAGTGGAGGATCAGCGAAAGGTGATCCCGATCATCAACGCGCTGGCCGCCTACCTCCCGCATCTGCAGTCTCTGGCAGCATCCAGCCCGTTCTGGGCGGGCGAGCGCACCGGATACGCGTCGAACAGAGCGCTCGTGTTCCAGCAGCTGCCGACCGCAGGACTCCCCTGGCCGCTGACCGACTGGTCGCAGTACGAGTCCTACCTCGAGGACATGGTCAGGACCGGCGTCATGGCCGATGCGACCGAGGTTCGCTGGGACATCCGTCCCGCACCTCGATGGGGAACGATCGAGGTGCGCGCGTGCGACGGCCTGTCGACACTTCCCGAACTCGCTGCGATGGCCGCCCTGGTGCAGGTACTCGTCGAGCATCTCTCGCGCCAGCTCGACGAGGGTCGCGACCTTGCGACGATGCCGGCCTGGTTCCACCGCGAGAACAAGTGGCGCGCCGCCCGTTACGGGCTCGATGCCCGAGTGATCGTCGACGCCGCCGGCACTCAGCGCCCCGTGCGCGATCACCTGGCCGAGATCATCGAAGACCTCGCCCCGGTCGCAGTCGAGCTCGGCTGCGTGCGCGAATTCGGCAGCATCGGGTCGATCCTGAGCGACGGCGCCAGCTACGAGCGGCAGCTGACGATCGCCAACGCCACAGGAGGAGACCTCGGGGCGGTCGTGCAGCACCTCATACGCGAGTTCCGTTCCGGCCCCGAGTCGTCGACCGACGGACCGTGAGTTCAGTCCTCGACGAGCATCCGAGCCAGGCCTTCATCGAGCACGACGTCGGTGACGAGGTCTGCGGCGATCGCTGCTCTGAGACTCACGAGCTTGGGAACCCCTGACACCACGCACACGCGACGCGGCACTCGACGCAGCCGATCGAGACCGGGGCCGGTAGCTCGCGCATTCACCCGGATGTCGCGCCACGACCCGTCGGCACGGAAGAACACCGTCGCGACGTCACCGATGGCATGATCCTCGCGCAGGCTCCGATAGTCATCCCTGCTCAGGTATCCCCCGACGTAGACCCGGCTCGGGACCTCGGCGGCCGGCGACCCGAGGCTGAACACGGCGATGTCCATCTTCGACTGGAGATCGAGCACGCGCCGCGTGCTCCGTTCGCGCCACATCGCCTCTCGGGTCGACGGGTCATCGAAGAACGCGGGAACGGGGAACTGCTGAACCTGCGCTCCGAACGCACTTCCGAAGCGCTGCAGGATGTCGCTGGAGTACTCGACACCACTCGTCTGCGTGTTTCCCGCACCGTTGAGCTGCACGAACGTCGTGTTGTGGGTCTCCTTCTGCGTGAGACCCCGGCTCACGGCGCTGATCGTCGATCCCCAGGCGACGCCGACGATCATGTTGGAGTCGACGAACTGCGACAGCATGCGACCCGCCGTCAGCGCCACCCGCTCGAGCCGCTCGACCTCGCTGACGATCTCCGGGATCGGCACGACATGCGCGACCACTCGATGTCGATCACGGATGCGCTGTTCGAGCATGCCCAGTCGTTCGAGCGGTGAGTTGATGCGGATGTCGACGAGCCCGCTCTCGCGTGCGTAGCTCAGAAGGCGCGACACGGAGGACCGCGAGGTGTGCAGCTCCTTCGCGATCACCTCCATGGTCTTGTCCTGCATGTAGTAGAGCTGAGCCGCGGTGAGCGCGGCGATCAGCTTTGCATCCCGGGATTCTGCGCTTGGCTGCGCCATGTCGACCTCCTGGACATCGATCCTTGCACATATGTGCAGCGGGCTTGCGCACAGTGGGCGCACGGGTCGAAGCTGGGAGCACGCAGAGAGAAGGGTCGAAGATGATCGAGTCGACACACTCATCACCCGAACGCGCGGACGTCCGCGCCGTACGTGAGTCCGGACGCACCAGCGTCGTCGTCATCGGAGCAGGAATCAACGGGATCTCCACGTTCCGTGACCTCGCGCTCCAGGGCGTGGACGTGCTGCTCGTCGAACGCGGAGATTTCGCCTCCGGCGCATCAGCAGCCTCCAGCCACATGATCCACGGCGGCATCCGCTATCTGGAGAACGGCGAGTTCCGTCTCGTGCGCGAATCCGTCGAGGAGCGCAACGGTCTGCTGAAGATCGCACCTCACTACGTGAAGCCGCTGCAGACGACGATCCCGATCTACTCGACCTTCTCCGGCATCCTCTCCGCCCCGCTGCGCTTCCTCACCCACAAGAGCGGCAAGCCCCAGGAGCGCGGCGCGTTCCTCATCAAGGTCGGACTCACGATCTACGACACGTTCTCCCGCGATGGCGGCACGGTCCCCCGTCACCGGTTCCTCGGACGCAGGCGCTCTCTCGCAGAGCTCCCCTCGCTCGACCCGAACATCAAGTACACCGCGACGTACTACGACGCGTCGATGCACGACCCCGAGCGTCTCGCGCTCGATGTCCTTCAGGACGGACGCGCCGCCCACCCGGGCGCGGTCGCTCTGAACTACGTCGAGGCGATCGGCCGCGACGGTGCCGACGTGCTGCTCCGCGATCGCGAGAGCGGGACGGAATTCGCCGTGACCGCGGACGTCGTGGTCAACGCCTCTGGCCCGTGGACCGACCTCACGAACGACTCGCTCGGCACCGACACGACGTTCATGGGCGGAACGAAGGGGTCGCACATCGTGCTGGACCACCCCGAACTCCTCGAGGCCACACGCGGACGCGAGATCTTCTTCGAGCACTCCGATGGACGCATCGTCTTGATCTACCCGCTGAAGGGCCGCGTTCTCGTCGGGACGACCGACATCGATGCCGATCCGCGCGAGGTTCCGGTGTGCACGGAGGAGGAGATCGACTACTTCTTCGAGCTCATCCACCACGTGTTCCCGGAGATCGACGTGACGCGTGAGCAGATCGTCTACAACTTCTCGGGGATCCGTCCGCTGCCGCGCCATGAGGACACGGCTCCCGGATTCGTGTCTCGCGACTATCGCATCGAAGTCGATGAGAAGGGCCCGGCACCGCTCGTGAGCCTTGTCGGAGGGAAGTGGACCACCTTCCGCGCACTCGGCGAATCGCTGTCGGATGTCGTACTCGGTCTGATCGGGCGCACCCGTACGGTGTCGACCGTCGGACGCGCGATCGGCGGCGGACGCGACTTCCCCCGCACGGAGAAGGCCCGCCGCATCTGGATCCAGGAGAACCTCCCCGGAGCAGGCGACAGAGCAGAGCGACTGCTCGCCCGCTACGGCACGCGCGCCGCGCAAGTGTGGGAGTTCATCGAGCGGGGCGACGACACTCCCCTCGCAGGCGGCGATCTCTCGACGCGCGAACTGGCCTGGATGGTCGAGAACGAGATGGTGGCACGGCTGCAGGATGTCATCCTGCGCCGCACGAGTATCGCATTCGTCGGGCATGCTGACGCGGATGTGCTCGAAGAGCTTGCCGACGCCCTGGCTCCTCTGCTCGACTGGGATCGTGCGCGGCACGATGCCGAGCTCGAGCAGACGCGTCTGCTGCTCAACGAACGACATGGACTCCAGATCTCGTCCCGCGCACGCGGCTGACGAGAGATCCGAACGCCGCCCTCCACGCGGCGTAATTCCCAACAAGTGCCAGGGCTAAGGGGCCCTGGCACTCGAGAAAGGTCAATGAAGACATGACTGATGTGAATCTCGGTCTCTACTTCCTGTCGGAGTTCGTCGGCACAGCGATGCTGATCCTCCTGGGTTGTGGTGTCGTCGCCAACGTCGCCCTCGCGAAGAACAAGGGGTTCGGCGGCGGCTTCCTGATGGTCAACTGGGGATGGGGTCTCGCGGTCTTCGTGGGTGTCCTCGCCTCCGCGTACTCGGGAGCGATCCTCAACCCCGCCGTCGGCATCGGTCTCCTCGTCGGAGAAAAGATCGACTTCTCGCAGTTCGCCGTGGCGACCGGCGCGGAGCTCCTCGGCGCGATCGTCGGTGCGGTCCTCACCTGGCTCGCGTACAAGCAGCACTTCGACGAGGAGCCCGAGCCCGCGAACAAGCTCGGCGTCTTCTCGACGGGCCCCGCGATCCGCTCGTACGGGTGGAACCTCGTGACCGAGATCATCGGCACCTTCGTCCTCGTGTTCGCGGTGTTCGCCTTCGCTGACTACGGCGTCGCCGACATCGGCGTCCCGGGAGGCCTCGGACCCCTCAGCGCGCTCCCCGTCGCACTCGTCGTGGTCGCCATCGGTGCGTCCCTCGGTGGGCCGACCGGCTACGCCATCAACCCTGCCCGTGACCTCGGACCGCGCATCGCTCACGCCATCCTCCCGATCAAGGGCAAGGGTTCCAGCGACTGGTCCTACTCGTGGGTCCCGGTCGTCGGTCCGCTCATCGGTGGTGTCCTCGCCGCCCTCGCAGCGCCGGTGCTGCTCAACCTCGCCTGAACCCGAACCTGACTTCAAAGGAGAACACAATGGCCGACTACATCATCGCCATCGATCAGGGCACCACTTCCAGCCGCGCGATCATCTTCGACAAGAAAGGCAGCATCGTCGCCACCGGCCAGAAGGAGCACGAGCAGATCCTCCCGAAGGCGGGCTGGGTCGAGCACGACCCGGCCGAGATCTGGCGCAATGTGCAGGAGGTCATCGGACTCGCACTGAGCCGTGCCGACCTGACGCGTCACGACATCGCCGCCGTCGGAATCACCAACCAGCGTGAGACCGCCGTGGTCTGGGACAAGACGACCGGCAAGGCCGTCTACAACGCCATCGTCTGGCAGGACACCCGCACGCAGGAGATCGTCGACCGGCTTGCGGCAGACGGCGGCGTCGAGCGGTTCAAGCCTGTCGTGGGCCTGCCCCTCGCCACCTACTTCTCCGGCACCAAGATCGCATGGATCCTCGAGAACGTCGAGGGCGCACGCGAGAAGGCCGACGCCGGCGACCTCGTCTTCGGCACGACGGACAGCTGGGTGCTCTGGAACCTCACGGGCGGCGTCGACGGCGGCGTGCATGTGACCGACGTCACCAACGCGTCACGCACGATGTTCATGGACCTCGAGACGCTCGAGTGGCGTGACGACATCCTCGAGGCGTTCGGCGTGCCGCGTTCGATGATGCCCGAGATCCGTTCTTCCTCAGAGGTCTACGGCGCAGCCGAGGACTCGTCGCTGCTGCGTGAGACGCCGATCGCCGGCATCCTGGGCGACCAGCAGGCGGCGACCTTCGGCCAGGCCGCCTTCAACACGGGCGAGAGCAAGAACACCTACGGAACCGGGTGCTTCCTCATCTTCAACACGGGCGAAGAGATCGTCCACTCGAAGAACGGGCTGCTCACCACGGTCGGCTACAAGCTCGGCGACGGACCCACGCACTATGCGCTCGAGGGCTCGATCGCCGTCACCGGATCCCTGATCCAGTGGCTCCGTGATCAGCTCGGCATCATCGGCTCCGCGCCGGAGGTCGAAGAGCTCGCCAAGCAGGTCGACGACAACGGCGGCGTGTACATCGTCCCCGCGTTCTCCGGTCTGTTCGCGCCCTACTGGCGTCCTGACGCTCGCGGCGCCATCGTGGGCCTCACCCGCTACGCGAACAAGAACCACATCGCTCGCGCAGCGCTCGAGGCCGTCGCATTCCAGACCCGCGACGTCCTCGACGCCGTCAACGCCGATGCAGGCGTCGACCTGACCGAGCTCAAGGTCGACGGCGGAATGGTCGCGAACGACGCGCTGATGCAGTTCCAGGCCGACGTCCTGGGGGTCCCTGTTGTTCGCCCCGTGGTCGCCGAGACCACCGCACTGGGCGCTGCCTACGCAGCCGGTCTGGCGGTCGGCTTCTGGAACGGTCTGGATGACCTGTCGGCCAACTGGCAGGAGGACCGCCGCTGGGAGCCCTCGATGGAGGACGCCGAGCGCGACCGCCAGCTGCGACTGTGGCGCAAGGCCGTCAGCAAGTCGATGGACTGGGTCGACGAAGACGTGAAGTGACCTCGGAGTTCTGAGGAGACGGGCCCGGAGGATTCCTCCGGGCCCGTTTCGTCTTCTGAGAGCGCTCAGGCCCCGATGACGCGGAGGAAGGCGGACGCGACACTGCGGGGTGCACGCTCGTCCCATACGACGTACTGGACGCGCACGGGACCGTCGGTCACCTCGACGGCGACCGCCCCCGTGGACGAGGCGGCGATCACGCCCGGAGCGAGAAGGGCGACGGCCAGGCCCTCGGCGACGAGTCCGAGAATGAGCTCCGAGGAGTCGGCTTCGAACGCGACATCGCGCGAGAGACCGGAGGCAGCGAACGCCGTGTCTCCCTGCGCACGGCCCGACGTGCCGGCAGGAAAGTCCGCGAAGACCTCCGTGGCGAGGTCCGCCAGCCCGACATCGGTCCGGTCCGAGAGCCGATGTCCCGGTGGCACGGCGGCCACCAGGCGTTCGCGACCGAGCTCCCGCGCGCCGATTCCCCGCAGCACGGCATCTGCATGCAGGCCGAGCAGGGCCACATCGATCTCGTCCCTCCGCACCGCATCGGCGAGGGCGTCGCTGTTGCCCGCGGAAAGCTCGACCCGAGCGTCAGGATGCGCCGCTCGGAAGCGGGCTATGGCCTGCGGCACCGATATCGCACTGGCTGTGGGAATCACCCCGAGACGCAGAGTGCCCACTACCCGGTCGGCTGCCGCAGCAGCGGCCTCTCGAGCGTCGTCGGCCGCGAGCACCGCCTTCCTCGCGTGGATCAGGAAGGCCTCCCCCGCCTCCGTGGTGCGCACGCTGCGACTCGACCGGACGAAGAGCCGTTGTCCGAGCTCGCGCTCCAGGGCGGCGATCTGGTGGCTGAGGGCGGACTGTGTGACGAAGCATCGTTCGGCGGCGCGCGTGAAGCTCGACGCGGAGGCGACCTCGACGACGTACCTCAACTGCTGCAGGTCCATCCATCAATGATCACTCTTCATGGACGGTGTGACAACCATGCGTTGGACGCATGTGGCCAGCGCGCTCAAGCTGGTGACATGACACGCGCACTGCTCCTTTTCCTCACCGCGCTGGCTCCGCTCTCGTGGGGCACCACGTACCTCGTGACGACGGAGTTGCTCCCCGAGGGACATCCGTTCCTGGCCGCCCTTCTCCGTGCGCTGCCCGCGGGGATCATCGCCCTGGCGATCGGTCGCTCCCTGCCGCCGCGGGGCTGGATGCTGAAGTCCCTCGTTCTCGGCACCCTGAACATCGGGGCGTTCTTCCCCCTGCTCTTCCTCGCCGCCGAGCGGCTGCCCGGCGGAGTCGCGGCGGCCGTCGCGGGCGTGCAGCCGTTGATCATCCTCGGCATGAGCGCGCTCGTGCTCCGAGATCGGATCCGACCGCTCACGGCTGCCGCCGCCGTGCTGGGCGCCGGCGGCGTGGCCCTCGTCGTACTGGGACCCGCCGCACAGCTCGATGCCGTGGGTTTCTTCGCAGCGCTCGGTGGCGTGACCGCGACGGCGCTCGGCATGGTCCTCACCAAGCGGTGGGGGCGACCTGCGGGCATCGGGCCCGTGGCATATGCGGGGTGGCAGCTGACGGCCGGCGGTCTCGTCCTCCTGCCGGTCACCCTGCTCTTCGAAGGAATGCCGGCCGCCGTCGACGGTGGAGCTGTGCTCGGATATGTCTGGCTGGGATCTGTCGGCGGCCTGCTCGCCTACACGCTGTGGTTCCGAGGGATCCAGCAGCTCCCCGTGATCGCTCCCGGACTGCTCGCACTGCTCTCACCAGTCGTCGCGACGCTGCTGGGGACCATCGTGGCTGGGGAGACGTTCACGCGGATTCAGGCGCTCGGGATCGCGCTGGTCCTCGTCGCGCTCATCGGTGGCCAGCTGTCAGTGCTGAGGACGCCGCCTGCCTCGTCGGGGACGCCGCAGACGCCAGCGGTCACCGCCTTCCGGCCGTGACCGCTTTCCGGCCGTGACCGACTCAGTTCTTGCCGAAGAGCTTCTGGATCTCGGCGAGGTCGGCCTCGCTCGGAGCCTTGGCGCCTCCCAGGCCGAATCCGGATCCGGTGGGGGTTGATGCGCTCGCGAGCCCCGCGTTCTCCGCCGCGCGCTTGGCGGGGTTGCCCGAACGTGAGCCGCCCGACGACTTCCCCTTCTTGCCGCGCTTCGACGACGCTCCCGGCTTTCCCATTCCGGGCATCGCGCCCATGCCTGGGATGTTCGGGGTGCCGCCGCGTGCGACCGTCTTCATCATCTTCGCGGCCTGGTCGAAGCGCTGCACCAGCTGGTTCACGTCGGTGACGGTCATTCCCGAACCACGAGCGATCCGCAGACGGCGCGAGCCGTTCAGGACCTTCGGATTGCGGCGCTCACCCGGCGTCATGGAGCGGATGATGGCCTCGGTGCGATCGATCTCTCGTTCATCGAAGTCTTCGAGCTGCTGCTTCATCTGCCCCATGCCGGGGAGCATCCCCAGCATCTTCTTCATCGACCCCATCTTCTTCATCTGCTGAAGCTGGTCGAGGAAGTCCTCGAGCGTGAACTGCTCGGTGGCGAGCTTCTCGGCCATCTTGATGGCCTCTTCCTCATCGAAGGCCTGCTGGGCCTGCTCGATGAGGGTCAGGATGTCGCCGAGGTCGAGGATACGGCTGGCCATGCGGTCGGGGTAGAAGGGCTCGAGGTCTTCGAGACGTTCTCCGGTCGACGCGAAGATGATGGGGCGACCGGTCACAGACGCGACCGACAGTGCAGCACCGCCTCGCGCATCGCCATCGAGCTTCGACAGGACGACACCGGTGAAGTCGACGCCCTCCTGGAAGGCGCGCGCGGTGTTGACCGCGTCCTGACCGATCATGGCGTCGATGACGAACAGGACCTCGTCGGGGTCGGTGGCCTTGCGGATGTCCGAGGCCTGCTTCATCAGTTCGGCGTCCACACCCAGACGACCTGCAGTGTCGATGATGACGACGTCGTGCTGCTGGCGACGCGCGTACTCGACGCCGTCACGGGAGACCTTGACCGGGTCGCCGACGCCATTGCCGGGCTCGGGTGCGTAGACGGTCGCTCCGGCTTGCTCCGCGACGACCTGGAGCTGGTTGACGGCGTTGGGTCGCTGGAGGTCGGCGGCGACGAGGAGCGGCGTGTGGCCCTCTCCCTCGAGCTGCTTCGCCAGCTTGCCCGCGAACGTCGTCTTTCCCGAACCCTGAAGGCCCGCCAGCATGATGACGGTCGGCGCGGTCTTGGCGAACTGCAGACGGCGCTGTTCGCCGCCGAGGATCTGGATCAGCTCCTCGTTGACGATCTGCACGACCTGCTGCGCCGGATTCAGCGCCTTGTTGACCTCATCGCCCAGTGCGCGTTCGCGCACCTTGGCGGTGAACTCCTTGACGACGGTGAGCGCGACATCGGCGTCGAGCAGTGCACGACGGATCTCGCGCACCGTGCCGTCGACATCGGCCGCGGTGAGCTTTCCCTTCGTGCGCAGGTTGCGGAAGGTCTCGGTGAGCCGATCGGAGAGCGTGCCAAAGGTAGCCATGGTGACACCGAGTTTACGCGACTCCGACCTGCTTTTTCCGCGATCGCGTGCACTGGGACGGTTTCGGACGCGGCGCCACTCAGGCCGAAGGGGAACCCCAGGGCAGCCGCTCGATCAGGCGCACGGCGTCGGCGAACCTGTCGCCGACCGATCCGCGTCCAGCGCCTCCCTCCGCCCACGCCCGTACGGCGGCGAGAACGGCCGCCGACCAGGTGGCGGCCACGATGTCTGCCGGAAGCGACGCGACGCCGGATCGCCGGGCGAGATCTGCGAGCGCTGCGGCAAGACGCGCCTGGCGCAGAGCGGCATCCTGCTCGAGCTCGTCGTCGAGCCCCATGGCCGAGGAGTTGGTCATCGCCAGAGCGAGGCTGTCGGGAGCGAAGCCGTCGACGAGATCTGTCAGGATCCGCCTGACAGCCACCCCTTCGCGGTCGTCCGAGACGGCGACGATGTCTCCGATCGCGGCATCGATCCTCTCGTCGAGGCCGGACCACAGCACGTCGCTCTTGGATGAGAAGTAGTTGAAGAAGCTCGAGCGGCTCACACCTGCGCGCTGCGTGATGTCGGCGACGGACGTCGCGTCGTACCCGCGCTCGAGGAAGAGCTCGCAGGCAGCCTCGGCGAGGGTCTCACGCGAAGACGCCTTGGGGCGTCCTGCTCGGCTCGTGCTGCTCATGCTCACACGCTACCGCGCGACGTCAGCACGCGCCGCAGATCCTCGAGAGGAGTATTGTTAGACGCGATCCATCAATCTAGTGAGAGCGACGCGAGATGCTCGAGATCGTGACCCCAGGGCTGGCTCCGGCCTACGTCCCATACGCCGACGGATGGGACCTGCAGCGGCGCACCCACGCGGGCGTGGTCGACGGCACGCACCCTGACACCCTCATCCTTCTCGAGCACGAGGCGGTGTACACCGCCGGCAAGCGCACCGAACCGCAGGAGAGACCGCAGGACGGCACCCCCGTGATCGACGTGGATCGCGGCGGCAAGATCACCTGGCACGGGCCCGGACAGCTGGTCGGCTACCCGATCGTGCGACTTCCCGAGCCCATGGACGTCGTCGCACACGTCCGACGGCTCGAGCGTCTGCTCATCGAGGTTCTCCGCCCCGTGGGGGTCGAGGGCTATCAGGTCGAGGGACGGAGCGGCGTGTGGGTACGTCGGCCGCTGTCCGAAGACAAGGTCGCAGCCATCGGAGTGCGTGTGCAGCAGGGGGTCACCATGCACGGGTTCGCCATCAACTGCGACAACAGCCTCTCCGGATTCCGCGGCATCATCCCCTGCGGGATCACCGACGCCGGCGTGACGACGGTGAGCGAGATCGTCGGGGCGGACATCTCCCCCGCCGACATCGTCGATTCCGTCTCCGCCGCCTTCCTCGCCGAATACTCGCCCGCCGACCACGCAGGAGTTCCCGCATGACCGCTGCACCCGAGGGGCGCAAGCTCCTTCGCCTAGAGATCCGCAACGCCGAGACGCCCATCGAGCGCAAGCCCGAGTGGATCAAGACGAAGGCGAAGATGGGTCCCGAATACACGGCGCTCCACTCGCTGGTGAAGAGCGAAGACCTGCATACGGTGTGCCAGGAAGCAGGGTGTCCGAACATCTTCGAATGCTGGGAGGACCGCGAGGCGACCTTCCTCATCGGTGGTTCGCAGTGCACACGCCGCTGCGACTTCTGTCAGATCGACACCGGCAAGCCCGACGCGTATGACACGGACGAGCCGCGACGCGTGGCCGAGAGCGTCGCGCGGATGAACCTGCGGTACGCGACCGTCACGAGCGTCGCCCGCGATGACCTTCCCGACACGGGCGCGTGGCTCAACGCCGAGACGGTTCGGCGCATCCACGAACTCAACCCGAACACCGGTGTCGAACTGCTCGCCAACGAGCACAACGCGGATCCGGCCTTCCTCGGTCAGATCTTCGACGCGCGCCCCGAGGTCTTCGCCCACAACGTCGAGACTGTTCCCCGCATCTTCAAGCGCATCAGGCCGGCATTCCGCTACGAGCGCTCGCTCGACGTGATCACCCAGGCACGGAACGCCGGGCTGATCACGAAATCGAACCTGATCCTCGGAATGGGCGAAGAGCCGGAAGAGGTCATCCAGGCGCTGAACGACCTGCACGATGCGGGCTGCGACATCATCACGATCACCCAGTACCTGCGCCCGTCTCCTCGCCACCTCCCGGTGTCGCGCTGGGTCAAGCCGGCGGAGTTCGTCGAGTTCAAGGAGGAGGCAGAGCGGATCGGCTTTCTCGGAGTGCTCGCCGGACCCCTCGTGCGTTCGTCGTACCGCGCAGGCCGACTGTGGGCTCAGTCCATGGTGTCGAAGGGACGGGAGATCCCGCCGCACCTCGCGCACATCGCAGAGAGCGCGGATCTGGGGTTCGCCCAAGCGGTCTGAGCAGCGAACCGGAGGACGAGGACGCGCGTCAGTCGGCGCTCATCACCGACTGCACAGTGCCGTCGGATCCGAGGTTGACGAGCAGCACGTCGTCGGTCGTACCCTCGTCGAGCGCGTACTCGAGCACTGCGAAGGGTTCGGAGCCTCCGTGCTCATCAGCCAGGATCGTCATGCTCATGAGCCTGAGCGAACGGATGATGTCGACCGCGGCGTCGCCGCTCACGTCGACGAGGACGTCTTCGAGCTCATCCCCGTAGGCCTCCTGCTGCTGCAGGATGTACTCGGTCACTTCGCTGGTGCGGTCGTCCACCTCTGCGAGCATTCCGCGCCTGGCGGTCCCGTCGACGCTCTCGAGACCGGCGATCAGCGAGGCAGCGATGTCGAGCGCGTCCGCAGACACGTCGTCCTGATCCGGGGCGGTGAGATCGACGGTGACACTCTGGTCACCGAGCTCGACGGTCTCGGACCAGAAGATCGAGCCGTCGGGCCCTGAGGACAGGAGTCCGAAGTAGTCGTGTTCGATCGCCATAACGCTATGAAACCAGCCTCGTGCTCGTGACGGTAGTCCTGTGTCAGCCGACCATCGACCGGACGAAGACATGCGGGGTGAATCCGGTGAGGTCGTCGATGCCCTCGCCCTGCCCCAGGAGCTTCACGGGGATCCCCGTGCGTTCTTGGACCGCGAGCACGAATCCGCCTTTCGCTGATCCGTCCAGCTTGGTGAGGACCAGGCCGGTGACTCCGGCGTGCTGCAGGAAGGCCTCAGCCTGCATCACGCCGTTCTGGCCGGTCGTCGCGTCGAGCACGAGCAGGACCTCGCTGATCGGCGCCTGCTTCTCGATGACTCGACGGATCTTCGAGAGCTCATCCATGAGCCCGCCCTTGGTGTGCAGTCGACCGGCGGTGTCGATGATCGCGATCTCGATACCCTCCCGCTGCGCGTACTCGACCGTCTGGTACGCGACGGATGCCGGATCCTGACCCTCCTGCTGAGGGCGCACGATTGCCGCTCCCCCGCGCTGGGCCCAGGTCGCGAGCTGGTCGACCGCAGCCGCGCGGAAGGTGTCGGCTGCCCCGACCACGACGCTGCGCTGGTATCCGCGGAGGAACTTGGTGAACTTGCCGATCGTCGTGGTCTTTCCCACGCCGTTCACGCCGACGACGAGAACCACCGCCGGACGTTCGGTGAGCTTGAGCGTCGTGTCGAACCTCGCGAAATGCTCTTCGAGGGTCTCGCGAAGCATCCGCTGGAGATCCTGAGGATCTGTCGTGCGGTAGCGCTCGACCTTCCCTTTCAGCTCGTCCACGACTCGCTCGCTGATGTCGGGACCGAAGTCGGCCGTGATGAGCGCCGTCTCGAGGTCCTCCCAGGTCGTCTCATCGATCGTGGGCTTGACGAACATCCCGCGCAGAGCACGGGTGAGGGACCAGGACTTCTCCGCCATGCCTCCAGCCTACGGGTAGCATCCTGGGATCCGACGCGGACACGTGCTCGGCCGTCCGCGACAGACCCTGCCTCGCCCCGGGGATCGGGGCCGTGAAGCCCCGGGTGTCTGCGCGCGATGCGGTCGCCTCGGCCCGCGCAGAATCCGGTGAACCGCTCCGGGTGCGGATGCAGGTGTGGATTCTGTCCGCGTTCGGCGCGGTTGACCGGATCTGAGGCGGGCGCGTGGGCGGGGGCGGGTGTCCGGCGGGTCCGGGGGGGGCGCCGCGCCTCAGACTCGGGCGACGAAGTCCTGGATCGGCGTCGCCTCGGGCGCGGAATCGCTGATCAGCGTTCCGTGGCCCTGATCGTGGCGACGGAACGGCTCCCGAGCAGCTTCGTCCGAGATGCAACCGAGTCGTTCCGGCGGTGCACGCTCATGCACCGTCAGCTCGCGGCCGCCGCCCTGTCGCCCACTCGCTGACCGACCACGGCCGAGACGCCGTCCTGGCGCATCGAGACGCCGTAGAGAGCGTCCGCGATCTCCATCGTGCGCTTCTGATGAGTGATGACCAGCAGCTGAGAACTCTCCCGGAGCTGCTCGAACACGGTGAGCAGACGCCCGAGGTTCGCGTCGTCGAGTGCCGCCTCGACCTCGTCGAGGATGTAGAACGGACTGGGACGCGCCTTGAAGATCGCCACGAGGAGCGCGACCGCCGCGAGCGAACGCTCTCCACCGGACAGGAGCGACAGCCGCTCGATCTTCTTGCCGACCGGGCGCACCGAGACCTCGATGCCGGTGGTGAGCATGTTCTCGGGATCAGTGAGCGAGATGCTCCCCGATCCACCCGGGAACAGCAACGGGAACACCTCACCGAAAGCAGCTCTCGTGTCTTCGAAGGCGCTCGCGAAGATCGTCTGCATCCGCTCGTCGAGGTCGGCGATGATCGTCAGAAGGTCCTGACGCGTCTGTGTGAGGTCGGCGAGCTGTTCGGTGAGGAATGCGTGCCGCTGCTCGAGTGCGGCGAACTCCTCGAGCGCCAGGGGGTTCACTCTGCCCAGTTGAGCGAGCTTGCGCTCGGCGTCGGCGAGGCGCCTTTGCTGAATGCGCCTGTCGAAAGGGATGGCGGTGTCGTCGGCGTGCTCGTCGTCGGCGACTCCCGCGCCGGGATCACGCGGCACGAGCTGCTCAGGACCATATTCCGCAACGAGAATATCTTCGTCGAGAGCCAGCTCCGATGCCACTCGCTCCAGCAGGCTGTGCAGATGGAGCTTCTTCTCGTGGATCTGCAGCTCGAGTCCGTGCACGCTCTCGGTGAGGCCTGCCAGCCTGTCGCGCAGCGAGCTCTCCTGTGCCCGCAGTGCCACGAGCTCCTGGTTCTGAGCCGACCGCGCCGCTTCGGCCTCCGCCAACGCCACCCTCGCCTCGGTGACCGATCGATCGATCGAGTCGAGAATGCGCGGCAGCTCGTCGGCGACCGCTCCAGCCGCTTCACGCTGAGCACGGCGGATCACGGCGCGCCGAGCCGCCTCGGCCGCGGCATCACGTTCGTGCTCTCGCTGCCGCTCGAGGCTGACCACGCGGGCCTGCGCCGCGCGCACCCTCTCGCGCAGGGTCTCGATCTCGAGACGCGCACGGATCTCGTTCTCTCGAGCCGACTCGAGCGCCTCCAGAAGGCCGTCGCGCGCCGAGGCGTCCAGCACCGGCCGCGGTGAGGACACCGCGCGCTCCAGCTCGTCCTTCGCCATCGCCGCCTTCTCCTCGGCGTCGACCACCGCTGCCTGGGCCTGCGCGAGCCCGCTCTCCAGCCTCTCGCACTCGGCGACAGCCGATTCGTGAGTGACGGTGATGCGGTTGACGCGCTCCGCGCGACTGGCCAGCGCCGCGTCGTGCTCTCGCAGCGCGCGGAGCATGTCCTTCGCGTGTCGGCGCGAGGTCTCGACGGTCTCGTTCGCCTCATCGCGGGCTTCCCGCAACGAATCCACGATCACCTGCACCTCGGCGAGGCGCTCGTCGGCGGCGTCTCGTTCGGCGGCGAGCTCGAGACGCGAGCGTTCTCCGCCCGAGCCGGTCCGCAGCGTCTGAGCGGTGATCACGTCACCGCTCAGGGTCACGAGCGTCGTCGTGACATCCTCAGCGGTATCGAGTGCAGCCCGCGCGGCACGGGCCGCATCGAGGCTCTCCGCGATCAGGACATGCGACAGGATGGCGAGCACGCCCTCGGGCGCCGTGACCGTGTCGACGGCGGCGGTGACCCCGTCGAGACTCGGCACATCGGCGCTTCCGCGCATGCCGTCGGCGACGACGAAATCCACGACGCCACGACGATGCTCGGCAGCTTCCGAGGCAAGATCGAAAGCGACGGAGGAACGCTCGACGAGCACCCCTTCAGCCAGAGTCCCGAGCACCGCGGCTATCGCCGCCTCGAAGCCCGCCCGCACCTGCACCGCATCACCGACGAGACCACGGATGCCGTCGCCGCCGGTCTCGACGATCTCGGCCGCGCCTCCGGACACCGCGAGGGCACTGCCGAGGGCGGCCGACTTCGCAATGAGCGAGTCGACCTCTCGCTCGGCCGCGTGCAGGCGCTCCCTGAGCGTCTCGCGCTCGGACTCGGCCGCAGTCGCCGCTCGTTGTGCGCTCTCGTACGCGGCGGAGTGCTCAGCCGCCGTTCCCTCGGGTGCTTCGGCGTCGTCCATCGCTTCGAGCGCATCGGCCGCCTCACGCCGGCGGATGTTCGCCGCCTCGAGCGCATTCTCCTGTCGCAGCACCGCGCCGCGCACTGCGGCGAGAGCCGATGCTGCGGCATCAGCGGCGCCGCGAAGCGAACTGAGCCGCATGTCGTACTCCGACACCAGCGCACTCTGCTCAGCGATGTCGACGTCGAGCGTGTCGAGCTCGGCCCGTGCATGGACGACCTCACGGCTCGCCACGCTCGCGGCATCCTGCGCATCGCCGAGTCCTGCGGAGATCTCGGTGATCTGATCCTTCGCCTCGTCGATCGCGCTCTGCGTCACGGTGACCGCCGCGACGGCGGCATCGTCTTCTTCGGAGCCGAGGAGAGCGAGTCGCTGGTTCGCCAGGGTGTAGAGCCCGCGCATGCGCTCCTGCACCTGCTCGAGACCGAAGGCGACACCGCGTGCCTGATCCACCGCGACGGAGTTCTGGTCCTGCTCCAGACGGGCGATGTCGGCTCGCACCGCCTCGGCTTGATCGCTCAGGACCAGGCGCTCGGTGTGCCGCTCATGCTCGGTGCGCGTGTGATCGGCCAACGCTGTTCGCAGAGCCACGACGTCGTCGGCGAAGATGCGCGCCTTGGCGTCGCGAACGACCGCCGCGATGGTCTGCGCCTCTCGTGCGATCTCAGCCTGCCTGCCCAGGGGCTTCAGCTGACGCCGGATCTCGCCGGCGAGATCGCTCAGTCGAGTGAGGTTGGTCTCCATCGCGTCGAGCTTGCGAAGGGTCTTCTCTTTGCGTCGGCGATGCTTCAGGATCCCCGCGGCCTCTTCGATGAAACCGCGGCGGTCCTCAGGGGATGCCTGCAGCACGGTATCGAGACGCCCCTGCCCCACGATCACGTGCATCTCACGACCGAGGCCCGAGTCGCTCAGCAGCTCCTGCACGTCCAGCAGACGGCAGTTCTCGCCGTTGATCGCGTACTCGCTGGAGCCGCTGCGGAAGAGAGTCCTGCTGATCGTGACCTCTGCATAGTCGATGGGCAACGCGCCGTCGCTGTTGTCGATCGTCAGCTGCACCTCAGCGCGTCCGAGCGGGCCGCGGGTCGAGGTGCCCGCGAAGATGACGTCCTCCATCTTGCCGCCGCGGAGAGTCTTGGCCCCCTGTTCCCCCATGACCCAGGCAAGGGCGTCGACGACGTTGGACTTGCCCGATCCGTTGGGGCCGACGATGCATGTGACGCCCGGCTCGAAGACGAAGCTAGTCGGCTGCGCGAAGGACTTGAACCCCTTGAGGGTCAGGCTCTTCAGATGCATGCGCGTGCCGCATTTCGGGGGTGAATCACGCCCATACGCTACCGGAATGGCGGCTCAGAACCGGCATCCCGCGCGGGTTCGGAGCGAACGGGAATGCGGCGCGACACGCCGATCCACGCCGACGGTGCTTGACGGACACGCCCGGGATTCGCTACCGTAACCTCCGGATCGCCACACGAAAGGAGGTTACCGATGATCACTCAGCTCACTGCTCAGGCCACTGGCCTCGCCGCGCCATTCGCGCCGCGCCTTGCGCACTCGGTAACCGCCGGCGTCCGTCGAAGCGCTCTCTCGTAGAACCGCAGCCCGAGAACTCTGCCCCGCACCACCCACCGGTCCACGACCTGTGACGGGCTCTCTCGTTCGCCCTTCTGCGCGCGCCCCCTCCTGATCCTCTCCGGATCACGGATATCCGCCGACCCCGGCGATCACCCTTCGGTGCCCGGGCTCTCGACTCCGCCGCTCTCCGACGGCTGCCTTCGCGGCGCCGCACGGCAGCGCTCTCCGCACCACCCACCAGTCTCATCTCGAAGGACTCATCGTGAACACCACGCTGCACCACAGCACCACTCACCCTCCCGATACCGAGGACCAGCAGGTCCTCCACATCCCCGCCCCCGAAGAACTCCGGCGCCTCGCCCTGGCCGATCGCATCTCACTCAGGATCGGCCTCTGGCTGCTTCAGAGAGCACAGCGTCCCCGTCGCAGGTACCGGGCCGCCGCCCTCGAGGCGGACGCCCTGCATCTCTACGGGCGGAATCGCTCGCCCCTCGAGGAGCGGGCTCTGCTCACCTACGACCTGCAGCGTCAGCTGCGCTGATCTGGAGATCGCCATGAGCATTCCTCTCACCGCAGAGGCGTCGCTGCACCCGCTCGTGCTTCCGGCACGGGCGGATGCAGCGGACGCCGCCGAGTTCCGCGAGCTCACCCGGGTTCGCAACGAGGTCTATCGAGAACTCACAGGGCGGACCGAACAGGATCTGACACCCGAGGCGCTGCTCGCGATCGTGCGCTCCCGAAAGGAGCGCACGACCGCGGTGTGGGCGGTGCGGGTAGCCGACGACATCGTCGGCCGCACCGTCATCGACATCCCCCACGAAGAGGGATCGCGTGTGGCGATCGCCTCGATCGAGATCCACCCGCGTGTATGGGGACGGGGAATCGGGACCGCGATCCTGCCCCATGTCGAGTCCTTCGCCAGGCTGCACGGCCGCTCGGTCATACAGAACTGGGCGGAGCAACCGGCCAGCGACGGACCGAGGCTGGAGGCGCGAACCGGCTTCGGCAGCGTACCCGACGACCACGTCGCGCGATTCCTCATCCGCCATGGATTCAGCCTCGAACAGGTCTACCGCGTGAGTCGCCTCGAAGTCTCCCCCTCGACCCTCGAGCGCGTCGCGGCACTGCGCACCGATGCACTCGGGTTCTCCGACGGGTACCGGGTGCTCAACTGGATGCTGCCGACGCCCTCGGAGCATGTCGAGGGCTACGCCTGGCTCAAGTCACGTATGTCCACCGATGCGCCCTCGGCAGACATGGAGAGCGACGAGGAAGTCTGGGATGCAGAGCGACTGATCGCCTCGGAGAAGCGAATCCAGGAAATGGGTCAGACGATGCAGGTCACGGTCGCGCAGCACGTCGGAACCTCCGAACTCACCGCTTTCACAGAGCTCGGCATCGGGCCCGATCCGACCGGGACGACGCATCAGCACGACACCCTCGTCTTGAAAGAGCACCGCGGGCACCGATTGGGACAGCTCGTGAAGAGCGCGGCGCTGCTGTCATGGACCGAGGTGGTTCCCGCATCAGCCGCGGTCATCACCTACAACGCCGAGGAGAACCGGCCGATGCTCTCGATCAACGAAGCCATGGGCTTCACCGCCATCGCGTACGAGGGCGCCTGGAAGAAGGTCCTGTCATGACGACGATCGAGCCGACGATCACCCCGCTTCTCGTCCCGACTTCGCTCGACGACGATGATGCGACGGACTTCCGCGCCTACGGAGACCTGAACCGGCTCATCTGCGACGAAGCGGTCGGCCTGCCTGACATCGCACCGAGCACAGCCCAGCTGCTCGCCTCATGGCAGGACCCGACCGACACACTGTGCGTCGGGTACGTGGCGAAGGACGGCGGCGAGATCGTGGGCATGATCACGATCGCCTATCCGCAGGAGCAGGATGCGCAGGCAGCGGAGATCGATCTGATGGTGCCGAGGCGGCACTGGGGGCGCGGCGTCGAGGACGCCCTGCTCGCCCTCGCCGAGTCGGAGGCGCGCGCGTATGGTCGCTCGCTCGTGCAGACCTGGACGCTGCATCGTCCCCTCGAGACCGAGCACATGATCACCCCGAGAACGGGATGGGGCCGCGTGCCTGCGACGGCGCTGTCGAACGCCGTCGCGGCTCGCGGCTACGAGTTCGAGCAGGTCGAGCGGAACAGCGAGTTCGACCTGCGCGCGGATCCGGAGCCCCTGCATGCGGCACTGAACGATGCGAAGGCCGCAGCAGGACCCGACTATCAGGTCATGCAGTGGATGGCTCCGATTCCAGCGAGTCGGCGCGACGGCTACGCCGCGATCCTGGCCCGGCTGTCGACAGACGCGCCGAGTGGGGAGATGGATTTCGTCGCGGAGGTCTGGGATGCCGACCGGGTGGTCCGACGCGAACGCCGACTCACGAGTGCAGGCCAAGCGCTCTCGATCGTCGCGGTGGAGCATCTTCCGAGCGGAACGATAGTGGCCTACAACGAGCTGCTCATCGGTGCCGACCGTTCGAGCATCACCCACCAGCTGGGCACCCTCGTCGCGAGCGACCACCGTGGGCATCGCCTCGGCATCATCGTCAAGTGCACGAATCTCCTGCACTGGAGAGAACTGATGCCCCTGTCCCCTGCGGTGTCGACCTTCAACGCGGAGGAGAATCGTCCGATGCTCGACATCAACGAAGCGGTGGGATTCGTGCCCGTGTCGTATGCGGGAGCGTGGCAGAAGCGTCTCTGACGGATCATCCGTCGGATGTAGAGCGCCGACGCCGGATCATACGTCCGAGCGATGCGCGGATCCGGTCTGCACAGCGAGGCTGGGTTCATGAACGCACCCGTGATCGATGCCCGATCCCTCACCAAGTCCTACGGAACCACCTGCGCACTCGCCGCGGTCGATCTGACCGTCGAACGCGGCGAGTCGGTGGCGATCATGGGCGCCTCAGGCTCGGGGAAGACCACCCTGCTGCACGTGCTCGCAGGCATCGTCCGACCGGATTCCGGCAGCGTGAGCTTTCGGCCCTCATCGGGTGACCCTGTCGACGTCACGGGACTCGCCGAAGGGCCTCGATCGAGGCTGCGCCGGGAACGATTCGGATTCGTCTTTCAGCAGGGCCTGCTGATTCCCGAGCTCACCGCCGTCGAGAACGTCGCACTCGCCTCGATGATCAACGGGGTGGCGCGAGCGGAGGCCGTGGCGCACGCGACGTCCTGGATGACCGCGCTCGGGCTCGGCGGCCTGGAGGGGCGCCGAATCGGCGAGCTGTCCGGTGGCCAGGCTCAGCGCGTCGCGATCGCACGGGCGCAGGTCACGGGTGCCGAGCTCGTGTTCGCGGACGAGCCGACCGGAGCTCTCGACTCTCGGACCTCGCACGAGGTGATGGACGCCCTTCTCTGGTCCACGACCGCTCAAGGACGCACGCTGCTCGTCGTCACGCATGATCCCGATGTGGCTTCACGATGCTCCCGTGTCGTGGCCGTTCGTGACGGTCGGGTCGACACGAACGAGGTCTCCGCATGAACCCTCAGACTCTTGCGCTGCTCCTTCGACCGGCGAAGAGCCGAAGCACGGTGCTGGCACTGCCCGTCACGGCTTTCGCCGCTGTGACCGCTCTCGTGCTGACTGTGGTCGGCGGAGCCCAGGCGTTCTGGTCCTGGTCGGATCCTGAGGCGCCGATCTACCAGGCGCTGGCCGCCATCGCACTCGTACTTCTGGTCGTGCCGCTGGTGAATCTGGGCGGAGCGGCGGCGCGTCTCTCCGCGCGCCGTCGCGATGAGTTGCTCTCGACACTGCGCCTGCTGGGAGTCACCCCCGTCGGGGTCAGCATCGTGACCGTCACCGAATCCGTTCTGGTCGCGACCTCCGGTGCCATCGTCGGAGTGGTCGCCTACCTGATGATCTCGCCGCTGATCGGGATGATCCCCTTCCGCGGTGCTGCACTCGGTCTCGATTCCGTCCTACTCTCGCCGCTGAACGGCGCCGTCGTCGTGCTGGTCATCCTTCTCGTCTCGGCACTCAGCGCAGCACTCGGCCTGCGCCGGGTGATCGTGTCTCCGCTCGGCGTGCGTCTGCGGAGCGAAGCCGCACCCGTGCGTGGGATGCGAGCGCTCGTGGGGGGCGCCGCCCTCGCGTGCATCTTCGCGATCATCGCCGTCTTCCCGTCGGTCGCCGGACTCACCGTGACGATCGTCGTGCTCGCCTCATCGTTCGGGATCGCCCTCGCCGTGCTCAACGTCATCGGTCCCTGGGTCCTGAAGATCGGGGCGACCCGTCAGCTGCGCCGCGCGGCGAGGCCGACCGGGCTTCTCGCCGCGCGCATCGTCCTCGACTCGCCGAAGGCCGCGTGGCGCCAGGTGAGCGGCATCGCCATGACGAGTTTCATCGCGGTGTTCGCGGGAACCGGAGTGTCCCTCCTCTCCGTGATGTCGGAGGACGGGGTGAACGCCGCCGACGCGGCCCTCGCCACCGACATCCGCACGGGCCTCATCATCACGCTCAGCGCATCGTTCCTGATGGTCGCGGCATCCGTAGGGGTCAATCAGGCGGCTGCTGTGCTCGACCAGCGCGAGCTGCACACGAGTCTTCACCGACTCGGAACGCCCCTCGAGACCGTGGACCGAGCGCGCCGACGGGCGATCATGTCGCCGCTCCTGACCGTCTCCCTCGGGTCGGCGGTCTGCGCGGGCATCCTGGTGTTCCCACTCCTCGGACTCGCGGCGATCGTGGCGCCCGCATCACTGTTCACGATCGCCGTCGTGCTCGTGATCGGCATCGGCGTCGTCTGGGCGAGCACTCAGACGACCAGACCGGTGCTCGCCCGGGCATTCCGCGACGTGTGAAGTCGTGTCACCGACGCCGTTGACAGCGTGGGCAGAAGTGGCTCGAGCGATTCATGAACGCCTCGCGGCGGATCAGAGTCCCGCAGCGAGGGCAGGGTTGACCGCCTCGCCCGTACGCATTGAGCGAGTGCGCGAAATATCCGGCTTGACCGTTCACGTTCACGTACTGCGCGTCGAAGCTGGTGCCGCCTTCGGCGAGAGCCTTCGCGAGGACAGAGCGGATCTCGGTGAGCAGCCTCGTGACGGCCTGGGTCGAGAGCGCACTCGCCGGCGTCTCGGGATGGACCCGGGAGGCCCAGAGCGACTCGTCGGCGTAGATGTTGCCCACGCCGCTGATGATCTGCTGGTCGAGCAGCACGCGCTTGATCGCGCTGTTGCGTCGGCGCAGCGAGCGCCGGAATGCGGTGTCGTCGAAGAACGGGTCCAGCGGGTCGCGCGCGATATGCGCGACCTGCGTCGGGATCCGCGACGGACCATCCATCATGAGGCGATCCACGGCGAGCGAGCCGAATGTCCGCTGATCGGCGAACACGACGGCGAGTTCCCCGTGCACCGGATGCTCGATGTTCAACCGGATCCGCTCATGGCGCTCAGCCGCGGCATCCGGGCGACGGAGCAGCATCTGCCCGCTCATCCCGAGGTGCGCGATGAGAGCGGAGCTCTCATCGTCGAGCGGCAGCCAGAGGAACTTGCCACGACGCATCGCCTCGACGAAAGTGCGGCCCTCGAGTCGGGCGGCGAAATCCTCTGCTCCGGCGACGTGCCGAGTGAGGGCACGTTCATCGAACACGCTGACGGCCGTGATGACCGCCCCCGTCGTCGCCGGGGCCAGCCCTGCCCGTACGACCTCGACCTCTGGGAGCTCAGGCACGTTCGTCGAGATAGCGCCACGCGCTGAGCGCGGCCGCCATCTCCGCGGTCTTCTTGCTGCTGCCCTTGCCCGTCATGGCGAGATCGCCGACCACCACTGTCGCCGTGAAGCGGCGATCGTGATCGGGTCCGCTCGCTTCGACCGAGTACTGCGGCGGCGTGGCCCCCATCTTCGCGGCCAGCTCCTGCAGACTCGTCTTCGGATCCATGGCGGCTCCGTACCGCTCCGGATCTGCGAGCAGCGGCGCCGTCAGACGGAGCACCAGCTCGGTCGCGGCCTCGGGACCCGCCGAGAGGTAAGTGGCGCCGATCACCGCCTCCATCGTGTCGGCGAGGATCGAGTCCTTGTCGCGACCGCCGGTCTGCTCTTCGCCTCGTCCGAGTCGGAGGTGACGCCCGAGGCCGATGCCGCGAGCGACCTCGGCGAGTGCCACCGTGGAGACGACGCTCGCGCGCCGCTTGGCCAGCGAACCCTCGTCGAGGTCAGGGTTGGTGGTGAACAGCATGACCGTCACCGCTTGCCCGAGGACGGAGTCGCCGAGGAACTCGAGACGCTCGTTGTGAGGGATCGCTCCGTGCTCGTACGCGTAGGAACGATGCGTGAGTGCCAACTCGAGAAGCTCCGCGTCGATATCGACGCGGAGCTTCTCGGCGAGAGGTCTCGACGATCCGTCGGCCTCGGTCACAACAGTGATGTCGCGACTCAGACGTCGGCGACCTTGCGGCCCTTGTACTCGAGGAACAGCTCGGTGCCCTGCGAGTCGGTGACGACCTTCGCCTGGTGCGGACGGCTGTAGACGACCTTGCCGTTCTCGATGGTCTTGACGAGCGCGGGGGCTTCGGCCTTCCACTGCGCGCGGCGCGAGCGGGTGTTCGAACGGGAGACCTTGCGCTTCGGGGGGTTACCAGCCATGACTAGCTCTCTTCTTTCTCGGCGGCGCGGCTCTCTGCCTTGCCGTCTTGGTCTGTGATCTGCTGCAGCGCACTCCACCGAGGATCGATGGGAGCGGCCTGCTCCGTTCCGGTGCTCTCGGTCAGCCGTTCGCCTGTAACCGGGTCGAGCCCGAGGCAATCCGGCTGACACACCGGCTGAAATGGAAGCGACAATACGGCCGCATCCCTGACAAGAGTTTCAAGATCCACGTGGTCGTCTTGAACCTCGAAGTCAGTTTCTTCCTCACCAGGATACGCGAAAAGCTCCTGGAACTCGACTTCGACCGGCCGAGCGATGTCGGTCAGGCATCTTCCGCAGACGCCGGAGTACTCGGCGTCGACATTTCCCGACACGAGAATGCCCTCGTGCACGGACTCCAGCCGCACATCGAGATCGAGCTCGGACCCGGCTTCGTAGGACACGATCCCCTCGCCCCAGGCCTCGGGCAGCGTCACCGTGAACTCATGCTCGCGCATCTCGCCCGGCTTGCGGACGATGTCACGGACGGGGAGGACGAAGGGGCCATTGAGTCGGGAACGCACCTCGCAATGGTACCGGCTCTCGGGCCTCCGGGGCTGGTTCCGAGCTGAGCGCGACAGGCGAGAGTGTGCTCAGAGCCCGCGAGAGCCGGTGTCGAGGAAGGCTGCCACGGCACGCGGCACGAACGGCGAGATATCGCCACCCAGGCCGGCGACCTGGCGCACGAGAGAGCTCGAGACGAGCGCGTGCGCGGGGTCGGGCAGCAGAAAAACCGTCTCGATATCGGCGAGATGACGGTTCACGATGGCCATCGGGGACTCATACGCGACGTCGATCTGCGATCGGATTCCCTTGACCAGCACACCGGCTCCGACATCGCGTGCGTAATCGACGAGGAGTCCCATGCTCCACGATCCGATCACGACATTGCCGTCCATGCCTTCTTCGGCGATGGACTGCTCGAGCAGCGTCATGCGCTGCGCGATCGGAAGCATCGCCTCTTTGCCGGGGTTGTGCACGACCAGCACGTGAAGCTCGTCGTACAGCTTGGCCGCGCGACGGATCACGTCGAGGTGACCCAGGGTCGGCGGATCGAACGAACCCGGGACGACGGCGATCCGACTGCTCATGCGAACAGCCTAAAGCACGCGCGGGGCGGCTCAGTTCTTGGCGAGCGCGGCACGGTCCTCATCGCTGACTCGTCGTGCGATGGCGGATCTCAGTCCGTCATTGGTCTCGAGGTCGGGGTCTTCACTCAGGATGACCTCTGCCAGCTCGCGAGCTCGGACGATCAGGTGCGAGTCCTTGACGACGCGGAGCAGCTTGAGCGACGAGCGCACTCCCGCCTGCGCAGCGCCGAGCACGTCTCCTTCTCCGCGCAGCTCCAGATCGACTTCGGCAAGCGCGAATCCGTCGAGGGTCGCGGCGACAGCGTCGACACGCTCACGCGCGATGGAGCCCTCTTCCGCCTCCGTGACGAGGAGGCACAGGCCAGGCACTCCTCCTCGGCCGACTCGACCGCGTAGCTGGTGCAGCTGTGACACACCGAATCTGTCGGCATCGAGGACGATCATGGTCGAGGCGTTCGGCACGTCGACGCCGACCTCGATCACCGTCGTGGCCAGCAGGAGATCGATCTCGCCGCGCGCGAACGCCTGCATGACGGCATCCTTCTCCTCCGACGGCATCCGCCCATGCAGCACCGCACGTCGCAGCCCACCCAGGGTCGGGTGCGTCGCGAGGGCTTCATCGAGCTGCACCACGCCCCATCGTGGACCCGAGGCGCCCTCCGATGAGGCTCCCTCCGGCGGCGGTGCCGGCTGCTCCCCTGCCTCAGCAGTCTTCTTGGTCGTATCGATCGCCGCGCAGACCGCGAAGACCTGTCGCCCCTGAGCGATCTCCTCTGCGGCTCGCTCCCAGACGCGGTTGAACCAACCCGGATGCTCGGCGAGCGGTGCCACGAACGTCTCGATCCCCGCTCGGCCCTTCGGCATGGTGCGGATCACAGATGTGTCGAGGTCGCCGAAGACGGTCATCGCCACTGTCCGCGGGATCGGAGTCGCGGTCAGCACGAGTGCATGCGGGCTGGACCCCTTGGCGCGAAGTGCCTCGCGCTGCTCCACGCCGAATCGGTGCTGCTCGTCGACGACCACGAGGCCGAGGTCGGCGAAGGTCGTCTTCTCGCCGAGGAGCGCGTGCGTCCCCACGACGATGAGCGCCTGCCCGGAGGCCACGCGGAGCGCCGCCTTTCGACGTTCTGCCGCGGGCATCTGTCCGGTCAACAGGGTCGGCATCACCAGCGGTGCGAGCTGCGGGCCGAGCATCTTCGCTATCGAGCGCAGGTGCTGGCCGGCGAGGACCTCGGTCGGGGCGATCAGCGCGGACTGCCCGCCCGACTCCGCCACCTGGAGCATCGCGCGCAGCGCCACCAGGGTCTTTCCCGAGCCGACTTCACCCTGCACCAGGCGATTCATCGGCCAGGACCCGATCAGGTCGGTCGCGACCTGCTCTCCCACGGTCTGCTGATCGGGGGTCAGGGAGTACGGCAGACCGGCGTCGAAGCGCTCGAGCAATCCTCCGGGCTTCGACGGCCGCATCGTCGCCGTCAGAGACCGCACGGCCGCACGCTGCTGAAGCAGCGCCGTCTGCAGGGTCAATGCCTCATGCATGCGGAGGGTTCGCACCGCGGGATCGATGTCGTTGCGGGTCTTCGGACGATGTATCTGCTCGAGAGCCTCGCGCGCCGTGAGGAGCTCTTCCCGTGCGCGCACGTCGGCGGCGAGTGGCTCGGGCACGTCGTCGACGGCGTCCAGCACACGTCCGACGAACTTCGCGATCTGCCAGGTCTGCACGCTCGCCGTGGCGGGGTAGATCGGGATGAGGATCGCGGCTCGCGCATCCGCTCGACGCCGCGCTGCGTCCTCGTCGTCGAACAGCTCGTACTCGGGGTGCGCGAACTGCGTGACGCCGTTGAACTCGCCCACCTTGCCGGAGAAGACACCGCGACGGCCGACCGCGAGCTCTTCCGAGCGCCACTTCGCCGCGCCCAGGTTCTTCGCGAAGAACGTCAGCGACATCTTGCCGATGCCGTCGCCGATGACCACGTCGGCCATCGCGCCGCGTCTGTTGCGCATGGCCCGCGCGCTCGAGGACAGGACCTCGGCGACGATCGTGACGGTCTCGCCGAGCGGCAGCTCGCGGATCGGAGTCAGCTCGCCCGGATCGGCGTAGCGCCGCGGATAGTGCGAGAGCAGGTCGCCGACCGACTTCATTCCGAAGGCCCTGTCGAGCGTCTTCGCCGGGGTGGCCCCTAGTGCCTCCTCCAGGGATGAATCGAGCGTGAGCGACATGCTCCGAGTCTAGAAGGCGGCGCCGACACCCGAGGCGCTGACGCTGTCGTATCGTGAACGGGTGACGAGGATCATCGCCGGCAAGGCACGCGGAGCCCGCTTGGGTGTCCCCCCTGCGGGGACCCGACCCACGAGCGACAGGGTCAGGGAGTCGCTGTTCGGCGCGCTGGCGTCGGTGGACGCCTTCGAGGGCGCACGGGTGCTCGACCTGTACGCAGGGTCCGGAGCACTGGGTCTGGAATCACTCAGTCGCGGCGCCGCCTCGGCCGACCTCGTGGAACAGGGACGTCCCGCCGCCGCCGTGGTGCGGCGCAACGCGGCGATCGTCGCGAAGGCCGGCGGCCTGCCGATCGCGCGGGTGCACGAGAGCGCTGTCCGGTCGTTCCTCCAGCGAGCAGCCGGCCCCTACGATCTCGTGTTCTCCGACCCTCCGTACGATCTCGCCGACGACGCGATGACCGCCGACCTCGTCGCGCTCGCTCCTCTGCTGTCGCCCGACGCCCTCGTGATCATCGAGCGTGCACGTCGGTCGACGCCGCCGGATCTCGCCGCGGCAGGACTCGACCTCGTGCGGGAGAAGTCCTATGGCGACACGACCCTCTGGTGGGCGGAGCCGGCCGCTGCTCAGCCCGAGGTGGAGTCCCAGTCGCGGTAGGGATCCCAACCCGTCGCATCGACCGGCGCTCCATCGAGCAGGACTCCCTCCTCGCCCTGCGGAATCACTGAACCGATGACACGGAACCCCGGGGGCAGCTGCCCTGCCGGGAACGTCGCGAGAAGCGCATGGTCCTCGCCCCCTGCCAGAGCGCGCTCCGGGTGCGTCCCCAGAGCTGCGGCGTCGAGTGACAGGGTCACCTCGGATGCCGATGCCAGACGACGCGCGTCGAGCGCGAGACCGTCGGAGACGTCCATCATCGCCGTCGCGCCGCTCACTGCGGCGACGGGACCGAGACCGATCGGAGGCGATGGACGCAGCTGCGCGGTCAGGGCAGCACTCTCCCCTGCGCCCAGTCGGCGCGGGTCGACCGAAACAGGCTGGTCGCCGTCCCGGAATCGACCGAAGAGGACCGAGAGCCCGTGGGCGGCGTGGCCCAATTCCCCCGCCACGGCGACGACATCGCCGACTCGCGCTCCTGAGCGGGTGACGGGGGGCCGCCCTTCGAGATCGCCCAAGGCCGTCACGGCCACCGTGAGGACGTCGGACACGGTCAGATCTCCCCCCACCACGGCACAGCCGGGCGCCAGCGCCTGACAGCACTCGCGGAGGCCATCTGCGAGCGCGGTGACGAACGAGAGGCGCAGGTCACGAGGGACGGCCAGGGCCACGAGCAGCGCGGTCGGACGGGCACCCATCGCGGCGACGTCGGCGAGGTTCACCGCTGCGGCCTTCCAGCCGAGGTCGTAGCCGCTCGACCAGGCGAGACGGAAGTCCGGCCCATGCACCAGGGTGTCGGTGGTCGCCACCACGCTGCCCGACGGTGCGGCTATCACGGCAGCGTCGTCGCCCGGCCCCAGGAGCGTGTGCGACCCGGGTGCGGTCCGGGCGAGGATCGCGCGCAGGATCTCCCCTTCGGAGAGTTCTCCCAGGCGCGGGTCGTCATCGTCGGGTCGGGAGGGCATGCAGTCAAAGGTAGCCTGGATGCATGCCCCGTTCCCGCCGTCTCGCCCTCGTCGCCGGCGGAGTGGCACTCATCGCCGTGCTCTCCGGATGCTCGACCACGATCCACCTCGAGCCCGCTGACCACGCGAACGATCCCGCCTGCGCCGAGGTGTCGGTACTTCTTCCCGATGCGGTCGGCGAGCTGGACCGCGTCTGGACCGACGCCCAGGCGACCGGGGCCTGGGGCGACCCGACCGTCGTGCTCAGGTGCGGTGTCGAACCCCCCGCACCGTCGACCGACGTCTGCACGACGATCGGAAGCGTCGACTGGCTCGTGCTCGACCAGGAGGAGGAGCGACAGCGGCTCGTGACGTATGGCCGTGATCCCGCGATCGAAGTCATCATCCGCCGCGGAGAGTCCGTCGACTTCCGCACCGTGGTCGAGAGCCTCTCGACCAGCATCCAGTCGGGCCTCGCGCCCGCGACCGCACGGTGCACCGACCGCATTCCCACCACCGACGGCGGGGAAGCGGGCTGACCGGCCGGCTCGACGGCCGTCAGCGGCGCAGGCCGCCCTCGATCAGCTCCGAGATCAGATCGCCGTAGCCGAGTCCCGATGCGACCCAGCACTTCGGGAACATCGAGATCGGAGTGAATCCCGGCATCGTGTTCAGCTCGTTCACCACCAACTCGCCGGCGGGCGTCACGAAGAAGTCGACGCGGGCGAGGCCCTTGCCGTCGACGGCCTCGAAGACCCTGACGGCCGTCTCACGAAGCCGCTCGATCAACGCATCATCGACGTCAGCGGGGCACACGATCTCGACGCCATCGCCCCCGAGGTACTTGCCCTCGAAATCGTAGAAGCTCCGCGAGGTGAGAACGACCTCGCCGGGCAGAGAGGCGCGTGCGCGCTCTCCGGGACGCCCCGCGAGCACACCGACCTCGATCTCTCGCCCCACCACCTGGGACTCGACGAGGACCTTCGAATCCTCGGCGAAAGCGATCTCCATCGCTGCGTCGAGACCGTCGCCGTCGTCGACGCGCGACACGCCGACGCTGGAGCCGGCGCTGGCCGGCTTCACGAACACAGTGTCTCCCAGTGCCGCGATGCGCTCACGCACACCGGCGGCATCGGTCGTCCACTCGTTTCGGCGCACCGTGATCCCGGGCGAGACGGAGATACCCGCGGCGGTGAGTGCCAGCTTGGTGAAGTGCTTGTCGAGTGACACGGCCGAGTCCAGAATGCCGCATCCTGCGTAGGGCATGTCGATGACCTCGAAGAAGCCCTGGATGGCGCCGTCTTCTCCGTGCAGGCCGTGCAGCAGGGGCAGCACCACGTCGACTTCGGCGAGACCCTCGGTCGTGCCGTCGGAACGGACGACGCGCAGCCTGCGGTCTCCCCCGGGCTCCGGCCACAGCACACGCGTGCCGTTGTCGACGACCTCCGGCAGATGAGCGGCGTCGAGCGGGAATTTCGCCGGGTCATCGTCTTCGAGCACGAAGGCGCCGTCTCGCGTGATCCCGACGGGGATCACGTCGTAGCGGTCACGGTCGATCGCTCCCAGCACCCCTCCCGCCGTTGCGGAACTGATCGAATGCTCGCTGGAGCGCCCGCCGAAGAGCACCACCACCGTCTGCTTGTCCATGGTTGGTCCTCTCACCCTGTGGGGTGTCGTCATCCGTCGTCAGGTGGGGTGCGATGTCGCGGGGGTTCATCTTGCCGTCTAGCACCATCTTCACCTGCTCGACGATGGGCATGTCCACGTCGGACTCGCGTGCGAGCTGCAGCACGGGCGCCACGGACGCGAGGCCCTCGGCGGTCTGCTGCATCTGCTTCACGACGTCCTGGAAGCTGTATCCCTGGCCGAGCAGGCGCCCGGCCGTGTTGTTGCGGCTCAGCGGAGACTGGCACGTGGCGATCAGGTCGCCGAGTCCCGCCAGTCCCTGCAGCGTCTCGGGGTGCGCGCCGTTCGCCACCGCGAAGTCGGTCATCTCGACCAGCCCGCGGGTGATGATCGACGCTTTCGTGTTCTCGCCGTACCCGACGCCGTCGACGATCCCGATCGCGACCGCGATGAGGTTCTTCAGAACTCCCCCGAACTCCGTGCCGATCACGTCGGTGTTGACGAAGGTCCGGAAGTAGCTGTTGCGCGCAGCACGGGCGACCTCTTCGGCCGTCTCTCGACTGCGCGAGGAGATCACCGCGGCGGTCGGCTGCTCGCGGGCGATCTCGAGCGCCAGGTTCGGCCCCGAGGCAACCGCGATCCGGTCGGGATCGCACCTCAGCTCCTGCTCGATCACCTGGCTCATGCGCAGCCCGCTGGTACGCTCGACGCCCTTCATGAGGCTGACGATCTTCGCGTCGTTGTCGGCGAGCAGCGGACGGAGCGCCTTCAGGTTCTCCCTGAGCGACTGGCTGGGAACCGACAGATAGACCTGATCGACATCTCGCAGTGCGATCGCGAGTTCGTGCGTCGCCGCCATGGTCCGTGGCAGGTTGATGCCCGGCAGATAACGGGAGTTGCGTTTGGCCTCGTCGATCTCGTGCGCGAGTTCGGCACGACGCGCCCACATCGTGACCTGGGCTCCGCCGTCGGCGAGGATCTTCCCGAAGGTCGTGCCCCAGCTCCCCGCGCCGATGACCGCGACGCGAGGCCCGGCAGGAACATTGCGCTTAGGAGTCAAGACGACCCGTCTCCTTCTGTCCGTGTGCGGAAGGGTTCCAGCGCTCAGCGGGAGCCTTCTCTCCGCGCAGATCCTCGAGCAGTGCCGTGATCGCCTTCATCAGGCGGTCGGTGGCCTCATTGAGAGCCGCAGCCTCGCCGGCGCGACCTCGAAGGTCTGAGACGTCGACGGGATCACCGATGACGACGTCCACGCGCTTGCGCAGCGGCCACAGGCTCAGTCCCTTCTGATACCGCCCCATGATCTCCTGGGTTCCCCAATGCGCCATGGGGATCAGCGGAATGTCGTCGGCCAGAGCGAGCCGGACGGCGCCGGACTTGCCGCGCATGGGCCACATGTCGGGATCGCGCGTGAGCGTGCCCTCCGGATAGACGATCACGCCACGTCCGTGCTCGACGAGCTCGGCGGACTGCTTCAGCGTCTGCTTCGCCGCGGAGGCGGAGGAGGAACGTGCCACCGGGATCATCCCGGTGGCACGCAGGATGGATCCGAGCACGGGCACCGAGAACAGGCTCTCCTTGGCCATGAATCGGGGCGCGCGACCGATGCGCCACACCGCGAGCGCGACCACGAGCGGATCGAACTCGGAGTAGTGGTTCGGCGCGAGCACGAAAGCGCCCTCACGCGGCAGCTTCTCGCTGCCGGTGATGCGGAGCTTCGCGATCAGCGAGATCAGCGGCACGGCGATCGCCGCGACCGGCCAGAATGCGCTCGGTCGCGTGGTCTCCGTCGACCGGGAACCCATCGACGTCACCGGATGACGTCGAAGTCGGCGCCGAGTGCGTCGAGCTTGGCGAGGAACTTCTCGTATCCGCGGCTGAGGATGTCGACTCCGGAGACCTTCGACTCGCCCTCCGCGGTCAGTGCGGCGATCACGTGGCTGTAGCCGCCGCGAAGATCGGGCACCACGATGTCGGCGCCATGCAGCGGCGTCGGTCCGGTGATCACCGCGGCCTGCTCGAGATCGCGGCGCGGCACCCGACGGGGTCCGTCCTGCAGTCCCCTCGGGTGAACGACGATGTCGGCACCCATCTTGACCAGCGCATCGGTGAAGCCCATGCGGTTCTCGTACACCGTCTCATGCACGACGGAGCGCCCGTTCGCCTGGGTCAGAGCCACCACGAGAGGCTGCTGCCAGTCGGTCATGAAGCCGGGATGCACATCGGTCTCGACGATCACCGGCTTAAGCTCGCCCTCGCGTCGGAAGAGGATCCCGTCCTCCTGGATGTCGAACCAGCCGCCGGCCTTGCGGAAGACGTTGAGGAACGTCAGCATCTCCTGCTGCTTGGCGCCGCCGACGAAGATCTCTCCGTCGGTCGCGAGTGCTGCAGACGCCCACGAGGCTGCCTCGTTGCGGTCGAAGATCGACCGGTGGTCGTATCCACGGAGCTTCTCGACGCCCTCGATGAGGATCACCCGGTTCGGCTCGTAGGAGATGATCGCGCCCATCTTCTGGAGCACCGCGATCAGATCCATGATCTCAGGCTCGATGGCCGCATTGCGCAGCTCGGTCGTGCCCTCGGCGCGCACCGCGGTGAGCAGTACCTGCTCGGTGGCGCCGACGCTCGGGTACGGCAGGTGGATCTTGGCTCCGTGCAACCGCGAGCCCCCGGTCGAGAGACGGATGCCGCTCGGCAGCTTCTCGACCACGGCGCCGAACTTGCGCAGGGCATCGAGGTGGAAGTCGATCGGTCGGTCACCGATACGGCAGCCGCCGAGATCCGGGATGAACGCCTGTCCGAGACGGTGCAGGAGCGGGCCGCAGAACAGGATCGGAATGCGGGATGCACCGGCGTGGGCGTCGATCTCCTCGAAGTGCGCCGACTCGACGCCTACGGGGTCGAACACCAGCGAGCCGGGCTCGTCGCCCGGGTTGACCTGCACACCGTGCACCTCGAGCAGCGAGCGCACCACGGCGACATCGCTGAGATCGGGAACATCGCGCAGCGTGCTCGCCGTCTCACCCAGGAGGGTGGCGACCATCGCCTTCGTCGCGAGGTTCTTCGCGCCCTTGACGTCGACGCGTCCGCGAAGCGGACGCCCTCCGCGAATGGCGAGGACGTCTCCGGTGAGAGCGGGTGCTCCGTCGGGGAGAGCGTCGCGCACGGGTGTCGTCATTCGGGCCTCACTTCATTCAGGGGAATCAGGGCGGGTCGCCCTTCAGCTCACCCGCCCCGCCGTCTACTGAACGGGAAGGGTGCGGGGCCGCCACGACTCGCGTCGGGCCTCGAACTGCGCGATCTTGTCTTCGTTGCGCAGGGTGAGCCCGATGTCATCGAGCCCTTCGAGGAGCCGCCATCTAGTGTAATCGTCGATACCGAGGTCAGCCTGGATATCGCCGATCGACGCGACGCGCCCCTCGAGATCCACAGTGATCCGAGCCCCGGGATTCCGGTCGATCTCGGCCCAGATGCGCTCGAGATCCTCCTCTGAGATCGTCGCGGCGAGCAGGCCCTGCTTGCCGGAGTTCCCGCGGAAGATGTCGGCGAAGCGCGGGCTGAGAACCACACTGAAGCCGAAATCGCGCAGCGCCCACACCGCGTGCTCACGGCTCGACCCCGTGCCGAAATCAGGGCCGGCGACGAGCACCGAGGCGCCCTGGAATGCGGGCTGATTCAGCACGAAGTCGGGGTCCTGTCGCCATCCGTGAAAGAGGGCGTCCTCGAAGCCGGTCTTCGTGACGCGCTTCAGGAACACCGCCGGGATGATCTGATCGGTGTCGACGTTCGAGCGCTTCAGCGGCGCGGCGATACCGGTATGAGTGGTGAACTTCTCCATCAGAAGGCTCCGTCCGTGGTCGCACCCGCGGCGACGGGTTGCTCGTTCGACAGGTCGCTGGGACTCGAGAGCGTGCCACGGATCGCTGTCGCGGCAGCGACTAGCGGCGACACCAGGTGCGTGCGACCGCCCTTGCCCTGTCGGCCCTCGAAGTTGCGGTTGGAGGTCGATGCGCAGCGCTCGCCCGGAGCCAGTTGATCGGGGTTCATCCCGAGGCACATGGAGCACCCGGCGAACCGCCACTCGGCACCGAAGTCCTTGATGACCTGGTCGAGTCCCTCCGCTTCCGCTTCGAGGCGCACTCGGGCAGAGCCGGGAACGACCATGACGCGCACGCCGTCGGCCTTCTTCTTGCCCTTCACGATCGAAGCGAAAGCGCGCAGGTCCTCGATGCGGCTGTTGGTGCACGAGCCCATGAAGACGGCGTCCACGGGCACGTCCTTGAGGGGCGTTCCCGGCACGAGATCCATGTACTCGAGTGCCCGTTCGGCCGCTGCGCGCTCGTTGGCGTCGGCGATGTCGGCCGGATTCGGGACAGCAGCCGACAGCGAGCTGCCCTGCCCCGGATTGGTGCCCCAGGTCACGAACGGCTCGAGCTCGTCGGCATCGATGAAGACCTCGGCGTCGAACGTCGCTCCCTCGTCGGTCGGCAGTGTGCGCCAATAGGCGACCGCGTCGTTCCAGTCCTGACCCTTCGGGGCGTGCGGGCGACCCTTCAGGTACTCGAAGGTCGTCTCGTCGGGCGCGACCATGCCGGCGCGAGCGCCGGCCTCGATCGACATGTTGCAGATCGTCATCCGACCCTCCATCGACAGAGCGCGAATGGCGCTGCCGCGGAACTCCAGGACGTAGCCCTGGCCGCCGCCGGTCGTGATCTTCGCGATGACGGCGAGGATGATGTCCTTCGCGGTGACACCGGGACGCAGCGTTCCCTCCACGTTGATCGCCATCGTCTTGAACGGCTTGAGCGGCAGGGTCTGGGTCGCCATCACGTGCTCGACCTCGCTCGTGCCGATGCCGAACGCCATGGCCCCGAACGCACCGTGCGTCGAGGTGTGCGAGTCACCGCAGACCACCGTGATACCGGGCATCGTGAGACCGAGCTGTGGTCCCACGACGTGCACGATGCCCTGCTCTGCGTCACCGAGCGAATGCAGGCGCACGCCGAACTCGGTGGCGTTGCGGCGCAGTGTCTCGATCTGCGTGCGGCTCGTGAGGTCGGCGATGGGCTTGTCGATGTCCCACGTGGGGGTGTTGTGGTCTTCCGTGGCGATCGTCAGGTCGAGGCGACGCAGCGGACGCCCCTCGGAACGCAGTCCGTCGAACGCCTGCGGACTGGTCACCTCGTGCACGAGGTGCAGGTCGATGTAGATGAGGTCCGGCTCGCCGTTCTCGCCCTTGACGACGAGATGGTCGTCCCACACCTTCTCGGCGAGGGTCCTGGGCCGTACGGGAGCAGTGTCTGCTGCGGGGGTGTTCATTGCGTGTCTCCTGAAGCTGGCGGTTCGGCCCACGATGGACTCCGCGACGAGGAGGGGCTCAGAACGAGATCTCGTCGCGGCCGCTAAGAAGGAGCACGATCCGCATGACGTCAGATTACCACCGCTGCAGCGCCCGGAGTCGCCGCGTGACACGCTACTGTCACCCGCACCTTCGAGAGGCACCGCATGAGCGACGACAGCACCGGCTTCGCCACGAGAGCCGTCCACGCCGCCCGGAATCAGGGACCCGCATCGTCGAGGGCGACGCCCATATATCTGACGGCCGGCTTCGAGTTCGACGACTTCGACCACGCCACCCATCACTTCGGCACGGGAGCGGGATTCGGATACACGCGCACCGGCAACCCGACGGTGCACGCCGTGGAGCGGCAGCTCGCCGCTCTCGAATCCGCCGCCGAGGCGGTGCTCGTGGCGAGCGGCCAGGCCGCGGTCGTCACGGCGCTGCTGACCGTCGCCGGAGCGGGCGATCACATCGTCTCGTCGACGCACATCTACGAGGGCACCAGGGGTCTGCTGCTCGACAACCTCGCCCGCCTCGGCATCGAGACGACCTTCATCGACGACATCGCCGATCCCGAGGCATGGCGAGATGCGATCCGCCCCACCACGCGCGCCCTCTTCGGCGAGTCGATCGCGAACGCCCGCAACGACATCCTCGACATCTCGGCCGTGAGCGCGATCGCCGACGAGTTCGCCATCCCGCTCATCGTGGACAACACGCTCGCGACGCCCTATCTCCTTCGTCCGCTCGAGCACGGCGCCGCCATGGTCGTGCACTCCGCATCGAAGTTCCTCGCCGGCCACGGGTCGGTGCTCGGCGGCGTGATCCTCGACGACGGTCGCTTCGACGCGGCGAAGGCAGGGCACAATGCCCCGCATCTCGTTCTTCCGGGTCGCGGCGGGCTCGCGAGCGTCGCTTCGCGCCACGGCGGCAACGCTCGCATCGCGTACGCCCGTGAGTCGGTCGCTCCGCGCTTCGGCGCTTCCCCCTCCCCTCTCAACGCCTTCCTGATCGGCCAGGGTGCCGAGACACTGGGCCTGCGGGTCGAGCGCCAGTCGCGGAATGCGCTCGAGGTCGCTCGGTGGCTCGCCGCTCAGGAGGCGGTCGAGAGCGTCGACTACGTCGGCCTCGACACGCATCCCGACCACCGCCTCGCCCAGAAGTACCTCGCGGGCGGACACGGATCGATCTTCACCTTCACGCTCCGCGGCGGAATCGACGCGGCCCGCGACTTCGTCGAGAGCGTCGAGGTCTTCACCCATATGACGCACATCGGCGACGTGCGCTCGCTGGTGCTGCACCCCGCGACAACCAGCCACTCGCATCGAACGCCTGAGGAGCGCGACATCCTCGGAGTGCAGCCTGGAACCCTGCGACTGTCGATCGGGATCGAAGACGTCGCCGATCTGATCGCCGACCTCGCCCGGGTTCTGGAACCGGCGCGAGAGGCCGTCGCATGACCCGGCCCCAGCACTTCGGGTGGTTCCTGGCGCGCGGCTTCGGCCCTCAGGGATGGGGATATCCATCGCTGGACTGGGACTACGACTGGACCCGTCCTGAGATCTATCAGGAGGCGGCCCGCACGCTCGAGCAGGCGGGGTTCGATCTCGTCATCATCGAGGACGCGCCGTCGCTCGGTTCACCCGACACCATCGATCTGCGGGTTCGCCATGCCTTCGGCGGCCCCAAGCACGACCCGCTCCTGCTCGCACCGTACATCTTCCAGGCGACACGACGCCTCGGGGTCGTGCCGACCGTGAATCCCGCAGCGTATCTGCCCTACACCGCGGCACGACAGTTCTCGACACTGCAGCACCTCAGCGGTCACCGCCTCGGACTCAATGTGGTGACCGACACCGGCAGCGCGCGTCACTTCTCGGCCGCGGAGCAGCTCGGGCATGATGCGGCCTACGACCGGGCGGAGGAATGGCTCGCCGGCATCCGCGCGCTCTGGCGCAGCTGGGGCGACGGCGCGCTGATCCGCGATCGAGACTCCGGCGTCTTCGCCGATGGGTCGAAGCTGCACGCCGTGCAGCATCGAGGAGAGCACTTCGCGTTCGACGGTCCTCTGAACGCGATGCCGTTCACAGACGGAGAACCGTCGATCGTCTCCCCCGGCGGATCGGGTCGCGGCCTCGGGTTCGCAGGTGCCAACTCCGATGTGCAGCTCGCTCTCGCGCCACTGGACGAGACGTCCGTGCGCGCCTATCGCGCCAAGATCCACGATGCGGCGATCGCCGCCGGTCGTGCGCCTTCGGACATCAAGATCCTGTTCGCGATCCAACCCGTGATCACCTCATCGGCGGAAGAGGCCGACCGCGTGGTCTCCGCCTCCGCTCACCCCGATGATGCCGCACTCGTGCAGATCGCCCGCAAGCAGTCCAGCGATCTCGAGACCGATCTGACGGCGCTCGACCTCGACAGGCCTCTCGATCCCGCGATCTTCGGCGAGCACGTGTCGCGAGGCAGCATCCAGCGCCTGATCGGCGATCGCGGCGAAGACGCGCCCCTGCGAGCCCACCTCACCGCTCTCGCGCGCACAGGTCGCATCACCGATCGCTCGGGCTTCGTCGGCACGGCAGAGGAGTTCGCCGACCTGATCGAGGAGCTGGGCGAGTGGGGAAACGACGGCGTCCTGCTATGGGGCGACTTCCACCCGGTCACGCTCCACCGCACACTCGACGAGCTCGTGCCCGTGCTGCGGCGCCGCGGCATCCTGCGCCGTGACTACGTCGACGGCGGGCTCCAGGCGAATCTGCGCGCGTTCTGACGACTGGACGCGCGCAGGGTCACCAGCCCATGGTGCCGGGCGAGCCCTTGAACGGGCCGACCACTGCGGAGTTGATCCAGCCCCCGTAGAACCCGCCGGGCTGCGGCATGACGACCTCGTCCCCGACGGTGCACTCATCCATCGGACCTGCGTACACCGCGACCCGGTCAGCCAGCATCTCGAAGCCTCGCGAAGGGTTCGGGTAGTTCCATGCCGCTCCCGCCGCAACCAGGTCGCCGCCTCGCACATCGAGATAGCGCGCAGCGCCCTTGAACTCGCAGAACGACGAGCCCGGCGCGTCCGACAGCGAGCCCGCCAGGAAGTCTTCGATCGGCAGATAGTACACGGGAGGGTGGCTCGTCTCGAGCACGCGCACCCCATTGTGCGTATCCGCGATCAGCTCGCCTCCGAGCCGTATCGTGAGGCGTTCGGCGACGAGCTCGATCCTCGGCGGACGCGGATAGTCCCACACGGATTCCTGACCGACGGAGGGGACGACAGGTGACGGTCTGCGCATCTTCTCACTGTACGTCTCGCGGTGTTGACTGGGGTCATGTCCGAGATACCGATGTTCCCGCTCGGATCGGTGCTGTTCCCCCACACACCGCTCCCGCTCCGCGTGTTCGAACCGCGCTACCTCACGATGATCGGGCGCCTTCTCGACGAGAGCGAGCCGCACTTCGGGGTGGTGCTCATCGAGCGGGGGCACGAGGTCGGCGGCGGCGACCGGCGCAATCGTGTGGGGACTCTGGCCCGGCTCGTCAACGTCACGGCCGCGGCGGACGCGCTGCAGATCGTCGCCGTCGGCACGTCGCGCTTCACCGTCGAGCGTTGGACCGAAGACGCGCCCCATCCGGGTGCATCGGTCGCGCTGTCGCCGGAGCTGACCTGGAACGACGCACTGGCGCCGATGCGCGCTGAGGCCGAGGCGATCGTCCGGCGTGTGCTCGCGCGGTCGGACTCGCCGTGGGACGCGGACATCGAGCTGTCCGACGACCCGCTCGCCGCATCCTGGCAGCTCGCTGCGATCGCCCCTCTGGGTGAATACGACCGGTACACACTGTTGCAGTCGACGACGACCGGCGGACTGCTGCGCCAGATCATCGACATGACCCTCGAGGCCGAGCTGCTGTGGTCGTCGCCGTGAGCGTCTAGTCGCGGAGGACGGCCCTCTTCGCCGCCGACTTCTCGCGCGATGCGGCGATGAGGCTCGCCACTGTGGCCACTGTCATCGACACGATGATGACGCCGAGCGAGACGAGGTTGTCGATCTCGGGCACCCATTCCACGTGCTGACCACCATTGATGAACGGCAGCTCGTTCTCGTGCAGGGCGTGCAGGATCAGCTTGATGCCGATGAAGCCGAGGATGACCGCGATGCCGTAGTGCAGGTAGCGCAGACGGTCGAGCAGGTCGCCCAGCAGGAAGTAGAGCTGTCGAAGACCCATGAGAGCGAAGATGTTCGCCGCGAACACGAGGAACCCGTTCGTCGTGATCTCGAAGATGGCGGGAATCGAGTCGATCGCGAAGATCAGGTCGGTGACACCGATGGTGATGAACACGATGACCATCGGCGTCCACATGCGCTTTCCGTCGACCGTGGTCCTCAGCTTCGAGCCGTCGTAGGTCTCGCTGATGTCGATGCGACGCCGCAGCAGGCGCACGATGAAGTTCTCGCGTTTCACGTCGTCTTCATGCTCGCCCTCGGGCATCGCCTGCTTGATGGCGGTGTAGATGAGGAAAGCGCCGAAGATGTAGAAGATCGGTGAGAAGTGCTCGATGACCGCCACGCCGACGAGGATGAACGCACCGCGCAGCACGAGCGCGATGATGATGCCGACCATCAGCACCTGCTGCTGCAGACGTCGCGGTACCGCGAACTGCGCCATGATCAGCACGAACACGAACAGGTTGTCGATCGAGAGGCTGTATTCCAGCGCCCATCCGGTGATGAAGTCGCCCGCGTTGCGCCATCCCGCCACGTTCCCGAGGAGCACGGCGAAGAGCAGCGCGAGCCCGACGTAGAACACGACCCAGAGGGTGGATTCCTTCGTCGAGGGGATATGCGGACGAAGACGGACGAGCAGAAGGTCGGCGATCAGGATGATCGTGAGGACGATCATCGAGGTGATCTCGAACCAGACAGGGATGTCCAAGGGTGCTCTGCACCTTTCGGGAGGGGCCGGATAGTCGGAGGGTCGGAAAACTGCCGAAAGTCTCTCCCACGCATGGAATGCGTCGCACGACCGGAGCAGCGATGACGATGCTCGTGATGACGGTGGGTGCGCTTGCGGGATACTCCCTCTCGCGTCCTCGATTCTACCCGAGCCGGAGTGCCATGGCGGAATGGTTCATGCGACCCGGGTCACGATCTGAGACGATGAGGCGTCATCCGACACTTCCCAGGTGAGAGACACCGACAACGGAAACGGGATGTCCGTGCACACGAGCGATCAGAGATGGGTGGCGCAGGCCGCGAAGGGTGACGAGAGCGCCTTCCGTGAGCTGTACCGCTCGCATGTCCGTGCGGTCTATTGGATCGCGCACGGGCTGCTCGGCTCCCCCGCCGATGCCGAGGATGTGACGCAGGAGACGTTCGTCACCGCGTGGCGCAAGCTGCCGGGGCTCGAGCTGCAGGGCGAGTCACTGCTCCCGTGGCTTGCGACGATCTGTCGTTTTCAGGCTGCGAACCGGCTGCGACAGCGCAGACGCGACCGGTCGCACACGACGGATGCGCCGGATGACGCCATCCCTTCGACGATCGACGTCGAGGAGCAGGTGATCACCGCAGCACTGGCGGCACGGATCACGGCCGAGATAGGCACCCTGAATGCGCTCGATCGCGAGATATTCCGTCTATGCGCCGCTGAAGGGTACGCATACCAGGCCGCTGCCGAGGAGCTCGGCGTGAGCCATGCCATCGTCCGGAACCGTCTCTCCCGAGTCCGCACCCGACTGCGCGGTGCCGTGAAGGAAGCGAGCGGCGCATGAACGACATCACGCCCAGAGAAGACAGAGTCCCCATGATCGATGCAGCACCGAGCGCCGCCGATACGGCCGCCGACGAGCTGCCCGTGCTGACGGATTCCGCCGTGGCGCGCATCGAGGCTGCAGTCCTCCACGAGATCTCCGGCGAGGGTCGGCGTGAGACGAGGACTGAATCCCGCGCACGAGTGCGGCGCCGCCGCTGGCTCACCGGGGCGGGCATCGCCGCCGCCTTCGTCGTGGGGATCCTGGTCACACCCCCCATCATCAGCGCCGTGGACGGTGGCGCCATGAGCACCGCAGACAGCGTGGACGACCCCCCCGGCTTGGTTCTCGAGGATTCACGCGGCGGCTCGTTCGACCAGAGCGCTCCCGGCGTCGCCGCAGACTCGCCGGAGTCGTCGACTCTCGTGCCGGGTGCCGCCGACACCGCCGACCGCGAGATCGTCGCGACGGCTGCTGCCACGGTCGAGGTCGAGGACGTCGCTGCGGCCTCCACCACGATCAGCGCACTCGCGGAGTCGTACGGAGGATATGTCGAGAGCACCGAGATCGGAATGAGCACTGCCGGCGACAGCGCATCCGCCCCGGTTCCCACCGATGCAGGATACGGCTGGATCAGCATCCGTGTGCCCTCTTCCGACCTCACCGCGGTGATCGCCGCGCTCGCGGACTCCGGAGACGTGCTGTCCTCGTCGGTGTCGCGGCAGGACGTCACCTCCACCGCCATCGATCTGCGGGCACGGATCGACGCCACCCAGGCATCAGTCCAGCGCCTCACCGAACTCATGTCGCAGACCGGCACCGTCGCGGAGCTCATCGAAGCCGAGGTCGCTCTCACTGATCGTCAGGCGCAGCTCGAGTCCTACCAGCAGCAGCTCTCCACGCTCGACGATCAGGTCGCCCTGTCGACCCTCCAGGTACAGTTGACCCGCACAGAGGCGCCGACCGCTGCCGACCCCGCCGGATTCACCGACGGCCTCTTCGCGGGCTGGAACGGTCTCGTCGCGTCGCTCAACGCCCTGGTGGTCGCGTTGGGGTTCCTGCTCCCGTGGATCGCCATCGGCGGGGTGATCGTGCTCGCGGTCGTCATCGCGCGCCGCGCACAGCGCTCGCGTCGCAGCCGACGCTCACGACGGGCACCCACCACCGAGAGCTGAACCTCCACGAACGGGAGATCACCGGCCCGAGCTCCCCGGAAAACCGCGAAAGCCCCCCGGAAAACCGCGAAAGCCCCCCGGACGAACCGGAGGGCTTTCGTGTGTTGTGTGACCCCAGCGGGATTCGAACCCGCGTTACCGCCGTGAGAGGGCGGCGTACTAGGCCGCTATACGATGGGGCCGTCTTGCGGAACTTCCGTTCCGCGACAACTGTTCAAGTATGCCATGGCGATTCTGCGCGCGCAAAATCGAGCGCGGCCGCCGTCGCTTCCCGGGCGTGGCGCGTCACGAGACGACGTTTGCCAGACACGGACGGAAGGAGTTGACTCGTCTCATGCGCGTCACGAAATTCGAACATGCTGCCCTCCGCATCGAGCAGGGAACGGAAGTCCTCCTCATCGATCCCGGGTCCTTCACCACTCCCCCGCAGGACCTCAGCGGTCTGGTCGCCGTCGTGCTGACCCACGAGCACCCCGACCACTGGACCCCAGAGCACCTCGACCGCATCCTGAGCGCGGCGCCGGGGACCCCGATCTACGCTCCGTCCGGAGTCGCACGGGCGGCATCGGACTACGACATCACGGTCATCGCGCCCGGCGATGCGGTGGAGGTCGGCCGCTTCTCCCTCCGCTTCTTCGGAGGATCCCATGAGGTGATCCACTCATCGATCCCCACGATCGAGAACGTGGGCGTGCTGGTGAACGAGATCCTCTATTACCCGGGCGACTCCTACGCCGTCCCGGAGGGCGTCGACGTCGACATCCTCGCCGCGCCGCTCGGTGCCCCCTGGCTGAAGATCGGCGAAGCGATGGATTACGTGCTGGCTGTGCGGCCACGGCGCGCGTTCGGCACTCATGACATGACGCTGTCGGTGGCAGGCAAGAGCATGCATCGCCAGCGGCTGCAATGGGCCACCGAGCAGAACGGCGGGGAGTTCTTCGTGCTGGAGCCCGGAGAGTCGCTCGACGCCTGATGGCGAACTCACCGGCCGCGGAGATCACGTTCGACGAGTCGCAGGTCCGCACTCTCCTGCGGACATCGGCACCGCACCTCGCCGAGCTGTCCCTGCGTCTGGTGGCCGCAGGCTGGGACAACGCGATCTGGCGGATCGGCGACGATCTGGCGCTCCGTCTCCCCCGTCGCGATGCCTCACTCCCGCTCGCGGAGCACGAGCAGCGTGCATTGCCCGACATCGGACCACGACTCGCCGCCATCGGCATACGGACTCCGATGCCGTTGCTGGCGGGACACGCCTCTGAGAGTTTCCCCTGGCCCTGGTCGATCGTTCCGTGGGTGGAGGGCGAGCACGCGCTCGGAATCGAGCGCAGCGAGAACACCCGCTGGGCGAGGACTCTCGCCGCGGCCCTCTCGGCCCTGCACCGGACGGCCCCCGAGGACGCCCCGCGCAATCCCGTGCGCGGAGTTCCGCTGAGAGAACGAGATGCCGTCATGACGGAGAGGGTCCGCTCCGTCGCCATGTCGCCGATCATCGCCCAGGCGTGGCGAGACGGAGTGGACGCAGAGCCGACGCGCGAGCGCGTGTGGATCCATGGCGACCTCCATCCGGGCAACGTCATCGTGCGCGATGGCGCGCTCTGCGCGTTGATCGACTTCGGCGACGTCACCGCGGGCGACCCCGCCTACGATCTCGCCGCGGCATGGCTGCTGTTCGACGGAACGGGTCATACGACGTTCCGTCGCGCCACTCGTGCACGCTACGACGACGCCACCTGGGTCCGCGCTCGGGCGTGGGCCGCCTACCTCGCGATCGTCTTCCTGACCCAGATGGACGACCGACCGGAGTTTCGCAGGCTCGGTTCGCGCACCGCTCTCGCCCTCGCTGAACGCTGACTACTGCGCGTCGCGGACTCGAAGATCGCGCGCGAGGTGGTCGCGCTGCTCGACAACGATGCGCCGCAATGCCGCCGGCGCGGAGCTGTTGTCGGAGAGCCAGGCATCGACCGCATCGAGCGAGCTCGACGCCGGGAACAGCCCGACCACGAGCCGCTGCGCCAGTTCGATGCTCCGCGACCGCCAGGCGTCGACGATACGCGCGAAGTACTCATCGTCGAATCCGGCGATGAGATCGCGTCGACCGCCCGCGCGGATCCCGGCGATCTCGGCATCGAGGTGATCGTTGCTGAGTCCGCGATCGTTCCATGCCGCGTCCCACGCGGCCGCGCGCACGTGAGCCTCCGGTCGAGACGCGAACGCTCGTCGAGCAGCCGTGCGGCCGCTTGCAGTGTCATCGCGCCCCTGCTCCTCGGAGATCTCCGACGCATCGGCGTGCCCGGTGGTGACCAGGGCGGTGAGCAGCTGCCACCGAAGGTCGGGATCGACCACCAGCCCCGCGGGCACCTCGGCGTCGAGAAGACCGCGGGTCTCGTGCTGCCGACAGTCGTCGAACGCGGCGGCGCTCGCGAATGCGCGTGCCCACGACAGCTGCGCGTCGCTTCCGGCATCCGCGTCCTGCAGCGCGCTCCACGTCGCTTCGACCCAGGTGCGCTGTTCGTCGTCGCGAACCTCATCGGCGACGTAGTGCCGGATCGCGAATGCAGCATTGGCGAGAACACCGACCAGCAGCCCGATGTTCTTCTCCCCGGGTGCGTGAGAGCGGACGATCGAGGTGTAGCGCCGGGCCGGGAGCCGGCCGTCACGCGTGGCGTTCCACAGAGCGGACCAGACGACGGCACGGGCGAGCGGATCCTCGATCGACGACAGAGACTGCTCGACGGTGCGGAGAGACGTCTCGTCGAGGCGAACCTTCGCATACGTGAGGTCGTCGTCGTTGAGGAGCACGAGATCGGCGTGCGGAAGGGCGACTGCAGTCCTCTCCTCCGAGATGTCGAGGGCGATCTGCTGCGTGCGCACGACCCGCCCGTCGACACTCTCGTAGAGCCCTATCCGAAGTCGGTGCGGGCGAGGGTCGCTCTGCACGAGCGTCACGTCGTCGCCGTCGCGCTCGATCCACAGCGTCGACACGCCGGTGGTCCGCAACCAGGCACGCGACCATCCGGTCATGTCCCGTCCCGACACGGCGCTCAGTTCGACGAGGAAGTCCTCGAGCGTCGTGTTGCCGAAGGCGTTGGCCGCGAAGTAGCGGCGCGCGCCTTCGAAGAACGCGTCATCCCCGACGAACGCGACGAGCTGCTTGAGCACTGCCGCGCCCTTGGCATAGGTGATCCCGTCGAAGTTCAGCTTCGCCGCCTCGAGGTCGGTGATGTCAGCGACGATCGGATGGGTCGTCGGCAGCTGGTCCTGCTGATATGCCCACGCTTTGCGACTCGCCGCGAACTTCACCCAGGCGTCGTGGAATCGCGTCGCCACCGCCGACGCGTGGGCGCCCATGTAGTCGGCGAACGACTCTTTGAGCCACAGATCGTCCCACCACTTCATGGTCACCAGATCGCCGAACCACATGTGCGCCATCTCGTGCAGGATCGTGTTCGCGCGGGCGGCGCGCTGCGCATCGGTCGCCGCTCCCCGAGACAGGTAACCCTCGGTGAACGTCACGAGTCCCGGGTTCTCCATCGCTCCCAGGTTGTACTCGGGCACGAAGATCTGGTCGTACTTGCCCCACGGATACGGGTATGCGAAGGCATCCGTGAAGAAGTCGAGCCCCTGCCGTGTGACCTCGAGGATTTCGTCGGCTTCGAGGTACCGGGAGAGCGACTGTCGGGCGTAGAGGCCCAGCGCGATGCGCTGATCGCCACGTTCCCAGGCGCCATCGACACGCGCGTACGGCCCCGCAGCCACCGATGTGATGTAGCTCGAGATCGGGAGAGTCGGAGCGAACTCCACGCGTTGCACTCCGACTCCGAGGTCGACCTTCGCAGGAGCCTGGTTCGAGAGGACCTGCCAGCCGGCCGGGGCATCGACGACGAACGTGAACGCGGCTTTGAGGTCGGGCTGCTCGAAACACGCCATCACCCGGCGCGAATCAGCCGGCTCGTACTGCGTGTAGAGATACGTGAGATCGTCGGCGGGATCATGGAAGCGATGCAGTCCCTCGCCGGAGCGGCTGTATGCGCCGACCGCCTCGATGCGGACGACGTTGGACTCCCCCAGGTCGCGAATCGCGATCCGCGCCCCGTCGTAGTCGACATCCTGTTCGACATCGTTCACGACGACGCGATCGACGCTCTCACCGATGAAGTCCACCCATGTCGAATCCGTCGTCGAGCTGAACTCGAGAGTCGTGATCGTCGAGAAGCCGGTACGCGCTCGCTCAGGGGCGCCGGTCAGGTCGAGCTCCACGCGGATGCGTCGCACGGAGAGGGCCGCGGATCGCGCGGCGGTCTCCTCGCGGGTGAGGTTGGCGGTGTCCATGCGTCCATCCTGTCATCTGTGCCTCGATGTCTCGTGTTGTGTACTGCAACACGAGACTGTAGAGTTGCATCATGCAACAGTCGGGTGGCTCGAATGCACGACGCGAAGACAGCGCCACCGTGCTGCGCTCACTCGTGGGCATCACACGGCGCGGTCTCGTCGATGCGCGTGCCGGAGAGACTCGCCTCTCGATCACCGAGCAGTCGATCGTGATGGCGATCGCCGACTCACCGGGCATCCGTTCGACGGATATCGCGCAGATGTTCCGGCTGAATCGCTCGACCGTGTCACGTCAGCTCTCGGCGCTGATCACGCTCGGGTTGGTGGAGGAGACCGCGTCGCCCGCGGGACGCGGCCGGCCGCTCGAACTCACGCCTGCCGGTGATGAGGCCTACCGCGGCACTCTCGCGGCCCTTCACGACGTCATCGACACTCACCTCGCCGACTGGTCCGACGCGGAGGTCTCGCGATTCGCGCATGACCTGCAGCGCTTCGACCGCGGCCACGGTGCACCCTGACCAGGCCCACAAGGCCATTGAGGAAAGAAGAAGAGAAATGAAGAACATCACCGTTCTCGGCACCGGAGTCCTCGGATCGCAGATCGCGTTCCAGACCGCCTTCCACGGCTTCTCGGTCGTCGCATACGACATCGATCAGGCAGCACTCGATCGGGCTTCGGAGCGTTTCCAGGCTCTCGCCGAGCGCTATGTCGCCGATGGCGTCGAAGGCTCCGCCGACGGCGGCGCCCTGGCAGCGATCGACCGGATCCGACTCACCTCGGACCTCTCGGATGCCGCGCGCGACGCCGACCTCATCATCGAGGCCGTGCCCGAGAACCTCGAGCTCAAGCAGGATATCTACCGCACACTCTCGGGCGCCGCACCCGCCTCGACGATCTTCGCGACGAATTCGTCGACCCTGCTGCCCAGCGCACTCGCCGACTCGACGGGACGCCCCGACCGGTTCCTCGCTCTGCACTTCGCAAACGAGATCTGGTCGCACAACACCGCGGAGGTGATGGGGACCCCGGCGACCGACCCCGCCGTGTACGAGTCGGTCGTCGACTTCGCCTCTGAGATCGGCATGGTGCCGATCCAGATCAAGAAGGAGAAGGCCGGGTACCTGCTGAACTCGCTGCTCGTGCCTTTCCTCGAAGCAGGAGCACAGCTGCTCGTCGACGGCATCGCAGACCCCGAGGCCATCGATGCGACCTGGCGGATCGGCACGGGCGCTCCCGCAGGGCCGTTCGAGATCTATGACATCGTCGGCCTGACCACGGCCTACAACATCTCCCGCATGGGCGGCGAGAAGCAGCAGCGGTTCGCCGATCTGCTCAAGGAGCAGTACATCGACAAGGGCAAGCTCGGCGTGGCCACCGGTGAGGGCTTCTACACCTACCCTCGCGCGAACTGATTCCCTCAGCGCCCCAGCAGCTTGCGGATCGCGGTCTCCGGCGAGACCGTGAGGTCGAGGGTGCGACCGCGCGCGTACTGCCGGAACACGCGCGGATCGATGTAGCTGCCGCGCGCCACAGCAAGTGTGTTGCCGAGCGCCGACGCCGTCGCCTGCACGGCGAGGCGCTCGGCCCGGCGCCGCTCGTTCTTGGTCTCGAGGCGACCGATGCGCGCCAGTGCATCCGCCGCGAGGATCGTGCCGTGAAGAGTGCGGAAGTCCTTCGCCGTGAAGGCCGAACCCGTGACCTTCTTGAGATAGCCGTTCACCTCTCCCGAGCTGAGGCGAACCCGCCGTCTGCCCTTCCGGTAGGCCAGCAGCGGCGCTCGGGGAGACCCGACGGCGAACTCGGAGAGCGCCTCGGCGAGCGGAGCATCGCTGATCTCGATGGATGCGAGCTGACGGCTCTTTGCAGGAAAGCTCAATGAGACGGTGCTGCCGTCGATGCGCACGTCGTGCCGACGCAGCGTGCTGAGCCCTCGGCTCCCGTTCTTGACGAGGTACCGCTCGGAGCCGATGCGCAGAGCGGCATCATCGAGCAGTCGGAATGCGACCGCCAGGGCGCGCTCCCGGGTGAGTCCCTCCTGGTTGATCGCGCGGGTGACCTGGGCTCTTGCGGACGGCAGTGCCGCTGCCAGCCGAAGCGCCCTCGCGAACTTCCGCTGGTCACGGCCGGCACGCCAGAGCGGGTGGTAGAGATACTGTCGACGTCCGGCGTCATCCGTCCCGACCGCCTGGATGTGCGCGAGCGGATCGGCGGCGATCCACACGTCCTTCCACGCCGGCGGGATGACGAGATCTCGGATCCGCTCGCGGTCGGCTTCCGCGACGGGCTGGTCCGCTGCATCGACATACCGGAACCCCGAGCCCGACCGGATGCGGCGAATTCCCGGCTCTTCACCCGGAACCACTCGTCTCAGTGCCATCGCTGTCTCTCTCCGGCGCTCCCCTCGAGTGCGGAGCGTCCGAGCATGAGCATGCGGGGTTCACGCGAATCGGAGAAGGGCATGGCGTGCCGGCGGACTCACCTGCTATGCAGCCCGCATCACTCGGTCGCGCGGACAGGGTCGCTGCCTGTCAGCGCATACTCGGTCCCGTCGGCAGTGCGCTCGACGAGCTGATAGTCCACGAGATATCGGCGAAGCACCGCGACATCGGCGGAGTAGTCGAGGAGTCTGTCGTTGACCTCGCCTTCGGTGAGTACCTCCCCGTCTGCGAAAGCGCCTCGTGCCACCCAGGCGAGGAGCTCGCCCCGTTCGTCGAGGTTCGCGGGGTACTGGCGAATCCGAGTGCCGTCCAGAAACCGTTCTCGTCCCTGTTGCCGGGGAACGGCCGCCGACTCGATGATCTCTCGAAAGACATCGGGAGCGAACTCGCGCGTATCCGCATCGATGAGACCGCTGCGCACCATGGCCTCGGTGACGCGCCGACGTCGTGATGGCGACAGACTCGCAGTTGCGGCATCCAGCGTGCCTCCGAGCATCAGCTCTGCAGCGACTCGCCGCGTCTCGGCATTCGCGAGGATCGCGATCAGAGGCCGCCACCCGTTCGAACTGTCCATCTCACTCGACTCCTTCATCGCAGTCTCCGATACCTCGCTGATCGAGGAATCGCGGCATGGCGGACCTCCGATCGTGCATGGAGACCTCCGGAACGCAAGAAAGCCCGCGGAAATCCGCGGGCTTCATCTTGCTGGGGTACCTGGACTCGAACCAAGAACAACGGAACCAGAAACCGCCGTGTTGCCAATTACACCATACCCCAAGGGCGAAACCGGAGCCTCGCACCGAGAGTCAAGCTTACCCGAGCCTTGACCGTATTGCCAAAACGCCCGTCGCCGTCCGGGCGCGTCGCCCACTGGAAGGCTCGCGACCACGGCGTCGGCACCACCCGACAGAAAGAGGGAGGGCACCCACCGGATGCCCTCCCTCTCTCTGACGACTCAGTTCGCGAGGACCTCTGACAGTGCACGAAGTCGCCGCAACGACTCGTCCTTGCCGAGCAGTTCCATCGACTCGAACAGCGGCGGAGAGATGCGACGTCCGGTGATCGCCACACGTGGCGGTCCGAAGGCGACACGCGGCTTCAGCTCGAGCGTGTCGACCAGAGCAGCGGAGAGAGCATCCTGGATCTTCTCAGGCGTGAACTCCGACACCGGCTCGAGAGCAGCGACACACGCGTCGAGCACCTCGGCGGCGTTCGCCGGCAGACCCTTGAGCGCGTCGGCGTCGTACGAGATGTCGTCGGTGAAGAGGAACCCCACCATTGCGGGCACCTCCCCCAACAACTGCACGCGCTCCTGCACGAGCGGCGCCACGCGGAAGGCCATCACGAGCTGTTCGTGCGTAGGCTCCTGGAACAGACCTGCCGCGGCGAGATACGGCACCGTGCGTTCGGCGAAGTCCTTCTCGCCGAGCTTGCGGATGTGGTCGCCGTTGATCGACTCGGCCTTCTTCTGGTCGAATCGTGCCGGGTTCGGGTTCACGTTCACGATGTCGAACGCCTCGGTGAACTCGTCGAGCGAGAACACGTCTCGATCGGGGCCGATCGACCACCCGAGGAGCGCGAGGTAGTTCAACAGGCCTTCGTGGATGAACCCACGATCGCGGTGCAGGAACAGGTCTGCCTGCGGGTCGCGCTTCGAGAGCTTCTTGTTGCCGGTCTCGCCGAGCACGAGCGGCATGTGCGCGAAGCGGGGAACGAAGTCCGTGACCCCGGCATCGATCAACGCCGCGTACAGAGCGAGCTGACGCGCGGTCGACGGCATCAGGTCCTCGCCGCGCAGCACGTGCGTGATTCCCATCAGCGCATCGTCGACCGGGTTCACGAAGGTGTACAGCGGGATCCCATTGGGACGCACGACGACGAAGTCGGGGAAGGATCCGGCGGGGAAGGTCACCTCTCCGCGGATGAGATCGACGTACGTGAGATCCTCGTCGGGCGCCCGGAGGCGCAGGGCGGGCTGACGGCCCTCCGCGCGGAACGCCGCCTTCTGCTCGTCGGTGAGATCCCGGTCGAAGTTGTCGTATCCGAGCTGCTTCGCGCGCCCGGCGGCCTCGTTGCGGGCATCGATCTCCTCCGCGGTCGAGTAGCTCTCGTACAGAGCCCCGGAGGCGAGAAGCGTGTCGATCACGCCGCGATAGATCTCGTGGCGCTCCGACTGCCGATACGGAGCGTGCGGGCCACCGACCTCGACCCCCTCATCCCAGTCGATCTTGAGCCAGGTGAGTGCGTCGACCAGCTGACGGAAGCTCTCCTCGCTGTCGCGGGCGGCATCGGTGTCCTCGATACGGAACACCATCTTCCCTCCCGTATGGCGGGCATAGGCCCAGTTGAAGAGCGCGGTGCGGACCATGCCGACATGCGGAAGACCGGTGGGCGACGGGCAGAAGCGGACGCGGACGTCGGCACCGCTGGCGGTCGTGGTGAGGGGGTGAGGAGTAGCCATAGCCCTTCGATTCTAGTTGTGCCACGCTCGCGCCCCATCGGCACCGTGTCGACGTCGCTGCGCGTCGCGGTGCGGTCACAGCGGGTAACGGATGCTCACCCCGGGTAACAACAGAGGGCGCCACGCCGACCAGCTCCTATCGTTGCGGCAATCCTCACACCGACGGACTCGCACGAACGGAAGGCACGAACATGACACTCACGGATACGACCGCGACAGGACTCGACGATCGATGGCTCGGCGCCGACCGTCCTCAGACCAGCGCCGAGTGGCTCGACAGAGCCCAGCAGGTCGCCGACATCCTCGCCGTCGACGCCGTCGAGCGTGACCGCGCCAACGCGACGCCCCATGCCGAGGTGCAGCTGCTCAAGGACTCGGGGTTGGTCACGCTGCTCGGCCCGACCGCCCACGGGGGCGGCGGAGAGACATGGGAGACCGCATACAAGGTCATCCGCACCGTCGCCCGCGGCGACGGATCCATCGGGCAGGTGCTCGGGTACCACTACCTCTGGGCGTGGGCGGCCCGACTCGTCGCGACTGACGACCAGATCACCGCCGTCGAAGAGCTCTACACGTCGAACGACTTGCTGTTCGGAGGCGCCGTCAACCCGCGCGACTCCGATCTGACGATCAGGGAAGACGGTGACGACCTCGTCTTCTCCGGCCGCAAATCGTTCTCGACGGGTGGCCAGATCTCAGACCTCACCGTGCTCGAAGGAGTCCTCGAGGGCACAGACACCCACATCTTCGCGATCGTCCCCACCGCGCAGGAGGGCATCGTCTTCGGAGACGACTGGGACAGTCTCGGCCAGCGCCTCACCGAGTCCGGATCCGTCGAGATCCGCGACGTGCGCGTGCCCTGGGCATCGGCCGCCGGATTCGTCGACCGGGAGTTCACTCCCCTGGTCTACAACACGCTGAACGTTCCGACCATCCAGCTCGTGTTCGCCAACTTCTACCTCGGCATCGCTCAGGGAGCTCTGGAGACGGCATCCGCCTACACGCGGACCACGACCCGGGCCTGGCCCTACGGCGGCGATGACAAGGAGCGGGCCACGGACGAGTGGTACGTGCTCGAGGGCTACGGCGAGCTGGCGTCGAAGCTGTGGGCCGATGAGGCCCTGCTCGACGCCGCCGGCGCAGAGATCAGCGCCGTACTGCATGCGCCCCGAGAAGAGCTGTCCGCGCGCAGACGAGGAGAGATCGCCGTGCGGATCGCTGCGGGCAAACTGCGGATCGTCGACGACGGCCTGCAGATCGCCACCACGGTGTTCGAGCTCACGGGTGCCCGCGCATCAGCGAGCTCTGTGGGCCTCGACATCTTCTGGCGCAATCTGAGAACACATAGCCTGCACGATCCGATCCCCTACAAGAAGCGCGAAGTGGGGGCGTACGTACTGCTCAACGACGTGCCGGAGCCGACCTGGTACACCTGATCGACTGCCAGCCGTGGGTGTCGCGTCGACCGCGACGGACGCGTCGACCCGACACCCTCGGTGACCTCACCTCTTCGCCACTCCGAGAGGCGAGAGCGCCACGATCGCGATCACCAGGACCGACGCGGCGATCCCGAGTCCGGCGTACTGGAAGTTCGACAGGATCACGCCGGCCAGCACGGCACCCGCGGCGGCCGACAGGCTCATCAGCGAGTCGCTGCGCCCCTGTCGACGGGTGCGGAGATCGGGAGCACTCGACTCGGTCAGCAGAGCCGCCCCTGCGACTGTCGCCGCACTCCAGCCCAGGCCGAGCAGGATGAGCGCCACCATCACGCCCCACTCCTGATCGTTGACGAACACGGCGAAAGCGAGTGCGCCCCCCAACAGCAGCTGCCCGAGCAGCACGACGCGCAATCGACCCCAGCGGTCCGCGAGGATTCCGAACAGCGGAGACAGCGCGTACATGCCACCGACGTGCAGCGCGATCGTGATTCCCACGAGTGCCGAGACGTCGGCGGGCGTGGCGGCCATTCCATGGTCCCCGTGCGCCATATGGGCGAGGTGCACGGGAGTCATGGCCATGACTGACGCCATCACCACGTGGGATCCGGCCACAGCGAAGATGGCATACCGGGCGACGACGGGACGATCCGCGAACACCTGGCCGGTCGCGGCGGCGGCCGCTCTGGCGAGCCCTTGCGCCGCGAGCAGCGGATCAGGGCGCAGTGCGACCAGATAGAGCACGAGAGCCGCGCACTGGGCGACGAAGGAGAAGACGTAGGACCCGGTCTGCGGCGGCATTCCGATGGCCGCACCGACGATCTCACCGGGACCCAGCAGCAACGGGCCCGCGACGCCTCCGATCGTCGTCGCCCACACGACGATCGAGAGATCGCGACCGCGATGCTGCGGTGCCGCGAGATCGGTGGCGGCGAACCGGGACTGCAGGTTGCCCGCGTTCCCCGCGCCGATCATCAGGATCCCGACCAGGAGCAGAGGGAACACCCGCAGAGATGCCGCGAGGATCACGACGGCGATGCCGACGAGCGCGAACAGGTTGCCGAGTGTGAGTGCGCGGCGTCGGCCGAGCCGCGCAGCGAGGCGTGCCAGCGGTATCGCGCACAGCGCAGCGCCGAGCGTGACCGAGGCCGTCGCCAGCCCCGAGAGCGCGTCGCTGCCCGACAGATCTGCCGCGAGCAGAGCACCGAGCGACACGGTCGCCCCGAAGGCGATGCCGCCCAGCACCTGACCCGTGGAGAGAACCAGCACGGTTCGCCGCTGCACGGCCGCCTGCTGAGCCGCCGTGAGGGCGACGACGGTCATGACGCGCGCACGGCGTCGCGCACGGTGTTGCGCAGAATGCCCAGACCGGTGATCTCGACCTCGACCGTGTCTCCGGCGACGAACTCGCCGACGCCCGCCGGTGTGCCTGTCAGGATGACATCGCCGGGCAGCAGCGTGAAAGCCGCCGAGGCGTGCTCGATGATCGCCTCGACCGAGTGGATCATGTCGGTCAGCGGGGCCTTCTGCCGCACCTCGCCGTTCACACGGGTCTCGATCGTCGCGACCGAGGAGTCGAAGTCCGTGCTGATGGTCGGGCCCAGAGGGCAGAAGGTGTCGAACCCCTTCGCCCGGGCCCACTGGCCGTCTCTGCGCTGCAGGTCACGCGCGGTCACATCGTTGGCGATCGTGTAGCCGAGCACATGATCGAGGGCATCTGCGGCCTTCACGTTCTTCGCCACCCTCCCGATCACGACGGCGAGTTCGCCCTCGTACTCGGTCTGCTCCGAGATGGACGGACGCACGATCGCGTCGCCCGGGCCGATGACGGCGGTGTTGGGCTTGAGGAACAGCAGCGGCTCCTCGGGAGCCACTCCCCCCATCTCGGCGGCGTGATCGTGATAGTTCTTGCCGACGCAGACGATCTTCGACCGAGGGATCACCGGCGCCAGGATCACCGCGTCGGCGATCGGCACCCGGTCGCCCGTGGGCTCATACCCCGCGAAGAGCGGATCGCCCGAGAGGACGACGAGGTCGGTGTCATCGACGATCCCGAAGAGGATGGCGTCGTCATGGCTGAATCGGGCGATCTTCATGCCACCAGCCTAGCCAGCGCACTGCACGAAGAGACCCCGCTGCGCGGGAGCACAACGGGGTCTCGAGAACGCTGACGCTCAGGCGTCGAGGCGCAGGAGCCAGCCGTGCCTGTCGTCGCGTCGTCCGTACTGGATGTCGGTGAGCTCTTCGCGCAGCGACAGGGCGAGTTCGCCGAGCGGCTGCGGTTCGTCGAAGCCCTCGCCCACCAATGCGCCGATCGGCGTCACGACGGCGGCGGTGCCGCAGGCGAACACCTCGACGATGTCGCCCGAGGCGACACCCTCGCGCCACTCGTCGATCGAGATCGGTCGCTTCTCGACCGTGTACCCGCGGTCCTCGGCGAGCTGCAGCAGCGAGTCGCGGGTGATTCCCTCGAGGATGCTGTCGGACTCCGGCGTGACGACGCGGCCGTCCTTGAACACGAACACGACGTTCATGCCGCCGAGCTCTTCGACGTTGCGTTCCTCGTTGAGGAACACGACCTGGTCACAGCCCTTGGCGCTGGCCTCGCTCTGGGCGAGCAGGCTCGACGCATAGTTGCCGCCGGTCTTCGCCTTGCCCGTGCCACCCTTGCCGGCACGTGCGTAGTCCTCCGAGAGCCAGATGCGCACGGGCTTCACTCCCCCTGTGAAGTATGCTCCGGCCGGGCTCGCGATGACGTAGTACGCGACCTTCTGAGCCGCACGCACACCGAGGAATGCCTCCTTGGCGAACATGAACGGACGCAGGTACAGGCTCTGGTCGGCGCCAGAGGGGACCCAACGCCCGTCGACCGCGATGATCTCGCGCAGCGACTGGATGAAGTACTCGGTCGGCAGTTCGGGCAGGGCCAGTCGACGGGCGCTGGCCTGGAGTCGTGCGGCGTTGCGGTCGGGACGGAACGTGTGGATCGAGCCGTCGGCGTGACGATAGGCCTTGATGCCCTCGAAGATCTCCTGTGCGTAGTGCAGCACGGACGCCGCCGGGTCGAGCGGGATGGGCCCGTAGGGCTGCACGCGAGGACGGTGCCACCCTCCCTTCGCAGACCAGCAGATGTCGACCATGTGGTCGGTGAACACGACACCGAACCCCGGGTCCTCGTGCACCTCGGCGACCCGTGCGGGCGTCGCAGCGGTCAGGTTCTTGGTCACAGCGAACTCCAGCGGAGCCACGCTGGTCTCGGCGTCGATGGTCGTCATCTCGTCATCCATTCCTCATGCGGCGCGCGCATCCTCGCGCCCTCTCAGCCTACGCCTGTCGGTCAGAGCAGAGCAGCGATCGCGGAGCCGATCTGCGCAGTCGTGCGCGCACCCGTCCGGGTCGCGATGTCGGATTCGACGGCGGCGCTCACGCGAGCGGCCTCGGCTCCGAGTCCGAGGTGATCGAGCAGCAGCGCGACCGACAGGATCGCCGCGGTGGGGTCGGCCTTCTGCTGGCCTGCGATGTCGGGAGCAGAACCGTGCACCGGCTCGAACATCGACGGGAAGGCACCGTCAGGATTGATGTTTCCCGATGCCGCGAGGCCGATGCCGCCGGTGACGGCGCCGGCGAGATCGGTGAGGATGTCGCCGAACAGGTTGTCGGTGACGATCACATCGAAGCGCGAGGGATCGGTGACGAGGAAGATCGTCGCCGCATCGACGTGCAGGTAGTCGACGGACACGTCGGGATGCTCGGACGCGACCTCATCGACGATGCGCTGCCAGATCGCGCCGGCGTGCACCAGCACGTTCGTCTTGTGCACGAGCGTGATCTTCTTGCTGCGACGTTCGGCGAGATCGAACGCGTACCGCACGACGCGCTCGACGCCGAACGCCGTGTTGACGGACGTCTCGTTCGCGACCTCGTGCGGTGTCCCCTTGCGGATCGCTCCGCCGTTGCCGACGTACGGCCCCTCGGTGCCCTCGCGCACGACGACGAAGTCGATGGCGCCGGGGTTCGCAAGGGGGCCGGAGGCACTGGCGAAGAGCTTCGACGGACGCAGGTTCACGTAGTGATCCAGTGTGAAGCGAAGCTTCAGCAGCAGGCCTCGCTCGATGTTCGCGTCCTTGAGGCGCGGGTCCCCGGGGGCGCCGCCGACCGCTCCGAGCAGGATCGCATCGTGTGCGGAGATCGACTGCAGATCATCGTCGGTGAGTGTGTCGCCCGTCTCGAGGAACCGGGCTGCGCCGAGCGAGAAGCGCGTCTTGTCGAACGTCACATCGCTCGATGCGGTGACCGCATCGAGGACCTTCTCGGCTTCGGCGACGACCTCTGGGCCGATTCCGTCTCCGGGGATGACGGCCAGCTTCACGACACGCGACATGACACTCCTTGCATCGGGATGGACCGGCCGACGCTCGGGGGCGTGCCCAGCGGGCCGGTCCTCCCAGCGTACTGGTCAGTGCGAGGGCGTCTTGCGCAGTGTGACGGCGGCGATCACCGCGGCCACGACCACCAACCCTGCGCCGATGAGCGAGGTCACCAGAACACCCGATCCGAAGGCGGCCGACGCCGCATCCCACAGTGCCTCGCCGAGCTGCGCGGGAAGATCCTTCGCGGCGGTGTAGGCGCCGGCGAGCGTCTCCGATGCGGCGCGCGCGGCCTCCTCGGGGATGCCGGAGGGGATCACCAGCGCGCCCCGGTAGAACGCGGTGATCAGGCCGCCGAGCACCGCAGTGCCGAGCACGGCACCCAGCTCGTAGGCGGTCTCGGACACGGCGCTGGCCGCGCCTGCCTTCTCGGCCGGAGCACTGGAGAGGATCAGCTCGTTCGAGATCGTCTCGGCCGCGCCGATTCCGATGCCCAGCACCACGAAGGCGATGATCAGCGGCGCGACGCCGTGCTCCGCCGTCGTGAACGCGACCAGGAGGTAGCCGGCCACCGAGAACGCGAGACCGGTGGGTATGAGGACGTGCGGTGGCACTCGGCGGGAGATGGGCACGACAGACAGGCCGGCGACGATCATCGCGACCATTCCCGGGACGAGCGCTGCGCCTGCCGCCATCGGCGAGAGGCCGAGGACGAGCTGCAGATGCTGCGACACGAAGTAGAGGAAGCCCACGAGCGCCACGACGCTGAGCAGGTTGACGAGGATCGCCCCCGAGAAGGATCCCCGGCGGAACAGCTGCATGTCGAGCATCGGAATCTCGGCAGCGAGCTGCCGCCGCACGAAGAGATACCCCATCACGAGGCCGAGCAGCGCCCACGCTCCTGCGGCGAGGCTGGGGCCGTCGACGGCGAGCGACTTGATCGCGTACACCACAGGGATCATCGCCGCCATCGAGAGCACGATGCTGACGACGTCGATGCGGCCGGGGTGCGGGTCACGGCTCTCAGGAACGAGCAGCGGCGCAGCGATGAGGAGCGGGATCAGCACGGGCACGGCGATCAGGAAGACCGAGCCCCAGTCGAAGTGCTCGAGCAGGAAGCCGCCGACGATGGGCCCGAGGGCCGAGCCTGCGGAGAACGCGGATGCCCAGACCGCGATGGCGAGGCGTCGCTGATCGCGGTTCGTGAAGATGGAGCGGAGCAGGGAGAGCGTGGACGGCATCAGCATCGCGCCGAAGAAGCCGAGCAGCGCCCTGGCCGCGATGAGAAGACCTGCCGTGGGGGCGAAGGCAGCGAGTGCCGATACGGCGGCGAAGCCCGTCGCACCGATCAGCAGCATCCGGCGACGCCCGAATCGGTCTCCGAGTGTTCCCATGGTCACGAGCAGCCCGGCGAGAACGAGCGGATACACGTCGATGATCCACAGCTGCTCCGCTCCGGTGGGCGCGAGTGCGATGGAGATCTCGGGCAGCGCGAAGCTCAGCACCGTGTTGTCCACCGACACCAGGAGCACCGGCAGCATCAGGACGACGAGTGCCGCCCAGCCGCGGGCTCCGACGCGGACAGCATCCGTCTCCGTCGTCGGTATCGACGCAGTACGGGTCATGGAACACCTCTCAGTCGTATGGCGGCATCGTTACTAAACCGTCCAGATGGTATAGTAACAGAATCGTCACACGTCCGCGCTACTGTGAATCGAGACGAACAGAGGATCCCCGATGCCCCGACCTCCCCTCGCGCGCGAACGCGTCCTCGACGCCTTCGAATCGATCGTGATCGAAGACGGCGAGCGGGCGGCCACACTCGATGCGACGGCCAAGGCCGCCGGCGTCTCGAAGGGCGGCCTGCTCTACCACTTCGGTTCGAAGGAAGAGCTCGCGGCGGGCCTGATCGAGCGCCTCGATGCGCTCACCACCCTCGATCTCGAGCGCATGACGGCGGCCGAGGAGGGGCCGGTCGCCTACTACGTGCGCACGTCGGTGATGGAAGACGACGCCCTCGACCGTGCCCTCATCGCCGCCACCCGTCTCGCCCAGGGCGGCTCGGCACCTGCTGCCGACGCACTGCGCCGCAACCGCGACCGCTGGGAGGACACGATCCGCCCCCATGTGCGGGATGCCGCCAGCCTCGATCTCGTGATGCTGCTCAGCGACGGCCTGTACTTCAACAATTCGCTCGATGTGCACGGTCCCGAACGTCTCGTGCCGAGAAGCGACGCGCTGTCCGATCTGATCGCGCTCGTCCTGCGCGCCACCGCTCCCTGACGCACCCGCAACGACAGAGCGGGAGGGACGACCTCTCGGCCGTGCCTCCCGCTCTCGCGCCGGGGTCTCCCCGATCAGACCTCGGTGATCTCGATCTGACGGAACAGGTCGGCGTCGATCTCGTTGCGCAGGTCGTCGAGCAGGTCGTCCGAGACCGGTGAGTCGAGGGTGAGAACGCTGAGCGCCTGGTCTCCCGCGCCGAGGCGCGAGATCTGCATGCCGGCGATGTTGATGCCGGCCTCGCCGAACTTCTGACCGTAGACCGCGACGATGCCGGGTCGGTCGGTGTAGAGCATCACGACGTGGTGCTTCTCGATCGGCAGCTCGAGGGCGTGGTCATTGATGGCGACCAGCTTCTCGGCCTGCTTGGGACCGGTGAGGGTGCCCGACACCGACAGCTGCGTGCCGTCGGAGAGTGCACCGGCCAGAGTGATGACGTTGCGGTACTCGTCGCTCACGTCGTCCTTGAGCAGTCGGACCGCGATGCCGCGCTGGTCGGCGAGCAGCGGTGCATTGACGTACGAGACCGTCTCGCTCACGATGTTGGTGAACACGCCCTTGAGGGCCGCGAGCTTGAGCACGCTGACGTCGTAGTCGTTCAGCTCACCGTGCACCTCGACGTCGAGGCTCGTGAGAGGCGACGTCGCCAGCGCGGCGAAGATCTGACCGAGCTTCTCGACGAGCGAGATGCCGGGCCGCACGTACGGGTCGATGACTCCCCCGGCCACGTTGACAGCGTCGGGGACGAGGTCGCCGCCGAGTGCCAGGCGCACGGACCGCGCGACCGAGACTCCGGCCTTCTCCTGCGCCTCTTCCGTGCTGGCACCGAGGTGCGGAGTGACGACGACATTGGGGAGGTCGAGCAGCGGACGAGCGGTTCCGCCCTCGGCCGGCGGCTCGGAGGTGAAGACATCGAGACCGGCGCCCGCGATCTCACCCGCGACCAGGGCCGCGTGGAGCGCTTCCTCGTCGATCAGTCCTCCGCGAGCGACGTTGACGACGAAGGCCGAGGGTTTCATGGCCTTGAACTGCTCGGCGCCGATCATGCCGGTCGTCTCAGGCGTCTTCGGCATGTGGATCGTGAGGAAGTCGGACTCTGCGACGAGCTCGTCGAGCGAGAGGAGCTGCACACCGAGCTGCTGTGCGCGTGCGGAGGTGACGTAGGGGTCGTACGCGACGACGCGCATGTCGAACGCGGCGAGGCGCGCGGCGACGAGAGCGCCGATGCGGCCCAGGCCGATGATGCCGACCGTCTTCTCGAAGAGCTCTGCCCCCGTGAACGAGCTGCGCTTCCACTGACCGGCGGCGAGCGACGCATGTGCCGCGGGGATGCGGCGAGCGAGGCTGAGGATGTGTCCGACCGTGAGCTCGGCAGCGGAGACGATGTTCGAGGTCGGCGCGTTGACGACCATGACGCCCGCGGTCGTGGCGGCCTTGATGTCGACGTTGTCGAGCCCGACTCCTGCTCGTGCGACGACCTTGAGCTTCGGCGCATGTGCCAGCGCCTCCTCGTCGATCTGCGTCGCCGAGCGGATCAGCACGGCATCGGCGTCTGCGAGCGACGCGAACAGCGCCTCGCGATCGGTGCCGTCGACGTGTCGGACGTCGAAGTCGGGGCCGAGGGCCTCGATCGTGGCGGGAGAGAGAACTTCGGCGAGGAGCACGACGGGCTTCGGCACAGGGATCCTTCGGGGCAGCGCGACAGGGGGCCGATGCGCCGCACACCGTGGGGGCGCGATCACTTCAACTGTACCCGAGCGCTCCTGCTGCTCCGTGCCGTGTGACACCGAGCGACCGCGGACTCGTCACGACGCCGCGAGCGTCAGGCTGTAGGCGAGCAGACTCAACCAGAACACCGCGACGACGCCGAGGCCCGCCAGGAGCACGAGTGCGAGCTCCCCTGCCGACCGCCGCCTTGCGATCAGATAGGCGAAGACGAACACGATGGCGGGGAAGACCACCCCGAAGAGCAGGGTGGCCCAGCCGACGCCGCTCAGTCCGACCTGCGCCATGGTGATGAGGTGTGCGACGGCGTTCCAGATCGCGTAGGCGTAGAAGAGCCCCGCCACCCCGAGAACGAGTGCTGTGAGCCATCGAGGCGACACCGCCGGGGCATGCTGTGGCATCTGTGCCTCGCTCATAGTCCGATCGCCCCCACCGTCACGAAGGGCCAGGGCACGAGGAGCACGACGCCGAGGAGGAGCGCCGACACCCGGATCCACCCGGCCTTTCCGCGAGTGAGCACCCAACTCGCCAGGAACCACAGCAGAGGAGCAGCCACCGCGAGGACGAACCAGGGCACGAACATCGCGTCGGCGACGAAGAAGTTCGCGAGCGGCTTCAGGCGCAACCCGCCCACGATCCAGCCGACGCTGTAGAGAAGATAGACACCACCGACGATTCCCAGGATCAGGAGCATCGCGGTGCTCAACGGTCGCGCGTCCTCTTCGACCTCGCCGAGCCGACCGACCGCACCGCTCCCCTTGCCGACGGCGTTCCACCCTTCGGGCAACGCGGAGTCGTCCGCTGCGCGCTCGGAGTGCTCGGCCGCGGTCGGCTCCGAGTGCGTCTGCGCGGGCTTCTTCGGAGTGCGCCGCGCCTGAGCACCGCCGTCGTCGCCGTCCCATGTCAGGGCGTCGTCGGATTCGGAAGTCATCTCCCCAGCGTAGGACACCGTGTCCACTATGCTCGGGGGCATCTGGGCCAGCGTGGGCCCTCTCCGGAAGGACAGCCAGTGGCCGAGCAGAACAAGAGGGTCGACCAGAGGACACCGGGCGACACCGACGGACCCGCCGCGGGATGGACGCCGACGGCCGCGGCGAGATCGAAGGCGACGAGCTTCCGATGGGTCGCCGTCGCCCTGTGGGCGCTCGCGATCGCCGCCGAGGCGGTGTCGATCTTCTGGCTGCTGCGTCAGCGGGTGTACGTCGGTGAGGACGGCACGCTGGTGCGTGATCCAGACACCGGGCTTCTCGAGGAACAGGGCGTCACCGCTCAGTTCCCGCAGTGGGCGTTCGTCACGCTTCTCGTGCTGCTCGTCGCGATCGCTGCACTCGCCATCACCGGTTCGATCCTGTGGAAGAAAGCCAATCGTCTCGACCCTGCGCGCAGGTCAGAGACTCTGCGCTTCTTCGTGCAGAACCAACTCGGTGCGATCATCGCGATCGTGGCCTTCCTGCCTCTGGTCATCCTGATCTTCCTGAACAAGGACATGGACAAGGGCCAGAAGGCGACCGCCGGGATCGTCGGCATCGTGCTCGCCGTGCTCGCGACTGTGATCGGCGTCGATTTCTCCCCGCCCTCCGTCGAGCAGTACACAGCCGATCAGTCGGCCGTGATCCAGCTGCTCGGCAAAGACGAGGTCGTCTGGGTCGATGGGGGTGCGGTCTACCACGTATGCGACGAGGTCTCTGACATCCAGACCGGCAGCGAGAAGCGCACGGGCACGACCGCCGAGGCCGTCGAGGCCGGCAAGAGCCGTCTCACTCTGAAGTTCGCCTCCGAGCTGCGAACCTGCGGACTCGCCGTGCCGGAGAATGCCGACGACATCGAAGCCGCACTGCGCGAGATTCAAGGAGGCGCGACCGACACACTCCTGCCTGCGCCGGTATGGGCCGATCCCGCCGATGCGCCGATCGAGGTCGAAGACGCTCCGGCGGAGTGATCTTCAGCGGTACGAGAAGGGGCCCGGTGCGATACGCACCGGGCCCCTTCTTCACTCCGTCGTCAGATCAGCGCGCGGCGCTGCCGTCGACGTAGTCCTCGTCCTGCTGCTTCCAGGCGAACAGGGAGCGCAGCTCCTTGCCGGTCTCCTCGATCGGGTGCGTCTCCTCCTTCGCGCGAAGGGCCAGGAACTCTTCTGCGCCGTTGTCCTGGTCGGCGATGAAGCGCTGTGCGAACGCACCGCTCTGGATGTCGGCGAGAACCGCCTTCATCGACTCCTTCACCTCAGGGGTGATGACTCGCGGGCCCGAGACGTAGTCGCCGTACTCGGCCGTGTCGGAGATCGACCAGCGCTGCTTGGCGATGCCGCCCTCCCACATGAGGTCGACGATCAGCTTGAGCTCGTGGAGCACCTCGAAGTACGCGATCTGCGGCTGGTAGCCGGCCTCGGTGAGGGTCTCGAAGCCCGCCTGCACGAGGTGGCTCACACCACCGCAGAGCACGGCCTGCTCGCCGAAGAGATCGGTCTCGGTCTCTTCGGTGAACGTGGTCTTGATGACACCGGCGCGGGTGCCACCGATCGCCTTCGCGTACGAGAGAGCGGTCGCCCACGCGTTGCCGGAGGCATCGCGCTCGACGGCGATGATGTCGGGGATGCCGCGCCCGGCGACGAACTCGCGGCGCACGGTGTGGCCGGGAGCCTTGGGGGCGACGAGGATGACGTCGACACCCTCGGGAGCGTCGATGTATCCGAAGCGGATGTTGAAGCCGTGCGCGAAGGCCAGCGTCTTGCCCTCGGTCAGGTTCGGCGCGATCGACTCGCTGTAGATGCCGCGCTGGTGCTGGTCGGGCGCGAGGATCATGATGAGGTCTGCCCACTGAGTCGCCTCGGCGACGGTCTTGACCGCGAATCCGGCTTCCTCGGCCTTGGGCGCGGACTTCGACCCCTCCTTGAGGGCGATCGCGACCTCGACGCCCGAGTCGCGCAGGTTCTGCGCGTGGGCGTGGCCCTGCGAGCCGTAGCCGACGATGGCGACCTTCTTGCCCTGGATGATGGACAGATCGGCGTCTGCGTCGTAGAAGATCTCGGTGCTCACTGGTTTCTCTCCTTGATTGATGTTCGTGTACGTGTGTGAAGTTCTGGATCAGCCGCGCAGGACGCGCTCGGTGATGCTCTTGCCACCGCGGCCGATGGCGAGAAGGCCCGACTGGGCGATCTCCTTGATGCCGAAGGGCTCGAGTGCGCGAAGCATCGCATCGACCTTGCCCCGGTCGCCGGTGACTTCGATCACGAGCGCATCCGATGCATAGTCGACCACCGAGGCGCGGAACAGGTTCGCGACCTCGATCACATTCGACCGGGTGGCGTTGTCGGTGCGTACCTTGACGAGCATGTGCTCGCGCTGCACCGAGGTCGGGAAGTCGAGCTCGACGATCTTGATGACGTTGATCAGCTTGTTGAGCTGCTTCGTGACCTGCTCGAGAGGAAGATCCTCGAGATCGACGACGACGGTGATGCGCGAGATGCCCGGCACCTCGGTCACGCCCACCGCGAGCGAGTCGATGTTGAATCCGCGACGGGCGAAGAGTCCCGCGACACGAGTCAGCAGACCGGGAGTGTTCTCCACGAGGAGGCTCAGCACGTGAGTCGACATGGTCAGTCCTCCTCGTCGAATGCGGGCGCGTGCTCGCGGGCGTACTGGACGTAGCTGTTGCTCACGCCCTGGGGAACCATCGGCCAGACCATGGAGTCCGCACTCACGACGAAGTCGATCACGACCGGGCGGTCGTTCGTCTCGAGCGCGAGCGTGATCGCCGCATCCACTTCCTCTTCCTTCTCGACGCGGATCGCGAGGCAGCCATAGGCCTCCGCCAGCTTCACGAAGTCGGGGATGCGCACGGTTCCGTGCCCCGTGTTCAGGTCGGTGTTGGAATGGCGTCCGTCATAGAACAGCGTCTGCCACTGGCGCACCATGCCGAGCGAGGAGTTGTTGATGATCGCGACCTTGATCGGGATGTTGTTGATCGAGCAGGTCGCGAGCTCCTGGTTCGTCATCTGGAAGCATCCGTCGCCGTCGATCGCCCACACCACACGGTCTGGCTCGGCGACCTTCGCACCCATCGCGGCGGGGACGGAGTAGCCCATCGTTCCCGCTCCCCCGGAGTTCAGCCAGGCGTTGGGCCGCTCGTACTTGATGAACTGCGCCGCCCACATCTGGTGCTGTCCGACGCCTGCGGCGTAGATTCCTTCGGGACCCGTGAGCTCACCGATCCGCTGGATCACGTGCTGAGGCGCGAGCAGACCGTCGGTGGTGGGAGCGAAGCCGAGGGGGAACTCCGTGCGGAGTCCATCGAGGTACGACCACCACTCCTCCGTGTCCGGAGAAGACGTGCCGATCGCTGCGCGGAAGGCCGATTCGAGGTCGACCAGCACGTCGCGCACGTCGCCGACGATCGGCACATCGGCCGTGCGGATCTTCGAGATCTCTGCCGGGTCGATGTCGACGTGCACGACCTTCGCGTTCGGTGCGAAGAGCGCGGCCTTTCCGGTGACGCGGTCATCGAAGCGGGCACCGAGCGAGACGATCAGGTCGGCCTCCTGCAGTGCCAGCACAGCGGGGACCGTGCCGTGCATGCCGGGCATGCCCAGGTGCTGCTGGTGCGAGTCCGGAAATGCGCCGCGCGCCATGAGCGTCGTCACGACCGGGGCGTTGGTGGTCTCGGCCAGTGCGAGCAGCTCGGCCGAGGCGCGACCGCGGATCACTCCGCCGCCGACGTACAGAACCGGCTTCTTGGCACCCGCGAGCAGCGCCGCCGCCGCCTGGATCTGCTTGCCGTGCGCCTTGGTCACCGGGCGATACCCCGGCAGGTCGATCTTCGCGGGCCAGATGAACGGCGCCATGGCCTGCTGGGCATCCTTCGTGATGTCCACGAGCACGGGGCCGGGGCGGCCCGTCGATGCGATCTCGTACGCCGCGGCGATCGCACCCGGGATCTCGGACGCGTCCTTGACGAGGAAGGAGTGCTTGGTGATCGGCATGGTGATGCCGACGATGTCGGCCTCCTGGAAGGCGTCCGTTCCCATGAGCGTCGAGAAGACCTGCCCGGTGATCGCGAGCAGCGGCACCGAGTCCATGTAGGCATCGGCGATCGCCGTCACGAGGTTGGTCGCACCGGGGCCGGACGTCGCGATGCACACGCCGACCTTGCCCGACGAAGAGGCATAGCCCTCGGCAGCGTGACCGGCCCCCTGCTCGTGGCGCACCAGGATGTGGCGGAGCTCCGACGCATCCATGAGCGGGTCGTAGACGGGGAGGATCGCTCCACCCGGGAGCCCGAAGACGTCCTTGACGCCGAGGAGCTCGAGGGTGCGGACGACAGCCTCGGCGCCGGAGATCTCCGGCGCGGCGGACTTGGGTGCGGGTGGCCTCGGCACAGCCGAGACGGTGTCAGCGGTCATGACACTCCTTCTGATGGTCTGTTGGCGACGTCGGAGGCCCGAGAGCCTGAAGCGACGCGGATCAGCCGGTCGTCGCGCCCTCGGCGGCGGACCGCACGAGACGCGAGTACTTGGCAAGAACGCCACGGGTATAGCGCGGGGGTAGCGGCTCCCAGCCAGAGCGGCGGGAGGCGAGCTCCGCCTCGTCGACGAGTAGGTCGAGAGAGCGAGCTGCGATATCGACCCGTATCAGATCACCATCGCGCACGAAGGCGATAGGACCTGCGTCCACCGCTTCGGGTGCTATGTGGCCGATGCACAGGCCGGTTGTGCCGCCTGAGAATCGTCCGTCAGTCAAGAGTAGTACATCTTTTCCGAGCCCCGCGCCCTTGATGGCGGCGGTGATCGCGAGCATCTCGCGCATACCCGGTCCGCCCTTGGGTCCCTCGTAGCGGATCACGATCACCGTGCCCGCCTCGATCTCTCCATCGGCCACGGCGTCCATGGCCGCACGCTCGCGCTCGAACACCCGCGCGGTGCCCTCGAACACGGCGGCATCGAATCCGGCGGTCTTGACGACAGCCCCCTCGGGGGCCAGCGATCCGTGCAGGATCGTCAGCCCGCCGGTCGCGTGGATCGGGTTGTCGAACGTGTGGATGACCTCGCCGTCGATGGGCTGCGGATCGAGGTCCGCGAGGTTCTCGGCAAGGGTCTTGCCCGTCACCGTCAGCGCGTCGCCGTGCAGCAGTCCTTCATCGAGCATGGCCTTCATGATCACCGGGATGCCGCCATGACGGTCGACGTCGTTCATGACGTACTTGCCGAACGGCTTCATGTCAGCCACGTGCGGGACCTTGTCGCCGATGCGGTTGAAGTCGTGCAGGCTCAGGTCGACCTCGGCCTCGCGCGCGATCGCGAGGAGGTGCAGCACGACGTTGGTCGAACCGCCGAGAGCCATCGCGAGGGCGATCGCGTTCTCGAAGGCCTCCTTGGTCAGGATGTCGCGGGTGGTGATTCCCTGACGGAGCAGGTTGACGACGGCTTCGCCCGAGCGGTGGGCGAAGTAGTCGCGACGACGATCCGCTGCGGGCGGAGCGGCAGAGCCGGGAAGGCTGAGTCCGAGGGCCTCCGCGACCGACGCCATGGTGTTGGCCGTGTACATGCCACCGCACGCGCCTTCACCGGGCGCGATCGCGCATTCGATCCGCTTGAGGTCTTCTTCGCTCATGAGTCCTGCGCGGCACGCGCCCACCGCCTCGAAGGAGTCGATGATCGTGACGTCCTTCTCGGTGCCGTCAGACAGCTTCACCCACCCCGGTGCGATCGAGCCCGCGTAGAGGAACACGCTGGACAGATCGAGACGGGCGCTGGCCATGAGCATGCCCGGAATCGACTTGTCGCAGCCGGCGAGCAGCACCGATCCGTCGAGGCGCTCGGCCATCATCACGGTCTCGACCGAGTCGGCGATGACCTCGCGCGACACGAGCGAGAAGTGCATGCCCTCGTGGCCCATCGAGATGCCGTCCGAGACGGAGATCGTGCCGAACTGCAGCGGATAGCCGCCGCCCGAGTGCACGCCCTCCTTGGCGCCCTGTGCCAGCCGGTCGAGGCTCAGGTTGCAGGGGGTGATCTCGTTCCAGCTGGAGGCGATGCCGATCTGCGGCTTGTCCCAGTCGGCGTCGCCCATGCCGACGGCACGGAGCATGCCACGGGAGGTCGTCGCCTCGATGCCGTCGGTGACGACTCGGCTGCGGGGCTTGATGTCGATGGGCGCGCTGGTGGAGGGATCATGCGAGGACATGACGGAAGTCTATTCCCGCCGAGAGGTCCGCTCGTCCGCGAGGGCCTCCAGAAGCAGCGCGATCTGTTGTGGGTTCTCCACACGAAGCTCGGCCGCACTCTCCCCCGGGCCCACGCGCACACCCAGATCGTCACCGGTGAGCACGCGCATGGCGTCTTCGTCCGTGACGTCGTCGCCGGCGAACAGGATCGCGGTGGCATCGAAATGCTCGCGCAGAGCGGCCATCGCGGCATCCTTGCCCTCGCTCCGCGAGGAGAACTCGAGCACGCGATGCCCCGAACGCCGTCGCCAATGCGGGAAGCGCTCCGCCACGAGTGCGTCGATCTCGGCGAACACCGCCTTCTCGACCTCGGGCGTGGCCGTGCGCGTGTGCACTCCCATGCCGAAAGTCTTGGGCTCGAGCTCGGCGCCCTCGTAGCGCTCGATGATCGGCCTCGCGGCCTCCCACAGCTCCTCCCGCGAACCCTCTGCACTCTCTGCACCGTCGGTCGCGGCATCACCGATTCCCGGATACCAGTACTGCGCACCGTGCGAACCCGCCAGGGCGATGAGCGAGTCATCCGTATGCTCGGTGATGACCCTCAGATCGTGCATGCTGCGACCCGACACATAGGCCACGACCGTGTCGGGGATCGCCGCCAGGCGGGCGACCTGCACCGCGACCTCGGGAAGCGCCCTGGCCGCCATCGGGTCGGGGACGAGCGGAGACGCGGTGCCGTCGAAATCCAACGCGACGATCAGTCTCGGGGTGGCGGCGATGGCGCTCAGCGCCGGGTCTGCGGCTCCGGGGGTCCAGCTACGGGTCACAGGGTCTCCAATCGAGGCGGTGTCCTCCCAGTATGACCCGGCGGATCGGTGCGCCCCTCCGGATCAGCGTCCGCGGACGTCTGCGAGCGCGCGGAGGAACGATGATGACCAGGCGTTCACATCGTTCTCCAGCACGCGGCGCCGCAGCGACCGCATCCGCTTGCCCTGCTCCGCGGGGGTCATGGTGACGGCCGTCATGATCGCGTCCTTCAGCCCGGCGATGTCGTGCGGGTTGACGCGCACCGCCTGCCGAAGTTCATCGGCGGCCCCCGTGAACTCGCTCAGCACGAGCACACCGCGATTGTCGGCGCGGGTCGCGACGTACTCCTTCGCGACGAGGTTCATGCCGTCTCGCAGTGCCGTCACGAGCATCACGTCGGCAGCGAGGTACAGCGCGACCATCTCCTCACGCGGATATCCCTGGTGCAGGTAACGGATCGCCGTATGCCCCATCGTGTCGTGATCGCCGTTGATGCGCCCGACCGCGAGCTCGATCTCGTCGCGAAGGTGCACATAGGCGTCGACTCGCTCACGGCTCGGGCTGGCGACCTGCACGAAGGTGACGTCGTCGACGCTCAGGAGGCCGTCTTCGAGAAGCTCGCCGTACGCCTTGATCCGGTGCCGGATGCCCTTCGTGTAGTCGAGGCGGTCGACACCGAGGAGGATCTTCTTCGGATTGCCGAGACTCTCCCTGATCTCGGCTGCGCGAGCCCGCACGTCGGGACGAGCCGCGAGTTCGAGGTACGGCGTCGTGTCGATCGAGATCGGAAACGCGCGGGCGACCGCCGTGCGTGAGCCGCCGTCGGCCGTCGGGATCGTGACCGCCGATCCTTTGACCTCGTGCCGCAGACGCCGGCGCACTGCCGTCAGGAAGTAGGTGGCGTCCTGTGCACGCTGGAATCCGATCACGTCGGCGCCCAGGAGTCCCGTGAGCACCTGATCGCGCCAGGGAAGCTGGGCGTAGAGGCCGTGCGCGGGGAACGGGATGTGGTGGAAGTAGCCGATCGTGACGTCGGGTCGGATCTCACGGATCATCTGCGGCACCAGCTGCAGCTGGTAGTCGTGCACCCAGACCGTGCCGTCCGGTGCGGCGACGTCAGCGGCAGCCTGAGCGAACCTGCGGTTGACGCGGACGTACGCGTCCCACCACTCGCGGTGGTACTGAGGCGGTGCGATGACGTCGTGATAGAGCGGCCAGATCGTGTCGTTCGCAAAACCCTCGTAGTAGTCGGCGACCTCTTCCGTGCTGAGCGGCACGGGCACGAGATCGATTCCGTTGATCTCGAACGGGTCGAGCTCGACGTCCGGCTGTCCCGGCCACCCCACCCATGCGCCGTGCGCACTGCGCATCATCGGCTCGAGTGCTGCCACGAGCCCGCCCGGCGATGTCCGCCACTCGTCCTCGCCATCGGGGCCCATCACCCGGTCGACGGGAAGGCGATTGGCGACGACGACGAAATCTGCGGCTGGCATGGAGCTCCTTGGCACTGCGAAGGGGGATGGACCTCAGGCTACTGGGGCCTCTTCCGAGCGTACGCGAGACCCGGTCGCGCCCCACCGCCAGTTGACAACACCTGCAGCGAACGCTATCCCGGCCGCGATGATCGGAAGCAGCAGCGCGCTGCCGGTGCCCACGTTCTCAGCGAGTTCTCCCGCCACCGCGGCGCCGAGCGATTGCCCGACCACGATTCCCGAACCGAGCATCGTCATGACCGTCGCCGAGCGTCCGAGCGGGCTGCGCGCCGCGCCGAGACTGTATTGGGTCACGAGCGTCGGCCCGATGCCGATGCCCATGATCGCGAGTGCGAACATCATCGTGGTGGGTGTGTCCACGAAGAGCAGCAGAAGGCTTCCGGCGAGCAGGACGCCGGAGAAGACGAGCCAGCGCGCTCGCAGCGAGAATCGCGCCGGGAGCCACGCGACGCCGAGCGCGAGGATCGCCGATCCGACACCCATGACTCCGTACAGCAGTCCCGCCTGCTCAGGGTCGCCGCGGTCGGCCATGAAGGACGTGAGCGACGTGAGCATGGTGCCGAAGAACATTCCCACGCCGAGGATCCCGAGGATGATGACGAGCAGCCGTGGTCGGAACAGCTCGGACACCGCCGACGGCGCGCGTCCCTCACTGTCGCGGTGCACCGACACGACGCGCGCGCTCGGGTGCAGCGCGAACGCTCCGACGAACACGACGGTGAGTGCCGCCGCGCCGACGAGCGGCGCCCAGGGCGCGAAGGCCGAGGCGAGGATGCCGACGATGAACGGCCCGAAGACGAACACCGTCTCGTCCGCAGCCGACTCGTAGGCCATGGTGCCCGAGGTCGTCCTGGCGCGCACGGCCTCGGGCAGCCGGTCCGCGATCATCGTGACGAGTCTGGACCGCGACAGCGGCGCCACCTGCGGCGCAGTGGCGCCGATGCCCATCGCCGCGACCAGCACGAGCGCATCGGCCGCATCGGCGTACACGACGACGGTGAAGACCACCAGCATCGTTCCGTTCGCGACCGCGAGGATCAGCAGCACGGTGCGCTGACCGAAGCGATCCGCCGCGGCCCCGAGCAGTGGGCCGAAGCAGGCGGTGCCCAGACCGACCGCCGCCGAAGTGAGGCCGCCGAGCGAGAGCGAGCCACGCGCCGAGACGACGACGGTGAGGACGCCGACGACCATCATGGCGAAGGGCAGTCGCGCGATGAACGCGATCACGAAGTACGGGAGCCCTGCTGTGCGGAGCAGGCTCGGAGCGTCGGACTTCTGCGAGGGGGCGGCGGCATGCGCCGGTGGAGATACGTGTGTCATGGCTCTCGCGCGCCCGGAGACGCGGGGTCGGGTGCCGCCGCTGTCCGCCGGAGGACCGACGGCCGGTAGATACACGGGTTGCGGACGCGGACGTGCCGCGACCAGGCCATGGTACCGCAGGCGTCTGCGAGCGTGCTGGGCGCGGAGCGGCGTCTGCCAGACTGCGCAGCTGCTGTCAAGGCGCGGCACGTGCGGCGCCGGTGCGGGTAGCGTGAGGGCATGAACTACCTCTCGGGTACCGGACTCATCGGCGCGATCATGACCGGGGTCACCCTGCTCCGCGGCTCCCGTGACACCAAGATCACCTGGCGCTCGGCGCTCGCATGGGTGAGCTGGGCGATCAGCCTCGCCCTGGCCATCGGCGCAGTGATCGACACGCGTCGCGCCAAGCAGGGACGCCCTGTCTCTCCCGACTCCCCTGTCTATGCGAAGCAGCAGCGCGAGCAGGAGAAGGAAGAGAAGCGCTCCGCGAAGGTGAAGCCGCTGAAGCGCTGACGTTCAGCGCGTGAGGATCAGCGCCTCCCCCTGGCCTCCGCCTCCGCAGAGCCCCACAGCCGCGGCGCCTGCCCCTCGCCGCGCGAGTTCGTGCGCGACATGCACCACCAGGCGGGCTCCCGATGCTCCGATCGGGTGACCGATGGCGATGCCGCCGCCATGGATGTTGACGACATCGCTCGAGATCCCGAGCTCTGTCTGAGAGCGCGCGACGACCGCACCGAAGGCCTCGTTGATCTCGACGACATCGAGGTCGGTCGGAAGTATCCCCTGCTTCGCACACGCGCGCTCGATCGCGCGAGCGGGCTGAGCCTGCAGGGAGTTGTCGGGGCCGGCGGTCTGCCCGCTGGCGCCGACCGTCACCAGAACCGGCCAGTCCGACGCCAGGGCCCTGCCACGCGTCGTGACGATGACCGCGGACGCGCCGTCGGAGATCTGCGACGAGTTGCCCGCAGTGATCGAACCGCCCTCTGCGAACGCTGCGCGCAGCCCGCTCAGCGACTCGATCGTGGTGTCGGGGCGGATGCCCTCATCGGCCGAGACGATCATCGGCTCTCCCCGCCGCTGCGGTACAGCCACCGCGATGATCTCGTCATCGAACACACCGTTGTTCTGTGCCGCAGCGGCACGCTGGTGCGACAGCGCTGCGACCTCGTCCTGCGCGGCCCGGGTCAGGTCGTATCGCGCGTTGTGGCGCTCGGTCGATGCCCCCATGCTCTCGCGGTCATAGGCATCGGTGAGGCCGTCGAAAGCCATGTGGTCGAGCACTTCGACACTGCCGTAGGTCCAGCCGTCGCGCGATCCCATCAGCAGATGCGGCGCACGTGTCATCGACTCCATCCCGCCCGCCACCACGACCTCCGCATCGCCCGTGCGGATCATGCGCGCGGCGTCGATCACAGCCGTGAGGCCGGACAGACACACCTTGTTGATCGAGTGAGCCGGCACGTCCCAACCGATGCCCGCACCGATCGCTGCCTGGCGCGCCGCATTCTGGCCGGATCCGGCCGCGAGCACCTGCCCCATGATGACGGCGTCGACCTCGGTTCCGTCGACGCGTCCCCGCTCGAGCGCGCCGCGGATCGCGAAGGCGCCCAGTTGCGGTGCGGTGAAGCCGGCCAGCTGTCCCTTCAAGCGCCCCTGCGGCGTGCGCGCCGCCGCGACGATGACGATGTCTTCAGCATCCGAGTGCGTGGTGTCGGTCATTTCGGGATCCTTCCGTCGGTCACTCTTCATGGCTGCTCGGCACGGTCAAGACCGGGCCCGTCGCGGCGACGACCTCGTCGACCGTCACCCCTGGCGCGATTTCGACCAGCACCAGCCCCGCATCCGTGACATCGATCACCGCCATGTCGGTGATGATGCGGTCGACCACCCGCCGGCCCGTGAGAGGCAGCGAGCATTCGTCGACGATCTTCGCGGAGCCGTCCTTGGCGGTGTGCTCCATGAGGACGATCACGCGTCGTGCGCCGTGCACGAGGTCCATGGCGCCTCCCGGCCCCTTGACCATCTTGCCCGGGATCATCCAGTTGGCGAGATCGCCCCTTGCCGACACCTGCATGGCTCCCAGGATCGCAGCGTCGATCTTGCCTGCACGGATCATGCCGAAACTCAGCGCCGAATCGAAGAACGCCGATCCCGGCAGCACCGTCACCGTCTCCTTGCCGGCGTTGATGAGATCGGGGTCCACCGACTCCTCTCGCGGATACGGGCCCACCCCGAGGATGCCGTTCTCGGACTGCAGCACGACCGTCACGCCCTCCGGAACATGATTCGGCACGAGGGTGGGAAGCCCGATCCCGAGATTCACGTACGAGCCGTCCTGCAGTTCCGCGGCGGCCCGAGCCGCCATCTCGTTGCGTGTGAGTGCCATCTCAGGCCCCTTCCACGGCGACCGTGCGCCGCTCGATGCGTTTGGTGATGTGTGAGCCGACCTCGATGATCCGGTGCACGTACACGCCGGGAAGGTGGATGCGATCGGGGTCGAGCTCACCGGGCTCCACCAGATGTTCGACCTGCGCGATGCAGACCCGGCCGGCCATCGCCGCCAGCGGATTGAAGTTGCGCGCAGCCTTGTTGAAGATGAGGTTGCCGTGTCGATCACCGGCGAGAGCATGCACCAGCGCGAAGTCTGTGGTGATCGCCTCCTCCAGCACGTACTCACGGGGCGTCCCGTCGATGTCGAACACGCGCACCTCCTTCACCGGAGAGGCGAGCGCGACCGTCCCGTCCGGGTCGTAGCGACGCGGCAGCCCGCCCTCGGCTACCTGCGTTCCCACTCCGGTCTGCGTGAAGAACGCGCCGATGCCCGAACCGCCGGCTCGAAGCTTCTCGGCCAGAGTCCCCTGCGGGGTGAGTTCGAGTTCGAGTTCGCCCGACAGGAACTGGCGTTCGAACTCCTTGTTCTCCCCCACGTACGACGACGTCATCTTGCGGATCCTCCCTGCGCCGAGCAGGACTCCCAGACCCCAGTCGTCGACTCCGCAGTTGTTGCTGACGACGCTCAGATCGGTCGTGCCCTGTGCGAGGATCGCCTCGATCAGCGCGATCGGATTGCCCGAGAGTCCGAAACCCCCGACCGCGATCGATGATCCGTCCCGGATGTCTGCCACGGCGTCCGCTGCGGATGCCCTCTGTTTGTCGATCACGCGTGCTCCTTCGAAGACGTGCCTCCGTACAGGATCCCGCGCGCACCCGCGGCACGCGAGCTCACTCTTGTGATGTGGACCGATCCGCTACTAGCGTCCACATCATGGAACAGACATCGCGCGGCGTACCTGGAGCGCAGGCGATCGCGCGCGCTGCAGTCCTGTTGCGGCTGGTCACGGCCAGTGGCGCCGGTGGCGCACCTCTGCACGACCTCGCCCGGTCGTCCGGCTTCACCCGTTCCACGACCCATCGACTTCTCTCTGCGCTGCGAGCGGAGGGCCTCGTCGATCGGGACGAGGAGTCGACGAGGTGGATGCCGGGACCGGAGCTCTACCTGATGGGAAGCGTCGCGGCTGCTCGGTATGACGTCACCGGGCTTGCGCGCGACATCGTTCGGTCGCTTGCGGTCAAGACCGAGGAGAGCGCCTTCCTCTCGGTGCGTCGCGCAGACGAGACCGTGTGTCTCGTGCGAGAGGAAGGCGCCTTCCCCATTCGGTCATTCGTGCTCAGCGAAGGAGTCCGCTTCCCTCTCGGAGTCGCCAGCGCCGGGCTCGCCATCCTGGCATTCCTGCCGGACCACGATGTGGACGCGTATCTCGATCGCCACCCGCACTTGGAGCAGGAGTGGGGTGCGCCGCACGGCTCCCTCCCATTGCGCGCCCGCCTCGCCGAGACCAAGGAACGCGGCTATGCGGTCAACCCCGGCCTGATCGTCGAGGGCAGCTGGGGCCTCGGTGCAGCCGTGTTCGACAGATCAGGTCGGCCGGAGTGGGCGTTGAGCCTGACCGGAGTCGGGTTCAGATTCGGACCCGACCGGCTCCCCGAACTCGGCCGCACTCTTCTCGCGCATGCGCACCAGTTGTCCGCGCGGATCGCCAACGCGCGCCGGTAGCTGCGCTCGGACCGACCACGACAGTACATACCACAAGGTATATACTGGTTGGTATGAATCGCATCGACGTCATCCCCTCTCTCGTGCTCTCTGGGTACGCGCTGGGGCGGATCGCCGCACAGGACGCCGGGAACGACGCCCCCGCCGCGCAGTGGCGTGTCCTCAGCCTCCTCGAGCACGCCGGCCCTCAGCGCGTCGGCGAGCTCGCTGCCGCGGCGCGCACCACGCAGCCCGGCATGACGAGGCTCATCGGCAACCTGGAACGCGACGGCTTGGTGCTGCGCTCCCCCGTCCCGGAAGATTCACGCGCGACCGCGGTCGACATCACAGCCGCCGGCTCGGCCGCTCTGAGCGCCTGGCGAGTGGAGTTCCGCGACATCCTCGCTCCTCGCTTCGCCGCTCTGGACGACGATGACTGGAGCGCCCTGACCCGCGCCGCCGAGATCCTGGCGGCCCACACCACAATCGACTCGACAGGAATGAATCGGTGACGAGCACCACCCCATCCATCTGGAAGCAACCCGCACAGGTCTGGGCGGTCGCGTTCGCGTGCGTCGTCGCCTTCATGGGAATCGGACTGGTCGATCCCATCCTCCCCGCCATCGCCGACTCCCTGCAGGCGAGCCCCGTCGAGACCGAGCTGCTGTTCACCAGCTACCTCGCGGTGACGGGTCTCGCCATGCTGGTGACCAGCTGGATCTCGAGCCGCATCGGCGCGAAGAAGACCCTGCTGATCGGGCTCGCTCTCATCGTCGTGTTCGCCCTGTTCTGCGCTTTGAGCGGCAGCGTCGATGCGGTCATCGGATTCCGCGCGGGATGGGGTCTCGGCAACGCGCTCTTCATCTCGACCGCCCTCGCCACGATCGTCGGCGCGGCGTCGGGAGGCAGCGCGGCCGCGATCATCCTCTACGAGGCAGCCCTCGGACTCGGCATCGCTATAGGACCGCTGCTCGGCGGCATCCTCGGCGAGCAGAGCTGGCGTGCCCCGTTCTTCGGAGTCGTGGTGCTGATGGCGATCGCGTTCCTGGCCGTGCTCGTGCTTCTGCGCGGTCCGGAGGGACAGCGCACGCCGATCCCCTTCTCGGCTCCTTTCACAGCGCTCAGGCGTCCTGCGCTGGCAGTCCTCGCGATCGCTGCCTTCTTCTACAACATCGGGTTCTTCATCCTGCTGGCGTTCTCTCCGTTCCCACTCGGCTTCGGGGCGATGGGCATCGGCTTCACCTTCTTCGGATGGGGCGTCGCGCTCGCGATCACGAGCGTGTGGGTCGCTCCCCTGCTGATGCGACGGATGTCTCGCACCCGCGTGATCCTGGTCGTTCTCCCGCTCCTTGCGATCGATCTCGTCGTCGCGGGAATCCTCGTCGAGTCGGCTGCGGCCCTGGTGACCTGCATCGTCATCGGCGGTCTTCTCCTCGGCATCATGAACACCGTGCTCACCGAAGCCGTGATGGAGGCGACCGATCTGCCGCGCTCCGTGGCATCCTCGGCGTACTCCTCGGTGCGCTTCCTCGGCGGGGCGGTGGCGCCCCCTCTGGCCGCGGCCCTGTGGCACGCATTCAGCGCCACGGTGCCATACCTCGTCGCCGCCGGTGCGGTTCTCATCGCCGCTGTCGTGATCTTCCTCGGGCGCTCGACGCTGGCGCACATCGACGATGAACCGGCCGACGCGGCGGTCGAAGACGCTGAGGCCATCCTGCTCGGCGACGCGGGCTGATCGAGCGCTGCGGTGCATGACCCGGATTGCCGAGGTTCGCTACGGTGGGGCGATGAGCGCCCTCCCCGAACGCAGCCTGCTGGTGCAGCAGCACCTCGACCAGGCCGGCGTCCGCGCCGAGATCGTGGTGCTTCCCGAGTCGGCCCGCACTGCCGCCGAGGCGGCGGCAGCCATCGGCTGCGAGGTGTCGGCGATCGCGAACAGCCTTGTCTTCCTCGCGGACGGGGTGCCGGTGCTGGTGATGACGAGCGGTGGACATCGTGCCGACCTGCGAACCCTGGCACTGAGCATCGGGGCGAATGAAGTGAGCATGGCACCGGCGTCGATCGTCCGACAGTCCACCGGACAGGCGATCGGCGGGGTCGCCCCCGTGGGGCATCCTGCCCCACTGCCCACCTACATCGACGAGGCTCTGCGAGCGCACGACAGGCTGTGGGCGGCTGCGGGCCATCCGCACACGGTCATGCCACTGACCTTCGACTCGCTGCGGTCCCTCACCCGCGGCACCGTCATCGCTGTCGCTGTCCCCTGATCGATGTCACTTGACGGTGACGGCTATCTCGGCCGACTTGCGATTCGCAGGGTCTTCCGGCACGGATCCGCGGAACCGATACTCGAAACGCACGACGGTCGTGCCGACGCCGATCGCGGCGAACCGGTACGTCATCTCGCTCGGAGAGCCCGTCTCCCCGTCCTCACCGAGGTAGCGGTAGCGTTCGTCCCCCTCGCCGAGCACAGCCGGATCCGGCTCACGCGTCAGCACCCAGTCGTCTCCGACCGAGGGGTTGACCTCGCCGAACTCGACGACGAGCGCCTCGCCGCGCGAGAGTGACACGGACGACGACGTGTGCTCCACGTGCCTCTCGATCGCCGGCACGCAGCCACCCAGCGCCAGCGTGAACGCCACTGCCACCATCACTGTCGCCGCCACCCGTCGCGCTTCGCGCATCGCCGTCCCCCTCGCGTTGGCATCACGCTAGCGCAGCGTCCCGGGTCTGGACAGATGCAGAAAAGCCCCGATGACTGGCGAGAGTCATCAGGGCTGATCCGTGCACCCCCTCGGACTCGAACCGAGAACCCACTGATCGCCCCGGGTGAGTTCCAGCAGAACTGGGCAGGACACCCCGTAGCACCAGGGGAGATCGCGCGCCTCCGAAAGCCTCGTACGCGATAACGCATACGGCGCGTGCCACAATCGCCCTACGCGAACCCACTGGAGGCGGCACATGAACGTTTGGCAGCGGGGCCGGGGTGCGACCGGCCTACTACTCGGCGGTGCAGCCATACTCGTGGGTGGTACCGTGCTCGCCGTCATCAAGGGGGTTCAGATCATCGGCATGGGAGTGCAGGTGCTCTGGGCTTGGTTGAGCTACGTGCCGATCTTGGCCGAAGCGAATCCGAGGCAGATCCCGGCGTATGACTTCTTCTGGCCCGTACTTGCTTTCCTCGCCGGCTTCGCCGCCTTCGTTCTCGGGTGGGTGTTGATAATCAGGGGTGCGTCGCTCGCTTGGCCTACTCGATTCGACCGTTCCCAGCCGAACGCATCCTGATCAGATCCTGACTGCGGCGGGGGGATCGCTGCCGACCGCAGCCTGGAACGCAGAAAAGCCCCGATGACTGGCGAGAGTCATCAGGGCTGATCCGTGCACCCCTCGGACTTGAACCGAGAACCCACTGATTAAGAGTCAGTTGCTCTGCCGATTGAGCTAGAGGTGCGTGGCCCGGGAAATCCCCGGCCGAGGAATTACATTACCAGCCGATCCCTCCGAGGCGAAATCCGCACGGGAGGTCCGTGCGCGCCGCGCGTGTCGCCCCGTGTCGGCGACTCAGGACACCGGAATCCGGGCGGTTATCCTGAGGGGGTGACCGCTTCCCCGCACTCTGCTGATCTCACCCGCGACCTCGAGCTGGCACTCAGGCTCGCAGACGCCGCCGACGCGCAGTCGCTGCCGCGCTTCGACAGCGCGGATCTGCAGATCTCCACGAAGGCCGACCGGTCGCACGTGACGGACGCCGATCTCGCGACCGAGAGAGCGATCCGCGCGATCCTTGCAGCCGAGCGTCCGGACGACGGGATCTTCGGCGAGGAGTTCGGGGCGGAGGGCAGCACCGACCGCCAATGGATCATCGATCCGATCGACGGGACCGCGAACTTCCTTCGCGGGGTTCCGCTGTGGGGCACCATGATCGCGCTCGCGCTCGATGGTGTGCCGCAGGTTGGCGTCGTGAGCATGCCGGCGCTCGGACGGCGATGGTGGGCCGCGACGGGCGCGGGTGCGTGGACCGCGACGGAGGGCGGCCCGCGCCGCGTGCGCACCTCCGCGGTCTCGTCCCTGGACGATGCGAGCGTCAGCTTCCAGAGCATCACGCAGTGGGCGGAAGCCGGCCGACTGCCGCAGCTGCTGACTCTTGCAGACCGCGTGTGGCGCGATCGGGCATACGGCGACATCTACGCATACATGCTCCTCGCTGAAGGGCGCCTCGACATGGTCGCGGAGTTCGGCGTCAAGGAGTACGACATTGCGGCCGCCGTACCGATCGTGCGCGAGGCGGGCGGGCGCATGACCGGCTTCGACGGCGCCGAGACGATCTCCGACCTCTCGACACTCGCCTCCAACGGCACTCTGCACGACGCATTCCTCCGGCTTCTGCACGACTGATCATCACGACGAAGGCATCGATGACCCCTCGCATCACCTCAGCCCTGAGTGGCGTTCTGCTCGTCGCTCTCGCAGTCACGGGCTGTTCCGCCGTCGCGCCGGAGCCGGCCCCCTCATCTCCGGCGCCGCAAGCGTCTGTGACAGCGCCGGCGCAGCCGGTGACGTCACCGTCACCCTCTGCAAGCCCGGCGCTGCCGACGTGCGACGCGATGATCTCCGAGGGCACCGTCGAGGCGCTCACGGACCTCGGGTGGACGTTCGAGGAGAAGGACTTCGTCATCGGCGACGTCACGATGTCCGACGGTCTGCTGTGCTTCTGGGCGGACTATTCGGTCGCGTCCGACCATGGACAGCTGTATGGATGGTCGGAGATCACTCCGGAGGACGCTGCGCGTGCGCAGTCCTCGCTGCTGTCGCAGGGATGGACTCGTGACGATGGCCCAGAAGGCATCTACATCACGGAGGATCCGCAGTTCTCCATGGGCACGGATGAGGCCGGATACGGGATGACGTACCTGTTCGGCGACGGCTGGGTGAAGGTCGCCGACACCCGGGAGGGGCTCATCCTGATCGACTGGGCGGGCTGAGCAGGCGCCGTCCCGTCCGGGACGAGCGACGGTAAGGTCGCAGTCATGACAGGAGAGGCCTCGCTGCTGGAGATCGCGTCGACGTTGTACGCAGGCCCACTCGACGACTTCATCCCGGAAAGAAACAGGCAAGCCAAAGCGCTGAGCAACACGGATCCGTCCGCGGCTGCAGAGGTCAGGGCTCTACGCAAGCCATCGGTCGCCGCCTGGGTCGTCAACGTCTTCGCGGTCGAGCGAACAGCTCAGCTCGCCGAAGCGCTCGAACTCGCTGAACACCTGAGAGAAGCGCAGGAAGACCTCGACGCCAAGGCCCTCAGCCAGCTCGGCCGCGAGCGACGCGCACTCACGGCCCGACTCGCGTCCATGGCCGCTGACCTCGCGGAGAGTCGAGGCGAGCGCATCACGGCAGCCACGCGGGAGTCCGTGAACCAGACGCTCAGCGCTGCGTTCTTCGATGCGGACGCAGCCGTCGCTGTATCGTCGGGCCGGCTCGTGCGCGCGCTGGAACCGCAGGGCACCTTCTCCGATGCGATGGATACGATCGTCGGCGGTGGGGCACCCGCCACGACCGCACGAGAGAGCCGCCCGCATGACGAGGTGGCGGCTCGACGTCGACGACGCGACGCCGAACGCGAACTGCGAAACGCACAGCGGGTACGCGACGACGCTGCCGACGAAGCCACGCTCGCCACGCGTGAAGTCAGGAAGACCGCACGCGACTCCGACGCCCTCGCGTCGCGCGCGGCAGCACTCGAGAAGGAGCTCGACGAGGTGAGGCGTGATGTCGAACTCACGCGGCAAGAACTGGAGCGGGCCGAGGTCACGGAACGGGATGCTGCAGACAAGCTCGCCGATGCGGATGCCGCGGTGAAGCGGGCGGAAGCTGCTCTCGAGAGTCTCGACTGAGTCTCGCGAGTCAGCAATCAGCTGATTCCACACGAAAACCCCCGCAGGTTCGCACGAAGCGATCCCACGGGGGTTCTCACGGTGACAGCGACCTGGTGGAGCTGGGGGGAATCGAACCCCCGTCCAACGCTGAGTCTCCACGCCTTCTCCGGGCGCAGTCTGTGCAGACGTTCTACTCGGCTCCGACCTTTGTCACAGACACCTAAGTCGACGAGCCCAGCCTGGGAAGAGTCCCACGTGACGTCCAGACGCCGTCACGCAGCAAGATTCCTAAATGACGCCAGGATCCGTATCGGAATCACATACGGCCTGACGGACTATCGGGCTCGCTTATGCAGCGAGGGCGAAGTCGTTGCGCTTGGTTTCGGCAACTATTTTTTTGCAGAGAGCGTTTACGAGATAACTCTGCATCCTCGGCCCGCTTCTCGTGGATTCACAGGCGCTGTCGAAACCGATCAGCCCCGTGGTCCTTCTCTCGAAGGAGCCGCTGTCACACTGTGGAGTTTTGCAACCCGGGAACCGGAAGTCCCCGAGCATCACAGACTACAACGTTCGCGGGGCCTTCGCCATTCCATGCCCTGGCGTAGAGTCGCGACATGAGCGAAGTCACCGTCACCGTCCGCGGCGAGCACGAGGCGCGACTCGCGCCGGAGCGCGCCACCATCCGCGTCAGCGTGCGCGCAGACGGCGCGGACCGCGCAGAGGTGGTCGATCGCGTCATGCATCTCACCGAGCCGGTGCGCGAGAGCATCACCGCCCGGCGCGAGACGGGCGCCGTCGTCGACTGGTCGAGCAAGCGGCTGTCCGTGCGAGCTGAGCGCCCGTGGAGCTCGGAGGGCAAGCGGCTCGCCCCCGTCTACTACGCCAGTATCGATCTGACAGCGACCTTCGCCGAGGCATCCGAACTCTCACTCTGGGTATCGGACATCTCGGCATGGGACGGAGTCGAAGTCGGGTGGGTCAACTGGCATCTCACCAGCGCGACGAGTTCGAGGGTCGAACGAGAAGTCGCGGCAGAGGCGGTCGGCGTCGCTGTGACGCGCGCACGGGCTTACGCCACGGCGCTCGGGCTCGGCACCGTCGTGCCCGTCGAGATCGCCGATGTCGGATTGATCACGCCCGCCCCCGTCCAGCCGTTCGCCGGCGTCCCCAAGATGCGCGGGGCCATGATGCAGGAGTCCCAAGACACGGGCGGGCCGTCGATGGACTATGAGCCCGACGAGATCGTCATCTCAGCAACGGTCGAGGCGCGATTCCTCGCACGCTGAACCACGCTTCGCCGGCCCGGCAGCTCGGTCAGGAGTCGATGGCGAAAGGCGCGAGATCGGCGGCGAGCCGCTCCGACACGCGCGCGTGCACGACGGTGCCCTGCTCGCTGTGGTCGACCGCCAGCAGCATCCCGGTCTCGTGAATCGCCGCGACCAGATCGCCCCGGTCATAGGGAACGACTGCGTGCACCTCGACCGCGGGCTTCGGAAGCGCCTCTTCGATCGCCGCCCGAAGCTCTTCGATGCCCTCGCCCGACCGCGACGAGACGAAATGCGCCGTGGGCACGAGGCCTCGCAGCACGAGACGCTCTCCTTCGTCGATCAGATCGGCCTTGTTGAACACCACGAGCTCTGGCATGTCACGCACGCCGACATCGCCCATCACGTCCCGAACCGTCTGCAGCTGACCGGCGGGGTCGGGATGCGATCCGTCCACGACGTGCAACACCACGTCTGCGTCGCCGACCTCTTCGAGCGTCGAACGGAACGCCTCGACGAGCTGGTGCGGAAGGTTGCGCACGAACCCGACAGTGTCGGTCAGCGTATAGACACGTCCGTCCGAAGTCTCGGAGCGCCGGACGGTCGCATCCAGCGTCGCGAACAGTGCGTTCTCCACGAGCACGCCCGCGCTCGTGAGCGCGTTGAGGAGGCTCGACTTGCCGGCGTTGGTGTAACCGGCGATGGCCACGGAGGGAATCGTGTTGCGCTTGCGCTCGGCGCGCTTGGCTTCTCGCGCGGGACCGAAGTCACGGATCTGTCGGCGCAGGAGAGCCATCTTGGTGCGGATGCGACGACGGTCGAGCTCGATCTTCGTCTCACCCGGGCCACGGGAGCCCATACCGGCCCCGCCCGCACCGACCTGCCCACCGGCCTGACGGCTCATGGAGTCACCCCAGCCGCGCAAGCGCGGCAGAAGGTACTCGAGCTGTGCGAGCTCGACCTGAGCCTTGCCCTCGCGGCTCTTGGCATGCTGGCTGAAGATGTCGAGGATCACCGTCGTGCGGTCGATCACCTTCACCTTGACCACATCCTCGAGCGCACGGCGCTGGCTGGGCGCGAGTTCGGTGTCAGCGATGACCGTGTCTGCCCCGGTGGCCGCGACGATGTCTTTGAGTTCCTGTGCCTTGCCGCGCCCGATGTACGTCGCGGCATCCGGGTGGGGGCGCCGCTGCAGAACTCCATCGAGCACGACGGCTCCCGCTGTCTCGGCCAGCGCGGCCAGCTCGCGCAGCGAATTCTCCGCATCCTCCTGCGCGCCCTGAGGGTAGACGCCGACCAGGACGACATTCTCAAGACGCAGCTGTCGGTACTCGACCTCGGTGACGTCTTCGAGCTCGGTCGACAGACCGCCGACACGACGCAGAGCGTGTCGGTCTTCGAGATCCCACTGGTCACCGTCAGACGAAGCGTGCGACGCCGTGGACGAATCCTGAAGGGCTTGAGCCGCTCCGAACACTCGAGGCTCTGTACGCTTCTCGGCATTGGCGAGCACGCGCTCGACTGCTCCGTCGTCAGTGGTGGGTGTGGTGCTGTCCGTCATCCGGTCCTTGTCTCTGGGTTTTGTTGCGAGCCTTAACCTTAGCCCGCACTCTCCGCTACGCTCACGGTATGGGGTCCGACCATTACTTCACCGCGGCCCCGGCAAGCCCCGAGAACCTGCGCGCGCTCCGTGTGACGCTCGCAGGCCGTGAGCTGGACGTCACAACTGCTGGCGGCGTCTTCAGCCCGGATCGGCTGGATGCCGGTACTGCCGTCCTACTCGCCAACATGCCGCCTGTCCCGCCGGGTGGCCATCTTCTCGACCTCGGCAGCGGGTGGGGTCCGATCACGCTGTCGATGGCACTCGCTGCCCCGCACGCCACTGTATGGGCGGTCGACGTCAACGAGCGGGCGCTCGACCTCGTCCGCCGCAATGCGAAGGCTTTGGGCCTCACCAATGTCAACGCATCGCTGCCCGCCGATGTTCCCGATTCCGTGTCCTTCCGTACCATCCGCTCGAATCCGCCGATCCGCGTCGGCAAGAGCGAACTGCACGGGCTCCTCGAGAAGTGGGTGCCTCGGTTGGACGAACGCAGCGACGCATGGCTCGTGGTGCAGCGGAATCTGGGAGCGGACTCGCTGCAGCGGTGGATCGCCGCGACGTTCCAGCCTGGGTTCAGCGTGCACCGCACCGCGACGGCCAAAGGCTATCGGGTGTTGAAGGTCCGCAAGCACGGATCCCCACCTACCGAGCCGATCGCACTCGCCGGACTCGATTCGTGAGTCCGCGCGAATCCCGCATCGACCATCGCAGACCTACGGCCTGATCGCCCACGCCGTCAGGATGCGCTCTCAGACCAGGTCTACCTCGCCGCTGAACACCAGTTGAGCGGGACCCGACAGCGCTACGTGCTCGCCGTCTTCTGCGGGGAACATGCGGACGCCGAGCGTGCCACCGGGCACCTCGACGCGCCAGTGGTTCGGCGCCTGCTCCCCCGCCCAATACCGCACGGCGAGTGCGGTGGCTGCGACACCGGTGCCGCAGCTGAGCGTCTCACCCACGCCCCGTTCCGACACCCGCATCCGCACGTGACCGATCCCATCGCGGACGAGAGGCTCGCCGGGCACGACGAACTCTACGTTCGCTCCGGCCGGCAGGCGGGGCTCGAGCTCGGGTGCGCGGTGCAACTCGAGTGATGCCAGTTCGGCATCGGACGCGAGAGCCACGACCACGTGAGGGTTGCCGACGTCGATTCCCAGGCCCGGCCGCGTGACAGCGAGGCCCTCCGTCGTCACGAGGGGGTCATCGCCCGAGAGTCTCCACGCGCCCAGGTCGACCTGATACCCGGTTTCGCTTCGGGTGACGTCGCGGACCCCGGCTCGCGTGCCGATGGGCAGCGTCGACCCCGGCTCGATGGTCGCGAGACCGGAACGCACGAGGTAATGCGCGAACACACGGATCCCGTTGCCGCACATCTCGGCGATCGAACCGTCGGCGTTGCGGTAGTCCATGAACCACTCCGCGTCGGGCTCCTCGTCGAGCGCGGCCCGACCATCGGCGATGGCTGTGGAGCGGACCACGCGCAGGATGCCGTCGGCACCGATCCCGAAGTGGCGGTCGCACAGCACGGCGACCTGCTCGGCGGTCAGCTCAAGTGCCCCGTCGGGGTCGGCGATGATGACGAAGTCGTTGCCCGTGCCGTGACCCTTGGTGAATGCGACCATGCGAACAGTCTAGGGATTCTCGTCAGTGGTCGACGACGAGGCGCTTGCCGGTGGTCGACACCGTGAACTCTTCGTATCCGAGCCCTTCGTAGAACCCGAGAACGCCCTCGTTGCCCTGCCTGACCATCAGCTGCACCTTGGGACACCCCATCGCGAGGAGCAGGTCTTCGGCTGTGCTCACAAGACCGCGGGCGATGCCCCGATGACGATGAGAGGGAGCGGTCGCCAGATAGTAGAGCCAGCCACGATGGCCGTCGTATCCGGCCATCACGCTGCCGACGATGGCGGAATCCGACCCGCTCCCCACGTCAGCCGCGACCAGAAAGAGCTCTGGCTGGAATGCGAGCTTGCGCTCGATGTCGAGACGAGGGTCGTTCCACGGCCGCGTGAGCCCTGTCTCTTCCCAGAGCGAGATCACTGCGTCGGTGTCGCTCCTGTCGAAGGCACGGATGACCCAGGTCATTTCGCGGGGTCCGTGCCACGAAGCCCTGGGGTCTTGAGGACCCGATAGCGTCCGCACATGAAGTTGCGGTTGCGAGCGACCTCGAGGAGCTCCAGGTCGAGCGCACGCGGAAGAAGCGGTGCGCCGTCTCCGAGGAGTACGGGAGCGAACTGGACCCACACCTCGTCGAGCAGACCGGCGTCTGCGAACTGTCCGGCCAGATCCCCACCGCCGACCACCCAGAGGTCTTTTCCGCCCGCGGCCTCGACCATCTCATCGTGCAGCGCGACCACAGAACCCTGCACCCGGCGCACATCCGCATCTGTCGGCAGCTCGATCTCGCGATGGGTGAAGACCCATGTCGGCTGCGTGTAGCCCCAACGACCGTCCTCGTGCCGCATCACCCATTCGAAGGTCGATGCCCCCATCGCCAGCGCCCCGACGTTCTTCTCGAACGCGGGATAGGCCATCGGCCCGTCTTCATCGATCTCCTGTTTGAGCAACCAGTCCAGCGAGTGCTCGGTCGTCGCGATGAAGCCGTCGAGGCTCGATGCCGTGTAGTAGTGAGTCGCCATGCAGTCAGGCTCCCATCGACCACCGACATCGCGCGACCACGGACCGTGTCAGGAATCGAGAAGGTCGCGCGCTCGTGCGGGCGCATCGTGCCAGGTGAGTTCCGGATAGCGCTTGAACCACGAGACCTGTCGCCGGGCGTAGCGCCGCGTGAGCGCCTGAGTCTCGGCGATCGCCTCTTCAGGCGTGAGTCGACCGTCGAGCTGCCCCAGAGCCTGCGCATAACCGATCGCTCGCCCTGCTGTCACGCCGCGCTCGAGTCCGTGCGCGCGAAGGGCATCGACCTCGGCGACGAGTCCCATCTCCCACATTCGCTCGACTCTCGTGTCGAGACGAGCGACGAGAGCCGCGCGATCCAGTCGGAGACCGATGAGGCGAGTGTCCGAGTGCCACAGTTCGGGACGTTCGGGCAGTACCGCGCCGTGTGTGGTTCCGCCCTGCTCGAGCACCTCGAGGGCGCGGACCACGCGGCGTCCGTTGCGGGGGTCGACCCGCGCAGCTGTCTCAGGGTCCTGCGCACGGAGACGCTCGAGCAGCGCCTCGATGCCCTGCGACTGGAGTTCGTGCTCGAGGCGCTCGCGGATCGCAGCATCGCGAGGTGGGAAGGAGAAGTCGTAGACGACGCTCGACACGTAGAGCCCCGAGCCTCCCACGAGAATCGCGTCTCCGCCCCGTGCCTGGATGTCGGCGACTGCCGCTCGGGCCAGTGGCTGATACCACGCCACTGCTGCCTCTTCGTCGACCTCACGCACATCGAAGAGGTGATGAGGAACACCGCGCCGCTCGGACTGCGGGAGCTTCGCCGTACCGATGTCCATGCCCCGATACAGCTGCATGGCATCGGCGTTGACGATCTCAGCCGGGTTGCCGCGGTCGCGCAGCCCTTCTGCCAGATCGAGCGCGAGGTCGCTCTTGCCCGTTCCGGTCGCTCCGACCACGGCCCACAGACGCGGCCGTGAGAGTGGATGTGTCACACGCCCGCGCGAAGCGTCGGAAGCCCGAGGGACACCGCGCGGGGCGCGCCGTCCGCACCGCTCGTGGCCGGCACGGCGCAGGACTCGGCCTGACCCCGATCCCACGCGTCTCCGCCACGCGTGCGACGGATGCGCAGTGGAGCGCCGGTCGGATCGTCGGCGAGCAGGTGGAAAGGCGCCGCGTGCGAGATGGTCACGATGACGGCGTCGCCGGGCCGCGGCACGGCCGACCCAGGAGTCACCTCGAAATGCACCAGCCGATTGTCCTGTGCTCTGCCGGTGAGCCGGTGGGTCTCTGCGTCCTTCTTGCCCTCCCCGGTCGAGACGAGGACTTCGACCTCGCGGCCGATCTGCTTGTGATTCTCCTCGAGCGAGATGCGCTCCTGCAGCGCGAGCAGGCGGTTGTACCGCTCCTGCACGACCGCCTTCGGGACCTGAGCCTCCATGGTCGCCGCCGGCGTCCCCTCGCGAATGGAGTACTGGAATGTGAAGGCGCTGGCGAACCTCGCCTGTTCGACGACCCTCATGGTGTCCTCGAAGTCCTCGTCCGTCTCTCCGGGGAATCCGACGATGATGTCCGTCGTGATCGCCGCGTGCGGGATCCGCTCTCGGACACGATCGAGGATGCCGAGGAACCTGTCGCTCCGATATGAACGACGCATCGACTTGAGGATGCGATCGCTGCCTGACTGCAACGGCATGTGCAGTTGGGGCATGACGTTGGGGGTCTCAGCCATGGCATCGATGACGTCGTCCGTGAATGCCGCCGGGTGCGGACTCGTGAATCTCACACGTTCCAGTCCGTCGATCTCTCCCACGGCACGCAGCAGTTTTCCGAAGGCCTGGCGATCACCGAACTCGACGCCGTAGGAGTTGACGTTCTGGCCGAGCAGCGTGACCTCGATCGCACCATCGTCGACGAGGAGCCGGATCTCGTTCAGGATGTCGCCCGGACGACGGTCCTTCTCCTTGCCGCGCAGACTCGGCACGATGCAGAACGTGCAGGTGTTGTTGCAGCCCACCGAGATCGAGACCCACCCGCTGTGCGCCGACTCGCGCTTGGTCGGCAGAGTCGAGGGGAACACCTCGAGCGACTCGAGGATCTCGAGCTCAGCCTCGCCGTTGTGACGCGCTCGCTCGAGCAGGCCGGGAAGCGAGCCCATGTTATGCGTGCCGAACACGACGTCGACCCACGGCGCCTTGTCGATCACGGCCTGCTTGTCCATCTGTGCCAGGCACCCGCCGACGGCGATCTGCATCCCGTCCTTGCGCCGCTTCACCGACGCCAGCTGTCCGAGAGTGCCGTAGAGCTTGCCTGCCGCGTTGTCACGGACGGCACAGGTGTTGATGATCACGACGTCGGCCTCATCGCCGCCGGTCGCACGGACGTACCCGGCGCTCTCGAGAGAGCCGGACAGCCGTTCGGAATCGTGGACGTTCATCTGACAGCCGAACGTGCGCACCTCATAGGAGCGCTGACGTCCACCTGGCTCGATGGCTGCGGGCGACGACGCGATGATCGTCGGTTCACTGCGCGGGATAGTCATGATGTTCCCATTCTACGAGCGACCGCCGTTGCGGCCGTCGCTCAGACACAGTCACTCCGAATCGACGAAGCGCACTCCCGAGGTGCCGCGGCCACGGGTGACGTCGCCGAGAGCGGCCTTCGCCGCTGACATCGCGACCGCTCCGTTGTACCCCCGGCGCGCGAGCTGGCCCACGAGGCGGCGAAGTGCCGTGTCGTGATCGAGCCGAGCGAGCGACGACGCCTTGCTCCGGGCGAACTCCAAGGCGCGGGCGGCGTCGTCGTCGGGGAGCTCCGAGAGCGCGGCATCGATCACATCACGGGCCAAGCCACGCTGCGCCAGGGCACGCGACAAGGCGACCCTCCCCTGCCCTTTGCGCTCGACGCCCGCCGTGATCAACTGCTCAGCCAGCACGCGATCATCGAGGTAGCCCCGTCGAGAGAAATCGTCGAGAACATCTTCGATCTGCTCCGAATCGAGGCGTCCTCCGTCGCGCTCGAAACCTCTCAGAACGAGGCGGGCTTCAGAGATCGAGAGTGAGCGGGTGCGCAGCTTTCGAACGAGCACCTCTTCTGCGGCCTCTCGGAGCGCTGCGGCACTCAGCGCATGGCCGGCGCCGTCGTGCTCATCGGTGCGCTCGATCGCGCGCAGGCGGGGCGCCGAACGAGATGCACCGCGGGCAGGATGCCGATCACTCGGAGAGCCGTCAGACTGCGCGTAGGTGTCACGCTCGCGCTGCGCACGCTCGCCGACGCTCAGTTCTTCGACTTTCGACACGCGACGCCGTCGTGCGAAGTCAGCAGCGGTTCCCGAAGCGGGCTCCTCTGGGGGCTCGGCGGTCTTCGATGGATGAGAAGTCGACGACTCATCTGTCGCTGATGCTGTGGCTCCGAAGAGCGGAATGACGGGAGCGAGCCGCTCGGACTCGCTCCCGTCTTCACGATCGACCATGATCAGGCCGGGCGACGCTCGGCGAGCTCGTCAGCGGGGGCCTCGACAGCGCCGCCGATCCCGAGCTTCTGCTTGATCTGCGTCTCGATCGCCAACGCGACGTCAGGATTCTTGAGCAGGAACGACCGTGCGTTCTCTTTGCCCTGACCGAGCTGGTCGCCGTCATAGGTGTACCAGGAGCCCGACTTCTTCACGATTCCGTGCTCGACGCCGAAATCGATCAAGCTGCCCTCACGAGAGATTCCGACCCCGTAGAGGATGTCGAACTCGGCCTGCTTGAACGGCGGCGCCATCTTGTTCTTCACGACCTTGACCCTGGTGCGGTTACCGACTGCATCGGTACCATCCTTCAGCGTCTCGATGCGACGGATGTCCATGCGGACGGACGCGTAGAACTTCAGTGCCTTTCCGCCCGCGGTGGTCTCGGGGGATCCGAAGAACACACCGATCTTCTCGCGCAGTTGGTTGATGAAGATCATCGTGGTGTTGGTCTGGTTGAGCCCACCGGTGAGCTTTCTCAGTGCCTGGGACATCAGTCGAGCCTGCAGACCCACGTGGGAGTCTCCCATCTCGCCCTCGATCTCTGCGCGCGGCACGAGGGCGGCGACGGAGTCGATCACGATGAGGTCGATGGCACCGGAGCGCACGAGCATGTCAGCGATCTCGAGCGCCTGCTCACCGGTGTCGGGCTGAGAGACGAGAAGAGCATCGATGTCGACGCCGAGCTTCTGGGCGTAATCCGGGTCGAGCGCATGCTCGGCATCGATGAAGGCGGCGATGCCGCCGGCACGCTGCGCGTTGGCGATCGCGTGCAGCGTGAGCGTGGTCTTACCGGAGGACTCAGGGCCGTAGATCTCGACGATTCGACCGCGCGGAAGGCCGCCGACGCCGAGCGCCACATCGAGCGCGATGGAGCCGGTCGGGATGACGGCGACGGGCGCCCGCTCATCACTGCCCAGTCGCATGACCGAGCCCTTTCCGAACTGACGATCGATCTGGGCGAGGGCCGTCTCGAGGGACTTCTCGCGGTCAGCGGGTGATGGCATGACGTGCTCCTTATGCTCGTGTGGGGCCGCCTGTAGGCTGTCGCGGTCCTCCCGGTTGGGCGGAACTCTCCGACAAGGCGTATGGCTCTTCGGCTTGTCTTCACCGTACGAGGAGCCTCCGACATTGCGTCGTCGGCTTCCACATATCGGGGATGACGAAAACTCTGAACCACTTGTGCAGAAGAATACGCCCGTTTCGAACAGATATTCGACGACACGCCGAATCCGGCTCGTCGATAGATCCGGGGGTCGCGAATGGCGCGTCAGCCGCGACGCGGCTCGAGGCGGCCAGCGCCGTGACGACGCTCCACGGGCACCTCGGCTTCGACGCACAGCGCGAGCCAGATGTCGCGCGGTTGCACGCCGTCGTCAAGCGCGGCTTCTGCGGTGCGACCACCCAGTTGGGTCAGTACCAGATCGCTCACGAGTGACAACCCGCGCGACCCGAATTCCGCGTCGACGGCGCGAAGGAATTCACTTCGACGCATCGGAACGAACGCTTCAGCTCAGTGCAGTGAGAGCTCGGGCTCGACCGACGCGACGAGATCGTCGGGAACGACGTCGGGGAACACCTGGATTCCCTCAAGAACCGAGATACGGTCGCCGACCTCGCGCATGATGGTCGAGATGGGAACATCGAGGGCGTCAGCCACCGAGGCGAGGATCTCGCTCGAAGCTTCCTTCTGTCCTCGCTCGACCTCGCTGAGGTACCCGAGCGCGACCGAAGCCTTGCTCGCGACCTGGCGGAGCGTGCGTCCCTTCTGCAGGCGGAAGTCTCTCAACACGTCGCCGATTTCCTGTCGTACGAGAATCATCGGAACCTCCTCCCAGATCGCTCTCTCGGGGTCTCCCCCGGTCGAATCGCCAGTCTAGCCGTACTGACCTTCACAGAACCTACCTTTTCACGCTGTGCTTTCGGTGTGAGCACGAAGGGATAAACCACGCGCAGCCGACGACTATTCCCGCACCGAACTGTCGAGCAGAGTCAGCACCGCATCCGTCGCCTGAGCTCTGATCTCGTCGCGGCCACCAGCGAAGACGAACGATCGACACTGCGTCGATGTCGGGGTCACCACAGCGATGTGCACCGTGCCGACGGGCTGACCATCGGGGGAATCCGGCCCTGCTATCCCCGTGGTCGCGATGCCGACGTCTGCTGGCCGCTCGTCCACGCGAACGGCCGCGCGCACGCCATCCGCCATCTGCAGCGCGACATCGGGCTGCACCGGCCCGCGTGTGCGCAGCAAGACCTCGTCGACGCCGAGCAGCGAGTGCTTCACCGGTGTCGCATACGCCACGACCGCTCCGAGCAGCACGGCTGATGCGCCGGGGACAGCCACCAGAGCGGATGCGACCGAGCCGCCCGTGAGCGACTCCGCCACCCCCAACGTCCACCCACGTTCCGCGAGCGCCGCAAGAGAGGCGGAGGCGATCGTCATCGGCTTCGCGCTCCACGCACCTGCGCGACGATGTAGTCGATGCCGCTCGCCACGGTGAGGATGAGCGCGAGGATCATCAGGACGCTCGTGATCAGCACCCACGGACCGATGCCGATGACGACATGCAGCGGCAGCACCGCCCATGACAAGGCGACGGCTTGAACCGCGGTCTTGATCTTGCCCATCCATGCCGCCGCGACGACATGCTCCTTGGCCACGACGAGTCGATGGATCGTGACCCCCCACTCCCGTACGAGAATGATGGCCACTATCCACCAGTTCAGCTCACCGAGCACCGCGAGTCCGATGAACCCGGCACCGGTCAGCAGCTTGTCGGCGATGGGGTCCCAGAGCTTGCCGAAATCGCTGACGATCTCGTAACGCCGTGCGAGGTAGCCGTCCACCCAGTCGGTGGAGATCGCGACGATGAAGAGGACGGCGGCGATCCAGCGCACGGCGATGTCATCGAGGCCGTACGTGCCGCCGAGCAGCAGCAGCACGAAGAACACCACCGCGAGCGGGATCCGCGCCACCGTGATCGCATTGGGCAGTTGCCGTGGAATCCCCATCAGTCGCGTCCCGTCAATCCCCAGGCGTCGTCGTCGCCTTCGGCTTCCACGACGGGGAGCCCCTCGTACTGAGACTCGACAGGGTCGTGCGCGACCGTTCCCACGGCCGGCGCTGCGGAGGCGGAAGGAGGCGCGGGCGCCGCGGGAGCGTCATCGCCGCGGAGCTTGGCCATCACCTGCGGCAGCTGCTCGACGGTGGCCAGCACATCGCGTGCCTTCGACCCCTCGGACGGCCCTACGATCTCGCGCGATTCAAGCAGATCCATGAGGCGACCCGCCTTCGCGAAGCCGACGCGCAGTTTGCGCTGCAGCATCGAGGTGGACCCGAACTGCGACGAGATGATGAGTTCGGCCGCGGCGAGGAGAAGCTCCAGATCGTCGCCGATGTCCTCATCGACCTCCTTCTTCTTGGCCGGCTCCATCGCTTCGGCCACGTCGGAGCGATAGTCCGGACGTGCTTGGCGAGTCACGTGCTTGACGACCGCGTCGATCTCCTTCTCATCGACCCACGCACCCTGCAGGCGGAAGGGCTTGGACGAGCCCATGGGCGAGAACAGCGCGTCTCCCTGGCCGATGAGCTTGTCGGCTCCGGGGCTGTCGAGGATCACGCGACTGTCGGTGACGCTCGTCACGGCGAAGGCCAGACGCGAAGGAACGTTCGCCTTGATGAGCCCTGTGACCACATCGACGCTCGGTCGTTGCGTGGCGAGCACCAGATGGATTCCTGATGCGCGGGCGAGCTGCGTGATGCGCACGATCGAATCCTCGACGTCGCGCGGGGCCACCATCATGAGATCTGCGAGCTCGTCGACGACCACGAGAAGGTACGGGTACGGCTTCAGGACTCGTTCACTGCCGACCGGCACCTCCACTTCTCCCGCGCGCACTGCGCGGTTGAAGTCGTCGATGTGACGGAATCCGAACGACGCGAGATCGTCGTACCGCATGTCCATCTCCTTCACGACCCACTGCAGCGCCTCAGCAGCCTTCTTGGGGTTCGTGATGATGGGGGTGATCAGATGCGGAACCCCGGCGTAGCTCGTGAGCTCCACCCGTTTCGGGTCGATCAGCACCATACGGACGTCGGACGGACGGGCGCGCATCAGAAGGCTGGTGATCATCGAGTTCACGAAACTCGACTTTCCGGAGCCGGTCGATCCGGCGACCAGAAGGTGCGGCATCTTGGCGAGGTTCGCGGTGACGAAGTTGCCGCCGACGTCCTTGCCCACGCCGATCGTCAGCGGATGGGTGTTCTTCAGCGCGGCCTGGGAGCGGAGGACGTCGCCGAGCGCGACCGTCTCGCGGTCGGTGTTGGGGATCTCGATCCCGATCGCGCTCTTGCCCGGGATCGGCGACAGGATGCGCACGTCGTTCGACGCGACGGCGTAGGCGAAGTTGTTGCTCAGCTGGAGGATCTTCTCGACCTTGACTCCATGGCCCACCTCCACCTCGTACTGGGTGACCGTGGGTCCTCGAGAGAAGCCCGTGACCTTCGCATCGACGTTGAACTGCGAGAGCACACTCGTGATCTGCTCGACGATCCGGTCGTTGGCCTCGGACCGCGCCACGGACGGCGGTCCCTCGGCCAGGACGCCGGGTGACGGCAGGATGTAGGGCGCGACCGGAGCCTGCGGACCCTTGTCCCCCGGCCCGTCGGTGCCGAAGCCGTCGAGTCCGGGCAGCTCGGGCATCTCGCCCGTGTCGGACTCGTCGTCCAACAGGGCCGTCGTCTGCTGCTCCGCGAGCGCGTCGGTCACCGACCGCACGTCTGAGAGGACCTCGGTCGCGGCGTCGGATGCCACGGCGGGATTCACGAGCGTCACAGCCTGGTCGTATGCCGGGGTGGTGTCGGTCGTGTTCAGGAGCGCGGTGATGTCGTCGGAGCCGAGAGTCCCCTCGTCGGGATCTTCTTCACGGCCCGTCTTGTTGCGTCGCCACCACGGCAGCACGTCGGGATCGTCGACCTTGTCCGCCTCGTCGATCGACGCGGTGTCCTTGGCGGGCTTCTCGATGCGTTCCGCGTCGAACATCCAGGCATACAGGTCGCCCAGGCGTTGGCCGATGCGGTTCGGAGGCGTCTTGGTGAGGATCAGCAGACTCAGAATCGCGAGCAGCGACAGGACGATGTACGCGGGAATCGTCGTGAGGTAGCTCAACGGCTGACCGATGATCCAGCCGAAGAGCCCGCCGGCGGCGCTGAGAGCGACCATTCCCTGTTGCGGCTGAGGGAGTCCTCCGGCGATGTGGCAGAAGCCGGCGAGCGTGACCATCAGAAGCCCGAAACCGATGCCGATCCGCCCGTTGTCGTGCACCGAGGACGGGTGTCGGAACAGCCACCCGGCCAGGAACAGCAGCAGGACGGGGAAGATGAAGGCCATCCGGCCGATCAGGAGCCCCACCGAGTAGGCGCTGATGTTCGTCGCGACCTCATTGCCGATGAAGAACCATTCGTTGACAGCTCCGGCGACGGCGAGGACGACGAGCAGCAAGGGGAACCCGTCGCGACGGTCGTCCTTCTCGAGGGTCTCCGGGCCGAAGGCTCGGAACATCCCGCCGACAGCATGCCCGATACCGCTCCAGGCGCGGACGATCACAGGAGGCCTGTCGATCTCGTCGATGTACTTCTTCGGCGCGGCCTGGGCCTTCGGTGCAGTCTGGCGCTTGGGCCGTGGCGCTGCGCTGTCAGACGCGCGCGCTGATTTCGTGGTGCTCCTGGCCATGCTCTCACGTTACGTCCAGCTGCAGACAAAAGCCCGCAATGACGCGGCTTTCCGCTGTCTTGCTCGTGCGGACCACAGCACTCTCAGGACATCCGATGCACCATCGTGTCTCGGCCGGAGTCCGTGCTCGTGAGGACGAACCCCTCCGAGCGGTAGAGAGTCCGAGCGAAGTTGTCCTGCTCGACGCTCAGGCTGATCCGAGGATGTCCCTGCTCGCCGGCGTGGATGAGGAGCCGACGCAGGAGAGTGCGGCCGACACCGTGCGCTCGCCAGATGGGCTGGACCCCGATGATGAGCTCGGGCACCGCGGTGCCGACGAACCCGAATCCGGGATCGTCCTGCGACAGCACCCGGTACCACGCCGCACCGATCGACCGACCGCCTGAGTCCACTGCGACGAACCCGGCGTCCGCCGGACGCATCCACCCTGAGAGATACCGTCGATGCTCGACCGAGGTGAGGATCTCATGCCGCGCACGCGCGCCACCTGTGCGCCAGTTCGCCGCCTCGACGACCATGTCGCCGAGGAAACTGCCGTCCGCCTGACCGGCCGGCCGGATCGAGAACGCATCCGTCATCCCCTGAGAGTAGGACGCTCGCGTTTCCGACGCGTGTCGGTGGGCTGTGAGATCCGCAGCCCACCGTGCTTCAGGCCTCGATGACGAGCGGAACGATCATCGGGCGACGTCGCAGCTTCTGGTTGACCCAGCGACCGATCGTTCGGCGGATCACCTGCGACAGCGCGTGAGTGTCTCGCACACCGTTGCCCGACGCCTCTTTGAGGGCCGCGACGATCTTGGGCGTGACGTCATCGAACACGGAGTCGTCCTCCGCGATCCCGCGAGCGTGGATCTCGGGACCCGAGATGATCCGCCCGGTCTGGGCGTCGACCACGACGATGACCGAGACGAATCCCTCCTCCGCGAGAATCCGGCGATCCTTGAGGTCGGCGTCCGTGATCGCCCCGACCGTCGAGCCGTCGACGTAGACGAATCCGAGATCGAGCTGTCCGGCGATGCGCGCATCGCCGTCCTTCAGATCGATCACCGTGCCGTTCGAGGCGATGATCGTCCGTTCCGCGTCGATGCCGGTGTCCTGCGCCAGCTTGGCGTTGGCGATCAGATGACGGTACTCGCCGTGCACGGGCAGCACGTTCTTCGGCCGGAGGATGTTGTAGCAGTAGATGAGCTCGCCCGCCGCCGCGTGACCGGACACGTGCACCTTGGCGTTCGCCTTGTGCACGACGTTCGCGCCGAGCTTGGTGAGGCCGTCGATCACCCGGTAGACGGCGTTCTCGTTCCCGGGGATGAGACTCGAGGCGAGGATCACCGTGTCGCCGGGGCCGGGCTCGATCGCGTGGTCGAGATTCGCCATGCGGCTGAGCACTGCCATCGGCTCGCCCTGCGAACCCGTCGACATGTACACGATCTTGTCGTCGGGCAGGTCCCGCGCCTTCTTGTAGTCGATGAGGAGGCCGGCGGGGACCTTGAGGTACCCCAGGTCCTCTGCGATGGTCATGTTGCGCAGCATGCTGCGGCCGAGCAGAGCGACCCGGCGCCCGTGGGCGTGCGCCGCGTCGAGTACCTGCTGCACGCGGTGCACGTGGCTGGAGAAGCTCGCGACGATGACACGACGGGGCGCCTTGCCGATCACCTGGTCGAGCACCGGACCGATCGAGCGCTCAGTCGGTGTGAAGCCCGGGACGTCGGCGTTCGTCGAGTCGACGAGGAACAGGTCGACGCCCTCCTCGCCGAGGCGGGCGAACGCGCGGAGATCGGTGATGCGCCCATCGAGGGGCAGCTGGTCCATCTTGAAGTCACCGGTCGCGAGGACGAGACCTGCAGGGGTGCGGATCGCGACCGCGAGCGCGTCCGGGATCGAGTGGTTGACGGCGACGAACTCGAGATCGAACGGCCCGACCTGTTCACGCTGCCCTTCCTTCACCGTGAGGGTGAAGGGCTTGATGCGATGTTCCTTGAGCTTCGCCTCGACGAGTGCGAGCGTCAGACCCGACCCGATCACGGGGATATCGCTCTTCAGTCGCAGCAGATAGGGAACCGCGCCGATGTGATCCTCATGGCCGTGAGTGAGCACGACGCCGACGATGTCGTCGAGCCTTCCCTTGATCGGCTCGAAATCGGGCAGGATCAGGTCGACGCCCGGCTGGTGCTCCTCGGGGAACAGCACGCCGCAGTCGACGATGAGGATCTTCCCGTCGAACTCGAAGATCGTCATGTTGCGCCCGATCTCACCGAGGCCGCCGAGCGGGGTGACCCGCAGCGTTCCGTCGTCGAGGGCTGCGGGTTCTGCGAGGGGGATGGACATGGTGTCTCCTCAGTCGGACACTCCACGCGTCCGGTCGTTCGATGATGACGCGGCGCACCGCGTACGGTGTCAGCGGGTCGTGCCGTGAACCTTCGGCAGGGCGCCACCCGCGGCCGCATTGCGATCGGGGCGGAAGTTGGAGAAGTCGGCGCCGGCGAGGTCCTTGACGAGATCGAGCTCGTCCTCGATCAGGGCGGCCTCCCACTCTTCCGGACCGACGAGCGGCAGACGCACGCGCGGACTCGAGATGCGGCCGAGTCCGTGCAGGATGTACTTCGCCGCGACGGTTCCGGGAACATGCGTCATGACCGCACGCACGAGCGGCTCCAGACGCTGATGCTCCGCGGTCGCGGTGGCGAGATCGCCGCGATTCACTGCGTCGATGATGGTGCGGTACGGCGTCGCCGTGATGTTCGCGGTCACGCCGATCAGCCCCGTGGCGCCGATCGCGAGGTGCGGCAGTGCGTTCGCGTCATCGCCGGAGAAGTACATCAGGTCTGTCTGATTGAGTACGCGGCTCACCTCGGAGAAGTCACCCTTGGCGTCCTTCACAGCGAGGATGTTGGGGTGCTTGGCCAAGCGCAGGATCGTCTCGTACTTGATGGGCACACCCGTGCGGCCCGGGATGTCGTACAGGATCACGGGCAGGTCGGTGGCGTCGGCGACGAGACGGAAGTGCGTCAGGATGCCCGCCTGGGTCGGCTTGTTGTAGTACGGGGTGACGATCATGATGCCGTCGGCCCCGGCCTTCTCACTCGCCTTGTACAGCTCGATGGCGTGAGCGGTCTCGTTGGATCCGCCACCGGTGATGATCTTGGCGCGACCGGCCGAGACGGATTTGCCGATCTCGACGAGCTTGAGTTTCTCGGGGTCGGTCAGGGTGGAGGTCTCGCCGGTCGTTCCCGTCACGACGACGCCGTCGGCACCAGCAGTGATGACGTCATCGATGTGCTTCTCGACGGCGGGCCAGTCGACTTCACCATCGGCCGTCATCGGAGTGACGAGCGCGACGAGGACCTGTCCGAAAGGGTTGCCCGAGTGCGTCATGCCCTCCAGCGTATCGGTTCGGCTACCGCTCACGCAGACGAGGCGACGCGGATGACGTCGCCGTGGGCGATCGCGGTCTTGTCGCGGAGCACCAGACCGACCCGGTCGCCTACGAGCGCTTCACTCACGTGCTTCCGGAACACCTCAATCCCGGTGATCCTCGTCCGCCCCTGCACCGCGCCTTCGCGCAGCACGATGATGTCGTCGTCGACGCGCAGCACGCCCGATCTGACCGTTCCCGTAGCGACCGTTCCGCGCCCGGTGATCGTGAAGACGTCTTCGACCACGAACTCTGTCGACCCCGAGGGCATCGACAGCGGAGGGGTCGCCGGAACCACAGCCCTGCCCCCTGTCCCCCGCTCCCCCGCAACTCCTGACGTCATCGCAGTGAGGCGAGCGGCTTCGGCCTCGTTGTACCGGCGCAGCACCTCGTTCGCGTCGTCGGTGTCGCGCTTACGTCCGAAGAACCATCCCATGCAGTCGATCCTAGGGATCCGCATAGGCTCTATTGCATGGGATGGGTCACACGCGGGTCTTCGACGGTGTACGCGAACCAGTGGATCGAGGTACGCGAGGACCAGGTCACCGGCCCCGCCGGCGACGGGATCTACGGCGTCGTGACCATGCAGCATCCGGCGGTGTTCGTGGTCGCGCTCGACGACGAGGACCGCGTCTGCCTCGTCACGCTCGAGCGCTATACGACAGGCGTCTCGATCGAGGTGCCGGCGGGCGGGAGCGACGGCGAGGATCCATTGGCCGCCGCGCAGCGCGAGCTTCTCGAGGAGACCGGGTTCATCGCCGGGGACTGGAGACCTCTGGGCTCCATGAACGCGCTGAACGGGATCGCCCGCGCTCCCGAGCATGTGTTCCTCGCCCGGTCCCTGACTCCGGCCGACGACTCGACGCACACCCGCGCGGAGGAGGGGATCGACGCCGTCACCTGGGTGCCGTTCTCGGATGTCCTGGGGATGATCGCAGACGGCCGCATCACCGATGGAGAGACCGTGGCGGCGATCGCCTACGCCGGTATCCGGCTGGGCAGATTCCGCTGATCCGACCGGCATCCGCTCAGCGCGGAACGTCGCGGTGGCGGGGTTCAGACACGACCGCGTCGAGCGACGCCCGACGTCAATGCACTCGGCAGCAGGCGCGCGATCGCCACGATCGCCTTGTAACGCAGCGACGGGATCGAGACCGCCCTGCCCCGCGCTGCGTCTCGGAGCCCCTCCCGGACGACATCACGCGCCTGGAGCCACATGAACCCCGGGACGCCCTCCTGCCCGGGCACGAGCCCCATCCGCTCGTGGAAGGTGGTGTGTGTGAAACCGGGGCACACAGCGGTCACGCTCACCCGGTCGGAGGCGTACTCGACGTTCGCCCAACGGCTGAAGCCGATGAGCCAGCTCTTGCAGGCGGAGTAGGTCGAGCGCGAGATGAAACCCGCGACGGAGGCCACATTGATGATGCGGCCGCCACGGCCGCGCATGGACCCCAGCGCCGCATGCATGAGGCGCATCGACGCTTCGACGTGGACACGGAGATGGCGCACTTCGTCGTCGATGTCGTTGTCGGCGAACTGCAGCGGCAGCCCGAACCCCGCGTTGTTGATCAGCAGGTCGATCGGGTCGGAGCTGTCGCGGAGACGGTCGGCGACGCGGTCCACGTCGTCGGCCGCCGAGAGGTCCGCGACCAGGACCTCGACCGCGACCCCGTGTTCGCTGCGCAGCTCGGCGGCGACGGACTCGAGCGCGTCTTCCGACCGTGCGACGAGCACCAGATCAGCTCGACGGCGAGCGAGCTCACGGGCGAACTCCACGCCGAGGCCGGCACTGGCTCCGGTGATGAGCGCGGTGGGCATCAGCGCTCGTAGCCCAGGAAGCGATAGCGGACGCCGGAGCGCGAGGTCTGCCAGTCCCCCTCGTCGACCCGACGCCATCCGGCTGTCGAGGGCGCGTGGGCGTCTCCGTCGACGTCGAGGTCGAGTTCGGTCACCTCGAGACGGTCGGCGTCGGCGATCACGAGCCTGAAGATCTCGGCGCCTCCGATGATCCACACCTTCTCGTGCCCCCGCACAGCCTCGACGACGGATGCCGCGCGCCGGGCGCCGTCTGCGCGCCAATCCTGCTGCCGCGTGATGACGATGTTCTCCCGCCCTGGAAGCGGACGGAATCGCTCCGGCAGGGAATCCCAGGTCTTTCGTCCCATGATCACCGGGGCCCCGGAGGTGACCTCCTTGAAGTGCGCCAGATCCTCTGGCACATACCAGGGCATGCCCCCTTCGGCGCCGATCACTCCGTCATGCGCCTCGGCCCAGATCAGGCCCACCCATGTCATACCGCGACCGCCGCCCTGATCGGCGCATGGTGCTGGTAGTTCTCGACCGCGAAGTCGTCGTAGGTGTAGTCGAAGACCGACTCGGGGGTCCTGGCCAGCCGCAGTGTCGGGTAGGGGTAGGGCTCACGAGACAGCTGCTCGCGCACCTGGTCGAGGTGGTTGTCATAGATGTGGCAGTCACCGCCGGTCCAGACGAAGTCGCCCGGCTCCAGCCCCACCTGCTGCGCGACCATCAGCGTCAACAGCGCGTAGGAGGCGATGTTGAACGGAACGCCGAGGAACAGATCGGCGCTGCGCTGGTAGAGCTGACACGACAGCTTGCCGTCTGCGACGTAGAACTGGAACAGCGCATGGCACGGAGCCAGCGCCATGTCGGGGATGTCCGCCGGGTTCCAGGCTGACACGATCAGACGACGGGAGTCGGGAGATCTTCGGATCTGCTCGATCACTTCACTCAACTGGTCGATGCTCTTGCCGTCAGGGGTCGGCCACGACCTCCATTGGACGCCGTAGACGGGGCCGAGGTCGCCCGAGGCATCGGCCCATTCGTCCCAGATCGTGACGCCGTTGTCCTGCAGCCACTTCACGTTGGAGTCACCTCTGAGGAACCAGAGCAGCTCATACGCGATCGACTTGAAGTGCACCCGCTTGGTGGTGATCAGCGGAAAGCCCTTCGACAGGTCGAAGCGGATCTGTCGACCGAAGACGCTGGTGGTTCCCGTCCCGGTGCGATCCGACTTGTGCGTGCCGGAATCCAGCACATCGCGGAGCAGATCTTCATACGGCGTCGGGACGGCTGCGCTCATGTCTGCCAGACTACCCGCCCCTGGACCCGCGAGCCCGATCGTCACGATGCGACACATCGGCTCTCGCTCCACCCGCGAGCCGTAGTCTCGATCCATGTCGCCCGCGCTCGCATTCGGAATCGCCGCCGCGCTCGTCGTGCTCGCGACCGTGGCCGGGATAGCGCTGCGCCTCAGCGACGGACGACGTCAGACCGGAGGACATCTCCGATTCGATCCGGCGGATGCGTCTGGCGCCGCCCTCGGTGCTCGCGCCACCCTCGTGCAGTTCAGCACCGAGATGTGCGCGCGTTGCCCGCAGGTGCGACGGATGCTCTCGGGTTACGCCGACGTCGCGGACGACCTGCAGCATCTCGAGGTCGATCTGACTCATCGACCGGACCTGTCCGCGAGGTACAAGGTGCTGCAGACCCCGACGACGTTCGTCGTCGACGCGTCGGGAGCCGTGCGCGCGCGGTTCCACGGCGTGCCCCATCGTCACGCCCTCACCGACGCACTCGCGGCGTTGTGAGGCGGAAAGGACCCGCACACAGATGACCAGTCCGCCAGGCATCGACCCGCGCGGCCCGCGCTTCGCGGCCACCATCACGACCGTGCTGCTGCTCGTGGCGACCTTCCTCGGTCTCGTGGGCATCTCGACCGCCAGGTCCTTCGGCTGGTTCGCCTACCAGCCGATCGCTTCGGCGAGCTTCTCCTCCGACACCTGGGCGATCGTCGCTGCTGCACCGAGTCAGCGTGCACTCGACCCGGCGTTCCTGCTCACACTCGTGATCGCCGCGCTGTTCCTGTGGAGCGTGCTCTCGCCGAAGACGGCCCCGTGGGGTGTCGTGTTCCGCCGGTTCGTGCGCCCTCGCCTCACGCCTCCCACCGACCTGGAGGACCCGCGTCCGCCCCGTTTCGCGCAGGGCGTCGGGCTCCTCGTCGTCACCATCGGGTTGGTCCTGCATCTGCTCGGCGTGCCGTGGGCGCTCCCGATCTCGACAGCTGCGGCGTTCGTCGCCGCATTCCTCAACGCCGCATTCTCGTTCTGCCTCGGCTGCCAGCTCTACCTGCTGCTGCAGCGGGCCGGCATCCTCGGTCGGGCGGCCTCCGCCGCCTGAGCCCGGTTCCGCGGGACCCGTGCGGTCGATAGGCTGACCCACACGTGAGCGCACATCCCGCGGCGCGCGAGAACCGGAGGAATCATGCCCGTCACCAGCGAAGCGACCACCACCTGGACCGGATCCCTCGCGGAGGGCTCAGGCACCGTGGCCTTCTCCTCGTCGAAGCTCGGCACCTTCCCCATCAACTGGAAGGCTCGCAGCGAGGGCAGCGACACGACCACGACGCCGGAAGAGCTGATCGCCGCGGCCCACGCCTCGTGCTTCAGCATGGCACTGTCGCATGCGCTGGCCGAGAACGGCACTCCCCCGGAGCGCGTCAACACCAGCGCATCCGTGACCTTCAAGCCCGGCGTCGGCATCACCGGCAGCCATCTGAACGTCAACGCCGTGGTGCCGGGGCTCACCCCTGAGGCATTCCAGACGATCGCGGCCGAGGCCAAGGTCGGATGCCCCGTGTCTCAGGCTCTCGCCGGCATCGAGATCACGCTCGAGGCCACACTGGCCTGACCTCGCTCACCCGCGGGCGAGTCGGATCGCCTCGCGGATGCTGCCGCGTGCGTCCTTGCGGCGCCCGGCGGCGTCCTGCACGACTCCCAATCGGTACCGCGCTCGCCAATCGGCGGGCGCGGCAGCGGCATCTGCCGCGTATCGAGCGATCAGCGAATCGGCATCAGCACGTGCGATGCGACCGCTCGGCGTCAGCTCGGTCTCGGCCTCGGGCATACCGCCCTCCGCGTCCAGTTCCCGGCCGAGGCGATCGGCTGCGAACCCGAACTGCATCTCGCGCACGAGTGCCCATCCCCCGATCGGCGCCAGGACGATCAAGGCGATGCCCATGCCGATCGATACGGGGGTTCCGACGGCGAAGAACATCACGGCGAGCCAGATGCAGACGGCCAGATAGACGAGCAGGGCGCCCGCCATGAGGGCGACGCCGATTCGGGACATCACTGACGGATGCCGATGTCGATCATGCTCTCCAGCCCTACGACCACTCCTGAGGCCGCGGCGGCATAGGGAACGGCGATCCGGATGCCGGGCGCGTATGCCAGGGCGGGCTCGACGGTGTCATGGGTGAAGGTCAGCGACTCACCCGGGCCGGAGAGGATCACCTCCTGCTTGGCGATGACGCCAGGCCGCCGAAGTGAATGGACGGGGACACTGCCCACCTGCTGACCGCGAGCTCGCTGATCGGCGTGAGGAGCACTCACGGGTCCGCGTTCCGCCCGGGCGGCCGCGATCAGCTCAGCCGTGCGCACCGCCGTTCCACTGGGTGAGTCGACCTTCTTCTCGTGGTGCGCCTCGACGATCTCGGCGGAGCCGAAGAACGGCGCGGCCGCCGCGGAAAGCGCTGACCCGAGGACAGAGCCGAGGGAGAAGTTCGGGATGAAGACGATGCCGGTCCTGGCATCCTCCACCAGCGGTCGCACGAGCGCGATGCGCTCCGCAGACCATCCTGACGTGGCCACGAGCGCGTTGATGCCCCGCTCGACGGCCGCCCGAACGACGTCGACGCTGACCTGTGGAGTGGTCGCATCGATCACCAGGTCCGCCCCGTCCATCTCTGCGAGGTCGCTCTGAGAGTCGAGGACTCGGATGATCTCGAATCCTTCGAGATCATCGACCACGGAGCGGATGATCGAGCCGAGCTTTCCGGTACCGCCGACGAGTGCTACCTGCGTGGTCATGTGTTCAGTCTATTTCGAGACGGAGTGCCGGCTCCCGCTCCCGCACGGCGCGGCGGAACCACGGCGCGAGGCTCTGAGGCGTCGCTCAGACCGGCATCTGATCAGGGATGCCCGTACGCAGCTCCACAGGCAGGTGAGCCGTGTCATTGTGCGTGAGCAGCGTCCACGGGCGTCCCTGCTTCTGCGCGATGACTGTGAGCCCGCAGTGCGCCTGGTTCAAGGTCATCCAGCGCCATTCCGGGGCGCCGAGAACCTCGCGCACGAACCAGGCGATCACGAAGTTGTGGGTGATGAGGACCTCGTGCACGTCGCCCGGCTTGCGCACGAGGAACTCGTTGACCGCGTCGAACATCTGCGCACGGCCGGCCTCGACCTCGGCATCCGTGATGGATCCGAAGAACGGCTCATACGCGGCGGGGGTCTCTTCCGTCATCCCCGTGGGAACGCAGTCGAACAGCAGAGCGGTCGGCTCCGGGTCGACCGAGGGCAGCCGCGCGGCAAGAGCGCGCGCCGTCTCGTTCGCACGCAGCAGCGGCGAATGCCACACCGCATCGAGCGGGAGACCCGAAAGACGGTCGGCGATCAACTCCGCCTGGCGCTGCCCCCGCGGAGAGAGCGGGCCATCGGTGAGGCCATGCTCGGCATCCTGATGCTCGCCATGCCTGACCAGATATATGTAGTGCGTCACTCATTCGCTCGCTTCGTCGACAGCGTCCTCCGGAAACCACTCCACCCTATGCCAGGTATATGACAACGGTGTGTCGGCGCTCAGTTGCCTGCCCGAGTCAGGTCGGCGATCTGCACGCGCGACAGGGCAGCCCCTGCACCCTGCATGAGTTCATCGACGTGTTCGGCGGCGAAGGTGTTGACGATCGGGGCGACGATCGTGCGCTGCGCGAGAAGCCACGCGATCGAGACGGCCGCGACCGGGAGATCGAGCTCGGCTGCGACCTGGTCGAGCGCCTTGAGCACCTTGGCACCCCGCCGGTTGAGGTTTCCGCGGAGCTGCTCGCCCCGAACCCCGCGTGACGTCGAGGACTTGCGGCGGTGTCGCCCCGAGAGGAATCCGTGCTCGAGGGCGTGCGAGGGAGTGACTGCGAGGTTCTGGGCCCCCGCGACGAGCCGAAGGTCGCCCTCGAACCCCTGGCGACGGATGAGGTTGTACGGCGAATCGATGACCTCGACGCGCGGATAGCCCGCGGACGCGAGGATCCGCGCCTCCACGAGGCGCTCGGGAGCGAAGCCGTATGCACCGAGCGCGCCGACCTTGCCGGCGTCGACGAGCCATTCGACCGTCGCCAGCGTGTCTTCGAGGTTCGTCGTCGCGTCGAGAGTCGCGTCGAGGTAGAGCACGTCGATGCGTTCGACCCCGAGGCGCGTCAGCGAACCCTCGACGGCCCTGACGAGGTTGGTCGAACCGAGTCCTGGATTGTCGGCATGGGCGCCGATGCGGACGCTGAGCAGAACGTCGTCGCTCAGCCCACGGGACTGCAGCCACTGCCCGATGATGTGCTCGCTCCGCCCTCCGGAGAAGCCGTCTGCCGTGTGGATGGCATTGCCGCCGAACTCGATGTAGCGGTCGAGGATTCCGTGACTCGTCTCGAGATCGACGTTCCAGCCGAACTCCGCGGCTCCGAGCATCAAGGGGAAGATGTCGAAGCCGGTCTCGCCGAGAGGGACGCGGATGCCCTCACCGACTCCGGGGCCGACGATCGGTATCGGCGCAGACGGGTGCTCGGCGAGCTCTGCGTGTGCGCGCTCGGGCGGCGTTCCTGCGCCTACGCTGAACAACCGCATTTCCTCACCCCCGCATCGATCAGCGCGAGCTGATCTGCGTCACTGCCATCGGTGCACCCCCCGGTGCGTACTTCGAGGGTATTCGAGAACCGTCGACGCCCCGACCAATCCGCGGAACGGCGGGAGAACTTCCCGTAACGGTTTGGTCACATCGGATACGACGAAGCCCGGGCCGTCCGTGAGGACGACCCGGGCCTCGTGTCGAAGCGCTGTCGATTACTCGGCGGCGGCCTCTTCCGCAGGAGCTGCGTCGGCTGCGGGAGCGTCGTCGAGCACGGGCTCGAGCGAGAGCTTGCCGCGGTCGTCGATCTTCGTGATCTTCACGAGGATCTTCTGACCGACCGACAGGACGTCGTCGACGTTCTCGACGCGCTTGCCACCGGCGAGCTTGCGCACCTCGGTGACATGCAGCAGTCCGTCCTTGCCCGGGAGGAGCGAGACGAACGCACCGAACGTCGCGATCTTCACGACGGTTCCGAGGAACTGCTCGCCCACCTCCGGGTTGGTCGGGTTGGCGATCGCGTTGACCTGGGCACGGGCGGCCTCGGCCGAGGGGCCGTCGGTCGCGCCGATGTAGACGGTGCCGTCCTCCTCGATGGAGATCTGCGCGCCGGTCTCATCCTGGATCGCGTTGATCGTCTTGCCCTTCGGGCCGATCAGTTCACCGATCTTGTCGACCGGGATCTGCACGCTGATGACGCGGGGCGCGGTCGGCGCCATCTCGTCAGGAGCGTCGATCGCGGCGTTCAGAACGTTGAGGATCGTCAGACGCGCGTCGCGTGCCTGGGTCAGCGCACCGGCGAGCACCGACGACGGGATGCCGTCGAGCTTCGTGTCGAGCTGGATGGCCGTGACGAACTCGCTGGTACCCGCGACCTTGAAGTCCATGTCACCCAGCGCGTCCTCTGCGCCGAGGATGTCGGTGAGAGCCGCGTAGCGCGTCTCTCCGTCGACCTCATCGGAGACGAGTCCCATCGCGATGCCGGCAACCGCTGCGCGCAGCGGCACACCGGCGTTCAGCAGCGACAGGGTCGACGCGCAGACGGAGCCCATCGACGTCGAGCCGTTGGAGCTCAGCGCCTCGGAGACCTGACGGATCGCATAGGGGAACTCCTCGCGGCTCGGCAGCACCGGCACGAGAGCGCGCTCGGCGAGGAAGCCGTGCCCGATCTCACGACGCTTCGGCGAACCGACTCGGCCGGTCTCACCGGTCGAGTAGGGCGGGAAGTTGTAGTGGTGCATGTAGCGCTTGCTCGTCGTGGGCGACAGAGAGTCGATCTGCTGCTCCATCTTGAGCATGTTCAGCGTGGTGATGCCCATGATCTGGGTCTCGCCGCGCTGGAAGATCGCCGAGCCGTGCACGCGCGGGATGACCTGCACCTCTGCGTCCAGCGGACGGATGTCGGCCAGACCGCGACCGTCCATGCGCACGCTCTCCGTGAGGATGCGGCCGCGGACGATCTTCTTCGTGACCGACTTGTAGGCCGCGGAGAACTCGAGCGGAGCTCCAGCCGGCAGGTTGCCTGCCTCGACCGCTTCGATGAGCTGCGCCCTGACGCGGTCCTTGACCTCGTCGTCCTTGCCCTGACGCTCCAGCTTGTCGGCGATCTGGTAGACGTTCACCAGGTCGTCGTAGGAGCGCTCGGCCACGAAGTCGTAGACCTCGCTGGAGTACGGCGGGAAGACCGGGTACACGCCCGGCTCCTTCGACGCGGTGGCGGCGAGCTCGGCCTGAGCCTTGACGAGCTGAGCGATGAAGGGCTTCGACGCCTCGAGACCCTGAGCGACGATGGCCTCGTCGGGCTTGGTGGCGCCGGCCTTGATGAGGTTCCAGCTGCCCTCGGTCGCCTCAGCCTCGACCATCATGATCGCGACGTCTTCGGAGCCGTCGGACTTGGTGACGACGCGACCGGCGACGATCAGGTCGAACACGGCCTCACTGACCTGCTCGGCCGTCGGGAACGCGACCCACTGGTCTGCGTGCTCGCCGTGACCGGGGATGAACGCGAGGCGCACACCGGCGACGGGACCCGAGAACGGGAGACCCGAGATCTGCGTCGAGGCCGAAGCCGCGTTGATCGCCAGGGCATCGTAGAACTCACCCGGAGCGATCGAGAGGACCGTGATGACGATCTGGACCTCGTTGCGCAGGCCGTCGACGAACGACGGACGCAGCGGACGGTCGATCAGACGGCAGACGAGGATCGCCTCGGTCGAGGGGCGACCCTCACGACGGAAGAACGAGCCGGGGATCTTGCCTGCTGCGTACGAACGCTCTTCGACGTCGACCGTCAGCGGGAAGAAGTCGAAGCCCTCGCGCGGGTGCTTGCCGGCGCTGGTGGCCGAGAGGAGCATGGTCTCGCCGTCGAGGTACGCGGCGACTGCGCCCTGAGCCTGCTGCGCGAGGCGGCCGGTCTCGAAGCGGATGGTGCGGGTGCCGAAGCGGCCGTTGTCGAGAACGGCCTCGGTGGCGGTGATTTCAGGACCTTCCAAGAGGTCTCTCCTTCTTTGTTTAGACTCGCGAATCCGTGTGACGCGCGAGCATATTCATGAAGGAGCGGATCCGGCCGGATACGGGCGCGCGGGCATTCCCGCGAATCTCACCTGCGCTGGCCACCAGTAGAAAGCCACCCGACGTCGCGCCGAGGAACCCACCACAGGGGACCAGCTCTCCGCCGATCGCTCCATGAGTCAATATGAAGTTGTGCGGTCGACATACGTCGACCTCCTCCAGCCTATCAGCGACACGTTGAAAGTCCTCGGTGACGCAGCATCACGCGAATCGGACACTCTCCCGCCACTCGGCATTCACCGCCGGGACACCACAGGGCGAGCGGGGTCCGATGGTCTTGGTCCATGCACATGTCAGTGATCGGCTGCGGCTACCTCGGTGCCGTGCACGCGGCCGCGATGGCCTCGATCGGGCACGACGTCGTCGGAATCGACGTCGATGAGGCGAAGGCCACGATGCTCGCCAGCGGTACAGCGCCCTTCTTCGAGCCTCGCCTGGAGCAGCTCCTGCAGGACGGACTCGCATCGGGGCGCTTGCGCTTCAGCAGCAGCATGTCGGAGGCGGCGGGCGCGGACATCCATTTCCTTGCGGTCGGCACTCCCCAGGTGGCGGGCGGCCACGCGGCAGACCTGCGTTTCGTCGACGCCGCCCTATCCTCGCTGCGTCCGCATCTGCGCCCGGGCGATGTCGTCGCCGGAAAGTCGACCGTACCGGTGGGCACGGCGCAGAGACTGACCGATGACGTCGCCGCCACTGGTGCGACGCTGGTGTGGAATCCCGAGTTCCTCCGCGAAGGATGGGCGGTGCAGGACACGATCGCGCCGGACCGGATCGTGGTGGGGGTCCCGCACGGGGACGACGGTGATCGGGCGGCCGAGCTCCTTCGTCAGGCGTATCGTCCTGCGGTCGAGGCAGGAACGCCGTTTCTCGTGACCGACCTCGCCACGGCCGAGTTGGTCAAGAGCGCCGCGAACGCCTTCCTCGCCACGAAGATCTCGTTCATCAACGCGATGGCGGAGATCGCGGAGACGACGGGCGCCGATGTCACCGTGCTCGCGGAGGCGCTCGGCCACGACACGCGCATCGGCCACCGATACCTGGGCTCGGGCATCGGTTTCGGCGGCGGGTGCCTGCCGAAGGACATCCGCGCCTTCGCGGCACGGGCCGAAGAGCTCGGACGCGGCGACGCGGTGGGCTTTCTCCGCGAGGTGGACTCCATCAACCTCCGGCGCCGCGACAGGGCCGTGCAGATCGTCGTCGATGCGCTCGGCGGCCTCGTCTTCGGTCGGCGCATCGCCGTGCTCGGAGCAGCGTTCAAACCGTTCAGCGACGACATCAGAGACTCTCCTGCGCTGGATGTGGCTGTTCGACTCCGTGGGCTGGGCGCGGATGTGATCGTGACCGATCCTGCGGCGGTCGGCAACGCGCAGGCCGCGCACCCGCAGCTGGGCTACACGACGGTGCGCGACGAGGCTCTGCAGGATGCGGATGCCGTCGTGCTCGTCACGGAGTGGGATCACTACCGACGAGACCTCTCGCCCGAGCATGCGGGGTCCCTCGTCGCAGGGCGCGTGATCGTCGACGGCCGGAACTGTCTGGATGCCGCTGCGTGGCGAGCCGCCGGCTGGAAATATCACGGCATGGGTCGGCGCTGACGCTCCGCGCCGCTCGGGGGGACCGCGCCTGCTTCAGCCGACGGTGACGTCGCGCGGAGCGCTCGACCGCCCGAGATAGATGTAGTCGTCGTGCTTCGCGACCCGCCCGTCGCCGGCGGCCCGACCGTGCATTCGGCGCCACACCCACGGCAGCGCGTGGCGGCGCCACCAGAGTCCGGCTCCGATCGACTCATTCTCATGCAGCGCCGCGTCGAGCACACCGAGCGCATCGGCGTGCGGCACGGAGAGCACCTCACCGACCCGGTAGGCGAGGAATCTGTGGCCACGGCTGCTGAGGTGCACGAGGTCCTCACCCCAGTTCGGGCGATCGGGGAGCGACGCGTACAGGTCGGTGTCGATCAGGATCGCCCCGGTGCGCGCGGCGATACCGGAGAGGGCGGTGGCGAAGGCCGCGAACCTCCTGGTGTAGATCGAAGCCGCTCTGCGACGCGGCAGGAACGGGGTGACGAGCACCACATCGGCGCCGATGCCGCGGAGTCGAACGACCGCATCTTCGAGATCTGCGGCGAGCGCGCGCACATCCACCGTGGACTTCACCAGGTCGTTGGCACCGACGAGGATCGACACCAGGTCGGGCTCGAGCTCGATCGCTCGGGCGAGCTGCGCGCCGCACACATCATGCACGCGCTTCGACCGGACGGCCAGGTTCGCGTAGTGGAGTCCGCCACGCGCCGCGAGCAGCAGCGCGAGCCGGTCCGCCCATCCGCGCAGCGCACCATCCGGGGCGGGGTCGCACAGTCCCTCCGTGAGCGAGTCCCCCAGCGCGACGTAGCGCCTCCAGGCGCGCGCCTTCACCGGGGCACCGGGTTCCGGACGCGTCAGGCGGCGAGCGCGAAGCCCCGCATCCACGCGCCTGAGGTCTCGTGCCTCATCGAAATGCCCCAGGAGCTGATCGCAGACGCTCGCCCAGCTTCGCCCCTGCACGGCCTCGCGTCCCGCTGCGCCGAACGCGTGCCTCTTGCGCGCGTCACCGGTGAGGTCGGCGACACGCATACGGAGATCGTCGACATCACCGGGGCGATACAGCCATCCGTCGATCCCCATGCGCACGAGCCCGAGGGGACCTCCACGCCCGGTGGCGACGACGGGCACCCCGCTCGCGTGCGCCTCCTGCAGCGTCTGCCCGAAGGTCTCGCTCTCTCCCGGGTGCACGAACACGTCGAACGACGCCATCGCTGCCGCGAGCTCGTCGCCCTCGAGATGTCCGAGGAAGCGGGCGCGTGGCATGAGGAGCTCGAGTCGCGGCCTGCTCGGCCCGTCGCCCACGATCACGACGCGCGTACCGGGGATCGCCTGAAGAACCGCCAGGTCTTCGACCTGCTTCTCCGGCGCCAGTCGACCCACGTACCCGATGACGACCTCGTCGCCCCATTCGGCGCGCAGCGTCGAGCTTCGGCGCTCGGGCTGGAAGCGCTCGGCGTCGACGCCTCTCCCCCACTGGCGGATGCGATCCACACCGAGCGCAGCGAGCTGTTTCGCGGTGTCTGCCGAGGGTGCGAGCGTCATGGTGGCCCGCCGATGGAGGCGCGCGATGTGAGATTCGGCGATCCCTGTCGCCACGGGTATGCGGTACCTCTGCGTGTATGCCGCGACATCGGTCTGATAAGCGGCGACAGCGGCCACTCCGAGGTGCTCGGCGGCGAGTGCGCCTCGCCAGCCGAGGGCGAAGGGGGAGGCGAGATGCACGACGTCCGGTCGAAACCGCCGCAGCGACGCCGCGATCTGGTGCGCGGATGATGTCCCCACTCGCACGCTGCGATACCCCGGGAGCGCGAGGCTGGGCGCGGGCTCGACGAGGGCTCCGTGAAGGACTGCGGGCATGCCGACGGCATCGGGCGCGATCACGTGCGCATCGTGGCCTTGACGCTCGAGGTGTCGGAGGATCTGCAGCACGGATCCGGTCACGCCGTTCATGTGCGGAAGGAAGGACTCTGTCACGATCGCGACTCTCACCCAATCAGGATGCCGTCCGCCGATACCGCCCGACGCGCGAATCGGGTCGGAGCACCAGAAGTTCACCCGATGCTGGACGGCTCTTCACCGGCTATCCCGACGTCGGTTCCCGTTCATCTCCGGCGAGCACGGTTGAGGCGTGCTCACCGAACTGCTCAACGGCCCCTGGGCGCTGGCGGTCATGGCGCTGCTGGTGCTCGGCGATTCGTTCTTCGTGGTCGTGCCGGGCGAGATCGCCGTGACCGCGCTCGGCGCCTTCGCGTCGACCACGGGCGACCCTCCCCTGTGGGCCGTGATCGTGTGCGCGGGCGCCGCCGCCCTGGTCGGAGATGCCACCTGCTACCTCGTGGGTCGCCACGTGGGCGTCGAGCGCTGGCGATGGATGCGCACCCCGCGAGTGCGTCGAGCATTCGCCTGGGCACGAGTGCGACTGGAAGGCGGAACCGCCTCCGTGCTGTTCACCGCACGCTTCGTCCCCTTCGCACGGCTGGCGATCAACCTGGTCGCGGGAGCCTCGCGCATCAGCCCGGCACGTTACGTTCCTCTCGTGAGCGTGGCCGCCTTCGGGTGGTCGGCGTACCAGGCCTCGCTGGGTGCCATCGTCGCCGTCCTGCTGCCGGGCGGCCCCGTCGTCGCCGTCGTGGTGTCGGTCATCGTCGCCCTCGGACTCGGCGCCGCGATCGATGTCGTGTCGCGGCGAGCGCGGAACTGATCCACCCACCCGTGTGACGTGTGCCCTAGGCTGGCGAGCATGAGCACCGAAGAAGGCGCCTCCTCCAGCGAGGAGATGAAGCGCAAGTTCAAGGAAGCGCTCGAGAAGAAGAACGCGCACCACCGGCAGGGCGAGGCCCACCTCGATGGCGATTCCGCCGTCCACGGCGCGCCCGCCCCGCAGACGCGGCGCGAGTTCCGACGCAAGAGCGGTTGACCACACGGATGCGGGAGCCGACCTCGGTCGACTCCCGCATCCTTCTTCTCGGCCTGCTGATCAGTTTCGCGACGCCCGAGCGCGCGCCCGCTCTTCCTTCGCCGCCATCTCGTCGAGGGCCGAGTCCTTCAGCCCCTGGATGTCGACGGCGTCACTCTCGTTCGCCATCCCGTGGTCGTCCATGCCGTCGAGCGAGGACTCCTCGAACGGCAGCGCGCCACTGAGCACCTGTTGAACCCGCTCGCGATCGATCTGACGCGTCCAGGTGCCGATGAGCAGAGTCGCGACCGCGTTGCCGGTGAAGTTGGTCAGGGCACGCCCCTCCGACATGAAGCGGTCGATGCCCACGATCACGCCGACGCCGTCGACCAGATCCGGACGGTATGCCTGCAGTCCACCGGCGAGCGTCGCGAGTCCGGCACCGGTGACACCGGCAGCCCCCTTGCTGGCGATGATCATGAACACGAGCAAGCCGATCTGCTCGCCGATGGTCATCGGCTGTCCCATGCCCGTCGCGATGAACAGCGAAGCCATCGTGAGGTAGATCGCCGTGCCGTCGAGGTTGAACGAGTATCCGGTGGGAACCGTGATGCCGACGACCGGCTTGGAGACGCCGATGTGCTCCATCTTCGCGATGAGGCGCGGAAGCGCGGATTCCGACGATGAGGTGCCGACGATCAGCAGGTACTCGCGGGCGAGGTACTTCACGAGGCTGAAGATGTTCACGCGGGTGACAGCGAAGAGCAGCGTCCCGAGCACGACCACGATGAACAGGAAGCAGGTGATGTAGAAGGCGATCATCAGCACGCCCAGACTCCAGATGGCGGCGATGCCCGTCTTGCCGACGACCGCCGCGATCGCACCGAATGCGCCGAGGGGTGCGAGCCACAGGATCATCCCGAGAATGCGGAACACCAGCTTCTGGAGGTTCTTGACCGCCTCCATGATCGGGGCTCCCTTCTCTCCGAGTCCCTGGAGCGCGAAGCCGACGAGCAGAGCGATGAACAGCACCTGCAGCACGCTCTCGCCGGTGAAGGCGGAGAAGAACGTCGTCGGGATGATGCCGAGGATGAACTCCGTCGTGGTCTTCACCTCTGTGTTGGTGGGGTCGTACTGGGCGTTCGCCATATCGAGACCCGCACCGGGGTGGATGATGTTGCCGACCACCAGACCGATCGCCAGCGCGAACGTCGACATCACCATGAAGTAGAGCAGAGCGAGTCCGCCGATCTTGCCGACGGTCGCGGCCTTCGCGATCAACCCGACCCCGACGACGATGGTGCAGAAGATGATCGGCGCGATCATCATCTTGATGAGAGACACGAATCCCGCGCCGATGGGCTCGAGCGCGCGGCCGACCTCCGGTGCGACGAGACCGATGACCGCACCGAGCACGACGGCGATGATCACGGCGACATAGAGCCATGTGTGCCTGTCCCACGCGTGCTTGCCGCGCCGCCAGTGGAATCCGGGAAGCGAGAACCCTGTCGTGATGGCCATGTTTTCCTCCTTGATCATGAACGTCTTCGTCTCATGCCCTCGGGCGCCCTCGCCTTCGGTAAGCTCACCGTCGCGGACTTCATCCGGCATCGCCATTTGTGGTCGTATTGGTCACCACTGATATGCCGGTCTCCGCGATCACTGTCGATCGGAAGGACGCGATGAGACCCGCACGCAGCATCGCCTCACGGGTGTTCGCCGTGCTCCTGGTCGCGGCGGGGGTCGTGGGCGCTCTGGTCGCTGTCTTCCTGGTGATCGACGCGCAGCGCGCCACTCATGCCGAGGCCGAGCGTGTCACCGCCGCGACCGCCGTCACACTCGCTTCGTCGCCGCTCGTGATCGACGCACTGGCTGCAGGCGACGACGCAGCCGCCACACGCATGCTCGAGCCGTATGCACTCGATGTGATCGCGGAGGCGGATGTCGACTTCGTGACGATCATGACGGCGGACGGCACCCGGGTGACGCATCCCGATCTCGAGCAGATCGGGGAGAAGTACCTCGGTACGATTCCCGACACCCCTCGAACCTTCACCGAGGTGTTCACCGGCACCCTGGGCCCCTCGGTGCGTACGATCGTGCCGGTGGTCGCGGCCGACGGCGAACCGGTCGGCTGGGTGTCGGCCGGGGTGACGACCGAATCGATCTCCGACACGCTGATCCGTCGCCTCCCCCTGTCGCTGGGCATCACCGTGGGCCTCGTCGCGCTCGGTGCACTCGGCGCGTGGGCGGCTCGACGCTTCACCCGGCGCATCGCCGGCGACCTTCCCCCCGGGCAGGTGCGCGACGCGGTGTCTTCATACGAATCACTGCGCACACTCGGCGAAGCGCTCCGGGCGCAGACGCACGAGCATGGCAACCGCATGCACACTGCGGTGGCCCTGCTGGAGCTGGGCCGCGCCGACGAGGCGATCGACATCCTGACCGAGACCTCGCGGCAGAGTCAGTCGCTCGTCGATCAGGTCACTGCACGACAGGCCGGCGATCCCGCGGTGGGCGCGCTCCTGCTCGGCAAGGCGTCGCAGGCGAAGGAACGAGGCATCGATTGGCGTCTGCACATCGATCCTGCAACACCGAGATCGCCGCTCTCTGCGGTCGACAGCGTGGCCGTACTCGGCAATCTGATCGACAATGCCATGGACGCCGCGTCACTGGGCGCTGAGCGCTGGGTCGAGGTGTCCCTCGAGCCCTCGGTCGACGGCGGGATCCTCCTCGCGGTCTCCGACAGCGGTCCAGGGGTCGCCCCCGAGCTCCGTGCGCGGATCTTCACGCACGGCTTCTCCACGAAGCCGGCCGGCTCGCACGGACGCGGGGTGGGACTCGCACTGGTGCAGTCCGTTGTGCTCGGCGTCGGCGGTACCGTCGGGCTCGACGCCGACCCCACGACATTCAGAATCGTCCTACCGCCCGCGAGAGGGAGGCGTACATCGTGATCCGCACGCTCATCGTCGATGACGACGCTCTGACCCTGGAGCTGCATCGCTCGTATCTCGCACGGATCGACGGCTTCACGGTCGCGGGCGAATGCACCGGAGCCCGCGCCGCAGTGAGCGCGGTGCTCGAGCAGCCGCGTGACCAGCCCTTCGACCTCGTGCTGCTCGACATCACGATGCCCGACGGATCGGGCATCGACGTGCTGCGAGCGCTCCGTGCCCGCGCCGCGTCTGTCGACGTGATCGCGATCACAGGGGTGCGCGACGCCGAGACCGTGCGACAGATGGTCGCCCTCGGCGTCTATCAGTATCTCGTCAAGCCCTTCCCCTTCGCGGTGTTCGAGGAGCGTCTGAGCGCGTACCGCGCTCACCGGGAGCAAGCGAGGGCGACGGCGGGCGAGGCGACTCAGGCGGAGATCGATGCACTCTTCGGACGCTCGACCGGCGCCGTCCCGCTTCCGAAAGGCCTCTCTGGGGCGACTCTGCAGAAAGTCACCGCAGAACTCCGCACCGCCGGCGCGCTGTCGGCGAGCGAGGCAGCGCAGCGGCTCGGAATGTCGCGGGTGTCTGTACGCCGGTACCTCGAGCACCTCGCCTCATCGGGGATACTCGTCCGGAGCGCTCGCTATGGTGCCCGCGGACGCCCCGAGACCGAATACGAATGGAACACACGCGTCGACCGCCCCGAATGATCGAGCGGCGTCCGCTGACGTCACCGCGGAAGGCGCCCCTCGTGGAGAAGAGCCACGGGGTCGGCCGCCGCACGGATGCGGTGGAGCCGATCGACGGATCCCGCCTCCGCGCACAGATCGAGGGTCTGCCCGGGGCCGAGGAAGGTCGGCACCGTGTGCGGTGCGATGGCCCGTGCGAGCACATCGCCGAACCCTGCCATGCTCACGCCACCCGGTTCGCTCGGAACCCCGGGGACCACGGGAACCAGCGCGTGGAGCAGCCAGCCGATTCCCTGCAGCGAGGCGAAGCCCTGCCGGCGGGGCGCGTCCAGCGCTCCGCCGAGCATCCTGATGTCGATGCCCATGATCGGCCATTGCTCAGGCAGGTCTCGGAAGCGCATCAGGTCGTCGATCGTCTCGTCGTCGAGCGTCGAGAGCGCGGCCGAGGCGCCCCGTCCCGGTGTCGGGTCCGTGGGCTCACCGCTGGCCTGCGCGACAGCCAGCGGAGATGTGACCCCTGACACCTCCCGCTGCACTGCGGCAGCCCGACCGACTCGGCTCATCAGGTCTTCGGCCGCACCGTCCGTCGAGAGAGCCTGCACCGTGAGGAAACTGCGACCGCGGATCTCGTCGGGAAGCTGCGGGACATCGGGCATCCGCATCGAGTTCACGAACACGTTGAGCGAGGAAGGCGCGTCGACCGCGAGATCCCGGACTGCGCGCAGAACGGCCGCGGCATCGCGCGCCTCGAACGTCAACCCGGCTCCCCACACAGCGGGGGCGGGCACCAGATCGATCTCGAGCGCGGTGACGATGCCCACGACACCCCCTGCGCCGCGGATGGCCCACATCAGATCGGGGTCGCTGGCGTCATCGACGCGCTCGTGAGATCCGTCACTGCGGAGCATCCATACGGCGCGCAGGTTGTCGGAACCCAGCCCGGCGGTGCGACTGAACCAGGAGTGACCGCCCCCGAGCGTGTAGCCGGCCACACTGACGACCGGACTGGTTCCCGCCGGCGCCACCCAGCCGGAGCCCTCGAGTGCCTCGACCACCGCACCCCAGCGCACACCGCTCCCGACCCGCGCCCTCCCGGCCTCGCGGTCGATCTCGAGATCATCGAACGCGGCCATGCGCACGATGACCGCGCCCGCGAGGTCGCCCGACGCGCCGTGCCCCGTGGGTTGCACCGCGAGTGTGACGCCCGCGTCACTCGCCGCCCGGAGAAGCGTGCGCAGGTCGTCGAGATCGGACGGGGAGGCGACGCCGACCGGATGCTGCTCGACCGCCAGATTCCACGGCCGACGAGCGTCGTCGAACGATTCGTCGCCCGGAAGAAGCAAGGATCCGCGCAGCGCTCGTCGCGCAGCGTGCAACACAGACAGAGGGGCCATGACGTCACCGTACGATGCCCCACGGACATTGTCGATGGCGTCATGGCCCATCGGGTGACCCGTCGTCGGAGCCGTCGGGTCTACTCGCCGGCGAGGCCGCCGAGCATGTGGCCGAACGAGCGGCCCTCCCCGAGATAGGTCGCGGGGTCGTAGGGGTCGGCTGCGGCGGCCACCTCACGTGTCGCGATCGCCTCGGCCAGCTCCCGCGCCCCCTTCTCGACGCGCTTGGCGAGGGGCGCGACCTCGTCGCCGCCCCCGCCCCAGTCGCTGGAGGCGGCGAACACACCCGTCGAGACGGCGTCGGCGTGCAGGTAGGCGAACAGCGGCCGGATGGCGTAGTCGATGGCGAGCGAGTGGCGAGCTGTGCCGGCGTTCGCTCCGATCAGCACGGGCTTCCCCGTGAGCGAATCCGGATCGAGCACGTCGATGAACGACTTGAAGAGCCCGTTGTAGCTCGTCGAGAAGATCGGCGTGACGGCGATCAGGGCGTCCGCCGAGACTACGGTGTTGATCGCGGTCTCGAGCGCGGGCGGCGCGAATCCGGTGAGCAGGTTGTTCGTGATGTCGTGCGCGTAGTCGCGCAGCTCGATCACGTCGACGCTCGCATCGATGTCATGACCCGCAAGCGCCTTCACGGTCTCAGCCGCCAGGCGATCCGCGAGCATCCGCGTCGACGACGGGTTCGAGAGCCCGGCCGACACGACCGCGATTCGACGAGTGGTCATCTCACGCCTCCGTCCGGCTGAGCCCGAACGCTGCTCCCGCCGGAGCGGGAGAGTCCTGATAGGGCGAGTCGCCCGTCAGGTTGTCACCGCGGTTGGCACCGGGACGCGCCTGACGGGTCGGGCCGTCGCCGAACTCGGCCTTCACGCGTGCAGCGTGCGTCGGGGCATCCGGCACGGAGGCAGGGCGGTCCTTCGCCAGCTCCTTGCGCAGCACCGGCACGACCTCGGAACCGAGGATGTCGAGCTGCTCGAGCACGGTCTTCAGCGGGAGGCCGGCGTGGTCGATCAGGAACAGCTGACGCTGGTAGTCGCCGTAGTGCTCGCGCATCGCCGCATAGCGGTCGATGACCTGCTGAGGCGATCCCACGGTCAGCGGGGTCATCTCGGTGAAGTCCTCCATGCTCGGTCCATGACCGTACACCGGAGCGTTGTCGAAGTACGGGCGGAACTGGTTCACGGCGTCCTGCGACTTCGCCGCCATGAACACCTGGCCGCCGAGGCCCACGATCGCCTGCTCCGGCGTGCCGTGCCCGTAGTGCGCGTAGCGCTGGCGGTACAGCTCGATCAGACGCTGGTAGTGCTCCTTGGGCCAGAAGATGTTGTTCGCGAAGAACCCTTCACCGTAGTAGGCGGCCTGCTCGGCGATCTCCGGCGTGCGGATGGATCCGTGCCATACGAACGGCGCGACTCCGTCGAGCGGGCGCGGTGTCGAGGTGAAGCCCTGCAGCGGTGTGCGGAACTTGCCCTCCCAGTTCACGACGTCCTCGCGCCACAGCTTGTGCAGCAGGGCGTAGTTCTCGATCGCGAGGGGAAGACCCTGTCGGATGTCCTGACCGAACCAGGGGTACACCGGGCCGGTGTTGCCGCGCCCGAGCATGAGGTCCATGCGCCCGTCCGAGACGTGCTGCAGCATCGCGTATTCCTCGGCGATGCGCACCGGGTCGTTGGTGGTGATGAGGGTGGTCGAGGTCGAGACGATCAGACGCTCGGTCTGAGCCGCGAGGGCGGCGAGGAAGGTCGTGGGGCTCGAGGACCAGAACGGCGGGTTGTGGTGCTCACCGATCGCGAAGACGTCGAGACCGACCTCCTCGCTGTGCGTGGCGATCGCGAGGGTCGCCTTGATCCGCTCCTGCTCGCTCGGTGTCACACCGGTGGTGGGATCGCGCGTGATGTCGCTCACCGACATGATGCCGAACTGCACCGGGACGCCTGACTGCTCGCTCATGATGATTGCTCCGTCTTCTCCGAATCGGGTGCGCTGCATCCGGTTCTATTCATTTGAATGTATCTGAGTCAACGCCGTCCGTCCAACTTTATTCCCGGCGGTAGCCTCGGAGGATGCACAGCGACGGAGCCGCCCCGACGACCCCCGCCACCGGACCGGTCCAGAAGCCCCGCACACGTGTTCCGTTCTGGGACAACGCGCGATATGCCTGCATCGTGCTCGTGGTCCTCGGGCACGCGATCCAACGCCTCACCTACGACTCCGACATCGCGCTCGCGGCGTATCTGGCCCTGTACGCGTTCCACATGCCTGCGTTCGCGATCATCTCGGGGTACTTCTCCAAATCGGGGTCTCCGACACGCGTGCAGATGGCCAGGGTGATCACCGACATCCTCCTGCCGTACGTGATCTTCGAGTTCCTGTGGACACTCACCAAATGGCTGGTCGAGGGCCAGGCCGACCCCAACTTCACCAAACCGTCGTGGACCCTCTGGTTCCTGTTGGCGCTCGGCATCTTCCGCCTCGTGCTCCCCTACCTCGCGCTGCTGCGGTGGCCGTTGCTGTGGACCGTCATCATCTCGATCGGCGTGGGCTACCTGCCCAACGTCGACAGCACCTTCTCGCTCTCTCGCACGCTGGGCCTGCTGCCCTTCTTCGCCCTCGGGTGGTGGCTGCGCGAGCGCGACATCGTCAATCGCCTGCGTCTTCTCGAGGTCCGTCCGTGGTGGGTCCGTACCGCCAGCGTCGTGGTGCTCGGCGCAGCCGGATTCGTCGCCTGGCGCTGGATCGACGTGTGGGAGAAGATCGACCTGCGCCACTGGCTGTTCTACGAGGACGCGTACGCAGACCTCGGCGGCGAGCAGTGGTGGGCCGGCGGCGTGCGTGTGGCGCTCATGCTGCTGGCGGTCGTCCTGAGCGCCGCGTTCTTCGCTCTGATTCCCCGAGGCACCTATTGGTGGACGAGGTTCGGCCAATACACGATGTACGTGTTCCTGCTGCACTCGTTCGTGCTCTACCCGTTCCGCGAGACCGGCGTTCTTCGCGACCTCGACCCCACATGGCTCTGGCTGCCGCTCGTGACCCTGCTTTCTGTGGTGCTGGCGCTCGCGCTCGCGACCACGCCCGTGCGCCGACTCTTCCGACCGCTGGTCGAGCCGCGCCCGTCGTGGCTCTTCCGCGACCCCGAGCTGGCACGACGCGAGGGCCACCGCAGCGATCCGACCGGCTCTCGTCGGCCTCGCCAGGGGGCAGCGGCTAGCCTGGAGAAGTGACCAGAGCCGAGGCGATCCGCGACCGAATCGCAGAAGAGGCGGAATCGTCGGGATTCGGCATCCACGGGCTTCACGTGCTCGCCGGCTCCGATGTCGCAGAGCACCGCTGGACGGCCGATGTGCGCGAGGAGATCCACTCGGTCGCCAAGGGCATGTGCGTCTTCGCAGCGGGACTCGCTGCCGCTGAAGGGCTCATCTCTCTCGATGCGCCGATCGCCGAGTACGAGCCGCATCCGAGCTTCGGCGAGGGCGTCGATCGCATCACGCTGCGGCGACTGCTCTCGATGTCGAGCGGCATCGACCTCGCCTGGTCGGAGACGATGATGACCGACTGGCCCGACCTGGCACGGGAGTTCCTGTCGCGCCCGTCTCGCGGCCGGGTCTTCCAGTACTCCAACGCCAGCACATACACGGCCATGGCGATCCTGGCCACGCGAACCGGTGACGTCGTCGACTACCTGCGCCCCCGACTGCTCGCGCCTCTCGGCATCGACGACATCGAGTGGGAGCGCTGTCCCCAGGGACGCATCGTCGCCGGAAGCGGCATCTCACTGCGCACCGAGGAGATGGCGCGCCTCGGCCGGCTGATCCGTGACCGGGGAGAATGGCAGGGACGCCGACTCGTGCCGGCCCAGGTCATCGACGCGATGCACTCCGATTGGGTCGTCGCCGGCCAGAACCCCGGCTACCAGCGCTATGCGCTCGCGGGATGGGACGGTCCCGGTGGGGTGTGGCGCCTGCACGGCGCATACGGACAGCTCGTGATCTTCGGTGACGATGCGGTGGTCACGGTCACGGCGGACGACCATTTCGGCGCTGATGCCTTCACGGCGTCCGTCGCGGAGACCCTCCGCACCTGAACCCCGACCGTGCTCAGGCGAAGAGGTCGGCACCGACGAACGACCCCGGCTTCGAGCCGCCGGGGACGGCCCAGACGCCTGAGCCGACATGGGTGATGTACTCGTTCATCCGATCCGTCGAAAGCCGGCGCTGCAGCGCGATGAACTGCGCGGGATCCCGCTGATACGACAGGAAGAAGAGCCCGGCGTCGAGGCGTCCGAGATCATTGTTGCCGTTGACGTAGTTGAATCCCCGCCGCAGGATCCGGATACCGTCGTTCTGGTCAGGGTGGGCCAGACGGACGTGCGCGTTCTGATCGATCGCCGACGAGCCGAACTCGGGCGCGGTGAACTCGTCGCCGCCCGAGAGCGGAGCGCCCTCTCCCTTGTCGCGCCCGACGATCGTGTTCTGCTCCGAGAGTCGCACGCGGTCCCAGGTCTCGATCCGCATCGCGATCTTGCGCGCCACGAGGTACGAGCCCCCGACCATCCATTCCGGGCTGTCGGCCCCCCCGAGCCAGACGCTCTCGTCGAGGGCCGTGGAGTCGTCGGCGAGGATGTTCGCGGTTCCGTCCTTGAAGCCGAAGAGATTCCGCGGCGTCGCCTGTGCGGACGTCGTGCGGGATGTCTTGCCGAATCCGAGTTGAGACCACCGCAGCTTGGCGCGACCGAAGGCGATGCGACTGAGGTTGCGGATCGCGTGCACAGCGACCTGGGGATCGTCGGCGCACGCCTGGATGCAGAGGTCGCCGTGCGAGGTCTGCGGATCGAGATCGTCGCCGAGGAAAGCGGGCAGTCGCTCGAGCTGCTCAGGACGCAGAGCCGCGATGCCGTAGCGGTCGCCCTCGTCGTTCGCGAACAGGGTCGGACCCAGACCGAAGGTGATCGTGAGACCGGCTGCAGGCAGACCGATGGCCTCACCCGTGTCATCCGGCGGCACCTCCGCGTCACCCCCGACGGCGCCGGTGGCGCTCACCTCGAGACCCTGCGTCATGCGCGATGCCGCATAGGTCCAGTCCTGCAGCAGAGTGATCAGGTCGTCACGGTCCGTGCGGGGCATCATGTCGAAGGATGCGAAGTGCAGATGCTCCTGCACGGGCGTCGTGATCCCTGCCTGGTGCGTTCCGAAGAAGTCGTAGGCATGCTGGGCGTCTGCTTCGGCTCTCGCACGCCCGAGCGCGACCCCCGCCGATAGTCCGCTCCCGACCCCGACGGCGAGAGAGGCCACCCCACCCCCGAGTGCGAGACCCAGGAGTCCGCGCCGGCTGAGGCCCGTCGCCTCGGATGCCGCAGCGGCCGGCTCCGGGACGGAATCGTTCGCTGCAGCATCCTTCGAGACTTCGTTCACCGGGGAGACCGATTCCCGCACATCAGTCGAGGACGGTGCCGGTGAGCTGCGAGAGCGGCTCTGCCAGGGCGTTGATGAGGTCGGTGAACTCGCGCTTGTCGGCGTCGGTGAGCTCGCTGTAACCGACGAAGCCGTCGGTGAGGGAACCGTGTGCCGCGAGGGAATCCTCGAGAGCGGAGTAGCCGCCTTCGATCGCCGTCACGAGGGCCTCGCCCTCATCACCCTGCGCCGTGGCGAAGTCCTGCACGAGCGAGAACGCCATCTTCGACCCCTCGACGTTCGCCGCGAAGTCGTAGAGGTCGGTGCCGGACCACCAGTCCTCCTCACCCGAGATCTTGCCCGTCGCCACCTCGTCGAGCAGCGCGATCGCGCCGTTCGAGATGCCTCCGATCCCCTGGTCGTCGAGCGCGGTGGTGAACTCGTCCGAATGCACGTAGTCGTAGAGCTCCTGCACGTCGGCGACCAGCTGGTCGCCGTACTCGACCCGCTCCTCGGACGATGAGGGCGCCCAATCCTGCCAGGCGGGCGTCTCGCCGTCGGCGTTCAGAGCATCCTGAGCCGGCACCCAGAGGTCTTTCTCGATACGGTGGAAGCCCGTCCAGTCCAGGCCCTCCGCCACGGCGTCGACCTCACGGTAGTCGATGCGAGGGTCGAGCGTTCCGAGCGCTTCGGCGACGGGTTCGATGCGCTCGTAGAACGCACGCGTCTGCGGGAACAGCGCCCGTGCGGTCTCATCGTCACCGGACTCGTACGCGGTGATGAGTTCATCGACCGCCGGGACGAGTTGACCGACCTGGTCCTTCACGAAGGCGGCGTAGAGATCGACGGCCTGCTGCTTCTGATCCGCATCCTTCCCCTCGACCGCGACGCGGTCACCGGTCACGGTGAACGACGATCTGCCGACGCCCTCACCGATCATGCCCGGCTTGCAGAGGGTGAAGTACTCCCCGGGCTGAGCCACGACGGTGAGGGTCCGCGATGCCGACGGTGCGATGTTCTCGACCTCGCCGACGATGCGGAGGCCGTCTTCGGCCAGCAGATAGAACTCGGAGGTCTGCGCGCTGTCGTTCTTCACGTCGAACGTGAGCGTGCCGCTCTTCGCGGTCGCCGCAGACACGGCGCATCCGGAGTCGGTCGACGAGACGTCGAAGGCTGCGCCTGCGGCGACATCGCTCTTGGCGACGCAGCCGGAGAGCACGAGTGCGGTCGCGCCTGCTGCGGCGAGGGCACCGAGGATTCGGCGAGGGGTGGTCATACTGCTCCTTGCTGGGTGAGAGGGGATGCCGACGTGTCCTGGACGACAGACGTCTGCGTGCGTGGGGATGAGGGACGACGCGACCGCAGTCCCCGGATGAAGAAGACACCGACGACGACCATGTACACAGCCCAGGCCGCGACCTGGAGCCACGTCATGCGAGGCATGAACCCCACGGTGGCCTGCAGAATCGTCGCCCAGGGGCTGACGGGGGCGATCACGTTCGTCACGTCGAACGCCCAGCCGAAGGGGAATGCCGCCCAGCCGAGAGCGACGGCACCTGTGGCTGCGTCGATCGGCGCCGCCGCGGTGAACGGTCCGGGCAGGGCGCCGGCCTCCTGGAGGTCCTTGATCGCGTATGCGAGCACTCCCGCCGCGACGATCACGAGGAATCCGCTGGTCCAGGTGAAGAAGCGCCGAAGGTCGAGCCGGACGGCTCCGCGGGCGAGGAGCCAGCCGATCACCACGGCGGCGAGAAGGCCGAGCACCGCACCGAGCAATGCCGACGGCGCATCGCCGAAGGACTGCACCATCGACCACAGCAGGAGAGTCGTCTCGATCCCCTCTCGCGCCACCGATACGAACCCGATCGCGATCAGTGCCCAGATGCCGCCCTGCGTGAGCGCACGGTCGAGTCCGCCCTGGAGGGTGGCCTTCATGGTGCGCCCGGCCTTCTGCATCCAGAAGATCATCCAGGTCACCATGCCCACGGCGAGCAGCGACAGCAGCCCACCGATCATCTCCTGCGCCTCGAAGGTCAGCGAGTACGAACCGAACGTCAGGATCGCGCCGATGGCGAGTGCGAGGGCGACCGCCAGGCCGACCCCCACCCAGAGCCTCGGCAACGCGTCGCTGCGACCGAGCCTGCGCAGGTAGGCGACGAGGATGCCGACGACGATTGCGGCTTCGAGGCCTTCACGGAGACCGATGAGAAAAGTGGCGAGCACGGAGGAAGAACTCTCTGGGACAACTGAGGTAAGGCATTCCTTACCTCAGCGAGAATAGCACCCGGCCGCCCCGCGCCGCGCACACCCGCGAGCCCGCGGCGGTAATTCAGCGCAACACTGCGCCCGCCTCACCCAGACCCGATTTACGCTCGGGACATGGCTGATCTCTCGCTCCCCATCCTCGACCTCTCCCAGCTCGATGCCGGCCCCGAAGCCGCTGCGCGGTTCCGCGATGATCTGCGAGCCGCGACCCACGACGTCGGGTTCTTCTATCTCACCGGCACCGGCATCTCCCCCGAGCTCGAGGCGCGCCTGCACCGAGCGGCGCTCGACTTCTTCGCACTGCCCGAAGAGGAGAAGCTCGCGATCGAGAACGTGAACAGCCCGCACTTCCGCGGCTACACGAGAATCGGCGGCGAGCGCACGCAGGGCAAAGTCGATTGGCGCGAGCAGATCGACATCGGACCAGAGCGCGAGCCCATCGAGGGCGGTCCGGCCTTCAACCGCCTGGTGGGCCCGAACCTGTGGCCGACCGCACAGCCCGAGCTCAAGGCGGTCGTCACCGAGTGGCACGACACGCTGACAGAGGTCGCGCACAAGCTGCTGCGTGCGTGGGCCGTGACCCTCGGAGCGGACGAATCGTACTTCGACGAGCCCTTCCGCGACCCGTCGACCCTGATCAAGATCGTGCGCTACCCGGGTACCCATGAGCCGGAACCCCAGCAGGGCGTCGGCGCCCACAAGGATTCCGGCGTGCTCACCCTGCTCTGGGTCGAGCCCGGCAAGGGCGGACTGCAGGTCGAGCGTGACGGCGAGTGGGTATCGGCCCCACCCGTCCCCGGCGCATTCGTCGTCAACATCGGCGAGCTGCTGGAGTACGCGACCGGCGGGTACCTGAAGGCCACGAATCACCGAGTCATCTCTCCGCGCGCACCCGAGGAGCGCATCTCGATCCCCTTCTTCTTCAATCCCGCGCTCGACCAGCAGCTCCCCCTCCTCGACCTGCCGGCCGATCTGGCGGCCGAGGCGACCGGCATCACCGAGGATCCGAGCAACCCCATCCACGCGACTTACGGAGAGAACGCCATGAAGTCGCGCCTGCGCGCCCATCCGGACGTCGCGGCCATCCACCACCCCGACCTCGTCGGCGCGAACGCCTGAGTCGAGTCAGAGCCCGGATCCTCCTCCGAGCGCCACGATCTCCCTCAGTGCGCGGAGATGGCCGGCGAACGCCTCTCGACCGGCAGCCGTCGAACGGACCCAGGTCCGCGGACGGCTGCCGAGGCTCCCCTTGCGCGCCACGACGTAGCCCGCCGCCTGCAGATGCGTGATCGCCTTGCTCAGAGGCGAGTCACCGCACTGGAGGATCTCGCGCAGGGCCGCGAAGTCCAATTCGATGCCGTCACCGAGCGATGCGAGGACCGAGAAGCGGATCGGCGACGCGAAGTTGTCGTCGAGTCGGGTCCGCGGGTGCGGCACCGATGGGGCGTCAGTCACGGAGATCACGCCCTGGGACGAACGACACGGCGACGAACAGCGCGATGATGCCCAGGCCACCGACGAATCCGAGGCCGATCGGAACGCCGTCGAGCAGGACGAGCAGAGCCAGTGCACAGCCAGCAGCGGCGAAAGCGAGCTGGTGCGGCCAACGCCACGCGGCGCCGACCGCGGGAAGGCCCATCTCACTGCGAGCGGCGACGAGCCAGACGAAGATCATGAGCACGACGAGCAGAAGGAGCGTGCTCGCGAGCCCCCCGTCTGGCGCGGAGCCAAGCATGGCCATCACTCCGAGAGCGACTCCCACGCAGATGGTTCCCCACCGCATCGCCCGTGGAAGCGGCTTCGGCATGGATCGCGGGGGGCGCGGATCACCCGACGCAAGAGCGAGCTGAACTGCGCCGTAGCCACCGAATCCGACCAGCATGAGGACGGCCGGGATCCACACACCGATCTCCGGGAACCCGGGATAGAGGACAGCGAAGCCGAAGACGACGAGCACCACGACCGTCAGAGCACCGCCGGCCAGCAGTATGGGCCAGCGCGACCATGTCAGGCGCAGGTGCATTCCGCTCCGCTGAGCCATGCCTGTGGAGAGCTGCCCCCACACGAGAAGACTGAAGACGAAGACCTGCGGCGTCACGCCGCTGTGACCACGTATCGCCGTAACCAGAGCGACGAGATACACCGCAGTGACGGCCGCATTGGCCATCTGCAGCCACGCAAGCGCCCGCCGGTCGACTACGCGCCCGCGCCGGTGCTTCACAGCATCCGCCTCGTCGAGGTAGCGCTGCGCGACGTCCGCACTGGGCGGCGCGATCGCCTCGTTCCCCTGGATCGGCTTCTGCTCCATCGCGTGACCCCCTTCGCTTTCCATCTGGAAAGCTCATTACTTTCCTAATGGAAAGCGTGCGCGAGATCAACCCCCGAACAAGACGAAGGCCGCCCCACACCTGGGACGGCCTTCTCAAGAATGTTCTGCGCGATTGTACGCTGGCTCGCTCAGCCTTATCGGCGGAGGCCCAGGCGTGCGATCAGCGAGCGGTAACGCTCGATGTCGACGCTCTGGAGGTAGCCGAGCAGACGGCGGCGCTGACCCACGAGCAGGAACAGGCCACGACGCGAGTGGTGGTCGTGCTTGTGCTCCTTCAGGTGCTCAGTGAGGTCCTTGATGCGCTGCGTCAGCATCGCGGCCTGCACCTCGGGGGATCCGGTGTCACCGGGGTGCGTCGCGTACTCTTCGATGATCGCCTTCTTGACGTCTGCTTCCAGTGCCATAGATTCGATCCCCTCTCTGCTTGTTGCGCGGCGCCCGACGCCTGATGCGAGGGCTCTCTTTATCCGCGGCCGATCGAACGGCAACCTGTTGAGTCTACCAGGCCTCGGTGGGCCTCGACGACGCAGAGAACCCCGAGCCTCGAGGGGCCCGGGGTTCTCGAGATCGCAGGTCGATCAGTCCTGCTGCAGCGCGCCCTGCAGGTCGAGGCTGATCGTGACGTCCTTGCCGACGAGCACTCCGCCGGTCTCGAGGGCCGCGTTCCAGGTGAGGCCGAAGTCTTCACGGTTGATGACGGTCTTCGCAGAAGCGCCGGCCTTGTAGTTGCCCCACGGGTCGGAGCCGAATCCACCGAAGTCCAGCTCGAAGCTCACCGGCTTGGTGATGCCACGGATGGTGAGGTCTCCGTCGACGAACAGTTCACCGTTCTCCGTGCGAGCACCGGTGGAGACGAAGTCCATGGTCGGGAAGTTCTCGGTGTCGAAGAAGTCCCCCGAGCGGAGGTGCTGGTCACGACCCTCGTCCTTGGTGTCGATCGACGTGACGTCGACGCTCGCCTCGACGCGCGCCTCGAGCGGGTTCTCGGGAGCGATCAGCGTGGCACTCTTGACACCGAACGTGCCGCGCACCTTCGAGATCATCATGTGACGGACACTGAAGGTGACCTCACTGTGCGAGGGGTCGAGCACCCAGGTGCCTGCGCGGTATCCGGGGATGTCGATGCTGGTCATGGTTTCTCCTCTGAAGAGATCAGCCGCTGATGCGGCGACGGATGAGGGGCCGCGTGCGCGGCGTCACACGGAACAACTTACATGCACACGCATATATTCCCTGACGATCCCTTCATGTGAGGGAACGACGAAGGCGCCGCCCCCGAGGGGCCGGCGCCTTCAGTGGTGATCTCGTCAGCCGACTGCGACGAGGTCGATGATGAAGATCAGGGTCTTTCCGGACAGGAAGTGTCCGCCCCCGACGGGGCCGTACGCCAGATGCGGAGGGATGACCAGTTCGCGACGCCCGCCGACCTTCATGCCGGGGATGCCGTCCTGCCAGCCCTGGATCAGCCCGCGGAGGGGGAACTGGATGGTCTCGCCGCGTCCCCACGAGGAGTCGAACTCCTCGCCGGACTCGAACTCGACACCGGCGTAGTGCACGGTGACGGTGTCTCCGGGCTTGGCCTCGGTGCCGTCTCCTTCGATGAGGTCGCGGATCACGAGCTCCGTGGGAGCGGGACCGGACGGGGCGTCGAACTCAGGCTTTGTGCGATCAGTCATGTCTCCCATACAACCCGAGCCGCCTGCCGCCGGTCAACGCGATCACTGCGCTGAGGGCGAAACCCGGAGGACTCCGTCTTCCCGGCCTCGGCGGCGTGGCCTCGCCACACATCCACGACCTCTTGACAGTCACACGCACCGGGTGCACCCTGTTCATAGACCAACTCAGCGCCCGGGAGACATGCAGGCATCGCCGCAGCACCGGGCGCTGAGTCTTGCTGTCGGGGCACGGGCAGACCGTCATGCGGGCTTCAGCGAGCGGCCTCGTCGGCATAGCGCGCGAGCAGGGTCGCGAGCTCGTCCGGCCGGCTGAGCGCGGCGCAGTGACCGGCCGTGATCTCGTCCGCGACGACTCCGAGTCGCTCCCGCGCCAGGTCGGCGAGGAAGGACCGGGGAAAGAACCGGTCCTCGGTGCACACGACGAACCTCGTGCGGATGTCCGGCCACTCGGAGAGCGGCCAGACCTCGGCCATCGCGGCTGCAGAGGGGTGGGCGCGTTCCCGTCGCAGCGCATCCTCCGCCAGTTCCCGCGGTACGTCGTGGTAGAAGCAGACGAACGGATCGTCGCTTCCCGTCAGCCCGCCGTCCTGCGCCGCCTGCGTGCGAGCCGCCGCGACGTACCCGCTGCGGTCCCACCACTCCCCGGGAGACTCCCCCGGAGCCGGGATCATGGCGGCGACCAGCACGAGTGCGTCGGCAGCCATCCTGTCGGCCACGATCGGAGCGGTGAAGCCGCCGAACGAATGACCGACGACGATTCCGCCCCGTCGCCCACCGACAGCCGCCATCACCGCATCCGCGTAGTCGTCGAGGGTGAGGCTCTCGTCGTCGCCCGGCAGGTCCGGAGCGAGCACATGATGGCCGCGGGCCTCCAACGCGGCTGAGACCCGGTGCCACGACCACCCCGTGTCCCCCGCTCCGTGCACGAGGACGAAAGTGGTCATGGCACGTCGCCTCAGTACGCCAGCAGGGCGGCTCTGGTCGCCCGGGTGCGAGCGAGCAGAGCCTGCTCATCGGCCGGGGCCATCGGGTCACGACCCGTGATCGCCCGCTGACGCACGGATGCGAGCATCGTCGCGTCCTTGATGAAGTCGCGCATCAACGGCCGACGGTCACCACGCAGCTGTGACGCCCAGCGGAGTCCGGTCTTGCGACCGGCCGGGGTGGCGAGCATGACGACCTCCTCGGGCGTGAACCACCCGGCAGCCGCATACTCGCTGAGGCGGGCCCTGGTCACTCTCGCCTCTTCTCTGCGCAGCGCCACGATTCCGAGGATGAAGGCGACGAACAGCGGCACCTGGAGGAGGAAGTACAGCAGGAAGAAGTTCGCGAAGGACGACCCGTTCCACAGCGCATGCAGGACGATCGCCCCGAGCAGTCCGAGGAGACCCGCACCGAGGGCAGCGCCGGCCGACGCATGACGGCGAGCGGCCAGACCGATCGCGAGACCGGTGAGGGACGTGAACATCGCGTGCGCGAACGGCGACATGATCGCCCGCAGGATGAAGGTGACGGTGAGCTGACCGCTTCCCCCCTCGATGAGACTGATCGCGAAGTACTGGATGTTCTCGGTGAACGCGAACCCGGCCCCGACCAATGCGCCGTACACCACGCCGTCGACCGGCCCGTTGAACGATCGTCGGGCGATCAGGAACACGATGAAGACGCCGACGCCCTTCCACAGCTCCTCCACGATCGGAGCCTGGATGACGGCGCTCGCCACCTCACCGCGGTAGCCGAGGAGGAGAGTCAGACCGAGGTCGACCAGGAGAGTGAGCCCGACGGCGGCGATCGCGCCCCAGGCGACCGCGAAGAAGACGAGCGACTTGGGCTCGGGCTCCCACCTGTCGATCATGCGGACGACGAAGAACACGATGGCGAGCGGCACCAGGGCGAGGATGAGACCTACGACCGACGCGAACGGCCCCAGGAAGAGCCCGAAGTATGCGATCAGTCCCAGCATCAGCATGCCGAGCACCGCGAACAGGATGTACAGGGTGACCCGACCGCCGCTGCGACCCGCCGGCAGAGCGGGCAGCCCGGGCGCAGGGGCCGGGGCGACGGGTGCAGGCGGCGAATACGCCGTCGGCTGCGCGAGCACCGACGCGTATCCCGGCTGCTGAGCGTACTGCTGCGGCACATAGGTCGAACGGGCGTACTGCTCCGGCGAGTACTGCGGCTGCGCCGGTGGCGGCGTGTACGGCGATGGCTGGGACGGTCCTCCGGAACTCATGGGAACGAGCATATTGGCAACAGACATCTTCGTCCGCGTCTGGAGATTTCCTCCCGACATAACCACGCGTCACCGGATAGCGTAGAGACATGCGGTTCGCTCATCTGCGTCGTGCCGACTCCGCCGTTGCGAATCTCGCAGTGGTGGACGGTGCCGACGCCATCCTCGTCTCCGACCTTCTCACCGACCCACCCGCGACGCTTCAGCAGTTGATCGAGGGCGGCGACGCGATGCTCGAGTCCCTGCGCGACGCTCTGGAGCAGAGCGATGCGACGCGGCATCCGCTTGCGGACTGGTCTTTCGATTCCGCGGTGATCGCACCGCCCGCGGTGCTCGCCGTCGGCCTCAACTACGCGGCTCATTCGTCTGAGCTCGGACTCAAGACGGATGCCGCCCCCACCGTGTTCACGCTCTGGCCGAACTCGCTGACGGGCCACGAGCAGACGACCTCATGGCCGCGGTCCCTGAGCGAGGCCGTCGACTACGAGGCCGAGCTCGGCGTGCTGATCGGCACACCGGCGAAGGACGTCTCCGAGGCGGATGCGCTCTCGCATGTCTGGGGCTACACCGTCGTCAACGACATCACGGCGCGCAACGTGCAGTTCTCTGAGGCGCAGTGGTCTCGCTGCAAGTCCTTCGACGGATTCTCCCCCACCGGTCCGTTCGCTGTCACGGCCGACGAGATCGCCGACCCCCAGGATCTGCACATCTGGGCCGTCGTCGACGGACAGACCGTGCAGGATGCCAGCACAGGTCAGATGGTCCGCTCGGTCGCCACGCTGATCACGCACCTTTCCCAGTCCCTGACGCTTCTTCCCGGGACGCTGATCTCGACCGGCAGTCCGGGCGGCGCCGGGTACTCGCGAGACCCGCAGATCTTCCTCCGCGATCGATCGACGGTCACCGTCGGGATCGACGGGATCGGTGAGCTGACGACTCACTGCCGAGTGCTCGACTGACTCCAGCGGTTCGTCAGACGACGATGGCCCCGGCATCAGCCGGGGCCATCGTCGTCTGACGGTCAGATCTCGATGAGGTCCTCAGACGCGATCACGGGGATCGCGGCCGTGATCGCCTCGAGGCCGGACAAGCGCGCCGGTGACAGCTGCTTGATCACCTCGTCGCGCGACATGAGGCCGGCCTCGACGACGAGGTCGGCGACGTTGCGGTTGGTGAGCAGCGCCGTCTTGGCGAGGGCCGCCGCGGCGGCGTAGCCGATGAACGGCGTGAGCGCCGTGATGACGCCGACCGACGCTCCGACCATGGCACCGAGGCGATCGCGGTTCGCTGTGATGCCGTCGACGCAGTTGACTCGAAGAGTCCACATCGCCTGGCGCATCCAGGTGATCGACTGGAAGATCGAATGGGCGATCACCGGCTCGAACGCGTTGAGCTGGAGCTGCCCGGCCTCGGCAGCCATCGTCACGGTCATGTCGGCACCGGCGACGGCGAAGGCGACCTGGTTGACGACCTCGGGAATCACCGGGTTCACCTTGCCGGGCATGATGCTCGACCCCGCCTGCATCGCGGGGAGATTGATCTCACCGAAACCGGCCTGCGGCCCCGAGGAGAGGAGTCGGAGATCGTTGCAGATCTTCGAGAGCTTCATGGCGTTGCGCTTCAGTGTCGAGGAGAACGACATGAACGAGCCGGTGTCGCTCGTGGCCTCGACGAGATCGGCCGAGGTGACGAGATCGAGTGAGGTGATCTCGCGCAGGTGCTTCAGCACGGCGGGCGCATAGTCGACATGGGTCGTGATGCCGGTGCCGATGGCCGTCGCACCCATGTTGATCTCGAACATCAGCGACGCGTTCTCGGTGAGACGCGTGTGATCGTAGCCGAGGGTCGATGCGAAGCCGTGGAACTCCTGGCCGAGGGTCATCGGCACCGCATCCTGCAGCTGGGTGCGGCCCACCTTGAGCACATCGTGGAACTCGTGCGACTTGTGGAGGAAGGAGATGCGCAGCAGATCCAACTCCTCGAGCAGCGAGCGCAGGGTGAGCGAGAGACCGATCTTGACCGCGGTCGGGTACACGTCGTTCGTCGACTGACTGCGGTTCGTGTGATCGATCGGCGACAGGTAGGCGTAGTCGCCCTTCTCACGACCGGCCATCTCGAGCGCGATGTTCGTGATGACCTCGTTCGCGTTCATGTTGGTCGAGGTGCCCGCGCCGCCCTGAATGACGCCGACGGTGAACTGATCGTGGAACTCGCCGTCGATCACACGCTGTGCGGCACGATCGATGAGGTCGGCGCGTACGGGATCGAGCACGCCGATCTCACGATTCGCGCGGGCGCTCGCCTGCTTGACCATCGCGAGCGCGATCACGAGATCGGGATAGACCGAGATCGGGCGCTTCGTGATGGGGAAGTTCGCGTCGGCTCGGGCGGTGTGGATGCCCCAGTACGCGTCGGCGGGGATCTCCATGCTCCCGAGCGAATCGGTCTCGATGCGGGTGGGAGCGGGCGCGGCAGATGCCATGTCACATCCTTGTGGGTAGTGGCGAGTGTGGACTGCGGGGGATGTCTCCATCCTACTCGCGCGTGCATGCAGCGCCGAGGATACGTCCGCGCGTCACCGTTTGCGTGAGAACGCCTCGAGCCTCTGCTCGGGCGTCAACGCAGCCATCCTGTCGATCCACGCGTCAGAGAAGTAGTCTCCCGTCGGTGCGTCCACGACCGGCACGACCGTGTGCGTGATCACGTCTGGACGCACGTGCACGATCTCGAACGCCTGTGCGGCGTCCATCCCGTTGACGTCCTGCGCGCGCCGCGCGACGTTCATCGTGTAGCAGGTGGCGGATGCCACACTCACGGGGATCCCTGCGAACGTGCCATGCGAGGAGTAGTGCAGGTGCCCGGCGAGGATCCCGCGTACATCGGTGTCGCGGATCACCTGCGCGAGCTCGTCCTGATGCCGGAGCTCGAGGATGTCGAACAGCGGCAGATGACTCGGCAGCGGGGGGTGATGCATCGCGAGCAGGGTTCCGTGAGGTGCGGGCTCGCTGAGCACGTCGGCGAGCCACGCGAGTTGGCCCTCGTCGATGTCGCCGTGATGCCATCCCGGAACGCTCGTGTCGAGCGCGATCACTCGCAGTCCCTCCAGGTCCCAGACGCCTGTGACCGGTTCCTCGGACTCGTCGAGATCGAGCAGCCCGGCCCTCATCGCCGGTCGCTCATCGTGGTTGCCCGCCACCCAGATGACGGTGGTCCCGAGTGAGTCGGCGACCGGCGCGACCGCCGAGCGAAGCCGTCGATAGGCGTCGGGCTCACCCAGATCGGCGAGATCTCCGGTGACGACGATCGCCGTCGGGTTCGGATGCACAGCTGCTATCGCGGTCAGGGTGCGAGCGAAGTTCGACTCGACGTCATAGCGACCACCGAGCTTCGCACCGCCGGCGAGAAAGTGCGGATCGCTGACATGGATGATGACGTGCGAAGGCTGCTCATGACGGCCGAAGACGGGAGAACTGCCGGAGGACGCGGGCATGCCCCCAGCCTAGAGTGCCGCCGGTCGCGGTGTCGCGGAGCGACTCAGTGGCCGACCACGATGATCAGGATGCCGGCCACGACCGCGACCGCACACAGCGCGAAGCATCCGTAGGCGCCGAACAGCGAGACCCTCTTCTGCGCGTCGGTGAGCGGACTCTTGCGTGCGGCCTTCGCCGCCTGCTTGGCAGCGCGCTTGAGTTCCTTCTCGGTGATGACGGTGATCGCATCGGTGAACTCCGCAGGGCTCACGACAGGAGCGTGGCCGCTGCGCACGAGAAGTCGCAGCCCGCAGGCGTAGAACGTCACGACCGCGCATGCTCCCAGCAGTGCGGCGAAGAAGACCTGGACGAACGCTCCCCAGTCGATGTCGACGCTCACTTCGATCCCTCGCTGTTCTCGGTATCGGCATCCGTGACTGCGGAGGTGTCGTCGGGTGCGGCTGCACCCTGCGTCGTACCGCCGCCGCTGCTCTTCGCGCTCGCCTTCGCGGCGGACTTCGCCCGGGCCTCCGCCTTGTTGCGGGCTTTCGACTCTTCGCGTGCGGCAGCCCTGGCTTTCGCCTCGGCCTTGGCCTGCGCGATCCGCTGCTGTCGGCGCGTCGGCGGGGGGCTGTCGGGCAGATCGACGGCGAGGCCGGACTCCGCGACGTCGCTCATGGCGTTCGCAGACGTCACCGCGTCCTTGCGGGAGCGCAGGAACAGCCCGATGATCACGGCGAGAGCGAGCACAGCGTCGATCGCGATGCCCCACAGACCGAGCCAGGTGATGAGCAGCGCGGCGAACGCACCGACGGCGCCCGCTGCGGGGAGCGTGAGAAGCCAGCCGATCGCGATGCGGCCCGCCGTGCGCCACCGCACGGTCGATCCGCGGCGGCCGAGTCCCGAGCCGATCACCGAACCCGACGCCACCTGTGTCGTGGAGAGCGCGAAGCCGAAGGCGCTCGAGGCGAGGATGGTGGCCGCCGTCGAGCTCTCCGCGGAGAAGCCCTGCGCGGGCTTGACCTCGGTCAGGCCCTTGCCCAGCGTGCGGATGATCCGCCACCCGCCGAGATACGTGCCCAGAGCGATGGTCACGGCACACGCGATGATCACCCAGAGGTACGGGTCGGCCTGCTCGCTGTTCTGCCAGCCGACCGTGATGAGCGCGAGCGTGATCACACCCATCGTCTTCTGTGCATCGTTCGTCCCGTGCGCGAGCGCCACGAGCGACGAGGTGAAGATCTGTCCCCAGCGGAAGCCGTCTCTGCCGTCGGGCCTTCCGTCGTAGCGACGGGTGATCGAGTACGCGAGCTTGGTCGCGGCGAACGCGATGATCCCTGCCGTCAGGGGTGCGATCAGGGCCGGGAGGATGATCTTCGACAGCACCATGCCGAAGTCGATGCCGTTGACTCCGACGCCGACGAGCGTGGCCCCGATGAGCCCGCCGAAGAGAGCATGCGAGGAGCTCGAGGGCAGGCCCAGCAGCCAGGTGAGCATGTTCCAGGTGATCGCGCCGATGAGACCGGCGAAGATCATCGGGAGGAACACATCGCCTTGGATCGTGTCCTCACGGATGATGCCGTGCGACACGGTCTTGGAGACCTCGGTCGACAGGAACGCCCCGACGAGGTTGAGGACGGCTGCGAGAAGGACAGCGGTCTTGGGCTTGAGCGCGCCTGTCGCGATGGGCGTGGCCATCGCGTTGGCGGTGTCGTGAAACCCGTTGGTGAAGTCGAAGAAGAGTGCCAGCAGGATTACCAGCACGACGATGAGGGCTGCGGTTTCCACCGTTCGCTTTCGGTCGTTGAGGAAGAAAGGAGAGGTGTCGACGGGATCGACGTGACGAACGAAGAGTTCACCGTGGGTTTTACTTCCGTTAACCGGCCCCGGTAGATCCTCCCACCCTCCCGGGTGCCGGTCAACTCGACCTGGGCTAGCGTGGGAAGCGTGACTGATGCCCCGATCGCGGACCGCCGCTCCACTCTTCGCACGCACCACGGCGACACCTTCGAGGATCCGTACGAGTGGCTCCGCGACAAGGACTCGCCGGACGTGATCGCCCATCTCGAAGCCGAGAACTCCCACACCGAAGCGGAACTCGCCCACCTCGCAGGGCTCAGGGACACGCTGTTCCAGGAGATCAAGAGCCGTGTGCAGGAGACCGATCTCTCGGTTCCCACACGCCGCGGGGCGTGGTGGTATTACAGCCGCACCGTGGAGGGCGCCCAGTACGGCATCCACTGTCGCACGGCGGCGGACGAGGACGACTGGACTCCCCCGGTGCTGGAGCCGGGTGTGGCGGTTCCCGGAGAGGTCGTCCTGCTCGACGGGAATGCCGAGGCAGAGGGACACGAGTTCTTCTCGCTGGGCGCGTTCGACACCTCGGACGACGCCACGCGGCTTCTCTGGGCGACCGATTTCGAGGGCGATGAGCTCTACACGGTGCACGTGCGCGACCTCACGACCGGGGAGACTCTGGCGGATGAGATCCCGAACACCGCTGGCGCGTTCTTCACGCCCGACGGCACGGGGATCCTCTACACGACGCGGGACGACGCGTGGCGTCCGGACACGCTGTGGCTGCACCGGCTCGGTACTCCGGTCGACGAGGACGTGAAGCTCTTCCACGAACCGGACGAGAAGTTCTGGCTGGGCGCGGGGATCACCCGCAGCAGGAGATACCTGGTGATCGCTGTGGGTTCGAGCATCACGAGCGAGGAGTACCTGGTGGATCTGGCGGGAGATCTCACCGCTCCGCCACGCGTCGTCTGGCCCAGACGAGAAGGAGTGGAATACTCCCTGGAGCATGCGGTCGTCGATGGCGAGGACCGTCTCTACATCCTGCACAACGATGATGCGCTCGACTTCGAGCTCGTGTCGGTCGCCGCGTCGGACCCGGAGGGAGAGCGCCGAGTCGTGCTGCCGCACGAGGCGGGGCGCCGCCTACTCGGCATGGATGCCTTCCGGGACTTCGCCACGGTCGAGTATCGTCGCGAAGGTCTCGAGCGGGTCGGCATGCTCGACTACTCGACGGATTCCGTCGAGGACATCCTCTTCGACGAGCCCCTGTACTCCGCAGGCGTCAGCGGCAACCCCGAGTGGCACTCCCCGTTCCTGCGCCTCGGTTACACGTCGTTCGTGACGCCAGGTACCGTCTACGAACTCGATCTGGCCTCGCGCGAACTCGTCCTGCGCAAACAGGTCGCGGTGCTCGGCGGCTACGACCCTCTCGAGTACGGCCAGGAACGTGCGTGGGCGACGGCCGTCGACGGCACCCGCGTGCCGATCTCGCTCGTCTGGAAGCGCTCGTTCGGCGCGCCCGGCTCATCACCGCGCCCCGTGCACCTCTACGGCTACGGGTCGTACGAGCACTCGATCGATCCGGGATTCTCGGTCGCGCGCCTCTCGGAGCTCGATCGAGGCATCGTGTTCGCCGTCGCACATGTGCGGGGAGGTGGAGAGATGGGCCGCCAGTGGTACGAGGACGGCAAGCTGCTCAACAAGCGCAACACGTTCACGGACTTCATCGCATGCGGCGAGCACCTGGTCGAGACGGGCGTCACGACGCCAGAGCTGATCGTCGCAGAAGGAGGAAGCGCCGGAGGCCTGCTCATGGGCGCCGTCGCCAACCTCGCCCCGGAACTGTTCGCGGGGATCCTCGCAGCGGTCCCGTTCGTCGATGCTCTCACGACGATCCTCGACCCCTCCTTGCCGCTGACGGTGGTGGAGTGGGATGAGTGGGGCGACCCGCTGCACGGAGCAGATGTCTACGAGTACATGAAGTCCTACTCCCCCTATGAGAACGTGCGTGACGGCGTCGAGTACCCGCGCATCCTCGCGGTCACCTCGCTCAACGATTCCCGCGTGATGTACGTCGAGCCTGCGAAGTGGGTGGCTGCGCTCAGAGCCGCCGGCGCGAAGGACGTGCTGCTGAAGTGCGAGATGGTCGCCGGCCACGGTGGAGTGAGCGGACGCTACAACTCGTGGAAGGAGCGCGCCTTCGAGCTCGCCTGGCTGCTCGACACCGTGGGGCTGGCCGAGAGCTGATCGGCAGGTCCCCACGGGCGGCGCGCACGAGATCCGGCGAACCGCGCGAGATGCGGCCGCCGTGCGCGCCGCCGTCCGCATCCGGCGCGGTTCGCCGGGTCTGAGTCGGGACAACCGCTTCTGCACAGGCCGTCGATCGACGAGCAGTTCTCTCGACGACGGTCTCCGCCGCCCGAGGGCGTTGCGCACCGCCCAGAGTGGGCGCATGCAACTGGACGGATGGCTCGCGTCGCGCGACGGCGTCGCTCACACATCGGAGATCTACTCGGCGGGATTCAGCAGGCACGCGGTCGACGCCGCGATCGCGAACGGTCGGATGCAGAGGGTGCGACGATCATGGATCTCGCTGCATCCGGGTGATGACGAACTGCTCGCAGCGGTCGCAGCAGGAGGACGCCTCACCTGCATCAGCGCCGCCCGCAGACTGGGACTGTGGTCGCCCGCGCCTGATGCGCATCACCTGGCGGTACCCGCGGGTGCGGGGAGGACCAGGTGCACCGGAATCCGCGTGCACTGGTCCCGTGGACCTGCGCCGGTCCATCGGCGCCAGACCGTCGATCCGCTGATCAACGTCCTGCATCACGTCGCACGCTGTCAGGAAGCGCCAGTCGCACTGGCGATCTGGGAATCAGCGCTGAACCGTCGCCTGATCGGCGCCGGCGTGCTGGAGCGCGTCGCCTGGCAGGGGCTGCGGGCCCGGCGCCTCGCCGGAGTGGCCTCCAGCCTCTCGGACTCCGGGCTCGAGACCGAGTTCCTGCTCCTGATGCGGTCGATCGGGGTGGTGCTGCGTCAGCAGGTGCGTATCGACGGACGCGCCGTCGATGCGCTGATCGGCCAGAGGCTCGTCGTCCAGCTCGACGGATTCGCGCATCACAGCGACCCGGCTTCGCGCCGTCGCGACATCGACGCCGATGCCCGCCTGCGCCTGCGCGGTTACACGGTGTTGAGGTTCGACTTCCACCAGATCTTCTTCATGCCGGATCTGGTCGCCGACATCGTGCGCACCGCCCTCGCTCAGCGCCTGCATGTCGACGGCTGACTCAGCGCCGACGCGAGGGGGTGCGGTCGAGCGGCGCGAGATCCGGTCAACCACGCGGAACGCGGATGCTCGACGCTGAAACGTCCGCATCTCGCGCGGTTGACCGGATCTCGGCCATGGCCTGCGTATGACAGACCGAGGAGATTCAGCCGAACAGTGCGGCAGCCTCGTCGTAGCGGCTCCGCGGAACCGTGTTCAGCTCGCCGAGCGCCTCTGCGAAGGGAACGCGCACGATGTCGGTGCCCTGCATCGCCACCATCTGACCCCACGCACGATCCATGATGGCGTCGGCGGCGTGCAGCCCCAACCGGGTCGCGAGCACTCGATCGAATGCCGACGGAGAACCGCCGCGCTGGATGTGGCCGAGGATGGTGGCCCGCGTCTCGATGCCGGTGATGCGCTCGATCTCGGGGGCGAGCTGGTCGCCGATGCCACCGAGCCGAGGACGGTTGAAAGCGTCCAGTCCCTTGTCGCTGTATGCCTCGTCCATGCCCTGGAGGGTGAACCCCTCGGACACCACGACGAGAGGAGCACGCCCACGATCGTGAGCGCTCGTGACCAGAGCCACGATCTCCTCGATCGTCTGCGGTACCTCGGGGATCAGGATCGCGTGCGCACCGGCTGCCATCCCTGCATGCAGCGCGATCCATCCGACGTGTCGGCCCATGACCTCAGCCACCATGCAGCGCTGGTGCGAGTCGCCGGTCGTACGAAGGCGGTCCATGGCGTCGGTCGCGATGTTCACGGCGGTGTCGAAGCCGAACGAGTAGTCGGTGGCGCGCAGGTCGTTGTCGATCGTCTTCGGAACGCCGATGACGTTGATGCCGTCTTTCGCGAGCCTGTCCGCTGCGGCGAGGGTGCCCTCGCCCCCGATGGCGATGATGCCGTCGATCCTGTGACCGTAGAGCGTCTTGGCGATGTTCTCCGCGCCGCCCCGCTCGCCCTCGTAGGGGTTCGTCCGGCTGGTGCCGAGGATGGTTCCGCCCACCTTGGACAGACCCTTCACCTCGTGTCGGGTCAGCGGGAAGAAGTCCCCGTCGACCACGCCGCGCCAGCCGTCGCGGATGCCGACGAACTCGATGTCATAGGTCGTGGTGCCCTTGAGCACGATTCCGCGGATGACCGCGTTGAGTCCGGGGCAGTCGCCGCCGCTCGTCAGGATGCCGATCTTCATGCTTGCCTCAGACGGTCAGTGGAAAGGGGGAACAGGCGACACTGCCTGCGAACGACATTAGCGCCCGGGCCGATCACGCGCCATTCGAGCCGACGAAAACCGTGGATCTTGCGCCCGATCAGCGACGGATCTCGGGATTTTCCTCGAACCCCCACCGACAACGGAAAATCGGCGTCAAGAATCAAGATTCTTAACGCCGATTCCGAGCCATGTGTCAGGCGCCGCTCAGCGCCTCCCTGAGCAGGTGCATCAGGGCTCCGAGCTGCACGGGCTCGGCCGCGACCTCGTCGAGGGCCTCGCCGTCGAGCGCGCGTGCCGCAAGACCCTGCTTCTGGTCGATCAGCTCTGCGATCTTCGCGTCGACGGTGTGCGCCGCGATGATGCGCCAGGCCGTGACGGGCTCGTCCTGTCCGATGCGGTGCACGCGGTCGATCGCCTGCGTCTGCTCGGCAGCCGTCCACGACAGCTCCGCGAGCACGACGTTCGACGCCGCCTGCAGGTTGAGGCCGACACCGGCCGCCGTGAGCGAGCAGACGGCGATGCCGACTCCTGCGTCGCCGTTGAAGTCGTCGATCGCCTGCTGCCGGGCGGTAGAGGTCTGGTCGCCTCGGATCGACACCGAGCGGATGCCGGCCGAGGCGAAGTGCGCCTCTGCCTGATCCATCACGTCGATGTGCTTCGCGAAGAACACGACCTTCCCGACGGAGCGCTGCAGTTGCGCGGCGTAGTCGGCGGCGAGGTGGGCCTTCGCCTGACCGATGCGGCGCACCATGGTGAAGACGTTGTCTCCGCCGGTTCCGGCCGCCTTCGACTCCTCCAGCTCGTTCTGCGCGACGAGCCGCACGATGTCCTCGTCGATCTCGCCGGCCGCGACACGCGACGAGCCCGTCGATGAGGTCCTCGCCTCGACGATCCGCCGGTAGCGGGCCGCGAGGCGCTCCCCGAGCTCGCGCTCCGCGTGGCGGATGCTGCGCCCGAAGTCGTCGTCGAGCTGCACCGGCAGATCGGCGATGAGCTTGTCCGGCAGGTCCGCCGCGACATCCTTCTTCTTGCGTCGCACGATACCCATCGAGATCACGGCGTCGCGCGCTTCGGGATAGAAGGCCTTGTCCGCAGGCGTGAGGCCGGTCGCCTCCAGCTTCTCCATGAGCTCCGGTCCGGGCTTCTCCCCCGTGGTCCAGTCCAGGAACCGCCAGATGGCGTCGAAGTCCTCGACGTCGTTGATCAGCGGGGTTCCGGTCAGCGCCAGCAGGAGCGGCTTGCCTCCGGGAGTTCGTTCCCGCACGCGCGACGCGAGCGTCAGCACGTTCTGCGAGCGCTGCGAGCTCAGGTTCTTGATGAAGTGCGCCTCATCGACGACCATCCCCCGAAGGCCGATGGAGGCCAACCAGGACATGTGGCGATCGAGGATCTCGTAGTTCACGATGAAGACGTCGGCGAATGCGTCGATGTCGGTTCCGTCGCCCTGGATGACCGTGGCTCGACGCTGCGGGGTCCATCGCTCGACCTCGCGTGCCCAGTTCATCTTGACGACGTTCGGCACGACGACGAGCAGTGGGTACGCCTCGGCGACCGACGCGGCGAGCACCGACTGCGCCGTCTTTCCGAGACCCGGCTCATCTGCGAGAAGGAAGCTGCGATGTCCGGCTCGAACCGCTTCGAGGAAGCGGGACTGGTGCACCATGACTTCGAGGCCCTTGGGCGACACATGGTCGTACTCGGGCGCCGGCGGCAGATCCATGCTCGCTGCGGAGCCCCCTGCGCCGGTTTCGAACGCCTTGTAGAGCGGGCCCATCAGCTCCCAGCCGTCAAGGCGACGGCGAGGGGTCGTGGTCGGCCGCGGCGTGAGGTCGGGTGCCAGGAACGGGTTCGCGAGCTGGCGCGCCTCGACGGACGGCGGCGTGACCTGACGCTCCGCGATCGCGGCCGGCACCACAGGCATCTGCACCGGTGCGATATCGGCGATGATCAGCTCTTCGGGCGCGAGTTCCGCCCCCGACTCGAGCAGCCAGTCGCGGCGCATGCGCTTCGCCACGGGCGAAGTGGCCTGATCGGCTTCGAGGAGCTGGATCAGCGAGGTGTCGCGCGCGGCGGTCTTCGCGAGGATCGTCGCCACACCGTCGAGCCGCTTGAGCAGTTCCGCCCGCGCCCCGTCGGCGATCTCGGTGTCAGCCTTCACCCGTGCGCGCTCCTCTCGCACGAGGAACGCGATCACCTGGAACTTCACGCGATTGGTCGGGCCCAGCTTGCCGCGCTGCGACTTGGCCTCGATCTCGCGCACCTTGCGCGCCAGGATCGGGATCAGCGGTGCCTCGTCGTCGCGACGAGATGTCTTCTTGCGCCGTGTGGCGGCGGTTGCCGTGGTCGGCATGCTCCTCCTGAGCGTGAAGGCCGGGGTATCGATGGGATACGACAGCCGTTCTCGATGTCCGCGTGTGGCGTGAGCCAGGACCGTACGAACAGTGGTTCCGGTTCCCGACGATGCGAGTCACAACTCGCGAGATCGACGGCAACCGCTGCTCATACTATGCCATCACGCCGCGCGGACGCTGAATCGGTCACGGAGAGTTGGGGCGCCGTTCAGACGGACCCGGGTGCGAGCACACGCTGAGCATCCGCGACGTCTGCCGCCATCTGCACCATGAGCTTCTCGACGCCCTCGAAGGCGACCATCCCGCGCAGCCGTTCGACGAACTCCACTGTGACGTCGTGCCCGTACAGATCGAGTCCGGTCTCGCCCAGCACATGCGCTTCGACCTGACGCTCGAGGACGTCGTCGAATGTCGGGTTCGTCCCGACGGAGATCGCCGAGGGATGCGTGATACCGGTCGCGTGATCGTGCAGCCAGCCTGCATACACGCCGTCCGCGGGGACGAACGAATCCACCGAGGCAGAGAGGTTCGCTGTCGGGAATCCCAGTTCCCTGCCGCGCTTGAGGCCGTGGACGACTTCGCCGCGGACCTCGATGTTCCGGCCGAGGACCCGGGCAGCCATCGTGACATCGCCGTCCATCAGCAGTTCGCGGATCCAGGTGGATGACACCCGGCGGTGCGAGCCGTCGAGGAAGACGTCGTCGACGACCTCGACGGCGAAACCGTGGATCGGCCCGAGCTCACGCAGCAGAGCAGGATTCCCCGCCCCACCCCGACCGAACCTGAAGTCCTCGCCGACCAGCACCGTGGACACGTGCAGGGCACCGACGAGGATGTCGACGACGAAGTCCTCGGCGGTGCGCGAGGCCAGCTCGGCGTCGAAGGTCAGGAGAAGCGTGGCGTCGAGCTCGAGCTCGCCGAGGAGTTCGATCTTGCGTTCCACCGTGACCACGTTCTCGGGGCAGCGATCGGGCCGCAGCACGGCGAGAGGGTTGCGGTCGAAGGTCACCGCCACCGAGCGCTGGCCGGTCTCGGCCGCTTTCTGCTTGAGCCGATCGATCACCGCGCGATGACCGGCGTGCACGCCGTCGAACTTTCCGATCGCCACCACGGAAGGGCCGAAATCGGCCGGAACCGAGTGCGGATCGCGGAACACGATCATGCCTTCACCTCGGCACGCGCACTGCCGGCCGCACGACGAGCGGGGCGGTGGGTGCGAAGCCACCAGATGCCGAAGATCGGAAGCACGAGCGGGATGAACAGGTATCCACGTCCGAACATCGACCACACCGTGTCGTGCGGGAAGAGATCGGGGAAGAACACGCTGAGCGCGCCCACGACGATGACTCCGGTGAACTCGAAGACGATCGCTGTCCACGCGACCGCGTACCAGCCGCCCCTGTTCGCGAGAACGAGGGCGAGGGTCGCGAGCACGTACACGGCTGCGGCCAAGGCCGACAGAGAATACGCGAGGGGTGCCTCGTCGAACTGACGGAAGATCTGCACGAAGCTTCGACCGGTCGCGGCGAGGGCCATCACGGCGTAGACGATCACCAGGACACGGCCGATGCCGGTCATTCGCGAAGTGGGGACGGAGGTGCTCATAGCTCCGTCTATTCTAGGCGCGGCCCAGCGGTTCCGGATGCGTGCGGTCCGGCCGCGGTCATGCGATCTGAACGGTCCAGATGACGTGCATGCGCCAGACCATGATCGCCACCGCGAATGCGGCCACGCCCAGGATCACCGTGCTCCACCGGCTGCGCTCCATGAGCGCCCAAAGCACCGCGCCGACCGGCAGCAGGACCGCGGAGACGAGATAGACCCAGTATTCGAGCAGGTCGCCGGTGGGAGGGTTGCCGGCGAGCGGGGCGACGATGGCGACCACGACCTGCACGATCAGCAGGAGCTCCACGAGCGCGAGCGCACCGACGGAGAAGTCGCTCGGTCGGCGACCGACGAGCCCGAGGACGAGGCAGAACGATCCCGCAGCGACGGCGACGATCACCTGCACGATCGTGAACCAGAGGATCATCGCCCGGCCTCGGGCATGTTCATGGCGCTCTTGAGGTCGGCCCCGCGCTTCTCCACCACACCGACGAAGGTGCCGTCCTCGTCGATCGCTGCGGCCAGGGCACCGGTCAGCCGAGACGCCTGGCCGACCAACCGCTTCCCGTGCCTCAGGTCCGTCGCGTCCGCCGCAGACACATCGAGGACGTCCAGTACGCGGGCGGCGGCGTCGGCTGGAGACATCAGACTCGCACCCTCGAGATCGTCGATCCCCACCGCGTCCGCCACATCGAAGTTCCCCACCCGTGAGCGCCGCAGTGCCGTGAGATGACCCCCGACCCCGAGACCGGAGCCGAGGTCCCGAGCCAGCGAACGGATATACGTTCCCGACGAGCAGTCGACGACGACATCGAGGTCGATGTACCCCGCACCCTGACGCCGGGAGAGCACCTCGAACCGGGAGACCGTGACTTCGCGGGGTGCGAGCACGACTTCCTCCCCCGCGCGAACTCGGTCGTATGCGCGGCGGCCGTCGACTTTGATGGCCGAGACCGAACTGGGCACCTGCCGGATCACTCCGGTGAGGGTCAGCACGCCCGCGGCTATGCCCTCGGCGGTCACCGCATCCACGGCTTCGTCCGACGCACGGCGGAGGATCTCGCCGTCGGCGTCGTCGGTGTCGGTGGTCTGGCCCAGCCGGATGGTCGCGGCATAGGTCTTGTCCGCGCCGACGACGTAGGTGAGCAGACGCGTCGCGCCCTCGACTCCGATCACCAACAGGCCCGTGGCCATGGGATCGAGGGTGCCGGCATGGCCGACCTTGCGGGTGCCGAGTGCACGCCGAGTGCGGGCGACCACATCGTGGCTGGTGAGTCCAGCCGGCTTGTCGACGAGAAGGATGCCGGGTGAGACCATCCCTCCAGGATACGGTGCCCCGGCCCGGGCGCCGGAACGAGTCTCGCCCGGCGGCGTTCGCATAGGCTGTCGACTGTGCCCCCGAACACGCGTCCCGCTGATCAGCTGGCGGCACCCCTGATCGACTGGTACCGCCACACCGCGCGGGATCTGCCCTGGCGTCGCCCGGAGTTCCACCGCGAGTACGGGGCGTGGGGCACCCTCGTCAGTGAGTTCATGCTCCAGCAGACGCCGGTGAATCGAGTCATCCCCCATCTCACCGCATGGCTCGATCGCTGGCCCTCAGCCGTCGACCTTGCCGACGCGACGCCCGCCGAAGTCGTGCAGCAGTGGGCGAACCTGGGCTACCCCCGCCGCGCGCTCTGGCTGCATCGCGCAGCGATCGAGGTCACGCGACGACACGGCGGCGTCGTGCCGCGCGACGTGGAGTCGCTGCTCCAGCTGTCGGGCATCGGGGACTACACGGCCAGGGCCGTGGCCGTCTTCTCATACGGCGACCGACACCCGGTCGTCGACACGAACACGCGGCGGGTGCTGGCGCGCGCTGTGCTGGGTCGCTCACACCCGGGGGCGCCCTCGCGACGCGACCTCGAGCTGATGGACTCACTGCTGCCCGAGCCCGATGCCGAATCAGCTGTGTTCAATGCGGCGGCGATGGAGCTGGGCGCGGTCGTGTGCACAGCGCGGAGCCCTCGCTGCGAGTCGTGTCCCTTGGTGAGCATCTGCGCGTGGGTCGTCGCCGGACGGCCCGACACCGGAGACGTCCGGCGACGCCAGGCCGCCTTCGAGGGCTCGGATCGCCAGGCGAGAGGAGCCGTGATGCGCGCTCTGCGCACGGCAGCTCCTCACCAGGTGCCACTCGACGCCGTGATCCCGGAGTGGGCGGACCCCCTGCAGCGGGACCGTGCGATCGACTCGCTCATCGCCGATGGGCTGGCCGAAGCGGATGGTGACATGCTCTCGCTCCCCCGATGAGGCCGGTCGCGACTCACACATAGTGGCCGATCCGGTGCGCGAGCACCGTCAGCTCCACGCGCGTGCGCACCTCGAGCTTCGCGAACACCCGACCGAGATGCACCTCGACGGTGCGCACGGATACATGAAGCGACTCCGCGATGTCTCGGTTGGACGCTCCTGCGGTCGTGAGCATGGTGACCTCCAGCTCGCGAGCGGTCAGCATGGGCTCCCAGATGCGGCGAGACGTCGCGAGAGGATCCCCGGACGCGGCGCTGCTTCCGGCATCCGCATCGAGTCGCGCGAGCCGGGCGCCCACCGCACGAGCCCACGCCCGGGCCCCCGACACCTCCAGCAGGTTGCGGGCCGCCTCGAAATGCTCTCGCGCTCGGGCGACGTCCCCTGTGATCAGACAGCGGGCACCGATCATCGCCTCCACCCTGCCCCGTGAGAACGGCGATGGGAGCGTTCTGGCCGCCCCGGCGACCGCTGCGCGCTCCGACCGCCATTCCTCGTCGGAGCAGCTGAGCATGCGCACACGAAGCTCCTGCGCCAGCGAGATCCCCGGCGGTTCGATCCGTCGCTGACGCGAACCCGCACGATCTCCGACGAGCACGGCCTCCTCCAACCCGGGAACCGACAGAGTGGTCTGCGGAGCACCCGCATCACGCCACAGCCGCATACAGGCGGCGGCCTGCTCGAAGGATCCGGCGAGGAAAGCCTCGATGCCCCGATCCACCAGATCGTCGATGCGCATGGCAGGAGGCAGCACAGCCGTGAGCGAGCGCGCGAACGGGCCGAGGCGCCCGAGGACCGCGAGGTCGAGTCGACGTGCCACGACGGCGGCGATCCCCGCGAACGGGATCGCCACGGGCAACTCCAGGGATGCGCTCATGAGCTTCGCGCGGGCAGTGCCGATGTCGCCGCTCCACATGAGCAGGAGGACCTCGACGATCGCCCGATAAGCACCGACCAGAGGGCTGCGCTCGAAACCTGCGACGAACGGGTCCACCTCGATCCCCATCCCGGAGTCCCCCGCGGCCAAGGCGCGCAGCGCGCCGTCGATGTCGCCGTCCATCGCGGCGTGCAGTGCGCGCAGCATCCCTCCCGTGAGAGGCCCGGTGCCCGTGATCTCCGCGTCGACATCGCGATCGCCCGCGATGAGCCAGGCGAGCGCCACGACCGGGTCCCGCAATGCTGCACCCGCCGCCGTCTTGCCCGTGCCTTCCCGGAGCGCGACGATCCATGAGCGCATTCCCTCACGGTCACCGCGCTCAGCGCACAGCACAGCGGCGAAGGCTGCTGCCCGGGCCCACAGATACCAGTCGTCGAGACCGCCGCCGCGTGGGCGAAGAGCGGCGGGATCCACCTGGGGCACCGCCCCCTGCAGGTGTGCCTGCGCGATGAGCATGCCTCCCAGCGCACGCAGCCGGTGCGGCTCCGCTCCGTCGGGGAACAGGCAGCCGAGCCGGTTCACCGCTTCGACGGCGAAACCGGCCGCGATCGCCGACACTCCGGCCAGCGCTGCAGCCTCGTCACGTGCCGCGCCGATCGCGTGCACCGCCGCCTCGGCCGCGAGATGCATGGCACGCTCGTTCGCACCCGCTTCGGAGAGCTCGCGTGCGACGCGCGTCAGTTCGGCCGCAGCGTCAGGCACGCCGTCGACGGATGCGCGCGCACGATGCCAGGCCGCGTCCACATGCTCTCCACGCGACTGGAACACCAGATGCAGTCGGGCGTGCACTCGCGCCGCCGCAGTGGACCCGGTGGTGGCTCGCAACCAGATCGCGAGGCGGGGGTCAGCGAGGCGTACTCGGCCCGCGCGGATGTGGAGGAGTTCCGACACCGCGCACACCGCAAGATCATCGGCTGAGCGCCCGTCGAATTCGAGGAGAGGTCCCAGGCGGTCGTCCAGCATCATCGATGTCGCGATCAGGATGTCCCGGTCACGCGGGGCGAGCTCGAGGCCGGCGAACAGGGCCGCGATCGAATCGATCATCGGCAAGGGCGACGGCAGGGGCCGCAGACCATGGCGCTGCTGCGTGTCGAGCAGGCGGGCCATCGCGCGGACGCTGGAGGTGTCGGCGGTCACTTCGGACACGATCCGTGCCACGACGTGCGGCGCTGAGCCGAGATCATGAGCGAGGAGATCCTCGAGGATTCCCTCGAGGATCTCGACCGTCACGGAAGGCGCGATGCGCGCACCAAGAACGTCGATTCCGAACCCCCCAGTCCGAACGAGCATGCGCTCGTCAGGCTGAGGTTATCAAGGCTCCAGACCGGTTCTGCCGACGTGCTGGTATATCACGCAGATGCGTCGTCTTCGTCCTGACGGAGGTAGGGATCGGCCTCTCCGGCGTGGGATGCCGACGAGGCCAGCTTCGCCACTTCCGCGTCACGCTGCTGCGCCTCACGCAGAAGCGCCGAGATGTGATCCGCGTTCTCGGGCAGAGCATCCGGGATGAACTCGAGCGTCGGCACCAGCCGGGTGCTGAGCTGCTTTCCGACCTCGCTGCGCAGCATTCCCGTCGCGGACGTCAGCGCCGCTCCGCTCGACAGACGCTCCTCTTCAGTGCCCAGGACCGTGTAGAACACGGAGGCATGCTGCAGGTCGCCGCTCACGCGGACGTCGGTGATCGTCACGAAGCCGAGGCGCGGATCGCGGAGCCCCTTCTCGAGTCGCTCAGCGAGGATCACACGAATGCGATCAGCCAGACGGGCCTGTCGTTCACCAGCCATTGTTCTCTCCCTCTACGTACCCTTCGGGCGAGGATGCATGATGCACCCTCGCCCGAAGACATATATCGAACTCGATCAGCCGCGAGGCTTCTCGATCATCTCAGTGGTCTCGATCTCGTCACCGATCTGGATGTCGTTGTACTTGCCGAGGCCGATACCGGCCTCGTAGTCCGTACGAACCTCGGTGACGTCGTCCTTGAAGCGGCGCAGCGACTCGATGGCGAGGCCATCGGCGAGCACGACGCCGTCGCGGATGACGCGAGCCTTGGCGTTTCGAGTGATCGTTCCCGACCGCACGATGACACCGGCGATGTTGCCGAACTTCGAGGAGCGGAACACCTCGCGGATCTCGGCGACACCCGACTGGACCTCTTCGTACTCCGGCTTGAGCATGCCCTTCAGCGAGCTCTCGATCTCATCGATCGCGTTGTAGATCACCGAGTAGAAGCGGATGTCGACGCCTTCACGCTGAGCGCGCTCGCGCGCCTTCGTGTCGGGGCGGACGTTGAAGCCCACGATGATCGCGTTGTCGATCGTCGCGAGGTTGACGTCGGATTCCGTGATCGCACCCACACCGCGGTGGATGATGCGGAGCTGCACCGAGTCGTCGACCTCGATCTTGAGCAGCGACTCCTCGAGCGCCTCGACGGCACCCGAGACGTCACCCTTGATGATGAGGTTGAGCGACTCGACCTTGCCCTCTTCGAGAGCGCGGGTGAAGTCCTCGAGCGAGATGCGCTTGCGGGCCTTGGCCAGCTGGGCGTTGCGCTCGACCGCTTCACGCTTCTCAGCGATCTGACGGGCCATGCGGTCTTCTTCGGTGACGATGAAGACGTCGCCGGCACGCGGCACCGAGTTGAGACCCTGCACCTGCACCGGTCGCGACGGGTAGGCCTCGAGGACCTGCTCGCCGTTCTCGTCGGCCATCGCGCGGACACGTCCGTAGGCCGTGCCGGCGACGATCGCGTCACCGATGCGCAGCGTTCCGGACTGGATCAGCACCGTGGCGACCGAACCGCGACCCTTGTCGAGCTTCGCCTCGATGGCGACACCGCGAGCGGCCTTGTTCGGGTTCGCCGTGAGGTCGAGACCGGCATCGGCGGTGAGCAGCACCGCATCCAGGAGTTCCTGGATGCCGGTGTTGGCACGAGCCGACACGTCGACGAACATGACGTCTCCGCCGTACTCCTCGGCGACCAGGCCGTACTCGGTGAGCTGCTGGCGCACCTTGGCCGGGTTGGCGTCCGGCTTGTCGACCTTGTTGACCGCGACCACGATCGGCACGTTCGCCGCCTGGGCGTGGTTCAACGCCTCGACCGTCTGCGGCATGATGCCGTCGTCGGCCGCGACCACCAGGATCGCGAGGTCGGTGACCTGCGCTCCACGGGCACGCATGGCGGTGAACGCCTCGTGACCGGGGGTGTCGATGAAGGTGATGGCGCGCTCGATGCCCTCGTGCTCGGTCCAGACCTGGTACGCACCGATGTGCTGGGTGATGCCGCCGGCCTCACCCTCGATGACGTTGGTCTGACGGATCGCGTCGAGGAGTCGGGTCTTACCGTGATCGACGTGACCCATGACCGTGACGACGGGGGGACGGATCTCGAGGTCGTCTTCGCTCTCTTCCTCGAGCTCCTGCTCGAGGTTGAGACCGAAGCCCTCGAGGAGCTCCTTGTCCTCGTCTTCGGGCGAGACCATCTGGATCTTGTAGCCGAGCTCGGCTCCCAGGACCTCGAACGTCGCCTCGTCCAGCGACTCGGTGGCCGTGGCCATCTCGCCGAGGTTGAAGAGGATCGTGACGAGGGTTCCGGGCTGAACCGTGTAACCGGTCAGCGTCTCGATCTTGTCGGCGAAGTCCGCGATGGATGCGCCGCGGCGCATGCGGATGATCTCTCCGTTGCCGCGGGTGACGTTGACGCCACCGACGACCGGAGCACTCCGCATCTCGAACTCTTGCCGCTTCGCCCGCCGCGACTTGCGCTGCTTGCTCTTGCCGCCGCCCTTGCCGAAGGCACCTGCGGTACCTCCGCCGGGGCCACGACCGCGACCGCCGCCGCCACCGGGACGACCTGCGAAGCCGCCACCGCCACCGGGACGAGCACCGGGGCCGCCACCGGGTCCACCGGCACCGCCGGGACGGCCGGGGCCGCCAGGACGCTGCTGGAACGGAGCACCGGGACGACCGCCCTGGCCACCGCGCGGAGCGCCGGGCCGGGGGGAACCGGGGCGAGGAGCACCCGGGCGCGGAGCGCCCGGACGCGGAGCCTGCGGACGCGGGATGTTGCCGGGCGTCGGGCGCTGGCCCATGCCCTGGGCGGACGCGAACGGGTTGTTGCCGGGACGCGGGCCCGTCGGGCGCTGGCCCATGCCCTGCGCCGACGAGAACGGGTTGTTGCCGGGGCGCGGGGCGCCGGGCTTGGGCGCGGCGTCGCCGGACGGCTTGGGAGCCGCGTCCTCACCAGAGGCGGGAGCCGAGGGCGCCGCCGGAGCGGACACCTCGGCGGGTGCTGCCGGGGTCTCGACGGCCGGAGCCTCGGGAGCCGGCTTCGGTCCGGGCTTCGGACCGGGAACGGGAGCACCGGGCTTCGGAGCACGTCCGGGGGCGGCCGGCTTGGCGCCGGTCGCGGCGGACTTCGCGCCGGAAGCCGCGGGCTTGGCTGCAGGCGCCGCCTCGGCGGATGCCTTCAGTGATGCATCGGACTCGATGGCAGCACGCAGCTTGCGCGCCACCGGCGGTTCGATGGTGGAAGAGGGGCTCTTGACGAACTCTCCGAGTTCCTTGAGCTTCGCAAGTGCGATCTTGCTGTCGACGCCGAGTTCGGCGGCGATCTCGTGTACGCGTGGTTTACCAGCCACAATTCTCCTGTCTGGGGTCGGTCCACCCAGACAGGGCAGACCACTAGTCGCGGACGGGTCTCATTTCGAGCCGTTCACTTTGTTTCCATAGCCGTTCAGCCTTTGTTTCTTGGTGGGTGCTGTTCGATGTTCCGCGTGTCCAGATCGCTGGACACGCGCAGTGCTCGTCCGAAAGCGCGACGCCGCAGAGCGGCATCCATGCATTCAGGTGTCGGATGGACCCACGCGCCTCGTCCTGGCAGAACTGCACGCTCATCGAGAATGAGCGTGTCGTTCCGGCACACCACTCTGAGAAGAGCGGAGCGGGGAGCACGCGTGCGACAGCCGACGCACATTCGTACAGGTTCCATCTTACACCTGACTTCCCCCCTGACTCACGCGACGGTCGCGAGTCGGGTGCGTCGATCGGTCAGTCGAGCACGCTGTCCGGCTGGATGTCGATCTTGGCGCCCGTGAGCTTGGCTGCAAGACGGGCGTTCTGCCCCTCCTTGCCGATCGCCAGCGACAGCTGGTAGTCGGGCACGAGGGCGCGGACGGCTTTGGTGTTGGCGTCGAGGATGAACGCGCTCGTCACCTTGGCGGGCGAGAGAGCGTTCGCGACGAACGCGGCGAGCTCGGGATCATGGTCGACGATGTCGATCTTCTCCCCCGCGAGCTCTTCGGTGACGGCACGCACGCGTCGACCCATCTCACCGATGCAGGCGCCCTTGGCGTTGATCGCCGGGTCGTTGGCCCTGACGGCGATCTTCGTGCGGTGACCGGCCTCGCGGGCGAGCGAGACGATCTCGACGAGACCCGCCGCGATCTCGGGCACCTCGAGCGCGAACAGCTTGCGGACGAGACCCGGGTGCGTGCGCGAGACGGTGATCTGAGGCCCCTTGAGCCCCTTGGCGACGCTGGTCACATAGACCCGCAGACGCGAACCGTGCGTGTACTCCTCGCCAGGAACCTGCTCCTCCGGCGGGAGGATCGCCTCGACCGCTCCGAGATCGACGTGGATCATGCGCGGGTTGGGACCCTGCTGGATGACTCCGGCGACGATGTCGCCTTCCTTGTCCTTGAAGTCACCGAGCACCACGTCGTCCGCGATGTCGCGCAGACGCTGGCTGATGACCTGCTTCGCGGCGAAGGCGGCGATGCGACCGAAGTCATCCGGCATCGCGTCCTCTTCGCCGATGATCGCGCCCTCTTCGTCCTTGACGGCCTGCAGCACGGCGACATGACCGGTGCGACGATCGAGTTCGACGCGCACTCCCTCGGGCGCGGGGCCGTCTGCGGAGACGTGCTTGGAGTAGGCGGTCAGGATGGCCTGTTCGATGATCGAGACCAGCTCGTCGAAGGGGATCGCCTTCTCCTTCTCGATCCCACGCAGCAGACTCAGTTCGATATCCATGACGGCTCCCTATTCAGCTCTCGTCGCGCGGGTGTGCACGCACGACATCCGTACCACGATACCCTGTGCCCACCGCCCGTTGCCACGGAGGCGGCCGCACCGACGCGGTGCCGAGCACGCAGGAGGACTCAGTGACGACGTACGACACGATCGTGATCGGGGCAGGGATGTCGGGAGTGACGGCGGCCCGCATGCTCGCCGACGCCGGAAGCGACGTCGTGGTCCTGGAGGCGCGGGATCGTGTCGGCGGTCGGATGCACACCGATCGCGCAGCGGGTTTCCCCGTCGACCTCGGCGCGTCGTGGGTCCACGGCATCCGCGGTTCTCGGCTGTGGGACCTGGTGCAAGCCCTCGACATCCCCACCCTCGAGTACACCGTCGGCAGCTTCCAGGTCGGGGGGCGGCCGATCGAGAACTTCGACGGCGACGGCAGGGCCATGGACGCCGCGAGCACCTCCCGCTGGGTCTCGGACGTCGAACGGGCGGATCGCCTGCTGACCGAGGAGATCATGCGATCCTCGCCCGGCGACACGTATCTCGATGTCACGGAGCGCGCGCTGGACCGCTCCGGCTTCGACCCGGAACGCATCGACGAGATCCGCGAGTTCTTCCGACACCGCGTGGAGGAGCAGTGCGGTGCCTGGATCGGAGACCTCGACGCCCACGGTCTCGACGAAGACGCGATCGACGGCGATGAGGTCATCTTCCCTCGCGGGTACGACGAGCTTCCGCGCCGCATCGCCGCAGGACTCGACGTCCGTCTGGGGCACGTCGTCACACGCATCGCGCGGACCGAGTCGGGTGTCACGGTGTCGACCGAGCACGCAGAGTTCTCGGCCCGCACTGCGCTGGTCACCGTGCCGCTCGGAGTGCTCCAGGCACAGTCGATCGACTTCGCCCCTCCCCTGCCCGACGAGCTCGCCGGACCGATCGCCCGATTGGGCATGGGGGTGTTCAACAAGGTCTTCGTCCAGTTCCCGGAACGCTTCTGGAACGAGGACAGCTACGTTCTGCGAGCCCTCGGCGAGGCGGGCGAGCACTGGCACTCGTGGTACGACGTCTCGGCGGTCAGCGGGCTTCCCACATTGCTGACCTTCGCAGCCGGCCCGTTCGGACGACGGATGCAGGAGCTGTCCGACGATGAGATCGTCGCCGACGTCATGACCGCCCTGCGGCGCCTCTACCCGGGTGTCGTCGGCGAACCCACCGCCCACTGGGTCACACGGTGGGGACAGGATGCCTTCTCGAACGGTTCCTACTCGCATCTCGCCGTGGGGTCGTCGCACCATGACCACGACGCCCTCGCGGGGCCTGTCGACGGAGTGCTGCACTTCGCCGGCGAGGCGACGTGGGGTGATGAGCCGGCCACGGTGGGGGCTGCCTACTATTCCGGTCACCGCGCGGCGGAGCGCATCCTGGGCGCACCGGTCGAACTGGAGGCGTTCGCCGCCGGCATCACTGCGCGGGAGCAGACTCCAGCGAGTTGATCGCGCGGATCAGGTGGAACAGGTTCCCGACCTGTCGCTGGTCGAGATGCAGGGCAAGGCGAGGAAGGTGCACCAGGTCGTCGTCTGCGACCTCCGCCGACCGCGGGTCGGTCCGCTCGATCCGTCCGGCCGCCAGCATGCCCGCGAACCGGTCGTTGAGCTCGTCGAGCTCGGCATCGGTCGGCGCGACGCGCAGTCTGAGCACCAGCGAATCCCCCACCCAGCGCAGAGAGTCGTAGTTCTTCCAGAACCCCGCGATCACCGCCGCGGCCGACTCGACCGAGTCGGTGATCACCACCCGATCGAAGTCGCCCTCGGAGATCACACCCGTGGGCGCGAGGTCCTCGTCGATGAATCGCTTGAGCCCGTGCCAGAAGGTTCCACCGGGCTCATCGAGCAGAACGATCGGCGTCGGTTCTGCCTTCCCGGTCTGCTGCAGCGTCAAGAGCTCGAACATCTCGTCGAGTGTGCCGAATCCACCAGGCAGACAGATGAAACCACTGGATTCCTTGATCAGCATGAGCTTGCGGGTGAAGAAGTACTTCATCGCGACGACGTGCTCGCTCGCCGCGATCAGACTGTTGGCCTTCTCTTCGAAGGGCAGCCTGATCGAGACCCCGAGCGAGAGCGCAGGACCCGCTCCTTCGGCGGCGGCCTGCATGATTCCCGGCCCGGCGCCGGTCACGACCATCCACCCGTCCGCTGCCAGAGCGGCAGCGACGTCGCGAGCCTGCACGTAGAGCGGGTCGTCGTGGCGCGTCCGGGCCGAGCCGAAGACCGTGACCTTCGGCACGCCTTCGAAGGGGGCGAACAGCCGGAAGGCGTCACGCATCTCTGCGAGGGCTGCCGAAGCGATCTTCAGGTCGAGGCGGTCGGTTCCGTCCTCTCCCAGCAGCACAGCCGTGCGCATCATGCGCATGACCAGCCTGCGATCGGTCTTCACGCCCGCCTCGTCGAGGACGTTGTTGATCTCAGCACTCAACGTTTCGGGCAGCAGCTCGTCGGTCATGCGTCCAGCCTGTCACGAGGCGATGTCGGGCGGGTCCCCGCAACGCCGCCTGCCCCACCATGCGCGAAGCCGCCTGTCAACGCCCGTGCGAAGACGGACACGCTGGGCCACAGTGGCAGCATGACAGAGATCACTGGACCCGAAGCACTGGCGCGCGTGACCGAGCTCGTCGAGGACATCGACTTCACGATGCTGACGACGACCGACGAAGACGGCAATCTGGTGAGCAGGCCGATGTCGACCCGGCAGATGGACGAAGCCGGCGACATCTGGTTCTTCACCGCGGAGGACACCGAGAAGGTCGACGAGGCACGGGCGCATCGGCAGGTCGGCCTCGCCTACTGCGACGCCAAGGGCATGCGGTATGTGTCGGTGGCAGGCAACGCGTCGATCGTGCACGATCCCGCGAAGATGGAAGAGCTCTATTCGCCCTCGCTCGACATCTGGTTCGAGGAAGGTCTCGACACGCCCGGCATCGCGCTTCTCAAGGTGACGCCGACGGTGACCGAGTACTGGGAGCCTGCCAAGGGCAAGATCGCGATGGCGGCCGGCGCGCTCAAGGCCCTCGTGACCAAGGACACCCCCGATGACGACATCATGAATCACGGCCGCATCGTCTGCTGACCGGACGCCCCCTCTCGGCGGCGACAGGAATGCCGCGCACCTCGTTCCCGGTGCGCGGCATCGTCTGTCCGCGGGTCAGCGGGTCAACTGCTCGAGGGCCTCTGCGACGGACACCGCACTGCGGTCTCCGGTGCTCCGATCCCACAACTCGACCTGGCCGTCGGCGGCACCACGGCCGACGATGACGATCTTCGGCACGCCCACGAGTTCCGCGTCCCCGAACTTGACTCCGGGTGAGACCTTCGGGCGGTCGTCGTAGAGCACGTCGAGACCCGCGGATTCGAGCTGAGCAGAGAGACCGGCAGCCACGTCGAACGCCACCTGGTCGCGGCCGGCCGCGACGACCTGCACGTCGAAGGGCGCGACGGATGCCGGCCAGATGAGCCCCTTCTCGTCATTGTTCAGCTCGGCGATGATCGCGAGGATGCGGGTCACCCCGATTCCGTACGAACCCATCGTGACCGTCACGAGCTTGCCGTTCTCGTTGAGCACCTTGAGTCCGAGTGCCTCGGCGTACTTGCGGCCGAGCTGGAAGACGTGTCCGATCTCCATGCCGCGCGCGAGCTCCACCGGGCCTGAGCCGTCGGGAGCGGGGTCGCCCGCCCTGACGTTCGCGATCTCGACGATGCCGTCTGCGAAGAAGTCCCGTCCTGCGACAACGGAGTGCGCGTGCTTCTGATCGATGTTCGCTCCGGTGATCCAGCTGGTCCCCTCACTCACACGGGGATCCACCAGGTACCGGATGCCGGTGGCGGACTCCTCGCCGAGCACGGCGCCGGTGGGCGACCACGGGCCGATGTAGCCCTTGACGAGCAGCGGGTTCTTCTCGAAGTCCTCGGCCGTCGCCGTCTCGACCTCGGCGGGCGCGAAGGCGACCTCGGCGCGCTTCTCATCGACCTCCCGGTCACCGGGAATGCCGACGACCACCAGTTCGCGGGTGCCGTCGAGGTGTGTGAGCGCGAGCACGACATTCTTCAGCGTGTCGGCGGCGGTGTACTCGCCGTCCAGGTTCGCGTTCGAGTGTGCGACGAGCGTCTCGATCGTGGGCGTGTCCGGAGAGTCGAAGACCACGGGAGCGGCGGTCGCATCGAACGCGATCGCGTCGGGCACAGCCGTCGTGAAAGCCTCGACGTTCGCCGCGTATCCCCCGGCGCTGCGAACGAAGGTGTCTTCGCCGACCGGGGTCGGGTGCAGGAACTCCTCGCTGCGCGAGCCCCCCATCGCACCGGCATCCGCCTGGACGATGACGTATTCGAGGCCGAGTCGCTGGAAGATGCGCTCGTACGCATCGCGCTGCGCCTGGTAGCTGACCTCGAGGCCCTCGTCCGACGAGTCGAACGAGTAGGCGTCCTTCATCGTGAACTCGCGGCCACGGAGCAGGCCCGCCCGCGGACGCGCCTCGTCGCGGTACTTGTCCTGGATCTGGTAGAGCGTGAGGGGCAGGTCCTTGTACGACGAGTACAGGTCCTTCACGAGCAGCGTGAACGCTTCTTCGTGAGTCGGCGCGAGGAGGTAATGCCCGCCCTTGCGGTCCTGGAGGCGGAACAGGAGATCGCCGTACTCATCCCAGCGACCGGTGGCCTCGTACGATTCACGGGGCATCAGCGCAGGGAAGTGCACTTCCTGAGCGCCTGCGGCTGCCATCTCCTCGCGGACGACGGTCTCGATCTTCGCCTTGACTCGAAGTCCGAGCGGGAGCCACGCGAAGATGCCTGCGGCCTGCGGTCGGATGTATCCGGCGCGGATCAGCAGCTTGTGACTCGCGACCTCTGCGCCTGCAGGGTCTTCGCGGAGCGTGCGGAGGAAGAAATTCGAAAGACGAGTGACCACCGGGCAAGTCTACTGATCGGTGGCCACTCGATTTCGCGACGGGTCAGTTGAGTGCGGGAAGGCCTGTGGGGATCACACCGCCGGCGTAGAGACTGGCAGCAAGATCCTGCACCGCCGTGAGCGCGACGCGCTGAGGGAGCGGGCCGTACGAGATACGAGCGACCCCGAGCTTCTCGTACTCGGACGCAGCGAGGGTTCCGGGAAGTCCGATGACGCTGAGCTTGCCCTCGCCGAGTCCCTCCACGAGCTGCCTGGTGATGTTGGCATCGAGCATGCCAGGCACGAAGACGGCCGTGGCGCCCGCGTCGAGGAAGGCGCGACCGCGCTGGATCGCGTCGGCGACGCTCTCGGCGACAGGGCGATGACCGGCGCGGACGAATGCGTCGGTGCGCGCGTTCAGGGCGAACGGAACGCCCTCGGCTTCGGCGGCCTTGACGATCGCCGCGACGGCCGCGACAGACTCGTCGAACGGCTTGAGCCGGTCTTCGACGTTGGCGCCGACGACTCCCGCGCCGATCGCGAGTCGGGTCGTCTCCCCCGCGTCGCCGTATCCGTCGTCGAGATCGGCGGTCACCGGCACGGAGACGGATGCCGCGATACGCCCGACCATGTCGATCATGATGTCGCGCGTGATCGTGCCGTCCTCGAAGCCGAACGATGCGGCGATCCCGTGACCGGCGGTCGCGATCGCCTTCGTCTCGGGAAGCTTCGCGACCGCGCGGGCGGACACGACGTCCCACACATTCACGACGCGGAGGATCTCCGGCGCCTCGTAGAGTCCGATCAGGGTCTTGGCCTTCGCAGCAGTGGTCATGCCCCCACGCTAACGCCCAATATTCCGGTCTGGGCCGGACAGACACGCGGATCCCCGCTTCCCGATCCACACGACCACGGTCGATCGACGCGGTGATCCTGCGTCGCAGAGGCCCCGTCATGACGTCTTCCCCTGCTGGCCGCATAGTGTGGGGGCATGCCTCAGCGCCGATCCCACGTAGCTCCATCCGCCGCGCAGACCGAGCTCGCCGCGGCTCTCGCAGCACTTCGGGAATCCGTGGATGCGCCCGCAGATTTCCCTGCTGCAGTGCTGGCAGAGGCCGCCGCGTCGGACGCGCCGACACCTCAGATCGACTCGCGCGACATTCCGTTCGCCACACTCGATCCCCTCGGGTCCCGAGACCTCGACCAGGCCTTCCACCTCGAGAGAAGCGATTCCGGATACACGGTCCACTACGCGATCGCCGATGTCCCCGGCTTCGTGGTCCCAGGCGGCGCGGTCGATGCCGAAGCCCGGCGCCGAGGCCAGACCCTGTACGCCGCAGACGGCACCATCCCGCTGCACCCGAAGGTGCTGAGCGAGGATCGAGCGTCGCTGCTGGCCGATGTGGATCGCCCCGCGCTCGTCTGGACCTTCGCGCTGGACAGCGCGGGAGTCGTCGAGAATTTCCGCCTCGAGCGCGCCCTGATCCGCTCGCGCGCCCAACTCGACTACGCGAGCACCCAGGCCGCACTCGACCGCGGCGAGGACGGTCCTGCGGCGCTGCTGCCCGAGATCGGCGCACTGCGCATCGAGCAGGAGAAGCTGCGCGGCGGCGCGAGCCTCAATCTGCCGGACGAAGAGGTCGTTCGAACCGTCGACGGGACCTTCGCGATCGAACGCCGACACCCGCTCCCGGTCGAGGAATGGAACGCCCAGCTCTCGCTCATGACGGGCATGGCCGCCGCGTCTGTGATGATCGATGCCGGGATCGGCATCCTGCGGACCATGCCACAGCCCGACGAGCGGTCGTTCGACACGTTCCGTCACCAGACCGAGGCGCTCGGCCGCCCATGGACGACGGGCAGATACGGCGACTACCTCCGCGAGCTGGATCGCCGAGACCCCATGACCCTTCCGATCCTCGAGGCGGCGGCGAGCCTCTTCCGCGGCGCGGGCTACGTGACCTTCGACGGTTCCGTGCCGCACGACACCGAACAGGCGGCCATCGCCGCGCCCTACGCGCACGCCACAGCGCCCCTGCGCCGTCTCGTCGATCGCTGGTCGCTGGCGATCTGCCTCGCGGCATCAGAGGCCCGCGAGATACCGGACTGGGTGCGCGAGTCGCTCGCCGAGGTCCCCGCTCTGATGCAGGAGTCGGGTCAGCGCGCCTCGCAGCTCGATTCCGCGACGATCAACTGCGTGGAGGCCGCGCTGATGACGCCCCTGGTGGGCACCATGGTCGAGGCGACGGTGATCGAGCTCCGCGGCGAGCGGGCGACGATCCAGATCGCTGATCCTGCGGTGACGGCATCGGCACCGGTACCGGCCGGCGCCGAACCCGGGGCGGTCGTGCGGCTCAGGGTCGCACGCGTCGACGTCGGCCGAGGCGAGATCGAGTTCACCGCCTGACTCAGGACGCCAGCACTGCCTTCGTCGTCATCACCAGCAGCTGAGGATCGGTCAGATCGAGCGTCACCGAGATCGAGACGAACTCGGCGAGAGATGTCACATGCGTGCCACCGCACAGGATCTCCGCCGTGCCTTCGGGGAGCTCGCAGTGCCAGCTGCGGCGATCGACGATCGTGGGTCCCTCGGTCACGAGGCGGCTCGGCGCACCGGAGGCCACCCAGTCGGCGAGTCGGGCATTGATCGACGACTCGCGTTCGGCGAGCGTCGCGGCGAACGTCTCGGTGTCGAATCCGGCCCGGCGCAGACTCTTGCCCAGGCGGTACTCGTCCACGGCGCCGTCCGCATGGATGCGGCTGGACTGATTGGCCCTGCCCTCGAAGTCCGGGTTGCCCAGAGCGTCCTCGCCCGGGTCCTTGCGCCAGAGGTCTGCGAGCGCCAGATCGAGCGCCAGCGATGCGAGGTGGCAGGCCGTGTGGCCCCGGCTGAGACCGGCCCGCCGCGACGAATCGACCGACAGTTCGACGCGTGCGCCCTCGACCAACCAGGACGGAGCCTCCCCCTCGAGCGGATGACCGACGAGCCATGTCCACCCCTCGGCGCCTCGCTTCACCGGGATGTCGGATCCTACGGCGAACTCGCCCTCGTCGGAGACCGCTGCCATCAGAGCCTCGGTGACGCGGACACTCGAACCGTCGTGGGTGATCTCTCCGCTGTCTCCCGGCTGATCGGGCCAGGTGTGGTCGACGGGGTGGAACGGCGTCGTGTCGACGACGACCACGTTCCCCACGGCTGTCGACTCGACACGTGCGACGGTGCTCGATCCCGAGACATCGCCGCCGGCGAAGGACACGACGGTTGACGAGGGCATGGGGCTCCTTGAGATGTTCGGTTCAGTCGCACCCTCACTGGAGGGATGCGATCGCGTCAGCGCGAGGGCACGCGCTCCGCCGTCAGACCGTGACGACCTGGGCGGTGCCGAGGGGCGCCTCCGGCCCCATGTCGGCCGCGATGCGGTTGGCCTCTTCGATCAGCGTCGCGACGATGTCGGCCTCCGGCACGGTCTTGATGACCTCGCCCTTGACGAAGATCTGCCCCTTGCCGTTGCCCGAGGCGACGCCGAGGTCGGCTTCGCGCGCCTCGCCGGGACCGTTCACGACGCAGCCCATGACGGCGACGCGCAGCGGGACGGTCATGTCCTTGAGTCCCTCGGTCACGTTCTCAGCGAGGGTGTAGACGTCGACCTGCGCCCGTCCGCAGGACGGGCACGAGACGATCTCGAGCTTGCGCTCGCGGAGGTTCAGGGACTGGAGGATCTGGTGTCCGACCTTGACCTCTTCGGCAGGCGGTGCCGACAGCGACACGCGGATCGTGTCTCCGATGCCCTCGCCGAGGAGGATGCCGAACGCCGTGGCGCTCTTGATGGTGCCCTGGAACGCAGGACCCGCCTCCGTCACGCCGAGGTGCAGCGGCCAGTCGCCGCGCTCGGCCAACAGACGATAGGCCTTCACCATGACGATGGGATCGTTGTGCTTGACCGAGATCTTGAAGTCGTGGAAGTCGTGCTCCTCGAAGAGCGATGCCTCCCAGACAGCGCTCTCCACGAGCGCCTCCGCGGTCGCCTTGCCGTACTTGGTGAGGATGCGGCGATCGAGCGAACCGGCGTTGACGCCGATGCGCAGAGAGACGCCGGCGGCCTTCGCGGCCTCGGCGATCTTGCCGACGTTGCCGTCGAACTCGCGGATGTTGCCCGGGTTCACGCGCACCGCACCGCAACCGGCGTCGATCGCGGTGTAGATGTAGCGCGGCTGGAAGTGGATGTCGGCGATGACCGGGATCTGACTCTTCATCGCGATGATCTTCAGCGCGTCGGCGTCATCCTGATGAGGCACGGCGACACGCACGATCTCGCATCCGGAAGCTGTCAGCTCTGCGATCTGCTGAAGCGTCGCGTTGATGTCCGTGGTCTTGGTGGTCGTCATGGACTGCACCGTGACGGGGGCGTCGCCGCCCACGAGCACCTTGCCCACCTTGATCTGGCGAGACTTGCGGCGCGGGGCGAGGACTTCGGGGATCTTCGGCATCCCAAGATTCACTGCTGGCACAACCCCCAGCCTACGCCGCCTGCATGCACGGGGGCTGGATGTCGGGCGGCTCGTTCGCGCGTCACACGGCCCGGCCGGCGATTGGCGGTGTGATAGTTTTCAGCCCATGCTCGCGAACTTCACCTGGTGGCCCGCCTCCTAGGCGGTGTGTTCGCGTTCCCACGAATCCAGACCGCCTCCGGGGCGGTCTTTTCGTTGAGCCGAGCCGGAGCCACGCACAGGAGACACCGATGACCCTCTCACGTCTTGCCGAGCTCACCGCAGATCCCGCGGCAGCGTTCGTGCTCATCGCCCGCGACGGCTCAGACTCGGTCGAGCTGCTCACCGGCGACGTGGTCGACGTCGACCTGCTCGCGGATATCCCGCTGAACGTCGACGGCGTCCCGCGGGAGATCTTCGCGATGGTGCCGTATCGCCAGGTCCGCGAGCGCGGATTCGTCGCTCAGGACGACGGAGCACCACTGCGCTGCATCGTGGTCGAAGAGCACCTCGAGCTGGAGACCCCGTCTCTGCTCGCGCAGCTCCCGGCGGCGCCCGTCGCGCTGAGAGACGGCGGGTTCGACATCGGCGACGACGAGTACGCGAAGATCGTCGAGACCGTCATCGCCGACGAGATCGGTCGAGGCGAGGGGGCGAACTTCGTCATCCGCCGCGACTTCACGGCCGAGATCGATGTCGATGACCGCACCGCGGCACTCACCTGGTTCCGCGCGCTGCTGACCCACGAACGCGGTGCGTACTGGACCTTCGCGGTGGTCACGCCCGGGCACATCGCTGTGGGCGCCAGCCCGGAGGCGCACGTCGTGGCACGCGGTGGCGTCGTGACGATGAACCCGATCTCGGGCACTTTCCGCCACCCCGCGGGAGGTGCGACGAAGGAGACTCTGGTCGATTTCCTGTCGTCGACGAAAGAGACCGAAGAGCTGTTCATGGTCGTCGATGAGGAGCTCAAGATGATGAGCGCGGTCTGCTCTGACGGCGGACGCATCACGGGCCCCCACCTCAAGGAGATGTCTCGCCTCACCCACACGGAGTACATGCTCCGCGGACGCAGCACACTCGATCCCCGTGACATCCTGCGCGAGACGATGTTCGCTCCGACCGTCACGGGCTCCCCGATGCAGAACGCCTGCGCGGTGATCCGCCGCCACGAGCAGAAGCCGCGCGGGTACTACTCGGGCGTGGCAGCGCTCTTCACTCCGAACGACGACGGCGGTCACGACCTCGACGCCCCGATCCTCATCCGCACCGTGTACGTGCAGGGTGGGTCACTGAATGTCCCCGTGGGCGCGACACTCGTGCGCCACTCCGACCCGCACGGCGAGGTGTCTGAGACGCATGGCAAGGCTGCCGGCGTGCTCGGAGCCATCGGCGCGATCGATCGCGACACCGCGGTCGAGGCTCGCGAGGACGCGGATGCCCCCGGTCGACCGCTCTCGCTCGCAGACGATCCCACGGTCGCCGCTCTGCTGGCCTCGCGGAACTCGCGTCTTGCCGAGTTCTGGCTGAATCCGCAGGGCGAGGACTTCACCGGTCCCTTCGCCGGACGGTCGGCGGTCGTCGTCGATGCCGAAGATCGCTTCACGACGATGCTCGCTCATCAGCTGCGCCACCTCGGTCTGGATGTCACGATCAGCGCGTGGAGCGACGCGGACGACGATCTCCTCGATCGCGCGGACCTGGTCGTCGCCGGCCCTGGGCCGGGTGACCCCAGGGACGAGGACAGCGCTCGGATCTCACGCATGCGAGGTGTCGTGGCCCGCCGGGTCGACGCAGGCGCACCGCTTCTCGCGGTCTGCCTCAGTCACCAGATCCTCAGCGATCGCCTCGGCATCGACCTCACCCCGCTGGATGCCCCCCATCAGGGTCTGCAGAAGGCTGTGCCCGTGTTCGGTGAGGATGCGTCGATCGGCTTCTACAACACGTTCACGGCGCGCGTCGCCCCCGGTACCGCTCGGATGGGATCGGCGCAGGTGTCCGCCGATCCCGACACGGGAGACGTCTACGCGCTTCGGGGCGAACACTTCGCCTCGATCCAGGGGCATCTCGAGTCGATCCTGTCGCGCGACGGGATCCACACCCTGGAGCGTCTCGTGGCTCACGCGCTCGCCTGAGCCCCACGCGCGTTCGGCGCGGTGAGCCGCCGACCTCAGCCCCCGAAGATGTTCACGGGATTGAAGAGGTCCGCCAGCAGCAGCAGAGCTCCCATGGCGATCAGCAACGTCGCGACGACGACGGTGAGCGGCACGAGCTTCGTGGCGTCGACCGGTGCGGGCGGCGGGCGGCGGAAGAGCGCGGCCCAGGCCCGTCGGATGCCGTCCCACAGCGCGACGACGATGTGGCCGCCGTCGAGCGGAAGCAGCGGGATCAGGTTGAACACGAAGAGCGCGACGTTCAACGATCCGAGCAGCCCCAGAAGCACGGAGAAGCGGTTCAGGACGGGCGCATCCGTGGCTGCGACCTCGCCTGCGATGCGCCCGACGCCCACCACGCTCAGCGGCCCGTTCGGATCGCGTTCGCTGCCCGTGACCAGAGAGACTCCGACATCCCAGATGCGCACCGGAAGCGTGAGGATCATCGAACCGACACGCACGACGGTGTCTGCGGCCATCTGCGGCCCCGCCGAGAGAGGCTGCTGCACGAAGCCCATCTGCGCTGCCATCCCCACGTAGCCGACCTCTTTCACGACCGGCTGACCGTCGTCGCCCAGGAGCGGCTGGCCGCTGGCATCGGTCAGTGTGCGTTCCGCCTCCACCGGGGTGATGGACAGGTCCGTCTCCACCCCATCGCGCCGCACCACGAGGGCGAGCTCTTCTCCGGGGGCGGCCTGCACGATCGACGTCGCCTCGGCGAAGGTCGATACCGGCCGGCCGTCTATCGACACCAGGACGTCACCGGGCTGGATGCCGGCCTCGGCCGCCGGCGTGAGCGGATCGTCGGCTGAGCACTCGGTCGCCGTCGACGACGCCGGCAGAACGCACTGATTCACGGAGGCGATGGTCGTCGTGCCCTGCTGGACTCCGATCCCGGAGACGAGCACCGTGAAGATCACGACTGCCAGGATCAGGTTCATGAACGGGCCGCCGAGCATGACGATCACGCGCTTCCACACCGGAAGCCGGTAGAAGACACGATCCTCCGCGCCTTCCGCGATGGTCTCGTCGTTGGCCGTGCGGGCATCCTGCACGAGTGAGCGGAAGACTCCGCTCGCGGGACCCGAGGTCTTCGACGCGGGGTACATTCCGGACATCGAGATGAAGCCGCCGAGCGGCAGCATCTTGAACCCGTACTCGGTCTCGCCGATCCGCCTCGACCACAGCCTCGGCCCGAATCCGATCATGTACTGGCCGACGCGCACGCCGAACAGCTTCGCGGGCAGGAGATGACCGACCTCGTGCAGGCCGATCGAGATACCGAGGCCGATCAGCATGAACAGGATGCCGGCCAGGTAGAGCAGGATTTCCACTCCCCCACGCTAGTGCTCGCCGCCTAGGAATACGCCCCATGCCCGCACAGGCCGCAGCGGGCGGCCCGGTAGGCTGAAACGGTGACTCCCCGCCAGCTGCGACTCCTGCGCGCAGCCTCGGCATCGACGGTCGCCACGACTCTCGCCGCGGTGTCGCACACGATCGCCGGCGGCGCGGCACCGCATCCGCTCCTCGTCGTCGCGATGGCGTCTTTCCTCGTCCCGATGGCCGCGGTCCTTCTCGGCGCACGCGCCTCGCGATCCCGCGTCGCGGCGACGGTCCTCGTGAGCCAGACGCTGTTCCACGCCGCGTTCCAGATGCTGGGCGCCCCGACCGGGACCGCGATCGTCTCCGGCCATCAGCATCACCTCGATCTCAGCGGGATGGGTACGGCGGTCTCCGCCGCAGCCCCGGACTCCGTGATGCTCCTCGGCCACCTGGTCGCCGCCGTGCTGACGGTCGCCGCACTGTGGCACGGCGAGTCGATGGTGCGTCTCATCGCGGGTTGGGTGGTGGCGCGTCTGCGTCGCGCCACCACCGTCTTCCGCCCGCCGCACGAGAGCCCCGCCGCACCGATCTTCGCCGTAGTGCGGCCGATCGACGTCACGCTCTCGTCGTCGCTGTCCCGCCGCGGGCCGCCGTCTTCCTCCTGATTCCCCTCCGCCTCGTCGAGGCGTCCCCTTTCCGCGGATGACGCGCGAATCAGCGCGCCCGCACATCAGCAATCAGGAGTATCACCATGCGTTCCACCACCCGCCGCAATCTGACCACCGGCCTCATCGCAGGCGCGATCCTCGCTCTCGCCGTGCCCGCCGCCGCCAGCGCTCATGTGAGCGTCACGCCCGACGAGCTCGCAGCCGGCGACCACGGCGTGCTCACCTTCTCGTTCGCCCATGGCTGCGACAGCTCGCCGACCACGTCGCTGAGGATCACGATGCCCGAGGGGCTGGCCTCTGTCGCCCCGACCATGGACAGCGACTGGGCGATCGACATCGAACGAGGCGACGACGGTCTCGTCAGCGCTGTGACCTACACCGCTGTCGCGCCCGTTCCCACTGACCTCAGGGGCGCGGTGAGCATGTCTGTGGGGCTCGACGAGAGCACGCCGGAATCCCTCGCCTTCCCCGTGATCCAGACGTGCGTCGAAGGCAGCACCGAATGGACCGAGCTGGCAGAAGACGGCGAGAACCCCCACGACCTCGACTCCCCCGCACCGGTCGTGACAGTGGGCGCCGCAGACGTGGCACACGCCGACCACGGCGATGAGGCGACCGCCGAGACCCCCGACGCCCCTGCCGCGACGACGCCGGATGCTCTGCCCACCGCGCTCGGTGCGGGTGGTCTCGTGGCCGGCATCGCCGCGCTCATCGTGTCCGTGCTCGCCTTCCGCCGCCGGGCCTGAGCACTGGCGCGTCTCCCGGTCAGCCCGTGTGACCGGGAGACGCGCCGCACCCGACTCGCGCGCGGCGACGTGAGATCATGGGAGAGACATGTCGATTGAACAACAACCGAGCCTGCCTCCCGTGCTCCGCCCCGCGAACCCGCCCCGGCGTGAGCTGTCCGAACTCGCCTCCCGATTCGCCCGCGACGTGCGCGGCGACACGGCCGGTGTCGATGTGACGGGAATCACCCTCGCCACCGCCGATCTCCGCGCAGGAGAAGCCTTCGTCGCCATCCGGGGGGTGAACCGGCACGGTGCCGAGTTCGCAGCCGCGGCTGCCGAGAAGGGTGCCGTCGCAGTCATCACCGACGATGCGGGCGCCGCCATCGCCGCTGCAGTCGGGCTCCCGATCCTGATCGTGGACGACCCGCGAGGCGTTCTCGGGGCGCTCAGCGCGTGGGTGTACGGCACCGGCGCCGACGACGCGCTGCCTCTTCTCTTCGCGACCACCGGCACGAACGGCAAGACGAGCGTGTCGCACCTGCTCGAGGGGATCCTCGACCAGCTGGGCGTCGTCACGGGGCTCTCATCGACAGCCGAGCGCCACATCGCCGGGGAGGTCATCGTCTCGCGTCTCACCACGCCTGAGGCCTCGGAGATGCACGCGCTGCTCGCTCTGATGCGCGAGCGCGATGTCGAAGCCGTCGCCGTCGAGGTGAGTGCTCAGGCGTTGTCGCGCCACCGCGTCGACGGCATCCGTTTCGACGTCGCAGGATTCACCAACCTCAGCCACGATCATCTCGACGACTACGCCGACATGGAGGAGTACTTCGAGGCGAAACTGCCGCTGTTCCGCCCCGACCGCGCACGACGCGGGGTGGTGTGCATCGATTCGGCCTCCGGTTCGACCGTGGTCGAACGGGCTGAGATCCCCGTCGTGACCGTCGGGACGCCGTCGATCGCCGCCGACCCCGATGCCGCCGCGCGCGCCGACTGGGTGGTCGTCATCGACGACGAGCGGACGACGGGCACCACGTTCACGCTCACCGGTCCCGCCGGGTCGTTGACCACCGTGGTCCCCGTGATCGGCCCCCACATGGCGGCCAATGCCGCGCTCGCGATCGTCATGCTCCTCCAGGGCGGATACTCGTGGGATCGGATCGTCACCGCCCTCGAGCGGGACGGAGCGATCAAGGCGTACCTTCCGGGACGCACGCAGCTGGTCTCAGGCGACACCGGGCCTGCGGTCTTCGTCGACTTCGGACACTCTCCAGACGCCTTCGAGAAGACCCTGGCCGCCGTACGCCGCGTGACGCCGGGCAAGGTCCTGATGCTCTTCGGAGCCGACGGGGACCGAGACGCCACGAAACGGTACGACATGGCGCGTACTGCGGTCGAAGGCAGCGACATCCTCGTCGTGACCGACCATCACCCGCGCTTCGAGAATCCGGATTCGATCAGAGCCACCCTCGTCGAAGGTGCCCGCAAGGCTCGTCCGGACGCGGAGATCCATGAGTTCTCACCGCCCGAGAAGGCGATCGTCGCTGCTGTCGACCTCGTCGGTGAAGGCGACGCCATCCTCTGGGCAGGGCCAGGGCACCAGGACTACCGGGACATCCGCGGCGTCCGCACGCCGTACTCGGCCCGCGAACTGGCCCGACGGGCGCTTCGCGCCGCCGGATGGCCGGTGCCCGAGCCCAGGTGGCCGGTGCCGTACACCGACGCGGACTGAGGGCGGCAGCGCAGCCGTCAGGACCGAGCGATCAGCTGGTCGGCAGTACGGCGCGCCCAGGACTCGGCCTCGGCGAGCGAATCGACCGTGAGGGTCTGCGGCGGCTCATGCGCGTCGATCACTCTGGCGATCGTGTCGACGATCGCCAGGAAGGACAGCCGTCCCTCGTGGAACGCGTCGACGGCCTGTTCGTTCGCTGCGTTGTAGACGGCGGGGAACGTCGCACCTGCACGCCCCACGGACTTCGCCAGGGCGACCGCGGGGAAGGCCGCATCGTCCAGCGGCTCGAACGTCCAGGACGTCGCCTGCGTCCAGTCGAGGGGACGTCCCACCCCGCCGACCCGGTTCGGCCAGTCGAGTCCCAGTGAGATCGGCAGGCGCATGTCGGGCGGCGATGCCTGCGCGATCGTGGAGCCGTCGATGAACTCGACCATCGAGTGCACGATCGACTGCGGGTGCACGACCACATCGATGTCGTCATAGGCGATGTCGAACAGCAGGTGCGCCTCGATCACCTCGAGTCCCTTGTTCACCAGGGTTGCGGAGTTCGTGGTGACCATGCGCCCCATGTCCCACGTCGGGTGGGCCAGAGCCTCCTGGGGAGTGATGCCGTTCATCTCATCGCGGGTGCGCCCCCGGAAGGGTCCTCCCGACGCCGTGACGACGAGACGCCTCACCTCGGCATGCGTGCCGCTGCGAAGCGCCTGTGCGAGAGCGGAGTGCTCGGAATCGACGGGCACGATCTGATCCGTCTTCGCTGCGGCGAGCACCAGCTCGCCGCCCACGATGAGCGATTCCTTGTTCGCGAGCGCCAGCGTTCGTCCCGCTTTCAGCGCTGCCAGGGTGGATCCCAGCCCGATCGAACCCGTGATCGCGTTGAGCACCACGTCTGCCTCGACGTCGCGCACGAGCTGCTCGGCCTCTGCAGCGCCGAGAGCGGTGTCCTCGACCTGGAACTCCTGGGCCTGCTCTGCGAGCTTCTCGGCATTCGAGCCCGCCGCGAGTCCCACCAGCTCGAACCGTCGAGGGTTCGAGCGGATGACGTCGAGTGCCTGAGTGCCGATGGAGCCGGTGGAGCCGAGGACGATGATGCGACGCATGCCGCCAGCCTATGGCACGTCCTCGGCTCCTCAGCCGCTACTGGATCTGCTCGAGCGGCGTCGTTCCGATGATGTCGACGACGAACACGAGACTCTCGCCGACGAGATCGTTCTCGTTGATCTCACCCTCGCCGTACCCGTCCTTCGGGGGCATCGTCACGATGACCTGGGAGCCGACCTTCTGGCCTTCGAGAGCAGTCTTGAATCCGGTGACGACGCCGGTGGTCGGGAACTGCGCAGGGGCAGCGTCGCGGCTCCAGCTGGAGTCGAACTCGCTGCCGTCCGACCACTTCACGCCGCGATACTGCACGGTGACCAGGTCGCCGGATGCGACGGTCGCTCCATCGCCCTCCTTGAGGAGCGCGACCTCGGTCTCAGCCGGCGCATCGCCGTCGGGGAGTGTGATCGTCGGCGCTCCCGCGTCATCGAGTTCGACCGTCGGCATGCCCTCGGTGGCGTCCACCTCGGTGCCCGTGGCGATCGTGGGGAGCTTCTCGATGGTCTCGACGTAGAGGACGCTCGCGTTGGCGCCTTCCTGCGTGGACGGCAGGGTCAGCACGACGCTCGAGCCGAGGGGAAGACACTCGGCTGCCACGGTGAACACGGTCGACTGAGTGGGATCGACCATCTGCTGCGACTGCTGCTGAGCGAGCAGGGCGGGCAGTACTCCGTCAGGACCGCGCTCCGAGGTGCTCAGCACCTCGTTCGTCGCCGCGTCGACGAGCTGGTAGCGGAGCGACACGAAATCGCCGGGCAGCAGCTCGTCGCCGTCGCCCTCGGAGACGACAGTGCGCTCAGCGGTGGACAGGTCGGTGCCCTCGGGGACGGTGATCTTGGCGGATGCCCCACTGCCGTCGACCGTCACGGCGTCGGAGCCTGCCCCCGATGGGAGGTCGGCAAGACACGTGGCGTCTGCCGAGGCCCCGGGGGTCGACGTCGACTCGGGGGTTGCATCGCCGGAACACCCCGCAAGCAGAAGGGTCGCCGCGGCGACGGTGGACAGGACGATGAGCGGACGCTTGCGCACAGTGAGACCTCAGGATCGCGGGCGGGACACACCATCTTCTCGCACCGGCCTTTGCCGAGGCTGTGAGACGCGCGCAGGGCCACCATTCCCGGTGCGGCATGGATCCGGGAGTAATCTGCTCTGATGACGTCAGAGCAGTCCGTGGAGCCCGAATCCTCGCCCGCAGAGACTGCGAAGCCTCGCCACGCCGGATTCGCGTACGCACTCGGACGCAGCCTGATCACGCCACTTGCTCGCCTGATCTACCGTCCGCGCATCGAGGGGCGCGAGAACGTTCCCCTCGAAGGCGCCGTCATCTTCGCGAGCAATCACCTGTCGTTCATCGACTCGATCGCGATCCCGGTCGCGGCTCCGCGACCCGCTCATTTCCTCGCCAAGTCCAGCTATTTCGAGGGAACGGGTCCGCGCGGGTGGCTCAGCAAGACCTTCTTCGAGTCGATCGGAGCGATACCAGTACGACGCGGAGCAGGACAGGCGGCACTGGACGCACTCGACCTCCAGCGTCAGCTTCTCGACGAGGGTCTCGCGGTGGCCCTCTACCCCGAGGGGACGCGTTCCACAGACGGACGCCTGTACAAAGGGCGCACCGGTGTGGCCTTCCTGGCCCTCCAGACGGGCGCACCGGTGGTGCCCGTGGGACTCATCGGCACCGACAAGGTCATGCCGGTCGGCGCGAAGGTGCCTACCCTCAAGGAACGGATCACGGTGCGCTTCGGCGCCCCGCTGGATCTCTCACCGCACGGACCCGCGTCCAGCGGTCGCGCACGCCGACTCGCGACAGATGAGATCATGGCCGCCATTCACGCGTTGTCGGGCCAGGAGCTGGCGGGCAGCTACAACGAAGCGCCCGCCCAGAACACCATCGAGAAGATCAGGCAGGCTCTTCCTCACGAGCGCCGCTGAGCCGGCCGGCGTCACTCGGCCTGCGCGGTGACCGTGGCCTCGTGGCGAACCGGGAAGTTCATCGAGTTCGCGATGAAGCACCACTCGTTGGCCTGTGTGTGCGCGCGCTGCGCTGCCTCGACCATCGACGCATCCGCGACCACGACCTCCGGTCGGAGCATCACCTCGACGAAGGCTCCCCCGCCGGCGCCGTTCTCGCGCATGAATCCCGAGGCCGTGTCGCGGTAGGAGACGACGACCACTCCCGCCGTCACACAGGCGTGCAGGTACGACAGCAGGTGGCATTCCGAGAGCGACGCGAGCAGCAGGTCCTCAGGGTTCCATCGGGTCGTGTCGCCGCGGAACGGCTTGTCCGACGACGCGAGCACCTCGGGCTTGCCTTCGACGTGCAGGGTCACGTCGCGCCGGTAGTCGCGGTAGCCACTGGTACCGGACCCGGTGTTCCCGGTCCACGTGGCGGTGAGGGAGTAGTGATGTTCGCCGAGGACGGCGCGACGATCTGCCATGCCCTCAGTCTGCCAGCGCCTTCAGACACCTCGCCACGCCCCGCCACCCCATCGGCTCAGAAGGTCGTCGCCGTCGCAGGTATCCTTGGCTGGTGCTGGAAACTCTCACCGTGCAGGATGCCGTAGAACTCGCCGTCGTCGAGCGGAGCGGATTCGTCGAATCCCGCCACGCGGGAGCAGCCGTCGTGCTCTCCCCCGACGGTGACGTCATCGCGCGTCACGGCAACGTCGACGCGCTCATCCTTCCTCGCTCGAGCCTGAAGCCGCTGCAGGCGGTCGCGTGCATCACGGCAGGTGCAATCCTCGAAGGCGAGCACCTCGCACTCTCGACCGCGAGCCACAGCGGCACAGATCGACATGCATCGGTGGTGCGCGAGATGCTCGCGGAAGGCGGCCTGACCGAGGACCATCTGGCGTGCCCGCCGGCCTGGCCGACAGACACCGCCTCTCGCGATGAGATGGTGCGCGAGCACATGGCGCCGGTGCGCATCCGCATGAACTGCTCCGGTAAGCACGCGGCGATGCTGCGGGCCTGCGTGGCGACCGGCTGGCCCACCGAGGGCTATCTCGACGTCTCCCATCCGCTGCAGGCGCACATCCGCGAGGTGATCGAACGTCTCACGGGCGAGAAGATCGCTCACATGGCGATCGACGGCTGCGGTGCTCCGGTCTACGCATTGACCCTGACGGGACTCGCGCGCGCGATCCACCGCATCGGTACGGCATCGGATCGATCACCGTTCGCTCTGCACCGGGTCGCCGGATCGCTCGTGCGCGCAGTTCGCGAGCACCCGTGGACCATCGACGGTCCGGGCCGCCCCGACACGGTCGCGATCGAGAAGCTCGGCGTGTTCGCGAAGGGCGGCGCAGAGGGCGTCATGGTGATGGTGGCCCCGAACGGCACGACGGTCGCGCTGAAGATGCTCGACGGTGCGTCGCGCGCCTCGACCATCGTGGCGGCGACGCTGTTGGCGAGGGCCGGAGCCCTGACCGACGCCGACGTCGCGACGCTTGCGGCTGCGCTCCCTCTCGAGGTGCTCGGTGGCGGCCAGAATGTCGGTGTGGTGCGGACCGGAAGCGGCATCTGACACGTCCCGATGACCGGACTCTGAAAGCTCTCAGCGTCCGTCAACGCCGAGCGAGGGTCGGAAGGAACACCCGCCGGGGCAGAGCATCGCCCTGCAGCGACCACGCGCGTCCGGCGTGGATTGCCGCGTACGGCGGAAGCTGTCGCACTCCGGCGAGTTGACGGAGCTCGCTCGGGTTCTCCGCGCGTATCAGAACCTCCCCCTCGTTGCGCGCGCGCTGCCAGAGCGCCCATTCACGTTGCCAGGCGTCTGCCTCGCCGACCACGAGCACCGGCCGGGTGAGAGAGTCGATCTCGGTGCGCTGCCCGGTGGCCACGACCACGGTGCACTCGGGGTGCGCCGAGGCGAGCTCTTCAGCCACAGATCTGGCACCCGACGTCACCAGCGCCGTCAGCTCGCTGGACGGTGCCCACGAGGGCATCTGCGGCGAAGGGGCATCGGGCACCTGCTCACCGGTCGACCCTCGAACGGTCGGGACCCAGGCCACCTGCACCTCACGGTCGCCGAGTACGGCTCGCCCGGCGGGCCTCTCTCGATCGAACGTCTGCGTGTCTCCTCCCGCGGCGAGATGTTCGATGCGGCTCGGCATGCGCAGCAGGGCGCGTCTCGGGAGCGAGTCGAGGATGCGTCCGACCGATCCTGACGATCTGGACGCCGTCACGATGAAGGTCGTCGTGGCCGACCCCCGGATGAGTTGCTCCCACAGCTGCGCCAGTTGCTGACCATGGTCGAGCGGGAGATCTCCGATGTGCGCGTCGATCTCGTCACACAGGATCAGCGGCGGGGCGGCGCACGATCGCTCGACCAGCTGCACGATCATGTCCCACGCCTGTTCTGGGTCAGAGGGGATCCACAGTGCATCGCCGCGTTGCTCTGCGAGAACTCGGAGAGCGGAGGTGCGTCCGCTTCCCGCCGCGCCGAGGATCGCCATCCCTCGATCGACACCAGGACGTATCAACTCCCACGGCTGGCTCTGGCGCTGCGGATCATCGGCCCTCCCCAGCACGAGCGCGCCGTCGGGGGCGGCGTCGCCGACCTCGTCGAGCGGGATGAGTCGCGGGAGCGCAGGAAGCCAGGGACTCGCCGCCCTCTCTTCATCAGCTCACCTCACCGACGCGGCGCGAAGATCGGCAGCGCCGGTGAGCGCCACCCGCATCGCTGCCGGCTCTCGGTCTCGCGGGCGCCGGAGAAAGGCGACACCCCGTGAGTCGGGGCCACCGGGAAGTTCGGACGCAGCGTCTGTGCCGAGCACCAGCCGACTGTCGGCCGCGTCGCTCACGCGCAGGCTCAGCCGTAGCGGGCAGTTCGCCGCGAGGGCGTCACGGATCACACCCGACGCACGCTGAGTGCCGAGGATGAGATGCATGCCGAGCGCTCGTCCGCGCGCGGCGATGTCGGTGAAGACTCCACCGAGCTCGGAGTGCTCCTGCAGCAGTGCCGCGAACTCATCGACCACGATCACGAGTCGTGGCATGTCGACTGCATCGACATCGCGGGCTCCGGCCGCCGCGATGACCGATTCGCGGCGGCGCAGCTCAGCGCGGAGGCTCGACACTCCGCGGCGCGCACCGTCTTCGTCGAGGTCGGTGATGACCGCGGCGACATGCGGAAGCACGCGCAACGGTACGAAGGCCGTGCCGCCCTTGAAGTCGGCGAGGACGAACAGTACTCGCGCCGGACCGTAGACCGATGCCATCGCCGTGACCCAGGTCACCAGGAGCTCGCTCTTGCCGGTTCCGGTCGTTCCCGTCACGATCGCATGCGGGCCGTCATCCACGAGGTCGAGGATCATCGCGTCCCGCGCGCCGCGCCCGATCGCCACGGGAAGGCCTCGCGGTGAGAGGGCCTGCGGCAGCTCAGCCGCCGAGACGGCATCCGGCAGGACGTCGATGTCGTCGGCCTCTCCTGCGCGATGCGCGGCGGCTGCCACCGTCTGCGCGAGAGAAGCCCCCTCCGCATCGACGTCGAGAACACCCTCCGCCGTGCGCACCGTGGCTCCCCGCAGCTGTCGCACGTCCAGCACGGTGGTCACCCCCTCAGGCACCTCGTCGCCGTCTCTCAGAAGCCAGATCACGGCTTCCGAGTCCGGACCCACCTCGCCTCCTCGAGCAAGCGCCAGTCGGAAGGCATCGCGCCGCGCTGTCTGGACATGCGGGAACCCGCTGAGCCCGAGCTCGGCGATGATCTCCCCCTCCACTGAAAGAAATCGTGGTCCGAATCTCACGCAGAGCTGGACCGCGAGCGCTCTGGCGACCGCGGCCGCGATCGGCAGAGGACCACGCAGCGCGATGCCCCCTCCGAGCGGCACGACGATCGGAACCCGCGCTATCGTCTGGCATCGGCGCTGGAACGCCCGCTCACGCTCGCCCTCGCCACCTGACGCGCGCAGCCCACTGGGCAGCGAGCCACTGCCGACGACGATGCCTGTCGCGGCATCCGGACGCTCTCTTCCACGCAGCGGAGGCTGAGCGAGGCATACGGCCGCGTCGGGATGCCGGTGCCAGCGTCGCTCGCGCTCGTCATCGTGGCGGGAGATCAGCTCTTGCTCGGCACTCGTCCAGGCCTGCTCTCCTGCGAGCAGCGCGTCACGACGAGCCTTGCGTCGCGCGCGTGTGCCATCGATGAGAGAGGCAAAGATCATGAGCGGGCCGAGCGCCGCGAAGCACAGCGAGAACAGAGAACCGGTGATCAGCCAGAGGGCGACTCCGCCGGCGACGGGAACCAGTGCCGCCACGATCGGGATCGGAGGTCTACGTGGATCGACCGGGGAAGCGGGGATCGCGATCGGGAGAGAATCCATACTCTCCAGTGGACCGCATCAGGACGGCGGCAGCAGGCCCTCCACAGGGCCGCCCGGGCTATTCGTCGATGTCGACCGATGTGGAGGAGGATTCGCCGGAGACCTGGACGATCACGAGCGTCACGTTGTCACGCCCGCCGTTCTCGAGCGCGGCAGCGAGCATCGCGTCGACCGCTTCGGCGGGATCCGCGTTCTCCCGGAGGAAGTGCTGGATTCCGTAGTCGGTGAGTTCTTTGGTGAGTCCGTCCGAGCAGATGACGAATCGGTCGCCTGTGCGCAGGTCGAGTGCCACATAGTCGGGAGCCGTGAGCTCGCTCGCTCCGACGGCACGCGTGATGACGTTGCTGTACGGATGCCCCTCGGCTTCTTCCGGGCTGATCTTGCCCGACGCGATCAGCTCCTGCACGACGGAGTGGTCGGTCGTCACCTGCACCAGCCTGTCGTCGCGAAGAAGGTACACGCGCGAATCGCCGATGTTCAACGCGACCCAATGAGGTTCGCCGTCTCTGAACTCGAGGAAGATGCCGGTGAGCGTCGTCCCCGTGCCCTCGTCGGTGGTCTCAGGGTGGTCGGCGATGTCCGCGACCGCGAGCTGGAGTGCGCCCTCGATCGACGATCGTTCCACATCTCCCGCCGCAGCGATGGCCTCGAGTCGCTTGACCGTGCTGGAGCTGGCGATCTCGCCACCGGCATGGCCACCCATCCCGTCGGCGACGATGAACAACGGATACGCGGCGAGAAAAGCGTCCTGATTGGTCTCACGGCGACGGCCCACGTCGGTCACGCCCGCCCAGGAGACAGTGAGATCCCCGTCAGAAACGGTGACGCTGTGCGTCTTCGTCGTCGTCTCAGCCACGCGTTGCCTCCGAATTGCCCGCGAATCGGGCCGCCCCAGCATATCCACACATCGTAGCGGAGGCGGACCGCAGGGCGGTTCCGCCGGTGGCGGCATCACCGTCACCGAGCCGTGGACCTATGGCAGACACGGGGAGTCCGGGTGCGCCGACAGTGCGCTGCGAGGTGACCATGCCTCCACGCTATCGCCTCGGGCGGCTTCGGCCGCATTCCACGCGATGCCGGCGGACGCACAGAGCCCCTGGCCGAGGCCAGGGGCTCTGTGTCACGCGGTCAAGCGGGGGGTTGCGTCGGATCCGACGGCGGTGCAGGCGGACCCGCAGGCGGTGCGGACGGCGCAGCGGGCGGCGCAGGCGGACCCGCAGGCGGTGCGGACGGCGCAGCGGGCGGCGCAGGCGGAGCGGCCGGAGGCGCCGGCGGAACCTGCGGAGCGGCCGGCGGAACCTGCGGAGCGGCGGGAGGAACGCCCGGTCCCTGAGGCGCGGACGGACCGGCCGGCGGCGCGTAGCCGGGCTGCGCCGGCGGGGCGTAGCCCTGAGGTGCCGGGGGCGCATAGCCCTGAGGCGCGCCATAGCCCTGCGGTGCACCGTAACCCTGGGGGGCGGCCGGGCGCGGCTGCACGGGAACGCCCTGCCACACCGTGGTGTCGGCGAGGAGCTTGTTCGTCCCCCACGAGGCGGGCGCGATGTTCGGGTTCCACTGCGACTTGTCGAACGCGTTGATGCCAAGCCACACGACAGGAAGGAAGAAGTAGAGGACCACCCAGACGGCATCCTTCTGCAGCTTCAGACCGACCCGCCATGCAGCGATCAGATCGAGGATGCGGGCGGCGATTCCCACGAGCGGGAGGATCAGGAACCACCCGAGGAACGGGATGATCGCACCGAGGATTCCCGCACCGACGAGGTAGAGGATCAACCAGGGGCTGAGATCGCCGAGCTTGTAGAAGATCATCGTGTTGTACACGGGCACCCAGGCCCGCCACTTGCCCTGCACGCCGGCCTTCTCGAAGACCTTCATGTAGAACCACGAATAGATCGCGTAGATGGCCAGAGGCAAGACCGTATAAAGCAGAATCAGGGCGACCAGAGCGCCGCCCGAAAGCCCGCCGTAACCGTAGTAATCGTCGTACATGATCCCCTCCGGATCCCATGGAGCGGCACCGTGCGCGCCGCGTCACCCACCATAGCGGTGCGCCGATATGGCGGGCAACGACCCACGCCGCCGTCCGTCACAGTCCCGGGAACGGTCGTCAGTCGGCGACGACGAGCTCGAGAACATCCTCATCGCCCGAGTCGCGCAGGACGATCCCCTGACTCTCCGCCCAGCTCCGAAGCGCGCGTGCGGAGCGGATCCGCGGTCGCTGCTCTGCGAGCGAACGAACGAGAGCGCCCTTGGACTTCTTGTTGAAGTGGTTGAGTGCCCGCCCGTTCGCCGTGACGACGCGCACGTATGCCGAGGAGACCGATGACGGCACCGGTCCGAGCGACACGTACGCCTCGCTGCGCAGGTCGAGAACGAATGACGGCGCTTCGGCGGCCATGGCCGCAGTCGTGGCGTCGGCCCAGTGACGTCGGAGCGCCTGGACGCCTGGCAGGGCCGCACCTGCGGCGAGACGATAGGCCGGGATCTCGTCCAGGGCACCCACCGGGCCGAACGGGGCCGAATGTATCCACACGTGCGACGCGAGCCACCGCCGGGATGCGCTCGGCAGAGTGGCAGCGTCGAGCGCGTCATAGAGCACGCCCGTGTAGCGATCGACTGCCGGCATCGTCGCAGAGGACAGGAGCGCACGATTGTGCGCGATGTCTCCTGCCTGCTTGGCGCTCAGCTTGAGAACTCTGCGCGATGCCTCCTCATCGGCGGCGAGATCGACGAGGGCGTTCACCACCGCCTGCCGTTCTTCGACGAGCACAGGCAGTGAGAGTGCGGCGAGATCGAGCGGAGAACCGGTGCCACCGGCACGCTTGGTCTCGGACGGCGGGAGCAGAATCTTCATGAATCCTCGGTGACACAGACGCGTCCGCCCCGACCCGCAGAGGGCCGAGGCGGACGCGATGAACTGAACTGCTCAGGCGATGAGAGCCGCGTTGCCTGCCACGATCGTCAGGACATCGCTCTCCATCGAGAGGAACCCGTCCTGTGCGTTGGCGAGCACCTTGGTGCCATCCGTCTGCGTGATCCGGACCTCGCCCTGGGCGAGGATCGCCAGGACCGGCTCGTGGCCGGCCATGAACCCGATCTCGCCCTCGACGGTCTTGGCGACCACGAGGCTCGCCTCTCCCGTCCAGACCTCCGCGTCCGCGGAGACGAGGCTGACATGCAATGCCATGATCAGCCGTTCTCCTTCTGGATCTTCGCCCACTGCTCTTCGACGTCGGAGATGCCACCGACGTTGAAGAAGGCCTGCTCGGCGACGTGGTCGAAGTCACCGCGCGCGATCGCATCGAACGACTCGATGGTCTCCTTGAGCGGGACGGTCGAACCCTCGACGCCCGTGAACTTCTTGGCCATGTAGGTGTTCTGCGAGAGGAACTGCTGGATGCGACGTGCACGAGACACGACGATCTTGTCCTCTTCGGAGAGCTCGTCGACACCGAGGATGGCGATGATCTCCTGCAGTTCCTTGTTCTTCTGGAGGATCTGCTTGACCGTGGTCGCGACGCGGTAGTGGTCCTCGCCCAAGTAGCGGGGATCCATGATGCGCGACGTCGAGGTCAGCGGGTCGATGGCCGGGTACAGACCCTTCGACGCGATCTCACGCGACAGCTCCGTGGTGGCGTCGAGGTGGGCGAACGTGGTCGCCGGTGCCGGGTCGGTGTAGTCATCGGCGGGCACGTAGATCGCCTGCAGCGAGGTGATCGAGTGGCCGCGCGTCGAGGTGATGCGCTCCTGCAGGAGGCCCATCTCGTCGGCGAGGTTCGGCTGGTAACCCACGGCGGAGGGCATGCGACCCAGCAGCGTGGAGACCTCGGAACCGGCCTGCGTGAAGCGGAAGATGTTGTCGATGAAGAGCAGCACGTCCTGCTTCTGCACGTCACGGAAGTACTCCGCCATCGTGAGAGCCGACAGGGCGACGCGCAGACGCGTTCCCGGCGGCTCGTCCATCTGGCCGAAGACGAGGGCCGTCTTGTCGAAGACACCCGCTTCTTCCATCTCGTGGATGAGGTCGTTGCCCTCACGAGTGCGCTCGCCGACACCGGCGAACACCGAGACTCCACCGTGATCCTGCGCGACTCGCTGGATCATCTCCTGGATGAGGACGGTCTTGCCGACACCGGCTCCACCGAACAGACCGATCTTTCCACCCAGCACATACGGCGTGAGGAGGTCGATCGACTTGATGCCCGTCTCGAACATCGTGGTCTTCGACTCGAGCTGGTCGAAGTTGGGAGCCTTGCGGTGGATCGGCCAGCGCTCGGTGACTTCGATCGTCTCGCCGGGCTCGATGTTCAGGACCTCGCCGATCACGTTGAAGACCTTGCCCTTGGTGACGTCGCCGACGGGGACCGAGATGGCCTCTCCCGTGTCGCGGACTTCCTGGCCGCGGACGATGCCGTCGGTCGGCTTCAGGGCGATCGCGCGAACGAGGTCGTCGCCGAGGTGCTGAGCGACCTCGAGGGTGATCTCCGTGGACTCCTCGCCGATGACGATGGTGGTCTTCAGAGCGTTGTAGATGTCGGGGATCGAGTCGTGCGGGAACTCGATGTCGACAACCGGACCGTTGACGCGCGCGACGCGCCCGACGACCGCGGTCGCCGGCTGGTCAGCCGTAGCGGTGGGGGTCATTTCTTCGTCTCTTTCCTGATGGTCTATTTGCTCGACGAGAGTGCGTCGGCGCCGCCGACGATCTCCGCGATCTGCTGCGTGATCTCCGCCTGACGCGCGTTGTTGCGCAGACGGGTGTAGTCGGTGATGAGCTTGTCGGCGTTGTCGCTGGCCGACTTCATCGCCTTCTGCGTCGCGGCCTGCTTGGCGGCAGACGACTGCAGGAGAGCGTTGAAGACGCGGCTCTGGATGTACACCGGCAGGATCGCGTCGAGAACCGTCTCGGCATCCGGCTCGAACTCGTACAGCGGGTAGACGGCGCTTCCCGCTTCCGAGTCATCGGCTTCCGCGATCTCCAGCGGAAGCAGACGCACGGATTCCGGCGACTGCGTCATCATGCTGACGAAGCGGTTGTACACGAGGTGGATCTCGTCGACGCCGCCCTCGTCCGCGCCACGCGAGAAGTCCTCGAGCAGCGTGGCCGAGATCTCCTCCGCCGTGTGGAACGACGGCGTGTCGGTGTCGCCGGTCCACTCCGCAGCGGCCGCGATGCGGCGGAACTGGAAGTAACCGACCGCCTTGCGTCCGACGAGGTAGAACACCGGCTCCTTGCCCTGCCCGCGCAGGAGCTCCGCCACCTCGAGACCCTCACGGAGGATCTGCGAGTTGAAGGCTCCGGCGAGACCGCGGTCCGACGAGAAGATCACGACCGCGGAGCGGCGGATCGTCTCGGGCTCACGGGTGAGCGGGTGGTCGACGTTCGAGTGCGTCGCGACGGCCGATACGGCCCTCGTCACGGCACGCGCGAAGGGGCTGGACGCTTTGACGCGTGCCATCGCCTTCTGAATGCGCGAAGCCGCGATGAGTTCCATCGCCTTCGTGATCTTCTTGGTCGTCTGAGCAGAAGAGATCTTCTGCTTGTAGACCCTGAGTTGAGCGCCCATGAATTCAGTTCCTCACGCGATTACGCGCGACGACCCTTGACGATCTTCTCCTGGTTGACGTCCTCAGCCTCGGCTGCAGCGTGCTCCTCGTGACCCGGGGCGCCGATGGCCTGCCCCTTGCCACCCTGGAACTCCAGAAGGAAAGCGTCGGTGTGCTTGTCGAGCTCGGCGACGGTGTCGTCGTCGAGGACGTTGGTCTCGCGCAGGGTCTCGAGCACCTTGGTGTTGCGACGCAGGTAGTCGAGCAGCTCGCGCTCGAAGCGCAGGACGTCGGAGACCTCGAGCGTGTCGAGCTTGCCCTTCGTTCCCGCCCAGATCGAGACGACCTGCTCCTCGACGGGGTACGGCGAGTACTGAGGCTGCTTGAGCAGCTCGGTCAGGCGCGCGCCGCGGGAGAGCTGACGACGCGAGGCCGCGTCGAGGTCGGACGCGAACATCGCGAACGCCTCGAGCGAGCGGTACTGCGCGAGCTCGAGCTTCAAGGTTCCCGAGACCTTCTTGATCGACTTGACCTGAGCGTCACCACCGACTCGCGAGACCGAGATACCCACGTCGACCGCCGGACGCTGGTTGGCGTTGAAGAGGTCGGACTGGAGGAAGATCTGGCCGTCGGTGATCGAGATCACGTTGGTCGGGATGTACGCCGAGACGTCGTTCGCCTTGGTCTCGATGATCGGAAGACCGGTCATCGAACCCGCGCCGAGCTCGTCGGACAGCTTCGCGCAACGCTCGAGAAGACGCGAGTGCAGGTAGAAGACGTCACCCGGGTAGGCCTCGCGGCCCGGCGGACGACGCAGCAGGAGCGACACTGCGCGGTAGGCCTCGGCCTGCTTCGACAGGTCATCGAAGATGATCAGGACGTGCTTGCCGCCGTACATCCAGTGCTGGCCGATGGCCGAACCGGTGTAGGGAGCGAGGTACTTGAAACCGGCGGGGTCGGATGCCGGAGCCGCCACGATCGTGGTGTACTCCAGAGCGCCGGCCTCTTCGAGCGCGCCCTTCACCGAAGCGATGGTCGAGCCCTTCTGACCGATGGCGACGTAGATGCAGCGCACCTGCTTGTTGACGTCGCCCGACTCCCAGTTGGCCTTCTGGTTGATGATCGTGTCGATCGCGATGGCCGTCTTACCGGTCTGGCGGTCACCGATGATCAGCTGACGCTGACCGCGGCCGACGGGGATCATGGCGTCGATGGCCTTGATGCCGGTCTGCATCGGCTCGTGCACCGACTTGCGCTGCATGACACCCGGTGCCTGCAGCTCGAGCTCACGCACGCCTTCGGTCGCGATCGAGCCGAGGCCGTCGATCGGGTTGCCCAGCGGGTCGACGACGCGACCGAGGTAGCCGTCTCCGACGGGAACGGAGAGGACCTCACCCGTGCGGGTGACTTCCTGGCCGGCCTCGACGCCGGTGAAGTCGCCGAGCACGACGACACCGATCTGGTGCTCGTCGAGGTTGAGCGCAAGACCCTTGGTGCCGTCCGCGAAGGTGACGAGTTCGTTCGCCATCACCCCGGGCAGTCCCTCGACGTGCGCGATGCCGTCGGCTGCGTCGATGACGGTGCCGACCTCGGTCGCCGCGGCCCCAGTGGGCTCGTATGCTGCGGCGAAGTCCTTCAGCGCGTCACGGATGACGTCGGGGCTGATCGATAGTTCTGCCATTGTCTTCCCTTTGTATCTGGGTGCGCGGTTCCCCGCGCGAAGTCGTGTTAGCCGGCGAGCTTCTGGCGAAGATCGGCGAGACGGGCGGAGATACTGCCGTCGATGACGTCATCGGCGATCTGCACGCGCAGGCCTCCGACGACGGAGGGGTCGTTGACCTCGTTGAGCGAGATCTTGCCGTCGTAGCGACGCGAGAGAGCGTCGCTGAGACGGGTGCGCTGTGCGTCGGTGAGCGGTGTGGCGCTGTGCACCGTCGCGACCACACGGTCGCCCTGGTCGGCGACGACCCGCGTCGCACGGGTGAGCATCTGCCTGACGCGGCGGTCACGAGGCTGACGCACGAGCGCCGAGACGATCACCGCGGTGGCGTCGCTGACGCCCCCGGCGAGCAGTCTGTCGACGAGTGCGCCCTTGGCGTCCTCTCCCCCGAGGCGGCTGCCGAGCGCGAGCTCGAGTTCCGCGTTGGCGGCGATCACCCGGGTGAAGCCGAAGAGCTCTCCCCCGATGTCAGCCTGCGGCTCGGCGATCGCGGCAGCCCTGATGGCGAGCTCCTCGATGCCGTCCACGAGCTGGGAAGCCGATGACCAGCGCTCGGCGACGACCGTCTTCACGATGTCCTGCGCGTTCTGCGAGAACCCGCCGAACACCGCTGCGACGACGTTCTGTCGCGCCACGGCCGGAGCCGAGGGGTCAGCGAGCGCGCCGCTCAAATGAGACGACTCCGCCACGGCGCGCGCGGCTGCGAACAGCTCCCGCGCCGTGTCGAGAGTGACGTCCTTCGCTGCGGCAAGCGTCTGAGTGGATGCCGCGAGTGCCTGAGTGGTCGCGCTGCCCATTACTGAGCCGCCTTCTCGGATGCTTCGAGGTCGGCGAGGAAGCGGTCGACGACCGCGGTCGCACGTGCATCGTCGGAGAGCGTCTCGCCGACCACGCCACCGGCGAGATCGATCGCGAGCGATCCGACCTCGCTGCGCAGCGAGACGAGAGCGGTCTGCCGCTCGGCCTCGATCTGCGTGTGCGCCGTCGCCGTGATGCGAGCAGCCTCGCTCGACGCGGTCTCCTTGGCCTCGGCGACGATCTTCTTGCCGTCCTCACGGGCGGCCTCACGGATCTCACCGGCCTCGGTACGCGCCTCGGCGAGCTGCCGGGTGTACTCCTCGAGTGCGGCCTCAGCCTGCTTCTGCGCCTCGTCGGCCTTGGCGATGTTGCCCTCGATGGCGGCTGACCGCTTGTCGAGCAACGCCGTGAACTTCGGAAGGGCGACCTTCCACACGACGACCAGGATGACGAGGAACCACAGGCCCGACCAGATGATGTCGTACCACGCAGGGATCAGCGGGTTAGGCGTCTCTCCCTCGGCTGCGAGGTTCGTGACAAGAGCGTTCAGCATCCTGTCTCCTTCAGAAGTCGGTACGGATTACGGGAAGGGGATGAATCCGACGGCGATGCCGACGAATGCAAGCGCCTCGGTGAAGGCGATACCGATCCACATGAGGACCTGGAGGCGGCCGGCCAGCTCGGGCTGACGAGCGACACCCTCGATGGTCTTGCCGACGACGATGCCCACACCGATGGCCGGGCCGATTGCTGCGAGGCCGTAGCCGACCGAAGCGAGGTGACCGTTGATGTCTGCGAGAACCGTAGTAGCGTCCACGGGTTTTTCCTTTCGTTGGGTGGGCCGGCAGTCGCCGACCCGCTCAGTGCCTAGTGGGCTTAGTGCTCTTCTGCGACCGCGAGCTGGATGTAGACCGCGGTGAGGACGGTGAAGACGTATGCCTGGAGAACGGCGACCAGGATCTCGAAGAGAGTGAAGGCGCCGCCGAAGGCGAGGGTTCCGACACCGAGAGCGGCCCAGCCGCCACCTGCGGTGAAGAAGAAGAACTGGGTGGCCGCGAAGCACAGCACCAGGAGCATGTGGCCGACGACCATGTTCATCAGGAGTCGGAGCATCAGGGTGACCGGCCGGATGATGAAGGTCGAGAGGAACTCGATCGGCGTCACGATGATGTAGACGGGCCACGGCACACCGGAGGGGAACAGCGCGTTCTTGAAGAAGCCGACGGGGCTCTTCTTGATTCCGGCGTAGATGAAGGTGATGTAGCTGACCAGAGCCAGCGTCAGCGGCACGGCCGCGATGCTGGTTCCCGCGATGTTCAGGAACGGGATGATTCCCGTGATGTTCATGAACAGCACCATGAAGAAGATCGTGGTGAGGATCGGCAGGAAGCGGTTGCCGTCCTTGCGGCCGAGGAGGTCGTGCGCGATGTTGGTGCGGACGAAGTCCAGACCCATCTCGACGACGCTCTGGAAGCGGCCGGGGACGACCTTCATCCGGCGGGTTCCGAGAACCAGCAGCAGCACGACCGCGACGACCGCGATCAGCTGCACGAGGTGGATTCGGTGCACGGGGATACCCGCGACTTCGAAGAGGATCTCCGGGAAGAACTCGTTGATCGAAGGTCCGTGGAACTCGCCGTCAGAGGCGAGTTTGGGCATCAGGGTCGCAGCAAGATTGAACAGCGCGGGCTCCAGCTTCGGGGCACCGGTCAGAACCGGGGCGACGATGGTCGGTGTGCTTCAAGCGCAAGCGCTCGCGGGCGAGCGGCGGGCACGTGTCAACACTATCAGAATAAGAGGGTGCCCTAAGACCGCGGGGCATCCTCCGCCGGACCATCCTGCTCGCGTGGTTCCGGAACGATGTGGTGCCTTCCCGGAGCGCGATCCTCGGGCACCACGGTGGGCAGCTCGACGCCGGGGGCGCGGTCGATCGGCGCCTCCGACGGGAGTGACGCGTCGCTGACGTTCGGCAGGCGCATCCGGGTGATGACGATCACGTCGATCACGAGGGTCGCCACGACTCCGATGACGATGGAGAGGAAGAACACCATCGGCTCGATCCAGGGCTGGCCGCTGAGCACGATCATGATCACGACGAACAGGCCGAGCTTCAGCAGCCAGCCACCCAGCACGATCGCGAAGAACAGCTGCACGTAGAGCGGGTCGCCGAACCAGCGGTTCGCGATCAGGATGCTGAGGGCGGTGATGCCGAGGAACAGCATGGAGAGCACGACTCCCAGCAGACCGCTCACCAGGCCCTCTCCCCCACCGACGAGAAGACCGATCACACCGGCCACGATCGCGAGGACCACCATCGACAGGGCGGACCAGAGGAGAGTCCTCCTCAGGATCGGGTTGCTGGAAACGGGGCTCGGGCTCACGGGGACTCCAGGGGTTTCGGGTCGGGCTCAGCAGACGCCGCGGTCTTCCGTCGGCGCGAAGGATTCAGGGTGATGACGAGGCAGGCGGCGATGCCGACCACGCCGAAGGCGACGCCCGGAAGATACTGCCCCGGCCAGTCCTCGCGGGCGCCGACGTACATCAGCAGCACGGCGAGAGAGATCACCGCGGTCCAGGCGTAGAAGATGAGCACGGCGTCGCGGTCGCGGTGCCCGAGATCGAGCATCCGGTGGTGCAGGTGCTTGCGATCGGGCGAGAACGGCGACTTGCCGGCGTTCATGCGACGGAGCACCGCGAGGCCGAAATCGAGCAGGGGCAGCAGCACCACCAGGAGGGGAAGGAGGATCGGGATGAAGGCTCCGAGCAGCTGGGAGCGCCCGAGCCGCTCGAGGTCGAGCGCCGAGGGCTCGAGCTGCCCGGTCACGGCGATCGCGGAGGTGGCCATGAGCAGACCGAGCACCAGCGCGCCCGAGTCCCCCATGAACAGCTTCGCGGGGCTCCAGTTGAACGGCAGGAAGCCCAGGCACGCGCCGATCAGCACGGCGGCGAGGAACGACGCGAGGTTGAAGTAGCTCGAGGCGCCCGTATCGCGCGTCAGTATGTACGAATAGGCGAAGAACACGCCGTTCGCTATCAGGCAGACCCCGGCGACCAGGCCGTCGAGTCCGTCGATGAAGTTCACGGCGTTCATGACGATCACGATCGCGAACATGGTGATCGTGATGCTCAGCCAGCTCGAGAAGACGATGAGGTCGCCGAACGGGAGCGACAGGATCTGGAGTCCGCCACCGACCGTGATGATCCCGGCGGCGAGGAACTGCGCGCCGAGCTTGATCATCCAGTCGAGGTCCCACAGGTCGTCGACGACTCCGATCACTGCGATCAGGAAAGCCGCGGCGAGGATCGACCACATCGTCTGCGGCGGCATCCAGATCGTCGCGAAGAAGGGGTTCGCCGCAGACACCGCCATGGTGATCGCGATCCCGAGGAAGATCGCGACTCCCCCGAGACGAGGAGTCGGTGTCGTGTGGACGTCGCGTTCGCGGATGCTCGGATAGAGCTTGAACCGCAGGCTCAGCTTCCAGACCGCCCAGGTCAGCGCGAACGTGATCGCAGCGGTGATGATGACGGTGAAGAGGTACTGCTTCACGACTCCCCGTCCGCGTCGGCCTGCGCAGGAGCAGGCTCGAGCAGTTCGCCGAGCACCTCCTCGAGCCGCTCACGGCTGATCGCCCCGTCACGGAGGATGCGCACCCTGCCCGTGCTCGGGTCGGGGGCGCGCGCCACGAGAGAGGTCGCGTCGACGATCGTCGAGGCGATGCCCGTCTCGCTCACGCCGTCGGCGAGATACACCGAGACGCTGTCGCCGAGCATCCGCTCCGCGTCTTCCGCCGAGGTAGCCGCATCGTGACCGGTCAGGTTGGCGCTCGAGACCGCGAGAGGGCCCGTCTCGGCGAGCAGCTCCAGCGCCACCCGCCCTTCGGGCATGCGCACGGCGACCGTGCCCAGAGTGTCGCCGAGGTCCCAGGCGAGCGACGGCTGAGCGGGGAGCACGATGGTCAACCCGCCGGGCCAGAAGGCGTCGACCAGACGCCGCACGGGCTCCGGCACGGATTCGGCCAGCGCTTCGAGGGTCTCGATCGAGCCGATCAGCACGGGCGGCGGCTGGTTTCGACCGCGTCCCTTGGCGTCGAGCAGCCGCTGCACGGCCTGCGGTGAGAAGGCGTCGGCGGCGACCCCGTAGACGGTGTCGGTGGGCATGACGATGAGCTCGCCGCGACTGATGGCCTGGCGCGCGTGACGCATTCCGGCGAGGAGCTGACCGTCGTCGCCGCAATCGAAGATGGAGGACATGACGAGTCGATTCTAGCCGGGGTCAGCCTGAGCGCTGCGTGACGGCGCGTTCATGGCCGCAGCGCCGTCGTCGCACGGTCTCGGAGCGTGAGGTCGCGATGCGTCGCCGCGGCCCGCCATCCGTCGCGCGTGAGGATGCTGCGTATCTCCTCCCCCTGCAGCTCCCCGTGCTCGATCACGAGAAGACCGCCCGGCCGCAGCAGCTCGAGCGCGCGCACGCTGAGCACGCGGACGATGTCGAGCCCGTCCTCACCCCCGTAGAGAGCCATGGCCGGATCGAAGAGACGCACCTCGGGATCGCGCGGGATCGCCGCGTCCGGGACGTAGGGCGGATTGGAGATCACGACAGACACGGTGCCGTCGAGCTCACGGAAGGCCTGCCGGAGGTCGTGGTTCACGAGCGTCAGATTCGCCACACCCTCGGTGTTGCGGCGAGCCCATGCGTACGCATCCGGTGAGAGCTCGGTCGCATACACGCGCGAGTGCGGGACCTCGGTCGCCATCGCCAGCGCGATGGCTCCGCTTCCGGTGCCGAGATCGACGGCGACCGGCTCCGCCTCGGGAGCGGCCACGAGCGCGTCGATCGCGAACTGCACGACCGTCTCCGTCTCGGGACGCGGCACGAACACGCCGGGGCCGACGGCGAGCTCGAGATGGCGGAAGGGTGCCGTTCCGGTGATGTGCTGCAGCGGCTCCCTGGCCGCTCGACGCTCCACCAGCGCCTCCAGCGCCGCACGCTCGGACTCGTCGACCACGTCTCCGCGGACGATCGCCGCCTGCACCTCGCCCCGCCTGGTGCCGCGGACGTGCCCCGCCAGCAGCTCCGCGTCGACGAGCGGATCGGGGACTCCCACCTCGGCCAGGCGCTGGGCCGCGGCGTGGACGAGGGAGGCGAGGGAGGTCTCAGGCATGTGCTCCAGCGTAGAGCCGGAACGGTGTCACAATGCCCGGCGCCCGGGGTCGCTCACCTAGGCTGGACCCGCAGTCCCCCACCACAGGAAGGCCTTCTCATGTCCGGCATCCACCCCGACATCACCACCGCGTTCGGCAACACTCCCCTGGTCCGTCTGAACCGCGTCACCGAAGGCCTGGGCGCCACGGTGCTCGCCAAGCTGGAGTTCTACAACCCGGCGTCGAGCGTCAAGGACCGGCTCGGCATCGCGATCGTCGACGCGGCCGAGGCGTCCGGCGAGTTGACCCCGGGAGGGACGATCGTCGAGGCGACCAGCGGCAACACCGGCATCGCTCTGGCGATGGTCGGTGCGGCGCGGGGCTACAAGGTGATCCTCACGATGCCGGCGTCGATGTCGAAGGAGCGGCGCATGCTGCTCAAGGCGTTCGGTGCCGAGGTCGTGCTCACCGACCCGACGAAGGGCATGACGCACGCGGTCGCCGAGGCGGAGGCGATCGCTGCCCGGACGCCGGGTGCCGTGCTCGCGAAGCAGTTCGCCAACGAGGCGAACCCCGAGATCCACCGTCGCACCACGGCTCAGGAGATCCTCCGCGACACGGAGGGCTCTGTCGACTACCTCGTCGCAGGCATCGGCACCGGCGGAACCATCACCGGGGTCGGCCAGGTGCTGAAGGAACGCGTCCCCGGCGTGCAGATCATCGCCGTCGAGCCCAAGGACTCGCCCATCCTGACCGAGGGACACCCCGGACCGCACAAGATCCAGGGGATCGGGCCGAATTTCGTGCCGCCGATCCTCGACCGCGATATCCTCGACGAGGTCATCGACGTCACGTTCGACGACGCGATCCGCGTCGCACGGGAGACGGCGAGCCGAGAGGGCATCCTCGTGGGCATGTCGAGCGGAGCCGCGATCTGGGCCGCTCTCGAGGTCGCGCGGCGCCCGGAGGCCGCGGGCAAGACGATCGTGGTGATCATCCCCTCGTTCGGCGAGCGCTACCTCTCGACCGCTCTGTACGAGCACCTTCGCGAATCCTGATCCGTCCGATGGGCATGATCGGCCGAATGCGCGAGGACATCGCGGCAGCACGACTTCGCGATCCCGCCGCGCGCAGCGGTGCGGAGGTGGCGCTGCTCTATCCGGGACTGCACGCGATCTGGGCGCATCGGCTCTCACACGCGCTGTGGCGCCGACGGCTGCGGCTGCTCGCGCGCGCGACCTCGCAGGTCTCGCGGTGGCTGACCGGGATCGAGATCCACCCCGGCGCACAGATCGGGCGTCGCTTCTTCATCGACCACGGCATGGGCGTCGTGATCGGTGAGACCGCCGAGATCGGCGACGACGTGATGCTCTACCACGGAGTCACGCTCGGCGGTCGCACGCGCGACGCAGGCAAGAGGCATCCGACCCTCGGCGACGGCGTGGCCGTGGGAGCCGGCGCGAAGGTGCTGGGCCCCGTGACGATCGGCGCCGGCGCGGTCGTCGGAGCGAACGCCGTCGTGACCCGCGATGCGCCGGCGGACAGCATCCTGGTCGGGATTCCCGCGAAGCCGAGGATGCGCAGCGCTCATGACGACACCCGCGCGCTGCTCACGGCACCGGAATACTCGATCTGATCAGCGGGCGCGGCGCTTCTCGGTGCGCTTCTTGAGGAAGAGCAGCGGGAGGAGAACACTGCCGACCGCCGTGATGAGCCACACGATCACGGATCCGAGCAGCCATCCGGTGAGGTCGACGATCCGCAGACCGCCGATCGGAAGCAGCACGACGACGACGAGTGCGATCAACGTCGAGAAGATGCCGATGCCGCCCATGAGAACCGGAGCGTAGCGGTCTGCGATCTTGCTCACCCACGGAGCCAGAATGCTCTGCAGCAGCGCGAAGATCAGGATGCAGACGACGAACCCCCACCACTTGTCCCACTGGATCTGGAATCCGTCGAGCAGCAGGTCGGCGGCGATGAGGCCGAGACCGGCGGACACGACGTACATGAGCGAGCGGAACAGGAGGGTGATCACGGGGTGAGCATATCGCTCTCGTGAGGAACCGCGGGGAACCGGCTGACACCGGCGCCCCGCGGGTGTGTCACTGCGCCACGAAGAACGGGATCGCGCCCGAGAGGATCCCGATCCCGAGCATCACCAGCGACACGATCGTCGCGCGCCAGAGGACCTTGCGGTGATGGTCGCCCAGGTTGACGCTCGCGAGTGAGACGAGCAGCAGGATCGCCGGCACCAAGGGGCTCTGCAGATGCACCGGCTGACCGATGATCGATGCGCGGGCCATCTCGACCGGATCGATCCCGAAGGCCGCGGCGCTCTGCGCGAGCACCGGCAGGATGCCGAAGTAGAACGCGTCGTTGGACATGAAGAACGTGAACGGGATCGACAGCAGCCCGGTGATCGGTGCGAGGAACGGCCCGAGCGCAGGCGGAAGCACATCGGTGATCCACGTCGCCATCGCGTCGACCATCCCCGTGCCCGTCAGCACACCCACCAGCACACCTGCGGCGATGACCATCGACACCACTCCGACGATGCTGGGTGCGTGCGCCACGATCTCGGACGCCTGATCCTTGATGCCTCTGAAGTTGATCAGCAGTGCCACGGCGGCTCCGACCATGAACACGTAGGGAAGCGGCATGATGTCGATCACCAGCAGCACCATGACGGCGACTGTCAGAGCCAGGTTGAACCAGATCAGTCTGGGCCGCAGCGTCGGCCGTGCAGGGTCGAGCATCGTGTCGGCCATGGCGGTGTCGGCGAGGTCGACACTCGCTGCGGCGACCGGACCGCGACCACCCGAGACCACGACGATGTTGCCGGTGCGCAATGCCGCACGCGCACCCGGTGTCGCGTCGGACCCGCGGAACAGCTTCGGCACGGTCGACAGCGCGCCGCCCTCGGACCCGGTGAGGAGTCCGGCGGAATCGATGCGCCCCAGTCGCCGGCGCTCTCCGAGTCCGAGCAGCCATGCGAAGCCGAGCGTCACGACGATGCCCGCGCCCAGCGCAGGCAGCATCGGAACGAAGATGTCGGTCGGCTGGAGCCCGAGCGCCGTCGCTGCGCGCACGGTCGGTCCGCCCCAGGGGACGATGTTCAGCGTGCCGTTCATGAGTCCCGCGACACACGTGAGGACGACGGGGCTCATACCGAGCCGCAGGTAGATGGGCAGCATGGCCGACGTCGTGATGATGAACGTCGTCGATCCGTCTCCGTCGAGCGAGACGGCCCCCGCGAGGATCGCGGTGCCGAGCACGACCTTCGCGGGATCATCGCCGAGCACGCGCGTGATCATGCGGATGAGCGGATCGAAGAGCCCGACGTCGATCATGATGCCGAAGAACATGATCGCGAACATCAGCAGCGCCGCGGTCGGAGCCATCGTGGCGATCGAGTCGAGGATCATGTCGCCGAGACCGAGGCCGGCACCCGCGAACAGACCGAAGACGGTGGGGACGAGGATCAGAGCGACCATCGGCGTGAGCCTCTTCGTCATGATGAGCGTCATGAACGCGAGCACCATGGTGAATCCGAGAAGCACCAGGAGCCATTCCGGTGGCACGAACGCCACGTCGTACGTGGGGGCCTCTTCTGCGGCCGTGAACAGGCCGGTGAGTACGTCGGGCATACGGTGACTCCTTCGTCGTCGCTCCGTCGACTGCGACGGATCCTGACGAGAATAGGCAAAGCGGGACGAACGAGCGCGGTATCACGCATTCCCGGGCCTTATGCGCGTAGCGTCGGTTCTGCGCATATTGCGCAGACGCACGCGTGGTGCGTGGAGGGGCACGGTGTCGACCATGACGAGGATCAGACCACGGTTCGCGACCCGCGCCCTGCTGCTGCATCTCGCGACCGTCGTACTGGTCGTCACCCTGTGCACGGGCGTGTACCTCGCGCTCGCCGTGCAGCAGCTTCGCGCCGAAGCCGAATCCACTGCCCTCGGCATCGCCAGGACTCTGGCGGAGGATCCCGACGTGCGGGCGCAGGTCACGGAGATCTCCTCCTCCTCGGAGCGTCCCGATGCCGACGCGCTGAGTTCCGGCGATCTGCAGAGGATCGGTCTGAGTGTCGCGGAGCGCACCGGCGCCCTGTTCGTCGTGATCTCGGACGACGAGGGAATCAGGCTCGCGCATCCGATCGCCGCTCGCCTCGGTGAGGTCGTCAGCACTCCGTTCGAGGAGGTCCTCGCGGGGAACGAGGTCGTCGACTGGCAGACCGGCACCCTCGGCGAATCCGCTCGCGCGAAGGTGCCCGTCCTCGACGGGACCGGAACGCCTGTCGGAGAGGTCAGCGTCGGCTTCGAACGGACCGGCGTCTTCGACGACCTCCCGCCGGTGCTGACAGCGATAGGCCTCACCGCCGCGGGAGCGCTCGCGCTCGCCGCCCTCACTTTCCTCCTGCTCCGCCGGCGCTGGGAGCACCTCACGCTCGGCGTGCAGCCGGAGGAGCTCGCGGCACTCGTGCAGAACCAGACAGCGGTCCTCGACGGAGTCGACGACGGCGTTCTCGCCGTCGACTCCGCGGGCATCGTGCGTGTGAGCAATGCAGCGGCCGATCGGATGCTCGATCTCGACGCGCCGACCGGCCGTCGGCTCGCCGAACTCGGGCTGCCACAGGCCGTGCTCGACGTCACGGCGGGCGGCAGCGCACGATCCTCCGCGGTGGTCGGTGAACGCGTCCTGTACCTCGACTCGAGGCCCGTCGAGCGGGACGGGCGACCACTGGGCGAGGTGTTGATCGTGCGCGATCGCACCGATCTCGTGGCGCTCGCCGAGCGGCTCGAGACGGTGCGCACCATGACCGCGGCTCTGCGCGTGCAGAGGCATGAGTTCGCCAATCGCATGCACGTGGCCGCGGGCCTCATCGATGCGGCTCGCGTGGCGGATGCGAGAGCATTCCTCGGCGAGCTCGTCGAGCGGGGATCCGTCGACTTCCCGGTGGCAGGACTGGATCTGCTGAGCGATCCGTTCCTGCACTCCTTTCTCGGCGCCAAGGGAATCGAAGCGGGTGAGCGCGGGGTCGCCCTGCGCATCGCCGAGGAGAGCCAGCTGATCGGCAGCGTGACGGAGCCCGAGGATGTCGCCGCGGTGCTCGGCAACCTCATCGACAACGCCGTGACCGCAGCCGTCGCGGGTGAGCGGGTCCCCCGCTGGGTCGAGGTGGCCGTGTTCGGGGATGGCGACGCGCTGGTGCTGACGGTCGCCGACTCGGGGGCGGGTCTCGGCGATCGCGATCCGATGTCGCCGAGCCCGTCCGGTGCCGACGTCGACCTCGACGACGACATCCACGGCCACGGCCTCGGCATCCCGCTGTCGCGAGAGATCGCGCGCCGTCGCGACGGGGACCTGTGGATCATCGACCCGGGCGGCATCGACCACGGCGCGGTCTTCGCCGCTCGCCTGGGCGACGCCGTCGCCGACATCACCCCGACTCACGAGGAGCGACCATGACCGATCCCCTCCGCGTACTGATCCTCGACGACGACTTCCGCGTCGGAGAGCTGCACAGGGACATCATCGACGAGCAGCCGGGATTCATCGCGCTCGACCCCGTGCGCTCCATCGCGGAGGCGCGGGAGGGGCTGCGCTCATCCGCGCCCGACCTGCTCGTGGCAGACGTCTTCCTGCCCGACGGCGACGGCATCGCGCTGGCGGGAGATGCGAACATCGACGTCATCCTGATCTCGGCAGCGGACGACGCCCCCACCGTGCGCAGAGCGCTGCGGTCGGGTGCCGTGGGCTACCTGCGGAAGCCGTTCGATCGCCGCGCTCTGACAGCGCTGCTGGAGCGGTACGCCCGCTACCGCAATCTGCTCGCCGGCGACCGTCCGCTCCGCCAGGAGGACGTGGACCGCGCCCTGGCGATCCTGCACGGCTCGGGGGAACCGCTGTCGGTCTCGCGCTCTGCGACCGAGCAGCTGGTGCTCACGGCGCTGGGCGATGACGAGGCGTCCGCCGCCGAGATCGGCGAGAGAGTCGGCATCTCGCGTGCGACCGCGCAGCGTCACCTCGCCGCGCTCGCGGCGCGGAACGTCGTCGAGGTCCGTCTTCGCTACGGCGCCACCGGGCGTCCTGAGCACCGATACGCCGCGCGCAGCTGAGCAGCGCCCGGTGCGCTGCCGGCGCCGGCGCCGGCGCCGTTCTGCGTGGGGTCAGGAGTCCGAACCGACCGCGGCGAGGCGAGCCTCTTCGTCGGCCTGGATCGCGCTCTCGATGATGGGCTCGAGCGCCCCGTCCATCACCTGATCGAGGTTGTACGCCTTGAATCCCGTGCGATGGTCGGCGATGCGGTTCTCGGGGAAGTTGTACGTGCGGATGCGCTCCGAACGGTCCATCCCCCGGATCTGCGACTTGCGTGCGTCGGATGCCGCGGCATCCAACTCTTCCTGCTGCTTGGCGAGCAGGCGGGCGCGCAGCACGCGCATCGCGGCCTCGCGGTTCTGCAGTTGAGACTTCTCGTTCTGCATGGACACGACGATGCCGGTGGGCACATGCGTGATGCGCACCGCGGAGTCCGTGGTGTTCACCGACTGCCCGCCGGGGCCGGACGAGCGGAAGACGTCGATCTTGAGATCGTTCTGGTTGATCGCGATCTCATCGGGTTCGTCGACTTCGGGGAACACCAGCACACCGGTGGTGGAGGTGTGGATGCGTCCCTGCGACTCCGTGGCGGGCACTCGCTGAACGCGGTGCACGCCTCCTTCGTACTTGAGATGCGCCCAGACGCCCTGCGCCGGGTCGGTGGAGGACCCCTTGATCGCTACCTGGACGTCTTTGTAGCCGCCGAGATCCGACTCGTTGCGCTCGAGCAGCTCGGTCTTCCACCCCTTGGACGCGGCGTACTGGATGTACATGCGCAGCAGATCGGCGGCGAACAGCGCGGATTCTGCTCCGCCCTCCCCTGCCTTGATCTCCATGATCACGTCGCGCGCGTCGTCGGGATCCCGCGGGATGAGCAGCCGCCGCAGGCGCTCCTGCGCCGCCTGCACGCCGTCTTCGAGACCGGGGACCTCGGCGGCGAACGCCTCATCCTCTCGTGCCAGCTCTCGTGCGGCCTCGAGATCGTCGACGGACGCCGACCATGCCTCATAGGCCGCGACGATGCGGGAGAGCTCGGCATAGCGCCGATTCACCCGCTTGGCACGAGCGGCGTCGGCGTGCACCGCCGGGTCGGAGAGTTCCTCCTGCACCCGGCGGTGCTCGTCGATCAGAGTCTGGACGGACTCGAACACACCGACTCCGCTCAGCGGATGTTGCTGTCGTGTCCGTGACCGCCGGCAGGCAGCGTGGGGATCGACTTCTGCATCTGCACGAGGAACTCCACGTTCGAGTGGGTCTCCTTGAGCTTGCCGAGCACGACCTCGAGCGCCTGCTGCTGGTCGAGGCCCGCGAGGGCGCGGCGCAGCTTCCAGGTGATCTTGACCTCGTCGGCCGAGAGCAGCATCTCTTCGCGGCGCGTGCTCGACGCGTTGACGTCGACGGCCGGGAAGATGCGCTTGTCGGCGAGCTGACGCGACAGACGCAGCTCGCTGTTGCCGGTGCCCTTGAACTCCTCGAAGATGACCTCGTCCATCTTGGAGCCGGTCTCGACGAGCGCAGTGGCGAGGATCGTGAGGGACCCGCCGTTCTCGATGTTGCGCGCCGCGCCGAAGAAGCGCTTCGGCGGATACAGCGCCGAAGCGTCGACACCGCCCGAGAGCACGCGACCCGAGGCCGGAGCCGCGAGGTTGTATGCACGGCCGAGGCGGGTGATGGAGTCGAGCAGCACGACGACGTCGCGACCCAGCTCGACGAGACGCTTGGCGCGCTCGATGGCGAGTTCGGCGACCGTGGTGTGGTCTTCTGCCGGACGGTCGAACGTCGAGGCGATGACCTCGCCCTTGACGGTGCGCTCCATGTCGGTGACCTCTTCGGGGCGCTCGTCGACGAGCACGACCATGAGGTGGACCTCGGGGTTGTTCTGCGCGATCGCGTTCGCGATCTGCTGCAGCACGATCGTCTTGCCGGCCTTGGGCGGTGCGACGATCAGGCCGCGCTGGCCCTTGCCGATCGGTGCCACGAGGTCGATGATCCGCTGGGTCAGCTTCTCGGGTGCGGTCTCGAGACGCAGGCGCTCCTGCGGGTAGAGCGGGGTGAGCTTGCCGAACTCGACGCGGGTCGCCGCGTCGTCGATCGAGAGGCCGTTGATGGAGTCGACCTTCACCAGCGCGTTGTACTTCTGACGCCCCTGCTGGTCGCCTTCACGCGGCTGCTTGATGGAGCCGACGATCGCGTCGCCCTTGCGGAGGTTGTACTTCTTCACCTGTCCCAGCGACACGTAGACGTCGCTCGGGCCCGCGAGGTATCCGGTCGTGCGGACGAACGCGTAGTTGTCGAGCACGTCGAGGATGCCGGCGATCGGGATCAGGACGTCGTCCTCGCCGATCTCGGTGTCGAACTCGTCGGTCGGGGCTGCGCCGCGACGCTTGTTGCGCTGACGGTTGCGACCGTTGCCCGCGGACTGGTCGTCGTCGGACGGAGCGCTCGGCTGCTGTTCGGGCTGCGCCTGCGCATTGCCGTTCTGACCGCGACCGCGGTTGCGGCTGCGGCTGCGGTTGCGACCGCGACCGCCCTGGTCATCGCCGTCGGCCGAGTCGCCGGCGGCGTCGGAGCTGCGGTTGGATGCCTGCGCGTCATCGGCGGCGGCCTCGGTCGCGGGCTTGTCTGCGGCAGGCTTGTCGGTGCCCTGCTTGTCGGCACCGGACTTGTCGGCACCGGAGTTCTCGGCACCGGAGTTCTCGGCCTCGGCGGCAGGCTTCTTGGCCGTGCGGCGGCCGCGACTCGGCTTCTTGGGCTCATCAGAGGACTCGGCGCCCTCGTTGGCGGCCGACGCGCTCGGACCAGCGGGCGCGTCAGCGGCGCTCGTCGCCGGTGCGGCCTCGGCGGATGCGGCCGGAGCCTCGGCATCGGCCTTCTTGGCCCGGCTGCGACGCGGGGCCTTGGCCTTCGGCGCATCTGCCGACTCTGCGGCGGGTGCGTCGCTCGCCGGCTTCTCTGCCGCGGCAGGAGCGGACTCGGCCTCAGCCGTCGCCTTCTCGGCCTTGGCTGCTGCGGTGGCGGTGGTCGCCCGACGCGGCGCGCGCTTGCGCGGCGGTGCCTTCTCGGCCACAGCGGCGCCGGATGCGGAGTCGGAGCTCACGGACTTCGCCGGAGCATCGGCGGCGGGTGCCGCCTGGTCGTTCTGGGTCTCGGAGAAATTCTCCACGAGTACTCCCTCTTTGGTCTCGAAGACATGAGCGGTACGCGCACAACGGGTGCTGCGCGCGGTCGCACGGGCTGACACTCGGTGCCAGCAAGCCTTGTCACCGAGCCGACGAAGAGAACTGAGCTCTCAGCAGGATCGGTGCATCAGGGGTTCACGTGCGGTTCTTGCAGATTTGCAATGGGGCCAGATTCACGCAGTTACGTGGAGCCCTCCGCTCGGTTCCCCACTGTACCACCACGCACGTCGACTGCGAGCAGCAGAGCTTCCCACGGGGTGTCGGTCGTGGCCTCGGCGAGTTCGACGGCATCCTGACGACTGCCGGGTCCGTCTGCCAGCACCAGCACGCTGGGCCCTGCGCCCGACACGACCGCTGCGAACCCTGCACTGCGGAGCACCTGCACCAGACGCTGCGTCTCGGGCATGGCCTCGGCGCGATAGTCCTGGTGGAGCCGGTCGGCCGTCGCGTCGAGCAGCAGCTCCGGGCTCTGCATCAGAGCCGCGATCAGCAGAGCGGATCGGGAGACGTTGAAGACCGCGTCTTCCGTCGAGACGTGGGGCGGCTGCAACGAGCGCGCCTTCGAGGTCGACATCGTGTAGGAGGGCACGAGCACGAGCGGAGACACGCCGCGGTGCACGAGCAGCTTCTTGTGCTGGGGCCCGCGCTCCCCCACCCAGGCGATCGTGAGACCGCCGAAGAGGGCGGGCGCCACGTTGTCGGGATGCCCCTCGATCTCGGTGGCGAGCCGCAGCATGTCGGCGTCGCCGATCTCGACGTCGCCCTCGAGCAGGCCCTTGGCCGCCAGGATCCCGGCGGTCACGGCGGCCCCGGACGATCCGAGTCCGCGCCCGTGCGGCACGCCGTTCTCCGCGACGATCCGCAGACCCGGCATCGGGCGATCCACATCGGCGTAGACGTGCGCGATCGTACGCACGATGAGGTTCGACTCGTCTCTCGGGATCTCGCTCGCGCCGGAGCCGGTGACGTCGATCTCGAGCATTCCCGCGGGGAGCTCGGTCACGAGCAGCGTGTCGTAGATGCTGAGAGCGAGACCGAGGGTGTCGAACCCGGGGCCGAGGTTGGCACTGGTCGCCGGCACGGTCACCTCGACCGTGCGCCCTTGTGCCATCGTCACTCGCCTTCCACGCGCAGCACGGAGACCACGCGCTCGACGACAGAGCTGTCGGCCAGAGCGGCGACGGTCGCGCTCAGCGCCTCGTCGGTCGCACGGTGGGTGCCGATCACGAGGCGGGCCGTGGTCTCGTCGGCGCCCTCGACGGTCTGCACGACTGTCGCGACAGACACGCCGCCGTCGCTGAGGAGACCGGCGACGGTCGCGAGGACGCCGGGAGAATCGGAGACCTCGAGAGTGATCTGATAGCGAGTGGTGACGTGGCCGATCGGGACGACGGGCAGGTTCGCTCGCGTCGACTCGCCGACGCCGACTCCCCCGGCGATGTGACGACGCGCGGCGGACACCACGTCGCCGAGGACCGCCGAAGCCGTCTGCACGCCGCCGGCGCCCGCGCCGTAGAACATGAGCGAGCCTGCAGCCTCCGCCTCGACGAACACCGCGTTGTTGGCGCCGTGCACGGCTGCGAGCGGGTGGGAGTTCGGGATGAGCGCCGGGTAGACGCGCACCGAGATCGACTCGCTTCCGTTCGCCTCGATGCGCTCGCAGACGGCGAGGAGCTTGATCACGAAGCCCGCGGAACGAGCCTCCTCGATCATCGACGCGGTGACCGAGGTGATCCCCTCGCGGTACACCGCGTCGAGCGGAACGGCGGTGTGGAAGGCCAGGCTGGCGAGGATCGCCGCCTTCTGCGCCGCGTCGAAGCCCTCGACATCGGCGGTCGGGTCGGCTTCGGCGTAGCCGAGTCGCTGCGCGTCGGCGAGTACGTCGCCGAAGTCGGCGCCCTCGGTCTCCATGCGGTCGAGGATGTAGTTGGTCGTGCCGTTGACGATGCCCATGATGCGCACGACACGGTCGCCGGCGAGCGAGTCGCGCAGCGGGCGGATGATGGGGATCGCTCCCGCCGCGGCGGCTTCGTAGTAGACGGATGCACCGACACGATCCGCAGCCTCGAAGAGCTCAGGCCCGTGAGTGGCGAGCAGCGCCTTGTTCGCCGTGACGACGTCGGCACCGGAGCCGATCGCCTGCAGGATGCTGGTGCGCGCCGGCTCGATGCCACCGATCAGCTCGATGACGATGTCGGAACCGAGGATCAGCGACTCCGCGTCGGTCGTGAAGAGCTCCTTCGGCAGATCCGTGTCGCGAGGGGCGTCGAGGTCGCGTACCGCGATTCCTGCCAGCTCGAGCTCGGCGCCCGCGCGGTCCGCGAGCTCGTCGCCGTGGCGCAGCAGGAGGGCGGCGACCTGGGAGCCGACCGCTCCGGCGCCCAGCAGCGCCACGCGAAGTCGTCGGTACTCAGTCGTCATTGCTTCTCCTTCGGAGGGTGGTTCGGGTGGTGCGTCGCCGGATCGCGGATTCGCGGGTCCGGCTCAGCGGCTTCGGTGCTCGGTCACAGCCGGCGAGATGCCGGCATCCCGGGACAGCACGTCGGCGATGGTCTCGCCCCGCACGATGACCGTGGATCGTCCGTCGCGCACGGCCACGATCGGCGGACGAGGCACGTGGTTGTAGTTGCTCGCGAGGGACGCGCAGTACGCGCCCGTGGCAGGAACAGCGAGAAGGTCGCCGGGCGCCACGTCGTCGGGGAGGTACTCGTGGTCGACGACGATGTCGCCCGACTCGCAGTGCTTGCCGACCACGCGACTCAGCTGCGGAGCCCCGACGCCGAGCCGTGATGCGAGGCGTGCCGAGAACTGCGCCCCGTAGAGCGCCGGGCGAGCGTTGTCGCTCATTCCGCCGTCGACGCTGATGTAGCGGCGTCCCGCTCCGGAACCGAGCTCGACGTCCTTGACGGTGCCGACCTCGTAGATCGTCACCCCGGCGGTGCCGACGATCGCGCGTCCCGGCTCGAACGAGAGCGCGGGCATGGCGATCCCTCTCGCGGCGCAGCCCTCTGCCACGGCCGCGACGATCTCGCCTGCGAGCGTCTCGATGGGAGTGGGGTCGTCGACGCTCGTATAGGCGATGCCGAATCCGCCGCCGAGGTTGAGCTGCGGCACCGGGCCCTCGTCCAGCAGCGCCGCGTGGAGTTCGAGCACCCGCTCGGCGGACTCGCGGAAGCCGGCGACGCCGAAGATCTGCGAGCCGATGTGGCAGTGCAGCCCGACGAACTCGAGCCCGGGGATCTCGCGGATCCGCGCCACGGCCGCCTCGGCTTCGGGCAGCGGGAATCCGAACTTCTGGTCTTCGTGGGCGGTGGCGAGAAAGTCGTGCGTCTCGGCGTGCACTCCGCTGATCACACGCACGAGCACACGCTGGGTCGCACCGACGCGCGCTGTGATCGCGGCGAGACGCTCGATCTCGATCGCACTGTCGACGATGATCGTGCCGACGCCGACCTCGACCGCCCTGGTGAGTTCGGTCACCGACTTGTTGTTGCCGTGGAACCCGAGCGACGAAGCGGCCACGCCCGCGGCGAGAGCGACCTCGAGCTCGCCGCCCGTGCACACGTCGACGCGCAGCCCTTCATCGACGACCCAGCGAGCGACGACCGTGCTGAGGAACGCCTTTCCCGCGTAGTAGACCTGAGCCGTGGTGTCATGGGCAGCGGCGGCGGCATCGAACGCGGTGCGGAACGCCCGCGCTCGGGACCGCACCTCGTCTTCGTCGAGCACCAGCAGCGGAGTTCCGTAGGTGTGCGCGAGGCTCGTGGCGGGGATGCCTGCGATCACGAGCGCCCCGTCGTCGCTGCGCTCGGCGGATGCCGGCCACACGGCGGTGGGGAGATCGTTCACGTCGTCGGGGACGACGAGCCAGTCCGGGGCGAGCGAATCGACAGGGGAGAGCAAGGAGCACCAATCGTGGGACGGTCTCGACGCGAGGGCGCAGCGTGAGGTTGACCCCGATTCTAGGGCACCCGGTATGCCGCGCCTGTCATGGTGACCGTCTGCGTCAACCCCCTGTGGAGCATGCCCCACGCCTCGTAGTGTGGAGGGTGATGAGCACAGATACCCCGCCCCAGAAAGCCGACTCCCCTGGCCTGATCGCGAGGACGAGCAAGAAGGCGATCCGCTGGGCGCTCGAGCGTCGGGCCGTGCGCGCCGTGCTGCTCTACACCGAGCGGAGGGGCCCGATGCTCGCCGACAGCGTGACGTATCGCGCACTGTTCAGCGTGTTCGCCGGCGTGCTGTTGGGATTCTCGATCGCGGCGCTCTGGCTGGCGGGCAACCCGGAGGCATGGCGCGCGATCATCGACGCCGTGCAGTCGGTCGTGCCGGGCCTGATCGGCGACGGGGGTGTGATCGACCCCGACGACCTGCGTGTGCCGCTGTCGCTCTCGATCGCCGGCCTCGTCTCGGCGGTCGCCCTCGCGGGTTCCGCCCTCAGCGCGGTGGGCTCCCTGCGCACCGCGGTGCGCGTGATCTCCGGCACTGCTCAGGACGACATCCTCTTCATCTGGGTGATGCTCCGCAACCTCCTTCTCGCCGTGGGGGTCGCGGTGCTGTTCGTCGCCTCAGCCGGTGTGACGTTCGCGGGACGCCTCGGTATCACGTGGATCACCGGGCTCGTCGGACTCGACGCCGACTCGGCGGTGGCCACCTGGGGCGTGAGGATCGTCTCGCTCCTCGTCGTCCTGGCGCTCAACACCGTTCTCATCGTCGGCGTCTTCCGGCTGCTCTCGGGCGTCGCGGCGTCTGCCCGGTCGCTGTGGACTGGAGCACTGATCGGCGGTGTGGGTCTGCTCGTGCTGCAGGAACTCTCGAGCCTCTTCGTCGGAGGCGCCACCAGCAATCCGCTGCTGGCATCGTTCGCCTCGTTGCTCGCCCTCCTCATCTGGCTCAACCTGTCGACCCAGGTGATGCTCGTCGCGTGCGCCTACATCGTCACATCGGAAGAGGAACGTCACGACCGCGTGCACGCCCGGTTCGGCGCGACCACGTTCGAGCAGCGGCGGGTGCAGCGGGCCGAGGCCGAGGTCGCCCTGGCCACCGCGACCCTCAGGTCGGCTCAGCAGGCAGAGCGCGCAGCGCGCGGGGTCGACGCACCCGGCGACTGACGCTCAGCGCTGCGGGCAGACCCCGGGTTCCTGAAGGCTCTCGTCGGTGGTGATCGCGCCGTCGACGTCGACGTCGATCACAGCCGCGCTCCCGTCGATCTCGAGACTCGTGAGCGTGAGGCCCGCAGGAAGCTGATCCGCGATGCACACCCGCTGGGTCTGGGTGAGGTTCGCCCCGAGCGCGCCCAGAGAGGATCCGACCTGTTCGGCGTCGATCTCGAGGCCACCGACGGTGAGCCCCACCGGGGTGAGTTCGAGGTCGCCGTCCGCGACACCGGGCTCCACCGTCAGAGAGATCGGGATCGCGACGCCCAGCACGCTGACCGAGCCCGAGACCGTGGCGTTCGGAGCGTCGAAGGCGACGGTGTCGACGGGGAGATCGGTGTCGGCGAGCAGCGTGGTGAACTGAGACTCGTCGACGCGGATCGTACCCGTCGCTCCCGCGAGGTCTCCCCCACGCAGCGGCACGCCCTGTGCCGTGATGTCGACGGCTCCGGTGAGTCCCTCGAGAGTGACCGAGCCGGTGGAGAGGTGCAGGGTGTCCAGTCGGCCCGCGATGAGCTGCGGCAGCAGGATGCCGTCGGCCTGCACCTCGAGCTGCTGGTCGCTCGGCAGGTCGAGCTGTTCGATCACGATCGATCGGACGACACCCGGCAGCACTGCCCTGGCGATGAACTCCGCGGCGATCACGAGCGCCGCCAGCACCACGACCACGATCGCGAGCACCCATGGCCAGCGCCGACGTCTGCGCGGTGCGGGCGTGGCCGCATCCGCTCCCCCGCCACCGGGGACCACGAGCGTCGGATGCTCGGAATCGGCCGAGGGATACGGCAGCGTGGGGTTGTCGTCGCTCATGGTGCCATCCTGCCCTACGCCGGTGCCACGACCCAGCCGCTACATGCGCTCGGGCGCGGACACTCCGAGAAGGTCGAGGCCGTTGCGGAAGACCTGGCCCGAGGCGTCGTTGAGCCACAGGCGCGTGCGGTGCACGGTCTCGACGGGGTCGTCGCCCTGCGGGATCACTCGGCAGTTGTCGTACCAGCGGTGATACAGACCCGCGAGCTCTTCGAGGTAGCGAGCGACGCGGTGCGGCTCGCGCACCTCGGCCGCGAACGCGACGATACGGGGGAACTCCTGCAGAGCGCCGAGAAGGGCGGCCTCGGTCTCGTGCGTGAGCGTCTCGGGGGCGAACTCGGAGCGGTCGACCCCGGACTCAGCGGCGTTGCGCGCCACGTTGTGCGTGCGCGCGTGGGCGTACTGCACGTAGAAGACGGGGTTGTCGTTCGTGCGCTTCTGCAGCAGCTCGGGATCGAGGGCGAGCGGAGAATCCGCAGGCGAGCGCTCCAGCGAGTACCGCAGCGCGTCGGTGCCGAGCCATTCGCGCAGGTCGTCCATCTCGATGATGTTGCCTGCGCGCTTGCTGAGTCGTGCCCCGCCGACCGAGACGAGCTGGCCGATCAGCACTTCGACGTTCTTCTCGGGGTCTTCGCCCGCAGCACCTGCGATCGCCTTGAGGCGGTGCACGTAGCCGTGGTGATCTGCTCCCAGGAGGTAGAGCTTGTACTCGAAGCCGCGGTCTCCCTTGTTGAGGTAGTAGGCAGCGTCGGCGGCGAAGTAGGTGTACTCGCCGTTGGAACGACGGATCACGCGATCCTTGTCGTCTCCGAAGTCGGTCGTGCGCACCCAGACGGCGCCCTCGTCGTCGAAGACGTGGCCCTGCTCGCGCAGGCGGTCGACGGCGCGGTCGACGAAGCTGACACCGTCAGCATCTGCGGCGTGCAGCGTGCGCTCTGAGAACCACACGTCGAAGTCGACGTTGAACTTCGAGAGCGACTGCTTCTGTTCTTCGAGCTGGAAGCCGTAGGCGAGCTCGCGCGTGACCACCACCTGCTCGTCGGCGGTGAGCTCGAGCAGATCAGGCCGCGCGGCGAGAACGCGGGCGGCGAGATCCCCGATGTAGCTGCCGGCGTATCCGCCTTCCGGGGTGGGTTCGCCCTTGACGGCGGCCAGAACGGAGTTCGCGAAGCGCTCCATCTGCACGCCGGCATCGTTGATGTAGTACTCCCTCGCGACGGTCGCGCCGGATGCCGACAGCACGCGCGCGATCGCATCGCCGAGAGCCGCCCAGCGCGTGTGGCCGATGTGCAGAGGTCCGGTCGGGTTCGCACTCACGAACTCGATGTTGATACTGTGACCAGCCTGCGTGTCGTTGTGGCCGTACTTCGCCCCGGCCTCGACGATGACCTTCGCCAGTGCGCCTGCGGCGGCGGCATCCAGACGGATGTTGATGAACCCCGGACCCGCGACCTCGGCGCTCTGCACGCCGTCGACCTGTGCGAGGCCGTCGGCGATCTGCTGCGCGAGCTCACGCGGGTTCGTGCCGAACGGCTTCGCCAGGCGCATCGCGATGTTGGAGGCCCAGTCGCCGTGGTCGCGGTTGCGCGGACGCTCGAAGACGATGTCGGACGCGGTGACGGCGAGCGGCTCGCCGGGACGACGTTCCTCGGCGATCGGTGCGAGAACGGCGAGGAGGGCTTCGGCGAGCGTTTCAGGGTTCATAGGCCTCCCAGTTTACGGCTCGACACGCGCCGTGAATTTGCGTCGCGAGATTCGTGATCTACAGTCATGCCATGCGCCCCGCGATCACCCGCCGCCGCCTGCCGCTCGCAGGGGTGGCGGTCGCGATCGTCCTGGCCCTCGCGGCAGTGGTCCTCGGAGTGCTCCGCCCCTGGACTCCGGCGCCGACCACCGCCCCCGTGGGTGCGGCATCCGCCGACGAGGATGCGGTCGTGATATCGCCCGCTCCACTGCTGCTGCCGGAAGATCCCACCGTCCTCGTCTTCGGCGATTCGTGGACCTACGGCTCTGCCGCGACGCTGCCGACAGAGGGGTACGCATACGTGCTCGCCGACCTGCTCGGCGGCGAGACGATCGTGAACGGGGTCCGTGGCAGCGGCTACCTGAAGCCTGGGCTCGACGGACCCGCATTCGGTGAACGGATCACGGCTCTGGATCCGACGCTCACCCCCGACCTCATCATCATGCAGGGATCGATCAACGATCGCGAGCAGGGCGAGGCCGGATACCGTGAGGCCGTGACCGCCGCCTGGGATGCGCTGACGGCGAAGTATCCCGACGCCACGATCGTGGTGCTGGGCCCCGCTCCACACGAACTCCCCGTCGGCGCGGGCACCGCCCGTATCGACAAGGACCTCGGAGAACTGGCCGCTGCACGGGGATGGTGGTACATCTCTCCCCTCGCTGCGAACTGGATCACCGAGCAGAACTACCTCTCGGTGATCGACGTCGATCTCGGTCGCAAGCATCCCTCGACCGACGGCCACCGGTACCTGGCGGAGAAGCTGGCCGCGGCGCTCGCCGAACTCGGCGACGCGCCCGTGACCGAGGCCGGGTCGGAGACCACCGCCGAGCAGTGATATTGTCGACCGGTACGCCTCCGTAGCTCAGTGGATAGAGCGCCGGTTTCCGGTACCGTAGGTCGCAGGTTCGACTCCTGTCGGGGGCACACTGAGTTTCACGCATGACGAGTGGGAACTCGCACGCGCACGACACCTTCACGAGAGAAGCCGCCTGGTCTCAGGCGGCTTCTCTCGTCGAGGCCGCCGAATCCTCGAGTGCTCGGGAGTAGAACTCGACCACATTGCCGCCCTCGAACGTGCGCACCTCGTCGAGCGCGAAAACGGTCGGGCGGAAGTCGGGGCCGAATGCGGTCCTCCCTGCCCCTGCGACCACGGGATATCGCTTGATCACGAGACGATCGATCTCGTCGATCAGCTCGCCCGCGAGCACCCCGCCGCCTGCGAGGTAGATGTCGAACGACGAGTCCTCGCGCTTCAGTGCGCGCACCGCCGCGATCGGGTCGCTCGTGATCATCGTGACCGACGGATCGACCTGATCGCGACTGCTCGAGACGACGAACTGGCGCAGATGAGAATACGGCGAGGCGATGCCGAGCTGGAGGCCGGGTTCGTACGTGCGGCGCCCCATCACGACGGTGTCGAAACGAGTGAGGGGCGCATCCGGGATGCCCAGCTGGGCGCGCGCATGCGTGGGCAGTGCATCGGCGTACTCGCCGATCATCCACGCCATGTATTCATCGGAGCCGGGGAAGAAGTCGACCTCATCGTCGGGTCCGGCGATGAAGCCGTCGATGGAGAGGGCGATGTAGTACGTGAGATTTCGCATGGATCCTTCCGGTTTCCGTGCGCAGAGCCTGACATCTGGACCACGCAGATCATGCTTCCGGGACCTCTCTTCACCCGGGAGCGAGCGAGCACTCAGCTCTCGGTCGAGCGTGGCAGAACCGTGAGCACGCGTTCGATGTGGTCTCGGAACTCCGCCATGTAGTCACGCAGGAACGTCGCGGTGCCCGGATTGTTCACGGTGCCGTCGTCGGCGTAGTCGTCGGGCATGAACTGGATGTAGGCCTCAGGAGCCGTCATCTGCCGGGCATTGCAGAAGCTCAGCACCCCGCGCAGGCTCTGCTGCGCGACCGCCGTGCCGATCGCGCCGACCGACGCGCCGATCACTGCGGCAGGGATGTGGTCGAACGAGTTCTGGCCCCACGGGCGAGATGCCCAGTCGATCGCGTTCTTGAGTCCGCCGGGGATCGATCGGTTGTACTCCGGAGTCACGAACAGCACCGCGTCCGCCGAGTCGATGGCCTCTTTCAGCGCGACCGCGATCGGTGGATAGTCCGCGTCGTAGTCCTGGCTGTAGAGCGGGAGATCGCGGATCGGGATCTCGAAGAACTCGAGATCATCCGGCGCCAGACCGATCAGAGCCGTCGCCAGGATGCGGTTGATCGAGGTGGAAGAGAGACTTCCGACGAAATATCCGACTCGGTATGCCATGACCGCTCCTCATCTTGTGGGGCGTCTGCGGTGACGCTGGGTCAAGTCTGGTCCCGGACCCCCTCGGCGTCCAGCCCGGATCCCGTCGCGCCGGTGTTCTCCCCCTCCCCCTCCCCCCGCATTCTCGAGGTGGATCCGAGCGAGATCGTCGAGAGGAGGCCGAGCGTGAGGAACCCCGCGGCCGTCCACGCCGCGAACCGCGTGCCGTCGGAGAACGCGGCCTTGGCGTCGTCGGCGATCTCCGACATCCCCGGCTGCGCCTCGAGTCCGCTGATAGCCGCTCCGGCGCTGTCGACGACCGACGAGACGATCTGGTCTCGCTGCTCAGACGGCACACCGCGCGCGTCGAGGGAGGAATCGAGGATGCCGGCGGTGCTGGTGAAGAGCACCGTGCCGAGCACCGCCACACCGAGCGCCGCGCCGAGCTGCCTCGACGTCGATTGGGTTCCCGACGCCGCACCGCTGTCGCTGACGGGCACGTCGGCAAGCACGACCCCGGTGAGTTGGGCCGTGGCCAGCCCGACACCGAGACCATAGACGAAGAGGAACGGCACGAGTGGCACCCACGAGGCCCCGGGGGCGATGACGAACCCGACACCGGCCACGCCGACGATCTCGGCGAGGAGTCCCGCACGGACGACCCAGACCGGAGCGATCTTTCCGCTCGTCGCGCCCGCCGCACCGCTGGCGACGAACGACCCGCCTGCCAGGGCGAGCAGCAACAGGCCGGTCTGCAGCGCATCGAAGCCGAGGACGAACTGCAGCCACAGCGGCAGCGCGAGGATGATGCCGAACTCACCGAGCGAGACCACCGTGGCTGCGATGTTGCCGTTGCGGAAGGACGGGATCGAGAACAGCCGCAGTGCGAGCAGCGTCGAACGGCCCCGGCGTTCGCGGTGCACGCCCCACGCGATGAAACCGATGAGTCCCACGAGCGCCAGCGCGAAGGCGAACGGGATGGGAGACAGATGCAGCGGCCAGGTCCAGTCACCGATACGCGGCCGCTGGTCGACCAGCCACCATCCGTAGGTCCGTCCCTCGATCAGGCCGAAGACCAGGCTCGCCATCGTCACGACGGACAGGATCGCCCCCACCACGTCGATCTTCGCGGTCCGGTCGCCGCGAGACTCGGCCACCGTCAGCAGAACGCCGATCACGATGATGATCCCGAGCGGGATGTTGATGCCGAACGCCCATCGCCATGAGAACGCCGTCGTCAGCCATCCCCCGAGCAGCGGCCCGACCGCGGCCATGCCGCCGATCGTCGAACCCCACACCGCGAACGCGATGCCCCGCTCTCGTCCGCGGAAGGTCGCGTTGATGATCGACAGGGTCGTGGGCAGGATCATCGCCCCTCCGACGCCCTGCATGAGACGGGCGAGGATCAGCATGCCGCCGTCGGGTGCGAACGCGGCGAGCACCGATGACGCCGCGAACACGACGACTCCGATGATCATGACCCGTCGTCGACCGAATCGGTCGGCGAGCGTGCCGAACACGAGCAGCAGAGCCGCGAACACGAGAGTGTACGACTCCTGCACCCACTGCACCTCGGTCGAGGTGATGCCGAGATCGTCGACGATCGCGGGGATCGCCACGTTGACGATCGTCGAATCGACGATGATCAGCGACACCGCGATGCTGATGAAGACCAGGCCGACCCAGCGCAGGCGTTCGTATCGTTCCATGACTACTAGCTTAGCTAGCAAAATCTGGTCACGGGTCGGAATCTGTGACCACCACCCCTTCCCGCAGACGAATCACGCGATCGGCATCTGTGAGCAGAGCGGTGTCGTGCGAGACGCACACGACGGCGACCCCTCGCCTCACCTCGTCGCGCAGGGCCGCGCGGATCAGCAGCGCGCTCTCGACGTCGAGTCCCGTCGTGGGCTCATCGAGCAGCAGCAGATCGGCAGATCTCGCGAGGCCCTGCGCGAGAAGCGCGCGCTGCTGCTGTCCACCCGAGAGTGCGGAGAAGGACGCCGATGCGAGAGTGCCGATGTCGAGTCGCGCCATAGACCGATCGATGACATCTCGGGCGGCGGCGTCCGGCCGACGCCACCACCCGAGTCGCCCCCAGAGTCCCACGCTCACCACGTCGCGCACCGTGACAGGCAGTCGCTCCGAGATTCCTGCGCGCTGCGGAACGAACGCGAGCGAGCCGTTCACCGATCGCTCGCCGACTCGCGATTCATGAACCCCGGCGAGCACCTCGAGCAGCGTCGATTTGCCGGCTCCGTTCGGGCCAGCGATCGCCAGCAGCTCGCCCCGCCGCAGCGTGATATCCACCCCGCACAGGACATCTCTCCCGTCGTAGTCGACGTGGATGTTCGTCAGAGTGGCGAGCGGCGCGAGTTCGGCCGTGGGAATCATCATGTCTTCATAATACGAGTTTGATAATCATTCTCAATTACGTCTAAGGTCGGGAGACGTGACAGATCCGCTCTCCATCGTCCTCGCCCCCTTCGCCTTCGACTTCGTCCAGCGCGGCATGGTCGGCGGCGCCCTCGTCGCGGTGCTGTGCGGAATCGTCGGGACCTGGGTGGTGATCCGCGGTATGGCGTTCCTCGGCGAAGCGCTCGCGCACGGCATGCTCCCCGGCGTGGCGCTCGCCACGGTGGCGGGTTTTCCTGTGCTCGTCGGCGGCGCGCTCAGTGCGGTCGTCATGAGCGCGGGCATCGGCGCGCTGCAGCGCCGTGCGCGGCTCTCGTACGACACCAGCATCGGCCTCCTCTTCGTCTCGATGCTGGCGCTCGGCGTCATCGTGATCTCGCATTCGGGCAGCTTCGCCACCGATGCGACCGCCATCCTGTTCGGCGACATCCTGGCCGTCACCGAAACCGACCTGCTGCTCTCGGGTGCCGCTGCAGCCGTGGGACTCATCACGGCCGGTGTGTGCCACCGCTCATTCGTCGCACTGGCACTCGACACCCGGATCGCATCGGTTCTCGGGCTTCGCCCCCGGCTCGCCCAGGCCGCACTCGTCGGGCTGGTGACCCTCGCCGTCGTCGCGTCGTATCAGGCGGTCGGCTCGATGCTCGTCGTGGGACTGCTGCTCGCGCCGGCGGTCGCGGCGGGCCAATGGACCACCCGGATCCCCACCCGGATGCTCCTCGCATGCGTGTTCGGCATCGCCGCCGTGGCGCTCGGCCTCCTCGCCTCCTGGCACCTCGCGACCGCAGCCGGCGCCTCCGTCGCCGCGGCAGCCATCATGCTCGCCGGCGCGTCGGCGGCGACGCGCCGAGCGATCGGCATCCGTCGGTCGCCCCGTGCCGCACACCCCGCGCTGTCCCGATGACTCCTCCCCTCTCCCCCGCTCGAAAGGTCGCCGTGCGCTCACGTATCCCCGCTCTCACCGTTCTCGGATCTCTCGCTCTCGCCCTCGCGGCGTGCGCGGGCGAGCCGCTCGTCGATCAGACCCCTGATCCGGGCGCTGCACCGGACGATGCGGGGCACGGCGCGATGGTCGGCGCAGAAGAGCTCGCGGAGCCCCAGCTGGGCCTCACCACGATCGACGCGACAGGCATGGTGACCCACCTCGACCTTCTCGACGAGAGCATCACCGAGATCGCAGAGGTGACGGCGCCGTCGGCGATGACGACCGACGGGCGCTATCTCTTCGCCGACTCCGGCGACGGCGTCGAGATCGTCGACAGCGGCGTCTGGACGTGGGATCACGTCGACCACTTCCACTACTACCGCGCCGCGCCCGAGTTGCTGGGCACGGTCAGCGGCGAGGGAGAGGCCTCGATCGCCACGACGAACAGCTCGACGTCGGGTGGCACGGGGCTCTCGTTCGCCGATTCCGGCGATGCCGTGCTGCTCGATACCGAGGCGCTGTCGAGAGGCGAGATCCGTGAGCTCTTCCGACTCGAACGCGAACCGCACGATGGCCTCGTCGTGCCCGTCGGATCGTTCGCCCTCGTGACGCAGACCGACGGGGGGCGAGCGACGGCCGTCGCCGCCTACGACGCAGGCGGAGAGCCGACCGGACTCGAGCACCCGTGCGCGGCTCCGTCGGGAACCATCACGACCCGCGTCGGCGCCGTCATCGGCTGCGCCGACGGCGCAGTGCTCGCGCACGTCGACGGGGGCGAGCTGATCGTCGAGCACATCCCCTACCCCGCCGGCGCGAGACCGTCGGCCATCACGTCGTTCGACAACAGAGAGGGCCGACCGACCGTCGCAGCCCTCGCGGGACCGACCGACATCCGTCTGCTCGACACCCGCGCGCGCTCATGGACGCTGCTGACCCCTCCCACGCCGCTCGGACAGGTGACGGCGGTCGACGACGATGCAGGCCACCTGCTCGCCCTCGCACTCGACGGCCGGATGCTCGTACTGAGTGCGGATGACGGGTCTCTGCTCGCCGAGACGCCACCGCTCGTCACCGGCTCGCTCTCGAGCGGCATGTCGCCGACGCTCATCGCCGACCAGCACCGCGCCTACCTCAGCGCCCCTGCGGAACGCCGACTGTACGAGATCGACTACGCCGACGGCGCGCGCATCGCCCGCACCTTCGACACCGCCACCGAGCCGGCCTTCGTCGCCGAGACGGGACGCTGACGCATGCGCCTCCCCCGCCTCCATGCCATGGTCACCGTGCTCGGACTCGCTGCCCTCCCCCTCGCGGGATGTGCATCGGCCGGTGATGACCGCCCTCTGATCGTCGTGTCCACGAACATCCTCGGCGACGTCGTCGACGAGATCGTCGGCGACCAGGCGCGGGTGGTGACGCTCATGAAGCCGAACGCCGATCCGCACTCGTTCGAGATCTCGGCTCACGAGGCGGCCACTCTGCGGGACGCAGATCTGATCGTCTCGAACGGTCTCGGCCTCGAGGAGGGTCTGCAGCAGCACCTCGACGCTGCGGCGGCGACCGACGTGCCGCTGTTCGCGGCCGGCGACACGATCGAGGTCCTCGACTACAGTGCGGGCGACGCCGCCGGGATGCCGGACTCGCACTTCTGGACCGATCCCGCACGCATGATCGACGTGGTCGATGCGCTCGAGCCCGTGCTGGCCGACATCGAGGGAATCGACATCGACGCGCTGTCGGCGGACGTCGCAGGCTACCGCTCCGCACTCCTGTCGCTCGACGAGACGATGAGCACGGCGTTCGCCTCCATCCCCGACGATCGCCGTGCGCTCGTGACCAACCACCACGTGTTCGGCTACCTGGCCCAGCGCTTCGACTTCACGGTCGTGGGTGCCGTGATCCCGGGAGGCACGACGCTCGCGGCGCCCTCGGCATCCGACCTCGCCGACCTCGTCGATGCCGTCGAACAGACCGGAGTGCCGACGATCTTCGCCGAGTCGTCCTCCCCCGACCGACTCGTACAGGCACTCGCCGCCGAGGCCGATGTGCACGTCGGCGTCACCGAGCTGTTCACCGAGTCGCTCACCGATGACGACGGCTCAGCCCCGGACTACCTGACCATGATGCGCGTCAACACCGAGCGCATCGTCTCGGGTCTCACGCAGTGAGGCCTCCCACCAAGAAGAAAGAAGATGCGGAATGAAGACATCTCCTCTGCGCCGAGCGTCGATGGGCGCTCTGGCACTCGGCGCGGTCGTCGCGCTGGCCTCGTGCTCCTCGGGCACGAGCACCCCGACGTCGACGAACGACGCCGCACCCGCGCCCGCCGGTCCGCGGGTCGCGATCTCCTACGACGGCGGCATCCTCGTGCTCGACGGCGAGACGCTCGAGACGGTCGCCGACTTCGAGTCCGAGCCGTTCACTCGCCTGAATCCCGCCGGCGACGACCGCCACGTGATGGTCACCATGAGCGACGGCTTCCAGGTGCTCGACACCGCCGCCGGTTCCGCCGATGAGGCACTGCTCACCGACGACATCTTCGCTGCGGACACCCCGGGACACGTCGTGCGTCACGGCGGGAAGACGATCCTCTATGCCGACGGCACGAGCGACACGACCATCTTCGACACCGCCGATCTTGCGAACGCCGACGGCCTGCCCGAGACCCGCACGATCGACGGCGTGGAGGCGCACCACGGAGTCTCCGTACTGCTCGAGGACGGCACGTTCCTGACGACCGTGGGCGACGCCGACGGCCGCAACGGCATCGTGGTGCAGGATGCCGAGGGTGCCGAGATCGCCTCATCGGATCAGTGCCCGGGCGTGCACGGCGAAGGCACGGCCGCGGACGAGGCGGTGGTCTTCGGGTGCGAGGACGGCGCTCTCCTCTACGCCGATGGCGTGATCACCAAGCTCGCCGCGCCGGATCAGCCGTACGGCCGCATGGGGAACGCCTGGGTCAGCGAGTCGAGCCCGATCGTCGTCGGCGATTACAAGAACGACCCGGATGCCGAAGGCTACCTGCTCAGCGCGGTGACGCTGATCGACACCGCGGCGAAGACCTACGAGGTCGTCGAGCTGCCTGACGGGGTCGAGTACACCTTCCGCGATGTCGTCCGCGGTCCGGATGACCTCGCGTACATCCTGGCCTCCGACGGTTCCATCCACGTGCTCGACCCTGAGACCGGCGACATCACCGAGAGCTTCCCCGTCGTCGATGCGTGGGAGAGCCCGGTCGAGTGGCAGGATCCGCACCCCGCGATCGTCGTCTCAGGTGACATCGCCTACGTCACCGAGCCGTCCGCGAACAGCGTGCATGCCGTCGACCTGACGACGGGCGAGGTCCTGGCGAGCACCGAGTTGGAGGTCACTCCGAACGAGCTCGCCCCTGCGGCGGGCTGATCCACGACCGTCAGCGTTCGATGACAGACGCGGAGGGTGGGAGCGCGTGCGCTCCCACCCTCCGTTGCTGCGCCTCGGCGGGTGCTCCCGCGCCTCGCCCGAAGCGGGTGACGGTGCATCGATCGCGACGATCGCCGGTGTCATCATGAGCCGACGAACGATCAGAGCACCGCCACCTGTACCGAGAGGAACGAGAGCGCGATGGATGACCCGGCACAGCTGCGATCCTGGCGTCAGGGCGCGACGCGCGACGCGATCGAACGATTCGTCGAGTCCGTCACCGAGGGGCCTGATGCGGTCCCTCGGGAGGAGCGCATCGCAGTGTTCGACAACGACGGCACGCTCTGGGCCGAGAAGCCGATGCCCACCCAGCTCCACTACGTGGTCGAGCAGTGGCGCGTCGCCGCAGAGCTCGACCCCGACCTCGCCGAGCGACAGCCCTACCGTGCCGCGGTGAGCGGCGATCTCGCCTGGCTGGGATCCGCCATCGACAAGCACTACTCCGGCGACGACACGGATCTGGGCGTCATCCTGCAGGCGCTGGGTGGACTGACCGACGGCGTCAGCGTCGAGAGATACGCGGAGTCGGTCGCCGAGTTCTTCGCGACCGCGACCCACCCCGTGTTGCAACGCCCATACGCCGACGCTGTCTATCAGCCGATGGTCGAGCTGCTCCGGTACCTCGAGCGACACGGATTCACCTGCTACATCGTGTCAGGCGGCGAGCGCGACTTCATGCGACCCATGACACAGAGCAACTACGGCATCCCACCGGAGCGCGTCATCGGCTCGGCGTTCGGCCTGGGCTACGACGCCGAGAAGGCTGTGGTGCGGTATGCGCCCTCACTCGCCTTCTTCGACGACGGGCCCGAGAAGCCTGTGCGGATCTGGAGCCGGATCGGGCGACGGCCGCTCTTCGCCGCCGGGAACTCCAACGGCGACATGCCGATGCTCGACTTCGCTCGGCGCGGGCCTCGCCCGGGGCTCGCACTGCTGATCCACCACGACGACGATTCCCGCGACGATGCTCCCTACGACGCGGGAGCCGAGACGGCTCTGGCCGGTGCCGCCGATGCCGGCTACGTCGTCGTCAGCGTCAGGGACGACTGGGAGACGGTGTTCCCGGGCACTCCGGGAACATCCGCAGACGTCCCGTGAGCACTCGTCGCGCTGCCGGCAGCCACGTCCTCGTGGTGCTGGCGTGCGCGACCGTCGCGCTCGTCGGAGCGTGGCTGCTGCGAGATGTCATCGCGCCGCTCGCGGTCGCCCTGGTCGTCGTCGTGATCTGCAGCCCGGCGAGCAGCGCGCTCGTGCGACGCGGGTGGCCGCGGGGCCTGGGCGTCTCTGCGATCATCGCGCTCGCATACTCGGTGCTGCTCGTGATGGGCGCACTGATCTGGGTCGCAGGAGTGCAGTTCGCCCAGTTGCTCGGCGATCTGTCGACCGACGGCGATCTCGCCCATGTCGCGGCGCAGCTCGACAGCTGGGTCGCGCACGGCCCCGGAGCCGCGAGCCCTGATGTCGTGGCGGTCGAGAGCACGGTCGTGCCCGCTCTCGTCGCTGTCGCTCGCGGCATCGGCAGCGCCGTCTTCGGCATCGCCGTCGCTCTCTTCCTGGTCTGCGCCTACGTGGTCGTGATGGCGGTGGATGCCGGTCGCTACCAGCGGGCCTCGATCGAGTTCGGCGCCCGCAAGGCCGAGACGATCGCGCGGATCTCGAGGCTGAACACCCACATCCGGCGCTACTACGTGGTCAACACCGTGTTCGGTGCCATCGTCGCGACGCTCGACGGCCTCGCGCTGTGGTGGCTCGGAGTTCCGGCTCCCGTGCTGTGGGCGGTCCTGGCGTTCGTGACCAACTTCATCCCCAACATCGGCTTCGTGATCGGCCTCGTCCCTCCGGCGATCCTCGCCCTGGCGGTGGGTGGGTGGCCACTGCTCCTCGCGGTCGTCGCCGTGTACTGCGTCGTGAACGTGGTGCTCCAGGTCTTCGTGCAACCGGCGTTCGTGAGTGATGCCGTGGGGCTCAGCGTGACGCTGAGCTTCTTCGCCGTGGTGTTCTGGACCGTGATCATCGGCCCCGTCGGCGCGCTGCTCGCTGTTCCACTGACCCTTGCCACGCGCGCGCTGCTTCTGGAGGGCAGCGATGAGACGCTCTGGCTGCGCTGGGTCTCGGGCGACCGCACGGCGCGCCCCGCACCGGAAACGAGTGATGCGCACAGGCCGCGTCGCGTCCCCCGGTATTCGCAGCGCGTGAGGCGGTGGCCGAGATGACCGATGCGCTGGGCATGGTGCATCCGCCGCCGCGGCGATCGCCCGCTCCTGGCCGGCCGGAGACGGCGGCATGAGTCGCTCGACGGTCGACGCGCAGGACCCGCGCGGTTCGGAGTCGACGCTGCATCGCTGGGAGTCGGCAGCGACCGTGCCTCTCACGGTGCTCGGTCTCGGCTTCATCGTCGCCTACTCGGTGCTCGTGCTCGTGCCGCAACTCCCCGACTGGGTGCGCGTGACCCTCGCCCTCGAGATCGCGATCACCTGGGTCGCGCTGATGATCGACCTCATCGTGCGGGTGGTGCTCACGCCCGCCGGGCAGCGCGTGGCTTTCCTCGTGCACCATCCGGTCGAGGTCCTCTCGGTTCTCGTCCCCCTGTTCCGAGCCTTCCGCGTGGTCGAGCTCGCGCGCGGCCTCCCGTACTTCCAGAGCCGCACCGGCAATGCAGTCAGGGCGCAGATCATCACCTTCGCCCTCGCTTACACGGTGCTGTTCGTGTATTTCATCTCGCTCGCGACCCTGCAGGTCGAGCGAGGCGCCCCCGACGCGACGATCGTCGACTTCGGAAGCGCGATCTGGTGGGCGTGCGTCACGATCGCCACGGTCGGGTACGGCGACACGTACCCCGTGACAGCCCTCGGACGCGTGTACGCGGTCTGCCTGATGATCGGCGGCATCGCGATCGTGGGCACGACCTCGGCGCTCGTCATCTCGTACATCGGCGACCGCGTGCGGCGGATCACGCACCGCGACGAGACTCGCGGGGAGCTCTGACCGCCCCTCGCCCGCGACGGGTGACGTACCCGCGAGTGCACACCCCCGCGATGCCAGCATGAGCACATGAGCGACCACGCCACGCGGCGCGCCCCGCGCACCCTTCTGCCGAGCATGGCCGGATACCGTCGCGAGTGGCTGGTGCCCGACATCGTCGCCGGCCTGGCCGCCGGCGCCGTGGTCGTGCCCCAGGCGATGGCCTATGCCACCATCGCGAACCTGCCCGTGCAGGTCGGGCTCTACACGTGCATCATCCCGATGCTCGTGTATGCGCTGCTCGGCGGGTCCCGCGCGATGAGTGTATCGACGACCTCGACCATCGCCACTCTCACCGCCACGACGCTGGTGACGGCATCCGTCGCATCGAGCGTCGAGGATCCGGCCGGCAGCCTGATGACCCTGGCGATGCTGGTCGGCCTGCTGCTGCTGGTGGCACGACTGCTGCGATGGGGATCGCTGGTCGAGAACATCAGTGCCGCGACCATCCTGGGAGTCAAGATCGGCGTCGGCGGAACGGTCGCCGTGGGGCAACTCCCCAAGCTCCTCGGCGAGACCTCCGAAGTCTCGGGAGAAGGGTTCTTCCGCACCATCGAGGCTGCGATCGCGGCCGCAGAGAGCATCAACCTGCCGACGGTGGCGCTGTCGGCGGGAAGTCTGGTCGTCCTCCTCGTGCTGAAGCGGTTCGCGCCCAGGATCCCGGGAACGCTCGTGGTGGTCGTCGCCGGCATCGCTCTGGTCGCGCTCGCGAGCCTCGACGAGAGGGGCGTGGCGCTCATCGACCCCGTACCCTCGGGGCTGCCGACACCGGGCCTGCCCGACCTCACGCAGATCGGAGCCCTGCTTCCGGGCGCTCTCGCGATCGCGGTGATGGTCTTCCTCGAGACCGCGGCCGTCGCGCGCAGCATGCGGCGCATGACCGAGCCCGCGATCGACGCCGACCAGGAGCTCGTCGCTGTCGGAGCCGCGAACCTCGCGGGAACCTTCTTCACCGTGCTCCCGGCAGCGGGCGGGTTCTCGCAGAGCGCCGTCAACCGAGATGCCGGCGCCAGGACCCAGCTCGCGACGCTCGTCACCGTCGCGCTCGCGATCGTGGTGGCCGTCTTCCTCGGCCCGGTCGTGTCACTGCTCCCCCAGGCGACTCTCGCCGCGATGGTCTTCCTCGCCGTCGCGGGGCTCGTCGACATCCCCCTGCTCATCCGATGGGCGCGGATCAGCCCCACGGACTTCTGGATCGCGCTCATCGTCGCTGTGCTCGGGCTGACCGTCGGACTGCTGGCCGCCGTGGCTGCCGGGGTCGCTCTCACACTGATCCTGGTGCTGCGCGAGCTCAACGTCCCCCGGCTCGAGATCGTGGGCGAGCGCGACGGCCGTATCGCGATCCATATCGTGCGCGGCCTGTACACGGCCAACGCGCTCGCGTGTGAGAGGGCGATCATCCAGATCTCGACCGAACGACCAGAGCCGGTGCGCATCGTGATCCTCGACGCGCTGCGGCTCGACATCGTGACCATCACCGTGCTCGACATGCTCGAGGACCTGGATCGCGAGCTCTCGGCGATCGGAAGCACCCTGCACATCGCCGCGCTGCCTGAGCGCGCGACGTCGATCGCGGTGAAGACCGAGTGGTATCAGCGCATGATCGCCGAGGGGCGCGTGCACGCGAGCGTCGACGAGGCGTTCACCGCGACCGCACAGCGGTGAACGCCCCGGCGCGCTATTCGCGGGAGAGCATCGCGGCGGCTTCGAGCTCGAGGTCGAGGTACTGCTCGGCGCTCACATCGACGCCGACCCCGAGCAGCTTGCCGCCGGTGAACGGGAAGGGAACTCCGTACTGGCTGCTCACCGGATCTGCACTGTCCCAACCGATGCAGAGACCGTCTCCGCACAGCGTGAACTTGCCGATCTGGGCGCGCATCGGCCCCGAGGCGACCGCCTGGTCGTCGATATAGAGCGTCGCGGTGCCGATCGACTCGCCGTGTTCCCCCGCACCTTCTCGCACGAACTCGACACCGAGTGTGTGCGGTCCGGGAGTCAGCTCATCCGAGGTGAAGGTCTGCTCGGGCGGGATGCCGAGGAAGTTGTAGACGTAGGTGAGCCGGTTGTCCTTGATGAACAGCGAGTGTCCGCCGAACCTCGATCCGTGGGCGAACAGCACTCCCTCCGCCCCTTCGTCGAGCACCACGTCGGCAATGATCTTGTACGAGCGACCTCGCACGTTGACCGCGACGCTCTCGGGCACGGCGGCGGTGTCGGGATAGTAGATGTAGCGCTCGCGAGGCTTCTCCGCCTGTGGACGGTCGATCGTCAGCTGCTCCCTCGCGGAACGGTCGTCCAGCGGGAGGACGAAGTTGGCATCGGCCTCCTCGAACCACGCGGTGATGAGCTCCTGCAGCTTCTCGGGCTGGCTCGCTGCGAGGTCGTTCGACTCCGAGCGGTCGACCTCGACGTTGTAGAGCTCCCACACGTCGTCCTCGAAGTGCCCCTTGCCGGTCAGCGGCGCATGCACGGCAGCGGCCTTCCACCCGTCCTTCCAGATGCCGCGCGTACCGAGCATCGAGTAGTACTGCGTCTTCTTCTCGGTCGCCGCGTCCGGCGCCGCATCGAAGCTGTACTTCATCGACACCCCGTTGAGAGGATGCTGCTTCACGCCGCGGAACACCTCCGGCATCTCGATGCCGACCACATCGAGCACCGTCGCGACGACATCGACCGAGTGGTGGTACTGATGACGCAGCTCTCCCTGAGCCGTGATGCCCTTCGGCCAGTGGATCACCATGGGGTCGCACGTGCCGCCGGCGAACTGCGAGTAGCGCTTGAACATCTGGAACGGCGTCGAGAAGGCGACGGCCCAGCCCGTCGGATAGTGGTTGTAGGTGTCGGCGGATCCCAGGCGGTCGAGCATCGCCAGGTTCTCCGTCAGGTCGTCGGGGTAGCCGTTGAAGAACTTGTTCTCATTGACCGAGCCGTTGGGCGAGCCCTCCCCCGACGCGCCGTTGTCGGCGCAGTAGAAGACGAGCGTGTTCTCCAGCTGACCGCTCTCCTCGAGATAGTCGATGATCCGCCCGACCTGCGCGTCGGTGTATTCAGAGAACCCCGCGAACACCTCGGCGAACCGCGCGAACAGGCGCTTCTCGTCGTCGTTCAACTCCTCCCACGGCCGCACCGCGTCTGCCGGGTTCGCGACGTCGTCGGGCAGCGGGTTGATCGGGGTCAGTGCGGTGTCCTCGGGCACGATGCCCTTCTCGACCATGCGAGCGAGCACCCACTCGCGGTAGGCGTCGTAGCCGTCGTCGAAGGCGCCCCTGTACTTGTCGATGTACTCCTGCGGGGCATGGTGGGGCGCGTGGTTGGCGCCGGGGCAGAACCACATGTACCAGGGCTTGGACGGGTTCGAGGACTGCTGGTTCCGGATCATGCGCAGAGCCTGATCCGCGAGGTCCTTCGAGAGGTGGTATCCCTCCTCCGGCGTCGCAGGGGGGTCGATGAAATGGTTGTCCTCGACGAGGTCGGGATACCAGTTGTTCGTCTCGCCGCCGAGGAAGCCGTAGAAGCGATCGAATCCGAGCTGCAGCGGCCACATCGAGCGGTTCCCGCCCGGCGCCACATCCTCTTCGGGCACGTTGTGGTTCTTCCCGACCCAGAACGTCGAGTATCCGTTCTGCTGCAGGATCTGACCGACGGTCGCGCACTCGGCCGGCAGACGCCCCGCGAACCCGGGGAACCCGTTCGTGCCCTCCATGATGACTCCGGCGCGGTTGACGTGGTGGTTGCGCCCGGTGAGCATGGTCGAGCGCGTCGGCGAGCACAGCGACGTGGTGTGCCACTGCGTGTAGGTGAGACCCGATTGCGCCAGGCGATCCATCGTCGGCATGTTGATGCGTCCGCCATAGGGCGACCAGGAGGCGAGTCCCGTGTCGTCGTAGAGCACGACCAGCACGTTCGGTGCACCCTCGGGCGCGGTCGGCAGCTCGTACGGCGACCAGTCCGGCACCGAGTCCCTGACGTCGAGCTCGACCTTGCCCGAGAAGTCCGCGTTGAATTCCGACATCGTCTCTCCTTCGTCACCGTGTGAGAAATGGCCCGTGCCGCGAGGCTAGCCACGACCGGCCGAGGTCACGTCCGCACGTCACCCCGGCAGGGTGAGTGACTCATCCGGCGTCGGCTCGACGACGCGCCACCTCGGCGAGCGCATCCTGCAATGCATCTCCGAGTCGTGGCTGTTCGACGAAGATGTTCTCCTCGCCGATCACGGCGCGCACACCCGTCGACGCCAGCTGCGCCTGTACGCGCGGCCCGACTCCTGCGACCATCAGCGTGGCCCCCGCCCCCGCGAGCTCCTGTGCGTAGGTGCGGATCATGGTGAGGAAGGTGACGCCCAGCTCGTCCGTGCCGCGGAGACGGATGACGACGAAGGCTCCGGGAGTGCTGCCGTCGGCATCCGGCAGCTGCTGTCGGAACGAGGGGGCTGAGGCGAAGAAGAGGCTGCCGTACGGGGTCAGCACGACCGTCTCGCCCGGTTCGAGGGTCGCGGGTGGATCCTGTTCGATCGGTCGTCCGTTCGGCTCGTCGAAGACCCACCGACGCACACGCACGCGATTCGACTGCCGCGCGATCTGGAGCACCACGGCGAGCCCCACTCCTGCGAGCACGGCGTACTGCAGGGGAATCAGGAGCGTGAGCGCGAATGTCACCAGGAACACCGCGATCTGCACCACACCGGTCTTGAACACCATGATGATCTGGTGCGGCTTGACGGTCCTGATCCCGACCAGGATCAGGAGTCCGGCGAGAGCCGGCATCGCGATGTACCCGATGAGCGGCCCGAACAGCAGCATCGTGAGCACCATCACCACGGCCGCGATGAGGTTTCCCGCCGCGCTGCGGGCGCCCGCCGCGCGAGACAGCGCCGTCGCCGACATGGAGCCGCCGACCGGGATGCCCTGCAGCATCCCGGTGGCGATGTTCGCGATGCCCTGGCCCCGGAAGTCCGCAGAGGCATCGGGATAGCGTCCGTCAGGGTTCGGGATGGATCCCGAGATCGCGGCGCCCTGCACGAGGCCGACCAGCGCCAGCGACAGGGCAGGCACGATCAGCACGAAGAACGTCGACAGGTCGGGCAGCGAGATCGAGGGAAGACTCCGGCCGGCCTCCGCCACATCGGCGATCGTCGCCACCGCGCCGGTCGGCAGCACCACGGCGAGCACGGATCCGACGATGATCGCGACGACCATCGACAGCGCGCCGAGCGCAGTCCGCTCGAGCACGAGGATCAGCCCGATCGTGACGGCGCCCACGAGCACCGACCACCAGCTGATCTGCAGCACGTTCGCGACGATGTCGACGACTCTCAGCAGACGAGCGTCGGCCTCGCTGTCGAACCCCGTGAAGTTCTCGAGCTGGCTGAGCACGATGTTCACGGCGACCGCGTTGACGAAGCCGATGAGCACGGCGGTCGGGATGAAGCGCACGAGGCTGCCCAGACGAGCGACACCCAGAACCAGCATCACGATGCCCGCCATCACGGTCAGCGTGGCCATCGCGCCCATGCCGTGGTCGCCGTGCACCTCGGGCACGTCGGCGATGATCACGGCCATCGCCCCGGTCGCCTGCACCGACATGAAGACGGATCCGGTGGCGAGCGCGCCCGCGAAGGTACCGACGATATACGCGTTCAGCCCCATCACCGGGTTCACTCCGGCCAGCAGTCCCGACGCGAGTCCGTCCGGCACGCTCTCGACGCCCAGCACGATTCCGGACTTCAGATCGCTGAAGATGGTGCGCCGCGTGCCGAATCGACGCCGATAGCGCAGCCACCGCTGCTGCATCTCCTCCCCGGTCATCTGCAGCCGACCGGAATCAGATCTTGATCGGGAAGGTCAGGAGGATCACCAAGCCCACGACCGCGATCACGCCCGCGAGCGCCAGGAATGTCCTGCGGCGCCACACGGCGCTCTGGTGCTGCGAGAGCGCCGCGAAGAAGAGCACCAGAGCGAACAGCACCGTGAGCAGCGAGTAGTCGTCGCCCCGCTGATTGTTGGCGAGCGCCTCCTCGAACTTCGCATCCGCTCGGGCGTTGAGTTCGGCGGCCTCGGTCGTGCCCGGAGGCACGTACTCCTCCATCACGAAGGGGCCTTGTGACTCTCGATCCTCGGCGATCCAGGCATCGAACGCGACCGCGAACTCCGGAGAGAACCGCTGCTCGATGAAGCTCACGAGCTCCTGTCGTCCGTCTGCTTCGGCCAGCACCCACTCGGTGTAGATCGTGAGGTCGTACTGTCGAGCGGCCTGGGCCGTCGCCTGCGCCGATGCGGCCTGCACTCGCGCGCTCGACGCCTGGCTGAAGGCGATCGACATCTCGCCGCCCCACTTCGACGCCTCGAACCCGCACCATGCGGTGATGACGGCCGTGACCGAGAGCAGTACGACCGTGACCACATCGAGGATGCGTGTGGTTGTGGAGCGTTCGGGTGTCGAATCCGTCATGCGCCCATTTTCTGAGGGGATCGGGATCGGATGCGGCGACGCTCACCCGCCGAGGGTGAGCATCGCCGCATGCGTGTCAGCTCGCCGCTTCCGGAGCGGGTTGCGGTTCGGAATCGGCCACAGCGTCGTCCTGTGACTCGATCACCTCCGGCTCCGGTCGGCGCAGCAGCTCGATGAGCAGGGCGAGGACCAGCAACCCGACTCCTGCTCCGATGACCGCGCCGAACGAGACCGGCCTGGTGACGATGAGCAGCGTCATCGCCGCGAGCGCACCGACGAGGAAGATCGGTCCGCGGAACCGATCGACTCCTCGACCGAACGCACCGGTCGTGAGTCCCCGCCGTTCGGCCGCGACTCGCACGGCGGAGAATCCGCTCTCGACGAGTCCCCTGAACGCGATCGCGGTCCGGCTGGAGCCCGCGAGCCACGCCCAGACCGCGACGAGAACACCGACGAGCGCGAGCGCGGCGATCGTGCCGGCGAGCAGCGAAGTGAGCTGCTCGAACAGCGCGGTCGCGGCGGCGGCCGACATGATGTCCGGGCTCACGGCGCGCACGAAGACTCCACGACCGATTCCCACGCCTGCGGTCATGACCAGGAAGACGAGAGCGAACCCCGCACTCGACCACAGGAGCGCTCGAGGTCGGTCGCGCATGAGCAGCACTCCGGCGACGAACAGGCCGAGCACGAGCCACGGCAGCCAGAAACCGCCGATGTCTGCGACCTGGTACACCGTGCGCACCAGTGCGAGCGCATCCGCCTGGGCGATCGGAATCGATCTGTCGATCTCGGGTATCACGTCGGCCAGACCGATCCCGCGCTCCGACATCGCCTCCTTGACCCGGTCGATCACGACGCCGAGCTCGATCGTGACCGCGCCGTCGTCACCGAGCTGAATCGCCGTGCCGGGGGCGTTCTGCAGGATCGCCGTGGCGCGCTCGTGCGTGAAGCGCAGGGACTGCGTCCAGATGTCCGCGAACTGCTCAGACCGCACCACATCATTCACGACCCCGTCGATCAGAGAGATCGCACCGTTCGCGGCGGGCCCTTCGAGCAGCGAGAGCGCCGTGTCGGCACGCGGCGGGAGCCCCAACGACCGGATGCCGTCGAACACCTCGCCCACGACCGCCGAGATGTCGACCTGCTCGTCTATCGCGGTGGTCACCTGGTCGGCGACGAACTCCTGCACGTCGGGATCCGAGGCGAGCGGGGCGAATGTCGCGACGAAGCGCTCGGTGTCGACCAGCTGCAGCCTCGCCCACGTACCCATCGCCGCGACCGGCGAGAGGACCACCGCCAGCACGAGCAGAATCGCACCGACGACGGTCTTCCCGCGGAACCGTCGCTTCTTCGGCGTGCGGAGTTCATCGTTCTCCCGTTCGAGCAGCAGCACCCGCTCGCGCAGTTCATCCAGTTCACTCATTCGAGGCTCTCCGTCTCACGCCGCTCCGCCGAGGGCGGCGATCGCCGCCCTCGGCAACTCCCGACCGCTCAGCTGAGCAGCTTCTGCTTCGCTGCCGCGAACTCGTCGTCCGACAGCACGGCCGAGTCACGAAGCGACGCCAGCTGCTGCAGCTTCGCGATCATGTCGTCGCCGGCTGCCGCGGGCGCCGCCGGCGCCGGCGCTGCGGGTGCATACTGCGCAGCGGCGTTGCGCGCTGCCGCGTCGATCTGCGCCTGCTGCTGCGCGGCCTCGTACTGCTGCTGCTCGTACTGCCCCTCCGCCCTCTGCTGCTGGTGACGCATCGATGCGCCGGACACCGCCGACGCGGTTCCTGCGACGACTGCTGTTCTCGCGGCGAGCCCGATCAGTCCCGGACGGCCGAATCTCCTCAGAGGCATGTCACTCTCCTTCCTGCTCGAGGATGTCCATCATGGCGTTGACGACGGGAGCGGGGACGCGGTCGGTCCGCAGCACCTCTCCCCCCGCACGTGCGAGGTTCTCGGCGAGAGTCCTCGCGAAGGCGAGCTCGAGCACGACGATCGCGGCCGAGCTTCCCGGTGGTACGAGTTCGGCGAGCATCTCGATGTCCTCGTCGCCTGCGAGACCGGCGGCGAGGGGCTCGAGTTCGTTCAGACCTGGCACCTCGCCCGCCTCGAGGTCGAAGATCTCGATCTCGCCCTCGTCGGATTTCGCGAGCAGGACGACGTCGAGCAGTCGCACCGTCTCCTTCTCGACGAGGTCGTCCAGCGCCCCGAAGATGCTCGGGTCCGGATGCCTCCCCTCGAACCCGACGAGGTAGTACTCCACGGGTCCGTAGCGGAAATCATTCATCTCGTGTTCCTCTCTCTGACGGTGCGCGCTCGCTCAGCTCTTCGATCGCCGCACGATTGGTGTCGAAGACCTGCTGGTCGTCGAGGATTCCCAGCTGCCTCAGCCGGCTCTCGGCGGAGGCGCGAAGACGACTGAACGACACGGTCACGCCGCGCGATCGCATCGATTCCATGAGGCTCTCGAAGGATTCGGCGGCCGTCACATCGGCGTCCGTGACCGCCTCCATGTCGATCACGAGGTGACGCACGGCCCCGGGACCGGGCGCCTCGACCGCCGAGCGGACGGCCGTGGCGAAGACGTCCGCGTTGGCGAAGAACAGCGGCGCCGCCATGCGCACCACGACGATCCCGGGTGCTGTCATGGTGCCCGGCTGCGCGGCGTCGAGCAGCGATGCGCTCGGCCGGTCGTCGTCGGCGAGCACGTCGATCGCCGGCGTCGACGCGCGCCGTGCCAGATTGATCAGGGCGAGGACGAAGGCGATGAGGATGCCGGGGATCGACCCCACGAACAGAGTGACGAGGAAGCACACGGCGCCGATGGCGAACTCGAAGCGATCGATGCGCCACAGACCCGCGAACTCCCTGATGCCCAGCAGCGGCAGGATCGCCACTCCGACGATCGCGCCGATGGCCGGCGAGGGGATGTCCTCGAGCAGACCGGTGCCGAACAGCAGCAGCAGCAGCGTCCCCGCCGCCAGGACGATCGACGGCAGCTGCGTGCGCGAACCCGACTGGTCCATCGCTGCGGTGCGGCTCGTCGACGATCCGACGGCGAAACTCCCCTGGGCCCCCGCAGCGACATTGGCGACGCCGAAGGCCAGGAGGTCTCGGTTGGGAGACGTGCGGTAGTGCCGCTTCTCGCCGTACGAGCGGGAGACCAGCAGCCCTTCGGCCGTCGTCACCAGCGTGAGCGCCATCGCCGACGGGACGAGCAGCAGCCAGGTGTGCCAGTCGAGCACGGGCCAGGTCAGCGTCGGCGCTCCGGCCGGCACCTCGCCGAGCACGGCTACGCCGCGATCGGCGAGCCCGGTGCCGAGCACCAGCACGGTGGCGAGCACCATCACGACCAGCGCCCAGGGCACCGCGCTCAGCATCCGTCGTCCGAGGACGAGCACGGCGACGGATGCGACCGAGATCGCGAGCGACCACGGGTTCGTGGTGCCGAGTCCGCTGATGAGACCCGCGACCTTGTCGATGAACTCGCCACCTGAGTCGATCGAGACGCCGAGCATCTTGGCTATCTGCGAGACGAGGATGTCGAGCGCGAGGCCTCCGACGAAGCCGACGAGGATGGGCTTGGAGAGGAAGTTCGCGAGGAACCCCAGCTTGAAGACCGCGAGGAGAGCGAACATGACGCCGCAGATGATCGCCTGCGCGAGCGCCATGGTGATGTAGTCGTCGGACCCGGCGGCGGCGAGGCCCCCGATCGAGGAGGCGACGAGCGCGGCGGCCGCGGCATCCGGCGAGGCGACGAGCTGCCGCGACGAGACGACGAGCACATAGACGATCGTCGGGACCACGAGGGCGTAGAGCCCTGCGGTCGCGGGCAGGCCCGCGATCTGCGCGTAGCCGATGTTCAGGGGAATCGCGATCGCGAGGAGCGTGACGCCGGCGAGAAGTTCGCGCACGAGGTTGTGACGTGTGACGCCGGCCAGCGGTCTCTGCACCTCGTCACCTCCGCGCTCGCGCCCCCGGAGCGGGACGATGTGCCCATGCTGACATCGGCGCGAGAGCGCGGCGTTCGCCGCTCACCCCAAGCGGGTGAAGGCTGCCGCTCACTCCAGCGGCGGCGTCGTCTCGCTGTCCTGGCGCGGGATCCAGACCTGACGGATGATGATCAGGATCGACGCCGTGATCGGGATCGCGACGAGCGCGCCGAGCAGCCCCAGAAGCGTCGCGCCGATCATCGCGCCGATGATCACGAGCACGCTGGGCACGGCAGCCGCCCGCCCCATGACCCTCGGGGTGACGACGTAGGCCTCGATCTGGATGTAGGCGAAGTATGCGATGACGAAGATCAGCGCAGCGGTCGGGCTCACGAACAGCGTCGCGACGCCGCCGATCACGAGGAAGACCAGCGACCCGATCATCGGCACCAGAGTGACGAAGAACGCCGCGATCGCCAGCACTATTGGCGCGGGCGATCCCACCACGAGCTGCAGCACGAGCACGACGGCCGCATTGATGGACGACAGCGTGACTCCCCCGGCGACCACGCCGCCGACCGACGATGTCACCTCGTCGAGCAGTCGCGAGAAGCTCGCTCGCCGGTAGGCGGGAACGAGCCGAGCGGCCGCCTGTTTGATGGTCTCGAGAGAGGCCACGAAGTAGAGCGTCAGCACCGACACCATGACGAAGCTCGAGACCGCGCCGATGACACCGAATCCCGCTTTCAGAACCCCGCCGGAGATCGTCAGGAACGACGACAGCGTCGTGAGCGAATGCAGTCCCTCCGCGATCACCGCCGACAGATCGACGCCGAGGTTCCGTTCGAGATCGAGGTACCACTGACTCTCCTGCATCGATGCGATGGTCTCGGGAGCGCCCACGATCACCGCCGCGAGCTGCCGCACCGTGGCCGGGATCACGAGAAGGAGGATCACGACGACGAGCGCGAGGAACGCGAGCGCCACGATCGCGACCCCGATGGGCCGTCGCACCCCGCGACGCTCGAGCGCGCGCACGGCGGGGTCCAGCCCGAGCGCGAGGAAAGCACCGAGGAAGATCGACATCAGCACAGTGGAGATGCCCGCTATCGTCGCGGCGAGCGCCATGGCGAGGAGCACACCGAGGGCGACGGCGAAACCCGAGCGCAGCGGATGCGCAGGGAGCACCCGCTGCAGGCGACCCCACCGCGAGAGCGTCACCGGTGCGTCCGCGGGATTCTGCGGGGAGGACTCGTCCACACGAGGACTGTATCCGGGCTCGCCGAGCGGCTCGGGCGGGTGCTCGCCCGCTCAGGGTGAGGGCGCGACGACTTCGATGCTCCCCAGTGCCAATATCACCAGAGTCAGAAACTCAACGAGAGGAGTCTGCTGTGTCCATATGGGATAGCTTCTGGGCCATCATCTGGTGGTTCTTCTGGGCTTTCGTGTTCATCTCCTACCTGATGGTGCTCTTCAACATCGTCGCAGACCTGTTCCGCGACCACGCGCTGAACGGATGGCTCAAGGCGCTGTGGATCGTCTTCCTCGTCTTCGTCCCCTTCCTCACGGCGCTGGTCTACCTGATCGCCCGCGGCCCCGGCATGGCGGAGCGATCCGCGTCGTCGATGCAGGCGCAGCAGCACGCGGCGGACAGCTATATCCGCAGCGTCGCCGGCAGCAGTCCGAGCGACGAGATCGACAAGGCCGCCAAGCTCCTGGCCTCGGGGACGATCACCGAAGCGGAGTTCGCATCCATCAAGGCTCGGGCCCTGGCCTGACGCTCAAGACTGCGGCGGTCGGGGAGATGCCTCGCGAGCTCGGGGATGTGCAGATCCTCGTCGTGAGGATCGGCTCCGACCGCCCCAGCCCCGGACTGCTCGAGTCTCTGCTGCGGCTGGTCGAGGCGAGCACGCTGGATCTCCTCGACTTCTTCCTTCTGCATCGGCGGAGTGAAGGCGGTTACGACCTCACCGAGATCGACGAAGACGAGTTCGCGCTCGCCGGTCTCTCGCTTCAGGTCGCGGGCCTGGTCGGTACCGCCGACGCCAGGCGCATCGCGATGGAACTGCCTCTCGGTGCGTGGGCGGCCGTCGTGCTCGTCGAGTCGATGCGATCCGCCCGGCTCTCCTCCGAGTTCGCCCGCCTCGGGTACCCGCCGACCGACAGCTACGTGGTGTCTGCGGCCACGGCCAACTCCGTGTGGGACCGCGCGCGTCGTCGCTCCTGACCCGCGTGCACCCACCCGTAGTGCTCGCGACTCACAGCGTGGTCCGCACCGCTTCCCGGCGTGACGACACCTCGAGCTTGCGATAGATCGAGCGCTGGTGCGTCTTCACCGTGTTGATCGACAGGCCGAGCTCCCGGGCGATCTCGGGCAGAGTGCGCGAGGTCTGCAGCTGTCGGAAGACGTCCCGCTCCCTCTCCGACAGCGAGCCCGAGACGGCGCTCGCCGCGTCTCCCGCCAGGCAGCGGCCGATGAAGTCCTCGAACTCCGTGCCGTGATGCACGTGCTCGCTCAGGAGCCGTCGGATGGCCGTCTCCCTGTGACCGAACGGCAGCCGTACGTTCTCCCCCGACGCGACCGCGATCGCGGCCTCGCACAGATCATGGGCGGTATCGTGATCGCCGACATGTCGGCGCATGACCGCCGCGGTGATGAGGGTCGACGTCTTGACGTACGAGACCTCGGCGAAGAGCCGCATCGATCGCAGCATCTCGAGCGCTGCGGCGTAGTCGCCCCCGCGCCGAAGCACCCCGGCGAGCGCGACGCCGATGAGCGGCAGATCCGGCAGAGTCAGATGCCGACGAGCGATTCGCAGCGCGCGTTCGCCGTTCCCCACCGCCTCTTCGAGCAGGGCGATCGCCGACTCGCGGAACACCGGCCACGAGACACCGTGGAGCATCTCGAGCGGAATCTCCTGCACCCCGATCGCGGCACGCCGACAGGCGGCGGGGTCGCCCTCTTCTGCTGCCGCATACGCCAGCATCATCCGCGCGATCGCCGTGAACGACGGATCATGACCGCTGCCGCGGAGCACGTTCTCGAAGTTCTGCACCGCGTGGCCGGTCTCGTCTGCCCAGTAGGCGACCAGTCCCGCCGCCGCGGCGGTGCTGCCACCGGCGTACCCGACCGCAGCCGAGAGCGCGGGCCCCGGGGCGTCGATCTCGGCGAGAGTGCTCACGGCATCGGCGAACCGCCCCTCCCAGGTCTGGCCGAACGCGAGGTGTCCGAGGGCGCGCTTCCAGAGACCGATGTCGCCCGAGCCCGCCATCTCCCTCGCTGCCGCGCCGAAGTACTCGGCGGGGAGGGTGGGGTTGGTGGGATACCGGATCTCCGACCAACCGATCAGATAGCTCACGGCCGCGCGGTCACCGACGAGTTCTTGCGAGCTGGCCAGCAGGGACCGCAACGTGGCGCCTGCAGACATCGCCTCTGCTCGGTCATCGGCGACGAACAGCTGCGCGATCGCGAGAGTGGTCGAGCATCCCCCGCCGGCCCTCAGATGGGCGGCCTGGGCGCGATCGAGCAACTCGCGCGCCAGGTGATGATCGCCCAGCACATCGGTGGCGCAGGCGCGGACGGCGAGGATCTCGGCATCGTCGGGATGATGCTCCAGCAGTTCGGTCGCCACGCGTTCGACTTCCGCCGCGCACGCCCCCATGACCAGTCGCATCCACTGGCGCATGAACGTGGCCCGGGCCTGCGCGGGGTCGTGTGCTGTGAGCGAGTGGGCGACCGAGACGAGCGGCTCCGTGCTCTGCAGGAAGCGAGCGACGCGTCTGTGGCACTCCGCGCTGCGCTGCGGGTCCTTCTGCGCGATCTCGATGCACTGCCGCGCGAACGAGGCGTGCCAGCGATAGACCACCCCGTGCGGGCCTTCGAAGCGATCGAGGAAGAGCCCGAGCCTGACGCAGTCGTCCAGCAGCGCGCCGGCATCGGCACGCTCCGTCACGGCGCTCGCGAGCTCGGGTGTGAGTTCGTGGCAGATGGTGGCGTCGAGCACGAAATCCACGGTCTCCTGGGGCAGCGTGCTGAGCACGTGGTCGCGCACGTAGTCGCCGAGGAACGCGGATGCCGTGGCCGCATCGGATGAGGGCCGTGCACCGCCGATCGCGACCAGCCTGACGGCGATGGGCCATCCGTGCGTTTCGCGGAGCACGGTCGCCGCGTCGAGGCCTTCGGCCCCCACGCCCTCGATGCGCTCGATCTCCGACTGCGTGAAGCGCAACGTCTCGCATCCCACGAACGCCCCAGGGTCCATCAGGTGCTCGCGCGACAGTGTGATGTCCAGCAGGGTGGTCCCCACGAGCATCAGGTGCAGGTTGTCCGGTGGCTGTTCGACCAGCAGCCCGAGCAGTCCGTCTGGCCAGTGCTCGCCGGCGCGCTGCGCATCGTCCACGACGAGATGCACCCGCTCCTCGATGGCATCGAGTGCGCCGCAGATCTCTGCGTAGGCGCGCATCGGGTCGGCCACGCCCCGCGTGAGAGCGAGGGAGCGACCGGCCCTCTCGCTGCCGACGACCAGAGCGTCGATCATGCCGCGGACGAGAAAGCCGGGCTCGGCATCCGAGGCGGCGAGGGCCAGCCAGGAGACATCGTCGGTGCCGGAGGCCCACTCGGCGACCGCGGTGGTCTTGCCGTACCCGCTCGGAGCGCTGACGACGCTGAGGTTCCTTCCCCTCCCCGCCTCGATCAGGGCGTCGGTGACGCGCCCCCGCTGCACGCCGCCCGGCTGTCGTTCCGGCGGGCGGAAACGCACAGCGGGAACGGGACGGGACAGCCGCGTGGGGGAGGCCATGCCCCTCAACCTAGCGACGGGCGGTATATCGGACAAGAGGTGTCGTCCAAACTTCACCGGACGCATGGGAGCGTTCCCACCCGAGCTCGGCAGCCTCCGTGTCGTGCTCGGAGACCTCACCCCCGGCGGGTGAGACGCACGCCATCTGCGGCGCCGTCGGTGCACGCTGAGATCAGCGGAAGGATGCCGGGCAGGGAGGTCCACGATGACGCAGGGCGGGCGGTGACATGGGCGACCTGTTGATCACGCTGATCCCGGTCGCACTCGGAGTCGTGCTCAGCCCTCTCGCGATCATGGCGCTCGTCGCCGTCCTCCTGTCTCGCCGGGCGAGCGCGAACGGCATCGCCTTTCTGATCGGCTGGGTGGTGGGCCTCGCGGGCCTCCTCTCACTGGCGCTCTGGCTGTTCGATGTCTTCGAGGTGCACGGGCTTCGCGAACCACCGCTCTGGGTGCCGATCCTCCGCCTGTTCATCGGTCTCTTCCTGGTGGGCTCCGCCGTGTGGGTCTACCGCAAGGGCGCCGCACGCATAAGTCAGATGGCGTCCGCATCGTCGCCGCGACAGGTCGTCGCGGCAGCTCCGCAGCTTCCGGGATGGTTGCATGCGGTCGAGACGTTCCGGCCGGTGCGCACCGGATTCCTCGGCCTGGCGCTCTTCGTGCTCAACCCCGTCGACGCGTCATGCGCGATCATCGCGGCTCTCGACATCTCGCTCGCCCAGATCGGCGGTGACGCCGCCTGGGTCGCTCTCGCGTTCATCGTCGTCGGCACTCTTCCGATCGCCGTCCCGGTGTTCTACGTCGCGATCCGAGGCGAGAAGTCGCAGCCGCTGCTCGATGCCGCCCGCCTCTGGGTCGCGGGCAACACCCACGTGCTGAACGCCGCCCTGCTGCTCGTGATCGGTGGCCTGCAGTTGCAGAAAGGCATCTCGGGGCTCCTATGACCGCACGAGCCTGTCGCATTGCGCTCGCTTCGCGTCCCATTTAGGTTGTACACAACTTAATCGCGTGCAATACTCGAAGAATGGCCGTGACCGATGAGATGGTGTGCTTCTCGCTGTACTCCGCCGCCCGCGCGACGACGCAGGCGTACCGCGCGCTCCTGGCGCCCTGGGGTCTGACGTACCCGCAGTACCTGGTTCTCGCGATCCTCTGGATGGAGGGCGAGCAGACGATCGGATCGCTGGGCGACGCCATGCAGCTCGACTCCGGCACCCTCTCTCCCCTGGTCCGCCGCCTCGAGCAGGCGGGATACGTGGCCAGGACCCGAAGCTCGGTCGACGAGCGCGTCGTCATCGTCGGGCTGACCGACACCGGCATGGCGCTGCGCTCCGAGGTCGCTCCGGTCCACACCCGCCTCGCCGCCCTCGCCGGCATGGAGGACGACGACCAGCGCCACCGCCTGATCGCGGAGCTGCAGCGACTCACCGCGCGTCTCCAGCGCGCCGACTGACCCCAACCCGGAAGGAGTCCACACGATGGACGCTCTCTACACCGCCGAAGCACTCGCCACCGGAGCCGGACGAAACGGCCGCGTCACCACAGGCGAGGGCCGACTCGACCTCGACCTCGCGATCCCGAAGGAGATGGGCGGCAGCGGCGACGGCGCGAACCCCGAGCAGCTGTTCGCGGCCGGCTACGCCGCCTGCTTCCACTCCGCGCTGCAGACCGTCGCCCGCACACAGAAGGTGAAGATCACCGATTCCTCGGTCGGCGCCCGCGTGCAGATCGGGTCGAACGGCGAGGGCGGTTTCGGCCTCGCCGTGCAGCTCGAGGTCGTCATCCCCGATCTCCCTCACGACCAGGCGCAGGCCCTCGCAGATGCGGCCCACCAGGTCTGCCCGTACTCCAACGCGACCCGCGGGAACATCGACGTCTCGATCACCGTCACCGACGACTGATCCGTTCCCCCACCCCCACGACCGATCCCACAAGGAGACATTCATGCGCGCTCTCACCCACGACACCTTCGGCGACCCGGAACACGTCCTCACGATCTCCGAGCGTCCGACCCCGGAGCCCGGTCCCGGGCAGGTCCGACTGCGGATCGTCCTCTCCCCCATCCACAACCACGACCTGTGGACCATCCGGGGCACCTACGGCTTCAAGCCCGAACTCCCGGCGGCGTCCGGCACCGAGGCGCTCGGCATCGTGGATGCCCTCGGCGAGGGCGTCGAGAACCTCTCCATCGGTCAGCGCGTCGCGACGGGCGGCACATTCGGCGCCTGGGCCGAATATGTGGTCGCCCACGCCGCAGGGCTCATCCCCGTTCCTGATTCGCTGAGCGACGAGAGCGCCGCACAGCTCGTCTCGATGCCGTTCAGCACCATCAGCCTGCTGCAGTTCCTGGGCGCCGAGAAGGGCGACTGGATCATCCAGAACGCAGCGAACGGCGCGGTCGGACGCATGCTCGCTCAGCTCGGTGCCGCTCGCGGCGTCAACGTCGTGGGGCTCGTCCGGCGCTCGGCCGGGGTCGACGAGCTGCGCGAGCAGGGCATCGGGAACGTCGTGTCGACGGATGCAGACGACTGGCGCGAGCAGGTCGCCGCGATCACGGGAGGCGCGCCCATCGCCTTCGGCATCGACTCGGTGGGCGGCTCGTCGGCAGGCGACGTGCTCTCGCTCCTCGGCGAGGGCGGCACGCTCGTGGCGTTCGGCGCCATGAACTCCCCCACGATGGAGATCGCCTCCGGAGACGTGATCTTCAAGCAGGCGACGGTCAAGGGCTTCTGGGGCAGCAAGGTGATCCAGACGATGGATGCCGGCACACGCGGCGCACTGTTCGGCGAGCTGATCCAGCGCGTCAGCGACGGCACGCTGACGCTGCCCGTCGCCGGTGTCTTCGATGCCGCCGACGCTGCCGAAGCCGTGCGCGCGAGCAACACCGCAGGGCGCGTGGGCAAGGTGCTTCTGCAGTTCTGAGCTCGGAATGCGCCGGGCCGCCGTCGATGTCGGTGGCCCGGTGCAGACTCGACCGATGAAGATCACACTCGCACAGCCGGCGGGACTCGTCGTGAGCCCTGCCTTCAGTCACGTCGCCGTCGTCCCTCCCGGGGCCACAACGATCCACGTCGGCGGCCAGAACGGAGTCGACGAGACCGGGGCGCTCGTCTCGACGGATGCCGCCGAGCAGTCGCTCCGCGCTGTTCAGAACGCCCGCATCGCCCTCGAGTCAGCGGGCGCGACCCTCGACGACGTCATCAGCTGGACGATCCACATCCACCAGGATGCCGATCTTCGCGCGGCATACGGTGCCGTCGCGTCGACCCTCGCCCGCGAGGGCGCCCCGCCCCTGGTGACGGCAGCGCTCGTGGCCGGGCTCGGCGTGCCCGGAGCGCTGATCGAGGTCAGCGCGATCGCCGCCGTCATGCGCGACTGACGGAGTCTCGCCGCTGGTCAGATCCTGCCGCGAACGGGCGTGCGCTCGGCCGCGTCACCGCCCTCAGGCATCGCCATCTCGGCTCGGACGCCGAGCAGACGGATCTCCCTGTCGCGATCGAGTGTGGCTCCGAGCGCCAGTGCCGCCGCGATGACCGTCGCACGCTCGCTCGTCGGCTCGGGCAGCTTGCGGCCGAAGGTCTTGGTTTCGAAGGGCGCGTACCTGACCTTGAGATGCACACGGACCACCGGGCGCCCCTCGGCTGCGCAGTCGTCGAAGGCCTGCGCCGCCAGTTCGCGCAGCGCTTCCTCGACCTCAGCGGAAGTCGTGAGGTTCTGCTGGTACGTCGTCTCCCGGCTGTGGCTGCGCGCCACCCACGGGGTGCTGTCGACGACGGCCGGCCCCAGCCCCGACCCCAGACCGTGATACCAGACACCCATACGCGGACCGAATTCCGCGACGAGCTGTGCCTCGTCTGCGTCGGCGAGCTCTCGCACCGTCGCGATGCCGTGAGTGGCGAGCCGCTTCTGCACCTTGGGGCCGACTCCCCACAGGTCCCGCGTGGGCCGTGCGCCCATCACCTCGAACCAGTTCTGCGCCGTGAGCCGGAACACTCCCCGAGGCTTCCCGAACTCGGTGGCGATCTTGGCGCGCACCTTGTTGTCGCCGATACCCACCGAGCAGTGCAGTCCCGTCGACTCCAGCACCGCGCTCTGGGCGCTGCGCGCCACCTGCTCAGGGTCGTCCGTGGTCACGCCGAGGAAGCACTCGTCCCAGCCGATCACCTCGAGCACCGCCCCGGGCAGCGCACGCAACGTCGACATCACCTCAGCCGACGACGCTTCATACGCCTCGTGGTCGACCGGCAGGAACACCGCGTTCTCGGGCGCCTTGCGTGCTGCGATCTTCAGCGGCATCCCCGATCCGATGCCGAACTCGCGCGCCTCGTACGACGCCGTCGACACGACCGCGCGCTCGGTCGGGTCGCCGCGTCCGCCGACGATCACGGGGAGCCCTGCGAGCTCGGGTCGGCGCAGCACCTCGACCGCGGCGATGAACTGATCCATGTCGACGTGCAGCACCCAGTCGGTCATGCACCGAGTGTGGCCCGTGACGCTCGAGATGTCACCCTTCGGCGACGATCAGCCCCTCGCGGGGCTCAGCCGATCGAGACCGCGATCGCCGTCGTGATCACGGCCAGAAGCGGCAGTGTGCCCTGCATCACAGCGGCCCGGGCCTTCGTGCGGTCCGAGAGGATCAGCACGAGCGCCGCAGCGAGCATCATGCCCGTGCCGGCGAAGACGAGAGTCACTCCGACCGTCGTCAGGCCGACGATCACGAAGCCGACGCCGAGCAGCGCGGTGAGCGCGAGGAAGAGATTGTAGAAGCCCTGGTTGAAGGCGAGGGCCTTCGTCGTGAGGGCGTCGGCCTCGCTCGCGACGCCGAAGATCTTGCGCGTCTCGGGCTCGGTCCACTTCAGCGACTCGAGCGCGAAGATGAAGACGTGGAACGCGGCAGCGGCCGCGGCGAGGACGAGTCCGACGATGAGCATGACTCGATCGTATCGACTCCGTCGCTCTAGATCAGGAAGATCGGGAGCAGCCCCGGGTTGTGTGCGTGCACCAGCACGCCGAAGACCACGGCGTCGAACAGCAGATGCACGGTCACGACGTAGGCCAGCGAGTGCGTGCGCATGAAGATGAAGCCCTGCAGGAGCGCGAAGGGGATCGTCAGGAGCGGCCCCCACTCCCGGTAGCCCAGCTCCCAGAGGAACGAGACGAACACGATCATCTGCATCACGTTCGCGAGCGCGTCGGGGAAGTGCCTCCGCAGGAGCGCGAAGACCGTGCAGATGAAGAACAGCTCGTCCCAGATGCCGACCGCTCCGACGCCGACGAACAGCCGTGCGATGAGATCGGGCGAGTCGACGACCGGCCAGTTCTGGTAGACGCCGCTCGTGATGAAGTAGAACGGGAGGATCAACCAGCCGAGCACCAGCACGGCCACCAGCCAGCCCCACTGCAGGCGACCCCACCGCCGGTGTGCTCGCCAGGGGAAGCTGATCGCCCTGTCGCGGAACAGGAAGCGGGAGACGAGGTAGGGCACGGCGACCGCACCGCCGAGTGCGAGCGTGAACCGCAGCATCGCGAGGTTGTCGAGTTCGGCCGCCAGCGGGATGATGCTGACGATGAGCATGCCGAGGGCGATCAGCGAGAGGTCCCGGGCGAGAGACGGGCGACGGTCCTCCCCCATCTCACGAGCAGGCACGCGACGTTCTGCGAGCCAGGCGCTTCCCACGCCGAGCACCAGCAGCGCCCAGCCGGACCACGGGACCTGCGCCACGAAGAACGCCGGTGCCGCGGCGCACACGAGCAGCGCGGAGACGACCGCCTGCCAGGTCACCGAGGTGCGCTGCGCGGTGATCACGCGCGCGACTTCCGCCGATACACGAGATCGCGGATGTCGCGGCCCTTCGCGATGCCCTTGCGCTCGAAGGCCGTCATGACACGACCGTCGAACCGCTCGGCCCAGTCGCCGTCGAAGGCGCGCTCGAACAGCGGGTCGGCGTCGAGCACGTCGCGCATCTGCAGCGCGTAGTCCTCCCAGTCGGTCGCGAGCCGGAGAAGACCTCCGTCGCGAAGCGCACGTGCCGCGGTGTCGCCGAACCCCTGACGGACGAGACGGCGCTTGGTGTGCTTCTTCTTGTGCCACGGGTCGGGGAAGAAGATCCAGACCTCGGCGGCTGCCGCCTCGGGCAGGTACGACGAGAGCACCTCCGGCGCGTTCGCCTCGACCACACGCACATTGCGAGCGCCTTCGCGGTCGGCATCGAGCATCGTCCTGGCGAGCCCCGCACGGAAGACCTCGACGGCGAGGAAGTCGTCGTCGGGGCGCGACGATGCCGCAGCGACGATCGCGTGGCCCTGGCCCGAACCGATCTCGACGTACAGATCGGCGTCCCGCCCATACTCGGCGGTCGGATCGAGACGCGCTTCGGGGTGCACCGACGTCCAGGCGACATCGCGAGGCACGTCCAGCAGATAGTGCGGACCGAGCTCGTCGAACGCCCGTTCCTGAGCGTCGGACATCCGGCCGCTGCGGCGCACGAAAGAGACCGGTTCGTCGCGGAAGGTGCGGGGTTCGGGCATGCTTCCAGGGTAGTCGGCGGCGCTGAGCGCCACCGACCGCGGATCAGGAGGCCGGCGCGGTCACGAAGTCGATCAGCTCCTCCACCCGACCGAGAAGGGCGGGCTCGAGGTCGCGATACGTGTGCACCTTCGACAGGATGTGCTGCCACGCTCGACCCGTGTCCGCCTGCGTCTCGTACGGCCAGCCGAACGCGCGGCAGATGCCGGTCTTCCAGTCGGTGCCGCGAGGTATCTCGGGCCACTTCGCGATTCCCAGTGCGCGAGGGGTGACGCACTGCCAGACGTCGACGAACGGGTGGCCGACGATCCTCATGTGCTTCCCGTGCGGACCCCTGGCCAAGTCATCCGCGATGCGCGACTCCTTCGAACCCGGCACGAGATGGTCGACCAGCACGCCGTAGCGGCGCGTTTCGCTGGGCGGCTCTGCCGTCAGCAGCTCGTCGAGCAGATCGACCCCCTGCAGGAACTCGACCACCACGCCCTCCGCACGCAGATCGGCACCCCACACCTTCTCGACGAGCTCGGCGTCGTGCTTGCCCTCCACCAGGATGCGGCTGGGCAGCGCGACCCTGGCGCGCTGATCGGCAGCCACGAACGATCCGGATGCCGTGCGCCGCACGCCCTGCTCCTTCGAGGCAGGAACCGTGAGACGCACAGGCGACCCGTCGATCAGGAATCCGCCGCCGAGAGGGAAGAGGCGCTTGCGCCCCACCCTGTCCTCGAGCTCCACGGTGCCGCCCTGCACTCGCGTGACCGCTCCGCAGAACCCGTCCTGCGCGACCTCGACGACGAGATCGAGCTCGGCGGGCACCTGCGGCACCGGCTTGGCGGCCCGTTCCCTCCAGCCGGCAGCGAGCACATCCGATCCGTACCTGTCGTCCATGCCATCCAGCGTATGTGTCTCCGCTGAGGGCGAACGGCTATCCCCGCGCGGAACCTGTCGCGTGTCGGACTCTGTGCATAGACTCGTGCCATGGGGCTCGGCTGCCGGTCGGAGGGAAGACGATGAAGACACGGTGGCTGGCGCTGGCCGCACTCACCGCGGCGGCGGCCGCAGGAACGCTCTCGATCTCGGCTGCGTCGGCGACCGAACCGGTGACGCTCGACTCGGGATACGTGACCGACGATGCCGACGTCCTCACCCCCAGCCAAGAGGACGCCGTCGAGGCGCGACTCCAGACCCTCAGCGAGAATTCGTCATCCGACCTCTTCGTCGTCCTGGTCGACGACTTCACCTCGCCGTCCGACAACGTCGCATGGGCCGATACCGTCGCCGAGAACAACAACCTGGGATCCGAGCAGTATCTGCTCGCGATCGCGGTCGACGGGCGCAGCTACTACATCTCGGCAGCGCCCGACGGCCCGCTCAGCGACAGCAAGCTCGATGACGTGGAAGACAAGATCCAGGGCCTGGCCGCGCAGGACGACTGGGAGGGCATGATCGTCCTCGCCGCCGACGAGATCGAGGGCGACGGCGGTGCGGGGGCGCTGCGGGCCGCTCTGATCGTGGTCGCCGTGATCGCGCTCGGTCTGATCGTGTGGCTCATCATCGCCCTCGTGCGCCGCTCGCGCCGCAACGCCGAGATCCGCAGGCGCGGAGCCATGCCCGAGAAGCCCGATCCGAACGATCCGTTCTCCACCCTGACCGACGACCAGGTGCAGACGCAGGCAGGGGCCGCACTCGTGCAGGCCGATGATGCGATCACCTCGAGCAGGGAGGAGCTCGGCTTCGCCGTGGCGCAGTTCGGCGATGCCGCGACCTCCGAGTTCAGCGGGGCGCTCGAGACCGCGAAGGCCAAGATGTCGGAAGCCTTCGACCTCAAGCAGAAGCTCGACGACGAGGTCGAGGACACGGTCCACGATCGCCGTGCGTGGCACATCCGCATCATCCGGCTGTGCGACGAGATCGACGACGTCCTCGACCAGAACACCGAGGCGTTCGACGCACTTCGCCGGCTCGAGCAGAACGCCCCGCAAGAACTCGAACGGGTGCGCGGCGAGCGAGCCGCACTCGCACCGGTTCTCTCCGGTGCCGGGTCGGCGCTGGCCGGGCTCTCCGCCGTGTACGACTCTTCGGCGCTGAGCACCGTCACCGACAATCCCGTGCAGGCCGATGAGAGAGCTGCCCTCGCCGATCGCTCGATCGAGGCAGCGCAGCAGGCGATCGCAGCCGGCCGCACCGGCGAGGCCGCCTTCGCGATCCGCACGGCCGAGCAGTCCGTCGCTCAGGCGACGCAGCTGGTCGCGGCCATCACCGAACTGGGAGCCGAGCTCTCCCGCATCGAGTCGCAGGCGCGCGCGCTGGTCGCCGAGCTGCAGGCCGACATCGCCGCCGCGCAGCAGCTCCCCGACGCGGCTGGTGCGATCGGTGCCGTCGCTGCCGCGACCGCGCAGCAGCTGCAGACCGCGCAGGCCGCCCTCGAGGGAACGTCCCGCAGTCCGCAGCGGGTGCTCGAGGCGCTCAGCGCCGCGAACGCCCAGATAGACGCCGCGATCGCGCAGGGCACCCAGGCCGCAGAACGTGCACGGCGCACCCAGCAGCTGCTCGAGCAGACGCTGACGCAGGCGGGCTCCGAGATCCGCGCAGCGCGCGAGTACATCGAGACTCGACGGGGTACAGTCGGCTCGACCGCTCGCACCCGTCTGTCGCAGGCGGACGCGACTCTCACTCAGGCCGTGAGCCTGCGATCCTCGAATCCGGAGGCGGCGCTCACCGAGGCCGGACGCGCACTCGAGCTCGCCCGACAGGCCACCTCATCCGCGCAGGCAGACGTCGAAGCCATGAACCCGAGCCGCTACGAGAGCGGCTGGGGCGGCGGAGGCGGAAGCATCTTCGGCGGCGGATCCTCGTCCGGTGGCTCCGGCCTCGGCGGCGACATCCTCGGCGGCATCATCGGCGGGCTCCTCTCCGGTGGCGGAGGCGGAGGTTCTTCACGCCGCAGCAGCTGGCGTTCCAGCGGCGGCGGCGGATTCCGCAGCTCAGGTTTCGGCGGAGGCGGCGGCAGTCGCTCCAGCGGCCGCAGCGGCCGCTCCGGAGGACGCCGCTTCTGAACGCACGCGCATCGACTCCCAGACATCGATTCCGACCCTCTGAAAGGAACACAGCATGACCAAGCAGTCCATCTTCGGACGTATCTCGACCCTCGTCCGGGCGAACATCAACTCGCTGCTCGACTCCGCGGAAGACCCGCAGAAGATGATCGACCAGCTCGTTCGCGATTACACCAACAGCATCGCCGATGCCGAGTCGGCGATCGCCGAGACCATCGGCAACCTCCGCCTGCTCGAGCGGGACCACGAAGAAGACGTCCAGTCGGCCACCGAGTGGGGCAACAAGGCTCTCGCCGCGAGCCGCAAGGCCGATGAGATGCGCTCGAGCGGCAACGCGGCAGACGCCGACAAGTTCGACAGCCTCGCCAAGATCGCTCTCCAGCGCCAGATCAGCGCCGAGCGCGAGGCCACAGGCGCCGAGCCGCAGATCGCTGCGCAGACCGAGATCGTCGACAAGCTCAAGTCCGGCCTCAACGGCATGAAGGACAAGCTCGGCGAGCTGAAGAACAAGCGCAGCGAACTGCTCGCCCGCGCCAAGGTCGCCGAGGCGCAGACCAAGGTGCAGGATGCCGTCTCGTCGATCAACGTGCTCGACCCGACCAGCGAACTGGGTCGTTTCGAAGACAAGGTCCGGCGTCAGGAGGCACTCGCCCAGGGCAAGATCGAGCTCGCCGCGTCGAGCCTCGACGCGCAGTTCGAGAGCCTGGAAGACCTCGGTGAGCTCACCGAGGTCGAGGCTCGTCTCGCCGAGCTGAAGGCCGGCGGCTCCGCTCCTCGTGGGGCGATCGAAGGGTCCTGACACATCGGGCGGATGCCCCGGAGCCGAGTGCTCCGGGGCATCCGCCCTTTCACAGCTGGAGGCACCATGGTGCGATTCCTCGTCGTCCCGCAGTGGCAGGGATCCCCTGCCGCCCGCGCGATGCTCCTCGTCGACGGCGCGTCCGCGATCGCCGGCGACCTCCCCCGTGCCGCGACCACCGTGCTCGACGTGCCCGTCGAGGCCGGCGAGTCGCTCGGAACGGGCGTTCGCAGGCTGAGCTCGCTGCTTCGCACCCGTGAGCAGGTCGCGGCGGCAGAGACCGAGGGGACCGTCGTGATCGGCGGCGATTGCAGCGTGACGGTCGCCGCTCTCGCTGCTCTACCCGGAGGGACAGACGACGTCGCGGTCGTCTGGTTCGACGCCCACGCCGACCTGCACACTCCCGAGACCTCTCCCTCCGGCGCCTTCTCGGGAATGGCGCTGCGGGCGATCCTCGGCGAAGGCGAACCGCAGCTCGCCCTGTCGCCCGGCGTGCCCCGCGACCGCGTGATCGCGGTGGGCATGCGCAATCTCGACGACGCCGAGGTCGAGGTCCTCGACGATCTCGTCCAGCTGTCGGTGCAGGACCTGGAGCGCGTCGATGCGCTCGCCGATGCCGTCGCATCGACCGGGGCCCGCCGCGTCTGGGTGCACATCGATGTCGATGTGCTCGACCCTGCAGAGTTCGCCGGAGTGTCATCCTCGGTGCCCTTCGGGCTCTCACCCGCTGCGGTGAGCGCCGCGATCCGCACGCTGCGGGAGCGCATTCCGCTGGCAGGAGCGACGATCGCCGGTTTCGCACCGCGTTCACCGGCCGATGCCGTCGACGACCTGGGCGCACTGCTGCGACTGATCGGAGCCGTGGCGTGAACGACGACTGGCGTTCGACCGCCGAGCGCATCCTCGCCGAGGGACGGCGCTTCGATCGACGCATCCCCTCGTTCCTGCTCCGCTCCCCCCTCAGCCGCCTGGGCTATCGGTGGGGTACGGCCGTGGGCTGGCTCTGGGGATCGCTGTGGAGCACCGGTCCCGTCGAGCGACGCGGAGGCCTCTGGATCTTCCGCGGTATGCCTCGGTGGACGTTCAATCGCGGCGGAGTGTGCGTGGGAGGGTGCTTCCTCACCGGCGATGCGCGACCCACCGACGCCGTGCTGCGTCATGAGGCCGTGCACAAGGCTCAGTGGCTCCGCTACGGCGCCCTACTGCCGGTGCTGTATCTGTTCGCCGGTCGAGACCCGCTGCGCAACCGCTTCGAGATCGAGGCCGGGCTGGAAGACGGCAACTACGTGCGTCGCCCCCGCACTCAACGGTCGGTCGACAGGAGTCCGAATCGCTCGGGCGCGTAGATCGTCGAAGGCGAGATCCCGAGCGTGCCCGTGAGGTGATCGACGATGTCTGCGGTACCGAGGTAGCCGCCGAGAAGCGTGATGTTCGTCTCGAGTTCGGCGTCGCAGAGCATCTCGTCCGCCCAGGCGCAGGTCGCTCGCGCAAGAGCCTCACCCTGCGAGCATGAGCGCCCCGAGCCGACGGCGCCCGACCGCTCGGAGCGGGCGAGCCAGGTCACGGTCATGCGTGCGGGTGCTTCGATCGTCGTGATGTCGGCAGCCTCGGCGACCTCGATGAACACTCGACCTGAGGCGCACAGCGGCAGCGTGGCGAGGAACGTCTCGAGTTCGAGCAGTGAGTTCTCATCCGCCGTCACGAGGTGATGTGCACGGCGACGTGCGGCACGGCGCTCTGCGCGCGTGCTGCGTGTGTCGAGGGAGGTGCTCATGATGTGTCCATGATACACCAGGCGAAGGGTTGCCTAACCTTGGTCGGGCTCCGAATTCGCCGCAGGCTCGACGAGAGCCTCGCGCAGCGCGTCCAGCTCTGCATCCGTCATGCCGTTGGCCCGCAGGTAGTCGGCGGCCGACCCCCAGCGGGCGTCGACGCCCTCCAGCAGGGCGCGCATCACCGGTGCGGGCGACTCCGTGGCCAGCGCGACGGCGTGCACAGCCTCAGGATGCCGCGAACGCAGATACGCGACGATGTTGCGTGATCGCTCGGGCGGCAGCTGCGACTCGGTGAGTGCGTAGTCCGCGACTATCGCCTCCCGATCTGCGTCGACGGCGGCGAGCGCGAGCGCGACGGTGACCCCCGTGCGGTCCTTCCCCACGGTGCAGTGCACGAGGGTCGGGTCCCCCTGGGCGATGATGCGGATCGCCTCGACGAGCCGCTCACCGCTCTCCTCGAGCAGGTGCAGATAGAGATCCTCGAGGCTCGTGTCGTTCTCGAAGAACGATCGTACGGAACCGAGGAACAGAGGCAGGTGGGTCGTGTCGGGCCCAGGGATCTCTGTGGGCTCAGCAGCGACCTCCTCGCCGTCGCGCAGGTCGATGATGTGCGCGACCGCTCGGCGCACCGTCTCTGCGCCAGAAGTGCTCACGCCCGAGAGCTGACCGGATCGAAGCAGCACCCCGGAGCGGATCCGCCCTCCCCGTGCGGGCATCCCCCCGACGTCTCGGACGTTCGTGACGCCCTCGACGTCGAGAACGGTCATGCCTGCTCCTGCCGCTCGCGCGGGGGAACGGAATAGCGGCCGGCGACCACGATGCGATTGAACGCATTGATCGACACGCACGCCCAGCTCAGCGCCGCATACTCCTTCTCGGTGAAGACGCTGCCGACGCGGTCGTACACGTCGTCGGAGATCCCGTCTTCCGCGATGAAGGTGAAGGCCTCGGCGAGCTCGAGCGCGGCCTGCTCGCGCTCACTGAACACGCCGCTCTCTCGCCAGGTGGCGATCTGCATGAGCGTGTCGGTGTCGAGCCCGGCGGCGAGCGCCCGATCGACGTGCAGTCGGGTGCAGAAGCTGCATCCGTTGAGCTGGGAGCAGTGGATCATGACGATCTCTTTGAGTCGATCGTCGATGCCGTTCTCGGCGCAGATCTTGCCGACCGTCCGCGCGAAGGCATCGAGCGCCTGATAGGCCGCAGGCTCGGTCTTGGAGAGGTGCACTCGCGTCTCGCTCATGGGTCCCATGATATTCCGTCATGCAAGCCGCGACCTGAACGCCCGCGACTTCAGGGAAATGCGTTTCCACAAGCATTCAAAGTAATCCATGACCAAAACTGGAAGCGTTACCGCCTCCCGCATTCGCATTCTGCTCCTGCATTTCTCGACGACCGTCGTGCCAGGGAGAATATCCACGTGGCGATCGACATCTCCGAGTTCAGTTATCTTCCCGCGCAGGCCGACGTGTTCGGAGTCGAGCCTCCGACGGTCGAGCGCGTGACCCACCGCCTCCCTGACGGCCGGCATCTCAGCGCGCTCCGCTACGGCGCGGGATCCCCCCGCATCACGCTCCTTCACGGTGCCGGACTCAATGCGCACACCTGGGACACGACCGTGCTCGCCCTCGGGATGCCGGTGCTCGCGATCGATCTCACCGGACACGGCGACTCCTCCTGGCGCGATGATGCGGACTACTCGCCCCGCAATCTCGCTGTCGACGTGGCCGACGCGCTCGAAGAGTGGGCAGACACGCCCCAGCTCCTGGTCGGTCAATCGCTCGGCGGCCTGACGGCCGCCGCACTCGCCGCGCACCGCCCCGACCTGGTCGCGGGACTGTTCGTGGTCGACATCACCCCCGGCATCGACACCTCCGCGGGCCCCGCCGCCCTGCGCGAGTTCTACGCGGGACCGACCGATTTCGCGACGAGGGACGAGCTCGTCGAGCGCGCGATGTCGCTGGGCTTCGGCGGCACACGGCCCGAGACAGAGCGCGGAGTGTTCCTGAACACTCGCGTGCGCCCCGACGGACGGATCGAATGGAAGCACCATTTCGCTCACCTCGCGGCCCAGGCTCTGGCCGCGCATGCCCCCGGTGAAGCCGACGCCCCGTCGCCCCTGAGCTCGACGGGCTGGGGCGATCTTGCGATGGCCCAGGTTCCGGTGACTCTGGTGCGCGCGGAACGCGGGTTCGTGAGCGTCGACGACGCGCAGGATTTCGCGGCCCGACTGCCGCACGCCGAGGTCCTCAGCCTCGACGCCACCCACAACGTGCAGGAGACCGCGCCGGTGCAGCTCGCCGCACTGATCTCGAGGGCGGCATCCGCACTGTGACGATTCGTTCCGAATCCGCGCCCTCCTCCCCCGTTCTTCCCTAGGCTCGTTCCACCGGCACACAGCAATCGCCGCCCCGAGAGGAAACACTCCATGTTCCGACGCACGCGACGTCTCGCGCTGATCTCCGTGATCGCGGCGAGCGCCGTCATCCTCAGCGCCTGCACAGGCACCGCCGAGCCCGAGGCCACCACCCCGGTCGGAGACCCCGACCCGGATGCCACCCTGCAGGTGGGTCTCGTCCTCGAACCCACCAACCTCGACATCCGCCGCACGAGCGGTGCTGCTCTGGAGCAGATCCTGATCGACAACATCTACGAGGGGCTGGTCAGCCGCGACGAGGAGAACGAGATCGTTCCTCGCCTCGCGAGCGACTACGAGGTGTCGTCCGATGGGCTCACCTACACGTTCACACTGAACGAGGGCATCACCTTCCACAACGGCACCCCGCTCACGTCCGCCGACGTCGTCTCGTCCTACGAGGCCGTGCGCACGGATGCGACGCTTCAGGGCAACGCGGAGTTCGCCTCGGTCGCACAGATCACCGCTCCCGACCCGGCCACCGTGCAGATCGTGCTGACCGCCCCGAACCAGAACTTCCTGTTCTCCCTGACGGGCCCTGCGGGTCTCGTCTTCCAGACCGGCGACACCTCCGATCTCAAGACGGCCGAGAACGGGACCGGACCCTTCACTCTGAGCCGGTGGAGCAAGGGAAACGCGATCACCTTCGCCCGCAACGACACCTACTGGGGCGAACCGGCCGGAGTGGCCGAGGTCGAGTTCCAGTACATCCCCGACTTCTCGGCCGGCGTGAACGCGGCACTCGACGGCGGCGTCCAGGTGCTCACCGCGGTGGATCCGAACCTGGCTCCCCAGCTCGAGGACTCCTTCACGTTGACCACGGGACGCACGACCGACAAGGCCACCCTCGCCTTCAACAACGCCAAAGCGCCGCTCGACGATGTGCGCGTGCGTGAGGCTCTGCGCCTCGCGATCGATCACGACGCGCTCATCGAGGCCGTCGGCTCGGGCACCGCGCTGTACGGACCGATCCCCGAGCTCGATCCGGGCTATGAGGACCTCTCCGACGTGATCTCGTACGACCCCGAGAAGGCCAAGGAGCTGCTCGCCGAGGCCGGCCAGGAAGACCTCGAGCTGACGCTCACGATCCCCACGTTCTACGGCACCACGGTGCCCAAGGTGCTCATCTCGGACTTCCAGAAGGTCGGGGTGACGCTCAAGGTCGACTCCGTCGAGTTCCCGGCCTGGTTGGAAGACGTGTACACGAACCACGACTACGACCTGAGTTTCGTGCTGCACGTCGAACCCCGCGACTTCGGCAACTTCGCGGACCCCGAGTACTACTTCGGCTATGACAACGCCGAGGTGCAGGCTCTGTACGCGCAGGCGCTGGCCGAAGTCGACCCCGACGCTTCTGCAGACCTGCTGGCAGAGGCCGCACGGATCGTCTCCGAGGACCACGCTGCCGACTGGCTGTACAACGGCGCGACGATCACAGCGGTGAGCCCCCTCGTCTCGGGCTTCCCCGAGGATTCGATCAACTCGCGCATCGACCTCGCCGGCGTCACCGTCGCCGCAGAGAAGTGACGGCGATCCGCCGCTCGTGATCCGCTACGCGCTCGTCCGGGGGGCCCTGCTCATCGCGGGGCTCCTCGTGTCGAGCCTTCTGATCTTCCTGACTCTGCGGGTCTTCCCCGGAGACGTCGCGCAGCTCATCGCCGGCACTCAGGCATCGCCCGCCGAGGTGCAGGCGCTGCGCGAGTCCCTCGGCCTCGACCGCCCGCTGTCCGCGCAGTATGCCGAGTGGATCGGCGGCCTCTTCCGCGGAGACCTCGGCACCTCGCTGCTCTCGGGGGCCTCGGTCGGCGAGGAACTCCTCGAGAAGGCACAGGTGACCGTGCCGCTGGGCATCATGTCGCTCGTGATCGCCGTGCTCATCGCCGTGCCGTTCGGCATCCTCGCCGCACTTCGTCGCGGACGGCCCGGTGGAACGGCCCTCACCGTCGGCGCACAGACGCTCGCGGCCGTCCCCGTGGTCTGGGCGGGCATGATGTTGATCGTCGTGTTCTCGGTCTGGCTGGGCTGGCTGCCGCCACAGGGTTTCCCCCGCACCGGATGGAGCACGCCCGGCGCGGCGATCGAGGCCCTCTTGCTGCCGGCTCTCACGATCGGGATCGTCGAGGGCGCGATGCTCATGCGCTTCGTCCGGAGCGCCACCCTGCAGGCCGCGAGCCAGGACTTCGTCCGCACGGCAGCCGCGAAAGGGCTCACCAGGAACAGAGCACTGATCTCGCACGGCATCCCCGCAGTCGGCCTGTCGATCATCACCGTGCTCGGACTGCAGGTGGCCGGGATCATCGTCGGTGCGGTCGTGATCGAGCAGCTCTTCACGCTCCCCGGCATCGGCCGCATGCTGGTGGCCGACGTGGGCACGCGCGACCTCGTGAAGGTGCAGAGCGAGCTGCTCGTACTCACAGGTTTCGTGCTGATCGTCGGGTTCCTCGTCGATCTGCTCCACCGCGCGATCGATCCTCGACAGAGGGAGGCCTGATGCCCCGCTGGCTCGTACGTCTCTGGCAGACACCCACCGGACGCTTCGGGATGCTCGTGGTCGCGATCGTCGCCACGACCGCACTCGTCTCGGTGTTCTGGACACCGTTCGACCCGCAGTACTCCGATGTCCGCGCCCGGTGGTCGCCTCCCGGCTGGCCGCATCTGCTCGGCACCGACGACACCGGTCGCGACATCTTGAGCGTGCTCATGGCGGGCGCGCGGACGACGGTCTTCGTCAGCATCGGCGCGGGTGCCATCGCCACCCTCGTCGGCGTCGCTCTGGCGGCGCTCGGCGCTCTCACCGCACGGTGGCTGCGCGAGACGGTCGCCGTGCTCGTCGACATCCTCATCGCCTTCCCCGTGCTGCTGATCGCCATGATGATCTCCTCGGTGTGGGGCGGCTCGCTGTGGGTCGTGATCTGGTCGGTGGGGATCGGATTCGGCGTCAACATCGCCCGTGTCACCCGGCCCGAGCTGCGCCGGGTGCAGCAGAGCGACTTCATACTGGCGGCCCGGGCGTCGGGGCTCACGAGCGTGCAGAGCCTGACCCGTCATCTGCTCCCGAATGTCGCACCGGTGTTCATCGTGCAGCTCTCGTGGTCGATGGCCGTGGCGGTGCTCGCCGAGGCGGGCCTGTCGTATCTCGGTTTCGGCGCCTCGGTCGTGGAGCCCAGCTGGGGCCTGCTGCTGTCCGACCTGCAGCGGTACATCGGTGTGCACCCGCTCTCGGTCATCTGGCCGGGTCTTGCGATCACCATCACGGTGCTCGCCCTCAATCTGCTCGGCGACGGAATCCGCGAGGCGACCGACCCGACCCTGCGCCATCGCTCCGCCGAGACCCACATCCCGGCGGTGGTCGCGTGATGCGCCGATCATCGTCGGAAGAACGCCGCGGCGCGGGCGAGCCCGATGCGGTGCCGACGCACTCAGACGGTCTCGAGGTACGGGATCTCGTCGTGGAGATCGACGGTCGACGCGTGGTCGACGGTGTCTCCTTCGACATCCCCGACGGCAGCCGACTCGGGCTCATCGGCGAGTCGGGCTCAGGCAAATCCCTCACGGCCCTCGCGATCCTCGGGCTCCTGCCCGAGGGAGCGCAGGCGTCGGGCAGCATCCGCTGGGAGGGGACGGAACTCATCGGCCTCTCCGATCGTGAACTCGCGAGACTCCGCGGCGACGAGATCGGGATCGTGTTCCAGGAGCCTCGTACCGCGCTGAATCCGATTCGGACAGTGGGCCGGCAGATCGCAGAGTCCATTCGCATCCATGAGGGGATCGGTCGCCGCGAAGCGCGCGAGCGCGCCATCGAAGAGGCCGCGCGCGTCCGCCTCCCCGACCCCGCCGGCATCGTCGACCGATATCCGCACCAGCTCTCCGGAGGGCAGCGCCAACGCGTCGCGATGGCCATGGCGCTCGCCTGCCGCCCACGTCTCCTCATCGCCGACGAGCCCACCACGGCCCTCGACGTCACGATCCAGGCCGAGATCCTGGACCTGCTGCTGCGACTGGTGGAGGAAGAGGGCATGTCACTCGCGTTCATCACGCATGACCTGGCCGTGCTCGCTCAGGTCGCGACCGACGGCGTCGTGCTCGAGCACGGACGCGTCGTCGAGCACGCGCCGGTGAGCACGCTCCTGACCGCTCCGTCGTCGCCCGTGACACAAGGGCTTCTGCGCGATGCCACCGCCACGGTCTGGCGTCCTCACGGAGATGCACGATGAGCCTGATCGAGGCGCGCGGCCTGCGCCGCGACTTCGCCGTGCCGAAGCGCTCGGTCGTCCAGCGAGCGCGCCTGCAGACCGCGCTCGCTCCGACCGACCTCGACATCGCCGAGGGCTCGGCGGTGGGAATCATCGGCGAATCGGGATCGGGCAAGTCGACGCTCGTGCGTCTGCTGCTGGGCCTCGACCGACCGACAGCTGGGAACGTCATGGTCGACGGTCGCGCGGTCGACGCGTCCGCACCGGCGAAGTCGCTGCACTGGCTCCGTCGTCAGGCAGGTCTCGTCTTCCAGGATCCGTATGCGTCGCTCGACCCGCGGATGACGGCGGGGCAGATCATCCGCGAGCCCCTGCGTGCGCTGCGCATCGAAGGCGACCATACAGCGCGCATCCGGGAGGTGCTCGCGGACGTCGGTCTCGAACCCGACATGGCCGACCGGTACCCGCACGAGTTCTCCGGCGGTCAGCGTCAGCGCATCGCACTCGCCCGGGCGATCGCTCATCGTCCACGCATCCTGGTCGGCGACGAGCCGCTCTCCGCGCTCGACGTCACGGTGCGGGCCCAGATCCTCGAGCTGCTGATCGAGCTGCGGCGCACGACCGATCTGACGCTCGTGCTGGTGTCGCACGACATCGGCGTGGTGCAGAACCTCTGCGACACCGTCGTCGTGATGAAGGACGGCAGCATCGTCGAGCGCGGTGCGATGACCGATGTGCTGCTGCATCCGACGCACGAGTACACCAAGAAGCTGCTCGCGGCGATTCCCGTCATCCCCGAAGCGGAGGACTGAGCACCGCCGGGCGGCGCGACCTCAGCGCGCTGCGGCCGAGCCGAAGAACCTGCGCCTGCGAACAGGGTGCAGTGCCCGCCGCATGTACACGGTGCCCAGATCGCGACCGAACTTGTGGCCCACTCGCCCCATGCGACCGGCCTCGACGAACCCGAGCTTCGAGTGCAGACGGATGGAGGCGTCGGCCTTCGTGTCGCTGATGACTGCCACCATCTCGCGGATGCCCAGCTTCTCGCACGCATCGATCAGCGCCTGCAGCAGTGCGGCTCCGAGCCCTTTGCCGCCGGCGCCCGGGCCGAGATAGATCGAGTCCTCGACCGTGAATCTGTAGGCGTTCTTGCCTGCCCAGGGCTGCGCGAGCGCATAGCCGATGACCGCCCCGGCGGGCGAGACGGCGACGAGGAAGGGCAGCTCGAGCCTGTTCAGCATCGCGAGCTTGTCGCGCCAGTACGGGATGCTGCTGCGTCGCTCGTCGAGCGTGACCACGGAGTTGCTGACGAAATGGTTGTAGATCTCACGCACGTGCGGAAGATCGGCCGATCGCGCCGCGCGGATCGAGTAGGAGAACACCTCAGGGGACGGCTGCGGGCGCAGGTGGCGCGGCAGCACGCGGCGGCGGTCACCGGGCTCGAACTGCATGCGATCAGCTTAAAGGCAGCTCTCCGTCGACGCGCCAGTCGACGGGCGACGCCCCGAGCTGCTCGAGCAGATCGTTCGCGCGAGAGAACGGTCGAGAACCGAAGAACCCACGGCTCGCCGAGAGCGGAGACGGGTGCGCCGACGCGATCACCGGCGTGGATCCGAGCATCGGCTGCAGCTTCGCAGCGTCGTTGCCCCACAGCACGGCGACGAGCGGCTGCTCTCGAGCTGCGAGTGCGCGGATGGCCGTCTCGGTGACCTTCTCCCACCCCCATCCCCGGTGCGACGCGGCCTGCCCTGGGCGCACGGTCAGCACCCGGTTCAGCAGGAGCACGCCCTGGTCGCTCCAGGCGGTGAGATCGCCGTGCGGGGCCGGCGGGATGCCGAGGTCGCTCTCGCGCTCACGATAGATGTTGACGAGGCTGCGTGGCAGCGGTCGCACATCGCGATCGACCGCGAACGACAGCCCGATCGGATGCCCCGGTGTCGGATACGGGTCCTGTCCGGTGATCAGCACCCGCACATCGGCCAGCGGCCGCCGGAACGCCCGGAGCACGTGCTCCCCCGCGGGCAGGTATCCGTGTCCCGCGGCCTGCTCCGCTCGCAGCCGCTCGCCCAGCTCGGTGATCACGTCCTGCGCAGGAGCCAGCGCATCGGCCCAGCCCTGGTCCATCGTGCCCTCGTCCGCGAGCTGCGCGAGGGTGCGTGCGGTCATCGGTCAGTCGACCGGCCGCACCCGCAGCGGACCGCGGGCGAGCAGGTGGTTCGCCGACTGGGCGACCGGACGCATCGTGATCAGATCGAGGTTCACGTGGCTCGGTGCGTCCAGCGCATAGGCGATGACGTCGGCGACGTCGGCGGCGACGAGCGGCGCTTCGACACCCGAGTAGACCGCTTCGGCCGCGACCTTGTCGCCCCTCAATCTGTTCACCGTGAACTCCTCGGTGTGCACGAGCCCGGGCGCGACCTCCGAGACCCGGATCGGCTCACCGTTGAGCTCGAGACGCAGCGCGTGGACGAGCATCGACTGCGCGGCTTTCGCGGCGTTGTATCCCCCACCGCCGGCGTACGCGACCTGCGCAGCCGTCGACGTGACGAACAGCGTGTCGGCGTGCCCGTCGACCGAAGCCGCGAGACGCAGCAACGGCAGCAGGCCGGCCACGAGGCGCTGGCTCGACACGACGTTCGCGTCGTACATCCACTTCCAGTCGTCGATCGACGCGTCTTCCACGCGATCGGTGCCGCGCGCACCGCCGGCGACCTGCACGAGCGCATGAACGGGGCCGGAGGCTCGCAGCTCGTCGACGAGCGCTGCGACCGCGTCGGCATCCGTGAGGTCGCACGCGATGGTCGACGCGCCGGTCTCGGCCGACAGCGCGGCGAGCCTGTCTGCGCGCCTCGCGACGCCGACCACGTCCCATCCTCGGGCTCGTAGCGCACGAACCGTCGCCTCCCCGATGCCGGAGCTCGCACCTGTCACCACTGCACGCCTGTTAGCCATGCCTCCACCGTACGATGTTCCGCCCGTCATCGCGCCTCTCGCACCGCCGGGTCGCGTTCTGCCGTCGTCGAGGCCGCCCTGTCGGCACGCCGCTCGCCGAGAAGGACGATGGCGACGCCGGCGCCGCAGAGCACGAACCCGGCGCCGGTGACCAGCGTGACCGCTTCGCCGAGCAGGATGCCGCCGGCGAGGGATGTGGCGGGCGCGATCAGGAACAGCAGCGCCTGCAGCGCGGTGATGCCCACCCGCCGCAGGAGCCACCAGTACAGACCGTATGCCGCGACGGTGGGGAACAGAGCCGTCAGGACCACCGCGAGCCAGAACGTCGCCGAGGCGGGCGGGATCAGGGTTCCCGTGATGATCGTGATCACGAGGAGCATCACCGCGGTGACCGTCACATGGATCGTCAGTGTCGCCAACACGCTGCCCGTGACCTGTGATCGGCGCTGCAGCAGCGTGCCGACGATGAGACATCCCATGGCCGCTGCCGGCAGGAGGTAGGCCAGAGGACTCGCCGCCGACGAGCCGAGCTGAGACTGCACGACGAGAACCACTCCGATCGCCCCGATGCCCAGCCCGGCCCATTGGGAGCCTCTGACCCGCAATCCCAGGACAGGCCCGACGAGTGCTGCCATGACGAGGGGCTGCACGGCATCGATGAGCGCGACGGTTCCGGTCGCGATGCCCGCGGCCACTGCTCCGTACACGGCGATGCAGTACCCGAACTGGGCGAACACCCCCACGATCGCCTGCGCACGCAGGTCACTCATGCTGATTCCCTTCAGCTGTCCCGAGGCCAGGGTCACGACCAGCAGCACGATGCACAGGGGCACGAACCTCCACACCAGAAGGGTCAGCGGCGAGACCTCGACCGTGGCGAAGGCGGGAATGACGAAGCCCGAGCTCCAGGTCACGATGAACACGGCGCAGGCGGCGACCGTCAGCGACCGTGAAAGTATACCGATCTGTTTACTCATACCTCGACTATACAGATTGGTATACTGATGGCATGACGTCGCCCGTTCCCGAGCTCGCTCCCCTCACTCCCGGAGGCCGGCGCGTACTGGACGCCGCGTCGCGACTCTTCTACGAGCACGGCATCCATGCGGTGGGAGTCGACACCATCGCCGAGGCCGCCGGTGTCACGAAGAAGACGCTCTACGACCGCTTCGGCTCGAAGGAGGCCCTCGTGGTCTCCTATCTGCAGCACCGGGATGCTCGCTGGCGCGATCACGTGGCGGCGGAGCTGGCGCGCGTGCCGGATCCGGGGCCCGACCGGATACTGGCGATCTTCGACGCCGCGATCTCGTGGTCGGACGAGAACAGCCCCAAAGGCTGCAGTGCGATCAACGCCCGAGCCGAGATCGGCGAGGGCAACGACGAGCATCCGGTGTTCCCCGAGGTCTCGCGACAGAAGGTCTGGCTGCTCGACGTGTTCCGCGAACTCTGCGCGGAGGCGGGTGTGCGCGACTCTGAAGCGACCGCGAAGGCGATGATGCTGCTCTACGAGGGCGCCATCGTCACCGTGGGGATGGCGACGTTCGCCGAGCCCTTCTCTGTCGCACGCACCTGGGCCGCCGCACTGCTCGCACAGGCCTGAGACCCAGCGCTTCGACCGCCCTCAGACCCTCGGGTTCGTTACGTCACATTTCCCTCCGACTGTTGACAACGGCCGATGTTCCGTACTGTCGCTGCAACGGCATCTGTCGTATCGACCTTCCAACAGTTCCAGGGGGAACACATGTCCGCACCCGAGACCTGGCGTTTCGAGACCAAGCAGATCCACTCCGGCGCTGCTCCCGACCCCGTGACCAAGGCGCGTGCCACGCCGATCTACCAGACCACGTCCTACGTGTTCGACAGCGCCGACCACGCGGCCAACCTGTTCGCACTGGCCGAGTTCGGCAACATCTACACCCGCATCCAGAACCCGACCCAGGATGTCCTGGAGCAGCGCCTCGCGGCGCTCGAGGGGGGCACCGGCGCCCTCGTCCTCTCCAGCGGCCAGGCGGCCTCGACGTTCGCGGTGCTGAACATCGCCCAGGCGGGCGACCACATCGTGTCGTCCAGCTCGATCTACGGCGGCACGTACAACCTCTTCAAGTACACGCTCGCGAAGCTCGGCATCGAGGTCACCTTCGTCGAGAACCAGGACGACCCCGAAGAGTGGCGACGCGCCCTGCGCCCGAACACCAAGCTGTTCTTCGCCGAGACCATCGGCAACCCGCAGATCAACATCCTCGACATCCGCACCGTCGCAGACGTGGCCCACGAGGGCGGCGTGCCGCTGATCGTCGACAACACCATCGCCACGCCGTACCTGATCCGCCCGTTCGAGCACGGAGCCGACATCGTCGTGCACTCCGTCACCAAGTTCCTCGGCGGTCACGGCACGACCATCGGCGGTGTGATCATCGACGGCGGCTCTTTCGAGTGGTCGAAGAACGTCGAGCGGTTCCCCGGCCTCACCGAACCCGATCCCTCGTACCACGGCGCCAGCTACACGACGGCGGTGGGAGACCCGCTCGCCTACATCATCAAGGCGCGCGTGCAGCTGCTCCGCGACCTCGGTTCGGCCATCGCCCCGCAGAGCGCCTGGAACCTCATCCAGGGCATCGAGACGCTCTCGCTCCGCATCGAGCGCCACGTGCAGAACGCTCAGGAGATCGCCGAATGGCTGGACGGCCGTGACGACGTCGCCTCGGTCAACTACTCTGGTCTGCCCTCCTCGCCCTGGTACGCCAAGGCGAACGAGTACGCGCCGAAGGGCGTCGGCGCCGTCCTCTCGTTCGAGCTCAAGGGCGGCGTCGAAGCCGGTCGCGAGTTCGTCAACAGCCTGTCGCTGTTCAGCCACCTCGCCAACATCGGCGATGTGCGCTCTCTCGTGATCCACCCAGCGTCCACCACCCATGCGCAGCTCACGCCCGAGCAGCAGCTCACCGCCGGCGTCACGCCGGGCCTCGTGCGCCTGTCGGTCGGCATCGAGAACGTCGAAGACCTCAAGGCAGACCTCGACGAGGCGCTCGCTGCGGCTCGACGCGTGTCGGAGGCCGCTCGCGCCTGATCCGCGCGTGAACGCAGAGACGCCCCGGACTCCGGTCCGGGGCGTCTCTGCGTTCACGCGGCGCACCGAGGCGTAACCTTCGTCCGAGCCGCGACCGACCAGGCGAGAATGGAACCATGGACTGGCAGACGACTTCCGAGGACACGGTGCCTTCAGCGCCCGTGACGGAGGCCGACGTGCGTCTTCTCCGTGCACGCCCACCCGCGACGGGCGCCTGGCGGGACGGGGACCCCGCAGGTGACAGACGTTTCGCGACCTTCGGCGCCTTCCGCACCGAGAGCGGAGCCGAGCTCCCCGGCATCCGACTCGCGTTCGAGACCTGGGGCGAGCTGAACGAGGCGCGAGACAACGCGATCCTCGTGCTGCACGCGCTGACCGGGGACAGCCACGTGCGCGGCAGCGCGGGCGTCGGACACCCGACAGCCGGCTGGTGGGAGGAGATCACCGGCCCGGGCGCGCCCCTCGACACGGACCGCTGGTTCGTGATCGCGCCGAACATGTTGGGCGGGTGCCAGGGATCCACCGGGCCGGCGAGCATCGCGCCGTCGGGGTATGAGTGGGGGTCTCGGTTCCCGTATCTGACGATCCGCGATCAGGTCGCGGCGCAGGTGCGCCTGGCCGACGCTCTCGGCATCGCCTCGTGGGCGGCCGTCGTCGGCGGATCGATGGGAGGGATGCATGCCCTCGAGTGGGCCATCACGCACCCGCAGCGGGTCGAGCGGCTGGCCGTGCTCTCCTCGCCGCCGATCACCACAGCCGATCAGATCGCGCTCAACACCGTGCAGCTGGAGACGATCCGCATGGATCCGCGCTTCCAGGGCGGCGAGTACTACGATCTCGCCGACGGTGACGGGCCTCATCGGGGCCTCGCGCTCGCGCGCCGCATGGCTCTTCTGAACTACCGCAGCCCGATCGAGCTCAACCAGCGCTTCCAGCGCTCCTGGCAGTCGGGTGTGTCGCCGCTCGGACACGGCGGACGGTTCGCCGTCGAGTCGTACCTCGATTTCCACGGCAACAAGTTCACCCGCCGGTTCGACGCGAACAGCTACGTCACTCTCGTCGAGGCGATGAACTCCCACGACGTCGGGCGCGACAGGGGCGGCGTCGAAGAGGCGCTGCGTGCGGTCACTGCGACGACGCTCGTGCTCGGCATCGACAGCGACCGGTTGTTCCCCATCGACGGACAGCATCGCATCGCCCGCGGCATCCCCCGCACTCTCGACGGCAACGAGGCGGTCGTGCTCGCGAGCGACTTCGGCCACGACGGCTTCCTCATCGAGACCGAAGCGGTGGGGGGCCACCTGCGCCGGCTGCTCGCCACCTAGGCGCCGCGTTCTCGCTCGCTGATCCGCCAGGGCAGCACGCCCGTCTCCAGACGCAGCGAGTCCCAGACGAAGGCGGTGCCCGCCTCGGATCGCTCGATGCGCGTCGAATACGTCTCCGTGGCGCCGGCACCTTCGAGGGCGGCGCTCACCGTCGCGTGTCCGCTCAGGCGATGCAGGGTGACCCAGGTCGGCGGGAAGAGCGTCCACTCCCCCGTTCCATGACGCTCCAGGGCAGCGGAGGGCGTGATCCACACCGCGTCCTCGACCTCGTCCGGCGCGAGACGGAGCGGCGCGTCGGGCGCCGCGGCGACGAAGAACCACGTGCGTATCCGCACAGGAGCCTCCAGCGGCGGCTGCCAGCGCGACAGCGTTCTCATCGGACCGACGACCGAGAGTCCGACCTCTTCGAAGGTCTCGCGGATGCCCGCCCGCCGGGCATCCTCCTGCTCCGCCGCGCCGGGTGTCCGGTCCGCGTCCTCGACCTTGCCCCCGGGGAACACCCATGCTCCGGCGAACGAGCCGCGGGCCGGCCGCCGGATCAGCAGCAGCTCGACGCCGCTCTCGCCTCGGCGCAGCAGCACGACGGTACCGGCGACCGGCAGCTCGTCGGGGGCGCTCATCCCGTCACTCTACGACGAGCGCCGCCGCCTAGGCCGAGACGACGGCACGCCGGGCATCGACGCGATACGACACGAGCGCGATGACGAGACCCGCCACGGCGAGGAGCGCGCCGGTCCACGACGGCGCGGTGAACCCCCATCCGGCGGCGATCACGACGCCGCCGAGGAACGCCCCGAGGCTGTTCCCGATGTTGAGCGCGGAATGGTTGAGCGCTGCGGCGATGGACTGGTTGTCGCCCGCGACGTCCATCAGCCGCGTCTGGATCGTGGGGCTGAGCACGGATGACACGAAGCCGACCACGAACACGAGGATGCTGAGCGTGACGATCCAGAACGACAGGGCTCCGAGCAGCCCGAGCACGAGAGCCAGCACGGCGAGACCGATCAGCAGGGTGCGCCGCAGATCGATGTCCGCCAGGTGCCCGCCCACGATGTTGCCGGCCGTCATGCCCAGCCCCATCAGGACGAGGACGATCGGGACCACCCACTCGGGCGATCCCGCCACCTCCGTGACGAGGGGGGCGATGTAGCTGTAGACCGCGAAGAAGCCGCCGAATCCGATCGCCCCGATGCCGAGAGCGAACCAGACCTGGGGGATGCGGAACACGCCCAGCTCCTCCCGCATGGTGCGACCGGGCGACCCGGGATGCTCGGGCACGAAGAAGACGATGCACAGTGTGGCGATCGCGAAGACCAGCGCGACCACGGCGAATGCCGCACGCCAGCCGAACTGCTGGCCGAGGAACGTGCCGAACGGCACCCCGACCACATTGGCGATCGTGAGCCCTGTCAGGATGAACGCCACACCCTTGGCTCGTTTGCCCGGCCCCATGACGTCGGCCGCGACCAGCGCACCGATGCCGAAGTAGGCGCCGTGAGGCAGCCCGGCGAGGAATCGTGACGCTCCGACGAGTTCGAAGGTCGGCAGCACCACGGTGAGGGCGTTGAACACCGTGAGCGCGAGAGCGAGGCCGATCATCACGCGGTGGCGGGGGAAGCGCGCGACGAATCCGGCGATCGTCGGAGCGCCCACGACCACGCCGAGCGCATACAGCGAGATGAGCCAGCCGGCCTGGCTCAGCGCGTCCTCCGGGCTCGCGGCCCATTGGGTGGGCAGCAGTTCGGAGGCGATCTCAGGCAGAAGACCCATGATCACGAACTCGGTCATGCCGATGCCGAAGCTGCCGATGGCGAGGGAGAGGAGCGCCCACTTCGCCGCACCCCTCGATTCAGTCGAGGGATTCACCCGTCGAGTCTACCGGCCGTCATGCTCCTCGATGGCCGACTCGAGCCGCTCGATCTTCGCGTCGAGCTCGCCCGAGTACCCCGGGCGGATGTCGGCCTTGAGCACGAGAGACACCCGGGAGCCGAACGGCATCACGGCCTCCGTCGCGCGCTTGACGACGTCCATGACCGAGTCCCAGTCGGGCCCCTCGATCTCGGTGAACATGCTCGTCGTCCGGTGCGGCAGGCCGGACTCGCGAACGACGCGCACCGCTGCGGCGACCGCATCGTGCACAGAGGCATCCGAGCGGTCGGAGCCGTCTGCGGGAACGCCGCTCGGCGCGACGGAGAAGGCGATCAGCATGGGGTCACTCCCTGGTGTGTGTGGTGGTGGTGGAGGTCGCCGGTACTCGGACGAGGGCGCGGATGCCGATGACGAGACCGAGCACGAGAAGGATGTTGCGGACGGTCAGGATCACGACCGGCACGAGGTCTGCACGCAGGAGGGCGTCGTACGTCAGCGGGTACACGAGGCAGGTCAGCGCACACAGCGCCAGCACTGTCGCTGACGGCACCGCCGCCCGCGTCCGGTCCAGCACGAACCAGAGGATCGCCGGCGCGATCAGCCAGGTCGCGAACTGCGGAGAACCGACCTTGTTCATCACGATCAGCGCGAGCACCAGCGAATACGCGAGGGGCGGGAAGAGACGCGAGAAGGATGCTCCCCGCATGGCCTTGGCGGCGCCCACCGCTGTCAGCGCCACGACCAGCACGACCATGAGCGGGGTCAGCACTGCGGCGACGGGCTCCGCCCCTGGAGCGACGATCTGGAAGGTGAGGATCTCGAAGCTGTACTCGATCCTCGCCGCACCTCCGACGGCGGACCAGAGGAACGGGGTCGCCGCGACGGCTTCGATCTGCAGGCCGCGCCCCGTCTGCGCGGTGAGGAATCCGAGGATCTCGGTGTCGGCACCGCACAGGAGGAGCACTCCGACGACGCTCGCCGTCACCGCGGCCGCGGCGAGGAGGGCACGCATGCGATATCGCGAGGCGACGACCGCTGCGACGACGAGTGCCGCCGGCCAGATCTTGATCCAGGCGCCGATCGTGAGCAGTGCGGCAGCGACTGCGGGACGCCGTGTCAGCCAGAGCCCACCGATCACGGCCAACGGCACCGCGATCGCGTCGATCCGATACATCGCGATCGGTCCGAGCAGAAGGAGAGCCGCGATCCAGAACCACGCGCCCGCCCGACGCGGAGGGGATGCCGCGTGCCCGGTCAGCACTGCGAACGCGACTGCGTCGAGCACGGTGACCAGCACCGCCCAGGCGATCAGATACGCCCCGGAGACGCCCATCGACGCCACCAGCGGCAGCGAGAGCACTTTCGCGAGCAGCATGGGCAGGAGTGCGAGCTGCGGATAGACCCACGTCTCGGAGACGCCGACGACAGGGCCGCCGCTCAGCGCCGACGAGGCCCACGGCTCGTAGACGAGCACGACGTCGCCCATCGGCTGGCTCGGATAGATCCACCCGGCGACTGCGACGGCCGCATGCACGGCGAGGAACGCACACCACAGGACCGCGACATTCGTCGCTCTTCGCCGACTCACGCGAGGAGGTCCGCGATCGCGCGGGGAAGCGCCTCCGCGACGTCGAGTGCGACGATCGGATGCCCGAGTCCGGCACGGTCGCCGGCCGTCTCGGATGCGATGCGGGCGGCATGTCCGTGCAGCCACACACCCGTCGCGGCCGCCTCGGCGACGGGGGCATCGGGGTTCGAGGCGAGCAGCGTGCCGAGCACCCCGCCCAGCACATCCCCCGTACCGGCCGTCGCGAGCCACCCTGTCCCGGCGCTCACCCTGATGACAGCTCCGTCCGCAGAGGCGATCAGCGTCTCCGAGCCTTTGAGCAGCACGGTCGCCCCGAGCACCGCCGCCATCGCCGCCGCCGCGCCGGCTCTGTCGGGCTCCGGTCGCAGACCGAGCAGGTCCCGCAGTCGCTCGAACTCACGGCCGTGGGGGGTCAGCAGCAGCGGCGCGCTGGCCTCCGGCGCGAGGTCAAGGGCACCGGCATCGACCACGACCGGAACCTCGCCCTCGAGGATGTCGCGCAGCTCCCGCTCCTCCGCATCGCTCCTCGCCGCCGGATCCGTCCCGGAGCCGATCACCCAGGCCCCGACCCTCGCGCCTTCCGCATGCGCGGCCACGACGGTCTCCGGGCGCCGCGCGATCACTGCGTCGGCCGCGCGACCCTCGCCGATGAAGCGGACGAAGCCCGCACCCGCGCGCCACGCCGCCTCGACCCCGAGCACCGATGCCCCGGGATACGCGGGCGATCCGGTGCGCAGCCCCACGACGCCGCGAGAGTACTTGTCATCCGATGCCCCCGGGGCCCGCACGAGGGGTGCGGAATCTTCTCGGGACCAGTCGCGTGCGTCGGGCATGACTCCACGTTAGTCGCCCGGCCCTCCCCTGCTCTCGGCGACGGTAACGTCGGAGAGGTGAGCATCCTCTTCTCTCCGATGAGCATCCGTTCGACCACCTTCCGCAACCGACTCTGGGTCTCCCCCATGTGCATGTACAGCGCCGTCGACGGCGTGGTGCAGGAGTGGCATCACACGCATCTCGCGCAGTTCGCCTCCGGCGGAGCCGGGCTGATCGTCGCCGAGGCCACCGCCGTGGTTCCCGAGGGACGGATCTCGCCCCGGGACGTCGGCCTCTGGAACGACGAGCAGCGAGACGCCTGGACGCCGATCGTCGAGGCGATCCACGCACGAGGGTCGGCCGCCGGCATCCAGCTCGCGCATGCCGGTCGCAAGGCGTCCACCTGGTGGCCATGGGCTCAGGAACGGGGTTCCGTTCCCGCGTCCGAGGGAGGATGGGTCACCCAGGCGCCGTCCGCCGTGCCGTTCGAGGGCTTCGCCGTTCCGGAGCAGCTCGACGCCGACGGGATCGACCGCGTCGTGGAGGCGTTCACGTCGGCCGCCCGTCGCGCTCTCGAGGCGGGCTTCGACGTGCTCGAGATCCACGGCGCGCACGGGTATCTGCTGCACCAGTTCCTGTCACCGCTGTCGAACCTGCGCGAGGACGACTACGGAGGCTCGCTCGAGAACCGAGCTCGCCTGCTGCTGCGCGTCATCGACGCCGTCCGCTCCGTCGCCGGGGATGCCGTGCCCCTGTTCGTCCGCATCTCGGCGACCGACCACGCCGAGGGCGGCTTCGACGAGCAGGAAGCGGCCGTCGTCGGCGGATGGGCGACCGAGCACGGGGCCGACCTCATCGATGTCTCGAGCGGCGGACTCGTCGCGCACCAGCAGATCAGCGTGCACCCCGGTTATCAGGTCCCTCTTGCGGCAGCCGTCCGGCAGGGTGGACGGATCCCGGTGTCGGCCGTCGGGCTCATCACCGCCGCGGAGCAGGCGGAGCACGTGCTCACCGAAGGAGCCGCTGACGCGATCTTCTCGGGCCGCGAATGGCTTCGCGACCCGCACTTCGCATTGCGTGCAGCTCATGAGCTCGGCGCCGAGATCGACTGGCCACCGCAGTACGAGCGGGCGCACTGGCGCTGATACGCGCCCGCACAGCACAGAAGCCCTCCGTCTCTGAACGAGCGGAGGGCTTCTGTGCGTGCGGCGTCAGTGTCCGCGGACCCGACGTGTCGCATCCTGGACCTCGCCGACCAGTTCCTCGAGGATGTCCTCGAGGAACAGCACGGCCGTGGTCGCGCCGTTGTGGTCGCGGACCTTGGCGAGGTGGCGGCCCGCACGCCTCATGACGGCGAGCGCATCCTCGAGATCGGTGTCCTCCTGCACGGGGACCATGTGATGGATCCGCTTGGACGGCAGTGGCTCGAACAGCTTGGCTGCCGGGTCCGGACCGTCGGATGCCCGGAGGATGTCCTTGAGATGCACGTATCCGACCGGTGCGTGCTCGTCATCGACGATGACGTAGCGCGAGAAGCCGTAGCGTGCGACGGCCTTCTCGATGTCATCCGGCGTGGTGCTCTCGGGAAGCGTCACGAGATCGCTCAGCGGCACCGCCACGTCTCTCGCCTTCTTGTCCGTGAACTCCACCGCAGCCGCCACCGCACCGACCGTGTCGGTGAGCACGCCCTCACGCCGTGACTGATCGACGATCGTCGCGACCTCTTCGAGAGTGAAGGTCGACGCGGCCTCGTTCTTGGGCTCCACGCGGAACAGCCGGAGAACGCCGTTGGCGGCGGCGTTGAGCACCCAGATCACGGGCATGAACGCCTTCGAGACCCACACGAGGGGTGGCGCCAGCAGCAGCACCGCGCGATCGGGCACCGAGAACGCGAGGTTCTTCGGCACCATCTCACCGAACACGACGTGCAGGAACGAGACGAGGAGCAGGGCGATCGCGAAGGACACGCCGTCGACGACGCCGTCCGACCAACCCAACGCGTGCAGCGGGGCCGCCAGCAGATGGTGGATGGCCGGCTCCGACACGTTCAGGATGAGGAGCGAGCAGATCGTGATTCCGAGCTGCGACGTCGCGAGCATCAGCGTCGCATGCTCCATGGCGTACAACGCCGTCTTCGCCGCGCGCGATCCCTGCTCCGCCCTGGGCTCGATCTGAGAGCGGCGGGCCGAGATCACGGCGAACTCGGCGCCGACGAAGAACGCGTTCGCGACGAGGAGCACCACCAGCCAGGCGATACCTGCCCAATCGTTCATCGGGTCACCCCCTCGTCAGCGCTGTGCTGCGTCGCGACGTATCGCACCCGATCCACCCGACGTCCGTCCATGCGCACGACCTGGAGCGTGCCCGTGTCGAGCGGAACCTCGTCGCCGACCACCGGCACCCTCTCGAGGACGCTCATGACGTAGCCGCCGACCGTGTCGTACACATCACCCTCCGGCACATCGACACCGGCTCTGCGGCGCAGCTCGTCCGGACGCAGCTCGCCCGGGAAGGTCACGCCGTCGCGTCCGACGACGACACCCGCCCTCATGCGGTCGTGTTCGTCGACGACCTCGCCGACGATCTCCTCCACGAGGTCCTCCAGCGTCACCAGACCGGCTGTGCCGCCGTACTCGTCCACGACGACGGCGAGCTGGTACCCGCGCGCCCGCAGCTCCGTGATGAGGCTGTCGACGTGCGCCGTCTCGGGAACCCGCAGCGGCTCTGTCGAGAGAGCGCCGACCGGCACCTCGGCTCGCCGCTCGCGGGGCACCGAGATCGCGGCCTTGAGGTGCACGACGCCGGTGATGTCGTCGAAGTCGTCGTCGTAGACGGGGAATCGGCTGTGCCCGGTGCGTCGGGCGAGCTGGATGACGTCGTCGGCGGAGTCGCCGGCCGCGATCGCGTGCATGCTCGGACGCGCGGTCATCACGTCGGCTGCCGAGAGTCGGGAGAAGGTCAGGGTGCGATCGAGCAGGCTCGCGGTGTCGGCCTCGAGCACGCCGGCGCTGGCGGATCGACGCACGAGAGACGAGAGCTCCTCCGCCGTGCGGGCGCCCGAGAGCTCCTCTTTGGGCTCGATCCCCATGCTGCGCAGCACGCCGTTCGCGCTGCCGTTGAGCACGACGACCGCAGGCTTGAAGACGGTGGTGAACGCCACCTGGAACGGCACGACCAGCTTGGCGGTGGCAAGAGGGAGTGCGAGGGCGAAGTTCTTCGGGACGAGTTCACCGAGGATCATCGACAGTGCCGTCGCCACCACCATCGCCACGATCGTCGCGACGGGCGCGACCGCAGCCTCGGGGAACTTCCAGGCGACGAGAGTCGGTCGCAGCAGGTTCGAGAGCGCGGGCTCCATCGTGTAACCCGTGAGGAGGGTCGTGAGAGTGATGCCGAGCTGGGCGGCCGACAGATGCGTCGATGTGTGACGCAGAGCACCGATCGTCATGGCGAGTCGCGACTCTCCGCGAGCCTGACGTGCCTCCAGGTCGGCGCGGTCCAGATTGACCAGAGCGAACTCGCTCGCGACGAACAGCCCGGTGCCGATCGTGAGCAGGAGCCCCACGCCCAACAGGATGTAGTCCATCAGTGTGTCCCCTCGGATTCGAGAGGTGAGCGGTGGGGCGATCTACTGCAACTGGGAGGGTCGTCCATAGTGTGCCGATTCTACGGGATCGCGGAACATGGCGGGATCGTCGCGCGCGCCTGTCGAGCCGCGCGGGGCGCTCACCAGCTGACCGGGAGTGCCTTGCCCTCTTCGTATCCGGCGGCCGACTGCAGGCCGACCAGCGCGCGCTCGTGGAACTCCGGGACGGAATCCGCTCCTGCGTAGGTGAACGAGGAGCGCACCCCCGAGGTGATCATGTCGAGAAGATCCTCGACGCCGGGCCGCAGCGGGTCGAGGTAGATCTTGGAAGACGAGATGCCCTCCGCGAAGAGCTCCTTGCGGGCGCGCTCGTACGGGTCCAGGCGTCCGAAGCGCGCCTGCACCGCCTTGGTCGACGCCATGCCCCACGATTCCTTGAAGATGCGCCCTTCGGAGTCGGTCTGCAGCTCCCCCGGCGCTTCGATCGTGCCCGCGAACCACGAGCCGACCATCACCGAGGCCGCGCCGGCGGCGAGCGCCAGGGCGACGTCGCGCGGATAGCGGACGCCTCCGTCCGCCCAGACATGGGCTCCGAGCTCACGGGCCGCCTGCGCGGTCTCGAGCACGGCCGAGAACTGAGGGCGTCCGACGGCCGTCATCATGCGGGTCGTGCACATGGCACCGGGACCGACGCCGACCTTGAGGATCGTCGCTCCGGCCTCGACGAGGTCTCGCACACCGTCTGCCGTCACGATATTGCCGGCAACTATCGGAATACCGGGATTCAATGACGCGACATCCGAGAGCGCCCGGAGCATCCCCTCCTGATGCCCGTGCGCGGTGTCGACGACCAGCACGTCGACACCCGCAGCGACGAGCGCTCGCGCCTTGGCCACGACATCCCCGTTGATCCCGACTGCGGCGGCGACAGCGAGCCGTCCGTCTGCATCCAGGGCCGGGCGATAGAGCGTCGAGCGCAGGGCGCTGCGCGCGCTCAGAGTGCCGACGAGGTGGCCGTGGTGCACGATCGTGACCATCTCGACGCCCGCCTCCGTGATGACGTCGAACGCGTGACGCTCCGAGCCGATGTCGTCGGCGTCGAGAGACGGCGTGCCCGCATGCACGAGGTCTCCGAGCTGGGCGTCCGGCAGCGCCGTCGCGAGGCGGGTCGACGGGAGGACCCCGAGAATCCGCTCCACGGAGTACGGTGCGTCGCCGGCAGCGATGACCACCCCGTGACCGGGTGCGGCTGGAAGCAGTCGCAGGGCGTCGGCCACCGACGCGCTCGGAGCGAGCACGATGGGCGTGTCCCAGAGGACCGGCTGCGCCTTGACATCGCGGATCGCCGCGTCGAGCGCCTGCAACGGCATGTCCTGCGGCAGCACGCCGAGGCCGCCGCGCCGCGCGAGCACCGCCGCGAGACGCGGACCGGTGACCGAGTTCATGTTCGAGGCCACGAGCGGCAGGGTGGCCGGTGTGCCGTCCTGCGGAGCGAGGTCGACCTGCAGTCGGCTGGTGACGGCCGAACGGCGCGGAACGAGGAACACGTCTGAATAGGTCAGATCGACTGTGGGCGACTCACCGGAGAACTCCATGCCCCCACGCTACTCAGATCGGGTGTGCGACGGCACTCCGCTTGGACGATTGCGCGGGGAAACACGTTAGGCTTGTTGCTCGAGAGTGTGCGGACCCGAAACGCATCCTGCGTCGCGGTGTGCACATGTGGAATTCAGCGATGAAAGAGGGCGATCGAGAGTGTCGAACCAGGTGACCGGCGTCGGGGGCGACGGGGGGTTCGGAGCCAATTCGTGGCTCGTCGAAGAGCTCTACGAACAGTTCAAGGTGAATCGCGACTCCGTGGACAAGGAGTGGTGGCCGATTCTCGAGAAGTACCAGTCCGACGCCGCCACAGGCGCAGCGCCTGCCGCCTCTCCCGCAGCCTCCGCCGATCAGAGCGCGCACCCGGTGACCGCTCCGATCCCCGTCATCGGAGCGCAGCCCGTGGCGCGCACCACGACCAAGCCGGCCGTCGCCGCTCCCATCCCGGCACAGGCGCCGAAGCCTGCGGCGAAGGAGACCACGGATCCCGCCGAGGAAGACAAGATCACGCCCCTCCGTGGTCTCCCGAAGACCCTCGCCGCGAACATGGACGAGTCGCTCACCGTCCCGACGGCCACGAGCGTCCGCACCGTTCCCGCCAAGCTGATGATCGACAACCGCATCGTCATCAACAACCACATGGCGCGCACCCGTGGCGGCAAGATCAGCTTCACCCACCTCATCGGATGGGCTCTGATCCGCACGCTCGACGAGTTCCGCAGCCAGAACGTCTTCTATGCCGAGATCGACGGCAAGCCGTCCGTCGTCGCGCCGGCGCACGTGAACCTCGGCATCGCGATCGACCTGCCCAAGCCCGACGGCACGCGTGCGCTCATGGTTCCGAGCATCAAGCGAGCCGACACCATGTCGTTCAGCGAGTACCTCGTCGCCTACGAAGACCTGGTCACGCGAGCGCGCAACAACAAGCTCACCGCGGCCGACTTCCAGGGCACCACGGTCTCGCTGACCAACCCCGGAGGAATCGGCACCGTGCACTCGGTGCCGCGCCTCATGAAGGGGCAGGGCTGCATCATCGGCGCCGGCGCGCTCGAGTACCCGGCCGAGTTCCAGGGTGCCAGTGAGCGGACTCTGAACGAGCTCGCGATCGGCAAGACGATCACGCTCACCAGCACCTACGACCACCGCGTCATCCAGGGTGCAGGCTCCGGCGAGTTCCTCAAGAAGGTCCACGAGCTGCTGATCGGGCAGCGCGGCTTCTACGACGACATCTTCGCGGCCCTGCGCATCCCGTACTCCCCGATCCGCTGGAATCCCGACATCGCCGTCGACCTCGCCGAGCGCGTCGACAAGCAGTCCCGCGTGCAGGAGCTGATCAACTCCTTCCGCGTGCGCGGTCACCTGATGGCAGACATCGATCCGCTCGAGTACGTGCAGCGCTCGCACCCCGACCTCGAGATCGAGAGCCACGGCCTCACGTTCTGGGATCTCGATCGCGAGTTCGTCACCGGCGGCTTCGGCGGCCGTCGGGTCGCGAAGCTCCGCGACATCCTCGGCGTTCTGCGTGATTCGTACTGCCGCACTCTCGGCATCGAGTACATGCACATCCAGGACCCCGAGCAGCGACGGTGGTTCCAGGAGAAGGTCGAGGTCAAGTACCAGAAGCCGGGCCACGACGAGCAGCTGCGCGTTCTGCGCAAGCTCAACGAGGCCGAGGCCTTCGAGACGTTCCTTCAGACGAAGTTCGTCGGCCAGAAGCGGTTCTCCCTCGAAGGAGGCGAGTCCCTCGTCCCTCTGCTCGACGAGATCCTGCAGGGTGCGGCCACAGCGGGGCTCGAGGGCGCTGCCATCGGCATGGCCCACCGCGGACGACTGAATGTGCTCACGAACATCGCCGGCAAGACGTACGGCCAGGTGTTCCAGGAGTTCGAGGGCATCCAGACCCCTGGCAACCAGCGCGGCTCGGGCGATGTGAAGTACCACCTCGGCACCGAGGGCACGTTCATCGCCGACGACGGGTCGGAGCTCCCCGTCTACCTGGCCGCGAACCCGTCGCACCTCGAGACCGTCGACGGTGTGCTCGAGGGCATCGTGCGCGCCAAGCAGGATCGCAAGCCGATCGGCACTTTCGCCTGGCTGCCGATCCTCGTGCACGGAGACGCCGCGTTCGCCGGCCAGGGCGTGGTCGTCGAGACTCTGCAGATGTCGCAGCTGCGCGGATACCGCACCGGTGGCACGATCCACGTGGTCGTGAACAACCAGGTCGGATTCACGACGCTTCCGAACGACTCGCGGACGTCGGTGTACTCCACCGATGTGGCCAAGACGATCCAGGCGCCCGTGTTCCACGTGAACGGCGATGACCCCGAGGCCGTGATCCACGTCGCTCAGCTCGCCTTCGAGTACCGCGAGCGCTTCCACCGCGACGTCGTGATCGACCTCGTCTGCTACCGCCGCCGCGGCCACAACGAGGGTGACGACCCGTCGATGACGCAGCCGCTCATGACCGACCTCATCCAGGCCAAGCGCTCGGTGCGCAAGCTCTACACCGAGTCGCTCGTGGGTCGCGGAGACATCACGGAAGAGGAGTACGACGAGGCGAAGGCCGACTTCCAGAACCGCCTCGAGATCGCGTTCGCCGAGACCCACGCCGCCGAGACCGGAGCCACGCCGATCTCACAGGATCTCCCCCCGCTCGACGAGCAGGTCGGAGCCCCCGAGATCACCGGCGTCTCGAACGAGGTCATCCAACTGATCGGCGACGCGTTCGTGAACAAGCCCGAGGGCTTCACGGTGCACCCGAAGCTGCAGCAGCAGCTCGAGAAGCGTCTCGACATGAGCCGCAACGGCAACATCGACTGGGGCTTCGGCGAGCTGCTCGCCTTCGGGTCGCTCCTTGTCGAGGGCACGCCGGTTCGTCTGGCCGGCCAGGACTCGCGCCGCGGCACGTTCGTGCAGCGCCACGCGACTCTGCACGACCGCGCGAACGGCCAGGAATGGCTGCCGCTGTCGAATCTGTCCGAGTCTCAGGGACGCTTCTTCGTCTACGACTCGCTCCTCAGCGAGTACGCCGCGCTCGGCTTCGAGTACGGCTACTCCGTCGAGGCGCCCGAAGCGCTGGTGCTGTGGGAGGCGCAGTTCGGCGACTTCGTCAACGGCGCCCAGTCGGTCATCGACGAGTACATCTCGGCGGCCGAGCAGAAGTGGGGACAGCAGTCCAGCGTCACCCTGCTCCTCCCCCACGGCTACGAGGGCCAGGGACCGGATCACTCCTCCTCGCGCATCGAGCGCTTCCTGCAGATGTGCGCGCAGGAGAACATGATCGTCGCGCGTCCGTCGACGCCCGCGTCGTACTTCCACCTGCTGCGCCGTCAGGCGTATGCCCGTCCGCGCAAGCCGCTCATCGTCTTCACCCCGAAGGCCATGCTGCGCCTTCGCGGCGCGACGAGCCCGGTCGACGCGTTCACCCAGGGGCGTTTCGAGCCGGTGCTCGACGACGCCAGGGGGCTCGACCGCACTGCCGTGAAGCGCGTGCTCGTGCACTCGGGCAAGGTCCACTGGGATCTCAAGTCCGAGCTCGAGAAGAACCCGAACCCCGAGATCGCGCTGGTCAGGCTCGAGCAGCTGTACCCGACGCCGATCGACGGTCTGAAGGCCATCACGGACTCGTACCCGAACGCCGAGCTCGTCTGGGTTCAGGAAGAGCCCGAGAACCAGGGCGCATGGCCGTTCCTGGCACTCGCGTTCGCCGATGTGCCCGGTGACCGCTCCTTCCGCACCGTGTGCCGACCGGCCTCCGCATCTCCGGCTACCGGGTCGTCGAAGGTGCACGCGGCCGAGCAGGCGAAGCTGCTGCGCGACGCGCTGACCATCAGCTGATCAGGATGACGCAAGAGGGCGCCTCGGTGATCGAGGCGCCCTCTTCCCGTTCTTCGTGCGCATCGTCTTCGTGCGCACGCACCCGGCTCAGTACCAGATGTCCAGCGACGGCGCCGGGGACGAGAGGAACGCCCGGTCCAGGGCGGCGACGATCTCCGCAGAGGCATCCAGACGGCCCGCGTCGTGCAGGGTCGACGCGCGCACGCCCCCGGCATAGATGACCGACAACTCCGACACATCGAGCTCGACGTCGGCCGGCCGTCCGTCTGCATCCGTGACCGTGCCCCGCCCGCGGTCATCCACGACGAGCCGCCAGGATCCGGCAGCGAAGCCCAGCGCGTCCTGCACGTGGAGCACCGCATCGAGCGGTGCCGAATAGCGCCGCTGCTCGAGCGCCGCCCTCACATCGAGAACGCGCAGCCACCCGTGATCGTGCACAGTCTGAGTCACCCCGCGCTGATCGCGGACGAGCCAGGGCAGCGCATCGTCGAGCGGGCGAAGATCCGCCGTGACCTCATCGACGAGGTCGTGCTGCAGGGCGAACTGCCACAGGGCCGCACGGGCTTCAGCGGTATCGGCAGCCAGGAGCGTGATCTGCAGCGCGAAGCGGAACGACCCGCTGCGCTCACTCAGGCGGAAAGCCATCACTCCGTGCACCGCTCCCGAAGAGTCGCGGTAGCGCACGCCGCGCACCTTGTCGCGATCCGGGTCGCTCGGAGAGAGACCCGCCATCCCCTCCCAGCGCGATCTCCACCCGGGGATCTGTCCTGGACGCGAGTGGCGTGCACGCTCATGCACGGCTCCGAGCTCAGCGGCGAGGGATTCCCCCTCGACGTACTCGAACGAGCCCGCAACGCAGGTCCCGCCCACCCGGCCCTGCGGGTGTCGACGGCGAATCGCACCACCGGCAGCGCCGAGCCGAAGCCATAGCGACCGTAGATGGTCGCCTCCGAGACGGTCAGCCCCGCGATGGGGACACCCGCCGACGCTGCGGCGCGGAGTTCCCCCTCGAGGAGCGCGCGGGCGATGCCACGACGCCTGTGGGTGGCCGAGACCGTCACCCCGCTGATCGCCCACATCGGCAGGCTCTCGCCTCCGGGGACGGTGAGCGGCGTGACCCACGAGTCGATCGTCGCCACGGGACGAGAGTCCGCGCCGGGCGCGTCGTCGTAGACGCCGATGTTGCGTCTGGCCTCGAGAGCGGATCGCCCGAATCGCAGTGCGTCCGTCGTGGGCTCCGCACCGAGGAATCCGCGTGACGTGGCCCGTTGGAAGAGCTCGGACGCCACCGGATCCGCAGTGTCGAGCACCCGATACGTCAGCGATTCCGCTGCGAGTCGCGCAGCAGACTCGGAATCGGCAGGAAGGGCACGGAAGTCGATCACGGTCATGCACCCACACTACGGGGGCAGGACTCGACGCAGACTCAGTGCTGGGCTGCCTGGACCTCGCGCAGTCGGGCGAACACCTGATCGCGGAGCTCCTCGGGTGCCGTCTCCTTGCAGGCGCGCGCGACGACCTCTGTCAGCGTCGTCGCGACCAGCGCCTCATCACGGCACGAGGGACAGTTCTCCAGGTGCTCGCGGATCTCCGTGTGCTCGGTGTTGCACACTTCGTTGCGGAGGTACTCCTCCAGGTCCTTTCGGGCTTTGTCGCAGCCGCAGTCGGTCATTTCCTGCTCCTCGGGTCGGCCGCGGAGATTCCCCGCTCTGCGGCGTAGTCGGCCAACAGCTCCCGCAGCATCCGCCTGCCTCGGTGCAGACGGCTCATCACGGTGCCGATGGGTGTCTTCATGATGTCCGCGATCTCCTGATACGCGAATCCTTCGACGTCGGCGAGGTAGACCGCCAGCCGGAAGTCCTCCGGAACCGCCTGCAGCGCATCCTTGACGACGGAAGCGGGCATGTGATCGATCGCCTCGGCTTCGGCCGACCGCCCATGCGAGGCAGTCGTCGACTCGGCTCCGCCGAGCTGCCAGTCCTCGAGTTCGTCGATCGTGCCCTGGAACGGCTCCCGCTGCTTCTTGCGGTAGATGTTGATGTAGGTGTTCGTCAGGATGCGGTAGAGCCACGCCTTGAGGTTCGTGCCCTGCGCGAAGGTCGACCACGAGCCGTACGCCTTCACGAAGGTCTCCTGTACGAGATCCGCGGCGTCGGAAGGGTTGCGGGTCATGCGCATGGCGGCGGCGTACAGCTGATCCATGAAGGGGATCGCCTGTTCCTCGAATTCGCGTCGAGGATCGCTGACCGTGTCTGCGGTTGCGGTGTCATCCATCACCGGCCAGTCTAGGCCGACGACGTCTGCGAACTCGCGTTCCAACGTGTCGAGCATGCTCTCTCCTCCTCGCGAGCCCACGCCATTCGGTCAGGCGGCGACTCACGTTTACTAAGGTGGGAACCGATGAGCGCCAACAGGTATTCCCCCTCCCCTGTCCAGGGCGCCTACGTGGCGCCGACGACGTCCGCTCCCGTGAGCGCCACGGTGACCGTTCCTGGTTCCAAGTCGCTCACGAATCGTGAGCTCATCATCGCCGCCATCGCGGATGGTCCGGGACGCCTCATCGCCCCTCTGCACTCCGACGACTCACGTCGCATGGTCGAGGCGCTGCGGGCTCTGGGCGTCGGGGTCGAGGAGGTCGACGGCGACGGAGAGTTCGGCCCCGATCTCGTGGTGACTCCCGCGCGGCTCGAAGGCGGCACCACGGTCGACTGCGGTCAGGCCGGCACCGTGATGCGCTTCATCGCGCCGCTGGCGGGTCTGGCACTGCATGATGTGCACCTCACCGCGCACGAGACGGCGCTGCATCGACCGATGGGCGGGCTCATCAGCGCACTGCGCGACCTCGGTGTGGACATCGACGACGAGGGCACCTGGGCGCTTCCGTTCACGATCCGCGGTCACGGACGGATCCGCGGCGGACGTGTCGAGATCGACGCGTCGGCGTCGAGCCAGTTCGTCTCGGGCCTTCTTCTCGCCGCTCCCCGATTCGACGTGGGGCTGCATCTGGTCCACACGGGAGACAGGCTTCCGAGCCTCCCCCACATCGACATGACGATCGAGGCCCTGAGCCGACGTGGGATCCGCATCGAGCGGCCGGCCACCGGCGAGTGGCTCGTCGAAGCGGGCGTCCCTCGAGCGAAAGAGATCCACATCGAGCCGGATCTCTCGAATGCGGCGCCGTTCCTCGCTGCGGCCCTCGTGACGGGCGGAGCCGTGTCGATTCCCGGTTGGCCCGTGCACTCGACGCAGCCCGGTGCCCTGCTGCCCGAGATCCTGCAGGCGATGGGCGCGCACGTCGGACGCCACAGCGGCACCCTCACCGTCAAGGCCGGCACCGAGATCCGCGGCCTCGACCTCGATCTCTCCGCAGCGAGCGAACTGACCCCCACCCTCGTGGGACTCGCCGCGTTCGCATCCGGGCCCACGACGATCCGCGGGATCGGGCACATCCGACTCCATGAGACGGATCGCATCGCGGCGCTCATCGCCGACATCCGCGCTCTCGGCGGCGAAGCCGAAGAGCTGCCAGACGGGCTGCGCATCACTCCTCGTCCCCTGCACGGCGGATCCTGGGCGGCATACCACGATCACCGCATGGCGACCACCGGCGCGCTCATCGGGCTCCGCGTCCCCGGAGTCGAGATCGACGACATCGGCACGACAGCGAAGACCCTCCCGGAGTTCACTCTCCTGTGGGAGCGGATGCTGCGAGGCGAATCCGCGTGAGCTGGCTCGACGAGTCCGACGACCTCGACGGCGACTTCGAGGAGTACGACGAGAGCAGCTTCCGCACTCGCCCCAACCCGAAGGCCAATCGCCCACGGACCAAGCGGCGTCCCGCGCACGACGATGCGCAGATCGGGCGCGTGCTGGGCGTCGACCGCGGTCGATACTCCGTGCTGATGGGCGAGGACACCCCTGACGAACACGCGATCACGGCGGCGCGCGCACGCGAACTGCGGCGCACCCCGATCGTGACGGGTGATCAGGCCCGCGTCGTGGGAGACACCACGGGTGACGAAGGGACGCTCGGACGAATCGTGGGAATCGTGGATCGCACGTCACTCCTTCGCCGCAGCGCCGACGACACGGACCAGGTGGAGCGCGTCATCGTCGCGAACGCCGATCAGATGCTCGTCGTCGTCGCCGCCGCAGATCCGGAGCCGCGTGCGCGCCTCGTGGACCGGTATCTCGTCGCGGCTCTCGACGCGGGCATCCGCCCTCTGCTCGTCGTCACCAAGACCGACCTCGCCGACCCGAGCGAGTTCCTCGCCCACTTCGACGGGCTCGATCTGCGCGTCTTCACCAGCGCGCAGGACGAGATGCCCGTCGACGAGATCGGCGCCGCGCTCGTCGGGCATTCGACGGTGTTCGTGGGCCATTCCGGCGTCGGCAAGTCCACGCTGGTCAACGCTCTCGTGCCGAGCGCGCTCCGCGCCACCGGACACGTGAACCAGGTGACCGGACGAGGCCGCCACACATCGTCATCGACGGTGTCGCTGCGCTACGAGGGTCCGGAGGGCGCGGGCTGGGTGATCGACACTCCCGGTGTGCGATCGTTCGGCCTGGGGCACGTGCAGCCCGAGAACATCCTGGCCGCGTTCACCGAACTGGCGGAGATCGCCGAGGAGTGTCCGCGCGGATGCACACACCTTCCGGACGCGCCCGACTGCGCTCTGATCGAGGCGGCCGGCCGGGGCGAGCTGAGCGAGACGGGACTCGCCCGTCTCGACTCGTTGCAGAGACTGCTGCAGACGTTCGCCGACAAGGCCGAGCAGACTCCCGGCCGATAGGCTGAGCACGTGACTGTGCGCCTGGAACCCGGAACCGCTGCCCCCGACTTCACTCTGCTCGACCAGGACGGCGCGACAGTGCGCCTCTCCGACCTGCGCGGGCAGAAGGTCGTGCTCTACTTCTACCCCGCCGCCATGACGCCCGGATGCACCACGCAGGCATGCGACTTCCGCGACAGCATCTCGTCGCTGCAGGGCGCCGGGTATCGAGTGATCGGCGTATCGCGCGACGAGCCCGCGAAGCTCGCAGAATTCCGCGATCGCGACGGACTCACCTTCACCCTGCTCAGCGATCCCGACCACGCCGTGCACACGGCCTACGGAACCTGGGGCGAGAAGATGAACTACGGCAAGGTGGTCGAGGGCGTCATCCGCTCGACTTTCGTGATCGATGAAGATGGATCGGTCGCGCTCGCTCAGTACAACGTCAAGGCCACCGGACACGTCGCGCGCCTGCGCAAGCAGCTCGGCATCGATTCCTGAGCCGAGGGCGTCGCGTCACTCGGCGGGACGCTCGTTCTCGGCGCGCGTGCTCGCGATCAGAAGACCGAAGCAGACGACAGCGGGCACTCCCACGGCGACGGTGAAGAGCCAGGGAATCGGCTGAAGCGTGAGCGAAGCGAGCGCGAGTGCCACGGCGAGCACCTGGAACACGACGCCGCCCGACCGCGCCCATGAATGACCTGCACGAGCGCCGATCGCGAATGCCATGAGGGCGACGGCGCCCAGCACCGTGAGGACTATCAGCGCGAGCGCCGTCGGCAGAGAGGCGGCGTCACCCGCTCCCAGCCCCACCAGCTCGATCAGCGCGAACACGGCGAGTGCCACGCCCTCTGCAGCGAGCAGCGCTGCAGCAGCGAACGCGAGGCCTGGTGAACGCACGATGTCTCCTGAGAATCGAATGAGAACGAGCGAAACCCTTGATTTCGCCGGTTTCATGTAACAGAATAGACAGCGTCATGTGCTCCCACAGCGGCGTGGGGCGGGCTTCGCGCCCGCATCACAAATGCGGGCATCCGTCCGTATCTCATACAGGGTAGCTGAACCCGATCTGCACCCGAAATCCGAGTACGTCGCGCTGCGACATCTCTTGAAATCCACACCGAGGAGCCCCCATGGATTGGCGCGACAAGGCCGCCTGCTTGACTGTCGACCCCGAACTGTTCTTCCCCGTCGGGAACACAGGTCCGGCCGTCGACCAGATCGAGAAGGCGAAGACCGTCTGCGCCACTTGCACGGTCACGGAGATCTGCCTGCAGTACGCTCTGGAGACCAGCCAGGACTCGGGCGTCTGGGGTGGCCTCTCCGAAGACGAGCGCCGCGCTCTCAAGCGCCGCGCAGCGCGCGCGCGACGCGCCTCCTGACATACGAAGAAGCGGCCCGAGACGATGTCTCGGGCCGCTTCTTCGTATTTCGACGGCTCTTCAGCGCCCTACTTCGTGAGCCAGCGGAGGGGGATGTCGATCACGACCTCGGTCCCCTCGCCCTCGCTGCCGTGCCATTCGATGGATCCGCTCAGCTCACCCTGGATCAGAGTGCGGATGATCTGCGTCCCCAATCCCTGACCGATGCGTCCCTCGGGCAGGCCGTGACCGGTGTCACGCACGGTCACTCGCAGGTTCTCCTCGGTGCGGGTGGCATCGATCGTGACGATTCCCTCCTGGCCGGCGAGGCCGTGCTCGACGGCATTCGTGACGACTTCGGTCAGCGCGAGCGCCAGCGGAGTCGCATACTCGCTCGGCAGCACGCCGAACCGACCGGTCGACTGGGTGCGCGCGCGTGTGTTCGGCGCAGAGGCCACCTCCGCGACCAGCTTGAGGACGCGGTGGAACACCTCGTCGAAGTCGACCTTCTGCGTGAGCCCCTGAGCCAGCGTGTCATGCACGACGGCGATCGAATCCACCCGACGCATCGCCTGGGTGAGGGCATCGCGGGCCTCGTCGGAATGCGTGCGGCGAGCCTGGATCCGCAGCAGTGATGCCACCGTCTGGAGGTTGTTCTTGACGCGGTGATGGATCTCCCTGATCGTCGCGTCCTTCGTGATGAGCTCCTGCTCCTGATGCCGCAGCTCAGACACGTCACGGCACAACAGGATCGCCCCGATGCGGGTGCCGTGATCCTTCAGAGGGATCGCGCGCAGCGACACCGTCACGCCCCGTGCTTCGATGTCCGTCCGCCAGGGCGCTCGCCCCGTGACGACGACCGGCAACGATTCGTCGACCTGCCTCGACGGCGGAACGAGACGGGTCGTCACCTCGGCGAGAGACTCACCCTCGAGCTCGTCGTCGAAGCCCATGCGGTTGAAGGCCGAGAGCGCGTTGGGGCTCGCGAACGTCGTGATGCCGTCGACATCGATGCGGATGAGTCCGTCTGACGCACGGGGAGCACCACGTCGAGGCGAGGTCGGCGCGGCGAGGTCGGGGAAGCTCCCGTCTGCGATCATCCTGAACAGATCGTTCGCGCACTCGTCGAACGTGATCTGCTGACGCGATGGCGTGCGGGCCTCACCGAGATTCGTGTGGCGTGTCACGACGCCGATCACCGACGGTGCCTGACCGCTCGGACGGGCGCTGACGATGGGAACCGCGCGAACCCGCGTCGGGGTCTCCTCGAACCAGTCCGGCGAGGACGAATCGACTATCTCCGCGGACTCGAACGCCCCCTGCACCTGCGTGCGCCACTGAGGACGCACACGCTCGCCGACGATGTCGCGATAGAACAGCGTCGCCGCGCCGCTCGGTCGCGCGTGCGCGACCGCGACGAACGATCCGTCGTCCGTCTGCACCCAGACGACGATGTCAGCCGAGGCGAGGTCGGCGAGGAGCTGGCCGTCACCGGCGAGGCGATGAAGCCATTCGACGTCGTTGTCGGCCAGGAGGCCCTGGGCATGGGCGAGGTCGCTGAGGGTTGACACCCCACCAGCCTAGAACGACTCCGCTCACAGAATCGCCAGCGACGTGGCACGCCAGCGACGGTCGAGACCCTCGAGTCGGATGGCGACGGCGCGGGTGCGTCCCGGTCCCGCGACGATCACGACGGCCTCGACCTTGCCGTCGACCGGCTCGGTGACCCGGATCGAGAGGACCGTGAAAGTCGGGCGCGCAGGCGAGACCCCCCTCGCGCTGCGCGCCCTCGCCGACAGATTCGCTCTCGTCACAAGACTGCGGTACGCATCTTCGCTGAACCACCGAGCGAGCTGGTCGACTTCTCGTACCCCCGCGAGGACCTCGAGCACGCCTTGGGTGAGACTTCGCAGCAGCGGATGCGGATCCGGGAGCTCGGCCCGGGGCGTCGGCTGCGGTGCGAAATACTCATGAAGCGTCATCGGCGGCACTCTCGATCGGGGTGGACAGCGCCCAGTAGAGCAGCCGGTCGTAGGCCGTTTCGGCGGTTCCGGGAAGGAATGTGGATAACTCGTACGCCGCGAGGGAGGTGGCCTACGGTGGGCGGGTGCACTGGGATCGGATGTTCGAGAATCTCGAGGGCCAGCTGGCCGCCGAGTGGGAGAGCGAGCGGGCTGCGCTCGACGCCGAATCAGAGCGCCTGCGCATCTCGAGACTGGAGCTGCGCACGCGCCTTCGTGCGCTCTGCGCAGAGTCGGCAGCGACCACGCTCGATTTGCCCGGTCACCGGATCCGGGCCCGGTTGCAATCGCTGGGAGCCGATTGGCTGGCAGCCGTGGTGACGGACGGTGAGCCCTCATCGCCGCGCGCGATGCGGATCATCCCCCTGCACGCCATCAGGGGGATGAGCGTCGATCATGGCCTGCTCCTCGCGAGTCTCGACGAGGGCGACGCCACCCTCCCGACGTTGCGAGAGCGTATGACGCTGGGCTTCCTCCTGCGAGACTTCGCGCGCCGACGCGTGCCTGTGCGGATCATCGTCACGGACGGCGTCGATCTTCACGGGACGGTCGACAGGGCCGGGGCAGATCACTTCGATCTCGCACTCCATGATCCCGGTGTCGCGAGGATGGCCGGCGCGGTCCAGAGCTTTCGCGTCATCCCGTTCGCGGCTGTCGCATCGATCCAGACCGCGGGCGCTCAGATGCCGTGAGCGTGCGTCGTACCCCATACCTCCGGGAAGCTGGCCTCGTTGGCCTGCCGCCACAGTGCCATGCGTCGCGCCTCCTCGGACTGCTCGGCGAGGTAACCGGTCAGGCTCGACTCCTCGACCCGCCATCGCGCGGGTGAACCCAGCTTCGAGCCGCGCAGCCGCCCGGCGAAGATCAGGTCGATCACCTCGTCCACCTGGATGCACAGCAGCTCGGCGACCTGCGCGGGTGCGAGAAAGCGCTGGACAGGCATCGAGGCGTCGGACATGCGTCCATTCTCCCCCGACGTCCGCGGACCGCCCCGCGCACGGGCGCGCTGTGGATAACTCGCGCGGTCCGCCTCCGATCTCTGTGACCATGACGGCATGGACCTGATGCCCCGCTCCCGACGTGCCTTCTGGGGTGATCTCCGTTTCCTGATCGGACTGGTGCTCGTGGCCGCATCGATAGGCGGCGTCTGGCTCGTCGTCTCCTCGTCGACCGCCGCGGATCCGGTGCTGCAGGCTAACCGGACCATCGTCGTCGGTGAGGCGCTCGTGTCAGCGGACTTCCAGGTGGTCGATGTGAATCTCGGCGCAGCCACGGGAGACTATCTGGCACCGCACGATCTCTCCCCCGGGCAGGTCGCCGGGCGTACGATCACCCAGGGGGAGCTCGTACCGCGGGATGCGGCGGCCGACGCGGACTCGGTCAAGACGACCACGATCGTGATCGACAGCAGCACGGGACTCCCCCGCGATCTCGCCCCGGGAGACGTCGTGGAGGTCTGGCACGCTCCACCGGTCGACCAGGGCCACACCGCATACGAGTCGCCTCGCTTGCTCGTCGCCGACGTCGTCGTCGCCGCCGTCACAGAGTCCGAGGGCATGCTCGCATCGAACGGTGCCGTCGCGGAGGTGGTGATCGACCGCACTGATGTCGCAGCCGTGCTCGCCGCGATCACAGGGGGTTCTGCACTGTCTGTGGTGCCGGTCGGGACCGCACGATGACCAGCGTGGTCATCGCGGTCGCAGAGCCTCGGGCTTCGGCCCTCGCCGCCGAGCTCGAGATAGAGGGGATCCACGTCGCGGCAGTGGTGGAGCCGACCTCACTGCTGCCTCTTCCTGCGGGGGTGGACGCCGCGATCGTCACGTCGACCCGCGCGGTTCTGACTCCGGCTGTCGTCGCGGCGTGCGATCGGGCGGGGGTGCGGATCATCCCGCTCGGTGATGGCGACAGCAGGCTGCTCGGGCGTTACGGGCTCATGAGCATGCTCCCTGAGGGAGCCGCAGGGTGGGAGGTGGCGATGGCCCTGGAGACGGAGTCGCCCCGCGTCCCGCGGCGGCCCGAGTCCTCGCCGCATCGTGTCGTCGCCGTCTGGGGTCCGGCGGGAGCACCGGGCCGATCGACTCTGGCGATCCAGCTGGCCGTCGAGCTCACGAGGGCAGGCAGGCGGACCGCGCTCGTCGACGCGGACACCGTCGCGCCGTCGCTGGCGCTGCTGCTCGGGCTCAGCGACGACGAGCCCGGCATCGCGGCCGCCTGCCGCAGAGCCGAGCTCGGGGCCCTCGACGGTGTGGAGCTGTCGCGTCTCGCCACCAGGCTCGAAACCGGTGCGGGACAGATCGAGGTGCTCGGCGGGATCAACCGGCCCAGCCGATGGCCGGAGCTCTCGGCAAGCCGCCTTCAGGCAGCGCTCCGCGTCTGCCGGACCTGGGCTGAAGAGACGATCGTCGACGTGTCGAGCGCCTTCGACGCCGATGACGAGGCCACGTACGATCTGGCCGGTCCTCGGCGTCACGCGGCGACGTCGGCCGCGCTGGCGGAGGCTGACGAGATCGTGGCTCTCGCCTCCGCCGACCCTCTGGGCATCAGTCGCTTCCTCCGCGATCACGCGGAACTGCGGAGACTGACGGCTCCGACCCCGATCCGCGTCGTGGTGAACCGTCTACGTCCGGGACCGCTCGGCTTGGACGCGCGGGGGCAGATCAGGCGTACCCTCGAACGGTTCGCGGGCATCACCGACGTGTCTTTCCTGCCGTTCGACCTGCGCGCCGCCGACGCCTCGCTGCTTCACGCTCGCCCGATGACCGACGTCACGCCGCGCTCGTCATTCGTCGCCGCTGTGCGGGCCCTCTCCCGAGAAGGCATCCCGGCACCGCCGGACGCTATTGCCGGTAGCTCGAGAGGAAGTTCCCGAGGCGCTCGACGGCCTCGGCGAGGACGCGCGGCTCCGGGAGGGTGACGAGTCGCAGGTGATCCGGCGCGGGCCAGTTGAATCCCGTTCCCTGCACGAGCAGGATGTGCTCGGACACCAAGAGATCGTAGACGAGCTTCGCATCGTCGCGGATCTCGTGCACGTTCGGGTCGAGTCGGGGGAAGGCGTAGAGCGCCCCCATCGGCTTGACGCACGAGACCCCGGGAATCGACTCCAGCCCTTCCCAGGCCACGTCCCGCTGCTCGTGCAGCCTCCCGGAGGGACCGATCAACGCGTCGATGGACTGCACTCCCCCCAGGGCTGCCTGCACGGCGTGCTGGGCGGGGACATTGGGGCAGAGCCGCGTCGATGCGAGCAGGTTTATGCCCTCGAGGAAGCCCTTGGCGTGAGACTGAGGGCCGGTGATCACGAGCCAGCCGGAACGGTAGCCCGCGACTCTGTACGTCTTCGACAGGCCGTTGAAGGTGAGGCAGAGCAGGTCGGGTGCCAGCGTCGCCGTCGGGATGTGGGTCGCGCCATCGAACAGGATGCGGTCGTAGATCTCGTCGGAGAGCAGAAGGAGCTCGTGCTCCCGCGCGATCTGCACCATGCCCGCGAGCACCTCGCGCGAGTACACGACCCCGGTCGGATTGTTGGGGTTGATGATCACGAGCGCCTTCGTGCGCGGGGTGATCTTCGAGCGGATGTCCTCGAGATCGGGCTGCCAGCCGTTGTCCTCGTCGCAGAGGTAGTGCACGGGAGTGCCGTCGGCCAGACTCGTCATCGCCGTCCAGAGCGGATAGTCCGGCGCGGGAATGAGCACCTCGTCCCCCTCGTCGAGCAGCGCCTGCATCGTCATGGTGATGAGTTCGGAGACGCCGTTGCCGAGGAACACGTCCTCCGGGTCGAATCGCGGGAATCCCTCGATCTCCTCGTACCGGCTGACCACCGCGCGGCGAGCGGAGACGATGCCCTTGCTGTCGCTGTAGCCGTGTGCCGTGGGGAGCGCTGCGAGCATGTCGTGGACGATCTGATGCGGAGCCTCGAATCCGAAGATCGCGGGGTTGCCCGTGTTGAGCTTGAGGATCCGATGCCCCTCGGCCTCGAGCCGCGCCGCCTCGACGAGTGTGTTTCCACGGATCTCGTACAGGACGTTCTTGAGCTTCGACGACTGGTCGAAGTGGCGCGTTGGTGTCATTGAGCAAGCCTACAATGACCGAAAGAGGGGCTGATCCTGCGGATCAGCCCCTCTTCCCGTACGCGCAGTCGCTACTTCTTCTTCTTGCCCTGGGCCCGTCGCTGCTCACGATTGCCGGCCGGTGCTGCCGGGGCCTCGGTGCGCTGGCCGAAGGCACCACGGGCTCCCGACGCCTCGGGCTCGGCTTCTTCGGCGGGCGCCTGACGTGCCGCAGCCGCCTGGCGGAGCTTCTCCGTGGCAGCCTGCTGCACCTGACCGCGGTCGTTGCGGACCTCGACCTCGCCGGCGTCGTTGGCCGCGGAGTATTCGAGCCGCTGCTCGCCTCCCCCGTCGGACAGCCCCTTGGCTTCGACCTCGGCGGCCTGCGAATCGGCGGCGCGACGCACCTCGACCTCGAGGTTGTAGAGGTACCCGACGGATTCCTCCTTGATCTGCCCCATCATCGACTGGAACATCGCGTAGCCCTCACGCTGATACTCGATGAGGGGATCACGCTGCGCCATCGCGCGAAGGCCGATGCCGTCCTTGAGGTAGTCCATCTCGTAGAGGTGGTCGCGCCAGCGGCGGTCGAGCACCTGAAGCACGACGCGCCTCTCGAGCTCGCGGGTCGCGGCCTCGCCGAGAGACTCCTCGCGCGTCTCGTACGCGATCTTCGCGTCGGAGAGGAGCTCACGGGTCAGTCCTTCCGCCGAGATGCCCCCCTTGCGGTCCGCAGCCTCCGACACGACCTCGTCGATCGTCACGCTCACGGGATACAGCGTCTTGAGCTCGGTCCACAGCGCGTCGAAGTCCCAACTCTCGTTGTGGCCCTCGCCGGTGTGATCCCGCACGACGCCGCTGATCGCATCCTCGATGAAGTGCTGCACCCGATCGGCGATGTCGTCGCCCTGCAGGATGTGGCGACGGTCGGCGTAGATCGCCTCGCGCTGGCGGTTCAGGACGTCGTCGTACTTGAGGACGTTCTTGCGCATCTCGGCGTTTCGCGATTCGACCTGCGACTGGGCGCTGCGGATCGCACGCGACACGAGACCGGACTCGATCGGGACATCGTCGGGGAAGTTGGTGCGGGACAGGATCGCCTCGGCGGCCCCGGACTGGAACAGACGCATCAGGTCGTCCGTGAGGCTCAGGTAGAAGCGGCTCTCACCGGGATCGCCCTGACGACCGGATCGACCTCGCAGCTGGTTGTCGATGCGGCGGGACTCGTGACGCTCCGTTCCCAGGACGTAGAGGCCGCCGGCGTCGATCACCTTCGCAGCTTCTTCGGAGACGACATCCTTCATCGCCTCGTAGGTCTCGTCCCACGCGATCTCGTACTCTTCCGGAGTCTCGACAGGATCGAGTCCCTTGCTCTTGAGTTCCTGCACGGCGAGGAACTCGGCGTTTCCGCCGAGCATGATGTCGGTTCCTCGGCCCGCCATGTTGGTGGCGACCGTCACCGCACCGAGGCGACCCGCACGCGCGACGATCTCGGCTTCGCGAGCGTGGTTCTTCGCGTTGAGAACCTCGTGCTTGACGCCCTTCTTGGCGAGGAGTCGTGAGAGGTACTCGCTCTTCTCGACGCTGACGGTGCCGACCAGCACGGGCTGGCCGGATGCGTGGCGCTCGGCGATGTCCTCGACGACCTGCGCGAACTTCGCCGTCTCGTTCTTGTAGACGAGATCGGACTGGTCCTTGCGGATCATCGGCCTGTTGGTCGGGATCGGGATCACGCCGAGCTTGTACGTCGACATGAACTCGGCGGCCTCGGTCTCGGCGGTACCGGTCATGCCGGCCAGCTTGTCGTAGAGGCGGAAGTAGTTCTGCAGCGTGACCGTGGCGAGGGTCTGGTTCTCCGCCTTGACCGGCACCGCCTCCTTGGCCTCGATGGCCTGGTGGATGCCCTCGTTGTAGCGACGCCCGACCAGGATGCGGCCGGTGTGCTCGTCGACGATCATGACCTCGTCGTTCATGACGACGTAATCGGTGTCCTTCTTGAAGAGCGCCAACGCCTTGATCGAGTTGTTCAGGAACGAGATCAGAGGCGTGTTCGCCGACTCGTACAGGTTGTCGATGCCGAGATAGTCCTCGACCTTCTCGATACCGGGTTCGAGCACGCCGACCGTGCGCTTCTTCTCGTCGACCTCGTAGTCGACCCCTGCCTCGAGAGTGCGGGCGATCTTCGCGAACTCCGCGAACCAGCGATTCGCCTCGCCCGATGACGGACCGGAGATGATCAGCGGGGTACGTGCCTCGTCGATGAGGATCGAGTCGACCTCGTCGACGATCGCGAAGAAATGCTCACGCTGTACGAGGTCCTCCTTGCGCCACGCCATGTTGTCGCGGAGGTAGTCGAAGCCGAACTCGTTGTTGGTGCCGTACGTGATGTCTGCGGCGTACTGCTCGCGGCGCACGGCGGGAGTCTGTCCGGACACGATGATGCCGGTCTTCATCCCGAGCGCGCGATACACGCGCCCCATCAGCTCCGCCTGGTAGCTCGCGAGGAAGTCGTTGACGGTGATGACGTGAACGCCCTCGCCCGCGATCGCGTTGAGATATGCGGGGAACGTCGCGACCAGGGTCTTGCCCTCACCGGTCTTCATCTCGGCGATGTTGCCGAGATGCAGGGCCGCCCCGCCCATGATCTGCACGTCGTACGCGCGCATGCCGAGCGTGCGCTTGGCCGCCTCGCGTACGGCGGCGAACGCCTCCGGCATGAGCTGGTCGAGCGTCTCGCCCGCGGTGTACCGGGCACGGAGCTCGACGGTCTCGTTGCGGAGCTCATCGTCGGTCAGCTTGGAGATGTCCTCTTCCAGGGCGTTGACGGCCTTCACCACCTGGTTCAGGCGACGGATGACCCGCCCCTCGCCGGCGCGCAGCAGCTTCTCAAGAGGATTGGCCACAGATGTCATCTCCCTGTCGATGGTTCCGGCAGCGCCACCGTTCGGGCGCGCACCAGGCATACCTTGTCATGTTACCGGGCCGTGACCTGCACGTCGCCTGCATGGCGCTCACGGCGAAGTTTTCCCGGTATGTATATATTGATCGTCGACACAGGAGGTCGACATGTCAGTGCGTCAGAGTCTGCTCTCCATCCTCGCGCAGGGTCCGTGCTACGGATATCAGCTGCGCCACGAGTTCGACCGCCGCACCGGATCGGTCTGGCCGCTGAATGTCGGGCAGATCTACAACACACTCGAGCGACTCGAACGCGACGGCCTCGTCGCTCGCGGTGCGGCCGACGCACAGGGCCACGTCTATTGGGAGATCACCGACGACGGTCGTCTGGAGGCAGAGCGATGGATGTCGTCTCCGGTGACACGGGGCCAGGCCACGCGTGACGAGCTCGCCATCAAGGTGGCGATCGCTGCGACTCTTCCCGGCTCGGATGCCGCCGCGGTCATCGCCACACAGCGCGGCGCGTCCCTGGAGCATCTCGCGTCACTGCGCCGGATGCGCGCCTCGCGTGACGACAGCAGCCCTGAGGGTCTCGCCTGGTCGCTGGTGGTGGACTCGATGGTCCTCACCACCGATGCCGAACTGCGCTGGCTCGACCATGTCGAGGCCCGGCTCGCGGAGCATCCGCAGCATGCGCTCACGCTCGAGCTCACGGTCGATCGCCCCAAGCGCGGGCGCCCCACCGGCGCCGCGAACACAGCATTCGCCTGATCCCGTTCGCCTGGAGCGGATGCACAGCCAGGGGCCGCTCGCGGGAAACTAGGATCGACCTATGGCAGGAATATGGGGCAGACGCAAGCGCGAGCAGGAAGCACTGGCGGCGCAGGACGCCGATCTGGCACGCCGAGCGGAGCAGTCCCTGGTCGCCGCAGACGAAAGGATCCGGTCGACGTCCGACGAACTCGCGTTCGCGGAGGCCGAGTTGGGCGAATCGCTCACCGGAGACCTGCGACAGGCTCTCAGCGCCGTGCGCACGCATCTGCGTGAAGCCTTCCAGCTGCACCAGCTCAACCACGACGAGATCCCGGACACGCCGGAAGAGCTCCGCACGAGGAATGCACGCATCGCCCAGCTCTGCGAGTGGGCACAGGATCTGCTCGACGAGAAGACGTCCGAACTCGCCGAGTCGATCGCGAAGGTGCGCCGCGCCCCCGAGATCATCGCGCAGGTGCGGGCCGAGGCTGCCGCGCTGAGCGAGCGCATCCCGCACACCAACGAGACCGTGGCGCGACTGTCCGAACGGTACTCGGATTCGGCGATGCACCAGATCACGGCGAGCGCCGCCGAGGCCGAGCAGCTCATCGCGTTCGCGACGCACGGAGCCGACGTGTCGGAACGCCGCCGCGCAGCGAAGCAGAACGAAGAGGCCAACCTCGCCCTCGAGACCGCGACCGAAGCGACGCGGCGCGCATCGTCTCTGCTCGATGCCGTCGAGGACTTCGAGATCGAGTCCCTCCGCGCCGAATCGACGCTGGCCGAGGTCGTCGCGGACTCTCGCAGCGACCTCGTCGCGGCGAGGACGGCGCCGCAGACTCCGGCAGTCACCTCGGCGGTGGCGGCCCTGCAGCAGGCGCTCGATGCGCTGACGCCGGCGGGGACGCCTGGGGATCCGTTCGCGGAACTCTCCCAGCTGCGCACGGCGAACAGCGCGCTCGACGATGCGATCGCGAAGGCGCGGCACCGTGCCGAGAACCCTCTCCCCAGCGTCCAGCAGGTCCAGCACGCGATCGACGACGCCGATCGACAGCTCGGCGTCGCGCGCGGTCTGATCGCCGGGCATCGCGGCTGGATCGGCGCGGATGCGAGGACGCGTCTGGCTGAGGCGGAACGCCTTCGGGTGGACCTGCCGGACCTGCTCCCGGCGGAGGACACCCGCGAGCAGGCGCTCGTCAGCGCGCGACGCGTGGCTCACCTCGCCTCGGAAGCCCTGCAGCTGGCGCAGCGCGACATCGACTCCTCCCGCCCGCAGGACGATGGCTGGGGCGGCGGCGGCAACGGATGGGGTGGCGGCGGATGGGGCGGCGGTCGCCGCGGAGGCGGCGGTGGCGACATCGCCTCGGGCATCCTCGGAGGCCTTGTGATCGGCAGCCTTCTCGACGGGATGTTCGACTGAGAGCAACACCCCGCACGCCAACGGCCCGGCCCCCTCAGGGGCCGGGCCGTTCGTCTGCTCCTGATGTCAGGAGGCGAGTGCCTCCGCGGGCGGGGCCTGCGTGCTCAGGGCGATGACGCCGTAGTCCCATCCCTTGCGCCGATAGACGACGCTGGGGTGATCGGAGCGGACATCGACGAACAGGAAGAAGTCGTGCCCGACGAGCTCCATCCGGTCGACCGCCTCTTCGACGGTCATCCACTCCGCATCGAAGCTCTTGGTGCGGATCACGACGGGCGAGTAGGCCTCTTCCTCGTCGTTCTGCACCGGCACGCTTCCTGTGGCCACCGCGTGCAGGACATCAGCCGACGCGGGCTCGACATCGATGCCCTCGATGGCACCGCTGCCCTTCTCGAAGTGTGCGCCACGAGGATGCTGGCGCCCGTCGACACGCTTCTCCTTGGCGCGTCTCAGCTGCTCGGACATCTTGTCGACCGCAAGGTCGAGGGCCACGAACTTGTCGCCGTCCGTGGCTTCCGCTCTGACCACCGGCCCTTTGCCGATCAGTGTGAGCTCGACGGTCTCATCGGGCACCCTGCCGTTCCGGTACACCCGATGCGTGACCTTCACGTCGAGACGTTGCGCTCGAGACGCGAATGTCTGGACCCTGGCGATCTTCTCCTCGACAACGGTTCGGAAGCGATCGGTGATACCCACTCCGACGCCAACGATGCTTGTTTCCATTGCTGCCTCCTTGTCCCGGTCCTCCCGGCCAAGGGCGGACCGTGGTCGCCTTAGACACCCCACCGTAGTCGGCCTGGGTGCGGATGTCACGGGTCATTTGCTCCGTGTCTCCGGTGCGTTCACGATGCGTTCGCTGCGACGTGGTGTCACAGCGAGCACAGCGGCGGCCACGACGTCGTATCCCGCATCCGCCAGCGCGGACGCCGCTTCGTCGAGAGTCGCACCGGTCGTCATGACGTCATCGACGATCAGCACCCTCTCCCCGTCGCCTGCGCCGCGCGCGCGCATGGTTCCGCGCACGTTCGCCGCGCGCTCCGCGGCGTCCAGCCCGCGCTGATCGCCGCGCATACCCCGCAGCACCAGGGCGCGATGCGGGACCGAGCCCGAGCGCCTCACCAGCAGCTCCGGCACACGGTATCCCCTGCGGCGGAACGCCGTCGGGGACGTCGGCACGGGCACGATCGCGGCCTCCTGCAGAGCGTGGGCGACCCCGAGGACTGCCGCGTCGACGGCCGCCCCCAGCGCGCGGCCGAGCGGAGCGGCCAGCAGCGTCTCTCCGCCGTCCTTGAGACGTCGTATGCAGCTCGCCGCGGTCGACTCGAAGGTGAGCGCCGCGAACACTGACATCCCTTGAGGTGTTCGACGCTCGAACACGCTCGGATGCAGGGCTGCTCGACAGGTGTCGCACAGCACCGTCTCGGCCGCGCCGCACCCCGGGCACGTCGCGGCGAGCAGGAAGGCGAGCAACTCGGACGACAGTGCGCCGAGACGCGACGGATGCGGCATCCTCAGATTCTGAGTCGACGACGGGGCCTCTCCCGTTCGTCGGACTCATGGCTCCCGGAAGGCGCGCACTTCGCGGCATCCGCACGACGTGTGCAGAAGAGCGGTCAGCGACCGGAGCGGGTGGCGAGGATGATCACGCCGTCCGTGAACTCGCTCCAGGCGGATCCGCTCCGCGCGTACACCGCCCCGTCGGCGCCGAGCACACGGACACCCGCAGCCGAGCGCGATCCTGCGATCGACACCGCTCCGCTCGGAGCGGATTCGGTGGTCCCGGTGCCGCCGACGATCTGCGTGAGGACGACTCGGTCCTCCCTGTCGACGAGGAGTCCCAACCGATCAGACCCCAGCCACACCAGCCCTGCGGCAGGGCCGTCGAGCTGCGCCACACGCTCGGTCTCGCCCAGCCTGGTCGGCACGCCGGAATCGTCGCGGACGACCGCCGAGACGGTCACCCACCGCTGGCCGCCGATCACGACGACGGCCGCCACCCTCGCACCATCGGCCGACACGCGAACGGCGGAGACCTCTGAGGCTTCCGGCCAGGCATCCGCGATGGGATGCGACACCACGTCGTCTCCGATCGCGAGAAGTGCGGAGGGGGCGTCCGAGGGGACCGACCACGTGTAGTCGTAAGGGTCGAGAGACGGCCGCACCAGGAGCGACCGCGGGTCCAGCTCGTCGACGCGCCCATCGCCCGCGATGTAGATGTGGCCGTTGCCCAGCTGCATGGCCGCATGCGAGTCGTCACCGGCCACGTCGATGGACAGGATCGGTTGCGTGATTCCCAGGATCTCCTCGGTCACTCCGGGGATCGGGGCGATCTGGTTGCCCACGATCGTGCCGAACTCGCCGTCCTTCAACACGATGCCTCCGCTGTCGGACGGCGTGTCGAGGATCTCGACCACACCCGCCTCGAGAGCGCGACCGTCGACGGTGAACCGCACCTGGTTGATCTGCACCCCCGCCTCGGCGAGAGTCTCCTGCAGCTGTGTGCGCATTCGAGCGAGGGTGGTCGCATCGAGGCTCAGCGCCTCGCGGTTCAGCGCGACGTCTGCAACCTGGTCGACATCGATCGGCACGGCATCTCGCGCCATCTGGACGTCCGGTGGGAATGCGCTCTGCACCGCGGGATCGAGCCATGGACTGGGTGCGCCGCCGATCAGCGACTGCGTGATCGTCGTGGCGATCGTGACCCGCCGTGGGAACCATCGGACGTCGGGGACGAGACGCTCCCAGGTCTGGTCGTAGTACTGCAGTGCATAGTTCCCGTACACCCGCGGGAACCGCGACTCATCGATGACGATCCCGTCGGGCGCCTCCGATATCCGCCACTGGCCGTCGGTGAGGGTCACGACGAAGGCCGAGTTCGACGCACTGACCGCCTGTGAGAACGCCCCAGTCCCGTCGACGCTCGCGACCTGGTCGAACTGCACCCGCACAGACGCGACATCACCGTCTTCGGTCTCCGCCTCCTCGTCCAGGTCCGAGGTGAACGACCGCGTGTCGGCACTGACGTCGATGGAGACACCCGTGTTCGGACGCCATGCCGCAGCCATCTCGGGCGTGAGGAACTCGCGCGCGGTCTCCCAGTTGTCCGCCGGCGTGATCGCGGCGACCATGAACCCCTCGACGATCGCTGCGGGGCCCGCGCCGTCGATCGGGCCCGAAGCCAGAGGGAGCAGATCAGGATCTTCCGGAGATGCGCCGAGCGCCAAGCCGGACTGCACGTCACCGGTCGTCGGAAGCCCTGTGCACGCGGTCACGAGCAGCAGCGATGCCGCGGCGATGATCGCTCCCAGCACACGTCGAACGCGGGACGTCATTCCAGGCTCCGTTCGTCGAACAGCTCAGCGGGGATATCCGCCAGGCGGATCGGCTGGGTCGCATCGCCGAGTTCGCCCAGCGGCTCCTGCGGCTCGAGGGGAATCGGCGAGGGACCGTCGATCGCACCGCCGCGCCGAGGAAGAGTGAGCACGAAGTTGGTCCCCACACCGAGTTCCGACCACACCGCGAGTGTTCCGCCGTGCAGCATCGCGTCTCCGAGCGCGATCGACAGGCCGAGACCCGTGCCGCCGATGGTGCGCTGCCTGGAGGGGTCGGCGCGCCAGAATCGGTCGAAGACCCGTTCCGCGTCGGCCGGATCCATGCCGAGGCCGAAGTCGTGCACGCCCGCGGCCACCGCATGCTGGTTGCTGTCGACCGTCACGACGATCGGCCGACCCTCACCGTGCTCGATGGCGTTCCCGATGAGGTTCCGCAGAACACGGCGCACGCGCCGGGGATCCATGTCGACCGGTGAGTACCCGCCCGGTGCGACGAGCCGCAGTTCGCTGCCGCGCTCATCGGCGAGTGGCTTCATCTGCTCGATGATGTCCTCCGCGACATGGGCGAGGCTCGTCGCCTCCAACTCGAGCTGCACGGAGCCTGCGTCGTAGCGGCTGATCTCCAGCAGATCCGACAGCAGCGTCTCGAACCTCTGCACCTGGGTGTGCAGGAGTTCGGTGGTGCGCGACGTGGTCGGATCGAACTCGTCGCGCTGGTCGTTGAGCATGTCGGCGGCGAGTCGGATCGTCGTGAGCGGCGTGCGCAGCTCGTGCGAGACGTCTGACACGAACCGCTGCTGCACGAGCGACAGCTCTCCGAGTTCCTTGATCTGCGACTCGATGCTGTCGGCCATCGCGTTGAACGACCGCCCCAGCGTGGCGATCTCGTCTTCGCCGTGCACATCGATGCGCACGGCGAGGTCGCCGGACGCGAGCCGGGCGCTCGTCTCTGCCGCCTCGACGATCGGAGTGGAGACGGAGCGCACCACGATGAACGAGATGATCGAGACGATCGCGACGAGACCGATCCCTGCGATCCAGAGGGTGCGCTGCACGAAGGTGAGCGTGTTGTCGGCGTCGGCGAGGTCGTACGCGAAGTACACCTCGAACGGCCCGGCCTCCGGGACCTTCAGCTGCTGCCCGACGATGATGCCCGGCACCGCGCGTCCGCCGAGGTCGAGCGACACCGACTGCCAGGACTGCCGATCGTCGAACTGGACGACGCGATTGCGCAGCGCCGGGCTGATGGTGTTCAGGCTGAGTCCGGCCGTGAAGCCGTTGAGTGAGACCGCATCGGCATCGGCGTCGTCGACCCGGATTCCGGCGAACCCTTCGGCCGTCGAGTATCGCCGCAGATCGGCCTGGACACTGTCCCAGAGCTCCTGCAGAGCGACGGGATCATCGCTCAGCGCAGCGGAGTCGAGCGTCATCTGAGCCAGATTCACCGAGCGGACGGCATCTTCGAGGGCCTCGTTCTTCCGCGACTCGAACAGGTCGTTCTGGATGACGAGTGCCATGGTCACACAGGTGATGAGGATGGCGGTGGCCGTGAGCAGAAGAGTGATGCTGAGCGTCCGGAAACGCAGTGATCGCCTCCAGAGCGCGCCAAGAACCGTCGGCCAGCCGCGCCAGTCCCGAAGCACCGCGACCGCCGTGGTGGTCGCTGTCGTCGCGGCCATGGTGCGCCTAGCCGGCGCTCCCGGCTCGGTACCCGACGCCGCGCACCGTCATCACGATCTTCGGGTTGTCAGGATCGAGCTCGACCTTCGCGCGGAGACGCTGCACGTGCACATTGACGAGCCGAGTGTCGGCCTTGTAGTGGTAACCCCACACCTGCTCGAGCAGCATCTCGCGCGAGAAGACCTGCTGAGGCTTCGACGCGAGCGCGACGAGCAGTTGGAACTCCAGCGGCGTGAGAGCGATGGGTGAGCCGTCGCGACGCACCTCATGCGCGTCGACGTCGACGGTGAGGTCGCCGACTCGCAGCTGCTCGCCGACCGTCTGCGGCGTCGGACGCAACCGGGTGCGGATGCGCGCGACGAGTTCTTTGGGGTTGAACGGCTTGACGATGTAGTCGTCGGCACCGACTTCGAGCCCCCTCACGACGTCTGCCGTGTCGCTGCGGGCCGTGAGCATGATGACGGGGACTCCCGACTCCGCGCGGATCCGCGTGCAGATCTCGATACCGTCCATGCCGGGGAGCATGAGGTCGAGCAGCACGAGGTCGGGGCGCTGGGTGCGCCATTCCTCGACTGCCCGCGCACCGTCAGCGCAGAACACCGGCTCGAAACCCTCTGTACGGAGCACGATGCCGATCATCTCGGCGAGCGCGATGTCGTCGTCGACCACAAGAATGCGTGAGGTCATAACTGTTACCTTATGGCACTCAGTACCACGTGACTCGTGTCTGCACGCCGCCCGAGTGTTGTGACACGATGGGTGCGCACGACGGAGGGAGTGCCGGTGAGCGGCCAGACGTGGACCCCTGCCCCGAAGAAGGGCATCATCCCCCTGCATCCGTTGACCTTCGGGATGCTGCTGGGCAGATCCTTCGCCGCGCTGCGCCACAACCCCAAAGTGCTCTTCGGGTTCGGCGTGGTCATACAGTTGGCGGTCGTCGTGCTGAGCGCGACGGTCATGGGCTTCGTCTTCGTCACCACCTTCACCAGACTCGAATCCCTCTCCCCTGCCTCGGCGGACTTCGAGGCGGTGTTCGCGGGCACGATCGCGATGAACATCGTGGCGGGTCTCGCTGTCGGCCTCGCCTCGATCGCGTTCACCGCGCTCATGCAGGGGGTGGTCGCTGCCGAGATCGGATTCGCCTCCATCGGAGTGAAGGCCTCTCTCGGCGTGCTCTGGCGGAAGATGATCCCTTCGTTCTGGAGGCTCGCTGCCTTCGCATCGCTGTCCGTGATCTTCATCTTCGGCGTGATCGTGATCATCTTCCTCGTGATCGCAGGCTTCGTCGCGGGTGGCCTCGGAGGATCCGGCGAGGCGATCGTGGGCGTGGTCATCCTGATCGCGCTGATTCTCCTCGCCACGATTCCCCTCGTGGTGTGGTTGACGACGAAGCTCCTGCTCGTTCCGTCGATCCTCGTGCTCGAGCGCGCGAAGCTCCGCGACGCGCTCGTGCGCTCGTGGAGACTGACACGCGGCCGGTTCTGGGTCGCCTGGGGAGTCACCTTCCTGATCGGCGCGATCATGGGCATCGCGATGCAGCTCGTCAACCTGCCTGCGTCGATCGTCGGCGCGATGCTGGGCAACGTCCTCGCCCCGACCGGGTCCATGGACTCGTCGGAGATCATCGGATTCGTGTTCGCACTGCTCGCCCCGCAGATCCTGCTGCTCGTGCTCCAGGCCATCACGATCGTCGTGCAGAGCACCGCGGGGACGCTGGTGTATCTCGACAGCCGCATGCGATACGAAGGTCTGGATCAGGCACTGCTCAGCCACGTCGAGCGTCGCGATCTCGGCTGGACGGACTCACAGCTCGGTGATCCCTTCGTGGTCGACCCCGAGCGTGCGGTCAGCAGCGCTCCCCCTCCGACTCAGGTGCCCGAGTGGGCACTCATGACGCAGGTCGGGAATGATCCCACGCAGGGCTACCCCGCGCCGTTCTACCCCGCGCAGCCGTACGCGTCGCCGCAGTATCCCGCGCAGCCCCATCCCGCGCAGCCATATCCCGCGCCGCCCTATTCCGCGCAGGCCCATCCCGCCGCGCCACCTCCCTACTCCGCTCCGCCACCCCCCTACTCCGCTCCGGCGTCCGCGGACGGGGTCGCCGCATCACCAACGGTCTCGGCCCCCTGGCCCGCACCGTCGGCGGCAGCGGATCAGGAGGAGTCCGGACCGAACCGTGACGGGTCGGCATGATCCACCATCTCGACGAAGGGCTGGTTCCGGACGGCGATGAGGCTCGCCGATGGGCGGAGGAGGAGCTCTCCAATCCCCGCTACGCGGACGCGAAGCCGACCTGGTTCGATCTGGCCGCTCGTGACATCGGACGCTTCATAGCCGACCTCTTCAGCAGCGACAACAGTGCCGGCGTAGGTCCATCCGCGCTCATCATCGTGTGCATCATCATCGTCGCGGCACTCATCGCCGCCTTGATCATCTGGGGTCGCCCGCGTCGCTCCAGGGCGGTGCGTCGATCGGTCGGCGCCCTGCTCGGCGCAGACGACGACCGCACGTCCGCGCAGCTTCGAGCCGACGCGGACCGGAGCGCGCGCGGGGGTGACTGGGACGAAGCCACGGTGCTGCGCTTCCGAGCACTCGCGCGCGGTCTCCTCGAACGGGATCTCATCGATCCGACACCCGGCGCCACCGCGCAGTCGATCGCCCGTGAGATCTCGGCGGTCTTCCCCGCTGAGGCCCGAGCCGTGCAGGCGGCCGCCGCGTCGTTCGACGACGTCCGGTACCTGCGTCACCCGGCCACCCGGGAGAGCTACTCCGAGCTCGCGGCGACTGACGACCGACTCGTAGCCACCCGACCCGAACTGGTGAGCTCGTGACGGTCGTCGCTGAGAACGCGTCGTCGGCATCGACTGCAGAGCGACCGAACCACACCAGACGCCTGAAGGCTCTGGGCGGCTGGGCGATCGTCGCAGCGCTGGTGCTCGGTGGCGTGTTCGTCGCCACGCAGGTCGGCGTGCAGATGCCCGACAGACGCGGCGCGCTCGACCCGGAGAGCGTCGGAGATTCGGGCACCATGGCTCTCGCGCAGATACTGACGGACCAGGGCATCGACATCGAGGTGCACCGATCGAGGGCGGATGCACGTGCGGCTCTGGACGACGGCACGACCCTGGTGATGGCCAACCCGTTCGCCCTCAGCGATGAGGCGGTGATGGATCTCGTCGAGCCTGCGGACCGCGTGGTCTTCCTCTCGTCGAGCACCCACCTGCTCTCGCTCCTGGACCTCGGCTCGAACGCCCCGCCGGACTCCGCTCCGGTCTCAGCCGGGTGCGACGTCGCGGCGTTCGCCGGTGTCGGCTCGATTCGACCGGACCGGATGTTCGCCCCGGCCGACGGCGTGGAGGCATGCTTCGGCAGCGGGGAGGCGGCCGCCGTGCTCGTCGACGAGCGCGACGGCACGACGCGTGCGGTCGTCGAAGGCGCCCGGCTCTTCAGCAACGCGTATCTCGCGGAAGACGGCAATGCGGCTCTGGGCCTCGCGCTGCTCGGACAGTCCGATCGAGTGGTCTGGTATGTGCCCAGCTATGCGGACTCCGACATCGAGGGCGAGATGCCGGAGACTCTCGGCACGCTCACCCCACCGTGGGTCACGCCGGCGATCCTGCTGCTGATGCTCACCGGCGTCGCCGCAGCGGTCTGGCGCGGACAGCGCTTCGGACCGCTCGTGGAAGAGACCCTTCCCGTCACTGTGCGCGCCTCCGAGACGATGCACGGGAGGGCTCGACTCACCGCCAAGGCCGCAGACGCCGCGCACGCGGCGGGGGCGCTCAGGGACGGCAGTCTGCGACGCCTCGCTCGCCGACTCGGACTCGCTGAACGGGCGAAGCCCGCGGAGGTCGCCGATGCGGCCTCCGATCGGCTGCGCATCCCCCGCGGTTCGCTGCAGCAGCTGCTCGCCGGCCCCCTGCCCGGCGACGACGCCGCGCTCGTCGACTTCGCGCGGGCGCTGAGCGAACTCGAGAGCGCCGTCGAGGCCGCGGCCCACGACCCGAAGGGGAGAGAATGACCGCCGACGTCCACGTCAGAACGGAAACCGAGGACATCACGTGACCACTGAGAACTACACCGATGCCGATCTGCGTCAGGCGATGCATCGTGTGCGCACCGAGGTCGACAAGGCCGTCGTGGGCCAAGCAGGCACTGTGACCGGGCTGCTGGTCTCACTCCTCGCGCGAGGCCACGTGCTCCTCGAGGGTGTTCCCGGAGTGGCCAAGACACTCGTCGTGCGATCGTTCGCGCGCGCCCTCGGGCTGGACACCAAGCGCGTGCAGTTCACCCCCGACCTGATGCCCGGCGACGTCACCGGCTCGCTCGTGTACGACGCGCGCACCGGCGAGTTCGACTTCCGAGCGGGTCCGGTGTTCACGAACATCCTCCTCGCCGACGAGATCAACCGCACACCGCCCAAGACGCAGGCCGCCCTGCTCGAGGCGATGGAGGAGCGTCAGGTCTCGGCGGACGGTGCGAGTCGGGAGCTTCCCGATCCGTTCCTCGTCGCGGCGACCCAGAATCCGATCGAGCACGAAGGTACGTACTCGCTCCCTGAAGCACAGCTCGACCGCTTTCTGATGAAGCTGGTGGTCGGGATGCCGGAACGCGACGCCGAGGTCGCCGTGCTGCGCCGGCACGCCTCGGGGTTCTCGCCGCGCGAGCTCACCGGGGTGGAGGCTGCGGTGAGCGCGGACGAGATCCGTGCGGCACAGGCAGCAGCCGCTCGCGTCGAGGTCACCGACGATGTTCTGGGCTACGTCGTGGATCTCGCGCGAGCCACGCGTCAATCGCCCTCGGTCGAGCTCGGTGCGAGTCCGCGTGCGTCCACCGGGCTCCTCGCGGCAGCGAAAGCCTGGGCGTGGTTAAACGCCTCGTCCGCAGTGACACCCGACCACATTCAGACGATGCTCGTTCCCGTGTGGCGACACCGCCTGCAGCTGCGCCCCGATGCGCAGATGGAGGGCGTGTCAGCCGATGCCGTGCTCACATCGGTGGTGCAGCAGACCCGGGTGCCGATCTAGGTGTTCGTCACAGGCCGTCTCGCCGTCGCACTCGCCGTCGGCATCGTCCCGCTGGTCCTCGCAGGGCTCGCGGGCTATCCGCCCTACCCCGTCCTGTACGGGTGGGTCGGCCTGTGCGTCGCGCTCGTGGTCATCGACGCCCTGGTGGCACCGAGCCCGCGCGCGGTCACGGTCAGTCGCGGCGTGCCGGCACGAGTGCGTCTCGGTGAAATCGTGCCGGTCAGCGTCGCGCTGCACAACCACGGCTCGCGCACCCTGCACGCGGTGCTTCGCGATGCCTGGCAGCCGACCGCGGGTGCCGGCAGTGCACGCCAGCGCATCACAGTGCCGCCGGGCGAACGTCGACGAGCGTCGTTCCCGATCCAGCCCCGGCGTCGAGGGGAGCTCGTCAGCGAGTTCGTCGTGATCCGCTCACGCGGCCCGCTCGGCGTCGCGGGTCGTCAGTCGCGCCATCGTGTGCGGGGTGCGATCCGCGTGCTCCCGGCCTTCTCGTCGCGCCGACATCTGCCCTCACGGCTCGCCCGACTGCGCGAGCTCGACGGCAACACGAGCATCCAGGTGCGCGGGCAGGGGACGGAGTTCGACTCACTGCGCGAGTACGTCCGCGGCGATGACGTGCGCTCGATCGATTGGCGGGCGACGGCGCGAGCGGGAACGACGATGCTGCGTACGTGGCGGCCCGAGCGCGATCGTCACGTCGTGATCATCATCGACACCGGGCGCACAGCCGCCGCGCGCGTCGGCGACGGCACGCGCGTCGACGCCGCGCTGGAGGCCTCGCTGCTCCTGGCGGCCCTCGCTGCACGGGCCGGTGACCACGTGCACCTGCTCATGTTCGATCGGGTCGTGCGTGCGCGAGTGACCGGCGTCGAGGGTGCCGCGCTGCTGCCCGCGCTCACCGACGCGATGGCCCCGGTGCATGCGCGTCTCGTCGACACCGACTGGCCGAGCGCGTTCGCCGCGGTGCGCACTCTCACGACGCGCCCTGCGCTGATCGTGGTGCTCACCGCCCAGGATGCTGCAGAGTCGGCGCGCGGGTTCCTCGGCGCGTTCCCCGATGCCTCGAGGGCGACGTCCATCCTCGTCGGCTCGGTCACCGACGACGGTATCGCGACGCTCGCCCGTCAGCGCGATTCGCGCGAAGACGTCTATCTGGCGGCCGCGGCCGAGCGGACGATGCGCGACGCAGAGAACGTCGCGGACGCGATCCGTCGTGCTGGCGGAGAGGCGATCGCGGCCGACCCCGAGTCGCTGCCGCCTCGCATCGCGGACAGGTATCTCGAGCTGAAGGCCGCCGGCCGGCTCTGACGCTCCCTGTCGTCAGCCCGCGACGAGGCGCGGTGTGCCCGCCTCGTACTCCGTGAGGTCACCGGTCTCACCATGGCGATGTGCTCGGCCCCCGACGACCACCATGTAGATCAGGAACACGGCGAGGGCCGCGGCTCCGATGCCGATCTTGATCGGCCATGGGAGCGACCAGCCGGTCACGAACCCCTCGACGAGACCGGCGAGGAACAGCGCGAAGACGAGTCCGATCGCGACGGTGGCGAGCGAACGTCCCTCCGCCGCGAGCGACTCGCCGCGGGAACGGTCGCCCGGAGCGACCCACGACCAGAAGAGGTGCAGACCGCCCGCGGCAGCGACGAAGATGCAGGTCATCTCGAGCATGCCGTGCGGCAGGATGTAGAGGAGCATGACGTCGGCCTTGTCGTGCGCGGCCATCACGGCACCGGATGTGCCCAGCCCGATGGCGTTCTGCACCAGAACGTTGATCGGCCAGATCCCGGTGATGCCGAAGAGCACGCACTGCAGCGCGATCCAGGCGTTGTTCGTCCAGACCATCCCCATGAACACCGCCGCCGGGTTCTCGGTGTAGTAACTCGTGAAGCTCTCGTCCGCATACTGAGCGAGCGCATCGGCGGGCCCCAGGGTGGCGATGAGCGCGGGGTCGGACGAGATCCACGCAGCGGTGCCGACCGCGACCGCGATGAACGACACGGCGATCACGAGCGTCGTCCACCGCAGGCGGTAGAGCGCTGCAGGCAGTTGTCGAGCGAAGAACCGCGCGGTCTGGGTGAGGATGCTGTCCGATGCGCCCGTGAGACGCAGGCGGGCTCGCACCAGGATCGTCGAGAGGTATGCCCCCTGCGGGGAATCGCCCACGGACGTCTTGATCTCTGCGAGATCCGCGGATGCGGCTCGATATCGCACGATCAGCTCGTCCACGCCTGCGCCGTCGAGCCGGGCACGACTGAGCTGATCCAACCGCTCCCACTCGGCTCGGCGTGCATCGGTCAGCGCATCGGCATCCACCTGATTTACTGTACTCATGTCTGCGCCGCTCGATACGTCCGACGAGGTGCTGTCCGGCGAGGCCGTCGCGATCGACGTGCAGCCCATCGGGTTCGTGCTCCGGGCAGCCGGCGCCATCATCGACATGCTCGTCGGACTCGGGGTGTTCCTGCTCACCCTCTTCCTCCGTGTCTGGCTCGCAGATCTCGGAGTGCTCGACGAGACGACCGACCGCATCGCCCTGGTCGTGTCGATCGTGGTGAGCTTCGTGGTTCTGCCGATCACGATGGAGGTGGCGCTCAAGGGTCGCAGTCTCGGCAAGCTGGCTGTCGGTGGCCGCATCGTGCGAATCGACGGCGGAGCCACGGGCTTCCGCCATGCATTCATCCGCGCTCTGCTCGGCGTTCTCGAGATCTACATGACCCTGGGCAGCGTCGCGGTGCTCGCGGGCGCCTTCACCTCCCGCTCACAGCGACTGGGCGACATGGTCGCGGGCACCTACAGTCAACGTGTGCGCACGCCGCGTCTCGTCCCGAGTGTGCCCGTGATGCCGCCGCTTCTTGCGGGGTGGGCTGAGATCGCCGATGTGGCGCGGCTTCCCGACCGCCTCGCCCGACGGATCTCGCAGTTCCTGCAGAGCGCGCCGCGAATGCTGCCGGGCGCGCGAGACCGCGTCGCACGCGACCTGATGGCAGAAGCCGCGCCCTTCGTGTCTCCCGTTCCGGCCGCGCCGCCCGAGCAGATCCTGATCGGGATCACCGTGCTGCGCCGCGAGCGCGAGACACGAGCGCTGCGCCTCGCGGACCGTCGCGCCGAGAAGCTGACAGGACGCCGAATCGGCGTCACGCCCGAAGTGCCTCGTGCCTGATGACCATCCACCCCGCCGGGACCGAGAGGCGGTCCGAGTGCGGGCTGCAGAGGTCGTGAGCGTGCGGATGGTTCGCGATGCCGAGCGGGCCGAGGGCCGCCATCTGGTCGCCGTAGTCGTACGTGAGCGTCGCCACCGCCTCGCGGCCGCAGCCCACCTTCGAGCAGAGTCTTCCGTCCATCCACGCAAGGCTACGACCCTGACCGCATCGAGCCCGCACGCCGCGCCGACGCTCCTCGGGGACAGCGCCTAGACTTTCGCTATGCCTCGCCGCTCCCCTGCTCCCGCCCCTCGCCGGGGTGCGCGCCACGGGCGCCATGGCCGAGTGGGACGCAGCGAGGTCGTGCGACCGCCTCTCGCTCCCCTCGACGGCCGGATCGATCGATTCGATCTCACCGTGGGCACGGCGGTCGAGTTCCTCCGCGGCACCTGGCCCGAACTGCAGGACGTGCGATTCGAGATCGGGGCGATGCCGTCGTTCGACACCGCGGATGAAGTACCGCGATGGTACCTGGACCGCGAGCGGCGAAGGATCGTGCTCTTCCGCCTGCCCATCGAACGACTGCTGCCACCCGGACACGACGACGGAGCCCATCGGCGCATGGCGATCGAGAGTGCCGTGTTCAGAGCCGCCGCAGAGTACGTCGGCCGTGAACCCTGGGATGTCGGCGGACACGACCACTGACCTGGCCGCACAGTGCGCCCCGGGCCCCGAAGGTCAGGGATAGACGGTGATGCTCTGCTGCGCCCCGGCCGTCGGCCATACCGGCCAGGCGGCCAGCGCACCGGGAGCGGTCATGGAGACCTCGGCGTGGACCGGCCCCGAAGGAGTCAGTGAGTAGACGGTCTCCGCGTCGAGGTCGACCGTGATCGAGGACCCGGCCGGAACGACAGCCTCCATCGGGTCTCCCCCGTCGATCGGCTCGACCCGGACGGTCGCGTCGGCCTCCTCGTCGTTCAGGAGCACCAGCGATGCAGCGGGTCCGGCGGGCACCGCCACGAGCACAGCGTCATCGAACTCGGGCGCCGGCGTCACCCAGGCGAAGTCGGACTGCGGGCCGGCTCCATCCTGCATGCGCACGCCCGCGAGCACCGGCTCATCCGCATCCACCTCGACTGTATACAGCCCTGGGGCCAGATCGGACAGTGACATCTCCAGGGGCTGCTCGGCAGTCAGCGCGACGGTGAACTCGCTTGCCGTGGTCGTCTCGCCCACGGCGCGCACCGTGACGGTCGCCTCAGCGTCGGCTTCGGGCGAGAGCATGCGGAGCACCGCCATACGGGAGTTGTCCCCGTCACTCTCGAACACCTGGACCCCCGGGATCACCGGTCGCTGTTGCGGCGCAGCGACAGCGTCCTGCAGATCGGCGCCGACGGGATCGAGGACCCGAGTCTGCGACGATTGCAGCACGGCTCGCACTGGTGAGCCTGTGGCCGTGACTCGCACGACGGGCAGGTCAGAGCCTGACGCGAGCGACGTCAGCGGCAGCGCGACCTGGGACTCGGCCGGCACGATGACCGAGGTCGAGCCGCGCACGGAGCCGAAGGCGACCAGCGATACGGTCGACGGCACGGCGCCGGGGTTCGTCAGGACGATCAGATCCTCGGAGCCCGTCTCGACGGTCCCGCCCACCAGCCACGACTCCGTCGTCGCAGGACGGCACGGCGCCGCAGCGAAGCCGGAGAGGTCCGTCTCGGCGAGAGTCACCGACTCGGTCGCTCCGACGAGCGGAGCGATGCGCCCCTCGACCTGCCCGGTCAGCTTCTGCACCCCGCCGCTGCCCTGAAGGTCATCGACGCTCAGCAGCGAGGATCTCGGCGCTCCTGCAGAACCGTCGACGGTGAGCTGCGGCGAGGCCGCGGGCACCATCTGCAGGGAATCGGCGGTGTTCCTTCCTATCGCACGGAAGTCGCCGTTGCACACCAGCACGGTGTCGCCCGGGAGAGGCGTGATGTCGGCCTGAGCTGCGTCATGGGTGATCGTCGGCCACTGCGCGGGGATGGCCACGACGATGCCGACGACGCAGGCCGCGGCGACCACGGCTCCGGTGAGCAGACGCGCGCTCGTCGCGACGACTCGGAACGTGCGGGTCTCGGTCATCGGCTCTCTCCCTCGCTGTCGTCATCTGCTCGAGCGGAGGTGGACGCCGGAGCGTCCCCGACCGTGCCACCCGACCCGTCATCCGAGCTCTGCTCCGGGAGTGGCTCGGATGTCGTGTGCGGGACCGTCTCCGCTGTCGCGACCACTGTCCCGGTGTAGTCGTCATCGCGCTCGTCGACGTGCCGTGGGAGCACGAGCGGCTCATCAGGAGCGCGCCCCACGATCCTCGACCGAGCCCGAGCGGCTCGACGCGATGCCCTCGTCGGCAACGAGAGCAGCAGCGCAGCGAGCACGAGCACCAACTGCAGTGTGACGACGAACCTCGCCGTGGCCTGCTGCCCGGCAGACAACGGCGCGCGCTCCGGCGGATCCGCTTCGAGTCGGTAGAGCACGCCCCTGTCGGTCGAGCCCGCCTGCACGAACCCGGCCCGCTGATCCAGCGATGTCACGGCAGCCGTATGCAATGTGCGCGCACGATCCGACTCGTCGTCCGGGAGCTCGGCCAGGAGCACGTAGCCCACGCCGAGCTCACCCAGCTGGGTGGCCGCGTCGAAGTCACGAGCCGAAAGCAGATCGACCGCGAGCGTCGTGATGTCGGTGCCCTGGATCTCTGTGGCGGTGGAGAGGACGGTCGTCTGGGCGCTGAGCGTCTCGCTGGCCCCCCAGGCGACTTCGGCCGAGAGCCCACCATCGTTCTGCGGCGTGAGGACGAGCGTTCCGATCGGACGGTCATCGACCGCCTGAGCCGCGATGTACGCAGGCAAGGAGGACTCCGGTCCCTCGGTGAGCGCGGTGCGGTCGAGGTGGAACGCCGCCAGCGCCGGAACAGCGCATGCCGCCACTGCCAGACCGGCGACTGCCGCGCCGATGAGCCGAGCCCGGGGCACGGTCAGCGCGGTGTCCAGCGTGACCAGAGCCGCTCCGGTCAGGCCGATCCACGCCAGGCTCAGTCCTGCTCCCGGCCAGATCGCGACGCCCACCCCCTGGGCGAAGGACACGGTCACGCCGACTGCGAGGAAAGCCGTCGCGAAGCCGCTGACGGCGACGACGAGCATCGTCACCCCCGCTCTCCAGCGAGGGGCGACAGCGGAGAGGAGCGCGAGAATGGCGAGCGGCGCCAGCAGCAGACCTGCCCACGGCGCGAGGGCGGGGCCGAGGAGGGCCACCCACCCGGCGAAGTCGCTGGAGGGGAACCCCGAAGCGAGCGCCAGCCGACCGGCGGCGTCAGCTGCGGCCTGCGAACCGGACCAGATCAGCCCGGGGTCCGCCAGCACGGCGATGAGACTGCCGTGCGAGAGCTGCCAGATGACCAGCGGCGCGAAGAGCGCGACAGCGGGTACCGGTACCCATAGGAGTCGGACCGCCCCGCGGAAGCGCGCGCCACCGAGCGTGATGCCCAGGGCGATGATCCAGAGCAGGAGCAGTGCAGGGGCGAGAGACGGCGAGCATGCGGTCACGGCGGCGAAGAGCAGGGACGCGGCACCGGCGGCACCCCAGGACCTGTGGGCGACCGCACCGGCGTGGAACAGCCATGGCAAGAGCAGGTGCACGAGAACGCCGCTCGGACGACCGTCGACGAGAGCCGTCAGGAATGTCGGCGCGAGCGCCCATACGATGCCGGCGAAGATGCGCAGACCTGCTCGATCGGTCACGCGCGTGGCCGCGAACCATCCACCCAGCACTGCCAGCGGCAGAGCCAGGATCCAGAGCAGGACCAGAGCGAATGAGGGACCCGCAGGCCACAGCGATCCCAGCACCGCCAGCACCGCGGCGAACGGGTCGGCCGGTCCCACCACGTCGACGCCGAGACCGCGAAGGCCCCACGCTGCGTCGCTCCAGAGCGCGGCGACGGTGGTGCGCAGCGGGAGCAGCCCCCCGCCGCCGATCACCGGCCACGCCAGCAGGCTCGTGAACGTCGCTACGCTCACGACGAGCGCGCCGAGTACCGCCCAGGCGCCGCCGCCGGAGAAGAAATGCAGTTCGCCGGCCGCACCGCGCTCGCTGCCGTGACCGTCGTCGAGTCGACGGCGCAGATCGTGGTGGCTCACGCGGAGCGGCGCGATGCTCGCCCAGCTCGACGAGCGGAACGACGCGATGGTCCGGCGCGATCTCGCGATGGCCCCCACGCGGAGCATGACGGTGAGAGCAGCCGCCCATTCGGGCACGACCGCTTCGGGACGTTTGCCGACCAGATCCGTGACGGATCGCCACAGCGCGAGCGGGAGGAGGGCGATCCAGTGGAGCGGTACCGCGATCGCAGGGGCGTAGGCGAGCCGCCTGTGCAGCTGCGCGACGCGGGTGACGTACGCGCGGCGTCCCCGTCCGGCCGGGAGCGAGGCGGGGCCGTCCGGCGACACCGAGATGCGTGCCGACGGGACGAGCACGACGCGACCACCGCCGAGACGCGCTCGCACGCCGAGGTCGAGGCCCTCGTCCGCTCCGGCGAGCGCGGGGTCGGGATGCAGGTGCTCACGCACTTCACCGCGGATCAGGAGTCCGCGCACGTCGGCGGCGAGAGCATCATCGCTGCCGTCGTGCTGACCCTGATCGAGCTCGCCTGCCGCGAGCTCGACGGAGCGTCCCAGAGTCGTCATGCTGACGCCGAGGGATACGATCTCGCGATCGTTGTCGGTGTGGACGAGCTTGGGTGCGACGATGGCCGCCGACGGTGAACGCTCGAGTGTGCCGACCAGACGCTCGAGAGCGCGCTGGTGGGGCGCGGTGTCGTGGGCGAGCAGCCAGACCGCGCTCCCCTGAGCCACCCGAGGAGCGGCGAGCCTGATGGCATCGGCGAACGATGTGCCGCCTCTGGCCTCGATGATGCCCTCGACGGTCGCTGCGACCGTCTCGCTCTCCCTCGCGGTGGTCGCGTCTCCGCACATCACCAGGGTGATGGCTGCAGGCGGCGCGCTCTGGGATCGCAGGGCATCCAGAGTGTGCAGGAGCTGCGCGCGAGCGGAAGAACCGGGGCGCGCCACGACGATGGCATGAACTCGGGCTGGCATGACCTGGTCAGCCTATGCGGGGTGCGACGGACGCTGGAGCAGTGGACCCGGCGTGGCCCCGAAGCTGTGTGATCGCTGTCAGCTCGCTCGGCGCTTGAGCTTGCGACGCTCGCGCTCGGAGAGTCCGCCCCAGATGCCGAACCGCTCGTCGTTGTTGAGCGCGTACTCGAGGCATTCGCCACGCACATCGCACGACGTGCAGATCCGCTTGGCGTCTCGCGTCGATCCGCCCTTCTCGGGGAAGAAGGCCTCTGGATCGGTCTGCGAGCACAGGGCGTCGGTCTGCCAGGCGAGAGCGTTGTCATCGTCCGACTCCGGCTTGCGGACTCCGGGGACTCCGAGGTTGATGGGATCGACGAACCAGTTCTCCGGCACTTCAGAACGGTAACCCGTCATCTCGATCTCCAACCCATTGTTCCGCCCCCTCGGCGGGCCGTGCATGACTAATTACACCCGTGTGATTCGCTGCGGTCAAGTCGCGGATCGTAAACCCTCAATCCGATCTTGAAGGTTCTTGACCCTCGCACGGCGTGTCGCGACGGGTCTCACGCGCCGCGTCGGACGCCGGGGGCCGCCACGAAGACCTCGCCGATCCCCGACACTGTGACGTCGCCCTCATCAGCGCTCGCGAACGCCGCAGCCCCGACCTCGATCGCCATCGACTCCCCTGCAGCACCGCGCACGCTCACGCGGCCGGCGGTGGAGAGGAACATCGTGGGCCCGGACACGGGCACGACGACATCGTCTCCCGTGAGAACGACGCGGTTCAGGGAGAAGTCGTCGATCGGCACCTCGTAGTGGGTGACCGGACCCGCCTGCGCGGGCCGCAGTATCGGCACCTCGGTGGGAGTCGCGTCGACGATCGCCAGCAGCTCGTCCACATCGATGCGCTTCGGTGTGAGACCTCCGCGCAGCACGTTGTCACTCGCGGCCATGATCTCGACGCCGAGGCCCGAGATGTATGCGTGAAGGAGGCCGGCGCGGAGGAAGATCCCCTCTCCGCGGCGCAGCACGACGTGGTTCATGAGCAGAGCGACCACGACCCCCGGGTCACCCGGGTAGACGTCCGCGATCGCGGAGACGGCACGGAGGGTGCTCTGCCAGTCTCCGGCGTCCGACTCCGCCGCACCCCGCACCGCGACGATGACGTCGTCGACCTCGGCCTGTGCATCGCCGGAGAGGAGCCATCCGAGCGTGTCGCGCAGCGCCTGCTCGCCGCCGTCGAGCCTCTCGGCGAGAGTCGTGACCCCGCGATTCGCGTCGAGAGATCGGAGCAGCTGCAGCGTGTCGCCCACCGGCCGGAGTCCGCTCAGCGATTCGAAGCGGTCACTCAACGCGACGATCAGCTCGGGCTTGTGGTTGTCGTCGCGGTAGTTCCGCGAGGGGTCGTCCGCATCGAGCCCTGCTTCGCGCTCCCAGCCCGCACGCGCCTGGTCGATCGTCGGGTGAACCTGGATCGACAGCGGAGACGCGGCTGCGAGGAGCTTGAGCAGGTAGGGCAGCGTGCCTCCGGTCACCGCGTCCAGCGTGCCGCCGTCTCGCACATCGGCCGGGTCGCCGGGATGGTCGCCGAACCACACCTCCGCCTCCGGAGCGACAGCGGGCGCCCGACCTTCCAGCTCGGCGAGGAGGGTCTGGGACCCCCAGGCGTAGTCACGGGGCACGTTGGAGAGGCTGAGCAGCATGCCTCCAGCGTATGGGCACGCGACGGCGCACCGCGATCGGCCGACCATCAGGCGCACCGACGGCGGCGCGCGGTAGCCTGAACGCGATGGCGCAGTACACGAAGCACCCGGTCTCCGCCCCTCCTCGCGCACCCGAACGCGAGTCGACGGGGCATCTGATGCTGCGCGGCTACATCATCCTGGTGCTGATCGTGACCTTCGCCCACTCGGCGGTGTACAACCTCGTGGGCGAGATCGGCGCGGTCGTGACGCTCGCCGTGTTCCTGCTCACCACGCTGGCCATCGGCATCCCCATGATCTCGCGCAGCAGGCCTCAGCCGTTCGCGTGGCGCCGGCTCCCGTGGGCGGCGATCGGATACACCGCCCTCGCGCTCATATCGGTCGCCTGGTCGCACTGGCGGGGTGCGACACTCCTCACCTGGACGCTCCTGGGAGCGGTCACGATCACCGCCCTTTTCATCGTGCACGTCCTCACCTGGCACGAGATCGTCCGCGCACTCGCATCCGCGTTCAAGTGGATCCTGGGCCTGTCGCTCGCGCTCGAGCTCTGGGTCGCGCTGGTCGTGCACGGGCCGATCCTTCCGAACTTCTTCGAGCGACCCGACGGCGACATCGATCCGCACTGGTACTGGGTCAGGGGAAATCTCTTCGACGGCGACCGGATCCAGGGCATCGTCGGCAATTCGAACCTTCTCGCGATCATCAGCCTGTTCGCGATGATCACCTTCGGCGTGCTCTTCGCAGCACGCGTGCGCTGGCGCACCACACTGGCCCTGTGGGCACTGCTCGCCGCCTTCTTCTTCCTCCGGGCGGGATCGGCGACCGCCTTCGCCTGCGCCGCGGCCGCAGTCGTGGTCCTCGTCGTGGCGCTGCTGATGCGGCGCACCACGACCCCCGGAGCACGGACCCGGCTCTACGTGATCTTCATCGGCGGCGCCGTGGTCATCGGTGCCGCTGTGTGGCTGTTGCAGAAGCCGCTGCTCGCCCTGGTCGGTCGCAGCACCGACCTCACCGGACGTTCCGACAAGATCTGGGAGAAGGTGCTCGAGCGCGCCGCCGAGCATCCGCTGTTCGGCAACGGCTTCTCGAGCCCCTGGGTGCCGTTCGATCCCGCCTTCGCCGGGTGGATCGAGGATCACGGCATCACCGTCTTCCATGCCCACAACATGTGGCTGGACGTGCTGATGCAGCTCGGGGCGGCAGGAGTCGTCCTCATGGCGCTCGCGTATCTCAGCCTGCTGTGGCGGTCGTGGTTCTTCGCCGTCGACCGCCCGCGATGGGACCTGCAGTCTGACCGGCCGTACTCGCCGCTGACCCTGCTGCCCAGCCTCTTCACCATCGTGCTGCTCGTGCAGGGACTCACCGAGTCCACTCCGATCATGCTGTGGGGGTGGATGCTCCTCATCCTCCTGTCGTTCAAGATCAAGGCGGTGCCCCTCGTCGGCGTCGGCGAGCGCGAACGCGTGATCGAACGCGGCGAGAGAGCGCGGCGGGTTCCGTGACGACAGGACGCCGTCTCGGTCGGCTGCTCGGTTCTGCGGAACTGGCGCGCGCCTTCACCATCACCGTCCTGGCTGCGGTCTTCAGCTCGTACCTCATCGAGCAGATGACCTCGCGCGTCACGATCGCGACGATCATCGGCGGCCTCTGCCTGCTCGGACTCGGCATCCTGTGGGTGCGACGCGCAGAGCTGTCGCCGCTGCGGATCGCTCCCTCATCGCTGCTCGCGTTCCTCGCCTGGGCGCTCGTGAGCCTCGTCTGGACGACCGACAAGAGCGACTCGCTCTTCGGCTGGCTCGAGCTCCTCTGCTTCGCGCTCCTCGCGATCACGGTGGGCCACATCCGCGACACCCTGCAGACGGTGCGCGCCCTCGGCGACACCCTGCGCGCTCTGCTCGCGGTCTCGCTCGGCCTGGAGATCCTCTCCGGGGTTCTGCTCGACATCCCCTTCGTGTTCCTCGGCATCCAGGGCGATCTGGCGATCGGCGGTCCTGTGCAGGGGATCTTCGGCAGTCGCAACATGCTCGGCTTCGTCACGGTCATCGCGCTCATCACGTTCTTCGTCGAATGGCGATCGCAGTCGCTGAGCGCACGCATCGCCGTCCCCTCGATGGGACTCGCCCTGTTGCTCGCGTTCCTGTCCGCGTCACCGACGGTGCTCGTGCTGGCCGCCGCCGTGGGCACCGTCGCCGTCGCCCTCATGATCGTGCGGCATGCCGCCCCGGAACGTCGGTCGCTGGTGCAATGGGTCCTCGGCGTGCTGGTCACGCTGGCTCTCTCCGCAGCATTCCTGCTCAGGCACTCGATCATCGCGCTGATGAACGCGGGCTCCGACTTCTCGATCCGCGCGACCCTGTGGAACAAGATCCTCGACTTCGTCGCACTGAAGCCGATCGAGGGGTGGGGGTGGTTCGGTTCCTGGGCGCGCGGGGAGTACCCCTTCACGTTCATCAACTTCCAGCTCGACGATCGACACCAGAGCGCCTTGAACGCCTACTTCGATGTGCTGCTGCAGCTCGGCGCGGCGGGGCTCGTGCTGTTCCTCCTCCTGGGGGGCGTCGCGCTCGTCCGTTCCTGGCTGGTCGCGAGCGTGCGGCGTTCCGTGGTCTATGCGTGGACGCCGCTGATGCTGGTGACCTTGGCCGTCGAGTCCATGTTCGAGAGCTTCACGATCGTGGGCGCGGGATGGTTCATGCTCGTGCTGTGCGCGCTCCGAGCGGGTCAGGCTCGATCCTGGCGCGAGAACATCGATGCGGCCCACACCGGCGCGATCCCGACGCTCCGGTCCGAGTACTGAACCGATCCCTCGCGCCCTCGGAGGATTCCGAACTACGCCAGGTAGGCTGGTGTCAGCTCGCGGCGACCCGCGGGCCCACAGCTTCCGGAGATCCCACCTCGTGACACACGTCCCCTTCGAACCGGCGTCCGCGACGATCGTCATCGTCACCTTCAACCGTTCGCATCTCCTGACCGGACTCCTCGAGAGCATCGCGGCCATGGACCCTGCGCCGGGGCACGTCGTGATCATCGACAATGCCTCGTCCGACGACACGACCGAGGTCGTCGAGGCGTTCCGTCCGCGTCTGGGCACCGAGCTCGTCTACCGCCGTCTCGAGACGAACACGGGCGGTTCCGGCGGATTCAGCGAGGGCATGCGCACCGCATACGAGCTCGGCTCCGAGTGGATCTGGATGATGGACGACGACGTCGAGGTCGTGCCTGACGGACTCGCGAAGATGGGCGCGTGGGCACCGCGCTTCAAGAGCATCCAAGGACGCCGCTACGACTACGACGGCAGCGAGTTCTACTGGCAGTACCGCATCGCCGAGCGGATGGGCATCCCGATCCCGTTCGCCCCGTCGGGTTTCGACGCCTCCGGCTTCAAGGAGATGAACAGCGGATGCTTCGAGGGGATGTTCATCCATCGCTCGATCGTCCAGCAGATCGGACTCCCCGACCCCCGGTTCTTCATCTACTGGGATGACCAGATGTACGGCTGGCTCGCGTCCCGGAAGACGACGGCCGTCATCGTCGACGAATTCGTGCTGCGTCGCACGCGCGAGATCAAGCAGTGGGACATGGGCATCCGCCACATGAACGCCTCCAGCAACGCGTACCGCTTCTACATCATGCGGAACCGCGCCTACATCAAGAACTACTACCGGGTGCACCACGTCTACAACCCGGTGCTGTTCGGCCTCGGCACGGCGATGACCTTCGCGAAGGAGCTCATCCGCCTCGTCTTCGTCGAGCGCACCGTGCGCGGCACCAGCAATCTCTTCCGCGGGCTCAAGGAGGGCGCTCGGATCAGTCGCGACCGCTCCTGGCAGCCGATGGCACCCCTGGAGGGCTGACGCACATGACTGACGAGCAGCAGCCGGAACTGCGCTGGGCGCCGCTGCCTCCCAAACCGAGCAATCGCGGACGGATCTGGCTGATAGTCGGGCTCACCGTCGCCGCACTCGTGGTCGCGGCGGTGCTGCTGCTGTTCCTGCTGCCCCGTGGTGACGCCGCGGAGCCGGGTGCGAGCGAATCACCCTCGCCGTCGCCGTCCGCATCCGCCTCGCCGACCGCCACCGCGTCGGCCACGCCGTCGTCCACGCCCTCCCCGTCTGAGACGCCGACCACTGCGCCGACTCCCACGCCGGAGCCGACGATGACCCCGATCACGACTCCGCCTCCCCCCGCCGATCCCAGCGTGGGCGTGTTCCGCGACACGGTGCAGGGCTGGCTCGACGATGCGCTGACCGGTCTCGACATCGTGAGCGGAACCGGCGGCCAGGAGGCCGTCGACGTCGTCGACACTCTGCAGAACGACGCGCAGCGGCTGTCTGAAGCGGCTCCTCCGGCCTCGATCGAATCGGACTGGCACGCCGCCGTCGCCACCTACGCACAGGCACTGAGCGAGCTTCGGTCAGCGGTCGCCGCCGGCGGAGACTCCGCAGGCGCTGTGTCGTCGGCAGAGTCGGCAGCCGACGGCGTGCGGAGCCTCGTCGGGCTCTGAGCGGCGGTCGAGCGCAGACACGACTCGTCTCAGGAGTTGTAGTCCGCGTTGTAGCGATCGAGCACGTCAGCGATCGGCGCATCCAGAACGAGCGATCCCTTGTCGAGGTACAGGCCGCGCGTGCAGAAGCGGCGCAGATCCCTCTCGTTGTGGCTGACGAAGAAGAGTGTGCGCCCCTCGGCGAGCAGCTCGTCGATGCGCTTGTAGCACTTGTCGCGGAAAGCCTTGTCCCCCACTGCCAGCACTTCGTCGACGAGCAGGATCGGCTCGTCGAGCTGCGACACGACAGAGAAGGCGAGGCGCACCTTCATGCCGTTCGACAGGTGCTTGTAGGGAGTGTCCTCGAATCCGGCGAGCTCTGCGAACGCGATGATGCCGTCGTAGCGCCGGGAGATCTCCTCCCTGCCCATCCCATGCAGCCCGGCGGTCAGACGCACGTTCTCGCGCACCGTGAGGTCGCCGACGAAGCCTCCGGTGATCTCGATCAGCGGAGCGACTCCCCCGTTGACGGTGACGGTTCCCTCGTCTGCGAGCAGCACACGGGCGACGAGCCGCAGCAGCGTCGACTTGCCCTGGCCGTTGCGCCCGACCACTCCGATGGACTCGCCCGGCTGCACCGAGAAGCTCACGTCGCGCAACGCCCAGAACTCCCCCGGACGCGACCGTCGTGATGCTCCGGCGAAGAGGTCCTTGAAGTTACGACGTCCTCGGCGGTTGCGGCGGAAGCGGACGCCGAGTCCCGAGACCTCGATTGCAGCCGGCATCACAGCTCCTTCAGTACGGGACGCTCGAGCGCACGGAACGTCCACATGCCGAGCGCCAGGATCAGGACGCACATGATGGCGCTGATCAGCACGGGCACCGGGTCCCACAGGTCCGGGAAGAACCCGACGCGGTACAGGGTGAAGATGCCGGCCAGCGGGTTGAACGCGCCGATGGTGTGGAAGGGTGCGGGGAGGTCGCCGAAGCTGTAGATGACAGGGGATGCATAGAACAGCGCGCGGAGCACGAGCGCCGTCGTGCGCTCCAGGTCGGCGTAGAGCACGCACAGCGGCGCGACGAGCAGCCCCAGTCCCACGAGGAGGACGACCTGCATCACCATCGCGACGGGGAACCACAGCAGCGACCAGCTCACGGTCGCTCCGCTGAACACCGCGAACAGCACCAGCACGGGCAACGAGAAGAGGAACTCGATCCCCTTGCTCAGGACGATGCGGTTGACCCAGATCGACCGAGGTATCGCGGTGGACTTCACGAGCCGCGAGTCCTTGCGGAACGCACGCGTGAAGTCGCCGACCGAGGAGTTGAACCACACCCAGGGCAGCAGCGCGACGATGAGGAACACGATGTACGGATCCTCGCCGACGCTGCGGTGGAACACCTGCGTGAACACGAACCAGTAGATCGCGCTCATCACGAGGGGATCCAGCACCGACCACAGGTAGCCGAGGAAGCTCGTCGCGTAACGCACCTTCAGGTCGCGCGCGGACAGCAGCCACAGCGAATGCGCATATCGCCGGGGCGTGCCGGGCTCCCCGACCGTCGAACCGCTCATGTGACTCCTGTGATCAGACCGCGCGACCCGCCCGCGGGCGAGGCTCAGCCCTGCTGGACGCTCTCGAAGGTCTTCCGCCACTGCTCGGGCGAGGTGACCTTCGGCGTGCCGACCGCGTAGTCGGACGAGAGCTTCTTCCAGCGGCGCGCGAGCCCGAGGTTCAGGCGGATGCTGCGCCAGAGGAAGCGGTGCATCAGTGCGCGGTCTCGCTGGTACCACGCCACCCCGAGGCCGTCGGGCGAGGTCACGAGTGCGGAATCGATGTCGGCGAAGCGCCACCAGTTGATGTCCTGAGCCGGGATGATGCGCTCCGGGTTGCGACGGCTGCCCGGCGACTGCTTGATGACGAGCTGTCGCACGCCCACACGTGCCGCGAGCACGAGGGCTGCGACCGGGTTGGTCGGCTTGCGCACGCCCCCGAGGATCGCGACCGACGACCGCCGGATCGGAGGCAGGGCCGAGAGGTCCTCCACGACCTTGGAATCGATGTAGGCAGTGCGCATCTCGCGGATCTCCCCCTGCTTCCCGGGGAGCATCTCGGGGAGCGCCCCGGGGCCTCGCATCACATCGCGCAGCGCCTCGTGCCGCAGACGGACGGCAGAGTACTGCAGCATGAAGAGCAGCTTGATGTCGCCGAGGAAGGAGTGCAACGGAAGGATGCCGCCATTGGGCACGTGCGAGTGCAGGAGTCCTGTGATGACCCGGTTGCGGTGGATGAAGTACTCCTCCCACGTGCGCGTGGGGTCCTTGTCGTGCCAGGCCATGTGCCAGACCGCGACTCCGGGGAGACAGACGGTCGGGTAGCCGTGCTCACGTGCCCGGAGCGAGTACTCGATGTCGTCGAACTTCAGGAAGACGGGCAGCGAGAGACCGATCTCGCGCAGGATCACGGTGGGGATGAGGCACATCCACCATCCGTTGAAGTCCGCCCCGAGGTAGCGGTGCAGCTCAGGAGTCTCGCGCAGCGGCTCCTCCGCGAAGTCGTGGTCGTATTCGCTGGCGCCCGACGGACGCATCCACGACTTCCGCTGATCCCACACCTCGCCCTGCGTGTACAGGACCGAGCGGTCGTCGAGGTGGAGCATCCCTCCGCCGACGATCGTGGGCGTCACGGCGAAGTCTCCGAAGCGCACGGCGCGGACGATGGCCTCGGGCTCGGAGATCGCGTCGTCATCGAGGAGCAGCACGTAGCGGCTCTCCTCCGAGGAGAGCGACTCGAGCATGGCCCGCGAGAAGCCACCCGATCCGCCGAGGTTCGGCTGGCGGAGGATCTCGAGCTTGTCGCCGAGCTGCGCCGCCGCCTCGGCGAAGCCGGGCTGGTCCGAGACGAGGTCGGTTCCCTGATCGACCACGATCACGCGGTCGAGGACCTCGTGGACGTGCTCGTTCTGGCCGACGGCGATGATCTGATTCAGGCAGTACGACGGACGATTGAAGGTCGTGATGCCGACGGTCGTCTTCCCCGGGGTCCACCCCTCGGGGATCGCCACCTGCCACTCGGCGCTGACCAGCGTCGCGTCGGAGTTGCCCGCGGCGATGTCGAACCAGTACGAGCCGCCGTCGATGAACGATGTGATCGGCAGGTCGAAGGCCACGGTCTCGTCCGAGAACGACTTCGAGGCCAGCGCCGATGCGCGGCCGCGCGCGCTCGACTTGTAGACCGAGATCAGGCCCTTGCCCTCGACGGTGGCGACGAGGCGCACCGAGCGGACCTTGGTCCCGTGCTGCCAGTAGCTTGCCGGGAAGGCGTTGAAGTACGTGCTCAGCGAGACGCGACGGTGAGCGTAGACCTTGATGCTTCGACGCCCGACGATCTCGTACGCCTCGCCGGGCTGCGAGCCGTCACCGGAGCCGGTGTCGACGTACAGCGCCGAGACCTCGGCGACGCCCTCGATCGGGAAGACGGTGTGGTTGACGGCGACGAAGCCCGTGCTGATGTTCTCTGTCATTGCGCTTCCCGTCAGGCCAGGTCGTTGTTCCACATCGACAGCGCAGAGCCGATGGCCATGTGCATGTCGAGGTACTGGTACGTGCCGAGGCGTCCACCGAAATGCACGTCCTGCTCTCCCTTGGTGAGCTCGCGGTACGCGAGGAGCCCGGAACGATCGGTCGGCGTGTTCACGGGGTAGTACGGCTCATCGTCGCGGGTCGCGAAGCGTGAGTACTCGCGCATGATGACCGTCTTGTCCTTCGGGTAGCGATCCTCGCGCTCCGGGTGGAAGTGACGGAACTCGTGGATGCGCGTGTAGGGCACGTCGGCGTCCGCGTAGTTCATGACGGGAGTGCCCTGGAAGTCGCCGGTGAGCAGCACCTCCTCCTCGAAGTCGAGTGTGCGCCACGAGAGCTCGCCCTCCGCATAGTCGAAGTAGCGGTCGACGGGCCCCGTGTAGACGACGGGCACCTGACCGACGGTCGACTTCTTGTTGAGAGGCTGCGACTCGTCGAAGAAGTCCACATCGAGCTTGACCTCGATGTTCTCGTGGTCGGCCATACGCTCGATCCAGGCGGTGTAGCCATCGGTGGGGAGTCCTTCCCACCGGTCGTTGAAGTAGCGGTTGTCGTAGGTGTAGCGCACGGGGAGCCGGCTGATGATCTCGGCCGGGAGATCCTTGGGGTCGGTCTGCCACTGCTTCGCGGTGTAGTCGCGGATGAACGCCTCGTACAGAGGGCGGCCGATCAGACCGATGCCGCGCTCTTCGAGGTTCTGCGCATCCTTCGGGTCGAACTCGCCCGCGAGCTCCGTGATGAGCGCCCGAGCGTCATCCGGCGAGTGCGCGGCGTTGAAGAACTGGTTGATCGTGCCCAGGTTGATGGGCAGCGGGAACACGACGCCGTTGTGGTTCGTGTACACGCGATGCACGTAGTTCGTGAAGGTCGTGAAGCGATTGACGTACTCCCACACGGTGGGGTTCGAGGTGTGGAAGAGGTGAGCCCCGTAGCGGTGCACCTCGATCCCGGTCTCCGGCTCGTTCTCGCTGTAGGCGTTGCCTCCGATGTGGTGACGACGGTCGATCACCGTCACCTTGCGGCCTGCGGCAGCTGCGCGTTCAGCGATGGTGAGGCCGAAGAAGCCCGACCCGACGACGAGGAGATCCATTGATGCAACTTTCCTGATGCTGACCGACAAGACTTTCGACGCACCTGCAGAGGCACGCGCCTCCACATTTTAGCTGGCGAGAGTTGCGATCATGCTGAGGGCAGGGCCACCTGGGCGGATTCGGCGAGAATTCTGTCGAGGAAAGGGGCGAGGGTGCGGGCGTAGGTGCGGGAGAGGTGGTTGTCGTCGATGTAGACCGCGATGTTGCCGATCGTCGCTCGGCACATGTCCCAGGGGCACAGCCAGGGAGTGAAATCGACGACCGTGATCACATCCGAGAACGCCTCGGCGGGGTTCTCCTCGGCCAGGACATCTTCCCTCGGCACATCGCACACGCTCGCGTCGTCTGTCGCGCACTCGTACATGTCGAAGGAGAATCGCGGGTTGTCGCGCACGCCGATCACGGGTATCTCGGCTGCTCGCAGTGCGTCGACCGCCTCGTCGATCCCGTCGAGCAGACGTTCGGGTTCATCGGCATCGGCACGTGTCATGACGATGTAGACCGCATCGGGGCTGATGTCGGCGGCGTAGTCGAGCGAGGCACGCACCCAGGGCTCACACGATTCCTGAGACGGGTTGCGCGACTCTTCGAACAGCCCCACGGTGCACCCACCTCGCAGCAGCGTGAGGATCGCGAGGTCGCGCTCCTCCGACAGCGCTATCAGCGGCGCCGAGAGCTGCTGGGCGTGCGAGTCGCCGATCACGAGCACCCGCGCAGCCGCCTCATCCGCGTCGGTGCTCTGATTGCACGAGTCCTTCAGCACGTCTGCAGAGGGCTCGAACCGCCCCTCGCACGCAGGCCCCACTGCCGCCCACTCCGAATTCAGGTCGGTCGCCAGCGGGATCATCGGGGCGTCGGTGCCCGCGATGTCGAACGCCGACTCGACCTGCGTCGCGCCGGGATAGTCGGCGTCCTCCGCGGCCGCCGCGAACTCGGCTGCGCGGTTCTGCTCGCTCCAGCGCCAGCCGCCGGTCGCGCCTGCGACGAGCACGACGGATGCCGCGACCACGGCGATCCCCCTGAGCGCCGTCGCCCGATCGCTGCGTGACGGACCGCGCAGCGGGCGTTCGACGGCTCGAGACAGCAGTCGCGCCGCCAGGAACGATGCCCCGATGATGAGCAGACCGTCCCAGACGCCGACGCGGTCGGTCTCGGTCGCGACCATCCACATGACCAGGATCGGCCAGTGCACCAGGTAGAGAGCGTAGGCGTCGCTCGACAGCGACGACAATGGCTTCGATGCGAGAAGCGACGCCGGTCCTCCACGCGTCGTCGCGGCCGCGCCTGAGACGATCACGGCGGCCGTGCACAGCACGGGCCACAGCGCGAGGTACCCCGGGAAGCCCCCGCGCACGTCGAGCACGATCCCGCACAGGACGATACCCGCCACACCCGCCCAGCCGAGCACCGCTCGCACCACGCTCGGCAGCCGGACTACCGGCAGGAGAAGCGCGAGGAGCGAGCCTGCCGCGAACTCCCAGAGGCGGGTGCGGGTGTCGAAGTACGCGAAGGCCTGCGCGTCACGCGTCTCCACGATCGAGAACCAGAGCGAGCAGGCGAAGATGAGCAGGAACACCGCGATCAGGGTCGGGCGGATGAGGTGGCGCCTCCTGCGGAGCAGCACGGCGACGAGTCCGATCAGCACAGGCCAGAGGATGAACACCTGTCCCTGGATCGACAGCGACCAGAAGTGCTGCAGCGGGCTGGTCTCTGCACTGTCTCTGGCGTAGTAGTCGACCTCCGAGAAGGCGAGCTGCCAGTTCTCGACGTAGAAGAGGCTCGCGAGGGTCTCGGTCCAGATCCTCGGCCACTGCGTCGGCGGCATCAACGCGTACGCCGCGCCGAGCACGGCGAGCAGTGTCACCGCGGCGGCCGGTACGAGCCGACGGAAACGGCGGCTCCAGAACGAGCTCAGCGCCAGCGGAGTGCCCTCGATCGCTCGACGGGCCAGCGACCCGGTCAGCAGGAAAGCCGAGATCATCAGGAAGACGTCGACGCCGCCCGAAACTCGCCCGAGCCAGACGTGATACACCACGACGAGCACGATCGCGAGTGTGCGCAGACCGTCTATGTCGGCGCGATACCGCTCTGACACCGTCAGCGGCGTCGCAGCCGTTGCTGTCGTGGGCACTCCGAACACCTCGTTCAGACGTCGTCGGGCAAGGGGCCTCGTCCGTTCGGGCAGACGGAGACTCGTTCTCGAGACTAGCCCAGGATTTCGGGATGCTGGCTGGTCACGGACGCGCGGGCGCGCTCAGTGCCTGATCCACGATCTCGCGCAGGGCATCGCTGAGGGTCTCGGCGTACGAGCCGCTGAGATGGTCGGCGTCATAGTAGACCGGCACGCCGCCGACCGCGGCGAAGCAGTCCTCGTCGTCGCACAGGAGCGACGTGAGGTCTGCCTGCCAGACGCCCGCCATCGGCTGCAGCGCGGCGAGTGCCACCGGGTCAGGCGGGATCGCCGCCGCTCTGGGCACCGAGCACTCACTCGGCTCGGCGGGATTCAGCACGAGGCAGTCGAGGTCGCGGACGTCGCCGTTCAACGGGGTGTCCGCGATCGCCACCACCGATATGCCCGCATCGGTCCAGCGTGCCCACGTGTTCCGCAGTCCGTCGATGAACTGCTCGTCGTGCGCGCGACCGCTGCCGTCGTCGACGAGCTGCTGCCGAGCGGCCATCGAGGTCACGACGAGATCCGGCTTCTCGTCGACCAGCTGCTCGGTGAGGGCGGCGGCCCAGTCACGACAGCGCGTGTAGTCCACCGGGCCCCACGCGGCGTCGAAACCGATGAATGCCACATCGGCCGGCGGACAGCCGGGGAACGAACTGATCGTGAGTCGCCACCCCTGATCCCGTGCGATCGGGAACAGCGCCGCCTGCCACTGCTCGGCGTGCGAGTCACCCACCAGCCACACTCGCGGGCCCCGACCCTTCTCCGAGAAATCGCACTCGCGAGTCGTCTCGCGACCATCGAACACGAGTCGGGAACTCAGGTCGCCGCACTCGGGCGCGAGTTCGAAATACGCATCGGACTTCGTCACGACCGGATCCGTCACCGCGACCGAGGGATCGCAGCTCGTCGCCTCGGCGAGCGCAGCGGCTCCGTGACAGACGCCGCCCTGCGGACTGGCGTCCTCGGCGTCGGCGCTGCGAGCGGAGGCCGCCAGCAGCAGCGCGCCGGCGAGCAGTGCGACGACGGCCATCATCGCCGCGCCCCCCAGGTATGCACGACGAACCGGGCGCCACCACTCCGCCCGCTGCGCGGGCGTCTCGACCCATCGCCGACTCGCCCACGCGAGCACGAGCGCGAGCGCGAGGATGCCCAGGCGCGACCACCACGACAGCGGCGCCCCGATCGCGAAGGGCATGAGCACGATGAGTGGCCAGTGCCACAGGTACAGCGAATACGACACATCCCCGAGCCACTGCACCGGACGAGCATCCGTGACGGCCGACACGACGAGCAGGGGCGCGCGGCGCCCCGTGCCCGCGATGATGACCGCAGCGGTCGCGGCGACCGGGAGCAGTGCTGCGACGCCGGGATACGGAGTCTGAGGACCGAAGACGAACGCGGCGACCGCGATCCCGCCGAATCCGGCGAGGGCTGTGGCCGAGGCGGCGAGAGCGTTGAGCCGGCCGAAGAACGCGACGGGAATCACCGCGATCGCCGCACCCACCCCGAACTGCCATGCACGGGTGAACGTGACGAAGTAGGCCTGCGCCGGCGAGTCCGCGGTATAGATCACCGCAGCGACGAACGACAGCACAGCGACCGCCGAGACGGCGACGAGCACGAATCGCCTGCGCTGCCCCGGTGCACCCCTCCGAGCGGCGACCACGGCGGCCCCCAGCACCAGGAGCGGCCACACGAGGTAGAACTGCTCTTCGACCGACAACGACCAGTAGTGCTGCATGGCGCTTGCTGCCGCGTTGTGAGCGGAGTAGTTCACGGAGAGCGACGCGAGCGTCCAGTTCTCGACGTAGAACACGCTCGACAGCCCCTGGAGGGCATTGTCCGTCCACCGTGTGAACGGCAGCAGCGCCCAGACGCCGAGCAGGGTCACGAAAATCACGAGGAGAGCCGCAGGCAGGAGCCGGCGGATCCGCCGGGCGTAGAACGCCGCGAGGCGGACCCGGCCGGTGCGGTCGAGCTCCGACAGCAGATGCCCGGTGATCAGGAAGCCGGAGATCACGAAGAAGACATCGACCCCGACGTACCCGCCGGGGATCCGCTCGGGCCACAGATGGTTGAGCACCACGAGCCCGATGGCGACAGCACGCAGCGCCTGGATATCGGTGCGGAACCTGCCGGTGCGCGCCGACACTCGAGAGATCGAGACCGCCGAAGCGGGCGCGGTCACGTCCTCAGATACTCCTCGAGCTGCTCGCGCGCGTCGCGAGGCACGAACCCGGTGGATTCGAGCTTCGAGAGGTCGAGCACGCTGTTCGACGGGCGGGGAGCCACGGGGCCCTCCGCGTTTGCGAAGTAGTCGGCGGTGCTCACTCCGGAGACCCGAGCGCGATCGGCACCGGTGAGCGCGAAGATGTCACTCGCGATCTCGGCCCACGTGCGCTCCTGGCCACTGCCGGACACGTTGTACGTGCCGTAGGGCGCATGCGTGTCGAGGAGATGCACGATGGCGCGTGCGATCTCGGATGCGAACGTCAGCCGTCCGCGCTGGTCGTCGACGACGTTCGGGTCGATGCCGCGCTCAGCGAGCGACGCCATGGTCCGGACGAAGTTCTTGCCGTCGCCGATCACCCAGGAGGTGCGCAGGATGTAGTGGCGGGGGGCCGTGCTCACAGCGAGATCGCCCGCAGCCTTCGACTGCCCGTACACGCCCAACGGACAGATCGCGTCGTCTTCGCGGTACGGACGCTCCACGGTGCCGTCGAACACATAGTCGCTCGACACGTGCACGAGCGTCACCCCGAACTCCGCCGCGATCGCCGCCAGTCGAGCGGGACCCGCTGCGTTCGCAGCCCACGCGTCACGACGCCCGTCGGCGGTCTCCGCAAGATCCACGGCGGTATACGCCCCGGCGTTGATGATCGCCTCGTAGTCACGCCAACGCCGAGCGGCACGGACGTCGGCATCACCGAGATCGAACTCTGCGCGAGTCGTCCATTCCACATGCGGAGCGTCGCCGAGCTCATCGCGCAGCGCGCGCCCGAGCTGGCCTCCTGCACCCACGACCAGAATCTTCTTCGCGGCGATCGGAGTCACGTCGGCCAGACGGGGGTGCGCGAGATCCTTCGCGGAGATCTCCACGTCGGAGAGCGGGATCGGCCACTCGATGGCGGAGGTCTCGTCGGCGAGATTCAGGAACGAGTACGACGCGTCGGGCGACCAGTGATCGTTCACGAGATACGTGTACGCCGTGTCTGCTTCGAGGGTCTGATACGAGTTGCCCACTCCCCTGGGCACGAAGATCGCCTTGGATGCGTCGAGTTCCGTCGTGAAGACGGTCCCGAACGTCGGCCCCTCACGCAGGTCGACCCACGCGCCGAAGATGCGCCCCGTCGCGACGGAGACCCACTTGTCCCACGGCTCCGCATGGATGCCACGGGTCGTGCCGACCGCGTCGTTGAACGAGATGTTGTTCTGCACCGGCCCGAAGTCGGGCAGGCCGAGCGCGGTCATCTTCTCGCGCTGCCAGTTCTCCTTGAACCAACCGCGCGAATCGCCGTGCACGGGAAGGTCGAACACCACGAGTCCGGGAATACCGGTCTCCGTGACGCCGAGCTGTTTGCCGAAGTCGATGTCGCCCACGCCGTCTACTGTCCCTTCGATGCGTAGAACGCCTCGGTCGAGTCCTTCGACGGCGCCCACCAGGATTCGTTGTCCTTGTACCACTGGATCGTGGCGGCGAGTCCCGACTCGAAGTCCTCGAACTCCGGCGTCCAGCCGAGCTCGGTCCGGAGCTTCGTCGAGTCGATCGCGTAACGCAGATCGTGACCGGCTCGGTCCGTCACGTGGTCGTACGCATCGCGCGGCTGTCCCATGCCTTCGAGGATGAGTTCGACGACATCCTTGTTGTTGCGTTCGCCGTCGGCGCCGATCAGATACGTCTCACCGATGCGCCCCTTCTCGAGGATCGTGAGGACGGCCGACGAGTGATCGTTGGCGTGGATCCAGTCGCGCACGTTCTCTCCTGCGCCGTACAGCTTGGGCCGGATGCCGCGGATGACGTTCGTGATCTGACGCGGGATGAACTTCTCGACGTGCTGATACGGGCCGTAGTTGTTCGAGCAGTTCGAGATCGTCGCCTTGACGCCGAACGAGCGCACCCAGGCGCGCACGAGCAGGTCGCTGCCGGCCTTGGTCGACGAGTACGGCGACGAGGGGTTGTACGGGGTCTGCTCGGTGAAACGCTCGGGGTCGTCGAGCTCGAGATCGCCGTAGACCTCGTCCGTCGAGATGTGGTGGAACCGACGATCGTGACGACGAGCCGCCTCGAGCAGCGTGTACGTGCCGATGATGTTCGTGTCGAGGAACGGACGCGGGCTGTGCAGCGAGTTGTCGTTGTGCGATTCCGCGGCGTAGTGCACCACGGCATCGGACTCGGCGGTCAACCGATCCACGAGCTCCGCGTCGGTGATGTCGCCATGCACGAACTGCACGCGCTCGGCGGGGAGACCAGCGAGCGAGTCCCGGTTGCCGGCGTAGGTCAGCGCGTCGAGCACGGTGACGTCGTAGTCGGTGTTGTCGACGACATAGTGCACGAAGTTCGATCCGATGAATCCGGCACCTCCCGTCACGAGCAGGCGGGTCATGCGTTCCCTCTCTTGAGCAGATCCAGCAGGTAGGCGCCGTAGCCGCTCTTCACGAGCTTCTCAGCCCGCTCACGCAGCTCGTCGTCGGACAGGAAGCCCTGACGCCACGCGACCTCTTCCGGCACGCCGATCTTGAGCGACGTGCGTCGCTCCATCGTGCGCACGTACTCCGCGGCATCCGTCATCTGGTCGAATGTGCCGGTGTCGAGCCAGGCCGTGCCGCGAGGCAGGACCTCGACCTGCAGCGTGCCCCGCTCGAGGTAGGCGCGGTTGACGTCGGTGATCTCGTATTCCCCGCGTGCCGACGGCTTCAGATTGCGGGCGATCTCGACGACCTCGTTGTCGTAGAAATACAGGCCGGGCACGGCATAGTTGCTCTTCGGCTGAGCAGGCTTCTCCTCCAGCGACACCGCGGTGCCGTCGGCGTCGAACTCGACGACGCCGTATGCCTCGGGCTCGGCGACCCAGTACGCGAAGATCGCCCCGCCATCGATGTCACCGAAGCGCTGCAGCTTGTTACCGAGGCCGGGACCGTAGAGCAGGTTGTCGCCGAGCACGAGCGCCACGCTGTCGTCGCCGATGAAGTCGGCCCCGATCGTGAACGCCTGGGCGAGACCGTCGGGTGACGGCTGCTGAGCGAACGTGAGATTGATCCCGAACTGCGAGCCGTCTCCGAGCAGCCGCTCGAAGTGCGCGGCATCGTGCGGGGTCGTGATCACCAGGATGTCCCGGATGCCCGCGAGCATGAGCGTGGACAGCGGGTAGTAGACCATGGGCTTGTCGTAGACGGGAATCAGCTGCTTCGACACACCCAGGGTGATGGGATGAAGTCGAGTTCCGGAGCCGCCCGCGAGAATGATGCCTTTCACCCCAACATCGTGCCACATCCCGGCTGCGAGGTTCGGCCACGCCGATTCTTGACTTGCTTCACATCAATCACAGTGGCATCATCAGTCCCTTTCCGTCACAATGGGCAGTGTGACCCGCCCCACGTCCTCACGCTCTCGTCTGCGCGCGCTCCTCGCGAGCACCGCCGCCGTCACCTTCGCCGTCTCCCTGCTCGTCGCCAGCCCGGCGAGCGCGACGGCCCCGACAGTCGACGCATCGGTCACGGCAGGCGTCTCGACGACCGCCCCGGCCGCGCGCGCCGCATCGCCCGTCAAGGCGCTGATCACCGACGGCTTCCGAGCCGGCAAGATCATCTCGAACGAGGTCTTCTTCGACAGCTCGACGATGAGCGCAGCCAGCATCGACTCGTTCTTCCGCTCGAAGGTGGCGTCGTGCCGCTCGGGCTACGTCTGTCTCAAGGACTACCGCCAGAACACCCCCAACCGCGCGGCCGACCAGTACTGCAACGGTTATCAGGGATCGGGCAACGAGTCCGCGGCCACGATCATCTACAAGGTCGCGCAGTCATGCGGCATCAACCCGCAGGTGTTCATCGTGATGCTCCAGAAGGAGCAGAGCCTGGTCACGCACACGTGGCCCAGCGACTTCCGGTACAACATGGCGCTCGGCCAGGGGTGTCCCGACACCGCGCCCTGCGATCCCGCGTTCGCGGGCTTCTTCTACCAGATCTACGGTGCCGGTCGGCAGATGAAGATCTACACCGAGGGCCGCTACTTCACGTACTACGCTCCGGGCAAGACCTGGAACATCATGTACAACCCGAACAGCGCATGCGGGCGCGGGCCGGTGTACGTCGAGAACTCCGCCACCGCGGCGCTCTACTACTACACGCCGTACCAGCCGAACGCCGCTGCTCTGCGCGCCGGGTACGGCTCGGGCGACAACTGCTCGGCCTACGGCAACCGCAACTTCCACAACTACTTCACCGACTGGTTCGGCAGCACGCAGAACCCCGCCTCGTCGCTCGTCCGTGATTCGAGCACGGGCCAGATCTTCCTCACCTCGGGCGGCGTCAAGCACTACGTCACGACGCCATCCGACCTCAACGTCCTGACCAAGCGCCTCGGCGCGGTGCGGACCGTGAGTTCGGGATACGTCGCGTCCCTGACTTCGGGCAACCGCTTCATCCGCCTGGTGCGCGATGCGCGCGACGGGGCCATGTACCTGCTGCAGCCCGACGGAACGAAGCACCACTTCTCCTCCGCAGCCCTCATCACCCGCTACGGCATGAGGACGGACGACTACACCCCGCTCACTCCGGCGATCCTCGGGGCGTACCCCACCGGACAGCCGGTGGGCGACTACTTCCGGTCCGAGGACTCCCCCGACTACTACAAGTGGGAGAACGGGCAGCGACGGCACATCGCCAACGGACTCGCGTGGCAGCTCGAGCGGGGCAAGGCGAAGGACTACGTGGCCGTGTTCCCCGCCGGAAACGCCGCCTTCCCTGCTCCGGGACGGGCATTCCTCGCACCGGGAACGCTCGTGAAGGAGAACTCCCGCGATGAGGTGTACATCGTCGGTCAGGGCGCGGACCTCACGCACATCCCGAGTTGGGAGATGAGCGCGGATGCCGGCATCACCGCGTACCAGCCGGTCGTGAACGGCACGTTCGCGGGCTACAGTCGGACGACCGCGTTGGCTCCGCTCTTCACCTGCGGCACGCAGACCTTCGTCGTCGACGGCGGGAAGATCACCGCCGTCGCGAATCCCGGACGCACCGGGAAGGGGCCTGCGCTCCCCGGATCCGTCTGCAACGTCCTGCCCCGAAGCGGCACGACCTTCTCCAACCCGGTGTTCATCAAGTCCCGCACCGCGGACCCCATCTATTCGCTCGAGAACGGCCAGCTCCGTCACGTGCAGTCGGGACAGCGGCTGCTGGAGATCACGGGCGGCAACTCGCCGTACACCGCGACATGGTCGGCTGCGACCATCGAAGCGTTCCCGAAGGGGACCCCGTACCTGCGAGAAGGCGCCTTCGTGACGTTCGGAAGCGAGACCGTGTACATGATGCGGGGTGGACAGCTTCGTCACGTGCCCACGCAGCAGCTGCTCATCCAACTCGCCAACGGTCAGTGGCCGATCGAGATCGTGAGGCGCAACGCTCAGGACCTCGCTCTCTACAAGGTGGGCGCGCCACTCGGCTGAGTCACGGGAGGCTCGATCCGATCCCCGTAGAATGAGACCATGAGTTCGCCGCTGGACCGGGTCCTGGTCATCGTTCCCGCCTGGAACGAAGAGCGGAACGTCGGCAGGACCGTCGATGAGATCCGCACTGCGCTCCCGGCGACGGACATCCTCGTCGTCGACGACGGCTCCACGGACTCCACGGCCGACGTGGCACGGCAGGCGGGCGCCGACGTTCTGCAGCTTCCCTTCAACCTCGGAGTCGGTGGCGCGATGCGAGCGGGCTACGTGCGCGCCCAGCGCGGCGGCTACGAGGCCGCGATCCAGGTGGACGCCGACGGGCAGCACAATCCCGTAGACATCGCCCGCATCATCGAAGCCCTCGATCGCGCGGACATCGCGATCGGCGCGCGCTTCGCCGAGGTCGGCGACTACAAGAGCCGGGGTCCGCGCCGCTGGGCGATGGTGGTGCTCGCCAAGGTGCTCTCGCGAGTCGCCAAGACGCCGCTCACCGATGTCACGAGCGGATTCAGGGCGGGGAATCGCCGCGCCATCGACCAGTACGTGCAGTATTACCCCGCGGAGTACCTCGGAGACACGATCGACAGCCTGGTCGCCGCCGTTCACACCGGTCTCACCGTCACACAGGTGCCGGTGGCCATGCGGCCCCGCATGCACGGAGTCCCGAGTCAGGGCTTCTTCGGGTCGACGGTCTATCTCATGCGCTCCGTGATGGCGCTCGGTCTCTCGATAATGAGACGCCCCCAGGTCCGACGACATGACGGAGAACGCGCATGATGGTCACCGGAGCGATCGGCCTCGCCATCGTCATCCTCGGCGTCGTCCTGGCGCTGCTGCTCAAGCGTCAGCTGCGTGAGAAGTACGCGATCATCTGGCTCGTGATCGGGCTCGCCGTGCTGCTGCTCGGCATCTTCCCGCAGGCGCTGCTGTTCATCACGGCCTCGCTCGGCTTCCAGGTGCCGGCAAATCTCCTCTTCACGCTCGCGATCTTCCTGCTGCTCGCGGTCTCACTGCACCTCTCATGGGAGCTCTCGCAAGGCGAGGAAGAGATCCGTCGGCTCGCGGAGGAGGCCGCGATCGGGCGCCTCGAGCGGGAGACGCACGCGAGGCGGATCGCCGAACTCGAACACGCCATCGACGAGCTGCGCACGCAAGGCCGCCGTCAGAGCGACTGAGTCACCGAGCGCGTCGTCGCACGAGAGATCGGCCGCGCACGACCGTCCCGGCGAACCAACTCGCCAGATACTCGACCCGAAAGCGCCCGACGACCTCTCCGCGAGCGACCGCATCGCGAAGAAGGCGGCGGAGCGAGCCGAACCGTCGACGAGCGGAGAAGTACGGGATCAGCGTGTCCGCAGACGACGCCCCCGTCCCGAGGCGTTCGAGCAGGACATCCGTGATCAGTTGACGCCACCCGACGTTGAGCCAGAACAGCATCCGCACGAGCGCCGCCGGGGTGCGCGAACCCTCATACTTCTGCGCGAGGGAGAGAACCGTGCGAATCGACTGCAGCGGGCGCACGGGCCCCGTCATCGCGCTGGGATCCCCGAACACGTTTCCCGCGTGCTGCACGTAGTCCTGCAGCACGTCGGGCAGCATCCGGGTTCCTCGTCCTGCACCCGCCACCACGGCGAGCCAGTGGTCGTGCGCGGCCGTGCGCGTCGACGCGACGGGGAACGGGAGCGCACGCGACAGCACCTCGGAACGGAACACGAACGCGGATCCGCTGAACTGATTGTTCAGCACGTTCGCGACGAGACCATGGTCGGCTCGAGACGTCTCCCCCAGCACCCGAGCGGACGGCTGCTCCACGAGCCTGGCCTGCCCGCTCACGAGGTCGACCTCGTCGAGGTGAGGCAGCAGCGTCTCGAGCTTGTGGGGATACCACTCGTCGTCCTGATCGCTCAGCGCGATCCAACCGGCGTTCTGATCGACCTCGCGGATCCCGTGTTCGAAGTTGAGATAGAAGCCTCTGCGGCTTCCGTCGCCGATGACACGGAACCGCGGGTCGTCGACCGTGATCTCGGCGACGAGGGAACGCACCGGATCGGGATCGCCGTCGACCGAGATGACGCATTCCCATGCGGTGACGGTCTGTGCGCGGATCGACTCCAGCTGACGTCGGAACAGTTCCGGATCGGGGTCGTAAGCCGCGAGGACGATCGATCCGAATTCCTGACGCACGCCGAATCTCCCTCTGCTGACGACGCCCTCCAGTCTAGGTGGAGGTGGCGGTCAGCCCGAGCGGATAGGGTGTTTCAGTCGGGAGCGAAGGAAGGGCGACGAGTGGAATCTGTCTGGGCGATCATCTCGACCTTCCGACCCGACGACGACCTCCTGTCGGCTTTCGACTCGATCGCGGCGCAGGTGTCGGGCGTCGTGGTCGTAGACGACGCGAGTGGAACTGATTCCTCGGCCATCCTCTCCGCTCTCGCCGAGCGGGGCGCCGTCGTCGAGTCGTTGGCGGAGAACTCCGGCATCGCCGCGGCACTGAACCGCGGGTACGAACTCGCCCTGCACCACGGAGCATCGAAGGTCTTCTCCTTCGATCAGGACTCCCACATCGACGCGGGCTACGTGCAGGGCGTCGTGAGCGCATACGACGCCGCCGTCGAGCGAGGTCATCGGGTCGGTCTCATCGTGCCCGAGCACTTCGCAGACGTGCGTCAGGCCCATGCCGAGCTCGCCGACGGCACTCTGCTCGCGAAGAACATCATCCAATCCGGGATGCTCGTCGACGCAGAGGTGCTCCGGGCTCTCGGCCCGTTGCGTGACGACTTCTTCATCGATCTCGTCGACACGGAGTTCGAACTCCGCACCCGCGCCGAGGGCTACCTGACGATCGCCGCTCCCGGTGCCGCTCTCGGCCACCAGCTCGGCCGCCAGTACGCCCGGCTGTTGTTCGGACGTCCGCTCAGCCTTCCCGGTCTCCCGCCCGTGACCACGTTCAGCACGCCCTTCCGATACTTCTACCGCATGCGCAACCGCATCATCCTGAATCGTTTCTATCTGTGGAGCGCGCCGGGACAGATACTCCGCGACACGGTGATCGACCTGCTCCATTTCGTGAACGCTCTCCTCGTGGCGCGTCCGCGCGGCGCCTTCGCCCGTGTACTCCGAGCCGGCGTGAACGCCGGGTTCAACAAGCGCATGGGCCGCATGCCCGCCGCCGTGGCGGATCTGGCCGCTCAGGTCATCTGGAACGCACCCCTGGTCGAGAGCGGCGTCCATGGCACCGAGCGTGAGAGCAACCGGTGAGGACGGCGACATGAGGGCTCCCCGCGGGCTGGTCGCGTTGCGGAGGCTGAGCGGCTTCACTGTGTCCGTGGCGATCACGGCCATCATCAGCGTGGCCGCCATCCCGACGCTCATCACCGCTCTCGGCGCGGCGACGTGGGCCCAGATCGGAGTCGCGCAGACGTTCGTGCAGTTCGCAGCGATCTTCGTCGGCTTCGGCTGGGGTGCGACAGGACCGGCCCTCGTCGCGAGCACCGCGCTGCCGCGACGACACGCTCTCTTCATCGAGTCCGTGCGATCGCGACTGATCCTCGCGCTCATCGCCGCTCCCCTGACGTTCGGCATCCTGACGCTCATGCTGCGCGGCGACGCTCTGATCGCGGGTCTCGGCACGGTCGCCTACCTGCTGCCCGCGCTCGGCGGCACGTGGTTCTACGCGGGCGCCGCGAAACCCGCCCGTCTCCTGCTGCAGAACACCCTGCCGACGGCGCTCGGCACGATCTCGGGGATCATCGCCGCCCATCTGACCCACGAGGCCTGGGCGTTCCTGCTTCTGCAGGCGATCGGCTCGCTGGTCGCCGCGATCTGCGACACGACCTACATCTGGCGATACACACGTCGCACGGCGGACGGCACCGAGACCCGATCGGTCCGCACGGTCCTGGCCTCGCAGAAGCACGCCGTGATCACGTCTGGCACGAGTTCGCTGTACGTCACACTGCCGGTCATCGCGATCAACTGGTTCCTCGGCGAGGGCCCGGCACTCGCCACCTACCTGATCGCAGATCGCATGTTCCGGTTCGCGTCCATCGCGTTCCTGCCGGTCCAGCAGTTCTTCCAGGGCTGGGTTCCCGAGGTGCCCTCCGAGTTCGCACGACGCGCGCGCATCGCCACCATCGCCGGCATATTCATCGGCGCCGTCGGCGGCGCCTGCATCGCATTCCTCTCCCCCGTCTTCGGGCCGATCCTCGGGGCGAGAGAGATCGATGTTCCGCTGAGCGTCAGCGGCCCCCTGGGTATCGCGTTCATCGGCATCGGCACGACCGCCGTCGTCGGGTACGCCTGCCTGGTCGCGGTGGGGCGCACCCGGGCCCTGGCCGTGAGCACGGTCGTGGGCGCGGTCGTGGGCGCCCCGCTCATTCTCCTCTCGGCCTGGGCCGGATCGTTGTTCCTGGTGGCATCCGCCGTCGCCGTCTCCGAGATCTGCGTGGCGGCGTACCAACTGCTGGCGCTCCGCTCGTCGCTTCGCTCGGGTCATGCGCTCCCGGCGGCGGCCGGCGAAGCAGACGGTGCCATCCCGCCCATCCACCGGTCAGAGGAGTCCGATGTCTCGTAGCCGTACCGTCAGCGTCTGCATGGCGACGTACAACGGATCCCGATACGTCGCCGAGCAGCTCTCATCGATCCTCGACCAGCTCGGCCCGAACGACGAGGTCGTCGTGGTGGACGACGCGAGCACCGACTCCACGATCGACGTCATCGAGGGCATGCGAGACCCGAGGATCGTGATTCACCGCAACGACGGCAATCGTGGGTACGTGCGGTCGTTCGCACGTGCCGTCGAGCTGTCGACGGCCGACGTGATCGTGCTGTCCGATCAGGACGACGTCTGGGTGCAAGGGCGTCTCGACGCTCTCGTCACCGCGACCGAGACGCATTCGGTCGTGGCCTCCAACCTGAAGCTGCTCGACTCGACGCAGCCGCTGCGCTCGCCGCTCACCGGGCGCCCGTGGCTCCTCTCCCCCGAGGACGACGGCAGACGCCTGCGCAACGAGCTCCGCATCCTCGCAGGCGACGCGCCGTACTTCGGCTGCGCGATGGCCCTGCGTCGTGACGCGCTCGCGCTCGTGATGCCGTTTCCCGACTATCTGCGCGAGTCCCATGACCTGTGGATCGCGACCGCTGCCAATGCCGCTGGCCGACTCGGACATCTCGAGCAGACGACCGTGCTGCGCCGCGTCCACGACCACAACGCGTCGACGTCGCGGCCTCGCGGGATCAGCGCTGCTCTGCGCTCCCGGGCGCTGCTGATCCGCCTGTGGGGTGAAGCCCGCCGGCGGGTGAGACACCTGCGTCGGATCTGACCGCCGGTGCATCGGCGGGTTTCTTCGCGCCCCGGGCCAGACGGATGAAATGGCGTTCGACCAGCATCCAGCTCGCCCATCCCAGCAGGAACGTCACCGCCGTCGTGATCACCAGGTAGACGCCCATTCCGAAGGCCGCGCCGCCGACGATGACCACGAGCTGCTGCACGGGCCATGCATAGATGTAGAAGCCGTAGGAGACGTCGTTCCGCGCGATCCAGGCCGGCTGCGGGATCACCGTCGACAGGTACAGGAGCGCGTATCCGATCAGCGGGGCGGCGATCGGGCCTCCCGCGACCGGCACGAACACCATGAGGATCGCTGCGACGGGGATGCTGATGATGCCGAACAGCGGGACGATGCCCCAGCGATGCACCACCAGATAGATCAGCGAGCCCCCGAGGAAGTACGGCAGCAGACGGGTGAACAGGCCGAAGTCGCCGTCGAGCCCGCCGGTGATCCCGTTCGCGTAGGCGATTCTGACGAGCACAGACGCTCCCCACAGAACGGCCACCACCGAGATCGACTTGCGGTAGATCGCGAGGCCCCCGAGAACCCAGACCGTCAGGTAGCAGAGGAACTCGAAATACAGAGTCCAGAGCGAGCCGTTCCAGGTGTTCGGGTACGGCACATCCGACAGCGAGGAGCCGATCTGGTAGTGGTCGATGTGGAGGAAGAAGTTCCCCCAGATGTATTCGAGAGGTGTCGGGTCCGTCGTCAGGTATCCCGCGAGCGTGCCGTGCGTGAGCAACTGAGCGACGGGCCCGAAGACCAGAGCGGTCACGAGCAGGCACACCACGAACGCGGGGATGATGCGCGCGATCCGGTGCAGCAGGAACGTCCCGGGGTCGCTGCGGAATCGCGACCGCGTGATCAGGAACCCGCTGATCACGAAGAACCCGATCACCGCCCAGCCGCCCAGGTTCTCGCCGTTGAATCCGGGGCTGTCCGCGCGCCCCACGACATAGAAACCGTGCGCGAACAGCACGAGGAACGCGAGGATCAGCCGGAACAGGTTCAGGCTGTTCTCCCGGTAGGGGAACTCCGTCGCGCGAAGCAGCGAGCGGATCACTTCAGAAGGTTCCGCTTGCTCATCTCGTCGAGTGATCGCTGGTATCCGTCTTCCTCCACGGGTTCTGAGAGGACCCACTCGACGAATGCGGCGACGCCCTCCTGGAACGACACTCGCGGCGTGAAGCCGAGAGTCTCTGCCAGATGCGAGGTGTCGGCGACGTTGTGACGGATGTCACCGAGTCGGTAGTTGCCCGAGATCCGGGTCGGAACCTCTTTCCCGAATGCGGTGAACAGCGCCGATACGACCTCGTTCACGGTCGTCGCGACGCCGGAACCGACGTTGAACGTCTCGCCCGCGGCACGAGGATCCGTGGCGGCGAGGAATGTGGCCTCGACGATGTCGTCGATGTAGACGAAGTCGCGGCTCTCCTCGCCGTCCTCGAAGATGTTGATCTCCTTCCCCTGACGGATCAGGGTGGAGAAGATCGAGAGGATGCCGGTATAGGGGTTCTTCAGAGACTGTCCGGGACCGTACACGTTCTGATACCGCACCGAGGTCCCCTCGATGCCGATCGTCGGCGCCACCGTCATCACGAGCGATTCCTGCATCTGCTTCGTGATGCCGTAGACCGAGGATGGATGCAGCAGAGCGCTCTCGTCGGTCGGGACGAGTCGCAGCGGGCCAGCGCCTGGAACGTGCACGTCGAAATCGCCCGCGGCCATATCGGCGTCCGCACGGTGACCCGGATACACCTGACGTCCGTCTTCCGTGAGGTACGCGCCCTCGCCGTAGATGGACCGCGACGAGGCGATCACGACTCGACGGACCGAGTTCTCCTCATTCGCGAGGATGTCGAGCAGCTTCGCCGTTCCCCCGACGTTGGCGTCGACGTAGCGGTCGATCTCGTACATCGACTGTCCTGTGCCGGTCTCCGCTGCGAGGTGCACCACGATCGTCGCTCCGCCGAGCGCCGATCGCAGGTCGTCCTTCGACGTGACCGTGCCGACGACGACGTCGGCGATGCCGTCGAGCGAGCGGAGCAGGGGCGATGTCTGCTCGGGAGAGTCCCCGTGCACCTGCGGGATCAGCGAATCCAGGACCGTGACGCGATGTCCGTCACGAGCGAACCGCGCCGCGAGCCGGGTGCCGATGAAGCCGGCACCACCGGTGATGAGCACGTGTTCGGACATACGGGGGCCTCCTGCAGGTGTGTCGGCGCGGCGATCGGGCGCGCCGGTCCGTGATCAGACGGCGAAGATGTGCGCCAGCGTCGATTGTAGCCCAGCGCGATTCCCGTGCCGGATGACGCCGGGGAGCTCCGTGACGGCATGCAGACGCGACATCAACCGCACGCGGGCGGTCGTGCCCGTGCGCCGCCAGCCCTTCTCGTCCGCGAGCCGTCGGGCGATCGCATAGTACGCACGCTCGTCGCGGAAGCGCCTGCCGTCGAGCAGCGTCTTCTGCGAAGCGCTCGAGCCGTGACGCCGGTACGAGAACGCGAGCTCGGGGACATAGGCGAGGGAGCCGCCCTCGAACGCGACGTCCATGAGCAGGGCCAGATCCTGGATGATCGGGAGCCCGTCGCGGAAGTCGATCCGCTGGAGCGTCTCGGTGCGGAAGGTGAGCGACGGCCAGTAGAGCCAGTCTCCGCGGATCAGGCTGGTCGCCATCCGCTCGCCGGCCAGGAGCGCGATCCCCTCCCCGCCGCGCGGAGCCAGGAGTCCCTGCTTCACGCGGTCGACCAGGGGTCGGACGACGGTCCCGTTCTCGTCGATCACCTCGACACCCGGCTGGATGACGTCGACGTCCGGCAGGCGGTCGATCACCCGCTTCACCAGCCCGACGTAGTTCGGGTGCAGGAGGTCGTCGCAGCCGAGGATCGTGATGTGCGAGGTCGTGGCGCGGCGGATCGCCTCGCGGTAGTTCTCGGTGATGCCGAGGTTCGTCTCGTTGCGCACGTAGGTGATGCGCTCGTCCTCGATGCCTGCGAAGTACTCCGGCACCGTCTCATCGGGATAACAGTCGTCGATCACGATCAGACGCCAGTCTCGGTCATACTGAGCGCGCACAGAATCGACCGTCTCTCGAAGCAGCGCCGGGTCGCCCCAGAACGGTACGAAGATCTCCAGTGTCATGCTCTTCCCTCCTCACGAGCGCGGCATCCGCGATCGTCGTTCGCCGCGCTCATTCGCACAGCACGACCTTGTACAGCACGGCATCCCCGACCTGATCGACCTTCTCGACGGACTCCGACGTCCGCAGTCGGTCGAGGCCCTTGTACGGGTGCGTGCCGTCGTTGATCTCCTGCGTTCCGAAGTCCAGCACGTACGCCACGCCGAGATCGTCGAGTGCCGAGCACACTTCGGCCGAGCCCGGTCGCGCGGAGTCCAGTCGGTCGAGCAGCGTCGACATCTGCTCGGTGATGTCCATCAGCGTGTGCGGCATGACCACCTGACGATCGGCGATCGCGTACGCCAGGGCGGTGCCCGTCCACGGGCTGCCCAGTATCACGGCGTCGTCGGGAACCTCGTCGTCGAGTCGCTCGATCAGCGCCAGCTCGTCCGAGGTGAGCAGAGGCGACTCGTCGGTGGTCGCGAACGACGCGTGGGCATTCGCCACCGCCTGGCGCATCGTGCCGAACTGCGGGATCACCACGAGGAGAAGCACGGCGCCGGTCGCGAGGACTGCCCGTCGCACACCGCTCTTGCCGATCCTGACGCTCCACCGTGACGCGATCGTCCACAGGTGCGCACCGCCGACCGCGGCGAGCGGAACCCACGCGAACGCCAGAAGCGCCGCAAGACGGGGGGCGTTGTTGTACCAGGCACCGGTCAGGATGTCCCGCTGAACCAGGTAGGGCAAGCCGGAGACGACGATGTACAGCCCGGCTGCGGCGAGGAAGAACCCGATCGCCATCCAATCCGTGCTCGACCGGCGGCGGAGGCAGACGACGAGACCTGTGATGACGAAGGTCGCGACGACCAGGTTGACCGGACCGAACCAGACGGATGCGGTCAGGACCTCGCCGACCGCCTGTCCGACGGTCTCGGTCGGCAGCCACGAACGCGCATCGATCGGCGGACGCAGCACATACCAGGCCGCGAGCGCCATGATCGCGTATACCGCCGCACACGCGGAGGAGATGATCTTCGCGCGCTTCGACGTGTGCGTGAAGAGCAGCCGGATCCAGAGCACGAGGAGGATCACGGTCGTGAACACGAGGAGCGCCACGAACCCGCCCGGATGCGCGACCGCGACAGCGGGGATCGAGCCGAGAGCACCGATCACGAACGGCCAGCGTTCGCGCCAAGAGGGCCGCGCGGCAGCCGAGGCGATCAGCGCGAGCGGCACGCCGATCATGCTCAAGGACATCATGTAGGGGAAGAGCACGCCGTAGTCGACGAGCAGCAGCGGGAACGCCGGGATCGCGGCGCTGATCGCGGCCGCCACCACCATGTGCGCAGTCGACGATCCCACGAGAACCCGGGTGAGAAGCAGGATCGACACAGGCCAGACGAAGGCGGCGAAGAAGATCATCACGGCGTTCGAGACGATCGGGATGCTCGCCCCCGTCAGCTGCACGGCGAGCGAAGCCACCGCGTGCCACCCGGACGGGTAGAAGGGCAGGCCTCCGGTCGCGGCGCTGGTCATCGAGCCGATCGTGAGCGGCGACACGGATCCGGTGTCGAGCGCGTAGCGGATGGCGTTCAGATGGAAGATGTTGTCGAAGGTCTGAGAGATGTTCTCGGGTCCGCCGATCACGATGATCAGCTGCACCGCCACGACGAGGACGGCGCCGACCGTGGCGAGCAGAGCGGCACGACCGAGGCGCGCATCCAGCCTCAGCGCGGACACGGAGAACCACGGCATGAATCGCAGGATCACAGCGATCGCGGCGATGATCGCGGTCACCGCGAGGACGGGCAGCACCCCCCAGGTGAGACCGACCACGGGTGCCGCGAGAGCCGCGAGGACGATGATCGTGGTACCGGCCGGAGCGGCGAGCGCCCATGCCATGTGCCCCCGCGCGCCGAGAAGCACGGCGACGAGCAGTCCCGGGATGAGGACGATTCCTGCGGTGACGAGCACGGCCAGACCGAGGTCGATCCATCCCATGTGCGCAGCACCCTTCTCATCGTGTGACCGCATGTCGGTCGCCGGCGTCGATCCTATCGAGCTTCGCCTGAGGGACCGCCGACACACCGCGGGCGGCGGCGATGAGCTCGACGACTGGACGAGAACCTATGATTGGTGAGGCGTTCCACCCGAACCGGACGTCTGACGGAGGTGACGAGAACGCCCGTGTCTCACACATCAGTACCCGATGAGCTGCGACTGACGCAGCCCGGCGGGAGCACCGGACTGCTCGACGTGTTCCGGCGTAGGTACCTTCTCAGCCTGATCGTCCGCAAAGAAGTGGGCATCCGCTACCGGGGCTCGGTGCTCGGATGGCTGTGGTCGTACGTCAAGCCGCTGATCCAGTTCCTCGTCTTCTTCTTCGCCCTCGGCGTCTTCCTCCGACTGAACGACAGCATCGAGTACTACCCGATCTATCTGCTGTCGGGCATCACCGCGGTGACGTTCTTCAACGAGTCGTTCTCGAACGCCACGAGGTCCCTCGTCGACAACGCGGCGCTCATCAAGAAGATCTACTTCCCGCGGCAGATGTTCCCGGTCGCGAGCACCATGGTCGCGGCGATCAACACCGTGCCGCAGATCATCGTCGTGGTCGTGATCGCGCTCTTCTTCGGCTGGACGCCCACCTTCATCGGCATCGGCGCCCTCCTGCTCGGGCTCGTGATCATCGCCCTGCTCGCGACGGGTCTCGGCCTGCTCTTCGGCGCGATCAACGTGACGTTCCGAGATGCGCAGAGCTTCGTCGAGATCATCGTGATGGTGTCGGTATGGGCGTCGCCCGTCATGTACCAGTGGCAGATGGTGCAGTCGAAGGTGCCGGAGTGGCTCTTCCAGCTCTATGCGCTCAATCCCATCACCGGTGCCGTCGAGCTGTTCCACTACGGCATCTGGCACGCGCTCGATCCCGCGAACGCCGAGCCCCTGCCGTCGCTGTGGATCCATTCGCTCATCGCTCTCGCCGTGTCCATCGTCATCCTGATCATCGGCGAACTCGTGTTCCGCCGCCTGGAGGGTCGCTTTGCCCAGGATCTCTGACACGCCTCGCATCCTCGTCGAGGACGTGCACAAGCACTTCAAGCTCCGCCACACCCACTCCATCAAGGAGACGTTCGTGGCAGCCGTGCGGCGCAAGCCGCTCACCACCGACTTCCAGGCCCTCGACGGCGTCTCCTTCGAGATCGGCGAGGGCGAGGCGGTGGCGCTGCTCGGATTCAACGGCTCGGGCAAGTCGACGATGCTCAAGCTGATCTCCGGAGTCCTGCGCCCCGACGAGGGACAGGTCCGCACCAGAGGACGCGTCGCCGGGCTCATCGAGGTCGGCGCGGGATTCCACCCCGATCTCTCCGGCCGCGAGAACATCTTCCTCAACGCCGCGATCCTCGGCATGTCGAAGCAGGAGACCAAGGACCAGTTCGATTCGATCGTCGAGTTCAGCGAGATCGAGAAGTTCATCGACACCGAGGTCAAGCACTACTCCTCCGGCATGTTCCTGCGCCTCGCGTTCTCGGTCGCCATCCACACCCATGTCGACGTGCTGCTCATCGACGAGATCCTGTCGGTCGGCGACGAGCCCTTCCAGCGCAAGTGCCTCGCCCGGATCCGCGAACTGCACGCACAGGGCAAGACGCTCGTCGTCGTCAGCCACGATCTGAACATGGTCTCGGACCTGTGCGAACGTGGAATCCTGCTCCAGGAAGGCAAGATCCGCTACGACGGCCCGAGCAAGGATGCCGTCGAATTGATGCGCATCTGACGAACCGTCGTCCGGGCCTCACAGGTCCGCGTGGAGCCCCCACACCCGCTCGGCCGCACCCAGCCACGAGAACGCCCGGGATCGGTCGGCCCCCAGAACGCTGAGCCGTCGCGCTCCGGCCCCGAGACCGTCGACGACCGCGTCGGGGATCTCGACTGCGGAGACGATCGCCCCACCGTCTGCGATGACGTCGCGATGCACGGCACTCTCGATGGCGATCACGGGGACACCGAGAGTCATCGCCTCGACGACACGCCATGGCCAGGCGGGCGCGTCGCTCGTGGCGACCAGTGCGGAAGCTCCGGCGAAGACCGCAGCACGATCGTCACGCGACAGACTGCCGCGCATGTGCGCGCGCGATTCCGGAAGACCTGCGGCCGCTGCGATCTCGGCGAACCGCGGCTCCATCCCTTCTGCGACGTCGAGCACGACGGCCTGCACGCCTGCCGCCACCGCCGCCAGGAACCCCGACTCGAGAGTCTGCTCCGCTCCCGTCAGCACGAGATAGCCCTGCGGGAGCGACAGCGCGTCGCGCCGCCTCGCAGCATCGAACGGCACGATGAAACCGCTCGGCGCAGCACCGGCGATCACGCGGACGCGGTCTCCGAGCTTGGCGATCTCACCCAGTCGTGCGGCCATCGCATGTGAGGGAACGACCACCGCATCCGCATGCTTCACCGCGCGCTTCATCATGGCACGCTGCCAGGAGGCGGCGGACTTGGTGAGCGCACCCGGGGCATCCCAGGCGAGCAGATCCCACGCGGTCACCGTAGTCTGGTCGTGATCGTGCACGCGATCGTGCCGCACCAGTGGAGCCATCAGCGTCGACGAGTGGATGAGTCCGCCGCCGACCCCCTGGGTCAACCCGAGCTGCCAGGAACCGGCCAGCTCGCGGCGCGCCAGCGGCAGCCTCCGCACTGCGGCCAGTCCCTCCACAGCGGGCTCGGCGCCGGCAGGCACTATGGCCTCGACATCGCAGCCGGCCGGCGCGGTCCGCACGAGCCCCGCGACGAGGTCGAGCGATGCCGACGCCTGATCGGGATCGACGACGTGCGCCAGCTGATCGAGGACAACACGCAGCCGAGCACTCATGCGACAACAGTAATAGTCGGGGTGCCGAGGTCGGCGGAGGATCGCGGCAGACGGGGCGGATCGGCGGCTGTGTAGGCCGGGATCCTGCTTCATGCTTGAATGCTCACGTGAGTGACGGACGACTTCCCGTGAAGCGCCGATGGCTGAGATGGTCCATCGGCGCGATCCTGACCCTGCTCGTCCTCTCCATCGGGTGGGTGACGGTGCGTGGCATAGGAGCCGTGAACGACCTGCAGCAGGTCGCATCGTCGTCGGCAGAGCTCAAGTCGGCGATCGGCGAGGGCGACCTCGACGAGGCGGCGTCGCTCGCGAAGAGCATCGCGCATCACGCGGATTCGGCCCATGGCCTGACGTCCGATCCCGTGTGGCACGCCTTCGGCATCGTGCCGTGGCTGGGTCCCAACTTCACGGCGGTGAGCGAGATCTCCGAGATCGCCGACGACATCGCACGCGACGCGCTCGTGCCCGTCCTCGATGTGGCCGGCGAGGTGGACCTCGCGAGCCTGGGGTTCTCGAACGGAGCGATCGATCTCGCGCCGTTCCAGCGGATCGAGCCCGCACTCGCCGATGCGAGCACGACGCTGACCGAGGCCGAGTCGCACGCTCTGCGCATCGATGCGGACGCAACGCTGCCTCCTCTCGCCGACGCCGTCCGCGAGATGCGGACGGCGGTGACCGAGGGTGCCACGGTCGTCGGGTCCCTTCACGGCGCAGCCGCTCTGCTTCCCAGCATGCTGGGAGGAGAGGGGCCGAGGAACTACGTCATAGCCATGCAGAACAACTCCGAGTTGCGGTCCTCCGGAGGCATCATCGGAGCGATCGCCCTGCTGCACGCCGAGGGCGGTCGGATCAGTCTCATCCAACAGGCGTCGACGCTGGACTTCCCCGCGCTCGATGTGCCGCTCCCGCTGAGCGAGTCGACGACCGCGCTCTTCGAGGACCGGCCGGGACGCTACCTCCAGAACATCACCAGTGTCCCGGATTTCACCGAGGCCGCTCCGATGATCGCTGCTCGCTGGCAGGACCGCTTCGGAACGCAGGTCGACGGTGTGATCGCGGTCGACTCCGTGATGACCAAGCACCTTCTCGCCGTCACGGGCCCTCTCCCCTTCGGACCTTTCACGGCCGACGAGGACAACGTCGTGAGCATCCTCCTCTCCGAGATCTATGCGACGATTCCCGATCCGGCCGTGCAGGACCAGATCTTCGCTCAGGCGGCGAGCGCACTCTTCGGCGCAGCCCTCTCGGGAGGGGACCCCCAGAAGCTCGTGGGCGCGCTCGTCGCGTCGGCGGAAGAGGATCGCATCCGCATCTGGAGCGCCTATGAGGATGAAGAGCAGCTTCTCGCCGCGAGCAGCCTCGGCGGTGCGCTGCCCACCGATGACACGGAGGTGCACGTCGGCGTCCTCGTCAACGACGCGACCGGCGGCAAGATGGACTACTACTCGGACGCGACCATCTCCACCGCTGTCGGCGTCTGCGACGGCGAGCCGACCACACAGGTGCGGGTGACCTGGACCAACGGCGTCGCCGCAGCCGACGTGGCGTCGCTCCCGCCGTATGTGACCGGCGGAGGCTACTACGGTGTCGCCCCTGGCTCTCTGCGCACTCTCCTCATGGTCTACGGCCCCGAGGGCGCGACTCCCTCGCACATCGACCGTGACGGCGAGGAGGACACGGTCCAGACCGCGCTTCTCGGTGACCGGACGGCCGTGCAGCACGACGTGCTTCTCGCACCGGGAGAATCGACCACGATCACGGTCGAGTACACCGGAGACGGAGCAGGCGAGCGCCTGACCGCGGTCGAGCACACGCCGATGGTCGGGACACCGGAGATCACTCGCGAACAACTGCGTTGCGCATCGTGACTTTGGTTCCGCGATGATGTAGTGTCATCCCCACTGGGGAATATCTGGGCTCAGTAATCCTGTCGTGGGGACGGGATGAGCCCACACAGTCGAACGCAGGGGTGTGTTCGGTTGTGATTCCGCGTGTATTTCTGGGGAGAATCATGCTGAAGAAATTGGCTGCAATCAGCCTTGCCGCTGGCGCACTCGTGCTCATGGCACCGGGAGCCGCATCTGCCGCACCCGGCGACTCCGACACGTATGCGGACACGCCACGCGTCGCGGTCGGGGAACCGATCATCGACACCTGCGAGGTATCGACCGTCGTCTTCGGCGAGGGGTACTTCCAGCCGTCGGAGAATGTCGGCGTCTCGGTATCAGGTCTCGACGCCGGAGCTTCTGCGGTCTCGGGCAACACGGCTGCTGCCGACGGCAGCCTCATGGTCACGTTCCGTCCGCCCGCCGACGGGGAGGGTTCTTACTCCCTCGCCTTCAACGGCAGCCGGTCGTACACAGCGACGGTCACCGTGTCCCACGGACACGACTCGGCCGTGAGCTGCGACCACGATCCGGCTGTCGCAACAGCCGGAAGCGAGCTTCCGCTCTCAGGGGGAGGACTCGAGCTGGCGCTGACCGGTGCCGAGGTCTCTCCGTGGATCCTCGGCGGTGGCGCTGCCGCTGTCGTGGCGGGCGGCGCTCTCGTCGCCACCGGAATCGCGCGCCGCAACAAGCAGCGCGCCTAGGTCAGGCTCCCGCTACGTGCGGGGGTCGGCTGGACGACGGTGATCCCTCCCCCTCCGATCACCGTCGTCTGGCGACTCCGGTGCTCCACCGGAGACCCACGGCTGCGCCTCATTCTCTCGAGGAGCAGCCGTGGGGCCACGCACACCACAAGCCCACGGCCGCGCTCTCACCACCGAGAAGCGGCCGTGGGCTTACTCATGGGAACACGCGATCGGTCGCAGAACGCCGAGCGGCTCGTCCGCACACGTCACCGCATGTCGGCGTGCGGCCGGATCCGGCCACGGCTCAGGGCGAGGGAGCAGGGGTCGGTGTCGGCGGATGCAGCGACTGCTGGATGAGCGAGTGGATGTACCCGTAGTCGGGGCTGAGCTCTTCGACGCCGTTCTCCGGCGTCAACTCGATCGTCGTCACCTGCTGCTCTTTGGCCTTGGTCATGAGCTCGAAGAACTCAGGGAGCTTCCCCTGGGGAAGATCGGTGCTGATGAGCGCGGTACCGGCGGCCGCGACCTCGTTGAACCGAGTCAGAACCGTCTGCGGGGTGAACTGAGCGAGGATCGCCTCCTGCAGCTCTCGCTGACGCTTCATGCGGTCCCAATCGCTGGTCGTGTAGCGGGAGCGCGCGTACCACTGAGCGGTGTCGCCGTCCATGACCTGCTCGCCCGGCTCGATCCAGCCGATGGCCCAGGCATCGACGTCGTACGGATCCGTTCCCTCGGGCGGCCCGCCCTTGGGAAGCCGCTCGGTCGCGGTGATCGTGACGCCACCCAGCGCATCGACGAGGGCGGCGAAGCCGTGCATGTCCACGAAGACGTAATAGGGGATCTCGATTCCGAGCACTCCCTCGGCCGCGTCCTTCGTGGCCTCGATACCCGGGTCCGAGCCGTTCGCCACCGCGTCCGGGTACAGTCCGGTGCCGTTGTCGTCGCGGCAGATCTCCGCAGCGTTGCGGATGTGGTTCATCCACCCGTTCCACCCGCACGCACTCGACTGATGGCCTTCGAAGCCGTCGGGGTACAGCGCCTGCATCGGGCTGCCCTCGCTGAACGGTGCGTGCGGAAGCTCGCGCGGAATGCCCGTGATCGTGACCGCACCGGTGTCGGCGTTGACCGACACCACCGAGATGCTGTCGTACCGCATCGAATCGCGGCCTTCGCCGCTGTCCGCGCCGAGCAGCAGGATGTTGTAATACCCGTCGCTCGGCGGGAGGCTCGGTCCGCTCTGTCCGAAGATCGTGCTGATGGTGTTGCGCGCCGATCCGACGATCGAGGCGGCGTAGGCAGTGCCGCTTCCGACGAGTCCCAGGATCAGCAACGCGACGAGGGGTATGGCCAGCTTCGAGAGTCCCGGCACCTTGACGAGGCGCACGAGTCGCAACGCGTCGAAGGTGAGCACGATCCACAGCACGACATAGGCGATCAGCAGAACCTGGATGAGTGTCAGGATCGCGGCGGAGAAGAAACCTCCGCCCACCGTCAGCCAGAGGAAGAAGGGGCGAGCGACAAGAGCGAGACCGGCTGCCACGATGACGAGCAGCCAGGCGACGAGAGTCGCGCCGAGTCCGAACCGACCGAGCCTTCTGTTGCCGGCGAGCACCTGAGCGGATCCCGGGACCAACACGTTGAGCAGCACGAGCCACCAGCCGCGCTTGGTCATGAGCCCGCTGTCCGCGGAATCGGGGTGTCGCAGCGGCTTCGTCTCGATGACCGGACGCGCCGCACCCCGCGGCGGCGCGAGGGTCACAGCGAGCCCTTCAGCCGTTCGTTCTTCTCTTCGACCTGCGCCTCGAGATCGAGAGCATAGGCTTCGACCCGATCGGCGAGGTCGTCGTCGGACGCGCCGAGTATCCGGACTGCGAGGAGACCGGCGTTCTTCGCGCCGCCGATCGACACCGTCGCCACAGGGATCCCGGCGGGCATCTGCACGATGGAGAGCAGCGAATCCATACCATCGAGGTACGCGAGCGGCACAGGGACGCCGACCACGGGGAGCGCCGTCATCGACGCCAGCATGCCCGGAAGGTGCGCTGCTCCCCCGGCTCCCGCGATGATGACGCGGATGCCTCGAGAGCGGGCTTCTCTGGCGTACTGCATGAGTTTGTCCGGCGTGCGATGAGCCGAGACGACCTCCACCTCATGCGGGATAAAGAAGTCGGTCAGCGCCTGCGATGCGTCACGCATCACGCGCCAGTCGGAGTCGGATCCCATGACGACACCGACGAGGGGCGCAGCGGAGGAATGCAATGGCTCAGTCACCCACTCAGGCTACGGTCTGGTGCTGGGAGAAACCCCGAACGGCACGCCTCTGTCTTGCAGCGCCTCGCGAGCAGGTCAGTCGAAGTGAGCTGCCGCCGCACGCGCGACGTACACGACGTCGTCGAGGTCGTCGCCCGAGACGTTGACGTGACCGACCTTGCGGCCAGGACGCGGATCCTTGCCGTAGGTGTGGATCTTCGCCGAGGGATGCTCGGCCATCGCACCGGCGAAACGCTCCCCGAGAGTCCCCTCCTGGGGTCCGCCGAGGATGTTCACCATGACCGACCACGGCGAACGCGGCTCGGTGGCACCGAGCGGCAGATCGGCCACGGCGCGCAGATGCTGCTCGAACTGCCCGGTCACGGCTCCTTCCTGGCTCCAGTGACCGCTGTTGTGCGGACGCATCGCGAGCTCGTTGACGAGGATGCGCTCGTCGTCGGTCTCGAAGAGCTCGACCGCGAGCATCCCGGTGACACCGAGTCCTTCGGCGATGGACCGTCCGATCTCCTCAGCGACCCGCACGAGGCGGTCGGCCGCTGCCGGCGCCGGCGCGATGACCTCGGCACACACTCCGTCGCGCTGCACCGTCTCGACCACGGGGTACGCGACGATGTCACCGCTCGGGCGGCGTGCGACCTGCTGTGCGAGTTCGCGCACGAACGGCACGAGCTCCTCGACGAGGAGTGCGTCTCCCTCGCCCAGCGCGGCGAGCCAATCCTGCGCGTCGTCCACCGAGCGCACGACACGCACGCCCTTGCCGTCGTATCCGCCGCGAGGCGTCTTGACGACCCCTCGCCCGTCGTGCTCGTCGAGGAAGATCTGCAGATCGGCGGCACTCCTGACCGGAGCCCAATCCGGCTGCGGCACGCCGAGCTCAGCGAGCCGGGCGCGCATGACCAGCTTGTCCTGCGCGAACTGCAGCGCCTCCGGTCCCGGATGCACGGCCACGCCGTCGGAGACCAGCGCGCGCAGCACCTCCTGCGGAACGTGCTCATGGTCGAAGGTGACCACATCGACGTCCTTCACGAACGCGCGGACGACCTCGAGGTCGCGGTAGTCGCCGACCGCCGTCGCCGCGAGCCGAGCGGACATGCCCTCATCCTCTGCGAGCACCCTCAGGTCGAGCCCGAGCTCCACCGCAGGGGCGATCATCATCCTGGCCAGCTGGCCTCCACCGATCACGCCAACGCGCAGCGCCATGTGCGCCTCCATTCGTCCCGACCATTCTCCCGCATCAGCGGACGCACGATGCACCTGCACCGCCGAACAGACCGCGACGGTCAGGAGCCGCCCGAGGAATCCTGTCCCGACTGCGCGTCGCGGTGCGCGAGGATCTGGCTGACCTCGATCTGATCTGCGAGAGCCTCATGCACCAGAGTGACGTTCGGCACGTTCGCGAGCAGAAGAGGCGCATCGATGCCATTCGAGAGCGCGATGGTCCCGACCCCCCACATGCGCTGCACGATGCCACGGCGCACGCCGATCGTGTACCCGCGGGCGTGCGACATCTCGCGGCGGTTGCGTGCTCCGAGCCCGTGTACGACGATCACCCGGCGGGTCGTCACGGTCGTCGTTCGCGAATACCAGATCACGTAGGGCACGATCACGAGCAGCAGCAGGGCCACACCCGCCGCGGTCAGCAGCATCCAGTTCTGGAAGGGATCGGGCAGGTTGTCGTACAGGTAGGCCGTCGCGCCGAAGACGGCGATCAGCACCAGAGCAGACCAGAACAGTCGACGCGCGTGTCCGCGGAAGCGCGCGATGAGCAGCTCTTCGGTGGGCACGCCCGGCGGCGGCATCGTCGGCCGGCCGCCGAGAGTCACGGGCTGGGTCACACCTCCATTGTGCCCGCCACGGCCGACATCGTGTTCTGCGCGCCGGGCGTGTCAGCCTCGATTCGGTCGGACATGCACCACATCGCCCGCCGCGACGGCGTGAAGCGTTCCGCCTTCGCTCACGACGAGACGCCCCTCGTCGTCGAGGGCGACTGCGGTGCCTTCGAGTCGGCGATCGCCCGGGAGCAGCACGACCACGTCCTGGCCGAGAGTGCTGCACCGCGCGCTGAGGCCCTCATGGAGCCCGCTCGCATGTGCGTCCCCGGTCGAGGTGAGCCGACTGATCGCAGCGGCGAGGCCCTGAAGGTATCGCGCCAGGAGCCGGTCGACGTCCGCTTCGATCCCGAGAACGGCGAAAGACGTCGCGGTCGGCACCGGTAGCTGTTCGGAGGTCATCGCGATGTTGACACCGGTTCCGACGATCACCGAGTCCGCAGCGGCCTCCGTGAGTATGCCGCAGATCTTGGATCCGTCGACGAGCACGTCGTTGGGCCATTTCACCGTGACCGATCGCGCCGCAGCCTGATCGGCCACGGCATCCGCCATGGCCAGACCCGAGGCGAGCGGTATCCATCCGCGCGCAGACCAGGATTCCGGCAGCCGACGCAGCAGCACCGAGACAGCGAGGGAGGCACCTGGCGGAGCCGTCCACCGACGGTCGAGCCGCCCGCGGCCGGCGACCTGATTGTCGGTCAGCAGCACCGAGAGGTGAGGCCAGGCGTCAGCGTCCGCAGCCAGCTCGCGGAGCATGGCGTTGGTGGACCCCGCCTCGGCCACGACCTCGACGCGCGAAGCGACTTCCCGCGCGAGCGGAAGGGCGATCATCAGACCTCCTCGTCGTCGACTTCATCGTCGTCATCGTCTTCGTCACCGCGGACTGCGCCGACCTCGTGCCCGTGCCAGTGATCCCATTCCTGCATGAGTCGCTCGATCGCGGCGTGGAACTTCTCGGTCGCCGCGCCCTCGGTGGTGTCGCCGAAGTAGTGCTGAACCCACATCCGCAGACGGGCGGTGGCAGCCTCATCGGCGCGGACGCGCTCGACCTCGGCGACGATGCCCTTCGCTGCATCCGCGTCCAGCCACTCGCAGTCGGACAGATATCCGTTCGTGTCGACCGACGCCCGCTCGTCGGCGGGGCGTGTGATCAGCAGCGGCTTGCCGACGGCGAGCCGGTCATAGACCATCGCAGAGATGTCGACGACGGCGACGTCGGCCGCCGCCAGCTGCCACCCGAGATCGGCGCCATGGTCGTAGACGTGCTGAGCCGAGGGATCCCCCGCGTTGGCGGCGGCGATCGCGGCGACGATGCGCTTGTGCGCGGCGCCGTACTCGTGGTCGACCACTCCGCTCCGCGGATGCGGCCGATAGATCACCCGATGGCGGCTCGACGCCAGCAGCGCAGCGACGAGCTTCTCACCGTGAGTCGCGATCGACCCGTAGTGCGCGCTCGGACGATCCCCCTCCCACGTCGGTGCGTAGAGCACGACGATCCGATCATCCGGCGTATACGGCAGTCGGCCCGAGTAGTGGTCGGCCTGCGGACGCCCGATCTCGAGCGTCCGCCGGTCGATGTCGTAGTCCCACAGAGTCCGTGACAGCCGGTCGCGTGCCGCCTGGCCCGCGACGAACGCATAGTCGTAGGCCTTGTACTGGTTCGTGGTCATGTACATCTTGTCGGACTCGCCGTGGTTGATGAAGACGTGCCACCGTCGGCCGTACCGGAACATCTGGAAGTTGCGGGTGTTCTGGTTCACATACAGCACGACGCGGATGTCCTGCGTGGCGATGAATCGCTCGAGGTCGCGCACCGTGGGAACGAACGCCACCGGTGGCGCATCCTCGTCGAGGAGCTTGTCGGCCCCCGTCGCCGCGCGGGCCAGCACCACGACGGGCCAACGCTTCGCCAACTCGGCGAGCGGTCGATACCACTGGCGCATCTGGTACATGTTGACGGCGCCGTCGGCGAAGTACACGGCCACCTTGTACTGCCCGGGTTGGTGCGGTTCGCTCTCAGCCAGCCGCCTGCGCACGCGCTGCACGGCGGTTCGCGAGGCGAGCGCCCGCTTCAGCAGACGGTAGGCCTTCTTCGCATCCGACACGGCACCCATCCCTCCAGGATACCGAGGGGCCGCCACCTCTCGTGGAATCAGCGAACGTCCGACGAGCGCATGCCATGATCGTCATGTGCCCCACGACGACTCCCACTCCCCTGCGCCCGGGGTGTCGTTCGTGATGCCCGTCCTCAACGAGCGGGCATACCTGGAACACGCTGTCGCCTCCGTCCTGGCACAGGAACTCGACATCCCGGCAGAACTCGTGCTGGCGCTCGGGCCCTCCTCCGACGGCACGACGCAGCTCGCACAGCGCCTCGCGGCGGGCGACGAGCGCATCCGTCTCGTCGACAACCCCGCGGCTCACATCCCGGTCGGCCTCAACGCCGCGATCCGTGCGAGCAGATACGCCACGATCGTCCGCGTCGATGCGCACTCCGAGCTCGCACCCGGATACGCCGCCCGTGCGCTCGAGACCCTCGACCGCACGGGTGCCGCCAACGTGGGCGGAGTCATGCATGCAGAAGGCCGCACGCCGTTCCAGAAGGCGGTCGCGCGTCTCTACAACTCCCCCGTCGGACTCGGCGGCGGCGCGTACCACGGTGGGACGCACGAAGGCGAAGCCGAATCGGCGTATCTCGGCGTGATGCGCCGCGAGGTGCTCGACGAAGTCGGGCTCTTCGATGAGACGATCCGCCGCGGCGAGGACTGGGAACTCAATCTGCGCATCCGCCAGGCCGGCCACCGGGTGTGGTTCGATCCGCGGCTCTCGGTGACCTACTGGCCCCGTGAGAGCTGGCTTCGCCTCGCGCGGCAGTTCCGCGCGACCGGTGCGTGGCGTGGTGAGCTCGTTCGCCGGTTCGGCCGTCGCAACGGCATCCGCTATTTCGCTCCACCGGCGCTCGTCGTCCTCGTCGGACTCGCCGTGGTGACCGGCGTGCTCCAGGTGACGGGTGTCGTCGGCGGCTGGTTCTCTGCGGTGCTGTCGCTGCTCGTGCACCTTCCGATCGTGCTCTACGTCGCACTCGTCGTCGCGGTCGCGTGCCTCCCCGGCGGAGGCGGGCCGCGTCAGAGGCTCTGGACGCTGCTCGTGCTCCCCACCATGCACCTGTCCTGGGGGCTCGGCTTCATCGGCGGCGTGCTCCGCGGGGCTCGCGACACGGTCGACGCCTCGCGGCTGGGCACGCAGAACACGCCTCTTCCCTGATCAGCGCGCAGCGACATCCGATCAGCGCGTGATGTACCCCTGATCGAGGATGCGCGCGACGACCCGCTCCGCGGCATTCCCGTCGTCACGCCTGTTGAACTGCGCGCGCCACTGGGAGTACCGCTCCGCGAAAGTCGCCTCGTGCGTCTCATCAGCCAGCGCCGCGACGAGTTCGTCCTGCGTGCGCACGAGGGGTCCGGGCGCGCGGCTGGCGAGATCGAAATAGAAGCCGCGAAGCTCTCCGCGGTAGTGATCGAGGTCGGGGACCAGGAAGTACATCGGCTTGCCTGTGACGCTGAAGTCGAACATCACCGAGGAATAGTCGGTGATCAGCGCGTCGGCCGCGAGCAGCAACTGCGCCGTCTCAGGAAAACCCGTCACGTCGATGACGCGCGCGCCCGCGCGGTCGCGGTCCGTGTCGATCGTGCGCGAGTGCCCACGGACCAGAACGACCGAGTCGGTCTGGAGCGCGAGCTGCTCGGGATCGATGAAGTCGACCATCTCGCTGCGATCGTCTCGCCAGGTCGGCGCGTAGAGCAGCACGTGCTCGTCTTCGGCGATGCCGAGTGCTGTGCGGATCCCCGAGGACTCTCCGTCGACGAGGGCGTCGTTGCGCGGGTAGCCTTCGACCCAGATCGGCCGCCCGAAGAAGGCGTAGGCCTTGCGGAGAATGCGCTCGGCATAGGTGTTCTGGGCAAGGAGGACATCCCACCGGCGCGATTCCTTGACGACCGCCGCCATGCGCCTCGGATCGAAGCCAGGACGATGCAGCGCGAGTCGCTTCAGCGGGGTGCCGTGCCACGTCTGCAGGACCTTCTGCCCGGGTTTGCGCGCGAAACGCCGTCGTAGCCAGTCGTTGACGATCAGGAGCCGCGCCGCGGCGCGCGCCCTCCACCACTCCGGGCTGCCCTCGACGACGGCGATGGCGCCCTCCGGCACCTCGACCGAGAGATCCACGACGCTCCAGTAGCGCACCACGTCGGGTGCCACTGCGGCCAGGGCGCGGTCGATCGCCCGGGGGTTGCAGCCGACGCTGCGCCCGTAGAAGCTCTCGAAGAAGACGGCGTTCTCGGTGCCTCCGGGGTGGGAGACGTACCGGCCTTCGAGAGTCGCCTGCCCCTCGACGGTCTCGTACACCGGGTCGATCGGAGCCGCGACATGGGCGACCCCCGCGTCCACCGCGATCCGCACCCCCGTGAGCAGGGTCGGCGTGAGGGCGAGGCCCTCGACGTCCACCTCGCTGATGCGCAGCTCGTATGCGCCCGCGGGCAATGGCAGCTCGGGCCCACCCCACCGCGCGGCCGTCAGGGGGAAGGTCGCCTTCCACGTCTTGCCGCCGCCCGTCACGCGCGCGGCGACGCGGGCGCGCGGGCCCACGAGCTCGGCACTGCCGGGACGCGGCCCTGCCCCGGTGATGATCAGCGTCTCTGCCGCCTCATCGATACGGGCCGTCGTCATGCTGCTCCCTTCGGCGCGGGGATTCCCCGCGCTCGGATCGTCTCGTACACCCGTCGGGTGTTGCGCCCGTCGCGGAACGCATGCATCTCCGCGCTGAGCGTAGCGGACCTCGCGGAGGCCTCCTCGAACGCCGCGTCGTCGTCGAGCAGTGCGACCAGTCGCGAGAGCAGCGCGTCCCAGTCCAGCGCGGGATCTTCTCCCGCCACGTCCTCGAACCGCCCGTAGAACCCGCGGGTGGCCGCATAGTCGTCTGCATCCGGGGCGAGGAAGAGCACCGGCATCGCGAGCAGCCCGACGTCGTAGGCCAGTGACGAGTAGTCGGTCACGAGCACATCGACGGCAGCCAGCGCAGGAGTCACGTCCGGGAGCAGGGCCGATCCCAGCGACCGCACTCGGTCGGTCGGGATCGGCGGTGCGTACCCGCCCGCTCCCAGCGGGTGCGAACGCACCAGCAGGATGGCGTCGTGCTGCTCGAGCACCGTGACGATCCGCACCCACTGCTCCGCGGTGGGCACTGCCGGATCCGGAGCCCCGTCACGCCAGGTCGGGGCGTACAGGATCGTTCGCGCCGTCGGCGACACGTCGCCGACGGCATCGCTGATCCGTTCGGTCGCGACCCGCCTGCGTTCCGTCACCGTGCCGCTGGAGAGCACATCGACGCGGGGCTCCCCTGTCACGACCACCCGATCGTCGCCGAGCGCGAAGGCGGATTCGAGACGACCGCGCGCTCGATGCGATGCCGCGGGAAGAACGCGAATCCGCTGAGCGACGCTGCGGTAGAGCAGCGCGATGAGCCGTCGGAGGACGGGCGCACCCGGAACGTCGGGCACCTGAACCGTGGCCGGAGAATCCAGCCCGATGCGCTTGAGAGGGATGCCGTGCCAGAGCTGCACGACGAACGCACCGCCGTTCGCATAGCGGTTCGCATCGCCCAGCCCGTGTGTCACCACGAGCACGCCGGCGCGCGCCGTCGCCCACCAGCCGCGCAGAGCCGCCTTCGGCACCGAGGGGATGCCGAGCGCGGCGGCGTCACTCCGCTCACGTTCCGACGACGTGAGCCACAGCGTGTCGTGGCCCTCGGCCGCGACCAGGCGCTGCAGCGCGAGAGCGCCGTCGCCGACCCCGGCGCCGCATCCGAACACCCAGCGTTCACCTCGCGGAATCAGTGCGGTTCCGAGCCGGCCGACGAGGTAGAGCGGGATCCTGAGCAGCTTGGCCGCATTGCCGGAGCCGAAAGAGAAGGACGCCACCCCGCGAGCCTATCGCGGGGTGGCGTCCTTCTCTGTGCGCTCGGCCGTCTGTGCGTCAGCCGGCCAGCGTGCCGAGGGTCACGTCGATCTCGTACTCCTTGCCGCCCCGGATGTACGTGACGGTGGCATCGCTGCCGCCGGCCGCCGCGCGCACCTGGGCGGTGAGGTCGGTGGCGCTCGTGACGGGAACTCCGTTGAAGGCCGTCACGACGTCGTTCGCCTTCAGCCCGGCCGCCGCAGCGGCTCCCCCGTCGGACACGTTGGCGATCAGGGCACCGGCGACCTCCGCGTTCTCGGCGCTCGCAGCGTCCTGTACCGACGCTCCGAGCAGACCGTGCGTCGCGGCGCCGTCTGCGATGATCTCCTCCGACACCCGCTGAGCGACGTTCGACGGGATCGCGAAGCCGATGCCGATCGACCCCCCTTCCTCGGAGCTTCCCGAACTCGCGATCGCCACGTTGATGCCGATGAGCTCACCCTTGCTGTTCACGAGAGCGCCGCCCGAGTTGCCGTGGTTGATCGCCGCATCGGTCTGGATGACGGCGATCGAGATCGACTCCGAGGTCGGCTGTGCCGTGTTGCCAGGAAGATCGAACTGGAACGGCCCCTCGCTCTGACCGTTCTCGGGAGACTCCTCCTGCTGAGGAGCGTCCTCGGATGATGAGTCCGGAAGAGCCGAGGATGCGATCTGGATGCTGCGGTTCAGCGCGCTCACGATACCCGTCGTGACCGAGTTCGACAGCCCGAGGGGCGCGCCCAGCGCCACGGCGGTGTCGCCGACGTTGAGATCGGAGGAGTCGGCGAAATCGATCGGCGTGAGGTCGGTCGCATCCGTGAGCTTGATGACCGCCAGATCGTAGAGCGGATCCGTTCCGACCACCGTGGCCGAGAAGATACGTCCGTCCGAGGTCGTGACCCGGATCGTGGGATCCGCCACTGCGCCGCCGAGCGTGACGACGTGAGTGTTGGTCAGCACGTATCCGTCATCGCTGATGATGACCCCGGAGCCGCTGCCTGCCTCGCTCGAACCGGCGACCTCGATGGTGACGACCGACGGGAGAGCCGCGGTCGCGACCGCTGTGGTCTCGTTGACCGAACCGGGGTTGTTGACCGTCACGGTCTCGGGCCCCTGGGCGACACCGGTCGAGTTCTGCTCCGAGATGCCGTTGAGGATGGCGCCGCCACCGAAGCCGGCGACCCCGCCGACGAGGGCTGCCGCGACCACGATCGCCGCGAACTTCACACCCGCGCGCGGCTTCTCCTTGGTCTTGGGCGCATCCGAGACCGTCTCGCCGCCGACTCCCGACGGTGTGGCGGTGTGGATGCCGAACGCAGCGCCCTGAGCCGTGGCGTGCTGACCTGCGGCACTCGGCGTGGGCGAGATCTGGGGAGCCGCGTACGGCGACTCCGGGCGGGGCGGAATGCCCGCCGGATGCTGCGCGGCGGCGACCGCGCTGGGCCCACCGGGCACTGCGGGGGGCGACGTGAACGTCGGTGGCACCTCATGCCCCTGGCCGACGTTCGACGCGGCCGGGGCGCGCGGGGTCTCGACGGCAGGCTGGGACGTCGAACGGTCGACGGCCTCTGCTGCCTCGGTGGACGGCACGGCGTCGTGCGACGCGGGTACCGAGTGGTCCTGGGTGCTGTCTTCGTTCATGGTGTGCTCCTTCAACAACGCCCCTTCAGAGTGACGTGTGTATCTGTGCGTTTCGTATGGCGAAGATGAGTGTCACCTATGGCCTTAGCCTGTTCTTCATGAGTGTCATCCCCGGCGCCTGGCGGCGCACTGCAGCGGGAGCCGGTCTTCTCGCACCAGACGGAAGCGTCGCACCCACCATCTTCGCAGAGATGTCGGCAGCGGCGGCCAGAACCGGCGCCATCAATCTGGGTCAGGGGTTCCCCGATGAGGACGGACCGGTCGAGGTGCTCGACGCCGCTCGCAGCGCCATCACGGCGGGAGCGAACCAGTATCCGCCGGGGCGTGGGGTCCCGGATCTCCTGTCTGCGATCTCCGAGCATCAGCGGCGGTTCTACGGCCTCGACGTCGACCCCGACACCGAGGTGATCGTCACCGCCGGCGCGACCGAGGCGCTGACTGCGACGATCCTCGCGCTGATCGACGGACCGGATGACGAGGTGGTCGTCTTCGAGCCGTACTACGACTCGTACGCCGCGGCCGTCGCGCTGGCGGGGGCGCGATTGCGCACGGTGCCGCTGCGCGCTCCCGACTTCCAGCCCGATCTCGACCGTCTCGCGGCGGCGGTCACGGACCGCACTCGGATCATCCTGGTCAACGACCCGCACAATCCCACCGGCGCCGTCTTCGACCACGAGGTGCTCACCGAGATCGTCCGCCTCGCTGACGCGCATGACGCCGTGATCGTGACGGACGAGGTCTACGAGCACCTCGCGTTCCACGCGCCGCACACTCCGATCGCGACGCTGCCCGGGGCCGCCCGGCGCACGCTCACGATCTCGTCAGCCGGGAAGACGTTCTCGACCACGGGCTGGAAGATCGGGTGGGTGCACGGGCCGGCACCACTGATCACCGCGGTGCTCACCGTGAAGCAGTACCTGACCTACGTCAACGGCTCCCCTCTGCAGCCTGCGATCGCGGTCGGACTGCGGCTCGGCGACGAGTACTTCACCGGGGCGGCGTCGACGCTCGCCGCGAAGCACGAGGTTCTCGGTGCAGGCCTCGCCTCAGCCGGATTCACCGTGTTCGCGCCGCAGGGAGGATACTTCACCGTCGCAGACGCGACCTCGCTGGGCGGTTCCGACGCAGCGGCGTTCTGCCGCAGTCTGCCGGAGCAGGCGGGGGTCGTCGCGATCCCGCTCACGGCCTTCGTCTCCCCCGCGCATCGCGGCGACGTCTCGGGGCTCGTGCGTTTCGCAGCCTGCAAACGCATCGACGTCCTCGAGGAGGCCGCGCGGCGCCTCGCCACGAGCTTCTGACGCGGCGCCGAGCCGTCAGCGCGGCACGACCGCGTACCGGCGCACGCGGAGCGACGGGTTCGTCTCGCGCACGCGCTGCACTGCGGAGCGCTCGACCGTCGCGACGGCGATGCCGGCATCCAGGCCGACGCCGGCGACCACGACGCCGAGCGGATCGATGATCTGCGAGTGCCCCACTCCCACCGGTACCGGGTGATCCGCGGCGATGACGAACACCGTGTTCTCGATCGCCCGCGCAGCGAGGAGAGTCGTCCAGTGATGCTCCTTGAGCGGACCGCGCACCCATTCCGCAGGAACGACGAGCGCGTCGGCGCCCTCGTCGACGAGCGTGCGCGCCACCTCGGGAAAGCGCAGGTCGTAACAGGTCATGAGCCCGAATCGGATGCCGGCGACATCGAAGGTCGCGGCGCCGAGCGCCCCCGCCTCGATCCAGTCGGACTCCGTCTGCCCGAAGGCGTCGTACAGGTGCTGCTTGCGGTAGGTCGCAAGGATCCCGTCGCCGCGCACCGCGACGAGCGTGTTGTGCACGCGGTGGGCGTCAGAAGCTCTCTCGACGAGGCCGGCCACGATGACGACACCGTGATCGGCAGCGAGCGCGGTGAGGGTCGAGACGAAGTCGCCGTCGAGCGTCTCGGCATTCGCCGCGAGCGTCTCATCCATCGGGTCGACGAAGTAGCTCGAGTACTCCGGGAAGACGATCAGCCGGGCTCCCCGACGCGCGGCATCCGCCGTCATGGCCGCGATCAGGTCACGGTTGCCGTCTCGTGAAGCCGTCGGCGCGAACTGGCAGACGGCGACGGGAACGGCGGCGGATGCTGTCTCGGTCATCCTCACATCCTTCCCCATCCGACCTGGCGCGGCCTCGATTCGCGCCCTCCGAATTCCCGTGTTAGGCTATAAAACGTGCCGCGGGGTGGAGCAGTTCGGTAGCTCGCCGGGCTCATAACCCGGAGGTCGCAGGTTCAAATCCTGTCCCCGCAACGAGAATGCGACACAAGAAAGGCCCCTGATCGGAGAAATCCTGATCAGGGGCCTTTCGCATGCGCACGTCCGATGCCCGTCCCCCACTTCCGAGGCGTGCACGCCTCCCTGGCTAGACTGTCGCTCCGAACGGCGCGTGCGCCGGCGGCTGCGCGAGAGATGCAGCGTCCACGACTCGGAGGTCCCTCATGACGCAGACGCCGGATGCCGCCTCCGCGAATGATGACGCGTCAGTGTCCCGCTCATCCCGGCGCGGGATCACCGCGGTCTGGATCGGTGCAGTGGCACTGCTGCTCTCCGCAGGCCTGATCGCGGTCCTGCTGCCCACCGTCGCCCTGCTGCTTCTCGCCGTGTCCGCTGCCCTCCTCGCGATCACGGCCGTCGCCCTCGGTGTGCGAGGCAGGCGGTCTGCAGCGCCGCTCATCGAGACGGCGGCCATCGTGGTCGCAGCGGTCGCGCTCGTCGTCGATCTCGTGCTCGTCGCCGTGATCGCGGTGGGCGTGCTCGGCAGCACCGGACTCAGCCAGGTCGAGGTGCGCGCGACGGGGGGCCCGGTGTTCACGGTGTCCTACGCGGACGACACTCAGGCATACGACGAGGAGTGGTCCGACAGCGGCAGCAAGCGATACACCACGACGGGCGATTCGGCTGAGATCGTCGTCACCGCATCGGACGATGACGCGGTCGCCACCGTGAGCTGCCAGATCCTGTGGAACGGCGAGTCGGTCGTGGAGCAGAGCGGCTTCGGCTCAGTCACCTGCCGCTACGACGCGAACTGATCGAACCGCCCCTTCATCGCCGTCTCAGGCTGCGAGGATCGGCTCGAGACGACGGATGCCGCCCCTCGCGTGCGAGGGGCGGCATCCGTTCATGTGCGGCAGGGAGGCCTTACTCCCCTGCACCCGCTTCCAGTCCGAGCAGCGTGTTCACGGCATCCGTGAGCCGCTTGTCGGCCTCGGCAAACTTCGTCAGGTCGCCCTCCTTCAGAGCGGCCTCGCGGTCGCTGAGCGCCTGCTGCGCCGCGGCGAGGGCCTCGGCTTCGACGTCGGTCGGAACCGACGGCTCGGCCGGCACCTCGCCGGTGTCCGGATCCGGCTGGGTCGGCTCGACCTGGTCGTCTCCGCCCGTCGCTCCGGAGTCTCCGCCGAAGAGCGTGTCGAGCGCGGCGGTCAGAGTGTCCTCGAACGCCACCTTGTCACCGAAGGCCACCAGCACCTTCTGGAGTCGAGGCAGCTTCGTGCCCTCCGACGACTGCACGTAGACGGGCTGCACGTAGAGCAGACCACCGCCGACCGGCAGGGTCAGCAGGTTTCCGTAGAGCACCTCGGACTCACCCTGCTGCAGCAGGTTCAGCTGTGGCACCACTGCTGTGTCGGAGTTGTACGTGTTCTGCACCTGGCCGGGGCCGGGCACCGTCGTGTCGGTGTCGATCTCGAGCATCCTGAGCTGGCCGTAGCCCTCGGCCTTGACGCCGGCCTCCGAGCCCGCGTCGGAATCGACCGCGAGGTAGCCCATCAGCACATCTCGGTTGCCTCCGCTCCCCGATGCCGACGGGATGAACGTCGAGAACATCGAGAACCGCGGAGAATCCTGACCCGGCATCTGCATGGTCAAGTAGTACGGCGGCTGGAGCACCGCGTCGCTTCGCGGATCGTTCGGCGTCTGCCAGCGGTTGTCCTGCTGAGCGAACGAGCCCGCGGTGTCGATGTGGTAGATGCCGAGGACATCGCGCTGGACCTTGAAGAGATCGGTCGGGTACCGCACGTGGCTCATCAGGTCCGACGACATGTCGCTGACAGGCTTGAGCGTCGACGGATAGATGTTCTGCCAGCTCTGCAGAACCGGATCCTCGTCGTCCCACGCGTACAGCGTGACCGAACCGTCGTAGGCGTCGACCGTGGCCTTCACCGAGTTGCGGATGTAGTTGATCTCGTCGATGGCGAGTGTCGGCGACGGCACGTTCGAGTCCGCGATCGCCTCCGACAGGCTCACACTCGTCGAGTACGGGTAGGTCGAGCTCGTCGTGTAGCCGTCGATGATCCAGACGACACGTCCGTCGACCACGCTGGGGTACGGCTCGCTGTCGAGCTCGAGGTACGGGGCGACCTTCTGCACGCGGGTCTTCGGGTCGCGGTCGTAGAGGATCTGCGACTCGTCGTTGACGAGGTTCGAGAAGAGGATCTGCTCGGACTGGAACTTGAGCGCGTAGAGGAGCTTGGTGAACGTGTTGTCGATCGCCGGCCCGCCCTCGCCTTCGAAAGTGGTCTTGGTCTCGTTCGAGCCGTCCTTGCCGCGCGGATAGTCGATCTCGACGGGATCCGTGCCTTCCGGAGCACCGACGATCGAGTACTCGGGCGAGTTCTCGCCGAAGTAGATCCGCGGCTCGAACTCCTCCTGGTCGGTGAGGAAGCCCGAGGAGGGGATGCCGCGCTCGAGGAAGACCGGCTCTCCGTCGCTCGTGCGCTGGTTGCCCGCCGCGACGACCAGGCCGTAGCCGTGCGTGTACACAGCGGCCCGGTTGTTCCAGTTGCTGACGTCGACGCCCTCCATGTCGAGGTCGCGCACGGAGACGACGGTGTCCTGCATCTCACCGTTGATCTCATAGCGATCGACGTCGAGGTTCTCCTGGAACTGGTAGTAGCCGCGATACTGCTCGAGCTGGCGCACGGCCGGGCTGATCACGGCGGGGTCGACGATGCGGATCGACGCGGTGGTCTCGGCATCCTCCCGCAGCTGTCCCGCCTCGGCATCGGTCTCGGCCTCGAACGGCGTGGTCTCGAGGTCTGCGACCCCGTACGCCTCCTTCGTGCCGTCGATGTTCTTCTGGTAGAACTCCGCCTGGTAGGCGTTCTGGTTCGGTCGCACCTGGAAAGTGGTCACGGCCCACGGGAAGCCGACTCCCACGACCAGCGATGCGACGATCAGCAGTGCGGTCGCCGCGAGCGGGAAGCGCCAGCGGCCGATCACCGCAGTGACGAAGAAGAGGATCGCCACGAGAGCGGCGATGATCGCGAGGATCGCGAGGCCCGGGATCGTCGCATTGACGCCCGTGTAGGCGGGGCCGACGATCCGGTCGTCCTGAGCGAAGAGCGTCTTGTAGCGGTCGAGCCACAGGCTCGCCGCCTGCACCAGCAGGTAGAGACCCGCGACGACGGCGAGCTGGATGCGCGCCGGCTTCGAGATGCGCAGCTCACCCTGGCCGATGCGGACCGAGCCGTAGAGGTACGAGACCAGTGCGGTCACGATCAAGGTGAGCAGCAGCACGGCGGAGACGAACGCGAGCAGGATGGAGTAGAACGGCACCGCGAACATGTAGAACCCGGTGTCGAGACCGAACTGCGGGTCGACCGTGTCGGTGGCGACGCCGTTCGCCCACAGCCAGACCGTCTTCCACTGGCTCGCGGCCGAGAATCCGGCGAAGAGACCGAAGAAGATCGGCATGCCCCACATCGCGAGGCGACGGAGCGGCTCGATGACCTCCTGATAGCGATCGAGCTGCGAGCTCAGCCGCACGTAGACGGGGCGGAGTCGATACGCCAGCTGGATCGCGACGAACAGCGGCACGGCCATGCCGAGGAAACCGACGACGAACATCACCGCCGTGGCGAACCACTGGGTGGTGAGAACTCCCGCGAAGCCCACCTGGTCGAACCAGAGGAATTCGGTGTAGAACGACGCGAAGACGAAGAAGACGGCGATCAGCGCGGCGATGATCGCCAACGAGATGCCGAAGATTCTTCGCGAGGTTCGGGGAGTGGCCGGGTTCGGTGCAGAAGTCGAGGTCACCGTTCCATCCTAGGCATGCCTTACTGTGCTGCGGCTGTCATCCCGGTCACGGCGAGGTCACGACGTCGCAACTCGGCAGCGAGTCGAGCTCTCCGCCGTCGGCGATCACGTCGAGCGCGGCGAGGGAATCGTCCAGCGTCTCCGTGCTGATCACCGTGAGCCCGTCGGGCACATGCCCGACCACCTCGTCGCAGTTCGACTCCGGTGCGAGGAAGAACGAGGCACCCGCGTCGCGCGCACCGTAGAGCTTCTGGCGGATGCCCCCGATCGGGCCGACGGTGCCGTCGGCTTCGATCGTGCCGGTGCCCGCGATGTTCTCGCCGCCGTTGAGCTCGCCCGGGGTGAGGGTGTCGACGATGCCGAGGGCGAACATCATCCCCGCACTCGGACCGCCGACGTTGTCGAGCTGCAGGGTGACGTCGATCTCGAAGTCGTAGTCGGTGCGCAGAGTGACGCCGATCAGCCAGGTCGTCACGTCGCCCTCGACCTGCTTCTCGGGCGTGACCTCGACCGTCTGCTCCGCGCCGCCCCGCAGCACCGTGAGCATGACCGGGTCTCCCCCGGCGTCCTGGATGGCCTGCCGCAGCTGCTTGGCCGAGACCACCGGCGTGCCGCCGACTGCCGTCACGATGTCGTCGGGCTCGAGGGCTCCCTGCGCGGGTGAGCCGTCGAGCACGTCGACCACAGCGACCTGCGCGCCCGTGTCATAACCCAGCGCGTTCAAAGCGGCCGCCGTCGCCTCGTGCTGCGAATCGACCATGAGCGTGGCGTTGCGCTCGTCACGCTGCTCGGTGGTGACCCCCTCGGGGAAGACCGAGTCGAGCGGCACCACCGCTCTCGAGCTGTCGGTCCATGCGAGTGCGAGCTCGAACCAGCTGGGGGTGCGCTCGCGGTTTCCGACCACCTGCACCGTGGTGAGGTCGAGCGTGCCCGCGGTCTCGAACGTCTCCGCCCCTTCGATGTTGATGAGCGGCACCTGCTCTCCGTCAGCATCCGCCGCGGTCCCGAGCGTGTCATAGACGGGTCCCGGCCGCTGGATCACGTAGGGCGTCGGCAGGAACGTCAGGACGACGAGCGCGACCAGCGCGACGACGAGCGCCCAGACTCCGAGTCCGAGCCTCGCGGGCCGGGTTCGATCCACAGGTTTCCTCCGTCGTTCGCGGGCGGCGTACAGCTATCTGTCCGCGTTCGGGGTCTCGCGGCCGCTCCTGTGACTAGCGTAGAGGCCACGGCTTCAGACGTGCTGAGAGGCGACAGCGATGGCAGACAACGATCCGACCCCCGAGGACTTCGAAGAGTTCCTCCGACGAATGATGTCCGGCCAGGGCGCCGGCGACATCGACCCCGAGGCGCTGCGCGACGCCCTCTCAGGAATGGACGGGCTTCAGCTCGACCCGGCCATGATGCAGACCATCATGGCTCAGCTCCAGGGCGCGTTCGGAGGCGATGCCTGGGAGAGCTCCCTCCGTCAGGCGCTGCACATCGCGAATCGGGACGGCCTCGGCATCACCGACGGCTCCCGGACCTCTCTGACCGATTCCTTCGCTCTCGCGAACCTGTGGCTCGGTGAGGCGACCACGATCTCGGAGCTCTCCGAGGCACCGCGCGCCATGACGCGCGGCGAATGGGTCGAAGCCACCCTGCCGGTGTGGAAGGAGATCGCGGAGCCGGTCTCGACGAGCATCGCCGATGCGTTGACGAGCGCGCTGGACACGCAGGTGCCCGAAGACATGCGCGGTCTCGTCCAAGGAGCGGGAAAGCTCATGCGCGGCCTCGGAGGGTCGGTGTTCGCGGCGCAGTTCGGCCAGGTGCTCGGCAATCTGTCGCTCGAGGTCGTCTCGGGTGGCGACGTGGGCATTCCGGTGCTCCCTGCAGGGACAGCGGCGGTGATCCCGCAGAACCTCACCGCGTTCGGCGAGGGGCTCGAGATCCCCGAAGACCAGATCACGCTGTACCTCGCGACGCGCGAGCTGGCATATGCACGGCTGTATCGGCACGCGAAGTGGCTGCATCTGCACGTCATGGCGCAGATCACCGACTTCGCCCGTGGCGTGACGGTCGATGTCGATGCGCTCGAAGACGTCGCGAGTCGTCTCGACCCGTCCAACCCCGAGGAGCTCCGGGCGGCGATCGAGGGCGGCGCGCTGCTGCCTTCGCAGAGCGAGGCCCAGAGCGAGGCGCTGGCGCGACTCGAGAACCTGGTCGCGACGATCGACGGCTGGGTCGACGTCGTGACCGCACAGGCGACGTCACGGCTTCCCGACGGCGCGCGCATCGCCGAGGCGGCGCGTCGTCGACGCGCAGTGGGCGGGCCCGCCGAAGACGCGCTCGGCGCGCTCGTGGGTCTCAAGCTCCGCCCGCGACGGCTGCGGGAGGCATCCGCGATGTGGCAGGCCGTGACGGATGCCGTCGGCACCGGAGGACGCGACGCGCTGTGGGACTACCCCGATCTGATGCCGACTGCCGAAGACATCGACGACCCGACCGCGCTCGTCGCCCGACTGCAGGCGACGGCCCGAGGAGAGCAGCCGGTCGCCGATGAGTTCGACGAAGCCCTCGCGCGCCTGCTGGACGGAGACGACTTCGCCGGAGAGGACTCGGCCGACGAGGAACCGAGCGACGAGGATGACGAGGACGGCGAGGACGGACCCGGAGGAGACCGACCGGTGTGACCCTGCGTGTCGTCGAGGAGTTCTCCACCGATGCCGCGGATGCGCCCCATTCGGGTGACGGCGTCCGCAGAATCGGGGGATGTCTCCGCTGACGCCCAGGATCCTCACCCGCCTCGATCCCGATGTGCCGCTGCTGTGGCGCGACGGTGAGACCTTGCAGATCGGCATCGAGGGGACGCTGCGCATACCCGCGTCGGCACCCTGGGTCGAGTTGCTCGTCGGGCGGATGGCGGCGGGGTTCCGTCGCGGCGCTTTCGACGTCGTGGCCCATGCGGTGGGGGCACCGCGTGCGGAAGCGCGAATGCTCCTCACCCGTCTGGAGCCGCTGCTCGTCGACGACTCTCCTCCCCCGCGGGCCGCATGGGTCGAGACCATCGACGTTCTCGATGCGCGATGCGAGTACCGGCTGCGCGACGCGCTGGCCGACGAGGGTGTCACGCTCGGGGTGCGGACGGCCGCCGAGGACATCGGTGTGGTTCTGCTCGAAGGAGCAGCGGCTGCGCTGCATTTCGCGCGCTACCTGCGCGACGACACCCCACACCTGCCCGTGGCTCTGGAACGCGGGCGTACGACGGTCGGGCCGCTCATCGTGCCCGGCGAATCGCCGTGCCTCTCCTGCCGAGACGGACACGAGCGCGACAGAGATTCTCACTGGCCGCGGATGCACGCCCAGCTCATCGGCAGGCCCGCCGGCCCGATCAGCCTCGCCCGCATCGCGGATGCTGCTCGCCTGGTCGCGCGACTCCTGCTCTCGGATTCCGAGGCGGGCACGTACGTCGAGGTCAGCGCCGACGGCCACCGCGTGTGGCGTTCGGTGACATTTCACGAAGAATGCCGGTGCCGCGACCTGTCGTCCCGATCTCTGCCAGGAACCGCGATGGAGCCCGCTCTCCTCGTCCGGCCGAGCGCGCCCACGACACTGCGAGCGTACGCGCAGCGCGCGTGACGCCGACGTACGCGAGGCGTCGCTCCTCGTCGATCGCCTCGAAGCCCGTCGCGTAGGAGATCGGCAAGGAGCCCTCGGCCCACCCGGCGAGATGTACGTGCGGCCATTCGAGGCCCTTCGCCGCGTGCAGGGTCGACAGAGTGACTGTGCGCATCGTGGGCTCATGCTGATCTTTGGCCCTGGCCATCAGCGCATCGCTGAATGTGCGCAGCGTCTCGTCGGGGCCCGCCTCCTCGGCAAGACGCAGGATCGCCCTGCGCGCCTCCCACCCGTCTCGCTGTGCACCACCGGCTGCGGGCGGTTCGTCGGTCAGGCCCAGCTCACGAAGCACTCGCTGGACGCCGGGGAGGAACCCCTGTTCGGTCGGCGCGACCGCGGCCGCCCGCAGCGCGAGGATCGCCTGACGCACCTCGGGCATCGCGAAGAAGCGAGTGCCGCCCAGCACCGATGTCGCGATGCCCTCGGCGGCGAGCGCCTGCTGCAGCACCGCCGATTGGGCGTGGGCGCGGTACAGCACGGCGATGTCGGCGGGCGATGCCCCTGCCTCGATGCGAGCGGACACGGATGCCGCGATGCCGGCCGCCTCATCGTGCTCGGTGTCGTACGCCGTCACGGTCGGCGCCTCTGCGTTGAAGGTCTCACGGGCGGGCACCAGCTCGAGGGCTCCCGGTCGGTCGTGCATGAGAGCGTTGGCGGCCTCGAGAATAGGCGCCTGCGAACGGTAATTCGTCTCCAGCCGTACGACGGTCGCATCGGGGTGGCGGCGCTCGAACTCGAGGAGGAACCGCTGCTCGGCACCCGCGAAGGAGTAGATCGTCTGGCTCGCGTCACCGACGACGCAGATGTCCCGGCGATCGCCGAGCCACAGCTCGAGTAGACGGTTCTGCAGCGGTGAGACGTCCTGGAACTCGTCGACGGTGAAGTGGCGATACTGCTCGTGCACTGACGCCGCGACGCGCGGTTCAGCTTCGAGCATGCCCGCGCAGGCGAGCAGCACGTCTTCGAAGTCGAGCTGATGACGCTCGTCCTTGAGCGCCTCATACCGTTGCTGCAGTTCGATGAGCTGATCGTGATCGATACCGGTCACAGAGCGACCGAGCGCAGCGTGCTGGTCGATCGACAGCATCGAGACCTTGCGCCACTCGATCTCCGAGGCGATGTCGCGCAGCGTCGCGGTGGTCGGTCGCATCCGCATCGCGTCGGCCGCCTGTCCCAGCATCCGGACCTTGTTGTCGATGATCGACGGGGCGGGCGAGCCCGCCAGCGTCGGCCAGAAGAAATTGAGCTGCGCCAGAGCCGCCGCGTGGAACGTGCGGGCGGCGACGCCTTCGACTCCGAGCGCTCGGAGCCGCCCACGGAGCTCGCCCGCGGCCTTGGCCGTGAAGGTCACAGCCATCACCCGCGACGGAGAATACGCCCCGGTGTCGACTCCGTGCGCGATGCGGTGCGTGATCACGCGGGTCTTGCCTGTTCCGGCGCCCGCGAGCACCGCGACCGGTCCGCGCAGCACCGACGCCGCCTCGCGCTGTCGTTCGTCGAGGGCCTCGAGTGCGCTCACTCGACGTCCTCGAGCCACGCCACGATCAGGGCACGCGCGATCGATGCGGGTCCCGGGAGCCCGACCGGCCCGTCGCCGTCGAGCGCGGTGGAGATCTCGGCGCGCGTGAACCACCTGACGTCGATGATCTCCTCGCCGTCGGGCCGGACCTCGTCCTCGTCGAGGGCGACGGCGCGGAACCCCAGCATCAGCGACCGCGGGAACGGCCACGGCTGCGAGGAGACGTAGCGGAGCGACGCGAGATGCACGCCCGCTTCTTCTTCGAGTTCACGGTGGACCGTCGACTCGAGCGATTCGCCCGCCTCGGCGAAGCCCGCGAAGCACGAGTACATCCGGCCGCCCCAGTTGGCGTTCGCTCCGAGCAGCAGGCGCTCCCCGTCAGGGCTCTCGACCGCGACGATGACCGCGGGGTCGGTGCGGGGAAAATGCTCCTTGCCGCAGACGAGGCAGCGCCGCGACCACCCGGCCTGGCGAATCTCCGTCCCCCCGCCGCACGAGGGGCAGAACGGTGCATCGCGCAGCCAGCCGGCGAGTGCGAGCGCCTCGATGAGCAGCTCCGTCTCGTGATCGGCGAGTCGTGCGCCGAGATCGCGAAGACCGAGCCAGGTCTCGTCGGGCGCGGTGTCGAGTGCGTCGACCTCGGGGGCCAGCGCCGCGAGCAGGATCGCGGCGCCGTCGTCGTCTCTCCCGAGCAGCGCCCAGGTGGCCTCGACGACCTCGGACGGCTCGACCGTGAGCAGAGAGACGCCGTCGCTCTCTCCAGCGACGATCCGGACTCGCCCCTGGCGCACGCCGATCACGCGGGTCGAGGACTCGGCCCGGAGGCGATCGATGAGCCCCGATTCGGGCCTCAGGTCGGCAGCACGGTCGAGGGACGGGCGCATTGTGGTCATCGACTCCCTCTCTCACGGGCGTGGCGGAGGCGGGACCGCCCCCGAGCCGACCTACCCTGGGGGGATGGGACGCTCTCCTTTCACTCTAGCCGCGGCAGTGACGGCCGCACTGCCCGGCGCGGAGGTCACGGGCGCCCGCGCCCTGTCGTCCGACACGGACGGCCGCTTCGACTCCGCTGTCGCCACGCTCGCCGACGGTCGCGAGCTCGCGATCCGGGTCGCCGACGATGACGAGGCCGCGCGGGAGCTGGCTGCCGAAGCCATCGCACTGCGCGCGCTCACCGCCGGCGTGCGAGCGATGCTTCCTTTCCGAGTCCCCGACTACATCGGCCAGACGCGCCTCGACGACGCACCGGCGCTCGTCACCGAACTCGTTCCCGGGTTCCAGATCGACGCCGCACTCGTGCCCGCGGGACGCGGGGCCGCAGAATCGATGGGAGAGGCCATCGCCGCGGTCCATGCGCTGCCCACCTCGGTGGTGCGAGGCGCCGGGCTCCTGGCCCGTTCGGCGCAGGAGAGTCGCGACGAGCTGAGCCGACTGATCGACACCGCGGCGGCGACCGGGCGTGTGCCTGCGCGACTGACCGTGCGCTGGCGTGAAGCGGTCGACGACGAAGAGCTCTGGCGATTCGAGTCCACTGTCGTCCTGGGCGGCGCACAGGCCGCCTCGTTCGTGTTCACGGATGATTCTGATCGTGGTCCGCAGGTGACAGGCGTCCTGGGATGGCACTCGCTGTCTGTGGGCGACCCCGCCATCGACCTCTCCTGGCTCTCCACCGCGCCCGACGCCGCGGGTGATGTGCACGCCGCGTACGCGCGCTCGATCGATCGCGTGTCGGACCCGGCACTCGAGATCAGGGCGCGCCTGCTCGCCGAGCTCGAATTCGCACGCTGGCTCGTGCACGGAGACTCCCTGCACCGCACCGACATCGTCGACGATGCGGCAGCACTGCTCGAGGCTCTCGCCGACGGACTCCACTCGGACGACCTCTCTGTCATCGCTTCACGTCGCGACGGCGTGGATTCGGCGATGGACGCCCTCGACCGCGTGCCGGCGAGCGCTGCCGCCGCGGTCGACACGTCGATGCAGACCGACGCCTACAATCCGGAGCAGCTCTGGCAGGGCTCCGACGACGATCTGACCGACGACCACACGGCTGCGGCCGAAGCAGCCAGGCGCGCTCAGGCCGGCGCACTGGAGACCGAGGACCTCTCGGGCGTCCGCGACTCGTTCGACGACGTCGAGCACGGCGATGCCGGCCCCGAGGTGCGCACCGTCACCGCCGACGACGACCGCTCGGAGTCGGGTTCGCCGGAGGATGAGGCTCAGCGGGCGGCCCGCGCCGCACTCCAGCGCTGGAAGAGCTCGAGCTCGGAGTAGACCCTGTCTCCTCGGATGACGAGGTCATCCGCGACGTAGTAGAGCGCTACGTCGATCTCGTCGAGCGGTACGCCGAAGCGCCGGTGGTAGGCGAGGCGGTAGAGCGCGAGCTGCAGCATCCGCTCCTCACGCTCCTGGGCGGTACGCGGCGCCTTACCCGTCTTCCAATCGACGATCTCGATACGGCCCCCGCGATCGTCTCGACGGTAGACGGCGTCAAGCTTGCAGATGACGATGTGCGCGTCATCGGCGTCGTCGGCCGACAGCACTCCCCCACCGAGCGCGAAATCGATCTCGATCTCCACCGCTATCGGCTTGAGGGGGCCCCACTCACTGGCCTCGAAGATGGACTGCAGAGTCGACAGGTCGGCGGCGTCTGCAGTGGACACCTCTGCTCCGCCGATCGTCGCCTCGTACGAGGGGTCGTCGTCGTCGACTTCCCAGAGCGCCTCGTCGACTCGAGTGCCGACTCCCACCATCTCGCTGCGCTGCTCCACCCAGCTGTGGAAGAGCGTGCCGAGACGCGTCTGCCGATAGGGCCGCTCCGGCATGGGGCGCACGATGGACGAGAGCGTTCCGCCGAAGTCTGTGACGTAGTCCTTGAAGCGGGACGCGGGCACACGGGTCGGCGGCGGCGCGTCGGTCCCGCGCAGCCGTGCGGCCCGTTCGGCGAGCAGGCGTGTCAGCTCGGGGGACGCCACCGGATCGCGCTCGGCTGCAGCTCTCACGGCAGCGGCAGCCGCCTCGACGACGCCCCGGCGAGCGCCGAGGGGATCGATCGGCCATGCGAGCGTCGCGCCCGGTCCGTCATAGGGATTGGTCTCGGGGTCGACCTCGTCGATCGCACGAGCACCGATCACATCGATCGACTCGAGCAGGTAAGGGCTCGGCGCCTTCGGCTGCTTCTGGCCCGCCCAGTGCGCGCCGGTCAGGAGAAGATGGCTGCGGGCCCTCGTGACGGCGACGTAGGCGAGCCGTCTCTCCTCCTGCTGCTGATACTCGCGGTATGCGTCCTTGAAGACGGTGATCGCACCCGGCGCCGTCTTGCTCTTGCTCGTGAGCGAGGCGATGCCCGCCTTCAGCCGCTTCGCCGGATCCAGTTCCTCATCGGAGGGCGGGATCCAGCTGAACGTCGGCAGAGCCGCGCTGTCGCCACGCAGGGCGAACGGCAGCACCCCGAAGCCGAACCACCCTGACGTGTCCGTCGGCCGCGACGGCAGTTCGCCCTCGACCATGCGTACCACCGCGACCGCGTCCCATTCCAAGCCCTTGGATCCGTGGATGGTCAGCAGCTGCACCACGCCGGGCTCGGGCGGCTCGGGGCGAGGCACCAGCTCGTCCGTGCTCTCGGCCTTCTCGAGCCAGGCGAGGAGACTCGAGATGGTCCCCCGCTCGTCGGCGGCGAGGAACGAACGCACTTCGTCGGTGAACGCACGCAGCTGCGTGGCGGCGATGCGCGCCGGCCCCCGCGTCTCGTTCGCGGCGAGTTCGATGTCCAGGCGCAGCTCGAGCTCGATGAGCCTCAGCAGATCGGGAAGCGGCAGCGACGACGCTCGACGGAGACGCTCGAGCATCTCGCCCGCAGCGCGGATGCGAGACCGTCCTTCGGGCGTGATGCCCGCCAGAAGGCGATAGTCGTCGCTGAGACCGCGGAGCACGTCGACCGCATCGATGATCGACAGCGCCTCATCGGCCCCACGCGATGCGCGGATGCGCTTGCGGAGCTCGTCATCGAGCGGCAGCAACCCGCTGTCGCGCCGGGAGAGCTCGGCTGCAAGCTGCTGCAGCGCGGCCATATCGGCCACTCCCACGGAGAACCGAGGACCGACGAGAAGCCTGATGAGCGCGGATCCGGCCGTGGGGTCGTGCAGCACCCGCAGGGTCGAGACGACGTCGACGACCTCGGGTGTGGCCAGCAGACCGCCGAGGCCCAGGATCCGATGCGGGATGCCCTGCGCGGCCAGTGCGGCGGCGAACGTCTGCATATGCCGCTTGGAGCGGAACAGGATCGCCCCGGTGTGCGGCTTCGCGGGATCGTGGTGTGCCGCACGACGCTCAGCGAACCATTCGGCGACCGTGCGGGCCTCGTCGTCGACAGTGAGGGGGAAGCCCACCTCGACCGCCCCCTCACCCGCGCCCGGACGAGCCTGGAGCGGCGGGACATCCAGCCCCGGTCGACGCAGAGGACCCAGGATGCGGTTCGCGACGCCGAGGATGCTCCGGTCATTGCGCCAGCTCGTCATCAGGCTGTAGTTCCCGACGATCTCCTGCTCGGCGAAGGTGCGCGCGAAGGCATGCAGGTTGTCTGCGCTGGCGCCCCGCCACCCGTAGATCGACTGATGGGGATCCCCGACCGCCATGACCGCGGAGTCTCGGAAGAGACGTGCGAGGAACTGCGTCTGGATCACAGAGGTGTCCTGGTACTCGTCGAGCAGCACGACCCGGTGCTGCTGCCGCAGATCGTCGCGCACATCGGGCGAGGTCTCGACGATGTCGTACGCGCCGCTCACCTGATCGGCGAAGTCCAGCACCCCGCGACGCTGTTTCTCGGCGATGTAGTCGCGCACGAGGACCGACAGCGCGGGCAGGGCGCGCAGATTCGCCGCCGCCGTCGCGATGTCGGCATTGCCGAGATACGGAGCGAACGCCTCGGCCTGTCGCAGCGCCATCCGATCGGCGCGGTCGAGATCCACCCTGTGGTCGAGGGCGTCTCCCGCCAGTCGCTGGACCGCGTCGACCACTCCGGGCACCGACCGCTCGATCTCCTCGAGTTCAGGGAGATCGGCGCGCAGCACCACATCGCGCACGAGCATCCAGGACGCCGCCTGGCTGAGCATCGCGACGTCGGAGTCGCGGCCGATGCGCGCCGCGTGCTCGCGGACGATGCCGTCGGCGAACGCGTTGTAGGTCGACACCTTCGGGCGGATCAGGAGGTCCTCGGCCGACCGGGGAGTCGAGTCGGCCCCGGTTGAAAATCTCACCGCGAGCTCGTCGAGCACCTGCGATCGGACGACCTCGCGCTGACGACCGGGCGCCGCTGTGGACACGCGATCGAGTGCATCGCTCGCCACGATCTCGTGCAGGTGCGGCAGCAGGCCGCGTCTCCCGTATTCGTCGATCAGCGCAAGGCGGACGCCGATGCGCTCCGCGAGCTCACCCGCGGCTTTGCGTGTGAACGTCAGGCCGAGAATCTGATCGCGACGCACATGCCCGTTCGCGACGAGCCAGACCACGCGACCGGCCATGGTCTCGGTCTTGCCGCTGCCCGCTCCCGCGACCACCAGCGCCGGCGCGGGCGGCGACTCGATCACTCGCTGTTGCGCCTCTGTGGGCGCCGGCAGGCCGAGGGCCGCGGCGACATCCAGCGCAGAGATGCCGTATCCCGCTCCCGTCCACGCGGTCATGCGCTCACCGCGGCAACCGTGTGGATGCGGCACGGATGCACGCGCCACTGCGTGTCGGCGCAGTGCGACTCGACGTGGGCGGTGAAGCTCGACGCCGACATGCCCCGCGCAGCGTCCGCGATCCGTCCGAGGAAGCGCACGCGCTCCTCACCCGCGAGCGTGTGCTGGTGCGCGACACGGAAGTCGCTGCCGGCAAGCGTCTTGGCGACCAGGACGAGCCGTGCTCCGGCGAGGGCTGCGGGATCCGCGCCAGCGATGAGCCCTTCCTGCACGGCCACCTGGTACGCGGCGAGCTGCGCATGATCCGCCACCTTCTGCTCGCTCTCCGGCTCGTACTTGCCCGTCTTCAGGTCGACGACCACGACGCGTTCTCCGCCCTGGCCATCTGCCATGCGCGTCCATCTCTGGCCGCGGGCCTTCGCATGCTCCCCACCGGCGGATGTGTATGCCTCGACCCTGTCGATGAAACCGTGCACGATCGCATGATGCGGGTGTGGTTCCTCCTCGGTGCTCGCCGCGCGTACGACGGGGTCGACGCCGCTCTGCTCGGGAACCTCGACGGCGAACCGGAACTCGACCTCACCGGCGATCAGGCGTCCGCCCTCCGTCGCGACATCCGAGAGATAGCTGTGCAGGCGGTCGATGTACAGGTCAGCCCTCCGACGCTCCTTCCTGCCGATCCAGGCCGTCTCGAAGTCGAGCTCGGGCCAGTGCTCGGCCAGAACGTCGCGCAGGCGATCGAGTTCTCCGTCGGGCACCTGCTCCATCGCCTCGTGGATGATGGTCCCGATGCCCGCAGACGGCGGCATGACGGTGTCGCCTCCGAGAGCAGACACGGCCCAGTTCAGTTCGCATTCCTCGAAGGACTCCATGCGAGACGGCGACACCCTCGCGGCTTCGACGGCGAGGTCGTGCAGCGGTGCGTCGGTCGTAGGCGGTGCGATGCCGTACCACTCGCCGGGGTCCGCACCCGGCACGCCCTCCTTCGCCAGCACCGCCAACTGAGCGGACGCGTGGTCGCGCGCGGCGACGGCGGTCGACGTCGTCAGCACACGACGATGACGCGCGACGAGCCCTCGCAGCGTGAGCGGGTGCTCGGCCGATGCGTGCAGTTCGGGCGGATCCGGCTGCGGGAGGAAGCTGAAGAACGCGCTGGGAGTCATGTCGTCGTCGTCGACAGCGGTGATGAGGAGTCTTCGACGTGCGCGGGAGATCGCCCGCACGAAGAGACGCAGCTCGTCGTGCAGCGCGGCGCGGCGCCTGTCGAGGGTCTCAGGCGGGTCTTCGGCGGTTCCGGTGCGGACCGCGAGCAGCGCGTCGGCGAGTCGCCAGGTATGCAGCATTCCACCGCGCAGTCGCACGTTCGGCCAGATGCCGTCTTGCACCCCGGCCACCACGACGGCGTCGAACTCGGTGCCGAGCGCCGTCGCCGGAGTGAGCAGAGTCACTCGCCCTGGGCGGTCGGGACTGGACAGCGAGTCCTCGGGAACCTCGCTGTCGAGTATGTCGCGCACGAAGACGTCGGGCTTCTCATTCGGGGTGCGCTCGACGAATCGCTTCGCGGCGCCGAACAGCGAGACGAGAGCGTCGAGCGCTCTCGCGGTCTCGGCACCGCTGGCCTGCAGCGACATCTCGCGCCATGCGATCTGGAGCTTGCGCCCGTCGACGGCTCTCGCCTGATCCCACACCCGCCAGAGCAGATCGTGGATCGTCTCTCCCTCGGCGGCGGCGGCCGCGACGTCGGCGACGGTGGCGGCGAAACGCGCAGCCAGGCGCGACTCGTGCGCGTCGATGAGCGTGAGGTGGTCGGGGGACATCAGCGCCTGACGCAGCAGCTCGCGCGCGGGCGTCGCCCCTCCGAGATCGAGCTCGATATGACGCAGTCGAGCGCGAAGACGCCGAAGACCGATCGCATCCATCCCCCCGAAAGGAGTGCGGAGAGCCTCCTCCCACTCCTGAGGGGTTCGCTCCTCGGGCGGGGTGAGGGCCAGGCGCACGACGCCGACGATGTCGCGCACGATGGTCTCGGTCCCGAGCGGCCGCTGCACGCCCGCGGCCCTGGTCGGGATCTCCCGCGCCGCGAGCTCGGCCTCGAGCTGCGTGACCTGACGCGTGTCATGCGCGATCACCGCGATGCGGTCCCACGGGACGTCATCTGTGAGGTGCCAGCCGCGCATGACACCGGCGATGCGGTCGAGCTCCTCATGCGGGGACGGCGCGACGAAGGTGCTGACACCGCTGGGTGCGTCGCGGTCATGCTCGCCGAGAGGCTCGGGGGGTCGACGATGATCGACGCGGCCGGATGCCCCGATCGCCTGTGTGACGGTGCGGGTCAGCGACGTGAGCGCAGGAGTCTGGCGATGGGGACGGTCGAGGACTCGCACCTCGCCGAGTGACGTGGCGAGTCGCGCGAAGAGCTCGGGGCTCGCCCCGCGGAACGCGCCGGACGAGATGTCGGGGTCGCCGAAGGCGAGCACGGACGTGCCACGCGCACGGAGCGCCTCGACCACCGCGATCCCGCCGCGGGTGAGTTCCTGTGCATCGTCGATCAGCACGACACGGAGATCGGCGAGGGGGCCCAATGCGGCAGGCTCGGCCGTCCGCAGGATCGTGCACGCCTCGGCGAGGAGGTCAGCCGCGTCGCGGTGAGCTGCGCGTGCCTGATCCAGGACGGCGCGGTACTCGATCAGGAACTCGGCGACGGACGACCAGGTCGCGTCACCCGCACTCCGAAGCTCGTCGGGATGAGCGCCCAGTTCCACGCACTCCGCGAGGAACGCTCGGAGCTCGGACCGGAACCCCTTCGATGCGCGGACCGCCGGGCTCAGCGCCTCGGGCCACTCGATGTGTCCGTCTTCGGCGTCGCCCGCGAGAAGCTCCGCGATCAACCTGTCCTGATCGGCGCCGGTCAGCAGCGCGGGCGGCTCCGCCCCGGCGCGCACCATCGCTCCGCGCACCACCTGGAAGGCGAAGGAACCGAGCGAACGCGCCAGCGGACCGGGGGTTGCCTGACCGATCCTGACTCCGATGCGGTCGCGAAGGGCCGTCGCCGCCTGACGGCTGGGGGTGAGGACGAGGACCTGCTCCGGACGCATGCCGACGGTGTCGAGCAGATGGACGACGCGCTCGGTGAGGGTGCGGGTCTTGCCGGTGCCCGGTGCCCCGATGATGACGCCGGATGCCGATGCGTCGGCGCCTATCACGGCGGTCTGCGGGGCATCCTCTGTCATGCCATCCACGCTACTGCTGCGCACGGACATCGCCTCTCGCGCGGTCACGCGGCGCTGTGCGCTCAGGGCGAAACCGACCCGTCGAGGGGATCCCTGCCGCCTGCTGCCCGGTAGAGTTGGGCGCAGTCGTCGGCCCCGAGGTCGACTCGACCACAGCATCGTCGACTGGAATACAGGAGTACGCGTGGAAATCCGCATCGGCATCATCAACACCGGCCGCGAGCTCAGCTTCGAGACCGCATCCAGCGCGGACGAGGTCCGCACGCAGGTCGCCTCGGCTCTCGAGCAGAACACCCCGCACCTGAGCTTCGCCGACGTGAAGGGCAACTCCTACCTGGTTCCCACCGCGAACCTCGCATACATCGAGCTCGGCACCGAGGAGTCCCGTCGAGTCGGCTTCTTCGCCTGACGCCTCGATGTACATCCTTCTCGCACTCATCGGGGCGTGCGCACTCGGCATCGCCGCCCACTTCGTGATCGGTGGCCGAGAACTTCGCGGAGTCGTGCTGACCCCCGCGATCGCGACGGCTCTGGCAGCGGTCGTGTACACCGGTATGCAGTGGCTGGGCGTCGGTGAGGACAGCATCTGGCTGTGGCTCGCGAGCGTCGTGGGCTCTGTCGTGGTCGCCGCAGCGCTGACGGTCGCCGTGGTGACGTCGCGCCGCCGCGCAGACGCCTCCGCCAAAGCGGCGCTCGGCATCTGAGCGCCGGCGATCGGGGCGACGCCTAGGAGGCCAACCCCATCGCGTCCATGCGTCGAGCGTGCGCGCCCATCAGCTCGGTGTACACCAGTTCCACGCGGTCCTCGCTCATCGCGGCGAGTTCGGGCTGCCGCAATGCCGATCGGCAGACCAGGATGGTGTCGCCCACGAGGCGTCGCGCCCACATCGACAACAGCGATCGCCATTCGCCGTCGCCGTCGATCGTCTCCTGGATGATCGCGACGATCTCATGACGTGCGTCGTCCTCGCTGAGGATCGCAGCGACCTGCTCGCCCGTGTCGCCGTAGCTCGACGCGAGAGCGAAGTAGAAGTCGTCGAGCATCCCCGCCGTGATGTAGACGGCGAGGAGCGTCTCGCGTGGGCGCGCGCCGATCGTCTTGCGACGGAACGCGTCGAGGTTCTCTCGGAACGGGAGCATGAGGTGGGTGGGGTCGTCGCCGCGATCAGCGATCAGATCGACGATCGCCCGGTGCTTCGTGAGCGCGGCGCCGGCCGCTCGCGACAGCGACTCCTTCTCAGACAGCTCGGGAGTCGCGCGGATCAGCCGTGTCAGCGTCTCGAAATAGCCGAGCTGAAGGTAGGCGGCCTGCCCGAGGAACCGATTCAGCTCCGGCGCGAGCTCCGCGAAGTCCACGCGCGTGGCAGTTCCCTGCTCCCCGCGACTGCGCAACGTCAGCGCGCGCCGCGGCGCCTTCCGCTTCCAGAACCAGTTGACCACGGGTTCACACTACCCGGGCCGGACATGATCTCCGGGCGTTGCCGACCCTCTCGGGTAGGCTGTCCCTGTCCCCGCCGTCGGAGCGGGGCCCGCGCCTGTGGCACATGAGACGGCGTGGATCCGTGAAACTGGGCGATCCTCGCAGGTCGCCGGACAGGCATCTGAACATTGACAACCTTCGCTGATCTCGGAATCGATCAGGACATCATCGACGCACTCGCCTCCAAGGGCATCGTCGACGCGTTCCCCATTCAGGAGCAGACCATTCCCCTCGGCCTCCCCGGCCAGGACATCATCGGCCAGGCCAAGACCGGCACGGGCAAGACCTTCGGCTTCGGCATCCCCGTCGTGCAGCGACTGGGTCTCGACCCCGAGCACGGCGTCAAGGCTCTCATCGTCGTACCCACCCGCGAGCTCGCGGTGCAGGTGTACGAAGACATCGACCTCCTCACCAGCAACCGCTCGACGAGCGTCGTCGCCATCTACGGCGGCAAGGCCTACGAGGGCCAGATCGACCAGCTCAAGGCCGGCGCGCAGATCGTGGTCGGCACGCCCGGCCGTCTGATCGACCTCGCGGGCCAGCGTCTGCTCGACCTGTCCAACGCGACCGAGGTCGTGCTCGACGAGGCCGACAAGATGCTCGACCTGGGCTTCCTCGCCGACATCGAGAAGATCTTCCAGAAGGTCCCCGCGGTCCGTCACACTCAGCTCTTCTCCGCGACCATGCCCGGTCCGATCGTCGCCCTGGCCCGACGGTTCATGACGAACCCGATCCACATCCGCGCGAGCGACCCCGACGAGGGTCTGACCCAGGCCAACATCAAGCACCTCGTCTATCGCGCGCACTCGCTCGACAAGGACGAGATCATCGCCCGGATCCTGCAGGCCGAGGGCCGCGGCAAGACGGTGATCTTCACCCGCACCAAGCGCGCGGCGCAGCGTCTCGTCGACGAGCTCAGCGACCGCGGCTTCAACGTCGGCGGCGTGCACGGTGACATGGGCCAGGATCAGCGCGAGCGTTCGATGGCCGCCTTCAAGGCCGGCAAGCGCGATGTGCTCGTGGCGACCGACGTCGCCGCCCGCGGTATCGACGTCGACGACGTGACCCACGTCATCAACCACACCATCCCCGACGAGGACAAGACCTACCTGCACCGTGTCGGGCGCACCGGCCGCGCGGGCAAGACCGGCATCGCCGTCACGTTCGTCGATTGGGAAGACCTGCACAAGTGGGCGCTGATCAATCGAGCCCTCGAGTTCGGCCAGCCCGAGCCCGTCGAGACCTACTCGTCGAGCCCGCACCTCTTCGAGGACCTCGACATCCCCGCCGGCACCAAGGGTCGCCTCGTGAGCGCACCGAAGGCGGAGAAGCCGGCTCGCGCACCGCGACCGGAGCGCGCCGCAGACGTGGCCGCCGATGCGGCTGGCGAGAGCGGCACTCGTCGCCGCCGTCGCCGTCGCGGCGGTTCGACACAGATCGGGTCGACGTTCGCCGAGGGCGCGTCCGACGCCGAGACGGCTGAGTCCGCAGCGCCGACGACCGACCGCAGCGCGGAAGGCGCCGGCACGCATGACGGAGCGGGCAAGGAGCACCACGACGGCAAGCCCGCACCTGCACGTCGTCGGCGTCGCCGGCGCGGCGGCTCTGGCGCAGCCGGATCCACCCCGGTCGCCGGAGCCTGAGAGGCGCAGGGCTCGATCCAGACATCGAAGGGGCGGATGCTGCTGCGGCAGCATCCGCCCCTTCGTCGTAGCGCGTGATCGCGTCCAGCGGATGTCAGGCGTACGTCGGGGCAGACCCCGTCGCGCGGTCGATCAGCCGCGCCACCATCTCGTCCGCGGTGGTGTTCTCGCCGGGGAGGTTGGGCTTGCCCGCGCCGTGGTAGTCGCTCGAACCCGTGACGATCAGGTCGTGTTCGGCAGCGAGCGACCGCAGCTTCCTCTTCCCGGCATCGGTGTTCTCACGATGATCGATCTCGAATCCACCCAGCCCCGCCTCGATGAGCGTCTCGATGAACGGCACCGGCAGCATGCGGTCACGGCCCGCGGTCACCGGGTGGGCGATGATCGCCACTCCCCCCGCCTCGGTGATGAGCCGCACGGCGGTGAGCGGATCGGGCGCGTAGTGCGGCTCGTAGTACCCCTCACGGGGATGGAGTATGCCGTCGAAGGCCTCGGCGCGATCACGGACGATTCCCCGAGCGACCAGCGCATCCGCGATGTGCGGCCGCCCCACCGTCGCGTCGAGGGCGGTCTGTGCGAGAACGTCCTCCCAGACGAGGTCGTAGTCACGGCCGATACTGCGCACGATCCGCTCCGCACGACCGATGCGGTCGCCACGGATCCGATCCGTCTCGACGCGCAGCGCATCGTCGCGCGGATCGAAGAGATACCCGAGCACGTGCACGCTGCGCCAGTCGTGCTTCGCCGACAGCTCCATCCCGGGAATGAACGTCATCTGCAGCGCAGCGGCCTGATGCGCGGCCTCGTCCCACCCGGTCGTGCGGTCGTGGTCGGTCAGCGCGAGCGTGCGGACTCCATGCGCGTGCGCCTGTCGCACCACGTCTGCAGGCGTTTCCGTGCCGTCCGAATGGTTGGAGTGCAGATGCAGGTCGGACGGACCTGAGAAGCGGTGGGATCGAGCGACGGCCATCCTCCGAGAGTACCCACGCCCAGACGACTCGAGGGTATGCGCCGTGCCGGGGCAGGGTCTTCACAGCGAGGGCTTCTAGGCTGGAAGGGATGCTTCGACTTCTGGGGATTCTCGTCACCGTGCTGCTCGCGATCGCCACGGCGATCGTCGTGTGGCCGCAGTTCTTCCATCTGGAGCAGACGTACCCCTTCGCGCAGATCGTCGCGGCCCGAGGCGTGGTTCTCGCGGCGTTCCTCGTCATCTCCGTCCTGGCGCTGCTGCTGCTGTTCGCTCGGCCTCTTCGCGGATTCGCCGCGTCGGTGCTGATCGTGGCGCTGCTCGGCGCCGGGGCGACAGGGGTGATCGGAATGCAGCGCGGATTCGGAACCGGCGCTCTCCCCGCGGCGACGGACACCAGCGTGCGCGTGCTCAGTTGGAACACCGCCGGAGACAAGGTGTCCGCACCTCAGATCGCGCAGCAGATCCTCGATCAAGGCGCTGACATCGTGGCGCTCCCCGAGACCACCGAGGCTGTGGGCGAGGAGATCGCGGTGATGCTCCGCGAGCAGGGGCACCCGATGTGGGTGCACCATGTGCAGTTCCAGCCCGACGTCGTCGACGGCCCGAAGTCGTGGCACACGACCGTCCTCGTCTCTCCGGATCTCGGCGAGTACTCCGTGATCGAGTCGTCGGAGGACGGATCGAACAACACCGGCTCCGTGCCCAGCGCGGTGCTCATGCCGGTCGACGGATCGGGCCCGACGATCGTCGCCGTGCACGCCGTCGCTCCGCGCGTGGAGGACATGGATCAGTGGAGCAGCGACCTGCGATGGATCGCGGACCAGTGTCCCGCAGGCGACTTCCTGCTGGCCGGCGACTTCAACGCGACCGTCGATCACATGGCCGGCCTCGGGGTGGAGGGTGGCGACATGGGCTATTGCCGCGATGTCGCCTCTCGCACGGGCAACGGCTACAGCGGAACCTGGCCGAGTTCTCTACCCGCACTGCTCAGCACTCCGATCGATCATGTGATGGCATCGCCCAACTGGGTACCGACCGGGTCTGTCGTGATCGACGATGCCGGCGGCAGCGATCACCGCGGGCTCGTCGTCCAGCTCGAACCGGCCGGCTGACCCCGCACGTGCCTTCCTCAGGTGACAGACTGGAGGGATGAGCACCGCAGAACGCGACACGATCGCAGAGCCCGCCGTCGAGGCCCCCGTCGAAGGCAGCACCACGAACCGCAAGCAACCCTTCCCTCAGGGTTTCCTCGACACGATCTCGACAGGCTGGGCCGAGCGGACCGAGGCCCTTCCCGCCCCGCGCGCCCAGGCGCCGTACGCCGCTGAACGGCGTGCTGCGGTGTCTGCGGCATTCCCCGGCAAGCGCCTCGTGATCCCGGCGGGATCGCTCAAGCAGCGCAGCAATGACACGGATTACGTGTTCCGAGCGCATTCCGCGTTCGCCCACCTCACCGGCTGGGCCTCTGATTCCGAGCCCGACTCGATCCTCGTGTTCGACCCCACCGACGCCGGGCACGAGGTCACCCTGTACTTCCGCGAGCGCGCGGACCGCACGACCACGGAGTTCTACGCCGACGCCACCGTGGGCGAGTTCTGGATCGGCCCGCGGCCGTCGCTCGCCGGCGTCGCCGCCGACCTTGCGGTCGCCACCGACCACATCGACCGATACGCCCCCGTCGACGGCGAGCTCGTGCTCGAGGAGGATGACGACCTCACCCGCTTCGTCTCAGAGCTCCGCCTCGTGAAGGACGAGTTCGAGATCGCCGAGATGCGTCGTGCTGTAGACATCACCGCCCAGGGCTTCGACGACATCATCCGGTCGCTTCCCGAGGCCGTCGCACACGCTCGCGGCGAGCGGGTCGTGGAGGGCGTCTTCCACCGCCGTGCGCGCGAGGACGGGAACGGAGAGGGCTACGACACGATCGCCGCCTCCGGCCCGCACGCCTGCTATCTGCACTGGACCCGCAACGACGGCACCGTCGTTCCCGGTGACCTCATCCTCGTCGACGCCGGTGTCGAGGCCGACAGCTACTACACGGCTGACATCACACGAACGCTGCCCGTGTCCGGCACATTCACCGAGGTCCAGCGCCGCGTCTACGAGACCGTGCGAGAAGCGGCGGACGCCGCATTCGCCGCGGCGCGCGTCGGTGTGCGCTTCCGCGAGGTGCACGAGGCAGCGATGCGCGTGATCGCGGCCCGCGTCGCCGAATGGGGCCTTCTTCCCGTGACGGCAGAGGAGGCGCTGTCTGCGGATTCCGGCGGGCAGCACCGTCGATACATGGTGCACGGCACCTCGCACCATCTCGGCATCGACGTGCACGACTGCGCGCAGGCTCGGCGCGAGATGTACTACGACGGCATCCTGGCCCCGGGCATGGTGTTCACGATCGAACCCGGCCTGTACTTCCAGATCGACGACCTCACCGTGCCTGTGGAGTATCGCGGCATCGGTGTGCGCATCGAGGACGACATCCTCATGACGGAGGACGGACCGGTCAATCTCTCGGCAGGGATCCCGCGCACCGCCGACGAGGTCGAGGCCTGGATCGCGCGGGTACAGAGCTGAGCGGGGCTGCTGCGCGACCGTGAGGTCGAGTTCACCGAGAGGACTGCGGGGCGAGCGATCACTCAGCTCAGCGGTCCTCTCGCTCCCTGACGAGCGCTCCCCCGTTCGTCACCCGACGAAGATCAGCGGTTCGCCGCGCCCCGGGCGAACTCCGCGACGAACGGCGCGAGCGTCATCCCGACCTCGGAGGCCGGTCGCCGGCGGCCCTTGATCTCGAAGGTGTGCGCACCGCCCTCGATCCAGACCACGCGAGCCTCCTGACAGCTCGCCACGACCTCCTCGAACTGCGACCGCGGCTGGATGAACGGATCGTTCGTCCCCTCGATGAACAACTGCGGGATTTCGATGGCGGGCAGGTGTTCCGCGCGCGGTCTCTCGGGCTTGCCCGGTGCGTGCAGCGGATACCCGAGGTAGGCGAGGCCGTCGACGACGAGCCCCTCGGACACGGCCATGGAGGCCATGCGGCCGCCGTACGACTTGCCGACGGCCCAGACTGCGGCCCCCGCGTCCTGCTCACGGGCGAACGCCACGGCTGCCCTCCAGGTGGCGATCGCGTGCGCGGCCGGCCCTGGCATGCGACGCCCCTGCTCGACGTAGGGGAAGTTGAAACGCAGCGTCGAGAATCCGAGCGTGCCGAGGGACTCGGCGAAACCCGTGAGGAACGGATGGTCCTTTCCCGCACCGGCGCCGTGTGCGATGACCGCGGTCGCACCACCGGCCCCCGTGCACCAGTCGGCGGAGACCGTCGCGCGGCCGGTGGGGAGTTCGACCGCGAGGTCGACCATCAGGCGCGGAGGTAGGGGATCGCGAACGGCACCCGCACGACCCTGCCGGAGGATGCCTTCACCGTGCCCATGATCACGAGCACGACATGCAGCACCGACACCGCGAAGTACAGGGTGATCGGGATGCCGATCGGGTAGAAACCAGTGGAGCTCGAGTCCGAGGTCAGCGCGAAGAGGATCACGAAGTGCGAAACCAGGAGGACGGTCGAGACGAGAAGGTACGTGAGCCCCCAGTTCAACGCCGCACGAGCGTTCTCGCGCGCCACGCCGCCGAAGCGTCGGGATCCTCCGCCGCTCACCGCCATCGCGATTCCCGAGGCCAGCCCTCCGACGAACGGGAAGGGGATGAAGATCAACAGCCCCAGAGCCCACGGCAACAGCCCGCGCGGGGGCGCTGCGACAGGGTATGCGCCGACGGGATAGCCCGCTGCGGGATAGCCGGGGGCCTGCGGCGGCGCGTAACCGGGCGCCGGCTGCTGCGGCGGCATGTATCCGAACGGCCGTTGTTGCTGCTGCGGCGCCTGTCCCGGGTGCTGCGGCGGAGCGTAGGTCGGGGCCGGCTGCGGCGCCACATATCCGGGAGCCTGCGGCGGCGCGTATCCCGGCGTCGGCTGCTGCGGCGCATATCCGGGAGGCTGAGGCGGCGCGTACGGGTTCTCCTGCGGCGCCGGCGGTGTCGGCGCCGACTGGCCCTGTGCCGCGATGTACTGGGGCGGTGCCGGCGGCACAGGCGGCACCGGCGGGCGCCCGGGCCCGGTCTCGGGCTGCGGATCGACCATCAGGCCGTCTCCGCCGGCTTCGGCGGCACACCGGGCGACGCGGCGCCCGGTGCATCGGTGGGCGGCCCGGCCGGGTCGGCGGGGCGCGGCGGCACCGGGGACTCGGCGGGCGGGTTCTGGCCGCCTCCCAACGGCGGCGTCGGTTGCGCGCCGGGCGAGGTGTCGGCGCCGGGAGTCGGCTCCTCGGGCACGGGAGGCGGGGTGGGCGCGCTCGGAGTACCCGGTGTGATCCGCTCGCCGTAGCGCGGCGGCTCATCGAGGTTCACGGGTGCGCGCACGGGTGCCGGCGTGGCGGCTCCGAGTGCGAGCCGCGCCTTCGCGAGCGACGCGGCCTGCACCCGCACTTCGTAGTGGTCGGCTGCGAACTGGGTGACGCTCGCGAAGTCTCTGCGGCGACGGACGATCGCATACGTCACCAGGCTGAGCAGCATGCCGAGGGCGACCCCGATGAACACGAAGCCGACGAAGAGCTGGATCGGCACATCGGGATTCCCGATCACGAGGATCGCGGAGAGGAAGAGCCCGATGAGCACCCCGTTGACGGCACCCGAGCGCGCGGCGGCTGCATAGCCGAGGCGACCGGTGATGCGCTCGACCGTGCGGACGCTCTGTCCGACGATCGCGATGTCCCGCGCCGGAACCTCTTCGGCGATCAGTTTCGACACCGTCTTCTGCGCGCCTTCGTAATCGCGGGTGGAGGCGACGATCTCGCCCTCATCGCGGCTGTCAGCTGGACGGTTCAGCATGCTCATCCCGCCATTGTTCCATGCCTGCCGATGAGCGGCCCGCGAGTCGAGCTCGCAGACGCCGTCCGCCCCCTGTCGGAGCCCTGTTCGCAGGCACCGCGCACTACGCTGGACAGGTGAGCACACAACGGGTATTCGCCGCGCGCCTTGCCGGGTGCGCCGTCTTCGACCCCGTGGGCGACCGGCTCGGCAAGGTCCGTGACGTCGTCATCGTGTATCGAAGTACGGCGGCCCCGCGTGTCATCGGCCTGGTGGTCGAGATCCCCGGACGCAGGCAGGTCTTCCTCTCGATCGGTCGGGTCACCTCGATCCGCGCCGGTCAGGTGATCAGCACCGGGCTCATCAACGTGCGACGGTTCTCGCCACGTGCAGGCGAGGTCCGAGTGCTCGCAGAGCTGCTGGGGCGCAGGGTCGATCTCGTCGACGGCAGCGGCAAGGCGGTGATCGAGGACGTCGCGATCGAACCCAACCGCCTCGGCGAATGGGCCATCAGCCAGCTGTTCCTCCGCCGCCCCAAGACGAGTGCGTCACCGTTCGCCAAGGGCCCGACGACCTTCGCGGCATGGAACGAGGTCTCCGAGCAGCAGTCCCCCGGAGAGGCGCAGTCCGCCGAGCAGCTCGTCGCGTCGTACTCGGAGCTGCACGCGGCCGACCTGGCGAACACCCTGCTCGATCTGCCGCAGCAGCGCATGATCGAGGTCGCCGAAGAGCTCTCCGACGACCGCCTCGCCGACGCGCTCGAAGAGATGCCCGAAGACGAGCAGGTGCACATCCTCGACCGTCTCGGCGATGAGCGCGCCGCCGACATCCTCGACCAGATGGAACCCGACGACGCCGCCGACCTGCTCGCGCAGCTCCCCCCGAGCCGTCTCGAGCAGCTCCTCGAGCTGATGGAACCGGAGGAGGCTGAGGATGTGCGGATGCTGCTCCGCTACGGCCCCGACACCGCGGGCGGCCTCATGACGCCGGAACCGATCATCCTCTCCGCAGACGCGACCGTGGCAGAGGCGCTCGCGCTCATCCGTCGCCACGAGCTGCATCCTGCCCTCGCCGCCGCCGTGTTCGTCACACTCCCGCCGTTCGAGACTCCGACCGGTCGGCTGCTCGGCATGGTGCACTTCCAGAGGATGCTGCGCTATCCCCCGCACGAGAGGCTGGGGGCTATCGTCGACGACAGCCTCGAACCTGTGGCCGTCACCGCGTCCGCTGCCGAAGTGGCCAGGATGCTGGCGAGCTACGACCTCGTGTCGCTTCCGGTGATCGACGCGGCCCATCGACTGGTCGGAGCGATCAGCATCGACGACGTCCTCGACTACCTGCTTCCCGACGACTGGCGAACGCACGACAGCGACGAGTCGACGATCCCCGGGACGGTGCGTTGATGGCTCGCTCACGCTCTCCTCGACTCGATGCTCCGCTCGGCCGAGGATCGTCTCGGCAGCGCTCCACCTCGCGGGACCGCTTCGGGCGCTTCACCGAGTGGGTCGCCCGCGCGATGGGCACTCCGGCGTTCCTGCTGATCCTCACGCTGTTCTGCGTGCTGTGGATCTGCTGGAACACGCTGCTGCCCGATCACCTCCGCTTCGACGATGCCGCGCTCGGGTTCACGGCGCTCACCCTGATGCTCTCGCTCCAGGCGTCGTACGCCGCGCCGCTGATCCTGCTCGCGCAGAATCGGCAGGACGACCGCGATCGTGTGCAGATCGAGCAGGATCGTCAGCGCGCCGAGCGCAACCTCGCCGACACGGAGTACCTCGCCCGAGAGATCGTCGCCCTGCGCATGTCGCTCGAAGAGCGCAACAACCAGGTCGTGACCCGAGACGTGCTGCGTCAGGAGCTCAAGGCGCTGCTCGCCGAGCTGGGCGAGTCCGACGACGAGCCCCGCGAGTCGCCGCGCTCGAGCGGCCGATCGTCATCGTGAATCCCGCCGACGCCGTGCGGGCCGCGGTCGCCGCCGTCACCGACCCCGAGCTGCGCCGTCCGATCGGCGACCTCGACATGGTGAGAGACATCTCCGTCGATGCGGGCACGGCGGAGGTGTCGATCGTCCTGACGATCGTGGGCTGCCCGGCGGCCGCACGCATCGAGTCCGATGTCCGCGCTGCAGCGGCGTCCGTGCCTGGCGTGAACGACGTGCAGGTCGACGTGGGAGTCATGACGCCGGCCGAGCGCAAGGCGCTCACCGAGAAGCTCCGCGACGGTCGCGCGCCGCGCCAGATGCCGTTCGGCCCCGACTCGCTCACCCGCGTGATCCTCGTCTCGAGCGGCAAGGGCGGCGTCGGCAAGTCGACAGTCACCGCGAACCTGGCCGTGGCGCTGGCACGGCACGGTCTCTCGGTCGGGCTCGTCGACGCAGACGTGCACGGCTTCTCGATTCCCGGTCTTCTCGGGATCCCGTCAGGCACGCAGCCGACCCGGATCGACGACCTCATGCTTCCCCCCGTCGCGTACGGAGTGAAGACCATCTCCATCGGCATGTTCCTGCGCGACGGCGAAGCTGTGGTCGCCTGGCGCGGTCCGATGCTCCACCGCACCGTGCAGCAGTTCCTGACCGACGTCTTCTTCGGCGACCTCGACGTACTCCTGATCGACATGCCCCCGGGCACCGGTGACATCGCGATCTCGATCGGTCAGCTGCTGCCGCATGCAGAGGTCCTGGTGGTCACGACGCCCCAGGCCGCGGCATCCGATGTGGCGATCCGCAGCGGTCTGGTCGCGCGTCAGACGGGCCAGCGCGTGATCGGGGTGATCGAGAACATGGGACCCTTCGCGCTGCCGGACGGTACGGTCCTCGATCTGTTCGGGTCCGGTGGCGGCGCGGCGGTAGCGACCGCTCTCTCTGAGACCGATCCGGTGCCGTTGCTCGCGTCGATCCCTCTCAGCCCGGCGCTGCGCGCCGGAGGCGATGACGGCACTCCCATCGTCATCGCCGATCCGACGGATGCCGCAGCGCGGGCGATCGACGACCTCGCCCGTTCTCTCGCAGGCCGGGGCCGGGGGCTGTCCGGCCGCCCGCTCCCCCTGTCGCTCGGCTAGCGCGGCGTCAGGCCACGTCGCGCGACCAGCCGACGCAACAGGATCACCACGGGGATCAGCACCGCGAGAAGCGGGCAGATCACAGCGCAATAGACGAGGATCGATCCGATCGGGTACTCGCTGCCGCCGTTGCGTCCGAGACCGATGGCGCCGCTGCCGAATGAGTCGGCCGCCACCAGAAACTCCCCCTCGTAGGTGCCGAGCGCATCTTCGCATCGCACCAGATGCTCCCCCGCGGCGCGCGATGTGATCTGCGACTGCTGCGCGAAGCCGTGCCGTGGGCTCATCCACCAGAGAACGTCTTCCCAGCCGAGAGTGGGGCCGCCCCACTGTGGAAGCTCGGAACCGCCGGAGTCGACCACACTGCATGTCATCGTGCCCAGAGCGGCGGAGGTGCCGCTCGCCCAGATCCCGACCGTCTCTCCTTCAGCGAGTTCGACGGCGACCGTACGCCCGGTCGGCGTGGAACGGGCCTCGTCGATCGAGCGCACGATCGGCAACACCCACAGCGACCAGATCAGCACGGAGATCACTGCACAGGCTGCCGCCACGGCGAGTGCAGCACGGTCCTTGCCCTTCACCCTCTCGGGCGAGGTGGGCGTCACGTCGCTTCGGGGTCGAACGGGGGTGGGTTCGCCACCGAGAACTCCGGCCGCGTACGCACCGGGCGCACGGGAGTCACCGCAGGCTCCGCGACCACCGTGGCAGCCTGCGACGCCGCGACGACCGGCGCGTCTTCGAAGAGCGCATCCCGGATGATCCGACGAGGGTCGTACTGGCGCGGATCGAGCTTGCGCCAGTCCACGTCGTCGACCTCGGGGCCCATCTCTTCACGAACGCGACTCTTGGTGTCGCGGAGGAACTCTCCGGCACGCCGAGCGAGCTTGGCCACGCTTTCGGCATAGTGGGGCAGCCGCTCAGGTCCGACGAGAAGAACAGCGACCAGACCGATCAGCAGAATCTTCTCGAATGAGATCCCGAGTTCCATCTCACCAGGCTACCGCCGCGCCTGCCTGGTTGCTGCGCGCCGAGCGCATACGCTGGGACAACACACATGTGAGTCGGGAGATCAGGGCAATGAGCGAGAACGATGCGAACGCACGTTTCCTCCGAGAATCCATCGTGGAGCCGTCGTCCATCGCACGCGCTCGCGCCAACGCGGTCGAGCTCGGAGCTGCGCCGGTCAGTGCCGTCGTGGGTTCGCAGATCGCTGTCCTCGCCGCGGCGACGAACGCGCGTTCGATCGTCGAGATCGGCACGGGCGCGGGTGTGTCCGGGCTCTGGCTGCTGCGCGGAGCCCCGAACGCCGTGCTCACCTCGATCGACAACGAGCCGGAGCACCTGGCCGCAGCCCGCCAGGCCTTCGCCGACGCGCGAGTCCCCGCGACGCGCGCCCGCTTCATCAGCGGCCGAGCCGCAGACGTCCTCCCCCGCATGAACGAGTCGTCGTATGACATCGTCCTGGTCGACGCCGACGCCGACAACGTGATCGAGTACGTCGAGCACGGCCTACGTCTTGCTCGAGACGGCGGAATGGTGCTGGTTCCGCGCGTTCTGGCCGCCGGCCGTGTGGCGGACCCCGTTCAGCGCGATGCGGTCACGGCCGCGTACCGCTCGCTGATCCAGGAGACTCAGGAATCGGCAGCGGTTCTCGCGACCGTCTCGGCATCCGGTGAGGGATTGCTCCAGCTGATCCGCGTCGCTGACGCCTGACCGACGCCACGACGACGAAGAGGGCGACGGATCGGTGATCCGTCGCCCTCTCTCATGTGTGTATCCGCGTGTGGCGGACGGATGTCGATCAGGCTGGCGCCACGACGGCTGCCAGCACGTCGTGGAGTTCCTTCGCTTCTGCGTCGTTCACGGAAACGACCAGGCGGCCGCCGCCTTCGAGGGGGACGCGCACGATGATGAGTCGCCCTTCCTTCACGGCCTCCATGGGTCCGTCGCCAGTCCTCGGCTTCATCGCTGCCATCGTGGGCTCCTTTTCCTCCGGTGGTATCTCACCAGTTTATCGGGTGTCACCGAAGCCTGTATGTCACCCGTGAAAGAAATGCACCGAGCATTAACATTCACGGCACCTGCCAGAACGTGTTGCCCAGGGCATACATGTGGTGGATCCATGCCCATTGTCCGATGACACATGCGACCAGAACGCCGAGTCGCCACACGCGGGAGCGCGGGAAAGCGATGGCGCCCCAGAGCGGACTCAGTGGCAGCAGCAGCCGGAAGGTGCTCGACTGGGGGAAGAACACCGCCAGCAGATAGAGCAGGTAACTCGCGCTCCACAGGCGCAGGTCGGGGCCGAGGCGTCGCACCTGAGGCGCGAAGAACAGGGCACAACCGGCACCGACGACGAGGATCACGAGCGCGATCGGCCCCGCAGCCGCGGGCAGCCCCCACTGGACGAACCAGAACTGCGCAGCCTGCACCCATCCTTCGAAGGGCACGAAGCCGGTGACACCGCCGGCGACCCAATTGCGTCGCCATGCCAGCTCGGTCGCCAGATAGGCGCCCGGGTCCCCTGTGACCACGCCGGCTATCGCCTGCCACGCGAAGCCGCACGCGGTGGCCAGCGCGCCGAGGGCGATGATGTGCGCGACGTCACGTGCGCGAAGCGCCTCCTGACGACGGCGCACCCACCTCAGAATCCCGTGGAGGCCCAGGAACAGGGCGAAGGCGAGAACTCCGGGGCGGGTGAAAGCCATGAGCGGGATCACCGCATAGAGCCACGCGTAGCGGTGCCGGATCGTGAGGTCGAGCGCGAGGAAGAGAAGCAGCAGGAAGAGAGTCTCCGCGTAGCCGACCTGAAACATGGCCGCGAGGGGCCCGAATGCGAAGAAGACGACCGACCACATCGCAGCGGATCGGCCGATGCGGTCGCGGAGGAGTCGGTGGAGCGCGAGACAGGCCAGATATCCCCCGGTGAAGGACAGCAGGAATGCGCCCGCGCCCCAGGATCCGAACGGCATCCCCAGGAGTCTGGCCGCATATGCGAAGACGGGCATGAAGGCCCATGCGTTCTCGGCGACGTCGCCCGTGTCGGTGCGCGGGAGGTCGGTCGGGTAGCCCTGCTCCGCGACCAGCCAGTACCACTGCGCATCCCACCCGAGAACGAAGTCGATCAGTCCTGGTTGGGCGCCGAAGCGGGAGAGCGAGGTCGACTGCGCGGTGGCGCCGATCATCAGCCCGGTCGTGACGGCGCGGGCGGCGAGATAGATCAGTGCGATCCTCAGCGGCAGAGCCAACCGAGCCCACCGACGCGCGAACGTCAGCGCGACGTCAGCCACGCGCGCAGCCCTCGCTCGACTGCGTCGATCTGAGCGAGAGGGACCCTCTCTTCGTCGTGATGAGCGAGATGCGGGTCACCGGGACCGTAATTGACGGCGGGGATGCCCAGTGCCGAGAACCGGGCGACGTCGGTCCACCCGTACTTCGGGCGCGGCTCGGCTCCCACGGCCTTCACGAACTCCTGTGCGATCGGCGCGTCGAGCCCCGGCCTCGCCCCCTCGGCCGCGTCGGTGATCTCCACATCGAAACCGGCGAACAGATTGCGGACGTGCGCTTCAGCATCCGCCGCCGACTTGCTCGGCGCGAACCGGTAGTTGACCTCGACCTCGCACGCATCGGGGATCACGTTGCCCGCGACCCCACCGCTGATGCGCACGGCGCTCATGCTCTCGCGGTAGAGAAGCCCCTCCACCGGCACTTCCCTCGCCCGGTACTCGGCGAGTCGAGCGAGCACGGGAGCCACCCGATGGATGGCGTTCTCTCCGATCCAGGCACGGGCCGCGTGGGCACGCACGCCGGAGGTGCGAACGACCGCACGCATCGTGCCGTTGCATCCGCCCTCGACCTCGCCGTTCGACGGCTCGCCGAGAATCGCGAAGTCGGCCTCGAAGAGATCGGGGCGGACCGCAGCCAGCAGAGCGAGGCCGTTCTTCGATGCCTCCACCTCTTCGTTGTCGTACCACATCCAGGTGATGTCGACCGAGGGGTCGGACAGCTCGGCGGCGAGCTTCAGCTGCACCGCGGTGCCGCTCTTCATGTCGACCGTCCCACGGCCCCAGAGGTGGGGGACGCCGTCGATCTCGATGTCCTTCGTCGGCACGTTGTCGTTGATCGGCACCGTGTCGATGTGGCCCGCGATGGCGACGCGCTGCGCACGTCCCAGGTTCGTGCGGGCGACGATCGTGTTGCCGTGACGGAGCACCTCGAGATGCGAATGCGCCGAGATCGCCTCTTCTATGGCGTCCGCGAGCATGGCCTCATCACCGGACACGCTCGGAATGTCGCAGATCGCACGAGTCAGGTCGATGGAGGACGCAGTCAGATCGAGCAGCATGCGTCCAGCCTACTTACACCGACATCCGTGTCATCGCTCGCGTCCGCTCGCGATACCGTGGATGCATGACTGAGGCGCGCACCGTGTGGGGTACCGGACTTTCGACGATCGCCGGCGACGGCACCGTGCTGGACGCCTGGTTCCCCGCGGTGACGGCATCCGCCCCCACCGCAGAAGATGCAGCCGCCGCGCTGTCGGCCCTGGACGCGCTCGTCGGACCCGACGAGCGCCGCAACGTCACCGTCGAGGCCGTGCAGCTGCAGGTCGACCTCGACGCGCCTCCGGCGTCCACCGTCGATGCGTACCTTCGCCTGCATGCGCTGTCTCACCTGGTCGTGCGCCCGAACGAGCTCGATCTCGACGGCATCTTCGCCCATCTGCCCACCGTGGCGTGGACGAACGCCGGCCCCGTGCATCCCGATGATGCGGCCAGACTCCGTCCCCTTCTTCAGCGTGCAGGCATTCAGGTGCAGGGCCTCGACAAGTTCCCCCGACTCACCGACTACGTGCAGCCCGCCGGCGTCCGCATCGCCGACGCGTCGCGCGTGCGCCTCGGCGCGCATCTCTCCCCCGGTACGACCGTCATGCACGAGGGATTCGTGAACTTCAACGCCGGCACGCTCGGCTCGTCGATGGTCGAAGGGCGCATCTCGCAGGGCGTCGTCGTGGGCGACGGCAGCGACATCGGCGGCGGGTCGTCGATCATGGGAACCCTGTCGGGCGGCGGTGCACATCGCGTCTCGATCGGTGCGCGTACCCTGCTCGGCGCGAATGCCGGCATCGGCATCTCGCTCGGCGACGATTGCGTGGTGGAAGCAGGGCTGTACGTCACCGCCGGGACCAAGATCGTGCTCGTCGACGGACCGGTGACTGCCGACGGCGGCAGGAAGACCGTGAAGGGAGCGGAGCTGTCGGGTCAGGACGGCCTCCTCTTCCGCCGCAACTCACTCAGCGGCGCTGTCGAGGCCGTCAGACGTGCGGGGGTCGGCGTGACGCTCAACGAGGCGCTGCACGCCTGAGCGCGACGCGCTGAGACGGGCCGCGTCCCAGCCTTCTCCCCGTGGCGCGTGCTAGCCTGAACGTGACGCTCCTCGCGATGCGAGACGTCTGCGTCGTCGACACGCTCCCGCACCACTTGCCTGGTTCTGGCCATTTCGAACGGCGAAACGATGCGCGATCCCGCGCCGTCGCCCACCTTCCCGCACCCGGCCTTCTCGGTTCGTGCGTGCATTCTCGGAGATACTTCATGACTTCCTTCCTCGATCTCGGCGTGCCCGCCGACCTCGCCGCCGTCCTCGCGAAGGACGGCAAGACCGAGGCGTTCGCGATTCAGCGCGACACGCTTCCCGACTCGCTCGCCGGTCGCGACCTCCTCGGCCGCGGTCGCACGGGCAGCGGCAAGACGATCGCCTTCGCGCTTCCCCTCGTCTCGCGCCTCTCGGCCTCTTCGCGCAAGAGCCGCCCCAACCACCCGCGCGGCCTCGTGCTCGCACCGACCCGCGAGCTCGCCACGCAGATCGCCGCGACCATCGCGCCGCTCGCCGAGGCCAAGGGCCTGCGCGTCACCACCGTCTTCGGCGGTGTCAGCCAGCGCCCGCAGGAGCAGGCGATGCGCAACGGCGTCGACATCGTCGTGGCATGCCCCGGCCGCCTCGAAGATCTGATGAAGCAGCGCGTCGTGCAGCTCGACGCGGTCGAGGTCACCGTCCTCGACGAGGCCGACCACATGGCCGACCTCGGCTTCCTCCCCGGAGTCACCCGCATCCTCACCGCCACTCCGGCGGGCGGCCAGCGACTGCTCTTCAGCGCCACCCTCGACCGCGGCATCGACACCCTCGCCCGCCGCTTCCTGTCGAACGCCGTGAGCCACGAGGTCGACGAAGAGAGCGTTCCCGTCGGTGAGATGACGCACCGTGTGCTGGTCGTCGACTCGACCGACAACAAGACCACTCTCGTGCGCGACCTCGCCTCGGGCACCGGGCGCCGCATCCTCTTCACCCGCACCAAGCACCAGGCGAAGAAGCTCGCGAAGCAGCTCACCGCTGCCGGCATCCCCGCCGTCGATCTGCACGGCAACCTGTCGCAGAATGCGCGTGAGCGCAACCTGAGCGCCTTCTCCTCGGCACCCGAGGACGGCGGAGTGCGCGTTCTCGTCGCGACCGATGTCGCCGCCCGCGGCGTGCACGTCGACAACGTCGACCTCGTCGTGCATGTCGACCCGCCCATGGAGCACAAGGCGTACCTGCACCGCTCCGGTCGCACCGCCCGCGCGGGCGCAGCGGGTACCGTCGTCACGGTCGTGCTGCCCGAGCAGCGTCGCGATGTGAAGGACCTTCTCCGCAAGGCAGCCATCACCGCCGCGCTCGAGCCGCTCACCTCGGATGCGGTCACCGAGCTCGTCCCTGAGCGCGCACCGCACGTGCGTCCGGCTCCGGTCCAGGCGCCGCAGCAGCAGCGTCCGTCGTCGAAGCAGCGCCCCGCCGGTGGCGAGCGCAATTCGGCGACCAACCCGCCCTCGCGTCGCAGCCGTCGTCCGCGCTCCGGCCAGGGTGGCCAGGGGCAGGGCGCACAGGCGGGAGCCCGTCAGGGCGGCCAGTCCCGCTCCGGCGGCCAGGGTGGCCGAGGCCGCAGCTCGCAGAGCCGCTGACCCACACACGACACGAGCGGGTGCGTCGATGCTCAGGCATCGACGCACCCGTTCGTCGTTTTCCGCTGATCAGCCCGCTGTGCGACGCACTGCGGCCACGATCTGAGGGTCCGAGCATCCACGGACGAAGCCTGCGAGGCGTCGTCTGATCTCGAAACCGAGCACCCGCACGCCGATCCATTCGGCGACGGGAGCGATCCACGCCGGGCGGCACGAGAAGTTGTACTTCCACACGGCGAGAGTGCCTTCAGGCACCTCGGTGAACCGCCATCCGCCGCCGAGCTTGGTGAAGAACCACGGCCCGGTCTCCATCACCATGCCGACGTTGCGCGGCGGCGCGTACGAGACGTAGCGGCTCACCATCGAGAAGCCGAAGCGCTGCCGTGTGAAGGTGCGTACGTCCTTGGCGGCGGCCTCCGCACCATCGAGGAAGTGCTGCTCGCTGATGAACGGATCCCAGCGGCGCCGCACCGCTCCGGTCGTCTGCGAGACCGCGAAGGCCGTCGCCGGATCCAGCGGGACGACGGCCTCTGCGGTGACGACGGGCATCGCGCGTCAGAATCAGCGGGTCTGGAAGGTTCGCTCCGGCGATCCCGTGTAGAGCTGCTGCGGGCGGCCGATCTTGGTCTGCGGGTCGAGCTGCAGTTCGCGCCACTGGGCGAGCCAGCCGGGCAGACGGCCGATCGCGAACAGCACGGTGAACATGCGCGTCGGGAAGCCCATCGCCTTGTAGATGACCCCGGTGTAGAAGTCGACGTTGGGGTAGAGCCGGCGCTCCTTGAAGTAGTCGTCGGCGAGCGCGAGCTCCTCGAGCTCCTGAGCGAGATCGAGCAGCGGGTCGGTGACGCCCAGCTCTGCGAGCACCTCGCCGGCCGCTTCCTTGACGAGCTTGGCGCGGGGGTCGTAGTTCTTGTAGACCCGGTGCCCGAAGCCCATCAGCTTCACGCCCTCTTCCTTGTTCTTCACCCGCTCGACGAAACGCGAGACGCTCTGACCCGAGTCGCGGATCTGTCCGAGCATCGTGAGGACCGCTTCGTTCGCACCGCCGTGCAGGGGACCGGAGAGGGCCTGGATGCCGGCCGAGATCGAGGCGAACTGATTCGCGCCCGTGGATCCCACCAGGCGCACGGTCGAGGTCGACGCGTTCTGCTCGTGATCCTCGTGCAGGATGAGCAGCAGCTCGAGGGCCTTGGACATCACAGGGTTGACCTGATACTCCTCGGAATGCACACCGAAGTTGAGCTTGAGGAAGTTCTCGACGAAGCCGAGCGAGTTGTCGGGATAGAGGAATGCCTGGCCGACGCTCTTCTTGTGCGCGTACGCAGCGATCACCGGGAGCTTGGCGAGCATGCGGATCATGTTCAGCTCGACATGCTCGGGGTTGTGCGGGTCGGTCTGACCCTCGTAGTAGGTCGACAGAGCTGCGACCGCCGACGACAGCACAGACATCGGGTGCGCCGTGTGCGGCAGTGCGGAGAAGAAGCGCTTGAGGTCTTCGTGCAGCAGAGTGTGACGGCGGATCTTCTCGTCGAACTCCGCCAGCTCGGCCGCCGACGGAAGCTCTCCGTAGATCAGCAGCCAGGCGACCTCGAGGTAGCTCGTGTTGCCCGCGAGCTGCTCGATCGGGTAGCCGCGGTAGCGCAGGATGCCCTTGTCACCGTCGATGAACGTGATGTCCGACTTGGTGGATGCCGTGTTGACGAACCCGTAGTCCAGCCCCGTGTAGCCGGTCTGGCGGGTCAGCGTCGAGAAATCGATGCTGTCGTTACCCGCCGTGCCGCGCACGAGCGGGAACTCCGCTGTCGTATCACCGATCGTCAGCTTCGCCGTCGCCTGCTGCTCTGCCGCTGCGCTCACGCGGGCCTCCTCGTGGATGTTCATCAAAGCCGGATGTGGCGATGTCACGGCGCTGTGCGCCGGGCCGAATCGAGATCATCGATACACGACCGAATCGCCTTTACAGCCTAGTAGGCACACTGGCCTACTGTGACATCAGACAAAAGAAGAACCCGATCAGGGGGATAACCTACAACGCGTCGGCGTGAAGGCGGCGGGCTCCCTCGATGATGCGCTCCGTGGGCGCGGTCAACGCAAGCCGCACGTGCTGACCGGAGTGAGGGCCGTAGAAGGGTCCGGGCCCCGCCAGGATGCCGAGATCCGCGAGGCGCGCGATGCTCACCCATGCATCCTGCCCCTCGGTCGCCCAGAGGTAGAGGCCGGCTTCGGACCCGTCGATGCGGAATCCCGCAGCCTCGAGCGCGGGCCGCAGAGTGTCGCGTCGCCCGCGATACAGCTCCTTCTGCGCCGCCACGTGCTCGTCGTCGCCCAGAGCGACCGCCATGGCGTGCTGCACGGGCCCTGGCGGCATCAGGCCGAGATGCTTGCGAGCCGTGAGCAGTTCTCCGACGATGCGCGCGCATCCCGCGACGAACGCCGCACGGTACCCGGCGAGGTTCGACTGCTTGCTGAGCGAGTACACGCTCAGCAGGTTCGCTCGGCTGTCTCCCGCGACGCGAGGGTCGAGGATCGACGGTATGGGCTCGCTCGCCCAGCGACCATCCCAGCCGAGCTCCGCGTAGCACTCGTCGCTGGCGAGCACGGCTCCGATGTCGCGCGCGCGTCGGACCGCCGCCGAGAGCTCGTCGACAGTCCAGGTGCGCCCGTCGGGGTTTCCCGGAGTGTTGATCCAGATCAGCTTCGCACCCTCGGGCCATTCAGCCGGGTCATCGGCAGCGAGGGGCGTCGCGCCCACGACGCGAGCTCCCACCTCGTACGTCGGGTAGGCGATGCGCGGATGCACCACGATGTCGCCCACGCCCAGGCCGAGCAGCGTCGGCAGCAGCGCGACGAGCTCTTTGGAGCCGATGGTGGGAAGGACGTTGGCCACGGTGAGATCAGGCACTCCCCTGCGCCGCGCGTACCAGTCGACGATCGCCTCGCGGAGCGCCGGCGTTCCGACGGTCTGAGGGTAGGCGTGCGCATCGGTCGCCTCCGACAGCGCCCGACGGATCAGCTCGGGAGTCGGATCGACGGGCGAGCCGACCGACAGGTCGACGATCCCCTGCGGATGCAGAGAAGCGCGCTCACGGTACGGGACGACCGCATCCCAGGGGTAGTCGGCCAGGTCGCGGACGCTCACCGGCTACTCGCCCTGAGGCGGGAGGGCCGCGATGATGGGGTGGTCGTGCGCGATGACGCCGACCTTCGCCGCGCCGCCGGGAGAGCCGACCTCGTCGAAGAACTCGACGTTGGCCTTGTAGTAGTCCTGCCATTCCTCCGGCAGGTCGTCTTCGTAGTAGATCGCCTCGACGGGGCAGACGGGTTCGCACGCGCCGCAGTCCACGCATTCGTCGGGATGGATGTACAGCGAGCGTTCACCCTCGTAGATACAGTCAACGGGGCACTCGTCGATGCAGGCGCGATCCTTGACATCGACGCACGGAAGGGCGATCACATACGTCACCCCTTCAGTCTACGACTCGTGACCTGTCCGATCGCCCAGCGTCGACCGGCGAGTGCGGGGCGGCACGTCGTCGACCAGAGGGTCGACACTCGGCGCAACCGGCTCGGCACCCGTGTCCGTGCGCACGGGCAGACGCGACAGAGACGGCCAGGCGACCGTGAGCAGTACGAGTCCCGCGACGACGTAGATCCAGATCCGACCGCTGAGGGTGTCCTGCACGACCACGGAACCTCCCGGACCGACGCCCGAGATGAGTACGAGCATGCCGACCATCCCCAGCCCCGCGGCGAGAGTCGCACCCCGGTCGTGCGTCAGCGACCTGATCGCGATGAGGATGGCTCCGCACGCCACGGCGCCGACGATGAGTCCCACAGGGATGGGACCCCACATCAGGCTGTGGCCGATCGTCCCGGCGACGCCGAACACGCCGCCCACCAGGGCCGCGGCTATCCAGGAGAGCACCCGGGAGATCCATCCGATACGCACGAGACGATCCTACGCGCGACCCGCGCTTCGCGAAGGTCAGGAGGCGAGGCCGAGCAGGCGCAGAAGCGCCGCGACGGCGGCCGCGGCGACGACCACGACGAGGAATGACTGCCTGAGCCACAGCAGGCCCGCTGCGACGAGCACGGCGGGCAGACGCGCGTCGACGACGACCGCCTGTCCCGCACCCAGCGTCTGCACGGCGACCAAGGCCGCGAGCAGCGCGACTGTCAGCAGATCCGTCACTCGGGCCGGCCGCGGCTCTTCGAGGACCGAGGGTGGCACGAGATAACCGACCGCCTTGAGCGCGAGGCAGATGACGGCGGCGAGAAGCACTGCGCTCCAGAGGCTCACGTCGCCCCCTCCGTCGTCGCACGAGCGGTGTCGGCGCCTCGGCCCCACCAGTTGAACCAGCCCACGACCACCGCGACGACAGCAGCGACCAGAACGGGAAGACCCGGCATGATGAACGGGGTGCAGGCGGCTGCCACGACGGCTGCCGCCACCCCCACCGCGATCGCCTGGCGCTCCCTGAGCCGTGGCCACAGGAGCGCGAGGAAGGCAGCGGCCGCCGCGGCATCCAGTCCCCACGTCTTCGGGTCGCCGAGCACGTCACCCACGAGCGCGCCGATCAGTGTCGTGATGTTCCATCCGATGAAGATCCCGATCCCGGTGATCCAGAATCCGGCCCGCCTCAGTCGGGGATCCCGTTGCGAGATCGAGACGGCGGTCGATTCGTCGATGGTGAAGTGCGCTGCGGCGACTCGACGACCCGGAGTCGTGCCGACGATCGGCGACATGCGCATGCCGTACGCCACGTTGCGAACCCCGAGCAGCGCAGCCGACGCGATGGCGGAGGGAAGAGCCGCGATCCCACCCGCCGCGAAGACGCCGACGAACGCGAACTGCGAACCGCCGGTGAACATCAGCAGGCTCAGCACGCACGTCTGCCAGACGTCGAGGCCCGATGCCACCGCCAGAGCACCGAAGGAGACTCCGTAGGCGCTCGTCGCGAGCACCACACCGAGAGCCTCGCGCCAGACCTCGCGCTCGGCACTCACACCCGCTTCGTTCGACATGGTGAACATATGGAGATCATTCTGAACACATGACGAAGGATAGTCAAGCGAACGATCGTTTGACATGATGAACACATGGATGAGCTCCGAACCCGAATCTCCCGCACGCTGCGTCGAGAACGCGAAGCCGCCGGATTCTCGGTGTCGGAGCTCGCGCGCCGCGCGAAGATCTCGAAGGCGACCGTCTCGCAACTCGAGTCCGGCGCCGGGAACCCCAGCGTCGAGACTCTGTGGGCGCTGGGGGTGGCGCTGAACGTGCCGTTCGCCGTGCTCGTCGATCAGCAGTCGAACGCGCCCACTCTCATCCGCGCCGACGCCCTCGCCGGCGTCCCCTCTGCGGCGGCGGCCTACAGCGCGTCGCTGCTCTCGGCCAGCCCGCCGGGAGCCCGTCGGGACCTCTACCTCATTCAGGGAGAACCCGGCGATCCGCGGCGCTCGGACCCGCACCACAGCGGCACGACCGAGCATGTGATCCTCGTATCGGGACAGGCCCGCGTCGGGCCGGCCCTCGACCCCGTGCTGCTGAACCCGGGCGACTACCTCTCCTACCCCGGCGATGCTCCGCACGTGTTCGAGGCGATGGCAGCAGGAACCAGCGCAGTGCTCATCTCGGAGCTGCGCTGACCTCAGTCCGAGCCCGCGACAGGTGAAGGATCCGGGATCTCATCGGGCTTGTAACGCGGCAGCCTCGATGCGGGCAGGATCGCCACGGCACTGATACCCGCGAGGATGAGCAGCCCCAGCCGAAGCGTGCCGAGGCGCGCCTGTTCGTTCACGGCCACCGCCGCGTCCACCTGCGCCGGCGTGGCGTCGGTCTGCTCCAGGGCGGCGCGGAGGTCGTCGTTGCTGACGAAGTTCACCGCGTCGAGGTCGACCTGGGCCACGAGCTCCGGCGGCAGCTCGGGGCTCTCCACCACTGCCCGACCGACGCTCAGACCGAGCAGCGACACGAGCAGTGCACCTGCCAGGGCTGTTCCCACCGCGGAGGCGAGGTTCTGCGTCGTCCCGCGCAGCGATCCGACATCGCCGGCCAGCTCCGATGGAGCGGATGTCACCAGAACGTTGAAGACCAGCGTGACGAGCGCCCCCTGACCTATGCCGAAGATCACGAGGCCGAGAATGGTCGGGAGCGTCTCCCAGTTGTTGTTCACCACGAACGAGAGCCACACGAGCGCAGCGGTGGTGAGGATGAACCCGAACACACCGATCACACGTGGTGGATACGTCTTGTAGAAGCGCACGACCAGCGTCGCTGTGATGAACACCGTGAGGTTGAAGGGCATCATGGCCAGCGAGGTGTCGAACGGAGTGCGTCCCTGCACGATCTGGATGTAGAGCGGAATCGTGAAGTTCACACACGCTTCGAGCGCGACCACGATGAACATCGCGTAGACCGCCGCCCTCTCCTTCGACGAGTCGAGCACGCTCAGGTCGATCAGCGGCACCTTGCCCTCAGCCATGCGTCTGCGCGTCCACAGGAAGAAGAACTGGCCGAGCACCACACCCACGACGATGAACACCGGCGCCGGCGAGAGCCCGAGGATGCTGAACGGAGCAGCGTCCGTGGCTGCGATCGCGCCCCACCCGTTGAGGTTGTTGAAGCCCAGCGTCAGGAGCACGATCGCCGCGCCGATGAGGAGGGAGGCCACCAGATCGATGCGGATCGACGCATCGCCCCGATCCCCGCGGAGGGTGAAGCTGAATGCGAAGACGATCACCGCGATGCCGAACACGATGATGAACATCGGCCGCCAGCCGACGAGGGTCCCGAGGGTTCCGCCGATGAGGAATGCCGTGACCCCCGATATGGCTCGGGCCGATCCGATCGCGCCGATCGCCGTGGCTTGCTGCGCGCCTCGGTAGTTCTCGGCGATGAGCGCCACGATGGACGGCACGATGATGGCGGCGGCCGCACCGGCGACTGCTTGCCCGGCGATCGCCCATCCGACGCTCGGTGCGAAGATCATGAACAGCGACGATGCGGCGAAGAGCACGATCACGACACGGAAGATGAGCACCCAGCCCACGCGCTGTCCGAGTTTCGCACCCGTCATGACGAGCGCGGCGACCGCGAGTCCGTACATGACGATCGTGGTGCTCGCGACCGTCGGCGGCACACCGAAGTCGCTGACGATGCCACCGAGGGAGATCGGCAGCGCGGCCACGTTGAACGACATCAGCACTTGCGCGAGGAAGAGGCTGGCGAGCGGCATCCAGGATGCCTTCACTGTCGAGGAGGCAGACGTGGTGTGGGTCATGGCAGTGTCCTCCGAACGGGATGCATGGGATGTCAGGTCTCGGGGTGGTCCGATGACGCGGGTGCCGAGGCGAAGAGGTTCAGCCCCAACGAGCGCGAGAGATGTCCGATCGCGAGCTGGGAGCGCACGGAGTTTCCCGCATGATCGAGACGCGGTGAGAATCCGGCCACTGCTCCCTTGCCCGGCGAGACGGCGACGATTCCGCCGGCCACGCCGGACTTGGCCGGGAGCCCGATCTCGAAGAGCCACTCCCCCGAACGCTCGTACAGACCGGTCGAGGCGACCACTGCGAGCGTGTCGCGGCAGACGTCGGCCGAGACCACGCGCTCGCCCGTCACGGGATTCACCCCACCGTCGGCGAGCGTCGCACCCATCACCGCCAGGTCATGCGCTGTGACGCTGAGCGCGCACTGGCGGGTGTAGACGTCGACCACCTCGTCGGGGTCCCCCTCGAGCCTGCCGTAGCTGCGCAGCAGCCGCCCGATCGCGCGGTTGCGGTCGTTCGTCGCGGCCTCCGACGAATACACGACTCCGTCCAGCGCCAGTGGCCGCCCTGCGAAGGCGGACAGTCCGTCTCTGAGCCGTTCCCACTGCTCGGCCGAGGTGCCGCCGGGCATGAGTGCCGTGGTGGCGATCGCGCCGGCGTTGACCATCGGGTTCATGGGATGACCGCCGTTGAGTTCGATGGCCACCACCGAGTTGAACGCCAACCCGGTGTTGTTCACACCGACGATGTCCCTCACGAGCTCGTGCCCGTGCTCCTGGATCGCGAGCGCGTACACGAACATCTTCGAGATCGATTGGATCGAGAAGCTGTGCAGCGCGTCCCCCGCGTCATGCAGCCCGCCGTTCGACTCGATGAGCGCGAGTCCGAACAGTTCCGGGTCGACCTCCGCGAGGACGGGGATGTAGTCGGCGACCGCTCCGCTTCGGTCATCCGCGTATCGACGGTGCGCTTCGCGGACGAGCTCGTCCACACGCTCCCATCCCGGGAGAGAGCCGGTGGAGACGTTCTGGGGTATGCCGGTGAGCGCCGCAGGGTCCACACGTCCTCCTCAGGATCGACGATGCCCCAGCCATCTTCCGCTCACCGTAGCGCCACAGACGGCCCCCTGCCTAGGACAGGGGGCCGTCATATTGGCATTTCAGATCACAGATGTGATCGCTCGCGGCAGGATCAGTACCAGTTCGTCGCCTGCGAGTGCGACCATGCGCTGCAGGGCGTGCCGTAGACGGACGAGATGTATCCGAGGCCCCACGCGATCTGCGTCGCCGCATTGGTCTGCCAGTCGTTGCCTGCCGACGCCATCTTGCTGCCCGGGAGCGCCTGCGGGATGCCGGTGGCTCCCCCTGAGGAGTTGTAGGCCTGGTAGTTCCAGCCCGACTCCTTGGTCCACAGCGAATTGAGGCAGGAGAACTGATCGTCGCCCCAGCCGTACTGACTCGACGCCATGCTGCGGGCCGTGGACTTCGCGCCGTCGACGGTGTTCGCCTGCGCGAGCGCCTCTGCAGCCGCCGCAGCCTCTGCGGCAGCCTGCTCCGCCGCCGCCTTGGCCTGCTGGGCCGCGTCGTACGAGGACTGCAGCGCCGCCGTCTCAGCGACGACAGCCTCGGTGCCGGTCGCGGTGTAGGCGGTCAGGCTCCGCACCTCACGGTCGCTCAGGGAATCGCGGTCGGCGAGCTGTCCGATCCACGTGCCGAGGTCCTGGGTCTGGACCGCAGCAGGGGCCCCGGCGAGATCGAGGCCGGACGCCGCCACCTCCGCATTCTTCGCATCGGCGGCCGCGATCGCATCCTTCGCGAGCTTGATGGTGATCGCCGAATCATCGACGGTCTTGTGCAGCGGGTCGGCTCCGGTGACCAGGGCGGTCACATGATCCACCGCGTCGGGGAGTTCGGCCGCCGCAGCGGGAGCTGCGACGATGCCGAGTGTCAGGGCGATTCCGACGGCGCCCCCTGTCACCGATCCGAGGATCCATCGAGAGCGGCGAGATCTCGCAGCGGCTCGGGCGGAAGCCGCATCGGAGGCGCGCCGAAGGGCACGGGTGTTCTGAAGCATGAATCGACTTTCGGGTCGTCGTACGCCCGTCACGGGATCCTCATCGGGAGTCGATCCCAGGCGCAAGGTAACGATTCTGCAACATCTGACCTGGGTGAAACATGAGAAAGGGGCCCTGCAGCGCTCTCACGCGGTGCAGGGCCCCTTCATGGAAGCCGTAGCGGGACGGGTCAGGCGTTCGCGTCCTGACGCTTCAGCCGCGCGGTCTCGCGTGCACGGGTGTTCGCATCGAGGTTCACCTTGCGGATGCGGACGACCTCGGGCGTGACCTCGACGCATTCGTCGTCGCGGGCGAACTCGAGGCTCTCCTCGAGCGTCAGCTGACGCGGGGGCGTCATCGATTCGAAGGTGTCGGAGCTCGCCGCACGCATGTTGGTGAGCTTCTTCTCCTTCGTGATGTTCACGTCCATGTCGTCGGCGCGGGAGTTCTCGCCGATGACCATGCCCTCGTAGACCTCCTGCGTGGGCTGCACGAAGAACGACATGCGCTCCTGCAGGGCGATCATCGCGAACGGGGTGACGACACCCTGGCGGTCGGCGACGATCGAGCCGTTCTGACGGGTCGTGATGGAACCGGCCCACGGCTCGTAGCCGTGCGAGATCGCATTGGCGATTCCGGTGCCGCGAGTGGTCGTGAGGAACTCGCTGCGGAATCCGATGAGACCGCGGGAGGGGACGATGAACTCCATGCGCACCCAGCCGGTGCCGTGGTTCGTCATGTTCTCCATGCGACCCTTGCGGTTGGCGAGCAGCTGCGTGATCGCTCCGAGGTGCTCCTCCGGAGTGTCGATCGTGAGGTGCTCGAACGGCTCGTACGTCTTGCCGTCGATCTTCTTGGTGACCACCTGCGGCTTGCCGACGGTGAGCTCGAAGCCCTCACGACGCATGTTCTCGACGAGGATGGCCAGAGCGAGCTCGCCACGACCCTGCACCTCCCACGCGTCGGGTCGTCCGATGTCGACGACCTTGAGCGACACGTTTCCGATCAGCTCCTTGTCGAGACGGTCCTTGACCATGCGAGCGGTGAGCTTGTGGCCCTTGACCTTGCCCATGAGGGGCGAGGTGTTCGTGCCGATCGTCATCGAGATGGCGGGGTCGTCGACCGTGATCGCGGGAAGCGGGCGGACGTCCTCGGGGTCGGCGATGGTCTCACCGATCGTGATGTTCTCGAAGCCTGCGATGGCGACGATGTCGCCGGGACCGGCGGACTCCGCGGGGTAGCGCTCGAGCGCACGCGTCTTCAGCAGCTCGGTGATTCGGGCGTTGCTGGTGCTGCCGTCTGCACGGACCCAGGCGACGGTCTGGCCCTTCTTGAGCGTGCCGTTGAAGACACGGAGCAGCGCGAGGCGACCGAGGAACGGGCTGGAGTCGAGGTTCGTGACCCAGGCCTGCAGCGGCGCCTCGTCGTCGTAGGACGGAGCGGGCACGTGCTCGAGAATCGCCTCGAACAGCGGCTCGAGGTCGTCGTTGTCGGGCAGCGAGCCGTCGGCGGGACGGTTCTGCGAAGCCGCGCCGGCACGACCGGACGCGTAGACCACCGGCACGTCGAGGAGCGCGTCGACGTCGAGGTCGGGAACGTCGTCGACGAGGTCGGACGCGAGGCCCAGGAGCAGGTCGTGCGCCTCTTCCTCGACCTCGGCGATGCGAGCGTCGGGACGGTCGGTCTTGTTGACGAGGAGGATGACGGGGAGCTTGGACTCGAGAGCCTTGCGCAGCACGAAGCGGGTCTGCGGCAGCGGGCCCTCGCTCGCGTCGACGAGCAGCACGACGCCATCGACCATCGACAGGCCGCGCTCGACCTCGCCGCCGAAGTCGGCGTGGCCGGGGGTGTCGATCACGTTGATCGTGATCTCCTTGCCCTGGGCGTGCTTGCCCTTGTAGGTGATCGCCGTGTTCTTGGCGAGGATGGTGATGCCCTTTTCACGCTCGAGATCGTTCGAGTCCATGGCGCGCTCATCGACGTGGGCGTGTTCGCCGAAGGAGCCCGTCTGACGCAGCATGGCGTCGACGAGAGTGGTCTTGCCGTGGTCGACGTGCGCGACGATTGCGACGTTGCGGAGGTCAGAGCGGAGGGCGTGCGCCATGCAGAAGTCCTAAAGAGTGTGGGTTTTTGTCGAGAAGCCGACGTTCCAGACTATCGTATGCCGCGAATCCGTTCCTGTACGCCGCAAGTACGATCGTGATCGTGACCACCACCGACTACTCTCCCGCCCCGTCGCGTGCTCGACTGTGGTGGGAGATGGCGATCGTCCTCGCGCTCGGCCTGGGCCAATCCGCGATCTATGCGATCGTCCAGCTCGCGTATCGACTCACCGACTCGACACCGCTGGCCGATCAGACGGCCACCCTCAATCCGTCGCGCAGCGACCGGGAGATCTTCGACCTGATCTACCAGATCCTCTCGATCGGCTTCTCACTCGTGCCCGTGCTGCTCGTCTGCTTTCTGCTCTGGCAGTCGTCTCGCCCGCACCTCGGCAGGCTCGGGCTCGACGGCACCCGTGTGTGGCCCGATGTCGGCCGGGGGGTGCTGCTCGTCGCGGCCATCGGGATCCCGGGCCTCGCCCTGTATCTCGGCGGGCGAGCGCTCGGTCTGTTCGTCGCCGTGAACCCGGCCGGACTCGAGGCGCACTGGTGGACGGTGCCGATCCTTCTGCTGGCCGCCGCGAGGGCGTCGCTGCAGGAGGAGTTCGTCGTGCTCGGCTACCTCTTCGCGAGGCTCAAGCAGCTGGGGTGGGGGCCGTGGACGATCATCGTGGCGACCTCCGTGCTGCGCGCGAGCTATCACCTCTATCAGGGCCCCGGGGCCTTCATCGGCAACCTGGCGATGGGCCTGCTCTTCGGCTGGCTGTTCCTGCGCACGGGACGGCTCATGCCGTTCCTCGTCGCGCACTTCCTGATCGACGCGACGGTGTTCGTCGGCTACCCGTGGGCCGCGAGCGCGTTCCCCGCGCTGTTCGGTCTTCCGTCCTGACCCGCATCGGGTCCGACGCAGCGCTCAGCCGTTCGCGATGAGAACGGCTGCCACAGCCCAGACGGCTATGACACCGAGCGCGACGAGCGCCTGAACGTCCCACACGCGGCGGATCGGAGCATCCGCGCCCGAGGGCGCCGCCTGCCATCTGTCTCGGATCTCGGTGAGGTCGCGAAGACCCGCCGGAGCCTTCGCCTCTTCATCGCCGGCACCGGGGCGCCGCATCGGACGTGCCCGTGCAGGCCCGCCATAGCACGACAGGTCTGTTCCGTCATCGAGGGAGAAGAGCAGCTGCCAGCGCAGGTCGATGTCGCGCACGCGGCTCCAACCGAACGACGTGCGACGCAGCATGTTCTGCACCATCGCCCCCTCGCCGTCGACGCGGACGGCCGAGACGAAGGCGATCTCGTACACGACCCAGAGGCCGAGCAGCACCCACGGAGCGAGAAGGAGCATCTGCCCCCAGCCCGCGCGCACGACGGCATCACCGAGAAGGAAGAGCGCGAGCAGCGAGCAGAGGACGAGTGAGACAGGCCCGGAGGCCGCACGGAAAGTCCGTGCGGCCTCCGGTCGAGGTTCGACGCTCACTCTCAGTGACCGCCCAGGGTGATCGTCGCGCCGGGGATCGCCTTCAGCAGACGATCCGTGTACTCCTGCTGCGGGTTGGCGAAGATCTCGTCGACAGTGCCCTGCTCGACGATCTTGCCCTTCTCCATGACGCACACGAGGTCGCTCGAGACACGGACGACCGCGAGGTCGTGCGTGATGAACAGATACGTGAGCCCGAGCTCCGACTGGAGTTCGGCCAGCAGCTGCAGCACCTGATCCTGAACGAGCACGTCGAGTGCCGACACCGCCTCATCGAGGACGATGATGTCGGGCTTCAGCGCGAGCGCACGGGCGATCGCCACACGCTGGCGCTGCCCGCCCGAGAGTTCGTTCGGATACCGGGTCGCCAGCACGCGCGGCAGCGAGACCTGGTCGAGCAATTCCTCGACCCGCTCGCGCTGCGAGGCGCGGTCGCCGACACCGTGGATCTGCATCGGCTCAGCGATCGTGTTGCCGATGTTGCGCAGCGGGTCGAGCGAGCCGTACGGGTCCTGGAAGACCGGCTGCATGCGCCGACGCAGACCGAACGCCTGCGCGTTCGACAGCCTCGACACATCCTGCCCGTCGATCTCGATGGTTCCGCTGGTCGGCTCTTCGAGCTTCAGCACCATCTTGGCGACCGTGGACTTTCCGGAGCCGGACTCGCCCACGAGGGCGAGGGTCTTTCCACGAGGGATCTCGAAGGACACGTCGTCGACCGCACGGAACGCTTCACTTCGGAAGTTCCCCTGACGGATCTTGTAGTCCTTCGTGAGCCCTGCCACGCGCACGGTCGGCGGGATGTCGGCGAGGTCGTCGAGAGTCTCGATGCCTCGATCCTCCACCACCGCCTGGATGCGCTGCGATGCGACGCTGGGCGCCGCGGCGACCAGTCGCTTCGTGTACGGGTGCTGCGGGTTCTCGAGGATCTCGCGGCTGGGACCGGACTCGACGATGTTGCCGCCGTTCATCACGATGATCTTGTCCGCGCGCTCGGCTGCGAGGCCGAGATCATGCGTGATCAGGAGCACCGAGGTGCCCTTGTCGCGGGTGAGCGAGGCCATGTGATCGAGGATCACGCGCTGCACCGTCACGTCGAGAGCCGAGGTCGGCTCGTCGGCGATGAGCAGCTTCGGATCGGCCGCGAGGCCCATCCCGATCAGCGCGCGCTGGCGCATGCCGCCCGAGAACTGGTGCGGGAACTGGTGCAGACGCTTCTCGGCGTCGGCGAGTCCAGCCTGCTGCAGCACCTCGACGGTGCGTGCCTTGGCCGCATCGCGCCCCTGGGCGATGCCGTTCGCACGGATCGCCTCCTTCACCTGGAAGCCGATGCTCCAGACGGGGTTGAGGTTGGACATCGGGTCCTGCGGCACGAAGCCGATGTCCCGACCGCGCACAGCCTCGATCTCGCGACGGTTGAGTGTCGTGAGCTCGCGCCCCTCCAGGGTGATCGATCCCGCGGTGACCTCGCCGGTTCCCGGGAGCAGGTTCACGATGGCCGTGGCCGTCGTGGACTTGCCCGAGCCCGACTCGCCCACGATCGCGACCGTCTCGCCGGGCATGACGTCGAAGCTCACTCCGTGGAGCACTTCGCGCAGACCCTCCTGCGTGCGGAACGCGACCGTGAGGTCGCGGATGCTCAGCAGCGGGACCTGTTCGGTGATTCGCTCGCTCATCGGCGTGCCCTCGCCTTCGGGTCGAGGGCGTCTCGGATGAGCTCGCCCAGGGTGACGAACGCCAGCACCGCGAGGGTGAGAGCGATCGACGGATAGATGAGCGCCATCGGCGCGACACGCAGCGACGCCTGAGCCTTCGCGATGTCATTGCCCCACGACATCACGTCGCTGCCGAGACCCACGCCGAGGAACGAGAGCGTCGCTTCCGCGACGATTGCCGCGGCGAGGCCGAGCGTCGAGACGACGAGCAGCGGAGCGATGGCATTCGGGACCACGTGGTTCAGGAGGATCTTGAACTTCGACTGACCGAGCGCCTGCGACGCCATCACGAAGTCCGCCTGACGCACTCGCAGCACCTCGGCCCGCACGACGCGAGCTGTAGATGCCCAGGCGAACGCTCCGATGGCGAACGCCAGCGTCCATACCGAACGAGAATCCCGGAACACGGTCATCACGACGACGGCCGCGAGGATGTACGGGATGGCGAAGAAGATGTCGCCGATGCGCGAGAGCAGACCGTCGAGCCATCCGCCGTAGAAGCCCGCGAGGGCTCCCATGATCAGGCCGAGAACCGACGAGATCAGCGTGGCGATGAGGCCGACGGCCAACGACGTCTGCGCGCCCCAGACGATGCGCGCATAGATGTCGCAGCCCTGGAACGTGAACCCGAGCGGGTGTCCGTCCGTCGGACCGCCGTTGCTGTTCGACAGCTGGCAGTCGTTGTTCGGCGGCGTCGCGGTGAACAGAGTCGGCCACAGCGCCATCACGAGGAAGAACAGCGCGAGGACGATCGAGAACCAGAACAGCGGACGACGACGCAGGTCGAACCAGGCGTCACGCCAGAGGTTGCTGGGCTTGTCCGAGATCCGGACGGCGTCGACCGCGATCGACTCCGTCTCTACCGGAGCGACGTAGTGCTTCTGAGATGTGGGATCAGGCATAGCGAATCCTCGGGTCGAGCAGACCGTAGAGCAGGTCGATGAGAAGGTTCACCAACACGTACAGGATGACGAACACGGTCACGAACGAGACGACCGTCGGTCCCTCGCCGCGCTGGATCGCCTGGAAGAGCGTGTTGCCGACACCGGGGACGTTGAAGATGCCCTCGGTGACGGTGGCGCCCACGAGCAGCACGCCGAAGTTCGTGGCGGAGTTCGTGATCACCGGGATCAGGGAGTTGCGCAGCACGTGCACGGGAAGCACGCGATTGCGCGAGAGGCCCTTGCTGTACGCCGTGCGCACCCAGTCCTGGTTCAGGGTCTCGATGACCGAGCTGCGCATCAGACGCATACTCACCGCATAGAGGCTGAAGCCGAGCACGATCGCCGGCAGCCAGAGCCCGCCCCAGTCGTTGTCCGCACCCACCGTGGGCTTGAACCATCCGAGCTGGATCGCCAGGAAGTACTGAGCGAGGAACGCCACCACGAAGATCGGGATCGCGATCGCGACCAGCGCCACGACCAGCGAGACGTTGTCGAACAGCTTGCCCTTGCGCAGCGCCGAGATGGTGCCGATGACGATGGCGAGCACGAACTCGATGGCGATGGCCATGACCGCGAGTCGGCCGGTGACGGGCAGCGTGGCGGCGAGTACGGCCGACACCGGGCGGCCCGAGTAGGTCGTGCCCAGGTCACCCTGGAACACGCCGGTGATGTAGTACCAGTACTGCACGATGAACGGCTGGTCCAGGTGGTACTGCGCGCGCAGCTGCTCGACGACCGCCGGGTTGGGCGTCTTGTCGCCGAACAGGGCGAGGATCGGATCGCCGGGCATGGCGAACACGAGGAAGTAAATCAGCAGGGTGGCTCCGAAGAAGACCGGGATCACCTGCAGGAGACGTCTCAGAATGTAACCGAGCATCCGCTTGTCCCTTCTTGAGGGGAAAGAAAGCTACGTGAACACAAGCCTGTGAGGCGGTGACGAAGAATCGTCACCGCCTCACAGGTGAAGTGCCGTCAGACTTACTCGCCGGCCTTCGTGATCTCGTAGTACAGCGGAACCGAGTTCCAGCCGAACGTGACGTTGTCGACGTTCTCGCTGAAGCCACCGGTCACGTTGGAGTACCACAGCGGGATCGCGGGAAGGTCCTGGAACAGAACCTCCTGCGCCTTGCTGAAGTCCTCGATCTGAGCATCGGCGTCGGGGTTGCTGATGCCGGCGGAGATGAGCTCGTCGAACTCGGGGTTCGTGTAGTCACCGTCGTTGGAGCCTGCGCCGGTGGCGTAGAGCGGTCCGAGGAAGTTGTACAGACCCGGGTAGTCGGCCTGCCAGCCCGAGCGCGCAGCCGTGGTGATGGTGCGGTCGTTGATCTTCGTGCGAAGGTCCTGGAAGGTCGGGTACGGGTCGCCCGATGCCTCGATGCCGAGCGTGTTCTTGATGCTGTTGCTCACCGCGTCGACCCAGGCGTCGTGACCGCCGTCGGAGTTGTACGCGATCTTGAACTCGCCGTCCCACGGTGCGATGGCGTCGGCCTCAGCCCACAGCTCCTTCGCCTTCTCGGGGTCGAAGTCGAGGACCTCGCTGCCGGGAACCGAATCCGACCAGCCGTCGATGACCGGCGACGTGAAGTCGGATGCCGGGGTGCGGGTGCCCGAGAAGATCGTCTCGGTGATCTCCTCGCGGTTGATCGCCATCGACAGCGCCTGACGACGCAGCTGGCCCTCTTCGCCGCTGAAGTGCGGGAGGAACTGGCCGATGGTGAACGACTGGAACACAGCGGAGGGCTGGTTCACAGCGCGCTCGCCGAGCTCGTCGGTGAAGACCGGGAGCGAGTTCGTCGGGATCGCGTCGATAACGTCGACCTCGTTCGACAGCAGGTCGGCGTATGCGGCCTCCTGCGTCGCGTAGAACTTGATGGTGAGACCGCCGTTGGCGGCCTGACGGCCACCGTCGTAGTCGTCGTTGCGGACGAGGTCGATCTGCACGTCGTGCTGCCACGCGTCTTCGCCGTCGATCATGTACGGGCCGTTGCCGATCGGGTTCTGACCGAAGGCCTCCATGTCCTCGAACGCGACGTCGGGGAGCGGGTAGAAGGCCGAGTAGCCGAGGCGCAGAGCGAAGTCGGATGCCGGCTTGTTCAGCGCGATCGTGAAGGTGTAGTCATCGACCTGCTTGAGGCCCGTGAGCTCGGAGTCGGTGTCGTAGCTGAAGCCCTCGATGTCCTCGAAGAAGTAGCTGGAGAGGTGAGCGTTCGACGCCTTGGCGCCCTCGTTCCACGCCTTGATGAAGTTGTCGGCGGTGACTTCTTCACCATCGGTGAAGGTCAGGCCTTCCTTGATCTTGACGGTGAGGTTCTGCGGGTCCTCCGTGGTGATCTCCTCAGCCACGTCGTTGACGGGCTTGCCGTCGGCGTCGTAGTAGATCAGACCGGCGAAGATCTCGTCGAGGATCTTTCCGCCACCCACCTCGTTGGTGTTGGTGGGGATGAGCGGGTTCTCGGGCTCCGAGCCGTTCGTGGTGATGATGGCATCTGCGTCGGCGCTCGCGCCGGAGCCGCCGTCACCTTCGTTGCCGTTTCCACCGCTCGCGCAGCCCGCGAGCGCCAGGGCGCCGATCGCGAACAGCGCGGTGCCCGCAAGGGCGATCTTGTTGCGCTTCACTTGTGTCCTCCTGTGGACGGGAATTCATCAGACTGCGCACTCGACATCAAGCGCGTAGGGATAGTCGACTGTAACCCGGGTCGCGGGGGACGGCGCACTCGGCTAATGAACTGTTACTCAGTGGTGACCATATGTAATCTCGCGGAAACATGCGGAAATGCACGGAAACGAGCGACGGCGTCGCATCCGGGATGGATGCGACGCCGCCTCATGCTCGTGCCCTGCTCAGGCGAAGGCCTCGATCGGCGGGCAGGCGCAGACGAGGTTGCGGTCGCCGTACGCCTGGTCGATGCGGCGCACCGGCGGCCAGTACTTGCCTGCGATGAGCGCATGCACCGGATAAGCGGCATCCTCACGCGTGTAGGCGTGATTCCACTCCCCCGCGATCAGCGAGACCGCGGTGTGCGGTGCGTTCACAAGCGGATTGTCATCGGCGGGCCAGCGGCCTGCGGCGACGGCATCGGCCTCTGCCTTGATCATGATCATCGCCTCGATGAACCGCTCGATCTCGCCCAGGTCCTCGGATTCCGTCGGCTCGACCATGAGCGTCCCCGCGACGGGGAACGACATGGTCGGGGCGTGGAAGCCATAGTCGATCAGTCGCTTCGCGACGTCGTCGACCGAGATCCCCGTGGCTTCCTTGAGAGGACGCAGGTCGAGGATGCACTCGTGCGCCACCCGGCCGTTCTCTCCGGCGTACAGCACCGGATAGTGCTCGCCGAGACGGGCCGCGATGTAGTTGGCCGAGAGCACTGCCGCCGCCGTCGCGTGACGGAGGCCGTCGGCCCCCATCATCCGCACGTATGCCCACGAGATCGGGAGGATGCCGGCGGAGCCGTACGGAGCCGCAGACACCGGGCCGCCCTCGAACACGAATCCGCCTGCGTGATCGGCACGCTGCGCGAGAGGGTGCGACGGCAGGAAGGGCGCGAGATGCGCCTTCGCGGCGACCGGACCGACGCCGGGGCCGCCGCCGCCGTGCGGGATCGCGAACGTCTTGTGCAGGTTCAGGTGCGAGACGTCGCCACCCAGGTCGCCGAACCGGGCATACCCGAGCAGCGCATTGAGGTTGGCGCCGTCGACGTACACCTGACCGCCGGCGTCGTGCACGGCGGTCGTGATCTCCACCACGTCCTGCTCATACACACCGTGCGTCGACGGGTAGGTGATCATCAGCGCGGACAGCTCATCGGCGTTCGCTGCGATCTTCGCCCGCAGGTCGTCGAGGTCGACGTTGCCGAGCTCGTCGCAGGCCACGACGACGACCTTCATGCCCGCGAGCACGGCGGATGCCGCGTTCGTGCCGTGCGCCGACGAGGGGATCAGGCACACCGTGCGCTGATCGTCGCCGTTCGCCAGGTGATACCCGCGGATCGCGAGGAGGCCGGCGAGTTCTCCCTGCGAGCCCGCGTTCGGCTGCAGCGAGACGGCGTCGTAGCCGGTGACCTCGGCCAGCCAGGACTCCAGCTGGTCGATGAGTTCGAGGTATCCCGCGACGTCGGATGCCGGCGCGAACGGGTGGATCCCCGCGAACTCCGGCCACGTGATCGACGCCATCTCGGTCGCTGCATTGAGCTTCATCGTGCAGGACCCGAGCGGGATCATGCCGCGGTCCAGCGCGTAGTCCCGGTCGGCGAGGCTCTTCAGGTACCGCATCATGGCGGTCTCGCTGCGATGAGCGTGGAAGACCGGATGCGTCAGGTACTCGTCCTGCCGGTGCAGGCCTTCGGGAAGGGCGCCGGCCGCGCCGATGCCGAAGAACCCGAATGCCCTCTCGCGCTTGCCGCCGAACACCTGAGCGACACGGTGAAGGTCGGCGACCGTCGTCGTCTCGTCGACGGCGACGTTGACGGTGTCGGCGTCGTTCGCGCGCAACAGGATGCCCGCGGCATGCGCCGACTCGACGATCTCGGCCGCCCGGCCCGGTACGCGTGCCCTGAGCGTGTCGAAGAACGCGTCGTGCACGACCTCGACACCCGCATCTGCGAGCCAGTCGCGCAGCATCGCGGCCTTCGCCGCGGCTTCAGCGGCGATCGCACGGAGCCCTTCGGGGCCGTGGTACACCGCGTACATGGCGGCCATCACGGCGAGGAGCACCTGCGCGGTGCAGATGTTGCTGGTGGCCTTCTCGCGGCGGATGTGCTGTTCGCGCGTCTGCAGCGACAGCCGGTACGCCGGCTTGCCGTCCGCGTCGACGGACACTCCGACAAGACGACCCGGAAGCTGGCGCTCGAGTCCGGCGCGAACCGCCATGTAGCCCGCGTGCGGGCCTCCGAACCCCATCGGCACGCCGAAACGCTGCGTCGTGCCGACGGCCACATCGGCGCCGAGCGAACCGGGCGACGAGATGAGCGTCAACGCCAGCAGATCCGCGGCGACGACCGCGAGGCCGCCGGCGACGTGGGCCGCGTCGATCACGGCGCTCGGGTCCCATACGCGCCCCGAGGCTGCGGGGTACTGCACGAACACGCCGAACAACTCGGCGGGCAGTTCATCGCCTGCAGCGAAGTCGACCGTGACGATCTCGATCCCGACGGCGTCGGCGCGCGCCGCCAGCAGTGCGGCGGTCTGCGGGAACGCATCTGCGTCGACTGCGAAGACATTCGATCGCGTCTTGGAGGCGCGTCGCGCGAGCAGCATCCCCTCGACGACGGCCGTGGATTCGTCGAGCATCGACGCGTTGGCGGTCGAGAGGCCGGTGAGCTCGGCGACCATCGTCTGGAAGTTGATGAGCGCCTCGAGGCGCCCCTGCGAGATCTCCGGCTGGTACGGCGTGTAGGCCGTGTACCAGGACGGGTTCTCGAGCACGTTGCGCTGGATCACCTGCGGCGTGATCGTGCCGTAGTAGCCGAGGCCGATCATCGGACGGTTCACCGTGTTGCGCGCGGCGAGCGCCCGCAGTTCGGCGAGCGCCTCGGTCTCGCTCGCGGCCCGCGGGATCACGGAGTCATCGGCTGCTGCGGTGAAGATCGAGGACGGCACGGCCTGGCGCATCAGAGCCTCTACGGGGCTCCAGTCCTCGAGGTCCGAGGCGACCCCCAGCGAGTCGAGCATCTGGCGCTGGGTGGCGGCGGTGGTTCCGATATGACGATCGGCGAATGAGGTCACGGGTGGATCAGCCCTCCGTCAGAGCGACGTATGCGTCGCGGTCCATCAGACCATCCAGAGCACCGTCTGCGACGGACACCTTGATGAGCCAGCCGCCTGCGAACGGCTCCGCGTTCACGAGGGACGGGTCATCGACCACGCCGTCGTTGATCTCGACGACCGTGCCTGTCACGGGGGCGTAGAGCTCGCCGACCGATTTCGTCGACTCGATCTCGCCGACGACGGAGCCGGCGGTGACCTCGGTGCCGACCGCCGGGAGCTCGACGAACACCACGTCACCGAGCTTGTCGGCCGCGTAGTCGGTGATTCCGATGGTCACGGTGCCGCCGTCGGCGGCGATCCATTCGTGCTCCTCGGTGTACTGGAGCGCATTGAGGTCGGTCATTTGGTCCTCCGATAGAAAGGCAGAGCGGTCACGATCGCGGGGATGCTGGTCCCCCGCACATCAAGGAATACTGCGGTTCCCACCGCAGCGGAAGAAGGGTCGACGTACGCCATCGCGATCGGGTGCCCGAGCGTGGGGCTGAGCGCGCCGCTGGTGATCTCGCCGAGCACGGTGCCGTGCTCGTCGACGACCGCGTAACCCGCGCGGCCCGCACGCCTGCCCTCTGCGACGAGTCCGACGAGAACGCGTGCATCCGATGCCGCGTCCACAGCTCCCTTGCCGATGAAGCTGCTCTTGTCCGGTACGACGACTCGCCCGAGACCGGCCTGAGAAGGTCTCGTGTCGCGAGAGAGCTCGTGGCCGTACAACGGCATACCGGCTTCCAGGCGGAGCGTGTCTCGCGCCGCGAGCCCCGCCGGAACGAGGCCGTGCGGGCGTCCCGCCTCGATGAGCGCGTCCCACAGGGCTGGGGCGTCGGCTGTGCGGACGAGCAGCTCGAAGCCGTCCTCACCGGTGTAGCCGGTGCGGGCGAGCAGCAGCGGGTTTCCCAGATACGAGGCGTCAGCCCAGGCGTAGTACTTCTGCTCACCCCAGGGCGAGCTGAGGTCGGAGATGCCCTCGGTGTTCGACACGACGGCCTCCGCGGCGGGACCCTGCACAGCGAGCAGCGCGTACTCGTCGGAGACGTCCTCGACGTCGACGCCGCGGTCGCCGATGAATCCGGCGAAGCTGCGCTCTTCTGGTGCGGCCAGTGCAGGCTGCTCGCGCTCGATCCGCGAGGGGAAAGAACGGACGCGTGAGGCGAACGCCGCATCGACGAATCCGCGATTGCCTGCGTTCGCGATCACGAGGAAGCGGTCTTCAGCCAGTCGGTAGACGATGACGTCGTCGATGATCCCGCCGTCGTCGGCGAGCATGAGCGAGTACTTCGCCTTGCCCACTGCCATCGCCGACAGGCGTCCGGCGAGCGAGAAGTCCAGGAACTCCCCGGCGAATTCGCCGGTGACGAGGAACTCCGCCATGTGCGAGATGTCGAAGATGCCCGCGGCCTGACGCACGGCATGGTGCTCGGCGAGGTCCGAGGTGTAGCGGACCGGCATCTGCCAACCGCCGAAGTCGGTGAACGAGGCACCGAGCGCCTCATGGCGTTCTCGAAGCGGTGTGTAGCGGGGATCGGACATGGAGTTCTCCCGGGCTGGGTCGGGCGGAACGGCGACGACGCGCCGTTCCTCGGAACTCCCCCTCTGTCATGGGCCTGAGAGCTTCGCCCAGAGACTGGGCTTTCACCGTCGGCGGATCCGTGGGCGGACGAGGTGGAGACTCGCGGGGTGCAGGTCGCCGGGGTTTCGACTCGGGCGTGGACGCCCTCGCTCAACCCGATTTCTCGCTTCGCTTGAAATCGCTTTTCAGAGTGGCCGGAACCGCGCGGTACGCATACCTGAGAGATTGGCGGGGAGGCTTGCTCCTTCGGTGCCCGGCTGCGTTCGCCGGGGCTCTCCCGCGTGGTTCATTCGGCCTGTCTTCAATTGTGGCTACAGTCTAGCGGCTCGCCCCCGCCGCGACAGGCGCACCCTCATGGTTCCTGTCGCGGCGGACGTTCAGAGTCCTGCGAGCTCCGCCCGCACCTCGTCGCGTAGACGACCGAGGTTCTCGGGCTCTGGCGCGGCACCCAGCAGAGTCTTGGTGTACTCGTGCTGCGGGTTGAGGATCACCTCGTCGGCCGGTCCCCGCTCGACCACATCGCCCTTGTAGAGCACCATGATCTCGTCACTGAAATGCCGTGCGGTCGCGAGGTCGTGCGTGATGTACAGCACCCCGAGGTTCTCCTCCCGCTGCAGATCGGCCAGCAGATTGAGCACCCCCAGCCGGATCGAGACGTCGAGCATCGAGACGGGCTCGTCGGCGACGATGAACCGCGCCCCGGGAGCGAGCGCCCGAGCGATCGCCACTCGCTGCCGCTGACCACCGGACAGCTCGTGCGGACGGCGCTCGGCGAAGCTCTCGCCCGGCGACAACCGCACCCGCTCGAGCAGTTCGACGGCCCGCGCTCTCACCTGAGCAGCCGAGAGCTTGGGGTGATGGAGCCTGATCGGACGCTCCAGATGATGGATGATCGTGTGGAACGGGTTCAACGAGGCGAACGGGTCCTGGAAGACCATCTGCACCTGTGACCGGTACTCCTCGACCGCGCGTCCACGCATCCCCGAGTCCTTGCCGTCGAGCAGGATCTGGCCGCTCGTGGGCGTCTCGAGCTTCATCAGCATCCGGGCGATCGTCGACTTGCCCGATCCCGATTCGCCGACGAGGGCGACGGTCTTGCCCGCTTCGATCGTGAACGAGACGTCTTTGACCGCGTGCAGGATCGATGTCTTGAGACCCGACCGCAGGGTGAAGTCCTTCACCAGGTTGCGTGCTTCGAGGGTGGCACCATTCATCGGACTTCCTCCTGGCTGCGCTGACTGCCGGTGCGGACGAAGTCGCCGCGCTCCCCGGTGAGACTGGGGAAGCTCGACAGCAGCCTCTTGGTGTACTCGTGCTTCGGGGTGCGGTAGATCTCTTCAGCCGTGCCCTCCTCGACGATCTGACCCTGCAGCATCACGGCGATGCGATCGCTGATCTCGATCAGCATGGGCAGATCGTGCGTGATGAAGATGACAGCGAAGCCGAGGCGCTCGCGCAGCCGCATGATCTCGCGGATGATTCCGCGCTGCACGACCACGTCGAGCGCCGTGGTCGGCTCGTCCATGATCATCACCTGCGGGTCGAGCGCCAGCGCCATGGCGATCATCATGCGCTGGCGCATGCCGCCGGAGAGCTCATGCGGGAAGCTCGTCAACCTCGACGGGTCGACTCCGACGAGAGTGAGCAGCTCCTCGGCCCTGGCCTGCTTGTCCTTCTTCGACATGCCCGGCCGGTGCGTGTCGAAGATGTCGAAGATCTGCGCCTTGACGCTGATGACGGGGTTGAGGGAGTTCATCGCCCCCTGGAAGACCATCGAGATCTTGTCCCAGCGGAACGCGCGCAGCCCTTCGCCGTCGAGCGCCACGACGTCGATATCCTGGCCGTCACGGTCGTGGAGCACGATCTCCCCGCTCGTCATGAGCGCGGGCGCCTTGAGTAGCCGGTTCATGCCGTACGCGAGCGTCGTCTTGCCACAGCCGGACTCGCCCGCGAGACCGAGGATCTCCCCCCGGTTGAGGGTGAGAGAGACGTTGCGGACGGCCTTGACGGGCGGGTCCACCTCGTACTCGATCGACACGTTTCGTGCGGTGAGCACGGCATCCGGAGCGCTCATGCGGCGATCCCCTTCGTCTTGGTCGCCTTGCGCACACGCCTGGCGGCGTCGGGCGCGTTGCGCAGCTTGGGGTTGATGACCTCGTCGATCGCGAAGTTGATGAGCGAGAGTCCCGCTCCGAGCATCGCGATCATGATTCCCGGTGGAACGAACCACCACCAGGCGCCTCGCCCGAGCGCCTGGCCCGACTGCGCATCGTTGAGGATCGTCCCCCAGGTGATGGAGGAGTTCGGGCCGAGGCCGAGGTACGAGAGACCGGCTTCGCCGAGGATCGCGAAGATGATCGCGAAAAGGAACTGGGCCGTGAGCAACGGCAGCAGGTTGGGCATGATCTCGACGAGGATGACCCGCAGCGACTTCTCTCCCGCGACCTTGGACGCGTAGACGTAGTCGCGGGTGCGCAGGGATCGGGTCTGCAGGCGGAGGACATATGCGGCACCGGCCCACGAGGTGATGCCGAGCACGAACGCCACGAGCTGCCAGCTGCGCTGAGGGACGAAGGAGGAGATCACCATCACCAGCGGCAGGCCGGGGATCACGATCATCACGTTCGTCAGCAGCGCCAGGGTGTCCTCGCGCCATCCGCCGAGGTACCCGGCGAGGACGCCGAAGACCAGGGACAGGATGATCGCGATGCCCCCGGCGACGACACCGACCAGCAGCGACCCCTGGGCGCCGATGGCGAGCTGGGCGAACATGTCGTTGCCGAGCTTGGTTGTACCGAGCCAGTGTTCGGGCGAGGGCGGGAGCAGAGCCGGATTGTCGGTGCTGCGGGGATCCTGCGAGAAGATCGGCGCGATGATCGCGAACAGGACGATCGCGATGACGATGCTCGCGCCGATGATGAACTTCGACGACGAGGTGGGCAGGACGCGGCGGCGCTTGCGGCCCCGCTGAGTCGCGAGCGAGATGGTGCTCGCGGGCTGGGTCATGGGCTGATCCTTGGTGATCAGCACTGTGTTCTCGGTGTCAGACATTCTGGCGAGCCCTCGGGTCGATGAAGCCATAGACCAGGTCCATGATGAAGTTGGCGGCGAGCACGGTGATGGTGATGACGAGGAACAGCCCCTGCATCAGCGCGTAGTCGTTGTTCGTCACCGCCTGGAACATCAGCTTGCCGATGCCCGGGTAGGTGAACACCTGCTCCATGACGATGGAGCCGGCGACCACGAATCCCAGAGTGATCGAGAAGCCGGCGATCGAAGGGATCGCGGCGTTGCGGGCGGCGTATGTCGTCATGATGCGACGCGGACGGAGCCCCTTGGCCTCGGCAGTGAGCACGTAGTCCTCGGACATCGTCTGCACCATCATGTTGCGCATCCCGAACATCCAGCCGCCGACGGACGAGAGGACGATGGTGATGGCGGGAAGGACCGCGTGTGAGAGTGCGTCCACGAAGAACGCCCACGTCGGCTCCGGGCCGTCAGGGAAGTCGAAGACGTCATAGCCTCCGAAGATCGGGAACCAGCCGAGGCCGACCGCGAACACCGAGACGAGGAGCAGCGCCATCCAGAAGTACGGGATGGACTGCAGCACGGTGGTCGCCGGGATCAGATGATCGACCCAGGTGCCGCGCTTCCATCCGGCCCAGGCGCCGAGCGCGACGCCGAGGATGAAGGAGATGACGGTCACGGTGCCGACCAGGATCAGTGTCCAGGGCAGCGCCTGCCCGATCAGCTCGCTCACCGGCGCCGGGAACTTGGTGACCGAGATGCCCAGATCACCCTGGAGCATCCGCCCCCAGTAGGCGATGTACTGCTCCCAGAGAGACGAGTCGTCACCGCCGAGAAGCAGCTTGATGTTGCGGATCGTGGTCTCGGAGACCTCGCCGCCCGCTCGCTGCATCTTGGCGATCATGATGTCGGCCGGGTCCCCCGGCATGAGCCGGGGGAGCAGGAAGTTGAGTGAGATCGCGGCCCACAGCGTGAACGCGTAGAACCCGATTCTTCGTGCATAGAACTTCATGTCACTGACCTTGCTTCCTGCTCCCCCGACTTCATGTGCTTAGTTCGCCGGCTCGAGCTGCGTCAGGACGTAGCCCGCCGCGACCTTCTCCCACGGAGCAGGGAACGAGTAGAGGTCGTCCTCCGTCACCCATCCGGTGAAGTCCTTCGAGTTGTAGAAGGTCTGCGTGGCGTTGATCACGAGCGGGATGTAGGGCAGGTCACGGACGATCTCGGTCTGGATGGTGCCGTAGAGCGCCTGCTTCTCGGCCTCGTCGTTCGTGCTCACGGCAGCCTGGATCGCCTGATCGACGACGGGGTTGCTGTAGCGGCTGAAGTTCCATCGTCCCGGAGGGATCTCCGTGCCGACCGGCGCGGTCGACTCGACGGCCGTTCCGCCGAACCAGTCGCGGTAGATCTGGAACGGGTCGGCGACCGAGGTCCCGACCACGCCGCCCACGATCAGCTGGTAGTCGCCGCTCTGGCGAGCGTCGGAGAACTCCTGCCACTGCACCGTGGATGCCGTGATCTTGATGCCCGCGGCTTCAGCCTGCTCGGCGATCAGCTTCGCGGCGTCGTTGTAGTCGGTCCAGCCGTCGACCGAGATGAGGCTGAGCTCGACCGGCTTTCCGTCCTTCGCGTAGTAGTCGCCGTCCTTCGTGTAGCCGGCTGCCTCGAGGATCTCGCCCGCCTCTTCGACGTTCGCCTCCTGGGGGCTGACCTCGTTGGCGGAGTCGGCGACCCACTTCTCGTCGCGGGGCAGCAGCGCGAAGGTGGGCGAGATGTCGCCGGTGAGCCCGACGAACGCCTTGTCCTTGATCGCGGCGCGATCGATCGCGACATTGAGCGCCTGGCGGACGGCGACGTCGGTCTGCGGACCGGTGCAGCCGAGCTCGGTGTTCGAGCAGGTATAGAGCACCGTGGGGTCCTGCGGCGTGTTGATCCAGTCGATCACGCCGTTCGAGGTGACGTCTTCGGGGTTCGGGATGAACATCGACGTCCAGTCGAGCTTGCCGGCGGCGAGCAGGTCCTGCGCGGTCTGGTTGTTGTCCACCGCGATGTACTGGACCTTCTTGACACCGAGGTCGTCCGCGTCGCGGAAGTTCTCGTTGGCGACGAGCGTGTACGACTCGCTCGTGGTCTTCTCGACGACGTAGGCGCCGGAGCCGACGGGCTCTTCGTTGGCGAAGTTGGCGAAGTCGGTCACCTCCGACCACACGTGCTCGGGAAGGATGTACGTGGATCCGAGGCGCTGGTACTCGGTGGTGTACTGCGCAGCCGCGTAGGTCAGCACGACCGTCGTGTCGTCGATCGCCTCGGCCGAGACGAGGCCGTTACCCTCGGGGTTGTTCGCCTCGTAGCCGAAGGAGAAGGCCACATCGGCGGCCGTGAGCGGCTCGCCGTCGCTCCACTTCAGGTCGGGCTTGATCGTGATCGTGATCGCGGTGCCGTCTTCGTTGTATTCGAAGGTGTCGCCGATCAGGCCGACGGGCTCCGAGTCGGCAGTCTTGTTGTAGAAGAACAGCGTCTCGTAGATCGGGCCCATCGCGCCATGGAGCACGGTGGGGGCGAAGGGGTTGTAGTTCGCAGTGATCGGGGTCTGGCTGCCGGCCCACACCCGAAGTGCGCGGTCGCCATCGCCACCGCTCCCCTCGTTGCCGCCGCCCGCGCCACACGCGGTCAAACCCAGGACGAGGACGGATGCCCCCGCCACAGCGGTGAGCGCGATCTTGCGCCTTCCGTTACGGATCATTCTGTATTTCCTCTCGGTGCTGCACTGCAGGAGGGATCTCCGGATGGAGCCGAGCCCCGGAGGTGGGGCCCGTGACAGATCCCAGGGAAAGGGATTTGTTAGGACAGTAACCTAACAAATCCCTTTTCAGGCGACAAGGGTTCGGAACACCGGCATATAACGTTTCGGCCTCGACAACCGCCCCGTCATGAAGATGCACTAAGGGTCGCGATGACACTAAGATCGACACAGGAGGTTAAGGTAACTATGACTCAAAGCTCGGGCATCGATGTCGCCGTATCCACGGTCATCCTCACCCTGCGCCGCACCGGCGATGGCCCGGCCGTGCTCGCGCTTCCGCTCGTGCTGCGCACCCGTGAGCCCTTCGCCGACCAGTGGGCGCTCCCCGGCGGATGGCTCACACCCGAGGAGTCGCCCGTGGACGCGGCCGCCCGAACGCTCGCAGAGACCACCGGTCTGACCCCGAGCTACCTGGAGCAGCTCTATGCCTTCGGTGCTGTCGACCGCTCCCCCACCCGAGTGGTGTCGATCGTGTACTGGGCGCTGCTGCGACAGGACGATGTCGACGCGCAGAGCGCCGCGCATCGCGCATCGGGCCAAGCCCCCGAGAACGTGCGCTGGTTCGATCTCGACGAGCGTCCTCCGCTCGCTTTCGATCACGCCAAGATCGTCGACTACGCGCTCTGGCGCCTGCGCAGCAAGGTCGGCTACAGCCGAGTCGCGCATGGGTTCCTGCCCGCCGAGTTCACCCTCGCGGAACTCCGAGAGGCCTACGAGGCGATCCTCGGGAAGCACCTGGACCCGGCCAACTTCCGGCGTCAGGTCGAGTCTGCGGGCAACCTGCTTCCCACAGACCGGTTCCGCACCGGCAGCCACCGTCCTGCACGCCTCTACCGCTACAACACCGATGTCGAGCTGGCCGATCACGGCCCGCTCGGCCCCGAGGAAACGAGCATCCGATGAGCCTCACCTTCGTCCCCACTCCCGCTGTGCCTCCCGCAGACCCGTCGGTCGACCACATGATCCGCTCGATCGTGTCGGGCGCGTCAACCGACGCCACCTGCACCACCGATCTCGCCGCGGGCCCGTGGGACTTCGACTCCCGCCCCGGGTACGGTCCTGGGTCCTCCATGGGTGACGTGATCCCCACGGGAGCGCCTCGTCAGGGCGAGCTCCCGGCCGCCTACCGCGACGCGAGCGAGGAGGAGCTCGACGCGCGCATCCGCGCTGCCAAGGAGATGCTGGGAGACCGCGCCGTGATCCTCGGGCACTTCTACCAGCGCGAGGAGGTCGTGCGTCACGCCGACTACGTCGGCGACTCGTTCCAGCTCGCCACAGCGGCCAAGGAACGACCCGACGCCGAAGCGATCATCTTCTGCGGCGTGCACTTCATGGCAGAGACCGCAGATCTGCTCTCCGGTCCCGACCAGGCCGTGGTCCTCCCCAACCTCGCAGCGGGATGCTCGATGGCCGACATGGCCGACATCGACCAGGTCGAGGACTGCTGGGAGCAGCTCGCAGACGTGCTCGGGGATCTGGACGCGGAGGATCAGGACGGCCGAGTGCCGGTGATCCCCGTCACGTACATGAACTCCTCCGCCGCCATCAAGGGCTTCGTGGGGCGCCATGGCGGGATCGTGTGCACCTCCTCGAACGCGCAGACAGTGCTCGAGTGGGCATTCGAGCGGGGTCAGCGGGTGCTCTTCTTCCCCGACCAGCACCTCGGCCGCAACACCGCGAAGGCGATGGGCGTGCCTCTCGAGAAGATGCCGATGTGGAACCCGCGCAAGGCGCTCGGCGGTGCCTCTGCAGCGGAGCTGGTCGACTCGCGTGTGATCCTGTGGCATGGATTCTGCTCCGTGCACCGTCGCTTCACGGTCGCCCAGATCGACGAGGCGCGCGCCGAGCACCCGGGTGTGCGGGTGATCGTGCACCCCGAATGCCCGATGGACGTCGTCGACGCCGCCGACGAGGCCGGATCGACCGACTACATCCGTCGGGCGATCGCCGCGGCATCCGAACCCACGGTCTTCGCGATCGGCACCGAGATCAACCTCGTGCGCCGCCTGGCTGCGCAGTTCCCCCAGCACGAGATCTTCTGCCTGGACCCCGTGGTCTGCCCGTGCTCGACGATGTATCGGATCCACCCCGGATATCTCGCGTGGGTGTTGGAGGAGCTCGTCGCAGGACGCACGCCGAACCGCATCACGGTGACCTCAGACGTCGCGGATCCTGCGCGTCTGGCCCTGGAGCGGATGCTGGCCGCCAGGCCCCCGGCGACAGCAGGTGCGCGATGAAGGTGATCGTGGTCGGCTCCGGGATCGCCGGACTGACCGCGGCGCTGCACGCACGCGAGCATGGCCATGCCGTCACCGTGGTGACGAAGGGAGTCCTCGGCGACGGCTGCACGGGATTCGCGCAGGGCGGCGTGGCCGGAGAGTACGGCCCCGACGACTCCCCCGCACTGCACGCCGCCGACACGATCGCAGCGTCGGCCGGGCTGGCCGACGCCACCGCGGTCGACGTGCTGGTCGGCGGCGCCGGCGCCAGGATCGCGGAGCTCCTCGCGCGCGGCGTCGCCTTCGACCGGTCCGCGGACGGTGTGCTCCTTCGTGGACGCGAGGCGGCGCACAGCCGCGCGCGCATCGTGCACGCAGGTGGAGATGCCACGGGAGCGGCCATCGCGCACGCCCTGGTCGCGGCCACCCACGCGGCACCCGTCACCGTGGTGGAGCACGCGTTCCTCGCGGACCTCGACGTGACCGACGGCGTGGTGCGGGGCGTCCGCGTGCTGATCGACGACGCGCCCCTGCTTCTCGACGCCGACGCCGTGATCCTCGCGACCGGCGGAGCCGGTCATCTCTATGCGCACACCACGAATCCCGCCGGGACGACCGGCGACGGCATCGCGGCGGCGATACGAGCCGGTGCCGACGTGGCCGACCTCGAATTCGTGCAGTTCCATCCGACGATCCTCGGCGCAGGGCCGGCGTTCCTCGTGTCTGAAGCCGTTCGCGGCGAGGGGGCGACGCTCATCGACGACGACGGCCGTCGCTTCACCTTCGAGAGCCATCCCGACGGAGAGCTCGCGCCGCGCGATGTGGTGGCGAGGGCCATCGCCCGATGTGCCGCCGCGCAGGGGTCCCCCGTGCGGCTGGACGCCACCATGCTCGGTGCCGAGGAGCTGGGGCGTCGATTCCCGACGATCGACCGTGTGACGAGGGAGCGCGGGTTCGACTGGTCGGCCGAGCCCATCCCGGTCACCCCTGCCGCGCACTATCTCATGGGCGGGGTCGTGACGGATGTCGACGGACGCACGTCGATCACCGGACTCTTCGCCGTCGGCGAGACCGCGCGAACCGGGGTCCACGGCGCCAATCGCCTCGCCTCCAACTCGCTGCTCGAGGGCGCTGTCTTCGGGGCACGCGCCGCCGCGGCGCTGGGTCTGCCCTGGCCGGCAGCCCCGAAGGTCGGTTCCACCCCGCCCGGCGTCTTCGATGCCGTGTCGGGCGTCGTCGGCAGCGCCCCGTTCTCACGTTCCGCACTGCAGCGGCTGATGTGGGACGAGGTCGGGCTCATCCGCACGCCCGAGGGGCTCCGCCGCGCTCGCGACGTCCTGACGCAGTGGGCTGCGGCGCCTCGCTCCGTGCGCAGCATCGTCGACCACGAGGACGCGAACCTGCTGACGCTGGCGGGCGCCGTGACATCCGCTGCTCTGGCTCGATCCGAATCCGTGGGGTCGCACCACCTCGAAACCGCCGCCGTCGTCTTGGAGACCGTCTGATGCTCACTCCCGCCATCATCACCCGCGTCGTCGGCGCAGCGCTCGAAGAGGATGCCCCGTGGGGCGACCTCACCAGCTCGGCGCTGCTGCCCGCCGATGCCACGGCCACCGCCGACCTCGTCGCGCGCGAGCCCGGAGTCTTCAGCGGCGGCGATGCCTTCACCGCCGCTTTCACCCTCACCGATGCGAGCCTCAGGATCGACGTGCATGTCGGGGACGGCGACGAGTTCTCGAGCGGAGACGTGCTCGCCTCGGTCTCCGGCGCGGCCCGGAGCATCCTGACTGCCGAGCGCATCGCTCTCAATTTCACCCAGCGTATGAGCGGCATAGCCACCATCACCGCTTCGTACGTGCGAGCCGTGGCTTCGACGCGCGCCCGCATCGCCGACACGCGGAAGACCACTCCGGGACTGCGCGCATTCGAGCGCCACGCGGTCGTGAGCGGCGGTGGATACAACCATCGGTATTCGCTGTCCGACGCGGTGATGGCGAAGGACAACCACCTCGCGGTGCTGAAGCGCTCGGGCGCCGATCTGTCGACCGCGCTGCGAGAGGCGCTGGCCCGGCTCCCCCACACGACCCACGTCGTGGTGGAGGTCGACCGTCTCGACCAGATCCCGGAGGTGCTCGAGGGAGGCGCTCACACGGTGCTCCTCGACAACTTCTCGCTCGAGCACCTGCGCGAAGGAGTCGCACTCATCGGCGACCGCGCGCAGGTCGAGGCCTCGGGCGGGGTCACCCTCGCCACGGTCGGCGACATCGCCGCGACCGGAGTGGACGTGATCTCGGTCGGTGCGCTCACTCACTCCGCCCGCGCCCTCGACCTCGGCCTCGACGTCCGGATCGACTGAGCCGGTGATCTACCTCGATCATGCCTCCACATCTCCCGTGCGCCGAGAGGTGCTGGAGTCGATGGCCCCCTACGTGACCGGCGTGTTCGGGAACCCGTCGAGCCACCACACGATCGGCGAGGCTGCGGCGAGCGCGCTCGACGATGCGCGCGCGCGGGTCGCACGGGTCCTCGGCATGCGCACCGGAGACATCGTGTTCACGGCAGGCGGCACCGAGGCCAACAATCTCGCGGTCAAGGGCATCGTGCTGGCCGCCCTCGCCGAGGATCGTCGTCATCTGGTCGTGTCGCCGATCGAGCATGAGTCGATCCTCGAGTCCGCCGAGTATCTGCGGCGCTTCCACGGCGTCGTCGTCACGCACGTGCCCGTGGACGGGACGGGTCGGATAGCGCCGGAATCCCTGACGAGGGTTCTGCGCGATGACACTGCGCTCGTCGCACTCGGTCACGCCAACAACGAGATCGGCACGATCCAGCCCCTCTCCGAGCTGACGGCTGTCGCGCACGCGGCCGGCGTCCCCGTGCACGTGGACGCCGTGCAGTCGGCGGGCTGGCTCGCGCTTGCGGGAGCGGGTGCCGATGCCGTCGCGATCGCCGGCCACAAGCTCGGCGCCCCCAAGGGGATCGGCGCCCTCGGAGTGCGGGGACGCGTGCCGCTCGAGCCGTTGCTGCACGGTGGCGGCCAGGAGCGCGGCCGCCGCTCGGGCACCGAGAACGTCGCGGGCGCCGTGGGCCTCGCGACCGCGCTCGAGCTGGCCGATGCGGAGCGGCAGGACGTCGCCTCCGGTGTGGCCGCAGCGACGCGCCGTTTCATCGATCGCGTGTGCGCGCTCGTTCCCGCAGCCCTGCTCACGGGGCATCCGCAGGATCGACTCCCCGGCACCGCATCGTTCACGTTCGCCGGCGTGAGCGGCGAGGCCGTGCTGCTGGAGCTGGAGCGACGGGGCGTGGTGTCGTCGAGCGGTTCGGCCTGCGCTGCCGGCAGTGATGAGCCGTCGCACGTGCTCCTCGCCTGTGGCATCGACCCGCAGGCCGCGCAGACATCCGTGCGCTTCACGTTCGGCCGGGAGCCGCTGCCCGACGATGCCCCGGAGAGGCTCGCCGCACTCGTCGCGGATTCCGTCGACAGCGTCGGACGCGTGTGAGCACGATGCGCCGCGCGCTCCGCCGGCCGCTCGGCCATAGACTCGGCTGGTGACCGCCGCCTCGCCCCTCGTGACCGTGATCGTCCCCGGGCGTGACATCGCAGGCTTCGCTCCGGACGCGCTCGACTCGCTTCGCGCTCAGACAGAGCCGCGCTGGAACGCGATCCTCGTCGACGACGGGTCGAGCGACGACACCGGCGCGATCTTCCGCGCCGCCGCCGAAGACGATCGACGATTCAGGTTCATCGCGCACGAGGCCTCACGCGGGTTGGGTGCGGCCAGAAACGTCGCGCTGGACGCCGTCGACACGCCGCTGGTCGGCTTCCTCGACGGCGACGACGAGCTGACTCCCACCGCCCTCGAGAGGCTCACGGGCACGCTCGCCGAGACCGGCAGCGACTTCGTCGCCGGCGCTTACGTGCGCACCAGGTTCGACGGCGAGCGCTATGCCGCCGGGCGTGTGCAGCCCTGGGTGTCGGCCGCCACCGACCCGGAGCGGTTCGGCACGACCATCCACGAGCACCCCGATGCCAGCGCCAACATCGTCGCGTGGTCCAAGGTCAGCCGGCTCGAGCTGTGGCGTGGCCTCCGGTTCCCCGAAGGGGTGGCCTACGAAGACCAGCTCGTCGCCCAATCGATGTACACGCGGGCGCAGGCCTTCGACGTGATCCCCGATGTGGTGGTGCGCTGGCGACTCCGGGCCGACGGCACGTCGATCACGCAGGGCAAGGCGCAGCTCCCCGTGCTGCGCGATTACATCCGAGCACTGCAGGGCGGCATCCGGATCCTGCACGAGGCCGGCGCCACCGAGGCCGTCAGTGCCAGACTCGGGCTGATCCTCGCCATGGATCTGCCCCCACTGATCGACATCGCCGGCACTCACCCGGATCCCGAGTACGCAGCTGCGGTGTCTGCTTTCGTCGCCGAGCTCGAGGCCCTCCCCGAGTTCGCCGATGTGCGTCCAGACCCTACGATCACCGCCGCCCTGGCCTGGTGAGCAGCACACGCAGGAGCACCATGAACGACCCACGTGACACGCACTCCGCCGACCGCACCGCTGACTACCTCGAGAACCTCTTCTCACTCGCTGGGCGCACCGCGGTCGTGACAGGAGGCAGCTCCGGCATCGGCCAGGGCATCGCGACGGCTCTCGCCCGAGCCGGCGCGTCGACCGTGATCGTGGCGCGGGGCGAGTCGCGTATCACCGCGACCGTGCAGGCGCTGACGGATGCGGGATGCACCGCAGCCGGGGTCGTGGGAGATCTGGGAACCCGCGACGGCATCCGCGCGGTCGCCGATGCCGTGGCTGTGCCGTTCGGCGCCCCGGACATCGTGGTCCACTCGGCCGGCATCAACATCCGCCCGCCGTTCGCCGAGATCACGGAGGCCGACTGGGATGCCACGATGACCGTGAACGCGCTCGCCCCGTTCCTCCTCGGCCAGACGTTCGCATCAGGTATGGCAGAGCGCGGATACGGCCGACTGATCCACATCTCGTCGCAGCAGGCGCACCGCGCTTTCGTCGGCAGCGGCGTCTACGGCGCGTCAAAGGGTGCCGTCGAGTCGCTCATGCGCTCCGAGGCAGAAGCGTGGGGCGGCACCGGCGTGACGAGCAATGCCCTGGTGCCGGGCTTCGTGCTCACCCCTCTGAACGCGCGGCTCCAGGAGGATCCGGGCCAGATCTCCGCACTCGCCGCACGGACCATGGTCGGCCGGAACGGCCTCCCCTCCGACTTCGCGAGCGCAGCCGTCTTCCTCGCGGGTGCGGGCTCGTCGTACGTGACGGGGCAGTCGATCTTCATCGACGGCGGTCTGTCGGTGCACTGATCCGCGCGGCGCCTCGGCGACGTGCGGCGGATCGCCCGTCAGATCTCCGCGGGGTAGACCCGCTCATCGGGTCGTGTCGAATCCAGCAGCGGCACGGGCGCCGTCAGCGCCGCCACGGCATCGGCGCCTGCGGAATCGTCGGGTGCACGATCGGCACGGCGATGCGAGAGTGCAGCAGCCACTCCGCCGGTGACAGCATCTTCGATCACGGCCTCCGTGTCGATCACCCTCGACGCGGCGACCTGCTGCGCGGCCAACTCGGCGTAGAGCCCGTTCTTCGCCAGCAGCTGCGCGTGCGTGCCGGACTCCACGATCTGGCCCGCCTCGAGCACGTGGATGGTGTCGGCGCCGATCACGGTCGAGAGTCGATGCGCGATCGTCAGCGTGGTGCGTCCCTTGGCCGCCTCGTCGAGCGCTTCCTGCACGACGCGCTCCGACACCGTGTCGAGCGCGGAGGTCGCCTCGTCGAGCAGCAGGACCGGCGGATCCTTCAGCAGCACGCGCGCGATGGCGATGCGCTGCTTCTCACCGCCGGAGAGCCTGTAACCGCGTTCCCCGACCACGGTGTCGTAGCCGTTCTCGAAACCGGCGATGACATGGTGGATGTTCGCTGCGGTGCACGCCGCCACCATCTCGCGCTCGCTGGCATCGGGCTTCGCGTACAGCAGGTTCTCGCGAATCGTCGCATGGAAGAGATACGTCTCCTGCGACACGATCCCGACGTTGTCGATGATCGATTCCTGCGTGAGCGCGCGCACGTCTTCTCCCGCGAACAGCACGGCGCCGCCATGTGCCTCGTACAGTCTCGGAGCGAGATAGAGCACGGTGGTCTTGCCCGCCCCCGACGGACCGACGAACGCGACGTGCTGACCGGGTTCCGCGACGAACGACACGCCCTGCAGAGTGGGACGCGCATCCGGCGCGGCATCGGGGTAGCGGAACACGACATCGCGGAATTCGATGCGACCGCGCGGTCCCGGTGCCGCGTCGACCGCGATGGCGTCGGGCGCGTCCTGTATCTCGGGCACCAGGTCGAGGTACTCGAAGATCCGGGCGAACAGCGCCGAGGAGGTCTGCAGATCGAGCGAGACTCGCATGAGCCCCATGAGCGGCTGCAGCAGCCGAGCCTGCACCGTCGTGAACGCCACCACCGTACCGGCCGTGATCGCTCCGGTGCCACCGGCTATCAGGTAGCCGGACACCAGGTAGATGACCGCCGGCACGCTGGCCATCAGCACCTGCACGACGGCGAAGAACCCCTGACCGCTCATGGCCCTGCGCACCTGCAGCCGCACCTGATTGCGGTTCTCTGCCTGGTAGCGCTGCGACTCGGTGCGCTGCCGATTGAACGCCTTCGACAGCAGCATCCCTGAGACGCTCAGCGTCTCCTGGGTGATCGAGGTGAGCTCAGACAGCGACTCCTGCGTCTCTCCGGCGATGCGCGCCCGCACCTGGCCGACGCGTCGCTGCACGATGATGAGGAACGGCATCAGGACCACCGCGATCAGCGTCAGACGCCAGTCGATCAGGATCATCGCGACGAGCGAGGCGATGACGGTGACGACGTTGCCCAGGATGCTGGTGACGGTGTTGGTCAGAACCCCCGAGACGCCGCCGACGTCGTTCTGCAGTCGCGACTGGATGACGCCCGTCTTGGTTCGTGTGAAGAAGCCCAGCTCCATCGCCTGCAGGTGCTCGAACAGCCGCACGCGCAGGTCGCCCGTGACGCTGTTGCCGACGGTCGATGTGAGCCACGTCTGCCCCACTCCGAGCACAGCCGAGAGCAGGAAGAGTCCGACCATCGCAGAGACGAGTCGGATCAGCAGCTCCAGCTGGGGCCCGCCGCCGTCGACGGGGAACAGCGCATCGTCGAAGATGCGCTGGACGATGAGCGGCGGGATCACCGCGATGCCGGCGCCCAGCACGACGAGGATGCCGGTGATGGCGATACGCCACTTGTACGGCCTGAAGAGTGCGATCACCCTCGCACCCAGTCCGCTGATCCGAGGTGCGTCGGCGTTGAGGCGACGCTGCGTGTCTTCATCCACGCGGCGGAAGCCGCCGTGCATCCCACCCATGCTCATGAAGTCAGCGTAGCCAGGGGTGCCGACGCCGCGGGCCGATCCTCGGCATCGGAGTGCGCCGAGAGCGGATATAGCGGAATCCGGAATGAAATGTCAGAACCTGTGGTTACGCTGAATTGTCCCCGCGCACTCGCGCGCTCCCTCCCTCTTCTCTTCTGTGCCCAGGAGGCCGCATGTCTGCCGTCGACACCGGATCGATCGCCACACCGCCCACGACAGCCCCCGGCGAGATCGCCCGCAGCGACATGCGAGTCATCTGGCTGCTGCTGGTGGCTGCGTTCGTCGCGATACTCAACGAGACCACGATGGGGATCGCGATCCCGCACCTCAACGCCGACCTCGGCATCCCGCCGGAGCTCGGACAGTGGCTGACCAGCGCGTTCATGCTGACCATGGCCGTCGTCATCCCCACCACCGGCTTCATCCTGCAGAGGTTCACCACCCGGCAGGTCTTCATCGCGGCGATGACCGCGTTCTCGGCGGGCACGCTCGTGGCGATGGTCGCCCCCGGCTTCGAGGTCCTTCTCGCAGGTCGAGTGATCCAGGCGGCCGGCACCGGAATCATGATGCCGCTGCTGATGACCACGATCATGAACGTCGTCCCCCCGCAGTCGCGAGGTCGCATGATGGGCCGCGTGGGCCTGGTCATCTCGCTGGCTCCGGCCATCGGCCCGACGCTCGCGGGCGCCGTCCTCGAGACGCTCAACTGGCGCGCGCTGTTCGCGATCGTGCTGCCGATCGCGATCGTTTCGCTGCTCATGGGCGCGAAGTGGATGACGAACCTCGGCGAGACCCGCGCCGTGCCGCTCGATGTGATCTCCATCCCGCTGGCCGCGCTCGGCTTCGGCGGCATCGTCTTCGGCCTGAGTCAGTTCGGTGGACACGGAGGGTCCGGCGAGGTCGTCGGAGTGACCTCACTGGTCGTCGGTGCCATCGCCCTCGCGCTGTTCGTCTGGCGTCAGCTGGTGCTGCAGCGGATCGACGACGCGCTGCTCGATCTGCGTGTCTTCCGCTCGGTCAACTTCACGTTCTCCGTCATCATCATGACGATCCTCGCGCTGTCGATGTTCGGCACCCTGACCCTGCTGCCCCAGTACCTGCAGAACGTCGCCGGGCTCAACGCACTCCAGTCCGGGCTCATCCTGCTGCCTGGCTCGGTCCTCATGGGCCTGCTGGGTCCGATCATGGGTCGTGTCTACGACGCGCGCGGCACGCGACCGCTGCTGATCCCCGGCACGATCTTCGTGTCCGCCGCCCTGTTCTACTACTCGACGGTGGGCGAGCACACCGTGTGGTGGGTGCTGATCATCGTGCAGGCGGTCATGTCGGTCGGCCTCGCGATGTCGTTCACGCCGCTGTTCTCGGCCTCGCTCGGATCCCTGCAGCGCTCGCTGTACTCGCACGGGTCAGCAGTGCTCAACACGCTGCAGCAGGTCGGCGGCGCGGCCGGCGTTGCCGTGCTGACCGTGACCTACTCCGCCATCCTGCACGCCGGTGAGGCCGAGGGGCTCGAGACGGCTGCCGCCGGCGCACCCGGCGCGCGCATGGCATTCCTGATCGCCGCGATCATCTCGCTCGCGGCCGTCGCTCTGAGCGCATTCGTTCGCAAGCCCGCAGACGACGTCTCGGGCGGCGTGCACGGCGGGCACTGATCACCGCCTCGGCGGCGTCTCGCTGCTACTGCGTCTTCGGCGCGGGGAAGTGGCAGACGCCGCCGCTGCAGTAACCGGCGGAGTCGTTATCGAGCAGGTTCAGAGCGTCCGGAAGCGGCTGGAGCGCGAGAGATGCGTCCTGCTCGACGGAGTCCTGTGTCTTGGCCATCCCTCGATGCTACGCCTGCTGCGCATCGATGGCGCCGAAATCGACACGCCGACCGACAGCGAAACGACAGCACCACTCCCCTACGGTTGACGAGTGCTCAAACGATTCGTCGCCCGACTTTTCTGGACGTTCAGCCGCTGGACCCTCACGGCCGAGGGCACGCCCACGCGCCCCACGATCCTGATCGGCGCACCACACACCTCCAACTGGGACTTCGTGCTCATGCTCGCCATCGCCTGGCGTCTGCGCATCGAGGTGCACTGGCTGGGCAAGAGCAGCCTCTTCCGCGGGTGGCGTGGTCCGGTCATGCGGAGCCTCGGCGGCATCCCCGTCGATCGGTCCGACCCCGCCCGCGTCGTGAACGACGTCGTGGCTCAGGTGCACTCGGGAAGCGTCTTCGGTCTCGTGATCACACCCGACGGCACGCGCGGCGGCAACGAGTACTGGAAGTCGGGCTTCTATCGCATCTCGCGAGAGACCGGCATGCCGGTGACCCTCGGATTCGTCGACCGCACCACCATGACGACGGGCCTCGGTCCCACACTCGATCTCACCGGGGACGTCTCGGCCGACATGGACCGGATCCGAGCGTTCTACGCCGACAAGTCGGGACTCCGCCCGGAGCGCCGCACGGTTCCCCGCCTCCGGGAGGAGCAGGCCTCCGAGGGGTGAAGCCTGCCGATCACTCGGTGCTCGCGGCATCGACCTCCGCCTGTGCCGCCGAGCGTGCATAGTCGAGATCCTCGCGCGACAACGTCTCGGCCATACCCACCACCGCCCCGGTGATCTCACGGATCTCTTCCCGTGCCTTCTCGCCGAGGTGGGGAGCACTTTCGCCGAGCACCTCGACGCGAGCCTCGAGCGACAGCTCGGACCACCACTCGCGGATAGGGGGAAGAGTCACGCCGACCTCCTTCTCAGTGGATGCGCAAGTAGCTGGACAGGATCGGAGCACGACCGAGAGACTGAGCGGATGACAGCTGATGACCGCGCCGCATCGCCTGCGGAGCACGACGACCGGCTCGATGGACGAGACGAGACGCGCAACGAGCGAGCCGACCGGAACTGGGAGGAACTCCTGCAGGAGTTGCGAGTGATGCAGACCGGCACGCAGATCCTGACGGGATTCCTGCTGGCCGTCGCCTTCACTCCGCGTTTCGAGGACATGGACGATGTGCAGCGTGACCTGTACGTCGTGCTCGTCGGCCTCGCGGCGGTCGCCACGATCCTCGCCCTGGCGCCGGTGGGCATGCACCGCGCGCTGTTCGGGCGCCGCCGCAAGCCCGAGCTCGTGCGGGTCGCAGCGCGGATCGTGAAGATCGACCTCGTGGCGATCGCCGCTCTCACCGTCGGAGTCACGACGCTCATCATCGACTTCACCGTGGATCGCGCTGCGGGCCTCATCGCTCTGGTCTCATCCCTGATCGGGATACTGCTGCTCTGGCTGCTGCTGCCGATGCTGGTTCGGCGCGAGACCGGCGCGGGGCGGCGGGACGACCGGGACTGAGCCGCCTCGCCGCACCTCGCGTTCAGCGCCCGACCGGCGTCCGGTTCTCGGCGCTGACCATCCATGCGAACTGCTCGAGACTCTCGATCACGGCGTGCAGGATGTCAGCCGACGTCGGGTCCTCTTCATCGACCGCGTCGTGGACGTCACGGATCGTCCCGACCACCGCATCGAGGCGCTCGGTGATGAGGTCGATCGTGTCGGTGGTCGACACCTCACCCGTCGGGAAGGCGGGAAGAGACGTGGTCTCCACGATGGTGTCTGTCCGGCCGTCGGGAACAGCATGCAGCGCTCGCATGCGCTCGGCGATCGTGTCGCTGAAAGCGCGAGCGGCGTCGATGATCTCGTCGAGCTGCCGGTGCGTGTCGCGGAAGTTGCGACCGACGACGTTCCAGTGCGCCTGCTTGCCCTGCAGAGAGAGCTCGATGAGGTCGACGAGGACGGTCTGAAGATTCGCGGCGAGCGTCGCCGACGCGGTGAATCCCTTCTCCGCGTTCTGGCGCCTGGTCGTCTTCGCTCCGCGCTTCGACGCGCCGCCGGTCTTCGACTTCGTGTTCTCGGCCATGACTTGTCCTCCTCGTGTCGGAGACACGACCGTACGCCGGCTCGCGCCGGCGATCGAGGGGGTTGACACCTCCGCCCCCGGCCCCCGATCGTTACGCAGGTGATGACGAAAGACAGCCCGAACGAACCCGATGACCGAGCCGCAGCCGCAGACGCAGCCGCAGCCGCCGACCGCACCAGGCCCGATGTCGTGATCGCGACGATCAGCGAGGCGGATGCCGGCGAGGTGCTCACACTGCAGCGAGCGGCCTTCGTGTCTGAAGCGCAGATCTATGGCTCAGCCGACATGCCGCCCCTGACGCAGACGCTGTCGGAGGTCGAGGCCGAGCTCCGCGCCGGCAGTGGCCTGACCGCACGCATCGACGGCCGACTGGTCGGAGCGATCCGGTATGCCGAGACGGATGACGTTCTGCTGATCGGCCGCATCGCGATCGCTCCCGACATGCAGGGAGAAGGGATCGGACGCACACTTCTCGACGCCGCCGAGCGATCATCGACCGCTCGAGTGTCAGAGCTCTTCACAGGCAGTCTGAGCGAGGCGAACATCCGCCTGTATGAGGCGTGCGGCTACAGCGAAGCGGAGCGCGTGCCCCAGGGTGACGGCACCGAGCAGGTGTTCCTGAGAAAACCTCTGCGTCAGGTGGGAGACCCCTCCGAACCGGGCGCGTCGGCTTGAATCGGATCGGCACGTGCGGAATCGTGGCCCGGACACGCCGCACCCGCGTCGTGTCCGCAACCGGAAGGAGAGTCTCGTGCTCACCCTCACCGATAACGCCACCGCCATCGTGAACACCCTCGTCAGCCGTCAGACCGACGCCACTGACGCCGGACTCCGGATCCACTCCACCCCCGCTCCGGGACCCGACGGAGGCGCTCGCCTCGCGGTCCTCGTCACGCCCGACCCCGAACCTGCCGACCAGGTCGTCGAGGTCTCGGGCACCCGCCTCTTCCTCGACGAGACCGCCGCCGCGGCACTCGATGACAAGGTGCTCGATGCCGGCGTGGACGACGAGGGCTCGGTGTCCTTCGCCGTGCTCCCGAAGGTCGCCTGAAGAAGGATCTCCCGGATGCCGCGGCTCGTCGAGCCGCGGCATCCGTGCGTCCGGAACAGGTCGGCATCAGCCTCGCGTAGGTTAGACGGAGAGCGCCGATCGTCGGCGCTCCAGAAGGACCGTTCACCCGTATGAAGTTGGCACTGCTCCGTCGGTACGTCGTCCTCGCCGAGACGCTGCATTTTCCGCGCGCGGCACAGCAGCTCGGGATCCCGCTCGCCTCGCTGTACACCTCGCTCGACAAGCTCGAGGAGGAGGTGGGCCACATCCTCATCAATCGCGACGGCACGCCGCGTCTGACGAGCGTGGGCGAGCTGTTCCTCGTCGAAGCTCAGGCCACTGTCGCCGCCGCTCCCCCGCCCGCGCCGAAGACGGCGGGTCCCGCCGGAGGCAAGGCCAAGGCGTCGAAGGGCAAGGGTCGCGCCCCCATCGTGAAGGGCCAACCGAAGCCGTACAAGAAGCGCCAGGGTCGCTGATGCTGCGAGTCGCCGCCTCACTCAGAGTTCGGTGACCTGACCGTCTGCGACGCTCCATCGCCGGGTCGTCTGCACGGCCTCCAGCATGCGTCGGTCGTGCGTGACCAGCAGCAGAGTGCCCGTGTATGACTCGAGTGCCTGCTCCAGCTGTTCGATGGCCGGCAGGTCGAGGTGATTGGTCGGCTCGTCCAGCACCAGCACATTCACCCCGCGCGCCTGCAACAGCGCGAGCGCCGCCCGCGTGCGCTCTCCGGGCGAGAGGCCTTCGACGGCGCGCGTGACGTGGTCTGCTCTGAGGCCGAACTTCGCGAGCAACGTGCGCACTTCGGCCGACGACATCTCGGGCACCAGCGCCTCGAACGCGTCAGCGAGAGCATCCGCGCCGACGAGAAGCGATCTCGCCTGATCGATCTCACCGATCTGCACGCTGCTGCCGAGCGCGGCGTCCCCGTCGACCGGCCGCTGACGTCCGAGAAGGCCTCTCAGCAGAGTCGATTTCCCCGCTCCGTTCGGGCCGGTGATCCCGATCCGGTCGCCCGCGTCGACCTGGAGGGACACCGGTCCGAGGACGAAGGCTCCCTGGCGGAATGTCGCTGCGCGCAGAGTCGAGACCACGGTGCTCGACCGGGGCGCCGAGCCGATCGTGAACTCCAGCTGCCATTCCTTGCGCGGCTCCTCGACCTCGTCGAGCCGTGCGATCCGGCTCTCCATCTGACGCACCTTCTGCGCCTGCTTCTCGCTCGACTCCATCGACGCTCTGCGCTTGATCTTGTCGTTGTCGGGCGACTTCTTCATCGCGTTGCGAACTCCCTGGCTCGACCATTCACGCTGGGTGCGCGCCCGTGCCACGAGATCGGCCTTCTTGTCTGCGAACTCGTCGTACTTCTCGCGCAGGTGCCGGCGAACGACCGCGCGCTCTTCCATGTATGCGTCGTATCCGCCGCCGTAGAGACGATTCGATCCCTGCGCGAGGTCCAGTTCGAGTACGCGGGTGACGCTGCGGGCCAGGAACTCGCGGTCGTGACTCACGAGCACGACGCCCCCGCGGAGCCCGCGCACGAACGTCTCGAGTCGCTCCAGCCCATCGAGGTCCAGATCATTGGTCGGCTCATCGAGGAAGACGATGTCGAAGCGCGAGAGCAGCAGCGCCGCGAGCCCGACTCGGGCCGCCTGACCGCCTGACAGTCCCGTCATGAGCGCGTCCTCTGCGACGCCTCTTCCGCTCGGTAGTCCGAGGTCGGCGAGCACCGCCGGGATTCGCTCGTCGAGATCGGCAGCGCCGCTCGCGAGCCAGCGATCGAGTGCATGCGAGTAGGTGTCGGCCGGATCCGTGCCCTCGGGCGCGAGCGTCGGGTCGCCGAGAGCGGCGGCTGCCGCATCCATCTCCGCCGTCGCCGCGGCACAGCCGGTGCGACGCGCGATGTACTCCGCGACCGTCTCACCCTCCACCCGCTCGTGCTCCTGCGGCAGCCACCCGACGAACGCGTCTGTGGGTGCGAGAGAGATCGATCCGCCCACCGGCGCGTCCACCCCGGCCAGGAGTCGGAGCAGGGTCGACTTGCCTGCGCCGTTCGCGCCGACGACGCCCACCACGTCGCCGGGCGCGACGGTCAGGTCGAGGCCTTCGAAGAGGATGCGGTGGCCGTAGCCGCCCGCCAGATTCTGGGCGACGAGAGTGGCGGTCATCTGACCATCATCTCAGGCGCTCACCGAGATCTCCGCGCGGAGACCGGGTCAGAGAGCGACCTGGTCGTGCGCCTCGAGCGCGAGGTCCTGCCCGGGATACCGCAGTCCGGAGAAGTACATGTCGGTGTGCGCATCGGTCACGAGGGTGACGTCGTAGCCCTCAGCCGCCGCGCGCTGCATCGTGGTGCGCACGGCGCGGCGAGCTCCCATTCGGGGTTGCCGACTCCGACGGGGTCGTGATGCACCCAGACCACGCGGACGTCATGCGCACGAGCGCGCCGGCATCACGCCGGCCTGAAGGTCGATCGCCAGCACGACGGTGCGGCCGGACGATGGCATCCGGGTCAGTCCCAGTCCAGGTATTCCTCGATGATCACGCCGGTCTCGATCGGGTGGTGCATCGGGAACAGGTGGTCGCCGGCGATCGTCTTGATGCTCGAGCGGTCGGGCATCGTCGCGTGCAGCGCCTCGGCGTTCGCCGCGGGGGTGTCGGTGTCTTCCGTTCCCTGGACGATCAGCACCGGGATCGCGGGGGCGACCTCGATGTCGACGTCTTCGACGCCGAGCAGCAGCAGTCCGTTGGCCCGGTCAGCGTGCGCTGCCACGACGGCGCGGGCGATCGTCCCTCCGAATCCGTGACCTCCGACCCAGGTGTCGTCGATGCCGACGTGATCGATCACGGCGATGACGTCGTCGACCCGCTCGGTGAGAGTCGCGTCGGCATCCGCGCGGTGACCGATCCGCAGCACATGGAACCCGGCCTCCTCAGCGAGGTAGTGCGCGGCGACGCCCAGGACATCGGCGGCGAGCCCCTGCTCCTGGATGAGCACCAGCTTGACCGGTCCGTCTCCCTCATCCACGAACGGGATGGCGCGGCCTTCGGGCTCGAAGATCTGGGTGTCGGTCATGGGCGTGGTTCTCCTCGTGCCGTCGCGGGGGTGGAGAGGCGCAGTGCATGCAGCATCGGCGTGCAGCAGTCGCCTCGGCCTCCAGCGTATCCCGCCGCTCCCGGGGGATGCACCGCGAGCGGGAGTTCGACACTCACGACGGCCGTCGTCTCCTCAGTCGCCGACGCCCTGCTCGGCGAGGTAGGCATCGAGCAGCTTTCGCGCGTCGATCACCGCGAACGAACCGCAGTCGTACATGGGCCTGAAGGTGCCCGGCTTCGACGGATCTGCGAGGTACGTGAGGCCGTCGATCTCGGCAAGCTTCATGCCGAGCTCTTCTGCAGCGCTCTCGTCCCACGACGTCGAATGGAAGCACACGTCGAACGACGTGATGTCGCGGGAGTCGAGAAGCGTGTCCGCCTCGCGGATCGCCAGAGCGATGTCGACGGGGCCATACTCGTCGTTCTTGGGTACGAGGTTCAGCGCCACATGCTGACAGAGCCCCTCGCAGGTCTTCGATTCCGCAGTGAGCGTCGCATCGAGCTGCGTCTGCGCCGCCGTCACGGCGCTCGACATCTCGGCGAGGTCGTCTGCCGTCAGGTTCTGCGGGATGCCGAGCAGCGAGCACCCGGCGAGCGCGATGGACGCGCCCACCACGGTGAGCAACGCGGTCGCATGCCTGAGCCTGCTCGGCATCATCGGCGCGATCCCGCTGCAGTCGGTCCGCACTGGTATGCGGCGATGACGAGCTGGGCTCGGTCGTGGGCGTGAAGCGTCGCGAGCAGGGCGCCCACAGGCGTCTCGACCGTGTTCGCCGAATCAAGCAACCTGATGGTGATCTCCTCGTTCGACGGCCGTCGGCGATGAGGACGAACACCTCGGTCTCCCGCGGGGTGAGCCGCGAGAGCGCTGGTTCTTCCTCGGCCTTGTGCGCACGGCTGGAATCGGACACGTACGCGGCGACGAGCTTACCGAGGATCACGACCGGCACGAACCGCCGCGCGGCCAGGGGGCGTAGAGTCAGGTCAGGAGCTGACCCTGGTTCCCCGAAGATGGGAACCCGTTGTCTGACACGACACGCTCGTCCGCCGTCCATATCCCGACCTCGAGTCAGGGGCTTCTGACCCTCGGCCTGCTGGCGAACTCCTCGATGGAGAACGAGCGGCGCCTCCCGATCCATCCCCGCCACCTCGACCGTATCGACGAGGACGTGCGTGCTCGCATGATCGTCGAGCAGGGTTACGGCGCCGACTTCCAGCTGGAGCCGGACTACGTCGAGTCGAGGGTCGGCCGAGTCGCCGGGCGCTCCGAAGTGCTCGCCTCCGCAGACGTCGTCCTGTTGCCCAAGCCGCAGCTCGCAGACGTCGCCGAGATCGCGGTGGGCGGCATCTTGTGGGGCTGGCCTCATTGCGTGCAAGACGTCGCCCTCACTCAGACGGCGATCGACAGCCGTCTCACGCTGATCGCTTTCGAGGCCATGAACCACTGGACGCCGCAGGGCGACATGAGCCTGCACGTCTTCCACAAGAACAACGAGCTCGCCGGCTACTGCTCGGTCATCCATGCGATGAGCCTCGTCGGTTCGACCGGAGACTACGGACCCCGCCTGCGCGCAGTCGTCATCGGCTTCGGCGCGACGGCTCGCGGCGCGGTGACCGCGCTGAACGCTCACGGAGTGCACGACATCGAGGTCCTCACCCAGCGCGGTGCGGCTGCGGTGGGCTCCCCCATCCACAACTCGCACCTCACTCAGCTGAACACCGACGACGGCCCCACGCACCTGAGCAAGGTCGAGACGGACGACGGCGCCGTCCTGCTCCCCGACTTCCTGGCGACCTACGACATCGTCGTCAACTGCACTCTGCAGGACGTCGCAGCGCCACTGACGTACCTGCGCACCGAAGACCTGTCGCGGTTCCCGTCGGGCAGCCTCATCATCGACGTCTCCTGCGACGAGGGCATGGGCTTCGAGTGGGCGACGCCGACGACGTTCGACGATCCGATGTTCACAGTGGGACAGGGCGTCAACTACTACGCCGTCGACCACAGCCCGTCGTATCTGTGGAACTCCGCCACGTGGGACATCAGTGAGGCGCTCATGCCCTTCCTCCGCACCGTGCTCGAAGGTCCGGACGCGTGGGCCGGGAACTCGACGCTGACACGCGCGATCGAGATTCGCGACGGAGTGATCCAGAACCCGAGCATCCTGAGTTTCCAGGGACGCGGACGCGATTACCCGCACGCGCACATCGCGTGACGAGCCGGCCTTCCGCGCCGCCGGATCAGCCGGAGTGCGCGCTGTGATCCCCGAGATCGGGTTTCGCCCGCAGGGCGTCGGCGATCTCCTCCTCCGGTCGCGGCGCGACGGTCTCGTCGAGTTCGAGCTCCGGGACTGACGGCTCGTCCGGGGCGGGTATGTGCTCGTTGAGGTCAGACATGGCGAATCCTTCGATCGGCGACATACACAGCGTACGCGTCTAGATCTGCCGCTTCAGTCCGACGTGCGCAGCCTCGTATCCGAGTCGGGCATAGAAGGCGCGGGTGCGATCCCGTGCCTCGTCAGTGGCCACCTGCGCCAATCGCGCCCCACGCGCACGACCGAAGTCGTGAGCCCACTCGAGCATCGCCGCGCCCAAACCCTGTGACCGTTCCTCCCGCGCGACTCGCAGTCCCTCGATCTGCAATCGGGTCGAACCACCGCGGGAAAGGCCCGGGATGACGGTCAGCTGCATCGTGGCGACGACGTGATCGGCGTCGTCGCGGACGACTCCCAGGTACTGCGAACTGTCGCGAGCGACCGCGCTGAACGCTGCCTCGTAGCCCTCGAGCTCTGCGCTCTCACGGTCCGACCCGAATCGATCATCGAGCAATAGCGCCGCGATGGCCTCGATATCGTCACGGCCCGCACGCTCGAGCCGGAAGGTGCGGTCTGCCACCTGCAGCCGTCCGCGAACCGACGATCTCGCGTCCGACTGCAGCCTGGCGACGAGCAGATCCAGCCACCCGCCGACGTTGGCGCGGGCCTCAGGGGTGTCGGGATAGCGGCATCGCAGGTGCAGCCCTGACTCGTCCAGGATGAACCACAACATGACGCCGTCGGTGTCGGTCGCCGCGCTGACATACTGGGCATCGAGCCCGACGGAGTCGATGCGCACCGGCAGCCTCCGCAGATCCAGCCACGAGATCGCGAACATTCCGGGCGCCACGGGCATGCCGCCCCACGGAGCGAGTACGTCTGCGAGCGGCCAGGCACCGAGTTGCACCGCCTCCTTCACCGCCGCGGCGGCGGCGCGCGGCTCGGCGACGCCCGACTCGAGCACGGAGTTGGTGATGAACCACCCGACCGAGTCATGCCAGTCGTCCTCGAAGCGGCTGTGCACGGGAAAGACGGCTCGCAACGGCACCCCCGCCAACTCGCGCGTCACCGCAGTCATCGCGACCACGGCGCGCGCGAGGGTCGAGACGCCGTCGTCACGCGCCTGCGCAGCGAAAGCCGCGGCGTCGTCGACATCGAACACGTCGCGCACCTCCACACGCTCGCGATGCGGCTCGGGCTTTCCCAGAGACAGCGGGAACTTCGGCATCACACCACCGCTGTCCTCGATGATGTCTTCCCATCGCTGACGCACGCGGTCTGGCGCGGGATCTCGGTCGAGCAGCGCTTGCGTATGTTCGACGAATGCCGGTGCCGGCCCCGGCAGCGCTCTCGCGCCCGTCCTCCCCGCGTCGAGCGCAGACAGCAGGTCGCGGGCGATGACCAGCATCGACCACATGTCGACGTGAGCGTGGTCCGCCGCGATCACGACCGTGAGCCCCGCGGCGGTCTCCAGCACACACAGTCGGTGCGACGGATGCCGGTACGGCGAACACGCCGCATCGAGGATGTCCCGCAACGCGTCATTGACAGCCTGACCCGGAGCCACCTGATGCTCGACCCAGCTTCCGCCGTCGATCTCGATCTCGTGGAGCAGAGGCTCACCATCGGCACCCGGCGCGAAGGCCGAACGCAGCGTGCCATGGCGAGCGATCACGGCCAGCCACGCATCGGCGATCGACTCTCGACGAGTCGGTGCCGGCAGCCGGAAGGACAGCGCCATCCAGGAGCCGGGCCGATCGCCGGCCCCGACATGGATCCGCTGATCGAACGACACGGGGAGGCGGCGTCCCAGCGCGGACGCGCTGACGTCGTAACCCCAGAGCCGTCCGAACGGGAGGCGGAGGTGCGTGACGTTGGTCAGTCGCATGCGCAGTACCCTATCGCCCGCAGATGACCCGAGAACTCCACGACTGCCCGAACGTCTCCGGCTGCGGCCCGACCGGGTCAGTTGTTGAAGCGGAACTCCACCACGTCGCCGTCCTGCATGACGTAGTCCTTGCCCTCGAGGCGTGCCTTGCCCTTGGCGCGGGCCTCGACGACCGAGCCGGTCTCGACGAGGTCGTCGAACGACACGATCTCCGCCTTGATGAAGCCCTTCTCGAAGTCGGTGTGGATGACTCCGGCGGCCTGAGGCGCCTTCGAACCCTTGGGGATCGTCCAGGCGCGCGCCTCCTTGGGCCCTGCCGTGAGGTAGGTCTGCAGCCCCAGCGTGTCGAAGCCGATGCGCGCGAGCTGGTCGAGACCCGACTCGTCCTGGCCGGTGGAGGCGAGCAGCTCTGCCGCGTCTTCGGGATCGAGGTCGATCAGCTCCGACTCGATCTTGGCGTCGAGGAAGATCGCCTTGGCCGGGGCCACCAGCGCTGCGAGTTCGGCCTTGCGAGCGTCGTCGGTGAGCACGCCCTCGTCGACGTTGAAGACGAAGATGACGGGCTTGGCGGTGAGGAGTCCGAGCTCGCGGATCGGCGTCAGATCGATGCCGGCGACCGACAGCAGCACACCGCGCTCGAGAGCATCCTTCGCCGCGTTCGCGGTTTCGAGCACGACCGGCTCGATCTTCTTGCCGCGCACTTCCTTCTCGTACCGCGTGATCGCCTTGTCGACGGTCTCGAGGTCGGCGAGCATGAGCTCGGCGTTGATCGTCTCCATGTCGGATGCCGGATTCACGGCGCCGTCGACGTGCACGACGTCGTCGTCTGCGAAGCCGCGCACGACCTGGGCGATGGCGTCGGCCTCACGGATGTTGGCGAGGAACTTGTTGCCGAGCCCCTCGCCCTCGCTCGCGCCGCGCACGATGCCCGCGATGTCGACGAACGACACGGCGGCAGGCAGGATGCGCTCGCTGCCGAAGATGTCGGCGAGCTTGTCGAGACGCGGATCGGGCAGGTTCACCACCCCGACGTTCGGCTCGATCGTCGCGAACGGATAGTTCGCCGCGAGCACGTCGTTCTTGGTCAGAGCGTTGAAGAGGGTGGACTTGCCGACGTTGGGCAGGCCGACGATTCCGATAGTGAGAGCCACGGGGGTCGAGTCTACCGCGCGTGGCTGCCACTCCCCTGCGCGATCAGTGCGAGCACGTCGCGCAGCGAGCGGCTGTCGTGATGCGGCACGTCCGTTCGGGGCGCGATGCTCGCGGCCCGATTGATCCAGACCGCGCTCATACCGACCCCTGCCGCTCCGACGACATCGGCCGCGAAGCTGTCGCCCACATGCACGGCATGACCGGCTCGGACGCCGAGCTTTTCGAGCGCGTGGTGGAAGATCTCGGCGTCCGGTTTGACGACACCCAGGTCGCCGGACGCGATCACGACGTCGAACCGCGCGTCGATCCCCGCCGTCACGAGTTTCGCGCGTTGGGACTCGAAGGGGCCGTTGGTGATGAGCCCCACGGGCACCGCATGCGCCCGCAGCACGTCGAGCACTTCGAGCGATTCTTCGAAGAGGGTGAATGTGAGCGCCTCTTCGCGGAGGTGCGTCTCGAGCGCTTCGTCGACGAGCGCCGGATCCGCATGGCCGAAGCGCTCGAGCGTGCGCTGCCAGATGTCCCTCGGCAGCGCATCGCTCTCGAGCTTGCCCCGCATCCACAGATCGCCGTGGTCTGCCCAGCAATCCGGCCAGGCAGAGGCGTTCGCGGCGAGGATCTCGGCGGCGGAGAACCCGTGCCGTCGTGCGAGCGCGACCGCAGTGCGGCGCACGGCCTCAGCGGCTCCGTCGCGAACGAGAGTCCCGTCGAGATCGAAGAAGACGGCTGCAGCGTGTTCACTCATCGCGCACGGCGCGGAATGCATGGGTGACGTATGGGAGGTCGATCGTGCCGTCGGTGACGCCCAGTTCGTCGAAGAGCGCGTCCAGCCCACGGATGATCTCCGCCTTCTCGCGCGGCTCTGCCGCGATGACGTAGCTGCGAGAGAGCGCCATCTGGTGCAGCTGAAGCCTTGTCATGGGCCGAGTCCATTGCCACCGCTTCGTCTCGACATGTGCGAACGGCGCGTCGATGCGAGGACCATCGGAGTCGGGGCCGTTGACCATCTGCTCCGCGGGACTGCTGTGCATGATGTCCGTCAATCGGCGCACCCAGTCGGTCCGCTCGTCGCGGAGGTTCCAGATCAGTCCGAGCGCCCCACCTGGCCTGACGACCCGGCCGAGCTCCGCCGACGCCGCCGTCGGTTCCACCCAGTGCCACGCCTGGCCGAGCACGGCCGCGTCGACGCTCGCGTCAGGCAGCGGCAGGTTCTCGGCGGATCCCGGGAAGGTCGGTATCCCCGGCACGGATCGTCGGAGCGCGCCGAGCATCTCGGGATCGGGGTCGACCGCGACCACCTCTGCGCCGGGAGCATGCGCGAGGACCCGTGTGAGCTTCCCGGTGCCCGCGCCGACGTCGACGATCCTGCGGGATCCCGCGGGCATCGACTCGAGCATCCACGCGACGGCCTCGAACGGGTAGTCCGGCCGGCCGGCCTCGTAGTTCGCCGCCTCGGCGCCGAAGGATGTCGCCCTGTCCACACTCATGTGGCCAGCCTACGGCGCGTCATCCGCGCGCGCCCGGGCCACCGGGAGAGAGTGGGATCGTGCCACTGGACTTCACCGCGATCGACTTCGAGACGGCGAACTCCAGCCCCGCCTCGGCCTGCTCCGTAGGACTCGTCCGAGTGCGAGACGGTCACGTCGTCGCCTCTGCAGGCTGGCTGATCCGGCCGCCGGCGGGGCACGACGAGTTCCAGGAATGGAACGTGCGGATCCACGGCATCCGCGCGCAGGACGTTCTCACGGCCTCATCGTGGGAAGACCAGTTCGACCGGCTGTGCGCCTTCGCCGGAGCGGATGTGCTCGTGGCCCACAACGCCGGCTTCGACCTCAACGTGCTCCGCCGCGCGGCCGAGGCCACAGGGGGCGACTGCCCGCCCTATCGTTCGCTGTGCAGCCTCCAGGTGGCACGAAAGATCTACGATCTCGAGTCCTATCGCCTTCCCAAGGCGGCCGAGGCGGCGGGCTTCACCGGCTTCTCTCATCACGACGCACTCGCCGATGCTCTCGCGTGCGCGCACATCGTCATCGACGCGGCGCGCCGGGTCGGCGCAACCGATGTGTTCGAGCTCGCGGGCGCCGTGAAGGTGCGGGTCACCGAACCCGTGGTCGCGACGCCCGAGCGCGCGGTCGCCTGAGCCCGTCTCCCTCGGATGTCCGAGGCTCGGGGCATCATTGACCGCATGGATGCTCTGACGATCGTTCTCCTCCTCGCGGCGCTGCTGTGCGGCGTCGCCGTGGGATGGTTCCTGCGCGCAGGCCGCGGCGCAGCCGACCTGGCTCGCACCCAGGCCGAACTCGAGGCCGCGCGCGATGACCGCGACCGCCAGTACGACCTGTATCGCGACGCCGTCGAACACGCGCGACACGAGCAGCACGCAGAGGCGCAGCGCGTGCAGCAGCAGAACGCGGTGCTCACCGCTCTGGCCCCCGTGCGAGAGAGCCTCCATCTCATGCAGCAGAAGGTCGCCGCGATCGAGCAGGAGCGCCATGCCCAGTTCGGTTCCCTCGCCGAGCAGCTCCGACGCGCTCAGCAGAGCGACGAAGCACTGCGCGCGACCACCGAGTCGCTGGCCGGCGCACTGCGCTCCACCGCCAGTCGCGGAGTGTGGGGTGAGACGCAGCTGCGTCGGGTCGTCGAAGCGGCGGGGCTGTTACGCCACGTCGACTTCGACCTGCAGTCGACCATCTCCTCCGATCGCGGTCAGGGGCGTCCCGACATGGTCGTGCGACTGGCAGGGGGCACCTCGATAGCCGTGGATGCGAAGGTGCCGCTCGATGCCTATCTCGAAGCCTCCGCGCTGCCGATGGGCGACGCCTACGAGGTCCGACGTCGGGAGCACATGCAGAAGCACGTGAAGGCGGTGCGGGCGCATGTCGATGCCCTCGCCAAGAAGGCGTACTGGATGGGGCTCGATGCGAGCCCGGAGTTCGTGATCTGCTTCCTGCCGAGCGAGTCGCTGCTCGCCGCCGCGATCGACGAGGACCCGACGCTGCTCGACTACGCGTTCGGCAAGCGGGTGGCGCTCGCGTCACCGGTCAATCTCTGGGCGGTCCTCAAGACCGTCGCATACACCTGGACTCAGCAGGAGGTCTCGACCGAGGCGAGGGCGCTGCTCAACCTCGGCACGCAGCTGTACGACCGCCTCGGCGTCCTCGCCGGACATGCCGACGATCTACGTCGCGCGCTCGAGCGCACGGTCGACAGCTACAACAGGTTCGCCGGCTCACTCGAGAGCCGCGTTCTCGTGACGGCCAGACAGTTCCCCGGCATCGATCCCTCTGCGCTCGAATCCGCGCCGCCGTCGATCTCGGCTCAGACGCGTCGCTTCACCGCCCCCGAGCTGGTCAGCGCCGAGCCGGAGCCGGGAATGTCGGAGACCGCTATTCGCTCGGTCGTCGACTCGCCTCTGCACGCGGACGTCGGCGACGTGCGCTCCCGATTGGAGTCCGACGACTGATCAGGCGATGCCGGGAACACCGCTGAGAAGCAGGATCACCAGGCCGCTCGTCACGACGAACGCCCCGATCATCCACCACGCGCTCAGCTCATGACCTTCGTCGCGACGCACACGGAACAGGACGTCGGCGCGGCGAGCAGGGTCGGGGATGGCCGGAGCCTTGGCCGCGGGAGTCACCGGGGCGCCGGTCGTGAGCGGGACTCCCGACTCATCCACGTTGACCCGCAGGATGCGGCCGGTGGCCGTCGTCACGATCTTGGTGGCAGCGGCTGTGGAGCCACTCGTGTGCTGCGTTGTCATCGGTCTGCCCTCCTGTGCCTGCGGTGCCTGGCGGCTCCGTCGACGGCGACAAATCCAGTGACAATTGTGACACGTGCGGCTGGGAAAGCATGGTTCCGCAGCGCGAGCAGCGGTACCGGGTCGGTAACGATGGCCGACCCGGCATCAGGCACTGCGCGTCAGAGCCACTTCGAGACGAGGTGCTCGGAGGCGATCCTGCGAAGCGTCCCTGACGCGCCACGCAGCACGACGCTCTCGGTGTAGATGTACCCGCCCTCGCGGCGAACGCCATCGACGAGCTGCCCGTCGGTGACGCCCGTCGCGACGAAGATCGTGTTGTCGCCGCGCACCAGATCGTCTGCCTCGTAGACCCTGTCCATGTCGAGTCCGGCGTCGATGCCCCGCTGGCGCTCGTCATCGTCGCGAGGCCACAGCCGTCCCTGGATGTGGCCGCCGAGCGCCTTGATGGCGCACGCCGTCACGATTCCCTCGGGACTGCCGCCGACTCCGACGCACATGTCGGTGCGGGCACCGTGGCGGGCCGCATTGATGCCACCGGCGACGTCGCCGTCGCTCATGAGACGCGTGCCTGCGCCGGCATCCCTGATCTCCTGGATCAGCTTCTCGTGACGCGGGCGGTTGAGCACCGAGACCACGATCTCGTCGACGGGCTTGCCGAGCGCGCCCGCGAGCTTGCGGATGTTCTCGCCGATCGGCAGACGGATGTCGACGACCCCGACACCCGCCGGCCCCGTGACGAGCTTGTCCATATAGAAGACGCTCGACGCATCGAGCATGGAACCCCGATCGGAGACCGCGATCACCGAGAGAGCGTTCTGTCGTCCGGCGGCTGTCAGTGACGTGCCGTCGATCGGGTCGACGGCGATATCGCACTGGGGGCCGGTGCCGGTGCCGACCACCTCGCCGTTGAACAGCATGGGCGCGTTGTCCTTCTCGCCCTCGCCGATGACGACTCGGCCCTGGAAGGCGACCGTGCCGAGGAACGCACGCATGGCGTCGACGGCGGCACCGTCGGCTGCCTCCTTCGCTCCGCGGCCGATGAAGGGCACGGCACGGATCGCAGCCGCTTCGGTCGCACGCACCAACTCCATTGCGAGATTTCGGTCAGGACGCAGGGGGCTCAGATCGGCCGTAAGACTCACCATGCGGTCAGCCTAGCCAGGAGGCATCGCTGAACCGCCGGTTTTCGTGCTCCCCCTGACGAAGGAATGGCGTTTCTTAACGTGACGGTATGCGGGCCGCGCCTCCGGACGGGCGCGGCCCGCATCCGTCCGCGCTCCCCGATAGAGTGACTGCTGTCCCGGCTTCACCAATCGCAGGAGTTCTCATGCCCGTCGCCACCCCGGATCAGTACGCCGAAATGCTCGACCGCGCGAAGGCCGGCGGCTTCGCGTATCCCGCATTCAACGTCTCCAGCTCGCAGACGATCAACTCCGTCCTGCAGGGTCTCACCGAGGCCGGCTCTGACGGTATCATCCAGGTCACCACCGGTGGTGCCGACTACTTCGCCGGCCACACGGTCAAGGCCCGCGCCACCGGCGCGCTCGCCTTCGCGCGCTACGCCACCGAGGTCGCCAAGAACTACCCGGTCACCGTCGCGCTGCACACCGACCACTGCCCCAAGGACGCACTCGCCGGCTTCGTCGAGCCGCTGATCGCCGCCTCGGAGGAAGAGGTCAAGGCCGGTCGCAATCCGATCTTCCAGTCGCACATGTGGGACGGCTCGGCCGTGCCGCTGGCCGAGAACATCGAGATCGCCAAGGATCTGCTCCCGCGCATGAAGAACATCAACGCCATCCTCGAGGTCGAGATCGGCGTCGTCGGCGGCGAGGAAGACGGCGTCGCCCACGAGGGATCGAACGATGCCCTCTACACGACGTTCTCCGACGTCGACCAGGCGGTGCAGGCCCTCGGACTCGGCGAGCAGGGACGCTACATCGCGGCACTGACCTTCGGCAACGTCCACGGGGTCTACAAGCCGGGCGGCGTGAAGCTGCGTCCCGAGCTGCTGGGCGAGATCCAGCAGCAGGTGGCGGCGAAGTACAACACCGGCGCGAAGCCGCTCGACCTCGTCTTCCACGGCGGCTCCGGCTCGACCGACGAAGAGATCGCTCTCGCAGTGGCCAACGGCGTGATCAAGATGAACATCGACACGGACACGCAGTACGCGTACACCCGCGCGATCGCCGACTACATGTTCAAGAACTACGATGGCGTCCTCAAGGTCGACGGCGAGGTCGGCAACAAGAAGCAGTACGACCCGCGCGCCTGGGGCAAGGTGGCCGAGACCGCCATGGCCGCACGCGTGGTCGAGTCGACCCGGCAGCTCGGGTCGTACGGTCAGTCGAAGAGCTGAGCGACGCCCGAATGTGAAGAAGCCCCCGACCTCGAGGTCGGGGGCTTCTTCACATCCATCGCGCTACTGAAGCGCCGACGAGGTCAGGAAGCTGACGAACGCCGGGTCCCCCATCATGGGGATCGCGACGCAGACCGAGGCGACGATGGTCGTGACGAGTGCCCCCACGATGGGAAGCCACCAGGTGGCCCTGCCGCGTCGCAGCCGACGGATGGAGAGATAGGCGGTCACCGACCATCCGACCGCGAGCACGAGAGCGGCGATCGTGCCCCAGAGCCGTCCCTGCGCATAGTTCGTGAACTCGCCGTCGATGCCCAGGAGGCCCATGACCTCGTTCATCGCGGTGGAGAAGTCGAGGTACGACAGCGCCGTCATGACCACATTCACCAGGCCGTAGGCGAGCAGGGCGATCGTGATGAATCGATCGACGGGCCGGCCCGCTCGCGAAGACGCCGGAGCTTCGGGGATCGCGGGGCGCTGGGCCGAGACGCTGCTCTCGGGCACCACCTCAGCGATCGGGGGAAGGCCCGCAGCTCTGCGCTGCTCCTCGAGTGTCGCGATCTCGCCGTACTGCGGCCGTTGGTCCGTCATTCCAGCATGCTAGCCGGAGTGCCAGTGGATGCCTGTCAGGGAAGGGTCCGGAGAATGAAGGCGGCCCCGGCGAAGTGGGGACTCCTCGGGGCCGCGGACGACAGTGCTGGGGACACGTGCCATCCAAGCGGGTGAGGAACGCTGGGGACGTCCTCTCACCGGTAGCGCCGTGTGTACAGACGACTACTCTTCCACGATAGAAAGGCGCGGCGGGGTGTGCCAGAGCGGATTGTTCAGATAATGAACCGCGGTCAGATCTCGAAGTCGCTGTCGACGCCGCCACCGATGCCGTCCGCTCCCAGCTGCAGCGACAGTCGCCGCGCAGTGTTCTGAAGCTTCGCGACCAGTCGTTCATCGACCAGAGCCCGGTCGGTGGGAAGAGAGATCGCGAGAGATGCCGTGACACCCGGAGCGATCACCGGCACGGCGACGCAGGAGTTGCCGATGGAGTACTCCTCCCGATCGACGGCGAAGCCCTGCGAATGCTCGAGCTGGGTGAGGAGCGTGCGCCTGTCGCTGATGGTCCGCGGGGTCAGCTCCTCCAGGCGGTGCCGGGAGAGGTAGTCGAGACGCTCCTCGCACGTGAGGTCGGTGAGGATCTGCTTGCCGAGAGCGGTCGCGTGAGCGCTGGAGTCCATCCCGACCCACAGCTCGATGCGGGGGCTGCGCACAGCGTCCACGATGTCGACGAGGTGCATCTCCCCGTCGGCGTATCTCGAGAGGTACGCGGTCGCCCCCAGCTCGTCGGTGACCTCTCTCAGCGCCGCGCGCACCCGTGCGAGGAACACCCCGCGGGTGTCGAGCTCCGTCCTGAAGGTCGGAAACCGTGCGCCGAGCACCAGCCCGTCCGGTTCATTGGCGAGGTATCCCTCATGGATGAGCGTGCGAATGAGGTTGTACGTGGTGCCGGGAGTGAGACCCGTGATCGCAGCCAGCGTCTTGACCGGCAGGGGCCGCGCGGAGTTCGCGACGATGTCGACGAGCCGCAGCGCACGCTGCACGGAACCGATCAGGGTGGGTTCCGCCTCGGTGGCGGTCACCGTCAGGCGCCTCCGCCTGTAGCGCGGCCTCCCAGAGCGCGCGCATCGCGCTGACCCGATGAATCCTGACGCAGCTCCTTGGGCAGGGAGAACATCAGGTCCTCCTCCGCCGTCTTCACCTCTTCGACATCCTGGTAGCCGGCACCCGCCAGGGCGTCCAGCACCTCGCGCACGAGCACCTCCGGCACCGATGCTCCGCTGGTGACGCCGACAGTGGCGACTCCGTCGAGCCACTCCTGCTTGACCTCTTCCGCATAGTCGACGCGGTAGGCGGCCTTCGCACCGTATTCCAGTGCGACCTCGACCAGGCGCACGCTGTTCGAGGAGTTCGACGACCCGACGACGATCACCAGGTCGGCGTTCGCGGCCACCTTCTTGATCGCCACCTGGCGGTTCTGGGTCGCGTAGCAGATGTCATCGGACGGCGGGTTGTGAAGGTCGGGGAAGCGTGTGCGGAGGCGATTGACGGTCTCCATGGTCTCGTCCACCGACAGAGTGGTCTGCGACAGCCACACGACCTTCGACGGATCCTTCACCTGCACCGTGTCGGCCTCGGCCGGGGAGTTGACGACGGTGACATGATCGGGTGCCTCACCCGCCGTGCCCTCGACCTCTTCATGTCCGTCATGACCGATCAGCAGGATCTCGAAGTCGTCACGAGCGAATCGCACGGCCTCGCGGTGCACCTTGGTCACGAGCGGGCAGGTCGCGTCGATCGCGTGCAGTCCCCGCTCGGATGCGGCGTCGACGACGGCGGGCGACACTCCGTGCGCGCTGAAGACGACGTGCGCTCCTTCAGGAACCTCATCGACCTCTTCGACGAAGATCGCTCCCTTGTCTTCGAGCTCGGTGACGACGTGGATGTTGTGCACGATCTGCTTGCGCACGTAGACCGGCGCTCCGTAGCGCTCGAGCGCCTTCTCGACGGCGACGACGGCACGGTCCACGCCGGCGCAGTACCCGCGCGGGGCGGCGAGGAGAACACGCTTGTGTCCGACGACCGGGTTATCCTGAAGCCGTCCGGCCGCCGCACGAACTCGAGGGATACGCGGCACGGGGAGATGAACGGCAGTCGAAGTCACTCCTCGATTCTACTGCCGACAACCTGAGCAGGAGCGGAAGGTGCACTGAACGGATGACGGTCTTCGAAGCGTCGACCCGGCCCGGCGAGACCCCACCGGCGGATGCGGTCGCTCCACGCGACTCGTCGGCAGACGCGCCGACGTCGGTCGCCAGGCTGAACGGGACGATCCGCGACTTCATCGCTCGGTGGAACACGGTGTGGGTCGAGGGCGAGATCACATCGTGGAACGTCCGTGGCGGCAACATCTTCGCCCGGCTCAAGGACACGCGCTCCGACGCGCAGATCTCCATCCGCATCTGGTCGAGTGTGCGGCCGCGGATTCCCGGCGATCTCGCCGTGGGCGACCACGTCGTGGCAGCGGTCAAAGCCGACTACTTCGTCAAGGCGGGGGACTTCAGCTTCACCGTCTCGGCGATGAAGCACGTCGGTCTCGGCGATCAGCTCGAGCGTCTCGAGAAGCTGCGTCTGCAGCTGCGCCAGGAAGGCCTGTTCGACACATCGCGCAAGAAGCGGCTCCCGTTCCTCCCCCACGTGATCGGACTCATCACGGGCGAGCGCTCCGATGCAGAGAAAGACGTGCACCGCAACGCGGAGCTTCGCTGGCCGCAGGTGCGGTTCCGTACCGAGTATGCCGCTGTGCAGGGAGACCGGTGCGTTCCTGACACCCTCGCGGCGCTCGCGCGCCTCGACGCCGACCCGGAGGTCGACGTGATCATCATCGCGCGCGGCGGAGGCGACCCGCAGACGCTCCTCGGATTCAGCGACGAGCGCCTCGTGCGGGCCGTGGCGGCGGCGACCACGCCGGTCGTCAGCGCGATCGGGCACGAGAACGATCATCCGCTGCTCGACGACGTGGCGGACCTTCGCGCGTCGACGCCGACGGATGCCGCCAAGCGCGTCGTACCCGACGTCAGCGAACAACGTGCACTCATCGCGCAGCTGCGCTCTCGAGCGACCTCACGACTCACCCAGCGGCTGTCGCACGACATCGCGCAGCTCGAGCAGCTGCGTTCCCGTCCGGCCCTGCGTTCTGCGGATCCGATCACCGAATCGCGCTCGCAGGAGGTCTGGCTGCTGCTGGCCCGGGGGCGCGACACGATCGCACGTCAGCACGAGGCCGCCGGCCGCGCGACCAGCGAACTGCGAGCGTCCCTGCGAGCCCTCTCGCCGGCGGCGACCCTGGCCCGCGGCTACGCGATCGCCCATCTCGACGGCGGGGTGATCCTGCGCGATGCCGCTGACGCACCCGCCGGCAGCGCGCTGACGATCACCGTCGACCGCGGTTCGGTCGCGGCGCGCTCCGAAGGCGAGATCGCCGAGGGGGCAGCCGCTCGCACCGCGTGAGCACCCCCGTGCACCGCGTAGGATGGAGAGGTGAGTGCGCTGAACGACACCCCTGTGGACACGCTGTCGTTCGAGGCCGCTCGCGACGAACTCGTGAGGGTCGTGTCGGAGCTCGAACAGGGTTCTCCGACCCTCGAGGAGTCGCTCGCACTCTGGGAACGCGGCGAGGCTCTCGCCGCCCGGTGCGAAGAGTGGCTGCTCGGCGCGAAGCGACGCCTCGAAGCGGCACGCGTCTCGGCCTCCGGCGACTCGGACGAGGACGAGTCGTGAACAAGCCTGCCCCGATCGTCGCCGAGCTCGGACGCCCGGAGACTCCCGACGAGACCGCCGCACGCAAGGCGGCATCGAGCAAGGCCTACCGGTCGAGCCAGACGGTGCGAAGCCTGGTGGCGGCGCTCATCGCCACCCTCGCGATCGTTGTGGTGATCGTGCTCATCGTCCCCCGCGGCGAGCCCGCGGCCGCACCGCAGATCGACATGGTCGCGATCGCCGGTGATGTGGAATCCACCATGGACAGCCCGGTGATCGTGCCTGACCTCGGGGATTTCTGGCGCGTGAACGCCGCTGAGCTCACGAGCGGTGCGACGGCGGTCTGGGATGTGACGCTCGCCCCCTCTGCAGAGGATGAGCGCGGATTCATCAGACTCGCGCAGGCCTTCGATGCGGATTCGTCCTGGGCGCCGCAGCGGCTGAACGGCACCGCCCCCACCGACACCACGTCGATCGGCGGGCTGGAGTGGGACGTGTACGAGCTCGGAGCCGCCGGCGCGAAGCAGAACATCACGTATGCGATCGGCACCCAGGCGGGTGACGACTACCTTCTTCTGTACGGTTCACGCTCAGCCGATTCCACGGGCGAGCTCGCCGAATCCCTCGTCCCGCAGATCCGCGAACTCTCGGAGTGACACAGATGACCGAAACGCTCACGCCCGCCGCCGCCTGGAAGCAGATGCAGGAGGGCAACCAGCGTTTCGTCGACGACGCCCCCCGGCATCCGAATCAGGATGTGGCGCGCCGCAAGCACCTGGCTGAGGCACAGCATCCCGTCGCAACCCTGTTCGGCTGCTCCGACTCCCGCCTCGCCGCCGAGATCATCTTCGACCTCGGTCTCGGCGACCTGTTCGTCGTGCGCAACGCCGGTCAGGTGATCGGCGAGTCGATCGTCGCCAGCCTCGAGTACGCCGTCGCCGTGCTGAACGTGCCGCTGATCGTCGTGCTCGCCCATGACTCGTGCGGTGCCGTGCGCGCCGCGATCGACGGGACTGCGATCGACGCCGCTCCCCTGCCGCCGCACATCTGGAAGCTCATCGCACCGATCGTGCCCGCCGCCCGCAAGGTGCTCGTCGAGAGCGGCGGCACCACCGTCGACGAGATCGACGCCGAGCTCGTCGGGCAGGAGCACCTGCGCAACACGGTCCGCGACCTGCTGCAGTCGTCCGAGGTCATCTCGAACGCCGTGACAGAGGGTCGCCTGGGCATCGTGGGCGCCAACTACCGTCTGGCCGAGGGCACCGCGGTGCCCGTCATCACGGTCGGGATCGACGCCTGACAACTCGTCGAGTCACAAGAGACTCAGACGACATCGACTCAGCCAGAATCGACACCGAGGGGCTCGGCCCCGCAACCAAGGAGGGTTCGGAATGACCGACACCGACCAGCTCAGCGGCGAGAACTCGCAGGGCTACCGCATCGAGCACGACACCATGGGCGAGGTGCGAGTCCCCGTGAATGCGCTCTACGGCGCCCAGACGCAGCGGGCCGTGGAGAACTTCCCGATTTCGGGCAAGGGCCTCGAGTCCACCCAGATCGCCGCGCTGGCGCGCATCAAGAAGGCGGCAGCGCTGGCCAACAAGGAGCTGGGAACACTCGACGGCGCGATCGCCGATGCGATCGCTCAGGCTGCCGACCAGGTCGCCTCGGGCGCCCATGACGGGGAGTTCCCCGTCGACACGTACCAGACCGGTTCCGGCACGTCGTCGAACATGAACATGAACGAGGTGCTCGCGACACTCGCCACGCGCATCCTCGGCGCGAACGTGCACCCGAACGACCACGTCAACGCCTCCCAGTCGTCGAACGACGTGTTCCCGACCTCTGTGCACATCGCCGTCACGCAGGCGCTCATCGACACGCTGATCCCTGCGCTCGACCACCTCGCCGTCGCTTTCGAGGCGAAGGCCGAGCTGTGGAAGGACGCGGTGAAGTCGGGTCGCACGCACCTGATGGACGCGACGCCCGTCACCCTGGGCCAGGAGTTCGGCGGCTACGCGCGTCAGATGCGCCTCGGCATCGAGCGCGTGCAGTCGGCACTCCCCCGCGTCGCCGAGGTGCCGCTCGGCGGCACCGCCACCGGCACCGGCATCAACACCCCGCTCGGGTTCCCCCAGAAGGTCATCGAGCTGCTCGCAGCCGAGACCGAGCTGCCGATCACCGAGGCCAAGGATCACTTCGAGGCACAGGCCAACCGCGACGGACTCGTCGAGGCGTCGGGCGCGCTGCGCACGATCGCGGTCTCGCTGACCAAGATCAACAACGACCTGCGCTGGATGGGCTCGGGCCCCAACACGGGTCTCGGCGAACTTCACATCCCCGACCTCCAGCCCGGCTCTTCGATCATGCCCGGCAAGGTGAACCCGGTCGTGCCCGAGGCCGTGCTCATGGTCTGTGCCCGCGTGATCGGCAACGACGCGACCGTCGCATGGGCGGGCGCATCCGGCTCGTTCGAGCTCAACGTCGCCATCCCGGTCATGGGCACCGCCGTGCTCGAGTCGATCCGCCTGCTGGCGAATGCCTCGCGCGTGCTCGCGGACAAGACCGTCGACGGACTGCAGGCGAACCTCGATCGCGCCGCGGCATTCGCGGGCATGAGCCCGTCGATCGTCACCCCTCTGAACAAGCTCATCGGCTACGAGGCCGCGGCGAAGATCGCCAAGCACTCCGTCGCGAAGGGCATCACGGTGCGCGACGCCGTGATCGACCTCGGTTACGTCGAGCGTGGAGACCTGACGCTCGAGCAGCTCGACGAGAAGCTCGACCTGCTGTCGATGACCCACCCGGGTTGATCACCGACCGCTGACGCAGACGGATGCCGCAGGGACTCGCTCCCTGCGGCATCCGTCGTCTGCGGGTCATGACCATGTGGCATCCTGGCCCGCCCGCCCTGCACACGATGCCCCGACGTGCACACGCATCACGTGCATGCGGTCGCCATCCGGGGCGACCTGTGCAGATCGGGACAAGACCACTCTCCCTCCACACCCCTCTTCTCAGAAGCGATATCCACCCGGGCATGGCCTCACGGCGTCGAGTCATCCAGACCAGGCGGCAGTGTCGAGGTCATGCTCTCCGCACCCGACACGATTCAGAGACTCGGCGGCATCGTCCGAGGCTCCCAACTGCAGGATCTCGGCTTCGACCGACGCAGCCTGGCGCGCAAGGTCGACGCCGGAGAGATCGAGCGGCTGCGCGCCGGCGTCTTCGCGTCGGGTCGAGTCCCCGACGAGATCCGCACCGCCGTCGCACACGGGGGTGCCGCCACCTGCGTGACCGTGCTTCGCGCGCACGGGATCTGGACATTGCCGACCGACCTGGGCGCCGTGCACGTGTGGCTCGGCCCCGGCCGTCATGGTCATCAGCATCCGGGCTGCGTCTGCGTGGTCCACTACTATCGTGGCGCTCGCCCCCTCGCCACCGCCTCTCTGGGTGTCGCCCTCCTGCACGTGCGACAGTGCGCCGGCGATGAAGCGTTCTTCGCGGCCTACGAGTCGGCCTGGCGGCTCGGCACGCTCTCGAAGGTCTCCCGTGCACGCATCCGGGCAGCACTCCCGCAGAACGCGCGCTGGCTCGTCGACATCGCGCGGTCGGATGCCGACAGCGGGCTCGAGTCACTGCTGCGGCTGAGGTTGCACCTTCTCGGCATCAGGCTCGACTGCCAGGTCACGATCGCCACAGTGGGACGCGTCGACTTCGTCATCGGCGGGCGACTCATCCTCGAAGCCGACGGACGGTCGAATCACGACGATGCGTCACACCGGCACAAGGACCTCGTGAGGGACTCGGCGGCCTCGGCTCTCGGATACGAGACTCTGCGCTTCGACTATGCGCAGATCGTGCACGACTGGGCCGAGGTCCAGAAGGCGGTCCTCGCCGCGATCCGTCGGTCCGCGGAGCGGTGAGACGTTGCGGAGGGTGCCGCACGGAATGCACACGATGCCCCGGATCGCACAGCTTTCGACGAGAACCCTGTGCAGTTCGGGACATGCTGTGCAGTTCGGAGAACCCTGTGCAGTTCGGGGCATGCTGTGCGGTTCGCCGCGCCGCACAGGTCAGCAGCAGCGCGCCCCGGGATCGGCATCCTGCGAGGCATAGCGGCGACGCCAGAACTCGCGCTCCGTGAGCGGAACGTGCTCGGGATGCCGTTCCCGCTCGTGCGCCACATAGTCCGCGTACTTGGACTGCCCCGTCACGCCGTTGACGTACCAGGCAACCGCCTTCCACACACGACGAGCGACGTCTGTCACCACGGCGGCCATCAGTGCCCCCTCGTCGGCTGAGCGGATGTCGGCAGCGCGTTCCATTCCTTCTCGACGGCCCGCTCGTGCGGCGAGGCGATGAGACCGGCAGGCGCGAACCGACGCGACGGCACCTCCGGGTCCTCGTGATCGACGACGGGCCCCGGACGCAGCGCCTGGATGACCTTGACGATCGAGATGGTGATGACGATCACCGACAGCACGAGGAACGTCACCGACAGGATGCCCTGGATCATCGTGTTGCGTACGACCGCCTCCATCGCAGCGACGCTCGTCGCAGTGCCGAACGACGTCTCACCCGCAGCGAGGGCGTCGCGGAAGGCGACGTGATTGGCGAAGTAGCCGACCTGCGGCACGGTCGAGAATATCTTCTGCAGCGAGGCCGTCACGGTGACGACCGTCACGAACGCCAGCGGCAGGGCCACCACCCACAGAACCCTGAACGTGCGCCTGCGGGCGACGATCGTGAGCACCACGGCGAGCGCGATCGCCGCCAGCAGCTGATTGGCGATGCCGAACAGCGGGAACAGCGTGTTGATGCCTCCGAGGGGGTCCGTCACGCCCATGATCAGCACCGCGCCCCAGCCGGCGACCATCACCGCGGTGCAGATCCACGCGCCCATCCGCCACGACGTGTCCTTGAAACGAGGGATGACGTTGCCCACCGAGTCCTGCAGCATGAATCGCGCGACGCGGGTGCCGGCGTCGACCGCCGTGAGGATGAACAGCGCCTCGAACATGATCGCGAAGTGATACCAGAACGCCATCATGCCGGTACCGCCGATCCACTGCTGCATGATGTGCGCGAGGCCGAGCGCGAGGGTCGGAGCACCTCCGGTGCGAGAGACGATCGACTCTTCACCCACCGCCTCGGCCGTGCTCGTGAGCATCTCGGGAGTGAGGTTCACCCCGGCGAGCCCGAGGCTGTTGACGAACTGCACGGCCCCCTCGACGGTGCCCAGCGTCGCTGCAGGCGACGAGTTCATCGCGAAGTACAGGCCGCGGTCGATCGAGATCGCGGCGACGAGCGCCATGATCGCCACGAACGACTCCATGAGCATGCCGCCGTAGCCGATGAAGCGGGTCTGCTTCTCCTTCTCGATCATCTTCGGCGTCGTGCCCGAGGCGATGAGCGCGTGGAATCCGCTCAGCGCGCCGCACGCGATCGTGACGAACAGGAAGGGGAACAGCGCCCCGGCCCAGACCGGCCCGGTCTCACCCGCCGCGAACTCGCTGAACGCGGGAACGGTGATCTCGGGGCGCACGAACAGGATGGCGACGGCCAGTGCCACGATCACCCCGATCTTCATGAAGGTCGAGAGGTAGTCGCGGGGAGCGAGCAGCATCCACACCGGCAGCACCGCGGCGATGAAGCCGTAGACGATGATCCCCCAGGCGATCGTCGTGCGATCGAGCGTGAAGATCGCCTGGCCCCAGTCGGTCTCAGCGACCATGCCGCCGCCGATGATCGCAGCCATCAGCAGCACGAAGCCGATGAGCGACACCTCGGTGATCTTGCCGGGCCGGATCCACCGCAGGTATGCGCCCATGAACAGGGCGATCGGGATCGTCATCGCCACCGAGAACACGCCCCACGGGCTCTCCCCCAGGGCGTTCACGACCACGAGCGCGAGGATCGCCGTGATGATGATCATGATGAGCAGCGTGGCGATGATGGCCGCGGTGCCGCCGAACCTGCCCAACTCATCGCGGGCCATCTGGCCGAGTGATCGCCCGCCCCGCCGCATGGAGAAGAACATCACGAGGTAGTCCTGCACGGCACCCGCCAGCACGACGCCGACGATGATCCAGATGGTGCCGGGAAGGTATCCCATCTGCGCGGCCAGCACAGGCCCCACCAGCGGGCCGGCGCCGGCGATCGCGGCGAAGTGGTGACCGAAGAGCACTCGACGGTCGGTCGCGACGTAGTCCTTGCCGTCTGCCTTGTACTCGGCGGGGGTCGCTCGCCGGTCATTCGGCTTGACGAGATTGCGCTCGATGAACTTCGAGTAGAAGCGGTAGAACACGAGGTAGGTGCAGACGGCCGCGAACACGAACCAGATCGCGTTCACCGTCTCTCCCCTGACGATGGCGAGCATCGTCCAGGCGACGCCGCCCAACAACGTGATCGCCACCCAGAGCACGATCTTCAGCGGCGTCCAACGCGGTTTCTCCTCGACCGCCACGGGTGGCAGCCGGTCATCTCGGGCGGTCGTCGTCGCATCGCTCATCGCGCATCACTCCATCGTCTGCGGTTGATGCCACGAGCCTAATCCGGCGCTCGACGATACGGAACGCGGATCACCGGGGTGTGTCGCGGACATGCGAGAGCGGATGCCGCGATGCCGCGGCATCCGCTCTCACACCGTCTCAGCTGAGCTCGCCTCCCTCGAGGAGCTCGGTGACGAGCGCCGCGATCGCCGAGCGCTCGGATCGCATGAGCGTGACGTGCGCGAAGAGGTCGTGGCCCTTGAGCGTCTCGATCACGCTGGCGATGCCGTCATGACGCCCGACACGCAGGTTGTCGCGCTGGCCGACATCGTGGGTGAGCACGACCCGGGAGTTCTGCCCCATTCGGCTGAGCACCGTGAGCAGGACGTTGCGCTCAAGAGACTGCGCCTCGTCGACGATCACGAAGGCGTCGTGCAGCGAGCGTCCGCGGATGTGCGTGAGCGGCAGCACCTCGAGGATGCCTCGTTCGACGACCTCTTCCATGACGTTGCCCGACACGACCGAGCCGAGCGTGTCGAAGACGGCCTGCCCCCACGGCCCCATCTTCTCGCCCTGGTCGCCGGGCAGGTATCCGAGCTCCTGGCCACCGACCGCGAACAGCGGGCGGAAGACGATGATCTTCTTCTGCTGCTGCCTCTCGAGCACCGCCTCGAGCCCCGCGCAGAGCGCAAGAGCCGACTTGCCCGTACCCGCACGCCCGCCGAGCGAGACGATCCCCACCTCGGGGTCCGTCAGCAGATCGATGGCGATTCGCTGTTCGGCAGAGCGCCCGTGCATCCCGAAGATGTCCCGGTCTCCCCGCACCAGGCGGTATTCCCCCTCGCCGGTGACCCGGCCGAGCGCAGAGCCGCGCTCGGAGTGGAGGATGAGGCCCGTGTTCACCGGGATCCCGCGTGCATCCTCGCTGATCCCCACCTCGCTCTCGTAGAGATCGCTGATCTCGTCGCCGGAGAGGTCGAGAGTGGCGATGCCGGTCCATCCCGAATCCACCGCCTGCTCCGCGAGGTACTCCTCGGCACGCAAGCCCAACGAGGCCGCCTTCACCCGCATCGGAAGGTCCTTCGAGACGATCGTGACGTCCTGCCCGTCCTGGGCGAGGTGCATCGCGACAGAGAGGATGCGCGTGTCGTTGTCGCTGAGCCGGATGCCCGCCGGAAGCACCGACGCGTCGGTGTTGGCGAGTTCGACGCGGAGTGTGCCCCCCTCGCCGACCTCGACAGGGAAGTCGAGGCGCCCGTGCTCGACGCGCAGGTCGTCGAGATGACGGAGCGCCTGCCGCGCGAAGTAACCGATCTCGGGATCGTGGCGTTTGCCTTCGAGTTCGGTGATGACGACCACCGGGATCACCACCGAGTGCTCGGCGAAACGGAAGAACGCCTGCGGATCGCTCAACAGGACCGACGTGTCGAGCACGTAGGTGCGGAGGTCCTGATCCTGGTCTGCGGATGCTGCTCGAACGGTGCTGCGGCTGGACTGCTGGGCGGTGCTGGACTGCTGCGTACGTGAGGTCACGACCCACTCCCGACCCGGGGGCTCCCGGTTATTCGAACAAGTCGACCAGGGGGTCACGAGTCGCGTACCTGAGGCCGACCCGACGGGCACCTTGCCCGATGCCTAGAAGCTACGACCAGCGACCGACATTTCGGCGCCTCGACACGCCCGCGTTTCGTTACGAGTTCGTGAACGGGTCGTTGCCGTGCGCGTCGAGTGCCTGCGCGAGCAGCTCGATCGTCGCCGAGCTCGTGCCCGCATGAGGGGCGAGACGCAACGACGATCCGCGTGCGGTGATCGAGATGCCGGCGTTGACGAGAGCCGCCGCGAGTCGCGCAGGCTCCATCGGCGCGAGAGCGACGATGCCCGCCCGGCGTTCGCGCTCCCTCGGAGACGTCACCGTGATCCCGTTCCGGTCGGCGATCTCGATGATCGCGTCGACGTGTTCGGCGATACGCGCCTCGATCTGCGGGACCCCGGCGGTGCGCACCTCCTCCGCGCCGATGGCGAGTCGCCCCGCTGCCAGGGTGTCGGGGCCGCTGACGGTGAAGGCCTGCGCCGACCCGGCAGGACCGGGCAGCTCGTCGATGGGGAGGCCGGGAGCCGCGGAACCGGTGATGCCGCTCAATACCGGCGCTATGCGCTCGCGCGCGGTCGGTGAGAACCAGGCGAAGCCGGTGCCTCGGCCGGCGCGCAACCACTTGTAGCCGTGACCCACCACGACGTCGGCGGCAGCGAAGTCGCACTCGACCACTCCGAAGGACTGCACGGCGTCGACGATCAGCAGGCGGTCGGGCCCGAGGATCTCACGCAGCGCCGCCAAGTCCGCGCGATAGCCGGTGCGGAAGTCGACATGGCTGATGACCACCGCGGTGACGTCGTCGTCGAGCGCCTCGGCGACCGCATCCGCGGTGATACGGCCGTCGTCCGGGTCCAGCCAGCGAGGAACGAGAGCTCCGTGGGAGACGGCCGCCGCGCGCTCGAGAGTGAGGCTCACGCTGGGGAACTCCGCGCTGCCGGCGATCACCTCGCCGCGCAGACCGAACATCGCGTGCATCAGTCCGTGTGTCGACGAGGGCTGGAGGGTGACATCCGCGGCGTCGACGCCGAGCAGTTCCGCGACGGTCGTGCGTGCCTGCATCGCACGCTCTGCCACGAGCGCGAGAGACGACGGGCGCCCGCTGGCGAGCAGATCCGCGTCTGCGAAGACCTCGTCCCGCACTCGCGAGGAGAGAGGGCCGAACGCCGCCCAGTTGAGATAGCCCGGCTCCTCATCGAACGTGGCGAGATAGTGATCGAGAGCGCTCATCGCGTCAGTCTCGCATGGCGATGACCGCCGGGATCAGCGCCCGTAGCGACGGTCGCGATCCGCGAAGTCGCGGATCGCGCGCAGGAAATCGACCTGACGCAGATCCGGTCCGAGGGCCTCCACGAAGTAGAACTCGCTGTGCGCACTCTGCCAGAGCAGGAAGTCGCTCAGCCGCTGCTCGCCGCTCGTGCGGATCACGAGGTCGGGATCGGGCTGACCGCCCGTGTAGAGGTGCTCGCCGATCATCTCCGGCGTGAGGTGCGCGGCAAGATCCTCGATCGTGCCGCCCGACGCCTGATGCGCCGTGACGATGCTGCGCACCGCGTCCACGATCTCGTTCCGGCCCCCGTACCCGACCGCGAGGTTCACGTGCAGCCCGGTGTGGTCACGCGTGCGCTCCTGCGCGTCCTCGAGGACCCGTGCGAGTTCGGGAGGGAGGATGTCGGCGCGCCCGACGTGCTTCACCCGCCAGTTCGCCTCTCTCGACAGCGCCTCTGCGAGCTCGGCGATGATCTCGATGAGGTCGGCGAGCTCCGCCGAGTCCCGCTTTCGCAGGTTGTCGCTCGACAGCAGATACAGGGAGACGACGCGGATGCCGAGCTCATCGCACCATCCGAGGAACTCCTGCATCTTCGCGGCGCCCGCGCGATGCCCTTCGGCAGGTGTCGCGTAGCCCAGCTGGCGCGCCCACCGCCTGTTGCCGTCGATCATCATCGCGACGTGGTGGGGAACCGATGTCGGATCGAGGTGACGACGCAGCCTGTTCGTGTAGAGCCGGTACAGCGGCCCTCGCCCCTGGCCATCGCGTGTCATCACCTGCCTACGCTATCGTGCCGGGGCTCGGGCGACAGTGGGCTGACGCTCAGGATATGTACGCCGGCGGGGATGGGCTCCCGCATAGAGTGTTGGCGTGAGCACACCCGACTCCACTGCACCAGACGTCCCCCAGCTGCCCCTCATGGAGGAGGCGGCGCACGACGCCGCCGTCGACATCAAGCCCACGTGGCGCGGATGGCTGCACGCGGCGACCTTCCCCGTCGCGATCGTCGCCGGCATCGTGCTCATCGCGGTCGCACAGGGAGGCGCCGCCAAGTGGGCGGCCGCGGTCTTCATGGCGACATCGTTGCTGCTCTTCGGCAACTCGGCGCTCTATCACCGGATCGACTGGAGTCCCAAGGTCAAGATGATCCTCAAGCGGATCGACCACGCGAACATCCTGCTGCTGATCGCGGGCACATACACTCCGCTGGCCGTGCTGGCCCTGCCTCCGGAGAAGGGCTCACTGCTCCTCGTCTTCGTGTGGAGCGGCGCGCTGCTCGGCATCCTGTTCCGGGTGTTCTGGATCAATGCACCGCGCTGGCTCTATGTCGCGCTGTACCTGCTTCTGGGGTGGGCTGCGGTGATGTACCTGGCCGACCTGTTCGTCGCGAACGCGACGATGATGGCGCTCGTCATCATCGGCGGTCTGCTCTACACGGGCGGCGCCGTCATCTACGCGCTCAAGAAGCCCAACCCGTGGCCCGGCCATTTCGGGTTCCACGAGATCTTCCACCTGTGCACCGTGCTCGCGTTCCTGTGCCACTGGACCGCGTGCCTGCTCATCGCACTCGAGCCGCTGTCGCCCTCGCTCGGGGCCTGATCACCGTCAGTGCCTGATCAGCGCTTCTCGGGGTCGTCGTCGCCCTCGCGCACCACAGGCAGATCCGCATCGGTCTCGGTGGCCTCGTCGGCCGCGCGGGCGGCCTCTTCCGCATCGAGCTCCTCACGGACCTCTTCGCGGTAGCGCACTCGCCGGATGCGGCGGTTCATGTCGAGGATCAGCAGGATCACCGCGATCAGCACGACGACGACGGCAGCGAACCCCACGAAGCCGGGGGTGACGAGCTCCGGAGCCACCGTCATCGAAGGGGTCGGCATCGGGGTCTCGGTCAGAGCGAGCATGGAATCTGCCTTTCACGCACAGGTCGCATAACCTGTAATCACCAGCCTAACGACCGGAAGACCCCCCTTGTGACGACCGCACAGCAACTCGACGAACGCTATGGCCGGACCCGGCGGCGGCGATGGCCCTGGGTCGTCGTGATCGTGGCCGCCGTGGCGGTGGTCTCAGCCCTCGGCTGGAGCGTGGTCTCGAACCAGATGAACTCGGTCGATTCCGACGACCTGGGCTTCGAGCTCGTCGACGAGCACACCGTCGAAGTGCGCTTCCAGGTGACCGGGGTCCAGGGCAAGGACGTGGGCTGCGTCGTCGAAGCGCTCGACGAGGAGTTCGGGGTGGTGGGCTGGAAGGTCGTCGAGCTGCCTGCCGGCGACAGCCACTCGCAGACCTTCTCGGCGACCGTGCCGACCGTCGCCGAGGCGACGACAGGTTTGGTGAAGGCCTGCTGGGTCGCTTAGACTCTACGCAGACAGATGACGCCCTGGCACCGTGCCGGGGCGTCTTGGCATATCCCCCGCGGAACGTCGGCGGGCGACTAACGAAGGAGCTTCGTCATGTCTACTGACGCTCAGGTTCCCTTCCTCACGCAGGAAGCCTACGACCGGCTCGTCGCCGAGCTGGAGCATCTCTCCACCACAGGACGCGATGAGATCGCCAAGCGCATCGAGGCAGCCCGCGAAGAGGGCGACCTCAAGGAGAACGGCGGATACCACGCCGCGAAGGATGAGCAGGGCAAGCAGGAGGCCCGCATCCGCACGCTCGAGGGACTGTTGAAGACCGCGAAGGTCGGCGAGGCCCCCGCGAGTCGCGGCATCGTCGAACCCGGCACGGTCGTGACAGCGCTCGTCGCGGGCGGCGAGGAGGTCTTCCTTCTGGGCAGCCGCGAGATCGCCGCGGGCAGCGACCTCGATGTCTACAGCGAGGCGAGCCCGCTCGGTCAGGCCATCCTCGGACTCAAGGTCGGCGACACGTCGTCGTACGAAGCGCCGAACGGTCGGTCGATCGCGGTCGAGATCGTGAACGTCGAGACGTACACCGGCTGATCGTCCCGCGCGATGCGAAGAGGCCCCGTCCTGCAGGACGGGGCCTCTTCGCATGCGAGGGCAGAGCAGCCGGGTCAGTCCGGGACGATCATCGGCTCGAAGCCTGCGCGACGCAGGGTGTCGAGAGTGTGCTCGGAGTGCTCGGCGCCACGCGTCTCGACGCTCAGCTCGAGGATCACCTCGCTGATCTGCAGACCGTGCCCATGCCGGGTGTGCATGGCCTCGATCACGTTGGCGCCGGCTTCGGCGATGAGCTCCGAGACCCTCGCGAGTTGACCGGGACGGTCGGGCAGCGGGACCCGGATCGTCAGGTATCGGCCGGATGCCGCGAGTCCGTGGGAGACCACGCGCTGCAACAGGAGCGGGTCGATGTTGCCTCCCGACAGCACCGCCATCGTCGTTCCCGTCGCCGAGACCTTGCCGGCGAGGATCGCTGCGACCCCTGCCGCGCCCGCGGGCTCGACCACGACCTTGGCCTGCTCGAGCAGGATCAGGATGGCACGTGCGAGATCGTCGTCGGAGACCGTGACGACCTCGTCGACGAGGTCTTTGATGATGTCGAACGGGATCGCACCGGGGCGCGCGACCAGGATGCCGTCGGCGATGGTCGGCCGCGTCTCGATGTCGACGGGATGCCCGGCGTCGAGCGACGGCGGCACAGCCGCCGCATTCTCGGCCTGCACGCCGATGATCCGCACGGTTCTGCCGAGCTCAGCGGCACGGGCCTTGACCGCCGCGGCCACGCCGGCGATGAGGCCGCCTCCCCCGATGCCGAGGACGATGGTGTCGACCTCTGGGGCGTCCTCGAGCAGCTCGAGCCCGAGAGTGCCCTGGCCGACCACGACGTCGCGATGGTCGAACGGGTGGATCAGCATCGCACCGGTGCGCTCGGAGAACTCGGAAGCGAGGCGGAGCGACGTCGCGACCGTCTCGCCTTCGAGCACGACCTCGGCGCCGTATCCGCGCGTGGCGAGCAGCTTGGGCACAGGGACGCCGATCGGCATGAAGATCGTGGCGGGGATGCCGAGAGCCTGAGCCGCGAGCGCGACGCCCTGTGCATGGTTGCCTGCGGATGCTGCCACCACACCTCGCGACCGCTCCTCGATGCTCAGTCGCGACAGACGATAGGCAGCGCCGCGGATCTTGAACGAGCCCGTGCGCTGGAGGTTCTCCATCTTGAGCAGGACCGGTGCACCGAGGATGTCGGAGAGCGCGCGTGACGGAAGCGTGGGTGTGTGAGTGATCACCTCAGCAAGACTCTGAGCAGCGCTCTCGAACTCGGTCAGGCTGGGGACTGCGCTCATCGATTCCTCCGTCTAGGTTCGCGCGGGACTGTGCTCCAGATAAGGTCTGCGTTCGGTTGGTCGCCGGTGCGCCAGGAGCCGGTGCTGACGGTGACCGCGGCGACGTTCACGAACGCCGCGAGCGGCACCGCGAAGAGCGCTCCGGGGATGCCGCCCACCATCGAACCGCCGGCGACCACGAGGACGACGGCGAGCGGGTGCACCTTGACCGCGGATCCCATGAGGATCGGCTGCAGGATGTGACCCTCGAGTTGCTGCACGCCGAGCACCACCGCGAGCATCGCGAGCGCGATCCACGGCCCGTTGTAGACGAGAGCGAGCAGCACGGCGATCGCACCGGTCACGACGGCACCCACGATGGGGACGAACGAGCCGAGGAAGACGAGGACGGCGACCGGGATGGCCAGCGGCACTCCCAGCAGAGCGGCTCCGACGCCGATGCCGACCGCGTCGATCGCGGCGACGAGCAGCTGCGTGCGGGCGTAGTTGACGATCGTGGCGAAGCCGTTGCTCGCGGCAGCGTCAGCTGCCGGACGCGCGGCACGCGGGAAGAGGCGCAGGGTCCAGCGCCAGATGCCTCGCCCGTCTGCGAGGAGGCAGATGAGGATGAACAGCGAGAGCACCGCTCCGGTCACGACGTGCGCGGCTGTCGTCCCGACCGCGAGAGCCCCGTTGAGGAGCGCCTGCGTCTGCTCGTTGATGATCTCCAGACCCTGATCGATGTAATTCTGGATCTGCGTCTCGCTGAGGTGCAGGGGGCCGGTGAGCAGGAACTGGCGGAACTGCTCGACGGCCTCAGAACTGCGAGCCTGCACGTCGGGCAACTGGGCACGCACCTGCCAGATCACCAGCCACAGCAGCAGTGAGACGATCGCGAGGGTGCCGATGATCGAGAGGGCGACGGCCAGCCATCGGGGGAACCGATGGCGCAGCATCCACTGCATCGCCGGCCAGAGCAGCGCCGTGATGAGGATGCCGACCATCAGCGGGATGACGAGGAGCTTGAGCTCGATCACGAGCCAGATGATCCCGGCGACGGCAGCGGCGATCAGCAGCAGGCGCCACGCGTAGGCCGCCGTGACGCGCAGGCCGACGGGAACCGCCGCATCGGTCTCGGAGGGCGCAGGGCGCTCGGGGGCCGCCGGGCGCGGACGGAAGAGATCTCTCAGCCGTGGACGCTGATCTTCGCTCATCGCCCAAGTCTACGGCGCCGCCGTCGAGCGCCACGACGAGGCTCCGATGTCGGCGCCCGGCGATACGCTGACCTCGTGACCGACACTCTCAGCGCTGCTCAGGCGCGCCGGCTCGCGCTCGCTGCGCAGGGCTTCACGCGCGCGAGGCCGAGCACGGTGTCGGCCCGGCACCTGCACCGCGTCATGGATCGCCTCGGGGTCCTGCAGATCGATTCGGTGAACGTGTTCGCACGATCGCACTACCTTCCGATGTTCTCCAGGCTGGGGGCGTACGACCCGGCGCTGCTGGACAGGGTGTTCCATTCGCGCACGAGCCACTACGTCGAGTACCTGGCGCACGAGGCGACGTTCATCCCGGTCGAGGACTGGCCTCTCTGGCGCTTTCGGATGGACGACTTCCGTGCACGCTGGTCGGGACCGGATTCGTGGACGAGCACCAACGCGCGCACCATGCAGTGGGTCATGGACGAACTCCGCGATCGCGGACCGCTGCGACCGGCCGATCTTCGAGCCGACGCCCCGCGCGAACGGGGCTCGTGGTGGGACTGGGACGATGTGAAGCTCGCGCTCGAGCATCTGTGGCGTACCGGCGACGTGGCGATCAGCGGCCGCAAGGGATTCGAGCGCAGCTACGCGCTGGCGGAGCGGGTGATCCCCGAGGCGATCCTCTCGCAAGAGGTCACGCGCGAGGACGCCATACGAGAGCTCACGCGACGCGCCGCACGCTCCTCGGGAGTGGCGACGCAGTCCGATCTCGCCGACTATCACCGCATCCGCGACCGGGCCGCGATATCGCGCTCCATCGCCGATCTCGTCGATGCGGGCGACCTCGTACCGACAGCGGTACGGGGATGGGAGCGCGCAGGTCGGCCTCTTCCGGCCTGGCGGCACCGCGAGTCGGTTCTGCCGCGCAGAGTCGACGCGGCCGCCCTGCTGACGCCGTTCGACCCGGTCGTCTGGTTCCGCGACCGTGCCCTGCGGGCCTTCGAGCTCGACTACCGCATCGAGATCTACGTGCCCGCCGAGAAACGCCGATACGGCTACTACTCGCTGCCTGTGCTGGTCGGCGACCGGATCGTCGCCCGCGTCGACCTGAAGGCGGAGCGTGCGACCTCGACTCTGCAGGTGCAGTCGGCGTGGTGGGAGCCTCAGGCGAAGCCCGCAGAGGATGCCGAGCGGGTCGCCGCGGAACTCGCCCTCGCCGCTTCCTGGCAGGGCCTCGCAGAGATCTCTGTCTCGGGGTGGGGCACCGCCTCCGACAGCCTGTATGCCGCGCTGTCCGCCGGATCCGGTCACGCCGCTGTGCCTACTCGGCGTCACGTGCACGCGCGCGAGGACCCGATGTGAACCGCCGCGCCGTGTGGGCTGCGGCAGGCATCGCCGCCGCGCTCGTGATCGTCGCTGCGGTCGTGTGGATCTCGCAGGCGTCGAGCGTCCGACCCTCCGCAGATTCCTCCCCTGCTGCGACCGCTCTCGCCACCCCCTCGCCAGAACCGCGGGAGGCCGCGCAGCGGCGGCTCGAGGAGATGCTCGAGGAGTGCACCGACGACGAGGCTCTCGGCGGGACGATGCCCGAGGCGTGCGGCATCCGGATTCCCTGGGGGACGGAGTTCGCGGCCGTCGACGCGGTGCGATTCCGGATCGACCGGATGCCCGTGCTCCACGTGACCGATGAGGGATTCGTCGCCGACGAGGGCATCCTCGTGGCGACGGTGTCGGGGACAGGCCAGGACGGTGCACCGAGGACCGAGACCTACCGCACCGAGTCGTGGTCCGTGCGCGGCGACCTGACCGTGACAGACGCTCAGGTCGAGATCGAGATCTGGTGACGGGGCGGCGGGTTCCGCCGCCGGGCACGAAGAAGGCCCGATGCGACAGTGCGCATCGGGCCTTCTCTCGTCAGAACTGCACGCGGGGCGGTTCCGAGATCGCGCCGCTGTCGGCGACCTCGAAGAACTCTCGCTCGGTGAATCCCAGCCCCTTCGCGAACAGGTTGTTGGGGAAGACCTTGATCTTCGTGTTCAGCTCGCGCACGCCACCGTTGTAGAACCGACGGGCGGCCTGGATCTTGTCCTCGGTGTCGACGATGGACTGCTGGAGCTGGAGGAAGTTCTGGCTCGCCTGCAGCTGCGGGTACGCCTCGGCTACCGCGAAGAGACTGCGAAGCGCCTGCTGAAGGTGTCCCTCTGCGATTCCCGCCTCACCGGGGCCACCGGCGGAGAGAGTCTCGGCCCGAGCGCGCGTGACGTTCTCGAACACCGCCTTCTCGTGCGATGCGTATCCCTTGACGGTCTCGATCAGATTGGGAATCAGGTCTGCTCGGCGCTTGAGCTGCACGGTGATGCCGCTCCACGCCTCGTCGACGCGGACGTTCAGCTGCACCAGCGAGTTGTACGTCGCCCACAGATAGATTCCGATGAGCAGAATCACGCCGACGACGATCAGTACTGGCACGAGCCATTCCATCAGAGGCCCACCCTTCCTCGTGTTTGTCTCATCCTATCCGCGCAGTCTGCACGCCGACTGGGTGCGCCGCCGCTGTCGGAGAGGCGCTCTCACGCGCCCAGCACGCGATCGAGGTAACGGTTGCTGAGCCGCCGCTCGGGATCGAGTCGATCGCGCAGGGCGATGAAGTCGTCGAACCGCGGATACAGTTCGCGCAGCTGAGCGGCATCGCGTGTATGCAGCTTGCCCCAGTGCGGTCGTCCTCCGTGCTCGAGCATGATCTGCTCGACCGCTTCGAAATAGATCGTCGGATCCACGCGCCAGTATCGATGAACGGCGATGTAGCCCGTCGCCCTGCCGTGGGCGGTCGAGAGCCAGCGGTCGTCCTCCGCCGCGAAGCGGACCTCGACGGGGAACTCGATACGCCAGCCCCGCTGCTCTATGAGCGTCTGCAGCGCGCGGAACGCCGGCACCACGTGGGCAGCCGGGAGCGCGTACTCCATCTCACGGAAACGCACGTTTCGACTCTGCGTCAGAACCCGATGCGACCGATCGACGTACTTCCTGTCGCCCGTGAGCTTCACCGCCAACCTGTTGAAGGGCGGGGTCACCGCAGGCACGAGCTGCGATCCCGCGCAGACCACCCGATAGACGCCGTTCGACAGCAGCGTCTCATCGATCCATCTGCCGACGACCGGCAGGGGCTGTCTGCGCGTCGACTCCGGCATGCGGCTCTGACTCTTCGTCAGAGCGATCTCGGTGTGAGGGAACCAGTAGAACTCGAAGTGGTCTGACGCAGACACCCGGTCGTCCAAGGTCGCCAGGACCTCGGCGAGCGGTGCCGGCTCGTCGACGGCACTCAGCACGAAGGCAGGGACGCACTGCAGTGTGACCTCGACGATGATTCCGAGCGCGCCGAGCCCCAGTGCCACGGCGGGCAGCAGCTCGGGGTTGCTCTCGTCGTCGACGCGGAGGAAGTCGCCGGAGGCGGTGACCATCGTCACGCCCACCACCTGCGCCGCGAGACCGCCGAACCCTGATCCGGTTCCGTGGGTGCCGGTCGAGATGGCACCGGCGATCGACTGCCGGTCGATGTCTCCGAGATTCTCCATGGCGAGGCCGTGCGGCGCGAGGAGCGAGGGTATCCGGTGCAGACGGGTTCCCGCCAGCAGAGTCACGCGTCGTCGCTCCGGATCGACCGAGACGAGTCCCTGCATGTCGTCGAGTTCGAGCAGCACTCCCGGCGCGATGGCGATGCCCGTGAAGCTGTGCCCCGCCCCGACGGCCTTGACGCTGAGCCCATGGGCCCGAGCCGCCATGACCGCCCGCTGCACGCCTTCAGGGCTGCGCGGGCGCTCGACGCGAAGCGGTGTGACCTGCGCAGACCGTGCCCAGTTCTGCCACGTGCCGCCGATCCTCGTCACAGGAACGCCTTTCCCTCGCCACGGTAGGTGGGCAGCTCGTCGATGACCTCACCGGCGGAGACGAGGTGATACGCATCGATGCGCTCGGCAGGCTCGCCGCTCTTGGAGTGCCGGAACCAGACGCGATCACCGACGGCCAGAGACGATGCCGCCTTCCCCTGCAACGGGGTCTGCACCTCACCCGCCGCCTCTCGAGGAAGCGTCTTCAGCCCCTGCGGCCATACGGGAAGCGGCTGGCGGGACGCCAGAGCGGGCCCGGAGGCTATCCATCCGCCACCGAGCACCGTCGCGATGTCGGAGGTCGGGCGTCGGACGACGTCGAAGGCGAAAGCCGCTGCGGGCGCCGGCCGGAATGAGCGGTATCCGTCGAAGAGGTGTCCGCCGAGCAGCCCACTCCCTGCGCTGGCCTCGGTGAGGGACTCGTCGCTGCCGGTGAACTCGAGCGACCCCGTTCCTCCGCCGTTGAGGAACTCCAGCGGAGCGACGTCGGCGAGCGCCGCCACGATCGCCGCCCGCCGATCACGGAGCTCTGCGCGGGACCGAGACTGCACGAAACGGATCAACGGGGCATCCGGACCGGCGTCGTCTCCCTGCCCGGCGATCTGCGCTTCGTACATCTGCAATCCGACCAGTGCGAACCCGGGACGCCGGACGATCCGACGGGCGAACGCCGCGATCTCCCCCGCAGTGAACAGCGCCGAGCGCCGCACCCCGATGTGTCCCAGCGCCGCAGAGCGCCACGAGGCGTCGGCATCGATCGCGACCCTGATCTCCGGGCGGGCGCCGGCAGGCGCGACGCTGTCGATGATGTCGAGATGCACTGGATCGTCGACCATCAGCGTGATGCGACGAGCCGCCTCCTCAGAGGCGAACAGCTGCGCCAGTCCGGCGCGATCGACCGTCGGATATCCGATCACGATGTCGTCATGCGTCTCGGCCAGCCAGAGCGCCTCCGCGAGGGTGAACGCGAGGATGCCGCGGTACCCGGGCAGCGCGAGGACCGCGTCCAGCACGGCACGGACGCGGACCGACTTCGACGCCACGCGGATGGGAAGCCCGCCCGCACGCACGAGGAGGTCCATCGCGTTGTGGTGGAGGGCTTCGCGATCGATGACCGCCACCGGCGCAGGCAGATGACCGGTGGCGGCGGAGAGGCGGGGCCAGTATCGCGAGGGGTCCTGCCACTCCGGAGCGACGGACGAGGGTCCCCGGTCAGGGCTCAGTTCGGCGGTGAGGTCGAGCACTCCCCCACCCTACGGCGTCGGCGGGATCTCTGCGTGTACGCTGAGCCAGGGCCCGGCCCGCGCCCCCGTAGCCCAATGGCAGAGGCAGGCGACTTAAAATCGCTTCAGTCTGGGTTCGAGTCCCAGCGGGGGCACCCGGCGGCGCAGCGCTCAGCGCCCGAAGAAGTCGCCGAGCCCCGGGATGCCGAGGTCGCCCAGCTTCTGCCCCCACTCCCCGGCCGTCTCTCCGAAGCCGGTCACGGCTTCTCCTGCCGATCCGATCACGCCTTCAGCCGCTCCCGACACACCCTCGGCTGCGCCGGAGACGAGATCCTCGGCTCCCAGTCCGCTGGCGATCCCCTCGAGGTCCACGCCCTGCGCGAGCGCATCGAAGTCGACGCCGAGACCCGCCGCCTGCTCGAGCAGCGGTGCGGCGACGGCACTCGACACGGCTCCCAGCGCCACGACCCCGAGCACGCCGACGGCAGCGCCGCCCACGACCCCGGCCGCGCCCACACCCCGGGTGCGCGACAGCAGACCCCGCATGCGTCCGGGGCCGGCTGCCTCTGTACGACCGGCGGATCGCGCCAGATCGAAGGCCGACGACGATCGTGGGCGGTCGTGCGGCGGCAGCTCCGCGTTCATCCGCTCCTGCACCTGCGCGCGCTGAGCCGGGGTCAGCCTCTCGAAGGCCTCGCGGTGAATCTCCTCCACACGGTGCGGGTCAGCGGTCTGCAGGAGGTAGTCGTAGCGCGCGATCGCTGCGCGATCGGCATCCGTCCCTCGCGACGACGTGGCGGAGGCACCGTCGCGAGCGGTGCTCGCGCTCGCAGCAGGCGGGGGGCTGTACGGATCCCGAGCGCCCGCCGACGCCGGCGGCGCGTACCGGGCCGGCTCACCTGCGCGGGCGTCACCCTTCTTGCCGTCGAGGTCGAGGGCCTGTGTGGCCATTCCCAGCAGACGATCCAGCATTCCCATGTCGTGGTCTCCTTCGTGTGGCGTGTGAACAGCCATCGGAGCACCGGATGAGGAAGGCGCAGGGGTCGACGGCTGTCCGTGGATACGGACGCCAGGTCTCCTCCGCCCGAAGAGGGCCGGTGGGCCGGGACACGACTTCATGTCCGTAGTGACGACGCCACCGCAGTCGGGAGTACTCCCCTTGCTCGACCGATCGTATCGACGACTCCTATGAGCCGGGTGCGAGGATCCGCCCGGGCCGAAGACGACGAACGCCCCGACCTCGGAGAGATCGGGGCGTGCGTCGAGAGCCGTTACTTGGCTGCAGCAGACTCCGTGGCCTTCTCGGCAGCGGGCTTCTGCGCCGCCGACTTCGCGGCACCGGTCTTCTGGCCTGCAGGCTTCTCGTCTGCGGCCTTGTCGGCGGCGGCAGCCTGAGCAGCCGGGGCCGTGGTCGCGGGAGCAGCCGGACGCGGGCGCGCCGCGAACTCCTCGAAGACGTAGCGCGGGTTCTGCACCGTCTCGAGGTTCACCAGGTCGCGTCCGAGCCACAGGTTGTTCCACCAGCCCCACACCACGCGGAACTTGCGCTCCCACGTGGGCATGGCGAGACCGTGGTAGCCACGGTGCGCGACCCAGGCGACGAAGCCCTTGAGCGCGATCTTTCCGGACTGGAAGACACCGTTGTACAGACCGAGGCCCGCGACCGCACCGAGGTTCTTGTGGAAGTACTCCTTGGGGTCCTCGCCCCGCAGCACGGCGACGAGGTTCTTCGCGAGCAGCTTCGCCTGACGCACCGCATGCTGGGCGTTGGGCACGCAGAAGCCGCCGACACCGCCGCCGGACAGGTCGGGCACTGCCGAGACGTCGCCGGCAGCCCATGCGCCGGGGACGAAGGCCTCGGGCGTGCCGACGCGCAGGTCTGCACGGGTCTGGATGCGGCCACGCTCCTCGATCGGGAGGTCGCCTCCGCGCACCACGGTCGGGTTCGCCATGACACCGGCGGTCCAGACGATCAGATCGGTGGGGATGACCTCGCCGGTCGACAGTTCGACGTTGCCGTCGACCGCGCTCGTGAGCTGCGTGTCGAGGTGCACGTTGGCACCGCGCTTCGCCAGGTCCTTCAGCACCCACTCGCTCGTCTGCAGCGAGACCTCGGGCATGATGCGCCCCATCGCCTCGATGAGGTGGAAGTGCGTGTCTTCGAAGGTGATCTGCGGGTACTTCGACACGAGCGACGAGGCGAGCGAGCGCAGCTCGGCGAACACCTCGATGCCGGCGAAGCCGCCACCGACGACGACCACGGACAGCAGCCGGTCGCGCTCCGGACCTGCGGGCAGCGATGCGGCCTTGTCGAAGTTCGACATCAGGCGGTCGCGGATCGCGACGGCCTCTTCGATGGTCTTGAGACCGATGGCGTTGTCGGCGATGCCCGGGATCGGGAACGTGCGGGAGACGGCGCCGGCCGTCACGACGATCTGGTCGTATGCGAACTCGTACGGTTCACCCACGGGCGGAGTGATCGTCGCGACCTTCTCGGCGTGGTTGATGCCCGTCACCTTGGCCGTGAGCACGTTCGTGCGCTTGAGATGGCGACGGTGGGCGACCACCGAGTGGCGAGCCTCGATCGATCCCGCGGCCACCTCCGGAAGGAAGGGCTGGTACGTCATGTAGGGAAGCGGGTCGACCATGGTGACGTCGGCTTCACCCTTGCGAAGGTGCTTCTCCAGCTTCCACGCCGTGTAGAAGCCTGCATAGCCTCCACCGACGATCAGAATCTTGGGCACAGTGCTGTTCTGAGGCACAGAGGGACAACTCCTAGAGTCAGGAATGTGGCGTGCGAGCGCGCGCCGATCGGATGCGCCGGGCAGCTGCGGTGACGCCAAGCGCTACCAGGATACCAGGGACTGTGAGCACGATGAGCGGCAGGGTACCGTAGCGCAGTGAATCAGCGCTGGGAAGCAGCGGTGAGCCGGGCTCGGTGGGAGCATCGGCGGCAGGCAACGGCGGCACCGCGACCGGCGTGACGGTGGGCACGGGCTGGGGTTCCGACTCCGCACGGCGGAAGAGCCGCACCCACTCCGCCAGGTCCCCCATCGGGTTGGAGTCGACGGTCGGCACGTTCTCCGTGACCGCCGCTTCGGCGTCGATGAGTCCGTAGCCGTAGAGAGGGTCCGGCGTGCGTGTGACTCCCTCGACCGGGATCGCCGTACGGATGATTCGGTTGATCACGTTGGCCGCATCGAGATCGGGGTGCGCCGACCTGATCAGCGCGGCGATCCCGGCCACGATCGGCGCCGCGCCGCTCGTGCCGCTCCAGCGCGCGACCTCGCCGTCTGCGGAGACCCCGCGCAGGCCCTCGCTGGGCGCCGCGATGCCGATCGTGATGCCCTGGGTCGACGCCTCCAGACTCGCTGTCCCGGTCTGGTCGACGCCCCCCACGGTGAGAACCCCCGGAATCGTCGCGGGAGCGCCGATGATGTTGGTTCCGCTCCCCCGGTTTCCTGCAGCCACGACGACCACGACGTCATGCTCGAAGGCGTAGAGGAACGCATCGTCCCAGCTCTTGTCCCAGTCCAGCGTGTTGGTCGTGAAGGAGAGGTTGATGATGTCGGCGCCGTTGTCGACGGCCCAGCGCATGCCCTTGGCGACCTGCTCGGTGAAGGGAACCCGGGCCGCGGCGCCGAAACCCACCGAGATCGACAGGAGGTTCGCCTCGGGGGCGACGCCGATCATGCCCGTGCCGTCCGCCGCACCACGGCCGGCTGCCAGAGAAGCGACCCAGGATCCGTGGTTGCCGTCGATGGCGCCGAGAGGCGTGCGCCCGTCCGGGGTCCCTGTTCCCGACACATCCGTGCCGCCGATCACCGCCTGATCGAAGACTCCCGGAACACTCGCGATCCCGGTGTCGATCACCGCTATCGTCACGCCCTTGCCGCGCGTCGTCTGCCACGCGTCGCGGACCCGCGCTCCGTCGAGCCAGTACTCGGACGCGCGCACGGGATCCGCCGGATCGTCGGGGACAGGCTGCGGAGTGGGTGTGGGAGCCGCGGTCGACCCGAGGAGCAGCACGGATGCCACGACCGTCGCTATCGCGACGGCACCACGGAGCATCCGGGCACGCCTCATGCCGACGAGTCCTCGACCTCACGCACCGCTGCACCCGGGTTCTCGCAACGGCACCGCTCGGGCGACCACGACGAACGCGCCAGAGCCTGGTCGCCGATCGGGTTCACTCCGGGACCCGCGGCGAGGGCGTGTCCGGCCAGGGCGTGCAGGCACTTGACGCGAGTGGGCATGCCGCCGGCGGAGATCCCGTCGATCTCGCTGACCTCACCGAACTGGGCGCGATCGGCGAGGTAGGCCTCGTGCGCCGCGAGATACGCGGCGGCGACCTCGGCGTCATCCGTCAGCAGGGCCGCCAGCTCGGGCATGACCTGAGTCGCCTCGAGGGTCGACATCGCAGCGGTCGCCGCCGGATGCGTCAGATAGTAGAAGGTCGGGAAAGGCGTGCCGTCGGGCAGGCGAGGCGTGGTGGCGACGACGGTCGGATTTCCGCACACGCACCGCGCCGCGATTCCGACGACACCGCGCGCGGGCCGCCCCAACTGGGCCGACACCACGGCGAGTTCGGCGGTCGTGGGGGCAGCGAAAGGCGGGGTGGTCACGTGTCCAGCGTACGGGAGCCGCCCGAGAGGATGCTCGACGCGGTGCGTTCGCCGCGCCCTGTCACTCGGGGACGGCGGCGGTGTCGCTGAGCCCGGCAGAGGTCAGACTGCGCAGCAGCTGCGGCATCCAGTCCGAAGGGGTCTCCTCGAGCGTGTCACTGACGGGGCCCTGCTGCTGCGGCAGCGCAGCGGGATCGAGGTCGTTGTCGATGAGATAGACCACCTCGCCCGGCTTCACGTAGTAGAGCCGCTCCCTGGCCTGCGTCGTGATGTAGGCCGGATCGCTCCAGCGTTCGCGTTCGTTCTCGAGCGCCGTGATCTCGTCTTCGGAGACCTGGATGGAATGCTCGAGCGCCGCGATCTTCTGCCGTTGGTCGATGAAGGTGCCGAGAGTCGGCACCAGCACCCACGCGCCCAGCACCACGAGCGACAGCATGATGACGGAGAATGCGGACAGGCGGATGCCCGACGCCCACTCGCGCACGTCGACGCGCCGCTCGACCGAGGCGCCTCGTCGAGCAGGTCGGGCGGTTCGCGCGGATCCGCTCGACGCGCCTCGGCCCGGAGCCGTGGCGCCCGGAGACGCCGAAGGAGGAGCCGGTCGTCGTGCCACGGCTCCTCCTCCGTACGTGCCGCTCAGGCGGCTTCTGTCTGTCTCAGCTGGGTTCAGCCCTGGTAACGCGGGAACGCGGAGCGGCCGGCGAAGACAGCCGCGTCGCCCAGCTCCTCCTCGATACGCAGAAGCTGATTGTACTTCGCGACGCGCTCGCTGCGAGCAGGCGCACCCGCCTTGATCTGACCCGCGTTCGTGGCGACGACGAGGTCGGCGATCGTGGTGTCCTCGGTCTCTCCCGAGCGGTGCGACAGCATGGCCGTGTAGCCCGAGCGCTGTGCGAGGCTGACCGCGTCGAACGTCTCGGTGAGCGTTCCGATCTGGTTGACCTTGACGAGCAGCGAGTTGGCGACGCCGCGCTTGATGCCGTCGGCCAGGCGCGTCGGGTTCGTGACGAACAGGTCGTCGCCGACGAGCTGGACCTTCGAGCCGAGAGCGTCGGTGAGGAGCTTCCAGTTGTCCCAGTCGTCTTCGGCCAGCGCGTCCTCGATCGTGACGATCGGGAAGTCGTTGACCAGACCCTGGTAGTACTCGATCAGCTCGGGGCCGCTCCAGTCCTTGTTGTCGAGGCGGTACACGCCGTCGGTGAAGAACTCGGTCGCCGCGACGTCGAGGCCGAGCGCGATCTCGGTGCCGGGCTTGAAGCCCGCCTTCTCGATCGCCTTGACCAGGAAGTCGAGGCCCTCGCGGTTGCTGGGCAGGTCGGGAGCGAAGCCGCCCTCGTCGCCGAGGCCCGTCGCGTATCCGGCTGCCTTCAGCTCCCCACGCAGCACGTGGTAGGTCTCGACACCCCAGCGGAGCGCCTCGGAGTAGGTCTCGGCGCCGATCGGCGCGAGGAAGAACTCCTGCATGTCGATGCCGTTGTCGGCGTGCTCGCCGCCGTTGATGACGTTGAAGAGCGGCACGGGCAGGACGTGCGCGTTGGGGCCGCCGAGGTAGCGGAACAGCGGCAGGTCGGCCGAGTCGGCCGCGGCCTTGGCGACCGCCAGGCTGACGCCGAGGATCGCGTTGGCGCCCGTGCGCTGCTTGTTCTCGGTGCCGTCGGTCTCGATGAGGATCTCGTCGACGATGCGCTGCTCGCTCGCCTCGATGCCCTCGAGCGCCGGGCCGAGCTCGTCGATGATGGCGTCGACGGCCTTGAGCACGCCCTTGCCGCCGTAGCGGCTCTTGTCGCCGTCACGGAGCTCGTACGCCTCGAATGCGCCGGTGGATGCGCCGGACGGGACGGCTGCCCGCTGGACTACGCCGTCGTCGAGGAGCACCTCCACCTCGACGGTCGGGTTTCCGCGCGAGTCGAGAATCTCGCGTGCGCCTACAGCCTCGATCAGTGCCACTGATGTGCTCCTTGCTCAGAGAAAAGGTGTGTGGAGCGTCGTCGATCCGCGCCCCAGTCTAGCCCGCCCGCTCATCGGCTCCCGGGTCGGCGTCCGAGGGTCAGACGACGACCGCGAGCGCGACGCCGTCCCAGCCCTTGACTCCCACGGTCTGCAGCGCGGTCGCGTCGAAGCGCGGATCGCGGCTCAGCATCTGCAGCGCGTCTCTGGTGCCGATCACCTTGGGGTCGGTCGCGTCGTCTCGGACGATCTCGCCGTCGCGCCCGATGTTGTCGAGCACGATCACGGTGCCGGGATGGCCCAGCCTGGCAGCCCAGTCGAGATAGACCGTGTTCGACTCCTTGTCGGCATCGATGAAGACCAGGTCGAAGCCGCCGACCAGGGAGGGCAGCACGTCGGCTCCTCGGCCGATACGGATGTCGACGCGCTCTCCGACCCCCGCGGCGTCGATGCTGGCGCGGGCGACCGCGGCGTTGTCGGCTTCGGCCTCGACGGTGACGACGCGCCCCTCGGGCCCCACCGCTCGTGCGAGCCAGATCGTGGAGTATCCACCCAGTGTGCCGATCTCCAGCACGCGACGGGCGCCGCTGATGCGCGCGAGCAGGTGGAGGAACTTGCCGCCGACCGGTGCGACCTCGATCTCAGGGAGCCCCGCGTCGCGCTGGGCCGACAGCGCCGCCTCGAGCTGCGGATCATGACCCACGAGGAGGTCGGCGAGATAGACGTCGGCATCGGACCAGGCGGCGGGAGTGGATTCCATGCCCTCAGCAAAGCGCTGAGCCTCAGGAGCGTCAAGAGGCTTGCGGACCCCGCCCGGATCGGGGAGCCGAGAGCAGACGCCCTGGCGCGCCGGCGAGCTCGGGCTGACGTCGGAACTGACCGCAGACAGCCAGCACCGCGATCACCGCCGCAGCGACGATCCATCCCGCGACGCCGAGGGGGCCGGCGAGCGCGAGATCGGGCTGCGTCGCGGCGAAGATGAGGATCAGTCCGGCTGCCGCGTTCAGCGAGCCATGCGCGAGCACGGCCGGCCAGACCGATGCGGAACGCAGACGCAGCCAGCCCAGCAGCACTCCCCACGCCATGCACCCGCCGATCATGAACAGCACGCCGGTGACGTCGGTGCGCCCGAAGTTGTAGCCCAGCAGGATGAGCGGGCTGTGCCACACGCCCCAGATCGCGCCGCTGAGGAGAAGCGTGGGCCACGTGCCCAGTGGGCGTAGAGCCGGAACGAGCCACCCGCGCCATCCGAGCTCTTCTCCGAACGCCAGCACGCTGTTGAAGAGAGCTCCGAGGGGGATCATCGCGATCTGCGACATCACGACGATCTCGATCGGGGGCATCGGTACGCCGGCGGGCAGCGCCTTCGCCATCTCGGCGGCGAGTGCCGCGAAGGTCGGGTCGAGCCGCACCCACCCGAGGGCTCCCGCGACCGCGATGCCCAGGGCGACGAGAAGCGGCGGGACGAGCCAGCCTGCGACCATCAGCCAGATGACACGCCTGGCGGGGCGCAGCGGCCAGATGCCCAGAAAACACAGCCGCTCTCCGGGCGCGGGCACACGGAGCGTGAAGGTGACCACGAGCGCGGCGAGCGCGGGGGTCAGCATCATCACGGGCAGCAGGAACCAGCTGCTCGGCTCGGCCAGGCCGTCGCCCAGCCACAGCGGCAGGGCGACCAGCCACGCGAGTCCGCAGGCCAGTGCGACGAAGACGACGACGGATGCTGCTCTGATGCGGGTCATGGGGTCTCTCCTTGTTCGGTCACGACGTGGTGAGCGGTCATCGCGATGCCGCGGCAGCGAGGACGGATGCCGCGGTGGTCGCGTCGTCGACCGTGACGACGAACACGCGACCGTCGGTACGGGTGACTTCGACCGCCTCGCCGGTGCGCAGGACGAATCCGCGCCGCCCGTCCGCGCCGACGCGATAGCCCCAGCCTCCGAACTCGGCGAACGGGTTGACCTGCACCGCACGAGCGCTGGCGATGTCGTGAGCGGCGATCTCGAGCCGGGGCCATCCGGCGACGGAGCGCACTCGAAGGCCCGCTGCGCTCGCCCGGACCCGGAACGACAGGCCGGTCGCCACGAGGACGATGAGGATCACCGTGATGCCCGCCACCATCCACCCGGCGGCGATGCCCCTGGCGAGAAGCAGCACGCTCATGGCGACGGTGATGAAGACACCGATCCCGAGCACCACCTGACCGCTGCGGGCCACGGTGACGGTCTTCATCCACACGGCGCGCTCGTGGTCGGCGAGAGGCAGCGGTGCCGCTGCACCCTCTGCTGCGGGCGAGTCGAACGGCACCTTCGGCTGGAGGAACCATCCGGCCACGGCGAGACCCGCCGCGACCGCGAAGAAGGCGGGAATCCACGGGGTGATGTCGGCTGCCTCTGTCGCGTCGGAGAGCCCTCGCTGAGAGGCCGTCGTGGCGATCGCGAGCATCGACATCATGCCCGCCATCGCGAGGCTCGCCGCCCCGAGCAGGCGCGCGGTCGTCGACCACTGCGGCTCGGGCATCGTCGCTCCTGCGCCTCGCCGGGGCAGACGATGGGAGAAGAGGGCGATGATCGCGAACAGCGCGATGGTCCCTCCGCCGAGGCCGATCAGCGTCACCAGCGGCGTCCACGGCGGACCGAAGCCGTCGGCCCCGTCGAGGCCCCAGTGGATCGCGGCGGGATCGGGGAGTTCCGGCAGCCATGCGAGGACGATGATGGCGGCGAGCGTGACCATCGCAGTGGGGAGGATCACCCCGACCCACCAGAAGGCGGTGCGGGCGCGGCGGATCTCGGGGGTCATGCGTCGGTCTCCTTGATGAGGGCGGCCAGGGTCGAGGAAGAGAGTCCGAGCGACGCCGCACGGGCGACGAGCGCGGCGATGTCATGCGAGAGCTCGGCGAGAGGAGAGGCGGCGGCGGAAACGACCGCTCCCCTGCCTCGACGCAGATCGATCAGACCCTCGTCCCGCAGCTGCTGGTAGGCACGCAGCACGGTGTGCAGGTTGATCTCGAGCGCCTCGGCGAGTTCGCGCGCGGACGGCAGCCGGTCACCGGGCGCGAGACGGCCGGCCAGCACATCCGATCTGACGGATGCCGCCACCTGGTCGAAGAGCGGACGAGCGCTGTCGGGGTCGATGCGAATCAGCATCCCGCCTCCAATCTTCTAGTAGTTCTACACAAACTATAACAACTGTCGGAACCCTCCAGCGAGCTTTGTGCGAATCAGGGCGTCGTCCACACTGACCTCATGCGCATCACTCCCCGTCGCCTCGCCACCGGCATGAGCCTGTGGATCCCGAATCTGTTCAGCGGGATCCGCATCCGCCGCTTCAGCGAGGACTGGACCCACGCCACCGTCGAGCTGCACGTGAACGTCTTCACCCGCAACTATGTGAAGACCGCATTCGGCGGCTCGATGTCGGCGATGACCGACCCGTACTTCTTCATGCTCGTGATGCATCAGCTGGGACGCGACTATGTCGTCTGGGACACACGGGGTGAGATCGAGTTCGTCAAGCCGGGCCGCGGGGTGCTGACCGCCGACTTCGAGGTCAGCCGCGAGCGGGCCGAGGAGATCCGCGAGCGGGCGCACGGCGGCGCGAAGGTGCTCGAGTGGTTCGAGACCGTGATCACCGACCGCGACGGAGACGTGGTCGCCAGGGTTCGCCGACAGGTGTACATCCGCGAGAAGCAGCGCGTCACCGCTGCCCGAGGCTGACGGGGAACCCTCGATACCGGCTGTTCACCCGGTCGTGGCACGATGACGGGATGCCCCTCGCCCGCCGTCTGACTCTCGTCGACGCCGTCGCCATAGGCCTCGGGTCGATGATCGGCGCCGGCGTGTTCGCGGTCTGGGCACCGGCCATGGGAGTCGCCGGCAGCGGCGTGCTGATCGCCCTCGTGATCGCCGCGATCGTCGCGTACTGCAACGCGACGGCATCGGCCCAGCTGGCCGCTGCACATCCTGTCGCCGGGGGCACCTACGCCTACGCCCGTGCCGAGATCGGCCCCTGGTGGGGGTTCATCGCCGGGTGGAGTTTCGTGATCGGCAAGATCGCGAGCTGCGCCGCGATGGCGATGACCTTCGCCGCCTATGCGGCACCGGAGGGCTGGCAGACACCGACCGCGGCGGCCGCGGCCGTCGCCCTCGCGGTCGTCAACTGCTTCGGGGTCACGCGAACCGCGCTCGTCACCCGAGTGCTCGTCGTGTGCTCGCTGCTCGGACTCGCCGTCGTGGTCTCGGTCGGACTCGGCGGTTCCTCGTCGGCGGCCCCCGCTCCCCTTCCGGATGCCACCGCCTACGGCGTGCTGCAGGGTGCGGGCCTGCTCTTCTTCGCTTTCGCGGGATATGCGCGCATCGCGACGATGGGCGAAGAGGTCGTCGATCCGGCGCGCACGATCCCGCGCGCGATCGCTCTCGCACTCGGCGGGACGGTCGTCGTCTACGCGCTCGTCGGGATCACCGTGGTCGTCGTGCTCGGCGGCGACGCGGCGACGAGCGAGGCCCCGCTGGCCGATGTCGTCGCCGTCACCGGATGGACCGCCCTCATTCCGATCGTCCGCATCACCGCCGCCGCGGCCTCACTGGGGGCGCTGCTCGCGCTCCTCACCGGCATCGGTCGCACGACGCTCGCGATGGCCCGCGAGCATGATCTGCCGCCCTGGCTCGCGAAGGTCGACAGACTGCGGCAGGTCCCCCGACGTGCCGAGATCACGATCGCGATCATCATCGTGGTGATCGTGCTCGTCGCCGATCTGCGGGAGGCGATCGGCTTCTCGTCCTTCGGCGTGCTGCTGTATTACCTCATCGCGAATGCGGCGGCATTCCGACAGTCCGCTGCCACTCGCCGATATCCGCGGGCACTGCAGGTGGTCGGTGCACTCGGCTGCCTTCTGCTGGTGAACACGCTGCCGGTGCTGGCCTCGGTGATCGGGACCGCGGTCGTGCTGGTCGGAGTGCTCTACCGGATGGTCCGGCTGCGGCTCGCGCGCTGATCAGGTCGGCGCGAGCGGAGCGAGGTCTCGGCCGCCAGACACGCGGCCGGCAGCAGCGCCTCGGCGGTGCGCCGATAGCCGAGCGGACTCGGATGGAAGCGGTCGAGGCTGAACATCGCATCAGGATCGTCGAAGAACATGGGGCCGACGGCTCGACGCAGATCGACAGGATGCGCCCCCTCGGCACGGGCCGTCTCGGTCTGCACCCGGGCAAGACGACGCGACATGCTCGACATCAGGCGCCGCAGCGGCTGCGGTACCGGCCGGAGTGCGCCGAGATCGGGACACGTGCCCACCACCACCTCCGCGCCACGGCTGCGGAGCCATCGGACGGTCTCCCGCAGGTGCTGCATCGAGACGGCGACCGGGATGCGGTGCGTCACGTCGTTGCCTCCGACGACGATCACGGCGACGTGCGGCGTGTAGTGCTCGGGGAGCGCTGCGAGCTGGGCGGCGAGGTCGGGCGATTCGGATCCGACGACCGCGGCGGTGCGCAGATGGACCGGTCGTCGCATCCGTCGCGCCATGCCCTTGGCGAGCCGACCGCCCAGCGTCTCCTTGCGCCGCTCGGCGCCGAGGCCGGCCGCCAGCGAGTCTCCGAGTACCAGCAGGTCGATCGGCTGGCCGTCGAGCGATCGACGCCAGACCCGGTCGGCGTCGATCGACTCCTCACCGAGCGGCTTGCCGATGCGTCGGCGCGCGATCGCTGCCTGACGGATGAGGACGAGGCGGATCGCGGCGACGGCCACCGCCGCGGCAGCGCCGGTCACCGCGACGGCGACGAACGGCGGTCGGCTCATGATCCGATTCGACCGGAACGGCGTGAACGCCGAGTGAACGGCATCCGCCGAGCTCAGGACAGGGGCTTGAGCTCCAGCTCGGAAGTGCCCGCCGAGACGGTCGCGAACTCGGTGTACCCGTCTGCCGCTGAGCGCTCGAGCAGGGCTTTCATGTTCTTGGTACGCCGCTCCAGTCGCACTCTCGCCCCTGATCCCACGAGGCCGGCCTTGTGCCGGACGAGCTCGTCGACCGGTACGTCGGCGTCGTGGATGAGCACGACGGCGCGTTCGCCGCCATCCGCTCCCGTCGTGACGAGATCGACGAGCCTCTCGAACCCGAGCGAGAACCCGACGGCCGGGACCTGCTGACCGAGGAAGCGTCCGATCATGCCGTCATAGCGCCCACCGCCGCCGAGCGAGTAGGGAACCGAGGGGTGCGCGAGCTCGAAGATCGTGCCCGTGTAGTACCCCATGCCGCGCACGAGGAACGGGTCGAAGACCAGCGGGATGTCGGTCGCCCCTCGCCCTGCGGCGACGGCCTCGCCGATCGCGACGAGGTGTCCGACGATCTCGTCAGGGGCGTCGTCGGGAAGCGCCTTGCGGATCTGGCGCTCGCCGAAGGGGTTGTACTCCATGGTCTGCGGGCGGACGAGGAAGGCCTCGAACGCGTCGACGGCCGATGGCGCCGACCCGCGCTCGCGCAGTTCGGCGACGACGCCGTCGGTGCCGATCTTGTCGAGCTTGTCGATCGTGATGAGCACACCGGGGCGCTCCTCACCCGTGAACCCGAAGCTGTCGAGCATCCATTCCAACGCCCGACGATCGTTGATGCGCACGGTCGCTCCGTCGAGGCCCAGTGCATCGACGGCGTCGAGAGAGGCGACCATGAGCTCGGCCTCGGCTCGTGAGGAGTCGTCGCCGATGATGTCGATGTCGCACTGCACGAACTGGCGGTAGCGCCCCTTCTGCGGACGTTCGGCGCGCCAGACCGGGCCGATCTGGATCGCGCGGAAGACACCGGGCAGCTGACCGCGGTTGCTCGCGTAGAAACGTGCGAGCGGAACGGTGAGGTCGTATCTCAGACCCAGATCGGCGAGAGCGCCCTGGTCGCCTGCCGCCTCGCGGATCGCCTCGGCGTCGAGCCCGCGCCGCAGCACGTTGTACGCGAGCTTCTCGTTGTCGCCGCCGATTCCGGCGTGCAGTCGCGAGTACTCCTCGAGCGCGGGAGTCTCGATCTCGTCGAAGCCGTGCGACCGGTAGCGATCACGGATCACAGAGAGGACGCGCTCGCGGCGGGCCTTGTCGGCGGGGAGGATGTCGCGCATTCCGCGCGGCGGGTTCACAGTAGCCACGCTCCCATCCTTCCAGGTCGACGGGGCAGGCCGTGGCCTCAGGTCCCCGATTCCGCCTCGAGTACCTCGGCCTCCACCCCGCGGAGTCGTTCTCGCAGCGCGCGTTCGGCATCCCAGCCCTCGGCCCGCGCGACCGACACGAGGCGCAGCAGAGCGTCGCCGAGCTCGGCCTCGGAGGACGGTCTCGCCGAGGGTTCCGCGACGGCCGCGCCGGCATCGGGCTCCGCGATGCGGACGCCCGCTCCCTCTGCTCGTCCGACGATCTTCTGCGCGAGCGCGAGCGCCGGCATTCCTCGCGGTATGCCCTCGAGCACGCTGCGTCTCGTGCGCTTCTCCGCGGCTTTCGCGGCGTTCCAGTGCACCAGGACCTGCTCGGGCGTCGTCGCGGTCTCGCCCGCGAAGACGTGCGGATGCCGCCGCACCATCTTCTCGGTGAGCGTCTCGGCGACATCGTCTATGTCGAAGGGATCGTCGGGATCCTGCGCGGCGATCGCCGCATGGAACAGCACCTGCCAGAGCAGATCCCCGAGCTCTTCACGAAGATCAGCCCGTGTGCCGTTCTCGACGGCGTCGATCACCTCGTGCGACTCCTCGATCAGGTAGGGCACGAGGTCGCGGTGGGTGATCTGCTGCGACCAGACGCAGCGATCCCGCACGTCGTGCATCGTCTCGGCCGCCGCGCGCAACGGGTCATGAATCGGCTCGCTCACGGGGCCACGGCGTTCAGTCGTCGATATGTGCGTGCGCGGAGCGACACGATGATCCCCGAGAGCACGAGAGCGATGAGCGAACCGACCAGCACACCGAGGATCGCCTGATCGCGCGTGCCCGCGTCGCCCTCGAAGGCGAGGTTCGCGAGCAGCAGCGAGACGGTGAAGCCGATCCCGCCGAGTGCGCCGGCGGCGAAGATGTCTGCGAAGGGCAGCGCCGGCGCGGAACCCTTCGGACGGATGCGCATCGCCAGCCAGCCGAAGAGCGAGATGCCGATGATCTTGCCGACGGGCAGTGCGACGACGATCCCCCAGAAGGCGGGCGAGAGCTGTGACGGGGCGAGCGCGGGGATCACCACGAAAGCGGCGACGAACGCGAAGACCGGCAGGATCGCTCCGTTCACGGTCGGCTCGAGCACATGCCGCGTGCGCGCCGCGGGAACCGGCGCCATCACGAGCCCGAGCATCACCCCGGCGATCGTGGCATGGATGCCGGACGAGGCGACGAGCCCCCAGGCCACGACACCGACCACGATCATCGCGACGGCGATCGCCGGATGCCCCGTGGAGTGGAGCAGTCGGCTGAGCAGCCAGAAGGCGACGACGGCGACCACGGCGAGCGCGAGGAAGAGCCACTGCACATCGTGGGCGAACAGCACGGCGATGAAGATGATGCCGATGATGTCGTCGAGGATCGCCAGGGCGAGCAGGAACACGCGCACGTTCGACGGGAGCCCTCGACCGAACATCGCCAGCACGCCCAGCGCGAAGGCGATGTCGGTCGCTGTCGGGATGGGCCAGCCGGTGGCGGTCGCCGAGTCGCCGGCGATGAGCAGATAGACGGCGATCGGCACCAGCACACCACCCGAGGCGGCGATCGCCGGCTGCACGGCCTTGCTCGGTGAATCCAGCTCGCCGTGGGTCAGCTCGTGCCTCAGCTCGATCGCGACGACCAGGAAGAACACCGCGAGGAGTCCGTCGGACACCCAGTGCTCGATCGAGAGGTCGAGAACCGTGCCGGGGACCGCGATGTGGAAGTCGAGGACGGCGGCGAGCACATCGTGCGACGGCAGGTTCGCCAGGAGCAGGCCGAGTCCTGCCGCGACGAGCAGCAGGACAGCGGGGAACTGCTGCCCTCGGAGGGGGTTCGCGGAGATGCGCATCGCCCCCATGGTAGTTGCGGCCGCCCCCGGCGTCTCGCATCGTCATGAGTTCAGAGCACGCCCCCGACCCGGGATACTCTCGAACCGTGACCCCCGAACACGCCTTCCCCGAGCCCACCGACACCTCAGCCATCCGCATCATCGGCCGCTTCGAGGCCGGCCGCGGCATTCCGGATGCGATGCGCTCCGACGTCAGAATGCTCGGCGCCCTTCTCGGCCAGGTCCTGAAGGAGTCGGGAAGCGACGGCCTCTTCGAGGACGTCGAGCGTCTGCGTCTGGCCACCATCCAGGCGTACGACGAGGAGACTTCCGACGCCTTCGAACGTGCTGCAGCGATCGCCGAGTCCTTCAGCATCGCCCGCGCCGACGAGGTGGCCCGCGCCTTCACCTGCTACTTCCACCTGGTCAACCTCGCGGAAGAGCATCAGCGCGTGCGCGTTCTGCGCGAGCGCGCCGGCCAGCCGGCGCCGACTGCGACCTCGGGATCGCGCACACAGGTGGCCGACACCGTCGCCACCGCCTACGCACAGCTGCGTTCCGAGGTCGGCGACGACGAGGCGCGCCGCCGCCTCGAGGGACTCCGTTTCCACCCCGTCTTCACGGCTCATCCGACGGAGGCGCGTCGCCGCGCCGTCTCGTCGAGCATCCGCCGCCTGTCCGAGCTCCTCACCCAGCACGACTCGGCGAGCGAAGACGGTGCCGAGGAGCATCGCGCCCGGCGCCGGATGCTCGAGGAGATCGACACGCTCTGGCGCACCGCTCCGCTGCGCGCGCAGAAGCCGTCTCCCACCGATGAGGTGCGCACCGTCATGGGCGTCTTCGATGAGACGCTGTTCACGACGGTGCCGCACGTGTACCGCCGTATCGACGACGCACTGCGCGGCGACGATTCCGGAGCCACCGAACCCGTCGTGCCGGCATTCGTGCGCATCGGATCATGGGTGGGAGGCGACCGGGACGGCAATCCCTTCGTCACCGCATCCGTCACCCGTGAGGCCTCGCAGATCGCGGCAGACCATGTGCTGCGCGGACTCGAGCGCGCGCTCGAGCGCATCGGCCGCACCCTGACGCTCGACGCTGAGGACACTCCCCCGAGCGTCGACGTCACCGCGCTCTGGGATCGCTTCGCCGCGGCCGAGCCGCGCCTCGCCGAGGAGCTGGGTGCACGGTCACCGGGCGAGCCGTATCGTCGGGTGCTGCTCGCGCTGGCACACCGTGTCGGTGCCACGCGTCGCGGTGAAGAACAGCGCTACTCGGCGCCCGAAGAGCTGCTCGCCGACCTGCGTGCGGTCCAGGCCTCGCTGCGCGACGCGGGCGCCCGGCGTCACGCGTTCGGCGGTGTGCAGCACCTGATCTGGCAGGTCGAGACCTACGGGTTCCACCTGACCGAGCTCGAAGTCCGCCAGCACTCCCAGGTCCACGCGAAGGCCCTCGCCGAGCTCGAGGGCGGCGAGGCGATCAGCGCGCAGACCGAGGAGGTGCTCGAGGTCTTCCGCGCGATCGCCGACATCCAGCGGGATCGTGGCCTGCGCGCCGCCGGTCGGTACGTCGTCTCGTTCACCCAGGCGGCCTCGGACCTCGCGAACGTGCACCGTCTCGCGAAGCATGCCCTGGGCGATGACGCCCCCGTGCTCGATGTCGTCCCGCTGTTCGAGACCTTCGCCGACCTGCAGGCCGCGCCCGAGATCCTGGCCGAGGTCGTGACCTACCCGGAGTTCCGACAGCGGCTGGACGCCACGGGAAACCGGCTCGAGGTCATGCTCGGCTACTCCGACTCGTCGAAGGACGTCGGCCCTGTGGCGGCGAACCTCGCCCTCTACGAGGCCCAGCAGAAGATCGCCCAGTGGGCGAAGGACCAGGGCCTCGAACTCACGCTCTTCCACGGTCGCGGCGGCGCTCTCGGCCGCGGTGGCGGACCCGCGAACTCGGCGATCCTCGCCCAGCCGCCGCACTCGGTCGACGGCCGCTTCAAGCTCACCGAGCAGGGCGAGGTGATCTTCGCCCGTTACGGCGAACCGGCGATCGCGATGCGTCACATCGATCAGGTCGCTGCGGCGACCCTGCTCGCCTCCTCTCCGACCGTCGAGCAGCGCACGAGCGACGCGGCCGCCCGCTTCGCGGACATCGCCGACGTCATGGACCGCTCTTCGCGCGAGCGCTTCTTCTCGCTCGTGAAGGCCGAGGGTTTCGCGCCCTGGTTCGCCACGGTCACGCCCATGGAGGAGATCGGTCTTCTCGCGCTCGGATCACGTCCCGCGCGGCGCGGCCTCTCCGTCGAATCGCTCGAGGATCTGCGTGCCATCCCCTGGGTGTTCGCATGGACCCAGGCGCGCATCAACCTGGCCGGCTGGTTCGGGCTCGGCACCGCGCTCGCCGCCGTCGGTGACGAGGCTCGACTCACCGAGGCCTATCAGGAGTGGCCGCTGCTTCGCACCATGATCGACAACGTCGCGATGAGCCTCGCCAAGACCGACGAGCGGATCGCCCGCGAATACCTCGCCCTCGGTGACCGTGACGACCTCGCCCAGCTCGTGCTCGACGAGATGACGCTGACGCGCGAGTGGGTGATCCGTCTCACGGGCGGTGTCGGACTGCTCGAGAACAAGCCGATCCTGCAGCGGGCCGTGCAGCTGCGCACGCCCTACGTCGATGCACTCTCGCTGCTGCAGCTGCGCGCGCTCCGCGCCCTCCGCGATCCCGCCCAGGCCGCCGGGTCCGGCTCGGATGACGAGCAGCGCCGGCTTCTGCTGCTCTCCGTCAGCGGCGTCGCCGCGGGTCTGCAGAACACCGGGTGAGCTCGCGTCCGCGGACGAGTGCTATGTACCGGGATGCGAGAGAGCTCGCGTCCCGGTGCCCGATAGAGTGAAAACTCCGCCCGATCCGGCGAACCTTCACGCGACACGATCGCCTTCTTCCCATCCCCCGTCAGAAAGTTCTCGCGTGACCTCTTCGTCCTCCGCCGACTTCCACCCGCTCGCCGATTCCGTGCAGCCCGTCTTCGACACCGTGCTGGCCCGCAGCCCGCACGAACCCGAATTCCAGCAGGCCGTGCACGAGGTGCTGCACTCGATCGCCCCCGTGCTCGAGCGCAACCCGCAGTTCGTCGACGGTGGCATCCTCGAGCGCCTCGTCGAACCGGAGCGACAGATCCTCTTCCGCGTCCCCTGGGTCGACGACTCCGGGCGTCTGCAGGTGAACCGCGGCTACCGCATCCAGTTCTCCTCGGTGCTCGGCCCGTACAAGGGCGGACTCCGCTTCCACCCGTCGGTGAACCTCTCGATCATCAAGTTCCTCGGCTTCGAGCAGATCTTCAAGAACGCGCTCACCGGTCAGGGCATCGGCGGCGGCAAGGGCGGCTCCGACTTCGATCCGCACGGCCGCTCCGACGCCGAGATCATGCGCTTCTGCCAGTCGTTCATGAACGAGCTGTACCGCCACCTCGGCGAGCACACCGACGTCCCCGCCGGCGACATCGGAGTCGGCGGGCGCGAGATCGGCTATCTGTTCGGCCAGTACCGCAAGGTCACCAACCGCCACGAATCGGGCATGTTCACCGGCAAGGGCACCGGATGGGGCGGTGCCGAGGTGCGCACCGAGGCCACAGGCTACGGAGCCGTGTTCTTCGCGCAGGAGATGCTGGGAGTCCACAACGAGTCGCTCGACGGCAAGCGCGTCGGCGTCTCGGGGTCGGGCAACGTCGCGATCTACGCGATCCAGAAGGCGTCCCAGCTCGGCGCGACCGCGGTCACCGCATCCGATTCCTCGGGCTACGTGATCGACGACGCAGGCATCGACGTCGATCTGCTGCGCCAGATCAAGGAGGTCGAGCGCGCTCGCATCGTCGAGTACGCGAACCGCCGCCCCGGGGCGCGCTTCGTCGAGGGCGGGAGCGTCTGGGAGGTGCCGGTCGACATCGCCGTGCCCTCCGCCACACAGAACGAGCTCGACCTCGATGCCGCCGAGGCGCTCATCGCCAACGGCGTCCGCGCGGTCTCCGAGGGCGCCAACATGCCGTGCCTGCCTGCCGCTGTCGAAGCCTTCCAGAGCGCAGGTGTGCTGTTCGCGCCGGGCAAGGCCGCCAACGCCGGCGGAGTCGCGACCTCTGCTCTCGAGATGAGCCAGAACGCGTCGCGGCAGCGGTGGAGCTTCGATGCCAGCGAGAACAGGCTGCGCGAGATCATGGCCGACATCCATGCGGCCGCGTTCGACGCCGCCGAGCGCTACGACGCCGCGGGCGACTACGTCGCGGGCGCGAACATCGCCGGCTTCGAGCGCGTCGCCGGCGCGATGCTCGCGCAGGGTGTCATCTGAGCGACGACCTGCTGCATCACCGCATGACAGAAGAGCCGCCCCCCTCCCAGGTGGGCGGCTCTTCCGCATCCTTCATCTCTCGTCGACCGGCACCTTGACGACCTTGTTGAAGCCGGTCACTGCCTGGTTCTCGTCGAACGCGACCACCTTCTTGCGGAAGCCCTTCGTGATCACGGCGAGGTAGACCAGGCCGAGTGCAGTCCAGGTCAGCCCGCCGACGAGCGCGTCCTGATGCAGGTTGGCCCACAGCAGACCCGTGAGCAGCATGCCGATGCCCGGCATCACGATGTAGTTGACGATGTCCTTCGGTGTCTTCCGACGCCCCTTGCGAACGGCGAACCAGGCGATCACCGAGATGTTCACGAACGTGAACGCGATGAGCGCGCCGTAGTTGATCCACGCCGCGATCAGCTCGAGGGTGAACGGGATCGCGAGCAGCGAGATCGCGCCGACCAGCACGATGTTGAACGTCGGCGTGTGCGTGCGCGGATTGATGTAGCCGAACGCCCTCTGCGGCAGCACGTTGTTGCGTCCCATCACGAGCAGCATGCGCGAGACGGAGGCGTGCGACGCGAGACCCGAGGCGAGGGTCGCGCAGAACCCCGCGGCCGTCAGGACCGCCATCAGCACATTGCCGCCGACCAGGTTGCCGATGATCGGCAGAGTGGAGTCCTCCACGTACTGCATATCGCCACCGGGCGCGAACTCGTTCCAGTCCGGGAAGCGCAGCTGCGTGACGTATCCGGCGATCAGGAAGATCGCACCGCCGAGCAGCACGGTGAGCAGGATGGCCTTCGGCATGATCTTCGGATCCTTCGCCTCCTCCGCGTACATCGTCACCGCGTCGAATCCGATGAACGAGAAGCAGACGATCGTCGCTCCCATGAGCACCGCGCTCATGGTCGCGCCGTCGTGGATGAACGGGGCGGCTGACGCGATCGTGGCGGCGCCCTCGCCGCGCATCAGCTGCGCCACGACCATGACCACGAACACGACCATCACGACGATCGAGAACACGAGCAGGATCATGTTCATGTTCGAGGTGCCGCGCATCGTCATGTAGATGATCGACGTGACGAGGATGCAGTAGAGCACGACCCAGATCCAGCCGGGGATCTCAGGGAACAGCGCTTCGAGGTAGCTGCGGATGATGAGGCAGTTGACCATCGGGAGCAGCACGTAGTCGATGAGCGAGGTCCACCCGACCATGAAGCCGAGATTCGGATGAATGGACTCGCGCACATAGGTGTACGCGGACCCGGCGCTCGGGATGGCGCTGGAGATCTTGCCGTAGCTGATGGCCGTGAACACCATCACGACGAGCGCGACGAGGTAGGCGGCGGGAACCACGTTGTCGGTGTCGCGGGCGACCATGCCGAATGTGTCGAAGACGACCGTCGGCGTCATGTAGCCGAGTCCGAGCCCCACGATCGCCCAGAGGCCGAGATTGCGCCTGAGTGTTCCGCCGCCTTGCGCAAGCGGCTTCGTCTTCGTGGCCATGTGCACTCCCTCGAGAACAGCGCAGGGGCCGGCCTTCGGGTGATCCGGCTCTGTGAGCAACAGTATGGACCCGCGCTATTCATCAGCGGAAGAGCTACTCCGATTCGAAATACGCATTTAACATCGTCGTTTCGCACGCTTTTCGAAGGTGCGACTACCAGCCCTCGGTGAGCACGCGATCGAGCGCGGCGACCATATGGTCGGCACTCGGCGCGTCGAGGCACAGCGGAGGCTTGATCTTCAGCACGTTCGAGCGCTCCGAGGTGGTCAGGACGATCACTCCGAGCTCGCGCATCCTCTCGCAGATCGCGGCGGCCTCCGCATCCGCCGGCTCGAGCGATTCCCTGTCGCGCACCAGCTCGACCCCGAGATAGAGCCCCGTTCCGTGCACCGGCCCGACGAGCGGATGCCGGTGCGCCAGCTCCTGAAGCCCCGCGGCCAGGCGCGAGCCGATCTCGCGCGCGTTGCGCTGGACATCGTCGTCGACCATGGCATCGAGCACGGCGATCCCGACCCTGCAGCTGAGACTGCTGCCGCCGGCCGACGAGAAGAACTGCCCTTCGGTGCTCAGCGCATCGGCGATGCGCTGAGACGTGATGACACCTCCGATCGGGAACCCGTTGCCCATGGGCTTGGCGATCGTGACGATGTCGGGCACGACGCCTGACTGCTCGAACCCCCAGAACGTCGTGCCCATCCGCCCGAAGCCCACCTGCACCTCATCGGCGATGCAGAGACCACCGTGCGCGCGCACACGCTCATAGGCGCCCGCGAGGTACCCGTCGGGCAGAAGCACGCCTCCCGCGTTGCCCAGCACCGATTCGCAGAGGAAGGCTGCGACGCCTCTGCCCTCCTCTGCGAGGCCGTCGAGATCGTCGGCCAGGTCTGCCAGATATCTCTCCGCCGTGCCCGCGCCGCGGTGCGTGCCGCGGAACGGGTTGGGGACGTCGGCCACGTGCACCCAGTCGGGACGTGAGTCGAGTGCATGCGGATTGTCGTACGCGCTGGTGGTGACGGCATCGCTCGCCATGGTCCACCCGTGGTAGGCCTCGCGGAGCGCGACGACGGTGCGCCGCCCGGTCGCCGCCTGCGCGAGGCGGAGCGCGAGGTCGACCGCCTCCGAGCCGCTGTTCACCAGCAGCACCGTGTCGAGCGCGCTCCCCTCGGGCATGAGCGCGATCAGACGCTCGCTGTACTCCGCCAGGTCTCGGAAGAGGAACCGCGAGTTGGTGGCGAGAGTGCGAAGCTGGCGATCCGCGGCCGCAGCGATCGCGGGGTGCCCATGTCCGAGACCCGCGACGTTGTTCACCATGTCGATGTAGCTGCGGCCGGTCGTGTCGATCAGGTGATGGCGCCAGCCCCGCTCGATCTGCGGCGGGTGCTCGTAGTAGCGTTCCTGAGCCTCCGCGAACACGCGCTCCCGACGCGTGAGCTCGTCGGCCGATTCGTCTCGTCGGGCCTGCGAGGCGAGGCCGAGCAGCGCAGCGGGATCTGCGGTGAGGCGCGACCAGGCGGGCACCCGCTCGGGCGATACGAGACGGGCTCCGTCGGCGGGAGGGAGCGGATCCGGCGCGTCGGCCCGGCGCACCGCCAGCACGAGGGTCCTCCTGTCGAAGGACGCCGCGAGCTTGCCGATGTTCTCCCCCGCTGCGACCGTCGCGGGGCGTCCGGGCTCGAGGTCGGCGGCTCGCACCTCGACCACCCACCCGTCGACCGTGGCGATGCGCACCCGATCGCCGTCGACCGAGAGCTCTCCGGCCACCGGGGCGAGCAGTCGCGACGAAGGCCCCGGGGCGATGTGCAATTCGGTCTCGATGGGCCAGGTCGCCGCGGCATCGGCCGAGTCGACAGCGGTGCGTGTGAGGCGGAACACGCCGTAGGGCATCACCGCCACCCGAGCGCCGTCAGCGAATGCGCGCGCTGTCAGCACCTCCTCCGCATCAGGCACGGCCCAGCGACCGGCATCGAGCACCTCCGATTCGATCCCGGCATCGACGACGGCGAGAGGTCCGCTGACATCCGGCAGGAAGCCGATGACCTCGCCCTCGACCGGCTGTGCGACGAATCCCTGCGCCTCGAACCCCAGCCTCGTCAGTACATGCTCGGTCGCCTCGACGAGCGGCAGCGCTGTCGCCGCGTCGAAGATCGCCTGCTCACCCGCGATCCGCTCGCGTGCATAGTCGTTGTCGCCGTCGATCTCCAGCTGTCGCCAGCCGCTCGCCACGAGCAGCGAGGCGCGCAGCACGATCAGCGGCCACACGGCGAGCGCCTCGTGCCGCTCCAGGGGCGCGTCAGCATGGAAGGCGACGACGGTGTCGAGGACACGGAGCGGACGATCGGGCTCGTGATGGAGCATCGACGACGCGCAGACGGCCAGCTCTGCGACGCGCCATCCGAGGCCGAGGTCGCCCAGATCGAGCACCACGCGGGGATGCAGGCGCGAATCGGCGCCACGTGCGCCCATCACGTTGTCATCCGTGAGATCGCCGTGGATCGGCTGCACCGGAAGGTCATCCGCCACCTGCGATACCGCCGCATGCGCATCGTCGGCGGCCTCGAGCACCTGCCGGCGCAGCACCGGCTCGGCGATCAAGGGCGCGAGCGCGCGGACCTGCGCATGCGCGACCCGCATGTCCCACATCTGCTCACGATCGAGTCCGCGATGGTCCAGCGAAGCGAGTGCGTTCACGGATGCCGCTGCGAGAGTGCCGAACTCGGTGAGCACGACAGGGGCGAGATAGCCGACGTCGACCAGCGGCTCGCCGTCGGCGAATTCGCTGCGGCGCACCGCGAAGCCGCGCCACCGCTGCGTCAGAGAACCGTCGAGGCCGGGGAGCACGGCGGGAACGCGGACTCCTGCGGCTCGATAGGCCTCCAGGGCGAGGTGCTGGGCATCGCGGGCGTCGTCGTCGAACACGGGATTGTCGACCCGCAGCACGCTGCGCGAGCCGTCGGACTCGGTGAGCGAGAAGTTCCGATCCTGATTGCTGCCGAGCTCGGTGGCGACGGCCTCGATCCCGTAGCACTGGCGTGCGATCAGCGCAGCATCGGCCGTGCTGATCGCGGGCCGCACGAGTCCCGCGCCGGTGCTCACCCGCGTCCTGCCGACCTGCCGCCGCCGTCGATCCGCACGTCGTCCGCGTGTCTCGCGAGCGACATGCCGTACCTCTCGGTGAGCTGCACCATCAGATCAGGGGTGTCGCGGTCGACGCCGAACACGTGACCGGGGAAGTCGAGCTCGGGCTGCGCGGCGGCGATCTCGGCATCACGATCAGGAGACAGCAGCTGCACCGGATCACCCACCGCGACCCACCCGATCGGCACAACCGTGCCGCCGTGCAGCACTGCGCGTCGGTGCACGATGGCGTTCACGCGCACCTCGCAGCGATCCCCGATCAGAGCGCCGTTGAAGACGCGCGCGCCGGACGCGAGGAAGACCTCTTCGCCCACCGTCGCTCCGGCGATGCTCGCGAGTGTGCCCACCAGCGTGTGGGATCCGACGTGCACGGCGTTCGCGGCTGTGGCACGGATCAGGGCGTTCTCCATCACGATGACGTGCGCGCCGAGCCTGATGGGGCCGCCCTCGGCCGTGATCACGGCGCCGTGCAGCACCTGGCAGTGCGGGCCGATCTCCACGTCGCCGGAGACGACGGCGGTGGGAGCGACGACGGCGGTGTCATGGATCCGGGGCCGAGCCCCGAGGTGCTCGTACAACATGACGCCAGCGTAGCGCCGTCGGGATCGTGAAGAGGGTCCCGCTACTCCTTGGTCGCCGCGCGGCCCCTGAGCATGCCGATGACAGCCGTCGCGATGAACAGCACGATGCCGAGGACGGCCAGCCAGAGCAGCCCCTCGACGAGGAAGCCGAAGACCGACAGCGCAGCCCAGACGATGAGGAGGAGGATCAGGAGAATCCACATGCGTCCAGCATGCGGACAGAACACCTGAGCGGGCAACCCGTTGACGTGCACCGCCCGAGTGAGTAGCGGCCGCGCTGCTACGCTGACGGTCATGAAATGCAGGTGACCCCGATCTCCCCTCCCCGTCCCGGACGCCGATCAGCGTGCCCGGAGCGTCATCGATCGAAAGGCACCTCATGCACTCCACCGACCTTCCCCTGCTCGGCCGCACCGCACTGGTGACCGGCGTCTCTCGCCGCCGTGGCATCGGATTCGCGACCGCGACGGCCCTCGCCTCCCTCGGCGCCAACATCTTCTTCCACCACTTCCGCCCTCACGATCTCGATCACCCCTGGGGCGGCGACGACATCGACGCAGTCAGCGCGGGCATCCGCGAGGCGCTCGCGCCGGGCGCCGTGATGGGCGATGCGCAGGCGGACCTGCGCGACCCCGCGAGCATCGAGCCGCTGCTCGACGCGGCATCGTGGCTGTCGGGACGGCTCGACATCGTCATCTGCAATCAGGCGATGAGCGGAGCGGACGGCACGATCTTCGACATGACGGCCGACCGCCTCGACGCGCACTGGCAGGCCAACGCGCGTGCGTCGCTGCTGCTGACGGCCGGGCTGGCTCGACGCCGTCGCCAGGAGCTCGGCGGTGACGTGACGCCGACCGCCCGACCGGGAGACAGCATCCCCTCACTCGGACCGTTCGAGAAGCCCACCGGCCATGTCGTCTGGATGACCTCGGGTCAGAACCATGGCGCCATGCGCGGGGAGATCTCCTATGCGACGAGCAAGGCGGCGCTCGCCGGAATCACACGCTCGACGGCCGCCGAGCTGCTCGACGTCGGCCTCGTGCTGAACACCGTGAACCCCGGCCCGGTGAACACGGGCTACCTCGACGCGGACACGACGGATCGCGACCTGTCTGGCGTCGACGAGTGGATCGCGGGAACGCCGTTCGGCAGGGTCGGTCGCCCGAGCGACCCTGCGCGCCTGATCAGCTGGCTCTGCACCGACGCCGGGTCGTGGGTCGTCGGCCAGGTGCTGACCACCGACGGCGGATTCTCGCTCTGACGGGGTTCGGTCTCACTCGGTCTTGACGGGTTCGGGGAAGATCGCGGTGAAGAGCTGCTCGACCCACTTCAGCAGCTCGGCGTCGGGCAACGGCTCGACACCCACTCCGACCGCCGCCGGAACCGTCGGCATCGGCACCACGAGCGCCTCGCCGCCCGCGACGAGCTTCGCCTTGGGATAGAGACGCTGCAGGCGCACCTTGATCGAGTCCTCCAGTCGCGCGGGCGCGATACGCAGGTTCGACCCCATCACGACGACGTCGGAGAGGCCGACCCGAGCAGCGCGACGGCGCAGGCGCGCCACCGCGACGAGGCCCTCGACATCTTCGGGCGGCGTGCCGTAACGGTCGGTGAGCTCCTCGATGACCAGATCGATCGCGTCGTCCTTCGCGGTCGCGGTCGAGGCCGCCGAGAGCTTCTGATAGGCCTCGAGTCGAAGCCGTTCGCTGTCGATGTAGTACTCGGGGATCCGCGCCTCCAACGGCAGCTCCAGACGCAGCTCCTGCCCGGAGTCGACGTCTTCGCCACGGAACGTCGCGACCGCTTCGCCGATCATCCGCAGGTAGAGGTCGAACCCGACGCCCGCGATGTGGCCCGCCTGCTCGCCGCCGAGCAGGTTGCCGGCGCCACGCAGCTCGAGGTCTTTCAGCGCGACCTGCATGCCGGAGCCGAGATCGTTGTTCACCGCGATGGTCTGCAGCCGGTCGGCCGCCGTCTCGCTCAGCGGCTTCATCTCGTCGTACAGGAAGTAGGCGTAAGCGCGCTCCCGACCGCGACCGACGCGCCCGCGCAGCTGATGCAGCTGGCTGAGCCCGTACTTGTCTGCCCGGTCGATGATGATCGTGTTCGCGTTCGAGATGTCGAGGCCGGTCTCGATGATCGTCGTCGAGACGAGCACGTCGAACTTGCGCTCCCAGAAATCGTCGACGACCTGCTCGAGAGCGTGCTCCCCCATCTGGCCGTGGGCGACGGCTATGCGGGCCTCGGGCACGAGCTCCGCGAGCTGGGCGGCGACGCGCTGAATCGACTGCACGCGATTGTGCACGAAGAACACCTGCCCCTCGCGGAGGATCTCACGACGGATGGCGGCGGTGATCTGCTTGTCGCTGCGCGGGCCGACGAACGAGAGGATCGGATGCCGATCCTCGGGCGGTGTGGCGAGAGTCGACATCTCGCGGATGCCGGTGACCGCCATCTCGAGCGTGCGAGGGATGGGCGTGGCACTCATGGCGAGGATGTCGACGTTCGTCTTCATCTTCTTGAGCGTGTCCTTGTGCTCGACGCCGAAGCGCTGCTCCTCGTCGATGATCATCAGGCCGAGATCCTTGAACATGACCTGGTCGGTGAGGATCCGATGCGTGCCGATCACCATGTCGACCGTGCCGTCGAGCAGTCCGTCGAGCGTCAGACGCGCCTCTTTGTCGGATTGGAAGCGCGACAGCGGGCGCACCTTCACCGGGAATCCGGCGAACCGCTCGGTGAACGTCTCGAGGTGCTGCTTGACGAGCAGGGTCGTGGGCACGAGCATCGCCACCTGCTTGCCGTCCTGGATCGCCTTGAACGCCGCGCGCACGGCCACCTCGGTCTTGCCGAAGCCGACATCGCCCGAGAGCAGGCGGTCCATCGGGATCGGCCGCTCCATGTCGGCCTTGATCTCATCGATGGTCTGCAGCTGATCCTGCGTCTCGGCGAACGGGAACGCCTCTTCGAGCTCGCGCTGCCAGGGCGTGTCGGGGCCGAACGCGTGTCCCTTCGCACTCATGCGCGCGGAGTAGAGCTTGACGAGCTCGACGGCGATGTCGCGCACGGCCTTGCGCGCCTTGCCCTTCGCCTGCGACCAGTCGCTGCCGCCCATCTTCGAGAGGGTCGGGCCCTCTCCGCCGACGTACTTCGAGAGCAGGTCGAGCTGGTCGGTCGGCACGAACAGCTTGTCGCCGGGGTAGCCGCGCTTCGACGGCGCGTACTCGAGCACCAGGTAGTCGCGCGTGGACTTGGTCGCGTTGCGACCGCCGGTGGAGACCTCGCGCTGGGTCATCTCGACGAAGCGGCCGATGCCGTGCGTGTTGTGCACGACGAAGTCTCCGGGCTTGAGCTGCAGTGGATCGACCACATTCTTGCGGCGCGACGCGAGCTTCTTGACCACGCGCTGGTCGCCGCCGATGGTGCGGCCGTAGAACTCATTGTCGGTGAGCACCGCGAGCTTGGCCTCGGCGCTCTGGAATCCGGCCTCGACGGATCCGGTGACGAGGGTCGCGACGCCGGTGTCGGGCGCCTCGGTCAGCTCGGACACGATGCGAGCGGCGATGCCACGATCCGAGAGCACGTCTCGAGCACGATCGACGAGCCCCGCACCGGCGGCGATCACGACCACCCGCCATCCCTCGGCGACCTTGGCGTCGACGAACGAGATCGCGCCGTCGACGTTGCCGTGGAACGACGGGATGACCTGGGCGTCGATCGTCTCGGCGTCTTCGCCGCCCATCGCGAACGGGCTCAGTCGCCACCACACTCCGCCACGGTCGCGCACGACCTCGCGGAGTCGGGCGATGGTGAGGAAGTCTCCGGCGCCGAGGTCGATGGGAGCCGAAGCACCGGAGGTGGCCGCGCTCCACGCCGCATCGAGGAACTCGCGGTTGGTCTCGCCCAGCGTGATGGCGCGTGCGCTCGATCGCTCCGGATCGACGACCGCCGTCGCGCTGCCCTCGGGCAGATACTCGGCCAGCGACTTGAGGGGGCCGGACACGGCCGGAAGAAGCGACTCCATGCCCTCGACCGGAATGCCCTCGGCCATCTTCTCGAGCATGCCCGCGATCGCGGGGAATCCGCCGATCAGCGCTCGGGCGCGGTCGCGCACGTCGGGGGTCAGCAGCAGCTCGCGGCTCGGCGGGAGGTCGACCCCGTCGACGTCGCCGGGGAGCGACCGCTGGTCGGCCACCGAGAAGGCGCGGATCTGATCGACCTCGTCACCGAAGAACTCGACGCGGAAGGGGTGCTCCGAGATGGCGGGGAAGACGTCGAGGATGCCGCCGCGCACCGCGAACTCTCCTCGTCGCGACACCATGTCGACTCGCGAGTACGCGCGCTCGACGAGCTGCTCGACGACGCGGTCGAGTTCATTGCCGCGGGTGCCCGCGCGCAGTTCGAGCGGCGCGATCTCGCCGAGGTTGCCGGCGATCGGCTGCAGGGCAGCACGCACCGAGGCCACGACGACGAGCGGGTGGTCGCCCGACCATTCGGCTACCCGTCGGAGCGTCTGCAGACGTTGGCCGACCGTGTCGGGACTCGGGCTGAGGCGCTCGTGCGGCAGGGTCTCCCAGGCCGGGAAGGTGACGACCTCGGCATCGGGGATGTACGCGGCGAGCGCCTGCGCGAGACTCTCGGCTCGTCTGCCGGTCGGCACGACGGTGAGCAGAGCGGCGGGATGCCCTGCGGCACGCCGCTTCTCGAGCAGCCCGGCGAGCGCCGGGGCGTCGAGGCCGTCGACGAGGCCGAGGTCGGCATCGGTCTGCGCCCAGCTGAGGGCGTCACGAAAAAGAGACGCCTCTTCCAAGGCGCGCAGAATCCCCGGAACAGTCACCGGTCAAGCCTAGCCGCGGCCTCCGACACCGGCTCCCGCTCCGGCGGCCGCCGATGCTCGCGCCCGTAGGATTCTCGGATGGAACCGGTCACCCTCACCACAGAACGCCTCACTCTGCACGTGCCGGACGAGACCGACGTCGACACGATCACGTCCGCCTGCCAGGACCCCGACATCGCCCGGTGGACGACTGTGCCGGATCCGTACTTCCGCACGGACGCCGAGGAGTACGTGCGCCTCATCGGCGAATGGTGGACCGACGGGAGCCAGGCGATCTGGTGCGCGTATCGCGACGGTGAGCTCGTCGCGTCGATCGGGCTGCATCGGATCGTCGCGCACCCGGCCGGCGGAAGCGCCGAGATCGGGTATTGGGTCACTCGCGAGGCGCGCGGCAAGGGCTATCTGGTCGAGGCGGCACGCGAGATCGTCGACTGGGCCTTCCGCGACCTCGGTCTCGCCCGCATCGAATGGCGGGCGGTCGAGGGCAACATCCCCTCGGCGCGGGCCGCCCGCGCGCTCGGATTCCGATACGAGGGGATGTCTCGCCAGTCCCTCACGAGCCAGCGAGGCCGGGACGACGGGTGGCTCGGCGGGCTGCTCGCGACCGATGACCGCGTGCCCGTCGACTGGCCGGTGCTCTAGCCGGATGTCGGACGCCGGTGGCAGGATGAGCGCATGCCGGAGATGCCCGAGGTGCAGGGACTCACCACCTTTCTCGCCGAAAGAGCACTCGGACGCACGATCGTGCGCACGAGCGTCGGCGCGATCGCCGCGCTGAAGACCTACGATCCGCCGAACACCGCCCTGCACGGCGCGCGGATAAGCGCCGTCTCGCGACGCGGCAAGTTCGTCGACATCGAGTGCGGTGCAGAGCTGCATCTCGTGTTCCACCTCGCCAAGGCGGGCTGGCTGCGCTGGTACGAAGCGCTGCCGACGACTCTCATCACACCGGGCAAGTCTCCGATCGCGCTGCGCGTCGGGCTCGATGACGAGAGCGGATTCGACCTCACCGAGGCCGGCACGAAGAAGTCGCTCGCCGTCTACGTCGTGCGCAGTCCCGACGAGGTGCCGGGCATCGCGAGGCTGGGGCCCGACCCGCTCGACGCCTCCTTCACCCGCGACGCGTTCGCCGCTCTGCTCCACGGAAGGCGGACGCAGATCAAGGGGCTGCTGAGAGACCAGGGGGTCATCGCCGGCATCGGCAATGCGTACTCGGACGAGATCCTGCACGCGGCGCGCATGTCGCCGTACGCGATCGCCGACAAGCTCGGGGACGACGAGATCGATCGTCTCTTCGGCGCGATGAAGACGACCCTGGCAGAGGCCGTGACCGGGGCGGCAGGCAAGCCGCCGGCCGACCTGAAGGACGCGAAGCGGCGCGGCATGCAGGTGCACGCCCGCCGGGGCGAGGCGTGCCCCGTATGCGGCGACATCGTGCGAAGCGTCTTCTTCGCGGATCGCTCGATGGAGTATTGCCCCACCTGCCAGACCGGCGGCAAGCCGCTCGCCGATCGACGCCTGTCGAGGCTGCTGAAGTAGTACTTCGACGCGGAATGAAATGCGTTCGGTGCGCCTTGTACACTCAGAACATCAACGTGCTCCGGGGTCGGTGGGAATCCGAACCGGCGGTGACAGTCCGCGAGCGTCTCGGTTCTCCGAGGTGCCGATCCGGTGGAAATCCGGGACCGACGGTGATGCGAGGCGCAGCCTCGCTAGTCCGGAAGGGAGGCAGCACGGTGCGCCGCCGTGCGCGCGTTCTGCCTGCGTCTCCGATGAGGAGATCTCCCCGGAGCCTCAGAGAGGACCACGGATGGCAGTGAACGAGGCGGAACGCAGGGCCATGTCCCGTGCGCTCGAGCTCGCGGTGCTCGGCCCTCGAGGCGTCAACCCCCAGGTGGGCGCGGTCATCCTCTCCCCCGACGGCGAGATCATCGCCGAGGGCTGGCACCGGGGTGCGGGCACTCCGCACGCCGAGGTCGACGCTCTCTCGAAGCTCGCCCCCGGCGACGCAGCGGGCGCGACGGCTGTCGTCACCCTCGAGCCCTGCAATCACACGGGCCGCACCGGGCCGTGCGCTGTGGCGCTGATCGAGGCGGGCATCGGCCGCGTGGTGTACGCGCTCGACGATCCCGGCGCGGTGTCGGGAGGGGGCGCAGCGCGCCTCCGCGACGCGGGAGTCAGCGTCGACTCGGGCGAGCAGAGCGATGTCGCGCAGCGGGTGATCGACGGCTGGCTCACGGCGCAGCGTCTGGGCCGCCCGCACGTGACCGTCAAATGGGCGCAGTCGCTCGACGGCCGCGCGGCGGCAGCCGACGGCACGAGTCAGTGGATCACCGGACCTGATGCTCGGGCCGACGTGCACCGTCGACGTGCCGCATCCGATGCGATCGTGGTCGGCACCGGCACCGTGCTGGCCGACGACCCCGCACTGACCGCTCGCGACGGAGACACGCTGTTCGAGAACCAGCCCGTGCCGGTCGTGATCGGGTCGAGGACCACACCCGACGATGCCGCGATCCGGAACCACCCCCGGCAGCCCCTCTTCTACGACACCCGTGACCTGCATGCGGTGCTCGCAGACCTGCACGCCCGCGGCGTGCAGCGCGCGTTCGTCGAAGGCGGACCCACTCTCGCGAGCGCCTTCATCGCCGAGGGCCTCGTCGATCAGGTGCTCGTCTACGTCGCGCCGGTGCTGCTCGGCGGCGATCGTCTCGCACTCACCGACATCGGAGTGTCGTCGATCGGCGCCGCGCGCCGTCTGACGGTCGACGAGTGGCTGCCGCTCGGCGCAGACCTGCTCGCCATCGCACGCCCCGCCGTCGCGCACGCCGCACACACTCACCCCGCGCTCACCACCGAAGAAGGAGCCGCCTGATGTTCACCGGAATCATCGAGGAGATCGGCGAGATCACCGCGATCACGCCCGCCGGAGACGGATGGCGACTGACGGTCCACGCCCCCCGGGCGGTCTCCGACGCGGTGCACGGCGAGTCCATCGCCGTCTCCGGCGTCTGTCTCACGGTCGTCGACTCGACGGCCGACACCTTCGACGCCGACGTCATGAAGCAGACCCTCGACGTGGCCGCCCTGGGCGGAGCGTCGGTCGGCACCCGCGTGAACATCGAGAAGGCGATGCCCGTCGGGGCGCGCCTCGGCGGCCACATCGTGCAGGGGCACGTCGACGGCGTCGGTGACGTGCTCGAGGTGCGCCCCGGCGAGCAGTGGAGCGTGCTGCGCATCTCGCTGCCCGCCGAGCTCGCCCCGCTCGTGGTCGACAAAGGCTCCATCTCGGTCGACGGCACCTCGCTCACGGTGAGCGCGGTCAGCGACGTCGACGCCGACGCCCACTGGTTCGAGATCTCGCTGATCCCCGAGACCCTCGCCGCCACCACACTCGGCTCGCGAGCGGTCGGCGACCGGGTGAACCTCGAGACCGACATCCTCGCCCGTCACGTCGAGCGTCTGCTGGCGTTCAGGGCAGCACCGGAAGGAGGCTCACGATGAGCCTTTCCACCATCACCGAGGCCCTCGAGGCGCTGCGCGCCGGGCGACCGGTTCTCGTCGCGGATGACGAGAACCGCGAGAACGAGGGCGACGTCATCATGTCGGCCGAGCTCGCCACGCCCGAATGGGTCGCATGGACGGTGCGCTGGTCATCCGGGTTCATCTGCGCCCCGATGCCGGCCGATCTCGCCGACAACCTCAACCTGCAGCCGATGGTCGCCGCTTCGGAAGACGCGCGCTCGACCGCCTACACGGTCAGCGTCGATGCAGCCGAAGGCGTGACGACCGGGATCAGCGCGCACGACCGTGCGCACACCCTCAACGTCCTGGCGAACCCGCAGTCGACCGCGACCAGCATCATCCGTCCCGGTCACGTACTGCCTCTTCGCGCCGTCGACGGCGGGGTGCGCGAGCGCAGCGGTCACACCGAGGCGGCGGTCGATCTGATGAAGCTCGCAGGGCTTCGCCCCGTCGGGGCGATCGCCGAGGTCGTCGCGGAGGACGGCAGCATGATGCGCCTGCCCGGACTCATCGAGCTGGGCGCACGCGACGGCGTGCCGGTCATCACGATCGAGCAGCTCATCGCGCACCTCAACGAGGTCGACCCCACCGGCTGGTCGCCGGAGCGGGCCAGCCGCCGCGTCAGCCTGCGGGCCGACGCGACGGTGCCGACCACGCACGGGAGCTTCCGGTTCCTGGCATACAAGGACAGGGTGACCGGCACCGACCACATCGCCGTCGTGTCGGGAGAGCCGAGCGAGACCGCGCTCGTGCGCGTGCATTCGGAATGCCTGACCGGCGAAGCGTTCGGGTCTCTCAAGTGCGAGTGCGGCCCGCAGCTCGATGCGGCGCTCGACGCGATCGAGCAGGACGGCGGCATCGTCATCTACATGCGCGGCCATGAAGGCCGGGGCATCGGTCTGATCAACAAGCTCCGCGCGTACAGCCTGCAGGAGGAGGGCCTCGACACCGTCGACGCCAACCTCGCTCTGGGGCTGCCCGCCGATGCACGCGACTACGCGGCTGCGGCCGGCATCCTCGCCGACCTCGGCGTGTCGAAGGTGCGTCTGCTCACGAACAACACCGACAAGGTCAGCCAGCTGCGAGCCCTCGGTCTCGACGTCGTCGAGCAGGTGCCGCTGATCGTCGGCGTCGGGCCGAACAACCACCAGTACCTCGAGACCAAGCGTGACCGGATGGGTCACATCATCGGTGAGGCGGAGCTCGCACAGGCTCTGGCCGACGGACGGAAGGACGACGCATGAGCGGCGCAGGAGCACCCAAGACCGAGAAGATCGACGGACGAGGCCTGAAGGTCGTCATCGTCGCAGGAACCTGGCACGACGTGATCACAGACGGCCTCATCGCGGGTGCGCAGCGCGTGCTCGACGAGGCCGACGCCGATCACCGCCTCGTGCGCGTGCCAGGGTCGTTCGAGCTCGCCCTCGCCGCCCAAGCCGCGTTCGCCGGTGGAGCGGATGCCGTCGTCGCACTCGGCGTGATCATCCGCGGAGGCACACCGCACTTCGAATACGTCTCGGCGGCCACGACAGACGGCCTGACCCGCGTCGCGCTGGATGCCGGCAAGCCCGTCGGGTTCGGCGTGCTCACCCTCGACGACGAGAAGCAGGGCCTCGATCGTGCCGGGCTCGAGGGCTCGAAGGAGGACAAGGGCGCAGAGGCCGCCGACGCCGCGCTGCGCACCGCTCTCGTCGTGCGCTCGCTGCGCGGCTGAGGTCAGCCTGCCCTTGGTGGCGATCGCACGCCGCCCGCTCGTACGGTGAGGGTATGGAGACCCTGCGCCACATCGTCCTGTTCGTGCACCTGATCGGCTTCGCCGTGCTGTTCGGCGCGTGGGCGGTGCAGGCGTTCGGAGGCACGCGCGAGTTCACGCGCCTGATGAGCATCGGCATGACGATCGCGGCCGTCGCGGGCCTGGCTCTCGCTGCCCCGTGGGGTCTGCCTGAGGGCGTCGAGATGAACTACGCCAAGATCGGCACGAAGCTCGTCGTGCTGCTCGCGATCGGGGCGCTCCTCGGCATCGGAACGTCGAAGCAGCGCAAGTCCGGCAGCGTGCCGCCGGCGATGTTCTGGCTCGTCGGCATCCTGACCGCCCTCAACGCGGGTATTGCGGCGATCTGGCGCTGAATCCCCGCGCCGGCGGTCACGCGCGCAGCGGCACCACGACGTCGCCGCCCGCCTCTTCGGTCAGCCTCGCGCCCATCTGCACGAACGTCGGCTGCACGATGAAGCCGCCCGCGAAGAGCGCCTGGCCCTGAGCGAACGCCTGCGCACGGCGGATGTCGTCTTCCCCGACGAAGCCGAACACCTCGGCCAGCTCGGCGATGTCACGCGGAGCATTCACCCGCATCAGACCGAGGTTGTCGCACTGCGACAGCACGTTCGGATGGATCTTCGTCGGCCGCTGGGTCGACAGGAACAGCCAGAGTCCGAACTTTCGCCCCTCGGCGGCGATCTGCACCAGCTGCTCGGTGAGCGCGCGCTCGACGGCGGTGCGCGGCTCGGGTGAGCAGAGGTTGTGCGCCTCGTCGATCACGATCAGGATCGGCCGGCGGCTCTCGCGCTCTGCCCAGAGGTGTTCGAGCACGGCGAGGGCCGCCACCTTGGGCTCGGCAGGATGATCGAATCCGCCGAGGTCGAGCACGGTCGCCCGCGGGCGCTCGTCGATCACGTCGACGACCGAGTGCGCGCCCCGCGACCACAGGTCCCATTCGAGCACCTGCAGGTTCTCCATGCGGTTGGCGAGACGCACGCGCGCCGGATCACCCGAATCGCGGAACCCCTGCAGCATCCTGTCCGTGTCGAACTCGGTGGCCTGCACCGACCAGTGCAGAAGGACGTTGTACTCCTCGGCGTCCGCGATCGGGTCTATCTGCAGCACGGCGGCCTTGGCCGCGGGCGAGAGATCGAGGTAGCGGGCGTACAGCCTGTCCCCCTCGCCCTGGTGGCCGGATCTGAAGACTCTGATGTCGCTGCGGGATATGCGGTCGGCGTGTTCGACCGGCGCCCCCTCCCGGGTCTCCGCCAGGCGCACGAAATCCGCGTTCGGATCGAGGATGAGCATCGGGAGCTCGGTGTGCAGGAGCAGCTGCTCGAGCACGACGCCGAGCGCATAGGTCTTCCCGCTGCCGCTCTGTCCGCACCAGAACGTGTGACGGTTGAATCGTCGCGCGTCCAGATGCACGGGCTCGTCGGGATCGGCGGTCAGGGATCCGATGGTCAGCTCGATCATGCCGTCACGATAGCGATGCCGGAGATCATCGCCGCGACGGGATCACCCGATGCGGATGATCCTCTGTGGACGATCGGCCGCTGCCCTGTGATACTGGCGCCGAATCGCCGGGATCCGAGAACGGGAACCTCGTGGAAGGGAGTCGTCGATCCATGGAGGCCAGGACGTTCGACGAACGACGCGGCGCCGGCCGCGCCGCGCGCACGCGGATGCCGCGATCGCGACTCGGCATCTGGTCGCCGCCGGATGACCGACCCGATCCGATCTCGCTGTTGGAGGGGCAGGACACCACCCGCGTTCGCGAGCTCGCGCCGGTGAGGTACGCCCGGATGGCGACGTCGCCGCTCGCGTTCTATCGCGGGTGCGCGCTGCTGATGGCATCGGATCTCTCCTCATCAGGGCACACCGGGATCATCACCCAGCTCTGCGGTGACGCTCATCTGTCGAACTTCGGCCTCTACAGCACGCCGGAGCGCAACCTCACCTTCGACATCGACGACTTCGACGAGACGCTCCCGGGGCCGTTCGAGTGGGATGTCAAGCGTCTCGCCGCGAGCTTCGCCGTGGCGTGCAGGCAGCGAGAGTTCTCTGCGGAGCAGAGTCGCGATTGTGTGCTGGCCGCCGCGCGCGGCTACCGCATGGGTATCAGGGCGGCGGCGAAGTCGACGGTGCTCGACGCGTGGTACGACCGGCTCGATGCGGAGCGGGCGCAGCGATGGGTGCAGGAGCAACGACGGGATGACCGGGCAGGAGACGACGATGTCGCTCGTCTGGACACCGTGATCGAGAGGGCACGACGACGTGGCCATCGACGGGCGTTCCGCAAGCTGGTGCGCGTCGTGGACGGCGATCTGCGGATCATCGCCGCTCCGCCGCTGATCGTGCCCGTCGAGCACCTGCGCGAAGGTGATGAGGGCGCCGCCGACGACGACGTCGAGGTCATGCGCGAAGTGATCGCGGCGTATCGGACGACGCTCGTCGGCGAACGCCACCCCGTCGAGGAATACCGCTACCGGCACATGGCTCGCAAGGTCGTCGGCGTCGGAAGCGTGGGGACCCGCGCCTGGGTGCTGCTGTTCAGCGGACGAGACGACGATGACCCGCTGCTCCTGCAGGCCAAGGAGGCTCAGTCTTCGGTTCTCGAGCGATTCCTGGGCCCGAGCGAGTTCGCCTCCCATGGGGAGCGCGTGGTGCGGGGACAGCGCCTGATGCAGGCATCCAGCGACATCTTCCTCGGATGGCAGTCGATCGCCGGGATCGACGGACAGCACCGCGATTTCTACCTGCGTCAGCTGCAGGACGGCAAGGGCGGGAGCGATCCGGACACGATGACAGAGCGCGGCGCGGCGCTCTACGCCCGGATCTGCGGGGAGACCCTCGCCCGCGCCCACGCCCGCTCGGGCGACCGCGTCGAGATCGCCGGATACGTCGGCAGCGGCACCGCATTCGACGAGGCGATCGCCGCCTTCGCCGCCGCATACGCCGAGCAGAATCACCGGGACTTCGCGGCGCTCACCGCCGCACTCGCCTCAGGCCGCCTGCCGAGCGGGTCAGGGGGCAGGTGAGTCGCATGATGACGACGGATCCGGCCCCGCGCGCACCCGCCACGCGAGGGGGCGCAGCGAAGAAGTGGAACGTCGTCATCGTGCTCGGTGCCGCCCAGTTCGTCATGGTGCTCGACGGCACGGTGATGAATGTGTCGATCTCCACCGTGGTGGATGATCTCGACACGTCGGTCGCGGCGATGCAGGCGGCGATCACGTTCTACACGCTCACTATGGCGGCCTTCATGCTCTTCGGCGCGAAGCTGGGCGACGTATGGGGACGACGCCGGGCTTTCGTGATCGGCTCGTGCGTCTATGCCGCCGGATCACTGATCACGGCGCTGAGCCCCTCGGTCGGGTTCCTCTTTCTCGGCTGGTCGGTCATCGAGGGCCTCGGGGCCGTGCTCGTCATCCCCGCGATCGCCGCGCTCGTCGCCGACAACTACCAGGGGCGCGATCGCGTCACCGCGTTCGCCGTCGTGGGCGCCGTATCGGGTGCCGCGGTCGCCGCCGGTCCGCTGATCGGGGGTGCCGTGACCACCTACTCCAGCTGGCGCTTCGTGTTCGTCGCCGAGGTCGTGATCATGCTCGGCGTGGTGCTCTGCGCCCGGGTGATCACGGATTCGACCGCGCGTCGATCGATCAGGATCGACATCGGCAGCGTGCTGCTGTCGTCGGCCGGACTCGTGCTGATCGTCTTCGGGATGCTGCAGAGCAAGACCTGGGGATGGGTGATCCCGATGAACCGCCCCGAGATCGGCGGGATCCCGATCGCTCCACTCGGCGTCTCGCTGACGACGTGGTGCATCGTGCTCGGAGCGCTGCTGATCTCCGTCTTCATCCGGTGGCAGCGACGCCTCCTGCGTGATGGACGGGCGCCTCTGATGCAGCCGGATCTGTTCGCGATCGCCACGCTGCGCAGCGGTCTGACGGTGCTCGGCGCCCAGTACGCGGTCACGGCCGGTCTGTTCTTCATGGTGCCCGTCTACCTGCAGATGACGCTCGGACTGGACGCTCTCGAGACGGGCATCAAGATCTTCCCCCTCTCGGTCTCGCTGATCCTCTTCTCGATCGTGGGGACGGCGCTGTCACGACGGTGGTCTCCTCGGCGGATCGTGCGAGTGGGCCAGTCGGTGCTGGTGATCAGCGCGCTTCTGCTGCTCGCTTCGGTGACCGATGATCTTCGGGGCGCGCTCTTCGCGCTGGGCATGTTCCTCGCGGGCAGCGCTCTGGGCCTCCTCGCCTCCCAGCTCGGCAACGTCAACATGTCGAGCGTGTCGGAGAAGGACACCAGCGAGGCCGGCGGCCTGCAGGGCGTGTTCCAGAACCTGGGGTCGTCGCTCGGTACCGCTCTGATCGGATCGATCCTGATCGGCGCCCTGTCGACCTCCTTCGCATCCGGGGTCGCGACGAGCGATCTGCCCTCCGAGGTGCGCGGCATCGTGAGCGCGGCGACGGACCGAGGTGTCACCGTGGTGCCGGCGGCCGATGTGGCGGGGCTCGCGACAGACGCGGGGCTCGGCGACGAGGACGCGGCAGAACTCGCGGAGATCTACTCCGAGTCCCAACTCTCGTCACTCAGGGTCGCATTCGTGGGACTGATCCTGATCAGCCTGCTGTCGATCCTGTTCTCGCGTGGGATACCGTCGGCGTCCATGATCCGACGACGAGCAGGTACCGCCGAGAACGCGCCCGAGCAGGCCTGATCAGACGGTGGCCGGAGCCTCCGACGACCGCGGAGCAGCCGTGCTCTCGCGCACCACGAGCTCTGTGCCGACCAGTGGGGTCTGCACGCGCTCTCCGCCTTCGAGTTCGACGAGCAATGCGTCGACGGCCAGTGCCCCGACACGTTCCGGATGCTGTTGGACCGTCGTGAGCGGAGGCCAGAGCTGCGCAGCATCCGGCAGACCGTCGAAGCCGACCACGCTGACGTCTGCAGGGATGTCGCGACCGACCTCGCGGAACGCTCGGATCACACCGATCGCCATCTGATCGTTCGCCGCGAAGACCGCGGTGACGCTGTCGTCGGCGCGCAGCCTGACTCCGGCCCGGTACCCGGACTCGGCCGTCCAGTCTCCCTGCAGGGGCTCGGGAACCGTCACTCCACGGGTCTCGAGGGTCGAACGCCAGGACTCGCGCCGGCGCTCGGCGGAATACGACTTGGCAGGTCCCGCCACATGCCAGACGGTCGGGTGACCCAGATCGAGCAGATGTTCGGTCGCGAGGCGAGCACCCTGAGCCTGGTCCGTGTCGACGAAGGGGTGGGCGTCTCCGCGATTCGAGTCGACCAGGATCACGGGCAGCCCGTCGGGGATCTCCACCTCGGCCTCATCGAGCTGATGAGCCTCGATCACGATGATGATGCCGTCGACCGCATGCTCTTCGAGACGCCGGAACGCGCCGGCGACGGTGTCTCGCGCACTCGACTCGACAGGGATCAACGTGAGCGCGTATCCCATCTGCGACGCGCGCACCGCGATCGCATCGAGCGTGCGCTGATTGCCGTAGGAGCTGAACGAGAACATGATGACGCCGATGGCGCGGAACCTGCCTGATCGCAGCGCCCTGGCGGCGCTGTTCGGCCGATAGCCGAGACGTTGCATGGCATCTTCGACGCGTTCGCGGGTCGCCGCTCCGACGTATCCGCGGGCATTCACGACCCTCGAGACCGTCTGACCCGAGACCCCGGCGGCACGCGCGACGTCTTCCATCGAGGGTTCTCTGCGCCGCTGCGGCGGCTCTGCCGACTGGTCCGAGGTCACGATCAACCATCCGTTCATATGTTGACGTTGACACACTAGCAGCGCATCGCTTATGTTGACGTTGACACACGGCGCGGAGAGCGCCCGATTTCTAAGAAGGTCTCGTCAATGACGACTCAAGTTTCCGCAACCCGTGCGGACCACGGCACCCGCCGGCGCGAGAAGCGCGATTGGAAGGGCTGGGCGTTCGTCGGCCCCTTCATGGTCGTGTTCGCCCTGGTGTTCCTCACACCGCTCGCGTACTCGGTGTATCTGAGCTTCTTCCAGGAGAAGCTCATCGGCGGCACCGCGTTCGTCGGATTCGACAACTATGTGCGAGCACTCACCGACTCCCAGTTCTGGGAGGCCTTCGGCCGCGTGGTGCTGTTCCTCGTGGTGCAGGTGCCGATCATGCTCGCCCTCGCTCTCGCGGCGGCGCTCGCCCTCGACAGCGCTCGGCTGCGCGGAGCCTCGTTCTTCCGCATCCTGATCTTCCTGCCCTACGCGGTGCCCGCTGTGGTCGCCGTGCTCATGTGGGGCTACATCTACGGCGACCAGTTCGGGCTCACCAGCAACCTGAACGACTTCCTCGGCAGCGACTTCTTCACGCCGTTCGCCCGGGAGTGGATCCTCGTCTCGATCGGCAACATCGTGACCTGGCAGTTCGTGGGCTACAACATGCTGATCTTCTACTCGTCGCTCAAGACGATCCCGACCGACATGTACGAGGCGGCGTCGCTCGACGGCGCCGGTGCGTGGCGCACGATCTTCTCGATCAAGATCCCCTCCGTGCGCGGCGCGCTCGTGATCGCGACGATCTTCTCGATCATCGGCAGCTTCCAGCTGTTCAACGAGCCGAACATCCTGCGTCCACTCGCCCCGAACGTGATCACCACGTTCTTCACGCCCAACATGTACGCGTACAACCTGTCGTTCGCCGGGCAGCAGTTCAACTACGCCGCGACGATCGCCATCATCATGGGCGTCATCACCGCGGTGATCGCCTACGTCGTGCAGCTGCGCGGCTCCAAGTCGGAGGTGCGCTGACATGGCTCTCCCCCTCGCCCGCCCCTCGCACAAGCGCCATGATCTGATGAATCCGCGCAAGTCCAAGACGCTGCTGATCGTGATGATCGGGTACGCGCTCTACACGCTGATCCCGCTGGTGTGGCTGCTGTTCAGCTCGACCAAGACGCAGTCCGGCCTCTTCAGCTCCTTCGGACTCTGGTTCTCCGACGACTTCGCGTTCTTCGACAACCTCGTCGCCACCTTCTCGTACCAGGACGGCATCTTCCTGCGCTGGCTCGGGAACACCCTGCTGTACGTCGTCGTCGGGGCCGGTGGCGCGACGCTGCTGGCCACCATGGCCGGCTACGGACTGGCGAAGTACCGCTTCCCCGGACGCCGTGCCGTGTTCGCGATCGTGCTCGGCGCGGTCGCCGTTCCCGGCACCGCGCTGGCGGTGCCGACCTTCCTGCTGTTCAGCGAACTGGGCCTGACCAACACGCCGTGGGCCGTGATCATCCCCTCGCTGATCAGTCCGTTCGGCCTGTACCTGATCTGGGTGTTCGCCTCGGAGTCGATTCCGACAGAGCTGCTGGAGGCCGCGCGCATCGACGGCGCGGGCGAGTTCCGCACCTTCTTCACGATCTCGATGCGCCTGCTCGCCCCGGGCATCGTGACCGTCACCCTCTTCACCGTGGTCGCGACCTGGAACAACTACTTCCTGCCGTTGATCATGCTCTCCGACCCCGACTGGTACCCGCTCACGGTGGGTCTGAACCAGTGGAGCGCGCAGGCGATCGGCGCAGGATCCCAGCCGATCTACAACCTCGTGATCATGGGTTCGCTCCTGACGATCATCCCGATCGTCATCGCCTTCCTCCTGCTGCAGCGTTTCTGGCAGTCAGGCCTCACCGCAGGAAGCGTCAAGCAGTAGCTCCTGCACCCCTGCACCCACAACGTCGGTCCGATGCTGGACCGCACCCCGAAAGGACACAGCAATGAAGCACCTTCCCTCTTCTGCCGCGCGGCGCACCATCACGGTGCTCGCCGCCGGAACCGTCGCAGCGCTCGCGCTGGCCGGCTGCAGCACGGGCGACTCGGGCACAGGCTCCGCCGCCGGTGACGGATCGTTCGACTCGGTCGAGGCCGCGCTCGAGGCCGGCGGCGAGATCACATACTGGTCATGGACCCCGTCGGCCGAGGCGCAGGTCGAGGCCTTCGAGAAGGAGTACCCGAACGTCACGGTGAACGTGGTCAACGCGGGCACCAACAACGAGGAGTACACCAAGCTGCAGAACGCGATCAAGGCGGGCTCGGGCGCTCCCGACGTCGTGCAGGTCGAGTACTACGCGCTTCCCCAGTTCTCCCTCACCGATGCGTTCGTCGACCTCTCGCAGTACGGATTCGCCGACTTCGAAGACGACTACACCGCATCGACGTGGAACTCCGTGACCGACGGCGACGCCATCTACGGCCTGCCCCAGGACTCCGGTCCCATGGCGCTCTTCTACAACAAGGCGGTCTTCGATGCCGCGGGTGTGGCCGTGCCCACCACGTGGGATGAGTACTACGAGGCCGCGAAGGCGATCCACGCCGCGAACCCGGACGCCTACATCACCAACGACACCGGCGACGCGGGCTTCGCGACCTCGATGATCTGGCAGGCGGGCGGCAAGCCGTTCGAGACCTCCGGCACCGATGTGACGATCGACCTGCAGGACGAGGGATCCGCGAAGTGGACCGCGAACTGGAACCGCCTCGTCGAGGAGGACCTGCTCGCCCCGTACAACAGCTGGAGCGACGAGTGGTTCCGCGCCCTCGGCGACGGCAGCCTCGCCACTCTCGTCATCGGCGCCTGGATGCCCGGGAACCTGATCTCCGGCGCACCCGACGGTGCCGGCGACTGGCGCGTCGCTCCGATGCCGACCTACGACGGCACGCCCGCGACCGCTGAGAACGGCGGCGGCGGCCAGGCCGTCACGACCCAGAGCAAGAACCCGGCCCTCGCCGCCGGCTTCCTGTGGTGGCTGAACAACTCCGAGGACAGCATCTCGATCTTCCTGGAGTCCGGTGGATTCCCCTCGACGACGGCCGAGCTGTCGAGCGACGAGTTCCTCGCCGACGCCCCCGAGTACTTCGGCGGACAGAAGATCAACGAGGTCCTCGCCGCCGCTGCCGACGAGGTCGTCGAAGGCTGGGGCTACCTGCCCTACCAGGTGTACGCGAACAGCATCTTCGGCGACACCGTGGGCCAGTCGTACCAGAACAAGACCGACCTGAACGAGGGCCTCGTGTCCTGGCAGGACGCGCTCGAGCAGTACGGCAACGAGCAGGGCTTCGCCGTAAACAAGTAATCGCACCTCTGGTGTGCGCCGCCCCTCCGCGCGTCGGAGGGGCGGCGCCACCTCCCTGATCGAAAGCACTTCATCGTGACCTCCTTCTCCATCGGCGAGTCCGACTTCCTCCGCGACGGCCGTCCGCACCGGGTGATCTCCGGAGCCATCCACTACTTCCGGGTGCACCCGGATCAGTGGCAGGACCGCATCCGCAAAGCCCGCCTGATGGGACTCAACACGATCGAGACCTACGTCGCCTGGAATGCACACGAGCCGCGCCGAGGCGAGTGGGATGCGACCGGCGCGAACGACCTCGGTCGCTTCCTCGATCTGATCGAGGAAGAGGGGATGGACGCGATCGTCCGCCCGGGACCCTACATCTGCGCCGAGTGGCACAACGGCGGACTGCCGAACTGGCTCACCGCGGGTGACCGCCCCCTGCGCTCGTCGGATCCCGCCTTCCTCGACGACGTCAGCGACTACCTGCGCCGGGTGTACGAGATCGTCGCACCGCGGCAGATCGACCGCGGCGGCCGAGTCGTTCTGGTGCAGATCGAGAACGAGTACGGCGCTTACGGCTCCGACAAGGCCTACCTCGAGGCGCTCGTCTCGCTGACCCGCGACGCCGGGATCACGGTGCCGCTGACCACGGTCGACCAGCCGACCGACCGGATGCTCGCCGACGGCAGCCTGCCGACGCTGCACAAGACCGGATCGTTCGGCTCGCGCAGCGCCGAACGCCTCGCCACTCTGCGTGAGCATCAGCCCTCGGGCCCGCTCATGTGCTCCGAATTCTGGGACGGCTGGTTCGACTGGTGGGGCGGCGTGCACCACACGACGGATGTGGCGGCCGCCGCCGCAGACCTCGACGAGCTGCTCGCCACCGGAGCCTCGGTGAACATCTACATGTTCCATGGAGGCACGAACTTCGGCCTCACGAACGGCGCGAACCACAAGGGTCGCTACCTGCCGATCGTCACGTCCTACGACTACGACGCGCCTCTGGATGAGGCAGGCGATCCGACGGCCAAGTTCTTCGCGTTCCGCGACGTCATCGCGAAGTACTCGCCGGTGCCCGACGAGCTCCCGAGTCCAGCCGCACCCGCGCCGGTGTTCTCCGTGCCGCTGAACGCCGCCGGAGCATGGACGGATGCCGACGCGTCGCCAGCCGCGTCGGCGGAGCCCCTCTCTTTCGACGAGCTGGAGCACCTGAGCGCTCTGGTGCGCTACGACGTCGACCTTCCCGAAGGCCGCGGCGGTCAGCTCGTGCTCGACGAGGTGCGCGACCTCGCCTGGGTCAGCGTCGACGGCCAGCCCGTCGGCACACTCTCACGCACCCGGCACGACCGCGCTCTGCGGATCCCGGCCGGGCAGACACTCAGCATCCTCGTCGAAGAAGGGGGTCGGGTGAACTACGACCACCGGCTGGGCGAGCAGAAAGGCCTCATCGGCGCTCCCGTGCTCGACGGGGCGGCGCTGACCGGCTGGCACTCGACTCCGCTCGACGTCGCAGAGATCGCGGCGGAGATCCGTTCCCGCGCTACGGATCCGTCCGCCGAGATCACGACCGCGCCGTCGGCCTGGGTCGCCGAGTTCACCCTCGACTCCCCCGCCGACCTGTTCCTCGACACCGACTCATGGGGCAAGGGATACGCGTTCGTGAACGGGTTCTTCCTGGGCCGATACTGGCGCAACGGCCCGCAGCGCACTCTGTTCGTGCCCGCCCCGGCCACCCACGCGGGCGCCAACACGCTCGTCGTCCTCGAGCTCGAGCAGCTGCTCACCCCGACGGCCGACTTCGTCTCGGCGCTCGCTCTCGGCGACACGGAGGAATAGAGCTCAGCGGCCGACGTGCGCCCAGTACCGTGAGTCTGTGCCGCGTCGAAGGTTCTCCACACCCACTCCCGCCGCGCGCGCCCGCTACGCGAAGCGGCGCCAGGGGCGCGTGGCGCGGGCGGACAACGACCTCAGCGGCGAGCAGTGGGATTCGCTTCGCGAGGCGTGGGGAGGATGCGCATACTGCGGAGCGGGCGACATCGCCCTGCAGCGCGACTGCGTGATGCCGATTTCCCGGGGCGGCCGGTACACCGTCGAGAACGTGGTTCCGGCGTGCGGTTCGTGCAACGCGAGCAAACGCAACGACGAGGTCACGTCATGGTTGCGCCGCAAGCGGCTCGACGAGCGATCCTTCCTCACCCGCTACGACGCGATCCTCCGCCAGCTGCGCCAGACCGAGTGAGGCGACCCGCTACTCGCCCCTCCGGGACGTCCAGACCGCTGCGGTGAGGCGCGCGGCGTCGGCTCGTGTGATGCTCTGCCAGTTGCGACCGCCGCGCGCGAACGCCTCGTGCACACCGGGCGGCACGGCGGCCGACTCGACCGGACGATCGAGCCAGTCGCATGAGCGCACGTGCACGAGGTCGACGTCGCGTGCGTCGTCCGACGCGTCGTAGCGCCACGGTCCGGTGACACGCCCCAGCCACAGGAACCCGTCGGCGTCATGCGTCCAGACGTACACGCCCTCGGGAGCCGACGCGAACCGCTCGAGTCGCCGCGCCATCCGCTCCCCGTAGACGGCGTCGACCGCGACGAGCGCGTCCGCGATCGATTCCGGCGCGTGGTCGAGCCTGCCCCCCACTCCGCAGACCCCGACCGCGAGCGCCCGCACGACGGCAGGCCCGTCTCCGACGTCGTCGTCGCGCGACCGCATCGGCGCCCTGAACACAGAGGGAGCCTGGATCTCGCCGCTCGTGCGAGACGCCGCGCTCACGGGAGCGGCACCAGTGCGGCGTCGACCTGCCGTGCCTCGATCGTGACCGTCATCATCGTGCACACCGGCTGTCTGCGGCGGTCGGTCGGCGACCCGGGATTCAGCAGACGCATGCCCGACGGGGCGACCGTGTCCCAGGGGATGTGCGAGTGCCCGAACACGAGCAGGTCGACACCCGGGAACGCAGCGTCCATCCGCTCCTCTCGCCGCTGCTTCTGCCCTGTCTCGTGCACCACGGCCACCTCGACGCCCTCGACCGTCAGCCGTGCGATCTCGGGCAGCCGCTCGCGCAGCGCCGGGCCGTCGTTGTTGCCGTGCACCCCGACCAGCAGGCGCGAGCGCGACTCGAGCAGGTCGAGCGTCGCCACATCTATCCAGTCCCCCGCGTGCACCACGATGTCGACCTCGTCGACCGCGCGCAACACCGCATCGGGCAGGCGCTTCGCCCGTGCCGGCACATGGGTATCGGCGATCAGCAGCAGTGTCGTCGTCACGGTTCTCCGGTTCGGGTGGGCGAGCGTCCACCTCCGACTCTACGCACGAGCACCCGACGGCCGTCACGCGCACCCAGCAAACGCTCAGGAAGGCGTAGGATCTCTCGGTGCCTCGGTATACCGGGCCATGGATCTAAGGAGCTGTATGAGTACGTCCACCGCCCCCGCGAACCCGCGTTCGCGTGTCATCACGGCGAGCCTGGTCGGCACCACGATCGAGTTCTACGACTTCTACGCCTACGCGACAGCGGCCGTCCTCGTCTTCCCTGTGCTGTTCTTCCCCACCGGCAACGACACCACCTCACTGCTGTCGTCGTTCGCCGTGTTCGGCGCCGCGATGGTCGCGCGTCCGATCGGCGCGGTCGTCTTCGGCCACTTCGGCGACAAGTTCGGCCGCAAGGCGACGCTCGTCGCATCGCTGCTCACGATGGGCATCGCGACCTTCATCATCGGGCTGCTGCCCACATTCCAGCAGATCGGCTGGTGGGCCGCCCTGCTGCTGCTGATCCTGCGCCTCGCTCAGGGCTTCGCGCTCGGCGGCGAGTGGTCGGGGGCTGCCCTCGTCGCCACCGAGAACGCGCCGGCCGGCAAGCGCGCCTGGTACGGCACCTTCCCGCAGCTGGGCGCACCGCTCGGTTTCATCATCGCCAACTTCCTGTTCCTCGGAATCAACTGGCTGCTCCCTCACGCCGAGAACCCCGCGCTCAAGTCCGAGGCGTTCCTGTCGTGGGGCTGGCGCATCCCGTTCCTGTTCTCGGCCGTCATGGTCATCATCGGCCTCTGGGTGCGTCTGAAGCTCGTCGAGTCCGACACGTTCAAGAAGGCCGAGAAGAAGGGCGCGATCCGCAAGCTGCCCCTCGCGACCGTCTTCCGCCACCACTGGAAGCAGCTGATCCTCGGCACGTTCATCATGCTGGCGACCTACGTGCTCTTCTACCTGATGACGAACTTCACGCTGGCGTACGGCACCAAGCCGGCCACTCTCGAGACCGCGTCCGCCGCTGCGCAGGCCGCTGCCGAGGCGACGGGCAAGAACTTCGACGCCTCGGCGTTCGCGGCGCAGTTCTACCCGGGTCTCGGGTTCGCGTACACCGACTTCGTGCTCATGCAGATCGTCGGCGTCGTGTTCTTCGGCATCTTCACGCTGCTCTCCGGTCCCATCGCCGACACGATCGGACGCCGCAAGCTGCTGCTGTGGGTCACCGGGCTGATCATCGTGTTCGGCTTCACCTTCAACGCCTTCTTGCTCCCCGCGATGGACCCGAAGTTCACGGGTGCACTCGCCCAGGCATTCCTGGTGTTCGGGTTCATGCTCATGGGCGCGACCTTCGGCCCGATGGGAGCGCTGCTTCCTGAGCTCTTCCCGACGAACGTGCGCTACACGGGCTCCGCGATCTCGTACAACGTCTCGTCGATCCTCGGCGCGGCTGTGGCGCCGCTCATCGCGCTGTGGCTGTGGGAGCTCGGCGACGGCGCGCCGTGGCTCGTGGGCCTCTACCTGTCGGCGATGGGCGTGCTCACCTTCATCGCGCTCCTGCTGTCCAAGGAGACGAAGGACCACGACTACGAATCCGACCTCGGAGTCGCAGCGGCCGTAGAACTCTGACGGCCCGGCCTCCACGCCGCGCGAATGGCTGCATCTCATCGAGAGGTGCAGCCATTCGTGCTGTTCGACACGTTCCGGCATCGTCAACACGTGTTGACACTTCCTCTCGCGTCAACAATGATTGACGCAGGAGGATCATCATGACCATGAAGACAGCCATCGCGCAGGATGACGGCGGCGAGCCGATCTCCGAACTGCACCGTCTCGCCGCACTCCGCTCGGAGCTCGCGCGCTCGGAGGAGGTCCAGGTGCGCCGCGCCCGCAATCTCGGCTATTCCTGGCAGGCGATCGCGAGCGCGCTCGGCGTCTCGAAACAGGCGGCGCACCGCCGCTTCGGCACGCGCTGAGAGCGCACAGCTGAACCACAGAAACCGACCGCAGACGAAGTACGGTCGAAGTACCCCTTTTCAGAACGAGGTTCCGCATGTCCAGCACGGCGACATCACGCCGACGCGGGCGCGGCGCGCAGCAGGATGGCCCGCGCGCCACGTTCCGCCAGCTCCTCCCCTTCCTGTTCGAACACAAGCGCACGCTGATCGTCGTCGCGGTGCTCAGCGTGCTCGGAGCCGCAGCCTCGCTCGCCCAGCCGCTGCTGGTGGGACAGGTCATCGACGCCGTGCAATCCGAGCGGGGTCTCGGCATCCTCGTCTGGGTGCTGATCGGCCTCGTGGTCGTGTCATCGATCATCTCGGGGTATCAGCACTACCTGCTCCAGCGCACAGGCACGGCGATCGTGTACTCGAGCAGACGCAAACTCATCGCTCGCATCCTGCACCTGCCCATCAGCGAGTTCGACGCTCGTCGCACAGGCGATCTCGTCTCGCGCGTCGGCACCGACACCACGCTGCTTTACGCCGTGCTGACCCAGGGGCTCGCGGATGCCGTCGGCAGTGCGATCCTCTTCGTCGGCGCGCTGATCGCGATGCTCGTGATCGATCCCGTGCTGCTGCTGCTCATCGTGATCGTGATCGGCGTCTCCGTGGTCGTCGTCACCGTGCTCAGCGGTCGCATCCGCACGGCATCCACCGAGCAGCAGGTCAAAGTCGGCGAGCTCGCATCCGGCGTCGAGCGTGCGGTCGGCTCCATCCGCACGGTGCGGGCATCGGGCGCGACCGAGCGTGAGACCGAGAGCGTCTCGACGCTGGCCTCCGACGCCTTCGGCATCGGCGTGCGCATCGCCAAGATCTCATCGCTGGTCGTTCCGATCGCAGGCGTCGCGCTGCAGCTCTCTCTTCTCGTGGTGCTCGGTGTCGGCGGCTTCAGGGTCGCAGCGGGCACCATCACGATCGCGTCGCTCATCACCTTCATCCTCTTCCTCTTCATGCTCGTGATGCCGCTGGCGACGACGTTCGGCGCCATCACCTCGGTGAACCAGGCGCTCGGCGCACTCGGCCGCATCCAGGAGGTGCTCGACCTCCCCACCGAGACCGAGCGGGACGCCGAGATCGCCGCGGGACTCGAGCCCGACGTGGCCGCCTCCGACGCGCCGGCGATCGAGTTCCGCGACGTGCGGTTCCGCTACCCCGAGAACGTGGTCGCCGCTCGCCAGGCGGCCGCGAAGGAAGCACGCACGGTGCTCGCCGACGCGCATCTCGAGACCGTCGACACCCCCTCGGTCGCGGCACCCCGAGAGGTTCTGCGAGGAGTCTCGTTCTCGGTGCCGAGGGGCGCGCGTGTCGCTCTGGTCGGCCCCAGCGGTGCAGGCAAGAGCACGATCCTCTCGCTCATCGAGCGCTTCTACGACCCGACCGGCGGCTCGATCCGCGTGAACGGACACGATTCTCGAACGTACGCGCGCGCCGAGCTGCGTGCGCGCTTCGGGTACGTCGAGCAGGATGCGCCGACACTGGCGGGCACGCTCGCGGACAACCTGCGGCTCGCCTCGCCCGACGCATCGGATGAGCAGTGCGAACGCGTGCTGCGCGCCGTCAACCTGGGTGACGTCCTCGAGCGGAATCCAATCGGGCTCGATGCCCCGGTGGGTGAAGACGGCGTCATGCTCTCGGGCGGCGAGCGCCAACGTCTCGCGATCGCACGCGCTCTGCTCACGGACGCACCGATCCTGCTGCTCGACGAATCCACGTCGTCGCTCGACGGAGTGAACGAGCAGCGCATGCGCGAGGCCATCGACGCGGTCTCCACTGACCGCACGCTCGTGGTGATCGCCCACCGACTCTCGACGGTCGTCGACAGCGACATCATCGTCGTGCTGCAGGACGGAGTCGTCGTCGGGCAGGGATCGCACGCCGAGCTCGTGGAGTCGACGCCGCTGTACCGCGACCTCGCTCGTCACCAGCTGCTCGCCTGAGCGGGGCCGAGCGACCACGTACGCGAAGGCGGGACGTCAGAGACCACTCAGCCATGGGTTCGTCTCATCCATCCCGCCTTCGCGGTCTGGGGGTGGGGGGATCTGAAGAGGTGGAGCGCCGGCTCCCCCGAACCGGCGCCCGGTCTGTCAGGCCCTCTCGAGCCGGTAGCGCAGCGACGCCAGCTCGGCCCGGAGGGCAGCGGGCATCTTGTCGCCGAAGGTGTCGTAGAACTCCTCGGTGAGGTCGGCCTCGGTCTTCCAGGCTTCGGTGTCGACCGAGAACAGCTCCTCGAGATCGGCCTCGGGCACCTCGATGCCGTCGAGATTGAGATCCTCGACCAGCGGCAGGCGACCGATCGGGCTGTCGACGGTCGACACCTCGCCGGAGATGCGGCGGATGATCCAGTCGACGACACGCGAGTTGTCGCCGAATCCGGGCCACAGGAATCGGCCGTCGGAGCCGCGGCGGAACCAGTTCACCTGGAAGATGCGCGGCGCCCGGTCGAAGCGCAGTCCACGACCGACGCTCAGCCAGTGGCCGAAGTAGTCGGCCATGTTGTAGCCGCAGAACGGCAGCATGGCGAAGGGGTCGCGGCGCAACTCCCCCACCTTCCCCTCTGCGGCGGCCGTGCGCTCCGACGAGATGTTGGATCCCAGGAACACACCGTGCGTCCAGTCGGTCGCCTCGACCACCAGCGGGACGTTGGTCGCGCGGCGTCCGCCGAAGAGGATGACATCGAGCGGCACCGCCGATTCCCAGTCCTCCGAGATCTGCGGGCACTGGGCCGCAGAGACCGTGAAGCGGGAGTTGGGGTGAGCGGCGGGGCGTCCGGAGTCGGGCGTCCAGTCGTTCCCCTCCCAGTCGATCAGATGAGGGGGCGCCTGGTCGGTCAGCCCTTCCCACCACACGTCGCCGTCGGGGCGGAGCGCGACGTTCGTGAAGATCGTGTTGCCCCAGAGGGTCTCGACGGCCGTCACGTTCGTCGACTCGCCGGTGCCGGGAGCCACGCCGAAGAAGCCGGCCTCCGGGTTGATCGCCCAGAGGCGGCCGTCTTCGCCGGGGCGGATCCACGCGATGTCGTCGCCGAGAGTCTCGACTCTCCAGCCGGGGATGGTCGGTCGCAGCATCGCGAGGTTCGTCTTGCCGCATGCCGAGGGGAAGGCCGCGGCGACGTGGTAGGCCTTGCCCGCGGGATCGATCACGCGGATGAGCAGCATGTGCTCGGCGAGCCACCCCTCATCGCGGGCGATCACCGAAGCGATGCGCAGCGCGAAGCACTTCTTCGCCAGGATCGCGTTCCCGCCGTATCCGGACCCGAACGAGTAGACCTCGAGCGTCTCGGGGAAGTGCACGATGTACTTGTCGTCATTGCAGGGCCACTCGACATCGGTCTGGCCGGCGGCGAGCGGCGCACCGACCGAATGCACGGTCTTGACCCACGGCGCGCCTTCGGCGATCTCTCGCGTCACGGCGTCGCCGACGCGAGTCATGATGCCGATCGACGTGACTGCGTACGCGCTGTCGGTGACCTGGACGCCGATGTGCGAGAGCGGGCCGCCGATCGGACCCATCGAGAACGGCACGACGAACATGGTGCGCCCGCGCATCGATCCCTCGAAGATCTCGCTCATCTTCTCGCGCATCTGCGCAGGAGGCGCCCAGTTGTTCGTGGGACCGGCGTCTTCCTCGCGCTCGGACGAGATGAAGGTGCGTCCTTCGGTGCGCGCGACGTCGCTCGGGTGCGAGCGCGCGAGGTACGAGCCGGGACGCCACTCGGGGTTGAGCTTGATGAGTTTGCCCTCGTCGACGAGTCCCCTCAGGAGCCAGTCGTTCTCGGCGCGCGACCCGTCGACCCAGTGGATCGACGCCGGCTTCGTGAGCGCTGCGATCTCGTCCACCCAGGCAACCAGCTCCGCCATGGCGGGAGTGTCATAGGTCGGAGCCGCGCCGAACGTGCGGACGGGTGCGACGGATGTGGTGCGAGGGGTGAAGACATCGGCGATCGCCATGACTGCTCCTTCGAAGTAGGGGGCGTTGCATCAATCCTCTCCGCTTCCCGACATACTTTCCGGCAATATGCCGCTTAAGAATTGCCATTCTTTCGCTATCATCAAAGAATGGTCAGCACTGGCATCCACCTCACGACTCTGGGTCACCGCATCCGCCACCATCGCCTCGAGAACGGCTTCACGCTCGACGAGCTCGGCGCCGCGGTCGGAGTCGCCGGTTCGCAGCTGAGCCTGATCGAGAACGGCAAGCGCGAGCCGAAGCTCTCGCTCCTTCAGGCGATCGCGCAGGCGACCGGCACCGAGGTCACGGATCTCATCTCCGACGAGCCGCCGAATCGACGCGCAGCGCTGGAGATCGAGCTCGAACGCGCGCAGGCGAGTCCTGTGTTCCGCCAGCTGGGGATCGCACCGGTGCGGGTCACCAAGGGCGTGAGTGACGAGACCATCGAATCGGTGCTCGGCCTGCACCGCGAACTCCAACGGCGCGAGCGCGAGGCCATCGCCACACCCGAAGAGGCGCGCCGTGCGAACACCGAGCTGCGGCTGCGCATGAGGGCCCAGCACAACTACCTCGCAGACATCGAGAAGCTCGCTGAGAAGCAGCTGCGCTCCGCAGGGCACGTGCAGGGGGCGCTCACCCACCGCACAGTCAGCATCATGGCCGAGAAGCTGGGGTTCGAGCTGATCTATGTGAACGATCTGCCGCACTCGACACGGTCGGTGACCGACCTCGAGAACGGCCGCATCTACCTTCCTCCCGCGTCCATCCCGGGCGGACACGGCCTGCGGTCCATGGCGTTGCAGGCCATGGCGCATCGCCTGCTGGGGCACACTCCGCCCACGGACTACGCCGACTTCCTGCAGCAGCGACTCGAGATCAACTACTACGCCGCCTGCTGCCTGATGCCGGAGACGGCTGCCGTCGCCTTCCTCGCGCAGGCCAAGAAGGACCGCAACCTCGCGGTCGAGGACTTCCGCGATGCCTTCGGCGTCACTCACGAGGCCGCGGGCATGCGCATGACCAATCTGCTCACCCAGCACGTCGGCATGGCCCTGCACTTCCTCCGCGTCGATGCGACCGGTGCCATCACCCGCGTGTACGAGAACGATGATCTGCCCCTGCCGATGGATGTCACGGGTGCGGTGGAGGGGCAGCGTGTGTGCCGGAAGTTCCAGGCGCGCGCGGCGTTCACTCAGCAGAACCGCACGAACGAACATCACCAGTACACAGACACGCCGTCGGGCACTTTCTGGTGCTCGACCCAGACCGGCGCCTCGACCGACGGCGAGTTCTCGATCACGGTCGGTGTGCCCTTCGATGACGCTCGCTGGTGGCGCGGACGGGAGACGACGGATCGGGCGGTGTCGACCTGCCCCGATGAGGCCTGCTGTCGCCGGCCGTCAGCCGACCTCACCGAGCGCTGGAACGGCAAGGCCTGGCCGAGCGCCCGTGTGCACACGCACATGTTCTCGCCGCTCCCCCGCGGCGCGTTCCCCGGGGTCGACGACAACGAGGTGTACAACTTCCTCGGTCGTCACGCGAGTGAGTGAGAGTCGACCGTCGCGGGACTCAGCCGTCGACGAATCGGGTGAAGCGGGCGAGAGCCGCACGAACCGCATCCGCGTCGGCCTCGGCGCCGGCCTCGGCGTCGAACAGCTCGGGCGCTGACCCGAGAGCAGCGCTCGCGTGCGTCCAGCATCCGACCACCCGGCCGTCGGCCACGATCGTCGCCCGCACCATGCCGTTCTTGCCCGGCCCGACGAGCGGGAGATGCTCGGGGGCGCAGACCGCCGAGCGGTCGGCGTAGGAGATGTAGTACTCGTCGAAGGCGCCGAGTGCGAGCACCGGCGGAGCCGCCGCCGACCGTCGAGGTCGTCGCGTGCCCACGAAGAGGCCGTCTTCGATCTCGACCACCCTCGCGGCCGCGCGATCGCGCGCCTCACGCGACTGACCGAGCGTGAGCCCCGACCACCAGGCGAAGTCGCTCACTCCCGCCGGCCCGTGCCCGTCGATGTAGCGCACGAAGAGCTCGGCGAGCGGATCGTCGGGCGCCGCGTGCTCGGACACGTGCTGATCGACCAGCACGAAGCGCTGTTCGCGGGTCACGCCGTCGCGCGAGACCACCGGCCCCTGGCAGATCAGACCGTCGAGCGTCAGCTCGCTCAACAGGTGGATGCCCCGCTGCCCGCTCGGATCTATCCCGATGCCGGCGAACACCTCGAACATCTGGGCGCGTGTGAGCCCTCCATCGCACAGACGCGGCACGACCGCCGCCACGACGGCGCCGACCATGGGGGCGTCGATCCCGAGATCCCGGCGTCGCCCCGCCGCCTGTCGGCGCTGTCGTTCGGCGGTCACCGACATCACCCACCGGAGGTCGCGCGCCGGGATGATGTGCAGCGTGCCGCGCATGGTCCATGCTCGCACCAGGTCGCCGCGGTCGAAAGCACGATCGAGTGTGCGCAGTGTCGGCTCGCCGCGCGTGCGCGATGCCAGGGCCCATCGTCCGGCGATGAAGTCCTGACTCTGCACCGCGAGCATGTGCCCGGCGGCGTCCGTGACCGACCGCGCCGGAGCGCTGAGCCGATGCGAACGGAGCCGCTCGGCGCGCAGGTTCCCGGTCTTCATGCCCTCATCATGCCGGGAACCTGCGACATGTGCCGGAAAACGCAGACGAACTGGCCATCGGTCGGCGAGTCGAGGCGAGACACGCCGACCCCGACCGTCTTCGCCTCCGTTTTCCGGCCCGCGACCGACATCGCGCACTCAGCCGAGCAGTGTCACCTCGCGGCGCTCGGGCAGCACGATCGGGTGCGAGCCGGCCATGACCTCGAGCACCCTGATCACCTGGCACGAGTAGCCGTACTCGTTGTCGTACCAGACGTAGAGCACGACGTCATGGTCGTTCGCGATGGTCGCGAGACCGTCGACGATGCCGGCGCGGTGCGAGCCGACGAAGTCGGTCGAGACGACCTCGGGACTCTCGACGTAGTCGATCTGCTGACGCAGCTTGGAATGCAGCGAGACGCGGCGCAGATAGTCGTTCAGCTCGTCTCTGTCGGCGGGTCGCTCGAGGGTCAGGTGCAGCACCGCCAGTGAGACATCGGGCGTCGGCACGCGGATGGCTGACCCGGTGAGCTTGCCCGCGAGCTCGGGGAGCGCCCGCGCGACGGCCTTGGCCGCCCCGGTCTCGGTGATCACCATGTTGAGCACGGCCGAACGCCCGCGACGATCGCCGCCGTGGAAGTTGTCGATCAGGTTCTGATCGTTGGTGAACGAGTGCACGGTCTCGACGTGGCCGCGCACGATGCCGTAGGCCTCGTCGACCGCCTTGAGAACCGGAGTGATGGCGTTCGTGGTGCACGATGCCGCGGTGACGATGCGATCGCTCTTCTGGATCGTGTCGTCGTTGATGCCGTGCACCACGTTCTTCAGAGCACCCTTGCCCGGAGCAGTGAGGAGCACGCGGGCGACGCCCGTCGATTCGAGGTGGCGGCTGAGACCCTCCTCGTCACGCCAGCGCCCGGTGTTGTCGACGACGATCGCACGGTCGATCCCGTAGGCCGTGTAGTCGATCGCCGAGGGGTCGTCGGAGTAGATGACCTGGATGCGCGTGCCGTTCGCGATGATCTGCTCGGCGTCCTCATCGACCGTCACGGAGCCTGCGAAGCGGCCGTGCACCGAGTCGCGCAGCAGCAGCGACGCGCGCTTGACGAGATCGTTCTCCGAACCGCGGCGTACGACGATGGCCCGCAGACGCAGACCGCTGCCACCACCGTTGTGGGCGATGAGGATGCGGGCGAGCAGGCGCCCGATGCGTCCGAACCCGTACAGCACGACGTCGGTGGGGGCCGCCGCGACGGCGCCGACCGCCGGCGCGAGCGCCTCGGCCAGATAGGCGTCGAGGGGCAGCTCGCTGTCGGCATGACCGGCGGCGAGTCGCGCGAGGTCGAGCGACGATGCACCGGGGCCGAGCTCGGCGACCGCGTCGAGCACGGCGAGGGTGTCTGCGAGCGGAAGCGGCTCGTGCCCGAGCTGGGCGACTCTGTCGTGCACCTCGACGATGCCGGTGGCCGACAGGCCGAGAAGCCGGTGGCCGTGGAGGGAGGTGACCACATCGCGCTCGCGCTTGAGTGCGCCGATGAGCGGGATCATCCGCTCGGCCAGCTCTTCTCTCGTCGTCCAGTCGTCGTGGGCTTCGGCGGTTGCGTTCATCTGCGTCCTTGCATGTGTGAGCGCGCCGAGGTCGCCGGCGCGCGAGATTGCCGGGTGAGCTTCGGGGGATGCCTCCAGGGTACGCGCCGCGCGCGAGGGTTCCGAAATCGCGGGGTCCTGACACGTCGTTCACCTGCCCGACAGGGAATCGTGCGAGCATCCGACGCGTTCTTCCCCGCGCACCCCTCGTCGAAAGGCTGCCCCGATGACAGATCGCCCTCGCCGGTCCGCATGGCCGCCACTGCTGATCGCGATCGTCCTCGAGGTCGGTGCCACCCTGTCGTTGCGCGCCGCCGAGGGATTCGCCCACCCGCTGTGGCTGATCCCCGTCGTCATCGGCTATACGGGCTCGCTGTGGCTGCTGTCGGTCGTGCTCGACCGCGGTATGCCGGTGGGGGTGGCTTACGGCATCTGGTCCGCGATCGGCGTCGTGCTCACCGCCGTCATGGGGAGCGTGCTCTTCGGGGAGCTGCTCGGAACCGTGCAGATCATCGGCATCGGCGCGATCGTGGTGGGCGTGCTGCTGGTCGAGATCGGATCCCACACGCGCGAGACGCCGGTCGAGGTGACGTCGTGACCTGGGTGCTCCTCGTCTTCGCGATCGCGAGCGAGGTCACGGCGACCCTCAGCCTGCGCGCCTCGCAGGGGCTGCGGCGTCGTCGCTGGATCCCGGTGATCGTCGTCGGCTACCTCGTCGCTTTCACGCTGCTCGGCGTGATCCTCGCGATGGGGATGCCGGTGGGGGTCGCGTACGGCGTATGGGCCGCTGCCGGCGTCGCGATCACGGCGATCCTGGGCCGTGTGATCTTCAAGGATCACTTCTCCGTCATGATGGCGATCGGCGTCGCCCTGATCGCCCTGGGCGTCGCGCTGATCGAGTTCGGCGGAACGCACTGACGTTCGTGATCGTCTGCGGTCAGCTCTGCGACAGGTCGCCGATCGCGACGCGCAGGATGCCGTCGGCATCCCGCAGCGCCCGGGCGGCTGCGTCTGCCGAGGCGCCGGTCGAGACCATCAGGATCGCGTGCTTGACCGAGCCTCCCGCCGCGTCGAGAGCATCCGTGGCCACATCGACTCCTGCGCCGGTGAGCTCGGTCACCGTGCGGATCGAGCGGGCATGCAGCTTCTCGTTCGTCGCGAGCAGGTCGACCATCACACCCCGGTGGGTCTTTCCGAGCTTGATCATCGACAGCGTGGTGAGCATGTTGACGACCAGCTTCTGCGCCGTGCCGGACTTCAGTCGTGTCGATCCCGAGATGAACTCCGGCCCCGTGACGACCTCGATCGCGATGTCCGACACCGCGCCGATCCCGGATGCCGGATTCGACGCGATCGCGATCGTGAGCGCCCCCAGCGCGCGCGCGAACTCGAGTCCGCCGACCACGTAGGGCGTGCGCCCCGAAGCCGAGATCCCCACGACGGTGTCACGGGGGGTGAGCCCGAGTTCCCTCAGCGAGATCGCCGCCGCCGCATCGTCGTCCTCGGCGTTCTCGACCGCTGCGCGGATGGCGGTCTCGCCACCGGCGATCAGCCCCACCACCATCGACGGATCCGTGCCGAACGTCGGAGGACATTCGCTGGCATCGAGCACGCCGATGCGACCGGCGGTTCCGGCGCCGAGGTAGATCAGGCGCCCTCCCCTGCGGAACCGCTCGGTGATGCCGTCGACGGCTGCGGCGATCTCGGCGCTGCGCTCGCCGACCGCGGCCGCGACTCGGTGGTCTTCGGCGTTCATCCGCTGCACGAGCTCGGTCGTGTCCAGCAGATCGAGGTCGCCGCGCTCGGTGGCCGATGCCTCGGTGCCGAGCGTCGAGAGGACCTCGAGGAGAGTGGTCAGTCTGGCCGGGTCATTCGGCACGATGCACGAACCTTTCATGGGGAAGATCGGCACGCTCCGCGAGGAGGAGCGCGCCGTCGAGAGCGTCGCCGGAGGAGCAGGCGACCGAGCGGCCGGCCGCGTGGAGCGCGTCATCGAGGGCGGAACGGAACCAGCCGTGTTCGGTGAGCCCGCCGTGGAGCGCCACGACGCGGCTGTCGGATGCGGCCACGACGGAGGCGACGAGCAGACGGACACTGTCTGCCGCGATCTGCGCCGCACGGGGGTCCCCTCGCTCGGCCGCATCGAGCACCGACGGTGCGAGGGTCGCGAGCCGCCGCGCGAGCCGGTCGTCCTGAGCGAGCCAGGCGGGGATCGCCTCGGGAGCACCGACCGTCGCGGCGACGGCGTCTGTGAGCGCGGTCGCCGGCCCGAGTCCGGCCGAGGCGCGCAGGACCGCGCGAAGAGCCTCTCGGCCGAGCCACGATCCGCTGCCGAAGTCGCCCAGCTCGGGACCCCAGCCGTCGACGAGCGTCGCGGCATGGCCCTCGATGCCGAGGGCGACTGCACCGGTGCCGGCGATCAGGAGCACTCCTCCCCGGCCATCGAGCGCTCCCGCATGGGCCGTCACCACGTCGGAGGTCACGGCCGCCGGCACGCCCAGAGCGTCGGCCAGGCGACGCGCGAGCTCGGATGCCGCCTCGGGCGCCGCCCAGGCACCGGCAGCACCGACCGCGATCGACGCGATCGGCTCGTCGATCCGCTCTCGCACCGGAAGTATCGCGGCGAGCGCGGCGGCGACGCCGTCGGCGGCGGCGAGTCCGGGCGCACCCATGCCGTCGTACAGCGGCCGGCGGTGTGGACCGCTGTCGGCACGCGACCGGGAGACGACGGCTCGACACCGCGACTTGCCGAGGTCGACGGCGACGAGCGCGGGCGTGGCAAGCATGGAAATAGTCTACGCGCCGGGCTCCGTGCGTGAAAGAATTGTTCACGCACACCATTCCCACGCGGCCAGGAGAGCGATGAGCATCCAGACGACGATCGCCACTGCAGCCGAGAAGCTGCCGCCGTCACTGGCGCGCATCGCCCGGACCGTCGCCGATGATCCGACCATCGTGATCGACAGCACGATCACAGAGATCGCAGCCAGATGCGACACCTCGGTCGCCTCGGTGGTCCGCTTCTGCCGGGCCATCGGAGTGAACGGATACGCTGCCCTGCGCATGGCGCTGGCCACCGAGCTGGGACGCGAATCCGTGCAGTACCCCGCAGCATCCGGCTTCGGATCAGAGATCTCCGCCGCCGACACCCTGCGCGAGGCGACGGCGAAGATCGCGACCCTCGAACTCCTCGCGATCGAGGAGACCATCGCTCATCTCGACTACGACGGCCTCGCCGCCGCGGTCGAGGCGATCGACAGCGCAGACCGCATCCTGCTGTTCGGCATCGGCGCGAGCGGACTGGCTGCAGCCGACCTCGGACACAAGCTGCTCCGCATCGGCCATGCCGCGATCGTGCTCTCCGACTCGCATGAGGCGACCGCCGCCGCATCGCTCGGAGCCACGAAGACGGTCGCCATCGGTTTCTCGCACTCGGGAACCACCCGCGAGACCGTGCACTTCTTGCAGACCGCCCGCGCGGCGGCGGGCGTCACCATCGCCGTCGCGGGGACGTCGTCCTCACCGATGGCCGAGAACTGCGACCACGCCCTGCTCACGCATGCACGCGAGCCTCGCCTCCGGGCGGGGGCCATGGTGAGCCGCATCGCGCAGCTCGCAGTCGTCGACTGCCTGTTCGTGGGAGTGGCCCAGCGGCGTCACGCTCACTCGATCCACGCGCTGCAGCGCACGTCGGACGCCACGCAGCCACTGCGCTGAAGCGCCCCCGTCAGGCGGGCACGGACTCGTGCCCGCGCTCGGAGCTGACCGAGCCGACAGAGCCGGCCGTGCGCAGGAAGACGATGATCCAGCTGAAGATCAGCACCGCAGCGATCAGCTCGACCGCGGTCAGGTTGTAGTAGCCGACCGCGAAGAAGGCGCCGAGCAGCACGATGACGAGCACGTAGATCCAGCCGAGGGCCACGAACACCCGAGGGATGCTGCGCACGAACCACGGCAGTCCGACCACGATGACCGCGAACGCGACGGTCATCCCCGTCGCCACCGTGTTGTGCACGAGGAAGAACTCGTCGACCGGGAAGACGCCCACGCACGCGAGGAAGATCCCGATCAGGATCAGTCCGCCGCGCACGACACGGCGCCCGCGTCGGGCTGTGCGGTCGCCGACCGGCAGACCCGCTGTGGCGTAGCGTGCGATGGTCGTCACCAGAACACCGGCGATGATGAGTGTGGCATTGAACGCCAGGGAGGCGCTGTTGCTGCTCATGCCGAGTGCCGAGAGGTTCTCCTGCCACCAGTGCACGTCGCTGGAGGCGAGCATCGCCGCGAACGCCCCGATGACGAGGAACACGGCCAAGACGAGAGACAGCACGGTCGGCGTCAGCGCCACGGCGCTCAGGAACGTCACGTAGGCGGTGAGCGCGAACGCGACGGCGACCAGGATCGCCCCGGGGAAGGGGTAGACGGGCGCATCGGTGAAGCTGCGCTCGAGCAGTTCGGCGATCCCGAGCCACCCGAGGTAGGCGATCGCGGCATGCGCGAACGCGATCGCGGCGAGGTCGTACCAGCGCAGCCGGTCTCCCGGAACGCTGAACCCGTCGCGGGTGCCATCGGGGGCGACCTCTGCAGGCCTGACCACGAGACGACCGATCGCGAAGGCGAGGACGGCGGTGATCGCTCCGCCGTACGCAGTGAAGGCGCCGATGGATCCGGTGCCGCTGATCGGAAGCTCGCGTCCCCAGAACGCGGGCCAGCCGATCACGAACCCGAGCACGAAGAACACGGCACCGACGATGAGCGCCGTCGCCTCGAAGACCGCATCCGCTGTGTCGGGCCCGCGCAACTGACGCAGTACCTGCATGACCTTCTCGCCGAGATATCGCATCGCTGGCCTCCGCCCACATCATAGAAGCCTCGCCCTCCGCACGGTGTGGGTGATTTCGTGAGCGACGACCGGCGAATCCCGATATTCGCCCCGCTAGCCTGAGGAGATGACCGAGACCATCAGCGCCCGCGCCGTCCTGCTCGACATGGACGGCACCCTCGTCGATTCGACGGCCGTCGTCGAACGCCTGTGGCTGGCCTGGGCCGCACCGCATGGCATCGATCCCGCGACGGTGCTGAGCGTGGTGCACGGCCGCCAGGGGCATCAGAGCATGGCGATCATGCTTCCGGAGCGGGATCACGACATCAACATCCGCGAGAACGCCCAGATGCTGGCGAATGAGAGCAAGGACGTCGATGGAGTGGTCGCGATCTCCGGCGCGGACACCTTGCTCGCAACGCTGCTCCCCTACCCACACGCGATCGTCACGTCGGCCGACGTGACTCTGATGAACGCCCGCATGGGTCAGGCCGGTCTCACGGTGCCCGCGCTGACGGTGACCGCCGAGAGCGTCTCGGCGTCGAAGCCGGATCCCGAGGGGTTCCTGCAGGGTGCGAAGATGCTCGGCGTCGACCCCGCCGACTGCGTCGTGTTCGAAGACTCCGGTGCGGGCATCCAGGCCGCCCACGCGGCAGGCATGCGCGTGATCGGGGTCGGTCCGCACGCGACCTCTCACGATCCGACCTTCCATGTCGACGACCTCACGCAGGTCGTCGTGGTGCCGATCGATGGCGGGTTCGAGCTCTCGGTCGACTGAGCCCGCGGGCGGGTCGGGTGAGGAACCCGTGCCTAAGGCGGAGCCGGCGGGGTGGACGATCAGCCTCGCTCAGATCAGCGCGAAGTCCTCGAAGATGAGCGTCGTGCGCGTGGAGCGGATCGACGGGATGGCCTGGATGTCTTCCAACACGATGCGTCGCAGGTCTCGCGCGTCGTTCGCGCGCACGAGCAGGATCACATCGAAGTCACCGCCGACGAGGGCCATATGCTCGATCTCGGGGATGGCCCTCAGTCGAGCACTCACGTCCTGCCACGTCGCCTGCTCTATGGCCAGGGTCACGTACGCGCTCGCGTGGTGACCGAGCAGCACCGGATCGGTGCGCACCGTGTAGCCCGTGATGACTCCGGCATCCGTCAGACGCTTGATGCGCGCGTGCGCCCCGGCGCGCGAGATGTGCACGACCTCGGCGATGGCAGTCATCGATGCCCTCGCGTCGCGCCGCAGTTCGTCGAGTATCGCGCGATCCGTCTCGTCCAGCGTGATCATGGCACTCCTTCGTCCCGATACGGAATTCTGACATTTCGCCACCGTGAGCGCCAGCATCCGTGCAATCGTCCATGATCCGTCGACAGTCCTTGGACGTGTGTCACGCAGGGCGCATGCTGGCCTCATCAGGTTCGGCAAGGAGGGCGAACGATGGACCACGCGACTCTGCTCCCGCGCGACACGGCGGTGCAGCTCATCGATCCCGACGGCATGGCCGTGTACGACGACCGACACGCCATGCCCGACGACGCATCGCTCCTGGCCGCATACCGAGGCCTGGTCGAGGGACGCCGCATCAACGACCAGGCCGGCGCCCTCGTGCGCCAGGGACGCCTTGCCGTCTATCCGTCGTCGCATGGCCAGGAGGCGTGCCAGATCGGCGCCGCGCTCGCACTCGCCGACGGCGACTGGCTCTTCCCGACCTATCGCGACTCGGTGGCGGTCATCGCTCGCGGGGTCGCGCCGGCAGAGGCGATGGTGCTCCTCAAGGGCGACTGGCACTCCGGCTACGACGTGCGCGCTCACCGTGTCGCCCCGCAGGCGACTCCCCTCGCGACGCAGCTGCTGCACGCCGTCGGCTTCGCGTACGCGGCGAAGAAACGGGGAGAGCGCACTGTCGTGCTCGCCCTGTGCGGAGATGGCGCGACCAGTGAGGGCGACTTCCACGAGGCTATGAACTTCGCCGCCGTCTTCCACGTCCCCGTCGTGTTCCTCGTGCAGAACAACGGGTTCGCGATCTCGGTGCCGCTCAGTCGCCAGACCGCCGCCCCCTCTCTCGCGCACAAGGCCATCGGCTACGGCATGCCGGGCCGACGCGTCGACGGCAACGACGTCGCCGCTGTGCTCGCCGTGCTCGGCGAGGCCGTCGAGCACGCGCGTTCGGGCGGCGGTCCGACGCTGGTCGAGGCGCACACCTATCGGATGCAGGCGCACACGAACGCCGACGACGACACCCGCTACCGCGAGCGGGAGGAGGTGCAGGCCTGGGTCGCCCGTGATCCGCTGACACGACTGCGCGCGCATCTCCGTCGCTCGAGCGTCCTCACCGATGACCTCGAGGCCGAGTACGCCGCGGGAGCGGAGCGGATCGCCGCCGCGATGCGCGAAGCCCTCAACGCCGACGCCGACATCGACCCCGAAGACCTCTTCCGCTTCGTGACGGAGCAGAGGTCGCCTCAGCGCGAGGAGCAGTGGCAGATGCTCCGTGGCGAGATCGAGCGCACGCACGAGACCACCGGAGGAGCACGATGACCATCGCCCACGACGACCTGCGTACCGACACGCACGCGCCGACCGTGTCGACCCTGAGCATGGCCGCCGCCCTGAACCTCGCGCTCGCGGACGCGATCGAGAGCGATCCCGAGGTCGTCGTCTTCGGCGAGGACGTCGGAGCGCTCGGCGGCGTGTTCCGCATCACCGACGGACTCACGGCGCGGTTCGGCGAGGACCGCTGCTTCGACACCCCGCTCGCCGAATCCGGCATCGTCGGCACAGCCGTCGGCATGGCGATGAACGGCATGCGTCCCGTGGTCGAACTGCAGTTCGACGCGTTCGCCCTGCCCGCGTTCGAGCAGATCGTCAGCCACGTCGCGAAGCTCGGCAATCGCACGCGGGGCGCGGTGCGGATGCCGCTCGTGATCCGCATCCCGTTCGGCGGCGGCATCGGCGGCGTCGAACACCACTGCGACTCCTCCGAGGCCTACTACGCCCACACGCCGGGACTCACGGTGGTGAGCCCGTCGACGCCGCAGGACGCATACTCGCTTCTGCGCGCGGCGATCGCGTCGCCCGACCCGGTGATCTTCCTCGAGCCCAAGAAGCTCTATTGGACGAAGGGCGAGGTAGACACGTCGGTCGCCGCCGAGATCGGCACCGCCCGCATCGCCCGCGAGGGCGTCGACGTCACCCTGCTCGCCTACGGGGCGTCGGTGCCGCTCGCGCTGGAGGTGGCTGAGGTCGCAGCATCCGAAGGGCGCAGCGTGCAGGTCGTCGACATCCGTTCCCTGTCTCCGTTCGACGATGCGACCGTGACCGCCGCGGTGCGCTCGACGGGGCGGGCCGTCGTGATCGCCGAGGCGCCCGGCTACGCGAGCGTGGCGTCCGAGATCCAGGCGCGCGTGTTCGAGCGCTGTTTCGAGTACCTCGAAGCTCCGGTGCGCCGCGTCACCGGTTTCGACACCCCCTATGCCCCACCCAAGCTGGAGCACTGGTACCTGCCCGACGTCGATCGGGTGCTCGATGCGATCGACTCGCTGCACTGGGAGGACGAGTCATGACTGCACTGACCGGACGAGTGTTCCGTCTCCCCGACCTCGGCGAGGGCCTCACCGAAGCGGGGCTCGTGCAGTGGCTGGTGTCCGTCGGCGACACCATCGTCACCGATCAGGCGATCGCCGAGGTCGAGACCGCCAAGAGCATCGTCGAGCTGCCATCGCCCTTCGCGGGGGTCGTGACCGCGCTGCACGGAGAACCCGGCGACACGATCGATGTCGGTGCGCCGGTCCTCGAGGTCGCGGATCGCGACAGCTCCTCGTCGGCCGACGCTCCCGACGCGGATGCCGACCTCCGCATCCGCGCGGGCGGCGCGGAGCACGAGGCGTACCGCGAGGAGGAGCGGGCGGGATCCGGCAACGTCCTGATCGGCTACGGCACTTCGGAGCGCGGCGCCGCGGGTCGGCGGCGCCCCAAGGCGACGCCAGCACCAGCGGAGATCCGTGACGACGGTCGCTCAGATGCATCGGCGCGACGGCCCGTCGCGGTGCGCTCGCCTCTCGTGCGGCGTCTCGCCCGCGATCTCGGCCTCGATGTGCACGCCATCACCCCCACCGGCCATGACGGCGCCGTCACTCGCGCCGACGTGCTGGCCGCCGCGGTCGACGATGCGGTCGACGGAGCGGCCGCTCAGCACCGTCGTTCCGACCGAGAGCCGCACGGCTCGAGCGCCGAGCGCGTCGACGGACTCGCCGTGGTCTCCCGCGAGCGGATGTCGTCGCTGCGAAAGACGGTGAGCGCGCGGCTGACCCGCAGCCGCTCCGAGATCCCCGAGGCCACCGTCTGGGTCGATGTCGACGCCACCGACCTCTGGAACCTGCGTGCTCAGATGGTTCCGGCCGGCGGCAGCGCCCCTTCACTCACCGCTCTGCTCTCACGCTTCGTCGTCCTCGCGCTCGAGGAGCACCCGGTTCTCGCCTCGCGCCTCAGCGACGACGCATCGGAGATCATCTCTTTCGACGGCATCAATCTGGGCGTGGCCGCCGACACGGAACGCGGCCTGATGGTGCCCGTGATCCAGAGGGCGCACGAGCTCACCGTCGAGCAGCTCGACCGCGCGCTGCGCGAGTTGTCGGCGTCGGCGCGCTCAGGGACGACGCCCCCTGAGCGCCTGCGTGGATCGACTTTCACGCTGAACAACTACGGCGGGCTCGGCGTCGACGGCTCAGCCGCGATCATCAATCACCCCGACGTCGCGATCCTCGGGATCGGTCGCATCATCGAACGCCCCTGGGTGGTCGAGGGGCAGATCGTCGCCCGTCGCATCGCTCAGTTGTCACTGGTGTTCGATCACCGCGTGTGCGACGGCGGGTACGCAGCGAGCTTCCTGCGCCGGGTCGCCGAACTGATCGAGCATCCGCTGCGCGCGTTCGGGAAGGTCTGAGGCTCGTCGGGCTGCGTCGCCCCGGAACATCAGCCGAAGAGCAGCGGCTTGCGTGCCGTCGCGTCCTCGACCGTGATTCCCACGATCGTCGCCGCCTGATCCACCACGTCGCGGTCCGACTGGAAAAGGAACACCTGTCCGTCACGGGTCGCGATCTCGTAGTAGTCGTCACCGGAAGACGCCACGTCGACGATCGTGCCGCCGGGGAATGCGGCGATCGCCTCTGAGACGGGATCACCGACTCGCACATCGCCACGCGCCGGCAGCGCCGCGCCGTCCTGCTCCGCCTCGTCCAGAGTGCGCGCGTTCCCGACCGTGATCGACTGCACAGCGTCGGCGCCGTCGACAGGCTGCACCTGGATCGATCCGGTCGCGTCGGGGTGCACGAGCACCCAGGGTCCGCCCTCGAACGCGGGTTCGACGATCTCGTCAGCGCCCGAGGCCTCGAGCGCTGAGACGAGTTCGTCCCCGAGGCGCAGCGGACCGACTCCGCCGACACCGATCTGCCAGTCGCTCCAGACGTCACCGGGGTCCTCCGAAGGGTCCTCCTCGGCGACGGGCGGGTTCGCGGTGAGCTGTTCCACGAGCCCCTGACGAGCCTCGTCGGCACGCGCCTGCAGGAGCGTCGCTGCCGCATCGGCGTCGAACGCACGATCGCCGCTGAACGGCTGCCAGAGCTGCACGATCACATTCCCCGTCGAGGCGAAGGCGCCGAAGGACTGCCAGCCGAGCCCTGCATCGACGAGGGTTCCGGCAAAGCCTCGCGCATCGCCGGAGGCCTCGGGGATCACCGCGTCGAAGGAGACGGGTCCGTCCTTCGTGAACTCGGCGCACTGCTGCGCCGCCTGCAGCAGTTGATCCATGCGCGTCTGCGCCTGCGCCTCATCGGCGAACTGCAAGACGAGCAGTCGCCCGAATCCGTACTCGGGGTCGGCAGGCACCGTCCAGTCGATCGCCCTCGCCCCGACGGACCCGAGGGACTGCTCCACGTAGAACGTTTCGCAGATCGCAGGGACCGCCATCGCGCCCCCTCCGTCCGACACCTGCTCGAGCACGGGCGACACCTCTGTGATGTCGGTCGCCTCGGGCACGATCCCCGAGATCTCCTCGGGGGTCAGCGCGAAGGAGCCGAGTTCGTCCCCGACGAACACGATCGGCCCGCTGTACGGGGCGGGAGCAGTGGTCGCCGGCGCGGGAGAAGGCTCGGGTGACGGGGATCCCTGAGTGCCGGGCGCGCACGCGGCCAAGGCTGCGACCGCGGCGATCCCGATGATCGCCACTGCCGCTGTGAGTCGTCGCGAGCGATTCATGGTCATGAGTTCCTCCGGTTCTTTCCACGCCGCGTGCGACGCCCCTGTGGCGACAGTAGGGCGCTCGACGGTCGTCGTCGAGAGGCGCGGACATGTCGAGATCAGAACGAGAGCAATCGCATGCCGAGATCCGCATATCTTCCCCGACGGTGATGTCTGCGCTAGCATCGTCCATTACTGACCGATCATTCGGTAAGTGACCCGACGCGACGCAGCGTCGCTCATCCCCCGCCCTCAGAACAATGGAGTTCGCCATGACGTCAGCAGTATCCCCCCGCAGTTCGACGGCACGAATGCCCGCCGAGGAGAGACGAGTGCTCGCCAGCACGCTGGTCGGCACCTCGATCGAGTGGTACGACTTCTTCATCTACGCCCAGGCCGCGGGTCTCGTCCTCGCCCCGCTGTTCCTGGCACCGATCGCCGAGGAGAACAAGGGATTCGCGCAGGTCCTGTCGTTCGCCACGATCGGCATCTCGTTCCTCTTCCGCCCACTCGGGGCCATCATCGCCGGGCACCTCGGCGACAAGCTGGGTCGCAAGAAGATGCTGGTCTTCACGCTCGTGATGATGGGGCTCTCCACCTCTCTGATCGGAGTGCTCCCGACCTACGCGGCCATCGGTGTCGCGGCACCGATACTGCTGATCGTGCTGCGCATCCTGCAGGGATTCTCGGCGGGTGGCGAGTGGGGCGGTGCGGCGCTGATGGCGGTCGAACACGCACCGAACAACCGGCGCGGCCTCTTCGGCGCGTTCCCGCAGATCGGCGTGCCCATCGGCATGATCCTCGCGACCGCCACGCTCTGGGTGCTGACGAGCTCGATGTCACCCGAGGCCTTCCTCGCCTGGGGATGGCGCATCCCGTTCCTCCTGTCGATCGTGCTGATCGCCGTCGGTTACGTGATCAGGCGCGCGGTCGACGAGAGCCCCGTCTTCGAAGACCTCCGTCGTCGCCGCCAGGAGGCCTCGGCACCGCTCGGTCGCCTGTTCCGCAAGAACACCAAGCAGGTCGTACTCACGGCTCTGATCTTCATCGGCAACAACGCCGCCGGCTACCTGCTCATCGCGTTCTTCGCCACCTATGCCGTCACCACACTGGGCATGGAGCGTCCTCCCGTGCTGCTGGCCACCACACTCGCGTCCTTCGGATGGCTCGTCTTCACCCTCTGGGGAGGTCATCTGTCTGATCGCCTCGGCCGAGTCCGCACCTTCCAGATCGGATACATCGCACTGGCGGTCTGGGCGGTGCCCATGTGGTTCCTGATCGATACGGCGAACATCTTCTGGTACTTCGTCGCTCTGTTCGTGATGACCTTCGCGCTCGGTCTCTCGTACGGCCCGCAGGCCGCGCTCTACGCAGAGATGTTCCCCGCGAACGTGCGGTATTCAGGCGTCTCGATCGGATACGCGCTGGGCGCCATCCTCGGCGGGGCCTTCGCGCCGATGATCGCGGAGACCCTGATGAACCAGTTCCAGGCAGCGTGGACCATCGGTGTCTACATCGCCGTCGCAGCTCTGATCTCGCTCGTCGGCGTATCGATGGTCAAGGAGACGAAGGGCGTCGATCTGCACGCCTGATCGATCGAGCATGAAGGTCGATGGCGGTCCGGTCGATCACCCGACCGGACCGCCATCGGTCACTGACCGAGGATCGCGGCCGCCGCGACACGGGCATCCGCGGCAGTCACGGCCTTCAGGGCGGCATCGGCCGCTTCACGGCACTGCGCTTCGGTTGCGCCGGCGAGCGCGACGGCGACACGGCCGAGGGCACGAGACGTCATCGACAGCGAGGTGACGCCGAGCCCCACCAGCACCGGCGCGAGCTCGGGATCGGCAGCCGCCTCTCCGCACACGCCGACGGGAAGACTCCATCGACGCCCTGCGGCGCCTGCCGAACCGATCAGCCGCAAGACCGCCGGCTGCCAGGGGTCGTTCAGATCACCGAGCTCTCCGAGCAGTCGATCCGCCGCCAGCGTGTACTGCGCGAGGTCGTTCGTGCCGATGCTGACGAAGTCGACGACCTCGAGCATCTCCGACGCGAGAAGCGCTGCCGAGGGCGTCTCGATCATCACCCCCACGGTGTCGAGTCCGGCCCGTCGCGCGCGTTCGGCGAAGTCCCTCGCCTCCTCGACCGTGGCCACCATCGGCGCCATCACCTCGACCAGCGCCGACTCGGCGTCGGCAGCCAGCGCCAGCGCGCGCAGCTGGTCGTCGAGCAACGCGGGCGACCGACGCGAGATGCGCAGGCCCCGGACTCCCAGAGCAGGATTCGCCTCGACATCGGAGTTCGCGAACGGCAGGGGCTTGTCGCTGCCGGCATCGAGCGTGCGCACGACGACCTTCCGCCCGGAGAACGCAGCAAGCACTCCTCGGTATGCCTCGACCTGCTCGTCGACCGAGGGCGCGTCCATGCGATCGAGGAAGCAGAACTCGGTGCGGAACAGCCCCACGCCCTCGGCCGCCGACGCCGCAGCCACAACGGCCTCGGCGGCTCCCCCGACGTTCGCCAGCAGTGCGATCCGGCGTCCATCTGCGAGCACGCCCTCGCCCTCGAACGGCACCACGACGGCCGCGGTCCTCACCTGGGCGACGCGTGAGCTGCTCGGCTCGACCTCGACCGCGCCCCGATCACCGTCGACGAGGACCACCGCACCCGGACGGATCGCTGTCGCGCCGACCACCCCGACCACCGCGGGGATGCCGAGCGACCGGGCGATGATCGCCGTGTGCGAGGTGGGTCCGCCCTGTTCGGTGACCAGCCCGACGCAGCTGCCGCCGTCGAGGGCGGCGGTGTCTGCGGGCGCGAGGTCGGTCGCCACCAGGATGAAAGGCTCATCGCGCTCGGGCACACCCGGCATCTCGAGTCCGAGGATCTCCGCGATGATCCGATCGCGCGCGTCGCGGATGTCCGCCGCGCGCTCGGCCGCCCGTCCGCCGAGAGCCGCGAGACCCTTCTCGTGCACCACCGCGGTCTCCCACACCGCCCGCGCGGCGGTGCGCCCTCTCGACCGCACGAGCTCGGTCGCCTCGGCGACCAGCTCGGGGTCGGAGGCGAGCAGACGAGATGCCTCCAGGATCGCGCGCGCCTCACCTGTCGCCCCCGCGGCACGGGCGCGCAGCTCGTCGGCCACCGCCTCGACCGCCTGTTCGATCGCAGAGACCGCGCTCTCGCGTGCGTCGACCGCGACGACCTCATCCGGATCGGGCTCGTGCAGCGGCGCGGCGAGGATCACGGCCTGGGCCGCGACCCTGCCCGGGCTCACGCCGCGGCCATGCAGCACGTCTCCCGCCTGGGCCACGTCGCCGGATCCCAGACCCGGTTCGACTCCTCGAATCTCCCCTGAGTCGACGTCGACGGCGACCGCATCCGTGCCCTCGCCGAAGCCGTCGTCGAACAGCGCGACCACTCGGTCGAGAGCTCCGTCGGCGCCCGGTCCGAGTGCCGACAGCTCGATCTCATCACCGCGCCCGGCACCGAGGCTCAGCAGTCGCGACAGGCTCGCCCCCGGTGCCTCCGGCCCATCGGGAAGGCGCCGGAGCCGCATGTCGACGCCCGCCGACACCTCAGCGATCAGCGCCGCCGGCCTCGCATGGATCCCCAGCGGATTGCGCACGACGACCACGCGCGTCACGGCGTCCGACCGGTCGGTCGATGCGGCCTCGACCGGAGCAGAGGCCACCGAATGGTCGCCGAGCTGGCCGGTCTTCGCGGCCAGCGCCGTCGCCGCCTCTTCCGCGACGTCGTCGAGAGACCCACCGGCGGCGGCCGACACCACGGCTGCGAGAAGACCCTCCACGAACGGTGCCGGCGCGAGTCGCACCGGCACGTCGCTCGCGCGGAGCTCCAGAGCGAGCTCAGCGCTCAAGACCGCCGATCCGAGATCCATGAGCACCAGCACGCCGTCGCACTCTGCCGCGAGATCGTCGATCGCCGCGGCGACCGCGACGGCATCGGTTCCGAGGATCGGGGTGCCATCGGCATCCGCTCCGGCTCCGGCCGCGACCTGCACACGCGCTGTCCCCCCGTTCACCATCTGCAGGGCGAGCTCCAGCGCCGCCTCCCCGAGTCGAGCGCTGTGGGAGACGGCGACGATGCCGATCATCAGGGGGTTTCCGCGGTCGCCTGAGCGAGGGATTCGAACAGCAGCGTCGTGGATGCGGCACCGGGATCGAGATGCCCCGCGCTGCGCTCGCCCAGGTAGCTCGCCCGACCCTTGCGGGCGACAAGCGGCTCTGTGGCATCTCGGCCCCGCGCCGCAGCCTCTGCCGCCGCTTCGGTCGCTGCCGAGAGGTCTCCCCCCGCGGCGAGCGCGGCGTCGAAGGCATCCACCGCAGGCGCCATCGCGTCGAACATGGTCTTGTCGCCGGCTTCGGCCTTGCCCCGTGCCACGATCCCGTCGAGCCCTGCCCTCAGCGAGACGCCCAGCCCGGCGCCGTCGAGTTCGGTGACGGGTCCTGCGGCCATGCCCATGCGCAGGAACAGCGTGCCGTAGAGGGGCCCGCTCGCTCCTCCGACCGAACTCACCAGGGTCATGCCGACCGCCTTGAGCAGTTCGTCGACCGTGTCGGGCACGCCCGAGTCGAGCTTCGCCACGACCGCATCCATGCCGCGCGCCATGTTCGCGCCGTGATCTGCGTCGCCGATCGCCGAGTCCAGCTCGGTGAGCCATTCGCGCTTCTCGGCGATGACGTCACGGAACCGCCGGATCCAGTCGAGCAGCGCCGCGTTGTCGAGCGACGCCATCATGCGCCCCATCGCAGTCCGGGAGTGTTCACCGGGGCGTCCCACAGCCGCAGCAGCTCGTCGTCGGCCTTCAGCACCGTGAGCGAGCAGCCGGCCATGTCGAGCGACGTGATGTAGTCGCCGACCAGGTTGCGGGCGATCTGCACTCCTGCCTTCTCGAGCAGCGCCGCGATCTCGCCGTACATCAGATACAGCTCGATCAGAGGCGATCCACCCATGCCGTTGAGCATCACGATCGCCGGCCCCGCGACGTCGAGATCGGCGAGGATCGGCTCGACGAGCTGCCGGGCGATCTCGGATGCGGGTGCCAGCGGTTCACGGTGCCTACCGGGTTCTCCGTGGATGCCGATGCCGATCTCCATCTGGTCCTCGGGGAGGTCGAACGTGGGCTTGCCCGCAGCCGGAACCGTGCAGCTGGTGAGCGCCATGCCCATCGAACGCCCCTGAGAGTTGATGCGCGTCGCGAGAGCCACGACCGCCTCGAGACCCTGTCCCTCTTCAGCCGCGGCGCCCACCAGCTTCTCGAGCAGCACGGTCAGCCCGACTCCTCGGCGTCCCGCGGTGTAGAGCGAATCCTGAACGGCCACGTCGTCATCGACGATCACCGTGCCGACCTCGATGCCCTCCATCGAGGCGAGTTCCGCGGCCATCTCGAAGTTCAGCACGTCGCCCGTGTAGTTCTTCACGATATGCAGCACGCCCGCACCGCGGTCGACGGCTTTCGTGGCCGCCTGGACTCGGTCGGGTGTGGGTGAGGTGAAGATCTCGCCGGCGACCGCGGCGTCGAGCATTCCGACACCCACATAGCCCCCGTGCAACGGCTCGTGACCCGACCCGCCACCCGACACGATCGCGACCTTGCCCTGCGTCTTCGGCGTCGCGCGGGTGATCACATGCGTCTCGAGGTCTACCGACAGCTCGGGATGCGCGAGTGCGACGCCGCGCAGCGATTCGACCAGCACATCGGCGGGGTTGTTGATGAGCTTCTTCATCGTTCGATCTCCTTTGATCTCCACGGCGGCGATCTTTCGCAATATTGGAAAGTTATTCGTCAATGTCGAATATGCTCGGGCGCAGTCGAGTTGTCAAGATCGACCTGACGACCGACGCGACTGCCCGGAACGACGACGATCCGGAGGGAGGAGCCGCCATGATCCAGGCCATCGACCGCGCTGCGAAAGTGCTCGAGCTGCTGCAGGGCGCCCGCCACCTCGGCATCACGGATCTCGCTCTCGCGTTGAGCCTGCCGCCGTCGACCGTGCACGGCATCGTCAAGTCGCTGCGCGAGCACGGACTGGTCGCGAAGGAACGCGGCGGGCAGCGCTACATGCTCGGCCCCACGCTCCTGCGGCTGAGCAACGTCTATCTCGACACTCTCGACGTCAGGGCCAGGGCCATGCGGTGGACGCAGGAGCTCGCACGCCGCACCAACCTCCCGGTGCGGCTCGGTGCGCCGCACTTCCACGAGGTGCTCGTGATCCACCACGACCTGCGTCCGGATGACAGCCAGCAGATGCTCGAGACGGGTGTGGCCATTCCCGCTCACGCCTCGGCGATGGGGAAGGTCCTGCTGGCGCACGACCTCGGATTCCAGCGCACCGTGTTCGAACGGCAACTGCACAGCCTCACCGGCGACACGATCACCGACGTCTCGCGTCTGCTGCTCGACCTGCCCGCCATCGCCGAACGCGGCACCGCCTCGGAGACCGACGAGGCGGTATTGGGAGAATCGTCGGTCGCCGCACCGGTCGCCGACGCGTCGAACGACATAGTCGCGGCCGTCGCCGTCGTGATGCCCACATCGCAGGCTCCCGCCTCGGATGCGGTGCTCCACGCACTGCGGGAGACCGCTCGCAACATCTCGCGTGAGCTCGGAGCGACCAGCTGGCCGCCCCGGGTGGCGCCCGCCGACGACTGAGCCTGCTCAGCGGGACTGCAGTCCGTCGAGGCTCACTCGCAGGATGTCCTCCCCCAGCTCCTCGGGGTCGACCGGACCGCCGGGTCGATACCACTCGACGACCGAGTTGATCATGCCGAAGATCAGTCGGGTCGCGACGGCGGCGTCGACGTCGTCGCGGATCAGACCCTCTGTCTGCGCTTCCGAGACGATGGCGGTCACGCGCTGGTCGAAGGCACGTCTGCGCACGAGCGCCGAGGTCTCGACATCACCGTTGCCGCGCACGCGCAGCAGCAGCGTGACCGACGGCAGCTTCTCGGTCAGCACGCCCACCGCGCCGCGGATGATCGCCCGCAGCCTGTCGGAGGCCAGGGCATGCTGCGCGGTCGCGTCGTCGACGACGGCCTCGAGCGCGTCGAGCGCGTCGTTCAGTGCGAGCTCGAGGATCGCCGACTTCGACTCGAAGTGGTGATAGAGAGCCGACTTCGTGAGCCCCAGGGTGGCGCTGAGGTCGGCGACGCTCGTCGCGTCGTAGCCGTGCTCATTGAAGACCTTCACGGCGACCGCGAGCACCTGCTCACGGTCGTAACCTGGCCGACCCCGCTTGGGTGCCGGCGCATCGGATGGGGGCTGCGCCATGCGCCCAGTCTGTCATCCACCGGGAGTTGCCATTCGCGGAAGGATCTGAGATCGTATTCCTGACCGATCGGTCTGAAATTCGCCAGCGTGGGCGTTCGAGAGGATGACGATGTCCGAGGCCTATCTCGTCGACGGGGTCCGTACCCCCGTCGGTCGCTACGGAGGCGCACTCGCCGGCATCCGTCCCGATGACCTGGCAGCGCTCGTCGTCGGCGCCACCGTGTCGCGCTCTTCGATCTCCGCCGACGACGTCGACGAGGTGATCCTCGGCGCTGCGAACCAGGCGGGCGAGGACAACCGCAACGTCGCCCGCATGGCGGTGCTGCTCGCGGGGCTTCCCGACTCGATACCGGGACTCACCGTGAACCGGCTCTGCGCCTCGGGCATGTCGGCCATCGCGATCGCCGCGAGCGCCGTGCGCGCCGGCGACGCCGACCTCATCGTCGCCGGCGGCGTGGAATCCATGACGCGCGCCCCTTGGGTGCAGGCCAAACCCGAGCGGGCATGGGCGAAGCCCGGCGCGGCCTTCGACACATCGATCGGCTGGCGCTTCACCAATCCTCGACTGAGCGCCCGCGACAAGGCCACCTTCTCGATGCCCGAGACAGCCGAAGAGGTCGCACGCATCGACGGGATCACCAGAGCGGATGCCGATGCCTTCGCGCTCCTGAGCCATGCGCGCGCCATCGCCGCCATCGACGCGGGGCGCTTCGCGCCCGAGATCGTCGGAGTGCAGACCGGCCGCGGGATCGTCGACGTCGACGAGGGACCTCGTCGGGACACCACCCTCGAGGCCCTCGCCGCACTGCGCCCGGTGGTCGCCGGCGGCGCGGTCGTCACCGCGGGGAACTCCAGCTCGCTGAACGACGGGGCCTCGGCGATCGTGGTGGCGAGCGCCGAGGCGGTCGAGCGACACGGGCTGCGTCCGCGCGCACGGATCGTCGCGTCGGCGACCGCCGCACTCGCCCCCGAGATCATGGGCCTGGGTCCGGTGCCCGCCACGCAGAAGGCACTCGCGAAAGCGGGTCTGCACGTCGACGACCTGGGCGCCGTCGAGCTGAACGAGGCGTTCGCCTCGCAGTCCCTCGCCTGCATCCGCCGACTCGGGCTCGACTCGTCGATCGTCAACGCCGACGGCGGAGCCATCGCGCTCGGCCACCCCCTCGGCTCCAGCGGATCCCGGCTGATCGTCTCGCTGCTCGGCCGTCTCGAACGCGAGAACGCACGCTACGGCCTGGCGACGATGTGCGTCGGCGTCGGTCAGGGCACCGCGATGATCGTGGAGCGTCTGACGTGACGCTGCGCATCGAGGAGAATCGAGACCGGGTGATCGCGACACTCGATCGACCCGAGAAGCGCAACGCGATCGACCAGGAGATGATCGACGCGCTGCACGGGCTGTGCGTGATGCTCGAGGAGACGCCGCGCACACTGATCCTCACCGGCGCCGACGGCGTCTTCGCCGCCGGTGCCGACATCGCCCAACTGCGCGATCGCACCGCGGCAGACGCCAGGAGCGCCATCAACGCGACCGCGTTCATCCGCATCCATCGACTTCCGATGCCCGTGATCGCGGCGATCGACGGGTATGCCCTCGGAGGCGGAGCAGAGCTCGCCTACGCCGCCGACATCCGCATCGCGACGCCGTCGCTCCGCATAGGCAATCCGGAGACCGGGTTGGGGATCATCGCCGCCGCCGGTGCGACCTGGCGTCTGCCCGAGATCGTCGGAGATGCGAGGGCGAGTGAGCTCCTCCTGACCGGTCGAGCCCTCGACGCCGAGCACGCGCTGCAGTGGGGACTCGTGTCATCCCTGCATCCGGCCGACGAGCTGCTCGCGTCTGCGAATCGGATCGTCGATCGCATCGCGGCGAATGATCCGCTCGCGACCCAGTACACGAAACGCGCACTGCGCACGCCGCGAGCGGGTCACCCGGCGATCGAGGTCGAACTGCAGGCCGAGCTGTTCGAGTCGCCCGAGAAGGTCCGCCGCATGACCGACTTCCTGGAGAAGAGACGATGAGCGACATCGGCAGCGCCCCGAATCGGGTCGGCGTGCTCGGAGGCGGCCGTATGGGTGCCGGCATCGCGCATGCCTTCCTGGTCGCGGGCTCGCACGTGAGCGTGGTGGAACGCGACGCGGAGAGCGCCGACGCCGGGCACCACCGCATCAGCGACAGCATCCGCAGATCCGTCGAACGGGATCCCTCCCTGGACGCGGCCGAGCTCTCCTCGCGCATCACTGTCGGGACAGACCTCGGCGCTCTCGCCGCGGTCGACCTCGCGATCGAGGCGGTTCCCGAGGACCGCGCCCTCAAGGAGGACGCGCTGTCGCGCACCGAAGCCGTGCTGCCCTCGGCGGCGGTTCTGGCGAGCAACACCTCATCGATCTCGATCGACGATCTCGCCGCCGGTCGCGCGCGTCCCGAACGTTTCCTCGGCCTGCACTTCTTCAACCCGGTGCCCGCGTCGGCTCTCGTGGAGGTCGTGCGCGGCACGGCGACCCGCACCGCGGTCGTCGACGACGCGACGGCCTGGGTGAAAGCCCTCGGCAAGACGCCGATCGTCGTCAGCGACTCCCCCGGCTTCGCGTCGTCGCGGCTCGGAGTCATGCTCGGTCTCGAGGCGATCCGCATGCTCGAGGATGGCGTCGCCTCGGCCGCCGACATCGATGCGGCGATGACGCTCGGGTACCGGCATCCGATGGGTCCGCTTCGCACGACCGACGTGGTCGGGCTGGATGTGCGCCTGGGCATCGCCGAGGAGTTGCAGCGCACGCTCGGCGAGCGGTTCACCCCGCCGGAGCTGCTGCGCCGCATGGTCGCGGATGGGAAGCTCGGCCGCAAGAGCGGCGAAGGGTTCTACGCATGGAACGAGGAGAGATGACCGAGTATCTGCCCAGCTACGTCCAGGGCGAGTGGTGGACGCCGTCGTCACCCACGCGATCCGCCGAGGTCCGCGACGCGTCGACAGGCGACATCGTCGCCCTCGTCTCCACCGACGGTCTCGATCTGGCGGGCGCGCTGGAGCACGCCCGCTCCGTGGGGCAGAAGAGCCTCGGAGCGCTCACGTTCCACCAGCGGGCCGTGCTGCTGAAGCAGTTCGCCCTGGCTCTCACAGAACGCAAGGACGAGCTGTATGCGCTGTCCGCGCGCACCGGGGCCACGAAGAGCGACTCGTGGGTCGACATCGACGGCGGCATCGGCGTGCTGTTCTCCTACTCGGGGAAAGGCCGACGCGAGCTGCCGAACAGCCATGTGCACGTCGACGGCCCTGTGGAGCCGCTGTCGAAGGACGGGTCCTTCCTGGGGCGTCACGTCTACACCACGCTCCCCGGCGTCGCGGTGCAGATCAACGCGTTCAACTTTCCCGTGTGGGGCTCGCTCGAGAAGTTCGCACCCGCGTTCCTGGCCGGCATGCCGACGCTGGTGAAGCCCGCGACCCCCACCGGCTACGTCGCCGAGGCGATGGTGCGGATCCTGGTCGAATCGGGACTGCTGCCAGACGGATCGCTGCAGCTCGTGAGCGGAAGCGTGCCCGATCTGTTCGAGAACCTGCGCCTCGGCGACATCGTCGGCTTCACCGGCAGCGCCTCGACGGCCGAGGGCCTCAAGGCGCATCCGTCCGTGCAGACGGGCGGCGTGCGGTTCACGGCCGAGACCGACTCGATCAACGCCTCGGTTCTCGGCACCGACGCGGTCGACGGCACCCCCGAGTTCGACGCCTACGTGCGACAGCTCGTCACCGAGATGACGAGCAAGGCCGGTCAGAAGTGCACGGCGATCCGCCGTGCGATCGTTCCGGCGGGCTCGGCCGATGCCGTGATCGCCGCCGTGCGCGCTCGCATCGCCGACAAGACCGTGCTGGGCGACCCGCGGGCAGAGGGCGTCACCATGGGCCCGCTCGCCTCGACGGGGCAGCGCGATGAGGTGCTGCGCCAGGTGGATCGTCTGCGGGCGGCGGGCGGGCAGGTCGTCGTCGGGACGACGGAGGCTCCGGAGATCCGCCATGCCGACGGCAGCACCGGCACCTCACCCGAGGGAGCCTTCGTGTCGCCGCTGCTGCTGCGTTTCGAGGACGCGCAGGTCGAGGCGGCGCACTCGGTCGAGGCCTTCGGCCCGGTGTCGTCACTGCTCACCTACGACACCATCGCCGAGGCCGCGGCGCTCGTCGCCCGAGGGGGCGGCTCGCTGGTCACCAGCATCGCGACCCACGACCCCGCACAGGCGGTGGAGCTCGCCACGCGCATCGCGCCTTTCAACGGAAGGATGCTGCTGCTCGACCGCGACGACGCGCGATCGTCGACCGGTCACGGATCCCCGCTGCCGAACCTCGTGCACGGCGGCCCCGGTCGAGCCGGGGGCGGCGAGGAGCTCGGCGGCATCCGCGCCGTGCTGCATCACATGCAGCGCACAGCCGTGCAGGGCTCGCCCGAGATGCTCACGGCGCTCACCGGCGTGTGGCACGCAGGCGCCGCGGCCCACAGCGACGGGCGGCATCCGTTCCGCAAATCGCTCGCCGAGCTGCGCATCGGCGACCAGATCGTCTCCGGCTCTCGCGAGGTGACTCTCGCCGACATCGAGACTTTCGCCCACTTCACGGGTGACACCTTCTACGCCCACATGGACGAGGCGTCGGCCGCCGCGAATCCGTTCTTCCCGGGCAGGGTCGCGCACGGCTACCTGCTCGTCTCGTGGGCCGCCGGGCTCTTCGTCGACCCGGAGCCCGGCCCCGTGCTCGCGAACTACGGGCTGGAGAATCTGCGATTCATCACGCCGGTCTCCCCCGGCGACACGATCCGCGTCGAGCTGACCGCCAAGCAGATCACGCCGCGTGAGACCGACGAGTACGGAGAGGTGCGCTGGGACGCGGTGATCCGCAACCAGAGCGACGAGCTCGTCGCGACCTACGACGTGCTGACGCTGGTGGACAAGCAGCCCACGCCCGAGGTCGTCGCCGCATGAGGCCGATGATGCAGCGAGATGCCGCCTCGGCGATGCTCGGCATGGTCGTCGAGCACGACGCCCCCGGAGAGGCTGTGGTCTCCATGACCGTGCGCGACGACATGCTCAACGGTTTCGCGATCACACACGGCGGGCTGGTCTTCACTCTCGCCGACACCGCCTTCGCGATCGCCTGCAACGAGGACGAGCGCGTCACCGTCGCCGGCGGTGCCGACATCGCGTTCCTGAAGTCGACGTATGCCGGCCAACGGCTCACGGCCCGCGCTCTGCGCCGGGTCGTGAGCGGACGCAACGGCCTGTACGACGTGACGGTGACCGACGAATCCGGAGATGTCGTGGCCGAGGTCCGCGGCCGCTCGCTGACGACCAACCGGTCGCACCCCGCCTGAGTGCCCGCATGCTCACTGCTCTGTTCCCGACGAAGGAGTCGACGATGATCGCAACACGTGCCGAGATCGGCACCGAGGCCGAGCTGCATTCTCACGATCAGCTCGCGCGGTTGCAGCTGCAGCGTCTGCAGTGGACCGTGCGACATGCCTACGAGAACGTGCCGACGTATCGTCGCAAGTTCGATGAACACGGTGTGCATCCCGACGACGTGCGCACCCTCGACGACGTGCGGCGTCTGCCCTTCACCACCAAGGCCGACCTGCGCGAGAGCTACCCGTTCGGCATGTTCGCGGTGCCCATGGCCGACGTGCGACGCATCCATGCATCCTCCGGCACGACAGGACGCCCGACCGTGGTGGGCTACACCGCGGGCGACCTCGACCGGTGGGGCGACCTCATCGCGCGGTCGCTGCACGCTGCCGGGATCCGGGCCGGCATGAAGGTGCACAACGCGTACGGCTACGGGCTCTTCACCGGCGGACTCGGCGCGCATGCCGGCATCGAGAGGCTGGGCGCGACCGTCATCCCCGTGTCGGGAGGGCAGACCGCGCGGCAGGTGCAGCTGATCGCGGACTTCGAACCGGATGCCATCCTCTGCACCCCCAGCTACCTGCTCACGATCGCGGATGCCATGGAAGCGTCGGGGATCGACCCGACGACCACGTCGCTGCGGGTCGCGGTGCTCGGCGCCGAGCCGTGGACGAACGAGATGCGCCACGAGATCGAGAAGCGACTGCACATCGACGCCGTCGACATCTACGGACTCAGCGAGGTGATGGGGCCCGGAGTCGCGAGCGAGAGCGTGCTCACGAAGGACGGCCCGCACATCTGGGAAGACCATTTCCTGCCCGAGATCATCGACGGGGAGACGGGGGAACGACTGCCCGACGGAGAGCTCGGTGAGCTCGTCTTCACGTCGCTCACGAAAGAGGCATTCCCGGTGATCAGGTACCGCACCCGTGATCTGACCCGCCTGCTGCCGGGAACGACGTACCCCGCGCTTCGCCGTATGGAGAAGATCACCGGCCGCAACGACGACATGATCATCCTGCGCGGCGTCAACCTGTTCCCCACCCAGATCGAGGAGCTGGTGATGGGCATCGAGACGCTCACACCGCATTTCGTGCTCGAGCTGCATCGGGTCGCGCAGCTCGACACGCTGACGGTGCGCATCGAGCGGCACCCGTCGCTGAGCGCCGAGGAATGCGACGCGGCCGCCGCGGTGCTCACGCATCGGATCAAGGTGCACATCGGCACCAGCGTCGACGTCACGGTCGAGGAGCCGGGAACCCTGCCCCGCAGCGAAGGCAAGTACAAGCGGGTGTACGACCTGCGGTAGGGCTCGGAACGGGGGAACCCGGCGTCAGCCGCGCAGCGCGAGCACGAACGGGAGCACCTCCGTCGCACCCGCCCGACGCAGTGTGCGTGCGGCGACCGTCAGAGTCCAGCGGCTGTCGGCCATGTCGTCGACGAGCAGCACCGGACCGGCGGGCACGTCGAGGCTCCGCGCGCTGAACGTGTTCCACAGCCCTGCCAGTCGGAACACGCTGTTGCCGCCCGGCTGACCCGTCGGCCCGCCGTTCACCAGGTCGAGCGCGCCGAGGTACGGCAGGCGTCCGATCTCGGCGATCCCCCGGGCGAGCGAGTCGACGAGCAGCGGATGAGACCGCGACGGCATGGCGATCACCGCGACGGGACGCTCGGTCCACCCCCAGTCTGCGAGCACCCGCACACAGCCGCCGAGCACCTGCGGTGTCACGACCGCATCAGGCGCCCCTGCCGCGAAGAGCTCGCGCAGCGTCCCTCCCCAGCCGAGGTCGGTGAGTCGGGCGAGCGCGCGCCCCTCCCCCGACTGCTCCCCCGCGGGGATGCGCCCTTTCACCGGCACGTCGAGCTTGTCGGCCCCGGTCGGCCACGCGCGACGGGGCTCGACCGGGACACCCACGCGATCGAGCGATTCCGCGGCCTGCGTCGTCGCCGATTCGCCGATCTCGCTCGGGAACCAGATGCCGGCGCAGTTGTCGCACCTCCCGCACGGCGCAGCCGTGTCGTCGTCGAGCGATCGCTGCAGGAACTCCATGCGGCATCCGTCGGTCTGCTCGTAGTCGATCATGTGCTGCTGCTCGGCGCGACGCTCGGCCGCGATGCGCTCGTAGCGCTCGGCGTCGTAGGTCCACGGCTGTCCTGTCGCGACCCACCCGCCCTGCACCCGACGCACCGCGCCGTCGACGTCGAGCACCTTGAGCAGCAGCTCAAGGGGCGTGCGCCGGATGTCGACCATCGCCTCGAGCGCCGGCGTCGAGATGGGCTGATCGCCGAGTGCTGCGATCACCCGCTCGGCGCGCTCGCGATCAGGCATCGACGCCGTCGCGAAGTAGTGCCAGATGTCGCGGTCTTCGACGCCGGGGAGCAGCAGCACGTCGGCGCTCTCGCTGGCACGGCCGGCGCGACCGACCTGCTGGTAGTAGGCGACCGGAGACGACGGTGCGCCGAGGTGCAGCACGAACCCGAGATCCGGCTTGTCGAAGCCCATGCCGAGCGCGCTCGTGGCGACGAGGGCCTTGACCTCGTTGCGCTTCAGCATCCCTTCGGATTCGGTGCGCTCGTCGGTGTCGGTCTGCCCCGTATAGGCGCGCACCTCGTGACCGTGCTCGCGCAGCAGTCGGGCGGTGTCGACCGCGGCAGCGACGGTGAGCGTGTAGATGATGCCGGAACCCGGCAGATCGTCGATGTGACTGAGTAACCAGGCCAACCGGCTCGCAGAGTCGCGCAGGCGCAGCACGCCCAGTCGAAGCGAGGTACGCGCGAGGGGACCACGGATCGTCAGCACCTCGGGACTCCCTGCATCGACCGCGCCACCCGTGCCGAGCTGCTCCGCGACGTCGGCGACGACCCGGCTGTTGGCCGTGGCGGTGGTCGCCAGCACCGGCACCGCGGGCGGCATCTGCTCGATCAGGTCGCGCAGCCGCCGATAGTCCGGTCGGAAGTCGTGCCCCCAGTCACTGATGCAGTGCGCCTCATCGACCACCAGCATGCCGATCCTCCGCACGAGCGCCGGCAGCTGCTGCTCGCGGAACGCGGGATTGTTGAGCCGCTCGGGAGAGACGAGCAGCACGTCGACCTCGTCGCGGTCGAGCTGCGCCATCACCTCGGACCATTCGTGCGCATTGGTCGAATTGATCGCCACCGCTCGAACACCTGCCCGCTCGGCTGCGGCTATCTGATCACGCATCAGCGCGAGAAGCGGCGAGACGAGCACCGTGGGCCCTGCCCCCTGGCGGCGCAGAAGCAGCGTCGCGACGAAGTACACCGCCGACTTGCCCCACCCGGTGCGCTGCACGACGAGTGCGCGACGACGGCCCTCGACCAGGGCCTCGATCGCCTCGTACTGGCCGTCGTGGAAGTCGGCGTCAGGGCGGCCGACGAGCTCGCGCAGGGCCGAGAGCGCTGCGATGCGGGTGTCGACAGAGGCGGGAGAGGTCATGTGTCCACTCTGCCCGAACCCTCCGACACCGCGAGCGCCTTGTTCACAGGCGCAATCGCGTCCCGCCTCGACCGGGTCGTCTAGCGTGGAACGATGATCACCCGCGAACTGGCCGTGTCCCTGCGAGACGCCGGGCTCGTGTGGCATCCGTCCGAGGGCGACCGCTTCCAGCTCGACCTTCCGAACGAGGTCGAACTCGAAGCCGAGGCCGACGTCTTCACGGTCAGCGAGATGACGATCGAGGCCCGCCAGACCCCGAGCGGCGTGGATCTCGCCTTCAACGGCACGACCGAGTGGGCTCTCGACGCGGTCACGCTCGCAGACGCGGTGTGGCTGCCGCGCGAGGATCAGCTGCGGGAGCTGCTGCGCGGAACGTTCCGCGCGCTGACCCGCCTCCCCGACGCCTTCGTCGTCGAGGTCGAGATCGCCGGCGAGACCCTGCGCTTCGAGCATCCCGACCCTTCCGAGGCCTACGGCAGAGCCCTCCTCGACCTCGTCTCCCGCTCGCGCTGAGCGCCCGCCGAGCGCCCACTCGTGCCGGCTCCTTGCGTCCGGCCGACCTCCGTGTCAGAATTACCTAACGACCGGTCAGTAAAACAGGTCGGACACCGAGGAGTCGATGATGACCAGCCCCGCAGATCTCTCCCTCATAGGCGACGAGCTCTCTGAAGACCAGCGACTGTTCGACGAGCTCATCGCGAACGAGCAGCGGATCGAGCCCCGTGATTGGATGCCCGACGCCTATCGCAAGACGCTGATCCGCCAGATCTCGCAGCACGCGCACTCCGAGATCATCGGCATGCAGCCCGAGGGCAACTGGATCACCCGGGCGCCGAGCCTCAAGCGCAAGGCGATCCTGATGGCCAAGGTGCAGGACGAGGCGGGGCACGGCCTCTACCTCTACTCCGCGGCGCAGACGCTCGGCATCACCCGGGACGAGATGATGGACCAGCTGATCAGCGGCCGGGCCAAGTACTCGTCGATCTTCAACTACCCCACCCCGACCTGGGCCGACATGGGCGCGATCGGGTGGCTCGTCGACGGAGCCGCCATCTGCAACCAGGTGCCTCTGTGCCGCGCCTCATACGGGCCCTACGGCCGCGCCATGGTGAGAGTCTGCAAGGAGGAGTCGTTCCACCAGCGCCAGGGATTCGAGATCCTGCTGTCGCTGATGCAGGGCACCGACGAGCAGAAGCAGATGGCGCAGGATGCCGTGGACCGCTGGTACTGGCCGAGTCTGGCGATGTTCGGGCCGCCGGACGACCAGTCCCCCAACTCCGCGCAGTCGATGAAGTGGAAGATCAAGCGCTTCACCAACGACGAGCTGCGTCAGCGCTTCGTCAGCATGCTCGTGCCGCAGGCCGAGATCCTGGGCGTGACCCTCCCCGATCCTGATCTGCGCTTCGACGACGAGACCGGGCAGTACGTGATCGGCGAGATCGACTGGGACGAGTTCTTCGAGGTGCTGCGCGGCAACGGGCCCTGCAATGCCGAGCGTCTGGAGCGTCGCCGCACCGCGCACGAAGACGGCGCGTGGGTGCGAGAGGCTGCTGCCGAGTACGCCCGCAAGCAGGCGATGAAGACGAAGGCGGTGGCCTGATGGCGACCCCCGGTGCCGACGAGCGCGAGCCCTGGCCCCTCTGGGAGGTCTTCGTCCGGGCGAACCGGGGCCTGAGTCACGTCCACGTCGGGTCGCTGCACGCTCCGGATGCCGACATGGCGATCCGCAACGCGCGCGACCTCTACACGCGCCGCGGCGAAGGCGTGTCGATCTGGGCGGTGCCCGCCGAGGCGATCACGACCAGCGATCCCGATGCCAAGGGCGCGTACTTCGAGAGCCCCGCCGGCAAGAACTATCGGCATGCCGTGTACTACACGGCCTCCGAGGGGGTGCCGCACCTGTGAACGACTTCCACGGCGACCTCCATGGAGATCCGCACGGCGACGTCTCGGTCGACGAGCTCCGGTTGAGTGACGAGCTCACCGGAACAGGCTCCGCGGCGACGTCAGCCGACGTCGCCGAGTATGCGCTGTGGCTCGGCGACGACGCACTCATCCTGTCGCAGCAGCTCGGTGAGTGGATCTCCCGCGCACCCGAACTCGAAGAAGACGTCGCGCTCGGCAACATCGCGCTCGACCTGCTCGGCCATGCCCGTTCGTTCCTGCACTTCGCGGGGTCCTTCGACGGACGATCCGAAGACGACCTCGCGTACTTCCGCGACGAGCCCGAGTTCCGCAGCGCCTGGATCGTCGAGCAGCCCAATGGCGACTTCGCGCAGACGATCGCGCGTCAGTTCGTCGTGTCGACCTACATGTTCGAGCTGTACTCGGCACTGCGGGCGAGCAGCGACCCCACGCTCGCGGCGATCGCCGAGAAGTCCCTCAAAGAGGTCGACTACCACCGCGATCACTCGGTGCAGTGGGTGCTGCGGCTCGCCGGCGGCACGGACGAGTCCCGACGACGCATCCTGCGAGCGCTGACCGACGTCTGGCCGTATGTCGACGAGCTCTTCCGTGACGAGTCGCTCATCGAACGTCTCGGCGACGCCGCAGTGCGACCGTCGACGTTGCGCCCCGGTTTCGACGCAGTGGTCGACACCGTCTTCGCCGAGGCCGAGCTCACGACACCCGCCGTCTCGGCATCCTCGGCCGGCGGCCGACGGGGCGCGCACGCGACGCCGCTCGGCCACCTGCTCGCCGAGATGCAGGTGCTCGCGCGACGGCATCCGGGAGCATCATGGTGATCGGCGCTGCGCAGACGCACTCGCGGGCCGCCGCCTGGCGGATCGCGGCGTCGGTCGCCGACCCCGAGGTGCCGGTGCTCACGATCGAGGACCTCGGCGTGCTGCGCGCGGTCGACGTCGACCGCGACGTCGTGCGCGTCGACATCACCCCGACCTACAGCGGGTGCCCGGCCATGGACACGATCCGCGACGACGTCATCCTGGCTCTCACCGCTGCGGGATACGCCCAGGTCGAGGTCCGGCTGGTGCTCTCCCCCGCGTGGACGACGGACTGGATGTCGGATGCCGGCAAGCGGAAGCTCGCGGAGTACGGCATCGCGCCTCCCAGCGGGCGCTCCGCGATCTCGTCCGGCCCGATCCGCCTCGCCATCAGCGTGCGGTGCCCCCGGTGCGGCTCGCTCGACACCCGCGAGGTCTCGCGGTTCGGATCGACGTCGTGCAAGGCGCTGTTCGAATGCCGCGCGTGCCTCGAACCCTTCGACCACTTCAAGGTGCACTGATGTCGCTGTTCGCCGTCTCCGGTCCTGCACCCTCGGCGCCTCCTCGCCGGGCTGCCGCGCCGACGAAGAAGCGCGCGCGTTTCCACACCCTCGCGGTCGAAGAGGTGCGTCCCCTGACCGATGACTCGGTCGAAGTCACCTTCACGGTCCCCGCCGAGCTGGCCGAAGACTACGACCACCTGCCCGGCCAGTATGTCGCCCTGCGCACGACGCTCGACGGCACCGAGGTGCGCCGGTCGTACTCGTTGTGCCGTGCCCCCGAGCATCGCACCGCCGAGCAGATCGCCGCGCGTGTTCCGACCAGGCTCAGCGTCGCCGTGAAGCGCGACGAGGGCGGGCTGTTCTCGACCTGGGCGCAGACCGGCCTCCACCCCGGATTCGAGATCGATGTGATGAGCCCACAGGGCACCTTCACCTCGGGTCTCGACGATCTCGATCAGCGTCACGTCGTCGGCATCGCCGCCGGATCCGGCATCACCCCGCTGATGTCTCTCGCCCACACCGTGCTGACGCGCTCCGACACCTCGCGCTTCACACTGCTCTACACGAACCGCTCGACACTCGACGTGATGTTCCTCGAAGATCTCGCCGACCTCAAGGATCGCTACCCGACGCGGCTGACGCTGCACCACGTGCTGTCGCGCGAACAGCGCACCGCGCCGGTGCTGTCGGGACGCATCGACGAGGAGAAGCTGCGCACCATCCTGCGGGCTCTCATCGACCCGGCCGACGTCGACGAGTGGTTCCTGTGCGGGCCGCTCTCACTGGTCGACCTGTGCCGAGAGGTGCTCGCCGATGTCGGAGTGCCGCGGGAGCACATCCGCTTCGAGCTCTTCACGACCGGTGACGAGCCGGCGCGCGCCGCCCGCCCGGTCGAGGTGCGCGCGGGTGAGAAGACGATCCGCATCGAGGTCAACCTCGACGGCGTCTCGTCCACCGTCGAGAGCCCGGTCGACGCGCACGAGTCCGTGCTGAACGCCGCTCTGCGGGTGCGACCCGACGCGCCGTTCGCGTGCGCGGGCGGCGTCTGCGGCACCTGCCGCGCCAGAGTCGTCGAAGGCAGCGTGACCATGACCGAGAACTACGCGCTCGAACCCGACGAACTCGAGCGCGGTTACGTGCTGACCTGTCAGTCGCACCCCACGAGCGACCGCATCGTGGTCGACTACGACGTCTGAGGAGCATCCCATGATCGATCTCACCGTCGCCGCCGAGGTGGCCACCGTCGTGCTGAATGCGCCGACGAAGCTCAACTCCCTCGACGAGCAGGCGCTGCACGATCTCGGCCGCGCGTATGACGAGGCGGAGGCCGCGGGAGTGCGCGCGCTGGTGCTGCGCGGCGAAGGGCGTGCCTTCTGCGCCGGACGCGACATCTCGCGCGTCGATCCTCGCGACGACGACGTGATCCACTACCTCGGCGGGCTCGTGACCCCGCTGCTGCAGAGGATGGCACGTTTCCCCGCCCCGACCTTCGCCGTCGCGCACGGCGCGTGTCTCGGCGTCGGTCTCGGACTGCTGATCGCCACCGATGTCGTCTACGTCGCCGAGTCGGCCAAGATCGGGTCGCCGTTCGCTGCTCTGGGCGCCACTCTCGACTCGGGCGGCCACGCCCTGTTCGTCGAACGGCTCGGCGCTCATCGGACGCTCGATCTCATCTACACCGGACGACTGATGAGCGGCACGGAGGCCGTCGACTCCGGGTTGTTCTCACGGGTGCTGCCGGACGACCACGTGGTGCAGGCGACGACGGATGCCGCTGCCACCGCTGCACGAGGAGCCACTGCCGCGTTCCTCGCCAGCAAGCAGCTCGTCGCGCGCATCCGCGACGAGCGGCTGGCACTGTGGGAGTCGATCGACCTCGAGAACGCCGCCCAGGCCGCGCTGTGCGACTCCGACGACTACCGCGAGGGCTTCGCGGCGTTCCAGCAGAAGCGCACGCCGGAGTTCCGCGGACGCTGAGGCTCGACCCGCATAGTGCGCCGGGGCGCACCGACGCAAGGCTGTCGCCGATGTCGGATGCCGGTGCGAGACTTCATGCATGTTGCTCTCGGAGCTCGTCTCCACCGCCGAAGAGGTCACCGCCACTGCCTCGCGTCTCGCGAAGATCGATGCCCTCGCACGGTTGCTGACGCGTGCAGACGCCGACGACGTGCCCGCCCTCGTCGGGCTGCTTCTGGCGACGCCACGCCAGGGGCGACTCGGCGTGGGCTGGCGTGGCGTGGCCGCGCTCGAGGTGCACCACGCCGATGAACCCACGCTGTCCATCAGCGACGTCGATCGCGCGTTCGAGGCGCTGACCGGCTCGTCCGGCTCAGGGTCGGCCGCAGCGCGTTCCGCGATCCTCTCGGCCCTCGCGTCACAGGCCACGGCCAGCGAATGGGATCTCCTGTCGCGCGCGATGCTGGGCGAGCTGCGCACCGGCGCACTCGGGGGTGTGCTGCTCGACGCCATCGCCCGTGCCGCCGATCGGCCGGCGGCCTCGGTGCGCCGAGCCGCGATGCTCTCCGGCGACCTCGGCGAGACCGCGGTGCTCGCGCTCACCGGCACGCAGGACGAACTCGACGCGGTCGGCCTGGTGGTGGGGCGCCCCGTGCTGCCGATGCTCGCATCGACCGCGGCCACTCCGACTGCGGCGCTCGAGATCACCGGCGCCGCATCCGTGGAGTACAAGCTCGACGGAGCACGCATCCAGGTGCACCGCAGCGGAGACGACGTGAGCGTCTACACCCGCAGCCTCGCCGACATCACCCACCGTGTGCCCGAGCTCGTCGAGATCGTGCGCGCGCTCCCTGTTCACGACGTGATCCTCGACGGCGAGACGCTCTCGCTCGACGAAGACGGCGGCCCCCGCCCGTTCCAAGAGACGATGTCGCGGTTCGGGGCCGATGTCTCCCGCGAGCTCGTGCTGCGCCCCTGGTTCTTCGACATCCTGCACGTCGACGGGCGCGATCTGCTCGACGAGCCGCTCTCGATCCGACTGGCCGAGCTCACGCGGGTCGCAGGCGAGTGGCGCATGCCGGGCATCGTGACCGACGACGTCGACGCGGCCGAGCAGCTATCGCGAGAAGCGCTCGCGGCAGGCCATGAGGGCGTGCTCGTCAAGGGGATCGACGCGCCCTACTCGGCTGGGCGTCGCGGCAAATCCTGGGTCAAGGTCAAGCCCGTGCTGACCTACGACCTGGTCGTGCTCGCCGCCGAATGGGGCTCCGGTCGTCGCCAGGGCCTGCTGTCGAACCTGCATCTCGGTGCGCTCGATCCGAGCGGCGAGTTCGGCGAACCCGGCGGCCTCGTCATGGTCGGCAAGACATTCAAGGGACTCACCGACGAGCTGCTGCGCTGGCAGACCGAGAACTTCCCGCCGCTCGAGACGCGGCGCACCCAGAGCACGGTGTTCCTGCGCCCCGAATTCGTGGTCGAGATCGCGATCGACGGCGTGCAGCGATCGCCGCGATACCCCGGAGGCATCGCGTTGCGGTTCGCGAGAGTCAAGGGCTATCGACCTGACAAGAACCCCGCCGACGCCGACACGATCCAGACCCTGCGAGCGCTGCTGCGCAGTTGACCACGCACGCGTGGGTCAGGCCGAGGGAGCCAGTCCTAGGGCCTCTTCGCGCACCGTGCCCTGGAACGACCACGGGAAGTCGATCCACAGGTCGGTGTCCTTCCAGGCGTAGTCGGGCTGGATGATCGTCGAGGGCTTGGTGTAGATGGTCACCGAGCGCACGTCGGCGCCCTTGTCCTTCAGGAGCTGCACCGCGAGGGCGAGGGTGCGACCCGAGTCGGCCACGTCGTCGACCAGCAGCACGCGTCGTCCGTCGAGGTAGGCCATGTCGAGCTCGGGCGGGAGTACCTCCGGCGCATCCAACACCGTTCCGATCCCCGTGTAGAACTCGACGTTGATCGCCCCGCAGTTCTTCGCTCCGAGGCCATAGGCGATGGCACCGGCCGGCAGCAGGCCACCCCGCGCGATCGCCACCACGACCTCCGGCATGAAGCCGCTGTCGAGAATTCTGCGCGCGAGATCTCGCGTCGCGGATCCGAACCCGTCCCAGGTGAGCGTCTCGCGCTCGATCGATGCATCCGTCATCGTCTCATTCTCCTGCACAGCCACTCGCGTTCCGGCCACGTCGTCGGCTCAGCCGAGCCGCGTGACCTCGACCGAGACGAACAGCTCAGACGCGCTGGGGCCGGCGTACACTCCGCGCAGCGGCGCGACATCGGCGTAGTCCCGACCGTGGCCGACATAGACGTGCGATTCCCCGATCTCGACGAGGTTGGTCGGGTCGTACCCTCGCCACTCCCCCGAGTACCACTCCACCCACGCGTGCGACTCCCCTATCACCGCCTGTCCGATCGCCGCCGTCGGGTCAGGGTGCAGATACCCCGAGACGTATCGCGCCGGGATGCCGGCCGCGCGCAGCACGCCGAGCGCCACATGCGCGATGTCCTGACACACGCCGGATCGCGTGGGCCATGCGTCGCGAGCGGTCGAGCCGACGCCGGTGACTCCGCTCCGATACTCCATGGCCTCCCCGACGGTGCGACAGATCTCGAGGGCGGTCTCGTCGACACCGCCCCCCTCCGCCTCGATGCGCAGTGCGAGGTCGCGCATCTCCTCATCGGGAGCGGTGGCCGGGGTCTGAGCGACGCACTCGGCCAGCTCGAGCGACTGAGGTATCCGGGCGGCGAGGTCGTCCCAGTCGATCCCCGAGACTCCCGCCGGCAGCGGCCGCACATCGACCACGCTCGTCGCCGTCACCGAGAGCATCTGATGCGGGGTCAGCAACTCGAAGGTCGAGACGCGCGTGTGCCAGTAGTCGGTGTACGAGTGCTGGGTCGCCGTCGGCGAGATGTCGAGCGTGGCCTGCAGCACGAACTGCCCGTCGCGGGAATGCGGCAGCATCCGCGCCTCGTTGTATGAGGCCGTCGCCGGCTGCTCGTAGCGGAAGCCGGTGCGGTGCACGATCTTGAGCCGACTCACAGTGCCTCTCCGATCCATACGGGCATCGCGATCGATGGAAAATACCGCTCCCTGATCGCATCGCTGGCCACCGACATCCCCACCTGCACCTCTTCCATGCTCTCCGACAGGCGATGCACCGTGTCGCCGATCGGTCGGTACTCCAGCTCCGATCTCATACGGCCGAGCACACGGTGCGCGCGATCCGGAGTACCGAACGCGCCTGCGGGGTCGATGCCGCGCAGACACTCCTCCGCCTGCAGGATGCTCGAGAGGATCGACCGGGGGAAGAGCCGGTCCACGAGCAGGAACTCCACGGCGGAGGCTCCCGTCGGCACGGCTCGATGGCTCCGCAGGTGCGCTTCGTATGCCCCGCAGCTGCGCAGCAGAGTCGTCCAGCTCGGACCGCCCGCGTCTGTCAGCGACCGCGTCGCCAGCAGCCGCGCCGTCATGTCGGCGCGCTCTATCGAGCGTCCGAGCACGAAGAAGTGCCACGCTTCATCCCTGCTCGTCGACGAGTCGACGACCCCGAACGCCAGCGCCGACCGGTCTCGCACCCATCGGAAGAACGGGTGGGTCTTGTCCGACGCGATGCGACGCGGCATCCGCGCGTTCGACTCGTTCAGCGTCTCCCAGAGATCGGTGGAGATGATCTCGCGCGCCCGACGCGCATTCTCCCTCGCGGAGGCGATCGAGTGGGCGATCGAGGCGGAATGCTCGCGATCGAGAGCGAGCAGCCGCACCACGTCGTCGCGGCTCAGCACCGCGTCGTCATCGACAGCGGTCCCCATGACGGACAGGAGCGCCCGGCACGCCGTGTCCTCCTCCACCCACGGATCCTCCAGCAGCAGTTGCAGGTGCACGTCGAGGATGCGCGCCGTGCCGTCGGCGCGCTCGACGTATCTGCCGATCCAGAACAGCGCTTCGGCGATGCGGCTCAGCATGTCGCACCGCCCTGCTGCTGTTGCTGCTGTTGCTGCTGTTGGTGATGACGCAGCTCGACGTCCTCGTCCTGCGGCGACGAGAGGAACGGCTGATGCGGCTCGTCTCGCGTCGGCGCGACGACCGTGATGGCGCCGGTCGCGAGCGACACCTCGTCGGCCGCAGGGTCGCTCTCTCCCGACATGATCGTGGTCGGCCCCGTGAGCAGAGACGGGTCCAGCACCCAGGTGTCCTTCGATCCGCCGCCCTGGCTCGAATTGACCACGAGCTGTCCCTCGGGCAGCGCCACCCTCGTGAGCCCGCCCGGCAGCACCCAGATATCCTCCCCGTCGTTCACCGCGAACGGCCGCAGGTCGACGTGCCGCGGCCTGAAGCCGTCTTCGACGAGCGTGGGGATCGTCGAGAGCTGGACGACCGGCTGCGCGATCCACCCTCGCGGATCCGCCTGCAGCGTCCTGCGCAGTTCTTCCAGCGTCGCGCGAGAGGCGTCAGGACCGACCACCAGGCCCTTTCCCCCTGATCCGTCGACCGGCTTCACGACGAGCTCGTCGAGCCTGTCCAGAACCTCCTCCAGGGCATCCGGCTCCTCGAGCCGCCACGTGTCGACGTTCGGGATCTCGGGCTCCTCGCCGAGGTAGTAGCGGATCAGGTCAGGCACGTAGGTGTAGACGAGCTTGTCGTCGGCGACGCCGTTACCGACCGCATTCGCGAGAGTGACGTTGCCGAGACGCGCGGCGAGCATGAGTCCCGGGGCTCCGAGAACCGAGTCAGGACGGAACTGCTGCGGGTCGAGGAACTCGTCGTCGACCCGTCGATAGATCACGTCGACGCGGGTGGGGCCTGCAGTCGTGTGCATCCACACCCGACCGCCCGAGCAGAACAGATCCCGCCCCTCGACGAGCTCGATGCCCATCATGCGCGCCAGCAGTGTGTGCTCGTAATAGGCGGAGTTGTGCACTCCGGGGGTCAGCACCACCACGGTCGGATCGTCGACGCCCGCGGGTGCGGCAGCGCGCAGCGCCTGCAGCAGATGCCCCGGGTAGTCGACCACAGGACGCACGCGCAGGCTCGTGAACAGCTCGGGAAGCGTCTGCGCCATCACCCGTCTGTTGGCGAGCACATAGCTGACGCCGCTCGGCACGCGCACGTTGTCTTCGAGCACGCGCCATGACCCGAGCTCATCGCGGATGACGTCGATGCCCGCCACATGGATGCGCACACCGTTCGCCCCCACGATCCCCGCAGCCTGACGATGGAAGTGCGAGGACGAGCTGATCAGGGCAGCCGGAATCACCCCGTCCTGCACCGCGTGCTGCGGTCCGTAGACATCGGCGAGAAAGGCCTCGAGCGCCCGCACGCGCTGCTTCACCCCCGATTCGACGAACGTCCAGTCGTCGGCGGCTATCACCCGCGGGACCACGTCGAGCGGGAACGGCCGCTCCTCGCCCGCGAAGTCGAAGGTCACCCCCTGGGCGAGGTAGGAGCTGGCGAGAGCGTCGGTCCGTGCGCGCAGCTCGGCGTCGTCCATGCGCGCGAGCGCCGGATACATCTCCCGATACGGCAGGCGCACGCCTGCACCGCCGGGCGCCGCGTCTGCGGGGAACATCTCGTCCCACGCGGCGGCCCCCGCACGCTCCGACGACCGACGCGAGGTGTATCCGTTGAACAGCGACTCCATGTCCGCATGTTTCCCTGTCGCCGTTTCGGTCGTGTTACGCGCACGAGACGGAGCCGCGACGGCCACCCCGACTGTAGGATCTACTGGTCCGGCGCTCTCTGACGCCGGTGCCTGAAAAAGAGGCACGAAGCTCCCCGCGACGACGCAGGGGCGAGACACATACGGAATACGAACGTTCTCCGTCCCTGTCTCGAAAGGCTTGTTCATGCCCTCCGTCTCCGCGCACGTCGCACTCACTCTCGCTCAGCACATCGACGCCGTGTTCGGCGTGATGGGCAACGGCAACGCCTACTTCCTCGATGCGATCGAGACGCAGACGGATGCCGTCTTCACCGCCGTCCGTCACGAGCAGGGCGCGGTGGTGGCCGCCGACGCGCACTTCCGCGCATCGGGTCGCATCGCCGCCGGCACCTCGACGTACGGGGCCGGCTTCACGAACACCCTCACGGCACTCGCCGAGGCCGTGCAGGCACACGTGCCGCTCGTGCTCGTGGTCGGCGATGAGCCGACCTCGGGCCCCCGCCCGTGGGACGTCGACCAGATCGCCCTGGCATCTGCGGTCGGCGCCCGCACCTATACGGTCGGGCGCGCGGATGCCGCGGCCACCACCGTCATCGCGATCGAGCACGCCCTCACCTACCGTGTGCCCGTCGTGCTGGCGATCCCCTATGACGTGGCCTCTCTCGAGGCAGGCCCGGTGCCGGCGGCGCCCGCGCCGAGTGTCCCCGCACCGCTCGCTCCGCGTGGCGAGTTCGCCGAGGCGACGCTCGACGAGATCGCTGCGGCCCTGCGCGGGGCATCGCGGCCCTTCCTGCTGGCGGGCCGCGGCGCCTGGCTCGCCGGCGCAGGTGCGGCGCTCGGTGAGCTCGCCGCTCTGACGGGCGCCCTCACGGCGTCATCTGCGCTCGGTCGCGGGGTCTTCCCCGAGGCCCGCTACGACCTCGGTGTCACGGGCGGCTTCGGGGCCGACGGCGCCATGGAGCTCGTGCGCACCGCCGACGTCGCCGTGGTGTTCGGGGCGTCGCTGAACCAGTTCACGATGCGATTCGGCGAGCTCTTCGCACCCGGCACCCGGGTCTTCCAGATCGACATCGCACCGGCGGCCACACACCCGCACGTCGGCGGTTTCGTGCGTGCGGACGCCCGGATCGCGGCCGAGGCCCTGGTCGCCAGGGTCGAGCACAGCTTCGGAGCCGAGGGGCGCCGCACGGACGCGTCGACTCCAGAGCGCGGGGAGTCGCAGGCGGCATCCGAGGTCGTGCCCACCACTCCGTGGCGCGAGACGGTCGACGTCGCCGCCGCACGCGCGTACGACGCGGGCGACGAACTCGCCCCCGACGGACGACTCGACCCCCGATCGGCCGCGCGCCGCATCGCCGAACTGCTGCCCGGTGACCGCGTCGTCGTCTCCGACGGCGGTCACTTCATCGGCTGGGCGAACATGTACTGGCCGGTCGAGTCGCCCGACCGCATGATGATGGTCGGCACGGCGTTCCAGTCGATCGGGCAGGGCTGGCCGAGCGTCGTCGGGGCGGCCCTCGCCCGCCGCGAGTCGACGGTCGTCCTCACATCCGGCGACGGCGGCGGTCTCATGGCGATCGCCGATCTGGAGTCGGCCGTTCGCGCGGCCGGGGGCCGCGGCATCGCCGTGATCTGGAATGACGCGGCGTACGGCGCCGAGGTCAACCTCTATGGCCTCAAGGGACTCGCTGAGGGTCCGATGCGCATTCCCGAGGTCGATTTCGCGGCGTTCGGTGCCGCGGTCGGCGCGGAGGGCGTCGTCGTGAAGACCCTCGCAGATCTTGACCGACTCGGCACCTGGGCACTCGAGGATGCCGCGACGCGCCGCTTCCTGCTGCTCGATCTGCGCATCTCAGGAGACGTCATCGCGCCGTACCAGCAGGAGATCATTCGCGTGAATTCGTGACGGTGCGGAGTCGCTAGGCTCCTCGTCATGAGTGACGATCCCGGTGTCCTGAGATATAGCGCCTTCGCGGCCAGCCCCGAGGGCGGCAACCCCGCGGGAGTCGTGCTCGACGCCTCCGAGCTGAGCGACGAGCAGATGCAGCGGATCGCCACCGAGGTCGGGTTCTCCGAGACAGCCTTTCTCGTCGCACGTACCGTCGACTACGGGGTCGCCCGTTATCGGGCGCGATACTGGTCGCCCGCCGCCGAGGTGCCGTTCTGCGGCCACGCGACCGTCGCGACGGCGGTCGCCCTCGCTGAGCGGCATGGGCCGGGAGACGTCGTGTTCGACACGAACGCCGGCGCCGTCACCCTGCGATCGACCGTCGACCGCGACGGCGCGGTGACCGTGTCGTTCACGAGCGTCGAACCTCAGGTTCGCGATCTCGACTCCGAGGTGCTCGACCGGTTCCTCGCGCTGCTCGGACTCGCCGCCGCAGACCTCGACGAGCGCTTCCCTCCGAAAGAGGCTTTCGCCGGCAACTGGCACCCGGTCGTCGTCCTCCGCGATCGCGAGCTGTTCGACCAGTTCCGCTTCGCACCCGCCGAGGTCGCGGCACTCATGCGCGAGCAGGGGTGGCTGGGCACGTCCACGGTGCTGCACGCGGCGGGACCGGCGGACTTCGACGCCAGGAACCTCTTCCCGGTGGGGCGGATCACGGAGGATCCCGCGACCGGCTCCGCCGCAGCATCCGTCGGCGCCTATCTTCGTGATCTCGGGCACCCGGCGACGACCATCCGCATCCACCAGGGCGCGCACGTGCGGCGACCGAGCCTGCTCACCGTGACGATTCCGCCGACCGGCGGCATCGAGGTCTCCGGCGGGGCGTCTCTTCTGACGTGAGCCCATCGCCGCGACGGCTGCGTCAGCCTTCCGGGATGCCTGCCATTCGCACCATCGCCGTCGGCCTGCCCGTCAGGGACGGACACCTGCTCGCGCTCGAAGGGCATGACAGCTCGCGCCACCTCGACTTCCTGCGCGCGATCGGTGGCGGGGTCGAATTCGGAGAGACGGCCGCCGAAGCTCTCGGACGCGAGTTCATGGAAGAGCTCGGAGTAGCTCTCGAGGGTTCCGAGCCCCTCGGCGTCTTCGAGAACATCTTCACGCACGAGGGCGTGCCCTGCCACGAGATCGCATTCGTGTTCGCCGTGACGTCTGCCGAACTGGACGCGGTGCCGCTCGACGCAGAGCTTCACATCCTCGACGAGGGCAGCCCGGTGCGATGGGTGCCGGTCGACGACATCCGCACCGGCACCCGTGTCCTGTTCCCCGAGGGCGCGCCGGAGGCGCTGTTCGCACTCGTCAAGCGCGTCCGCTGACCGTCCAGGTCACCGGTTGTCAGGCCTGCGCGCCGTAATCGGGCAGCTCCTGCAGCGTCCAGGTGTTGCCGTCGGGGTCGTCGAACGTGACGAACCGACCCCACGCCTGCTCATCGACGCCCTGCGCCTCCACGCCGAGTCCGCGAAGATGGGCGAGCGCCTCATCGGCATCCGGCACGACGACCTGGATCGTGTTCTGCTGCCCCGGCTCGAGGGGAATCTCGAGGCCGGTGCCGAACGCGATCGAACAGGCAGAACCGGGTGGTGTCATCTGCACGAACCGCATGCCGTCGTAGGGCACCTGATCGTGATCGGGAGTGAACCCGATCCTGGTGTAGAACTCCTTCGACCGGTCGACATCCGAGACCGGCACGAAGATCAGCTCGATCTTCCACTCCATCACGCACTCCTCCTGTCGGGGCGCCTTCGCCCGTCGGCCCTCAGCGTACGCGGGGCCTCCGACACCCGCCAGAGGCCCTCACCCGCCAGAGGCCCTCACTCCCTGATGACGCCGTCGACACTCCTGCTGCGAAGGAGAACGCGTCCTCGGGAGGAGAGATGGCGTGAAAGCCTCCTTCTCAGTGAGAGATCTCCTCCCGAGCGCGAGGCCCAGAGCGAGGCCCAGCGCGAGCGCGCTCAGGATGCCGGCAGCAGCGCCCCGTCGAAGAACTCCGCCAGCTCGTCCGTGGCATCCAGAGGAAGGATCGCCGCCACGTACTGATCCGGACGCACCACGACCACGACGCCGTCGCGCGACAGCTCTCGCGCCTCGAAGATGTCGGTGTCGGTCCACTTCGACGGACCCGCCGCGTAGACCTTCTCCCAGTCGGTGAGCCCGAGCGGACCGGTCCGGGGCTGGAACAGTGCGGGCGCCGAGGTGACCTCGACCTCCTCGTGCGGCTGCTGGTAGATCGCCTTCACGTCGAAGACGGCGTCGGAGTCGGCATCCGCGGGCGTGAATCGCGCGAAGACGGGCGCTGCCCCGGCTGCCCACGAATCGAGCGTCGCCCTATCGCGACCCGCGAACGCGTAGACGCGCCAGCGCCCGTCCGCCTTGGCGTGGTGCCCCAGGTGGATCGCGTTGCCGTCGCCCACCCGCACGACCTCGGCCGACTTGAACCTCTTGCCGAGCGGGAACCCGGCGGCGAGCGCCTGATGCGCACTCGAGCCGGTGATCATCGACGACGTGTACTGCGTCATGAACCCGGAGGGGAACTCGGCCGTCGCGAGGTAGTAGGTCGCGAGGTCATTCGGATCCGTGATCTCCGACGGCTTGCGCGCCATCAGGGTCGACCATTCGCGGTCGAAGTCGATCAGCTGCTGCGCCACGGGTCGACGTTCGGCGCCGTACGTCGCGAGCAGCGCCTCGGGTGCACGCCCGGTCAGCACCGATCCGAGCTTCCATCCGAGGTTGAATCCGTCCTGCATCGACACGTTCATGCCCTGGCCGGCTTTCGCACTGTGCGTGTGGCAGGCGTCGCCGGTGAGGAACACACGCGGCGTGCGACCCGATCCGTCGATCACATCGTCGAACCCGTCCGTGACCCTGTGCCCGACCTCGTAGACGCTGTGCCAGGCGACCTCCTTCACGTCGAGCGTGTAGGGGCTGAGGATCGCGTTCGCCTTGCGGATGATCTCCTCGATCGGCGTCTGACGTACGCGGTGATCGTCGTCCTCCGCGACCTCGCCGAGGTCGATGTACATGCGGCTGAGGTAGCCGCCCTCGCGCGGGATGTGCAGGATGTTGCCTGACTCCGAGTTGATCGCGCACTTGGTGCGCCAGTCGGGGAAGTCCGTGTTGACCAGCACGTCCATGACGCCCCAGGCGTGGGCCGCGCTGCCGCCGACGTGCGTGCGGCCGATCGCCTGGCGCACCCCGCTGCGTGCGCCGTCGCAGCCGACCACGTACCTGGCTCGGACCGTGCGCTCCTCCCCTGCCCGCTCGCCCGCGACGTATCGCAGGGCGACCTCGACCGGGTACTCGCCCTCGCCGTGCACCGTGAGTCCTGCGAACTCGATGCCGTAGTCGGGAGCGATGCGGCCGGGGCCGTTGGCCGCCGCCTCGGCGAAGTAGTCGAGCACACGCGCCTGGTTGACGATCAGGTGCGGGAACTCGCAGATGTCATAGGCGTAGTCGGCGGTCCGCGAGGTGCGCATGATCTCGGCGGGCTTCTCAGGATTCGGGCCCCAGAAGTTCATCCACCCGATGTTGTACGCCTCGGCGATGATGCGCTCGGCGAATCCGAACGCCTGGAACGTCTCGACGCTGCGCGGCTGGATGCCGTCGGCCTGACCGAGCACCAGACGGCCCTCGCGCTTCTCGATGATGCGCGTCGAGACATCCGGATACTGCGACATCTGCGCGGCGAGCAGCATGCCGGCGGGACCCGAGCCCACGATCAGCACATCGATCTCGTCGGGGAGGTCTGCGGGTCGAGCCGCGCCGATCCCTGCGGCGTCCGTGACGCGCGGGTCTCCCGAGACATAGCCGTGGTGGTGGAACTGCATCGTCGTCGATTCCTTCCGGACTTCTCTGTCAGGTGTTGCCTTCGAACACATCGTGTTCTATATTCGAACGCGACGTTCTACTATTGAACACAGCTTAGAGACGCCCGTCTCGGAACGCAAGGGAGCGCACGCATGCCCGAAGGCACTCCGGCCTCGCAGACGCTGAGCCGCGGCATCCGGATCCTCGAGGTCCTCGCCGATGCGCGCACCCCTCTCTCGATCGATGAGATCGCCGCGAGGCTCGACCTGCACCGCTCGGTCGCGTACCGCCTGCTGCGCACGCTCGAAGACCATCGGCTCATCGGCAGGGACGCCTCAGGTGCCGTGACACTCGGCCCGCGCATGGCGGCATTGGCAGCAGGCGTGGCCCACGATCTGCAGGCCGAGGCGATTCCCGAGCTGACCGCGATCGCGAACGAACTCGGCATGACCTGCTTCCTGGGCGTGCTCGACGGAGACGACTGCATCACGCTGGCGAGCATCGAACCTCGCCATGCGATCGCCAGCGTCGCGCAGAGACCGGGGGCCAGGCACCCTGTCACGGTCGGCGCTCCGGGCAAGGCCATCCTCACGCAGCTCCCCCTCTCGCAGTGGCCGGGCGATGTGCGCGAGGCCCTGCACACCGACGTCGACGAGGCTCGCGCCCGCGGGTACGCGACCAGTCACGATGAGGTCATCCCCACCGTGCAGTCGGTCGCGGTTCCGCTGGTGCTGCGCGGCCAACGACCGGCAGCGATCGCCGTCGTCCACGTCGCGACAGCCCTCGACGACACCGAGATCGCGGCGCGTCTGCACCGTTCGGCATCCGTCATCCGCGAAGCCCTCGACGGCTGAGCCTGTTCGACGACGCGACCTCTTCGACGACGCAAGTCCTTCGAGGACGAAGCGACGAATCCGCTCTCGCGCCGATACGCCGAACGCACGTCCGCGCGAGGCGGACGTGCGTTCGGCTGTGCGAGGGTCAGGCCCGGGCGAGCCCACGGATCGGGCTCACGGACTGCTCCTCCTCGTGATCCGGCCCCAGGGGGATGCCGGAGCGATCACGCAGCAGCAGCGTCGCCACCAAACCGAGCAGCGTCATACCGGCGAGGTACCAGGTGACGGCCTGCGTCGAACCGGTGGCCTGCACGATCGCGGTCGCGATGGTGGGAGCGAATGCCCCACCGGCGATCGCGCCGATCGCGTACGAGATCGAGACGCCCGAGAAGCGGATGCTCGCGGGGAAGAGCTCGGTGTAGAGAGCCGCCTGAGGGCCGTAGGTGAAGCCGAGACCGATCGTGAGGATCGCGAGGCCGGCGAACAGCAGACCCACCTGGCCGGTGTTCACGAGCGGGAACAGCGTGAACACGCCGACGAGCTGCATCACCCAGCCGATGATGTAGGTCGTACGCCGGCCGATGCGGTCCGACAGCCACCCGGCGATCAGCGTCGTGATGAGCCAGGTGACGGCGGATCCGGTGACAGCCCACAGCACCGGCCCGCGCTCGAGGCCGATCGGGCCCTCGGGGTTGGTGGCGTAGCCCTGGATGTATCCGCCGGTCGTCATGTACCCGACCGCGTTGTTGCCGGCGAAGACGAGGGCGGCGACGATCACGAGCAGCAGGTGCTTGCGGAACAGCTGCACGATCGGCATGGTCGCCTTCTCCTTGCGCTCGGCGAGCTCGATGAAGACCGGGCTCTCCTCGACCTTGCGGCGCACGTAGTAGCCGACCAGGATCAGCACGACGCTGAGCAGGAACGGGATTCGCCACCCCCACTGGAGGAACTGATCTCCGGGGGCGATCGCCGTCATCAGAGCCATCACTCCCGATGCGAGCAGCAGGCCGAGCGGCACACCGATCTGCGGTGATGCGCCGAAGATGCCGCGCTTGGTCTTCGGAGCGTGCTCCACCGCCATCAGCACCGCGCCACCCCACTCGCCACCGGCCGAGATGCCCTGCAGGATGCGCAGCAGCACCAGCAGGATCGGCGCCGCGATCCCGATCGCCTCATAGGTCGGCAGCACACCGATGAGCGCGGTGGCCGCCCCCATCAGGATCAGGGTCCACATGAGCACGGTCTTGCGGCCGAGCTTGTCGCCGTAGTGGCCGGCGAGGAAAGCCCCGAGTGGGCGGAAGAGGAAGCTGACTCCGACCGTCGCGAACGCGATCAGCGCGCTGTTGGCGCCGAGCGGCTCGAAGAAGAGCTGTCCGAAGACCAGCCCGACAGCCGTGGCATAGATGAAGAAGTCGTACCACTCGACAGTGGTGCCGACGACGGTGGCGAAGACCACTCGGCGCCGATCCGCCGGTGTCGCGATGGTTCCGGTGGGCGTGAACCCAGCCTGTGGCTGCCCGCTCATGGGGTGTCTCCTTTGATTGTGACCGCATTGTCACGGCTCGCGTACGAGGTGTGTCGAGTTGCTTGCCGAGGGGTGAGCCGATGATATATGATTTCAAATACGACGCACAAGGCGTCATATGAAAAGCGCGAGGAGGCGCCCCGTGACGGCATCGATGACCCGCCCCGGCAAGATCATCGCGATCCATCTGAGCTACGCCTCCCGTGCCGATCAGCGCGGTCGGCGGCCGGCAGCCCCCTCCTACTTCTTCAAACCGGCGAGCTCGGTCGGCGTCTCGGGCGGCACGGTCGAACGCCCGGCCGGAACAGAGCTGCTCGCCTTCGAAGGCGAGATCGCCCTCATCATCGGCACACCGGCTCGTCGCGTCGCACTCGACGACGCCTGGAGCCACGTCGGGTGGGTGACGGCCTCGAACGACCTCGGCCTCTACGATCTGCGCGCCAACGACAAGGGATCCAACGTGCGCTCCAAAGGCGGCGACGGGTTCACCCCCCTCGGCCCCGAGTTGATCGATGCCCGCGCGGTCGACCCCGACGCCCTGCGCGTGCGGGCCTGGGTCAACGGCGAGCTGCGGCAGGACGACACCACAGCGGGACTGATCTTCTCGCTCCCGCAACTGGTCGCCGATCTCTCGCAGCACTTCACGCTCGAGCCCGGCGACGTCATCCTCACCGGCACGCCCGCCGGTTCGTCGGTCATCGTCCCCGGCGACGTGGTCGAGATCGAGGTCGATGCGCCGGATGCCGAGGGGGCCCCCTCATCCGGCCGACTCGTGACCACCGTCACGCAGGGTGACATCGCCTTCGACGAGCGCATCGGCTCGCTTCCCCACGTCGACGACCTCCAGCGCACCGAGGCGTGGGGTTCACGCGAAGAGGCAGGCCTTCCCGCCGAGTCGAGCGAGCCCGCACTCTCGACCGCGCTTCGAGCGAAGCTGATGGAGGCCCCGACCGCCGGCCTCTCGGCACAGCTGCGCAAGCGCGGACATCACTCCTGCTTCATCGACGGCGTCGCAGCGAACCTCCCGGGGACCAAGATCGTCGGCACTGCCAAGACCCTGCGGTTCGTGCCCTTCCGCGAAGACCTCTTCGCGAGCCATGGGGGCGGTTACAACGCGCAGAAGCGAGCGTTCGACGCGGTCGACGAGGGCGAGATCATCGTGATCGAGGCCCGGGGCGATGCGACGACCGGAACGCTGGGTGACATCCTCGCGCTCCGTGCCCGCGCCCGGGGAGCTGCCGGGGTCGTCACAGACGGCGGCGTGCGCGACTTCGACGCGGTGGCCGCGATCGGCCTCCCGGTCTTCTCACAGGGCGCGCATCCCTCGGTCCTGGGCCGCAAGCACGTGCCGTGGGACGTCGATGTGACCATCTCGTGCGGCGGTGCCACCGTGCAGCCGGGCGACATCATCGTGGGCGACGGCGACGGGGTCATCGTGATCCCTCCCGCACTCGTCGAGCAAGTGGCCGATGATGCTCTCGCCCAGGAGGTCGAGGACGCCTGGATCGCCGAGCAGGTCGCCGCCGGCCACCCCGTCGACGGGCTCTTCCCCCTCAACGCCGCCTGGCGCGAGAAGTACGACGCCGCCACGGGGGCTGGTGCAGGGTCATGACGACCGTCGCCAACCCCAGCAAGTCCGAGCAGGCGTATGCGTGGATCCGCGCTCGCATCGCCGGGCACACGTTCGGCCCCGGATACCGCCTCGTGCTCGGGTCGCTGGCCGAAGAACTGGGCATGAGCGTCGTGCCCGTCCGCGAGGCCATCCGCCGACTCGAGGCAGAGGGTCTCGTGACGTTCGAGCGCAATGTGGGCGCACGCGTCACGCTCGTCGACGAGAGCGAGTACGCCCACACCATGCAGACGCTCGGATTCGTCGAGGGAGCAGCCACCGCCCTGTCGGCACCTCTGCTCGACGCGAGCGCACTCGACGCCGCCGAAGCGGTCAACGAGCGGATGATCCGGATGCTCGACCACCTCGACGCGCATGCCTTCACCGAGCTCAACCGGCAGTTCCATTCGCTGCTCTTCGAACCGTGCCCGAACCCGCACCTGCTCGACCTCGTGCACCGCGGGTGGTCGAGGCTCTCAGGCATCCGGGATTCCACGTTCGCGTACGTGCCCGGTCGCGCCCGGCACTCGGTCGACGAGCACTCGCAGATCCTGCAGCTGATCAGAGAGGGCGCCGACCCGCTCGAGATCGAGCTCGCCGCCCGCAACCACCGCCTGCGCACGAGGGATGCCTTCCTCGACGCGCTGCACACCCGTTCCCAGACCGCGTCAGGAGACCTGTCATGACCGATGCCCGCATTCCCGCAGACCTGCCCGATCACATCCAGCACTACGTCGACGGTGCGTTCGTCGATTCGGTCGACGGCGACACGTTCGACGTGCTCGACCCCGTGACGAACAAGACCTACACCACTGCCGCCGCCGGCAAGAAGGCCGACATCGAGCTGGCGGTCGCGGCTGCCAAGCGCGCATTCGACCAGGGACCGTGGCCGCGCATGCTGCCGCGGGAACGCTCGCGAGTGCTGCACAAGATCGCCGACATCGTCGAGTCTCGCGATGCCCGCCTGGCGGAGCTCGAATCGTACGACTCCGGGCTGCCGATCACCCAGGCGCTGGGACAGGCCCGCCGCGCAGCCGAGAATTTCCGTTTCTTCGCCGATCTGATCGTCGCGCAGTCCGATGACGCGTTCAAGGTCCCGGGCAGGCAGATGAACTACGTCAACCGCAAGCCGATCGGTGTCGCGGGCCTCATCACGCCGTGGAACACTCCGTTCATGCTCGAGTCGTGGAAGCTGGGCCCCGCACTCGCGACGGGCAACACGGTCGTGCTCAAGCCCGCCGAGTTCACGCCGCTCTCGGCGTCGCTCTGGGCCGGGATCTTCGAGGAGGCAGGGCTTCCGGCGGGCGTCTTCAACCTGGTGAACGGTCTCGGCGAAGACGCCGGCGACGCGCTCGTGAAGCACCCCGATGTGCCGCTCATCTCGTTCACGGGCGAGAGCTCGACCGGACAGCTGATCTTCGGCAACGCCGCGCCGTTCCTCAAGGGGCTCTCGATGGAGCTCGGCGGCAAGTCTCCCGCCGTCGTGTTCGCCGATGCCGACCTCGAGGCCGCGGTCGACGCCACGATCTTCGGGGTCTTCTCGCTCAACGGCGAGCGCTGCACGGCGGGCTCCCGCATCCTCGTCGAGCGCTCGATCTACGAGGAATTCGTCGAGCGTTACGCCGCGCAGACGAAGCGCGTGAAGGTCGGCTACCCGCACGACCCGGCCACCGAGGTCGGCGCTCTCGTGCACCCCGAGCACTACGACAAGGTCATGAGCTACGTCGAGATCGGCAAGACCGAGGGTCGTCTCGTGGCGGGCGGCGGACGCCCGGAAGGCTTCGACGAGGGCAACTTCGTCGCGCCGACCGTGTTCGCCGACGTCTCACCCGATGCACGCATCTTCCAGGAGGAGATCTTCGGACCGGTCGTCGCGATCACCCCCTTCGACTCCGACGACGAGGCGCTCGCTCTCGCGAACGACACGAAGTACGGGCTCGCCGCCTACATCTGGACCAACGACCTGAAGCGCGCACACAACTTCTCCCAGTCGGTCGAGGCGGGCATGGTGTGGCTGAACAGCAACAACGTGCGCGACCTGCGCACCCCGTTCGGCGGCGTCAAGGCGTCGGGTCTCGGCCACGAAGGCGGCTACCGCTCGATCGACTTCTACACCGACCAGCAGAGCGTGCACATCACACTCGGTGGGGCACACAACCCGACCTTCGGCAAGAACTGAGCAAGGACCCGACATGACCGACAAGACTGCGAAGACGCTGACCTCCTCGGGCTACTACGTGAGCCAGGAGGCTCCGATCCAGACCGCCAACCCCATCGCGACGCCCGCGAGCACTCCCCCGGACGTGCTGCGCTGCGCCTACATGGAGCTGGTCGTGACCGACCTGGCCGCGTCGCGGGTCTTCTACGTCGACGTCCTCGGGCTGTACGTCACCGAAGAGGACGACGAGGCGATCTACCTGCGCTCGACCGAGGAGTTCATCCACCACAACCTCGTGCTGCGCAAGGGACCGGTCGCCGCGGTCGCCGCATTCTCCTACCGCGTGCGCTCGGCCGAGGACCTCGATCTCGCCGTCGCCTTCTACACGGAGCTCGGCTGCGACGTGCGCCGCAACCCGGAGGGCTTCGTCACGGGCGTCGGCGACTCGGTGCGCGTGGTCGACCCGCTCGGCTTCCCTATCGAGTTCTTCCACCAGTCGGACCACGTCGAGCGGATGTCGTGGCGCTACGACCTGCACGTTCCGGGTGAGCTCGTGCGACTCGACCATTTCAACCAGGTCACCCCCGACGTGCCCCGCGCCGTCAAGTTCATGCAGGATCTGGGTTTCCGCGTCACCGAGGACATCCAGGACGACGAGGGCACCGTCTACGCGGCGTGGATGCGTCGCAAGCCCACCGTGCACGACACCGCGATGACCGGGGGCGACGGCCCGCGCATGCACCACGTGTGCTTCGCGACGCACGAGAAGCACAACATCCTCGCGATCTGCGACAAGCTGGGAGCCCTCCGCCGCTCCGACGCGATCGAGCGCGGGCCCGGGCGCCACGGCGTCTCGAACGCGTTCTACCTCTATCTCCGCGACCCCGACGGCCACCGCGTCGAGGTGTACACGCAGGACTACTACACGGGTGACCCCGACAACCCCGTCATCACGTGGGACGTGCACGACAACCAGCGTCGAGACTGGTGGGGAAATCCGGTCGTACCGTCCTGGTACACCGAGGCCTCGCTCGTGCTCGACCTCGACGGCAACCCGCAGCCCGTCGTCGCGCGCACCGACAGCTCCGAGATGGCCGTCACGATCGGCGCAGACGGCTTCTCGTACACCCGGCCCGACGACGAGGGCATGCCCGAGTACAAGCAGGGCGAATACAAGCTCGGCCACCAGCTCTGAATCACCCCCCACGCGCGTTCGGCTGCCGGTGGTTGAGCGAGGAGCGAAGCACCGAGACGAAACGCACAGAAAGGAAGCACACCCGGATGCTGCCCGCAGACATCGTCACGCAGATCGCCGGAGAGCTCGCCGAGGCCGACCGGACGCACTCGGTGATCCCGCGGATCACCGCCCGGTACCCGGAGGCGACGGTCGAGGATTCGTACGCGATCCAGGGAGTCTGGCGCGATTCGCAGATCGCCGCCGGGCGACGCCTGGTCGGACGCAAGATCGGATTGACGTCGAAGGCGATGCAGCAGGCCACGGGCATCACCGAGCCCGACTACGGCGTCATGTTCGACGACACGGTCTACGAGTCGGGCGCCGAGATCCCGGTCGGCCACTTCTCGAACGTGCGCATCGAGGTCGAGCTCGCCTTCGTGCTCAGGCATCCGCTCGAGGGTCCCGACTGCACGCTCGACGACGCTCTCGCAGCGATCGACTACGCCGTGCCCGCGCTCGAGGTGCTCAACTCGCACATCGAGCTCGAGGGGCGGACCATCGTCGACACGATCAGCGACAACGCCGCCTACGGGGCGATGGTGCTCGGCAGCGTGCACAAGCGCCCCGACGAGATCGACCTGCGGTGGGTACCCGGCGTGCTCTCTCGCAATGGAGAGATCGAAGAGACCGGCGTCGCCGCCGGCGTGCTGGGCCATCCGGCCACGGGTGTCGCCTGGCTCGCCAACAAGTTCCACCAGCACGGCGCGCGTCTCGAGGCCGGGGAGATCATCCTGGCAGGATCATTCACACGCCCGATGTGGGTGTCGCGTGGCGACCAGGTGCTGTGCGATTACGGACCGATGGGAACGATCGAATGCCGCTTCATCTGAGCCCCTCCTGGCGCGAGCAGCTCGCCGCCTCCGATCGCGCACTCATCGGGATGTGGGCGTGCTCCGGCAGTGCACTCGTCACCGAGGTCGCCGCGGGGTCGGGTCTCGACTGGCTGCTGATCGACATGGAGCACTCGGCCAACACCCTCGAGTCCACGCTGCTGCAGCTGCAGGTCGTCGCCGCCTACCCGATCACCCCGGTCGTGCGGGTCCCGTCGAACGACACCGTCGCGATCAAGCAGGTGCTCGACCTCGGCGCCCAGAACCTCATCGTGCCCATGGTGTCGTCGGTCGATGAGGCGCATGCCGCCGTGTCGGCGACCCGCTACCCGCCCGAAGGCGTGCGAGGGGTGGGCAGCGCGCTCGCGCGCAGCGCCCGGTGGAACCGGGTCGATCGGTATCTGCAGGACTCGGCACGGCACACCTCTCTCACGGTGCAGATCGAGACGGCGGCAGGGGTCGAGGCCGCTGCCGAGATCGCCGCCGTCGAGGGTGTGGATGCCGTGTTCGTGGGGCCGGCCGACCTCTCCGCATCGATGGGACTGCTCGGCCTGCAGACGCATCCTGATGTCGTCGCCGCCGTCGAGCAGGTCTTCTCCGCAGTGAAGGCTGCGGGAAAGCCCGTGGGCGTGAACGCGTTCGATCCGTCGGCCGCGGCTGCCTACATCGCTGCGGGTGCTGATTTCGTGGCCGTCGGCGCCGACGTCGCCATGCTGGCCCGGGCGTCCGAAGCCCTGGCTGCGCGCTTCATCCCGACATCCGAGGCCGACTCGACCCGCGCCAGCTACTGAGCGATCGTCGGACGAAGGAATCGACCGCGAGCCCCTGCGAGAAATCGGTTTCACCTATACACTGACGTGAGCCGCGGGCCAGCGGCCGCACCGCTCACCGCTCGGGAGGATCCGATGACCCCACGCTCCGGAGCGACCACGATCAGCGCGGTGGCGCAGGCCGCGGGCGTCTCGCCCGCGACCGTGTCGCGCGTCATGAATGATCGGTTCTTCGGCGACCCCGAGACGGCCGAGCGTGTCCGGACGGCAGCCCGTGAGCTGCACTACTCCCCCAATCACCTCGCCCGCAGCTTCTCCCTCGGACAGACGAAGGCGATCGCGTTCCTCGTGCCCGACCTCACCAACCCCAGCTTCCAGGCGGTGCTGGCGAGTCTCAGCACGGCCGCCGCAGCCGACGGATACCGCGTGCTCGTCGCTGATTCGGCCGAATCGCCCGAGGACGAACCGCTGCTGGCGGCTGAGGTGCGCCGCCGCTGCGATGCTCTCGTGCTGTGCGCGCCGCGGATGCCGGACACGGCACTCGGAGAGACGACCGGCGCGCTGGGTCCCGTGGTCCTCCTGAACCGCTCCAGTCATTCCACGTCCGTGCCCACCCTGACGGTCGACTCCCGAGCCGGGTTCGAGGCGCTCGCCCGACATGTGCACTCGCTCGGCCACCGGCACCTGGCCTATGTCGAAGGCCCGGATGGACCTGCCAACGAGAACCGGCTCCGTGGGATCGGAGACGCGACCGGTTCGACGAAGCACCTGTCCCTCACGCGAGTGCGTGGCGGCGCGAAAAGCGAGCACGGCGTGGCGGCGGCGCCCGCCGTGGCCCGTAGCGGCGCGACAGCGGTTCTCGCCTTCAACGACCTGGTGGCCATCGGCCTGATCCACGGACTCCAGGAGCAGGGCCTCCGCGTGCCGGACGACATCTCGGTGACCGGCTTCGACGACATACCTTTCGCGCGCTTCATGACACCACCGCTGACGACGGCATCCGTCCCGCACGAGTCCTTGGGCACCCTGGCGTGGAACCGCATGCGGGCGCTCATCGACCACAGCGTCCCCGATCACGACGTCGTGTTCCAGCCGAGGCTGGAGATCCGAGGGTCGACCGCAGCGCCGCGGCGGGAGGACGGTGCGGAATCGTGAGACTCGACGAGATCCAGATCCGCGACCCCTTCGTCCTGGTCGACGCGGGGCGCTACTGGCTGTTCGGCAGCACCGACGTGAACATCTGGAGCGGCCCCGCCACCGGTTTCGACACCTACTGGAGCGACGACCTCGAGGAGTGGCACGGTCCGCTCCCTGCATTCCGCCCGCCGAGTGACTTCTGGTCTCACACGCAGTACTGGGCGCCGGAAGTGCACCGGTATGACTCGGCTTTCTACATGTTCGCGACCTTCACGGCAGAGGGGTACCGTCGGGGCACTCAGGTGCTGCGAGCCGATCGCCCCGAGGGACCATACGAACCGTGGTCCGACGGACCGCTGACCCCGCGCGGGTGGGAGTGCCTGGACGGCACCCTGCACATCGAGGACGGCGTCCCGTACCTCGTCTTCTGCCACGAGTGGAAGGACGTCGGCGATGGTGAGGTGCACGCCATGCGCCTCACCGACGACCTGCGCACAGCGGCGGATGCGCCGCGGTTGCTGTTCCGAGCATCAGAGGCGCCGTGGGCGCGTTCGATCCCCCGCCCCGAGTTCCCGCAGGTGTTCGTCACCGACGGTCCCTCACTGCACCGCACCCGTGACGGGCGGCTGCTGATGCTGTGGTCGAGCTTCGGGGACTCCGGCTATGCGATGGGCGTGGCGACTTCCGCATCGCACTCGATCATCGGCCCCTGGTCCCAGAGCGAACACGCGATCTGGCCGGCCGACGGCGGGCACGGCATGATCTTCGCGGATGCCGAGGGCGACCTGCTCCTCGCGCTGCACACCCCGAACCGCACTCCGGAGGAACGTGCGGCATTCTTCGCTCTTGAGGAGACCGACGAGGGCTTGCATCTGCGCGCATGACGCGCGAGTGTGCGATGCCTGGCCGCCGGAGGCGTCGGCCGAAGCCCGGCACGCTCCGCCAGAGCGCGATTCAGTCGAAGACCGGACCCACGAACTCGACCGTCGTGCGTTCGGCGACAGCGAGGTCGCGCAGAGCGATGCGCTCGTTCGGCGTCACCGTCAGTCGGATCCCTCCTGCAGGAAGCGTGAGGTCGCCCTCGACGGCGCCGGCGGCGAGCCCCACGACAGAGCTGGGCACGCCCGCTCGATCCGTCTCGACCCGCCATCCCCGGGGGAACGAGAACGCGAACTCGCCCATCCGGTGCACCTCGACGATCTCATCGTCGGCGACCAGCTCCCACGCCTGCCCGTCTACCGTGCGACGGTATCCGACGGCATCCGCAGCCGCACCGTGCTCGAGCCGGGTCGGTGCGAGTCCGGAGAACCAGATCCCCTTGTCCGGCCGCACGAGTATCCCGCTGTAGCGTTCGATCGCATCGAGGAGCCAGAGGATCGACGGGGCGTATTCCTCGGTATACCCGGCTGTGCCCGACCACGGATCGAGGCACTGCGGAAAGCGATGTGCGACAGCGACCGCGGACAACACCGCGGATGCTGTGAGAGCGAGCTCCGCGACGTGTCCGTGGCGCTCGAAGGCCTCTGGCGCCCGGAGCAGGGCGAGGAAGTTGACCGGCCCGCCCCAGCTGTTGCGTCCCGCGTCGTGGTCGAAGCGCGGGTCGTCCATCGCGAGAGACGTGAAGCCGTAGTGCGCGAGGAACTTACGCGTGTTCATGAGGTAGCGGCGCAGGCTGCGGGTGAAGAACTCCGCGTCGCCCACCTCGCACGCGAGCACGCGCGCCAGAACGTCGCTCTCGATGCGCACGTGCCGTCCGGCGCGATCGTTGTCGTAGTAGAACCCGTCATCTTCGTCGAAGCAGTGCTCGCGCAGCGCCCGGAGCGACGTCTCGGCGGCGACGCCCCACCGCTCGGCCTCGAGGTCGTCCCCCAGCTCGGCGGCGATGAGTGCGAGGTACGAGCGCTGGCACGCGACGTTCGCGGTGAGGTCCGGCGCGATGAAGGGCACACCTGGCATCAGCGGATCGCACTCGCGGGCATCGCCATGCAGAGCGCGGTCCGGGGCGAACCAGAACCGCGGCGACAGGTCGTGTCCCGTGTCGAACGCGCAGAACGCCTCCACTCCGCCGGTCCCACGGGTGTTGCGATAATGGGCGAGCCACGCGTCGTACCGCACCATCGCCGCGTACATCGTCCGCAGGAGCTCTCGGTCTCCGGTCGACTGCCAGTGGCGCCACACCACGCGCGCGAGCGGGGTGACGATCTGGATCTGACTGAATCCGGGTCCCGCGTCGGTCACCTTGTACGGGATCATCCCGTCCGCCCGCTGATGCACGGCGAACTGCCGCAGCGTGTCGCGGGCGATGTCGGGGGCGAACCGACCGAGCACTTCGGTGTTGATCGTTCCTGTGCTCTCGATCCAGCATCCGCGATACACACCGCCTTCGTTCAGCACCGGCACACCGTCGAGGAGCGGACGGATGCAGCGCGAAAGCTGGTCGAGCGCTTCGAGCCAGCGTCGCTCGAGCGGTCCTGACGAGGCGACGAACCGAGCTCCCGACTCATCGAGAGCGGCACCCAATGGTGTCCCGTCGATGCCGGCGTCACGCGCAGGATGCGCGATGCGCAGTCTGCGTCTGACGTCGGCGCGGTGTGCGTCGCTCATGATGCTCTCCTCCGGAGAGGGGCGGTGAGCCGCTCAGCGCCCCACCGCCGACTCTTCAATTCAGGGCTGCGCCCAGCTCGTCGATCCACTTCTTCCCGGCTTCTTCCGGCGTCGATCTCCCGAACAGCACATCGGACTCCATGCGCTGAGACAGCTCGTTCATGATCGATCCGCCGGCGGGCTGCGGCGGGGCGACGACACCCTCGTCGAGCACGACGTCGACGTAGTCAGCGGCGACCTGGCCGGGCGCGCTCAGCAGAGGGGACACGACCTCGAGGGTCGAGGGGTTGAACGGCACACCTCGGGAGTCGAGGATGAGCTCTGCAGCAGCCGGCTCGTTCAAGAACCAATCCACCAGCAGCGCTGCCGCCTCCGGGTGCTCTGTGGCCGCGTTGATCGCCCAGAAGGCCGAGGGGAGCAGCGCGACGCCCGATGTCTTCGTCGACGACGGCGGCAACATCATCTGCACATTCTCACCTGCCGTCGCGTACACACTCATGAGGTTGCTGTAACCGAAGGTGACCGCGGCCTGCCCGAGCGTGAACGGCTGCTGGTCCGGCGGCAGCTGCCAGTTCGCGGTGACGACCGAGGGGTCAGGCAGGCCGCCGCCGTCCGCGAGTTCCTGCTCGATCTCGTACCAGCCCGCGATGTCCTCGGCCGTGACGCCCAACTGGCCGTCCCAGTCATACATCCCCAGCTCACTGACCTGACCGGAGTACGTTCCGATGACGTCCCCGATGCGCAGGTCGACGCCGTAGATGGGCTGCCCCGCCGCGTTGGTCAGGCCGGCGCTGCCGATCTCGCCAGCGGCGTCGATCAGATCGTCCCAGGTCCAGCCCTCGCTCGGCGGCTCCACACCGGCCTGCGCGAACACGTCGAGATTCACGAAGGCGGCAGTCGCATTGCCGCCCGTCGGCAGCCCGTACAGCGCATCGTCGACGGTCGCGTTGGTGAGGGAGAAGTCCGGGTATTGGCTGTAGTCGAGCTGCTCCGTGACGGTGGACAGATCCAGGAGAGCGCCGAGCTCTCCATACTCCTGCGGCTTGGCCCCACCGAGGGCGAACACATCAGGAGCGGTGTCGCCGCCGCCGGCGAAGTCGGTCGCCAGGCGGTTGAACAGGTCGTCCGGCGCGCCGACAGGCGTCTCCACGACCGTGATGTTCGGATGCTCGGCCTCGAACAGGTCGATGACCTCCCCGAACAGCGCGGCACGGCTGTCATCCCCCCACCAGGACATCTCGAGTTCGATCTTCTCGCCGGAGTCATCGACGGATCCCTCGTCTGCTGTGCCGCCTGAGCAACTCGCGAGCAGAAGGGTCGCGGCGACGGCAGAGCCGATGGCCGCATGAGCACGGATGATACGCGTCATTGCGCCTCTTTCAGTTGGGGCCGCCGGGCGGCCGGGATGTCAGGGCATTCAGTTCGCCCCGGACGACGAGTCCGGAGAAACCGATTTCTCGAAAGAAGCTAACATCGACGGGTTTCCGTGTCAATGAATTTCGCGTCACAGGCAACGAATTCAAGTTCTCCCCGATTTCCCGGCCAAATTCGACTTGACGGACCACCTGAGGTCTGTCAATAATCGGAGAGCTCGTGAAACCGATTTCTCATCGGACCAGCGACATGACAAGGAGGTCACGTGAGCAGTCTCGGCGAACTACGCACCATAGCCCGCTCCCGGCGCGGTCCGGCGACGCGTGCCAAGGAGAGATTCCCCGACAACAAGGCGGCGCTGGTGTTTCTCCTGCCCTGGCTGATCGGGCTGCTCGGGCTCACCATCGGCCCGATCATCGCATCGTTGTATCTCTCCTTCACGGATTACAACCTGCTGCGACCGCCGGTCTGGTCGGGCTTCGACAACTTCGTCGAGATGTTCTCGGATGCGCGTTTCTGGAACTCGTTCCGCGTGACGCTCGTCTACGTGTTCGTCGGAGTACCGCTGCAGCTCGCGCTCGCACTGGGGCTTGCGATCCTCCTGGACAAGGGGATGCGCGGGCTGTCGTTCTACCGATCGATCTTCTACCTCCCCTCCCTTCTCGGCGGCTCGGTCGCCGTCGCGATCCTGTGGCGTCAGGTTTTCGGCAAGGACGGCATCGTCAACGGCTTCCTCGCCTGGTTCGGGATCGACGGACCAGGATGGATCGGCCACCCCGACTTCGCGTTGGGCACCCTGATCGTCCTGCACATCTGGACCTTCGGCTCGCCCATGGTGATCTTCCTGGCCGGTCTGCGACAGATTCCGGAGATGTACTACGAGGCGGCGTCGATGGACGGCGCCGGTCGTATCCGCCAGTTCTTCTCGATCACGTTCCCGCTGCTCACACCGGTCATCTTCTTCAATCTGGTGCTGCAGATCATCTTCGCGTTCCAGTCCTTCACCCAGGCCTACGTGGTCTCCGGAGGGACCGGCGGGCCGAGCGATTCGACGATGTTCTTCACGCTCCTGCTCTACAAGGAGGCGTTCACCGAGCTCGACATGGGGTATGCCTCGGCGATGTCCTGGTTCCTGCTGATGGTGATCGCCGCCTTCACCGCGTTCAACTTCTGGCTTTCGAAGTATTGGGTGTTCTATGACGACTGAGACCGAGACCCTGCTCCGCCCGGGGCGCACCGACCTGAGAAGGCGGCGCAGCGCGGGCGCCCGCACGCCTGCCTGGCATCGTGCGCGGTCGATCGGCAAGCACATCGCGCTGGCGGCGACGTCCCTGTTGATGATCTATCCCCTGATCTGGCTCGTCGTGTCGAGCCTCAAGCCGAACGACCAGATCTTCCGCGATCTCAGCGTGTTCACGACCGATCTCACGCTCGACAACTACATCAACGGGTGGAACGACCTCCAGGCACCGTTCGGCGTGTTCCTGTTCAACTCCTCCGTCATCGCCCTGGGAGCGATCGTCGGCAACCTGCTGTCGTGTTCGATGGCCGCCTACGCCTTCGCCCGGCTGAAGTTCCGCGGCCGCACGCTCGCGTTCGTCCTGATGCTGGGCTCGATCATGCTGCCCTTCCAGGTCCTGCTGGTCCCACAGTTCCTGATCTACAAGGAACTGGGGTGGCTGAACACGTTCCTCCCGCTGATCGCGCCGAAATTCCTCGCAACGGAGGCGTTCTTCATCTTCCTGATGGTCCAGTTCATCCGCGGCCTGCCCAAGGAGCTGTTCGAAGCGGCCAGGATGGACGGTGCGGGGCATTTCCGCAGCTACTTCCAGATCACTCTGCCGATGATCGTTCCCTCGCTGGCGACCACGGCGATCTTCACCTTCATCTGGACGTGGGGCGACTTCTTCGGGCCGCTGATCTACGTGCGGCTGCCGGAGCTGTTCCCCGCCTCTTTGGCTCTGAAGGGCTTCCTCGATGCGCAATCCAGCTCGGACTACGGCTCGATGTTCGCGATGAGCGTCGTCTCGCTCCTTCCGCTGTTCCTCGTGTTCCTGTTCGGTCAGCGGTTCCTCATCAAGGGCGCTGCGACCAGCGGCATCAAGTAGTCGGAAGGACGACACCATGACACGAACCCGCTACGCCATCGTGGGAACCGGCTCACGCGCGCAGATGTATCTCGAGGCGATCGCCGGCGCCCACGCCGAACATGCCGAACTGGTGGCGGCTGCCGACACCAATATCGGACGCCGGGAGTGGTCGCTCGCCCGCCATCCGGCGCTCGGCGCACCCGCACGGTTCGCCCCTGAGGATCTGGGCGACGCGATCGCACGTCACCGCGTCGACCGCGTCATCATCACCTCCCCCGATCACACGCACGCGGACCACATCGTGCGCACTCTCGAGGCGGGTGCGGATGCGATCACCGAGAAGCCGTTGACGATCGACGAAGAGGGCGTCCGCCGAATCGCCGAGGCAGTCGAGCGCACCGGCCGAGAGGTCATCCTCACCTTCAACTACCGGTACTCGCCTCGCAACACCGCCCTGAAGAAGGTCCTCGCGTCCGGCGAGATCGGGGACGTCACGAGCGTTCACTTCGAATGGGTCCTGGACACCGCGCACGGTGCCGACTACTTCCGTCGCTGGCACCGCGACAAGTCGCGATCCGGCGGGCTGCTGATCCACAAGGCGAGCCATCACTTCGACCTGGTCAACTGGTGGCTGGCAGACTCTCCGATGCGCGTGTTCGCCGCAGGGGGCCTGCGCTTCTACGGCGCGGAGAACGCCCGCCGCCGCGATGTCGGACCGAGACCGGAGCGGGGGACCACCGACTCGCCCCTGCACGATCCCTTCAGCCTGGACCTGCGCACCGATCCCGTGTGGCGAGGCCTGTACCTCGATCAGGAGCAGTTCGACGGATACCTCCGAGATCGCGACGTCTTCGACGAAGGCATCACGATCGAGGACAATCTGGCACTCGTCGTCGACTACGCCCGCGGCAGCACCATGTCGTACTCGCTCAACGCGCACTCCCCGTGGGAGGGCTACACGGTGTCGGTCAACGGGACCCGCGGTCGTGCCGAGCTGCACGTCGTCGAGCGCGGGTCGGTGACCGTCGACGAGGTCGGCAGGACCATCGTCGATCCCAGCGCCCGGCCAGACCTGATCTCAGACGACCCCTCACGCCCAGTGGGCGAGCGCCTGGTGGTTCAGCCGCACTTCGGACGTGCACGCGTGGTCGAGATCGACGGGAGCGCCGGCGGTCACGGCGGTGGCGACGACATGCTGCTGCACGATGTGTTTCGCGGCGGGCTCGCCGACCCGCTGGGTCGAACGGCCGACTGGACCGACGGCATCCGCAGCGTGGCGGTCGGTCTCGCCGGCAACCTCTCGCTCGCCTCGGACGCCGCGGTCAGGATCTCCGATCTGGAACTCGGGGGTGCACAGGCGCTCTTCTCGCCGCGGGCGGCACCCGCACCGGCCGTCTGAGCTGCACGGCGGGCAGTCGCACCCCGTGGAGTTGGCGGATTCATAGCAATCCGGGTGAGACTGGGAACATGACCTTCGCCGCGCTCCAGCCGCTCGCAGACCGTGCCGCACTGTTCACCGCGCTTCGCCAGGACTCGCTGGCCACTGCGCTCGAGGCTCTCGGCGACAATCGCTGGGATGCCGACATGGCCGCCGGCACCCTCACCTTCACATCGAATGACGACGCTTCGCGTCAGCTCGCGACGCGGGCGCATCTGGTGGCGACGATCGCCCCGGGTCCCCGCTCACTGCTCTGGGCGTGGGCGCACCCGCAGGGCGATCCTGACGGCATTGCGGCCCGATTGCGCGATTACGGCACCGAGCACGGCGTCGTCGAGCTGAGCGAACAGGAGCTCCCGTTCCCCGCCGACGCCACCGGCGACGCCGACTGGATCACGGCCGCCGCTCACACAGTCGGCGCGGTCGCCGTCGAGCTCACCGGGCGCGCCCCCTATTACATCGCGCCCGTCGGCGGAGGCACCGCTGCCGTCTTCGTGCTCGACGCCCCGCTCCCCCCGCTCACCGTCGCATCCGCGGCGATCGTCCTCCCCCGCCTCCTCGCGGGACTCGCGCTCGTCGATGCTCGCACGTCGGTGTGGGATGCGGCCCGGCTCGCCGGCTGGAACCTCACGTGGACCGACGAGTCCTTCTCGGGTGCCACCATCACCGACGACACGGGCACCGCGACGTTCCACTTCGACGAGCAGGCGCGCATCACGAACATCGAGAGCAGCCTGCACCCGCAGGCCTGACCGCTCCTGCCGTAGCAGCGCGTCAGCGGCCCATCCGCTGGCGCGCCGTCTTCATCCCGGGTCCGACGGGAACGTGTCCGGTCGCCGCCGCGAGCCCGAACGCCGGCATGTCGACGTACACCGCTTCGAGGTCGGCGACAGGCACCTGATACGTCTCGTGCCATACGCCCACACTGCCGGTTCCCTGCAGCGTCCGCATGAAGTCGCGCCAGGGCTGCAGATGGGGTGCGTCGCGGTCGGCGGCGAACCGCTGCAGATGCTCCGGACTCTCCCAATACGAGAGCAGGATCGTCGTACGACCGAACCAGCTGTGTGCTCCGAGCATCCCTGCGTCGGCATGGGTTGCGAGGTGCTGCAGCATGGGCGGCATCTTGCTGGCTGTCCGCCACACCCTGCCGAGCTGCCACCACCGATTGGCGCGCATCCCGATGAGGAAGACCGTGACGTCCTGTCGCTCTGGCGTCGCGGTGAATCGACCGGGGAAGACCTGCTGGGCCATGAGCCACTCCTTGGAACGTTGTTACATAACCTTGTTACGCAACGACGTTACGGTACGATCGATCCCATGGCAAGACCCCCTCTGTACGACGACGCCCTGCGCGAGCGCCTGCTCGACGCGACGGCCGAGATGGTCGACGATAAGGGACCCGAGCGGATCAGTCTCCGCGACATCGCGCAGAACGCCGGCACGTCGACCTCAGCGGTCTATGCCCTGTTCGGCGGGAAGACCGAACTGCTCGTCGCGGTCATCGAATACGGCTTCGCGTCGTTCGGCGAGGCGCAGGCCACGGCCGAACCGGAAGGGCTCCGCGCACTCGGATTCGCGTATCGGGCGTGGGCGATGGCGAATCCGGCGCTGTACCGCCTCATGTTCGGCGGCGGGGTCGCCACGGAGGAGTGCCGCCCCGACGACGCGACCATGAGCACGGCGATGGCGCCGCTCGTGCGCGCGCTCGCGGCCCGGGTCGACGAACCGCAGGTCATGGCCGCCGCTCTCACCGTCTGGGCGCAGGTGCATGGAGCCGTGAGCCTCGAACTCGCCGGGGTCACTCCCCCGCTCGTGCCGTGGGACTCCGTCTACGGCACCGTGGTCGATGCGGTCGAACGCGCGTTTCCCGCACGCTGATACCCACCAGGTTCCGCACGGAGATGCCGCGGCATCCGAGAGTGTGTGGAATTCTGGTCAGATGAAGAACGGAATCGTCCGGTTCGCCGCGCTCTACGTGTTCAACGTCGCGGTGCTGCTGCTCATCGGCCTGCTGTCGTCGGGCGTCTCTGTCGGGTTCACCGCACTGTGGGCGGCCGTCATCCTGACGCTCGCAGCGCTCTTCGTCAAGCCGCTGCTCACCGCGGCGTTCCGCAACGCGGCGGCGAAGTCCGCGGCCGATCGCACGAGAACCGGCGAGAAGATCGTTCAGTACGTGCTCGTCTATCTGGTCGAGCTGCTCATCTGGGTGGCGGTCGTGTGGTTGAGCGGCGTCCGCGCATCCGGCTTCTGGAGCTACGCGCTCCCGCCGCTCTTCCTGCTGTTCGGCTGGATGATCTACGACCAGGTCGACGACAGGCTGCGGGCGAAGGCCGGCGAGCTGTACGACGCCGTGCAGGGCAGGGTGACGCGACGCAAGACCACGCCGCCCGCAGCCTCCACGCCCGCCCCGGAGACGACCGCCGCCGCGGAGGCGCGGGAGGAGCTCCACGACGGTCTGACCCCGGAGCAGCGGCGGATGCTCGACGAGCTGGGCTGAACGCAGACGGTCCCGATCCCGGGCCTCACCCCGATCCGCAGGCGGATCGAAAGGGGAAGTCCACGGATCGGGACCGACGATGCAGATCGAGACCGGCGACGGTCAGACCAGTCGTTCCGCCGCCTCGACGACGTTGGTCATGAGCAGGGCGACGGTCATCGGACCGACTCCGCCGGGGTTCGGCGACACCCAGCCCGCGACCTCGGCGACATCCGGGTGCACGTCTCCGAAGACGAGGTTCCTGCCCGTCTCGGGGTCGGTCTCGCGGGTCACGCCGACGTCGAGCACGGCGGCGCCCGGCTTGACGTCCTCGGCGCGGATGAGGTGCTTCACGCCCGCTGCCGCCACGATGACGTCGGCCTCGCGCAGGTACCGCGGCATGTCGACCGTGCCGGTGTGCGTGAGCGTGACCGTCGCGTTCAGGTCGCGGCGCGTCAGCAGCAGGCCGATCGAGCGACCGATCGTCACGCCTCGTCCGACGACCACGACGTGCGTGCCGGCGAAGTCGTAGCCGTTGCGCAGCAGCAGCTCGATGACACCGCGCGGCGTGCACGGCAGCGGGGTGTGGATCGGGTTGTTGACGTTGAGCACGAGTCGACCGAGGTTGGTCGGGTGCAGTCCGTCCGCATCCTTCGCCGGGTCGATCCGCTCGAGGATCGCGTCCGTGTCGATGTGCTTCGGCAGCGGCAGCTGCACGATGTATCCGTGGCAGTCCGGATCGGCGTTGAGCTCGTCGATCAGCGCCTCGACGTCAGCCTGGGTGGCATCGGCCGGCAGCTCGCGCTGGATCGAGTTCATCCCGATCGCCTCGGACTGACGGTGCTTCATGCCCACGTACAGCTGAGATGCCGGGTCGGCTCCGACGAGAACGGTCGCGATGCCGGGCACCACGCCCTTCGCCTTCAGCGCGGCGACCCGTTCGGTGAGCTCGGCCTTGATCGCGGCCGACGCCGCCTTGCCGTCGAGGATCTTCGCGGTCACTGCTGCAGGTCCGGGTAGAGCGGGAAGCCTGCGGCGAGCGCATCGACACGCGCACGGAGCGCCTCGACGTCGGCACCGGGGAGCAGCGCGAGTGCGATCACGTCGGCGACCTCGGTGAACTCGGCGTCGCCGAAGCCGCGGGTGGCGAGCGCCGGCGTCCCGATGCGCAGACCCGAGGTGACCATCGGCGGGCGCGGGTCGTTCGGCACCGCATTGCGGTTGACGGTGATGTGGATGTCGTGCAGCAGGTCCTCGGCCTGCTTGCCGTCGATCGCGGCGTCACGCAGGTCGACGAGCACCAGGTGCACGTCGGTGCCGCCGGAGCGCACCCCGATGCCGGCATCCTTCACATCCTGCTGCGAGAGACGCTCGGCGAGGATGGATGCTCCGCGCAGCGTGCGCTCCTGGCGCTCCTTGAACTCCGGGGTGCCCGCGAGCTTGAACGCCGTCGCCTTCGCGGCGATCACGTGCATGAGCGGTCCGCCCTGCTGCCCCGGGAACACAGCCGTGTTGAGCTTCTTCGCGAGGTCGGCGTCGTTCGTCAGGATGAAGCCCGAACGGGGACCGCCGATGGTCTTGTGCACGGTCGACGAGACGACGTGCGCGTGCGGCACCGGGTTCGGGTGGAGGCCGGCGGCGACGAGGCCGGCGAAGTGCGCCATGTCGACCCAGAGCAGCGCGCCGACCTCGTCGGCGATCGCACGGAAGGCGGCGAAGTCGAGCGTGCGCGGGTATGCCGACCAGCCGGCGATGATGACCTTCGGCTTGTGCTCGAGGGCGAGGCGACGCACCTCGTCCATGTCGATGGTCGAGGTCTCGGGGTCGACGCCGTAGGCGACGATGTCGTAGAGACGGCCGGAGAAGTTGATCTTCATGCCGTGGGTCAGGTGGCCGCCCTGGTCGAGCGCGAGGCCGAGCAGCGTGTCGCCGGGGCGCGCGATCGCGTGCAGCACGGCGGCGTTCGCGGATGCGCCCGAGTGCGGCTGGACGTTGGCGAACTCCGCGCCGAACAGGTCCTTGGCGCGCTGGATCGCGAGCTCCTCGGCGACGTCGACCTCTTCGCAGCCGCCGTAGTAACGACGGCCGGGGTATCCCTCGGCGTACTTGTTGGTCAGTACCGAGCCCTGCGACTGGAGCACCGACACGGGCACGAAGTTCTCGGATGCGATCATCTCGAGGAACGTCTGCTGCCGTGCGAGCTCTCGGTCGAGGACCTGTGCGATCTCGGGGTCGACCTCGGAGAGTGGGGCGTTGAAGTAACGGTCTGTCATGACATGCTCCTCTGACAACGGATTCGAAGGGTGTACCTATCGGCCCAGGCGCGCGGTCGAATTCCGTGGTCAGTCGCTCCCCGGTGGTAGTCCACCCAGACGCCAGTCGCGACGCTTATGAGCATAGCGGATCTGCCCCTGTGCTCTCCCGTCTCGGCACGATAGGTTTTGTTCATGGTCCTTCCCCATTCCATGCCCCTCGTCCCCCTTCCGCTCTCCGCCACTGTCGGCGGCAGCCGGATGCCGCTCACCGAAACCGTCCGAGTCATCGGAGACTCGCCTGCCGTGGAGCAGCTGGTCGAGGGGATCTCCCGGCGCACCGGCGTCCGGCTCTCTCGTTCGACGGAGCCTTCAGACGGCACGATCTCGCTCCGCGTCGACCCCGACGCCGCCGAGAGCGAGGGATACACGCTCGCCGTCGGCTCCTCGGTCGAGATCGTCGGCGCAGACGAGGCGGGGCTCTTCTACGGCATCCAGACTCTGCTCCAGCTTCTGCGAGAAGGTGACGACGGATGGGGTATCACTCATGCGCAGATCTCCGACGCCCCTCGCTTCGCCCGCCGTGGCGTCATGCTCGACGTCACGCGTCACTTCTTCAGCGTCGCCGAGGTCGAGAAGTTCATCGACGCCACCAGCGCCCTCAAGTTCAACCACCTCCACCTTCATCTCAGCGACGACCAGGGATGGCGCATCCAGATCGACTCCTGGCCGAAGCTCACCGAGCTGGCGTCGCTGACGGCCGCGGGAGGAGACCGCGGCGGGTTCTACTCGAAGCAGCAGTACCGCGCGATCGTCGAGTATGCGGCGGCCCGCCATATGATCGTGATCCCCGAGATCGACCTGCCGGGCCACACCCACGCGATCGGGGTCGCCTACCCCGAACTCGTCGAGAGCCCCGTTCTCAACGACGGGCTGGTCGCCGAGTCCGCCCGGTTGGAGCAGCCGCTGCCCGTCAAGGGCGAGCCATACGTCGGCTGGGGTGTCGGTCACTCGAGCGTCCGCATCCACGAAGAGCGCACCTACGAGTTCGTGCGCGACGTGGTGCGCGAGCTCGCCGAGCTGACGCCGGGGCCCTATATCCACATCGGGGGCGACGAGTCGCTCGGCACCCCGCAGGCCGATTTCGACGTCTTCGTCGAGCGCGCGACGGCGATCGTCGTCGAGGCGGGGAAGATCCCCGTGGCGTGGCACGAGGTCGGCGCAGCGGCGGAGATTGCCGAGGGCACGATCGGTCAGTACTGGGGGAAGACCACGCCTGAAGGCACGCACGCCGAAGAGGCGGCGCACTTCGTCGAACGCGGCGGTGCGCTGATCATGTCTGCGGCAGACGTCGCCTATCTCGACATGAAGTACTCGACCGACTTCCCGATCGGACTCACCTGGGCCGGCGTCGTCGATATACGAACCGCGTACGAGTGGGAGCCGACCGAGGTGCTCGACGTGCCCGACTCGGCGATCCTCGGGATCGAGGCTCCTCTGTGGAGCGAGACGACCCGCACGATCGGCGACGTCGAGCAGCTCGTCTTCCCGCGCGCGGCCGCCCAGGCCGAGATCGCCTGGTCTCCTCGGACATCTCCGGAGCGCACCTGGGAGTCATTCCGCACACGACTCGCGACGCTCGCCCCGCTCTGGGAGACTGCCGACATCGACTTCCACCGCTCCGAGGAGATCCCATGGACCGATCGATGAGCGCCTCCTCGACCCCGCGCACGTCGATCGTCGTCCACTCGGCCACACTCATCGACGGCGGCGAGATCCAGACCGACGCCTGGGTGCGGATAGCGAACGGCATGGTCGTGGATCGGGGCATCGGCGACACATGGCCCGACGCCGACGAGGTGGTCGATGCCGTGGCGACTGCGGGCGAAGGCGCCGTCCTCTCCCCCGGCCTCATCGACATCCACGGACATGGCGGTGCCGGAGCGTCCTTCGACGACGGACCGGATGCCATCCGGGCCGCCAGAGCACTGCATCGCGCGCACGGGACCACACGCGCGGTCGTGTCTCTCGTGACGGCCACGCTCGATGAGCTCGAGCACCGGGTCGCACAGATCGCCGACCTCACGGCGACCGACGCCGACATCCTCGGCTCGCACCTCGAGGGTCCCTTCCTCGACCCGGGGCACCACGGAGCGCATGCACCTCACCTGCTGCGCCATCCGGCAGCCGACGATGTGTCGCGACTGCTCGAGGCCGGCCGCGGCACGGTCCGGCAGGTGACGATAGCCCCCGAGCTGCCGGGCGGGCTCGATGCGATCAGGCTGATCGTCGCATCCGGGGCAGCGGCCGCTGTCGGTCACACCGACGCGGACGCCTCGATCGCTCTCGCCGCCTTCGACGCCGGCGCATCGATCCTCACGCACGCGTTCAACGCGATGCCTGGCATCCATCACCGCGCCCCCGGCCCGGTACTCGCCGCCGCGGCAGATCACCGGGTCGTACTCGAGGCGATCGCCGACGACGTGCATCTCGACCCGCATGTGGTCAGGCTGCTCTTCGATGCCGCCCCCGCACGGGTCGCCCTGATCACCGACGCGATGGCTGCCGCAGGAAGCGCCGACGGCGACTACGACCTGGGCGCCGTGCGGGTGACGGTGCGCGGCGGCGTGGCGCGCACGAACGATACCGGCTCGATCGCGGGCTCGACGCTCACGCAGGACGAGGCGGTGCGACGCACTGTCGCGGCCGGAGTCCCCCTGGCCGCTGCACTGCGCGCGGCGACGGAGACGCCTGCGCGTGCGATCGGCTTCGGCGGACGACTGGGCCGCCTCACCGTCGGGCACCTGGGCGATGCCGTGCTGTGGGATGCAGACCTGCGCGTCGTGCGCACATGGGTGGGCGGTCGGGCCTAGCCGCACGCTGCGCGCATCGACGCGCAGCTCTGCGCTCTCCGTCGTCTTCTTCGTGGGTGAGGGGCCGCCGGTCCCCAGATCGACGGCCCCTTCACAAATCCCCCCCACTCAGAGTGGTGAGCCGAGAACTCCTCCCCCGAGGCTCCCGACCCACCATGCCTGCGCTCTTACCCCCTGCACGAGCGCCTGAGCTCCGCCCCCCGGTGGAGCTCGTCGGCTGTCTCTATCTGATGAGACGACGACGTGCCCGATTCATTACGCGACTTCCCAGAAAATCTTGGAAATAATTCGACCGATCCAGATTTTTACCTCGCGACCTGGGGTTCTCGCGCGTGAGGAATTTTCTGCGCGGCGAGCACCTCGGGGTAGCGTGCCCGCAAGATCAGAGAGAGAATGGAGAAGACGCGTGATGAAAGTACGAATCACGCGTCTCTTACTGTGGAGGCACTTCCGCCCCACGAAAGACGGATGACTGTGGATCACGACAACACACCTCACGAAGAACCGACCGCTGATACCGAGCTGGTGCTGCGCACCCGCTCGGGCGATGCAGCGGCGTTCGCTGAGCTGTGGCGTCGTCACTACCCTTCGGGGATGTCGGTCGCGCGATCGATCACCTCATCGATCGATCCGGACGACCTGGTGCAGGAGTCCTACACGCGCATCTACCAGGCCATCATCAAGGGCGGCGGCCCGAACGGGTCCTTTCGCGCATACCTCTTCACCAGCATCCGCAACACAGCGGCCGCCTGGGGACGCTCGCGCCGTGAATCGGCGATCGACGAGCTCGACAGTGTGGTCGATCCCGACAGCACCGAGCAGGCGGCGAACGATGCCCTCGACCGCAGTCTGACCGCCCAGGCGTTCCGCAGCCTTCCTTCACGGTGGCAGGAAGTGCTCTGGTACACCGAGATCGAGCAGATGAAGCCGCACGAAGCGGCACCCCTGCTCGGGATGAAGTCCGGCGCGGTCTCGCAGCTCGCGTTCCGCGCGCGTGAAGGACTCCGCGAAGCCTGGATCCAGGCGCATCTGCGCAGCGCCGCGCCGGGTTCGGACTGCCAGTGGACCATCGAGCACCTCGGCGCCTATTCGCGAGGCAACCTCGGAACCCGTGACCACAAGCGCCTCGAGCAGCACCTCGAGGTGTGCGCGCGGTGCATGATCGTGGCCGCCGAGGCGAAGGACATCTCCAAGCGTCTCGCTCTCGTGCTGCTGCCACTCGTACTCGGTGTGACCGGGTCGGCCGGATACCTCGCCACGCTGCAGGGCGGCGGCACCCCGATCGTCGCGCTCGCCGCCATGCCCTCCGGCATCACCGAGGGTGCGGTCGTGGCCGGTGGTGGAGTCGTGACAGGCGGCGTCGGCGCCGGATCCACGGGATCGGGAGCCGGAGGCTCAGCAGGCATCGGCGGCGCAGGTGCCGGCGGCTCTGCAGGCGCAGCAACCGGGGGCATCTTCAGCGGAGTCGGCGCGCTCGTCGGAGCCGGGTCGGCAGCGCTGGTCGTCGCAGGAGTCGTCGCAGCGGCCACCATCATCCCCGGCCTCGCGGGTGTATCGCCCGCCGCCTCCCTGCCGAGCGCAGGCGACAGCGATTCGTCGTCGATCAGCGCGGACGTCGGTCCTGACGAGGCCATGAAGGCCGACGAGAAGAAGCCCGATCTCATCGACGACGACTCAGACTCTGAGCCCGAGCCCGAGTTGCCCGTCACGCCTCCTGCAGAAGAGCCGCAGGTCAGCGAGCCGGCCGAAGACACCGCCCCCGCGCTCCCCCGCCCGACCGTTCCGGCCACGCCGGATGAGCCGGATGCGCCCGCAGACCCGGCGCCTGAGGTCGAGCCGCCGGTCGATCCCGTGGACCCGCCGGTGGATCCGCCCGTGGATCCCGTCGAACCCGTCGACCCGCCTGTCGACCCTGTCGAACCGCCCGTGGACCCGCCGGTCGAGCCGGTGGACCCGCCCGTGGATCCCGTCGAGCCCGTCGACCCGCCTGTCGAACCGCCCGTGGATCCGGTCGAGCCCGTCGACCCGCCCGTGGATCCGGTCGACCCTGTCGAACCGCCCGTGGACCCGGTCGATCCTGTGGACCCCGTCGACCCGGTCGATCCTGTGGACCCCGTCGACCCTGTGGACCCCGTCGACCCCGTCGACCCTGTGGAGCCTGTGGACCCCGTCGACCCCGTCGACCCGGTCGACCCTGTCGTCCTGCCTGAAGGCGCACCTCAGGTCGTCTCCAGCATCGTCACCTGCACGTGGGACGACGAGAGCATCTTGCCCATCACGCATTACCGGGTGACCGTCGCAGGCGCTCCAGGATGGAATGTCCAGGCGCTGCTCGGGGGTGTGACCGCGGGCACCACCGGCACCACGCTCTCCGACGATGGGACGGGCGTGGTAGACCTGCGCCCGGATTGGCAGCAGTTGCTCTTCGATGCCTCGGTGCGGTTCCAGTACACCGGTGTCGACGAGACCGGCGCACCGCTCGTCGGCGAACTCGGTCCCCAGCTGTGGCTGAGTGACCTCGAGACGACCTTCGTCGCGTGCGAACCGCCCGCACCTCCGGCAGAGCAGCCCGCACCCCCGGCAGAGCAGCCCGCACCCCCGGTGGAAGAGGTCGCACCTCTCACCGATGACGCGGTGCCTCCGGTCGAAGACGACGGCGCGACGATCGACGTCCTCGAGCCCGCCGACGCCTCGCTCTGACCCGCCGCCCGCGGCGAATAGACTGGTTCCATGAGCCAGGATCCTGCTTCCGTTCCCGGTGTCGACCGGCCCTCTTTCACTGCCCTCGACATCGTCCGCTCGATCGTCCTGGTGATCGCCGTCGGCACACTCGCACTGTGGGGGTTCGCCACCTGGCCGCTGCCGTGGAACGTGATCCTCGGAATCGGCGCTCCCGTCGTCACGATCCTCGTGTGGGCGCTCTTCCTCTCGCCCCGCCCGGTGCTGCGCCTGCACCCGTTCCTGCGAGCCGTCGTCGAACTCCTCATCTACGTGGGCGTGACGATCGCCTGGTGGCTCATGGACCAGCCGCTCATCGGCATCGCGTTCGCCGTGGTGGCCGTCGGCGCCGGCGTCGTCAGCGGACGCAGCCGCATCGCATGAGCGCGCTCGATCTGCTCCGCTCCGCCATCGGAGATCGCGTCGAGACCGACCCCGAGGCTCTCGAGATCGCCCGGGCCGACCGATCCGGGCACGCCGCCCCCGGTCGCCCTCTCGCGATCGTGCATGCGGAGTCCGTCGAAGACGTACAGGCCGTGATGCGCATCGCGACGCAGACGACGACCCCGGTGGTGGTCCGAGGCGCCGGCACCGGTCTCGCCGGCGCAGCGAACGGCGGGGCAGGCGAGATCGTGCTCTCGATGCTCCGGATGACGGCTATCCATGAGATCCGGGCCGACGACCTGCTGGCCGTCGTCGAACCGGGGATCATCAACGCCGACCTCAACACCGTGCTGGCCGAGCACGGCCTGTGGTGGGCCCCTGATCCCGCGAGCCGCGACATCTCGACGGTCGGCGGCAACATCGCCACCGGCGCCGGAGGACTCCTCTGCGCGAAGTACGGCGTTGTTCGCGACGCTGTGCTCGGGCTCGACCTCGTGCTCGCGGACGGGCGGCTTCTGCACGTCGGGCACCGCAGCGTCAAGGGCGTCACAGGGCTCGACCTGACCTCCCTGGTGATCGGCTCGGAGGGTACGCTGGGCGTCGTCGTTTCGGCGACGCTCAAACTTCGTCGACTCGTCGAAGGAACCACCTGCACGGTGACGGCGACCTTCCCCGACGTGCGCTCCGCTGCGGCCGCCTCATCGGCCGTCACCGCGTCGGGCACCCAGCCGGCGATCATGGAGCTCATGGATGCCGCAAGCCTGGCGGCCGTGGCGACGCTTCTCGAACTGCCCGCTCCTGCGTCGAGCAGCGCACAGCTGACGATCCAGACCGACGGGCCCGCCGCGATCGCCGAGGCCGCGCAGATCGCAGCGATCCTGACGGCGCACCACGGCGTCACCCAGGTGTCCCATGATCGCGCCGAGGGCGAGCGCATGCTCGCGATCCGCCGCTCCATGCACCCGGCGATGCAGAAACTGGGAACGACTCTGATCGAAGACGTGTCCGTGCCCCGCAGCGCCATGCCGGCGATGTTCGACGAGATCGCACGGATCGAGAAGGAGTTCTCGATCACGATCCCGACCGTCGCGCATGCCGGCGACGGGAATCTGCATCCGAACTTCATCTTCGAGGGCGAGGAGCCTCCGGCGGTCATCTGGGCGGCGGCCGACGAGCTCTTCCGGGCCGCGATCGCTCTCGGTGGCACACTCACCGGCGAGCACGGGATCGGCACGCTCAAGAGCCGCTGGTTGGCCGACGAGATCGGCACTGATCAGTGGGAGCTGCAGCGACAGATCACACGGGTGTTCGATCCGCTCGGCATCCTGAACCCCGGAAAAGTCTTCGCTCCCGATGCCTGACATCCGAGTCAGTGCGGCGATCATCCTCGATGCGGATCGGCGGGTGCTCGTGGTGCGCAAAGAGGGCACGACCCGATTCATGCAACCCGGCGGCAAGCCGGAGCCCGGCGAGACACCGGCCGAGACCCTCACCCGAGAGCTGCGCGAGGAGCTGGGCCTCGAACTCGGCCCTGCCGACCTCGAACCTCTCGGCACCTTCGTGTCCGACGCCGCGAATGAACCCGGACATCGGGTGGTCGCCGACGCCTTCGTCGTGACGATCGGCGCGGCGGAACCCGTCGCGCAGGCCGAGCTCGCCGAGCTCCGGTGGATCACCCCCGCCGAGGCCGAGACGCTGCCGCTCGCGCCGCTCAGCGTCGAGCACCTTCTGCCGCTGGCCTGGCCCGCCAGAACTGTCTGAGCGGTCTGTCGCTCAGAGCCCCTGCCAGGCCGGCTTGTTCGCGAAGGTGTAGCGGTAGTAGTCGGAGAGCTTCAGCTGCGACGCGGCGGCCTCATCGAGCACGACGGTCGCGTGCGGGTGCAGCTGGATCGCGGAGCCCGGGAGGATCGCCGACAAAGGACCCTCCACAGCCTCTGCGACGGCGCGGGCCTTCCCCTCTCCGAACGCCAGCAGCACCAGGTGACGAGCCCGCAGGATCGTTCCGAGTCCCTGCGTGATGCAGTGCCGGGGCACGTCGTCGATCGAGTCGAAGAAGCGCGCGTTGTCCTCACGCGTCTGCACCGTCAGCGTCTTCACGCGAGTGCGGGAGGCGAACGACGAGCCGGGCTCGTTGAACCCGATGTGACCGTCGGTGCCGATGCCGAGGATCTGAAGGTCGACTCCACCTGCCGCCTCGATCGCGGACTCGTAGTCATCTCCGGCACGCTGGATCGTCTCGACCCTGCCGTTGGGCACATGGATGCGCCGCGGGTCGAACCCGAGAGGCTCGACGACCTCACGGGTGATGACCGAGCGATAGCTTTCGGGATGCGCCGGGTCGAGGCCGACATACTCGTCGAGTGCGAACCCGCGCACCTGAGAGACGTCGCGACCGGCGAGACGCGCGCGCAGTGACTGGTATACCGGGAGCGGCGTCGATCCCGTCGCGAGGCCCAGCACGGCGTCGGCGCGGCGGTCGATGAGCGCGACGATCTCGGCGGCGACCAGATCGCCTGCTTTCTGAGCGTTCTCGACGATGACGACTTCAGCCATGGGACACGGTCTCCTTAGAAGGGGTGGTGGTGCCCACGACGGCGGCGCCGAGCGCGGCAGCGGGGGAACCTGCGGGAAGCAGCTCGATGCGTTCATCGAGGTGCAGTGAGCGCATGAAGGCCGAAGCCGCAGCACCCTCACGAAGAGAGTCGCGGATTCCGTCGTGGAGCCGATCGCCCAGAGCGGTCAATCCGCCGCCGATGATGACGCGCTCGACGTCGGCCGACAGCACCAGCGCCCGCACGGCCGCTGCTGCGCCGTGGAAGAGATCGGCGCGCAGTGCGACAGCGCGCTCATCCCCGGATTCCGCGGCATCGAGGATGTCGCGCACGGGCAGCGCGCCCGGACGGTTCCACGCGCGAGTCAGCGCACCACCACCGCAGAACGTCTCGATGCAGCCACGCTGACCGCACCCGCAGAGGCGCCCGTTGGGGTCGACCGAGAGATGCCCGACCTCGCCTGCGGTTCCGCGGGATCCGCGCCAGATCTCGCCGTCGATCACGATTCCCGCGGCCACTCCGGTCCCGAGGTTCAGATACGCCATGGACCCGCTGATGCCCCGCAGCACGGCTGCACCGAGCGCTGCCGCCTTCACGTCGTTCTCGATGCGCACGGGCACCGAGAGCCGCGCCGAGACGCGCTCGGCGAGATCGAGCGACTCGACACCGAGATTCACTGCATGCAGCACACGCCCTGTATCGGAGTCGACGACCCCGGGAATCCCCACTCCGACCGTGCCGACGCTCGACGGGGCGAATCCGCCTTCGGCTGCGAGCGCCCCCACGACGTCGACGATGCTCGACACGACGGCGTCATCGCCCCATCCGGTGGGGCGGCGCAGCCGGGCGATGATCTCGCCGTCGGGCGCGACCGCGACGGCATCGATCTTTGTGCCCCCGACATCGAGGCCCACGGAAACGAGCCGACCATCGAGGTCGGCGACGGAGGCGCGCGTCATCGGACGGCGCTCCGCAGAATCCTCTGAGCGGGCATCCGGGTCACGAGACGCCCAGCTGACCCGAGAGCACCATCACCGCGGTGCCTCGCAGCACGATGTCGGCCTGCGAGGTGCGACGGATGAGCGCGTCCTCGAAGACGCCCTCCAGCGTGCGTGCGTGCAGAGTGTCGACCGCCGCATCGATCAGCACGCCGTCGAGCAGATCCGCGGGTCCTGACAGCACGACCTCGGACAGGTCGAGCGCGGCCACGATCGGGGCGATGGCGACAGCCATGCGAGTGCCGGCATCGCGAAGGATCTCCTCGCGGGACTCGGGCGTCGCCTCGATCGCGGGGCGCAGACGCGTCTCGCTGAGCCAGGCCTCGAGGCAGCCGTCCTTGCCGCAGGCGCACCGAGGTCCTCCATCGGTGCCGACGACGACGTGTCCGATCTCGCCCGCGGCGAAGCGGCTGCCGAGCAACGGCTGGCTTCCCGTGATGAGCCCTGCGCCCACGCCGCGACCGATGCGGATGAGCATGAAATCGGCCTTCGCCTCGCCGAAGGTGTACTCGGCGAGCACTGCTGCGTTCGCGTCGTTGCGCACCAGGACCGGAAGGTCGAGATCGACGCCCAGCTTCGCCTCGAGCGGGAGGTTGACCCAGCCGAGGTTCGGTGAGCTCAGCACGACCCCATCGGGACGCACGACGCCGGGGGTGCCGATGCCGACGCCGAGGATGGGCTGTGTCGCTGTGGCGACGAGGGTGCGCGCCAGCGACAGAGTCGCCGCGAAGGCCGCTTCGCCGTCGGCGCTCTCGGGTCGCGGCACCTCGCGCCGCTCGAGCACGTCGCCGTCGAGACTGAGCACGGCGCCGACGAAGGCATGGGGGCCCGACAGGTCGATGCCGATGATCTGGTGGCCGACGCGGTCGATGTCTATGAGAATGGGCGGCTTGCCGGGCCCGACGGTCTCGCGGATGCCGATCTCGACGACGATGCCGTCTGCGATGAACTCCGCGACGAGGTCCGAGATCGTCACTCGGGTCAACCCGGTCTCCCGCGAGAGGTCCGCTCGACTCATCGCGCCCGAGTGGTACAGGGTCTGCAGGACGAGGGCCCTGTTGTGTCCTCGCGCGTGCTCCGGAAGCACCTTGGAGCGCGAGCGCAGGTGGCGACCGGGGCCGAATGCGTGAGCACTCGCACCGGCATACTCCGGCGGCGTCGTTGGGCGCTGTTCATCCGATACGGACATGTTTGTTAGTAGACCTTACGAACAAAAATTGTGCAAGTCCAGCCCGGCATCGCGCCGGGAGGGTTACCGAAACGTTACATCACTGCGAAGACGGCGTCGGCCTCGACGCGGACCTCTTCCGAAGTCCCGCCACGAGACCCTCGACGATCTCTTCCCGAGCGGCCCGCGTGAGGGGCTTCCCCGGCACGCCGGGACGACGCTGCTCGGGCAATGGCCCGCTCAGGGGACGATACCGCACCCCCGCCTCGGCGAGTCGCCTCAGATGCACCGGGATCCGGCGCGCGAACCCACCGAAATCGCGAGGTGCTCCCCCGTCCCACAGCCGCTCGGCGATCGCCGACAGCCGCGGGAACAGAGCGAAGTCCACACGGTCCCGAGTGGGCAGGTGCTCCGTCCAGACATTCGCCTGCGCGCCCAGCGCTCGATGATCGACCTGCAGTCCGTACGTCGTCTCCAGCGACAGCGGAGGACCGACCCTGATCGGCTCCTCCACAGAATCGGACTGCGGGTAGTCGAGATAGACCTGCAGGTCGGGACACGCGATGACCGGGATGCCGCGGCTCAGCGCCTCGCGCATCGCGACAGGACCGCGCCAGGCGAGGATGCTCACCCCCGCGGGGACTTCGCCTTCCAGCACCTCGTCCCACGCGAGTGCCGTGCGCCCCCGGGAGCGCACATGCTCGACGAAGCGCGCGGTGAACCACGGTTGCACGTCGTGCGGCGTCTGAAGACCGAGTTCGCGCATCCGCGCCCGTGCAGCCGCGCTGTGCTGCCACTCGGTGACGGGCACCTCGTCGCCGCCGATGCCGATCCACGGCGAGTCGAAGAGGTCGCAGAGCGCGTCGATCGCCGCCTTCCCGAACTCCAGAGCGGCGTCCGTGGGGGCCAGCGTGCGAGGGTTCACCCCGAACCGCTCCCACGGAGCCGTGATCGGCGCTCCCGCGTCGACGTTCCCCAGCTGGGGATACGCCGCCAGCGCCGCCTGGATGTGACCGGGCAGCTCGACCTCGGGCACGAGTGTCACGAATCGTTCGGCGGCGTAGCCGACGAGATCACGGATCTCAGCATCCGTGTAATGCCCCTCATGCACTCCCGGCTCGACGGTCGCGAGAGGACCATGCCCGCGCTGGGTCGCCTCGCGGCGGGCACCGATCTGCGTCAACCGCGGATACCCGGGCACGCCGAAGCGCCAGCCCTGATCGTCGGTCAGATGCAGGTGCAGCACGCTGAGGTGGTGGTCGGCCATCAGGTCGATGAGGCGACGCACGTCATCTGCAGGGCGGAAGTGCCTCGCCACATCGAGCATCACCCCTCGCCAGCCGAACGCGGGGGCGCCCTGCCACACGCCGGCAGGGATGAGATGACGCGTGCCGCCGGGGGTGCGGAACTGGCGCAGCACCGATGCCGCGCGGAACACACCCTGAGGCGTCGCCCCCACGAGATCGATGCCCTCGTGCGTCACCGTGACACGGAACGCCTCATCGGCGACGCGGTCTCTGGCGAACGCCTCGCGACCGATCGACGGGTCGACCGAGAGTCTGATCGGAGAAGCCCCGTCGGACTCCGGCATCCGGCCCCGAAGGCGCGCTGCAGACGCGGAGAGCGCCACCGGCGAGATGACCGGTGTGTCGTCGAGCCATATGAACGGTTCGGCAGACGGATCGATCGTCGACTCGATGAGGGGCACCGTCGCCCGATGCGGCACAGGCGGCATCCTCAGCGCACGCCCCGGGGTGGCGCCCGTGACCTCTCCATCGATCACGACGGGAACACCTCCGACGAGGACTTCGGCGATCCCGGTCGGTGCTCCGTGGGGATCGTCGAACGTGGCACCTGCCGCGACGATGGCCGGGTCGAAGAGCACGAGATCGGCGGTCGCCCCGACCCGGATGACTCCGCGGGGCGCGTCTGCGCGATCGAGCCCGAGCCGGGCGGCCGGAGTGCCCGAGAGGTGCCGCACCGCCTCCTCGAGGGTGAGGACGCCGAGGTCTCGCGCGTAGGTGCCGAGATATCTCGGGAAGGTGCCCCGCCCGCGAGGGTGCGGACGACCGCCGATCAGTATTCCGTCGCTCCCACCGCTGTGCCGCGGATGGCGCATGATGGTGCGCACGTTCTGCTCGTCGCCGATGTGCATCAGGATGCTCGTGGCTCCCGAGTCGGCGACGATCGTGTCGAGCACGACGTCGACGGCACGACGTCCTGTCGAGTCGGCGATCTCTGCCACCGTCCGACCAACGAGATCGCCGAGTGCAGGGTCGCCGGTCCCGGCGATCTGGATGGTCGTCCAGTCGGCCGGCTCACCGTGGAAGCCGTCGCATCCGACCTCTTCGAGTTCGACGCGCACCGCCTCGCGCTGAGCCGCATCGAGTTCGGCGATGGTGCCGAGCAGATCGCCGCTCTGCGAGAGCCGGCTCGGCAGGAGCGCCGACAGCGTGGTCGCTCCGGGCAGATACGGGTACGTGTCGAGAGTCACGTCGACACCGGCGGCGAGCGCCTGGTCCACCAGCGCGAGGAACTCCGCCGCGCGCCCGCGGTTCGGAGCGAAGTTCATGGTGGCATGGGTGAGGTGAACCGGGCATCCCGTGCGCCGCCCGATGTCGAGCGCCTCACGATACGCGTCGAGGGCCGCGCCACCATAGCTGCGCGTATGGGGCGCCCAGTAGCCCCCGCGCTCGGCCACGACTCGACACAGAGCCTCGAGCTCGGCCGTGTCCGCGTACATCCCCGGCGTGTAGGTGAGTCCGCTCGACATGCCGAAGGCGCCCGCGTCCATCGCCTCGCCGAGGAGCGCCGACATCGCAGCGAGCTCGGTGTCGGTCGCCACGCGATTCTCGTGGCCGACGACCATCATGCGCAGGTTCCCCTGCGGCACCAGCATCGCCGCGTTCGCGACGGTCGCGGCGTCGACCGCTGTCAGCAGGTCATCCATCGTGCGCCACGGGACCTCCTCCGGCGTCCCGTTCCATCCGGCGATCTGCGACGGGATCACAGAGGCTGCGGCGTCGTCGAGCGGTGCGTACCCGAGACCGTCCTGGCCGAGCACCTCGGTCGTGACCCCCTGTCGGATCTTCGCGTCGTGCGCAGCTCCCCGCAGCACCGCGAGGTCGCTGTGGGCATGCATGTCGATGAATCCCGGGGCGAGCACCATGCCGGCCGCGTCGACCTCGACCGCCGTCGCAGGAAGGGCCAACTCGGTCGCATCGCCCCCGGTGATCATGGCGACGATACGCTCGCCCTCGACCGCCACGTCAGCCTCGAAACGCTCGGCCCCCGTGCCGTCGATGACCGTCGCCCGGCGATACACCCGCACCGACTTCTCTGTGCTCAGAAGCATGTGGCCACGGCTCCGATCACCCGGGGATCCGCCGCATCCGGATCATCGATGACAGCGACCACCCGCCACTTGTCGAAAGCCGTGCACGGGTGCGACAGTCCCAGCCGGACCACGTCTCCGGGATGCACCTCCGCGCCGTCCGCGAGCTGCAGGAACGCGTGCTGGTCGTTGAGCGCCGTGATCTCGCCCGCCACCGACTGCGGCACCGGCAGATCGAGGTCGAAGGGCACGTCGCGGCGGCCCGCATCGAGCAGCGCCAGACCCGGCTCCGGCTGCGAGACCACGCGCGCCCAGGCATGCATCGCCGAACGGAGGGGCTCGGTGCCCGTGATGTCTCCGAACGGCGACATGCGTGAATAGAATCCGTCGTCGTGGATCTGGAATGCTCCCGAACGCAGCACCACGTCGACGTCCCCCGCACCCAAGGGCGCCAGCACGGCCGCGGCGCGATCGGGAAAGGAGCTCCCGCCCGCGCTCACCACCGGGCGGATGCCGTCGGGGAAGTCGAGGCGCGAGTGCAGGTCGACGAGTGTCGCCAGGTACTCGTCGACGGCGGTGACCGAGGCCGCGGTACGATCGGGACCGAACGGGCCCTCATATCCTGTGACGCCCGCGAGGCGGAGGCCGGGCGTCGCGCGGATGGCCTGCGCGATCCGCTCCCCTTCCTCGACCGTGCGCGCGCCGGTCCGTCCGCCCACGCCGCCCAGTTCGACGAGCACGTCGAGGGGGCGGCCGGCGTCGATGCCCGCGTCTGCCAGCAGATGCACTGCGACGACCGAGTCGGCCCAGCACAGGATCCGAAGATCCTCGTCGGCGGCGAGCAGTGTGCCGAGCCCGCGAGCTGCGCGCGTGTCGGTGAGTCCGTTCGCGATCAGGACGGTGTCGACCCCGGCGTCGACCGCCACCTCTGCCTGCCAGGGCGTGGCTACCGAGATTCCCCACGCTCCCGCGTCGAGCAGCCGCTGCCACAGCGCGGGTGCCATGGTCGTCTTGCCGTGCGGGGCGAGCAGCACGCCGCACTCGGCGGCCCATGAGAAGACCGTCTTCTCGTTGTGCGCGAGAGCGGCCTCGTGCACGGTGAGCACCGGCGTCGACATGTCCGACAGATGCAGCCCCGCGCCCTCGACCTCGGAGAGCCGCAGGCCGGCGGCTCTCGCCGAGAAGCCCTTCGCCCAGGGGCCGAGCGTGGGATCCGGAATTTGTAGAGGCATCTAACAAGGCTACTAGGCTGTCGGTATGACTGCGAAGACCCGCGTTTCGACCACCGCCGCCCCCGCACCCGCACACACGTTCTCGCAGGGAGTGCGCAAGGGACCGATCGTCCAGGTCTCCGGCCAGGGCCCCGTCGACCCCCAGACCAACGAATACCTTTTCCCGGGCGACGTCGCCGCACAGACGACTCGCACCCTCGAGAACGTCAAGGCGATCGTCGAAGCATCCGGTGCCACCTTCGACGACGTCGTGATGCTGCGGGTCTACCTCACCAAGCGCGAGGACTTCCCGATCATGAACGAGGCGTACGGCGAGTTCGTGACCGCGCACACCACGAGCGACGTCCTCCCCTCGCGCACGACGGTCTTCACGGGACTCCCCCGCGAAGAGATGCTCGTCGAGATCGACGGACTCGCAGTCATCTCGGACTGATCGCGACGGTCTCGAACGCTCTATATCACGACCGTTGCCTCTCCGTTACATCCGATCCCGTACGATTGAGCGATATACAGGCCACGTGAGAACCGGGGGGTGAAGTTCGTGACCGATCTGATCTCAGCTGACGATGCGAAGACCGCGAAGCTGAATGAGGTACCGACCTCCGGCGCAGGTCCTGATTCCGCCACGCCACCGAGCGGCGGCGCGGACGCGCCGACCGACTCGCTTCCCCCCGGCGACGGGGACGCCCCGGTCGCCTGGGCGCCGATCGAACCCGCACCGAAGAAGAAGCGTCTCGGACTGTGGATCGGCCTCGGGGTCGGCGTCGTCGCGCTCGGCGCGGGCGCCGCATCGATGATCCTGATCGCCCCCGGTACGACGGTCGCGGGCATTCCCGTGGGCTGGATGACCCCGGGCGCTGCCGCCGATGCCATCAACGAGCACGTCGAAACCACCGAGATCACACTGACCGGCGCCGACGGCGACGTCGTGCTCAGCGGGGCCGAGCTCGGAGCGAGCATCGACGCCACCGCTCTGGCCGACGAGGCGTTCGCAGAGCGCCCGCTCTGGAACATCGGAGCATGGTCGGGAGATCCCGTACCCGGCGACATCACCCTCGACGCCGCCACTGCGGACGCGACTCTTCGCGACGCCGTGCCGTCGAGCTTCGAGGAGCCGGTCGACGCCGGAGTCGTCTACGACGGCGCCGCAGGCGCCTTCACGATCACCCCCTCCGCGGCCGGCACAGCCGTCGACGTGGATGCTCTCACCGCAGCGATCGCCGACGCGGTCGCCGAGGGCGGGAAGAGCCTGGAGTTCCCCGCGGGGCCCGCAGAGGCCGCACCCGCGGTGAGCGACGAGGATGCGACCGCACTCGCGGCGTCGATGAATGAGATGCTCGGCTCCGTCGGTTTCTACATCGGCGAGGAGCGCACGGTGCCCGTCGACCCGGCGACGGTGTCGACGTGGGTCAGCGTCGTCGACGACGACGGCGAGCTGCGCATCGCCGCCGATCCTGCGGCGATCCAGGCGACGGTCGACGGTCTCGCAGGAGTCGTCGACCGCGCGCCGGTGAACGCGACGAACATCGTGAACTCCTCGGGCGAGATCCTGCGCGTCGAGACCGAGGGCGTCACCGGGCGGGCGGTGGGAGACACTTCCAACCTGGCCGCCGAAGCCGCCGCGAACCTCGAGAGCGGCAACGGCGTCTTCCCGATCCAGGTCGCGGAGACCCCGTTCGAGTCGGTGAACCTGGAGCGTCGCATCGACGTCGACCTCGGTTCGCAGACAGCGACCCTCATCGAGAACGGCAACGTCGTGCGCTCGTGGTCGATCTCCTCCGGCAAGGCGGCCACGCCCACCGATGTCGGCAACTTCACGGTGTACGCCCACCTGCGGTCGCAGAACATGAAGAGTCGTGAGCCCGACGGGTCGATCACCGAGACGCCCAACGTGCCCTGGGTCACGTACTTCAACGGCGACGAGGGTTTCCACGGCACCTACTGGCACAACGACTTCGGCAATCCGCGCAGCCACGGCTGCATCAACATGCCGATCGATGTCGCGAAGTTCGTCTACGACTGGTCGCCGATCGGGATGGAAGTCTCGGTGCACAACTGATCCGCGCGGGTCGGGCGCGCACAGCGCTGCGGGCCCGTGACACGAAGAAGGGGCCGGATGCTTTCGCATCCGGCCCCTTCTCGTCTGTCACTCAGCTCAGCGCATCGACGATGCCGTTCAGCGTCGTGGACGGACGCATGACGGCGGTGACGAGGGCATCATCGGGGCGGTAGTAGCCGCCGATCTCGACAGCCTTGCCCTGAACTGCGTTGAGCTCGGAGACGATCTTCTCCTCGTTCTCGGCGAGCGTGGCCGCGACGGGCGCGAATGCGGCGGCGAGCTCGGCATCCTTCGTCTGGTTCGCCAGCTCCTGAGCCCAGTACAGACCGAGGTAGAAGTGGCTGCCGCGGTTGTCGATCGTGCCGAGTGCACGGCCCGGTGAGCGGTCCTCCTCGAGGAAGGTCCCGGTCGCCGCGTCCAGCGTCTCGGCGAGGACGCGAGCCTTCTCGTTGCCGGTGCGGTCGGCGAAGTGCTCGAGCGACGCAGCCAGTGCGAAGAACTCGCCCAGCGAGTCCCAGCGGAGGTAGTTCTCTTCGACGAGCTGCTGCACGTGCTTGGGCGCGGAGCCCCCTGCACCGGTCTCGAACAGGCCGCCGCCCGCGAGCAGCGGGACGATCGACAGCATCTTCGCGCTGGTGCCGACCTCGAGGATCGGGAAGAGGTCGGTGAGGTAGTCACGCAGCACGTTGCCCGTCACCGAGATGGTGTCGAGACCGTGGCGCATACGCGCGAGCGTGTACCGAGTGGCCTCCTCGGGGGCGAGGATCGTGATCGTGAGGCCCTTGGTGTCGAGCGTCGCGAGCCCCTGGTGCACCTTGGCGATGATCTGGGCGTCGTGCGAGCGATTCGCATCGAGCCAGAACACGGCGGGCACGCCCGTGGCGCGAGCGCGCGAGACTGCGAGCTTGACCCAGTCCATGACCGGGATGTGCTTGGTCTGCGTCGCACGCCAGATGTCACCGGCGCCGACCTCGTGCTCGATCAGCACGGTGCCTTCGCTGTCGAGCACCTGGACGGTGCCCGCGGCGGCGATCTCGAAGGTCTTGTCGTGGCTGCCGTACTCCTCGGCCGCCTGCGCCATGAGTCCGACGTTCGGCACCGTGCCGATCGTGGCCGGGTCGAGCGGGCCGTTCGCGATCACATCGTCGATGACGGCCTGATAGACGCTCGCGTACGAGGAGTCGGGGATGACAGCGAGCGTGTCGGCCTCGCCTCCGTCCTTGCCCCACAGCTTGCCGCCGTTGCGGACGAGCGCGGGCATCGACGCGTCGACGATCACATCGCTGGGCACGTGCAGGTTCGTGGTCCCCTTGTCGGAGTTCACGTACGAGAGACGGGGTCCCTCGGCGATCGCCTTGTCGAAGGCGGCCGCGATCTCGGCGCCGTCGGCGATCGAGCCGAGGCCGGCGAGGATCGAGCCGAGACCGTCGTTGGGGTTGAGGCCCGCAGCCGCGAGCTTGTCGCCGTACTGAGCGAACACGTCTGCGAAGAAGACCCTCACGACGTGACCGAAGATGATCGGGTCGCTGACCTTCATCATCGTGGCCTTGAGGTGCACCGAGTACAGGACATCGTCGTTCTTCGCCGTCTCGAGCGTCTCGGCGAGGAACTCGTCGAGGTGCGCGGCCGAGAGGAACGTGGCGTCGATGATCTCGCGCGGCAGGACCCTGAGCCCCTCCTTGAGGATCGTCACGGTGCCGTCTGCGGCGGTGTGGCGGAAGCTCAGGACGTCGTCGTGGGCGGCGACCCAGGAGCGCTCGTTGTGCTTGAAGTCGTCGTGGCCGAGCGTCGCGACGCGGGTCTTCGAGCCCTCGGCGAACGGCTTGTTGCGGTGCGGGTGCTTCTTGGCGTAGTTCTTGACGGCCAGCGGCGCACGGCGATCGCTGTTGCCCTCACGGAGCACCGGATTGACCGCCGAACCCTTGATGCGGTCGTAGCGCGCACGCACATCCTTCTCCTCGAGCGAGGAGGGCTCGTCGGGGAAGTCGGGGATGTCGTATCCCTGAGCCTGCAGCTCGGCGATCGCACCCTTGAGCTGCGGGATCGAGGCCGAGATGTTCGGGAGCTTGATGATGTTCGCCTCGGGCAGCGTGGCGAGTCCGCCGAGCTCTGCGAGCGAGTCGCCGACCTGCTGCTCGGGCGTGAGCTTCTGCGGGAACGCGGCGAGGATGCGTCCTCCGAGCGAGATGTCGCGGGTCTCGACCTCGATGCCCGCCTGGCCCGTGTAGGCCTTGATGATCGGCAGGAAGGAAGCCGTGGCGAGAGCCGGAGCCTCGTCCGTGTAGGTGTAGATGATGGCGTCGTCGGTCACCAGGAGGTTCTCCGTTCGCGAGGGCATATTTGTCTCGATACCAAGATACCTGAGGCTCCCCCGGCGCGTGTCCGCGGGAGGTGGGGCCCGCACATCGACTTCCGGCATTCCGGAGACGTGGACCCCTGACGAAAGTCGAGGTTTCCACCAGGCACCCGACGGAGGGGCTAGCCTGTGACTATGTCCGAACTGCGCATGGTCGAACTCTCCGCCGCGACGATCGTCGCCGTGAACAACCTGTCGCTGAAGCCCGGACAGGAGCAGTTCCTCGCTCCGGTGTCCTACGGCATCGCAGCGACGGTCATCAACCCCCTGACCTCCTGGCAGCGGGTCGTGCTCGACGGCGATCAGGTCGTCGGGTTCGTGAGTGCGAACTTCGATCCCGAGGCGCCCGAGGAGCACTTCCGCTCCGTGCTGTGGCGCATCAACGTCGACGCCGATGACCAGGGCAAGGGACTCGGCCGCTTCGCGGTCGAGCAGCTTCTCGAAGAGGCGCGCGCACGAGGCGTCGACCACGTCAACGTGATCTACGAAGCAGGAGAAGACGGCCCCGAGGCCTTCTTCCTGCGCGTCGGCTTCACCCCTGTCGGGGAGACCGAGTACTCCGAGGTCATCGCAGAGATCCGCGTCACCTCCTAGACCGGCGGCGGGGTCTCGAATCCCCTCCCCCATCGAGGCCTCGTCGCCTTCGCCGGCCGATTCGCGGGAACGCTCTCATGCAACTCCGCCTTTTTGTTGCGATCCACCACAAAAGGCTTGCGTCCCGCACACATCCGTGCCTATCATCGCTTCAGACGCGCAAGCGAAGCGCTTCGATGAATTCCCGGTACGAGCGACGATGGAGTCAGCATGGCGACGATCCACGAGGTGGCGAAGGCTGCCGGAGTGTCGATCAGCACCGTCTCCTACGCGCTGAGCGGCAAGCGCCCGGTCTCGGAGAAGACCCGCCTGCGCATCGAGGGCGCGGTCCAGGAGCTCGGCTACGAACCCGATGCGGGCGCACGCATGCTCGCTGGCCGACGCACGCACATCTTCGCCCTCACCGAACCCCTGCGGGCCGACACCCACGCCCCGACGCACATGGCGTTCGTGCTCGCCACCGCCGTGGCCGCGCGGCGCCGCGGCTACGACATCCTGCTCCTCACCGATGAGCAGGCCTCCGACGGCATGAATCGAGTCGCCGCGAGCAGACTGGTCGACGCCATCCTGGTACTCGACGTCGCCCCCGACGATGAGCGGGCGGCCATCGCACGCAGTGTGCGCACCCCCACCGTGTTCATCGGCATCCCCGACGACCCAGAAGGCCTCACCTGCGTCGACCTCGACTTCGAGTCCGCCGGAGGTCTGGCGGTCGATCGCATGGCGGACGCCGGCCACTCGCGCGTGACCCTGCTCGGACAGACAGAGGTCTCGTACCGGAAGTCGAACTTCCCTCGGCGCCTTCTCCGCGGCGCCCAGGAGCGCGCGGCTGACCGCGGGGTCGCTCTCGAGTGGGTGACGACGGGCTCGTCCGCGACCGATCCGTCGGCTGTCCGGGCCGCCACCGAGGTCGCTCTGGACCGTGGCGTCCGGGCATTCATCGTGCACGCGGTCGGCGACGTCCACGACGTCCTTCTGCGCGCCCTCGACGAGCGAGGTCTGCGGGTCGGCGAAGACGTGTCGGTCATCTCTGCGGCAGCGTCGTTCGACACCTCCGCTCTCGCGACGCCCATCGACACGATTCCCCTGATCCCCGCGCGATCGTGCGAGCTGGCGGTCGAACTGGCCGACACGCATCTCGACCAGCCGGGCACCGCGCCCCGCATCCACCTCATCCCTCCCGAGTACCACTCCACCGGATCGATCGCCCCCGCCCGGGAGTGATCGACGGCGGAGACGCATACGCGCATCTCCATCGTCGAAACGCTTCGATGATGGCGCGTGACAACTGAAGACAAGAACGAGAACGACCCACCGATGTGTCCGGCCGCATGGCCCATCAGAAAGGAGTGCCGACGATGGCACGCAACATCCGCAGGACGAAGACTCTGGCCGCACTGGCCGCACTGACGGCGACGGGGATCGCGCTCAGTGGCTGCACCGCCGGATCCTCCGACGAGGGAGGAGACGGGCAGACCCTCAAGCTCTGGCACTACGAAGGAGCAGACAGCGCGATGGGCAAGGCCTGGGCCGAGGCGATCGCGATCTTCGAGGAGGAGACCGGAGCGACCGTCGAGTTCGAGGAGAAGTCCTTCGAGCAGATCCAGAAGACCGCGAGCCAGGTGCTCGACACCGACGCCGCCCCCGATCTGATGGAGTTCAACAAGGGCAACGCCACCGCGGGATTCCTCGCCTCGACCGGACTGATCTCCGACATCTCGGATGCCGTCGAGGAGTACGGCTGGGATGAGAAGCTCGCCCCGTCGCTGCAGACCACCGCCAAGTACTCCGAAGACGGTGTGATGGGCGGCGACATGTGGTTCGGCGTTCCGAACTACGGCGAGTTCGTGGGCGTCTACTACAACCAGGACGCGTTCGCCGCGGCAGGGCTCGAGATCCCGACGACGTACGAGGAGTTCGTCGACGTGCTCGACGCGTTCGTCGCGCAGGGCGTCACTCCGCTGGCCGAGGCCGGCGCGGAGTATCCGCTGGGGCAGCTCTGGTACCAGCTCGCCCTGAACGAAGCCGACCGCGGCTTCGTCGACGACTACCAGCTCTACAAGGAGCCGGTCGACTGGCAGGGCCCCGAGGTCACCTCGGCGACCGAGACTCTCAAGGAGTACGTCGACAAGGGGTACATCGCCTCGGATGTGTCGTCGGTCAAGGCCGAGGACGCCGGAGTGTCGTTCATCAACGGCACCGCCCCGATCTTCGTCTCCGGCTCGTGGTGGTTCGGTCGCTTCGTCGCCGAGGCGACCGATTTCGACTGGACGCTGACCGCCTTCCCCGGCGCCGACCTGTCGCTCGGCTCTTCGGGCAACCTCTGGGTCGTGCCCGAGAACGCGGCGAACAAGGAACTGGCATACGAGTTCATCGACATCACGATGCGGCCCGAGATCCAGGCGATCATCGGCAACAACGGCGGTCTTCCCGTCGCGGCCGACACCGCCGACATCACCGATGAGAAGAGCGCGGCACTGATCGAGACGTTCAACGGCGTGCTCGACGCCGACGGACTCTCGTTCTACCCGGATTGGCCCGCACCCGGCTTCTACGACGTGATCGTCCAGGAGCTCCAGGGACTCATCACCGGCACGCAGAACGCCGAGACCACCAACGAGAACCTCGGCGAGCAGTACGACGAGGGCACCGCGGAATTCCGTTGATCCATTCGCGGGGGCGGCACCCGAACCGTGCCGCCCTCGCATCCTCCTGGAGATGAAAATGTCACTCGCCACCCGCCGTGAGGGCCGCACGAAGCTGCCGCCCGAAGAGCCGTCGATCCCGCAGCGCCGCGGAGGGACCGGCGCGTACTGGATGTACCTGCTCCCCGGCTTCGTGCTCCTGCTCGTCGTCGTCATCGTCCCGCTCGTCTGGAACGTGTACCTCACCTTCACGAAGTGGAAGGGAGTGCGCACTCCGGAGTTCATCGGGCTCGAGAACTGGCAGAAGATCCTCACCGACAGCGACTTCTGGACCTCGTTCACCAACTCCGTCTGGATGATCATCGCCATGGTGGTCGTTCCCACGATCGTCGGCCTCATGGTCGCCGCGCTCCTGTTCGACGTCGTCGGTCGCAAGTTCGGCGGCAAGGTCGGAAGCTTCCTGCGGGCGACCTACTACCTTCCGCAGATCCTCCCCATCGCCGTGGCCGGCATCGTGATCGGGTGGATCGTGCGCCCCGGTGGCGACGGAGCACTGAACCAGATCCTCAGCTGGTTCGGCATCCCGGCCTACGACTGGCTCGGTCAGATGCCCTCGGCGCTGATCGTGCTCATGGTGGTCATGGTGTGGGTGCAGCTCGGCTATCCCGTCGTGGTCTTCATGGCAGCGCTGCAGCGCGTCGATCCCGAGCTCTACGAAGCCGCCGAGCTCGACGGGGCCAACTGGTTCCAGCGTTTCTCGGCGATCACGATGAGCATCATCCGCCCCGAGATCTTCGTCGTCACCCTGACCTGCACGATCGCCGCTCTGAAGGTGTTCGGTCCGGTCTACATCATCACGCGCGGCGGCCCCGCAGGTTCGACCCTCGTGCCGGCCTACTACGCGTATCAGGAGTTCTTCACCAAGCGGAACGTGGGCTACGGCGCGACGATCGCCACAGTGCTCACGATCGTCGTGGTGATCGTGTCGATCATCTTCATCCGCGTCCAGAACTCCCTCGAGCGCAAGGAAAGGGCGGGTCTGTGATGCACGCCACCACTGCCATCGTCACCGGCAAGCCGTCCAAGGCGCGTCCGCGCGGCGGTATGACCAAGAAACGTCCGGTCGACTGGCTGCTCCTCGCGCTCGTCGTGATCGGAGCGCTGCTCGTGATCGCACCGTTCTACCTGGTGCTGGTCAACTCGTTCAAGTCACCGGTCGACTACGCGACCTCGGGCCCGCTCGCGTTTCCCGAGACCCTCGACTTCGGCGGGATCATCAAGTTCTGGGAGCGGGTCAACTTTCCCGAGAAGGTCTGGAACTCGATCTTCATCGCCGGCATCGTCTCGGTGCTCGCCGTCGTCATCTCGATGCTCAACGCCTTCGCGATCGGGATCGGTCGTGTCCGTGGCCGCAGCTGGATCGTGCTGCTCTTCCTGCTCGCGAACCTCCTGCCGCAGGAGGCCCTGCTGTACCCGCTGTACTACATGTTCAAATCGGTCGGCCTGTACGACAACGTGTGGTCGGTCATCATCGTGTTCACGGTGATCCAGGCGGCCTTCGGAACGTACCTGCTGTCGTCGGTCTACGGCACCTTCCCGAAGGAGATCCTCGAAGCGGCATCCCTCGACGGCGCGACCCGGTGGCAGATCCTGTGGCGCGTGGTCTTCCCGATCAGCCGCCCGACCCTGTCGGTGCTGCTCATCTTCTTCTTCATCTGGACGTGGAACGAATTCCTCATCCCGCTGACGTTCCTCGCATCGAACGCCAACCAGACAGTGCCCGTCGCGATCAGTGTTCTGCAGGGCGATCGACTGATGGACGTCACCACCACGAGCGCGTCCGCACTGCTGGGCATCATCCCCACGCTCATCTTCTTCCTCATCTTCCAGCGCACACTCACGCGCGGCATCACGGCAGGAGCAGTCAAGTAATGAAGTTCACCGATGGATTCTGGCAGCTGCGTCCGGGCGTCACCGCGCTCTATGCGCAGGAGGCCTACGACATCACCGAGACCACCGACACCCCAGACGGACCCGGCCTCGTCATCACGGCGCCGACCATGACGATCACCAAGCGCGGCGACACACTCAACCGGCCGGTGCTGACCACCACCCTCTCGTCTCCCGCAGAAGGCGTGATCCGCGTGCGCATCGCCCACCACGAGGGCGCGAGATGGCACGGCGGCTTCGGGCTCCCGGGCGCGGGCGGAGGCGCAGCGTCGGCGACCGTCTCGGCAGCGGGGGGTGCTCTCGACGCGGGCGCTCTGGTGGCCAGGATCACCCCCGGCTCGCCGTGGAACCTCTCGTTCGAGGTCGACGGGCACCGGGTGACCGGGAGCGGCCACAAGGCGCAGGGATACGTGCGACTCGCCCCCGGAGCGCAGGTCGACTCGGGCATCGTCGACAACGCCCGCCAGGGCGGGTCAGGGTCGAACGGCACGGCCCCCACCGCATCGGCATTCGTGCACGAGCAGCTCGACCTCGGTGTCGGCGAGCTGATCTACGGCCTGGGCGAGCGCTTCGGTCCACTGGTCAAGAACGGCCAGTCGGTCGACATCTGGAACGCAGACGGCGGCACCTCCAGCGAACAGGCGTACAAGAGCATCCCCTTCCATCTGTCGAACCGCGGCTACGGAGTGCTGGTCAACGACCCGGGGCACGTGTCGTACGAGATCGGCTCCGAGTCCGTGGAGCGGGTGCAGTTCTCCGTCTCCGGCGAGGTCCTCGAGTACTTCGTGATCGCCGGGCCCACGCCCAAGGACGTGCTCGGACGCTACACGGCGCTCACCGGGCGGCCGCCCGTCGTGCCCGCATGGTCGTACGGCCTCTGGCTGTCGACGAGCTTCACCACCGACTACGACGAGCAGACCGTCAGCTCGTTCATCGACGAGATGGCGGCGCGGGAGCTGCCGGTGTCGGTGTTCCACTTCGACTGCTTCTGGATGCGCGAGTTCAACTGGTGCGACTTCGAATGGGACCCCCGGGTGTTCCCGGACCCCGAGGGCATGCTCTCGCGACTGCACGAGAAGGACCTGAGGGTCTGCGTGTGGATCAACCCCTACATCGCCCAGCGCTCCCCGCTCTTCCGTGAAGCGGCCGACCACGGGTTCCTCGTCACCCGACCCGACGGGTCGGTGTGGCAGTGGGACCTGTGGCAGGCGGGCATGGGCCTCGTCGACTTCACGAATCCCGACGCCACCGCGTGGTACCAGGGCCACCTGCGCCGCTTGATCGCCCAGGGCGTCGACTGCTTCAAGACCGACTTCGGCGAGCGCATCCCCACAGAGGTGGTGTGGTCGGACGGCTCGGATCCCGAGCGGATGCACAACCTGTACACCGACCTCTACAACCGGGCGGTGCACGATGTGCTGACCGAGGCGCGTGGCGCCGACGACGCTGTGCTCTTCGCCCGCTCGGCGACAGCCGGTGGGCAGAGCATGCCGGTGCACTGGGGCGGCGACTCCACGTCGACCTACACGTCGATGGCGGAGACCCTGCGCGGCGGGCTCTCGCTGGCACTCAGCGGGTTCGCCTTCTGGAGCCACGACATCGGCGGCTTCGAAGGCACCCCGGACGCCGGGGTCTTCAAGCGATGGACCGCGTTCGGTCTGCTCGGCTCGCACTCGCGATTCCACGGCTCCAGCTCCTACCGGGTGCCGTGGATGTTCGACGAGGAGGCCGTCGACGTCACGCGTCGGTTCACGCAGCTGAAGATGCGTCTGATGCCGTATCTGTATCAGCAGGGTCTGGATGCCGTGCACACGGGCCTGCCGCTGATGCGCCCGATGCAGGTGGAGTTCCCCCACGATCCTGCGGTCGGGTACCTGGACCGCCAGTACATGCTCGGGTCCGGTCTGCTGGTCGCCCCCGTCTTCTCCGCCGACGGATCGGTCGAGTTCTATCTGCCCGACGGCGTGTGGACCTCGTTGCTCACCGGCGAGACGGTGACGGGCGGCGCATGGCGTCGAGAGACGCACGGGTACGACTCCCTGCCGCTGTATGTGCGGTCGGGAACGGTGCTGCCGTGGGGCGCGCGGAGCGATCGCCCCGACTACGACTATCACGAGGGTCTGCAGCTGCGCGTGTTCCCCGGCGGCTCCGGCACCACCACGGTCGACGTGACCGCGCCCGATGGCGATCGACGCGTCTACACCGTCGATCTGTCGGAGGTGACCGGATGAGCGCACTCTCCCCCGCGGGCGACTATCGCGGCTCCGGACTCGTGTTTCCCGAGGGTTTCACGTTCGGTTCGGCGACCGCGTCGTACCAGATCGAAGGAGCCGCGGACGAGGACGGACGCACGCCGTCGATCTGGGACACCTTCAGCAAGACGCCCGGCAAGGTGTGGAACGGCGACACGGGCGACGTCGCATGCGATCACTATCACCGCGTCGAGCAGGACCTCAATCTCATGAGCGAACTCGGCCTTCAGGCGTATCGCTTCTCGATCGCCTGGCCGCGCATCGTGCCGACCGCGGAAGGTTCAGTGAACCGGGCCGGGGTCGACTTCTACTCGCGGATGGTCGACGGACTGCTCGAGCGCGGCATCCGTCCGGTCGCGACCCTGTATCACTGGGATCTGCCGCAGTATCTGGAGGACGAGGGCGGGTGGACCGCCCGTGCGACCACCGACGCCTTCGAGAGGTACGCCGAGGTCATGGGCGCTGCCCTCGGCGACCGCGTGCACACCTGGACCACGCTCAACGAACCGTGGTGCTCTGCATATCTGGGCTACGGCCAGGGCGGCCATGCTCCCGGGCGCCACGAGCCGGCATCCGCCCTCGCGGCGGTGCATCACCTGAATCTCGCCCACGGACGCGCGGTCCAGGCGCTGCGCGCGACCTCGACCGGCGCCCCCGACTACTCGGTCACGCTCAACTTCCACGTGCTGCGCGGACAGGGCGAAGGCGCCGCAGAGGCCACCCGGCGGATCGATGCTCTCGCGAATCGGGCCTTCACCCACCCGATGCTCCGCGGCGAGTATCCGGCCGATCTGCTCGATGACACGGCATCCGTGACGGATTGGTCGTTCGTCCGGGAGGGAGACCTCGCCACCGTGAACCAGCCGATCGACGTGCTCGGCGTGAACTACTACTCCACCGCGACCGTGCGGCTGTGGGACGGAGCGTCCCCGAAGCAGCAGAACGACGGGCACAAGGGCGCCGCAGGCGGCACGGCATGGCCGGGCAGCGATCAGCTCGTCGAGTTCGTCGAACAGCCGGGGCCGTACACGGCGATGGGCTGGAACATCGCGCCCGAGGGCCTGGAGGAGCTGCTCGTCTCGCTCGCGGAGCAGTTCCCCGAGCAGCCGTTGATGGTGACCGAGAACGGCGCGGCGTTCGATGACGAGGTCGGTGAAGACGGGTCGATCCCCGACCCGGAGCGCACCGACTATCTGCGCCGTCATTTCACCGCCGCGCACCGCGCTCTGCAGCGCGGTGTCGATCTGCGCGGCTACTTCGTGTGGTCGCTGCTCGACAACTTCGAGTGGGGATACGGCTATGCCAAGCGATTCGGCATCGTGCGGGTCGACTTCGACACTCTCGAGCGCACGGTGAAGGACTCCGGACACTGGTACCGCGATCTCGTGCGCACGCGGACGATCGGAGCCTGATCCGGACGGATGCGGGCGACTTCTGGCACGGTGTTGACTCTGACACCGTGTCAGACAGCACGATGTAGTCATGGCCGAGACCACGAATCTCATGACGATCGGCCGGTTCAGCTCGCTGAGCCGGCTGTCGATGCGCATGCTGCGCCACTACGACTCCCATGGAGTCCTCGTGCCCGCTGACATCGACCCGGCAAGCGGGTACCGACGCTACGCCGCGTACCAGCTGAACGACGCGGCCGACATCCGCAATCTGCGTGATGTCGGCTTCGGCGTCTCCGCCATCGGAATCCTCCTCGCTGCCCGCGGCACCGCGGCGTGGACTCACGCGCTGCGATTGCAGCATGCGAGCCTCGTCGAGGAGCAGCACGCAGCCCAGGGACGGGTATCACTCATCACCCGACTACTCGATCAAGGAGAGAGCATCATGTCGATGACCCTGAACCGCACCACCATCCCCGCGATGACCGTCGTGACACTGCGCGGCACCGTCCCGACCTACTCGCACGAAGCGCTGCTGTGGGAGAGGATGATGCCGCTGCTCGCCTCGGCGTCCATCGATCCCCTCGGCCCCTGTGGCGTGATCGAACACGATGACCAGTACACCGAGACCGACGTCGATCTCTCGATCTTCGTCCCGGTCGCCGCAGACACGACCGTCGTCGCGCCGTTGGAGATCCTCCACCTGCCGGAGCGCGACTGCCTGGTCGCCGAAGTGCACGGCCCGTACGATCAGATCAGCGCGGCGCACGACCTCATCAACGAGCGCATTGCCTCGGAGGGCCTGCGGGTGAGCGGCGCAGGCTCGATCGACCGCAAGGCGTTCAATGTCTACCTGACCACGCCGGACGAGGTGAGCGAAGACGAACTCGTGACTCTCGTGCACGAGCCTCTCTCGCCGGTGCAGGGCGACTAGCGGCGGTCGGGCTTCTTACGGTCGTTCCACGCCGCGAATGCGGATGCTGCGGCGTCCGCAGCGCGGTCGATCGCCTCGGTGGACCGCGTGATGATGTCGTGCGCGGCATCCTGCCACGCCGAGGATGCCTGCGGCGCCTCGCCGGCCTGCACCCTCGCGGAATACTCGGCGGCCTCGAAGGCGCGCTCGAGATCCGCGACGGCGTCTCGGTACACGGCGAAATCGGGGGCGCTGACGCGACCTGTCGCGGCTCTGCGGGTCTCGACCGCATGCGCCGCCGCGCGGAGGTACTCCGCGGTGGCCGGTTGCTTGACATCGGTCATCGCGGGGTACGCGATCTGCAGCCCCGGATCGGTCTCGTAGTTCATCCACCGCACCACGATCGCCTCGTGCTGCGCCTGCAGCCGTTCGAGCGGGCGCGGGGCCGAGGCCGAGGGGATCGCTGCGCGCGCCGCGTTGAGTCTCACCTGCTTGGCGCGCACGTCGGCTGCCGCCGCCTTGGCGTCGCTCTCCTTGGCGCGCAGCATCCTCTTGGCTCCTGCGACCTGCTCGGGCGTGGCACGACGCGCGCTGCGTTCGGCCGAGATGCGGGTCACGTCTGCCCTGGCGAGCTTGACCGCCATGCGTCGTTCGACGGCGGTCTGCTGGGCCGCCCTGAGGTCGTGCCGTGCCGCGTCGTACTCGAGTCGACGCCCGCTCCTCGTGCTGCGCCGGCGCAGTCCGACCGCGCCGGCGAGGGCCCCGCCGGCGGCGACGGGCGCGATCCACCACAACTCGACGGCGAGCATGAGCGGATCCATACTTCGATGCTACCCACGCCGACGCTGCTCCGCTCCGCCTCCGGCGCACAACGACCGAGACCATGACCGATGATCGATCGTGGTCTCGGTGCTCAGGCGTCCGGCTCTGAGACGGGGTGACTCAGACCAGGGTCTCCTGCCACGCGGCGTGCAGCTGCGCGAACTTGCCCGTCCCGCTGATCAGCGTCTCTGGCGTGTCGTCCTCGATGATCCTGCCGTGCTCCATCACGAGCACCCGATCGGCGATCGCGACCGTCGACAGGCGGTGCGCGATGATGATCGCGGTGCGATCCTTCAGAAGAGTCTGCAGGGCGTCCTGGATGAGCCTCTCCGACGGGATGTCGAGCGACGCCGTGGCCTCGTCGAGGATCAGCACCGCCGGATCCGCGAGGAAGGCGCGGGCGAACGAGATCAGCTGGCGCTGGCCCGCCGACACGCGACCACCGCGCTTGTTGACGTCGGTGCCGTAGCCGTCGGGCAGCGAGGAGATGAAGTCGTCGGCGCCGACCGCGCGCGCCGCCGCCCTGATCTCGTCGAGCGAGGCGTCGGGCTTTCCGAGGGCGATGTTGTCGGCCACCGTCCCGCTGAACAGGTATGCCTCCTGCGTCACCATGACGATCGCGCGACGGAGATCCTTCGGGTGCAGGGTGCGCAGATCCACTCCGTCGAGAGTCACCGCTCCCGCCGACGGGTCGTAGAAGCGGGAGATCAGCTTCGCCAGGGTCGACTTGCCCGCGCCGGTCGTGCCCACGAGGGCGATCGTCTGCCCTGCGGGGATGTCGAGCGAGAAGTTCGGGAGGATCGTCTTGTCGCCGTTGTATCCGAAGGTCACCTCGTCGAACTCGATGTGCCCGCGCGACTGCCACAGATCGACCGGCTTCTCGGGGTCGGGAACGGTCGGCACCTCTTCGAGGACGCCGGACACCTTCTCCAGCGCTGCCGTGGCGGACTGATACGAGTTGAGGAACATCGCGATCTCCTGCATCGGCGCGAAGAAGTTGCGCACGTACAGCACCGCCGACAGCAGCACGCCGACGGTGAGAGCTCCCTCCGACACGCGGATGCCGCCCCACAGCACGACGATTCCGAGCACGAGCGCCGCGACGCCCATGAGGCCCGGCTCGAACGTGCCGAACAGCAGCATCGAACGACGGTTCACGTCACGGTACTCGCCTGCGATCTTCTGGAATGCCGCGTCGTTGCGAGGCTCCTTGCGGAACGCCTTCACCGCGCGGATGCCGGTCATCGTCTCGACGAACTGGACGATCACCTTGGCGCTGATCACGCGGGACTCGCGGTACACGAGCTGCGAGCGCGAATAGAACCAGCGCATCAGGAAGAACAGCGGGATGCCGCCGATCGCCAGGATGAGCCCCGACTGCCAGTCCCACACGCACAGCGCGATGAACGTGAAGAGCCCGAACAGCACGCCCGAGACGAGCTCGTTCAGCCCTCCGTCGAGGAGTTCCTTGATGGAATCGAGATCACTGGTCTGGCGGGAGATGATGCGTCCCGAGGTGTAGGACTCGTGGAACTCGAGGCTCAGGCGCTGGGTGTGCAGGAAGATCCGCTTGCGCAGATCGAGGAGCACGGCCTGCGTGAGCTTCGCCGCGATGATCACGTACCAGGCGATCATCGCCGCAGCCACCGCACCCGCGAGCAGATAGACGCCGCCGATCATGAAGGTCGGCATCCAATCGGCGCGGTCGAGCACTGCGGGCAGTGCTCGGTCGATGCCGATGCTGATCAGGATGGGACCGGCGACCTGCAGCGCGGTCGAGATCACCAGGACGACCGCGGCCAGCGTGATCTGCGGCTTGAGCGGTCGCACGAGCGATCCCAGCAGCCGCAGAGAACGACGCCGGATGGCCCGGCTCTCCTCCTTGGTGTAGCTCGAGCGATCCTCGTCCTGCGTTCCGGTGATGGCGGAGCTCATCGCTGCACCTCCCTCTCTCCATCGATATGTGCGGGTGCGCCCGCCGGGGCGTCGTCGTCGGCGGCGCGGAGTCCTTCGCGCACTGTCGCGTCGATCTCTTGCTGTTCGTCTCGGATGATCGGGATGGCACCGGTACGGGCCGCCTCCTCCGCCTCGAGGCTCGAGATGACGTGCCGATAGTGACGACTCGTCCTCAGCAGCTCACTGTGGGTTCCGACCGCCGTGACCCGACCGGCCTCGAGAAGAGCCACGCGATCGGCCAGCGCCACGGTCGACGGGCGATGCGCGACGATCATGGCCGTGGTATCGGCCAGCACGTGACGCAGCGCCTCTTCGACGAGCGCCTCCGTGTCGACGTCGAGCGCCGAGAGCGGGTCGTCGAGCACGAGCACCTTGGGAGCGGCCGCGACGGCCCGAGCCAGCGCCAGTCGCTGACGCTGGCCGCCCGAGAGGCTCAGTCCCTCTTCGCCGATGACGGTCTCGACGCCCTCGGGGAGCGAGTCCACGAAGGCCGCCTGAGCGACATCGAGCGCCTCTCGCAGCACGCGCTCGGCCTCGTCGCTGTGCACGTCGAGGTCGGCCCGACCGAGCAGCACGTTCTCGCGCACCGTCGCCGAGAACAGCGTCGCATCCTCGAAGGCCATGGCGATGTGCTGCCGCAGCTCTGCCAGAGGCAGGTCACGCACGTCGACGCCGTCGAGCGTCACTCGTCCGCTCGTCACGTCGTACAGACGCGTGGGCAGTGTGGTCAAGGTGGTCTTGCCGCTGCCCGTCAGCCCGACCAGCGCCATGGTCTCACCGGGCCGCAGCACCAGGTCGATGCCGTCGAGCAGGTCGCGCTCGTTCGCGCCGGCGTCCTGATAGCGGAAGTGCGCGCCCTCGAAGGCGAGCTCGCCGCGCGGCTCCGTGATGTGCACGGGGTTCTCGGGATCGGTGATCGAGTTGGTCTCCGAGTAGATGTCGAACACGCGGTCGGTCGCGGTGCGCGCGTCGAGCATGAACGAGAACAGGAAGCCGATCGACTCGATCGGCCAGCGCAGCACGACGGCCATCGCGAAGAAGGCGAAGAGCTCCGCCTGATCGATCTCGCCCTGCGAGATCAACCAGATGCCCGACATGAGGCTGAGCCCGAACGCGATCTGCGGCATGAGATCGAGCCAGAACCAGATCGACGCGATCGCGCCTGCTTTGCTCATCTCGGTCTCGCGCAGAGTCTCGGCCTGACGGCTGAAACGGCTCAGCGCGTGCTTTCCGCGACCGAAGGCCTTCAGCACCCGGATGCCGTGCACGCTCTCCTCGACGCTGGTGGCGAGATCGCCGGCCTGATCCTGGCTCCGACGAGTGAGCGCTCCGTACCGCTTCTCGAAGATGTACCCCCGGATCCACAGCGGGATCGCGGTGACGATGAAGATGACGCCCAGAAGCCAGTGCCAGCGGAACAGCAGCACCGATCCGATGATGATGGTGAGGACGTTGACGACGAGCAGCACGAGCCCGAACGCCAGCCACCGACGGATGAGGCCGATGTCCTGCATCATGCGGCTGAGCAGCTGACCCGACTGCCAGCGATCGTGGAACGAGACCGGAAGCGTCTGCAGGCGCGAGTAGAGCTCCGTGCGCATCTTGTACTCGACCTGCGTCGCGGGATTCAGGACGAACTGTCGGCGCAGCCACACCATGAGCGCCTCGCCGAGGGCGAGGCCGAAGACGGCGAGCGCTCCCCAGGCGATGGCGTCGATCGCGCCGGTCTGCACGGGACCGCGGATGATCTGCTCGAGGACGATCGGGATCATCAGCGCGATGATCGCCGCGACGAGCGCACTGGCGGCACCGCCGGCGAGCCGCCAGATGACCGGCTTCACGAAGGGCTTGAGGCGCCACAGTGCGGCCGGTGTGGAGAGGGAGGAGGACGGGGAGGCGTTCTGCGATGAAGGCGAGGAAGACATGTCTCTCAGACGAGTTTCGTATGGAATGCGGTTACCGAGTGACGGATGCGGGAACGGACACGGAGTCCGGCATCCGGTGCGATGACGAGTGGGCTCTAACGGAGCGGGCGCGCCGGGGTCGAGCCGAGAGCGATGATCTGCGCAGTGGCGATCGAAATCATGGTGTCCTCCTCAGGGGCTCGGCGGCGTCGTCCGGTCGGCGCGACAGCCCTCCAGCCTATTCCTGTGAACCAGCTGAGCGCAAGAGAGATTCCCGATGCGGCGAGATGCTCGAGATGCTCGTGAGTGTCAGGGCGAGTCCCTCGAGTCAGACGTGCTCCGCTTCGCGCGCCAGCAGCCTCTCCTTGACGTCGAGACCCCATGCGAAACCGCCGAGCGTTCCGTCCGAGCGCAGCACGCGGTGGCACGGCACGAAAAGCGCCGGCGCGTTGCGCGCGCAGATCGACGCCGCGGCGCGCACCGCTCGCGGATTTCCGAGACGCGCGGCGAACGACGTGTAGGTCAGCGGCTGCCCCGGCTCGATCTCGCGCAGCGCCGACCATCCGGCGAGTTGCAGCACCGTGCCCGCCTGGCTCACCTCGACCGCGTCGATGGCCGCCAGGTCGCTGGCGTAGAACGCCCGCACGGCCGCTGCGGCCTCGGTCTCGCTCTCCACGATCTTCGACGGCTGCGATGAGGGCGAGAGTCGCCCGACGATCGTCGAGTGGTCGGCGGTCCACCCCGAGGCGAGGACGCGCTGCCGATCGTCGGTGAGGATCGTGAACGGACCGTCCGGTGTGGCGAGGGTCTGGATGAGTGCGGTCACGAGTTCTTCTCCGGGGTCGTCGTCGTCACGGTCATGGTCACTGTCTTCTTCGCTCTGGTCGGCCGCACCGGTGCGGCGTTCCAGAGGTGAGCGCTGAGATAACTGCGCCAGGGAGCAGCGCGCTCGGCCCACGCGACCAGCGGTGCGGCGTCCCCGGGGAGTCCGGTGGCTGCGGCACCCGCGCGCAGAGCGACATCGCCCGGCAGCAGGATGTCCGGATCGCCGAGCACGCGCATCCGCACATAGTCGGCCGTCCAGGGTCCGATGCCGGGCATCGCGAGCAGAGCCGCACGCTGCTCCGCTCCGTCGTCGCCGACGGTGAGCGGGAGCGACCCGTCGGCGAGAGCCGCGGCTGCACCGACGATCGCGCGGATGCGAGCTCCGGGACCCCGCAGCACCGTCGCACCGTGCTCGGCGATGGCCGACATCGTCGGGAACAGCAGTCCGTGCTCGGTGCGCTCCCCCAGTGCCTCGGTCAGTGCGCTGAGTGCTGTGCGAGCTGCGACGACGGTGATCTGCTGTCCGATCATCGCGCGGATCAGCATCTCGTGCGGGTCGGCCGACCCCGGCACGCGGATGCCGGGAGTGCGGGAGACGAGCGGAGCGATCTCGGGATGAGCGCTCAAGGCCTCGTCGATCGCGAGCGGATCGGCGTCGAGATCGAAGATCCGCCGGACCGTGGCGACCAGCGGGGCGAGATCGCCGAGCTGCGCGACCCGTGCGCGCAGGTGTAGTCGGGACGCGGAGTCCTGACTCACCTCGAACCAGGCGGGCCCGCCGAGCATGCGCAGGTGCCGCGAGAAAGAGGTGGCCGAGGCTTCTTCGACACCGGAGACCGCGCGCGCGGCCATCCACCGGAAGACGCCCGACACGTCGAGAGGTGCTCGGTACGGCAGCACGAGATCGATCGACCCGGGGACGACCGACGACGGGGTGCGCCGACGGGCCCTGATCTCGCCCGGAGTCAGTTCGAAGACCTCCCGAATCGTGTCATTGCACTGTCGGATGCTCGCGAAGCCGGCCGAGAACGCGACGTCGGAGATCGGCATGTCGGTGCCGACGAGCAGCATCCGCGCAGTGTGGGCGCGATGCGCTCTGGCGAGAGCGAGGGGTCCGGCCCCGAGCTCGGCTGCGAGCAGTCTCGTCAGGTGGCGTGTGGAGTAGCCGAGTCGCGCTGCGAGGCCCGACACTCCTTCGCGCTCGACCACTCCCGCAGCGATCAGACGCATCGCCCTGGCCGCGACGTCGCTGCGCAGATCCCACGCGGGCGAGCCTGGAGCGGCCTCCGGCAGGCAGCGCTTGCACGCTCGATAGCCGGCCTCATGGGCTGCGGCGCTGGTGGGATAGAAGCTGACGTTCTGCGGCTTGGGTGTGCGGGCAGGGCAGCTCGGACGACAGTAGATGCCGGTCGAGCGCACGGCGGTCACGAACTGCCCGTCGAAGCGGGTGTCTCGCGCATTGATCGCGCGATACCGCTCGTCGAAGTCGGTCACGGGGAAGCTCATGTCTCCACTCTGTCACGCGTCTCCGACACCGACTGGCGGAAATCAGACATGACTGTGGGCACCGACCCGGTCGGTGCCCACAGTCATGGTGTGCGGCGCGCGCGGTGCGCGATCAGTGGAAGAAGTGACGCTCTCCGGTGAAGAACATGGTGACGCCGGCCTTGCGCGCGGCGTCCACGACCTCTTCATCGCGCACCGAGCCACCGGGCTGAACGATCGCCGTCACGCCGGCGTCGATGAGCACCTGAGCACCGTCGGCGAAGGGGAAGAACGCGTCGGAGGCTGCGACCGAGCCCGCGGCACGGTCGCCGGCACGCTCGACCGCGAGGCGGCACGAATCGACGCGGTTGACCTGGCCCATGCCGACGCCCACCGTGGCATTGTCCTTCGCGAGCACGATCGCGTTCGACTTGACGGCACGGCACGCCTTCCAGGCGAAGATGAGGTTCTCCATCTCCTCGTCGCTCGGACGCTCGCCCGAGACGAGCTCCCAGTTCTTCGCGACCGAGACGATGTCGTCGGGGAAGCGGTCTGCGTCCTGCAGCAGCAGACCGCCCGAGACCAGGCGCACGTCCATGCGCTCCTGCTGCCAGTCCTGCGGCAGCTGCAGCAGGCGCAGGTTCTTCTTCGCCTTGAAGACCTCGAGCGCTGCGGGCTCGAACGACGGTGCGACGATGACCTCGGTGAAGATGTCCTTGAGGTTCTCGGCCATCTTGAGGGTGACTGTGCCGTTCGCGGCGATCACTCCCCCGTATGCCGACACGGGATCGCACTCGTGGGCGCGGATGTGCGCGCTCGCGATGGGGTCGAGCGCGTTGGGAGCCGTGGTCGCGATTCCGCACGGGTTCGCGTGCTTGATGATCGCGACGGCGGGCTTGACCATGTCGTAGGCGGCGCGCAGCGCGGCGTCGGCGTCGACGTAGTTGTTGTACGACATCTCCTTGCCCTGCAGCTGCGTCGCCTGAGCGATGCCGTGACCGCCGACACGCGTGTAGATCGCACCGCGCTGGTGCGAGTTCTCGCCGTAGCGCAGCGTCGCGAGACGCTCGGCCTGGATCGTCAGGTGGGTGGGAAGGTCGTCACCGTCGCCCAGCGTGCCCTCGGCGAACCAGGCGGCGACCGCGGTGTCGTAGGCGGCCGTGTGCGCGAACGCGCGCGCTGCGAGCTCACGACGCTGGGTGAGCGTGGTGCCGCCGCTCTCGATCGCGCTGATGATGCCGGGGTACGACTGCGGCGAGACGACGATCGCGACGTTGGCGTGGTTCTTCGCCGCGGCACGCACCATCGCAGGCCCGCCGATGTCGATCTGCTCGACGACATCGTCACCCTCGGCGCCCGAGGCGACCGTCTCGACGAACGGATAGAGGTTCACCACGACGAGCTCGAACGGAGCGATGTCGAGGTCGGCGAGCTGGCGCTCATGGTCCTCGAGACGCAGGTCCGCGAGCAGCCCCCCGTGGATCTTCGGGTGCAGCGTCTTCACGCGGCCGTCGAGCATCTCGGCGACACCGGTGACGGCGGCGACGTCGGTCACCTCGAATCCGGCCTCGCGGATGGTCGACGCGGTCGAGCCGGTCGAGACGATCTGCACGCCGGCGTCGGAGAGCGCCTTCGCGAGCACGAGCAGATCGGTCTTGTCGCTGACCGAGACGAGCGCGCGGCGCACCGGGACGGTGTCGCGATCGCGGTACAGCGAGTGGTCGTGGCGGGGGCCGGCCATGATGGGCTCCTTCGTACGAGGGTGACGTGCGTGGATGGGTTCAGGATGCTGCGGACAGCGGGAGCTCGCCCGTCGCGATGCGGCGCACCACGTCGATGAGCAGTCGGCGTTCGACGGGCTTGATGCGCTCGTGCAGGGTGTGCTCGGTGTCGCCGTCGAGAACCGGCACCCGCTCCTGCGCGAGGATCGGGCCGGTATCGACGCCGTCGTCGACGACGATCACGCTGGCGCCTGTCTCAGACACGCCGGCGGCCAGCGCATCGCGAACGCCGTGCGCTCCGGGGAACTCGGGGAGGAACGCGGGGTGGGTGTTGATCAGGCGCGGCGAGAGGTCGGCGACGAGTCCCGCGGGCAGCAGACGCATAAGGCCGCTGAGCACGACGAGGTCGGCGTTCCAGACAGCCAGCTGCCGACCGAGCTCCTCGCCCCACGCCTCACGGGACTCGTGCTGGTGCCATGGAACGGTGAAGCTCGGGATGCCGAACTCCTCGGCGTGCGCGAGTCCGTCGGCGTCGCGGTCGGCGCCGACGACCACCACCCGCGCGGGGAAATCGGGATGACGAGCGGCCTCGAGGAGGGCGCGAAGGTTCGAGCCGGTGCCCGAGATGAGAACGGCGACCGTGAGCACGCGCCCAGTCTACCGGGGCCGGTGACCCGACCCGAACGGCGTGTCAGTCGCGTGGATCCTCGGGGTCACGATGCGCAGACGGGGGCGCGGCGAGGTCGTCGAGGGGGGCGGTGTCGTACTCCGACGGGTCGGCATACGACACTGACGCCGAGCCGTCATCGGGCATCGCGGGCGCGAACTCGCGATCTCGGGCCGCCACGAGGTCGGATGCCGACATCTCGGCGATCCAGCGATCGGTGCGCTCCTCGGCGAGCTCATCGCGATTGCGCGGCGACAGCAGCAGGATCGCGGCGCCCAGAAGCACCTCGCCCCCGAGGGCCAGCGCGAACGGCAGCACTGCGGGTCCTGCCTCTGCCAATCGACCGGGTCCGAGCGATCCGCCTGCCAGGAGAGCGGCGACGGCCGCCACTCCCGCGCTGAGCGCGCCGATGGCGAGGGCGATCACCGCGCGCGGCGCAGTGCCGAGCGGCGTCCCCTCCCACACGAGGCGAGAGCGCACCGCCCATCCCGCGAACGCACCGGCCCCGATCGGGATGATCACCACGATGAGCATCCAGATCGACGAGTTCTCGGGCAGAAGCCCGAGCACGGGGATGCCCGGGACGACGCCCAACTGGGTGCCGGCGGGCGAGACCGCCGTGCCGACCCCGACTGCGAAGCCCGGCCCGGCCAGCCACGACGCGGTCCACACCAGCAGAGTCGGCAGATATGCAAGATGTCCCAGAGTGATGACGGTCGCCCCGAGCGCATCCACGCGCGCCGCCTGGAACAGTGCGACGACCTCGCCACCGCGAGCGATCGTCATGACGGCCACCGCGACGGCCGAGACGGCCGTGACCCCGAGCACCGCGAATGCCGCACCGCGCACCGCGGCTGCCGGCACGGGTGCCCAGTCGCCCCAGGAGTCCATCAGGTCGTGCAGTCGATCGATGAGACCGCCGTCTCCGTCATCCCAGACGGCTCTGATCGAGCCGCACAGGGCGCCGACCAGGTACACGGCGATCGGGAGGGCGATCGCCTGCGCGACGGGCACCTGGGCGGCGCCGAGGTGGGATGTGAAGGCGACGAGAGTGCTGATCGCGGCGAAAGCCACGGTTCCCGCGAGCGTGCCCAGCAACCACGCCCCGGCACGGGCCGCCCGTGCCCCCGAGCGCGCGGCGAAGAGCAGAGTGAAGATCAGCAGCGCCAGCGGCGTGACGGACAGCGTGAACGCGGCGGCGTCTGGTGCGACCCCTGCCGTGCGCAGGACCTCGGTCGAGATCTCGACGTTCACGGCTGCACCGTGACCGAACTGCCACAGCGTGCCGGTGAGGGGCCACAGAGCACCCCAGTCGGCCGTCGCCCCGAACGCGAGCGTCCACAGCAGGGTCAGCGGAGCGAGGAGTACGACGAGACCCACCGCCGCGGCGATGGCGGCGTCGAAGGCGGCGAGGAGCGCGACGAGGAGGCGTTGCATATCGCCTTCGAGACTACGGCGTGAAGCCCGTGGGAGGCCTGGGGACGCGCGCGGTGCGGGCGACACGATATCGTCTCCTGCGGAGGTTTCCCGATGTCAACTGCCCCGTCCCCCACCCGCTCCCAGGCCGAGCCCGCGAACGCGCTGGACCGCTTCTTCGAGATCAGCAAGCGCGGATCCACGATCGGCACCGAGATCCGAGGTGGTCTGGTGACGTTCGTCACGATGGCCTACATCGTGATCCTCAACCCGATCATCCTGTCGACGCCCGACGTCGACGGCAACACTCTGGCCGGCACAGCCGTCGCCGCGGCCACCGCGCTGACCGCCGGCGTCATGACGATCCTGTTCGGTCTGATCACCCGTCTGCCTTTCGCCTTCGCCGCAGGCCTCGGCATCAACGCGTTCATCGCGTTCTCGGTCGTCGGCACAGTGACCTGGCCCGAAGCCATGGCTCTCGTGATGATCAACGGTGTCATCATCGTCCTGCTCGCAGCCACGGGGCTTCGGAAGATGATCTTCGACGCCGTGCCCGTGCAGCTCAAGCTCGCGATCACCGTCGGCATCGGCCTGTTCATCGCGTTCATCGGATTCGTCAACGCCGGCTTCGTGACCGCCACCGGCAACGCGTCGCCCCCGGTCGATCTCGGCATCGGCGGCTCCGTCGCCTCGATCCCGACCCTGCTCTTCGTGATCACGCTGCTGCTCGGCGGAGTGCTCACCGCGCTGCGGGTGAAGGGCGCGATCCTGATCGCGCTCGTGGGGGGAACCGTGCTCGGTGCCATCGCCAATCTGATCTGGCCGTTCGGTCTCGACTTCGGCTTCACCGGAGCGATCGTCGGTCTTCCGGACCTGAGCCTCATCGGTCAGGTCGACTTCGGCTTCGATCTGCAGAAGGTCAGCGTCGTCGCTCTCGTGATGTTCGTCTTCACGCTGCTGTTCTCGAACTTCTTCGACGCGATGGGCACGATGACAGGCCTCGCGAAGGAGGCCGACCTGGCCGATGAGAAGGGCGACTTCCCGCGCATCAAGTCCGCGCTGGTGGTCGAGGGCATCGGTGCGATCGCCGGCGGTGGCACGTCGTCGTCGTCGGCGACGGTGTTCGTCGAGTCCGGAGCCGGCATCGGCGAGGGCGCGCGCACCGGGTTCGCGACGGTGATCACGGGCGCGATGTTCCTCATCGCGATGTTCTTCACCCCGCTCACCTCGCTCGTGCCCGGTGCGGTCGCGGCGGCCGCCCTCGTGCTCGTCGGAGCGCTCATGCTCGCGCAGATCAAGAACATCGATCTGAGCGACTTCCGTGTGCTGCTTCCGGTGTTCCTCACCGCCACCGTGATGCCCATGACGTACTCGATCGCCAACGGCATCGGTGCGGGCTTCATCAGCTGGATCGTCGTGAACGCGTTCTCCGGCAGGGCGAAGACCATCCACCCGCTGCTCTGGGCGGTCGGCGTCGGCTTCGTCATCTTCTTCGCCCGCGGGCCGATCGAGGCGCTGTTCGGCGTCGCCTGAGCGACACAGACGGCAGAGGGGCGGATGCGAGCTGCATCCGCCCCTCTGCCGTTTCGCGCTCAGCGGAGCGGGGTCAGGCCGACAGGTGGTGGCGCGTCTGGCGCGAGGAGTCGGCGGTGTCTCGACAGCTGTCGCTCCAGCACGATGCTGCCGACGACGAAGGGCAGCGGCGCCAGGATCCAGACGGCTCCGTGACCGCCGCTCAGCATCATCACGATCACCGATGCCACCCAGAGTCCGGAGACGACCCAGAAGCCGCTCGTGATGAGGCGCCCCCTGCGGACGATCCGCGTGCCTGTCTGATGCGAATCCGCACCCGCTCGCGCCCTCACCACGACCTCGTCACCCCACGCGTGACCGTTCCACCATCGGATCATCGAGGGCGTGACCGAGATCACATACCACCCGGGTTCGGGGGAATGGGTTCCTGCGACCGCCATTCCGGCCTCCTGCTCCGCGATCGGATCGTCTACCGATCATGCCATGCAGGCAGACGCAGAGAAGGCCCCGGAGTGGAGTCCAGGGCCTTCTCTCACAGTCTAGCGCTCAGAGAGCCTCGATCACCGCACGCATGAGAGCAGCGGTCTCGGACGGCGTCTTGCCGACCTTGACTCCGGCGGCCTCGAGGGCCTCCTTCTTCGCCTGCGCGGTGCCGGCCGAGCCCGAGACGATGGCGCCCGCGTGACCCATGGTCTTGCCCTCGGGAGCCGTGAAGCCCGCGACGTAGCCGACGACCGGCTTGGTGACGTGCGCCTTGATGTAGTCGGCCGCACGCTCTTCGGCGTCACCGCCGATCTCGCCGATCATCACGATGGCCTTGGTCTCGGGGTCGGCCTCGAACGCGGCGAGCGCGTCGATGTGCGTCGTGCCGATGACCGGGTCGCCGCCGATGCCGATGGCGGTCGAGAAGCCCAGGTCGCGCAGCTCGAACATCATCTGGTAGGTCAGGGTTCCCGACTTCGACACGAGGCCGATGGGGCCCTTGCCGGTGATGTTCGCGGGCGTGATGCCGACGAGCGCCTCACCGGGAGTGATGATGCCGGGGCAGTTCGGTCCGATGATCCGGGTCGTGTTGCCCTTGCTCTGCGCGTAGGCCCATGCCTCGGCCGAGTCGCCCACGGGGACGCCCTCGGTGATGACCACGAGCAGCGGGATCTCGGCATCGATGGCCTCGATCATCGCGTCCTTCGTGAACGCACCGGGCACGAAGGCGATCGACACGTCTGCGCCGGTCTCCTTCATGGCCTCGGCGACGGAGCCGAAGACGGGGAGCTCGACGGCGTTGCCGTCCTTGTCGGTGTGCGAGACCGTGGTGCCGGCCTTGCGGGCGTTCACACCGCCGACGACCTGGGTGCCGGCCTTCAGCATGAGCGCCGTGTGCTTGGTGCCCTCGCCGCCGGTGATGCCCTGGACGATGACCTTGGAGTCCTTGTTGAGGTAGATCGACATTTCTCTAGTCCTTGTGTCTCTCTGCGATCAGGCGTTGGCGAGTTCGGCGGCCTTGTCGGCGCCCTCGTCCATGGTGCGTGCGAGCGTGACGAGCGGGTGCGCGTACTCGGCGAGGATCGCGCGACCCTCGTCGACACGGTTACCGTCGAGGCGCACGACGAGCGGCTTGGAGGCCGCGCTGCCGAGGGTCTCGAGGGCGCCCTTGATGCCGTTGGCCACGGCGTCGCACGCCGTGATGCCGCCGAAGACGTTGACGAACACGCTCTTGACCTGCGGGTCTCCGAGGATGACGTCGAGGCCTGCGGCCATGACCTCTGCCGATGCTCCGCCGCCGATGTCGAGGAAGTTGGCGGGCTTGACGCCGTTGTGGTTCTCACCGGCGTACGCGACGACGTCGAGCGTCGACATGACGAGTCCGGCGCCGTTGCCGATGATGCCGACCTCGCCGTCGAGCTTCACGTAGTTCAGACCGCTCTTCTTGGCCTTGGCCTCGAGCGGGTCGGCTGCGTCCTTGTCTTCGAGCGCCTCGTGCTCGGGGTGACGGATCTCGGAGGCGTTGTCATCGAGCGTGACCTTGCCGTCGAGCGCGATGATGTCACCCTCTTCGGTGCGCACCAGCGGGTTGACCTCGACCAGCGTCGCGTCTTCGCCCTTGTAGACGTCGAAGAGCGTGACGAAGACGTCGGAGACCTTCTCGATGAGGTCTTCGGGGAAGTTGGCCGCGCGAGCGATCTCGACGGCCTTCTCCTTGTCGATACCCGTGAGCGGGTTGACCTCGACGCGTGCGAGAGCCTCGGGGCGCTCGACCGCGAGCTCCTCGATCTCCATGCCGCCCTCGACCGAGCAGAGGCTCAGGTAGGAGCGGTTGGCGCGGTCGAGCAGCACGGAGAAGTAGAACTCCTCGGCGATGCGCGCCCCCTGGGCGACCATGACGCGCTTGACGATGTGACCCTTGATGTCGAGACCGAGGATCGCCTTCGCGGCCTCGTATGCCTCTTCGGGAGTCTTCGCGACCTTGACGCCACCCGCCTTGCCGCGACCACCGGTCTTCACCTGGGCCTTGACGACGACGACGCCGCCGATCTTCTCAGCGGCTGCCTTCACCTCCTCAGGGGTGTCGGCGACGATGCCGGCGAGGACCGGCACTCCGTACTTCTCGAAAACGTCTCGTGCCTGGTACTCGTACAGATCCACTGTGGTTCCTTCACTGGGCTGCTGTCTGGTAATTCTCTCGATGTCGAGACATCGACCAGTCGCCCAGCCTACTACCTCGAACTGAACGCTCCCGGCGGCTGTGGATGGTTCGCGGGCACGCCGACCCGCTCGTGCGGGCGTGAAGCACGGCGACATCTCCGCATTCCCGCGGTCTAGGCTCATCCCATGCACGAATCCGCAGAACTGCGCACCGGCGTCGTGGCCGCTGCGCTCGAGCTCTTCGCATCGCAGGGCTTCGACCAGACGTCCGTCGAGCAGATCGCGAAGGCCGCCGGGGTCTCGCGTTCGACGTTCTTCCGTCAGTTCGGCGGCAAGGAAGACGTCGTGTTCGCCGACCACGAGGTGCTGCTGGAACAGCTGCGTTCATTCCTGGCCGAGGGACACGACGACCCGTGGGGCGCGGTGTGCGCGGCATCCGAATCGGTCTTCAGCCACTTCGCGCACGACCCCGAGCTCGCCCGTCGTCGCTACCAGATCGTGCGTCAGGTGCCGGTGCTCCGCGAGCGCGAGATCATCACCGTGTTCCGTTACGAGCGTCTCTTCGACGACTATCTGCGCAGTTCGCTCCCCGGCATCGATCCGCTCGACGCGGTCGGATTCTCCGCCGCCGTCACCGCAGTGCACAACCACGTGCTCCGCCAGCTCCTGCGCGGCACGAAGAAGGTGCCGCTCGCCACGCTCCAGACCGCACTCGCCGAGGTGCGGCGACGCTACGGCGTGCCCTCGGACGCCGCGACGGACGCCCCCGACGACATAGTCGTCGCCGTCTTCCCGCGCTCGATGCCGATCGCCGAGGTCACCAGACGGCTGCGCTCGCAGATCACCTGACCCCGCACGGGCGTCTTCGTCGGGACTCGTGGAACTGAGTATCGGGTAGTACGATACCTAGTGCCACGAAGGAGTCACCATGAGCGCTGCAGCTTCCCCGTTCCCCGGCGAGCGCGTCTCGTCGTACGACATCACCGGACGTCAGGACAGCGACTACTACGCCGTCTTCGCCGACATCCCCGACGCCGACCGCTCGGCGTGGGATCGCGCGAGGGCGTACATCGACGAGGTGGCACCTCAGATGGCGGATGCCTGGGATCGCGCGGAGTATCCGCTCGATGCCGCGCGCCGCATGGGCGAGATGGACCTCGTGGTCGACGGCATCGAGCATCCGTCGCTGACCCGTCTCTCTCCCCTCGCCGCCGGGCTCGTCAACATGGAGATCTCCCGCGGGGACGGGTCACTCGGCACGGTGCTGGCCGTGCAGGGCGGACTCGCTCTGCGCACGCTGGCACTGTTCGGCTCACCCGCTCAGCAGGACAGATGGCTCACCTCCCTCGCGGACAGCTCGGTCTTCGGATCCTTCGCACTCACCGAGCCCGACCACGGCTCCGACTCGGTGTCGCTCGAGACCGTGGCACGCCGCGACGGCGACGAGTGGGTCATCCGCGGCGCGAAGAAGTGGATCGGCAACGGCGCCTCAGGCGGCATCACCTTCGTGTGGGCGCGGGTCGACGACGAGACCGCGGAGGAGCACGGCGCCGTCCGCTGCTTCCTGGTCGAGCAGAGCACCCCCGGATACACCGGCACGCCGATCCGCGGCAAGGCATCGCTGCGCGCGATCCACCAGGCGCACATCGTGCTCGACGATGTGCGGGTGCCGCTGGATGCCGTGCTGCCGGGGACGAGGTCGTTCAAGGACGCCTCGGTCGTTCTCTACGCGACCCGGTCGGGAGTCGCCTGGTCGGCGCTGGGCCACGCCACCGCGTGCTACGAGGCCGCCCTCGCCTACTCGACCCAGCGCATCCAGTTCGGCAAGCCTCTGGCGAAGTTCCAGATGGTGCAGGAGCGTCTCACGCACATGCTCGAAGACCTCACCGCGATGCAGCTCTACTGCCGGCGACTGGCAGACCTCGAGACGGCGGGCGAGCTGCGCCCCACCCAGGCATCGCTGGCGAAGTTCCACAACACCCGCGCGGCTCGTCGCGTGGCATCGATCGCGCGCGACCTGCTCGGCGGCAACGGGATCCTGCTCGAGAACGGGGTCATGCAGCACATGGCCGACATCGAGGCGATCCACACCTACGAGGGCACCGAGAGCGTGCAGGCCCTGCTGCTCGGGCGCGACATCACGGGCATGAGCGCCTTCGCCTGAGCGACCGGGGCGCTCCGGTGGCGACTGTCGCGAATCGCACACGGTGTCACGGAGTGCACATCGTTCCCGTGCGTTCGTGCGCTGTGCGGAGCAACCTGTGCCTATCGGGACACGTCGTCCCCGGCGGCGATCAGTCGCAGCCGCAGCCTCCGGCCGGAGTCTTCACCATGAAGCAGACGTCGCACACGCCGTAGTCTCGCTCGACGAACTTCGGCGTGCGCTCGACCTTCGGTGCCGCCGCGACACGCGGGGTCGTCGATCGCTTCGCCTTCACCGGCGCGATGGGACGGAACTCGCTCGGGTGCGTCACGTAGAAGTACGGTGCACGCCCCTCGCTCGGACGCAGTCGCAGCGCAGTCGAGCCGACCACGACGACCTCATCCTCCGCGAAGCCGTTGGTGTAGGTCTTGCCGATATGCAGGGCAGCACCTCCACCACGGCGGATCGCCTCGATGTAGCGGCCCCGATCGATGTAGGAGGAGATGCCGACGGCATCCGTGATCGCCGTGATGAACTCATGGTTCTCGACGGCGATGCGGTGCGCGCGCAGCGCCTCCGCGAGGGTGCGATACGGACGGGAGGTGCCGGTGGGGGTCGGGCCCTGGACTTCATTCATCTCTTCAAGGATCTCATGCCCGGACGTGGAAGACTGGCCGCATGGCACGCGCGACGATCATCGGGTCCGGTCCGAACGGCCTTGCGGCAGCCGTGGCGCTCGCGCGCGGCGGCTACGAGGTGCGAGTGCTCGAGGCCGCCGACACAATCGGCGGCGGCGTGCGCACCCACGAGTCGACGCTGCCGGGCTTCCGTCACGACGTGTGCGCCGCGGTGCACCCCGCGGCACTCTCCTCGCCGTTCTTCCAGGCGTTCGGCCTCGCTGAGCGGGTCGAGTGGATCACGCCCGAGGTGTCGTATGCGCATCCGCTCGATGACTGCAAGGCGGGGATCGCCTGGCGCGACATCGAACGCACCGCGGCGGGACTCGGCGTCGACGAGCGCGCGTGGCTCGCCCTGCTGCGCCCGCTCAGCACTCATGTCGAGGGGGTCGTCGACTTCACCGGCAACCAGATGCTGCGGGTGCCGCACGAGCCGATCACCGCGCTGCGCTTCGCACTGCGGATGCTGGATCAGGGAACACCGCTCGCTCGTCGGACGTTCCGCACGGCGGAGGCCGCGGGTCTGATGTCCGGGGTGCTGGCGCATGCCAACACGCCCATGCCGTCGCTCGCGGGTGCGGCGGCAGGACTCCTGCTGGCCGCGCAGGCGCACGCGGGCGGCTGGATGTACCCGAGAGGCGGAGCGCAGCGCATCGCCGACAGCATGGTGGCCGACCTCGAGTCGCACGGCGGATCCGTCGAGTCCGGTGCACATGTCACCGATCTGGCCACGCTCGACTGGGGCTCCCCCGACCGGGGCGATCTGCTGCTGCTGAACACCTCGCCCCGGCTCGCTCTCACCCACCCCGACATCCCGTCCGGTTACGCGCGCGCGATCAGCGGCTACCGCTACGGTCCAGCTGCCGCCAAGGTGGACTTCGCCCTCGATGGGCCCATCCCGTGGACCAATGCGGAGGTCGCACAGGCGCCGACCGTGCACATCGGCGGCAGCGCCGCGGAGGTATGGGAGAGCGAGAACGCGGTCGCTCGCGGCCGGATCTCGCCGCGCCCCTACGTGCTCGGCGTGCAGCCGTCGGTCTTCGACCCCACTCGTGCGCCCGAAGGCAAGGCGGTGCTGTGGACGTACATCCACGTGCCGCAGAACTCCGACCTCGACGCCACCGAGCTGATCACACGGCAGGTCGAGCGATTCGCCCCCGGTTTCCGCGACCTGATCCTCGCGCACCACTCCGTGCCCGCCTCGGCGCGCGAGGCGGTCAACCCGTCCGAGATCGGCGGCGACATCCTCGGCGGCGCGTTCACCATCCCTCAGGCTCTGCGGCGGCCGGTGCTCGGCACAGCACCGTGGCGTACGCCGATGCGCGGCGTCTACCTCGCATCGGCCTCGACGCCGCCGGGCCCCGGAGTCAACGGCATGGCCGGCTGGCACGCCGCCCGTACCGCGTTGACGGATGCCGGGCACCGCGCGACGCTCGACGATCTGTTCTCCTGACCGACGCCCCCTTCTGCCGCGAGCGCGCCACGGGCAGGATGGACCCATGCGCTACGACATCCCCGCTCCCATGCTGGCGAAAGCGGCGGCATCCGTCCCCGATCCCGAGAAGACCGTCGGCGGGCTGCTGTTCGAGCCCAAGTGGGATGGGTTTCGCGGACTGATCGCGTGGGACGGCGAGAACGTCGAGATCGGGTCGCGCGGGGCCAAGCCGTTGACCCGGTACTTTCCGGAGCTCGTCGAGGCGATTCCGCGGCTTCTGCCGGAACCCTGCCTGCTCGACGGCGAGATCGTGGTCGCGACGGGGCCGGAGGGGGCGCAACGCCTGGACTGGGAGGCGCTGAGCCAGCGGATCCACCCCGCCGAATCCCGGGTGGCGAAGCTCGCCGCCGAGACGCCCGCGATGTTCGTGGCGTTCGATCTGCTCGCCCTCGGCGACGAAGACCTGCTCGATGTCGCATTCGGCGAACGGCGCGAACGGCTCGAGTCGCTGATGGCCGACGTCGATCACCCGCTGCACATCACACGCACGACCCGAGATCGCGATGCCGCCGTGCGCTGGCTCGCGGAGTTCGAGGGTGCGGGGCTCGACGGCATCGTGGCGAAGCCACTCAGTCAGCCCTATGCTCCGGGCAAGCGCACGCTGATCAAGGTGAAGCACGCGCGCACGGCTGACGTGGTGGCGCTGGGTTACCGGACCCACAAGTCGGGTTCCGGTGTCGGCTCACTGCTGGTCGGCCTGTACGACGCCGACGGGACGCTGCGTCAGGTCGGCGGGGTGGCAGCGTGGAGCGACAAGAGGCGCGCGGAGTTGGTGCACGAACTCGCGCCGCTCGTGGAGCGCGACGACGACGGCGGAATCGTCACGGCTGCGGGTGAGCGCTCGCGGTTCAGCGGCTCGAAGGACGTGTCTTTCGTGCGGTTGCGGCCCGAACTCGTGCTCGAGGTCCGCTACGACCAGCTCGAGGGTGCTCGCTTCCGTCACACGGTGCAGTTCGAACGCTGGCGCCCCGACCGTGACGCGCGCTCATGCACGTACGACCAGCTCGACACCGTGGCCGGATACGACCTCGCCGACGTCGTCGGCTGACGCCGTCGACCGACGGTCACTCGTCGACCGGATCGCCGTTCTCATCCCAGTTCGCCGCCACCTTCTTGCTGGGCTGCACGCGCGGGGGCTCACCCGGCATCTTCGGGAACTCCGGGGGGAACGACAGCTCGCCGAGCCCCGCTTCGTTGTCGCGCTCCCACCACGCGAGCAGCGTGTCGATCCTGCCTGGCGCACTCTGCATGCCGGCCCACGGGTCGCCGACGTCTTCGAGCCGCTTCGGGATGCTGCGCACCGTGAAGCGTGCGGGGTCAAGGCCCTCGAGCTCCTCCCAGTGCACGGGCGTCGAGACCGTCGCACCGGGGAGCGCCCGCGGACTGTAGGCGCCCGCCATGGTGCGATCCCTGTTGGCCTGGTTGAAGTCGATGAAGACCCGCTCGCCTCGCTCTTCCTTCCACCAGTTCATGGTGACCTGCTCGGGCATCCGCCGTTCGAGTTCCCGCCCTGCGGCGATCACGGCGTGCCTGACATCGAGGAACTCGTGCTCGGGCTCGATCGGGGCGAAGACGTGCAGACCGCGATTCCCACTCGTCTTGACGAACGCGGTCAGCCCCACCTCGCGCAGCACCTGGCGCAGCTCCAGCGCCGCGGGCACGGCATCGTCGAAGCCGGTTCCCGGCTGCGGGTCGAGATCGATGCGCAGCTCCACCGGGTTGTCGGGCTGCGACGCGAGAGAGGCCCAGGGGTGGAACACGATGGTGTTCATCTGAGCGGCCCATACGATGGCGCTCGGTCGATTCAGCACGATCTGCGGATGCCGACGCCCGCTGTTGTAGGTGACCGTGACCGCGTCGACGTAGTCGGGCGTGCCCTTGGGCGGATTCTTCGAGAAGAAGCCCTCGGGCCTCTCGGCCGACGATGAGCCGACTCCGTCCCGAAACCTCTCGAGCGAGACGGGGCGGTCTCCGTTCGCCTCGAGGAACGGGCCGCTCACCGCCTGGAAGTAGTCGGCGAGCTCACGCTTGGTGATGCCGACGTCGGGCCAGATGACCTTGCCGGGACTCGAGAGCACGACCTCGCGCTCAGCGTCGGGATCGACGACGGTCAGGGTGACGCGCTCGGATGCCATGCTCCGACCTTAGAGGCCGTGTCTGGACGAGGGAACCCCGGGCAGCCTGTCAGTCGTCGAGATCGATCGCGAGGATCAGCACCGCGCTGAGCGAATCGCGCTCGACGACCATCGTCGGACCCGCCGGGTCGACGATCACGCCGGCCATCTCGGTGTGCGACGACAGGATCTTGGCGAGCTGAAGCGGCTCGAAGGGCAGCGGGCGATCGCCACGACCGAGCGCGATGACCTCGAGAGGGTGGGAGAACAGCTGGAGGAATCGCTTGCCGTCGGGGGTCTGGGCCTCGGCGATCCCGACCTGTCCGGTGCCGGCGCCGTCGTTCACCGCGACCCACATGCGTGTGGCCGCGAGGGCCTCTCCGAGCTTGACCGCCGAATCCTGCTGTCGCGGGGCGGCGAGGATCGATTTCACCGTCATGTCGACGTCGGCCTGCTCGAGCGTCTTCTGCAGAAGCTCGGTAGGGAAGACCACGCGGTTCGGAGCCGACGCGTTGTCGACGATGAGACCGGCGAACTCGCCGGACACGACCTGTTGGAACACCGAGGTCACCGGCTGCGCCACCGCCGATGTCGCGGTCGGATCCTTCTCGAGCTGCACGGAGTCGCGCACGGCGGCCGCCGAGCTGAAGCCCAGCATGAACTGGCGCTCTCCATCGCGCACCACGGCGACCGAGAGGGGCTTGCCCTCGCTGATCTGGGCGCGGGCGTCACCGTTCACGCGGATGTACAGGTGCCCCTGCAGGGCCTGGCGGAGAACTCCGAGCAGCTGCTCGTTGGTCGCGCCCTTCTCGATCTCGGTCAGCGCCTCACGCAGCAGGACGTTGTCCTTCATCCCCGGGACCGTCTCGGTCTGCTCCGGCGGCGTCGGCGATGCGAGGGGAAGCCGCCGCTCAGCGGTCGGCGCGGCTGCTCCTGTCGGGGCTGCGGGCGCAGCGGGCGCAGCGGGCGCAGCGGGCGTCGCCGACGGGGTGCTCGTCGTGCTCGCGTCGGGCTCAGCGAGCGAGACCTCGGGCCCCGCTTGCGCTCCGACCCCGCGGAACGCCTGGACGGAGATGCCGATCGTCGGCGTCTCGTCGGTGGGTGCAGCTTCGTTCGCGGGTTCTGCCGACACGTCGTTCGCGGACTCGTCGATCGAATCGACATTCGCGGTCTCGGCCGGATCGGTGACGGCGTCGTCAGCGGACTTCTTGCGGCGGGAGAACAGGGCCATATGGATCAGCCTAACCCGCGGACGCCTCAGATCTTCTCGATGGGCGCGACCTTGATCAGCAGCTTCTTCTGACCGGCCGAATCGAACCTCACGTGAGCGATGCGCTTCGCGCCCTCTCCCGTGACCGCATCGACACGACCCTCGCCGAAATCGGAGTGACGGATGCGGTCGCCCGCAGCCAACTCGAGGTCGCCGTTGTCTCGCATCCTCGCCGTGACACGATTCGGGAACTTGTCCATGGCGGTCGAGAGCGGCTTGAGCGAGTCGCGACCGGGGAGCGGCGTGACGCCGAATCGGTCGCCCGATCCCGAGCTCGACCCCCCGAAGCCCCCGGAGCGGCGGGCGTTCAGGGCGCGTGACTGCATGCCTCCTCGCGAGTTCACATCGCCGGGTGACTGCCGCCAGTCGATGAGTCCGGCGGGGATCTCCTGCAGGAAGCGGCTCGGCATGGCGACCGACACCTCTCCGAACTGCGCCCTCGTCATGGCGAGCGAGAGGTGCAGCCGCTTGCGCGCGCGTGTGATGCCGACGTAGAACAGGCGGCGCTCCTCCTGCGGACCCCCGGGCTCTCCGGCCGAGATGCGGTGCGGGATCAGATCCTCTTCGACGCCGGTGACGAAGACGGCGTCGTATTCGAGGCCCTTGGCCGTGTGCATCGTCATGAGCGACACCGAGCCCGACTCGTCGTCGAGGTCGTCGGCGTCGGACACGAGCGCCACCTCGGTGAGGAAGTCGACGATCGTGCCCTCGGGGTTGTTGCGTGCGAAGTCCCGCGCCACCGCGACGAACTCGTCGAGATTCTCGACGCGAGCCTCGTCCTGGGGATCGCGGCTCGCACGCAGTGCATCGAGATAGCCGCTCTTCGAGAGCAGCACGCTCAACCCGTCGGCCACTGTGGTCGGAGCCGGCACCTCTCCCGACGCCGGGAGCATGATCTCCGTCGCCTCGGCCAGCACCGCGTCGAGTTGCGCGATCGCGCCCTGGATCTTGGGGCCGAAACCGAGCTGATCGGGAACCGACAGCGCCTGGCGGAAGGTGATGCCGTGCTCTTCGGCGAATCTCGCGATCGCAGTCTCGCTGACGTCGCCGATGCCGCGACGCGGCTTGTTCAGGATGCGGCGAACCGCCATCTCGTCGGCGGGATTGGCGACCGCGACCAGGTACGCCAGTGCATCCTTGATCTCGGCGCGCTCGTAGAACTTCGTGCCGCCCATGATCTTGTACGGGACGGCCGATCGGATGAAGATCTCCTCGAGCGCTCGCGACTGCGAGTTCGTGCGATAGAACACGGCCATCTCGGAATAGGGGATGCCCGAGCGACGCAGAGACTCGACCTCATCCGCGACGAACTGCGCCTCGTCGTGCTGCGAGTACCCCGTGAAGCCGATGATCTTGTCGCCGTCGCCCTTGTCGCTCCACAGCTTCTTGTCCTTGCGATCGAAGTTGTTGCCGATCACCGCATTCGCGGCGGACAGGATGTTCTGGGTCGAGCGGTAGTTCTGTTCGAGGAGCACGACTCGTGCACCGGGGAAATCGCGCTCGAACTCGCTGATGTTGCGGATGTCCGCGCCGCGGAACGCATAGATCGACTGGTCGGAATCGCCGACGACGGTGAGCGATGCTCCGCCCACCCGGTTCTCCGAGCCCGCCGAAGGGTCGGGCTCGAAGATCATCATGCCGTTCGAGGCATACGGATCGGGGGCATCGCCCGACACCGGCCTCGTCAGCTCGTGGATGAGTGCGTACTGCGCGTGGTTCGTGTCCTGGTACTCGTCGACGAGGATGTGGCGGAAACGTCGCCGGTAGGTGTCGGCGACCTGCGGGAAGGCCCGGAACAGATAGACCGTCTGACCGATCAGGTCGTCGAAGTCGAAGGCATTGGCCTTCTGCAGCTGACGCTGGTAGTCGGCGAACAGCTCGACGAAGATGCGTTCGGCGGGATCCGACATGTTCGCCTGACGCGCATACCCCTCGGCGTCCGACAGCTCGTTCTTGAGTTTGGAGATGCGCGACTGCACGGCACCGGGAGTCAGGCCGTAGGCGTCGGCCTCGTGCTCCTTGACGAGCCTCTTGATGAGCGCTCGCGAATCGCCCGAATCGTAGATGGTGAACGACTTGGTGAATCCGAACTGCTCGGCCTCGCGCCGCAGGATGCGCACGCACGCCGAGTGGAAGGTCGAGATCCACATGCCGCGTGCCGCGTCGCCGATGATCGCCTCGACGCGCTCCCTCATCTCACCCGCCGCCTTGTTCGTGAAGGTGATGGCCAGGATCTGGCTGGGCCACGCCTCTCGCGCGCGCAGCAGCGAGGCGATGCGTCGTGTGAGCACGCTCGTCTTGCCCGAGCCTGCGCCCGCGACGATGAGCAGCGCGGGGCCGCGGTAGGTGACGGCTTCGAGCTGCTGCGGGTTGAGACCGGCGAGGAGATCGTCCTGGCCCTGGTTCCCGGTGGAGCGGGGGCCGACGGTTCCGGGCACGATGAGGGGGGCTTCTGTCATGGCCTTACGAGTCTAGGCCGAGGCACCGACATCACGGTGTGAGCCGTCGACGGCCGAGAAGAGAACTCGCGCGACAGCGGACGAGGAGCGCGCGGCTCGCCGCGCACTCCTCGTCCGTCTGTCGATCGGTCAGACGGCGCGACGTCTCCCGCGCACGATGAGACCACCGGCGATCAGCATCATGATCGCCGCGAGGATGGCCACGGCGGGCACCTCACCTCCGGTCACGGCGAGCCCCTGCGGCTCGGTGATCGTGACGTCCGCCCAGCCGACGAGAGATCCGTCGGCTGCATACGCCGCGAGGCGGTGCGCACCGAGCGGAGCATCTGCGGGAATCGTGACGGTCACCGCGCCGGTGTCGGACGCCATGCTCGCTCCGAGAGACGAGGGCTCGGAGTACATCCAGATCGCGAGCCGCTCGCCCGCGTGTGCGATGCCTGTGCTGACCGTCACCCGATCCCCGCGACCTGCGACGGACGGATTCACGGTGACACCGTTGCGATTGTCGTCCGTGAGCGCCGAGCCGGGGAGCGGAGGCTGCCCCTCGTCCGGGTTCTCCGAGCCAGGGTTCTCCGAGCCAGGGTTCTCACTTCCGGGATTCTCGGTCCCCGGGTTCTCGGTCCCCGGATTCTCGGTCCCCGGATTCTCACTCCCCGGGTTCTCGGTGCCAGGGTTCCCGGTGCCAGGGTTCCCGGTGCCAGGGTTCCCGGTGCCAGGGTTCTCGGTGCCAGGGTTCCCGGTCCCCGGGTTCTCGGTCCCCGGGTTCTCGGTCCCCGGGTTCTCGGTCCCCGGGTTCTCGGTCCCCGGATTCTCGGTCCCCGGATTCTCGGTCCCCGGATTCTCCGTCCCCGGGTTCTCCCCCGGCACGAACGGCAGGGTTCCGGCACGCAGCGCCTCGGCGGCGAAGCCGTCGGCGAACCACCAGACCGGACGCTGACCGTCGACCGCGAGCGAAGCGGGTCCGGTGGCGAATCCCTCGTTGTTGATGTCGGGCATCGAGCCGGGCCGTGCGAAGTGCGAGATGCCGGGCGCGTCGCTGCCGTTCAGGGTGATCTGAGCCGACTGCCCGTGACACCCGTCATCGCACACCGCCCACAGCACATCGAGGACGCTGTCGTAGTCGAGCGCCATCACTCCGGGGAGTCCCGGCACGATCTCCGAGACGAGCGTGGCACCGCCGTCTGCGGCGAGCGCGAATGCATAGACGTGCCCGTTGTCCTCGACCGCGACGAAGAACAGTCCGTCGCCATGACCGGCGTAGTCGGTCGGTTCGTATGCGGCACCGGTGTTGACGTCGAAGAGCTCTCCGTCGAGGGCGGTGTCCGGCACCCACTGCACGGCCTCCATGCCGAGGTTCGCACCGACGGCCGGCAGCAGGGCTGTGAGGTCCCACTCCTGCTGGGCGACGAGGTCGCCCACAGCCGCCTCGGGGTCGACCGCGAGGATCGTGTTCCGGTTGACGCCCTTCGCGCTGTTGTCCCGCTCCGAGGCGACGTAGACGAGCCCGTTGCCGTCGACCGTGATGCCCTCGGTGTCGGGTCCTGCGGCGCCCGGAACGTCTGCATCCTTCTGGAACCGCACGCGCTTGCCCGACTCCCAGCCGGCGATCTGCGTGAACGATCCGTCGGCGTGCACCTCGAGCTTCCAGATGCGACCCTCGCCGTTGTCGACGGCCCACAGGAACGCGCCGTCCGAGGTCTCCTGCACGTCGAGCCCTGAGCTGTCCTCGAGGAAGGTCGGCGTGCCGTCGAGCACCCTGACCTCCTGCGACCCCGGCCACGGAGACACGGCGATCTCTCCGGCACAGATGTTCGCCGCGTTCTTGCTGCTCTCAGCGGTCACCGCGAAGACTCCCGTGACGTCGGGGCACCGGCCCCACGTGGTCGCCGCATGCCCCGCACCCCACGTGGTGGAGTCGATGAGCAGGTCGCCGTCGAACAGACGCACGGAGTCGCCGTCGCCCAGGCCGAAGCCCAGGTCGGCACCCTCGATCACGAGGTACTCGCCGGCGGCCACCGTGGTCGAGGCCGGAATGACGTACGAGTGGGTGTCGTCATCGTCCTTCACGACCACGCCCGAGACATCGATGGTCGCTGAGGTCGGGTTGACGAGTTCGATCCAATCGCCGGGCGAGCCGCCGTCGGACTCGACCTCGTTTATCCGCACGGGATTCCCGCACGCGTTGCGCTGGCCCTTGGTCGAGACCGCGATGTCGATGAAGTCGCCGCTGCCGTCCGCACAGCGCGCGAGAACGCCGGCGGCGTGCGCCGCGTAGACGTGCTCGTCGACGACGTCGAGGTTCGCGTCACGCAGCGTGACGGTGTCGCCGTTGCCCAGACCGAACACGAACTGCGACGGCTGATCGAAGACGAAGTAGCCGCCGGGTGCGAGCACGGAGCCCGCGGGCAGCGGCGTCGTCTCTGCCGAATGGGCGACCGGATCGCTGTCCATGACGGTCCAGCCCGAGAGATCGACCGGCGTGCTGCCCGTGTTGACCACCTCGACCCAGTCGGTCGCGTCGCCGTTGGACTCGATCTCGTTGATCACGACGTCGGGCATGACGCACGAGTTCGCGGCCCCCGGAGTCGAGTGTGCGAGCACGAAGGCGCCCTCGCCGTCGGGGCAGCGCGCGAGGGTCGCGGCGATGACGTCACCGTCGATCGCGGCGTGGCCGCTCCACGCGAGGGTGTCGTCGATCAAGGCGCCCGCGGCGTCGAACAGGCGGATGCGATCGGCGCTGCCGATGCCGATCGGATCGCGGAAAGCCGTCTGCACGCCGTCGACCAGACCGATCGTGCCCTCCTCGACCACGAGGAACGCCCCCGCGCCGATCTCGGTTCCGGGCAGGAACTGCCACCGGTGGTCGTCGGAGTTGTCTCGGATCTCGTAGCCCGAGATGTCGAGAGGGGCATCGCCCGCGTTGAAGAACTCCACCCAGTCGGCCGGCTGCGAGTCGACCTCGTTGATCGCGATCGAGCCGCCCGCCGGAGTGTCGGTGGCGAACACATTGGCCGCCCCCTTCGTCGCCTCGGACGTGTCAGCCCACTCGACGATGCCTGCGACCTCGCGCGATCCCCACGTCGCCGCGGCATGAGCCGTCCACGAGGTCTCGTCGACGAGCGCGGCGCTCTGGTCGAACAGGCGCACCTGGTCGGCCTTGCCGAGGCCGAAGGCGAAGTCACCGGCACCCGCAGCGAGCTCGTCGAGCACGAGGTACGCCCCGGGCTCGATGAGGGTGCCGTCGGGGAACACGTACGACTCGTCCTCCCCGTCGTCCTTGACGACGAAGCCGCTCAGATCGACCGCGGCGTCAGAGGTGTTCGTGAACTCGATCCAGTCGCCGGGCACTCCCCCGCTGGACTCGACTTCGTTGATGCGGACGCCGGATTCGGCGCCGGTGGCGGCGAGCGGCACGGCGAGTAGGGCGGCGGCGCTGAGGGCGCAGACCGTCGTGACCGCAGCCGCGGAGTGCAGGCGGGACATGGGGCTCCTGAGGAAAGCAGACGGGTGTCACCCCACATCACCGACTTCGCATGGCCCTCCGACGACCCGCTGGTGCACGGACGGTGAACGCAGGGTGGACATTCGCTCGGCACCGCTCGACCGGCGGATGCTCAGATCACGATGGGAGAATCGAGTCGTGCGCACGATCCTCAACATCATCTGGCTGATCTTCGCCGGGCTCGGACTCTTCCTCGGCTACATGCTCGCGGGAATCCTGCTGTGCATCCCGATCGTGACGATCCCCTGGGCCATCGCCTCGTTCCGCATCGCGCGATACGCGATCTGGCCGTTCGGCCGCGAGATCGTCGCCAAGCCCACCTCGGGCGTCGGCTCGTTCCTCGGGAACGTGCTCTGGGTCATCCTCGCCGGCTGGTGGCTCGCGATCGGGCACATCGTGTCGGGTCTCCTGCTCTGCGTCACGATCATCGGCATCCCGATGGGCATCGCCGACTTCAAGATGGTGCCCGTGTCGCTGATGCCCCTCGGCAAAGAGATCGTGTCGCGCCGAGGAGCGTTCGATCGCACGCTCTGAGGGTCCGCCCGCCCAGCCATAGACTGGCGGCGATGGATGCCGACCGCCTGATCGCATGGGACGAGGAACTCCGCCGGGCACACACCCGCCTGCGCGCCGCTCTCGAGGCGACGCGCGAAGCGCTGGACGACGACAGCGCGATGCCGCACGCCGCCTCCGACCTCCTGCTCTTCTGCATCGGCTTCTGCTCGGCGCTCGACGGACACCACGCGAGCGAGGACCGCGCGCTCTTTCCCGCACTGCGGGAGGAGCATCCCGAGCTGGGCGACGTGATCGACAGGCTCATGCAGGATCATTCGATGCTCTCCCACCTGCTCGCTGCGCTGCGCACAGCGGTGGAGGGCGGCGCCGGTCCCGAGACGATCGAGCGTCACCTCGACGGCGTCGGCGCGATCATGGAGTCGCATTTCCGCTACGAGGAGCGCGAGATCCTCGAGCCGCTGAGAGCCCTGCACCTCGATCGACGTGTGCCCGACGTGCTCGGCCCCCTCTGAGCGGATCGCACGGATCCCTCGGCCCGGGGAGAGACCGTCAGCCTCGGAAGAACTCGACGCCGAGATCCGGATGGTCGACGAAGACCCCGTCGACTCCTGAACGCGCGATGACGCCCCACTCGGACTCGTAGTCGCCATAGGCGCTCTTGCCCCCGCCCGTCCGGAACTCCGACGACAGGAACCTGTTCTCAGGACGGCACGTCCAAGTGAACACCGTGAGGCCGCGTGCATGGGCGTCGGCCACGATGGTGTTGCCCGTGACGAGCAGCAGCCTCTTGTCGACGCTGATGCCGTCGACGACCCCCCTCCAGCCGTCGAGACCACGAGCGCTGACGGCTTCGGCGTAGGTCTGCCCCTTCGACCCGTGCGCGACGAACAGGTCGTAGGGGCGTCCGGCCGCCTCGATGAGGTAGACGTAGGATGCCGCGATCCCGCGAGCCTTGAGCTGTGCGAGCACCGTCGACTCGAACGATTCGACGATCAGCGGCAGCTCGCCGGTCGCCCAGCCCGCCGCCCGCAGATCGCGTTCGATCAACGGCACCAGGTCGAGGCCGATGCTCGCGAAGTAGGTGGCGTGCTTGATCTCGAGCACCACCCCGATCTCGCGCCCGTGCTCCGCCGAGCCCTCACGCACGATGTCGAGCACGTCCGACAGCCGCAGGATCGCCTGCGAGCCGTTGAAGCTCGCACTCGCGGCGCGCACGTCGGGGAGCCGCTCACGGCTGCGCAGGGTCGCGAGCTCGTCCCACGTGAAGTCCTCGGTGAACCAGCCGGTCAGGGCCTCGCCGTCGACCCGCTTGGTCGTCTTGCGGTCGGCGAACTCGGGATGCTCCGCGACATCGGTCGTGCCGGAGATCTCGTTCTCGTGGCGAACGACGAGCACGCCATCCTTGGTCGCCACGACATCGGGTTCGACCGCGTCGACGCCCATGGCGAGGGCGAGTTCATACGAGGACCGACTGTGTTCTGGGCGGTAACCGGGCGCACCGCGATGCCCGATCACGAGAGGCGATTTCCTGGGCACGCTCTCAGCGTAGAACACCCAGGTGGCGCGCCCTTCCGGGTATCGTGGAGGAAAGCGACCTACGACCCCCTTTGGAGTGAGGCCCACCATGAGCAACTTCGCCTTCAACAATCCGGCGTTCCAGCAGCAGGACCCGCGCAACGTCGCGACCTACCCGGGGGCGCCGCAGGGTGCTCAGGGTGCACAGACCGCATCTTTCCAGCACGGCACGATGGACGCCGCTGCGAACGCGCAGCTCGAGGGGATGTACGCGGCTCCCCCGGCCGGCGCGATCGAGACCGACCGCATGTCGGTCGAAGACACCGTCTGGAAGACGGCCGGACTCTTCGCCATCCTGCTCGTCACCGCGGCCGTCGGCTGGTTCATGACCCTGGGCGGCATCGTCGCCCCCGAGCAGAACCCCTACGACCGGTTCCAGCCGAACATGCTTCCCTGGATCGTCGGCGCACTCGGCGGCTTCGTGCTCGCCATGGTCATCTCGTTCACGTCGCGCAAGAAGGTGCGTCCCGCGCTGATATTCGCGTATGCGGCCTTCGAGGGTCTGTTCATCGGTGGCATCTCGGCGTTCTTCGAGGTCCTCTACCCGGGAATCGTCTTCCAGGCCACCCTCGCGACCGTCTCGGTCGTCGGTGTGACGCTGGCACTCTTCGCGAGCGGCAAGATCCGTGCGTCGAAGAAGGCCACCAAGATCTTCATGATCGCCATGATCGGGTACCTCGTCTTCTCGCTGCTCAACGTCGTCCTGACCTGGACCGGCGTCCTGGGCGAAGGTGCCGCCTTCGGTCTCCTGAGCAAGGTCGAGATCCTCGGCATCCCGCTCGGCCTGATCATCGGTGTTCTCGTGGTGATCATGGCCGCGTACTCGCTGGTGCTCGACTTCGACCAGATCCAGCAGGGCGTGCGCAACGGCGCTCCCCGCAAGTACGGCTGGCTCGGTGCCTTCGGCATCATGGTCACGGTCGTCTGGCTCTACGTCGAGATCCTTCGCATCATCGCGATCGCTCGCGGCAACAACTGACGCCGGCAGCCTCATCAGGAGGCCCGTCTCCCCACGGAGACGGGCCTCCTGGCATATCCGGAGGGCCCAGCGCAAGGGGTTGGCTGATAATCACCTGAGAGGGCACAGTGGATCACACGAGCCCTGGCACCCCGGGGCTCACGAAATAAAGGAGCTGAACATGAGCTTTCTCGGATTCCTTCTTCTCGGCCTGATCGCAGGTGCGATCGCGAAGCTGATCCTTCCTGGCAAGCAGGGCGGCGGATGGTTCATCACCCTTCTGCTCGGCGTCGTGGGCGCACTGCTCGGAGGTTGGCTCGGAAGCCTGATCCTGAACCGTCCCCTCACGGAGTTCTGGGACCTGGGCACGTGGCTCCTCGCCATCGGCGGCTCGATCATCGTGCTGCTGATCTACGGTCTGGTCGTCAGCCGCGGCAGTAAGGCGCGCAGCTGACATCACGAAGTACACGAAGAGACGCCCTCTCCCCCAGCATCGCTGACGGAGAGGGCGTCTCTCTGTCTTCCGTCAGCGCTTCGCCGCCTTGGCCTCGAGCAGAGCGCGTTCCCGATCGTTGCCCGCGAGAGCTGCCGCGACCGCGAACTCACTGCGTGCCTCCTCGTCTCGTCCCAGACGCAGCAGCAGCTCGGCGCGAGTGGCGGGCAGCAGATGGTATCCGGCCAGAGCGCCCGAGGCCGACAGCCGGTCGATGATCTGCAGGGCGGATGCCGGGCCGGTCGCCATCGCGACGGCCGCCGCCCGATTCAGCTCCACCACCGGCGAGGGCGCGATGCGACCGAGCGCCTCGTACAGCAGCACGATGCGTTCCCAGTCGGTGTCGTCGACCGATGGTGCGAGGGCGTGACACTCGGCGATCGCCGCCTGCAGGCCGTAGGGGCCACGCCCCGACCCCCGCGCATCCGCCGCAGCGAGGGCTGCCCTGCCACGTGCGATGCGGCTGCGATCCCAGCGCCGACGGTCCTGGTCGGCGAGAAGCACGGGTTGCCCGTGCGCATCGATGCGTGCCGGGAATCGCGCGGCCGTCAGCTCCATCAGCGCGAGCAGACTGTGCACGTCTCGCTCCCTCGGCATCAGCGCGGCGAGGACTCGCGTCAGCCTGATCGCTTCGAGGCTCAGCTCGGGACGCATCCAGTCGGGCCCGCCGCTGGCGGAGTGCCCTTCATTGAAGATCAGGTACAGCACGCCCAGGATCGCGCTCAGTCGCTCGGTGTGCTCCTCGCGAGGGGGCATCTCGAACGGCACGTTCGCTGCGGCGAGGGTCTTCTTGGCCCGAACGATGCGCTGCTGCACGGTCGCCGTCGGCACGAGGAACGCGCGGGCGATCTCCTCGCTCGACAGACCGCCCACGACACGCAGGGTGAGCGCCACCTGAGCCTCACGGGAGAGCACGGGGTGGCACGAGATGAAGATCAGTCGCAGCACATCGTCGTCGACGGCATCGGGATCCCACGGGGGCGACCCCGCCGCATCCGCCTGCTCGCGCTCGAGATCATGGGCCAGCACGGCCATCCGATCATCCAGTCGCTCGCGTCGGCGCCAACCGTCGATCGCCTTGCGCTTGGCCACCGCAGTGAGCCAGGCCGCGCCGTTGCGGGGCACGCCCTCGAGCGGCCACTGCTGCAGCGCATCCAGCAGCGCCTCCTGCGCGAGGTCCTCTGCGAGCCCGAAGTCGCCGACCACACGGGTGAGCGTCGCGACGATCTTGGCCGACTCGATACGCCACACGGCGGCGACGGCCCGCCGCACACCCTCATCGGGTGCGGAGCGGGCCGTCTCGCGGTCGTCGTTCATCTCACTGCTGGGCGCGACGCGCCTCTTCCTCTTCGCGCCAGCCCTTCTCCTTCTCGATCCACTCGTTGTCGGCGGGGAAGTCGGATTCATCCGTCACCCGCCGCACCTCGAGGAACGAGCCCTTGCCGAGCGGCGCCCGACTGGCCCACTCCGCCGCCTCTTCGCGACTCGACACCTCGAGGATCCAGAAGCCGTTGAACAGCTCCTTCGTCTCTCCGTACGGGCCGTCGGTGATGAGCGGCGTCTCGGCGCTGAAGTCGACGACGAACCCCTCCGCGGCGTCGCTGAGGCCCTCGCCCGCAGCCAGCACGCCGGCTTTGATCATCGACTCGTTGTACTTGCCCATGGCCTCGATGACCTGCTCGAAGGGCATCTCCTTGTATGCCTCGACGGCGTCGTCGTTCGAGCGCATGATCAGCATGTACTTCATGGTGTTCTCCTCGGTGCCGGGGCCGCCTGTCGACCCTCTCATTGAAGACGTCGAACGGGAATGCCGCAGATCGACATCTCCGTGAAGATTTTCTGAGATCCCCTGTCGAGCCACGTCAGCCGAGCTCGTCGACCGCCGCGCGGATCGCGTCTGCCGAGGCCCGCAGCAGGGCGTGCTCGTGGCCGCTCATGGGCGTCTGCGCCAACGGCACGGCACCCGCTGCCCCGACGACGGATGGCACCGACAACGCCACCCCGCGGATGCCGTACTCGCCGTCGAGCAGCGTCGCGACCGGGAGCACCGCCCGCTCGTCGTGCAGCACTGCCTCGGCGATGCGCGCGCAGCTGACGCCGATCGCGAGATTGGTCGCGCCCTTTCCGCGAATGACTGCATACGCCGCGTCGCGGACCTCGACGGCGATCCGATCGAGCTCCTCGACCGTGAACGGCTCGTCCACCGGCCAGTCGAGGATCGGAACGGATCCGATCGTCGCGTTCGACCACAGCGGGAATTCGGTGTCGCCGTGCTCTCCCACGATGTCGGCGTGCACGCTCGCAGTGTTCACGTTCGCCCTCTGGGCGAGACGCCAGCGCAGGCGGGAGGTGTCGAGCACGGTGCCGGAGCCGAAGACGCGGTGCGGCGGAAGTCCGGAGACACGTTGCGCGACGACCGTCATGACGTCGGCCGGGTTCGTGACGATGATGAACACGGCGTCCGGAGCCCGCTCGACGAGTTGCGGCATGAGGGTCTCGAGCAGCCGGGCGTTGATGCCCGAGAGCTCCATGCGGGTCTGACCGGGCTGCTGTTTCGCGCCGGCGGTGACCACGATCACGTCACTGCCGTCGACGACCGAGAGATCGGATCCGCCGCTCACCGCAGCCGAGGTGAACTGCGTGCCGTGCGCGAGATCGAGCACCTCGGCGTCCACCTTGTCGGTCGCGATGTCATAGAGGGCGACCTCGGCCGCGCTCCCCCGGATCAGGGCCGCGTACGCGACGCTCACACCCACACTGCCTGCACCGATCACGGTGATCTTCGTCCGAGCCTTGGTCATACGCTCATCCTGCCCGAAGAAACGCGAACGGGCACGGACCTGATGGTCCGTGCCCGTTCGAGGTCAGGTGAGCGACGCGCTCACTCCCACTCGATGGTTCCCGGCGGCTTCGACGTCACATCGAGCACGACACGATTGACGTCGCGCACGCCGTTGGTGATGCGGTTCGAGATCTTCGAGAGCACGTCGTAGGGCAGACGCGTCCAGTCGGCGGTCATGGCATCTTCACTCGACACCGGACGCAGCACGATCGGGTGGCCGTAGGTGCGACCGTCGCCCTGCACGCCCACGGAGCGGACATCGGCGAGCAGCACGACCGGGCACTGCCAGATGTCCTGGTCGAGCCCCGCCTTGGTGAGCTCGTCACGCGCGATCGCGTCGGCTTCGCGCAGGATCTCGAGACGATCCTGAGTGACCTCGCCGATGATGCGGATGCCGAGGCCGGGTCCGGGGAACGGCTGGCGTCCGACGATCGCCTCGGGGATGCCGAGCTCGCGGCCGATCGCGCGGACCTCGTCCTTGAACAGCGCCCGGAGCGGCTCGATGAGTTCGAAGTCGAGGTCGTCAGGGAGCCCGCCGACATTGTGATGCGACTTGATGTTGGCGGTGCCCGCACCGCCGCCCGACTCGACGACATCGGGGTAGAGCGTGCCCTGCACGAGGAACTTCACGGGCGCTCCGCCCGACGCCTTCGCCTCGGCGACGAGGTCGAGCTGCACCTTCTCGAACGCGCGGATGAACTCGCGCCCGATGATCTTGCGCTTCTCTTCGGGATCGGTGACGCCCTTGAGGTGTCCGAGGAAGACATCGGCCGCGTCGACCGTGATCAGACGGACTCCGGTGGACTCGACGTAGTCCTTCTCGACCTGCTCGCGCTCACCCTTGCGCAGGAGACCGTGGTCGACGAACACCGCCGTCAGCTGGTCGCCGATCGCCTTGTGCACGAGCGCGGTCGAGACTGCGGAGTCGACGCCACCGGAGAGCGCGGAGATGACACGCGCGTCACCCACCTGCTCGCGGATGCGCTCGACCTGCTCGGCGATCACGTTGTCGCTGTTCCAGTCGGAAGCGAGGCCCGCCCCCTTGTGCAGGAAGTTCTCGAGCACGCGCTGACCATGGTCGGAGTGCTTGACCTCGGGATGCCACTGCACGCCGTAGAAACCGCGCTCCTCGTTCGCGAACGCGGCGACCTTGGTCGCGTCGGTCGTCGCGAGCACGTCGAATCCCTCGGGCGCCTTGGCGACCTGGTCGCCGTGACTCATCCAGACGTTCTGCTCGGTCGGCTGGCCGCCGAGCAGGGTGCCGCCGTCACCGGAGATGACGGCATCCGTCGCCCCGTACTCGCGGAGACCCGTGTTCGCCACCTCGCCACCGAGCGTCTGCGCCATGTACTGGAAGCCGTAGCAGATGCCGAGCGTGGGCACGCCGAGGTCGAACACGGCCGGGTCGAGACGCGGAGCGCCCTCCTCGTACACCGACGACGGGCCACCCGAGAGGATGATCGCGACCGGGTTCTTCTCTGCGATCTCTGCGGCCGTGGCGGTGTGCGGCACGATCTCGCTGTAGACACCGGCCTCACGCACTCGGCGTGCGATCAGCTGCGCATACTGCGCGCCGAAGTCGACGACGAGCGCAGGACGCTGCTGGGTCTCGGACTGTTCGGTCACCGGACACCTTCCGTGGCAGGGGCGGAGGCCGCGGCGGCCTCTCGAGTGGAGAGATAGGTCTTGACCTCGCGTGCGACGATCGCCTCCATGAAGAAGGAGAGCAGCGGGACGACACCGCCGAGCGCGAGCAGGATGAAGCGGGGGAACGGCCAGCGCATGAGGCTCCACACGCGGAAGCACGCGAAGAGGTACACCACATAGAACCACCCGTGCGCGACCAGGATGAAGAGCGACAGGTTGACGCCGTCTCCCAGAGAGGTCATCTCGCACGAGTTCGTCCACGGTGCGAACAACGACCACCACTGGCAGTCGGGGCCCGCGAGCACTCCGGCGAACCAGAGGAATCCGCCCGAGCCTCCCGCGAAGAGTTCGAGGTGGATCGGCGTGTACTTCAGCACCATCTCGGCCAACAGCAGGAGCAGCATGACTCCGGTGATGATCGACGCGATCTGGTAGAACTTCAGCGCACCGCGGATCGCCGGAAAGCTGGCGACTTTCGGTTCGGGCATGACACCAGTCTAGCCGGGAGATTCCCCGCCGATTCCGGCTCGGGAGCGCGGGCGACGGGGCCGGCCCCCGACCGGATGAGGCCGGGGACCGATCTTCTAGACCGCGTCGAGATCGGTCTCGAGCAGCGTCGCGAGCTCGTCGAGCGCCTGCTCCGCGCCATCGGCGTCGGAGCGCAGCGTGACGGTCGTGCCCTTCGAGGCACCGAGGCCCATGAGCGCGAGAATGCTCCCGGCGTTGAGCTCCGATCCCCCTGCCACCGAGATCGTGACGGGGATGCCCTTCTCCTGCACTGCCGCGACGAACAGCTTCGCCGGACGTGCGTGGAGTCCCGAACCGCTTGCGATGGTCGCCTGTCGTTCTGCCATGTCGATCTCTCTCTCGTGTCGTTCTTATCAGGATGACGTGCGGGTGATCACACCGTCGCGGCGACGAGCGCTGCCTCGGGTGCGCTCTTGCTCCGAGCGAAGCGCTTGAGCCCGATCACCGCGAACGCGCTCACGAGGGTTCCCACCGCCAGCGCGAGCAGGAAGCCCCAGATGGGCTCGATCGCGAAGAAGACGAAGATGCCGCCGTGCGGGGCGAGCGACTGCACAGACAGCGCCATGCTCAGCGCACCCGTGATCGCACCGCCGAGCATCGACGCGGGGATCACACGCAGCGGGTCGGCCGCGGCGAACGGGATCGCCCCCTCGCTGATGAACGACGCACCCAGGAGCCACGCGGCCACGCCGTTCTCGCGCTCCACCGGGGTGAACAGACGGCGGTCGAGCACGGTGGATGCGAGAGCCATGGCGAGTGGCGGCACCATTCCCGCGCACATCACGGCCGCCATGATCAGGTACGGCGTGGGGTTGTCGGTCGATGCGGAGGCGAGTCCTGCGGTCGCGAAGGCGTATGCCACCTTGTTGACGGGGCCGCCGAGGTCGAAGCACATCATGAGTCCGAGGATCACGCCCACCAGGACGATTCCCGAGGTACCCGCGAGACCCGTCAGCCAGTCGTTGAGGACGAGCATCAGCCAGGCGATCGGCCGGCCGAGGAACAGCAGCATGAGTCCGGATGCCGCTAGCGATGCGAGGAGCGGGATGATCACGACCGGCATCAGGCCTCGCAGCCATCGAGGGGCATCGATGCGTCCGATCGCCCAGGCGACCGTGCCGGCCAGGAGCCCTCCGACGATACCGCCGATGAAACCGGCGTTCATGAGCACGGCCACGGCCCCGGCGACGAATCCGGGCGCGATGCCGGGACGGTCGGCTATCGCGAAGGCGATGTATCCCGAGAGCGCGGAGACCAGGAAGCCCATCGAAGTCGCGCCGATCACGAACAGCACGGAGCCGATGTACTGACCGAGGCCCCCTGCAGGAAGATCCCACAGGGCGTTCTCGAGGATCACCGTGAACGCCTGGTTGTCGGTGTTCACGCCGTAGCCGCCGAACAGGAAGCCGAGGGCGATGAGCAGACCACCACCGGCGACGAAGGGGATCATGTAGCTCACGCCGGTGAGGAGGATGCGCTGGATCCGGCGTCCCATCGACTGCGGGGCAGCGGTCGACGAGCCGCCCGGCGCCGCCGACGCGGAGGCAGCGCCGGCGACGCGTGCTGCCGACGGGTCGGCTGCAGCGGCGATCGCCTCGGCGATCATCTGCGTCGGCTCCTCGATGCCGCGCTTGACGCCCGAGCGTACGACCGGCTTGCCGGCGAAGCGCTCCTGCTCGCGCACGTCGACGTCGACCGCGAAGATCACGGCATCCGCCTGGTCGATCACGCTCTGGGGCAGCGGCTTGTAGCCGCTCGAGCCCTGCGGCTCGACCACCAGATCGACCCCCTCGGCGCGACCGGCCGCTGTCAGAGCGTCAGCGGCCATGAACGTGTGCGCGATGCCGGTGGCGCAGGCGGTGACCGCGACGATCCGCGCGCGGGCTCCCCCTGTGTCCGCACCAGCGGCCGGGGTCTGCACAGCAGGAGTCTCCGAGACGGGCGCGACCGCGACGGCCTCATCAGCGACGGGCTCGTCCGCGATGGCGGCGTCGACGATGCCGACCACCTCGTCAGCGGTCGTCGCCGCCCGCAGCGCCGCCGTGAACTCGTCTTGCATGAGACTGCGCGCGAGCTTCGAGAGCATCGCGAGATGGGCTTCCGCAGCGGTGTCCGGCGCGGCGATCAGGAAGACCAGGTCCGCGGGGCCGTCTGGCGCGCCGAAGTCGACGCCGGGCGTGAGCCGCGCGAAGGCGAGGCTCGGGATCGTCACCGACGCGCTCTTGGCGTGCGGGATCGCGATGCCGCCGGGAAGGCCCGTCTCGTCCTTCTCCTCGCGTGCCCAGGCGTCTGCGAACAACGCGTCGGCGCTGTCGGCGCGACCCTCTGCAGCGACCAGTGCGGCGAGCGCGCGGATCACTGCTGCTTTGTCTGCGCCGAGGGGTGCGTCGATGCTGACGAGCTCGGTGGTGATGGTGTCGGACATGATGACCTCCAGTGGTCGTCAGTGATCAGATCGATCGAACGGTGATGTCGTGGTGTCCGAGATCCGCCGGTGTCGGCACCTGGGTTCCCGGAAGAGAGGCGGCCGCAGCGCCGTAGCGGATGGCGGACGTGAGTCGTGCCGGGGCGTCGGCCCCCGCGAGGTCTGCGAGCAGGTAACCGGCGAGCGAGCTGTCCCCCGCCCCGACCGTGCTGACCACACGGATGCGAGGCGCCGCGGCGAACCACGCGTCGTGCGCCGTGACGAGCGCTGCACCGGCACCGCCGAGCGTGATCAGAGCGGCTCCGACGCTGCCGGGCACGATGGCGCGCACGGCGTCGACGATCGCCTCCGCGTTCGTCCCGTCGATCACCGCGCCGAGGAGTTCGGCGAGCTCTTCGTCGTTCGGCTTGATGAGGTCGACCGCGCCGTGGGCGACGACCTCTCGCAGCGCAGGACCCGATGCGTCGACAGCGATTCGCGGTGCGTTCACGCCCCATCGAGCGCGCACCTCACGGATCACGTCGAGATAGAACGACGCGGCGGTCGACTCGGGGAGCGAGCCCGCGAGCACCAGCCATTCAGCATCCGCACTCGCATCCACGACCGCCTGCACGACGGCTCGCGAATCAGCAGGGGTCAGCGGAGTGCCGGCGAGATTGATCTTCGTGGTCACCCCGTCGGGATCAGTGATCGCGAGGTTGGTGCGCGCATGCCGAGTGACGGGAACCGGCACCGCCGCGATGCCTGCAGCCCCGAGGGCGGCCCGATAGGGGTCGTCGACCGAGAGCGGAAGCACCGCGACGGTGTCGGCGCCCGCCGCACCGACGACCCGCGAGACGTTGATGCCCTTCCCGCCGGCCTCCTCGCGGGCCGAGCTCGCGGCCTGGACCTGCCCTGCCCGCAGGGCTGCGTCGATCGCGATCGTGCGGTCGAGAGCGGGGTTGACGGTCAGTGTGACGATCATGCGATCCAGACCTCCACGTCTGCGTCTGCGAGCGCCGCAGAGAGGTCGGTCGACGGCGCGGCGTCTGTCACCAGCACGTCGATGTCAAACAGCGAGGCGAACGAGACCAGCAGCTCTCTGTCGTGCTTGCTCGAGTCCGCCACCACGATGACCCGACGTGCGGCGCGTACGATGGCCGCCTTCACGGAGGCTTCTTCGGGGTCGGGCGTACTGAGTCCGAAGCCCGCCGAGATGCCGTTGACCCCGACGAACGCGACGTCGGGTCGCAGGCGGGCGATCGTCGCGACCGTCTCGGCTCCTACAGCTGCTGCGGTGACACCGCGGATCCGGCCCCCTACCACCGTGAGCGAGATGTCGTCCGCGCCCGCGAGCACCGGCGCGATCGTCAGCGAATGCGTCACGGCCTCGACGCGAGCACGGGATCCGCCCGAGGGATGGTCGGCGTGCCCGGACAGCGCTTCGGCTACGGCCGCAGCGGTCGTGCCCGCGTCGACGAAGACGGATCCGCGGAAGTCGGCTCCCAGTGCCGCGAGAGCTCGCGCGGCGATCGCCCGCTTCTCCGGCCCGTGCTGCAGGACGCGCTCGTGCACGGTCGGCTCGTTGGTGCTGTCGTCGTCTTTCGCGACGGCTCCCCCGTGAACACGGACGAGTGCGCCCGCCTCCTCGAGAACCGCGAGATCGCGGCGGATGGTCTCGGTCGTGACATCGAACCGCTGCGCGAGATCCACGACCGCGATGCGGCCCTCGTGGGCCAGGATCCGCTCGATCTGCTGCTGGCGCTCCATCGCGTACATCGCTGCTCCGTTGCTGGTGGAAAACTTTCCCACACGTTACAACATTAAACAACATAAAGACAAGCATGATTCTGGATCTGCGTGTGATTGTTCGCGAGGACGCGAGGGCATGACGAAAGCGGGCCGGAGATCTCTCCCCGGCCCGCTCGTCACGCTGTCAGATCAGAACCAGCCGTTGATGAGGTCCCACAGCCAATCGATGATGCCTCCGATGATGCCGCCGATGCCTCCAGCGCGGTTGACGGTGACTGTGGCCGTGGCCTCGTCTCCGTCGGCCTGCGCGACCGCGACCGTGTACTTTCCCGGCTGCGCGTTCTTGGGAACCGTGACGGCCGTCGAGAACGTGCCGTCAGCCGCGACCTGCACGGTGCCGACCTCGAGCGGTGCGCCCTTCTTGGGGCGCAGCTCGATCGTCACGGTCTCTGCCGACTCGTAGCCCTCCCCGGTGATCACCAGCTTCTTGCCGGCCGCCACCTTCGAGGATCCGAGGTCGATGGATCCCGCGAATTCCACGGGTTCCTCTCCGACGATCGTGAACGGCACCTGTGCGGTCGTCCCTGTCCCGGCGACCGCGACGGTGAGCCACTGGTCTCCCGAGACACCCGACGGCACCGTGAAGGCGAGCGTCGCTCGCCCGACCTCGTCGGTCGTGTCGACGATCGTGGGATCGACTGCCCCGGTGGCCAGCTGAGCATCGCCCAGAGACAGAGTGACTGCTCCCGGCGCCTGTTCCCCGGCGCTGAACGCCAGCGACGAGAGGGCGACTGTGACCTGGTCGCCGGCGCTGTATCCGTCGGCATCCGGTGCACTGACCGAGACTCCGACCGCTCGCTGAGCGAGGTCGGGAGTCGCGGTCTTGTTGGCGTCGAACCAGTCGACCATCGACTGCAGGTCGATCTTTCCGGTGTCTCGCTTGTTCTCCCCCTCACGGAAGGTGAAGAAGTTGTCACCGCCCGCAGCCAGGAAGGAGTTCGCCGCGACCGTGTAGTCCGCCGCCGGATCGATCGCCGTGCCGTCGAGGGTGAGGGAGGTGATGCGTGATCCCGCAGCAGCTGCCGGGTCGTAGGTGTACACCAGCCCCTTCGAGACGCCCAGCTTCAGGAACGGACGCGCGGCGCCCGCCGGCTGCCACTGCTCTTCGAGGACACCCTTCAGTTCGGCGCCGGTCATGGTGAGCGTCACCAGCGTGTTGGCGAACGGCTGCACCGTCGCCGCCTCGCGGTACGTGACATTGCCGTTCGGATCGCCGGCACCCGATGACGCGAACGTGAGGTTCGCGCGGATTCCGCCCGGGTTCATGAGGGCGATGTCCGCACCCGTGGACCACTTCTGCACGTCTGCCACGAAGTTGCCGATCGTGGATTCGCCGCCTCGGTTCTCCGCACCGTTCGCCTGACGCGCGCGATTGAAGTCAGAGGTGATGTCGCCGACCTTGACGGCGCCGAGCACGTCGGCGTCGGCCTTGGCCTTCGCGACGATGTCGGCGACCTCGGTGACGGCCGGGTAGAGCGCCTGACCGTTCGCCGTGAGCGGCTTGATCTCGTTCGTGATCGAGATCAGATCCTTCGTCTTCGGATCGACCTGGAGGTTCATCAGCCCGAGGTTCTCGCCGTACTGGCCGGCCGAGATCACGGGACGCCCGTCGATCACGTGGTTGTAGGCGAGGTGCGTGTGCGCCGACACGATCGCGTTCACGTCGTCGTCCACTCCGTAGACGATCTCGCCGAGGGGCGACTCCGGGGTGATGCTCGAGAGTTCGCTGCTCGCGGCACCCTCGTGTACGAGGAGGATGACGACATCCGCCTCACCGTTCGAGGCGTCACCGTCGCGCAGGTCGTCGGCCACCGCATTCACCGAGTCCGCGATGCTGCGCACCTCGAGGTCGGCGATGCCCTCGGGGGACACGAGCGAGTCGAGGTCTTCGGTCACGGCGCCGATGAAGCCGACCTTCACGCCGTCGAGCTCCTTGACCCAGGCCGGTGCGAGCGCGGGCTCCCCGGTCTCGGTGAGGAACACGTTGGAGGAGATGTACTCCCATTCCGCGCGATCCTGCACGCGGTCCCGCAGGTCTTCCCAGCCCTGATCGAACTCGTGGTTTCCTGCCGCGCTCACATCGAGACCGGCCGCGTTGAGCGCGTCGATCGTCGGGTTGTCGTCGTTGATGAACGACGTGAACGTCGAGGCGCCGATCAGATCTCCGACTCCGGCGAAGATCGTGTTGGGGTTCTCACTGCGGAACTGCTGCACCGCTCCCGCGACGACTGCTGCACCGGCGGCTGCGCCGTCGGCCTCGATGCGGCCGTGGAAGTCGTTCATGGTGACGACGTCGATGCTCACCGGCGGGATGTCGGAGGAGACACCCACGACGATCGGGTCGTGGTCGCTGGAGCGGAACGGGGTGCCGGCCTCTGCGGCCGCGAACGCGTAGCCGCGATCGCTCCACTCCGGCGAGTTGATGCTCCAGACGCCTGCCCCCGTGATCGATGCCGCGAGCGACGGCGACGCGAGCACGTGATCGAGCGAACCGAGCTCACCGTCGAACGAATAGGTGTGCTGCTCCGGGGCCTTCTCGCGCGCCACGTCGCTCCACCCGGCACCGGTGAAGACCTCGATGGGGTCTTCCTTGGCGTAGGCGTTGAAGTCTCCGATCAGCAGCATGTCGCTGCTGCCGGTCGTCGCCTCGATCTCCTCGGTGAATCCGAGGAGCGAGTTCGCCTGCGCGACACGGTCCGCGTTGAAGAATCCCTGGCCGTCGGCGGGCTCTGCGCCGCCTCCCTCGGGGGCGGACTTGGACTTGAAGTGGTTCGAGACGACGGTGACGATCCTGCCGTCCACGTCGAACGCCTGGGCGATCGGCTCACGCGCGTTGCCCCACACCGACTCGTCCCTGACGGTGAGGCTGTCGCCGACCGTCGAGACGTCATCCTTCTTGTAGATGATGGCGCTCGTGATGAAGTCGGTCGTCGTCGCGTCGTTCAGCTCGTCCGGTGTGCGCACGTAGTCCCACTCGTCGGCGCCCAGCGCATCGTTGAGTCCGTCGACCAGGTCGGCGAGTGCCTCATCGAGTGAGCCCCCGAGCTTGATCGAGTTCTCGATCTCCATCAGCGAGACGATCTCGGCATCGAGGCCGTTGATCGCCGCGACGATCTTCGACTTCTGGATCGCGAACTGCTCGGCGTTCGCCGCTCCTCGCGCATTCGAGTTCTCGCTCTTCAGCGTCGTGAAGTAGTTGAAGACGTTGAAGGACGCGACCTGCACGTCGCCGCCGACCTGCGGCGCCGAATCCGCGCGCGGATCGGTCGCGGTGAACCCGGCCTTCAGCTCGGCCGGAGACGTGCTGTCGATCGGCAGCACGGGCTGCAGACGCCAGTCGTCGAAGCCGTACTGCAGCACGTACCCGCTGTCGCTGAACTCGACCGTGTCGCCGTTGCGGACGACCTGGTCCTTCGTGAAGTACGGCTGGTCGTTCGGGTGTCCGCTGTTCGTCACCTGGATCGACCACGCATCGTCGAGCAGGATGCGGTTCGCGCGATTGGCCGCCGCGATCGCCGCCGCCTCATCACCCGGGCGGGCGACCTCGGTGCTCTTGACGTTCAGCTCGTCACCGGCGTTGAGCCACAGGGTGCCGAAGTTGTACAGCTGGTGGCTCGAGGCGAGTCGATAGGTGCCTGCCGGCGCCACGTACATGTTCTCGTACTGCTCACGGTCGGCACCGACCACGGTGTCGGGCAGCGGGGTGAGAGCGGGCACGCCTGCACCGGCCTGCAGCACCGAGATACCTGCGAGCGAGCTCGGATTGATCTGCGTCTGTCCGAAGTACTCCCCGACCGATCCCGTGACCGAGATCAGGTCGCCGATCGCCAGTGTCGGCGCGAGGGCGTTGAGATACACGAAGACGCCGTCGGAGGCTCCCGGAGTCGAGTCGTTCTCGCCGCCCGAGCCCTGGGTCTGGATGACGACACCCTTGTACCCGCCGGTGCGGAAGTCCGCTGTCACGACGCCCTCGACGGTGACGGTCTGACCGCTCAGCGGCGAGACGTCGGTGACGCCCTGCACCTCGGCGATCGACGCCTTCACAGGGTCGGCGCCCGGGTCGGTGCCCGGGTCGGTGCCGGGGTCGGTTCCCGGGTCCGTTCCGCCGGAGTTCTGAGGAGTGATCGACGCTGAGAGCGTGAAGTCCGCGCTGTTGTCGTCCGTGTCGACGCCTGCCGTACGGTTCAGAGACTTCACATCGGTGTTGCCCGCGGGCGGCGTCGCCGCCGTGGTCTCGAAGGTGTTCGACGTGCCGTAGCCCAGCACGTCGATCACGCCGTCGACGCCCGCCACCGAACCCGGAGCGAGCGTGACGGCTGCGGTGCCCTTCACCAAGGCGAGCGTGCCGTTCGTTCCGCTCGGGTTGAGAGGACCCACCGCGTCGGCTGTCGGCAGCGCTGCGCCGTTCGCGCCGTTGCTGCCGCCCTGCACCAGGTAGTGACCACCGGCCGGGATGCTGCCCGTCAGCGGCGCCACCCCGGTGAAGGCGGCCGTGCCGGTCGCAGAGCGGTACTGCAGCGAGAAGCCGTCGAGCGAGACGGGCTGCGACGTCGGGTTGTAGAGCTCGACGAACTTGTTCGTGAACGCCGAGCCTGCGCTGCCGCCCGAGAGGTACGCCTCGTTGATGACCACCCCCGTCCCTGCGACGTCGGCGGAAGCGGGGGCCGCGATCAGGGCGCTGGCGCCCAGAGCGGCGACGCAGGTGGCAGCCAGGACGCCGATGCGCCCCCGACCCCTGCGATCTGAACCGGGAACCACGTGGTTCGCGGCGTCGGGAGCGGACATCATCAGTGTTTGTCTCCTCGGGTGTGATCTGGCGACGGCTCTCGTGAAACCGCGTCTGCGCGGCTCTCAGCTGGCGCACATGTGAGCGAGCATACGGAGGCCCTCGGACAACCTCAACGGAGTTTTCCGATTGGTAACCAAGCCCTCACCGAACGTCCGGACCCGCCCCTGACGAAGGTAGAAAGCGGTGCGCGAATACGCTCGCATGCGCGACCGTGCGTGCGCGGATGCGCGCGAGATCAGAGAGCGGCTGCGCCCGAAGCCGCGTCCTCGAACTCCTCGACCTCGCGCTCCCAAGCGTCTTTCGCGAGCCGGTACCAGAGGTAGAACGCGAAGCCCGCGAAGATCGCCCACTCCGCCGCATAGAAGATGTTCAGCCAGTTCACCGGCGACATCTCATCGGGCGCGGGCGACGAGATGTCGACCAGTCCGGCCTCTGCGGTGCCCGCGGCGAGGAACGGGCGGTACACGTCGAGCTGCTCGGTGTCATGCCAGAAACTGAGCAGCGCCGCGGTCGACATGCGGTCCATGCGCGTGGGATCGTCGGCCGGCGGCGTCGACGGTCCCTCGTCCGAGATGATGCGTCCGGCGACGTCGACCTCGGCTCCGCCTTCCGCCTCGGCCGCGAGCTCGTCGACCGCCGCATCGGCGACGGCACGATCGTCCGTCCACCCGAGTGCCACCGCGATCGACGTGCGCTCGGCGACTCTCAGCTGACCGGTGACCCAATAGCCCTCGACATCGTCGTTGTAGCGGCTCGACACCACGAGGAAGTCCTCGGGTATCCACACGCCGGAGGTCTCGACCTTCTGGCCCACCAGCGGTTCGGCGAGGTACTCCCCCGGCTGCAGGACGTCGGTGAGGGGACGCACCTGCTCCGTCACCCCTGGCGGCGGCGGGTCTGTGTCGATCGCTCGCTCGAGCTGCCACTGGCCGAGCCAGGCGAAGACGCCCGCGACCACCAGGCACAGCACGAGCATCCCGATCCAACGACCCCGCAGCATGACCTCGCGAAGGGTCGGGGGGAAAAGGGATGGTGACGTCACGGTGTCGAGCAGTGCCTCAGGCCTCGTAGGGCGCCAGGACGACCTCGACACGCTGGAACTCCTTGAGGTCGGAGTATCCGGTGGTCGCCATCGACTTGCGAAGCGCCCCGATCAGGTTCGCCGTGCCGTCGACGACGGGAGCAGGACCGTAGAGGATCTCCTCGAGGGTGCCGATGCCGCCGACCTCGACGCGCCGACCGCGAGGGAGCTTCGGGTGGTGGGCTTCGGGGCCCCAGTGGAATCCACGACCGGGGGCATCAGTGGCACGCGCCAGGGCGACGCCGAGCATGACGGCGTCGGCACCCATCGCGAGCGCCTTGACGATGTCGCCCGACGTGCCGACGCCGCCGTCGGCGATCACGTGCACGTAGCGTCCGCCGGACTCGTCGAGATAGTCGCGACGAGCGGCGGCGACGTCAGAGACGGCGGTCGCCATGGGCGCGTGGATGCCGAGCGTGGCGCGCGTGGTGGACGCGGCGCCTCCGCCGAATCCGACGAGAACCCCCGCCGCACCCGTTCGCATCAGATGCAGGGCCGCTGTGTAGGTCGCGGCACCGCCGACGATCACGGGGACGTCGAGGTCGTAGATGAACTTCTTGAGGTTCAGCGGCTCGTCGACGCTGGAGACGTGCTCTGCCGAGACCGTGGTGCCGCGGATCACGAACAGGTCGACTCCCGCGGCGGCGACGGTGTCGTAGAACTCCTGCGTGCGCTGAGGCGTCAGGGATCCGGCGACCGTCACGCCGGCTTCGCGGATCTCCGCGATGCGCTGGGTGATCAGCTCGGCTCTGATGGGCTCGGCATAGAGCTGCTGCATGCGAGCGGTGGCCCGCCCCTCGTCGAGCCCCGCGATCTCGGCCAGCAGGGGCTCGGGGTCGTCGTAGCGCGTCCAGAGGCCCTCGAGGTCGAGGACTCCGAGTCCGCCGAGCTGCCCGAGCATGATGGCGGTGCGCGGACTCACGACGGAGTCCATCGGCGCGCCGAGCACCGGGATGCCGAAGCCGAAGGCGTCGATCGTCCATGCGGTCGACACGTCCTCCGGGTTTCGCGTGCGCCTCGACGGCACCACCGCGATGTCGTCGAACGTGTACGCGCGTCGCGCGCGCTTGCCTCGGCCGAGCTCGATCTCCATGGTCACCACTCCAGACTACCGGGCGCACGCCGCGGTTCCGACGGCTGAGAGACTGGGTGAGAGCTCGGGAGGCAGTATGTCGGTGGATGCGGTGGAGGTGGCCGTCGTCGGCGGCGGCGTGATGGGACTCGCGACCGCGTGGGAGCTCACGCGGCGAGGACTCACGCCGGTCGTCTTCGAGCGACACGGCCGCGGGCATCACGAAGGCGCATCGCACGGCGCGACCCGCAACTTCAACAACGCCTACACGGAGGAGCACTATCTCGATCTGCTCGTCCGCGCCCGACAGGGGTGGGACGCCCTGGCACGGGACGACCATGAGCCGCTGCTGCGTCTGCACGGACTCGTGACCCACGGCGACGCAGACCTCCTCGCCGTCGAGCGCCGCCTCGCGGAGCGCGGGATCGACGCCGCGCTGCTGTCCCCCGACGAGGCCGCGGCGCGATGGTCGGGCATGCGGTTCGCGGGCCCCGTGCTGTTCTCCCGCGATGCGGGCGTCGTGCGCGCCGCGGCAGCGCTCGACGAGCTCGAACGGCGGATCGTTCGGGCGGGCGGCGAGGTGCGCTGGCACACCCCCGTCGCCCGCATCGAGCAGACCGCAGAAGGCGTCGATCTCACGATCGACGGCAGGCGGGTGCGTGCCGGCGTCGCCGTCGTGACCGTGGGGGCCTGGTCCGAGAAGATGCTCTCCGGCATCCGTCTTCCCCGCCTCGAGGTCACGGAGGAGACACCGGCCCACTTCCTGCCCGTGAGCGGGCAGACCTGGCCGTCGTTCAACCACTACGTCGACACGGATCGGTTCCCTGCGACCGTCTACGGCATGCCGACTCCCGGCGAAGGGGTCAAGGTCGGGTTCCACGGGGTCGGCGATGTCGTCGACCCCGACGCGCGCCCCCACCGCACCACGCACGCCGAGGGACTGGCTGAGTACGTGCGCGAGTGGATGCCGGGCCTCGACCCCGCCTCGGCCGTGCCGATCAGCTGCACGTACACGTCGACGGATGACGACGCGTTCGTGCTCGACAGAAGCGGTCGACTCGTCATCGGCGCCGGTTTCTCAGGACATGGGTTCAAGTTCGCACCCGGGGTCGGCGCAGTGCTCGCGGACCTCGTGCTGGATCCCGCGGCCCGCGCGGCCGAACCGTTCCGCCTGCCCTGACGCGGATCAGCGCGCTCGTGCGACCCTCCGTTCGTCCCATACCGGAGCGCCCGCCTCGTACACCTCTCCGTCGGAACCGAAGACCAGGAACCGATCGAACGAGCGGGCGAACCACCGGTCGTGCGTCACGGCCAGAACCGTGCCCTCGAAACGCTCGAGGGCCGCCTCCAGCGCCTCGGCGGACTCGATGTCGAGGTTGTCGGTCGGCTCGTCGAGCAGCAGCAGCGTCGCGCCGGAGAGTTCGAGCAGCAGCACCTGGAAGCGTGCCTGCTGCCCACCGGACAGCGACTCGAACGCCTGCTGCGCCTGACGCACGAGACCATAGCGATCCAGCGCCGAGCTCGCGGCGTCGCGGGGCATGCCCGCCCGCCTCTCGTCGCCTCTGTGCAGGATCTCGAGCAGCGTGCGCCCGATGAACTCCGGGTGGGAGTGCGTCTGGGCGAACAGTGCGGGCACGACGCGGGCACCCAGGGTCGCCCTGCCTCCGTGCGGCACCTCTGCGAGCTGCTCTCCGGTCGAGGTGACATGGCCGAGAGCAGGATCCGGATCGCTGCCACCGCGAGCGAGCAGCCTCAGGAAGTGCGACTTCCCCGAGCCGTTCGACCCCAGCACCGCGACCCGATCGCCGAACCAGACCTCGGCGTCGAACGGGCGCATCAGGCCGGTGAGCTCCAACCGATCGGCGATCACGGCACGCTTGCCCGTGCGGGCGCCGCGGAGGCGCATGTCGAAGTCCTGGGCCGGAGGGCGCTCCTCGGGCGGACCCGCCTCCTCGAACCTGCGCAGTCGGGTCTGCGCCGCCTGGTATCTCGAAGCGAAGCCGTCGTTCGCCGATGCCTTGACCTTGAGGGTCGCGACGAGTGTCCGCAGCTTCTCGTGCTGCTCGTCCCATCGCCGGCGCAGTTCGTCGAGCCGGTCCATCCGATCGCTCCGCGCCTGATGGTAGGTCGCGAACCCGCCGCCGTGCACCCACGCCGTGGCACCCGCACCTCCCGGCTCGAGTGTGATCAGTCGATCGACGGCGCGTGCGAGCAGCTCGCGGTCGTGCGACACGAGCAGCACCGTCTTCGCGGTCTGACGCAGCTGGTCTTCGAGCCACCGCTTGGTGGGCACATCGAGATAGTTGTCGGGCTCGTCGAGGAGCAGCACCTCGTCGGGACCGCGCAGCAGCGCCTCGAGCGCGAGGCGCTTCTGCTCGCCCCCCGAGAGGGTCGTGAGCTCTCGGAAGCGCGCCCGTTCGTAGGGAACGCCGAGCGCCGCGACGGTGCACTGATCCCAGACAGTCTCATGCTCGTATCCGCCCGCATCCGCGTACTCCGCGATCGCCGTCGCATACGCCATCTGAGTATCGTGCTCGTCTCGCTCGATCAGCGCGTCCTCCGCCGCCTCGAGTGCCTCCGCAGCCTCGCGGATGCGTCGCGGAGCGACCCGCACGAGCAGTTCGTGCACTGTCTGTCCGGCTTCACCGTGACCGACGAACTGGTCCATGACGCCGAGACCGCCGTCGATCGTCACCACGCCGGCATCCGGCGTCTGATCTCCGCGGATGATCCGCAACAGCGTGGTCTTGCCTGCGCCGTTGGGTCCGATGAGCGCACTCGTCGACCCCGAGCCGACGCGGAACGTCGTCTCGTCCAGCAGTGGTCTGCCGTCAGGCAGGGTCAGCGAGACTCCTGCCACATCTATGTATCCCACCGTGCGTGGCCGTCCTTCCGCCCGCATGGCGAGCCGACCAGGCTATCAGCAACCGGCGCGGGGGTCGATCACCGGCGGCCGATGACCTGGATGGCCTCTGTGCGCGGAGCCATCGGCAGCAGCATCCGGAACTCGGTGCCGACGCCCTCCTTGCTCGTGACATCCATCGTGCCGCCGTGCGCGAGCACGATCGCCCTGGTGATCGTGAGCCCGAGTCCGACGCCGGGCACGGCGTTGCGGGTTGCCGTCGACGCACGGAAGAAGCGGGTGAACAGCATCCCCTGCTCGTCTTCGGGGATTCCGACACCGGTGTCTCGCACCGCGAGCTCGACCGCCCCCTCGACCGTGCGCACGCTGGCGATGACGCGTCCTCCCGACGCCGTGAACTTGATGGCGTTCGAGAGCAGGTTGTCGATGGCCTGTCCGATCCGCCCGGAGTCCAGCAGCACCCGCACCGGCGCCGTCGGCACCTCGGCGACGAGTTCGATGCCCTCCCGCTGCGCATGGGGTCCTGCCGAGACCACGGCGCTGCGCACGAGCTCGACCACGTCGGCCTCGCCGCGCTCCAGCGGGAATCGGCCCGACTCGACCTGAGCGGTGAAGAGCAGGTCGCCGACGAGGTTCAGCAACCGCTGCGCGTTGCGTTCGATGATCCCGACGAACTCCAGCTGATCGCTCGTGAGCGGCTGCGCGGGGTCGTTCTGCAGAAGATCGAGGAACCCGATGATCGCGCTCAACGGAGTGCGCAGCTCGTGCGAGATCATCCCGACGAACTCATCCTTCATGCGCGCGACCTCGACGGCCCGGGTCTCGTCGGTGATCACGAGCAGATATCCGCGTCGCGAGCCGTCGGCGTCCTGGTACGGGGTGACGGTCACCCGCGCAGGCACGGTCGATCCGCCGACCGTCGCGACGTCGACGTGCGAGTCCACCGGCAGACCCGCGTCGGCGTCGTCGAAGAGGGCGCGCAGCCCCGGGTGGAGGCCGTCATCGGCGTGGCCGACCTCGTCGGTCACGAACTGCGCCAGTGCGTGCGAGGGGAAGAACCGATCGATCCGCACACCGGCGAGTGCGTCCGGCACTGCCATGCCGAGCAGACGCACAGCGCCCGGGTTCCACGCGGTGATCACTCCGGCGTCGTCTGTGGCGATGACCGCCTGCCCGGTGATCGAGTTCCAGAGGCTCGTGAACGACTCCGAGAGCGAGCGGTACTGCTGCTCGCTGGCCCTCAGCTGCTCGAGGATCTGCTCGTTGGCGGCGAGAGCGGCCGTGCGCTCCACCACGTGCGCCTCGGCCTGCGTGGTGCGAAGGCGCTGCTGACGCGACAGTTCGTTGACGATGGCGCCCACCGTCGCGAAGACGAGCGGCCCCACCACGCCGCGCAGCCATGCGGCCGGGTCCTCGGGCGGGTCGATGATGTTCGGCATGATCAGGGCGATCGACGACAGCACGCCGACGATGACGACCTGCCGGCGTCCGGGCGCGGCCGCGATCCAGATCACGGGCAGCAGCACGAACGACCCGAAGAGCGATGCCGGACCGCCGGTGCCCGCCCTGATGGCGCCCAGTGCGATGATGTCGATCATCGGCACGAGCATCACGACCCAGCCCTCGTACACGCCACGCACCGAGAGCACGGCCGCGAATGCGGTGACCGCGGCGATGACGATGAGCCCGAAGACGACGACCGCGGTGTCGGTCACCGGGATGCCCGGCACGGTCCACATGAGCACGGCCGCGACGGCTGTCGCGATCACCGTCGGCCCCTGCTTCATGAGCGGGGTCGGGTTGTCGAAGTAGCGGCGCCAGCTGAGCTCCATCGACTGCTGCACGGTGCTCGTCGGGGTCATCGGGGCAGGTCCCGCAGGAGAGCACGCAGATCGGCGCCGATGATGGGCTTCGGGAGCGCGGCGTCCGCGATGGGGTAGTCGGCCTCATCGAGCACCGAGCTCACGATGAGGAAGCACTCCGGATACCTCTCCTTGATCAGGCGCGCGCACTCGGTGCCGCTGATACCCGGGAGCAGGAGGTCGATCACGGCGACGGCCGGCGTGATCGTGGCGAACGCGGCGATCGCGGATTCCGCATCCACCGCCGCGAACACGTCGAAGCCCTCGCGGTCGAGGTATCGCTGCAGAAGCGCCGTCTGATCTGCGCTGTCCTCGACCACGAGGGCCAGAGGCCGCCCGGTCATCGCAGGAACAGCTCTCGCACGATCACGACGACGACGACGACTCCGAGGGCGAGGAGCGCCTGAGGTATCAGGAGCTTCTCTCGACGCGCATCGGCGGCGATCTCCTCCTCCTCGGCGCTTCTCGAAGGTGCTTCGGTCATGAGTCGACCCGTCCGATCTTCTCGGTCTTGATCCATGCGGCGTCGGCATGACGCCACTCCTTGATGTACGAGTCGACGGTGATGGCGCACAGCAGCGAGCCGTACCCGCAGACGTAGAGCAGGAGGCCGGCGAAGAAGCGTCCGCCCGGCAGCGACTCCACCACACGGGCGAGCCAGATGCCGAGCATGGAGATCGGTCCCCACAGGTAGAAGATGACGGCCCAGGTGAACCGGGTCTCGTCGGTGACGGCGAGTCCGAGGTCACTGAGCCCCTGCTCGAACAGCCACGGGAACAGGGCGATCGCCATGAGGATCAGGGCGCCGAGTCCCGGGAACATCAGAGCCTCCCGCCAGGACTGCCGGCCGATGCGGCCGTCGAGTTGCACCGCATAGAGCATCGAGAAGAGATAGATGCAGGCGGCGGCGATCCACATGAATCGGAAGACGAACTCGGCGATCTCGCTGTGCAGGATGAGCAGCACGAGCAGCGCCGTAGCGGCGAGCACCATGAACGCGGGCAGCAGCAGGATCGTGAACCAGGCGAGGCCGAAGGCGAAGCTCCCCAGGTTGTGCTCACGGCTGGGCCGGAACCACAGATGGCGGTAGATCGAGGTCAGCTGCACATTGCCCCTGGCCCACCGCAGACGCTGCTTCCACAGGCTGTCGATCGTGCGGGGCTCCTCGGCCAGCACCACGGCGTGCGGCTCGAAGACCATGCGGCGTCCGGCCAGCTGGCCCTCGAACGTCGTCATCGTGTCCTCCGCCAGGGTGCCGGTCGGGATCCGCCCGCCGATGGCTTCGAGGTTCGCCCTCGAGTGCAGTTGCGCACCACCGGCCAGACAGGCGATCGCTCCCCCGACGTTCTGCGTGCGACGGGCCGAGAGCTGCCCGATCACGTACTCGATCGCGATGAACCGGGTCAGGTAGTTGCGGTCACGGCTGCCCTCGGCGATGTAGGCGGTGACCGCCCCGACCTTCTCGTCGGCGAGGTGCCTGCTCATCTTGCGCAGCGAGTCGCGGGCGAAGATCACATCGGCGTCCATGATGAGAACCGCTTCGGTCCAGTCATCGGCCAGCACGATGTCGAGTCCGTGGTTCAGCGTGTGGGCCTTGCCCTCGCCGCCCTTGTCGCGGCGCAGGTGCACCACGCGTCCGGGGAACGCCGCCGCCTTCGCCGCGACGACCTCAGGCGTGTCGTCGGTCGATGCGTCGTCGATGACGTAGATGCGCAGGCGATCGGCCGGGTACTCGAGCTGCATCAGGCGTTCGATCGCCTGTCCCAGCACCAGCCCCTCGTTCCAGGCCGGGATCAGCACGGCGATGCGCGGATGATGCGGGGCGGCCTTGGCGTAGTGATTCCGGAACGCGTGCAGAGGAAGGACGAGGAACTGCAGCCCGGTGTTGATCACCGGAAGAGTCCCGACCAGCACGCAGGCCAGAAGGATCACGACGACGACTGTCTCGAGCCAGCTGAGATCGGCCATCAGCGTCCCTCCCAGGTGTCGAGCATCTCACTGACGCGCGAATAGCGTCCGACGTCGGATGCGACGTGGCTGTCGGTCGATGCCACGATCTCGGCGCCCGCACGACGCAGAGCGTCGAGCAGAGGGATGCCGGGGCACCCCCACTTCTCATTCACCTCGACCATGGTGTCGGTCGCCGCAGCGGCCTGTGCCCAGGCCGAGACGCGTTCAGCGCCGAGGTCGCCCTCGGACAGGCCGATCTTGGGCAGGATCGAGAAGCAGTGCGCGAGCTGGTTGCCCGGATGCCGGCGCATCGACGCGATCAGAGCCGAGACGAGCTGGTCGAGCACGTCGTCCGTCGCCCAGCCGCCGTCGATCCTCTCCCGCACCGCGGTCGGACCGAGCGGACCGTCGATCCCGGGGAACTGATGGTCGGCGATGAGGATGCGATCGATACCGGTCGGCAGCTCGGGGATGTCGAGCGTGCCCGCGGCGTCGAGGATCTTCGCCTCGACCCCGGTCAGCACCGTGAGTCCGTCGGGGACGCGCAGCGCGCGCACCGCGGCGAGGTAGTCGGGCACCCACGCCGTGGACTGACGCACGTGATCGACGAGGCGCACTGTCGTGAGCCCCGCCGCAGCGGCGGCGTCGACGTTCTCGGCCAGGGTCGAGACAGCGTCATCCGAGAACGTCGAATGGACGTGGTGGTCTCCTCGCAACAGGGCGTGCGTCACAGTTCCTCCTGATGCCCCGCGTGCTCGGAGACGAGGATCTCGTCCACCTCGACGATCACATCCTCGAGGAACCGCACCGAGGCGACTTCGCGGAACGCGACGGTCGACGGCAGCTCGCGACCGAGGAAGAGGTCGGCGACGAGCGAGGGGATGTCGACCCCCGCGGCGATCGTGAGCGGAAGCGCGCCGGGAAAGCGCGGGTTCACTTCGAGGAGCACGGCGCGGTCGGCTCGGTCTCGACGAAGTTGCACGTTCGCGACGCCGACCAGCCCGATGGCCCGCGCGATGGATGCGGCGGCGGTCTCGAGCTCCTCGTCGTGCACCGTGCGTCCCGCGATCGCCACGCCGGAGTCGACTCTCGCGCGGGTGCGCGGCACGGCTGCCACCACCGAGCCCGCGGCATCGGCGATGACGTCGACCGAGTACTCCTCGCCGGGCAGGAAGTCCTGCACGATGAGCCCCTCGTCGTCGGGCAGGGCGTCGAGCGCCGCACGGTCGGGCACCAGACGCACCCCGCGGCTGCCCGCCCCCTGACGCGGCTTGGCGAAGACGGGGAACTCCCAGTCGACCGCCTGCGCATCGGGGCCCGCGAGCACGGTGCGCGGAGTGAGACCTGTCGCCTCGCAGCGCTCGGCGAGCAGCAGCTTGTCGAGCGCGACCGAGAGCGTGTCCTGCGACGGCGCGGCGAGCACGGCCGGCGCCAGCTCCTCGCGTCGACCGGCGAGCGCCGCGAGCTCGACGTCGACTGTCGAGATCACGAGGTCGAGTCCATCCTCGGCGACCATACGGGCGATCGCGGGCACGAAGTCGTCATCGCGTCCGGGCGGCACCAGGCGTCGATGCGTCGAGGGCACGAGGTAGATGCCGCTCGCCCACCCGTCCATGTCGGCGGCGAAGACCTCGAGGTCGGAGCGCCGCAGAAGCGAGCGGATCACGGCGACCCCGGCGGGTCCTCCTGCGCCGGTCACCAGTACACGAGCGGTCATCAGCTCTCCCGTCGAGTGAGTTCATGGGCGCCGATGAACTCGGCGGTCTCACGAACGACCTCGAGCGGCTCCACAGCCGCTCCTCCTCCGAAGCGCGACCAGTACCGGGCGGTGGCGGTCACGAAGTCGGGGTCGAGGTAGTCCCTGGTCGCGGTCTGCGAGCCGAAGCATTCGAGCAGCCGCAGCTTCTGCGAGATGTACTGGTCGATGCGCACGAAGCGCGTCGGGCGGAAGTCGATCGTCGCCGAGGGGCTCTGGTAGCAGGCGACGGTTCCGACCCGTCGGGTCGCGGCGATCGTCGCCTCGCTCACGGCGCGGTGGTCCTGGTGCCGGTCGTTCGACGAGTGCGTGTAGACGATGGTCGGCTGCACCTCCTGCACGACCTCTTCGATCAGACGCACCGTGGCGCCCCCACCCGAGATCTCGGTGTCGATGAGGTCCTTGACGAACAGCCGAGCGCCGAGCATCTCGGCCGACGCGAGCGATTCGTGCTGCCGGCTGTCGGCGTCTCCCCCGCGTGCACCACGCGACAGGGTCAGGATGGTGATCGAGTCGCCGGCCTGGGCATGCGCCGCGAGGAGTCCGCCGACGCCGATCTCGACATCGTCGGGATGCGCGCCGATGGCGAGCACGACCTCCTTCGAGCGGTTGGCTTCGCGGCGTGCGCGGCCCTCCGTCACGAGGCGGGTGACGGCCTCGACGAGCTTCGCGTTGTCGAGTGGCTTCGTGAGGAACTCGTCCGCCTGAGCGCGCAGCGCCGAGACCGCATACTCGACCGAGACATGCGCCGTCATCACGATGACCGGGAGCAGCGGATCGCTGCGACGCAGCTCCGCCAGCAGCTCGAGACCGTCGAGACCGGGCATCTCGATGTCCGTCACGACCGCGTCCGCCGCGAAGTTCTCGAGTCGCTCGACAGCGGAGCGGCCGTCGTGTTCGACCGCGACCTCGCAGCCCGCGCGTCTCTCGAGCACGGTCTTCACGAGCAGGGCGACGTCGGGGTCGTCATCGACGACGAGGACGCGGGGAGCATCCTGAGACATATATACGGCTCTCATCGGGGAAGTCCCCTACCGGCCAGTGTCCGGAATGACTCTCTGCGCCCTTCGCGCGGGGAGCTCGAGGGGAAGTCGAGCGGGTGTCACTAAATACTGGCATATCAACACACGTGGCGAGGGCGCAGCATGACGAAGGACCGGATGCTTTCGCATCCGGTCCTTCATCTCTTCCGAATCAGCGCTTGTAGTTCGGCGCCTCGACCACGATCTGCACGTCGTGCGGGTGCGACTCCTTGAGCCCTGCCGCAGTGATGCGCACGAAGCGGCCGCGCTGCTTGAGCTCCTCGATCGTGCGCGCACCGACGTAGAACATCGACTGGCGCAGACCGCCGACCAGCTGATACGCGACGGCAGACACGGGTCCGCGATACGGCACCTGTCCTTCGATGCCCTCCGGGATCAGCTTGTCGTCGCTCGGCACGTCCGCCTGGAAGTAGCGGTCCTTCGAGTACGAGGTCTGCTTGCCGCGGGTCTGCATGGCGCCCAGCGATCCCATGCCGCGGTACTGCTTGAACTGCTTGCCCGACTGGAACACGATCTCGCCCGGCGACTCATCGGTGCCCGCCAGCAGCGAGCCCAGCATGACCGCGTCCGCTCCGGCGACGAGCGCCTTGGCGATGTCGCCCGAGTACTGCAGACCGCCGTCGGCGATCACCGGGATGCCGGCCGGCGCAGCCGCGAGAGAGGCCTCGTAGACCGCGGTCACCTGCGGCACTCCCACGCCGGCGACGACGCGGGTGGTGCAGATGGACCCGGGCCCGACGCCGACCTTGACGGCGTCGACGCCGGCGTCCACGAGCGCCTGAGCGCCCTCGCGCGTCGCCACGTTGCCGCCGATCACGTCGACGTGCGCGAAGCTCTCGTCGGCCTTGATCCTCTTGACGAGGTCGATGACGCCCTGGGACTGCCCGTTCGCGGTGTCGACCACGAGCACGTCGACGCCCGCATCGCGCAGCGCCTCGGCACGCTCCCACGCGTCTCCGAAGAACCCGATGGCAGCGCCCACGCGCAGGCGGCCCTGGTCGTCCTTGGTGGCGAGGGGATACTTCTCGCTCTTGTCGAAGTCCTTGATGGTGATGAGGCCGGCGAGCTTGCCGTCGTCGTCGATGAGCGGCAGCTTCTCGACGCGGTGCTTGGCGAAGAGTGCGATCACCTCGCCTGCCGCGACGCCCACGGGCGCGGTGACGAGTCCTTCCGAGGTCATGACGTCCTTCACGAAGGTGGTCTGACGCTCGAAGCCCGAGACGAAGCGCATGTCACGGTTCGTGATGATGCCCACGAGGCGACCGTCGGGATCGACGACCGGCAGGCCCGAGATGCGGTACTTCGCGCACAGGGCGTCGACCTCTTCGACGGTGGCGTCGGGGTTCGTGGTGATCGGATCGGTGATCATGCCCGACTCGCTGCGCTTGACGCGGTCGACGTGAGCCGCCTGATCGGCGATCGACAGGTTGCGGTGCAGGATGCCGATGCCGCCCTCCCGTGCCATCGCGATCGCCATGCGCGACTCGGTCACGGTGTCCATGGCGCTGGACAGCAGCGGTGTCGCGACCGAGATCCGGCGAGTGATCCGCGATGAGGTGTCGGCCTCGCTCGGGATGACGTCAGTGTGCCCCGGGAGGAGCAGCACATCGTCGTACGTGAGTCCGACGAAGCCGAAGGGGTCGTGCTGGTCCATGGATTGTCCTCCTGCGGGGCGCGATCTGGGGTGAGGGTGTACCAATTCTAAGCGCGGCGACGCCGGGGAAATTCCCGCGCGCGTCGTGATCCGCGGGTGACATCGCTCAGCCGTGGACGGCGATCGCGCAACTTCGTGATGGGATCGTTCTCACCGTGCGCAGATCGTGCCTTGGTTGAAACAGAGCCGACACATTACGCTCATACCGTCGTACATCAGGGCCGATGCACAACTCCGTCATGGCCCCTGTACTGGGCTGGAGGTTCTGTGCGTCCGACGATCTCGGCGAAGCGAAGCGGAATGCGGTGGGTCACGATCCTGCTGGCGTCGCTCCTCGCCATCGCTTTCCTGTGGCTGCAGCCTCCCGCATCGGCCGCCGCTGAAGAGACGGATGACGGGCAGGAGATCACCGACTTCTACTTCGCCGGTGTCATCACCTTCGATGACGACCCGGTCGAAGGTGTGGTCATGACGATCGAGGGCAAGGGCTTCGACGGCGAGACCGAGACGGATGCCGAGGGCAAGTGGCGCCTGTACGTTCCCGAGAAGGCGACGTACACGCTCACGGTCGACGAGGACACCCTGCCCGAGGGCGTGATCGTCGATGCGGCTCAGCTCCCCGAAGGCACCCAGCCGATCTCGGGCACCACCGCCTCGTTCGAGGTCGAGTTCGGACTCACCGGCACCAAGATCATGAACCTCTTCCTCGGCGAGGGCGAGCGGATCACGGTCTCCTTCATCGACCAGCTCGTGTCGCGACTCGTGGGCGGTCTGAACTTCGGCCTGCTGCTCGCGCTCGCCTCCATGGGCGCAGCGCTGATCTACGGCACGACCCGGCTGTCGAACTTCGCTCATGCCGAGATGGTGACGTGGGGCGGGCTCGTGGCTCTGGTCGTGACCTCGTTCTGGCATCTTCCTCTCTGGCTCGGCATCGTCGCCGCCGTGATCGGCGGAGGCCTCCTGGGCTGGGGCATGGACGCAGGGCTCTGGCGTCCTCTGCGACGGCGCGGTCTCGGCATCGTGCAGCTCATGATCGTGAGCATCGGCCTCTCGCTCGCGCTGCGGTACGTCTTCCAGTACTTCATCGGGGGCGGCACCCGCCAGCTCCCCGGTGCGAGCCCGACTCCGATCCAGTTCGGCCCCGTCTCGCTCTCGTACATCGACATGATCGGCATGGGCGTCAGCATCGTCGTCATCGTCGGCGTCGCGTGGTTCCTCACCCGCACGCGCATCGGCAAGGCGACCAGAGCGATCTCCGACAACCCGCAGCTCGCCGCAGCCTCGGGCATCGACGTCGACCGGGTGATCCGCATCGTGTGGATCCTGGCCGGTTCGCTCGCCGCCATCTCCGGAATCCTCTGGGCGTACTTCCGCCCGGGCGTGAAGTGGGACATGGGCGTGCAGATGCTGCTCCTGATCTTCGCCGCCATCACCCTCGGCGGACTCGGCACCGCGTTCGGCGCCCTCGTCGGCTCGCTCATCGTCGGGATCGCGGTCGAGATCTCGACCCTGTGGATCCCCTCCGACCTGAAGTACGCGAGTGCGCTGGTCATCCTCATCGTGATCCTCCTGGTGAGGCCGCAGGGTCTGCTCGGACGCAAGGAAAGGTTGGGCTGACGATGGACTTCGGAAGCATCTTCTCCAACACCGCGGTCTACCTGCTCAGCCCCGTCACGATCGCGTATGCGCTCGCGGCCACCGGCCTGGCGGTGCACTTCGGCTATGCGGGTCTGCTCAACTTCGGCATGGCCGCGTTCATGGCCATCGGCGGCTACGGCTACGCCATCTCGGTGCTCACCTTCGGGCTCCCCTGGTGGATCGGCATGCTGATCGGACTGATCGGCGGCGCGGTGTTCGCCATCATCCTCGGCATCCCGACCCTGCGACTGCGGGCCGACTACCTCGCCATCGCGACGATCGCCGCCGGCGAGATCGTGCGTCTGCTCTTCACGACGCAGGTGTTCGACGAGTACACGAACTCCGCCGACGGACTCGCGCAGTTCAACGGAGGGTTCCGCGACGCCAACCCGTTCCCCGAGGGCACCTACGGCTTCGGTCCGTGGACCTTCACCGCCAACGACCTGTGGAACCGCGTGTTCGGACTCATCGTCCTCGCGATCGCGATCCTGCTCGTGTGGTCGCTCATGCGCAGCCCCTGGGGTCGTGTGCTCAAGGGCATCCGCGAAGACGAGGATGCGGTGCGCTCGCTCGGCAAGAACGTCTTCGCATACAAGCTGCAGGCCCTGGTCGTCGGCGGCATCATCGGCGCGGCGGGCGGCATCATCTTCGTGCTCCCCTCCGCCGTGGTCCCTGGCAGCTACACGACGTCGCTGACGTTCTTCCTGTGGACCATCCTGCTGCTCGGTGGCGCGGCCACCGTATTCGGCCCCACGCTCGGAGCGGTGCTCTTCTGGGTGGTCTTCGCCTTCCTGGCGAACCTGCTGCCCGCGCTGGCGAAGTCGGGGATCCTCCCGATGTCCGACAGCCAGGCGTCCACACTCGTGTTCGTCTTCGTCGGTGTGGCCCTGATGCTGCTCGTGATCTTCCGCCCCCAGGGGATTCTCGGAGACAAGAGGGAGATGACCTTTGTCAAGTGAACTGAACCCCGAGGCGGGCGCCGGATCGGCGCCCTCCACCGGCAGCATCCGACGTCCCAAGACCACGGGCCTCACCACGGGTCCTGCGGCCCCCGGCGTGGGCAAGGTCGATCCGATCCTCGTGGTCGACGCGGTGCAGCGGCGCTTCGGCGGCCTGACCGCTGTCGACGTCGAGCACCTCGAGATCCCCCGCGGAGCGATCACCGCGCTGATCGGCCCCAACGGCGCCGGCAAGACCACGCTGTTCAATCTGCTCTGCGGGTTCGACAAGCCCAACAGCGGCACCTGGTCGTTCGACGGCACCAATCTCTCGGGCGTCCCCTCGTTCAAGGTGGCGCGCATGGGCCAGGTGCGCACGTTCCAGCTGACGAAGTCGCTGTCGCTGCTCACGGTGCTCGAGAACATGAAGCTCGGTGCGCCGAATCAGCGAGGCGAGGGATTCTGGTCGAGTCTCTTCCCCTTCCTCTGGAGAGCCCAGGACCAGGCGATCGAGGTCAAGGCGCGCGACCTGCTCGCCCGCTTCAAGCTCGATGCCAAGGAGAAGGACTTCGCCGCGGCGCTCTCGGGCGGACAGCGGAAGCTCCTCGAGATGGCGCGCGCGCTCATGAGCGACCCGACCCTCGTCATGCTCGACGAGCCGATGGCCGGTGTGAACCCGGCCCTCACCCAATCGCTGCTCGATCACATCCTCGATCTCAAGGAACTCGGCATGACCGTGCTGTTCGTCGAGCACGACATGCACATGGTGCGCCATATCGCCGACTGGGTGGTCGTCATGGCCGAGGGCCGCGTGGTCGCCGAGGGCCCGCCCGACCAGGTCATGGAGGATCCCGCCGTGATCGACGCCTACCTGGGCGCCCATCAGGACGTGGACCTCGGAGCCGTGACCGGGCGCATCCCCGTGCTCGCCGACACCGCAGCCATCAGACTGCGCGAACAGATCGAAGCCGAGGCCGAGGCAGAGATCGCCGCCGAAGACACCGAGGAGGGACGCTCATGACCGATGACGCTTCTGTGAAGAACGACCGAGTCGTCGTCGAGATGAAGGGCGTGCACGCCGGCTATCTGCCGGGCGTCAACATTCTCAACGGCGCCAATCTCATCGCCCGAAAAGGTGAGCTGATCGGAATCATCGGTCCGAACGGCGCGGGCAAGTCGACGCTCCTGAAGGCGATGTTCGGTCTCGTGAACGTGCGAGACGGCGAGATCACCCTGAACGGCGAGAGCATCGTCGGGCTCAAGGCCGACAAGCTCGTGAAGCGCGGCGTCGCGTTCGTGCCGCAGACCAACAACGTCTTCCCCTCGCTCTCCATCGAGGAGAACCTGCAGATGGGGCTCTACCAGAACCCCAAGATCTACGCCGAGCGGCTCGAGTTCGTGACCGGCATCTTCGCCGAGCTCGGCAAGCGCCTCGAGCAGCGTGCGGGGTCCCTGTCGGGTGGTGAGCGGCAGATGGTCGCCATGTCACGGGCGCTCATGATGGACCCGTCGGTGCTGCTGCTCGACGAGCCCTCAGCGGGTCTCAGCCCGGTGCGCCAGGACGATGCGTTCATCCGCGTCTCCGACATCAACAAGGCAGGCGTGACCACGATCATGGTCGAGCAGAACGCTCGCCGCTGCCTGCAGATCTGTGATCGAGGATATGTGCTCGACCAGGGCAAGGACGCGTACGAGGGCACCGGACGTGACCTGCTGAACGACCCGAAGGTCATCGGGCTCTACCTGGGAACCCTGGGCACAGAGGCCGCCTGAGAGCGCTGAGAAGAGAGGGGCGGATGCGATACGCATCCGCCCCTCTCTCGTGCCTGCAGCTGCGTGGTGGCCGCATACGACGAAGGCCCCGGATGATGCATCCGGGGCCTTCGCGTGAGTGATCGTGAAGATCAGTTGGTGCGGGTGATCATGTTGTCCGCTCCGTAGACGTACGTGCCGATCGAGGCACCCTGCGGGTCGCCGTTCTCGTCGAACGTGACCTCGCCGGAGTAGCCGTCGTAGTCGGCCGTCCCGCCGCCGTTGATGATCTCGGCGCAGTCGGCGAAGCTGGTGCACTTCTCACCGTCTCCGCTGCCTCCCGAGACCTCCTGCATCTTGGCCGCGATGTCGGCGCCCTCGGTGGAACCTGCCGCGAGCGACGCCAGGGCCACGAGCACGACGGCGTCGTACGCCTCGGCCGCGTAGGTGAAGTCGTTGACCTCGGAGTTGCCCTCACCGGTCCAGAAGGTCTGGAGACGGTCGGTGAAGTCGTCCTCGAGTGCGGGGCCGGGCTTGGTGCCCTGCGCGCCCTCGAGCGAGAACGGGAAGTTGGTGTCGGGCGAGGAGCCGTAGTCCGACAGGTTTCCGTCGACGAGGTACCACTTCTCCGGAGAGACGCCGGCGTTCGACAGCAGCGGTGCGATCGTCTTGAACTGATCGAACGAGACGATGGCGACGGCGTCGGGGTTCGCGGCCGTGATGGTCGCGACCTGAGCGTCGAACTGTCCGTCACCGACGTTGTACGACGCGTCGGCGACGACCTCGCCGCCGGCACCTTCGAACGTCGACTTGATGTTCTCGAACAGACCGGTGCCGTAGGCGTCGTTCTGGTAGATCACACCGAGCGTCTTGGCGCCGTCCTCGGCGATCAGGTTGCCGAGCACCTCGCCCTGCAGCAGGTCGCTGGGAGCCGTGCGGAAGTAGAGGCCGTTGTCGTCCCAGTCCGTGAAGTCCGGGCCGGTGTTCGAGGCCGAGATCTGCAGGATTCCTGCGCTGACGTTGCCGTCGAGGATCAGACGCGAGACGCCCGATGCCGCAGCACCCACGATCGCCGAGACGTCGGCGCCCTCGAGCTTCGTGATGGAAGTCTCGTATGCCTTCGTGTCGGTGTCGCCCTCGTCCTCGGCGGTGAGGTCGATGGTGATGCCGGCTGCTGCCTCGTTGACCTCGGAGACGGCGAGGCCGACACCCGACTCCATGGGCGGGCCCAGGAACGACAGCGATCCGGTCTGCGGAAGCAGCGAGCCGAGCTTGAGGGTGAGGTCCTCGGAGGACGACGATCCACCGCCTTCCGACGGCTCCTCGGTCGGCGTGCTGCTGCAGCCCGCGATGACGATGGCGGCCGCGCTGGCCAGCGCGATCCCGGCGAAGACCCTCGCCTTGCGCGAGCCCTTCAGTGAGTTCATGATGCTCCCTTGCGTTACTGAACGTGGATTTGTGAACCACGCTCGGGTGCTCTAACACTAGGACCGGAATTGGTCGATTTGGGGTCGCCGATGTTTCGGTGCGTTAACGATCCGACACCGAGTGCCACGCCTGCTGCGCCCGAGGCTCAGAGAGGGTCGGGATGCGTCGCTCGACGACCCCGGCGAGCGGCGAGCAGCAGGTCGACGACGAACACGCCGATAGCGATCCAGACGATCACGAACCCCAGCCAGCGCTCGATCGGCATGGGCTCGCCGAGCACCGCCGCGCCGATGATGAACTGCATCACAGGAGTCACGAACTGGATCATTCCGATCACGGTCAGGTCGATGCGCCTGGTGCCCGCCGCGAAGAGCAGCAGCGGAACCGCGGTCGCCACACCGGCGAACGCGAGCAGCACCGCGTGCCAGGCGCCGTACTGCCCCATCGTGATGCCTGCGGGCGTCGTCGCCACGAGGATCAACTGCACCACCGCGATCGGGATCAGCCAGAACGACTCCAGCGTGAGCCCGCTGATCGCATCGACGGCCGGGCCGATCTTCTTCTTCACGAGCCCGTAGACCCCGAACGATGCCGTGAGCGAGAGTGCGATCCAGGGGAACGAGCCGTGGAAGACGACGATCACGACCACGGCGACGACGGCGATGCCGATGGCCGCCCACTGGAGCCTGCGGATGCGCTCCTTCAGCACGAAGACGCCCAGCAGCACGGTCGCGATCGGATTGATGAAGTACCCGAGGCTCGTCTCGACCACGTGACCGGTGAGGGTGCCGATGAGGAACACCTGCCAGTTGACGTAGATCAGCACCCCGGCCAGCGCCGTCCACCCGAGCAGCTTCGGCTGGCGCACGATCGCGCGCAGTGCCTGCCAACCGCGCGTGACCGTGAGAAGAAGAGCGCAGAACACGAACGAGAGCAGCACCCGCCAGGCGACGACCTCCCACGGGCCGGTCGGCGCAAGCAGCAGGAAGTACAGCGGGAGCACTCCCCAGAGGAGATAGGCACCACCGGCGTACGCGACTCCCGCCGTCTGGGTCGCTCGGGCCGTGGGCGTCGTCAGGGTCACCGCACAACACTACGCCCGGAGCGGAGGTGCGCAGAGCCCGTCAGCGGCCGCCGGCTCGTGATTGGCAGGAATCGCACGCCCCGTGTCCGGACATGCCACGCCCCGTGTCCGGACATGCAGAGAGGGCCCGGATGCGTGATGCATCCGGGCCCTCTCCGAGGAACATGCGCCCCTGACTCTCGTCGGGCTCAGGAACAGGGCGGTCCGCTGATCAGCGAACGACGACCGCGAGCACGTCGCGGGCCGACAGGACGAGGAACTCGTCTGCGCCGAACTTCACCTCGGTGCCGCCGTACTTGCTGTAGAGCACGCGGTCGCCGACGGCGACGTCGAGCGGAACACGGTTGCCGTTGTCATCGATGCGGCCGGGGCCCACGGCCACGACCTCGCCCTCCTGGGGCTTCTCCTTTGCGGTGTCGGGGATGACCAGGCCACTCGCGGTGGTCTGCTCGGCCTCGACCTGCTTGATGACGATGCGGTCCTCGAGCGGCTTGATGGAAACCGACACGGTCTACCTCTTCTTTCTTGACGCTGACACGAAAGACTTGTTCGCACTCTCAACCCGAGAGTGCTAACACCAGTCTATGCGGTGCGCTGGCACTCATGCAATGCGAGTGCCAGCCGCGAACGCGGAGCGATGGGGCACCCGCCTAAGCTGAACGGGTGGAGATGTCCGAGCTGAGCGCCCTGCTCACCCCCGAAGGCCTCGAACTGCTGGACGCGGTGGGCCCGATCGATCAGGTCGCAGACGTCGCGCGCGCGGTCTCGCGGCTGCGAGCCGCAGGACACTCCCCCGACCTCGTCTCTGCGGTGGTCGGACAAGCGCATCTCCGCTCGAAGGCCGTGTCGAAGTTCGGTCCCTTCGCACGCCGGATGCTCTTCACTCGAGCGGGACTCGAGCAGTCGACCCGACTCGGCGTCGCAGCGCGGCATGCGCAGCGCCTGCGCAGGGCCGGGATCACCCGAGTGGCGGACCTCGGATGCGGGATCGGCGGCGATGCACTCGCGTTCGCGGGAGCCGGCCTCGACGTCGTCGCCGTCGACGCCGATGAGGTCACCGCCGCCATCGCCGCGTACAACCTCGCGCCGTTCGGCGACGACGCCATCGTGCGCCACGGCACGGCGCAGGAGAACGTGCCCGACGGTGCGGACGGCGCACAGGCCGTCTGGATGGATCCCGCTCGGCGCACTCAGGGGCATGGCGACACGCGCCGCGTCGCGTCCGACGAGTACTCGCCACCGCTGGACTGGGCGTTCGCCGTGGCATCGCGCATCCCGACGGGCATCAAGCTCGGCCCCGGGCACGATCGGGGTGCGCTGCCCGACGATGCCGAGACGCAGTGGGTCAGCGCAGACGGCAGCGTGGTGGAGCTCGTGGTGTGGACGGGCATCCTGGCCCGTGAGGGAGTCCGACGCTCGGCGCTGATCATCAGGGGCGACGAGTCGCACGAGCTCAGGGCCGGGGCGGATGCGGAAGACGCTCCCGTCCGGGAGCTGGGAGCGTTCGTGCACGAGCCCGACGGCGCGGTGATCCGGGCCAGGCTGATCGGCGACGTGGCCCGGGACCTCGACGCCGGGATGCTCGATCAGAAGATCGCCTACCTGACTTCCGATGCCGCACTCACGAGTCCGTTCGTGCAGTCGTTCCGCGTGCGAGAGGTGCTGGCGGCGAACCCGAAGGCGATCAGCTCCGCCCTGAAGGCGCACGGCATCGGCACACTGGAGATCAAGAAGCGCGGAATGGACATCGACCCCGCCGCCTTCCGCAAGAAGCTCGCACTTCGCGGCGATGCCTCGGCGACGCTGATCCTCACGCGCATCGGAACGCAGCGTCGAGCGATCCTCGCCGATCGCGTCGCTCCGACCCGCTCCTCGGGCGAGTAGCGTCAGCCCGCGTCGCCCGACGGCACGTCGACCTCGGGCGACTCACCGGGCCGGACCGTGACAGTGCCGGTGGTGATCCCCTCGGCATCGGTCCCGTCGCCTCCGAGGATCTCCCCCGTCACGATGAGGTACGAGCGACCCATCGGCGTGTAGTCCAACGTGACGCTCCACGGGGTCGTCTGCTCGCCCGCATCGTCGACGTTGACGCCTTCGATGGCGACACCCTCTCCAGGGATCATGCCGTTGTCGGCGTCGATGCAGTTCGTCGCATCGACGGCATCGACGATCAGGCACTGCGTGGTGGTGAACTCCTCAGTGCGCGTCGCCGTCCAGATGGGTGCCCCTGCCGCATAGCCCATGATCGACAGCGAATACGGCTCATACCCTCGGTCGAGCAGCTCCTCGGCGCGCTCCCGCTCCTCCGCATCGAACTGCTGCATCCAGTCATCGGCGCCGACCGCCCAGCGCTGGATGAGAGCCGTCATGTCTCCGTCGTGCGCGCGCCCTGCGACGGCGGAGATCTGCTCGCCCATCCCCTCGTCACTGAGGCGTGAATCGATCACAGCGGCGCTGAGACCGTAGCCGCGGTCGAGATCCGCGGTGATCTGGCAGCCGTTGGACGACTCCCCTGCGGCATCGAGGACGATGCACTCGATCTCGCCGTTCTTCTTCGTGCCGAACCACACGATCGCGTCGCCGTCGCGAGCGATCGCCTCGACAGTCCCCGGGTCGTAGTCCCCGGCGGATTCGATCGCGGCGCCTCGCTGCTTCTCGTCCGCGCTGAGAGGAACGCCGTCGTGGCGCCCGAACAGCGCCCAGCCTGCGCCGAGGCCGACGACCAGGAGGCCGGCGCAGCCGACCGCCACGGCTCGCCAGTGTCGGCGGATCGCCGGGCGCAGCGCCCGCGCCGTGGCGCGCGTCTCGGCGGCTGCGGTCGCGGCAGGGGACTCGTCGGACCCGTCGGCGTCGGGAGCGTCGGGAGCGTCGGACGAGAACGGGGACCTCTCCGAGGTCTCGCGTCCTGCGGACTGCGCCGACGACGTCAGCTCGGAGGGCTCATCCGGAGTCGGCCGCGTCGGAGTCTCCGCGCGCGACGCCCCGTTCCGCTGGGCCTCGAGCTCCTCCAGCCGCGCGGCGTCCGCCGCAGTGAGGGCGCTGTCACGCCCGTAGGCACGCGCCTGAAGCGCCCGCAGCTGTGCAGTCTCCTCGGCGTCGAGCATCCGTCAGCCGAGTCTCTCGAACTGCATGCCTGCCCATACCAGCCAGCCCAGGCTGTAGACGGTGGCGCACAGCCCGAGCACCAGTGCCCACCGCGCGATCGCTCGACTCTCGACCGGGCGCCTCAACGACATGATCGAGGCGATCACCGCCACGATGGCGATCGGTATCCCCCAGCCGACGAAGAACGAGGCGACCAGTGCCACGATCGCCGCCATGAGGGCCCACGGCGCGAGCCTCGTCTCGTCTGCGATCACGGGCACCGCAGCGGTGCCCGTGGGTTCCCACTCGGACTCGCGCGGGGGCCGGTCGAGCTCGGGGCCGCTCACGACCACGGGTTCGATCCCCACCGGGCCGGTCGGCAGTTTCGTGTATCCCTCGCGGGGGACGCCGGGCAGTCTGGCGGCTCCCGCCGGACGCACGACCTCGGGCGTGGGGTGCTCGAGACGCGCCGGCGGAATGACCGCACGAGGTCCGACGCCCTCGGCCTCCGTGGGGCCGGTCGTGCCCGACGCGTCACTCATCAGCGCACCTCGACCCGCTCATCGACCTGGATCTGGGTCACGGGAAGAGTCGAGTCGGCGCCGAATGCGAGCGTCGACGGCGGGCGGCCCGAACTGATGAGCTCGGCGGCCAGCGCCGCGATCATCGCCCCGTTGTCGGTGCAGAGCGAGAGCGGCGGGATGCGCACGGTGACGCCCGCGGCCTCTGCCCGCGAGAGCGCGACCTCTCGCAGCCGCCGATTCGCGATGACCCCGCCTCCCAGCAGCAGACGCGGCACTCCGCGATCGGCACATGCGGCGAGCGCCTTCGTGACGAGCACGTCGACGACCGCCTCGCGGAAGCTCGCAGCCACATCGGCGACGGGGACCTCGAGACCGTCGGCTTCGCAGCGTTCGACCCATCGGGCGACGGCGGTCTTGAGCCCGGAGAACGAGAAGTCGTACCGGTGCGCGGCCAGGTCGGAGGCGCGGGACAGCCCGCGGGGGAACCGGATCGCGGTGGGGTCGCCCGTCGCCGCGGCGCGGTCGATCTCGGGCCCTCCGGGATACGGGAGCGACAGCAGACGCGCCACCTTGTCGAAGGCCTCGCCCGCGGCATCGTCCATGGTCTCGCCGAGCATCTCGACGTCGGTCGTGAGGTCGCGCACATGCAGCAGCGACGTGTGACCGCCTGACACGAGCAGTGCGATCGTCGGATACTCGAGCGGCTCTGAGTCGGGGGTCAGGATATCGGCTGCGATATGACCCACCAGGTGGTTCACCGCGTACAGAGGCTTGTCGAGGGCGACGGCGAGGCCCTTCGCCGCTCCCACGCCCACCATGAGCGCACCGGCGAGGCCCGGACCGCTCGTGACGGCGACGGCGTCGAGGTCCTCGAGCCGCACGTCGGCCTCCGCGAGCGCGGCGTCGATCGAGGGCTGCAGTGCTTCGAGGTGGGCGCGAGCCGCGACCTCGGGGATCACGCCGCCGTATCGCGAGTGCTCGTCCATGCTCGACGCGATCGTGTTCGACAGCAGGGTGCGCCCCCTGACGATGCCGATGCCCGTCTCGTCGCAGCTCGTCTCGATACCCAGCACCAGCGGCTCGGTCATGCGGTCGCCTCCTTCGCGGCATCCGGTGCGCGCTCGTCGCGGTGGTCGGAACGCGGATGCTGCAGAGCGAGGCGCATCACGATCGCGTCGACGTCGTCGGGCTGGTAGTACCGGGGGCGGCGGGCGATCTCCTCGAAACCCTCGGAACGATAGAGGCCCTCGGCGCCCGGGTTGTCGGCACGCACCTCGAGGAAGACCTCGCGGGCTCCGCGCTCGACGGCGGCATCGAGCAATGCCCGAAGCAGCGCGCGGCCTCGTCCCGCGCCGCGGTGTTCCGCGTCGAACGCGATGGTCTGGATGTCGGCGTCGCTCGAGCCCTGCAGCGCACGGACTCCGCCGTACCCGATGATCGAGCCCTCGTGCTCGTCGACGAGGTAGCGGCCGTGCGGGCTCGCCAGCTCGAGCGCCATCGCCTCCGAGCTCCACGCGTCGGTGGGAAAGGAGCGGTGCTCGATCGCCATGATGGCGTCGAGATCGTCAGGGGTGGCGAGGCGCAGTGTCACAGTCCCACCTTCTTCGGAGCACCAGGCACGGTGACATCGGGCTGACGCAGATACAGCGGCTCTGCGTCGGCCAGCACTCGTGCCGCGGCGAGCGCACGCGCACCCACTCGTGCCAGGTCGGCTGCGTCCAGCGTGTCGACATCGATGCGGTGGATGCCGTCGAGATGCGCGTCCGCGTCGGCGCGCGGCACGAGCACGGTCTCGGCGACGACGGCCGGGATCCCGTCGGCGTCCGTCGCGTCGAACACCGTGATCGCGACCTCTCGGCGTCGCGCGTCGGTCACGATCGCGAAGGCGCCCACGACGGCGTCCCGCTCGATCGCGGTGAGGGCGGCCGCGAGATGGCTGGGGACCGGCACGACGGGGATCCCTCGGCCGAGGGCGAATGCGCGCGCCGCCGCGATGCCGATCCGCAGGCCGGTGAACGGCCCGGGGCCCATGCCCGCGACGACGTGGCTGATCCGGCCGTCGCCGGCGTCGTGCAGCGCACGCGCCAGCATATCGCCGATCACCTCGGCGTGCCCGAGCGGATCGGAGGCGGAGACCTGCGAGCGCAGGGTGCCGTCGGCGTCGATGAGCGAGACGGCGGTGCCCAGGGAGGTGTCGACGGCGAGGATCACCTCTCCAGGGTAGTCGGGGTTCACCCGGGGATCGCCGAGCGCCCCTCACACGTGATCGTGACGTGCCGCGGAGCGTCCGAGTCGAGCTCGGACGGATCGAGGTCGCCTCCACCGCCCACGGGCCTCTCCAGCTCGATGTCCCACCAGCGGTCGGCCAGATCCTCCGCCATGCCGCGCCCCCACTCGATCACCACGACCGAACGCGCGAGGTCGAGGTCGAGGTCGTCGAGTTCCGCTCCGGAGCCGAGGCGGTAGGCGTCGACGTGCACGAGGGGTGCGCGTCCGACGAGCGACGGATGGGTCCGCGCGATGACGAACGTGGGACTCTGCACGGGGCCGCGCACGCCGAGCCCCTCGGCGAGGCCGCGAGTGAAGGTGGTCTTGCCTGCGCCCAGCGGTCCCGTCAGGATCAGCAGGTCACCGGCCTGCAGCTGCTCGCCGATGCGGAAGCCGAGCTGCTCCATGGCATCCGACGTCTCGATCTCGTGCCTGCCGAGGAAGGCGGGGTCGACGCTCATGCCGACCTCCGCGGGACCCGTGCACCGATGCGGGTCACGATCTCGTAGTCGATGGTCGAGGCGGCGTTCGCCCACTCCGCGGCAGACGGCACTCCGAGCGTCGGATCGCCGAACAGCACGACCTCGTCTCCGATCGAGACGGCCGCATCCCCGACATCGACGACGAACTGATCCATCGCGATGCGGCCGACGTTCGTGTACCGCCGTCCCGCGATCGAGACGGGCAGCCGCCCCGAGGCCTGCCGGGGGACTCCGTCGGCGTAGCCGAACGGCACGAGCACGAGCGTGGTGTCGCGAGGGGCACGGTGGTCGTATCCGTACGAGATCCCTGCTCCTGCCGGGACTCGGCGCACCGCGGCGACAGCGCCGCGCAGGGTCATGGCGGGGCGCAACCCCAGCTCGGCAGACGAGCGGTCGTCGAACGGCGAGAGTCCGTAGATCCCGATGCCGATGCGCACCGCGTCGAGTCTCATCTCGGGAAGATCGATCGCCGCGGCGGTCGCGGCGATGTGCCGGATCTCGGGATGGATGCCGAAGGATGCTGCGAGTGCGACGGCCTGCTCGAACTTCGCCAGCGACTCACGGTCATCCTGCGGAGAGGTGTTGGAGAGGTGGCTGAAGAGCCCGATGATGCGCAGCCGACCGATGCGCTCGAGACGGGCTGCCTCTGCGAGCACACGACGCCAGTCGGCCGGCGCGATGCCGTTGCGCGACAGCCCCGTCTCGAACTTCAGGTGCACGCCGACGGGGCGATCGACCGACGCGGCGGCGCCTGCGGCCTCGAGCTGGTCGAAAGACGAGATGCCGACCTCGATGTCGTGCTCCGCCGCCTGCTCGAACCGCTCCCCGGGTGCGTGCAGCCAGGCGAGGATGGGGGCGGTGATCCCCTGACGCCGCAGGTCGAGCGCCTCGGGGATCTCGGCGACGCCGAGCCGGGTCGCTCCCCCGGCGAGGGCCGCGACGGCGGCGGCCGCGGCACCGTGTCCGTAGGCGTTCGCCTTGACGACGGCGATGACCTGCACTCCGGTCAGGCGACGGAAGTGGCGCACGTTGTCGCCGATGGCATCGAGCTCGATGCGCGCTTCGCGGAACGGAACGGTCACAGCGGGTCTCCTTCGGCGACGACGAATGCGGCGGCGAGCCCCGCATCATGGGTGAGGGTCAGATGGAGCCGTACGATCCCGCGCGCGGCGACGACCTCGGCGGTGGTCCCGGAGAGCACGAAATGCGGTCGACCGGATGCTTCCGAGGCGATCTCGATCTCGATCCAGTGCACTCCATCCGAGCCGCCGAGCGTCTTGATCAGCGCTTCCTTCGCCGCGTATCGCGCGGCGAGCGACGGCAGCCGCAGGGCCCGCTCGTTCGGCGCGAAGAGCCGCTCCAGGAGCCGCGGTGTGCGCTCGAGCGTCCGCTCGAACCGCGGGATGTCCACGAGGTCGATGCCGGTCCCGATGATCACCAGTTCAGCCTAGTTCCCCCGCCTCCCCCGCCCCTCTGACCCGCCTCCGACCCACCTCTGACCCGACTCCGACCCGCCTCTGACCCGCCGGATGCATGCTCCGATGACGGATGCATGCCGAGATCCGTTGTCCGGGCATGCATCCGTGACCTGAGCATGCATGTGGTCGGGACACTTCTTCTCCACGGCCGAGCAGTCGGCTCGATCGTCCGCGGATGTCGAGGATTCGCCGGTCGGCGGGCTGACGATGTCGGATGCTCGAGGGATGTTCGCACCCGCAGACCTCCTGCATCATTTCGACGGAATCGCTCACGGCTGCCGCCTGCGGGAGTTCGGATGCTCGCGCAGTCAGCTCTCCGCGGCAGTACGAGACGGATCGATCCGGCGTCTGCGTCCCGGGGTCTACGTGCTCGCGACCGCCGCCGCGAAGGTCGTCGCCGCGGGCGCGCACGGTGGCGCCCTCACGTGCGCAGACGCGCTCCGCACGCACGGAGTATGGGTGTTGCCCGCCGCAGACGAGTCCGTGCATGTGCGGATGGGCGGTTCCGGTCGCCGTCACCCGCACGCCGGATGCGACTGCACCGCGCACTACTCGGCGGGCACCGCGCGGCTGGGAGTCGCTCCGATCGCCGTGGCGCTGATCCATGCGTATCGCTGTCTCACGACCGAGGCGTTCTTCGCGGCCTACGAGTCCGCGTGGAACAAGCGCCTGATCTCCGCAGACGACCGAGCCAGGATTCGGAGCGAGCTTCCGACGGCAGCTCGCTGGGTGCTTGATCTGGCGCGCTCCGACTCGGAAAGCGGGCTGGAGTCCTTGCTCCGCCTGCGACTGCATCTGCTCGGCGTGCTCCTGGAGTGTCAGATCACGATCGACGGCGTCGGCCGCGTCGACTTCGTCGTGGGCGGCCGCCTCATCCTCGAAGTCGACGGCCGCGCCAACCACGCGAGCGCAGAGCGTCGCCATCACGATCTCGAGCGGGATGCTGCCGCATCCGCCCTCGGATTCGAGACTCTGCGCTTCGACTACTCGATGGTCGTCCACGACTGGGCGGCCGTCGTTCGGGCCATCCTGCCCGCCCTCGATCGCGCGCGCGCATGAGCGCAGGCCGCATGCGCGTTCCTCGCCCGGTCGCTCCGCTCACATGCATGCCCAGGTCACGGATGCATGCCGAGACACGGCATCCGGGCATGCATCCGAGTTCCGAGCATGCAGGTGAGACCCGGAACGCGGAGGAGGACTTACTCGACCGTGACCGACTTCGCGAGATTGCGCGGCTGATCGACGTCGAGCCCCTTGGCTGTGGCGAGCGCCATCGCGAAGATCTGCAGCGGGACCACGGCGAGCAGCGGCTCGAACATCGCCCCGGCGAGCGGGATGCGGATGACCTCGTCGGCGAACGGCAGGACTGCCGCGTCTCCCTCTTCGGCGACCACGATGACCCGCGCCCCGCGCGCCCGGATCTCCTGGATGTTCGAGACGACCTTCGAGTGCACGAGAGCCGAGTGGCGCGGCGACGGCACCAGCACGAAGACGGGCTGACCGGGCTCGATCAGCGCGATCGGACCGTGCTTGAGCTCGCCGGCCGCGAATCCCTCGGCGTGGATGTACGAGATCTCCTTGAGCTTGAGCGCACCCTCGAGGGCGATCGGGAAGCCGACGTGGCGTCCGAGGAACAGCACCGATCGGGTGTCGGCCATCCACCCCGCCAGCTGCGAGACGTGATCGTGCTCGCTCGCGAGCACCTTGGCGATCTTCTCGGGCAGTGCAGAGAGCTCTGCGACGTCTACGGATGCGTCCGCGACGGATCCACGGATGCGGCCCATGTGCAGGCCGAGCAGCAGCAGCGCCGTGATCTGTGCCGAGAACGCCTTGGTCGATGCGACCGCGACCTCGGGGCCCGCGTGCGTGTAGACCACGGCATCCGACTCACGAGGGATCGTCGCCCCCTGTGTGTTGCAGATCGACAGCGTGCGCGCACCGCGTTCGCGTGCGTACTTGACCGCCATCAGTGTGTCCATCGTCTCGCCCGACTGGCTGATCGAGACGACGAGGGTGTCTGCCCCGATCACCGGATCGCGGTAGCGGAACTCGTGAGCCAGCTCGACGTCGACCGGGATGCGCGCCCACTGCTCGATCGCGTACTTGCCGACGAGCGCCGAGTACGCCGCGGTGCCGCAAGCGGTGATGATGATGCGGTTGATGCCGAGGAACAGATCGTCGAGACCCTCGAGCTCCGGGATGACGACCTGACCGTCCTGGATGCGGCCGCGCAGCGTGTTGGCGACCGCCTCGGGCTGCTCTGCGACCTCCTTCGCCATGAAGCTGGACCATCCGCCCTTCTCGGCGGCAGCAGCGTCCCACGACACGTCGAACGGCTCGGCCTCGACCGGCGCGCCCGCGAAGTCGGTGACGGTGACGGCATCCGGAGTGATCGAGACGATCTGGTCCTGACCGATCGCGAGCGCCTTGCGGGTGTGCTCGACGAACGCGGCGACGTCGGAGCCGAGGAAGTTCTCGCCCTCGCCCAGACCGATGACGAGCGGGGAGTTGCGGCGCGCACCGACCACGAGCCCCGGGTGATCCTGGTGCAGGGCGAGGAGCGTGAACGCCCCCTCGAGACGGTTCACCACGTTGCGGAACGCGAGCTGCAGATCGCCGCCGTTGCCGCGGTACTCGCGGCCGAGCAGCGCAGCCGCGACCTCGGTGTCGGTCTCGCTGCGGAACACCACGCCGTCGGCGAGCAGCTCGTCGCGCAGCGCCGAGAAGTTCTCGATGATGCCGTTGTGGATCAGCGCCAGCCGGTCGTCGTCGGCCAGGTGCGGGTGAGCGTTGACGTCGGTCGGCCCGCCGTGGGTCGCCCAGCGTGTGTGGCCGATACCGGTGTGGCCGTCCGCGAGAGCGGAGTCGGCGAGCGAATCGCGCAGCGCGGCGAGCTTGCCGGCCTTCTTGCGCATGCCCAGGGTGCCGTCACCATCGATCACGGCGACCCCCGCGGAGTCGTAGCCGCGATACTCGAGGCGAGCGAGGCCCGCGAGCAGGATGTCCTGGCTGGGCCGAGGGCCCACGTATCCGACGATTCCACACATGTGATCAAGCGTAAGGGCGGGATTTTGCGAAGAGCCCGAACGAACCGCGACCGACGCCTCCGGGCTCAGAGTTTGCGGAGCAGCACGCTCTCGACGCTGTGATCGACGCCCTTGTTGAGCACCAGCCGGGCTCGATGCTTGGTGGGCATCACGTTCTCGACGAGATTCGGCATGTTGATCTCGTTCCAATACCCGAGAGCGGTCGTGATGGCTTCGTCATCGGTGAGGTGGGCGAACACGTTGAAGTACGAGGACGGGTTGGAGAACGCTCCCTCGCGCAGTGCGAGGAACCGATCGACGTACCATCTCTCGATGTGCGCGGTGTCGGCATCGACGAAGATAGAGAAGTCGAAGAGGTCGCTCACGGCGACGTCGTTCGGCGCCGGGGGCGGCTGCAGCACGTTGAGTCCCTCGACGATCACGACGTCGGGTCGACGCACCACCACGTGCGCGTCAGGGACGATGTCGTACCGCATGTGCGAATAGAAGGGCGCGCGCACTTCGGCGGCACCGCTCTTGACCTCGGTGAGGAACTCGATCAGCGCCCGGCGATCGTACGACTCCGGGAAGCCCTTGCGGTCCATGAGGCCCCGACGCTCGAGTTCGGCGTTGGAGTGCAGAAAGCCGTCGGTCGTGACGAGCTCGACCCGCGGCGTGCCCGGCCACCGGCTCATGAGCTCGCGCAGCAGTCGTGCGATCGTCGACTTGCCGACGGCGACCGAGCCGGCGACACCGACCACGAACGGAGTCGTCGTGTCGTCCTCCTGCAGGAACGAGCTCGTCGCGGCGCCGAGGCGCTTCGTCGCGGTGGCATACAGGCTGAGCAGACGGCTCAGGGGAAGGTAGACCTCGCGCACCTCGGTCAGGTCGAGTCGATCTCCGATGCCGCGGAGCTCGACGACCTCGGTCTCGGTGAGAGGCTGATCGAGTCCTGCGGCGAGCCGCGCCCATTCAGCGCGGCCGATCTCCCGATACGGGGACAGCGGCAGCGTGGGGTCGACGGTGGTCACGGATACATCGTAACGGCGCAGCGGTAGTGTCTATCCGTGCGCCTCGGAGTTCTCGACATCGGTTCCAACACCGTCCACATGCTCGCTGCCGACGTGCACCCGGGTGGTCGCCCCCTCGCGACGACGAGCGATCGCAGCGTGCTGCGGCTGATGCGGTATCTGACAGACGACGGGTCGATCTCGGAAGAGGGCGTCCGCGCGCTCGAGGCAGCCGTGTCGCAGGCGCGACGAGTCGCCGAGGAAGAACGCGTCGACGCGCTTCTGGCGACCGCCACCAGCGCCGTGCGCGATGCGACCAACGGCGCGCACGTGATCTCGCGCATCGAGCAGGCGCTCGGCCAGCCGCTTCAGGTGCTCGACGGTGAGACCGAGGCCGAGTTGACGTTCTTGGCGGTGCGCCGATGGTTCGGATGGTCAGCGGGTCAGCTGCTGCTCCTCGACATCGGCGGTGGATCGTTGGAGATCGCGGCGGGCGGCGACGAGCTCCCGGATGCCGCGGCATCCGTTCCCCTGGGCGCGGGCCGCATGACCGTGCAGTTCCTGCCCGAGGACCCGCCCGGCGAGGCCGATGTCGATCGCCTGCGTGTGCACGCGAAGGACACCCTCGGCGAGGTGCTCCCCCGATTCGAGGCGCTTCCGCGCCCGGATCACGTGGTCGGCTCCTCGAAGGCCATCCGATCGCTCGCCCGGTTGGCCGGCTATCCGATGCCGGGGTGGTCGGGAATCCAGCGGATGGTGCTGCCGCGCGCGGCTCTCGGTTCGTGGATCCCGCGCCTCGCCCGCCTTCCCGCCTCGGCACGCCAGGAGCTTCCCGGGATCACCGCCGACCGGACATTTCAGATCGTCGCGGCGGCGGTGTCGCTGCACACGGCCATGACCGCGCTCCGAGTCGATGAGCTGGAGGTGTCGCCCTGGGCGCTTCGGGAGGGCGTGCTGCTGCGATACATCGAGCAGCTCGGCCGGTAGGGCCGGGACGCCGACGGGGGAACGACGACGCTCCCGTGGCGGCTTCCGTCATCGCGTACCCACGCGAAAGACGGAAGCGCTGACGGGAGCGGCGGAGGTGGTTCAGAGAGCGAGACGCTCGCGCACCACGTCGACGAGACGGTCGGCGTAGGTCTGCACGGAAGCGGCATCCGCTGCCTCGACCATCACCCGCACCAGCGCCTCGGTACCCGACTTGCGCAGCAGCACACGACCGGTGTCGCCGAGCTCGGCTTCCACCGAACGCACGGCCTCCTGGACCACGGGATCCGCGTCGACCGCGTCCTTGTCGACGTCGCGCACATTGATCAGCACCTGCGGATAGACCGTCATCACTGAGGCGAGCTCTGCGATGGTCTTGTTCTGGCGTGCCATCTCGGCCACCAGGTGCAGACCCGTGAGCAGCCCGTCGCCGGTGGTGGCGTACTCGCTCATGATCACGTGCCCGGACTGCTCGCCACCGAGTGCATAGCCGCCCTCGTTCATCGCCTCGAGCACGTACCGGTCACCGACCGCGGTCTGGCGCACGGTGATCCCGTGCTCGCGCATCGCCACGTGAAGACCGAGATTGCTCATCACGGTCGCGACGAGTGTGTCGTCGGTGAGATGACCGCGCTCTTTCATCGAGACCGCGAGGATCGCCATGATCTGGTCACCGTCGATGACGTTGCCCTGAGCGTCGACGGCGAGACACCGATCGGCGTCTCCGTCGTGCGCGATGCCGATATCGGCTCCGAGCCGGACCACGGCCTCTGCGAGATTGTCGAGATGCGTCGAGCCGACCCCGTCGTTGATGTTCCAGCCGTCGGGTTCCGCCCCGATCACCGTGACATCGGCCCCCGCGTCGCGGAAGGTCTCAGGAGAGACCCCGGATGCTGCGCCATGCGCGCAGTCCAGAACGACCTTGATGCCGTTCAGGCGGTTGGGCAGCGAGCCGAGCAGGTGCACGACGTATCTGTCCTCGGCGTCCGAGAACCGGATGATCCTGCCCACGCCCGCGCCGGTCGGACGCAGCTTCTCCCCCGCCATCGCGGCCTCGATGCGCTGCTCGACGACGTCGGGGAGCTTCACTCCACCCCGGGCGAAGATCTTGATCCCGTTGTCGGGGGCGGCGTTGTGCGACGCCGAGATCATCACGCCGAAGTCGGCATCTCGGTCGGCGACGAGGAACGCGAGGGCCGGTGTCGGGATGACTCCGGCCTCGAGCACGTCGACACCCGATGATGCGAGCCCCGCCGACACTGCGGCGGTGAGGAAGTGGCCCGAGACGCGGGGGTCGCGAGCCACGACTGCGGTGAGGCGCTTGCCTTCGGCCTTGCGAGCCTCCGCAGTACGGCCCTGGCCCAGGACGACAGCAGTCGCCTGGGCCAGGGTGAGCGCGAGGTCGGCGGTGAGGATGCCATTGGCAAGTCCTCGCACGCCGTCCGTGCCAAAGATCGGCATCGGAGCAGTGGACCTTAACGCTTGGAGTACTGAGGCGCCTTACGGGCCTTCTTGAGTCCAGCCTTCTTGCGCTCCTTGACGCGAGCGTCACGGGAGAGGAAGCCGGCCTTCTTCAGGGTCGCGCGGTTGTTCTCCTCGTCGATGCCGTTGAGCGAACGAGCGATTCCGAGACGCAGTGCGCCGGCCTGACCCGAGGGGCCACCACCGGAGATGCGCGCGATGACGTCGTAGCCACCTGCGAGGTTCAGAATCGTGAACGGGTCGTTGATCAGCTGCTGGTGCAGCTTGTTCGGGAAGTAGTCCTCGAGCGTGCGGCCGTTGACCGTGATCGTTCCCGAGCCGGGGACGAGGCGCACGCGGGCGATGGCCTGCTTGCGACGGCCGACAGCGGCACCCGGAACGCTCAGCACGGGGCGGGGAGCCGCCTCGACTGCTTCGGTCTCGGGAGTCGACGTCGAGAAGTTCTGGGGGGTTTCGGTGGTGTCCTGGATGTCAGCCACGAGTATGTCCTTAAGTCTTTACGGCGCTTACTGGGCGACCTGGTCGAGGGTGTACGTCTTCGGCTGCTGAGCGGCGTGCGGGTGCTCTCCACCGACGTAGACCTTGAGCTTCGACAGCTGCTGACGGCCGATGCTGTTCTTGGGGAGCATGCCACGGATGGCCTTCTCGACAGCACGGACCGGGTTCTTCTCCATGAGCTCGGCGTAGGTGACCGACTTCAGACCGCCCGGGTAACCCGAGTGGCGGTAGGCCAGCTTCTTCTGGAGCTTCTGACCCGTGAGCGCGACCTTGTCGGCGTTCACGATGATGACGAAGTCACCCGAGTCGATGTGGTTGGCGAAGGTGGGCTTGTGCTTGCCACGCAGAAGCGTAGCGGCGTGCGAAGCCAGACGGCCGAGAACGACGTCAGTGGCGTCGATGACGACCCAGTCACGCTGGACCTCGCCGGCCTTCGGGGTGTAAGTGCGCGTCACGATAGTGCTGCTTTCTTGTTCGAACGGAGAAGTTCGTGAATCCCACTCCGGGGTGGTTCTTCCCTACAGGGATGAACACGCCAGTGGAGGGCTCACGTTCGTAGTACTCGGCAGTCGAGTACCAAAGAGACAGCCTACGTCATCCGAGCTGCAAACCAAAACCGGGCCGGGTGGTCAGTCGAAGCGCGTCGTGACCAGGATGGGACGATGATCGCTGAGTCCCTGCGGCAGAGTCGTCACCCGCTGGATCTCGAAGCCGACCGAGGTCGCGAAGTCGTAGTGACCACGGAAGACCCGATAGCGGGTGTAGGTGTGGTCGTCGCTCATGGTGAGCGCGTAGCCGTGCTCGCGGACCGTCTTCCCGAGGTTCTCCTTGAAGACGGGGTAGTTGTAGTCACCGACCATCAGCTGCGGCAGCCCCTCCCCGAGGGTCGCGAGCTCGGTGAGGGCCGCGCGGATCTGATGCCGCCGCAACGAGTTGAGCGCCGTGAGCGGGGCGGCGTGGAAGGATGCGGCGATGAAGTCGCGCCCCGAGTCGATGTCTCGCAGGCGTGCTCCGAGCACGCGCTCGTGCGCGGGTTTCGCGATGCGATCGTGAAGGGACTTCTTCAGGCCGATCGTGATCACCTGCTGCAGATGGAACTCGCTCTGCCGGTAATACAGAGCCAGGCCGAGGCGATTGCCCTGGGTGGCGTCGGCGAGCGCGAGATCGCCGACGCGGTCGGGCAGGTCTGCGACATCGCATTCCTGCAGACACAGGATGTCGGGATCGTGCGCAGCGGTGAGGGCCGCGAGTTCTCCCGCGGCCCGGTGCTTCTGCAGGTTGTATGAGATGACCTTCATCGCATCTCACGCTAGTGCGTTCGGCTTGGATTCCGATGTCAATGGCCGGTCGGCTCGGTGAACGGCGCCCCTCGTCGTCAGCGGCGCAGGACGCGCTGGGCGAGCCAGTTGCCGAACAGCTGTCCGATCTGGACGATGACGACGATGATCGCCACCGTCACCCACGTCGCCTCCTGATTGAACTGCTGATAGCCGTAGATGATCGCGAAGTTGCCGAGACCGCCGCCGCCGATGTACCCCGCCATGGCCGACATGTCGACGACCGCGATGAACATGAACGTGTAGCCCAGGATCAGCGGAGCCAGCGCCTCGGGGATGACGAGTCCGAACAGGATCGCGAGCCGTTTGGCGCCGATCGCGAGGGCCGCCTCCACGATTCCCGGGTCCACCGCGACGAGATTCTGCTCGACCACGCGGCCGATGACGACGGCGGCCATGATCGTCATGGGCACGATCGCCGCCTCGGTGCCGAGCGTGGTGCCGGCGATCGCCTTCGTGACGGGGCCGACGGCGGTGAGGAAGATGATGAACGGGATCGGGCGGATCACGTTGATCAGCAGGTTCAGCACGCCGAAAACGGCGCGGTTCGAGAACAGGTTGCCGGGGCGTGTGGCGTACAGCACCGCGCCGATCAGCAGACCGGCCGCACCGCCGACCACCAGCGTCACGGCGACCATGTAGACGGTCTCCTGGATCGACTGGAGGAGGACCGGAGTCAGGCTCCCCCAGTCCGTCGCGGAGCGCACGAGGATCACGACTGCGCCCCTTCGGCTCCGGAGTGCGCATCCGACGTGCGCAGCAGTCGAGCCCTCGTGTGCGCCGAGAGCTCGGCGATCACGGCGGCCAGCACCGCGTCCTCGGCGTGCGTCCGATAGGTGAGCGTGCCGAGCTGGCTGCCGCGGATGTCGGTGACGCCGCCGAACACGACGGTGTGCCGCACCCCATGCCTTTCGAACACCTCGGCGACGTGCTCGCTGGTGAACTCGTTGACGTCGACGCTGACGAGCGCACCGCCACCGACCAGAAGCGCCTCCAGCGTCTCCGCCGACGGGACGCCCTGAGTGACGGCGGCGACGAAGCGCTCGGTGAGCGCGGCCCGCGGGTGTGCGAACACCCGGTAGGTGTCTCCGCTGTCGACGACCTTTCCGCCGTCCATCACGATCACCTGATCGCACAGCTCGTGCACGACCGAGATCTGGTGAGTGATCACCACGATCGTGATGCCCAGAGTGCGGTTGATCTCCCTGAGGAGTGCGAGCACCTCGCCGGTGGTCTGGGGGTCGAGTGCGCTCGTCGCCTCGTCGGCGAGGAGCAGTTCGGGGTTGGCCGCGATCGCCCGCGCGATCCCGACGCGCTGCTTCTGCCCTCCCGAGAGCGCACGCGGATAGCTGTGCGCCTTGTCGCCGATGCCGACGAAGTCCAGCAGCTCGGCGACGCGCGGACCGATGTCCTGCTTCTTCCATCCCGCGACCTTGAGGGGATACGCCACGTTGCCACGCACCGTGCGCGAGTTGAAGAGGTTGAACTGCTGGAAGATCATGCCGATGCGTCCGCGCAGCCCACGCAGCTCGGTCGCGGAGGCCGCGCCGACGTCGACGCCGAGCACCTCGACGAGCCCCGCGGTCGGCTTCTCGAGCCCGTTGACGAGACGCACGAGCGTCGACTTGCCCGCCCCCGAGTAGCCGATCACGCCCACGATCGAGCCGCGTTCGACCCGAAGATCCACGTCTTCGAGCGCAGCGACGGCGGACCCCCGCCGAGTGGCGGGGAATCCCTTGGACACCCCGTCGAAACTGATCACCGTCATGGGTCCGCCGCCGTGCAGGGTCACTGCGTCGCGCGCAGCTGGTCTTCGAGGTCGGCCAGTTCGGCCTGGAGGTCTTCGGCGCTCCAGTCGGCCTTGAACTGCAGGTTGCCCTGGTTGAGCTCCGTGACCGACTCCTCGACCTCGGCGCTGTGGTACGCCTCGATCAGCTTCTCCCAGCGGGGGTCGTCCTTCTGATCCTCACGCACGACGAACGCGTTGATGTACGGGGCGAGCTCCGGGTCGTCCAGATCCTCCTTGAAGATGATGAGCTCGTCGCCCAGTCCGCCCTTCTGAGCCTGCGTGTTGTTGACGATCGCGGCCTGCGCGCTGCCGTCCTTGAGCGCGGTGACGGTCTGGTTCGCGTCGACGGGCAGCACCTCGACGCTGCTCGAGACGATGTCGTCGGGGGTCGAGAGGCTGCTGCCGCCGTCCTCCAGCTCGATGAGCCCCGCCCGCTGCAGGTTGAGGAGAGCGCGTGCGAGGTTCGTCGGGTTGTTCGGGACCGCGACCGTCGCGCCCTCAGGGAGATCCTCGACGTCGGTGAACTCCTCGGAGTAGATCGCCAGCGGGTAGACCGCTGTCGCGCCGATCGGCACCAGGGTGCCCTCGTTGTTGACGTTGAACTGCGAGAGGAAGATCAGGTGCTGGAACAGGTTCACGTCGAGCTCGCCGTCCTGCACACCCTGGTTGAGCTGCACGCCGTCGTTGATCGTCCGGACCTCGAGCTCGATGCCCTCGTCTGCGAGCTTGTCCTTCAGAATCGTCCAGTGCTCCTCGGTGCCGTCATCCGCGCCGATCACGATGGTGCCGGTCTCGGAGCCGTCGGCGCTGCCGGAGGCCGACTCCGCGGATCCCGAGCAGGCTGCCATCGACAGCGTCACGGCGCTGGCGGCGAGCACGCCGAGTACGGACAGGAGCTTCTTCTTGGCACGGGGTTCATTCACAAGACGAGAGTGAAGCACGCTCGACGCGGATCGACCGTCGACTCGGTAACCGCGCGTAATCGAGGACTTTCGGCGTAATGCGGGACCGGATCCCGGCTCGTGGATCACTACGGTGAGACGGTGACCGTCAGCCTGCTGGAGCACGAGGCGCTCGATTTCGTGCGCGCTCTGATCCGTATCGAGAGCATCAACACGGGGTCGCCGGACACGATCGGCGATGGCGAGACGCGAGCTGCCCGCTTCGTGCAGGAGAGGCTCGAGGATGCCGGCATCACGACGACGTTCGTGGAGCCTGTCCCCGGACGCGGCAGTGTGATCGCGCGGCTCTCTGGTACCGACCCCGAGGCAGGCGCGCTCATCGTGCACGCCCACCTCGACGTCGTTCCGGTCGACGAGCGCGAGTGGACGCGTCCGCCCTTCGGCGCGGTGATCGAAGACGGCCTCCTCTATGGCCGTGGCGCGGTGGACATGAAGGACTTCGCCGGGGTCATCCTCGCTGTGGCCCGAGAGTTCGCACGCTCCGGCATCCGTCCTCGACGCGACCTGATCTTCGCGTTCCTGGCCGACGAGGAGGCCGGAGGCCGTTGGGGCGCCTCCTGGATCGTCCAAAACCGACCGGATCTCCTCGCCGGGGCGAGCGAGGCGATCAGCGAGGTCGGCGGGTTCTCCGTCCCGCTCGCCGGGAGCCGACGGGCCTATCTGCTCGCGACGGCCGAGAAGGGCGTGGGCGGCGCCGTTCTCACCGCCCGCGGCGAAGCCGGGCACGCGTCGCGTCCGAGACATGACGACCCCGTGGTGCGGCTGGCCTCCGCCGTCGCGCGGATCGGCGCTCACCGCTTCCCCGTGGTGCGGACCCCGGCACTCGAGCGATTTCTCGAGGTCTTCGGAGCCGAGCGCGGCCTCGCGTTCACCGACGACGCTCTCGATGCACAGCTCGAGGGCATCGGTTTCGTCGGGCGCGTGATCGCCGCCTCCGCACGTCAGACTGCGGCGCCGACCGTGCTGCGCGCCGGCGACAAGAGCAACATCATCCCCGCGACCGCTCAGGCATCGCTCGATCTCCGTGCGCTTCCCGACCGCGAGCATGAACTGCGGGAACAGATCCTGAGACTTGCCGGCGACGAGGTCGAGGTGACCTGGTCGGAGTCGCTCGCACCGATCGCCTCTCCCCTCGACACTCCGTTCCAGAGCGTGATCGCCCGCTCGGTCGCGGCCGAAGACCCGGACGGAGTCGTCGTGCCCTACCTGCTCCCGGCTTCCACCGACAACAAGCATTTCGCGCGACTCGGTGTCTCCGGCTACGGTTTCGTGCCGCTGCGAGTGCCTGACGATTTCGATGTCTACGGACAGTTCCATGCCGCCGACGAATGCGTACCGGTGGAAAGTCTGCACTTCAGCGCTCGCACCACCGCCAGGATCCTCCGCGACGCCTGAACGTCGCGCTGCGGCTGCTGCGAGCGCGGGGTCAACCGGTCGCTTCGCTCCGTCTGGCCCGCGTCTGCTCGGCGCGCGTCGACAAGAGGTCGTCGGCCGGGTACCCCACCTCGGTGAGTGTGAGTCCGCGCGCGGCGAGCACTTTGAACTCGCTGGTGCGGGTGAGTGCGTCGCGCAGCACCACGAGGTCGGTGACATCGAGGCGCCTCTCGCCGACGGCGACACACGCACCGACCAGCGCGCGCACCATGCTGTGGCAGAACGCGTCGGCCTTGACCTCGGCGACCAGCACGCCCTCGACATCGCGGGTCCAGCGATAGTCGAGCAGCGTCCGGATCGTCGTCGCCTCTTCGCGCGGCTTGCAGTAGGCCGCGAAGTCGTGCAGGCCGATGAGCGTGCGCGCGGCGGCATCCATCGCCTGCTCGTCGAGGATCCCCCGGTGGCTCGTCGTGTCGTGACGACGCACCGGGTCGTAACCGGACGCCTCGTCCGCCAGGCGGTAGCGGTAACGTCGCCAGACCGCTGAGAAACGTGCGTCGAATCCCTCCGGAGCGATGGAGGAGCGGGTCACGGTCGCGTCGGGATAGGCGCCGAGCACACCGCGCATGCGCCGGGCGATCGAGGCCGCCGGGTCTTGCGGAGCGCGTCCGTTCCGTGATTCCACCCTCGACCACTGCTCGTCGTCGAGGTCGACGTGCGCCACCTGGCCCTGGGCGTGAACCCCGGCATCCGTGCGCCCGGCGACGACGAACTGCACGTCGGAGCCGACGATGCGAGCGAGCGCCGCCTCGAGGGTCCCCTGAACGGTCCGCAGGGTGGGTTGCTTGGCCCACCCCCGGAAGTGGGTGCCGTCGTAGGCGATGTCGAGGCGGATGCGCACGGATAAAGCCTAGGGCGTCGCCGTGCGCGACCCCGCTCGGGTCACATGCCGCCGGTCAGATGCCGCCGGTCAGATGCCGCCGTCGATCGAACGGATCACGTCGCCGGGCTCGTCCGGCACCATCACCTGGGTGTCGCGGTTGAGGCTCTCGCCGCGGAAGAACCGCTTCGACCGCGGGAACAGGTACCAGAGGAACATCAGCACGAGACCGAACGCCAGCGAGCCGATGCCGATCACGAAGGTGCCGCCGATGCCGAAGAGCACGGTGTAGCCGTAGTCCACATCCCACATGTCGATCGCCGACTGCACGAAGGCTCCCGTGAGCATGAGGCCACCGAGCAGCGGGAACAGCCCCTTGAAGAAGAAGTCCCTCGCCGAGCTCGTCAGGTCCTTGCGGAAGTACCAGACGCAGGCGAATCCGGTGATCGCGTAGTAGAACGCGATCGCGAGACCCAGCGACAGGATCGAGTCCTGCAGGATGTTGTCGCTGATCAGGGTCATGCCCACGTAGTAGACCGAGGCGACCACACCCATCACGATCGTCGAGAACGACGGCGTCTTGTAGGTCGGGTGCACGTCCTTGAACTTCGCGGGCAGCGCTCGATAGACACCCATCGCGAGCGTGCCGCGGGCCGTCGGAAGGATCGTCGTCTGCGTCGAGGAGACCGCCGAGATGATGACGGCGACCACCAGCACCCAGCCGAACGGGCCGAGGAGCCCGTCTTTGATCGCCAGGAAGAAGTCGTCGGCATTGGCCTCGTTGCCGAGCCCTGTGCCCGAGTCACCGAGCCCGGCGTACATCATGGCCGCGATCGTGACGCCCACGTACGTGAACAGCAGGATGACGGTCGTCAACAGCGCCGCACGCCCGGGGATCTTCTTGGGGTCCTTGGTCTCCTCGTTCAACGCGAGGCACGTGTCCCAGCCCCAGTAGATGAAGAGGGCGAGCAGGATCGACTCGGTGAAGCCCGACCACGAGGTGAAGCCGAAGGGATTGAGCCACTCGAGATCGAACGGCGTGGGGTCGGGCGCGGTGCCGCCGAAGAACTGCCACAGGGCAGCCACGACGAAGATGGCGAGGGCGAGGTACTGGATGCCGAGCAGGACGTTCTGGATGCGCTCGCCGATCTCGACGCCCCGCCAGCTCACCCACGTCATGGCGGCGATGAAGAGCACCGCGACCAGGATGATGCGCCAGTCGTTGTTCTCGAGGTCGAACCCGATGAGCGACCAGAAGTACACCGACGCGATCTGAGCGAGGTTCGCCAGCACGACCATGCCCGCGACCGCGACGCCCCATCCGCCCATCCACCCGACCCAGGGGCCGAAGGCTTTGGTTCCCCAGGTGAACGTGGTGCCGCAGTCGGGCACGGCGTTGTTCAACTCACGGTAGGCGAAGGCGATCAGCAGCATCGGGACGAACGCGATGATGAAGGCGATCGGCGCCTGCGCTCCCACGGCGAGCACCACGAACCCGAGCGTCGCCACGAGCGAGTACACCGGCGCGGTCGATGCCAGGCCGATCACGGTGGATCCCCACAGGCCCAGCGAGCCGCTGGCGAGCCCCTTGCCGTCGGGGCGTTCGAGATGGATCGGCGTCGTAGCTGACATGTTCAGAACATACGGCTACTGCGTATATCGCGTCAATCGTTTTCTTCTTTCGACGAAATCCGTGGCAGATATCCCGGTTATGCAACCGATTCCGTTGACTCAGTCGCGAACGATCATCCCGTCGGCATGGTCGGCGACCCACTCGACGAGCGGCAGCATCCGTTCCATCAGATCGCGTCCGAGCGGAGTGAGGCTGTACTCGACATGCGGCGGCACCGACGGGAAGGACTCGCGCAGCACCAGGCCGTCATCGGCGAGGGTTCGCAGGGTCGAGGCCAGCATCTTCTCGCTGATGCCGCCGACCTCACGACGCAGTTCTCCCCAGCGGCGAGTGCCGTCTGACAGCGACGACAGCACGAGCACTCCCCACTTGCTCATGACGTGGTCGAGAATCACTCGCGTGCTGCAACCGGGCTCGAAGATCTGCGGAGTGGACTCGCGGATCTGCGCATAACTAACCGTCATGTAGGTACCTTACCTGAAAGTGGGTACCCACCAAGAGGAATGCTTGCAGAGTCTCCGGTGGTTGTGCGTGATGTCACCTACGAAAGGACACCCCATGACCATCCTCGTCACCGGCTCGACCGGCAGCCTCGGACGCCTCGTCATCGCCAGCCTTCTCGAGCGCGGAGCCGACCCCCAGTCGATCGTCGCCGGCGCCCGCGACACCGCCAAGGCGCAGGATCTGGGAGTGCGGGTCGCTCATCTGGACTACGCAGACCCCTCCTCGATCGCCGCGGCACTCGAGGGAGTCGACTCCGTGCTCCTGATCTCGGGATCCGAGGTCGGTCAGCGCGTGCCCCAGCACCAGGCCGTGATCGACGCGGCGAAGGCCGCAGGCGTGACGAAGTTCGTCTACACCAGCGCTCCCCGGGCCACGACGAGCGACCTCGTCCTCGCCCCCGAGCACAAGGCCACCGAAGAGGCGATCGTCGCCGCCGGTATCCCCGCCGTGATCCTCCGCAACAACTGGTACACCGAGAACTACGCCGCCGACGTCGCCCGTGCAGCCGAGACCGGCGTGCTGGCATCCGGTGCAGGAGACGGACACGTCGCCTCAGCCAGTCGCAAGGACTTCGCCGAGGCCGCAGCGGTCGTCCTGCTCGAAGACGGCCACATCGGTCAGGTCTACGAGCTCGGCGGCGACGTCGCATGGAACTACACGGAGCTCGCGGCAGCGATCTCCGAGGTGACGGGCCGCGAGGTGAGCTACCAGCCGCTGACCGCCGACGAGCAGCTCGCAGGACTGCAGGCGGCCGGACTCGACGAAGGCACCGCGGGCTTCGTCGTCGCGCTGGATGCCGGTATCGCTGCGGGCGCTCTCTCGGAGACCGACGGTACACTCGCACGCCTCATCGGTCGGCCCACGACGCCTCTCGTCGAGGGCCTGCGCTCGATCGCCTGATCAGCCTCGGCGCTGCCGATCCCGCACCATGAGGCGCCGATCCTCCCCAGGATCGGCGCCTCGGCGTGCTCACGCGGACTCAGTCCGACGATGCCTCCCGAGGATGGACATACGCGATCGTGAGCACGATACCGACGGGCCCCAGCCCGTCCTCCGCCAGGACCTTCCCGATGGCCCGGCGGACGTCTCTGAGCAGTTCGACCGCACTCGCCGAGTACTCGATGCCGAGCGATGCCTCGACCTCGACCCCGTCGTCCGTGACGCTCACGGCGACGAGAGGCTCGTCGACCCGACTGATCCCAATCGCGACAGCGCTCTCGCCGACGAGGTTCGACATCAGCGAGCCCGCGCGGTAGACGCTGCGCACGCCTGCCGTCGCCAGCACGGCGGCTTCTATGCGCGCTGCGAGTCGGGGCAGGGCTGTCGTGGTCATGATGCCTCCTCCGGCGCACTGCTGATCCTCTGGATGTCCCGCACGGTGACGTCGATCGCTGTCACCGTGAGCGACGTCTGCCGCCGCAGACGCTCAGCGACCTCATCGCGGAGACGGTCGACCGCCCAGGGGATCGATTCGCCATAGACGGCGTTGACCTCGATCGCGATCCTGATCGGCTCGCCCACGATCGTCACATCTCCGTCGAGCGTCGATCGCCCGACGAGGATGCCGGGCACGGCGTTCTCCGCCGAGCGGATGAGTCCCCGCACCGCACCCTCGGTGATGCCGAAGTCGGCGACGGGATCTGGCTCGGCGAAGGGGATCCGACGCCCGGCGCGGGCGTCCAGGGCGATTCCGGAGAGGATGCGATCGACCCAGCTGTCATCGACCTCGGGCATCGCGGCTGCATCCGCCTCGATCAGCTGGCTGCCGAGGCCACGGAGCCTTTCGAGCGCGTCGAGTGCGAGCTGGCACCCTGGTGAGCCTTCTATCGAGGGGTCGAGAGGAAGCCTGCCCGCCTCGAGGTAGTCGCTCAGCTCTTCGAGCGTGTGTCCGTCGAGATCACCCGGCTCGAGTCCGAGCTGACGGACGTCGGGCGTCGCCTGATCATCGCTCATCGCCAGGCCTCCATTCGCACGATCATGAACTTGCGGGCTCTCGCGAGAAGACCCCGCGCCGTCGACACCGAGATGTCGAGCTCAGCGGCGATCTCGTCGTATGAGTACCCGCCCATCTCGCGAAGCACCCAGCACTCGCGTTGTGCCGCCGGAAGCTCCTGCAGCGCGGCCCCCAGCGCCTCGATGCCCGCTCGCGCCTCCACGACCCGCGCCGGCGCCCCGTGCGACGGCGCGGCCTGGTCCACGTCGTCGACGTCGACCATCGGCCTCAGCGCTCGAATGCGATCCACCGCCTTGCGGCTCACGATGCGCATCAGCCAGCTCTTGACCTTGGCCGGATCGTCGAGCTCCGAGAAGCGCTGCCACGCTGTCACGAACGTCTCCTGCACGATGTCGTCGACATCGCTCGAGGCGTTCAGCATCCGCTGCGTGTACGCGCGCATCATCGGCGTGTACCTGCGCACGAGCACCGCGAAGGCAGCGACGTCCCCATCCATCGCCCGACCGGCGACGATCCGGTCGTCAGCCTGCTCGAGTGCAGAGCGAAAGCGTTCCCCAGCCATGCGTCGACTCCTTTTTCCATTCCCCCGAATAGATTCGGAGCGGACCCGCGATCGGATCGGATCGTCGATCCGATCGCGAGGTCACGAGATGCTGATCCGATCACTCGTTCGCATCTCGATGGATCACAGGACACGCGTCTCCGGGGAGCGGGAGTCGTCGGCGACGGCGGCGTCGTCCGACGCGTCGTCAGAGGGGATGTGGACGTCGTTGATGGTGACGTTGACCTCGACGGCCTGCTTGCCGACGTATTCGCTCATCGCGACGGAGATGGCGGCGCGCACGTCATCCGCCACCTTCTGCAGCGATGCCGGGTATTCGGCGACGATCGTCACGTCGACCGCCACCTGGGTCTCACCGACCTCGACGCTCACGCCCTGGGTGAGGTCTGTGGAGTTGAGGGCGTCGCGGATCGCCCCGACCGCGCGTGCGGCTCCGCCGCCGAGTGCGTGCACACCGGGAACCTCGCGAGCCGCAATGCCGGCGATCTTGGCGACCACGCCGTTCTCGATGATCGTCGCCCCCGTCGACGCCACGGTCGAGCCGACCGGTGCGACCTGAACCCCGGGCTGCTGTGCGTTCGAGACGTTCGCCATCATGTGCTCCTTCGTGAGGGTCTTCCGGTCCCTGAGGGGCGGGCCGCAGTGCAGCGACACCACTAAGACGGATGCTACGAACGATTCGTCACAAAATGGATGCGATTCACGACGGAGGCCGCCCCCGTGCGGGAGCGGCCTCGGCTGAGATCAGACGTCAGCGCGCCGTGCGGGCGTATGCGACGGACGCCAGCGCCGCCGCCTGGTCGCCGAGTACGGCGTCGTCGAACATCACCCGCGGCGAGTGGTTCCACTCGATCGTGCTCGGATCGAGGTCGGGGGGCGACGTCATCAGCGCGATGAAAGTGCCGGGCACCTCGTCGAGGACGAAGGCGAAGTCCTCCGACCCCATCATCGGGGTCGGCATGATCACGACCCGCTGCTCACCGAAGACACTCTGCAGCACCTCGACGGTCTCGCTCGTCTCTGCGGGGTCGTTGACGGTCACCGGATACATCGTGTCGAAGCGCACGTCGGCGGTGAGGCCGTGCGCGGCCGCCACTCCTTCGATCACGCGGGGCAGCCCTTCCTGAAGGATCGCGAGCGATGCGGGCGACATGTTGCGCACGGTCGCGGCCAGTTCGACCTGCTCGGGGATGACGTTGACCGCCCCCTCCCCCGTCGAGAGCCGCGTCACCGAGAGCACCACGGGGTCGAACGCGTCGAACCGCCGAGTCACGAAGCTCTGAAGCGCCAGCACGATCTCGGCGGCGGCGGGAACCGGGTCGAGCGTCTGGTGCGGCTGCGACCCGTGCCCTCCTCGTCCCTCGACCGTGACGAAGAGCTGATTCGACCCGGCGGCCACCGCGCCGCTCCGTGTCGCGAAGAGACCACGGGGACCGGGCGCGACGTGGATCGCGTACGCGGCGACCGGGCGTTCACCGGCGGCATCGAGCAGCCCCTCCTCGATCATGACCTTCGCTCCTCCGTGGCCCTCCTCGCCGGGCTGGAACATGAAGACCACCGAGCCATGCAGTTCGTCGCGTCGCGCCGACAGCAGCTTCGCGGCACCGACGAGGCCGGCGGTGTGCAGGTCGTGCCCGCACGCGTGCATCGCGCCGTTCGTGGAGGCGAAGTCGAGTCCGGTCGTCTCATCGATCGGCAGCGCGTCCATGTCGCCGCGCAGTAGCACCACAGGGCCGGGTCGCCCCCCGCGCAGAACCGCCACGACCGAGGTGGTCCGGGTTCCGGTGGTGATCTCGAGAGGAAGTCCCTCGAGCGCGTCGAGAACTTTGCGCTGAGTGCGCGGCAGGTCGAGACCCAGCTCGGGATCGGCGTGCAGCGCTCGCCTCAGTGCGACCAGATCGGGCAGGATCGCGACGGCATCGGTCGTGAAGTCGGGGGCGGTCAAGAGTCGGCCTTTCGTGAAGAGGAATCGGTGACGCGCGGCATCCGCATGAAAGCCAACGCGAGGGCCGAGATGATGAATGCCCCGGCGCAGACGCTCCAGATGGTGATGTACCCGTTGATCGACGAACTGAGAGATCCGGATGCGGTGAACCCTGCGAGCAGGACCGCGAACACCGCACCGGCAGCCGAGCCGCCGAGGGTGCGCAGCGAGTTGTACACCCCGGCCGCGATGCCGGTCGAATCGCTCGGGGCCAGTTCTGCGACGAGCGCGGGAAGGGCTCCGAGGAGGAACCCCATGCCGATGCCGTTGATCGCCGAGATCATGAAGATCTGCCACAGCTGGTCGTGGAAGGCGATCTGGATGAGGGATCCGGATGCCGCGAGAACCGCGCCGGTGACCAGGACCGCACGGATGCCGACCCGGCGGGCGATCGGCGCGAAGGTGGCCGCACCGACCGTGGCGAGGATCGTCACGACCGCGGTGACGGCCGAAGCCGTTCCGGCCGTCGCTGCGAAACCGTATCCCGAGACGTCGGGGTCGGCCGTCAAGAAGGTCGTAGACGGCGCCTGCGCGCCGAACATGACCATGCCGAAGAGGAATGCGGTCAGGTACACAGGGCCGAGCCGGGGCGAGACGATGAGTCGTACGTCGATGGCAGGAGATGCCACGCGCAGCTCCCAGACCACCCATAGTGCGAAGACCACGGCTGCGGCGGCGAGAGTGCCGATGGTCGAGGCCGACCCGAAGCCCTCGCTGGAGGCGAGTCGCAGACCGAACAGCAGCAGTACCATCGCGAGGCCGATGCCGATGAATCCGAGCACGTCGATCTTGGCACCGGTGCGCGACGTGGATTCGGGAACCTTGAAGAACACGGCGTAGACGCTCACGGCGACGAACAGCACGGGCACGAGCAGGGTCAGAGTCAGCGTGGGCAGCAGGGCCGAGAACACACCGGCCGAGATCGTGCCGAGAATCGCGCCGCCGGTCAGGCATGACACGAGCAGTCCGATCGAGGTCCGTGCGGTCTCACCCTTGATGCGGTTGTGCACGAGAGCGATCTCGAGCGGAAGCCACACGGCGAGCGGCCCCACGAGGATGCGGGCGGCGAGAACCAGCGGGTAGCTCGGCAGGAATGCGGTGACGAGGGTGCCGATCAGCACCGCGACCACGGCGATCCGCAGCATCCGGCGGTGTCCGAAGATGTCGCCGAGCTTCGAGAGCAGGGGCACGCAGACCGCGGCGGCGAGGGTCTGCACGGTGAGGAACCAGGTGATGTCGGCATCGGACACCTGGAGGTGGCCGGCGATCTCGCCGAGCAGAGGGGCGTAGAAGCCCTGGACGAATCCGCTCGCGAGTTCGCAGAAGACGAGGAAGCCGACGACGGCGCGGGCGCTCACCTTCGGCAGGGATGCGGTCAGGGGTGGAGTGTCAGTGGTCAAGGGGAAGCCTGTTCATCGGCGTCTGCAAGGCGACGCGGCGGGGTGCTGACGAGAGCGTCGATGATGTCGACGTAGTGGCGCTCATCGATGTGGATGCGCTTGACGGACTGCCGGTACAGGGTGAGCCCGGCGATCGTGTCGAGGAGGATGTCGTGGTGGACGTCCTCCGGGAGTTCGCCTCGGGAGATGGCGCGATCGATGATCTCGACACCCTGTCGACGGCGGTGCTGGAAGAAGGAGTCCCACAGCGTGGGGAAGACATCCGGCTCGAACATCGCGCGCAGCCCGTGGCTCTGCTCCGGGGACAGTTCCTGGTTTCGCTGGTTCTGCAGCACGTGCTCGAGCAGATCGGCGCGCACGCTTCCCCGATCGGGCATGGCCCCGATCTCGACCTGCGACCGGAGCACCGCGGCGACGAGCGCGCCCTTGTCGGCATAGCGGCGGTAGATGGCCGTCTTGCCGCAGCCCACCGCCTTGGCCACCCGCTCGACGCTCAGCGCCTGGTAGCCGCGGTCTCCGAGCATCTCACCGGCGGTCGTGAGGATGCGTCGAGTGAGGTCCTCGTCGGTCGGACGGCCGGACTTCTCGGTGGGATCGGATGCCATGGCCCAACGATACGATACGGAGTGTTTCGTAAGTATTACGGATTCGAAACGATCCGCCTCGTCCCTCTAGGTGCACTTTTCAGGCAAAAGTGCAATACTGCACTCTATGAGTGAGAGTGCAGATTCATTGCGAGAGCAGCGCAAACGCGAGACGGCCCGCGCGCTCACCGAGGAGGCGCGACGCCTGACGACCGAGAAGGGATTCGCCGGCTTCACGGTCGAAGAGCTCTGCGCCGAGGTCGGCGTCTCGCGGCGCACCTTCTTCAACTACTTCGAGAGCAAGGAGAACGCGGTCTTCGGCTTCGCCGCGATAGACCCGCGCCAGAAAGCTCTCGAAGAGGAGTTCGCCGCGCAGGACGGCGACCTGCTCGACGACTTCATCCGGCTGACGATCGCCCGCTTCGACCTCTTCAATCCACTCGATGATGCTCCGGCACTGTTCGCAGTGATCGAGCAGGAGCCCCGGCTGCTCAAGGCGGCGTTCGAGCAGATCGGCAAGAACGAGCGGCGCGACATGGCGATCATCGTCCAGCGCACCGGCGACGGCGCCGATGCCGAGCTGCACGCCGAAGTCATGGTCCACACCGTCGGAGCGCTGGTGCGCCTGAGCATGGACCAGCTGCTGCATCACCAGTCGACCGAATCCTTCAGCGATCTCGTCAGCCGACGGCTCGAGATCGCTCGCACCGTGTTCGCACCATCACAGAAAGCCGACTGAATGTCCGCCACAGCCACCAAGGATGCGCCCTTCCTTCTCACGAAGCGCCGCATCTGGATCATCTTCAGCGCCCTGATAGCGGGCATGCTGCTCTCGAGCCTCGACCAGACGATCGTGTCGACCGCGATGCCCACGATCGTCGGACAGCTCGGCGGCGTCGACCACCAGGTCTGGATCACGACGGCGTATCTGCTGGCGACCACGATCGTGATGCCGATCTACGGCAAGTTCGGTGATGTGCTCGGCCGACGCAACCTCTTCCTCGTCGCCATCGCGCTGTTCACCCTCGCCTCGGTGGGCTGTGCGTTCGCGACCGACTTCTGGATGTTCGTGATCTTCCGCGCCCTGCAGGGGCTCGGCGGCGGTGGACTGATGATCCTGTCGCAGGCGATCATCGCCGACATCGTGCCCGCCAATGAGCGCGGCAAGTACATGGGCCCCCTCGGCGCAGTCTTCGGCCTCTCCGCCGTCGCCGGCCCGCTCCTCGGAGGTTTCTTCGTCGATCACATGACGTGGCAGTGGGCCTTCTACATCAACATCCCGGTCGGGATCGCTGCGTTCATCATCGCTCTCGTCGCCCTCAAACTGCCCAGCAAGAAGGCCGAGAAGCCGATCGATATCTTCGGTGTGATCTTCCTCTCGATCGCGACGACCTGCCTCATCTTCTTCACCGACTTCGGCGGCGACAAGGAGTTCGGCTGGGACTCTCTCGCCACCTGGGCGTGGGGCGCGGGACTCGTCGTCGCCGCGACGGCATTCGTCATCACAGAGGCGAAGGTGCAGGACCCGATCATCCCGCTGAGTCTCTTCCGCAACCCGATCTTCGTGAACGCGACGGCGATCGGCCTCGTGCTCGGCATCGGCATGTTCGCGGCGATCGGCTTCGTGCCCACCTTCCTGCAGATGTCGTCGGGCACGTCAGCCGCGGCATCCGGGCTGCTGATGATTCCCATGATGGTCGGCCTGATCGGAACGTCGATCTTCTCGGGTATCGCCATCTCGAAGACCGGGAAGTACAAGATCTACCCCATCGTCGGCACGATCCTCACCGGCATCGCGATGGTCGCGATGACGACGCTGTCGGCCGAGACGCCGATCTGGCTGATCTGTGCCTTCCTCTTCGTCTTCGGCGCAGGCCTCGGCCTCATCATGCAGGTGGTCGTCCTGGTGGTGCAGAACGCAGTTCCGGCCAGCGAGATCGGCACCGCGACGAGCACGAACAACTACTTCCGCGAAGTGGGTGCGTCGCTGGGCACAGCGGTGTTCGGCACGATCTTCACCACCCGCCTCACCGAGAACCTGCTCGGTGTGTTCGCGGATGCCGGGGCGTCGCCGGATGCCGCCTCGCAGGCCGCGTCGACGATCGACCCCGCCACGCTCAACGCGCTTCCCGACGAGGTGCGGGACGGCATCGTGACGGCGTACGCGGATGCTCTCGCGCCGGTGTTCTGGTACCTCGTGCCCTTCATCGTGCTGGCCCTCGTGCTGTCGCTGTTCCTCAAGCAGATCCCGCTGTCGGATCAGGCAGGACTCGTCGCCCGCGGTGAGGCCATCAGCGGAGAAGAGGCGGAGCGCCTCGAGGCCGAGATGCGCGGCGATGCGCGTGTGGGGGCCACGAGTCGTTCGGAGGGACCAGACGGCGGCCCTGCGGCACCGGCCGACGGTGACACACCGGCCTCCCGCTGACGACGCAGAAAAAGGCCCGCCCCTCACACCCGAGGGGCGGGCCCTTCGTCTTCCCTCTCAGGGAAGATCGGCGACGTCGACGGCATCGTCGTCGGCAGCGTCGCCCGTCTGGCTCTCCCCCGGTGTCGCGTCGTCAGGATCGGGCGCGGGGTCGTTGGTCACGAAATCGGGATCCGCGCCGATCGCGTCGATCCCCTCGACTCCGTCGGGAGTGTTCTTCTGGTCAGACATCCGTGTCTCCGATCCTCGAGTTGCTGGATTCTCAGTCTGTGCGGCGAGGGCGGGGCTCGCGATCCCCTTGACAGTGATGGCACTGGGAGCGATGCGTTTCCCGAACCCGGCGGGCTCCGCGCCCGCAGTGCAGCGGGCCTACGGTGACGATGGGGCAGGGCGGTGCCGCTGTGCTGGTCATTGAACGAGACGACCCTCTTGTGCGCGCAGACCCTCGACTGATCGCCTCGGATACGACAAAACCCCCGGAAAACCGGGGGCTTCATTCGGGACTGCTGACGGTTTGGTTGACTCGTCTTGTCTGGGGTTTTCAGGCCGCCTGAGCAGTCTCTGAGTTGACTATCTCGAACTCGATCGGGGTGAGTCTTCCGAGTGGGCGTTGCTGGCGTCGCCGCGGTACGTCCGTTCGATCCAGGTCACGATCGACAGCCGAAAGTTCCTGCCTCGAGTGCCACCGTTCTTGTTCAGAACGGCCTGGGTCACACCGGGTTTGATGCCGTCTTCGACATCGGCGATTTTCAGCCAGCGTTGCAGGCACGACTCCGAAGCGCCGAAGTCCTTCGCGGTCCGACTGATCGGGGCTTCGCCCCGACGCGCGACCGCGACGACATCGTTCCGAAACTCCTTGGGAAATGCTTTGGGCACGTTGACCATTCTCCCGTGAGAACCGAAGTCCTCACGGATCAGGAGTCAACCAAGCCGTCAGCAGCCCCGTCTCTTCGCTGTGCTCGGATCCGCGCCATATATCGCATGGGCAGTCGCGATCTCGGAACTCTGCGTCGCGGGCTGGCAAGTGGCAGTCGTCCTCCGGGCACTCAAAGTCAAGTGAGCGCCCCCAAACCCGCTGATCTTCCGCGTGGCCGGATCACGCGCGGGTGCGTACGAGACCGCCGTAGGCAGATGACCGACATAGTCGTATGCGCTCACAAACTTCTTGACTCTCAGCAGAATGTGTCCTACCTTCCCCCCAATGGCCACGCATCATTCTGCGCCCGAACTGGAAGGACGCATGTTGCCGCGTCTGACGCACACTCAAAAGCCATGGCCCGCCTACGTGGGGAACCAGTTCGGTGCCGCGATGGCCTATCTCGATACCGCGACGGTTCTCTTCGACACATATGCGCCGACTTGCGGCACTCAGACCGATATTGGGGGGTACCTCAACGGTTCGCCCGAGATCAACCTCCGGGGCTCATCTACCTATGGGGCGGCGCTGTGCACGAAGCCCCTATACGGCTGGGGAGGCGGGGTATGCGACCAAGGCTCAATCATCATTCACTCCACGCTCACCGGCACAACCGGGCAATTCCGCAAAACGACGTGCCATGAGATCGGGCACATGGTCGGCTTACGGCACTTCCCTTCGAACGGATTGTCTGTTTCCTCATGCATGGTCAGCGGTACTTCTACCGTTTCTACCTACTACCCTGCGGAGATCACCGCAGTCAACTCTTGGTACAACTACTGGTACTGAGATTGAAGATTCGAAACAATGACGAGGATAGGACTCATGCCAGACAGAAGATCAGCGGGGTTCGTCTTTGCAGCAGGCGCGATCATCGCAGCTGCAGTTCTCGCAGGTTGCTCGTCGCCAGTTGAAGCTGAATTGCCTGAGATGAGCGCGCCCGTTCCCACCGTCAGCGAACTCGTCGGCGACTGGAGAATCGTGGGCTTTGACGCTGACCCCGTGGACGAGGTGATCGATTTCACGAGCTTCTCCGAAGCTGGAGTAATAGGCGTCGTTGCAGAATTCACTCCAGGCGAACTCGTTACGAATGACCCACTCGGCTCAAGCGAATACTTGCCAGTCCTCCTGCGTATCGATGACGTCCAAGTTGTCTCCGGTGAGTTGACTGAGAGTGCTGGCAGCGTGTTTGTGACTTTGCCCGGCACCCTCGCAGCGGAGGAGTACGCAAACAACGTGCCAGTCGGAACACCGGTCGTCGCCTACATCAATGACATCACCTCTCCAGGCGGGAAGGTGGGGATGACCCTCAAATCGGGAGCGCCGGAGGGAACAACGATCTACACCGTGACCCACCCGTCCGGACTCGCCTTTGAGTTCGGACGGGATGGCGCAGCCGTCGAGCGTTCAGCCTCCCCCGATCAGTCGGTCCTCGTGTTTCCGCTCGAGAGTGCCGTTGCGGAGAAGGCTGGCGTGGACCAGCTGGTTCCCGGAGAACCGGTTCCAGAGTTCATCGAGCCTTAGCCCCAAACTCCGAGCCCATGTCCCGATGGAGTCGATAGTCCGAGCCGATAGCGACGACAGGCCTGCCATTCAGGGACAAAACTGAATCGGCCTGACTTTCGTTCCGTTCTTCAAGTAAGGATGGAACACGATGAACAGAAAGTACCCACCGGAGATGCGTGAGCGAGCGTTGCGGGTGCTCGCGGATACGCGCCCTGCGCACCCGACGATGATGATCGCGGTCCGGCATTGCCGATCTTCGGCAACAGCTCCTGATTGAGCAACTCTTCATCCGCCTCATCGATAGGCGCACCATCGATGCCGACAGCCTGGATCTCGTCGACGAGATAGTCGTGCTCTGACACCCAGTTTGCGACCCGAAGTAGGTCGTAGGTCCCGAGGCGCGGAATCCACGCATCGGCTGGGACGCTTTCAAACGAAAACGGGCTCCGATCATCGGTGGGCGTGAGGGTGAGGACCTCGTGCCCAGCCTCGTCCCGCTTCACCAACAGCTGATCGGTCATGTGCTCATCATGCAGCAAGCCACCGACGTTGCGCGACCGGTGTGAGGAGCGCGCGGACCGGAGCGAAGCGAGGACCGCACGCACCGCAACGCCGGTCGCGCAACGTCCGGCCTTGAACGAGTAGAGAAAGTTCTCACAGCTCCACTATCCCTGAATGACCGCAATACTCTCGCGTCCGCGCTTGCACGTCCGACCCCGAGTCTACGGTTGACCCGTGATCTTCCGCCCAGCCGACCGCGTCTACGTCGACGAGTCCAAGGCACGCGGTTACTACGTTGTGGCGACTGCAACGGCGAGCGGAGACCTACGCGTGTCCGAGCGAGCCCTCCGTGGCCTTCTCAAGCCAGGCCAGCGACGTATCCACTTCAAGAGTGAGAGCGACAGCCGGCGAAGACAGATCCTCTCGAGCATGTGCGCGCTCGATGTGCGCGTCTCCGTCTGGATCGTGAAACGGAGATCGGACAAGGAGGCTCGACCGCTGTCTCTCGGCGCGCTCGTTGCGGAGGCGGTCACGAGCGGTGCCACACTACTGATCATCGAACGAGACGAGTCCCTCGAGCGCGCGGACCGTCGACTGATCGCGGAAGTGATCCGTGGCGCCGGATCATCAGAACTGCAGTACCGGCATGCCGCGCCTCACGAGCATCCGCTGCTCTGGGTGAGCGACGCCGTCGCTTGGTGCTATTCGAACGGCGGCGACTGGATCCGTCGGGTCGAGACGATCGTTGCCTCACGGGTCATCCGACTCTAGAAACACGTGAGCCTGGCTCGTCTACCGTCCGGAAGACTGCCAGGCTCCGAGGGCTACTGCCCGCCGCATCTCAAGTGTACTGCGCAGCCACCGACTGGGGCTAGCGATCATCCACGTCGAGCCGCGTCCGGCACAGAACCAGCGCAACCCCGCCGCCGCTCCGGCCACGTCTCCGGATACGACAAAACCCCCGGGGATCCGGGGGTTTCATTCTGTAGCAGGAGCGGGGCTTGAACCCGCGACCTCACGATTATGAGTCGTGCGCTCTGACCAGCTGAGCTACCCTGCCGCACTGTATCCGCATCGCAGATACGAACACCGTGAGCCCCGAGTCAGGATTGAACTGACGACCCCTTCCTTACCATGGAAGTGCTCTGCCACTGAGCTATCGGGGCGTGCTGCCCCTCGCGGGGCAACCACACGAGAATACCATCTCCATGGCGTCCTCATGAAATCGAGCCGGTCAGTACGAGGTACGACCCGCGTTCTCGCGCAACCAGGGCAGCGGATCGATCGTGCTGCCGTTGATGATGATCTCGAAGTGCAGGTGCGCGCCGTACGAGCGCCCGGTGTTCCCGGTGTGCCCGACGATGTCGCCGACCTTCACCTTGTCGCCGGCCTTGACCTGCAGCGAGCCGTACTGCATGTGCGAGTAGTGGCTCGTGATGACCTGTCCGTCGATCACGTGATCGATGTAGACGGTCACACCGTAGGCGTTGCCCTGCTCGGTGGCGATGCGCACAACACCGTCGGCGATCGCCTGGATCGGGGCGCCCTCGCCCGGCACGAAGTCGATGCCCTCGTGCAGACGACCCCAGCGCATGCCGTACCCCGAGCTCATGCCCACGCCCACCTTGAACGGCCACTGGATGGCCGCCTCGGTGTCGTTGGTGAAGATCTCGTTCGAGTAGTTGATGCCCTCTTCCGAGGCGACCTGAACGAGCGAGACCGTCGAGAAGCTGTCAGACCGGGCGAGCGACTCGTTCTGCACGTCGGACGACGTGACGAACGCCTGGATCTCGCCGTCTGACGACGTCTTCGATGCGGACGCGGCAGAGGCGACCAGCGAGGTCGACGCGAGGTTCTGTCCGCCCTGGACAGCCGCAACAGCCTCGGCGGGCAGCGTCATGCCGACCGCGAGGAGGCCCGCAAGGCTCATGACCCCGACAGTCGCGCCGAGCGCGAGGAAACGGCGGGGCGTACGACGGCCGACGGCTACATGAGTCGTGGACGACTCGGTTGCCGAGGGCTCGACCGTGATCTTCGGTGCCTCTGTGACAGGGGTGCTCCCCGTCGCGACCGACCGGAAGGCGCGGGCTGCCGACTCGAACGCGTCCTCGTCAGCGGAGTCGACGGGTGCGGAGTCGACAGGTGCGGAAGCGCCGGGTGCGGATGGCTGCGGTGTCGCGTCTGCCGTCTCAGTGTCGACCTCGACCTCGACCGCCACCTCGGCGGACACGACCTCGGTGACGAGCACGACCTCATCGGCCGGAGAATCGGCGTTCACTGCGGCCACTGCAGTGGCTGCCACGAAGATCTCGGCCGTGCTCAGACGCTGGCGGGCTGCGCGGCGCGAGAGCGGCGTCTCGTGGACGGCGGCTTCGGAGACAGGTGCGGAGTCTTCGGGGGTGACTGCCGTTGTTCCTGCCGCGGAGGCCTCGAAGGCCGCGGTGCGGGGACGACTGGATCGACGCGTGGGCGCAGAGGCAGCCTGGGGATTCTCGAAGGGCAAAACAGATTCTCTCGGGTTAAACGTCAAGCTCGGGGGCGCTTGTGACTCTCATCGATTCGGGCCGGTGAAAGTAACGATCGGATAAACCCTAGCCTGCTCGACCTGGGAATGCCATGAATTAGTCACGTTTCATATCCAGAAGTTCTCGAAGTCGGGCATGGACCTGGGTTCCACCGGCGATGAGCATGGGTCTCAGCGACGCGGTGTCGAGTCTGCTGACCTGACCTCCCGCCTCGGTCACGAGCAACGCGCCCGCCGCGAAGTCCCAGGGCTTGAGGCCACGTTCGAAATACCCGTCGAGACGCCCCGCCGCCACATATGCGAGGTCCAGCGCCGCAGCGCCGGCCCTCCGGAGGTCGCGGGCCATCGGCATGATGCTGCGCACCGTCGCAAGGTCACCGTCATGCGTCGTCGGGTCGTATCCGAAGCCCGTCGCCAGGAGGGCGCCCGCGGGTGTCTCGACCGAGACCTCGAGGCGTCGGCCGTCGAGCCAGGCGCCTGATCCCCTCGCCGCGGTGAACAGCTCTCCCGACGCCGGCGCGTAGACGGCTGCGGCGAGCGCCTGCCACTCGTCGGGGTGGGCGACACCCTCGACGGCGGCGATGCTCACGGCATACGCGGGTATGCCGTAGGCGTAGTTCACGGTGCCGTCGATCGGATCCACAACCCACGTCACGCCCGTCGTGCCGGGATCGGCATCGGACTCCTCACCGACGAACCCGTCACCAGGTCGCGACTCGCGCAGTCGCAGGCGGATCAGGTCTTCGACCTCTCTGTCGGCATCGGTCACGATGTCGGCGAGGGTAGATTTGGTCGCTGCGAGGCGCACGCCTTCGTCGCGCCGGGTCCTGGCCAGGTCACCGGCCTCGCGCGCGATGTCTGCGGCGAGTTCGGCCAGTCGCGTCGCGTCGCTCACTGCGGAGGACGCGGCGGAGCCGGCGGGTAGTCGGTGTGGGGTTGCGTCGCCGGCGGCGCGGGAGGCGCCGGCGGGGCGGCCGGCGCCGGCTGCGCGTAAGGAGCCTGAGGACCGGTCGCAGCCGGCGGAACGGGCGGAGCCTGTGGAACGGGCGGAGCCTGCGGAGCAGGGTGTCCGCCCGCCGGACCGTTCGCGTGGGGCGTGGGGTCGGGCGCGACCGGGAACGGGATCGCTGCGGGGGCGGCGAGTGCCGCCGGCGGCTGCGGCGTCGACGGCCGCCCCGTGTAATAGGCGTTCCAGTCGGGCGAGCCGTCAGGCAGCACCGGAAGCGGCGTGATCGCATCGGCGTATGTCGGCCAGGCCTGCAGCGCGGGCGCGGGCGCGGGCTGTGCGACCCGGGCCTTCTTCGGGGCGAACAGCGCGTTGAGAAGCGGGATCAGTGTCGTCCCGACGGCAGCGAGGATCGTGAGCGCCACGACGATGCGCCAGTACAGCTCGCCGTACTCGAACGTGTGCGGGAAGGTGAGGAAGAACACCAACATGGCGACGAGGGCACCGAGGAACACGATCGTCACGATGTAGATGATGCGGGTGAACGTGGTCACGTGGCGCTGCGCCGCCGGCGTGAACAGACGCACGTGAAGTAGAGCGAGCTGCAGGATGCCCACCACCAGCAGCAGCTGGAAGACCCGCTCCCCCGCCGTGAACGAGAACGAGTCCTCCGGAAGCCAGATCTTGACGGCTCCGACCAGCAGCGCGACGATCCACGTCACCATGCTCGCGAGAGACAGCCAGTCCGGGCGGTTCGGTGCGAGGCCCGCCTCGAGGATCGCGATCCCCGCGAAAGCGGCGAGCAGCAGGATCGTCAGGAACGCCCTGCCGATCAGCCCGTCCTGATCGCCGATGAGCACCCAGACCACGCAGACCAGCGCGGCGGCGATGAGCGCTCCGATGGCGATCCAGATCGCCCCACGGATCAGGAGGGACATGTTCTTCTTCTCGACCAGTGCCGTGGGCTGCTGGGCGATCTCCGGCTGGGACATCGCATTCCTCTCGTGAAGCGGCGTTGCGATTCATCCTTGCATGCAGCGCACCGCTGCGCAGGCGTTCGCCCCTGTTGTGCACACGCATCGCAGAGTCGCGAGCGAGAACGGGGCTCGCCGCTCCCTGCGCTTCAGCGTGCGGAGCGCGTCGTCGAGGTCGCGAAAGCGGCGATCCGCGCCTGTGCGTCGGGCGTCTCCAGCGATGCGCCGATGCTCCGAGCTTCCTCGCTGAGCTGTTCCGCGAAAGTCCTCTCCGGCTGCGAACGCACCAGACGCTTCGCGTGGCCGTAGGCATCGGCGGCCCCGGCGAGCCAGAATCGTGCGATCTCCTCCGCTCGCGCGCGCACCAGATCGGCCTCTTCCGAGCCGTCCGCTCCGGCGACGGCCTCGGCCACGAGCCCCCACTCGACGGCCTCTTCGGCCGTGAGCAGCCGATCCTGCAGCACCAGCTGCAGCGCACGACGCTGCCCCACCGCCCGTGACAGCTGTGCAGAAACAGACAGATCGGGGGTCAGACCGATGTTCGCGTACAGGCTCCCGAGCCGCGATCGGGCCCCGACGACGGCATAATCGCTGCTGAGCAGGATGCCGAGGCCGCCTCCGGCGGTCGTTCCGTGAGCCGCTGCGACCACGGGTACCGACGACTCGGTGAGCGACCGGATGCCGGCGTTGATGACTTCGGCGAGCGCGGTGATCTCGGCACCCGACCCCATCGTGGTCGACATGTCGATCACGTCGCCTCCCGCGCAGAACGCGGGTCCTGTGGCATCGATGAGGATCGCCTTGACGTCTGGCCGCGACGTCGCTTCGTGAGTGGCCTCTCGCCACGCATGCGCGAGCTCCGCATTGAACGCGTTGAGACGCGCGGGGCGATTGAGCGTGAGCCGCGCCATCCCCTCCTCGACACCGAACAGGATGACATCACTCATGGCTTCTCCTTCGAGCGCAGGGCGTAGTGTCCCAGGCTAGTCGGGATCAGCGGCCGCCCATACCCGACCGACGAAGGCCTCCATGCGCCTGCGGGTTCCGTCGAGGCGGAAGTCGACCTGCCCCGGCGTGCGGATCTCGTTCGGGGCGAGCGGGTGCGCGAGGCGCACATTCTCGTGACACGACAGGTCTGCGCACATGTACGTGCCCACCGAGTCACCGCGCTCTCCCGCCTCACCGGCTCTGCGGGCGCCGAACAACGCGACCTGGTTGCCCGGCTGCATGGTGTGGCAGATGTTGCACATTCCCGAGCGTCCCCGGCCCGGGTCGGATGCTCGGAGCACGACACCCGCGATCCGCCCCCCGTGCTGCACGAGCACATAGCCACGGCGCGCTGCGCCCGGGTCGCGCCAGGCGAAGAAGTCCAGATAGTCCCAGTCGGTCAGCACGAAGTCGTGCGGCATCTCCATGATCCGCAAGTCATCGGCATCCGCGTTCACGAAGGACGCACGGACCTCCGCTTCGGTGAGAGCTCGCATCGCTCCAGTCTATGAAGCTGCCCGCTGCATGGCCTCATCCGCCTCGGAGACGATGTTGCGCATCGCGGCTGCCGCGGCTGCCCCATCGCCGCTCGCGACCGCGAATGCGACGTCCCGATGCCACTGGACGGCATTCTGGTTCGCGACGTGCGGCATGAGATCGTGCACGGTGCGCCCACGAAGCACCGCCTCGACCGTGCCACCCAGCGCGGCGAGCATTCCGTTGCCGGATGCATCGAGCAGAAGACGGTGGAATCTGACGTCGGCGATCAGGTAGCGCTCACGATCGGCCTCGTGGTCTTCCTGCCCCATCTCGACGACGAGAGAGACGAGCTCGACCTTCTGTTCCGACGAGGCGGCTCCGGCCGCGAGCTGCGCCGCGAGAGGCTCGATGACCGAGCGCAGCTGGCTGAGCTCGCGAAGCTGTTCATCGCGGCCGGGCCCAGCGAGACGCCACGCGATCACCTCCGGCGCGTACACGTTCCAGTCCGCGCGCGGACGCACCTCGACCCCCGACTTTCGCCGCACCCACACCAGCCCGAAGGACTCCAGCACCCGCACGGCCTCGCGCGCGGCGGATCGGGAGACGCCGCGCTCCTGCGCCAGCTCGACAGTCAGCATCCGAGAACCTGGCCGATGGTGACCGTCGACGATCGCGCGCCCGAGCTCGTCGACGAGTGATCCGTGCACGCTGCCTGCGACCTTGGGGGCGTTCATATGTCGAGTATGCCCGCACCGCGGTGATGTGATGGCACTTCAGAGCGCGCGATCGCGCTTATGTTGCACATGTGGTACGTCTCGTGCTTATTATGTACGGCATAAGGCAGACATACCGCCTGGATCAAGGAAGCTCATGGCACTCTTCACCCCCGCCGCGTCCGCTCTCGTGACGGCCGTCGGCGACACCGTGACCGTCGACCGTCCCGCCGGCCAGCTGATCGCCGCCGCCGTGATCGGCATCGCGGTGATCATCGTCCTCATCACCTGGGTCAAGCTGCACCCGTTCCTCTCGCTCACGATCGGCGCCCTCGCCACGGGCGCCATCGCCGGGATGGACATCACAGCCGCGGTCACGAGCTTCTCCGCCGGGTTCGGATCGACGATGGGCGGCGTCGGCATCCTGATCGCACTCGGCGCGATCTACGGCAAGCTCCTGGCGGACTCCGGCGGTGCCGACCGCATCGTCGACACCCTCGTGAGCCGGGCGAGCGCCCGCTCGCTGCCGTGGGTCATGGGGCTCATCGGCGCCGTCATCGGCCTGCCGATGTTCTTCGAGGTCGGACTCGTGCTCCTCGTGCCCGTCATCATCCTCGTCGCCCGCCGTTCGGGGCAGCCGCTCATGCGCATCGCGATCCCCACTCTCGCCGGGCTCTCCGCGATGCACGGCCTCGTGCCGCCCCACCCCGGTCCGCTCGCCGCGATCGACGCCCTCGGGGCGAACCTCGGGCTCACGCTCGCCTTCGGCGTCATCGTGGCCATTCCCGCAGTGATCATCTCAGGGCCTCTGTTCGCCCGCTTCGCCGCACGCTGGGTCGACGTCCCCGTTCCCGAGCTCTTCGTGACCGAAGAGGACGAGGGTGAGGTGCAGAAGCGTCGTCCGTCGTTCATCGCGACCCTCATCAGCATCCTTCTTCCCGTCTTCCTGATGCTCGCCAAGGCGATCGCCGACATCACCGCCGCGGGGTCGGACGCCCCGTGGAAGCTCGCACTCGACTTCCTCGGCACCCCCGTCATCGCACTTCTGATCGCTGTGCTCGCCGGATTCTTCATCCTCGGCCGCGGCGCCGGCTTCGACCGCACGAAGATCAACGACATCGTGGGATCGTCGCTCGGCCCGATCGCGGGGATCCTGCTGATCGTGGGCGCCGGCGGCGGATTCAAGCAGGTGCTCGTCGACACCGGTATCGGCGGGGTCATCGCCGAGTTCGTCTCGGGTTCGTCGGTGTCGGTGCTCGTGCTCGCCTGGCTCGTCGCCGTCGTGATCCGCATCGCGACGGGATCGGCGACCGTGGCCACGATCACCGCAGCAGGAATCCTTCAGCCGCTCACCGAGACGCTGGACTCCCCCATGGTCGCGTTGCTCGTGCTCGCGATCGGCTCGGGCTCAGTGTTCCTCTCGCATGTCAACGACGCAGGATTCTGGCTCATCAAGGAGTACTTCGGCCTGAGCATCCCGCAGACGTTGAAGTCCTGGACCGTGCTCGAATGTCTCATCTCGGTCACCGGCCTTGCCGGCGTGCTCGTGCTGAGCGTCTTCGTGTGAGGCTGTCATGATGACCACCACTGCACCGGTCCTCGTCTTCATGGGCGTCGCCAGCACCGGCAAGTCCACGATCGCCGCGATGCTCGCCGGTCGTCTGGGATGGAGCTTCGAAGAGGGCGACGACCTGCATCCCGAGGCGAATGTCGCCAAGATGGCTGCGGGGCACGCCCTGAACGATGACGACCGCTGGCCCTGGCTCGACCGCATCGCGGAGTGGATAGACGAGAGGATCGCGGCCGGAGAACCCGGAATCGTCACCTGCTCCGCGCTCAAGCGCAGCTACCGAGACGTGCTTCGCCGCGACGCGGTCACCTTCGTGCACTTCAGCGGCGAGCGAGAGCTGATCCTCGATCGGATGCTGCGTCGACAGGGCCACTTCATGCCGGCGACACTGCTCGACTCGCAGTTCGCGACGCTCGAGCCTCTCGGCGACGACGAGAAGAGCATCACTATCGACATCGCGCTGTCGCCGCAGGCACAGGCGGCGGAGATCGCGACGCGGCTGCGACTGCACCCCGCCTACTGAGACGATCCTGCGACGCTCGACACTGACAGTCATGAGGACTTCAGTGCGTCACCCCGTTCCGGCACTGCTCACGACAGCGCTCCTGCTCGGCATCGGCCTCGTGGGCTGTGCTTCACCGGGCGCAGCCGCACCCGCGAGCACCGCACCTGCTCCTGCGATCGCGTGCGAGGAGACCATCGCGATGCTGACGACGGACGATCCCCGTCCACATGCCGGAGACACGGTAGCCGTGTCGATCGCACCCTCCGGGTGCCTCGTCGACGATCAGTGGGCGGGAGAACTGATGGTGCGCACCGCCGGCGGCGATACGACGACGGGCACGCGCTTCGAGACCGGCGAGACCACGGTCTCGGTCGCGCTGCCTGCGAGAGTCTCGGGAGCAGCCATGCTGATTCTCGTGCCGGACCTCGATTGCGAGGGCGGGGGCGCAACCGCCGACTGCCACTATCCCTACGCGGAGATCGAGATCCTGCCCTGACGCTCGCGGCTACTCACGCAGAGCCCGTCGAGCTCGCAGGATGCCGAGGCCGGTCAGCAGCATCACCGTGAGGATCGCACCCACGATCGCGCTGTTCACGCCGAAGAGCCACAGGTTGTACCCAGCGGCCTGCTTCGCACATCAGACGTCGACATGGCGAGGGCTCACGCCGGTGATCCCGTCGAGATCATCCGAGCTCTCCGGATCCGTAGGGTCGGATCGGCTGCTGCTTCTGGAACTCGTACTCGCCGCCCTGACGGCCGCCGAACGGCCGACCGTGGTCTGCGAACTCCTCCCGGTAGTAGGCGAGCCGCCACTGTCCGATCTCGATGCGCGAGCCGGTCCGCAAGATCCGGGCGTCGTCGGAACTGTGCGGCAGGTTGGGCCGCCCGCCGCCGGTGGGGGCGAAGGAGTAGAGGACGTACTCGTCGTCGCCGTTGTGACGAATCTCGGCGTGTCGCGCCTCGAGCCCCTCGAGCCTCAGATCGGCATCGGGACCGGAACCGATCACGGTGCGTCCCGGCAGAAGGTCGAACTCGCGCGGCCGGCTCCGGTTCCAGTCACCTGTGCCGACGGCGAAGATCAGCCGTGGTCGGCCCGAGCCCGGGATGTAGTGCGTCGTCGTCACGCGTCGACGCACTCGCCTGGCGAGCAAGGGGATCAGCGGCAGAGGTGTCGGCGGGGGCGCAGGGAGACGGATGCCACTCCCCTGGTCCGCGTGCTGCAGCCCGGAGAGGAGAGTCGTCAGATGCCCGAGCCTGATGTGGGGAGAGCCCGCGATCACCCGGCCGATCGGCCCCGACTTCACGTCGCCGAACTGCACGAGAGTGCCCTTGGGGCCATCGACGCGCACCCGGATTCCTCGCCGCGCGAGGCCGTCGGCGACAGGAGCGAGCTGCACGAGATCGTGGCGACTCAGTCCGCCGAGACCCGCGGTGTCGTCGAGGGTGACGACGATCTCGCTGCCCGCGGCTCTGATGTCGAACCGCGTGGGCGCGCGGCCATCGCTGTCGATCTGCTCGACCCGCAGATCCATGTCGAGGCGGATCATCGGAGTCGGCTTCGCCTAGACCGAGTCCGCGGCGCTCGAGGCGCTGTCGCTCGTCGTGACCCGGAGCGTGCCGTTGAACTTCCACGTCGCGCGCGGCGCATCGGGTCCGATGTCGCGCGGAACCTCGACGGTCATGTCGTCGAAGGTGTAGTTCACGGCTGCGCCGCGACCGGTGAGGTATGCCCACATCTCCCGCCCGAGATCCGTCCAGTCGGTGATCGACGCGCCGTCCGGACCGGAGGGCGAGGAGAAGAGCTCGGCGGGTTCGTGCTGTTGATCGCTCATGGTGTGCTCCTTTGCTGAAACCATGTCGTGTGCAACGAGTATGCGCTTGAATGGACTCGGTGTCCATCGGTATCTGAACGGAGTCCAAAAAAAACACGTCGCCGCGCCGGGAAACGCAGAACGCCCCCGAGTGACTCGGGGGCGTTCTCCGTCGTGCGTGGTGGCGAGTGAGGGATTCGAACCCCCGAATGCAATGCAGTCTGATTTACAGTCAGATCCCTTTGGCCGCTTGGGTAACTCGCCAGAGCGCACCCGTCCGACTTCGACAGCCAACCGGGGGCACGAGTAACAAGCATACCCGCCCGAGGCAGGCACGAGAAATCGAGATGTCAGCTGCCACGCACGCCACGATCCGCGTCCGCGAGCGACTCCGGTGTGCGCAGGAGTCCGCCCTCGGCGCGGCAGGTGGCGGCAGCCACACCCATCGCACGATCCAGCAGCGATCGCCATTCCTCGACCTCTGTGGGTGCGGCGATGACGAGTCCGGCAGCGACGGCCGCGAGCGTCGCGTCTCCGGCTCCCACCGTGTCGACGATGCGTCCGGGCAGAGTCGAGATCGGTGCCGAGACGATGCCGGCATCCGACTCCAGAACCGCTCCGGCTGCTCCTGCCGTGGCGAGCACCGCTCCCGCACCGGCCTCCCGTAGACGCGCGCGCAGAGCATCGAGGTCGCCGTCGTACAGCAGCGATGCGTCGTCGGCCCCGACCTTGACGATCGCGGCGTTCGCAGCGGTCTGCTCGAAGCCGCGGGCGAACTCCTCTCGATCGCTGAGCATCCCCGACCTCGGATTGGGGTCGATGGCCAGGCGGGCAGCCCGGGTCGCCTCGACGAGCGCCTCGACCTCGCTCGGAACGTCGAACGGGAAGCAGCTGATCACGACCAGTCCGGCTCTGTCGATCGCCTCGGTCGCGGCGCCTGAGAACCGGATGCTCCGCCGTCGAGCCGCCTCGTTGAAGACATAGGTCGGCTCACCGTCCGGCCCCCGCTGAACGATCGCCCGGGACGAACCGTGCGGTGCGGGCGAGCCGACGAGCGTGACGCCATGGTCGTCGAGATACTCGCGAATGTGGTCACCTGCTTCGTCGTCGCCGACCATCGCGATCAAGGTCGTCGGCACTCCGAGCCGCCGCAGCCCCACAGCGACGTTCAGCGCCGCTCCCCCGACCAGTTCGCGCACACCGGCATGGTCACGGATCTCATCGATGAGGGCGTCTCCGATGACGACGACGGACGCGGAGTCGGGCATGATCTCTTCACTCACCCCGCTGACATTACTCGCGACCGGGGATCACGGCATCCGGCCCGCCTCCGTCATGGGCTCCGGTGCGAGCGCTACGGTGAGCGCATGAACGCGCGACTCGTCTCGGCAGCTGCAGCTCTCGCCCTGATCACCCTGCTCGCCGGCTGCGGAGGCGCTGCAGACGGCGGGGATGCGAGCACCAGCCCCGAGCCATCGTCGGCCGCGACTCCCGACGAGACGTCGACACCCACTCCCTCGCCCACCCCGACGTCGACGCCGGTCGCGCTGCCGACCGACTGTCGGGCCATCCTCTCAGAGGACGTGCTCTCGCAGTTGGGCGAGACACCTCTGAACGACCCGGCTCTCGGACCCTCGGGCGTCGGCGACGACGGCACGCTGACCTGCATCTGGCGTGACCCGCGAGCAGACACCACCGGACTCGTCACCACCATCAGCGCGATGAACCGCGGACCCGCGCTCGACATGCTGAACGCGCTCGTCACGAACGAGGGCTTCACGTGCTTCACACCCGATGACGGCACCCGATGCGAGAAGACCTGGCAGGACCCGCAGTATCCGGTGACGGACGGACGAACCCTGTTCTGGCGCGACGACATCCTGATCGACACCGTGTATTCGCACCTCGCTCCGACCGGATACACCTCGAGCATCATCGCGAGTCTCTTCGACTGACCTGCAAGACCGTCGGCTCCGGGTTCCGGACACGAAGAAGGCCCCGGGCGGATCGCCCGGGGCCTTCTCACTCACTCAGTACGTCAGTTGTACGTACCCGGCGTGATGTCGTCCGTCGAGAACGCGTCGAAGTCGACGTAACCGAAGTCGCCGTCGGCGTACGCACCGTCGGATGCGAAGATCCGGTTCGGGTAGCGCTCGCTCTTGGCTTCTTCCGTCGCCTCGACCGTGACGTCGCGGTACTTCGACAGACCGGTACCGGCGGGGATGAGCTTTCCGATGATGACGTTCTCCTTGAGACCGACCAGCGGGTCGCGCTTGCCCTCCATGGCGGCCTGCGTGAGAACGCGGGTCGTCTCCTGGAAGGACGCGGCCGACAGCCACGACTCGGTCGCGAGCGACGCCTTGGTGATACCCATCAGCTCCGGACGGCCGGACGCGGGGCGCTTGCCCTCTGCCACAGCCTCGCGGTTGATCGCCTGGTAGCGCTTGAGGTCGACCATCTCACCCGGGAGCAGAGTCGTGTCGGCGTGATCGACGACGGTGACCTTGCGGAGCATCTGACGGACGATGACCTCGATGTGCTTGTCGTGGATCGGCACACCCTGCGAGCGGTAGACGCCCTGGACGCCGCCGACGAGGTAACGCTGCACCTCGCGGGCACCCATGACACGCATGACCTCCTTGGGGTCGAGCGTGCCGACCAGGAGAGGCTGACCGACCGTGACGTGCTGACCGTCCTCGACCAGAAGCGTCGCACGCTTCAGGACCGGGTAGATCACTTCCTCGTCACCGTTGTCGGGCGTCAGGATGACCTTCTTGGCCTTGTCGGTCTCGTCGATCGTGATGCGGCCATCGGCCTCGGCGATCGGCGACGCCGCCTTCGGGGTACGTGCCTCGAAGAGCTCCTGCACGCGGGGCAGACCCTGCGTGATGTCATCTGCCGACGCCGAACCACCGGTGTGGAACGTACGCATCGTCAGCTGGGTACCGGGCTCACCGATCGACTGTGCCGCGATGATGCCGACGGCCTCTCCGATGTCGACGGTCTTACCCGTCGCCAGCGAACGACCGTAGCACTGCGCGCAGACACCGACGGCGGAATCGCAGGTGAGGACCGAGCGCACCTTGATGCTCTCGACACCGAGACCGACGAGCTTGTCGATCAGAACGTCGCCCACGTCGTCGCCGGCAGAGGCGAGGATCTCGCCCTTGCTGTCGACCACATCGGAGGCCAGCGTACGAGCGAACACCGAGTTCTCGACGTTCGCGTCGCGCACGAGCTCACCCTGCGAGTTCGGAGCGGCGATCGGGAGCTCGAGGCCCTTCGACGTGCCGCAGTCCTCTTCGCGGATGATGACGTCCTGCGAGACGTCGACCAGACGACGGGTCAGGTAACCCGAGTCGGCGGTACGCAGAGCGGTGTCGGCCAGACCCTTACGGGTACCGTGCGTCGCGATGAAGTACTCCGCCACCGACAGACCCTCGCGGTACGAGGAGATGATCGGACGCGGGATGATCTCACCCTTGGGGTTGTTCACCAGACCACGCATACCGGCGATGTTCCGGATCTGCAGCCAGTTACCACGAGCACCCGACGACACCATGCGGTTGATGGTGTTGTCTTCCGGGAAGTTCGCGCGCATCGCGGCCTGAACCTCGTCGGTCGCCTCGGTCCAGATCTTGATGAGCTCCTGACGACGCTCGACGTCGGTCGTGAGGCCCTTCTCGTACTGGGACTGGACCTTCGCGGCCTGCTTCTCGTAGCCCGCGACGATCTCGGCCTTGTTCGGCGGCGTGAGGATGTCGCTCAGAGCGACGGTGACACCCGAGCGCGTGGCCCAGTAGAAACCGGCGTCCTTGATGCGGTCCAGCGACGCAGCCGTCTCGACCTTGGGGTACTCCTCGGCCAGCTTGTTGACGATCTGCGACAGCTTGTTCTTGTCAGCCTGCTCGCGGACGAACGGGTATCCCTTGGGAAGCGTGTCGTTGAAGATCGCCTGTCCGAGCGACGCATCGACGAGACCGTGACGCTCGTATCCCTCGGGGGCTTCGCCCTCGAGGAACGTCAGACCCGGGATGCGGATGCGGACCTTGGCCTGCAGGTCGAGGGTTCCCTCGTCCTTCGCCAGGATCGCCTCGCCCACCGAACCGAATGCACGGCCCTCGCCGGCTGCGCCCGCCTTGACCGTGGTCAGGTGGTGCAGACCGATGATCATGTCCTGCGAAGGCAGGGTGACCGGGCGTCCGTCGGACGGCTTCAGGATGTTGTTCGACGCGAGCATCAGCACGCGGGCCTCGGCCTGAGCCTCGACCGACAGCGGCAGGTGCACGGCCATCTGGTCACCGTCGAAGTCGGCGTTGAACGCCGCGCAGACGAGCGGGTGCAGCTGGATGGCCTTGCCCTCGACGAGCTGAGGCTCGAAGGCCTGGATGCCGAGACGGTGCAGGGTGGGTGCACGGTTGAGCAGCACCGGACGCTCGCGGATGATCTCCTCGAGCACGTCCCAGACCTCGGGACGGGTGCGCTCGACGGCGCGCTTGGCTGCCTTGATGTTCTGCGAGTGACCGAGGTCGATCAGGCGCTTGATCACGAACGGCTTGAAGAGCTCCAGAGCCATCTGCTTGGGCAGACCGCACTGGTGCAGCTTCAGCTGCGGGCCGACGATGATGACCGAACGGCCCGAGTAGTCGACGCGCTTGCCGAGCAGGTTCTGACGGAAACGACCCTGCTTACCCTTCAGCATGTCGCTGAGGGACTTCAGAGCGCGGTTGCCGGTACCGGTGACGGGGCGACCACGGCGGCCGTTGTCGAACAGTGCGTCGACGGCCTCCTGCAGCATCCGCTTCTCGTTGTTGACGATGATCTCGGGGGCACCGAGGTCGATCAGACGACGAAGACGGTTGTTGCGGTTGATCACACGACGGTAGAGGTCGTTGAGGTCGGAGGTCGCGAAGCGGCCACCGTCGAGCTGCACCATCGGGCGCAGCTCCGGCGGGATCACCGGAACGACGTCGAGGACCATGGCGGCCGGGCTCATACCGGTCTCCAGGAACGAGTTGACGACCTTCAGACGCTTGATCGCGCGGATCTTGCGCTGGCCCTTGCCCTCGGAGATCTGCAGGTGCAGGCTCTCTGCCTCGGCAGCCAGGTCGAACGCCGCGAGGCGACGCTGGATCGACTCGGCGCCCATGTAGGCCTCGAAGTACTGACCGAAGCGGTCCTGCAGCTCGTGGAAGACGTCGTCCTCGGGACGCAGTGCGCCGACCTCGAGCGTGCGGAAGTCCTCCCACACGCGCTCGAGCTTGGCGATCGCCTCGTCGGCACCCTTGCGGATGAGCGACATCTCCTTCTCGGCGGCGTCCTTGACCTTCTTCTTCGCGTCGGCCTTGGCGCCCTCCGCCTCGAGGGAAGCGAGTTCCTCCTCCAGGCGAGCCAGGCGCTCGGCGATCTTCGCGTCGCGACGGTCTCCGAGCGTCTTCAGCTCGAGACGGATGTTGTTCTCCTGCGTGCCCAGGTCGCGGTGACGAGCATCCTCGTCGACCGAGATGACCATGTAGGCGGCGAAGTAGATGACCTTCTCGAGGTCCTTCGGCGCCATGTCGAGCAGGTAGCCCAGACGCGAGGGAACACCCTTGAAGTACCAGATGTGGGTGACGGGGGCGGCGAGCTCGATGTGGCCCATGCGCTCACGACGGACCGAGGACTTGGTGACCTCGACGCCGCAGCGCTCGCAGACGATGCCCTTGAAGCGGACACGCTTGTACTTGCCGCAGGCGCACTCCCAGTCGCGGGACGGGCCGAAGATCTGCTCTCCGAAGAGACCGTCCTTCTCCGGCTTCAGAGTGCGGTAGTTGATGGTTTCAGGCTTCTTGACCTCGCCGTACGACCAGGCGCGGATGTGGTCCGCGGTCGCGAGACCGATGCGAAGCTCATCGAAAGTGTTTGACTCGAGCACAAATTCTCCTGTGTAGGAATTCTTCTGAAGAAATCGGGGAGGTGGGCCGCCGACCGGGCATGATGCTCAGTCGGCGGCCTGCACCTTAGATCTCGTCGATCGAGGCGGCCTCGAAGCGGCTGGAGATGTTGATGCCGAGCTCCTCCGCAGCGCGGAAGGCCTCGTCGTCGGTGTCACGCAGGTTGACGAGCGTGCCGTCTGCCGAGAGGACCTCGACGTTCAGGCAGAGCGACTGCATCTCCTTCATGAGCACCTTGAAGGACTCGGGGATGCCGGGCTCCTGGATGTTCTCGCCCTTGACGATCGCCTCGTACACCTTGACGCGGCCGAGGATGTCGTCGGACTTGATCGTGAGGAGCTCCTGGAGCGCGTATGCGGCGCCGTAGGCCTCGAGGGCCCACACCTCCATCTCACCGAATCGCTGTCCACCGAACTGCGCCTTACCACCGAGCGGCTGCTGGGTGATCATCGAGTACGGACCGGTCGAGCGTGCGTGGATCTTGTCGTCGACCAGGTGGTGCAGCTTCAGGATGTACATGTAGCCCACCGAGATCGGCGCCGGGAACGGCTCTCCGGAGCGGCCGTCGAACAGCTGCGTCTTTCCGGTCGAGTCGATCAGGCGAACGCCGTCGCGGGTCGGAGTGGTCGCGTCGAGAAGACCGGAGATCTCCTCCTCGCTCGCACCGTCGAACACCGGAGTGGCGACCTTGGTGCCGGGAGCGGCCTCGAAAGCATCCTTCGGGAGCTTCGCAGCCCACTCGGGGGTTCCCTCGACCTTCCAGCCCTGCTTCGCGATCCACCCGAGGTGGGTCTCGAGCACCTGACCGAAGTTCATTCGACCGGGGATTCCGAGCGGGTTCAGCACGATGTCGACCGGGGTTCCGTCCGCGAGGAACGGCATGTCCTCGATCGGGAGGATCTTGGCGATGACACCCTTGTTGCCGTGACGGCCGGCGAGCTTGTCACCCTCGGTGATCTTGCGCTTCTGGGCGATGTAGACCACCACGCGACGGTTGACGCCGGAGCCGAGCTCGTCGTCGCCGTCCTCGGCGTTGAACTCCTTGACGGCGATGATCGTGCCCTGCTCACCGTGGGGCACCTTCAGAGAGGTGTCACGGACCTCGCGGCTCTTCTCGTTGAAGATCGCGCGGAGCAGGCGCTCCTCGGCCGACAGCTCGGTCTCGCCCTTCGGCGTGACCTTGCCGACCAGGATGTCGCCGGGGCGGACCTCGGCGCCGATGCGGATGATGCCGCGCTCGTCGAGATCCTTGAGCAGCTCGGGGCTGACGTTGGGGAGGTCACGGGTGATCTCCTCCTTGCCGAGCTTCGTGTCGCGCGCGTCGACCTCGTACTCCTCGATGTGGATCGAGGAGAGGGTGTCGTCCTTCACCAGGTCCTGGCTGAGGATGATGGCGTCCTCGAAGTTGTAGCCCTCCCACGTCATGAACGCGACGAGGAGGTTCTTTCCGAGTGCCAGCTCGCCGTTCTCGGTGGCGGGGCCATCGGCGATGACCTCTCCGACCTCGACGCGCTCTCCGGCGCTGACGACGACCTTCTGGTTGTACGAGGTGCCCTGGTTCGAGCGGTCGAACTTGCGCAGGTGGTAGTCCTGCGTTCCACCCTCGTCGAGCATGACGGTGACGCGGTCGGCCGACACCTCGGTGACGACACCGGCCTTCTCGGCGGTGAGCACGTCACCTGCGTCGATGGCGGTGTAGCCCTCCATACCGGTTCCGACGAGCGGCGAGTCGCTGCGGAGCAGCGGCACAGCCTGACGCTGCATGTTGGCACCCATGAGTGCGCGCTGTGCGTCGTCGTGCTCGAGGAACGGCACGAGCGAGGTCGCGACCGACACCATCTGGCGCGGCGAGACGTCGATGTAGCCGATCTCCTCGGGGAGGAAGAGGTCCACCTCACCGCTACCGCCCTTCGGACGGGCGAGGACGTGGCTCTCACGGAAGCGACCCTTGGCATCGAGCGGGGCGTTGGCCTGCGCGATGTTGAAGTCGACCTCCTCAGAAGCCGTCAGGTAGTCGATGTGCTCGGTGACGACGCCACCCTCGACCTTGCGGTACGGGGTCTCGATGAAGCCGAACGAGTTGATGCGCGCGAAGGTCGCGAGAGCACCGATCAGACCGATGTTCGGGCCTTCAGGCGTCTCGATCGGGCACATGCGGCCGTAGTGCGACGGGTGCACGTCACGGACCTCGACGCCTGCGCGGTCACGGCTCAGACCACCGGGGCCGAGGGCCGAGAGGCGGCGCTTGTTGGTCAGACCCGCGAGCGGGTTGTTCTGATCCATGAACTGCGACAGCTGCGACGTTCCGAAGAACTCCTTGATCGCGGCGACGACGGGGCGCACGTTGATCAGGGTCTGCGGCGTGATCGCCTCGATGTCCTGCGTGGTCATGCGCTCGCGGACGACGCGCTCCATGCGGGAGAGTCCGGTGCGGACCTGGTTCTGGATGAGCTCGCCCACCGCGCGGATGCGACGGTTGCCGAAGTTGTCGATGTCATCCGTCGCGATGCGGATCTCGGCCTGCTTGCCCGAGCGGATGCCGTCGAACGTGTCGACGCCGGCGTGCAGACGGACCAGGTACTTGATGGTCGCGACGATGTCTTCGACCGTCAGGACCGAGTCGGTCAGTGCTGCATCGAGCCCCAGCTTGTGGTTGATCTTGTAACGACCGACCTTGGCGAGGTCATAGCGCTTCGGGTTGAAGTAGAAGTTGTCGAGGAGCGCGCGCGCAGCCTCAGCGGCCACCTGCTCGCCCGGACGCAGCTTGCGGTAGATGTCGCGGAGCGCATCTTCCTTCGTGACGATGGTGTCCTTCGCCAGCGTCTCCTCGATCGAGGGGAAGCCTGCGAACTCGGCGAGGATCTGCTCGCTGGTCAGACCGAGAGCCTTGAGGAAGACGGTGACGGACTGCTTGCGCTTGCGGTCGATGCGGACGCCGACCTGGTCGCGCTTGTCGATCTCGAACTCGAGCCATGCGCCACGGCTCGGGATGACACGCGCCGAGACGATGTCCTTGTCGGACGTCTTGTCGGGGGTCTTGTCGAAGTAGACACCGGGCGAACGCACCAGCTGCGAGACGACGACGCGCTCGGAGCCGTTGATGATGAACGTTCCCTTGTCGGTCTGCAGCGGGAAGTCTCCCATGAAGACCGTCTGGGTCTTGATCTCGCCCGTGAGGTGGTTCATGAACTCGGCCTCGACGTACAGCGGAGCGGCGTAGGTCTTGCCACGCTCCTTGCACTCCTCGATCGAGTACTTCTCCGGCTCGAGATACGGGTTCGTAAACGAGAGCTGCATCGTCTCGCCGAGGTCCTCGATCGGAGAGATCTCCTCGAAGATCTCGCCGAGTCCGGAGATCTGGTTCACGTCGGTCCGGCCGGCGGCGTTCGCCTCGGCGACACGGGCCTTCCAGTCGTCATTTCCGACGAGCCAACCGAAGGATTCGGTCTGCAGAGCGAGAAGGTCAGGGACCGTCAGCGTGTCGGAGATCTTCGCGAACGAGAGGCGGGATGCTCCGCGTCCGTTCTTGGTGGTGGTGGATGTGGATGCGTTGGGAGCAGCAGCCAAGGGAATAACCTCCGTGAGCCCCGCAGGGCTTCTCGATTCCTTTGTCGTCAGGTGGAGTGTGCGCTCACATGCTCAACGAGATGCCGACCACCATATGAGGGCACGGAGAAGTGAGCGCAACTACCAACTATAGACGCGATTACGCGACATGGCAAGTTCAATCCTTGACCTTCTTCGGACGCTGCGGTATTGGCGTCCGAAGAAGGTCGAGCAGTGGAGCTCAGGAAGCGATGTTGAGTTCGTTCCCGGGGATCGAGGCGAGCAGGCGCCTGGTGTACGGGTCTCGCGGATTCGTGAAGATCTCCTCCGACGACGCGGCCTCGACCAGTGCACCGTCCTTCATCACGCAGACGTAGTCGCTGATGAGGCGCACCACCGCGAGGTCGTGCGAGATGAACAGGTAGCTGAGGCCGTACTCGCTCTGCAGGTCTCCGAGGAGCGTCAGGATCTGATCCTGCACGAGCACATCCAGGGCGGACACGGGCTCGTCGCACACGATCAGCTCGGGCGAGAGAGCGAGCGCCCTGGCGATCGCGACGCGCTGCCGCTGCCCTCCCGACAGCTCGGACGGATACCGGCGCAGCATCGACTGCGGCAACGCCACGTCGTCGAGAAGCTGGCGCACCCTCTTGCGCCGATCGGCGCCGCTTCCGCGCTTGTAGAAGTCGAGCGGCTCGGAGATGAGACGTTCGATCGTGAACATGGGGTTCAGGCTCGAATACGGGTCCTGGAAGATCGGCTGCACCTTCTGACGGAAGTTGCGCGTCTCCGCCCGATTCAGCGAGGCCACGTCCTTGCCCTCGTAGCGGATCAGTCCACTGGTCGGCTCGATGATCTTCAAGAGCATCCGCGCCGTCGTCGTCTTGCCCGAACCCGACTCGCCCACGATCGCCACCGTCTCGCCGCGCGGGATCGCGAGCGACACGTCGTCGACCGCGACGAAGTCGTCCTTCTGGCCGCGAACGGGATACACCTTGGTGAGGTTCTCGATCTCGACGATGTTGTCGGCGGGAGCCGCGGCCGCGGGGACCACCGGCTTCTCGGCGTCGGCCGGTGCGCCCGGTCGGTCCTCGGCGTGGAACGCCTCGGGCCGCAGTCGTGCCGCCGCGACCGAGGGCGCCGCCTGTACGAGCGACTGCGTGTACGGGTGCTGCGGCGACTCGAGGATCTGCTTCGCCGGGCCCTGCTCGACCACTTTTCCCCTGTGCATCACGATGACGCGCTCGGCCCGCTCTGCGGCGAGCCCCAGGTCGTGCGTGATGAGCAGCACCGCGGTGCCGAGCTCGCGCGTCATCGCACCGATCTGGTCGAGGATCGTCTGCTGCACGGTCACGTCGAGCGCACTGGTCGGCTCGTCCGCGATCAGCAGGCGCGGCTTGCACGCCAGCCCGATCGCGATCAGCGCCCGCTGACGCATGCCTCCCGAGAATTCGTGCGGATACTGCTTCGCGCGCCGCTCCGGGTCAGGAAGGCCCGCGGCGGTGAGAGCCTCGACGACCTTCTCCTGCACGTTCTGCCTGTTCGCGAGTCCGTGCGCGAGCAGGGTCTCGGCCACCTGCGTGCCGATCTTGGCGACCGGGTTGAGGTTCGACATCGGATCCTGCGGCACGAGGCCGATGTCTCGTCCGCGGATCATCCGTAGTTCGTTCTCGGGGGCATGCGCGATCTCTCGACCGTCGAGGCGGATGCTGCCCGCAGCCACCCGCCCGCCACCGGCGAGGAGCCCGATGATCGCCATCGCCGTGGTCGACTTCCCCGAGCCCGACTCCCCCACGATCGCGACGGTCTGACCCGGCGCGATCTCGAGATCGACTCCCTCGACGGCGTGCACGACGCCGTCCATCGTGGCGAAGTCGACCGCGAGCCCTTCGACCGACAGCAGCGGAGCGTCTGTCACCTGTGTCTGTTTCGCAGCGTTCATCGTGCTCTCGTCCTCGGGTCCATGGCCTCGCGAAGGGCCTCACCGAACAGGGTGAAGCCGAGCGCGGTGACCGCGATGCAGATACCGGGCAGGAATGCCAGCCACGGCGCGATGGCGAGTTCCGCCTGAGCATAGGTGAGCATCCGGCCCCACTCGGCCGTCTCGGGGCGACCGCCGCCGAGTCCGAGGAACGACAGCGCGGCCGCGTCGATGACCGCCGTGGCGAGCGTCAGCGTGCCCTGCACGATGACCGGTCCGATCGCGTTGGGCAGCACGTGCGACATGGTGATCTGCCCGCGACCGAGACCCAGCGTCTGCGCCGAGAGCACGTAGTCGCTCGACCGCTGCTGCAGCATCGACGCCCGCAGGAGGCGGGCGAAGATCGGTACCTGCGATGCGCCGATCGCGATCATCACCGCGAACGGGGTCTGACCCAGGATCGCGGCGATCGAGACCGCCAGCAGCAGGTTCGGCACCGACAGGATGATGTCGACGACCCGCATGATGAGCGTGTCGACCCACCCGCCGAAGGTGCCGGCGAGGAGTCCGAGGATCATTCCTCCGACGAGCCCGAGAGCGGTCGAGATGACGCCGATCAGCAGGGACGCCTGTGCACCCCAGATGAGCTTGGAGAGCACGTCTCCACCGAAGCGGTCGAGACCGAGCGGGAACTCCGCCAGCTCCCCGGGACCGGGGATGTGCGTCGGCGTGATGTACTTCGCGCCGGGCAGGGCCGTCTCGGGATACGGCGCGATCACGGGCGCGAGCACCGACACCAGGACGAACAGCAGGACGATGCCCGCGCCGATCCAGGCGGTGGGGTTGCGACGCAGGCGACGGAAGACATCCTTCCAGAACCCGCCGGGTCCTTCTTTGAGGCCTGCCTGGCCGACGGCGACGGTGTCGACGACCTCGCCGCTCGCCGCCGATGGGCCCTGTGCGGGTGGGAGCGAGATGGTCATGACGCCACCCCCTTTCGGAGAATGAGGCGGGGCATCACTGCACCCGCACTCTCGGGTCGATGAAGCTGTACGACACGTCGACCGCCAGGTTGATCAGCGCGTAGGCGATCGCGATGAAGATGATGAATCCCTGCAGCACCGGGAAGTCCCGGGTGAAGATCGCCCTCGCGAGAAACGATCCGATGCCGGGGAACGCGAAGACGGTCTCGGTGAGCACCGCGCCCGAGATCAGGAGTCCGGTCTGCAGACCGATGGTCGTGATCACGGGCAGCATCGCGTTTCGCAGGATGAAGCGACTGCGCAGCGTCGAGGAGCCCACGCCCTTGGCGCGGCCCGTGCGCACGTAGTCGGCGTTCTGTACCTCGAGCACACTGGCCCTGGTGATGCGCACGATGATCGCGAGCGGGATGGTGCCGAGCGCGAGCGCGGGGAGCACGAGGTGCATGAGCGCGTCCCACGAGGCGTCGAACTCACCCGTGATGATCCCGTCCCACACATAGAAGCCGGTCGGATGCGTGGCGTCTATCCGTGGATTCTGGCGCCCGTCGGAGGGCAGCCAGCCCAGCTGCACCGCGAAGACGTATTTCAGGATGAAGGCGAGGAAGAACACCGGGATGGTGATGCCGATCAGGCTCAGGACCACCGACGCGTGGTCGGTGAACTTGCCATGGCGGCGAGCCGCCCAGTATCCGAGCGGGATGCCGATGCCGACCGCGAAGATGAGCGCGAGGACGCTCAGCTCGATGGTCGCCGGGAAGCGGCGGAAGAACTCCTCGGTGACGGGGCGGTTGGTCTGGATCGATGTGCCGAAGTCTCCCTGAAGGAGGCGTCCGACCCAGATGAAGTACTGCTCGATGAGGGGCTTGTTGAAGCCGTAGAGCTCGTTGACCCTGGCGATGGCTTCCGGCGTCGCCTTCTCACCGAGAAGAGCGACGGCAGGGCCGCCGGGCAGGGCCCTGACCCAGGCGAACAGCAGGATGCTGAGGCCGATCAGAGTGGGAATGAGGAACAGCAGTCGTCTGCCGATGGTGCGCAGCAAGAGGTCTCCGTTGATCAGAGGCGAGGCCGTTGCCGGGCCCCCGCGCTGTGTGCGCGAGGGCCCGGCAGGCATCTCAGGCGGTCGGGACCTACTCGGTCAGGACGATGTCAGTGAAGACCTCGTCGTTCACCGGGCTGGCGGGGTAGCTCTCGACACGCGGGTCGAACGCCAGGGTCGGCGCCGGGTGCGCGAGGGGCACACCGGGGATGAACTGCGCGACCATCTCGTTGATCTCCTCGTACAGGGCCGTCTGGTCCTCGAGGTTGGAGACGCCGCGGGCCTCGTTCAGCTTCTGGAACAGCTCCGGGTTGTCGAAGCCCCACTCAGAGCTCTGCTGGCCGAAGAAGACGCCCACGAAGTTGTCGGTGTCGTTGTAGTCACCGGTCCACCCGAGCAGGTGGATTCCGTGGTCGGGCGTGCCCGTGGTGCGGTCGAGGTACTCGACCCACTCCTCCGACACCGGAGTCGTCTCGACGCCCACCTCGGCGAGCTGCGACGAGAGCACGGTGAAGATCTGCTCGGGGTCCGGCATGTACGGACGCGACACGTTGACCGGGTAGTTGAAGTCGAGCTTCAGCGGGTTGGCCTCGGTGTAGCCGGCCTCGGCGAGGAGCGACTTGGCCTTCTCGGGGTCGTAGTCGTACGTCGTCACGTCGGGGTTGTAGCCGTTGACGGTGTCGGGCACGAACTCGATCGCCTTCTCGGTGCCCTCGGGGAGCACCTGACTGATCAGGGCGTCCTTGTCGACGGCGTACGACAGCGCCTCGCGGACCTTCGGGTCCTGCAGCTCAGGCAGCGCCTGGTTGAACGCGAGGTAGAGGATGGTGAACGGAGGACGCGAGACCATCGTGAAGCCGTCGTCCTCGAGAGCCTTGGTGTCGGCGGGGCCGACGAGGTCGTACCCGTCGATCGAACCGGACTCGAGCGCCTGGCGGCGTGCGGTGGGGTCGTCGATCGTGCGGAAGATGATCTCGTCGATCTGGCCCGCCTCGCCCCAGTAGTCTCCGTACGCCTTGAGCGAGACCTGCTCGCCCGGTGCCCACTCGTCGAACTGGAAGGGCCCGGTGCCGACCGGGTGCCCCATCGCGTACTCCGAGAGCACGGGCGCCTCGGCCGAGCCGCTGACGTCGTCTGCACCGAACTCCGACAGGGCCGACGGGCTCTGCATGCCGAACGACGGCAGCGAGAGCGACGCGACGAAGCCGGCGAACGGCTTGTTCAGGTCGATCGTGACCGAGTAGTCCCCATCAGGCGTGCAGGACTTGTACACGGCGTCGGCCGGGTTGTCGGCGTAGCCCTTGAAGAGCTTGTTGTAGTAGTAGCCGAAGGCCTCTGAGGCCGCGAGGCCGGTCCAGTTGTACCAGCGGTCGAAGTTCGCGCACACGGCCTCGGCGTTGAACGGAGTGCCGTCGTGGAAGGTGACGTCCTCCTTCAGCGTGAAGGTGTGGCTCATGCCGTCTTCCGACGATTCCCACGACTCGGCGAGCAGCGGCGCCGGGTCGGCCGTTCCGGGCTCCGTGCCCACGAGTCCCTCGAAGATCTGCCGCGAGACGCGGAAGCTCTCGCCGTCCTGCGCGAATGCCGGGTCGAGGCTCGACGGGTCGGAGGAGGCGGCGAACACGAACGTGCCGTCGACATCGCCTGACCCCTCGGCGCCGTCGTCGCCGCGCTCGCTGGCGACGCAGCCGGAGAGGACCAGCGCGGCGAGTGCCGCTCCGGATACGGCGAGGAGACCTCGCCGACGCATGACTGTGTGGTGCATTGTGTGACCTTCCTGTCGAGCGCTGCTGTGCGCGATCCGGAGACGCCTTCGGGTCCGGACGGTGATTCCTCGAAACTACCCAGTGGTCGGCCGTATACGAAACATCTCCATGTTGCATTCCGGTATCGGATGCTTCACCGAACGCGATCCGGTAGTGTCCAGATCGTGCCCGACAGCTCCCCTCTCGCCGTGTGCGTCGGCGAGGGACTGGTCTCCCTCGTACCGACGGTCGCCGGTCCGCTCGAGGACAGCCGGACCTTCCGCCGCTCGCTCGCGGGCGCCGAATGGAACACGGCTGTCGCGCTGGTGTCCGCAGGCATTGCGGCGGCCGTGGTGTCCCGAGTCGGGGACGACGGATTCGGGCGATTCCTGCGAGCCGAGCTGCGCCGACACGGTGTCGACGACTCGGCGATCCAGACAGACCCTGAGGCCCCCACCGGCATCTACGTGAAGGAGCTGACGCCGCTCGCCGACGGTGCCGTCGACGCTCGGATGCACTACTACCGCAGCGGATCAGCGGCGGCCGCGATGTCTCCTGCCACGATCGCCGACGAAACGGTCGCACGGCGGATCGACGCCGCGGCGCTCGTGCACACCTCGGGCATCACTCCGGCACTCTCTGCAACGGCGCACGCGGCGCAGGATGCGGTCTTCGCCCTCCCCCGCGGCGCGCGGCGTGTGAGCTTCGACGTCAACTGGCGTCCGGTGCTGTGGCGAGGCCGCGAAGACCAGGGCCGCGATGTGATCACCGGATACGCGCATCGCGCCGACGTGGTGTTCTGCACCGCCTCCGATGCGGACGCCGTGTTCGGCGTCTCGGACCCCGACGGAGTGCGTGCCCTGCTTCCCGAACCCCAGTACCTCGTCGTCACCAGCGCGAGCGGAGCGACCGCCTACGACGGATCGGACCGGACGGAGAGCTCTGCGCTCGACGTGCCCGTGGTCGAGACGATCGGTGCAGGAGACGCGTTCGCAGCAGGATTCCTCGCCGGGATCCTCAGCGGGCTGTCGCTCACGGGAAGCCTCGCGCGCGCGCATCGCATCGCCACGCGAGCACTCACCAGCACCCGCGATCACATCGACTGAACCGGCGCCACCCCGACGGGCCGAGACGATGTGCGGCCGATGCTCAGCGGGGCGGTCGACGGCGCGGAGCAGCAGCGTCGTGCGTGAGCTGCAGAGGCACGGAGACGGGCTCGCCGCGGTGCTGCACGACGCGCACGAACAGGATGTCGACGAGCGCGAGCTGTGCGATGCGACTCGACATCGCCGCCATGCGGAACGGCGACTCGTGCGCGTGGGTCAGCAGGGCGACATCGGCCGCGAGCGCGAGAGTCGAGTCGCCCGCGCTCGTGATCGCCACGGACAGTGCTCCCGCGTCACGAGCCACCTCGATCGCCCGTATCACCTCGGCCGTCTCCCCTCCGTGCGAGAACCCGATGGCGACGTCCTGCGACGAGCGCAGCGACGCGGTGGTCACCGCGAGGTGCGGATCGGCGGAATGCGCCACCGAGCATCCGATGCGCGCGAGCTTCTGCTGCAGATCCTGCGCGGTGAGAGAGGAGGCCGCCTGCCCGAACAGATCGATGTGGCGCGCTGCGACCAGGGCGAGCGCCACGCGATCGAGCGCAGAGGCGTCGAGGCCTCGCGCGGTCTTCTCGATCGCGTCGATCTCTTGAGCGGCGAGCTTCGCGGCGATCGCCGCCGGCTCGTCGTCGGGGCTGATCGCGGTGGTGTCGAGTCCGAAGCGCGCCTGCTGCGCCTGGGCGAGCGTGACGGTGCGAGCGACGGCCACCCGCAGCTCCCGATATCCGCTGAAGCCCAGGGACTGCGCGAAACGGGCGACGGTCGACAGGGATGTGCTGCAGACCCGAGCCAGGTCGTTGATCGCAAGGTCCACGACCAGCGTGGGGTCGCCGAGGATGGTCTCCGCGACCTTCGCCTCCGCCGCGCTCAGGCGCGGTACGGCGCGGCGTACCAGTGCAAGAACATCAGCGTCCACGGTGCCATCCTGCCTCAGACGCCGGTGGCGGCATCACCCCGTGACGAACCGGCGCCACGGGGGTATGCTCCCCTGAGCCGCTCTCGAGCGATCTCGGCGCCTATTCGGCTCGCCGCCGCCACCTCGACGACCGGAAGAGAGAGCGGGCGCTGCGGCGGGAGTCCGACGTTGACGACCACCGCATCGGGATCCCGCTCGGCCACACGCTCGATCACCGCGCGCTGCGCGTCGTCTGCACCGGGCCGATCGACGAGCACGACCGTCACACCGTCGGCGGCGATCACCTCGTCGAGCACGGAATCCTGCTCGGCCAGCGGAGCCCGTGAGACATCGAGTCGGGAGACGAGACCATCCCCCGCGAGGGCTTCAGCGACATACGCGGCGGCGCTGTCGACGGCGAGAGAGGCTCGGCGCCGAGCGTCGAGCACGGCGAGCGCCGAGGCAGCCCCCTGGGCGCCCCGTACGGCTCGGCGCACGACCTCGTGCGCCGAGTACGCGGCATCCGGCGCCGCTGCGTCGCCGGAGTCCTCCGCCCTCGCGCGCAGTGTCTGCGACAGATCTGCGACCCGCCGCGCAGCCTCCTCGACCCGGGCGCGCGAGAGTGAGCCGTCACGAAGCGCATCGACGATCCCGTCGCGTGCGGCGATGAAGTCCCGCAGGTCCTGATCGGGATGCGTCTCTCGCCCGGGGTTCGTCGGGTTCCCGATGCAGAGCAGGTCTGCGCCGGCGGCGAGCGCTCTGGCCGCCCCTGCGCCGATGCCCACGGTCTCTCGGATCGCTGCCATGTCGAGGGCATCGGTGACGATGACCCCCTCGAAGCCCCATTCCCTGAGCATGCCGAGGATCCGCGGATTCAGCGTGGCCGGCTCCGACCCCCAGTCGGGGACGACGATGTGCGCCGTCATGATCGTGTCGACCCCCGCCGCGACCGCCGCGCGGAAGGGCTCGAGGTGCACACGCTCGAACTCCTCGGTGTCGAGGGTTATCTCGGGCAGCGCGTGATGCGAGTCCACATGTGTGTCGCCATGACCCGGGAAATGCTTCACACAGGCTGCGACGCCCGAGCGCTGCATCCCCGTCATCTCGGCGACCACGTGCCGCGAGACCAGGTGCTCATCGCTGCCGAAGGACCGCACTCCGATCACCGGGTTGCGCGCATCGGTGTTGACGTCGGCGACCGGACCGAGCACGACGTTGCCTCCCATCGCGCGTACGCGATGCGCGAGCTCGACGCCCACGGCCTCGGTGGCCGACAGATCGTCCACGAGACCCAGCTGGGCGGCCCCCGGAAGGGTCGACCCCGTGCCCGACTCGAGACGCGTCACGCTGCCGCCCTCTTCGTCGATGCCGATCAGAGCGGAAGGATTCGCGGCCAGGATCTGCGCGCTCAGCGCCGGAAGCCCGTCGCCCACGTTCTGACCGAAGTACACGACCCCCGCGAGCCCGTTGTGAAGCGCGTCGAGAAGCCACGCCGGCGCCTCGGTGCCGTAGAACCCCGGCCAGAGCACGCCGTGCGCGAGCCGCTCGAGATCGTCGGTCATCCCTTCACTGCTCCTGCGACCATTCCGGCCGACAGTCGACGCTGCACGATGACGAAGAACACCATCACCGGGATGGTGATGATCGTCGAGGCCGCCATGATGCTGCCCCAATCGTTGGAGTGCAGGCCGAAGAACGACTTCAGGCCGATCGACACCGTGTACTGATCGGTCGCGCTGCCGAGGATGGTCATCGCGAAGATGAACTCGTTCCACGCCGTGATGAAGCTGAAGATGCTCGTGGCGACGAGTCCCGGCATCACGAGCGGCAGCAGGACCGAACGGAACATGCGCCACCAGCTGGCGCCGTCGATGTAGGCGGCCTCTTCGAGCTCCACAGGGACGGCCGCGACGAATCCGCGCAGCATCCAGATGCCGAAGGCGAGCGACAGAGCGACGTAGACGACCATGAGGCCGAGGATGCTGTTGAGCAGTCCGAGGCTCTTGACCTGCAGGAAGAGCGGGATGACGAGAGCTTCGAGCGGCACCATCTGGACGATCAGGATCATCATGAGGATCGTGGTGCGGAACCTGAAGCGGAAGCGCGCGACCGCGACGGCCGCGAGCAGGCACACCAGGGCGCTGACGAGCACCGTCACCAGGGCGACGATCGCCGAATTGCGCAGATACGTGCCGAAACCGCCGTCGGTGAGGACGAAGGCGAAGTTGTCGAACGTGAACTCCTGAGGCAGCAGCGACTGCCCGCCGCTCGAGGCCTTGGCATCGAACGCGCTGGAGACCATCCAGTACACGGGGAACAGCGTGAAGAGGAGGACCGCGGCGATCGCGACGCCGGTGCCGACGCGCGACATGACAGACGGGCGGGGATTCACAGCTCGTCCTCCTTCATGAGGGAGCGGATGTACACGATCGTGATGCCGATCAGCACGAGGGTGAGCAGCACGGCGAGCGCAGCACCGAAGCCGTAGCGGTTCTGGCCGAACGATTCGACATACGACCAGACGCCGAGGTTGAGCACCGATCGGTTGCCGCCGCCACCGCCGGGCATGAGGTAGACCTGGGCGAACACCTTGAAGTCCCAGATCGTCGACAGGATGATCACGACCGAGAACACGGGCTTGAGGGTGGGGAAGATGATCTTCCAGAAACGCGTCCACGCGTTCGCGCCGTCGAGAGCCGCGGCCTCGAGCATCTCCTTCGAGACGCCGAGCAGACCTGCGAGCACAGTGATCGCGACGAACGGGAAGCCGTGGTGCACGACGTTCAGGAGCACGATCGCGTAGAACGACCACTGGTTCGTGAACCAGTTCACCGGATCGTCCATCAGCCCGAGATCGCGCAGAACCGTGTTGAAGATGCCCCGGTCGGCATCGAAGATGAAGGTCCAGACATAGGTGCCGGTGACGGCGGGCATCGCCCAGGCGACCATGATGCAGCTCGAGACGATGGTGCGCCACACGGTGCCGAGTCGAGCGAGGAGCAGCGCGACGAGCGTGCCGACCGTCACGGTCACGAACACCGCCACGGCGGCGAAGCCGACCGTGTTCGGCAGCACGACGCTCCAGAGCGTCGGGTCGGTGAGCGCCTCGACGTAGTTGTCGACGCCGATCCAGTTGCTCTCACCGGTGTTGATCTCTCGCAGACCGTAGTCCTGCAGCGAATAGATGACCACCTGGATGAGCGGCCAGAGCATGAGCACCGCGAGGATGACCAGGCCCGGCGCGAGAAGAAGCCAGGGACGAGCCGTGATCAGCGAGAGGCCTCGCTTCTGCGGCCGGCCGCCGGCCACGGAGGCGGAGGATGGCTCCGCCTTCGTGACCGGCAGTGGCGCTTGCACCATCGACATGGAGTGATACAGCCTTACTTGTCGTTGAGCAGGTCGGTCATCTCAGCAGCGGCGTCCTTCGTCGCCGTGGCGACGTCCTTCTGTCCGCTGAGGATCGCCTGGATCATCGAGTTGGTCGTCTTCTTCGCCTGCACGGCACCGAAGTTGGGGGTCACCGGAACGGATGCTCCGCCTTCGACCATCTGCTCGGCGAACGGAGCGACGAGCGGGTCGGTCGAGGCGAGCGCCTCTTCCATCGCCGACTGGACACCCGGGAAGTACCCGGTCTCGTCGGCCCACTTCTCGGCGAACTCGCCCGTGGTCATGAGCTTGACGAACTCCCATGCGAGGTCGGGATTCTCTGTCGTGTTGAAGACCGACAGGTGCGAGCCGCCGAGCACGGACGGAGCGATGCCGCCGTCCTCGCCGGGGATCACGGCGGCGCCGATCTTGCCCTCGAGCTCGGGGTTCGCCTCGATCAGAGCCTTCGGGGTCCACGAGCCGGAGAGCATCATGGCGACGTTGCCCTGCGTGAACGAGTCACGGAGGTCCGTCTCCTTCCACGTCGTGGCGCCGGCGGACGAGAAGCCGTGCTCGGTCGCGAGCCCGGTATAGAACTCGATGCCGGCCTGCGACTCCTCGCTGTCGAGTTCGCTCGTCCACGTCTTGCCGTCGAGCGTCGCGACCTCGCCGCCTGCGCCCCAGACCCAGGGGTAGACCTGGAACTCGGCGTCGCCTGCGACGGGGAAGGGCAGCATGTCGGGCTTGGCGGCCTTGATGGCCTCGCCCGCGGTGACGATGTCGTCCCAGGTCTTCGGAGCCTCGAGGCCGAGCTCCTCGAACACATCGGTGCGGTAGACGATCGAACGGACACCGGCGTACCAGGGCATGCCGTAGAGCTCGTCGTCGTAGGTTCCGGCCACCGCGAGGCCCTCGACGAGGTCGTCACGCAGGCCGTCCTCGGCATCGACGTACTCGTCGAGCGGCTCGAGCGCACCGGCATCCGCGAACTCGGCGGTCCAGGTGGTGCCGGTCTCGGCGATGTCGGGCGTGGTGCCGCCGGCGATCGACGTCACGAAGCGATCGTGAGCATCGGCCCACTGGATCTCTTCGATCTTGACCGTCGCGCCGGTCTCATCCTCGAACGCCGCGGACACCTCGTCGTAGAACGCGGTCGCGTCGGGGTTGGTGCCCTTCATGATCCAGACGGTGAGCTCCTGGCCCTCTCCGTCTGCGGACCCGCCGCCGTCGGTCGCGCCACCGGCGCAGGCCGCCAGGCCCAGGGTGGCCACAGCGCCGAGCGCCACGACCGGAAGAATGCGCTTATGCATCAGGGATCTCCTCTTTGAACGTCCTGGTGGCTTCGGGAACCCACCCGGTTAGGAAAAAGTATTCATCACTAACTAATTCCCTGCAAGTTATTCTCCGAAACGTCACTCGCCCGTAACATCGGCCCTCCGACGCCCTGCGTGCGCCGTTCCGAGAGCCTCGAGAGCCGCGTATTCTCGAGGGATGGGACGGACCAGAGCTCGCGACGCGGAGCATCCTCACACCCGACTCGACCACGGCGGGGAGGCCCGCGTCATCCCGTCCGAGTTCACGAGCGGATACGAACTCATCGTCGACGGCACCCCCCAGTCGCACGTCGACCTCGATGATCCTACCCACCTTCACTTCGAGTACATCGCTCGCATGGGTGCGGTGATCGATCAGCTTCCCGCCGGACCGCTCACCGCCGTGCACCTCGGCGCCGGCGCGCTGACGATCCCCCGCTATATAGAGGCATCGCGACCCGGCTCCCGCCAGCAGGTGATCGAGCTCGAGTCCCCGCTCGTGGCCCTGGTGCGCGAGCACCTGCCGCTCCCCCGCGGCGCCGCCATCCGTCTTCGCATCGGGGATGCCCGCGAGGGTGTGCGGCGGCTGCCGCCCGGAGTCGTCGGCGCGTGCGACCTGGTCGTGTCCGACGTCTTCTCCGGGGCCCAGACCCCGGCGCATCTGACCAGCGTCGAGTTCTACCGCGAGGTCGCCGAGCTGCTCGGACCGGCCGGGGTGCTGCTCGTCAACGTCGCCGACGGACCGGGGCTCGCGTTCGCCCGCCGGCAGGTGGCGACGGTCGCAGAGGTGCTGCCCGAGATCGGGATCCTCGCGGACGCCCAGGTGTTGAAGGGACGGCGGTTCGGCAACCTCGTGATCGCCGCATCCACCGCGCCGCTGCCGTCGGAATGGCTTCCTCGGATGCTTGCCGCGGGACCTCATCCGGCCAAGATCGCCCAAGGTGCCGAGGTCGCGGCGTTCGTGCAGGGCGCACGGGTCGTCACGGACCAGGACGCCGTCGCGTCTCCGCGCCCCGACGCGTCGCTCTTTCTGCGCTGACTCCGCCCGAACGCTGTCCGGATGCGCGCCACCGGGGCGTGCCGACGCCGGAAGCGCGAGGTCTCGGGGCAGACTGGTCGAGGGGACGCTGCGGAAGGAGAGCAATGAGTTTCATCCGAGGATACGACCGGGAGAGTCTTCGCGAGCTGGTCGATCTCGATGAATGCGCGACGAGGCTCGAGGAGATCGAGCAGCAGCGCAGCCTCCCGTCACTGCTTGAGCGGGTGTGGCTGCTGAAGGTGCTCGGACGCCTCGATGAGGCGCTCGCGCTGGCCGACACGACGGTGCGCCAGGCCCGCATGGCGGGCACCCGCCGAGATGTGCTGCGCGCACGGGTGCTGCACGCGACGGTGCTCCAGTATCGCGGCGCTCATGCTGCAGCGGAGCAGGAGCTCGCGACCTGCGCGTCGGAGGCCGAGGGCCAGCGGTGGCTGTCCATCGCCGCCTTCGCGTACCAGCACCACGGCAAGAACGCCTACGAGGCCGGCGACTACGAGACCGCGCGGGAGAGCTTCAAGCAGTCGCTCTTCCTGCGCCGCGAAGCGGGCGCCGCCGACAGTGAACTCGAGACCGTGCTCCTCGCGATCGAAGCAGCGGAGCGGCACCGCCCCGCTCCTCTCCCGGTCGGCTGACACCGCGATGCCGCGCGATGTCGGCGGCATGGCCTAGCCTGAGCGCATGGCGGAACTTGACCGGGTGCGGGTCTGGGGCGAAGCACTGATCGCACTGCACCTCGACGACAGCTGGTCCTTCGACTTCGATCACGCGAAGCGGCGTGCAGGTCAGTGCGACTACACGAAGAAGCGCATCACGGTCTCGCGATACCTCGCCGCCCGGTTCGACGACGATGAGATCCACCAGGTGCTGCTGCACGAGGTGGCGCATGCTCTCGCGGGGCACACCGCAGCCCACGGTCCGACGTGGAAGAGGGTGGCGCGCGACCTCGGGTATGTGGGAGGAACCACTCATCACGGCGAGACTGCGGTCGAGCTCGCCCCGTGGGTCGGCACGTGCCCGTCAGGTCATGTCACGTATCGGCACCGGCGCCCGGCGCGACCCACGTCGTGCGCGCGGTGCTCGCGTGCGTTCGACGCGCGGTACCAGTTCGCCTGGACGCGACGCGAGATCACGGCCGACGCCCGTTCAGCCGCGCAGATGTCGCGCTGAGCGATTCATCGACGACGGTCGGGCCGCGGCCCTCCATCGTGCTGCTCGTCGCGTCGAAGCTCCGGCTGCCCGAGTTCCGACACCCCGAGCTCCGATTGCCCGAGCTCCGATTCCCCGGGCTCCGATTCCCCGGGCTCCGATTCCCCGAGATCCGCGTCGGATGAGCGACCGCCGCGACGGCGTCGCAACAGTGCCGCCGCCGCACGCCAGCCGATGAGCAGGATGCCGAGGGTGATCGTCGCGACGATGATGAAGGCGATCTGCGCGGTGTCTCCCGTGCTGACGCGGAGCAGCATGCCGCCCGCCACGGTCACGACCCAGACCACAGCACCCCATGCAGGCGCCCACGGGCGACGTGGGCGGCCGGGCAGAAGAGCGGCGACGAGGTGACCCGCCACGAGTGCCGCGAGGAAGGGCCACGCCGTGATGAGGAAACCGGCGGGGCTCTCGTCGTGCGACGCGCGACCGATCACGGCGAACACGAGGACGAAGACCGCATCGAGGAGAAGTGCAGGGACGTACCGCATGCCCCGACCCTACGGCCTGGCAGCGACAACCCGCGGAGAACGCCCGGCCTGTCCCCTGCTGCGCGGGAGGGCCGGCTAGTCGAACGCGACGAACACGCCGTCGCGCAGGATCGGCACGGCATCGACGGCATCGAGCTCGGCCGCGGCGGCGGACGACGTCGGTGCGACGCCTGCGTCGACCATTCTCGACGTGGCCGGCACTCCCTCGGCGATCTCACGCGCGGAACCGCTCGCGCTGACCATGTGCCGGAGTGCTCGGCGGAGCGCCCGAAAGCCCTCCGCCGCGACCGCTGCGTCGGGCGAGGTGTGGTCGATGCCGAGGTCGGTCAACGCGGCGATCACGGCGCCGGCTCCGAGGTGGTCTTCGACCGCGAAGCGCGGGGCACCCACGCCGTCGAGCTCACCGGCCGCGATGACTGCGACCGAGGTACGAGCCTGACGCCGGTTCTGCAGAGCGACGACCGCGCGAGCGACAGCACCCGCGTTGCGGAGTCCGCCCAGCAGCACGGTCGCGTGCGGCGCCGCTGCCGCCACGGCCGCGCCGTTGCGCGACCACCGGGCCGCGTCGTCGAGCGGCACCTCGGAACCGGCCGCCACAGCATCGGCGACAGTCGATGAGAACCTCAGGACGTCGACGACCACGACGATGTCAGCGGGCGCGAGGCGGGCGAGCCCGTCGACGCCCCAGTCGAGGCGCACCTGATACGTGGACTGGTCGAACGCAGACGGCATCCGTCCAGCTTATGACGCGCGATCCTGGTCCCGCCGACGCATGACATCGACGGGACCATGCTGTCCGTCAGTCTGCCGCGAGGGCCTCGACGGGTGCCACACGGGTGGCGAGACGCGTCGGCGCTGCAGCAGCCACCAGTGTCAGCACCGCTGTGGCGGCGACGATGATCACGACGGGCAGCCAGGGCACGTGCGGCGCCACGAGTCCGGCCGGCTCGAAGTCGGGCAGCGTGGGTGTGGATCCGAGCAGCGACTGGGCCGCGACCCACCCGTAGACGACGCCGAGCACGAGGCCTGTGACGGTCGCCGTGACGGTGATGTGCGTCGCCTCCAGCAGCACCATGCGGCGCACCTGCCGGTTCGAGAGCCCGATCGACCGCAGCAGTCCGAGCTCGCGACGACGCTGCACGACACCGATCGTGAGCAGATTGACCAGACCCACGGCGGCGATCACCGCCGAGACGGCGACGAGCAGCATCATGATCGAGGCGAAAGCGTCGAACGGAGCGAAGAATTCCTCGGGGATCGATCCCTCGGACTGCCCGATGAGCATCTGCTTCACCGACTCGAGCGCCACGGCGAACATCGTGACGAGCGTGACCCCCATGACGACGCCGATCGCCATGCGCGACGACCGCTCGGGGTAGCGCAGCGCATTCTCGGCGGCCAGTCGAGCGGTCGCGCTGGAACCGAACAGGCGCCCGACCACGCGCAGCACCGGCGGCATGAAGAGCACCGCACCGAGAGCGAGGCCCGTGAACGACAGGAGCCCTCCGAAGAACGCCACGACGACGCCGAGCGGATGCACCAGCCCGAGAACCACGCCCCCGGCGAGAAGAAGCGATCCCGTCACGAGCAGCACCCAGGCTCCGACGTGGCGTCCGGGACGTGAGACCTCATCGTGCGTCCGTTCGACCGATCCGCCGATCGCCTGCAGCGGTGTGACCGCGAGCACTCGCCTCGACCCCACCCATGCCGCCGCCCAGGTCGTGAGCGCGACGCCGACGGCGGGCAGAGCGAGTGCGGGCTGCACCAGAGAGAAGCCCGACGGCTGATGCTCGATCCACGTCGACCCGATCTGCACGCCGACTGCCGAGAGCAGGAGTCCTGCGATCACCCCGGTGGCAGCGCCGATGAGACCGATGATGAGCCCCTGCTTTCCCACCTCGGCGCGCTGGGAACGGGCCGTCGCGCCGATCAGACGCATCAACGCGATCCTGCGGGTGCGGCCCGCGACGATCGTCGAGAACGTGTTGGCCGTGACGATCGCGGCGACGTACATCGCGACCGCCGTGAGCAGCACCGACAGGAGGCCGACGATGAACGCGAGTGTCTCGCTGTCGCCGATGAACGGGTCGGCCTGCAGCACCGCGCCGAGGTACGCGGTGACCTCGACGAGTACCACGCCGAAGGCGGCCGAGAGAGCGGCGACGAGAATGCTCGCTCCCATCCCCCGCTCGCGCAGCCAGGCGGAACGCGGCCCGGTCGATGCGGTCTGCGGCACGACCGAGCGCACCACGGGAGCAGCGACCGTGCTCATGCCGCCACCTCCGCCGCGAGCATGTACGCCGAGATCTCCTCAGCGGTCTGACGCGGGTGGTCGGCCACGAGTCGACCGTCGCCGAGGAACAGCACGCGGTCGGCGTGGCTCGCGGCGATCGCGTCATGCGTGACCATCGCGATGGACTGCCCGTGCTCACGGCTCGCTGTCGCGAGGAGCTGAAGAACCTCGCGCCCCGACGTCGAGTCGAGGTTTCCCGTCGGCTCGTCGGCGAACACCAGATCGGGTGCCGTGGCGAGCGCACGCGCGATCGCGACGCGCTGCTGCTGACCCCCCGACAGTTGGTGCGGACGGTGCTGCAGCCGCGCGCCGAGTCCCAGCGTCTCGACGAGGCCGTCGATGCGCGCCTTCTCGAGCGCACTCGGGCGCCTGCCGTCGAGCTCGAACGGCAGCAGGATGTTGCCCATCGCCGTGAGGGTGGGCACAAGGTTGAAGGCCTGGAAGATGAACCCCACGCGGCGGCGGCGCAGGATCGTGAGGTCGAGGTCGCCGAGGCCGGTGATCTCGGTGTCGCCGATCCAGGCGCGTCCGTCGGATGGCGTGTCCAGGCCCGCCATGATGTGCATGAGTGTGGACTTGCCCGAACCCGAGGGCCCCATGATGGCGGTGAACTGACCGCGTCGGATGCCGACGCTGACGTCGTCGAGTGCGCGGACGGCGCCTTCTCCGGTGCCGTAGGTCTTACTGAGGTGCTGCACGCGGGCTGCGAGCCCGAGGTCGCTGGTCGTGATCTCCATGTCCACGACGCTATTTCTCAGCGAGGGCGCGTCGCGTCGCCCGTGCGGCTCATGCGTCTACATCGCAAGGATGATCTCTGCCGATCGCGCTGCTCAGGCGAGCCCGTGCTCGAATGCGAACACGACGAGCTGCACCCGATCACGGAGCGAGAGCTTGGTGAGGATGCGACTGATGTGCGTCTTGACGGTCGCCTCGCTGAGGTACTCCCGCGCCGCGATCTCGCTGTTCGACAAGCCTCGTGCCGCGAGCGCGAAGATCTCGCGCTCACGTTCCGTGAGCGTGGAGAACTGTGCAGGAGCGGGCTTCGGCGCCTCGGCGAAATGCTGGAAGAGCTCGCGCGTCGCCGACGCGGCGATCACGCTCGATCCGGCGTGCACCGTGCGGATCGCCGCCAGCAGGAACTCCGGGTCCGCGTCCTTGAGCAGGAAGCCGCTGGCGCCCTGGCGGATGGCCCTGGCAGCGGCTTCGTCGAGATCGAAGGTGGTGAGCATCACGATGCGGGGAGGATCAGGCTGCGAGAGGATCTCGGCGGTCGCTGCGAGCCCGTCCATCACAGGCATGCGGATGTCCATCAGGACGACGTCGGGTCGGACCGATCGCACGAGCGACACCGCCTCGCGACCGTCGCCCGCCTCACCCACGACATCGAGGTCGGGTTGCGAGGCGACGAGCATCCGGATTCCGGCGCGGAAGAGCGCCTGGTCATCGACCAGTACGACCCTGATCATGCTGTCTCTCCGATCGGCAGCGACGCGGTGACCACGAACTGCACGCCGTCACGCTCTGCCAGCAGGCTACCGCCCACGAGCTGGGCTCGTTCGCGCATGCCGATCACCCCGTGCCCCCCGCCGATCTGCTGGTCCCCCGCGCGCACGGTGTTGCGCACCTGCAGGTCCACCCGGTCGGGCAGCCATGCGAGATGCACGTCGACCGCACCGTCGCCGTGCCGGATCGCGTTCGTCAGCGCCTCCTGCAGGATCCTGTACACCGCGAGCTGGATCGCCCCCGGAGGTTCGCCGGGCGGCGTCGGATCGACGGTGATCCGAGGTTTGATCCCCGCCTGACGCACCTGGGCGAACAGCGTCTCGAGGTCGGCGAGCGTCGGTTGCGGACCGTCTCCCTGACGGTGCCGCAGCTGGGTGAGCAGCAGGCGGACATCGCTCAGCGCGCCCCGCGCGGTCTGCGCGATCGTCGCCAGAGCATCGCCCGCCATCTCGGGTTGCGATGCAGCCGCGTAGCGCGCCCCGTCGGCTTGGGCGATGACCACGGCGAGCGAGTGCGCCACGATGTCGTGCATGTCGCGCGCGATCCGCACCCGCTCCTGCTCTTCGGCAGCCAGCGATTCCGCCTGCAATTGCGCGGTCCGGGTGCGCCGCGCGCGCAGGACCACACGCCAGAGGAGCCCGCACACCCAGGCGAAGCCGAGCGCGAGGATCGAGAGTACGAGAAGCAGCGTTCCCGTGGTCAGCTGGTCCCACCCGCTCGTGGAGGCGGCGCCGACGCCTCCCACGGTCACCATGTACAGCGCGGCGACGAAGCCGCCGAAGAGCGCGGATCCGAAGCCCCACCAGAGCACGGCGCGCGAGCCCCATGCGGCGGTCGCGTACAGGATCAGCAGGATCCCGAAGTCGATGGGGAGCGGTCCGAACCCGGTGAGCATCTGCACCACCGCGCCTGCCCAGGCCGCGGCGAGCGCCAGCGCCGGTGCGAGTCTTCCGATCGCGACGCCGCCGAACATCAGCAGCCCCGCGAGCCCGACGGCCCCGGCGCTCGCCACGGGGTTCGCCGCATTGCCCGCGTCCGGACCGTAGAACGCGATCGAGAACGGGGTGAGGATGACGAAGAGCAGCGCCGCGCCGACGATGTCGAGCACGAGCGCCGTGCGGGAGAGCGGGCGAATCACTCTCCCACGCTACGCGGCACGTCGAGTGCCACGCATCCGCCTCGCGATGTATCCGCGCGGCGACTCAGGCGCGCGCGAGGATCTCGCCGTGCGGGACGAGGTACCAGCCGTCGCCGTCATCGGCCCAGCGCTTCCAGGCGTCGCTGATCTGGCGCAGGTCATCGCGAGAGGCCATCGAGCTGTCGACCAGCTGTCGCGCGAGCGCGGATTCCACAATGCGGTCGGCCCACATGCCGCCCCACCAGGAGCGATCCTCGGGGGTCGCGTACGTCCAGGTGGAGGTCGTCGCCCTGACGTCATCGAACCCGGCAGCCCGCGCCCACGCGAGCAGTCGCCGCCCGGCATCGGGTTCGCCTCCGTTCGCGCGCGCCGCGCGCCGATAGAGATCCAGCCACCTGTCGAGCTCGGGGAGCATCGGGAACCAGATGAACCCGGCGTAATCGGCGTCGCGCGCCGCGACCACGCCTCCGGGCACCGCGACGCGTCTCATCTCTCGGAGCGCCTGAACGGGATCGGCCACGTGCTGCAGCACCTGATGAGCGTGCACGATGTCGAAGCTGTCGTCGGCGAAGCTCAGCGCGTGCACGTCCTCGACTGAGAAGTCGAGGTTCTCGAGCCCTCTGCCGGCAGCGAGGTCACGCGACAGCGACAGTGCGGCCTCATCGATCTCGGTGGCGGTGACGTGTGCGACGTGGGCGGCGAAGTCGACCGTGATGCTGCCGGGTCCCGCTCCGACGTCGAGGAGTCGTGCACCCTCGCTGAGATGCGGGCGGAGGTACTCGGCGGAATTCGCGATGTCGCGGCTGCTGTGCGAGCGGAGGACGCTCTCGTGGTGCCCGTGGGTGTAGATGGCCATGCCCCATTCTGGCAGGACGCCGAGATCGGGCTGGGCGCCTGGTCAGTGCAGCTCGACGACCGCCCGGCGGATCGCCTCTCGGTCGGGCTTGCCGGACGACAGGACCTCGAGCGCGTCGACCAGGACCAGCCGCGCGGGTCTCGCGTGCTTGCCGAGCGCGTCGGCGACGAGGTCTCGCGCGTGCGCGAGCTGCTCGGCCTCGCTGCGTCGGAGCGTCTCTCCGCGCGCCGCGACGATCACCGAGGCCTCTCCCCAACGCTCGTCCGGCACGCCCACCACGACGGCTCCGGTGAGGCCCGGGACCCGTCGGATCAGGCTCTCGACGCGGTCGAGCGATATGTTGATGCCGCCCGACACGATCACGTTGTCGGCGCGTCCGTGCACCCGCACGAGGCCGTCCTCCACCAGGCCGAGATCGCCGGTGTGATACCAGCGGATGCCGTGTTCGTCTCGCGAGAAGTTCTTCGCCGTGAGCTCGCCGTCGGCCAGATAGCCGTCGGCCAGCATGGGCCCCGCTATCCTCAGCTCGCCGCCGACCGTGCGCGCGGCGACCGTATCGAGCGGGACGCCGTCATAGACGCACCCACCGCTGGTCTCGGTCGAACCGTAGGTGCGCACCAGACGCACGCCGAGGTCTCCCGCCCTGTCGCGAAGCGGTTGGGGCAGTGCCTGGCCGCCGACGAGGATCGCGCGATAGGACTGCAACGCGGCCCTGACCGGTGCGTCATCCGAGGCGTCGAGCAGCGTCGACAGCTGAGCGGGGACGAGCGAGGTGTACAGCTCGGGAAGCGAGCCGGATCTCCCGGGCTCCGGGCGAAGCATCGAGAAGGTGGAGTCTGCGAAGGACTCGGGCGAGAATCGACCGCGCAGCGCCACCGGATGTGTCCCGGCCACGAGGGAGCGGACGATGACCTGCAGTCCGGCGACGTAGCCTGCGGGCAGTGCGAGAAGCCAGCGACCGCCGCCGATCCGCTCGGCGGTCGCATCCGCGCTCGCACGCAGCGCTTCCCCGCTCAGCACCACGCGCTTGGGGATGCCGCTGGATCCCGACGTCGCGATGACGACCGCGGTGCCGTCGGGAACGTGGCTCGGCGCATCCCCGAGCATGCCGAACCCGAGTGCCGGGCCGCCTTCGAAAGCGCGCGCCAACGCCTGGCGGAGCGCGGTCGGATCCTCAGCATCCGTCGATATCAATGCGACCATGTCCGCCTCGATCCGCTCGATGCCGTCGGGAACTCAGTAGTGCCAGGGGAAAGAGGTCCAGTCCGGATCCCTCTTCTCGAGGAACGAGTCGCGTCCCTCGACGGCCTCGTCGGTGCCGTAGGCGAGGCGCGTGGCCTCCCCCGCGAACACCTGCTGTCCGACGAGTCCGTCGTCGACCGCGTTGAACGCGAACTTCAGCATCCTGATCGCGGTGGGCGACTTGGTGAGCACGGTGCGCGCCATCTTCAGGGCTTCGCGCTCCAGCTCGGCGTGGGGCACGACCCGGTTGACTGCTCCGGCTTCGTACGCCCGCTGCGCCGAGTACTCCTCGGCGAGGAAGAACACCTCCCGGGCGAACTTCTGCCCGGTCTGTCTCGCCATGTACGCCGATCCGTAGCCCGCGTCGAAGCTGCCGACGTCGGCGTCGGTCTGCTTGAACCGCGCCTCTTCTGCGGAGGCGATCGTGAGATCGCACACCACGTGCAGCGAGTGACCGCCGCCGGCCGCCCATCCCGGAACGACCGCGATCACGACTTTGGGCATGAAGCGGATGAGGCGCTGCACCTCGAGGATGTGCAGTCGCCCCGCCCGTGCCGGATCGTGCACGGTCTTCTCGTCATCGGAGTACTTGTACCCGTCGCGGCCACGGATGCGCTGGTCGCCGCCCGAGCAGAACGCCCAGCCCCCGTCTTTCGGACTCGGACCGTTGCCGGTCAGCAGCACCGCACCGATGCGGGGGTTCTGCCGTGCGTCGTCGAGCGCGCGATACAGCTCGTCGACGGTGTGCGGACGGAAGGCGTTGCGCACCTCGGGCCGGTTGAACGCGATGCGGGCCACGCCCCCGTCCCTGCTGACGTGGGCGGTGATGTCGGTGAAGTCCTCGGCGCCGGGCGCGAGCACCCATTCGTCCGGGTCGAACAGGTCTGAGACGAATGCGCTGGTCACGCCGTCCAGCCTATTCCCGCGCGGCTCGCACATGCAGACGGCGTCGCCCGGATGAGGCGACGCCGTGTGCATGTCACGATCAGCCGCGACGAGCGCGTGCCGTCTTGATCCAGCCGTCGATGATGTCCCAGATCGGGAAGGCCACGAGGCCGAATCCGGTGATCACCGTGAGGATGCGCATGGTCTCGTCGGTCACGCCGTTGTCGGTGAAGACGTGGCTGAGGAACTCGGGGTTCAGCAGCTCCCCCTGCACGAGCAGTGTCAGAGACCAGGCTGCGAACACGATGGCGAGCACGGTGTTGACCACCGCTGCGCCGATCGTCCACCCTCGCCGCGCGTACACGACCACCGCCAGCAGAGCCTCGGCGGCGATCAGCGCGAGGAGGAAGGCGATTCCCCACGGCCACAGTCCGGGATCGAGGATCGCGATCGGTGCACCCTCGGTCGGGAAGAATCCGAGGAAGGCGTCCCAGAACACCGCGCACACGGCGAGCACCAGGAAGACGATCGAGGCGATCGCATCGGCCCTGCCTGCTCCGTTCTGCGTCGGCTCGGGCAGCTGGTCCACGCTCCACTTCACGCCGGTGTCGGTGCCGGCGCGTTCGAGGATGAAGAACACCAGGGTCACCCAGAACCCGACGTGCACGATGGAGCCGAGGGCGGCCACCACAGCGGTGCCGATGATCTCCCCCGTGGGTGCGCCGTCGATGAGCTGTCCGAGAACCACTCCGCCGAACGCGCACACCGGCACGATGATGAGCAGCAGCTTGAGCAGTCGCCACCACACGAGGTAGTACTTCGGACCGATGAGATGCAGGGGGCGCTCGGCGTAGCCGGCTGCGAGAACCCCCGGGTCGCCCAGCTCGGTGAGCACAGACCGTTCGGCCTCTGCCGGGGACTCCCCCTGTTCGAGTCTGGCGTCGATCGCATCGGCGATCGACGCTTCGAGCTCTGCGCGGACGTCGCTCTGCACCTCGGGTGTGAGGCTGCGAATCGTGGCGCTGATGTAGCGCTCCGTGAGCGTGGCTGTCGTGGGCATGTCAGTTCTCCTCAGCTGTGAGGGTCGCGATCGCCGTCGTGAGCGAGCGCCATTCTTCGGTCAGGGTGTCGGCGAGCCGGATGCCGGCTTCCGATGTGCGGTAGAACTTGCGGGGCCGCGCCTCGTCTGTGTTCCACTCGCTCGTGAGGTACTCCTGCTTCTCGAGACGTCGAAGCAGCGGGTACAGCGTGTTCGCGTCGGTGGCGAAGCCGCGGCGCTCGAGGTCTTCGAGCAGCCCGTAGCCGTACCCCGCCGTGCGCAGCAGCTGCAGGCACGCCAGCACCACGGTGCCGCGACGCAGTTCCTGCAGATGCGTGTCGAGGGTCTCGTTCATGTCCGCCACATTACTGTGCGACACACACCATTGTCAATCACACGTCAATCGATATCGCACATGCATGCTTCCCGGCACGGCGGGCACCGCGCAGCCGCCGGTACGGAGCAGAATGAGCACATGCTCCCTCCGCTCGCAGAACTGCTCGGCTCGGCCGCAGTCGTCTCACTTCCGATGCACACCCGATTCCGTGGCGTCGACACCAGAGAGGCGCTGCTCTTCGAAGGCCCCGAGGGGTGGGCGGAGTTCTCTCCGTTCATCGAGTACGACGACTCGGAAGCGGCCACCTGGCTGGCAGCGGCGATCGACTTCGCCTGGAGCCCCCAGCCCGAGCCTCTGCGCGACCGCATCCGGGTCAACGCCACGATTCCGGCCGTCGCCGCAGCACAGGTGGCCGATCTGCTGGCACGCTTCGCCGGGTGCCGCACAGCCAAGGTCAAGGTCGCAGAGCCGGGGCAGACCCTCGCTGACGACGTCGCGCGAGTGCGGGCGGTGCGAGAGGCCATGGGGCCGGAGGGCCGCATCCGCGTCGACGCCAACGGCGCATGGAACGTCGACGAGGCCGAACACGCCGTGCACGCTCTCAACGAGTTCGACCTCGAGTACGTCGAGCAGCCGTGCGCGACGGTCCCCGAGCTCGCCGAGCTGCGCACCCGCGTGAAGTACATGGGCATCCCGGTGGCGGCCGATGAGAGCATCCGCAAGTCGACGGACCCGCTCGCAGTGGCCAGGGAGAGAGCCGCCGATCTGCTCGTGGTCAAGGCTCAGCCACTCGGGGGCATCACCCGCGCACTGCAGATCATCACGGCCGCGGGCCTCCCCGTGGTGGTGTCCAGCGCCCTGGACACCGCGATCGGCCTCTCGCAGGGCGCAGCTCTCGCTGCCGCGCTGCCGACTCTCGACCACGACTGCGGGCTCGGCACCGCATCGCTGTTCCTCGACGACGTCGCCGATCTGCGTCCGGTCGACGGATCGATCCCGTCTGCACGCGTGACCCCTGACGCCGCGGCACTGACACGCCTCGCCGCAGCCGACGACCGCCGCGACTGGTGGCACGATCGCCTCGCGCGGTGCTACTCGGTGCTCGAGGCGCGCTGACCGCCGTTCACCTGCAGGTCGAGATCACAGATGCAGGTCGAGGCGCGTCGACTCGGCATGCATCTGTGATCTCAGCATGCAGATGATGGCGCGAGATCACTCCGCGAGCAGCAGCTGCACGAGCCTGCCCAGCTCCTCGCTTCCCGAGTGCCTCAGCTGATCGGAATCATGGCCGGCCATGGCACCGCGAACGGTCATGCCCTCCCAGATGATCATGAGCATGCGCGCGGCCTCGTCGGCCGGCACCTTGAGTTCGAGCGAACCCACCGACACGATGTCGGTGATGATGGTCGCGATGCCCGACACCATCTCGCGCTCCTGCACGAGATACGCCGCGCCGAACTGCTCGTCACGCAGTGCGCGGATGCGGATCTCGCTCATGAGCATCACACCGAGGCGGTCGTCGCCCCCGGCATCCATGATCCGCTGCACGAGCTCCACCGGGTCGCACCCGGCTCTGAGCCCGCCTTCGGCGGCGATCTCGTCGACGCGGTCCCGCACGGCACTCACTCGCTGCTCGGCGACACTGCCTGCGAGCATGAGGAACAGTTCATCCTTCGAGTCGAAGTTCGAGTAGAAGGCGCCACGGGTGAACCCTGCTCGCTCGCACACCGCCTCGACGGATGCACCCTCCAGTCCGACCTCGGCGAACACCTGCGCCGCAGCGTCGAGGAGCCTGACGCGAGTGTTCTCTCGACTGCGCGTGGCGGATGTCGTCATCGATGCACCTTTCCACTGGCTTTCTGAGCCTGGCTCACATTCTCACACCCCGCACACAGACTCCGGGGCTCGGATCACCTTACGATACATCTATGTATCGGATACACCTGTGTATCCGACCGGCATTCCCTGAGGAGACCCGTGTCCACACTCCTGTCCTCGCTCGGCCGTTGGTCATACCGGCATCCGTGGCGCGTCCTCTTCTCGTGGATCCTCGTGCTCGGCATCGCCGGCGCCGGAGCGCTCACGCTCGGAGCGGGCACCGACAACTCGTTCTCGATCCCCGGGACCGAGTCTCAGGCGGGCCTCGAGCAGCTCAACCGCTCGTTCCCGGCAGTCAGCGGAACCAGCGCGCAGATCATCGTCGTGGCGGCCGACGGAGACTCGATCACGGATGATCCGTACCGGAACGACATAGAGGATGCGGTCGACGAGCTCGCCGACCTCGACGATTCCGTGCTCTCGGCGACGTCGCCCTATGACGAGATGGTCAGCGGGATGATCAACGACGACGAGACCGCAGGCATCATCCGACTGCAGTTCGACGGTCAGGCCACCGATGTGTCGGAGGCGACCCAGGACGAGCTGAGGAACGTGGTCTCCGATCTCGCCGCCGAACTTCCTGCCGGATCGCAGACGTCACTCGGCGGCGAGCTGTTCGCGACCTCGATCCCTGGCGTGACTCTGACCGAGGCCGTCGGCCTCATCATCGCGCTGCTGGTGCTGATCGTGACCTTCCGCTCCTTCGTCGTGGCGGGCCTGCCGCTGCTCACCGCCGTGCTCGGCGTGGGCATCTCGATGGCCGGGATCTTCGCGGCGACGGCGTTCGCCACCGTCTCGTCGACCACTCCCCTTCTCGCGCTCATGCTCGGCCTCGCCGTCGGCATCGACTACGCGCTGTTCATCATGGCCCGGCACCAGGACCAGGTGCGCGACGGCGTGGAGCCTGAGGAATCGACGGCGCGCGCAGTGGGCACCGCCGGGTCGGCCGTGGTGTTCGCCGGAGTGACAGTGCTGATCGCCCTCATCGGCCTCGGCTTCGCCGGCATCCCCTTCCTCACCACGATGGGCATCGCGGCATCCGCCGCCGTCGCCGTCGCCGTCGCCATCGCAGTGACGCTCACGCCGGCGCTGCTCGGCTTCATGAAGGGCCGGGTCGTGGGTCGCCCCCGCAGGGCACGGAAGGCAAAGGAGGGAAAGCCCGCACCCGCCGCCCACCGCCCGTTCAGCGACCGCTGGGTGACGGGCGTCACCCAGCGGCCGATCCTCGTCTCGCTGGCCGTCGTACTCGGGCTCGGCATCGTCGCCGTCCCCGCGCTGAGTCTCGATCTCGCGCTGCCGAACGCGGGCGTGCTGCCGAAGGACAACGAAGCCCGACAGACCTACGACCTCGTCGCCGAGGAGTTCGGCGCCGGGTTCAACGGACCGCTCATCCTCACCGGCACCATCGTCACATCGACCGATCCGCTGGGGCTCATGGAAGAGCTCGGCGACGAGGTCGCCGAGATCGAGGGCGTCAAGGAGGTCGCGCTCGCGACTCCGAACGAGACCGCCGACACCGGCATCGTGCAGATCATCCCCGAGACGGCGCCGGACGACCCCGCCACGGCCGATCTGGTGCGCGAACTCCGGTCACACCATGACGAGTGGCTCGACCAGTTCGGCATCGATCTCAAGGTCACCGGATTCACAGCCGTCGGCATCGACATCTCCGACCAGCTGGGCAACGCGCTGCTGCCCTTCGGAATCTTCGTGATCGGTCTCTCGCTGATCCTCCTGACCATCGTCTTCCGCTCTCTCTGGGTTCCGATCACGGCCGCCCTCGGCTACCTGCTCTCGATCATCGCCGGATTCGGCGTCGTCGGAGCGGTGTTCGAGTGGGGCTGGTTCGCCGACGCTCTGCACGTCGCCAAAGTCGGACCGATCATCAGCTTCATGCCGATCATCCTCATGGGAGTGCTGTTCGGCCTCGCGATGGACTACCAGGTGTTCCTCGTCTCGCGGATGCGGGAGGATTTCGTGCACGACCCCGATCGGAAGAGCCCCGACCGTGCCACGCGACGAGCGGCCGCACTGCGCGCCGTGCGTAGCGGTTTCACGGGATCGGCCAAGGTCGTCACGGCGGCCGGGCTGATCATGTTCGCGGTGTTCGTCGCGTTCGTCCCCGAGGGCGACTCGTCGCTCAAGCCGATCGCACTCGGCCTCGCTGCGGGAATCGCGATCGATGCGTTCCTCGTGCGCATGACGCTGATCCCCGCGCTCATGGCGATCCTCGGCGAACGCGCATGGGAGATCCCCGCGTGGCTCGAGCGGATCCTCCCCAGCGTCGACATCGAGGGCGAGGCCGTCGAGCGCGAACGCCATCTCGCCGAGTGGCCGGGCGACGAATCGGTCATCGCCGCGGATGATCTCTCGATCGCCGATGCCGGTCTGCAGGGGCTGCATCTGCGGGTGGCACCCGGGTCCGCCGCCGTGCTCACCGGAGCATCCGCCGGGGCGCTGCGCACGCTGGCGCTGACGATCGCGGGGCGAGTGGCCCCCGAGGGCGGGCGCCTGCGCGTCGCGGGGCATCTGCTGCCGGGCCGCGCGGCGTGGGTCCGTGCGCACGTCGGCACTGTCCTCGCCGCCGACGCGGGAGGCCTCTCGGCCGACCTCTCCGAGGCTCTCCGGGGAGGTCCCGCCCTCGTCGTGATCGACGGCGTCGACCGGATCTCGCGCTCCGAACGCGATCAGCTCGCCGCGCGCCTGCGCGACGCAGATGCGACGACTGCGGTGCTGATGACCGCACTCGCCCCGTCTGTCGCCCTCGACGTGCTGGCGGATGCCGGACGCGCCACGCCCGAGACGATCGACGTCGACCGACCCGCCGCGCACCGGGAGCCCGCCTCCTCCGCGGTCCACAGCCCGCAGGAATCCGCCGAATCGACCGAGGTGAAAGCATGACCCTCCCCATCGAGCGCGCCCGCTCGCGCAAGCCGATCACCTGGCTGACGATCCTCGGAGTGCTGCTGCTGCCGGCCGCCGTGGGTGGAATCCTGGTCGCTGCACTGCAGAACCCGACGGAGCGGCTCGACTCCATGACCGCCGCGATCGTCAACCTCGACGAGCCCGTCGAGATAGACGGGCAGCTCACCCCGCTCGGTCGTCAGCTCGCCTCAGGTCTCGTCGAGGGCTCGGACGAGCTGGACTCGAACCTGACCTGGGTCATCTCGAACGAACAGGACGCGAAGGACGGTCTGGCCGACGGGTCGTATCAGGCCGTCATCACGATCCCCGAAGAATTCTCCTCGGCCGCGACATCGGCGGGGCAGGCGATCTCAGACGGCGGTGGCGATGCCGAACAGGCGACCATCGAGGTCACCACGCCCGACGACGGTCTCGTCGCTGACGATCTCATCACGAGCCAGATCGCGAACGTCGCGGCGTCGACTCTCGGCACCATGCTGTCGGAGGCGACCACGGAGAACATCCTGGTCGGGTTCACCACCATCGGCGATCAGATCGGCGAGGCTGCCGACGGCGCAGATCAACTCGCGACCGGTGCGCGAGACGCGGCGACAGGCGCCCAGGCGATTCCCGACGGCGCCACGCAGCTCGCTGCGGGTGCGACCGAGCTCGGAACGGGTGCATCCTCCCTCGCCGACGGGCTCGACACCCTGACCGCCAAGACGCGTGAGGCGGCGGCGGGTGCGTCGCAGATCGGGCTGGGACTCACGAACGGCGCCACCGAGCTGCAGAACAACGCGGCGGGTATGACGCAGCTGGTGGGCGCGATCCAGACCGGCACCGGAGCGGCCTCGGATGCGGCCTCGCAGACCGCGGCGCTGGCACAGACCCTGGGAGCTCTGGCAGCGACCTGTGATCCCGCCGCGTCCGGAGAGCTGTGCGCGCAGCTCGCAGCCGCCGCCGGCGATGCGGTCACGGCCGCCACCTCGGCCGGCACGGCCTCGGGCTACCTGACGAATACGGCACCGGGCGTCGCGGCTCTGCCGGGCTCCTTCACCACACTGTCTTCCCAGTTGAGCGAGGCCGGTGCGGGAGCCACGACACTCGCCGACGGTCTGAACCAGCTCGCCACCGACGGCCTCGTGGCCTCGGCATCCGGCGCACGCGCACTCGGGTCCGGCGCCGGCCAGCTGTCGGACGGAGCGACCCAACTCGCCTCTGGCGGCACCGAGCTCGTCACCGGGCTCGACACCCTTGCCACCGGAACGGGCGACCTCGCAGGCGGGCTGCGCACCGCATCCGAATCCCTGCCCTCGTTCAGCGACTCGGAATCGACGTCGCTGGCATCGGTGATCGCCGACCCCGTCGCGTCGGAGGGTGCCGACGCCACCACGATCTTCGGTCCGACGGCGATCCCGCTGCTCACGGCCGTGGTGCTGTGGTTCGGCGGTCTCGCCTCGTTCCTGGTGATGCGTGCCCACACGGCGCGCACCCTGACGTCTCGACGCTCGTCGGCGGGTCTCGCGCTGCGCGCTCTTCTGCCGGCTGCCGTGATCGGTGCGGCTCAGGGTCTGCTGGTCTCGCTCATCGTGCAGTTCGTGGCGAAGTACGACGCGGGCGCCTGGTGGGCGTTCGCCGGCACCGCGGTGCTCGCCGGCATCGTCTTCGCGGCTGTGAACCAGGCTCTGGTCGCGGTCTTCGGCGGCGTGGGCCGGTGGATCAGCGCGCTCGTGGGTGTGCTGGCCGTCGCAACCGGTCTCATCTCGACCGTGCCGGGCTGGCTCGGCGACCTCGGCGCAGCGCTCCCGACGGCGCCGGCCTTCGCCGGGCTGATCGCATCCGACGGCGCCGCCGCCGCGGGCCTCGTGGTGTGGGGGGTGCTCTCGCTCGTCGCGACGACAGTGGCGGTGGCGCTGCGGCGCACGACCTCGGTGAAGACGGCTCTCGCGACGGCGTGACCCGACGCGCCGGGTATCGAACGGTATTCGGACGGGTGCCCACGCCCGTACGATCAGAGGATGCGTCGCCCCTTCATGACCTCTCCCGCCCAGCTCGAGTCACTCGAGGGACAGCAGTACCTGGTGCTGCGACCCACGAGAGCCGTGTCGGACGTGTATCGGGCCGAGCAGAGGTCGGCGCTCGGCCGGATGGATGCTCCACACCCGCACACCGAACACGTCACCCTGCGCGCGTTCCATGAGCCCGAGCGTCGTGCAGAGCTGCTCACGCTCATCCGCGAATGGGCGGTGGCCCAGCGCCCGATCGAGGTCGTCGCCGAGGCTGTCGACGTGTTCCCCGCCCCCTGGCAGGTCGTGATCCTGCGGCTGCGACGCACCGCATCCATCGTGTCGGCCTACTCGACGCTCAGCGAAGCGCTCGAAGGAACAGACTTCCGCCGCCTCGACGAGCGCAGCACCGACGACTGGACGTTCCACCTGTCGGTGATCTACGCGAAGTCGCTCGCACCCGCGGCGTGGACGGAGCTGTCGCACAAGTCGCGGCGCTCGCTGGGTTCGCGCCCCGCCGAGACCATCAGCGAGGCCGAGCTCGTCTGGTACGAAGACGGAGCCGAGCACTCCGAGGTCATCCCGTTCGGATTGCGCTCGTTCGGCTGAGCTCGGGCGCTCAGCTCAGGCCGGAGTAGGCGTGCAGGCCCTTGAAGAAGACGTTCACGATCGTGAAGTTGAAGATCACGGCCGAGAATCCGACGATCGCCAGCCAGGCCGACGGGTTTCCTCGCCAGCCGCGCGTGGCACGTGCGTGGATGTATCCGGCATAGAGCACCCAGATCACGAACGTCCAGGTCTCCTTGACGTCGAAGCCCCAGAAGCGGCTCCACGCGTAGTAGGCCCAGATCGATCCTGCGATGAGCGTGAACGTCCACAGGATGAAGCCGATGATCGTGAACCGGTACGCCATGCTCTCGAGCCGCTCCGAGCCGGGGAACGTGCGCAGGAATCCGGGTCCGGTCTTCTCCGCGCCCTCGGCGATCAGACGCTCGCGGCGCGACTGCATGAGCTGGATGACCGACAGGGAGAACGCCAGCGCGAAGAACGCCGTCCCGAGCGATGCCACGAACACGTGGATCACGAGCCATACGCTCTTCAGCGGGTCCATCAGCGGTGAGACATCGACGTAGAAGTTCGTCGCCGCGAGGCCGAGCAGCACGACGACCAGACCCGTGATGAACGTGCCCAGGAAGCGCAGATCGAGGCGCGTCAGCACGACGAGGAACACCGCGACGATCAGCAGCGTGCCCATCATCGCGAACTCGTAGAGGTTGGCCCACGGCACGCGGCCGGCGGCGAAACCGCGGGTGAGCGTGGCGCCGAGGTGGAAGACGAAGGCGAGGATCGTGAGAGAGGTTCCGATGCGCGCCATCACGAAGCGCTGCGGCGCCTCGGCGGTTCCGGACGCCGTAGCGTCCTTGCCACTTTTCGACGCGCGGGATCCGGTGCCTGCGCCGACGAGCTCGAACTCCCGCACGCTCGCCGCATCCGCTGACAGCTGCGAGCGGCGGGCGAGATCGAAGGCGTAGGCCACGAAGGCCGCCGCGTAGATCGCGATCGCCGTCCACAGCAGGACGGGCGAGATCACTTCGAGATCGAACATGATGTCAGTCTACTTTCGGGGTGTCGGACGCGGCGTCCGTAGTGGATTCGCGGTCGAGGTCGCGAGCGTCGGGCTCGTCGATCGCACGGGTCACTCGCGACTCGTCGAGCAGGCGCGCGTGCCCCGCGACGAGATCGTCGACGGCCGCCGCCAGAGTCGGGTCCTCGCCACGCGCGAGGCCCGCGTACTCGAACGCGACGATGCCGTCTGCCGCCGTCGCCTTGACCCAGACACGACGCCGCGGCACGAACAGGGCCAGCATGAGTCCGCCCAGCGCGAGGAGCGCGAACCCGAGCACCCAGACACCGGACTCGTCACGATGGATCTGCAGCGACGCGAATCGCTTGACCGACTGCGAGAGGTCGGTGGCTCCGGCAGGAGATTCGTCGTCGAACGTCACCGTGCCGAGGCCGTTCGGCAGGTCCGCCGTCTGACCGGGCGCGAGTTCGATGGACTCGAGGTCGGTCGAGCGTCCTGTCACCTTGGTCATGCCGGTGGTGTCGAGCACATACACCGAACGGGGCACCCCCTCGTTGATGCCGAGGTCGCCCGTGTAGACGTCGAGCGTCAGAGTCGGGTTCGTGAGGTCTCCGTACGCCGAGAAGAAGGCTCCGCTGTCGAGCACTCCGGTCGTCGGGTAGAAGAAGCCGACCAGGCCCACCTGCTCGGCGAGGCCGTCGGGGACCTTGATCACGCCGAGCGAGGTCATGTTGTTGTCCTGCGGCAGGAACGGCGTGCTGTTCGTGAACACGACTTCGCCCGCAGGGTCCCGCACGGTGATCGTCGGCGCATATCCGTTGCCGAGCAGGAACACATCGTCGTCTGCGACCGCGAGCGGCTCGTTGACCTTGACCGCGCCGGTGCGCTCTTCGCCGTTCTCCTGCACCGTGACGTTGGCCGAGAAGTCGCCGGCCTGGCCCGAACCCGGCTCTCCGAACGGCTGATACGTGACGTCGAAGCTGTCGAGGCGCATCGAGTACGGGGCGAGGGCGTCGTCGGCGACGAAACGACCGCGGTTCATCGAGTCGTAGTCGAGCAGGGTGTTCGCGAACGTCTCGCCCTCGACCAGCACCCGCTGGCCCGTGTAGGCGAATCCGCCGCCGACGCCGATCGTGATCAGCACGCCCACCAGGGCGAGATGGAAGAGCAGGTTGCCCGACTCACGCCAGTATCCGCGCTCGGCGGAGGCCGAGTAGGTGCGGCCGGAGTCGTAGCGTTCGACGCGGTAGCCGAGCGCCTTGAGCTGCCGCGCGGCGATGTCGATGGATGCCGCGGCATCCGCCTTCGCATCGGTTGACGCCCTGTCGACCGCGCGGTAGTCGGCGAGTCTTTTGAGGCGAGCAGGCGTGCGCGGTGGCCGAGCGCGGAGCGCCTTGGCATGGTGCTTGATGCGGGGGATCACGCAGCCCACGAGCGACGTGAACAGCAGCAGGTAGATCGCCGAGAACCAGGGCGACAGATAGACGTCGAACAGCTTCAGGCCGTCGAGGATCGGGAAGAGATCGGGGTTGTCTCGCTCCCACTGCGTGACGCCGTTGGGGTCGGCCATGCGCTGGGGGAAGATCGAGCCGGGAATGGCGGCGATCGCGAGCACCAGCAGCAGGATCAGCGCCGTGCGCATCGAGGTCAGCTGACGCCAGCCCCAGCGCAGCCACCCGACGAAGCCGAGTCGGGGCTGCGAGATCGATTCCTCGCCGTCGACGTGATCTGACGGTCGGAGCGGATCGCTCGACCTCTCGGTAGTGCTGCTCACGTCATCCTTCCGATGCGTCTTGTGCTGATCAGAACGGGAGGGGGACACTGCTGATCACCGCCGTCAATCGCGACATGATGTCGGTCCAGAGCCCGGTCACCATCAGCACGCCGAGAACGATCAGCAGCACGCCGCCGATGATGTTCACCACGCGGATGTGTCGACGCAGGAATCCGACGGTCTTCGTGGCCCAGCCGAACCCGAGGGCGACCAGCAGGAACGGGATGCCGAGGCCGAGCGAGTACGCGAGGCCGAGGAATCCGGCGCGCACCGGGTCGCCGGCGTTGAAGGAGAGGGCGATGATCGCGCCCAACGTGGGCCCCATGCACGGAGCCCAGCCGATCCCGAGAGCGATTCCCAGCAGCGGTGCGCCGACGATCCCGACCTTCGAGTCGACGTGGAAGCGGATCTCACGCTGCGCGAACCCGAAGGCGCCGAGGAAGATCAGCCCCATCACGATGATGAAGGCTCCCAGGATCCGGGTGATCAGATCACCCCAGCGGAGGAAGAAGACGCCGAACGTGCCGCTGAGCACCGTGTAGAGGATGAACACGACGGTGAAGCCCAGGATGAAGAGCAGCACACCGAGCACGAGCCTGCTGCGCGCGGGGGCCTCGACCGTCGAGACGGATGCGCCGTCGGCGGGGTTCGCCGCGCGTCGCGGGGTGACCGCTCCCCCGAGGAACCCGAGGTAGCCGGGCACCAGCGGCAGCACGCACGGCGACAGGAACGACACGAGACCCGCCAGCATCGCCACAGGGATCGCGAGCCACAGGGCTCCCGATCCGATGATCGCTTCGGGGTTCACGCCGCTCCAGAAGAACTCACGAGTCCTCCGCGAGCGCGTCCTTGACGAGCGTCGAAAGGATCGAGGTGCCGTCGATCGGCCCGATGATGCGGGCAGCGACCCTGCCCTGCTTGTCGAGCACGAGCGTGGTCGGCGTCGCCTGGATGGGCACCGACGACGAGAACGCGAGCTTCGCCTCGGCCGTGTCTACGTCGATCAGGCTCGGGTACGTCACGCCGAACTCGGCGGAGAAGGCCTTGGCGGTGTCGGCCTGATCGCGGGTGTTGACGCCCAGGAACGCCACCTCGTCGCCACCGTGCTCCTGCCACACGCCCTCGAGCGCTTCCGCTTCGAGGCGGCACGGAGCGCAGCCCGCGTACCAGAAGTTCACGACCGTGACCTTGCCCTCGAGCTCGGAGCTGCTGAACTCCTCGCCGTTCTCGGTGACCCCGCCGAACTCGGCGACCGGAGCGTCTCGATCGGCGACGGGGATCTCGACGATCGCACCGTCGGCGGCGACGTAACCGGTGTTCTCACCGGAGAGGAACGAATCGCTCACCGCATCCGGAGCGCAGGCGCTCAGGCCGATGGCGAACACCGCGGCGAGCGCGACACCGACCGCACGGCGAGGAAGCCGTGTGCGGGAGGAGCGGCCGCTGCGGTTCGGACGAATCGTCGAGACGCGTGGCACGGACTCGATTTTACGCGGGCTTCCTATGCGTGGGCCGGATGCGCGGTCGTCGAGCGAGGACAGCGGGCCGCCCGAGACGACACGCCTCACAGGCGCGCCAGCACATCGGCCACGCTCGCGCGGAAGCGCGGGCACGTCGCGATGTCATGCGAACGGCACCCCATCGCATGCTCCGTCATCTCGCGCGAGCGGCGCATCTCCTCCATCCGCCGGTCGAGATCGTCGAGGTGCTGCTGCAGCACCTCATGACGCCCCGCGCTGCCGTCGTCGAGAAGCACGGCGATCTGGTCGAGGGTCATTCCCGCGGCCTTGCTGCGCCGGATGACCGCGATGCGCACGACGTCATCCTGTCCGTAGCGGCGCCGCCCGGCGGCGTCACGAGCAGGGGTGAGCAACCCGACCGTCTCCCAGTGCCTCAGCACGTTCGTGGGCAGATCGAAGCGTGCGGCGATGTCGCCGACCGACCAGTGGCTCTCTGCGCTTGACTTCATGTTGACATGAAGTCACAGACTGAGGACGAACGCAAGCACGCCCCTCGGAAGGACCCACATGTACGACGCGATCGTCATCGGCGCAGGCCCCGCCGGCCTGCAGGCAGCACTGACACTCGGGCGGATGCACCGGAGCACTCTGCTGCTCGACTCGGGCGAGTACCGCAACGGAACAGTCCTGCACATGCACAACGTGATCGCGAACGACGGCACCCCGCCCGCCGAGTTCCGGGCCACGGCCAGGACCCAGCTCGCCGAGTACTCCGATGTCGAGATCCGGGACCTGAGGGCGAACACCGTCACCGCAGACGAAGGCGGGTACACCGTGGTACTCGCAGACGGCGCCGTCGTCGCGGGGCGCCACGTGGTCCTCGCGACCGGGGTCGCCGACGACCTTCCGCCCATCCCCGGCTTGCAGGAGCTGTGGGGCATCACGGCCTTCAACTGCCCGTTCTGCGACGGTCACGAGCACGCCGGTCGCTCGATCGGCATCCTCGGTCCCGCTGCTCGGGCCCAGCATCTGATCGGACTCCTCGGCCCCATCGTCGGGGACATCACGGTCTTCCCCGTGGACGGGCGCTTCACATCCGAGGAGACGAGCGGCCTCGAGGCAGTCGGCGCACGCGTGGGCATGGCACCGGTCACCTCCGTGAGTCCGGATGGCGAGGGCGTGCGCATCGCGACCGCGGCGCAGGAGCACACCGTCGCGGGTGTGTTCGTGGCTGCAGGCATCCCGCGCCACCGAGCGCCCTTCGCCGATCAGCTCGGACTGCAGCTGCTGCCCTCGGGATCGATCGAGGTCGACGACTTCGGCCGCACCTCGCGCCCCGGTGTCTTCGCGGCGGGAGATCTCGCCCATCGTGCGTCGCTGCCCGGCCCGATGGCCGCAGTGCTGCTCGCCGCCGCTGCCGGCCAGATGGCAGCGGTCGGAGTCATCCAGTCGTTGATGGCCGACTGACGCGCTCCGGCGGATGCTCTCAGACGGCGCCGACGTCGACCGCGCCGCCCGTCGACGCAGGCTCGGCATAGGCGACTTCACGCCACACATCACCGACGAGCTCGAACGAGGTGATGCTCGACAGCGCACAGCGGCGGGTTCGCGGGTCGTGCTGCAGCGGCAGTCCCGCCACCCGCAGGTGGGTGATCCAGATCGGCGCCTGATGCGAGACAAGCACGAGGTCGCCGCCGTCGACCGAGCGCCAGGCTTCAGCCATCATGCCCAGCATCCGCTCGGCGATCGACGTGTACGGCTCGCCCCAGCTGGGCAGTGACGGCTGACGGAGATGCCACCACTTGAGCGGGTTCATGAGCGAGCGACGCATCTGCGTGCCCTCGAACACGTTCGTCGGCTCGATGATGCGGATGTCGATCTCGGGCACCAGACCGAACCGTGTCGCGAAAGGCTCCGCCGACTCCTGCGCTCGCTCCAACGGCGACGAGTACAGCGCAGTGACGGGTCGGTCGAGAGAGGCGATATGGTCGGCGGCGGCCTGCGCCATCCGTCTCCCGGCCTTGCTCAGGTGATAGTCCGGCAAGCGTCCGTAGAGCACCCTCTTGGGGTTGTGGACCTCACCGTGGCGGACGAGATGCAGTCGGGACGCCACCATGTCAGATCGCGCGGTAGCGGGAGTCGCCGAAGCCGAGCACGAGATACCCGATGTAGGGGAAGACGAACAGCAGGAAGAAGGAGAACAGGCCGCCCTTGCCGAACCGCTCACCGAGTCTCACCGCGACGATGATCCCGAAGACGAACCCCACGATGGGAATGAGATAGAGCAGTGCGAGCCAGCCTGACATCCCGGCGATCTTGACGAGGAAGACCACGTTCACGATGGGGATGATCGCAAGGATGCCGGGGTATCCCGCTTTCGTGAACACCTTCCACAGCCCGACCGCGACCAGGATGTAGAAGACCAGCACGATGAGTCCCGTCGTGCCGGAGAAGATCGACGCGTACAGGTCGGAGATGCCGTTGGAGTCCATGGTGACCCTTTCTGTCGTGGCGAGCCTACTGACCGATATGCCACCGGCGGAGGAGGCGACACCCGCCCCCGTAGAATGGGCGGGTTCATCATTTCCCAGATCAGGAGGAATCCTCCGTGCTTCGCACCCACTCGGCAGGCTCACTGCGAGCCGAGCATATCGGTCAGACCGTCACCCTCTCGGGTTGGGTCGATCGCCGTCGTGATCACGGAGGAGTCGCGTTCATCGATCTTCGGGATGCATCCGGCATCGCCCAGGTCGTCATCCGCGACGAGGAGATCGCGCACCCGCTGCGCAACGAGTTCGTCCTCAAGGTCACCGGCGAGGTGTCCCGTCGCCCCGAGGGCAACGCGAACCCGAACCTGCCCACCGGCGAGATCGAGCTCATCGCGACCGACGTCGAGGTGCTGAACGAATCGGCTCCCCTGCCGTTCCAGGTGTCGACCGCGGTTGCCGACACCGAGACGGTCGGCGAGGAGGCCCGCCTCAAGTACCGCTACCTCGACCTTCGTCGCCCCGCCGCGGCATCCGCTCTGCGTCTGCGCTCGAACGTCTACAAGGCCGTTCGCGACGTGCTGCACGGCGAGGACTTCACCGAGGTCGAGACGCCGACCCTCACCCGCTCGACCCCCGAGGGCGCCCGCGACTTCGTCGTGCCTGCGCGTCTGCACCCGGGAAGCTGGTACGCGCTGCCGCAGTCGCCCCAGCTGTTCAAGCAGCTGCTCATGGTCGGCGGCGTCGAGAAGTACTACCAGATCGCGCGCTGCTACCGCGATGAGGACTTCCGCGCGGATCGCCAGCCGGAGTTCACGCAACTCGACATCGAGATGAGCTTCGTCGACCAGGAAGACGTCATCACGCTGATGGAGTCGCTGATCGTCGCGATGTGGAAGACGATCGGCGTCGACGTGCAGACCCCTCTGCCCCGCCTGACGTACGCCGATGCGATGGCCAAGTACGGTTCCGACAAGCCCGACCTGCGCTTCGGCCTCGAGCTCGTCGAGGCCACCGAGTACTTCGCGGAGACCCCGTTCCGGGTCTTCCAGGCCGAGTACGTCGGCGCGGTCGTCATGCCCGGTGGCGCGAGCCAGCCGCGCAAGCAGCTCGACGCATGGCAGGACTGGGCCAAGCAGCGCGGCGCCCGTGGCCTCGCCTACGTCCTCTTCAACGAAGACGGCTCGCTCGGCGGCCCGGCGGCCAAGAACCTGTCCGAGTCGGAGCAGGCGGGCCTGGCCGAGTTCGTGGGTGCATCCGCCGGCGACTGCGTGTTCTTCGCCGCCGGATCGACGAAGGAGAGCCGCGCGCTCCTCGGCGCCGCCCGCGTCGAGATCGGCCGTCGTCTCGGGTTCCTGAACCCCGACGAGTTCGCCTTCACGTGGGTCGTCGACGCTCCGATGTTCGAGCCGGCTGCGGATGCCGTGGCATCGGGCGACGTCGCCGTCGGCGCCGGGGCATGGACCGCCGTGCACCACGCGTTCACCGGCCCCAAGCCCGAGTTCCAGGACACGTTCGACACCGACCCCGGTTCGGCCCTGGCCTACGCGTACGACATCGTGTGCAACGGCTCTGAGCTCGGCGGCGGATCGATCCGCATCCACCGCGAAGACGTGCAGAAGCGCGTGTTCGAGGTCATGGGCATCAGCGACGAGGTGGCACAGGAGCAGTTCGGCTTCCTACTCGATGCGTTCAAGTTCGGCGCCCCGCCGCACGGTGGGATCGCCCTCGGCATGGACCGCGTGCTGCAGCACCTGTCGAAGACCGAGTCGATCCGCGACGTCATCGCGTTCCCGAAGTCGGGCAACGGCTTCGACCCGCTGACCGCTGCTCCGGCTCCGATCACGGCCGAGCAGCGCGCCGAAGCAGGCGTCGACTTCGAGCCCGAGGACGACGAGGCCTGACGCCTGGGGGCGCGTTCCCTCGTCCCGTGGCCCTCAGCCCTTCAGTTGTTCAGCCCTTCAGTTGGCACCTGTTGTCGCCACCGCACACGAATAGCGACAACAGGCGCCAACTCACGGCGCGGCGTGATCCTCAATGTGGCACCTATTGTCGCCACCGCACACGAATAGCGACAACAGGCGCCAACTCAAGGTGAAGCAGCGCGCAGCGCGAGGCGTGATCCTCAATGTGGCACCTGTTGTCGCCACCGCACACGAATAGCGACAACAGGCGCCAACTCACCGCGAGGCGTGATCCTCAATGTGGCACCTATTGCCGCCACCGCACACGAATAGCGACAACAGGCGCCAACTCAAGGTGAAGCAGCGCGAGGCGCGATGCGCGAGCGTCCCGGAGCGAGCAGAACGGCTCAGCGCAGGGCGGCGAGCGCAGGCACGATGTTCTCGTTCCACACGTCGACGCCGAGCTTCGCGATCAGGGCGATCACGACGATGAGGAAGACGATGCGGATGAAGGTCGTGCCGCGCGAGATCGCCATGCGGGATCCGAGGTAGCTGCCCGCGACGTTGGCGACCGCGAGGATGCCTCCGAGCAGCCACAGCACCGCGCCATGCGGGATGAAGAGCAGCAGGGCGCCGGTGTTCGTGGCGAGGTTGACGATCTTCGCCTTGGCGCTCGCCTGCAGGAAGTCGTAGCCGAGCAGCGCGACCAGCGTGATCACGAGGAACGTGCCCGTGCCCGGTCCGATCAGGCCGTCGTAGAAGCCGATCACGAGCCCTGCGAGTCCGGCCATGATGTGGTGCTTGTGTCCGCTGAATCGCAGCCGAGTCGCAGCGCCCATCTGCGGCCGGAACGCGGTGAAGAGAGCAACGGCGAGCAGCGCGACGACGATGATCGGCTTGAACGCCGCCGCCGGCAGCACGGTCGCGACGGCGGCTCCGCCGAACGAGCCCACGAGTGCTATCCCGGCCATCGGCAGAGCGGTGCGGATGTCGGGTTTCGCGCGCCGATAGTAGGTGACACTGCTGGTGGCGGTGCCGAAGACAGACGCGAGCTTGTTGGTCGCGAGAGCCTGGATCGGCGAGATCCCGGGGATCAGCAGCAGGGCGGGGAGCTGCAGCAGACCGCCGCCGCCCACCACCGCATCGATCCAGCCTGCCGCGAACGCCGCGACGATGACGAGGATCAGCGTGCCCCAGGTGAGCTGCTCGAGCCCGAGCACACTGCCGATGTCCATCCGTCCAGGATGTCAGACCACGCGGCACCTCGAACGCCATCGCCGTCCGACCCGTCACACCCTCGACACCTGTCGTTCACCCGAGCCGCGATCGTCGGCAACCCTCGACTCATAGTGTCCTCTCGCAACCCGAATCCGGCTCACAGCGCCGGGCACCGAGAGGACCCTGATGACCAACTTCCACCGCCGCGCACGAATCGGCGCCGGCATCGCCCTGTTCACGACCGCCGCGCTGGGCCTCACCGCCTGCGCCACCGGCGCTGAGACTCCGGCTGCGGGCAGCGACGCTGTCGACGCCGCATCCGCGACCTCGGTCGAGGACTTCGGATCGTTCGCCGATCTCGAAGAAGCCGCGAAGGCCGAGGGGCAGCTCAACGTCATCGCGCTTCCGCGCGACTGGGCGAACTACGGGGAGATCCTCGACCTCTTCGCCGAGAAGTACCCCGAGATCACGATCAACGAGGCCTCGCCCGACGTGTCGAGCGCCGAGGAGATCCAGGCTGCGAAGACGAACGAGGGACTCGACACCGCGCCCGACGTGTTCGACCTCGGCCTGACCGTCGCACTGCAGAACACCGACGTCTTCGCGCCGTACCAGGTGCAGACGTGGGACGAGATCCCGGATGCGCTCAAGGAGCCGACCGGCCTCTTCGTCGGCGACTACGGCGGATACATGTCGATCGGCTACGACTCGTCGAAGTTCGATGCTCCCGAATCGCTCGATGACCTGAAGGACGCCGCCTACAAGGGCGCCGTCGCGATCAACGGCGACCCGACCCAGGCCGGCGCGGCCTTCGCCGCCGTGGGCCTCGCGACCGTGCAGTCCGACGGCACGCTCGACGACTTCCAGCCCGGCATCGACTTCTTCTCCGACCTGCAGAAGGCAGGCAACCTGCTCAAGGTCGACGTGACCACCGCGACGGTCGCGAGCGGCGAGACCCCGGTCGTCTTCGACTGGGACTACCTGAACGCGGCGCACGCGACCGACAACAAGGACTGGAAGGTCGTGGTGCTCGACGGCACCGGCTACGCGGGCTACTACAACCAGGCGATCAACAAGGATGCTCCGAACCCTGCCGCCGCGCGCCTGTGGCAGGAGTTCCTCTACAGCGACGAGGTGCAGAACCTGTGGCTCAAGGGCGGCGCGCGCCCGGCCCGCATGGAGGCCATGACCGAGGCCGACACGATCGACGCCGACCTGGCCGCGGCTCTTCCCGAGGTGCCGAGCGAGACGGTCGTCCCGACCGAGGAGCAGTCGACGAACGCCGGCACGCTGCTCGGCGAGAAGTGGGCAGCGGCGGTCCAGTGACCACTGCCACCGCAGCGGGGGCGGATGCCACGGCATCCGCCCCCGTCTCCCCCGCAGCGCACAGCGCTGGGCCTGCGACCTCGTCGCGGGCCCAGCGCTCCGCGCCGTCCGTCGCCTGGCTCGGCCTCGCGCCGTTCGCCGCCTACGTCGTGCTCTTCCTCGCCGTTCCGACCATCCTCGCGATCGGCTCCGGCTTCTTCACCAAGGACGGGTCCTTCACCTGGTCGAACCTGTCAGCCCTGACGGATCCCGTCGTGCTCACCACCTTCGCGAATTCCGCCGGCCTGTCTCTGCTCACTGCGGTGGTCGGAGCGATCGTCGGTGCGCTGGTCTGCTATGCCCTGCTCGGCATGAATCCGGACGGCGCAGTGCGCTCGACCGTGGATGCTGCCGCGGGCGTCCTCGCCCAGTTCGGCGGAGTGATGCTCGCCTTCGCCTTCATCGCCACGATCGGCATCCAGGGCGTCCTCAAGCTGTTCCTCCAGGACGCCTTCGGAATCGACATCTTCGCGAACGGCACCTGGCTCTACGAGCTTCCCGGCCTGATCCTCCCGTACATCTACTTCCAGATCCCGCTCATGGTGATCACCTTCATGCCCGCCCTCGCGGCGCTCAAGCCGCAGTGGGCCGAGGCGAACCTCACGCTCGGCGGCACGCGTGCGAGCTTCTGGCTGCGCATCGGCGTCCCGGTGCTCGCGCCCTCGTTCCTCGCCAGCCTCCTGCTGCTCTTCGCGAACGCCTTCTCGTCGTACGCCACCGCCGCCGCTCTCGCCAGCCAGGGCTCGCAGATCGTGCCGCTGCAGATCCGCGCCGCGCTCACGAGCGAGACCCTCCTCGGCCGTGAGAACCTCGCCGGCGCGCTCGCGCTCGGCATGATCGTGATCGTGGGAGTCGTGATGGCCCTGTACTCGCTCATCCAGCGTCGGGCTGCGAGGTGGCAGGCATGAGCCGTCTCGGCCCGTCACTCGCGACCCGCTGGATCATCGGCGTGGTCGTCGGCGCCTTCTTCGCGATCCCGCTCGTCTCGACACTGCTCTACACACTGCGCCAGACCGACGGCAGCCTCGGCCTCGAGCGTTGGGCTGCGCTGTTCGACCCGGCGAAGTCGGCGGCGATCAGGCCGATCTGGATGGGCCTGGGCAACTCCCTCGTCCTCGCGGTCGTGACCGTCGCGATCGTGCTCCTGCTGCTCGCACCGACCATGATCCTGGTGAATCTGCGCTTCGCGAAGCTCAGGCCGGTCTTCGAGTTCGCCGTGCTGCTGCCGATCTCGATCCCCGCGATCGTGCTGGTCGTGGGTCTCGCACCGATCTACCTGCAGATCGGACGCACCCTCGGCACCGGCACCTGGACGCTGGCGTTCGCCTACGGCATCACCGTGCTGCCCTTCGCGTACCGCTCGATCCAGGCGTCGATCGATGCGGCAGACCTGCGTACGCTCGCCGAAGCCGCCCGCTCCCTCGGTGCCGGCTGGCCGACCGTCGTGCTCAAGGTCCTCGCTCCCAATCTGCGACAGGGTCTTCTCGCGGCGTCGCTGATCTCGATCGCCGTCGTGCTCGGGGAGTTCACGATCGCTTCTCTCCTCAACCGACAGGTGTTCCAGACGGCCATGGTCGTCGTTCAGAAACAGGACCCCTACGCGCCCGCGATCTTCACCCTGCTCGCGCTGCTGTTCGTCTTCCTGCTGCTCCTCATCATCGGCCGCGTCGCCCGCGGCTCCGGAAAGGCCCACTCATGACCCTCCCCCAGACCGCCGACAACATGCTGCTGGCCGAAGCCGGCGAGGGCACCCGAGTGCAGCTGCAGGGGATCGTGAAGAGCTATTCGGGCACCACAGTGCTGCACGGCGTCGATCTCGACATCGCCCCGGGTGAGTTCGTCTCTCTTCTCGGCCCCTCGGGATGCGGCAAGACCACGCTGCTTCGCGTGCTCGCCGGGCTGGAAGGGCTCGACAGCGGTGCGGTGCTGCTCGGCGGCAACGATGTGTCGCGGGTGCCCACGAACAAGCGCGACATCGGCATGGTGTTCCAGTCGTACTCGCTGTTCCCGCACCTGCGGGTCGCGGAGAACACCGCGTTCGGCCTGCGCCGCCGCGGCGTCGGCAAGTCCGAGGCGGCGGAACGCGCTCTCGATGCCCTCGCGCTGGTGGGTCTCGGCGACTTCGCCGATCGCTTCCCCCACCAGCTCTCCGGAGGGCAGCAGCAGCGCGTCGCGCTCGCGCGCGCACTGGTCACTGAACCGAAGGTGCTGCTGCTCGACGAGCCTCTCTCGGCACTGGACGCCAAAGTGCGGGTGCAGCTACGAGATGAGATCCGTCGCATCCAGCTGCGCCTCGGCATCACGACCGTCTTCGTCACGCACGACCAGGAGGAGGCGCTGGCCGTCTCCGACCGGATCGCCGTGATGAACTCCGGCCGGATCGAGCAGATCGGCACCCCTGAGCAGCTGTACACGACTCCGTCGACCGCGGGTGTCGCCGCCTTCGTCGGGCTCTCGAGCGTCGTCTCGGGGGTCGCCGAGGGCGATCACGTCGTGGTGTGGGGGCAGCGTCTTCCGCTGCAGGCGCCCGCTGACGGTCCTGTCGACGTGTTCCTCCGGCCGGAGAACGTGCATTTCGCATCCGAGGCGGATGCCGCGACGGATGCGCTGGTGCAGGAGAGCACGTTCCTCGGCAGCATGCGCCGCACGCTCGTGCGCACGGAGTCGGGCGAGCTGGTGCGCCTTCAGCACGCACCCGGAATCCACCCGGGCTTCGGTGATCGCGTGCGCATAGCTGTGGCTCCCGAGCCGGTCGCCGTGCATCCGCGCGGCTGAATCAGCCTCTATCCCTGAGCCAGCACACCGGGATACCGTGATTCCCGAGGGCGTCATCCCCTCCTCACCGTCGAGAAAGGACACCTCATGGCCGCGAAGTTCGAGCTGTACACCGACAGTTCCGGTGGTCACCGATTCCGCCTCAAGGCCGGCAACGGCGAAGTCATCGCGTCGAGCGAGAGCTACACCACCAGGGCCGCTGCCGTGAACGGAATCGAGTCGGTGCGCCGCAGCGCCGCGGATGCCGAGGTCGTCGAGGTCTGACTCGGTCATCTGACATACAGACGAGACCCCCTCCTGCTGACTCAGCGGGAGGGGGTCTCGTCGTCACAGGCGAGTCGCGAACTCAGAGAACGCGGGCCAGGAAGTCCTGCGTACGCGGATGCTGCGGGTTGGCCAGCACCTCACGCGGATCGCCCTCTTCGACGATGTGTCCGCCGTCCATGAAGATCAGACGCGACCCGACCTCGCGCGCGAAGCCCATCTCGTGCGTCACCACGAGCATCGTCATGCCCTCGTCGGCAAGAGAGCGCATCACCTGCAGCACCTCGCCGACGAGCTCGGGGTCGAGCGCAGACGTCGGCTCGTCGAACAGCATCATGTCGGGGTTCATGCACAGCGCTCGTGCGATCGCCACGCGCTGCTGCTGACCACCCGACAGGTGTCCGGGGAACGCATCCGCCTTCTCGGCGAGACCCACGCGTCCGAGCATCTCCTTGGCGACCCGCTCGGCCTCGGCCTTGGACCGCTTCTTCACGCGCTGCTGCGCGATCATGAGATTGCCCATCACATCGAGGTGAGGGAAGAGGTTGAAGCTCTGGAACACCATTCCGATGCGCGTGCGCACCCGGTCGATGTCGACATCGGGGTCGGTGATGTCGATGCCCTCGATCAGCACCTTGCCTCCGGTCGGCTCCTCGAGCAGGTTGACCGAGCGCAGAAGCGTCGACTTTCCTGAGCCCGACGGGCCGATGATGCAGACGACCTCGCCGGCGCTGACGGTGAGGTCGATGCCCTTGAGCACCTCGTTGTCGCCGAAGCTCTTCACAAGCCCCTGCAGGTCGATCGCAGGAGCGTGGACATCAATCAGGTCGGTGATCATCGCTGCCTCGACATCCGTCGTTCCAGGTACGCGCTGAAGCGCGTGAGGGGGATCGTCACGATCAGGTAGAGCGCCGCAGCCATGATCAGCGGCGTTCCGTTCGCGTTCTGCGTGCTCGCGTCACGAGCGAAGTTCGTCAGCTCCTTCGACCAGATGAAGGATCCGGCCACGAAGAGCAGCGACGTGTCCTTCAGCAGCAGCACGAACTCGTTGGTGAGCGGCGGGATGATGATGCGGAAGCCCTGCGGTACGACGATCCAGAACGTCGTCTTCATGGGCGACATGCCGAGCGACCGCGCGGCCTCCGTCTGCCCCTTCGGAACAGCCTGGATGCCGGCGCGGATCGTCTCGGCCATGTACGCCGATGCGACCAGGATCAGACCGATCAGGCCGAGCACGACCGGTCCGCCGAGCTTCGTGCCCGGGACCCCGAGTCCGATCGGCAGGATGAACGCGATGGCGAAGATCGTGAGGATCGCGGGAAGCCCGCGGAACAACTCGATCCACGCCGTCGCGATCCATCGGAAGGGCCCGATGCTCGACAGCTTCAACAGCGCCAGCACGACGCCGAGCAGCAGACCGCCGGCGAACGCGACGGCCGTGAACCACAGCGTGTTCACGAGAGCCGTCGTGATGATGCCCGGGAGCATCTTCGCGGCGATCTCGGGATTGAAGTAGAGCTGCGCGATACGCGCCCAGTCGGTGCTGACGATCAGCCAGACGGCGACCGCGATCAGCACCACATAGACGGAATACCTGTACAGCTTGCTCTTGGTGGTGCGCCTCAACGCCATTGTCAAGGACTCCCTGTCCTACGTCGCTCGCCGATTACTTCGCGGTGAAGTACGTGTCGTAGATCGTCTGGTAGTCGCCGCTGTCACGCAGATCCTGCAGCGCACCGTCGATCGCCTCGCGGAGAGCATCCTTCTCGCCCTTCGCGTACGCGAAGCCGTAGGACTCGCCGGTCTCGTACTCCTCGACGATCTTGTAGGCACTGTCGGCCTTCTCGTGCTCGAGGTTGACGGGCTGGTCCTGAAGGATCGCGTCGATCTGCCCCGCCTGCATGGCGGGCCACAGCTCGCCGTCCGACGGGTACTGCACGAGTTCGGCGCCTTCGGCGTTCTCAGACGCGTATGCCTCGCCCGTGGTGCCCTGCTGCACGCCGACGTTCTTGCCCGAGAGGTCGTCGATCGACTCGATGCCCGAGTCGGTGCGCACCAGCAGCGACTGCAGCGAGTCGTAGTACGGCTCCGAGAAGTCGATGTTCGCCTTGCGCTCGTCGGTGATGGTCATCGCCGAGGCGCCGATGTCGCACTGGCCGGCGGCGAGCGTGGTGCCCGACTGCAGCGCGTCGAAGCCCACGTCCTGCACGGCGAGCGTGAGGTCGAGCTCCTTCGCGATCGCGTCGAGCAGGTCGATGTCGAAGCCCGTGTACCCCGTGCCGTTGTCGCCGCCCTCGAACTCGAAGGGAGCGTAGGGGATGTCGGAGCACACCGTGAGCGTTCCCGCCTCGATCAGTCCGTACTCGTCGCCGGCAGCCGACTCACCGGATCCGTCGCCGCCCGCTCCGGTCGCGCATCCGGCGAGGGCGAGGGTGGCGGTCGCGGCGAGCGCGATCCCGGCGATGATGTTGCGACGCTGCATGTCAGCTCCTGAAGGACGAGGGTGTTTCTCCCACGGACGGGTAGGAGAACATCTAAACATGCACCGCAGACTCCGACGTGCCGGCACCTGGCCTCGGCGGATCACATTTGTGTTGCAAGTGTGACCGAATATGACGGCCGTGTTACGGCTGCTCCGGCACCGATCGTTCACCTTGGCTGAGTATCCTCTCTGCCACCAGCCCGAGCCGACACGCTCCGGACTCAGAGGAGACCCGATCATGGCCAAGAAGACCTCAGCACAGCGCGACGCAGAGGCGGCTCTCGATGCCGCCAAGCATGCGGCGAAGGACGCGAAGAGACTGATCAAGTCCCTCCCCAAGAAGCATGCGAAGAAGCTCAAGCCTCTGGTCGAGGATGCCGAGGACGCGGCGAAGGTCTCGAAGAAGAAGGTCGCGGATCGGCCGAAGAAGGTCGCCAAGTCCGCCGTCGCCGCCACCGAGCGACTGCAGGAGGCCACGGTGCGCCTCCAGGCGCCGACGAAGAAGGCCGGCAAGAAGACCTCCGGATCCGACTCTCGGAGATCGGACACGAAGAGCCCGGCGCAGAAGAAGTCGAAGAAGAAGGTCGACGAGAGCGCGCCGAACACCGACGCCCTCGAGACCGAGGCCCCCACGCCCGTGCGCGAGGCCGACACCCTCGCATCGCTCACGGTCGTCGAGCTCCGCGCCCGCGCACGCGCCGAGGGGCGCACCGGGTACTCGCGCCTCTCGAAGGCCGCGCTGGTCGACCTCCTTGCGAACTGACGTGCAGGAGGCGCTCGACCGCGGTGCCGAGGCGCCATTCCCCCGCACGCTCATAGACATACTCCGCGAGACGACCCGGCGGTTCCCGGATGCGTCGGCGGTCGAGGACGCCGATGGGGCGCTCAGCTACGCCGAGCTGCTCGCCCATGTGTGGCGTGCGGCCGCCGTGCTGCGCGATCACGGTGTCGGTCCCGGCGATCGCGTGGGCATCCGGATGACCTCCGGTCGCCGCGATCTCTACATCGCCATCCTCGGCGCGATGGCCGCCGGGGCTGCCTACGTCCCTGTCGATGCGGACGATCCGCAGGAGCGAGCCGACCTCGTGTTCCGCGAGGCCCACGTCGTCGGCATGATCACCGACACCGGCTACCTGCCAGCCGAGGGACCTGCCTCGCAGCCTCTCTTCACGGACACGACGCCGCACCCGAGCACCGCCGCGATCCCGATCGTGACGCCGCCGACCGTTGACGACGATGCCTGGATCATCTTCACCTCGGGCTCGACGGGCGTGCCGAAGGGGGTCGCCGTCTCGCATCGTTCCGCGGCAGCGTTCGTCGATGCCGAAGCGCGTCTGTTCCTGCAGAACGCTCCGCTCGGCCCGGGCGACCGTGTCCTGGCGGGCCTGTCGGTCGCGTTCGACGCGTCGTGTGAGGAGATGTGGCTCGCGTGGGGCCACGGCGCATGTCTGGTCCCCGCTCCGCGAGCGCTGGTGCGGTCGGGCGAGGACCTCGGCCCCTGGCTGCTCGGACACGGGATCACCGTCGTCTCGACGGTCCCCACACTCGCTGCTCTGTGGCCCCAGGACGCGATCGAGAACGTGCGTCTGCTGATCTTCGGCGGCGAGGCGTGCCCGCCCGAACTCGTCGCCCGACTCGCGTCGGACGGGCGCGAGGTCTGGAACACGTACGGTCCGACCGAGGCCACAGTGGTCGCGTGCGCGGCGCTGATGGACGGCACCGGGCCGGTGCGTATCGGCCTGCCGCTGGACGGCTGGTCGCTCGCCGTGGTGGACGCCGAGGGCCGGCGGGTCGCCGACGGCGAGACCGGAGAGCTCATCATCCGGGGCGTGGGGCTCGCACGCTACCTAGATCCCGTGAAGGACGCCGAGAAGTACGCTCCCATGCCGACGCTCGGGTGGGATCGCGCCTATCGTTCCGGCGACGTCGTGCGCGCCGAGCCCGAGGGACTCATCTTCCAGGGGCGCGCCGACGATCAGGTCAAGATCGGCGGACGCCGCATCGAGCTCGGCGAGGTCGAGGGCGCACTCCAGGCGCTGACGTCGGTCTCCGCCGCGACCGTCGTCGTGCAGAAGACCGAGGCGGGACTGCCGATCCTCGTGGGCTATGTGGTCCCCGACGAGGGGTTCGACCGCCAGATCGCTCGCAGCGAGCTCGCCGACACTCTGCCCGCTCCGCTCATCCCGCTCCTGGCGACCGTCGCCGATCTCCCCGTCCGCACATCCGGCAAGGTCGACAAGGCGGCGCTGCCGTGGCCGCTCGACTCGGGCGACGCCGGAGGGTCGGCGCTCTCCGGCACCGCCGCCTGGCTCGCGGAGCAGTGGTTCGCCGTGCTCGGCATCCGCCCGAACGACGAGGATGCGGACTTCTTCCAGTTGGGTGGCGGATCGCTCGCCGCCGCGCAGCTGGTCTCGCGCCTGCGCACACGCGCACCCGAGTTCACGATGACCGACGTCTACGATCTGCCGCGCCTGCGCCAGATGGCGGATGCCGTCGATGACGAGGCCGACGATGACGACACCGAGCAGCGAGCATTCAGCAGGTCAGCTCCGACACCACGACGGATGCAGTGGGTGCAGACGATCGCCGGGCTCCCCCTGTTCGTGTTCAGCGGCATCCGGTGGCTGCTCTTCATGCTCACCGCGAGCTGGATCCTGCGCCTGTCTCCCGGTTTCGACTTCCTCCCCGACGTCCCGGCGTGGACGATCCTCGTCGGGCTCCTGCTCTTCGTGACCCCACTGGGCAAGATGACGATCGCCGCTGTGTCCGCCCGTCTGCTGCTCGCGGGACTCCGACCGGGAGACCACCCGCGCGGTGGCGGCGTGCACCTTCGACTGTGGCTCGCCGAACAGATCGCCCAGCAGGTGGATCCCGTGGGTCTCGCCGGCGCACCGTGGGTCGTGTACTACGCGCGAGCGCTCGGCGCGCGCATACACAGAGACGTCGACCTGCACACGATCCCGCCGATCACCGGCATGCTCGACATCGGCTCCGGCGCCTCGATCGAGCCCGAGGTCGATCTGACCGGCTACTGGATCGACGGCGACACCGTGCGCATCGGCGGCATCCGCATCGGAGCCGATGCCACGATCGGGGCACGCAGCACCCTCGCCCCGGGCACGAAGATCGGCCGCGGCGCCGAGATCGCCCCCGGTTCTGCGGTGTTCGGACGCGTCCGCTCCGGCCAGCGATGGGCGGGGTCCCCGGCGACGCGCGTCGGCGCAGTCTCCAAGCCCTTCGCCGAGGGACGCCCTCCGAGCCGCACGCGCTGGCTATGGGCCTACGCCGCGTCTTCCGCGTTCCTGGGCATCCTGCCGGTGCTGGCGCTGGCGTCGGGATCCTGGCTGCTCGCACAGGGGATGCGCGGCGCAGAGTCGCTCGCCGACGCGGTGCCCGGCATCCTGGCTCTGCTCGTTCCGGCCGTGCTGCTCGCGGGGCTCGTCTTCTGCGTGCTCGTCCTGCTGCTCGTGCGTGTTCTCGGCGTCGGCCTCTCGGAAGGCGTCTATCCCGTGCGCTCGCGGATCGCCTGGCAGGCATGGACCACCGAACGCCTGCTCGACTCGGCGCGCACCTTCCTGTTCCCGCTGTACTCGAGCGGCTTCACTCCGTTCTGGCTGCGTGCGCTGGGCGCCGACGTCGGCCGCGACGTCGAGGCGTCGACCGTGCTCCTCATCCCGAAGCTCACGACCATCGCAGACGGGGCGTTCCTCGCCGACGACACGATGGTCGCGACGTACGAGCTGCAAGGCGGGTGGATGCGGCTCGGCACCGCGCGCATCGGAAAGCGCGCCTTCCTGGGCAACTCCGGGATGGCCGCCGGCGGGCACAACGTGCCTCGAGACGGTCTCGTCGCCGTGCTGTCGGTCGCGCCTCCCAAGGCGAAGGCGGGATCGTCGTGGCTCGGCTCGCCCGCCGCGAGACTTCGTCGGGTGGTCAACGACTCCGATCTCGAGCGCACCTACCAGCCACGGGCCGCTCTGCGACTTGCTCGAGCCCTGTGGGAGCTGTGCCGCATCATCCCGGTGTTCGTCACGTGCGCGATCGGACTCGTCGTCATGCTCACGCTCGCCGCTGTGGTCGAGAGCTGGGGGCTCGGATGGGCCGTCGCGCTCTCGAGCGCCGTGATGCTCGCCGCGGGTGCGATCGCCGCCCTCGTGACCACCGTCGCGAAATGGCTGATCGTCGGCCCGATCCGTGCGGGTGAGCATCCGCTCTGGTCGAGCTTCGTCTGGCGCACCGAGGTGTCGGACACGTTCACCGAGATGGTCGCCGCGCCCTGGTTCGCGAACGCCGCATCCGGCACTCCGGTCCTCGCCCTCTGGCTGCGATCCCTCGGCGCGAAGATCGGTCGAGGCGTCTGGACCGACAGCTACTGGCTGCCGGAACCCGACCTCGTCACCCTGGGAGACGGTGCCACCGTGAACCGCGGATGTGTGGTTCAGACGCATCTGTTCCATGATCGTGTGATGAGCATCGATGCAGTGACCCTCGAGAAGGGCGCGACTCTCGGCCCGCACAGCGTGATCCTGCCCGCGGCGACCATCGGATCCGATGCCACCGTCGGCCCCGCCTCGCTCGTGATGCGCGGCGAGTTCGTGCCCGTCGGCAGCAGATGGAGCGGCAACCCCATCGGCCCGTGGCGGGCCGTCAAGGTTCGTTCGTACCAGGCCTCCGACGCATGAGCGTCGATGCCTACACCCCGCACAGCGGCGATCGGCGTTACGGGGTGCTGCACTACGACCTCTCCATCGACTACCGCGTGACGACGAACCGCCTCGCGGGCACCGCGACGATCCGTCTGCAGATGCACGAGCCGGCGAAGCACATCTCCCTCGACCTGGTCGGGCTCACAGCCACGAAGGTCCGGGTGGCCGGCGACCGTTCCGCATCGTTCCGCCAGGACGATCGTCGCCTCAAGGTGCTCTTCGGTGCGGAACGGGACACGGGTCAGGAACTCACCGTCACCGTCGAGTACTCGGGAGCTCCATCTCCCCGGCGCACGCGGTGGGGTCTTCTCGGGTGGGAAGAACTCGAAGACGGCGTGCTGGTCGCGTCACAGCCGACCGGTGCTCCGACCTGGTTCCCCTGCAACGACCTGCCCTTCGACAAGGCGACGTACCGGCTGCAATTCACCACCGATCCCGAATACATCGTCGTGAGCGGCGGCCCGGGCACTCGATCCACCCAGCGCGGCCGCACGCGGTGGACCTTCGAGCAGGCGGTGCCGACGGCCACGTATCTGATGACCGTGCAGATCGGGCAATACGACGATGAGAGGGTCGCACTCGGCGCGACACCGGGACGACTGTTCCATCCGCGTGCGCTCGCGCACCGGGTGCGGTCCGACTTCGCCGCGCTGCCGCAGATGATGCAGACGTTCGTGGAGGCCTTCGGGCCGTACCCGCACGAGTCGTACAAGGTGGTCGTGACTCCCGACGATCTCGAGATCCCCCTCGAGGCGCAGGGAATGGCGATCTTCGGCGCCAACCACGTCGACGGCGTGGGCGGAAGCGATCGTCTGATCGCGCACGAGCTCGCCCACCAGTGGTTCGGGAACAGCGTCGGCGTCGCACGCTGGCAGGACATCTGGTTGAACGAAGGTTTCGCCTGCTATGCGGAGTGGCTGTGGTCTGAAGCGTCCGGCGGCCCCACCGCCCACGCGAACGCGACAGCCCATCACGCAGGTCTGCGCGCTCTGCCGCAGGACCTCGTGCTCTCGGATCCCGGGCCCATCGACATGTTCGATGACCGCGTGTACAAGCGCGGCGCCCTCACCCTCCATGCCCTGCGTCTGACGATCGGTGACGAGCGGTTCTTCGTTCTGATGCGGGAGTGGGCAGCACGCTTCGCTCGGCTCGCCGTGACGAGCGAGGACTTCGTCGGGCTGGTCGGCGAGATCGCCGATGCCCGGGCACAGGCCCTGGTGCGCACGTGGATCGACGACCTGCCTCTGCCTGCGCTCCCCTCGACGCGGCAGCGTCGCTGAACCGAGTCAGGCCCGCGCGACGCTCAGCACATACCCGGGCGGGCCGACGAGCGTCGTGACCTCGACAGCGGTGCGGCGTCCGGGAAGCGTCGCAGTCCACGTGCACGGGTCCGCGCCGCGCCGAGGCTGCAGAAGCACATCCGACGGATCGATCTCGAACCCACGGCCATCCGCTTTCACGGCCGCCTCCATGCGGGTCCATGCAGCGAGATCCGGAGCACTGCCCACGGGGAACATCGACCTGAGCTCGTCGGTCCGCCCGGCGGCGGTCGTCGCCTCGACGTCGACGCCCAGTTGCACCGACGTCGACGTCGCCGCGACCACGACCAGTCCCGTCGCGTGACTCACGCTGAGCGAGACGCCTTCGCACCGCGGTCGGCCGTGGTCCTCGCCGCAGTTGTCGCAGCGGCTGGAGACCACGACATCGTCGGAGCCGCTGATCCGGCGCACGAGCAGACGGATCAGCGCTCTGCCCGCCACGAAGTCCTCTGCGCGGCTACCGCTCAGCCGTCGGAAGCGGTCGAGCTGGCTCTGCCCCATCGCCGCAAGGTCGTCGTACGTGAATCCCCGCAACTCAGCGGGCGATGACCACGCGACGGTGACGTCGCGCCAGGAGGTCTCGCCCCTCACGCCGTCTTCTCTCATCGGACTGACCCGCGGATAGACCCGCAGGTCGACGGGCCCATCGTCGACTCAGACGTCGAAGTCCACCGCGACGCGCGAGGCGACCACCGAGCGCACATACTCGACGACCTCTTCATGCGCGGGATGCACCTGATATTCCTCGAGCGCGTCGATCGAATCGAAGTCGGCGACGAGCGTCACATCCCAGTTCGCGTCGGGGTAGGCCACGTTCGCGCCGGCCGAGATCGAACGCAGTTGCGGCACGACGCCGTCGAGCGCGTTCAGCCGACGGGCGACCTCGGCGGCCTGCTCGGCGCGCTGTCCCGCGTCTTCCGCGGCGAGCTTCCAGCTCACGACGTGACGGATCATCGTGCGTCCTTTCCCAGCGCGTCCTCTTGGACGGCTTCCTCGAGAGACTCGCGCAGCCGGTCTGCGGAGAGACGCCAGTGCGCGTGCAGCTGCCCGTCGATCAGCACGACCGGGATCTTCTCCCACCACAGCTCGTAGAGCGCAGGATCGTCCTGGATGGACGCCTCGACGATCTCGATGCGCTCCGCCGCGGCATCCGGCAGCTCGGCGACCACCGCGTCGATGATCTCTGAGGCGACGTCGCACAGATGGCAGTCGGGCTTGCCGATCAGGGTCAGCGTGGTCACGCCGAAGGCACCTCGACGGAGCGCCCCTGCGCGATCCACTCGCCCGTGCCGCCTTCGACGTTGGTCGCGTCGTAGCCGCGCGACTCGAGCGCCTCGACGACACGCGCCGATCGACCGCCCGCCTGGCAGATCACGTCGAAGGATTCGGACGGAAGCTCGTCCAGGCGGTTGCCGATCTCGGACATCGGGATGTTGACGGCACCCGGAACATGTCCTGCAGCGAACTCGTGAACCTCGCGCACATCGATGAGCGGGGTGTTCGAGCGCTCGGCGAGCTCGGTGACGGTGATCGACTTCATGCGTGTGCTCCTGCGACAGTGGCGAACCCGGGGGCAGAGACACAAAGCGCCCGTCCGGAGACAGGCGCTCGTGTCTGGCCGCTTACTTCTTGTTGCGGCGCTGGTGGCGAGTCTTACGAAGCAGCTTGCGGTGCTTCTTCTTCGCCATGCGCTTGCGGCGCTTCTTGATGACAGAACCCACGGAAACCTCACTAAGTCAGTGGCTGGGCGTCGCACGGAGACGACACCCGGGTACGGGCACGGAAAAATGCCTCGGATCAGTCTAGCAAATCGAACGGGCGTCGCTGTCACAGTGTCTGCGACGGCGAGGCGCACCGCGCGTCAGCGCTAGCCGACGTCGGCGATGGGGCGCTGGAGCGCCTCCGCGACAGCGGACTCCGGCACTCGGAAGCTGCGTCCGAAACGGATGGCCGGCAGCTCACCTGCATGCACCATCCGATACACCGTCATCTTCGACACGCGCATGAGTTCGGCGACCTCAGCCACCGTAAGGAACCGAACATCTGGAACCTCGGGCATCCCACGTACCCCTTTCTGGATTTGAGCACACTCTATGGCGAATCTGGGACGCGTGTAAACCCATGTGACTCGTGTGATCTGTGAGGTCTCGCAGCCTCACTCCCCTTTCTTCGACCTCGCCACCCGCTGACGTGCCTCGCGGAGCATCTGGCGCTCGATCTTGTGGGCGGCTCTCAGCGCCGGGCTCGCCGCAGGGTCGCCGGAGGGAGCGAACGGCTACGGGTTCATCCTGCTCTTCCTGCCGTATCTGTCGAGCGCCTTCGTGCCGGTGGAGAGCATGCCCGCGTGGCTCCAGCCACTGGCGGCGCATCAGCCGATCACGCCGATCGTCGACACGATCCGCGCGCTGCTCACCGGCACACCGCTCGGCACTGCGCCGTTCTGGGCGATCGGCTGGTGCGAGGTCATCCTGACCGCGGCGGTGATCTGGGGCTCCCGGTTGTTCCGGACGAAGGCGGCACGACGGTGAGACGGGATCTCATGCAGAGAGGATCCCGATCCCAGCGGAGTCATAGGCGGCACGCCGGTTCCGTTCAGACTCCTCTGGGACGCTGACCTCGGGACTCACGATGGCACCATCCGAGTTCCCGCGGGCTGGGGCCCGCAGCCTCGCCCCCGACGACATGCCCCCCTGTCGCCGGGGGCGAAGTGCGAGACGAGGTCAGGCGCCGAGCCGCTTGAGGGCGTTCGCCACCACGTGCTTCGCCGATGCCGCCGCCCGGCCGACGACCTCCGCAGCGTGCGCGGCCCCGTCGGGAAGCGGCAGACCCGGGTAGTCGACGTCGGGTGCATCGTCGCCGTATGCGTCCATCAGGAACGGCACGAGCCAGTCGTCGACGACCTCGAGAGGCTCGACCGCGAGGCTGTAGAAACGTCGCTGCCCGTCTTCCCTGACACTCACGAGCTCGGCCTCTCGCAGCACCTTCAGATGCTTCGAGACCGTGGGCTGGCTGATGCCGAGGTCGGCGACGATATGGCTCACGCTCGTGCCGGCGTCGCCTTCCGACGTGCGGCGCAGGAGGAGCTGGAGGATGTCGCGCCTCGTGCCGTCTGCAATCACGTCGAAGATGTCGGTCATGAGATCAGGGTAGTCGTCCCCGGCACGGAGTACCATGACGAAGGCTCGTCGACCATGTCGAGCGACCGCGCTCGTGCGGAGGTCTAGCGAAAGGGGACACGATGTCGGGCCTCGCTTCGGCGTCGTCACCTCGACAGCGACTGCAGAGCGCGGCGTCGTGGGGCAAGCACCTCATCACGTCGTCACCGTCGCGCTTCGCGATCGTGATCTTCGCGTTGCTCATCCTCGTGTTCACGGTGCTGCTCTCGCTGCCCATCGCATCTGCGACCGGGACCGTGACCCCCCTGGCCGACGCGCTCTTCACCGCCGTGTCGACCATCTGCGTCACCGGCCTTGCGACGGTCGACATGGCGAACCACTGGTCTCCCTTCGGCCACGTCCTGATCTTCGTCGGCGTGAACATCGGCGCTCTCGGCGTGCTGACGCTGGCGTCGCTCATGGGAATGCTCATCTCGAAGAGGCTCGGTCTGCGCGCGAAGCTCATGGCCGCCGGCGACACGAACCCCATGCGCGCGCACGGCGGCGTCGTGAACGAGAGCCAGACCGTGCGGTTGGGCGAGGTCGGCCAGCTGCTCACGACGGTCGCCCTCTCGGCGCTGATCATCGAGGGCGCGCTCGCGATACTTCTCTACCCTGCCCTCGTGATGGCGGGCGTCGAACCGATCGCAGCGCTGTGGGAGGCACCGTACTTCGCTGCGATGGCGTTCACCAACACCGGATTCGCCCCCAACGACGGTGGAGTGGCCGTCTTCGCCGACGACTACCTCGTGCTCTCCCTGCTGATGGTCGGCGTCTTCCTCGGGAGCATCGGCTTCCCGGTGATCTACACCCTCGCCAAGCACGTGTGGCACGTGAAGAAGTGGTCGCTGCACACCAAGCTCACCCTCGTCACGACGGTGCTCCTGTTCGTCCTGGGCGCGGCCGTGTTCCTCATCCTCGAGTACAACAACCCGAAGACGTTCGGGTCGATGGATGCCGCCGACACCACATTCCAGGCGTTCTTCCTCTCGGCGATGACGAGATCAGGCGGCTTCAACGTCATCGAGATGGACGATCTGAACGGATCGTCCCTGCTCGCCGCGAGCATGCTGATGTTCGTCGGCGGTGGCTCCGCGTCGACGGCCGGCGGCATCAAAGTCACCACACTCGCTGTACTCGCCATCGCCGTCTGGTCGGAGGCGAAGGGCCGCCAGTCGGTTGAAGCCTTCGGGCGGCGGATCCCCAGCGACGTGCAGCGCGTCGCTCTCAGCGTCGTCGCGTGGGGAGCGACCATCGTCGCGCTCTCGACCATCATCATCTCCCAGATCACGAAGGCCGACATCAGCTATGTGCTCTTCGATGTCATCTCGGCGTTCGGCACCGTGGGCCTGTCGACGGGGCTCACCGCCGAGCTGCCTGATTCCGCCTCCTACGTGCTCGCGACCACCATCTTCATGGGGCGCGTTGGTACAGTGACTCTCGCCGCGGCCGTCGCCGCGACGTCGCGAACGCAGTACTACTCACTGCCCGTGGAAAGGCCGATCGTTGGTTGAAGTCCTCCGGGGCGACGCGCCCGTCCTCGTCATCGGCCTCGGCCGGTTCGGCGCCGCATGCGCCGGCGAACTCGACCGCCTGGACCGTGAGGTCCTCGCAATCGACGACAATCTCGAGCTCGTGCAGAAGTGGTCGGACCGCGTCACGCACACGGTTCAGGCCGACGCCAAGAACATCGACGCCCTGCGCCAGATCGGTGCGCAGGACTTCCAGGTGGCCGTCGTCGCCGTCGGCTCGTCCATCGAGGCGTCGGTGCTGATCACCGCGAACCTGGTCGACCTCAAGGTGCCGCAGATCTGGGCGAAGGCGGTCTCTCAGTCACACGGGAAGATCCTCGCCCGCGTCGGCGCCAACCACGTCATCTACCCCGAGCGAGAAGCCGGCGAACGCGTCGCGCACCTCGTCTCGGGCCGGATGCTCGACTTCATCCGCTTCGACGACGACTTCGTGCTGGCGAAGATGTACCCGCCGAAGTTCATCCGCGGCGTCGGGCTCAACGAGTCGGGCGTTCGGAGCAAGTACAAGGTCACCGTCGTCGGTGTGAAGAGTCCGGGCAAGCCGTTCCGCTACGCCGAGGCGAACACCATCGTGACCAACCACGACCTCATCATCGTCTCGGGGACCAACAGCGACATCGAGCGGTTCGCCGCTCTCGACCGCTGACACCAGGCAGGAGCCATCGCGCGGCGCGTCTTACCGCGCCGGGTCTTCCCGCGTCGGGTCTCCCCGCGTCGGGTCTTCCGCGCCGGATCTTCCCGCGCCGGGTCTTCCCGCGTCGGGTCTAACCGCGCCGGGTCTCCCCGCGTCGGGTCTTCCGCGTCGGATCCGGTAAACCGCGCAAAACGCGGTCACTGTGTGGCGATTGCTCCGCGTCTCGCGCGGTTGACCGGATCTCGCGCGTGCGCGGCACCCGGGCATCGGCTGTTCAGGCGTCGATCTGGAGGGTGATCTCGACGACATCGTCGACACCGATCGCTTCGCTATCCTGCAGCGCCTTCTTGATCGGGACGATGTAGCCCCCGTCCTTCGGCCACAGAGCCGTCGTCACGGTGGTGCGTCCGATCGTCACCGCTGCCGGGATCATGCCCCATCCGTACGTGACCACGCTCGCGACCTCGCTGATCATCTCGCTCTCGGCCGGCGGCACGGTGACGAAATGGAATGGCGCGGGACCGCGCCAGAACCAGATCTCACCCGCGAAGCGCAGCCGCATGTCACGCTCCGGCGGCGAGCTCTCGGGCTCTCGCGAGGGCGGCTCCGGCCGCGTCCGCGAAAGTGCGGTCGAGATGCGCGTCCTGCAGCACGGCGACGGCGCGCTCGGTCGTGCCCTTCGGACTCGTGACGCGGCGGCGGAGCTCGGAAGGCTCCTCCCCCGACGCATCGAGCAGCGCCGTGGCCCCGATGAAGGTCTGCTCGGCCATGAGCCGAGCATCCGACTCATCGAACCCCATGCCGATGGCCGCCTTGGTGAGCTCTTGGATCAGCAGATAGACGTAGGCCGGTCCGGATCCCGAGATGGTCGACAGCGCGTCGATCTGCGATTCCGGAACCTCGATGACCGCGCCGACCGTCTCGAAGAGGCGGCGCACGAGCGCCAGATCCTCGGCGGTCGCCGCGTCACCTGCCGCGAGGCCGGTGACGCCCTTGCCGACGGTTGCGGGGGTGTTCGGCATCGAGCGGATGACGCGCGCGTCGGCGCCGAGATTGTCGGCGAAGGTCTGCAGGGTGACTCCGGCGGCGAGACTCACGATGATGGCGTCGTGGGCGAGATGCGGTGCGATCTCGCGCAGCAGATCGGGCACCATGGCGGGCTTCACGCCGACCAGGACGATACGGGCCTTCGCCGCCGCCTCGGCGTTGCCCTCGGCGTTCTCGGACAGTGCCACGCTCGTGACGCCGTGGAGATCCGCGAATGCCGCCGCCTTCTCAGGCGTGCGGTTCGTGGCCGTGATCCCGTCGTCGATCGGGATGCCGGATGCGACCACACCGCGGAGGATCGCACCTCCCATGGAACCTGCACCGAGAAACGCCAGCGAGGGAAGAGAATCAGCCATGTCGTCATCCTACGGCGGGCGCACCCTGTGTCAGCGGGAGACCCGATCTAGACTCGTCGCATGAGTGCATCGGGCGGCAGCAAGGCGATCATCGCGGCATTCCTGGCGAACCTCGGCATCGCGTTGGCGAAGTTCGTCGCCTGGGCGCTTTCGGGATCGGCGTCGATGCTGGCCGAGGCGATCCACTCCGTCGCCGACTCCGGCAACCAGCTGCTGCTCATGCTGGGCGGGCGCAAGGCGAAGCGCGAGGCCGATCGCGCACATCCGTTCGGCTACGGCCGCGAGCGCTACGTGTATGCGTTCGTCGTCTCGATCATCCTCTTCTCCGTCGGCGGCCTCTTCGCGATCTACGAGGCCATCGACAAGCTCACTCACCCTCACGAGCTCGACGAGACGTGGTGGTGGCTGCCGATCGTCGTGCTCGTCGTCGCTATCGGGCTCGAATCGTTCTCGCTGCGCACCGCAGTCAAGGAGAGCAATCTGGTGCGTGCGAAGGATCAGTCATGGGTGTCGTTCGTGCGGCGCGCGAAGGCACCGGAGCTGCCCGTCGTGCTGTTGGAGGACACGGGTGCTCTCACCGGTCTCACCTTCGCCCTGTTGGGCGTGGGCCTCACCGTGATCACAGGAAACCCCGTTTTCGACGCGCTCGGCACGCTGATGATCGGCATCCTGCTGGTTCTGATCGCGATCGTTCTCGGTGTCGAGACCAAGAGCCTGCTGGTGGGTGAGGGCGCGACCGCCGCGGATCACGACCGCATCGTCGACGCCATCAATGCCGGTGATGAGATCGAGAAGATCATCCACATGAAGACGCTCTATCTCGGCCCCGATGAGCTGATGGTGGCGGCGAAGATCGCGCTCAACGCTGACAAGCCGCTGCGGGAAGCAGCCGATGACATCGACGCGATCGAGGCACGCATCCGCGAGGCGCTGCCGATCGCCCGGGTCATCTACATCGAGCCCGATGTGTACCGGCCGTCGCTCGATCCCGAGCCCTCGACAGACGTGTTCGTGCTCAAGTCGTCCGACTGAGGCGTCGTCCGTTCGTCCGGCTCAGCGGCGCTGCTCGAAGAACTCGCGAAGCAGGATCGTGGAGGCGTCTGCCTCGACCCCGCCGATGACTTCTGCACGATAGGGCAGGCGACGATCTCGAAGCAGGTCGTACTTCGAGCCGGCGGCGCCAGCCTTGTCGTCCCAGGCGCCGAACACCACTCTCCCGATCCGCGACTGGAGGATGGCGCCGGCACACATGACGCAGGGTTCGAGCGTCACGACCAGCGTGTGGCCCTCGAGGTTCCAGGATCCGAGGGATGCTGCTGCGGCGCGCAGCGCTTCGACCTCGGCGTGTGCCGTCGGATCGTGAGTCACCTCGCGGTTGTTGCGCCCCTCGGCGACGATCAGACCTTCGGCATCCAGCACGACCGCCCCCACCGGGATCTCTGAGGCGACCGCGGCCTCGGACGCGAGCTCGAGAGCGCGTCGCATCGCGAGGAGGTCGGCGGCGGTCATGGATCGAGCCTACGACAGGGCGCCCACTCGGCAGCCGGTCGCGCCGCGCACCCGATGTCGTGCGCGAGCTTCCGGCGCATTAGCCTGTACACATGCGTGTCCACGTCGCCGACCACCCTCTCGTCACCCACAAGCTCTCGGTCCTGCGCGACCACCGCACCCCCTCCCCCGTCTTCCGCCAGCTCACAGAAGAGCTGGTCACCCTGCTCGCCTACGAGGCGACCCGTAACGTGAAGGTCAGTCCGGTCGAGATCACCACTCCGGTGACGACGACGATGGGTGTGAAGATCTCGGAGCCGCGTCCCATCGTGGTGCCGATCCTGCGCGCAGGCCTGGGCATGCTCGAGGGGCTCGTCAAGCTGCTTCCCACCGCCGAGGTGGGTTTTCTCGGAATGGTCCGCGACGAGGAGACCTTCGAGCCGACCACCTACGCCGAGCGTCTTCCGGACGATCTGAGCGACCGCCAGTGCTTCGCGATCGATCCGATGCTCGCGACAGGCGGATCGCTCGCCGCGGCGATCCAGTTCCTCTTCGACCGAGGAGCGAAGGACGTCACGGCCATCTGCCTGCTGGGCACACCCGAGGGTCTCGCCGCGATCGAAGCCCTCGTCGGAGACCGTGATGTGACCATCGTGCTCGGTGCCCTCGATGAGCGCCTGAACGAGAAGGGTTACATCGTTCCCGGACTCGGTGACGCCGGCGACCGGCTCTACGGCACCGTCTGACCTCGAGGAGATCGGTGGCCGCGCCCCTCTGGGCGCGCCATGTCGCCGGTGCTCTCAGCCACCCACACCGACGAGTCGGGCGAAAGCGCTGAGTCTCGCCACGCCTTCGGGTGTGCGTGGAAGATCATCGAGCAGTGCAGGCGAGTAGATGAGGTATGCCGCGACCTGCGCGCGTGAGATCGCCACATTGAGCCGATTCTGCAGGAGCAGGAATTCCGGGCCACGGGGAGCATCGCGGCCACTCGACGCGGCGAGCGTCGTGATCGACACCACCGCCTCCTTGCCCTGGAAGTTGTCGACCGTGCCTACCGGCACATCCGGGAAGCCGGCAGCGCCGAGCGCGTCATGAACGGTCTGCCTCTGAGCGTTGTACGGTGCGACGACGATGATGTCGTGCTGGGCGAGCGGACGCTCTGTCGCATCCGCGTCATTGTCGGTGAACGTGCGTCCGACAAGACTGCGCACCAGCGCCACGACCTCGGCGGCCTCTTCCGGCGACTCGGTGGCGTTGCCCCGGTGTCGCAGGGGGGCGACGTGGAGTCCCGCTGCGACACCGTCGATCGATCGCAGCTCGGTTCCCGGAGCGGAGGCGAGCTGGCCCGCGTATGCGAGCTGGGAGACCGGAGCGGCGACGAACGGATGCATGCGCCACGACTTCGCGAGGAAATAGCCGTAGTCGGGCCTGATCACCGCGTCGCCGTCCATCACCCACCCGAGCGCCGACGTATCGACCGGCTCGGGGTGCGCGCCCTGGCTGACCTGAGGAAGCTGCTGCGGATCGCCCAGGAGCAGCAGGTTCTTCGCTCCGGCGGCCACGGCGATCGTGGACGCCAGCGAGAACTGCCCCGCCTCGTCGACCACGAGGAGATCGAGTCCCGCCCGCTCGACACGGGCAGTGTTGCTGAAGTCCCACGCGGTGCCGCCGACGACCGCACCGTGGTCGGCATGCTCGCCGAGGAACGATGCCATGCCGTTCTTGGGGATGACCGTGTAGGCCGGCTCGATCGATGGGTCTTTCGGGGCCTTGCCGACCTGGCTCGCCGGCACGCCGTCGGCGACCACCCGCTCGAGCAGGTTCTCGATGATCGCGTGAGACTGCGCCACGACACCGATCCGGAATCCGTGCTCCTTCACCAGCCGGGCGATCACCTGCGAGCCCGTGTAGGTCTTGCCCGTGCCAGGAGGTCCCTGCACCGCGAGGTAGCTGCGGTCGAGATCGAGCACGCCTCGTACGATGGCGTCGATCGCATCGTCGCCCTGCTCGGGCAGCGGGTCGCCGGACAGCGTGCGCGGAGGGATCCGGCGAAGGATGTCGGTGGCCGCATCGCGCGGGAACCCGGGGGCGGCCACATGGATGGAATCCGCCCACTCGTCGATAGCCCCCTGCAGCGAGGCGACTCGCGGTGGCGCCGCCGGGGTGAGGGCGACGGGGAACTCGTCCCAGGTCTGTCCCTGGATCGCCGTCTCGGTGATCAGATAGCCGTCATCGAGCAGCTCGGAGACCGTGACCGTGTGGGGGATGTGCACCGCTCGTGACGGAGCCTCCGTGTCGAAGGGAGCCGGCACGGAATACAGGGCGAACGGCTGGGATCCCACCCCCAGGGTCGTGCCCGGAGATACCTCACCGCGGATCTCGACGTCTCTCGACATCACTCGCCTGCCTTCGGCGACACTCCAGTCGCGCTGTATGCGCGAGGAGGCACGGTCGACTCGCACGACGTCGCGCGTGCCCTCCCACATCGTGACCGGTTCGCGGAGTCGCTGGAAGTGCGAGACCCAGAAGCTCTTCGCCTCTCGGGGGAAGTAGTCGATCGCCGCCGCCGCGATGCGATGCACCTGACCGTCTTCACCGGCATCTACCGCACGTTCCGCATCGGCGAGCAGTGACACGGATCGTGGCGACGGCTCGTAGATCACCTCGTCCGCTTCGTCGGGCGGGGCGGGGTTCACCCCCTCCCTCTTCGCGATCTCGATGAGCCAGTTGCGAAGGCGCCGGGTCGAGACGCAGTCGTAGCGGTTGTAGTCTGCGAGGTCGGCGAACACGGCATCGGCCTCGGCCTGCTCGCCCGCGGCCGCGAGTTCGCGCGCGGCGACGTACTGCACGATCGAGTCGTCACCCTTCTGCACGTCGCTCGTGCGCACGTCTTCCCCCATGTACAGAGGCTCGAGCTTCTTGATCGAATACGACCGGGTCCCGACGCGCACGGTGCGAAGGACCAGCGGATAGAGGTCGACGAACACACCTTCGCGCAGCAGTCGGTCGACCTCGCCCTCGCGAACGCCGTGCCGAGCGGCCATGGCCACCAGGTGCGAGGTCTCGTACGGGGCGTAGTGATAGATGTGCATGCCCGGATGGGCCGCGCGCCGCACCTTCACGAAGTCGAGGAACCTCTCGAACGCTTCGCGCTCCGCCGCGAAGTCGTGCGCCCAGATCGCAGAGTACTGATCGGCGTTGTCGACCCATCCGAAGAGGTAGTCGATCCCCCACTGAGCCTGCCCGTCGGGCGCGGGCTCGGTGTAGAGCGGGTCGCCTTCGAAGTCGAAGAAGATGTCTCCGTGGCTCGGTACCGGCAGCGTGTGGATGGCCGCCGCATAGTGCACGTCGTAGGTCGGCGCACCGTCGGCGTCCGCCCTGATCTGCAGTCGCGCCTGGGCCCGCAGAGTCTCGAACGTGTCGGTGTTCATGCCGGCGGGGGCCCCCGAAGCGTCCGCCAGCGCGTCGATGGTCTCGATCCCCGCTGCCCTCAGTCGCGCTCGCTGGACTGGGCGCATACGCGCGACCATCAGCAGATCGCGGTGCGCGGTCACCTGTTCCTCGCACGTGGCGCAGCGTCCGCACGCCACCACCTCGAGATCGCCCCGGTCGTCGCCCCATGCGAGCGGCGCACCGGCCGCAGCCTCGTCGATCCGGCGATCGGCGATGAGCGCGCGCAAGCGCGCACGTCGCACGTGGAACAGCGGAAGAAGGTCGTCGACGGAGTGCGTGCTCAGCGTGCCGTCGCCGAGAATGAGGTCGACCTCGTCGGACCGCGGAATGCCCAGTCGGTCGAGCTGGTCGACATATGCCGCGAGCTGCATGAGCGCGGTGACCCGAGCCTTGCGGGCCAGCTTCGAGTCCTGCACGCGCCACCGGCCGTCGTCATCGCGCTTCAGGAAGTCAGCGAACCCGACGAACTCCGGTGTCGCGAAAGCCGCCTGGAAGACGACGACAGCCTTGGACCCGAGCGCGCGCACCGTCTCGTCGACGGCTGCCGCGAGCGCCTCGGCGTCGACGGACGAGACCTTGTCGACGAGGTGCACTCGATCGGGGCCGAGTTCGTCGATGTAGCGCGCGAGCACATTCTGCTCGTGCACGTCACCGAGCAGGGCTGCGCGTGCGAGAGTCGCGTCGTCGGGCTCCTCCACCGCGGGGACGCGGCCGAGCTTCGCGTCGATGGCGCGGCACCACGCGAACTCGCATTCGGCGGCCGCCTTGAGGTCGCTCGCGCTCCAGATGACGCGCTGCGCCTGAGTGTCGATCCGCACGATGCTCCCGTTCTCTCGGATGCTTCGACACTAGCCGCGGCCTCCGACACGGGCGTTCAGACGAGCGTCATCGCCACCAGGTGTCGTCGGGCGTGACGGGCAGGTTGCGTTTGTGCTGTGTGGCGAGATAGCGCGACTCGATGCGACCCGCTGCATCGGGGTCGACCTGACGCCCCTCGAGGAAGTCGTCGATCTGCTCGTACGTGAGCCCGAGTTCGTCCTCGTCGGCGCGACCCGGTTGCCCGTCGAGCAGGTCGGCGGTCGGCACCTTGTAGGCGAGCTGGTCGGGGGCTCCCAGCAGGAGGAGCAGCGAGCGTCCCTGGCGTTTGGTGAGCCCCGAGAGCGGGAGGATGTCGGCTGCCCCGTCGCCGAACTTCGTGTAGAACCCCGTGACCGCCTCTGCCGCGTGGTCGGTGCCGATCACGAGGAGTCCGTCATGCCCTGCCAGGGCGTACTGCGTCACCATGCGCAGTCGCGCCTTGATGTTGCCTCGATTGAAGTCGCTGATGTCGCTCGTGACCGCGAACTCGATGTCTTCTTCGACCCCGTCCACGCCGTTCTGGATGTTGACCTCGACCGAGGCATCGGGCTCGATGAACTCGAGCGCCGCCTGTGCATCCGCCGCGTCCTTCTGCACTCGGTACGGAAGCCGCACTGCGAGGAACTTCGCCTCGCCGCCCTCGGCACGCACCCGCTCGACGGCGAGCTGGGCGAGACGCCCCGCGAGCGTCGAGTCCTGGCCGCCCGAGATGCCGAGCACGAAGCCCTTGGCCCCTGTGGTGCGCAGGTAGTCGACGAGGAACTGCACACGTCGCTCCACCTCGACTTCGGGGTCGATCTCGGACTTCACTCCGAGCGCTTCAGAGATCTGCTGCTGCAGGGTCATGTGATTCCTCCGGTCTCCCCGACGTCAGTATCCTCCACCAGTGTTACATCGAGATGACGTCGGCGGGACGCACTTGACTTCGCGGTGGTCGATGCACCTGAGAGGATGGCGGAGTGAAACTTCTCGTCGCCGCCATGGCCTCCGAACTCGCCGCATTCCCGGAGAAGCTCGAGGGATTCGATCAGCTCGTGACCGGCGAAGGCAAGATGCAGGCGGTGTTCGCCCTCACCCGCGCGCTCGACGCCGAACAGTACTCCGAGGTGGTCGTCGTCGGCACCGCGGGCGGCATCGACCCTGAACTCGACGCGACGGTGCACGAGATCGGCAGTGCGCTGCAGCACGATGTGTTCGATCTCGACGGTGTGCCAGGCCAGCACGTCTCGCTGCCGGCGCGGGTCTCGACCGGCCGTGAGGGAGTGCTGATCGCCACAGGCGACAGCTTCGTCGGGGATGCCGGGATCACTGCGGTCATCCGCCCCTCGGGCGCGGGACTGGTCGACATGGAGACCTACGCGTACATCTGGGTCGCCCAGCAGTTCGGAGTACCGATCCGTGCGTTCCGCGCCATCTCCGACCGGGCCGAGGACGGCGCGCTCGTCGATTTCCGCGAGGCGATCGCCCGCTGCAGTGCCCAGCTCCGTGAAGTGATCCGACAGGAGTACGGCGTCTGACATCTGACGGCGTCTGCACGCCGCGTCTGCACGCCGCGTCTGCGGCGACGAGAGCGTGACTCAGCGGGATTCGATGACGCTCGGCCCCTCAGAGGTCGCCCGCACCCGGAGCTGCGCCGGGATCTGCTCCTGCATGGCTTCGACGTGGCTGATCACGCCGACCGTGCGGCCCCCCTGTCGAAGCTCGTCGAGTGTGCGCATCGCGACGTCGAGCGTGTCGCCGTCGAGTGATCCGAACCCCTCGTCGATGAACAGCGTGTCGAGACGGATTCCTCCTGCGCGTGCCGTGACGACCTCGGCGAGGCCGAGCGCCAGCGCGAGCGAGCTGAGGAAGGTCTCACCCCCGGAGAGCGATTGGGCGGGCCGCGTCTGCCCGGTGAAGGCATCGAACACGACGATCCCGAGTCCTGACGCCGCTCCGCGCGCGGCGAGCGCATCCGAGTGACGGAGCTGGTATCTCCCCGTCGACATGTCACCGAGTCGACGATTCGCCGCATCGACGATCTCTTCGAGCTCGGCGGCGAGGACGAAGGTCTCCAACGTCATCTTGTGCGTGTTGGCCCCGCGCCCCGCGAGAGCATCGGCGAGTCCGCGAAGGATCTCGAAGTCCGACAGCGCCTCGGTGATCCGCTCGTTCTCCTCGGCGGCCGACTCGATGAGGCCCACGAGCTGCTCGGCCACCGCTGCAGCACGACTCGCCTCGTCGACCGCCTGCGACCACTGCTCGCGGGCAACCAGTGACGCAGCTTCCGCCGGAGACACGTCGATGGGCTCTTCGGGCAGCGTGCGCAGTTCGAGCGGAAGAAGGATCGACCGTTCCTTCTCGCGCTCGATCGCATGCTGTGCGATGCGGCTCTCGAGCGATGCCTGCACAGCCGACGACCGCAGAGCGCTCTCGACGGCTGTGACGTCGTCGAACGCCGATCCCCCGAGCGCGGCGTCGAGGGCACCCCGCGCCTCCACGTCGGCGTCGGAGCGGCGAACACGCTCGGCCGACGCCTCGACAGCTCGTGAGGCCGCCCGAATCTGCGCCGTGGCCTGCGCCAGGCGTTCGGCGACCGACGCGAACGATCCGCGCGCTTCGTCGATCGCCGAGTCGGCGTCGGCGATGCGCTGCGTGATCAGCGCCGCCGTCTCGCGAGAGGACGCGAGCGTCGCCACGTCGCGCTCCCGCTCGTCGTCGAGACGGCGGAGTCTCAGGGCGAGTTCCTCGAGGAGCACATCGAGCTGCGTGCACCGTTCCTCGGCAGCAACGCTCTGCGTGAGCTCCTCCTCTGCACTGATCAGCTCGTCGGAGGCGATCTCGACGGTCCTCCCGTCGGCGCGAGACTCGGCCACGGCATACTCCGCCCTCAGCTCGGCAGCGCGCTCGGACGCCTCGCGCTCACGCGTGGCGGCTCGGTCACGATCGGACTCGGCGGAGTCCACATCGCCGGCCGAGACCGGGTCGGCGTGCTCGGCCGGAGCGGGGTGCTCGGAGGAACCGCACACCGGACATGGTCGTCCGGCGACGAGCCCCACCGCCAGCTCGCCGGAGAAGCCGTCGAGACGCCGCCTGCGCAGCTCGGCGAGCACCGCCTGGGCGTCGGCGAGCGCTGCGCTGCACGCGGCCAGCACATGGTCTGCAGCCTCGCGCTCGACGCGGAGACGCTCAGTGTCGCGTGCAGCCGCGAGCCGCACGGCCGCAGCGTCCCGTGCCGCGACGAGATCAGCGGCCCTGTCGGCCACTCGCCGCGTGGCCTCGCGATCGATCCGCAGCTCGTCGCGGCGTGCCGGAAGAGCTTCGCGCTCGCGCTCCCCCGCCTCGAGCCGTTCCGTCGCGATACGCACGGCTTCTTCGGCGGATTCGCGTTCGCGCTCACGATCGGCCGAGGTGCGCTCGAGCACTGCGGCCCGCTGCCAGGCGCCGGTCGCCTTCGTCTCTTCTTCGACCCACTGCTCGAGGTCCTCGACCTCGGGACCGACAGCGCGCCATTCGTCACGAGCCCGCACCTCGGCGTCGACCGCCGCGTCGAGCAGCGACCGTGCCCTCGCGGCCGCGGTGATCGGCGCACGCAGCACCTCGGCGGCACGAGCGTCGTCGAGCTCAGTGCGCGCACGGGCGATCTCCGGCTCTTCGGAGTCGAGCGCTTCCAGAGCCTTCCTCGCCCTGTCGCGTTCGACTTGCGCCCGCTGATCATCGCGTATCGCCGTCAGACGCTCATCGGCCGCGACCGATCGTGCCTGCGCCTCGATCCGCTCGGCGTCGCGACGCTCGGCACGATACATCGCCCGTGCCCGCGCTCGCCCGAGGGCGGTCAGACGCGCGTCGGCGGACTCTCCCGGTGCTGCCGCACGGCCGATTCCCTGCGTGTCGTCGTCGCTCGGATCGGCGCCGAGGGACGCGCTGTCGACGAGACGCTCTGCTTCGTCGAGGCGCGCGGTCACTGTGGCGAGTCGCGCACCGAGCGCGTGCTCAGCCGCTCTGCGCCGCTCATCGAACCGCGCCTGCACGTCTTCGAAGCGCTCGGTGCCGAAGAGACGCCGCAACAGGGACTGACGTTCCCTGCTGCCCGCGAGCAGAAACTCGGAAAATCGATTCTGAGCGAGCAGGATGACCTGAAGGAACTGCTCCCGGCTCAGTTGAAGTATTCCGTCGAGCTCGTGCGCGGCTTCGCGCTCCTTCGCGGCGAGACCGATCCAACGATCGTCGACGAGCACGTCGAGCTGTACTGCGGCGGGCTGCACTGTCGTTCCTCCGCCGCGCTTCTTCGGACGCTCGTAGTCGGGGGAACGCCGCACGCGGTATCGTCCGGCCGGAGTGCTGAAGTCGACGACGACCTCGGTGATGTCATCGGGGCCGCAGTGGTCGCTTCGCAGCCGCTTCTCTCCGCCCTCGTACCGCGGGACACCGCCGTAGAGTCCGAAGCACACGGCATCGAGGATGCTCGATTTGCCCGCTCCGGTGCGGCCGGCGATGAGGAAGATCCCGTCGTCGGCGAACACGTCGAAATCGACGACCTGACGTTCGCGGAACGGTCCGAAGCCCTCGACTTCCAATCGGTGCAGACGCATCAGGCGCGCTCGCCAGCGGTATGGATGGCTGTGGATCCGCTCGCCGGAGGACGAAGTCGGACGATCGGAGGGCGACGTCGAATCATCGGCGGATCAGACCAGCGCCTCGGATCGCACGCGATCATCGAGGACCTCGCGGATCAGCTCCCCCTCGCGCTCGCTCGGGCCGTGCCCGGAGCGGACGTGCTCGAGGAATGCCTCGATCCGCTCGGCATCAGTGACCGCACCGCGGAGGCGCTGCACGTATGAGCGCTCGATGGTCTCCGCCACCTCGTCGGGCCGGTGCTGCACCATGGCGCAGTACGGATACTGCTCGCGCAGCCGTCGCATGGGTTCGGTCTGAGCCAGCGGATCGGTGTAGACCGCGCACACCCAGTCTTCTGCGTGCGCCGCGACGTTCGCGGCCGAGAGGATCTCTTCGAGGGAACCGGTGATGGTCACGAGCCTGCGCGGCACGGGCAGCTCGAGCCACTCGACAGAGGCCAGCCCGGTCTCATCGAGGTCGACCAGCCAGGATCCACGGGGCTTGTTCTGCTCGCCGAAACTGTAGTGCAGGGGTGCCCCCGAGTACCGCACGCGCTCGCTCACCTGCTGACGGCCGTGGATGTGTCCGAGCGCGACATAGTCGGGACCGTCGAAGACGGCGAGCGGCACGACGTCGAGCCCACCCTGGCGGACCTCGCGCTCGAGACCGATCGTGGCATCGACTCCTGCAGCGAAGCAGTGCGCGATCGCGACGGAACGGCCGGGATTCTCGCGCATGCCCTCGCGGACGAGATCCATGGCGTGGGCGAGCGTCTGCGCCTGAGCGCGGAGCTCGGCCTCGGGCCAATGCTGCCGGACGATCGCCGGTTCGAGATACGGGATGCCGAAGAAGTGCACCGGCCCGTCCGCGTCTGCCACCGTGACGGGTGTCCCGATCGCGAGAGGGTCGGTGAGCACGTGGATTCCCTCGCGCAGCAGGCGAGCCTGGAATCCGAGACGAGCGGCGGAGTCATGGTTGCCGCTCGTGACGATCACCCGGGCGCCTGTGGCGTGCAGTGCGACCAGGGCATCCCCGAGGAGTGTGTAGGCGCCGGCCGCGGGCGTGGCGGAATCGAACACGTCGCCGGCGACCACGACGACGTCGACCGAGTTCTCCCGGACCTGCTCGGTGAGCGCCCCGAGGACCTCGGCCAGCGCGCCCATGGTCGAGTTGCCATGGAAGGTGCGGCCGATATGCCAGTCGGAGGTGTGCAGGATTCGCATGTTCACACGCTACGAACCACCACCGACATTCGGTCCGAGGCGTGCCGCTCGACCGGGAGATACCGAGAAGGAAACCGACCGCATGCACCCTCGGCTGACGCTGTCGTCGGGTCGCATCGAGGCGGCGGACCGGTGGCACTCGCGCGTGGATGCCGCGTAACACGGCGTCACACGGGACGAGGTCAGCGCGAGCGCAGCAGCGAGGCGTGGTCGGGGTGGGCGGCGAACCAGTCGGCGACATACCAGCAGACCGCATCGACCTTGCGGTCGCCTCGTGCCTCGATGTCGGCGACTGCTCCTTCGACGACCGCTCCGGCATAGCCGTGACCGCGGAAAGTCGGCACCGTGAAGGCTCTGGTCAGGGCGATGGTCCGTCCGTCGTCACGGTAGTCGAGCACACTGACGAGCTGTCCGTCGCGCATCAGCGTGTACCGCGAGGCGTCCTTCTCATCGGTGAGGATGAATCCGGATGTCAATGACGATGTACTCACGGGGCCCACGTTACGCGCCCACCACGCGGCTCGGGCCGTTTTGACACGCCCGGACTTCTTGCGACATAATCCCCCCATGACTACCAACGCAAGCCCTTTGTCCGCCCAGGAGGCGAACAGGACTGCCGGGATGATGATGCCCGGTCGCGTTGGCATGTGTTGCCGAATGTGTCGCTGAACGAACAGCCACCCCGTCTGACCTGATTCCGCGATCTGCGAGATCGGTCTCCGAGCACCCACCCCAGCTCGCTCTCCCGGCTCGCCGGTCATTCATGCAACGCATCCGAGCCACTCTTCCCGGCTCACGTCCCGAGGACTCCATCATCATGTCGAACACCACTCTTCTCGAGCGTCCCTCCGTCGCGACGACCGTCCCCACCGCTCCGGCACGGACCGATGAGGCACCGCTCGCCGCCGATCTTCCCGCCGTCCGCTCGCCGCGTGGCTTCGCCCTCTACGTCGGACTCGACGAGATCAAGGCTGCCGAGGCCGGCGTGAGTCTGCCCCTGCTCGTCGACGCTCTTCGTCGCACTCTCGCCGAGCTCGCCCCCGGTGCCGAGACCCACGCCACCGTCGCGCTCGCACCGCACGGCTCCGGAGGCCGAGATCTCGACGTCGTCCGCCTCGCCCTGCAGGAGCCCGGAGCCATCGCCCGGACCAAGGCCGCAGCCGAAGAGGAGACGGTCGACGAAGAGGGCGGCGTCGTCGTCGACATCTCCCGCAAGCGCGTCCTGATCGACGGCGACTCCGCCGCCTTCACCTACAAGGAGTTCGAGCTGCTGCAGTACCTCGTCCTCCGCGAAGGCCGCACCATCGAGCGCAGCGAACTGGTCTCCGCCCTGTGGCAGGCGCAGGACGACGAGACGCCGGGCGAGCGCACGATCGACGTGCACGTGCGTCGACTGCGCGCCAAGCTCGGCCGATACGAGGACATCGTGCGCACGGTACGCGGCATCGGCTACCGCTTCGACCGGCATGCCGACGTCGTCATCCGCTACGGTCACGGAACTCCGTCGCCCGACCGCTTCTGAGGCCGGTGTCAGAACCGCGGCGTAGCGTGGGGGTATGACCCTGACCGCTGATGCCGAGGCCGCCGGAGCACCGGCGCCGCCCGGCGTGCGCGAAGCCGTTTACCGTCCCCGGCACCCGCTCGATCTTCGCCGCACGGTGGGCATGCTCCGCCGCGGCCCCGGAGACCCGACGATGGTGTTCGACGGCGCTGTCATCTGGCGGGCGCTGCGCACACCGCAGGGCTCGGCGACTCTCGCCCTCCGCGCAGCAGGCGACGAGATCCGTGCGACGGCATGGGGCGCCGGCGCCGGCGAGGCACTCGACCGCCTTCCTGCTCTGTGCGGCGCCGACGACGACCCGAGTGGATTCGATCCTGCGCTGCATCCGCTCATCGCCGAGGTCGCACGGCGCTCGCCCGGAATCCGCCTGGCCCGGACCGGCGAGGTCTTCGATGCACTCGCGTGCGCGATCCTCGAGCAGAAGGTCACCGGCCTCGAGGCCTTTCGCGCCTGGCGTCTGCTCGTCACCGCCCACGGCGAGCGCGCGCCCGGCCCCACGCCGCGTCCGATGTACACCGCTCCGGACAGCGCCCGGTGGCGGTCGATCCCCTCGTGGGAGTGGCACCGCGCCGGCGTGCAGCCACCTCAGTCGAAGACCATCGTGCGCGCGGCGTCCCGGGGTGAGAGCATCTCCCGCGCACTGCTCGCGGCCGAGACGGGCGAGGATCGGGATCGAGTGCTCACGAGCCTTCCCGGGATCGGCGTCTGGACGTCTGCCGAGACCCGCATCCGGGCGCTCGGAGACCCTGACGCCGTGAGCGTCGGCGACTACCACCTGGCTCACGAGGTCGGTCACGTGCTCACGGGGCACCGGACCGACGACGCCGGGATGCTCGAGCTGCTCGCGCCGTGGGCGGGGCACCGACAACGGGTGATCCGGCTCATCTTCGCCAGTGGCATCAGCGAGGCTCGACGCGGACCCCGGCTGTCCCCCGAGGATCACCGGAATCGCTGAGCGCCTGCGGGCCCTGCCCTCTAGGCTGAACGCATGTCCCGCAACGCGCTCCGCTTCTCCGTCACCGCAGGACTTCTCATCCTGGGTGTCGTGATCGGCCTGATCTTCCAGAACGTCTGGCTCGGCATCCTGCTGGCCGCCATCGTGTGGCTCGGCTGGTTCATCGGGTACGAATCGCGCCGCGGGCGCAACGCCGGCGTCAACGATGAAGATCACGGCGTCGAGCTCTGAGCCCGAGACCACCGCACTGGTGCGATCCGGGCGCCGACTGGAAGACTGGACGCATGGCTCTTCTGGATCACCTGGGCATCACCGTCAACGAGCTGGAGCGCGGTCGTGCGCAGTTCCATCCCGTGCTGACGGCCCTCGGCTATCAGAGCGGCGGCGAGGACGACCATTCGATCTCGTGGCACAACGGCGACGAGACCGAGATCATCCTGTACGCCTGGGATGAGGAATCCGGACCCCATCGTCACGGTCGCGTCGGATGGCAGCACATCGCGTTCTCGGTGCCGACGCGGGACGAGGTCGACCGCCTTCACGCCGTCGCGCGGGATGCGGGATGGTCGGCCGTGCGAGAGCCCAAGGAGTATCCGCGATACACGGAGCGCTACTACGCCTCATTCGTGGAGGACGACGACGGCATCCGCATCGAGTTCATGCACAATCCTCCTCGCGAGTCCGAGTGACGCGCGACCTCTGCGGCGGATGAGCCCGGCTTCCTGCACACCGAGGACGGAACACGAGTTCCTCCCACTTTTCGGGATGGCGGTATACAGCGACGGCTCTTCCGATTCCTCGACTGGAACGATGCGAGGATGACACGGTGCATCTCATGAACGACGCGCAGATCTGGACCATGATCGGGTGCTTCACAGCGCTCATGTTCGGCATGCTGACGGTCGTCTCGACCCTGTTCATCCGCGTGGTGCGCAGCGAGATCGGCGGCCTGCGCGGCGAGATCGGCGGTCTGCGCGGCGAGATGAACGCGCAGATCGGCGGGCTGCGCGGGGAGATGAACGCCCGCTTCGATGCCGTGAACACTCGCATCGACGGCCTCGATCGTGACATGCAGGCCGTCGTCAAGCGCTCCTTCGGGCTCGACCGCGACTGACGTCGGCCGAAGACAGCTCAGACGATCGGTGCAGCGACCGCTTCGGCATCCGTGCGATCGGTGAAGGCCTCCCGGGGAACGAAGACGAGGATCGCCGCGGCGACGAGGGCGGTCACACCGCAGACCACCCACACGGTGATGTACCCGGCGAACGATCCAGCCGTCCCTTCGACCGCTCCACCCACCCCGTTCAGGAGCGCGATGCCGAAGACGCATGAGGCGATCGCGCCACCCACCGTCTTGACCGAGTTCGTGAGCCCCGTGGCGACGCCGGTCTGGGTCGCCGGGGCCGCCGATGCCGCAGCCGCGGGAAGCGCCGCCACCAGGGCCCCCGACCCGAGCCCGACGATGACCATGTTGGTCACGACCTGCAGGTACGAATCATGGAACGGCAGGAACAGCAGGAACCCGATGCCGACCAGCAGTGACGCGACCATGAGGGTGATGCGCGGGGTGAGGAGCCGAGCGATCAGCGGGAACAGCAGCGCCCCTGCGATCATGGCGATCAGGTACAGCCCGATGATCAACGAGGTGGCGAAGCCGGTGGTCCCGAGGCCATACCCGTAGACGCCCGGATCGGTGCGCGCGAAGGTCGAGAGCGGCGCCTGAGCACCGAGCACACTGACCCCGAAGAGGCCTGCGGTGAGGAACACCGGGCCGAGTGCCGGCGAACGGAACATGCGCACGTCGATGAGCGGATCGTCGCAGCGCAGCTCCCAGAGGACGAACGGGATCACGAGCAGGAGACCGAGGACGACGACGGTCCATGACCACGGGTTGACGAGCCCGCCCTCGAGACGCAGCAGGCTGAGGCCGCCCGTGAAGCAGATCAGCGCCATCGAGATGAGCACGACGCCCACAGTGTCGAAGACACCGCCGGTCGGATCGGGCGATTCCTTCACCCCGAACAGGATCACGAAGAAGCACACGACGATGAGCACGGCGGGGATGAGGAGCACGACCGTCAGCGGCAGGACGTCGATCAGCGCTCCGCCGACGAGCGCCCCGATGATCGCGCCGCCCTCGAGCGCCGCGACGAGGAGACCCGCGGCCTTCGCCGTGATCGACGAACGCCCCTCCATGCGACGGGAACGCGACCAGATGAGCGCGATCTCGAGCGGCAGCCAGACGACGTAGAACCCCATCAGGGTCCAGCCGATCAGGAAGACGGGGAACGAGTCGGTGAAAGGCAATACGAGCGCCGCCGCGGCGGTGAGCGCCGTCGAGATGAGCAGCATCCGCTTGTGGCCGACCATGTCGCCGAGCTTCGCGAAAGCGGGCACGACCAGAGCCGAGAGCATGAGTTGCGTGCCCTCGAGCCAGTTGACGTCAGCATCGTGGATGCCGAGGTGCCGCGCGATGTCGGTGAGCATGGGCGTGTAGTACCCCTGCAGGACGCCGCTGGTGAACTCGACGAAGGCGAGGAAGCCGACGACCGTCGCCAGGGTTCCCAGAGTGCGGGTGCGCGTCATCGCGGCTCCTCGATGAAATGGCGGAGTGGGGCGCCGAGGCGTCCGCGGAGGGGTGAGATCACACTAGCCGCTCGAGGAGGGCGCGATGGAACCGCTCCCCTCGCTCGAGTGCAGCGATCTCGACGTTCTCGTCGACGCCGTGGATCGACGCCCGCTGCGCGTTCGACATGTCGAGCGGGGCGAAGCGATAGACCGCCGGCGCGAAGCGGTGGAAGTGACGGGAATCGGTCGCCGCCATCATCACGTACGGCACCGCGGGCACCCCCGGATGCGAGACCGCGAGCGCCTCGGCGAGCAGCGCGAACTGGGCGTTGTCGGTCGCGGACTCCGGAGACGGCTCGCTCGCCTCTTCGACGGTGACCGTGACGAGCGGATCCCGGATGCGACGACGCACGCGCAGCACGGTCTGCTGCGTCGTCTCGCCGAGAGCGATCCGCAGGTTGACGGTCGCCGATGCTTGCGAGGGGAGCACGTTCGCCGCGGTACCGCCGGACTGCATCGTGGGAGCGACGGTCGTGCGCACGAGGGCGGCGGGCTCGCCTCCGAGCGCGGCGAACACCTGGCCGGTGAGGAGAGGGACGGATCCGAGCAGACGCAGCAGCTGCCCCGCGGGTCCCGGGGTACGCACGCCGAGCTGTGACAGCATCCGCCCGATGGCCTTCGACGTTCGCGGTCGGAAGGTCCGGGGTCCGAGCCGATCCACGGCTCTCGCCACCCGTCGGACCGCTGTGAGAGAGGGGGGTGCCGATGCGTGGCCGCCGTCGCCGCGCGCTGAGAGCGTGAGCGTCATGACGCCCTTCTCTCCCACCCCGATCATGGCTGCGCGACCCGGCACGAACGGCAGCGGCGCATCGACGACCGCCCCGCCCTCGTCGACCACCAGCCACGGTGTGATCCCGCGCTCGCGGAGCACACGCGCGATCTCTTCAGCCGCCCGTCCGAAGGTCTCTTCATTGCCGCCGAACGAGAGATACACGTCACGCGCGGGGACGAACCCCTTGGCGAGCAGGTTCTCGACCGCCTCGAGCACGACGATCAGCGGACCCTTGTCATCGAGAGCGCCGCGCCCGTAGACGATGCCGTCGGCGATGACCCCGGCGAACGGCGGATGCGTCCAGGCGTCGCTCTCATCCACCGGGACCACGTCGTAGTGGGCCATGAGCACGAGCGGCCCCGGCGCGTCGGCATCCCTGCCCGACCAGTGGAAGAGGAGTCCGAAGTCGGTGTGCCGCTCGAGCGTGAGGCGCTCGTGCACGAGCGGGTACAGCTCCGCGATCAGAGCGACGAAGCGCTCGAAGGGCTCGGGGCCCCGCGCCTCGAGCTCGGCCGACACAGTCTGCAGCTGGATCATCTGCGAGAGGCGTTCAGCGATTCCCGAGCGAGGTTCTGTCACGTCGGCCATCGTATCGCCGGGCTGATTCTCTCGTTCCAGTCGCACTTCGTGCCGTCTGGCGCACGGTCACGCGGCACAGACTGCAACCGGAACCGCGGGAGCCGGTCAGGCGGCGGCCTGCGTCGCGAGACAATTGACGGATGAGCCTGTTCGCCCTGGCGCCGAAGCGCGGTCCCCGCTGGCACCTCGCCACCCAGGCGGCGCTGGGCATCGCGGTGCCGATCGCCGTCATGACGATGATCGGCCAGCCCTCGCTCGGCTATGTCGCGGCATCGGGCGCGTTCACAGTGCTCTTCGCCGGCACAGCGCCGGTCATCGACCGAGCGCGGATACTGCCCTTCGTCGCCGTCGGACTGATCATCAGCGCGGCACTCGGAGTGGCTGTCTCTGCCGACGCGTGGCTCGTGAGCATCGGCGTCGTGGTGGTGGCGGTCGTCAGCGCGGCCCTGGCTTTCGGATTCCGGCTCGGACCACCCGGTCCGCTCTTCTTCGTGCTGGTCTTCGGCCTGTCCGCTCACGTCGTGGCGAGCTCTCCCCTCGAACCACTGATCTACCTCGCGGCGCTGGCCGCCGGATGCGTGTTCTCCTATCTCGTCGCCATGACGCCGCTCGTGCTCCCCCGCGCGCGGTCGCAGTCTGCAAGACCGCTGCGTGAGCTGCTGCCCGGCCCCGCGTTCACGGCCGATTCGCGGATGCTCGTCATCCGGGTCGCGGTCGTCGCCGTCATCGGCGTTCTGCTGGGGCTCGTGATCGACCCCACTCGCACGTACTGGATCGTGGGCTCGGCCGTGGCGGTGATCGGCGTCGCCGCCGCCCGGCGCGCCGCCGTGCAGCGCGGGCTCCATCGCATGCTCGGCACAGTGGTCGGCGCCGGCGTCTACGCGCTGCTCGCCCTGCTTCATCCTTCCGGCCTGTGGCTCGCCCTGCTGCTGGGTGCCCTGCAGTTCACGATCGAGCTCGTCGTCGTGCGGCACTACGCCCTCGCTCTCGTCTTCATCACGCCCCTGGTGCTGCTTCTGACGGGCGCGGCGACCGGCGATATCGGTTCGCTGGATGTCGCGTGGGAGCGCATCGTCGACACGCTCGTCGGGGCGGCGCTCGGAGCGATCTCCGGCCTGCTGCATCCTCGCGCCACGACGTCGCCCTCCTGACTCTCGACGGCCGTCGTCACGAGGGCCATACTCGCACCATGACCCGCGCTGCAGAGATCGCCGATTACCACCGCAGACTCAGCCCCGAAGACCGCTCGATCTGCGACCTTCTCGCCGACGAGATCGATCGGGGGCTCCCCGAGGCGACCGCCAAGGTCTGGCACGCGCACCCCGTCTGGTTCCTCGACGGCAATCCGATCGTCGGATACGACCGGTTGAAGGATGCGGTTCGGCTGATGTTCTGGAGCGGCCAGTCGTTCGCCGCACCCGGGCTCGCGGCCACCGGCTCGTTCGAGGCGGCCGAAGCGCGGTTCCAGAGCGTCTCGGAGATCGACACGCGCCGTCTCGCCGTCTGGCTGTCGGAGTCACGGGTGGTGCAGTGGGACTACGAGCACATCCGCTCGAACCGCGGCCTCGCCAAGCGCACCGGATTCTGAACACGTCGCGGGAACACGACGATCCTTCGCCCGGTTGCACTCCGTGAGCCGAGAGGAGAGCGATGGAACTGACGCTGGTCACGTCCGCGTTCTGCGGAGCATGTTCGCGCACCCGCTCGGTCGTGACGGATGCCGTGCGCTACCTTCCTGACGCGACCCTCACCGAGATCGACATCGCGACAGACCCCGACGCTGCCGCGCATCTCGACATCCGCTCGACACCGACCGTCATCATCAGCGACGACTCGGGCGCCGAGGTCTTCCGCGCCGAGGGCGTGCCGACGGTTCCTCAGGTGCTCACGGCGGCTGTGAAAGCCCTCCCGGACTGAGCGTCGACCTGGCTCTTGCCAATGTCCGACCCCCGGCGCAGAATGAGCCGCAGCGGGGCCGACGACGACCTCGCACGACAACGCTGGGGGCAGTTCATGGCACATCTCAATCCGTATCTCTCGTTCCGCACCGAAGCACGGCAGGCGATGGAGTTCTACCGGAGCGTGCTCGGGGGCGAGCTCGAGATCAACGTGTTCGGCGAGTTCCCCGACATGGTGCAGAACCCCGAGCAGAATCACCTCGTGATGCACGCGCAGCTCACGACGCCAGACGGACTCGTGCTCATGGCATCGGACACGCCCGACGGCATTCCGTTCGAGCCGCCGCAGGGGTTCTCGGTCTCGCTCAGCGGCAATACGCAGCAGAAGACGCAGCAGGTGTGGGACGCGCTGGCCGACGGGGCTGCGATCACGATGCCGCTCGACACTCCACCATGGGGCGGCACCTTCGGGATGCTCGTCGATCGATTCGGCGTGCCGTGGATGCTGCACGGCGACCCCGAATGAGTCGCCCACGCTGACCTGCTGGACGCGAAGACCCCCTCCTGCGTTCTTCAGCAGGAAGGGGTCTCGGAACGAGCGTCTCGACCGAAGTGTCAGCGAAGCGCGTGGGCCTCGATGAATGCACGCAGCTCGTGCTCGTCGTCTGCCATCTCTGTCGTGTGCTGCGGAGCATCGAGCATCTCGCGCAACTCGGGCGAGTACTCGAGCTCGACGCCGATCGCCTCGCTGATCGTGTCCGCGAACTTCTGCGGCTTCGCGGTCTCGAGCACGAGCATCGGCACACCGGGCTCGACGTATTCGCGGGCGACCTTGACCCCGTCCGCAGTGTGCGGGTCGATGATGTCACCCGTCGTTTCATAGACCGACTTGATGGTGGCGATGCGGTCGTCGTGCGTGGACGTGCCGCTCACGATCCCGAACTCGTCGACGAAGCGCGCGAGATCGGCGGTGAAATCGAAGTGCCCCTGCGAGTCGAGGTCCTGCCAGGCACTCACGACGCGAGCCGCGTCGCGACCGACGAGCTCGAAGATGAAGCGCTCCAGGTTCGATGCCTTCGAGATGTCCATCGAGGGGCTCGACGTGGCAAGGGTCTGCGCGGCACTGCGGGGGCGATACACGCCTGTGCGGAAGAACTCGTCGAGCACGTTGTTCTCGTTCGCGGCGAGCACGAGGCGACGGATGGGCAGCCCCATCTGCTTCGCGAAGAAACCCGAGAGGATGTTGCCGAAGTTGCCGGACGGCACCGTGAACGAGACCTCGGTCCATCCGCCGGCATCCGTCGCCCGCAACCAGGCCCAGAAGTAGTAGACGACCTGGGCGGTGATGCGGGCGAGGTTGATCGAGTTGACCGCGCCGAGGTTCTGAGCGCGCTTGAAGTCCAGATCTCCGGCAAGCGACTTGACGAGATTCTGACAGTCGTCGAAGACACCGTCCACGACGATGTTGTGCACGTTCTCGTCGTCGAGGGAGAACATCTGCGCGCGCTGGAACGCGCTCATGCGACCCTTCGGCGACAGCATGAACACCGAGATGCGGTCCTTGCCGCGCAGCGCATGCTCGGCAGCCGACCCGGTGTCACCCGAGGTGGCCCCGAGGATGTTGAGCACGGACCCCTTGCGCTCGAGCGCGTACTCGACCACCTGGCCGAGGAACTGCATCGCCATGTCCTTGAAGGCCAGCGTGGGCCCCTCGGACAGACCGACGAGCGTGAGGTCGTCACCGATCGAGCGCAGCGGCACGACTGCTTCGGGGAAGGGCTCGTAGGCTGCGGCGGTCATGCGCGCCAGGTCGACGCGAGGGATGTCGGTCGCGAACAGCCCGAGGACCTCGGTCGCGAGCTGAGGATACGTCAGGGCACGCCAGCGCTCGAGCGTCTCGCCGTCGACCGTGGGCATCGTCTCGGGCACGGCCAATCCGCCGTCGGGCGCGAGTCCTTCGAGCAGCGTCTCGCAGTACGGCAGCGGCTGCATGCCGCCTCGGGTGGAGATGTACTGCACGGGGGCTCCTCGGATCGGAATCGGCACGGGACTTCCATTGTCGCAGGTGGTCGAGCGGTGATGTCACGCGGTGCCTCGGGGTCGCCCACGTGACACGTCGCGTCTGAGCACTCCGTCTCGCGACATAGCGCGTGATCGTCGACCTGGCAATGGGATATCGCGGAATCCTGCGCGGTCGTAGCGTGAGCACCATCAACAGAACCAGGAGCCATCATGAGTGCGAAGACCCATGCCGCGCATGACCGACTGCCCGTGGACGGCCAGGCTCCCCAGACAGAGCGCATGCCCGATGAGCCCGTCTACGAGAGAGTCGACCTCGAACGCTACGTCGTGCTTCACGACGGCCCCGTAGGCTACGTCGAACACGTGCATCCGGTGTTCGTCTGCTACGTCGGGCACCCGTACCCCCACTCCGAGGAGATCGCTCAAGTGCATGACTTCCATAACGCCGTGAAGACCGTGCTGCACCGTGCCGTCGCGACTCGGCGCGCTCAGTGAGCCACGACGTCTGGCCCGGTTCCCCCTACCCGCTCGGCGCGACCTTCGACGGTCAGGGCACGAACTTCGCCCTGTTCAGCGAGGGTGCCGAGAAGGTCGAACTGTGCCTGTTCGACGATGAGGGCAACGAAGAACGCGTGCTTCTCGAAGAGGTCGACGCGTTCGTGTGGCACGGTTATCTGCCGTCGGTGCAGCCGGGTCAGCTGTACGGCTACCGCGTGCACGGTCCCTACGCTCCGACCCAGGGACAGCGGTTCAACCCGAACAAGCTTCTGCTCGACCCGTACGCGAAGTCGGTGGCCGGACGCATCGACTGGGGTCAGCCCCTCTTCGGCTACGACTTCGGCGATCCCGACTCCCGCAACGACGAGGACTCGGCGGCGACGATGGTCAAGGGCGTGGTCATCAACCCGTTCTTCGAGTGGGCCGGCGACCGCCTGCCCAAGACCCCGTACGCACAGACCGTCATCTACGAAGCGCACGTCAAGGGCCTCACCGAGCGGCATCCCGATGTGCCGGAGGAGCTGCGGGGAACGTACGCGGCGATCGCGCATCCGTCGGTCATCGAGCATCTCGTGCACCTGGGCATCACCGCGATCGAGCTGATGCCGGTGCACCAGTTCGTGTACGACTCGACCCTTCTCGAGAAGGGGCTGACGAACTACTGGGGGTACAACACCCTCGCGTTCTTCGCGCCGCACAACGACTACGCCTCGAGCGGGCAGCACGGTCAGCAGGTGCAGGAGTTCAAGGCCATGGTGCGCGCCCTGCACGCCGCCGGCATCGAGGTCATCCTCGACGTGGTCTACAACCACACGGCCGAGGGCAACCACATGGGGCCGATGCTCTCGATGCGCGGCATCGACAACGAGGCCTACTACCGGCTCGAGGAGGACCGCCGGTACTACACCGACTACACCGGCACGGGAAACAGCCTCAACGCGGGCAATCCGCACGCGCTGCAGCTGATCATGGACTCGCTGCGCTATTGGGTCACCGAGATGCACGTCGACGGCTTCCGTTTCGATCTCGCGTCGACTCTCGCGAGGGAGTTCTACGACGTCGACCGGCTCGCGGCGTTCTTCGAACTCGTGCAGCAGGATCCGATCGTCTCGCAGGTGAAGCTCATCGCGGAACCCTGGGACGTCGGCCCCGGCGGCTACCAGGTCGGCAACTTCCCTCCGCAGTGGACCGAATGGAACGGCAAGTACCGCGACACGGTGCGCGATTTCTGGCGCGGCGAGCCCCAGGCTCTCGGCGAGTTCGCATCACGCCTGACCGGTTCTGCCGATCTCTATGAGCATTCCGGACGCCGCCCCGTCGCGTCCATCAACTTCGTCACGGCTCACGACGGCTTCACACTTCGAGACCTCGTGTCGTACAACGAGAAGCACAACGAGGCGAACGGCGAGGACAACAACGACGGAGAGTCGCACAACCGCTCCTCCAATCAGGGCGTCGAGGGACCGACCGACGACGAGTCGATCAACCGCATCCGCGCCCGCCAGCAGCGCAACTTCCTCGCGACGCTGCTGCTCTCGCAGGGTGTGCCGATGATCGCGCACGGAGACGAACTCGGTCGGACCCAGGGCGGCAACAACAACGGCTACGCCCAGGACAACGAGATCACCTGGGTCGACTGGGAGGCGGCGGATCGCCCGCTGGTCGAGTTCACGTCGGCGGTCGCGAGGCTGCGTCGCGCGCACCCCACCTTCCGCCGCAGTCGCTTCTTCGACGGACGACCTGTGCGATCGGAGGACGGCGAGCGCGTGCCCGACGTCGTCTGGCTGCGCCCGGATGGCCGACGCATGGAACCGGAGGACTGGGACTCGGGCTTCGGGCTCGCGATCGGCATGTTCCTCAACGGCCAGGGGATCCGCGAGAAGGATCGTCGCGGTCGTCCCGTGTCGGACCAGAACTTCCTCGTCTACTTCCACAGCGGGGGCGACCCGATCGATGCTGTCCTCCCCGACCAGCGGCACGGCCTCGCCTGGGAGGTGGCGATCGACACCGCCTCCGATCGGGCCGGCGGCACGCCGCTCGAGGCGGGAGCGCCCGTGACGCTCGAAGCGCACTCCATGCTCGTGCTGCGCGAGGTCGATCAGACCGACGTGCCCACGGACGACTCCGTGGAGGCGTCGCTGCGCATCCAGACCGAGCGCGCTGAGGCTCCGTCGCCGGCTCCGACCGCGGAGCTTCCTCGATGACCCACCGCCCCCGCTCGACCTATCGACTGCAGATCAGACCCGGGTTCACCCTCGACGATGCCGCGCAGGTCACCGACTACCTGGCCGAGCTCGGTGCGTCGTGGGCGTACCTGTCACCATTGCTCGCCGCAGTGCCGGGATCCGACCACGGCTACGACGTCGTCGACCACTCGCGGGTCGACGACGCACGTGGAGGTCCGGAGGGGCTCGAGCGCTTCTCGGCCGCCGCGCATGCCGCGGGCCTCGGCATCCTCGTCGACATCGTGCCTAACCACGTCGGCGTCGCGCTGCCGCGGGCCAATCCGTGGTGGTGGGACACTCTGCGACGGGGACGAGCGTCGCGGCACGCAGTGGCCTTCGACGTCGACAGACGGGTCGCCGAGGGCCGTGTCCGGCTGCCGATTCTCGGAGCTCCCCTCGCCGAGGTGATCGCCGCCGGCGAGATCGAGATCGACACGACGCCTGCCGACGACGCGCCGGACGGGACGCTGAGCTATTTCGATCATGTTCTGCCTCTCGCTCCGGGCTCGGGCGAGCTCGCGGCCGATCTGAACGCGCTGCTCGATGCCCAGCACTACGAGCTGCGCTTCTGGGAAGACCAGAACACCGACCTCGACTACCGCCGCTTCTTCGCCGTCTCGGAGCTGGCCGGCATCCGCGTCGAGCTCCCCGACGTGTTCGAGGACTCGCATCGTGAGATCGCCCGGTGGATCACCGCCGGCCTGGCCGACGGCCTGAGAGTCGACCATCCTGACGGCCTGGTGGACCCCGGCGCCTACCTCGAGCACCTCGCGGATGCGACCGGCGCCGCATACACCGTGGTCGAGAAGATCCTCGAGCCCGGTGAGCAACTGCCCTCGTGGTGGCGCACCGACGGGACCACCGGATACGACGCGCTCGTCGAGATCGACAGGATCCTCATCGACGGTGAAGGCGTCGCAGCGCTCGACCGCCTGGACCAGCAGCTGCGAGCCGAGACGTCTCTGCCTCCCGCGCAGGAATGGCACGACCTCATCATCACGACCAAGCGGATGGTCGCCGACGAGCTGCTGCAGTCGGAGGTGCGCCGGCTCGTGCGCTCTCTTCCCTTCGGCGTAGTCGACGCCGAAGACGCTCTCACGGAGATCATCGCGAGCTTCCCCGTCTACCGCGCGTACCTGCCCGCCGGTCGAGAGCACGTGCTGCACGCGGTCGAGGACGCTGCCCGCCGACGCCCCGACCTCGCCGAGGCGATCGGGCTCCTCACTCCCCTGCTCCTGGACACGAGCCTCGAAGTGTCGGAGCGGTTCCCGCAGGTGACCGGGGCAGTGATGGCCAAGGGCGTGGAGGACACCGCGTTCTATCGGTTCACGCGATTGGGCACCCTGACCGAGGTCGGAGGCGATCCCTCGATCGCCTCGTTGTCGGTCGACGCCTTCCACGCGGCACAGCAGGCACGACACTCCGCCTGGCCGCACTCGATGACCGCCCTGTCGACGCACGACACCAAGCGTTCTGAAGACGTCCGCGCGCGCCTCTCGGTACTCGCCGAGGTCCCCGCACTCTGGTCCGATGCGCTGGCCGAGCTTCGAGGCATCGCATCGACCGGTCACGGGCCGCTCGACGCGCTGCTCTGGCAGGCCGCGGTGGGGGCCTGGCCGATCTCGTCAGAGCGGCTTCGCGCATACGGGCTGAAAGCCGCGCGCGAGGCGGCGGAGTCGACGGGATGGCAGCATCCCGACACCGACTTCGAGCAGGGCGTCATCGCCATCGCGGACGCGGCCAACGGCCCTGCGCGCACGGTCATCGAACGATTCGTGAGTGAGATCATCGCACCCGGCCGGGTCAACTCGCTGTCGGCGAAGCTGCTGCAGCTCGCGGCACCCGGTGTCCCCGACGTCTATCAGGGCACCGAGCTGTGGGATCATTCCCTGGTCGACCCCGACAACCGCAGGCCCGTCGACTTCGCTGCGCGAATCGACATGCTGCATCGGCTCGATGCCGATGCGGCGCGGGGCATCCTGCCCGAGATCGACGACTCGGGCCTCGCCAAGATGCTCGTCACGTCGCGCACGCTGCGGCTCCGGCGCGATCATCCCGACCGCTTCCGGGGCTACCGTGCCGGGGTCGTGACAGGCGAGGCGCACGGTCACGCGATCGCGATGGATCGCGGCGGGGTCACCGCCGTCGCCACTCGACTGCCGGTCGCGCTGGCTCGACGCGGAGGCTGGGGAGACACCCAGCTGATGCGGAGCGACCTTCCGGCCACGGATGCGCTCACGGGCCGACGCTTCGACGGAGGACCGCTGCTGCTGGCAGACCTGCTCGACACCTACCCGGTCGCGCTCCTGGTGGAGGAACGATGATCTCGGTCTGGGCGCCTCGGGCGAAGAGCGTGCGACTGCGACGGCTGACGCCCGCGAGCGTGCTGATCTCGGAGCACGATCTCGAACCGGCTGCTCGCGGAGACGGATGGTGGAGCGCCGACGTCGCGATGGCAGAGGGCGAGCGCTACGGCTTCCTGCTCGACGGAGGCGACGACCTGCGACCCGATCCTCGCTCGCGGCGCCAACCCCGAGGGGTGCACGGCCCGTCAGCACTCTACGACGCCGCTCGCTTCGAATGGACCGACGAGCAGTGGACGGGGCGGCAGCTCGCGGGAGCGGTGATCTACGAACTGCACGTGGGTACCTTCACGCCCGACGGCACTCTGGACGCATCGATCGGGCGACTCGACCACCTGGTGGATCTCGGGGTCACACACGTCGAACTGCTGCCCGTGAACGCGTTCAGCGGCACCTGGAACTGGGGCTACGACGGCGTTCTCTGGTACGCCGTGCACGAGGCCTACGGCGGGCCGGCCGCATATCAGCGCTTCGTCGACGCGGCCCATCGGCGCGGCCTCGCTGTGATCCAGGACGTGGTCTACAACCACCTGGGACCGAGCGGCAACTATCTGCCCGAGTTCGGGCCCTATCTGCGCGACGGCGAGCACACCTCCTGGGGCGAATCAGTGAACCTCGACGAGCCCGCGGTGCGCGAGTACATCATCGAGAACGCCCTGATGTGGCTGCGCGACTTCCACGTCGACGGTCTGCGTCTGGATGCGGTGCACGCTCTGCAGGACTCGCGGACGCCGCACATCCTGCACGAGCTGTCACAGCGGGTCGACGCCCTCTCGGCGCAGCTCGATCGACCACTCACCCTGATCGCCGAATCCGACCTCAACGATCCCACCATGATCCTCCCGCGAGAAGCGGGAGGTCACGGCCTCACGGCGCAGTGGTCCGACGACTGGCACCACGCCGCCCACGTCGCTCTGACCGGGGAGACGGAGGGGTACTACGCCGACTTCGCCGCACCCGATGCGCTCGTCAAGGTGTCGGAACACGGCTTCTTCCACGATGGCACGTTCTCATCGTTCCGGGGACGCCCGCACGGCCACCCGCTGCCCGTCGACGTGCCGGCATGGCGACTCGTCACCTTCGCGCAGGATCACGATCAGATCGGCAACAGAGCCGCGGGCGATCGGCTCACGGATTCGCTCACGCCCGAGCGGCTGGCGGTGGCGGCCGTGCTCACTCTCACGGCACCGGGCACGCCCATGCTGTTCATGGGCGAGGAATGGGGTGCGTCGACGCCCTGGCAGTTCTTCACCTCGCACCCGGAGCCCGAGCTGGCTCGCGCCACCGCAGAGGGCCGCATCGGCGAGTTCGCGAAGATGGGCTGGGACCCGGCGAAGGTTCCCGACCCGCAGGATCCAGGCACGTTCGAGCGGTCGCATCTCGACTGGCGCGAACGCGAGGCACCGGCCCACGCCGCGCTGCTCGAGCTGTACCGCCGACTCATCGCGCTGCGCCGGCACAACCCCGATCTCACCGACCCCGATCAGACGCGCACGCGCGCCCACCTGCTCACGCCGGATGCAGCACCCGAGGCGCGGGCGTTCCGGATCGAGCGCGGTGAGACGTCGGTGCTGGTGAATCTGACAGCGAAGCCGATGGAGTTCGATGTCGACGATGCCGCAGTGATCCTTCTCGAGACCTCGGGGTGCCGCATGGCGCCAGGCAGCATCACGCTTGTACCCGAGTCGGCTGTCATCGTGGGCCGCGAGAGCTGAGGGGTCAGTCCCCCGGCAGGTCCCGCGCGAAGCACAGCGACAGGCCGCTGCCGACGTAGTGCCCGAACAACGGGATCGACGAGTACCCCTCGCGCTCGTAGAACCGCACGGCATCGGGCTGGGCGGTGCCGGTCTCGAGCACCAGGCGTCGGATGCCGAGACGCTGCGCCTCGACCTCGAGCGCCCTCAGCAGCGCGACCGCAGCACCCGTGCCGCGGCTGGAGGGCGCCGCGTACATGCGCTTGATCTCGGCGACATGCTCGCCGAGCACGCCGACATCGAGCGGACGCAGGCCTCCGCAGACCACGGCCTCGCCACTCTCGTTCCGGGCGATCAGGAAGACGGCGACGTCGTCGGCGGTCGGGATGATGCCGGGCTCGTGGTCATCGTTGCCGTAGCGCGCGTCGAGTTCCGCGCGCTGCGCCCCGCGCAGACGCGCAGCGTCCTCATGCATCCACTCGACCCGTTCGACTGTGACCACCATGCTCCGTCCACTCCTCCCGCGGCTCCCGCGGCTCTCACGGTATCGACCCGAGATTTCCGGCGTGTTGCCTGCGAGGCATCCGGATAACAGTTCACGGTGTCCTGAATTCACGAATCTCTGTATTCTGAAGGCGTGACTCTCTCCGCTTCCCTCACGCACACCGCAGCGGTCGCACGACTCGGACATGCGCTGTCGGATACGACTCGCGCCGCGATCCTGCTCACCCTCCGAGGCTCGGCCGCGTATCCGTCGGACCTCGCCGACGCCCTCGACGTCAGCCGACAGGCCCTCTCGAATCATCTCGCCTGCCTGCGGGGATGCGGACTCGTCGTCGGCATCCCGGACGGACGGCGCACGCGATACGAGCTCGCGGATCGACACCTCGCACCCGCGCTCGACATGCTGATGCGGGTGACCCTGATCGTCGATCCGACGTGCTGCGACGACGAGGGGTGCACCTGCTGATGCACCCCCAGACCATCTCCCCCGCGCGGCGAGAGGTTCTTCACCGTCGCATCCGGGTCATCGTCGGCGTGACCATCGTCTACAACCTCATCGAGGCCGTCGTCGCTCTCACCGCAGGTGCAGCGGCATCGTCAGCCGCGCTGATCGGCTTCGGACTCGACTCGACCATCGAGGTGCTGTCGGCGGCGGCTGTCGCCTGGCAGTTCTCGCGAAGAGACCCCGACCGGTGGGAGAAGCCGACTCTCCGCGTGATCGCGGTCGCCTTCTTCGCGTTGGCCGCCTATGTCACCGTCTCATCCGGGCTCGCACTGTTCACCGGCGAGCACCCCCAGCACAGTGCCGTCGGGCTGGTCCTGACGGCCGTCAGCGTGATCGTCATGCCGTTCCTCTCATTGGCGGAACGCCGAGCAGGTCAGGAGGTCGGATCAGCGACTGCCGTCGCCGATTCGACGCAGACGCTGATCTGCACGTACCTCTCGGCCGCCGTGCTCGCGGGGCTCGCCCTCAACTCCCTGTTCGGATGGTGGTGGGCAGATGCCGTCGCGGGGCTGGTGATCGCGGCGTTCGCGGTCCGCGAGGGGCTCGAGGCGTGGAAGGGCGATGCGTGCGCGACCTCGGTGGGCATGCTGCTCGAGGAAGAGCACGATCACGAGCACGACCACGACTGACGACCACGACTGATCCCCCGCGCCTCCCGCATGTTTTTCCGTGAGGGTGCGTCATCATTTCTCGTGCGCGCGGTCTTGAAGGGTGAGACGCATTGCGAGCATGGGGGATCAAGGCTCGTGTCACGTCTGGGCCGCGCAACTCCCCATCCCGCGCGGTTCGCGGGTGGAGCCTCTCCCACGGCTCCACCCGCACTTCTTCCCGTCTCATGCAGTCAACGCGACGAGAAGCGGGTCAGATCCAGCCGCGCTCTTCCGCCAGCAGCACCGCCTGCTGGCGCGTTCCGACCGCCAGCTTCGCGAGGATCGCGGAGATATGGTTCCGGACCGTTCCCGGTGCGAGAGACAGCGCTCGCGCGATCTGTCCCGTGGTCTCTCCTCGTCGACCGGCGCGCAGCACGTCGAGTTCGCGATCGGTGAGCGGTGCTCGTTCGTCGCTGAGTGCGTCGGCCGCGATCTCGGGGTCCACATACCGTGCACCCGCCGCGACGCGCCGGATGACTTCGGCGACCTGATCCGCGCCGCGGGACTTCGGCAGGAAACCGGCGACGCCCGAGGCCAGTGCACGACGCAGCACGCCCGGCCGAGCATGGCGCGTGACGACGACGCAGCGCGTCGAGATCGCACGATGCAGTCGCTCCGCGACCTCCACCCCGTCGAGTCCGGGCATCTCGAGATCGAGGAGGCAGACGTCCGGCTTCAGCCGGAGTGCTTCGCTCACGGCTCGCTCGCCGTCTTCGCACTCCGCCACGACCTCGATATCGGGCTCCAGGCGCAGAAGAGCCGCGAGAGCGGAGCGGATCATCGCCTCGTCGTCGGCGAGCAGCACGCGGATCATCGCGCCTCCTCGTCCGTCGGCGCCGACTCGCGCGCCGGGACGGTCACGATCACGCCGAACTCGCCTTCGTCTTCCCTGATCTCGAGCGTTCCACCGGCCTCGGTGATCCTGCGTCGCACACCGTCGAGACCCGAGCCGGTGCGAGCGCCGGCCATCGGATGCTGTGCGTCGTTGACGATCTCGAAACGCCACCCCCCAGCGACCCTGGTGAGCGCCAGGCCTGCGCGTCGTCCTGCTCCATGACGGAGCACATTGGTCGTCGTCTCGCGGATGACCGGTCCGAGCGCGTTCGAGGGTGCCAGATCGGCATCCGCAGCGATCGTCGCGTCGACCTCGAGGCCCGCCGCCTGCAGGAGATCTCGCGCGTTCGCGACTTCGTCTCCCAGAGGAATCGTTCGGAACCGGGTGGCCAGATCACGCGTGCCCTGCATGGCGTCGTCGACGCTGCCGCGCGCCAATCGCAGCTGCTCGAGGGCAGCGTCGGGGTCTCGCGGCATGAGCCTCTCCGCCAACTCGAGCTGCAGCGCGATGACCTGCAGATGGTGGCCCTGAAGGTCGTGCACGTCGGTCGCCACCCGCAGACGCTCCTGCGTCGCGGCGAGCCGGGCCTCTGAGGCGCGAGCGCGGTCGAGAGTGACCAGAACGTCCCACCACCACAGGGAGCTCACCGACAGCGAGGGGATGAGCACGGCATAGATCGAGAGGCCCCAGACCTCCGGGCCGCCGGCGGCCGCACCGCGCGCTCCGTCGATGAACGCGAGCACCAGCATCAGTGCGGTGAGCAGCAGAACGACTCGGTAGCGCACCCCGCGCGGCCAGTTGAGAAGCACGATCGACTGGGCGAGCGGCATGGCACCGAGCAGCAGGCTGTCGCTGAGCACGCCCGCAGCGATTCCGTACGCGAGCGCCACGAGCAAAGGGCCGGCGATCCGTGCCCACGGGACGCCAGCGTCCGCGTCGATCCGACGGCGGTAATCGCCCAACAGCACCAGGGTCGACAGCCACCAGATCAGACCCCCCGTGCCGACGACGACCGGCACGAAGGAGTCGACAGGTTCGGCGAACACGCGCAGCACCCATACGAACAGGAGGAAGAGCTCGAGAAACGCCACTGCCGAGAAGGTGTACCACCACGTGGCGATGATGCCGCGGGCGAGCTGTCGCGCACCAGGGGGGAGATCGCCGACCGGGCCGGGATCGCGGGAGGGACTGCGCATACCCCCACGATACGGGCGTGACACATGTCATGGATGCCGCGTGAGAACGGCCCGGGAACGAGTGACGGGGCGACACTGCCGCCGCGAGCCGAGACACGGTGAACTGGATTCATCGCGACGGACCATCCGTCGCAACGACCCGCAGGAGACCATCATGAACCTCGTCGAGAGCTTTCAAGACATCGTCGCTCAGGTCCCCGACCTGGTGCAGCCGCTCATCGTCGCCCTCGCCGGTGCGATCCCGTTCATCGAGGGCGAGGGTGCCGTCGCCATCGGCATCGTCGGCGGCATCAATCCGGTCGTCGCCGCGATCGCCGCCATCCTCGGCAACTTCGTGTGCGTCGCGATCCTGGTCATCGCCAGCTCGGGCGCGCGCACGGCGATCGTCAATCGCGCGCGCACGCGTCAGGCGGCGCTCGCCGGCGGCGGCACCGCCCCCGAGGGCGAGCCGGAGTCTGCGCCGCGCGGATCCGCTCGACGCGAGAAGTTCCAGCGCGCGTTCGAGCGCTACGGCGTGCCCGGCGTGAGCCTGCTCGGCCCGCTCCTTCTTCCCACACACTTCACTGCGACGATGCTCGCGGCATCGGGTGTGGGCAAGGTGCGCATCCTGATCTGGCAGGCCGTGGCGATCATCGGGTGGACCACTGTCATCGCCGTGATCATCAGCAGCGCGATCTACGCGATCCGCTGACGAGCCGCCGCGCCCGGCAGTCCGAGGACGGCATACGAGAGCGGCAGTCGTCGGGGGCGTGGCCTCGACGACTGCCGCTCTCTCGTGTGTCCGCGTCAGCGCCTCGACGAACCCGAGCGACGCGTGGCAGCGACCCCGGCCGCGACCGCGCCCGCGAGCATCAGCACTCCGGCGATGGGCAGCGCCATCCCGGCAGTCCCACCGGTGAGTGCCAGCACTCCCGCCTCGGGCGGTGCAGGAGTCCTGCTCGGCGCCGCGGACGGTGACGCAGTCGGTGTCGGCTCTCGCGTCGCGAACGGAACGGGCGCCGTAGCGGTCGGCGTAGGCGTCGGCGCAGCGGTCGGCGTCGGCGTAGGTGTCGGCGACGGCGTCGGCGTCGGCGTCGGCGTCGGCGTCGGCACGCTGTTCGCGATGTTCGTGAGCGTCAGTGCGACGCCCGCGGCGGTGCCGGGAGTGACCTCGTATGTTCCGTCGCCTGCGTCGACGACGCCGTCACCCGATATGGTCCATTCGCCCCACTCGACGCCGTCGATCACGGGCAGGTCGATCTCCTCGATCACGAACGTGGATCCGAGCGGGGCGCGCGCGCTCGTGACCGCCTGCCCGACCGGAACGCTGAGGGTCGCCGTCGGAGCATTCGAGCCCTCGACGGCATATCGAACGGTGTACTCCGCGTCGCGGGCCGCAGGTGACTGCGCGCCCGTGAGCGCCTTGGCGATCGAGAACGTGGTGTAGACCACGCCGCTGCCATCGCCGCCTCCGGTCTCGTGCACGGTATGGGTCGCCGTCAGCTCGGTGGTGTTCACGACCGCTCGGTTGCCGAACACATCGCCCGCGAGCACCGGCGCGTCTGCCTTCGTGAAGTAGACGAGTTCGTACGCGAACCCGCTCGTCGGCAATCCGCTCGCCGTGAGACGGAACGAGAGTCCGTCATCGGCGAAGACCGCCTCGTACCGCGCAGGATCCACGGGAGCCCATTCCCCGGTCAGAACGCCGTCGTGCACGACGCGCTGGTCGACGCGCATCTCGCCCGTGTACCGGTGACGGGCGAGTCCGGCGTCGAGCGTGTCGACGATGGTGAAGCCGCCGGCGTCGACGTGTCCGCTCGGGATCCCCACCTTCCATCGGAGGCGACCTTCTGTCGCCGTCTCACTGCCGTACTTGTAGGGCTCCGCGCTCTCCGTCGTTCCGTCCGCACCGATCCCACCGACGCCGGGAAGGTCGACCACCTCGAGCGTGTCGCCCAGATCGAAGGTCACCGTCTCACTCGTCGTCGCCGACGAGGCCTGCGCCTGCATCCAGAATGTGCCGCCGACGTCTTCGAGTCCTTCGACTTCGGACGTGAGGGTGCACACGACGTCGGGACCGTGGCCCGCCGAGACGACGCAGTCCGCCAGCACTGCTTCCGTCGCGGGATCGGAGAGGGCGAACGAGCCTGCCGCCTCGCGACTGAACTCGGCGGGCAGAGTCATGCCGAAGGTCTCTCCCCCCTTCGCCCCGTCGGGAACAGACCATTCGCCCGAGATGCGGACCTTCTCCCACTGCCCGAGAGCTCCGCTGCCACTCGCGGTGCTGAGCCGCAGATCGCTGACGGCGCCCGGATAGGTCACCGTCGGTGCGGCCGTCGCGGGCAGCGTCGCTCCCAGCAGTCCCGCGATCGCGAGCACCGTGGCGAAGAGCGCCGCCATGAGCCGAGACGCTCCTGACCTACGCAGGTCACGCCCTGAACTGTCGTCGGTCGCGCGCGCCAGAGCGCGCAGAACACCGTCTTCCCCGGTCATCGTCTTCCCCAGTCGATTCACGTCGCGACCAGTCGCGACCCTCAACTAAGAGAACAGACAATCGGATGACAATGGTGCCGTCACCGGTATACAGCACCGATATACCAGAACTGCGAGTCAGGCCGCGCGTGGGGCCGCCTCCTCGCCTCCGCTCGGTGAGAGACCTCTCACCGGCCGACGTCAGTCCGTGCTGCGCACCGAAAGCATCCGCCAGCCCTCGGGCACCTTCGCCTCGAGAGCCGCCATGTCGTCGGCCTGGATCTCTTGCACACCGTCGACCCGCCAGAACGTGCCGGTGGACTCGATCTTCGCTTCGCCCTTGAGCATCCGCACGGGCGCCGAAGCGAGAACGAAGCCCGGCTTCTGCTGCGCGATGAGCTGGTCGTGCACGTCTTCGAGCGTGGTGCCGATGACGTCGACGGTGCTGCTCTCGACGGGGCGGATGAGGGCGATGAGCATGCCCCCAGCCTACGAGGTCACGCGCTGGCGTTCTCCCGTGGGCTCGACCGTCGTGCCCTCCGACGGCTCGGGCGTCACATAGAGTCCCGACGGGGAGTTGGCGGTGAAGGCGAGCGCATCGACCCAGGCGCGGTTGATCGCCGGCTGACGACTGCCGAAGTACTTGAACACCAGGGCGCTTCCCGAGTGGATCCAGACGGTCGTGCGTCCGCCGCCGACGCTCGCATCCTCGCGCCACGAGAACGAGAACGGCTCGCCGCGCCTCAGCTTCGCCGTGATCACGAGCTGCACGTGCGTGAGCGCGCGGTCCTCGATGTCGACCTTCTGGCCGCCTTCGTAGATGAATCGACCCATGAGGGGCTCCTCTGTTCCACCCACGAAACCCGTGCCGAAGGCGCGATCCTGGGGAACCGCCGTGTGGGGTGCCCCCAGGCTCTCACGGTGCGCATGTACGAACGCCGTGTCGGTGCGGCAGAGTCCGAGACGCGAAGAAGTCGTGCGCCCGGCGTCATACCGGTCGTGGTTACCCTCGATACATGGGAATGCTGTTCTATGGCGCCGGCGAGGATCCTATTCGCATCGAAGACCGCGCTCTGGCCCACTTGAAGGTCGCGATCGCGACGAAGCTCCGACGGCAGGAGAGCTTCACGCTGTCGTGGTCGCACCCCGAGGGCGAGGCGCGCGGCCGGTCCACCATCTGGCTGCAGCCGTCGATTCCGCTGCGGTTCGTGTTCGACGATCCCGAGAGCCCTCAGATCAACGCCCGGTGGGTGCAGGAACTCATGATGACCGCCAGTTCCTCGGGCGGCATCAGCCTCGTCGATGAGGTCGAAGATGCTCCCGATCTCGGCGGCGACCAGCTCGACTGAGAACCCCTCCCCCCGGGCAGAGACGCGCTCACGCCGCGTGCGGCCAGCGGGGCACGACGAGCGGGCTGCCGGACTCGGGATCTGGGATCACCCGTGCGTCGACGCCGAAGACGCTCGAGACCAGCGCCTCGGTGATCACCGACGCGGGCGTGCCGGTCGCGACGACCTCGCCGTGCTTCATCGCGATGATGTGGTCGGCGTAGCGCGCGGCCTGATTGAGGTCGTGCAGCACGGCGACGAGGGTGTTCCCGTGCTGACGGTTGAGCGAGCGGCAGAGTTCGAGCAGCTCGATCTGGTGGCTCACGTCGAGATAGGTGGTGGGTTCGTCGAGCAGCAGGATCGGCGTCTGCTGAGCGAGGGCCACCGCCATCCACACGCGCTGACGCTGCCCGCCGGAGAGCTCGTCGACGAGTCGCCCGGAGAGATGGCGGATGCCGGTGGCGTCCATCGCGTCGCCCACGGCCGACTCGTCCTCGGGGGACCACGGAGCGAACAGCCGCTGATGCGGATAGCGCCCGCGCGTGACCAGATCGACGACGCGGATCCCGTCGGGCGCGACCGGGCCCTGCGGCAGCAGCCCGATCTCGCGAGCGAGCTGCTTGGTCGGCAGCCCGTGCACACTGTGTCCGTCGAGCAGCACTCGACCGCGTGCGGGCGGGAGCAGCCGCGTGAGGCTCTTCAGCAGCGTCGACTTGCCGCACGCGTTCGGCCCGACGATCACGGTGAACGCGCCGTCGGGAATCTCCACGGACACGTCTTCGCAGACAAGGTTGTCGGCGTAGCCGAGAGCCGCGCCGTCGACCGTCAATCGGTTCATCACTTCTTTCCCTCTCGCAGGAGCAGCCATAGGAAGTACAGTCCGCCGATCGACACCGTGACGATGCCCACCGGCAGCGGCGAATCGGGGTGGACCCGCTGCGCCACGACATCGGCGAGGAGCAGCAGCAGGGATCCGACGGCGGCCGTGGGGCCCAGCGCGAGCCCGTCTGACCGCACGATGCGTCGAGCGATCTGCGGTGCGGCGAGCGCGATGAACGAGATCGGGCCGACGGTCGCGGTGGCGAGCGCGGTGAGGCCGACCCCGATCACGATCGCCGAGACCTGCACCAGTCGCACGTTCTGTCCGAGCGCGGTCGCGAAGGGCATCCCGACCTGCATGATCCGCATGGGCCGGCTCAGCGCGGCCGCGGCGACGATGAAGAGCACCGAGCCGGCGAAAGCGGTCGCGAAACTCGCCCAAGAGACCCCCGACAGGTTGCCGGCGCCCCAGAGCCCGGCCATGATCGCGTCCTCGACCGTCGCCGTGAGGAGGATCCAGACATTCACCGATGCGAGCATCGCGCTCACCGCGATGCCGACGATGATCAGGCGCACGCCGCGAACGGATCCGCGCTTCGACGAGAGGAAGAAGACCAGGAACGCGGTGGCCACCCCACCGGCCAGGGCACCGACCATGGTCTCTGCCGATCCGCCGCCCAGGATCAGCATGACCACCAGGGCACCGGTGTACGACCCGGTCTGGAACCCGATGACGTCGGGGGATCCGAGCGGGTTGCCGGTGAGGTTCTGGAAGATCGCACCGCTCAGGGCGAGGCAGGTGCCCAGAAGAACCGCCATGAGGATCCGGGGCGCGCGCCACTCGAGCACGACCATCGTCGTGTAGGCGTCTCCCCCGCCGGCGAGGGCTGCGAGTGCCTCGAACGGGGTGATCTGCGCGGACCCGGAGCACAGCGCGTAGACGGCGAGCGCTGCGATCGCCGCCCAGATCCCGACGCAGATGGCGAGCGAGCGCGCGTCGACCAGAAGCAGCGGTCGCGTGCGGGGGCCGAGGCGCAGGACCCGGCGGCCGAAGTCGAGGGAGGTCACAGCATCACACCTCCGACACCCGGTAGCGGCGGACCATGTAGATCAGCACGGGGGCGCCGATGAACGCCGTCACGATTCCGACCGGCACCTCGCCCGCGGTGATGACGCGCCCCAGAACGTCGGCGAAGCCCATGACCGTGGGCGCGATGAGCACGGAGTAGGCCATGATCCACCCCTGGTGCGGGCCGACGATCATGCGCGCGAGGTGCGGAGCGAGCAGCCCCAGGAAGCCGATGGGCCCGGCGGCCGCGGTCGCGCCGCCCGCGAGCAGTGCGATGGCCACGAGAGCGACGAGCCGGATGCGCTGCGGATGCGCCCCCATCGCCACCGCCGATGCCTCACCGAGCGAGAGCACGTCGAGGGAGCGGGAGCTGAGGAGGGCGATCAGGAGGCCGGCCGCGATGACGGGGACGATGGCGAGCGTCGCCTCGAGCGGCTGCGACGCCGTCGTGCCGGCCGACCAGCCCCGCAGCCGCTGCAGCAGGTCTGAGTTCGACAGCAGCACCGCCGAGGTGAAGCCGGACAGCACCGCCCCCAGTGCGACGCCCGACAACGTCATCCGCACCGGATTGCCGCGCGCCGAGCCCGTGTTGCCGATCACGAACACGAGCACCGAGGTGATCATCGCGCCCGCGAAGGACCACCACATGTACTGCGAGATATCGGTCACCCCGAAGAAGGCGAGTCCGACGACCACTGCGAGAGACGCACCGGCGTTGACACCCAGGATGCCGGGGTCGGTCATCGGATTCCGCGTGACCGCCTGCATCAGGGCGCCCGCGACTCCGAGAGCTGCCCCTGCGACGAGGACGAGCACGGTGCGCGGTACGCGTGAGAACCAGATCGTCTGCGAGATCGCGTCGTCGGGATCGGGGTGGAAGAGGAAATGCAGCACGTCAGCGGGGGCGACGAGTCGGGAGCCGACCAGCAGGCTGGCGGCGAGTGCGAGCGCACACGCGACCGCGAGCGCGATCAGTCCGATCCACCGGCGTCGATCGTGCGAGCGGGTCACGGGCGACCGTGTCGCCGGCGGCCCGGCCGCGGGGGTGCGCGGGTCCGCCCCGGACACGGAGGTGTTCGAGGCGGACCCGGATGAGACGTACTGCGCGTGCATCAGGACGTCAGGCGACCTTGGTCGAGGAGGAGACGAGCGCCGTGAGCTCGTTCAGCCAGGCCGCGTAGGTCGAGGCTGTCATCGCGCCCTTCGAGCTCCAGGCTCCGAGCTGCTCGGCCTGCACCGGCGGCAGCGCATCCCAGAGCTCGGCGGTGAAGGAGAAGTCCTCGTCGAAGCCCTCGACGAGCAGGATGTCGGCGCCGAAGGTCGACGCATCCTCCCAGGCGACCTGTCCCCACGGGTTGCCGGTGGCCGGCGCATCGGCGCCCACGATCGTCGCACCGAGCTCCTCGAGCATCTCTGCCTGAGCGAATCCGACGCCGGTGTAGAGCATCTCCTTGGTCGGGCTCGTCAGCATGATGTCGAGGTCGGTGCCTGCGACGGCGGCGGAGAACGCCTGCTTCGCCTCTTCGAGGTCGGAGTCCGAGCGGGCGATGGCCTCGGAGGTCACGTCGGCGCCGAAGAAGGCTGCGATCTCTCGGGTGTCGCCGATCCGGCCGTCGATCGTCTCGCTGCTCGGCAGAGGCACGAACGGTGCGACGCGCGTGAGCTGCGCGTTGACCTCCTCGTCGAACCACGACCAGCCGTCGGCCGTGCCCTGTCCGACGATCACGTCGGGTCGCAGCTCGGCCAGCTTCTCGACGTCGATCTCGCCGTCCTTGCCGACGACCGGGATGTCGGAGACGTCGGCATCGCCCATGACGAAGGGGTTGTCGCACTCGTATCCGAACAGCGCGACGGGCTCGATGCCGTACTCGTGCAGCGAGCTGTAGGCGTAGCAGTCCATCACGATGTCCTGCGGCTGGGTGTCGAAGTCGATCTCGAGGCCGTCGAGCGAGGGATGCGCGAGCGTGACGGCGGCGTCGCTGTCGACGCTCGGTTCAGCTGCTCCTTCCGTCGAAGCACAGGAGGCGAGCAGCAGAGCGGACGCGGCGAAGAGAGCTGCGAGGGATGACCGGCGAAGCACGAGGAACCAATCTGTCGGTGAAGGGGGATCTCTTCGACCGTAGCAAGATTGAGGTTAGGGTAGGTAATCCTAAGTAGGGTGCTCTCCGCGACCGAGGTCACCCCACCTCGACGACCCCGATCCGGAGGCCCCAGAGCACGGCCTGCAGGCGGTCGCGGGCTCCGGTCTTCTGCAGGATGCCGGCCAGGTGGTACTTGACCGTCGTCAGTTCCACGAAGAGGCGCTCGGCGATCTCGGCGTTCGAGAGCCCCTCGGCGAGCAGCCGGAGCACGTCGAGTTCCCGCTCGGTGAGGGGGACGGCGTCGGAGCCCGCGCGCGCGCCGCTCGGTCGACGGCGTTCGCCGAACTCCCTCAGGATCCGGCGGGTCAGTCGCTGATCGAGAGTGCCGTCTCCGGTGGCGACGGAGCGGACGGCCGCGAGCAGGGTGGCCTCGTCGGCCCCCTTGAGGAGGAACCCGGCAGCGCCCGCCTCGAGCGCCGCGAAGACATCGGCATCGACGTCGAAGGTGGTGAGGATGAGCACGTCGGTCGCGAGGCTCGTGTCGGCGACGATCTCTCGGGTGGCCGTGATGCCGTCGGTTCCCGGCATCCGGATGTCCATGCAGACCACGTCGGGACGGGTGATGCGGGCGAGCCGCACCGCGTCGGCTCCGTCGACCGCTTCGCCGACGACCTCGATGTCTGCCTCGGCTCCAAGGATCACAGCGAGCCCGGCGCGCACGACTGCCTGGTCGTCGGCGATGAGGACACGGATCATGCGGCACTCCGTCCGTCGAGGGGGATGCGGAGGCGATTCGTCCATCCGCCGCCATCGTCGGGCCCTGCCGACAGCTGCGCGCCGATGAGCTCGGCCCGCTCAGCCATGCCCGAGAGACCGTAGCCGCTGCCCGACCCCTCGTTCCTCACCGACGTTCCACGATCGATCGAGGGCACGGCTGCGGGCTCGGCTGCGGCCTCGTTGGAGACCATGATCTCCACCGCATCCGCTCCGAACCGCACACTGACGTCGCAGCCCGCGCCGGGAGCATGCCTGGCGGCGTTCGCGAGCGATTCCTGCACCATCCGGTACGCGGTGGTCTCGGCGAGCGCACCCACCGGGCGCGCATCGCCGAACCGCGTGAGGGTGACGCGCTGTCCGCGCTCCCGGGCGACGTCGACCAGCGCGGCGATCCCGGCGATGGCGGGCACGGGGCTCGGCGCACCCGAGGGCGCATCATCGTCGCTGCGCAGCAGCCCGACCGTGCGCCGAAGGTCGGCGAGCGCGATGCGAGCGTCATCCTGGACGGTCTGCATCATCTCTCGCGCGCGGTCGAGGTCGCTGCGAGTGAGGGCGCCGGCCGCCTGGGCGCTCACGATGATTCCCGAAAGGTGATGCCCGGCGATGTCGTGCAGTTCGCGGGCGAGCGCCTCTCGGGTGGCCCGCACCTCGCGCTCGGCACGCTCGCGCCGCTCGTGCTCGGCCATGCGTGCCTGCTCCTGCAGTGCATCGGCGAGGCGCTCGCGGCCGCGGAAGTACTCGGCGACGGCAGCGGGGGCGAGATACTGCAGGGCGATGCGCGCGGTCACCGTGAGGATCAGCACGAGCACCGATTCGCGCGATCCGAAGAGCAGCGCGCCACCGCCGACGACGGTCGTCACCAGCGCCCCGATGCCGAGCGCCGTCATCGCCGGGTCGCGCGGACTCCGCCGGGCCATTCCGTAGGCGGCGAGTATCACTCCCAGCGATCCCACTCCCAGCTCCCCCGCCGATGTGGCCAGGACCACCGCGTCGAGGAGCACGGTTCCGGCGAACACCGAGATCGGAGCGCGCAGACGGAAAGTCAGGAAAAGCGCCTGCACGGCGACGAGGCCGGCATACACGGCCGGGGGCACGTCGCCCGGCACGGCGGCCGGCAGCTCTTCGAGCCAGAGGTCGGCACCGAGATAGCCGACGGCCGCCGCGAGGACGAGAACCGGCGGAATCGCCCGGCGCATGCGCTCGGCGCGCGGGATCGGGCTCACCGCAGGGGACATCCTCGCCGCGAGGACGAGAACCGGCGGAATCGCCCGGCGCATGCGCTCGGCGCGCGGGATCGGGCTCACCGCAGGGGACATCCCCTCAGTCAACCACGCCCGGCCCCGCCTCCGTCGGGAGGCGGGACCGGGCGTAGCCTGCGGCGTGGTCACCGATCGCACAGCGTCTCGTCGAGCGCCTCGACAACGATCCGGTACTGCTCGAGCAGAACCTCTTCGTCATCGGCGGAGACCACCGCCCAGGGCAGCGCGGTCACGGCGACGGTCACGGCGGTGCCGTCGGGCGCGACGGCGTTGCGCGTCTGGGTGCCGGGGATGTCGCCGCCGTGCCCCCAGGCGACTCCTCCGCAGCTGAGCGGGTACCGCTGCAGGCCGAGGCCGTACTCAGCCTCAGGCCAGAGCTCGTCACCCGCAGGCACCGTGGTCTGCATCGTCGCGAGCGCCTCTCCGCTCAGAAGCTCGCCGTTCAGCAGCGCGCGCATGAAGGTGTTGAGTTCGGCGGGAGTGGACACCATGGCCCCGGCCGACCAGGCGAACGAGGTGTCCATGTCCGAGAACTCGCGGAGTTCCCCCGGGACATCCGCGTGGTAGCCGATCGGATGCTCGCCCCGCAGCTCCCGCTCCCCCGGTGCGGGGAAGTACGTGTGCTCGAGACCCAGTGGTCGCACGATGCGCTCGTCGATCTGCTCGGCGATCGCACGATCCGTGACCGCCTCGATCAGAAGCCCGAGGACGAGGTAGTTCGTGTTGCTGTACTCCCATCTCTCACCCGGCGCGAATCCCGCCGGACGGCTGAGGGCGACGTCGAGCATGTCCCGCGGAGAGATGTACTGCTTCTGCGCGCCGAAGGCGTCGGCCGCGATCCGGTCGGCGTACTCCGGCAGACCCGTGGTCTGCTGCAGCAGCTGGTGCACGGTGATGTCGGCGCCGTCGATCCCCTCTCCCGTGATCATGCCGGGGAGGTACGTGTCGATCGGGGCATCCAGGTCGACGAGGCCCTCATCGACGAGCTGCAGCACGACCGTCGCGACGAACATCTTCGTGTTGCTGGCGATCCGCACCTCCGCGTCGATCGCAGGCTCTTCGCCGGTCTCGATGTTCCCCGCGCCGGCGACCGCGTTCTCGACATCTCCGCCGGGCGAGGTCACTGATGCGAGCACAGCAGGGTAGCCGGCATCCACGAGCGACAGGATCCGCGTCTCGAGAGCGCCAGGGGTCGCTGCCTCGGCGGTGGCAGCGGGCCGATCGGCGGCGCGGAAGAGTGCTCCGGCTGTGATGGCACCGCCGACGAGCACGACGGCGGCCGCGATCGCGATCAGCGTGCGCACGCGGTGTCGGCGAATGGACGGGTTCTGGTCTGTGCCGGTGACGTTCATGTGGTGTCCTTTCGTGTCGGAGGGATGCGGGATCAGAGGTCGCGCCGCGAGAGGGCGACGGATGCCGCGGCGAGCGCTGCGGCGCATAGAGCGGCGAACGCGATCAGGGCCACGCCCGCGCTGACTTGGCCCGAGCCGCCATGGATGACGTTCTGCGCGAGGGCGACCGGCAGGAACTGCGTCCAGGTGGGAGCGCCGCCGCCGACCAGTGAGGTCATTGCCGTGATGAGCGGCTCTGCGAAGAGAACCGACAGCATGGTGATGATGCCCGCGAGCTGCGTGCGCACCAGGAGGCCCACCGCGAGGCCGATCAGCGCGAGACCCGCGATCGCGACCACTCCCCTGCCGAGCGTGACGGCGACCGCGCTCATGCTCGCGGTGAAGGCGGTGCCGGTCATGGCGAGCGCGACGACCAGTGCGGCGAGGCTGGCGACGGCCATGACCACGCCGATGACGACGGCGACGACGGCCGCAGCCATGGCCTTGCCGACGACGATGCGACCACGGCGAGGCGACGCGAGGGCGGCACCGACCATCCCTCCGTATCGGTCATCACTGGTGCCCGCGAGGGTGCCGAAGAGCACGATGGCGAGGAGTGCGATGCCGATCGACCCGCCGCCCATCGAGGCACCGAGCGGGTTGATCGCGTCGAGCTGCGCTGACGCGGTCGTCAGGTCGAGCACAGGGAGGTCGGCGCCGAGCGCCGCGGCGCCGGGACCGATGTCGCCGCGGGCCAGCGCGGGGAGCACTGTGACGAAGGTGAGCTGCGTCAGGATGAGGCCGATCACGGCGACGAGCGCGCTGACCTTGGTCGCGGTGGTCGTGGTGAGTCCGAGGAGTTCCGCGCGGAACATCAGCGCACCCCCGCTGTTCCGGTGACCTCGAGGTAGTAGCCCTCGAGATCCCCGTTCGCGGTGGCCACCGCATCTGCCACCGTGATGTCGGCGACGACGTGCCCCTCGGCGATCACGACGATGTCGTCGGCGATGTCCTGCACATCGGAGAGCAGGTGCGAAGAGAGCAGCACCGTGCCGCCCGCATCCGCGAAGGCCCGCAGGCGATCCCGCAGCCAGCGCATGCCGGCAGGGTCGAGGCCGTTCGACGGTTCGTCGAGCACGAGGAGCTTCGGCTCGCCGAGCAGCGCCGCGGCGATCGCGATGCGCTGCTTCATGCCGAGCGAATAGCCGCCGGAGCGACGGTCGGCGTCTGCGGTCATGCCCACGTCGGCGAGCACGACGTCGACGCGTGCGGGGGCGACGTCGGCGCGAGCGGCCGCGATGCGCAGGTGTTCCCGGCCGGTGCGTGCCGGATGCAGGCCACCGGCGTCGAGCACGGCGCCGACCACCGTCGCCGGTCGATCGAGCTCGCGGTACGGGCGGCCGAAGACGAGAGCCTCACCCCGGTCGGGGGCCATGAGCCCGAGCAGAAGTCGGATCGTCGTCGTCTTGCCGGCGCCGTTGGGCCCGAGAAGACCGACGATCCTCCCGGGTTCGACCGTGAAGCCGACTCCGTCGACGCGAGGGTGGTGTCGGAAGCTCTTGTGCAGTCCGCGCGCTCGGAGCGGCGGAGACGTGGAGATGTTCATGCCTCCAGCCTCGCCAGCACGGCTTTCGAGCACCCCCGCCCAGGGCACGGGATCGCCCTGTCCGAAAGGACAGTCCTGCTCGTCATGCCGCCCGCGCCGTCAGGGCATGGGCCCGCTCAGAACGGCCAGACGGCAGGGACGTAGAGCACCGCGACGGCGACGTAGACCAGCACGAGAGGAAGACCGAGACGCCAGTAGTCGCCGAACCGGTATCCCGCGGGCTGCATGACCATGAGGTTCACCGGCGTCGCGATCGGCGTCAGGAACGCGGCGGCTCCCACGACCGTGAGCGCCATCATGAACGGCTGCACGCTGACCTCCATGCTCGAGGCGACGGAGACGGCGATCGGCGCGATGACGAGCACGGTCGCGACGTTCGAGATGAACTGACCGAGGATCACTGACGCCACGCAGATCACGAGCAGCGCGAGGTAGGGCGAGGTGTTCCCGACGAGTTCGAGCACGGCGTCGCCGACCAGATCGGCAGCGCCGGTGGAGACGAACGCCGAAGACAGCGGGATCATGCCGGCGATGAGAGTGACGGTCGGCCACGAGATCGCCGAGAACGTCTGCGTCACGGTGAGCACGCGCGTCACGATGAGGGCCCCGGCGGCAAGGAGCCCCGCGATGACGGGCGGAACGAGCCCCGTGGCGAGCAGCACCACCATGACCCCGAGGATCACGAGCGCCCGTCGGGCTCCGCGACCGAGTGGAACCGTGCGCTGCATCTGCTGGGGCGAGCTCACCGGGATGACGTCGGGCGAGCTCGTGTATCGGTGGAGCGCCTCCCACGGCCCCTGAACGAGCACCGAGTCCCCGGCCTGGAGGGTGATGGCACCGGTGGCTTTCCCGCCTACATCGCCCGGGCGGCTGCCGTGCCGGAGCGCGAGGATCACGAGGTCTTCCTGCCGTGTGGTCATCCCCGGAGACACCACACGTCCGATCAGGCTCGACCTCGGGCCGATGAGCACCTCGGCGACGCCCTCCCCCACCGTGAAGAGGCTGCCCGTGTCGAGCGCGACGTCGTACGTCTCGCGCCAGGCGGCGGCGTCGTGGCTCGGATCGGCGGGCTCCTCGAGCCGGTCGGGCACGCGCTCGGGAAGCAGCCGATCGCCCAGCGAGATCACGAGGATCACCGTCAGCACGACCATCGGGATGCCGACGATCGCGAACTCGAAGTACCCGAACGCACGCCCGCCGGCTTCTGCAGCGGCCTCGGACACGAGGATGTTGACGGGGGTTCCGGTGAGCGTGAGGAGCGACCCCGCTCCTGCGGCGAATGCCAGAGGCAAGAGCATCCGTGACGGCACGATGCCCGCTCGCACGGCGACGAGCACCACGATCGGGAGCAGAGCGGCCACGGCGCCGTTGATGCTGATGACCGCCGACAGCACGGCGGCGAGCAGACAGACGATCAGCAGCAGCCGCGATCGGCTCTTGCCCGCGCGGCGCATCAGCTGTCGCCCGACCCACGACGTCACGCCTGTGGCATCCAGCGCCTCGCTGACGATGAACAGGGCGACGATGAAGAGGACGATGGGGTCGCCGAATCCTGCGAACGCCTCACCCAGTGAGACGACGCCGGTGGCCCAGAGAGCGATCGGCACGGCCATCGCGACGATGACCATCGGGATGCGATTCGACACGAATGCGATGACCGCAGCACCGAGGATGACGAAGGTGATGATCTCGGGGTCCATCGTGGGTCTCCGGTCGTAGGGTGCGCGATGAGCGCGGCGGCGGGAGCTGTCGCACAGGAATCCTCTCATCCCCTTCCACGGTCGTGTCGACGACGAGAGCGCGCTCTAGGCGTGTTCTTCGGCCGGAGAGTCGTCGAGCGGCCGATCAGCCGAGGTGATGGACCGCGGTGCGCCGTGGCGACGGCGGAGATTCCTGCCGGATTCCCTGTACCACTGTGCGCACAGGATGGTGATGATCGCGACGTCGATGAGGTCACCGGCGTAGTACATCAGCATCGCGCCTGCGTGCGCATCCATCACCTCGACCCCGGCAGGCGGGTGAGCATAGAGGGTCTTGGCGAGGATGCCGTGGGCGGCGAGAGCGAGGATCACGATTCCCATTCGGAGGGGGAATCCTGCACGATGCGGCGCGGGATCGATCGGGATGATCGCCGCAGTGAACAGGTATCCGGCGAGCAGGAAGTGGGTCATCACGACCATGTGGACGAGAAGACTCTCTTGCATCGCGGCATACAGCGATGTCGAGTACAGCGCCCACATGCCGCCGATGTTGAGGACAGCGGCCACGATCGGAGCGGTGACGAACCGGGCCGGCCAGCTGTTGAGAAGACGGGACAGTCTGCGCGCGGCTCCGACGTCCATCGAACGCAGGGCGAGAGTGACGGGAGCACCGAGGACCAGCAGCAACGGCGCTGCCATCCCGACAAGCAGATGCACCCACATGTGTGCGACGAAGTCCTGGTGGGCGGCTGCGGCGAGAGGGCCGACGAATCCCGCCCCTGCTGCGATGATTCCGGCCAGCCACGCGATGCTCCGGTACCAGGGCCATGCACGACCCTGGCGCCTCTGAACGACCGCGCAACCGCCGTAGAACGCAAGCGCGACCACGAAAGGCAGGGCAATGATGATGTCTGGATCGATGCCGGCCCCGGAAGTGTGATCGTGCACCGGCTCACCCTGCTGCGATGCGGCTGCGCCGGGTGCGGATGGTCAGGATGATCCCGGCGACGACGAGGAGGACGGCGATGATGTTCCAGGTCAGGTCATAAGGGAGCAGATTCTCCACATAGCGGATCTGGTGGATTCCCCACCACTTGTGCTGCACCGTTCCGTCGTACAGCTGGAAGGTTCCCGCGCCCAGGAGGACTCCGCCCCACCACCTCAGTTGCCAGAACGCGGCGCGCCTGCGCAGATCGGCGAGGAGGAAGAGGCCGCCGATCGTCGCCGCCCAGCTCAGGGCGTGGAAGAACCCGTCCGAGACCAATCCGATCTCCGGCGTTCCCAGATCGTAGAAGTGGTGCCAGTGCAGCAACTGGTGAAAGATGGTCTCGTCGATGAAGGCCACCAGGCCCACGCCGAAGAGGATGCCCGACCAGAGGTTGCGCTTCGAGAACGCTGCCCGCGCTCGGAAGTCGATCCCCGTCCGTATCGAATCGGTGGTTGCAGTCATCGCGTCGCTCCCTTGTCCCTGCGGCCCTTTCGGTCGACACAGCACGATAGGGAGAGTGCGGGTGCCGCGTGACGGCCTTGACACGGTCGATTCGCGTTGAGCGATCCCCGGAGCGCCCCCGCTTGCCCGACTCGGCCGCCAATCTGCTCTGGGAAGCCTGTGCGGGCGCCGCCACGACAAGACCACCCATCCGGGCTGCCCGACGCGGACGTCGTCGTCTGATCGAGAGTGGCTGGAGGGTGGCGCGGCTCTGATCCCGAGCGCGCGAGTTGACGCGTTGAGAGAGTGAGTTCGACTCGTTCAAATCCCCTGTTATTGGTATGCGACCTCCGCATGGTCGATGATCAGTTCGAATGGAACTCACCTCCCGCGAACTCGCAACGCTGATACTGTTCGCCGCCTTCGTCGGCCTGGCGTTTGTACTCTCACGCGATCGATGGAGTCTGATTCGTTCGTTCGAGGGCATCCTCAAAGCCTTTGGCGCATGGAAAGTCTGGGTCCCGGTCGCGGCCTACCTTGTATATTCGACCGGCGTCGTAGCGCTCGCAGGATGGGTAGGGATATGGCGGCCTGAGCACATGAAAGACACCGCCATCGTCGTTCTGTTCACAGGGCTCCCCGTCCTGTTCAATGCGACGAAGTTCAAAGAAGGGCGGACAGTCTTCTCGAGAGTGATCAAGGAGGTCGTCGGAGTTTCGGCGATTCTTGCGGTCTACTTGAACCTTGCGCCGCTGCCGCTCTGGGCTGAGCTCATCCTCCAATCGGTGCTCGCAGTTCTTCTCATGGGTGCGGCTATCGGAAAGCGGGAGCCGAAAACGGCTGGCGTGGCGCGGGCTTTCGATGCCCTTGTCGCTCTTATCGGCCTCTGTCTTCTTGTGCACGCAACGGTCGAGGTCGTCTCCGGTTTCGCTGACATTGATTGGAGTCACGAAGCGCTCGCGTTCGGTGTATCCGTATGGCTGCCCCTCGCCCAGGTGCCGTTCATCTATGCCTTCGGATTTATTGCGGCTTCCGAGAGTGCGCTCACGCGGTTGCGTCTTCAGAACAATCATGAGCTGCCGCCGTTTCGAGTTCGACTCGCGCTCGTCCTCGGTTTCCGAGGAAGCCTCCTCTATGCCTCGCGATTCAGCATGCAATGGATCCCAAGGATGGCGAAGGAGCGAAGCTTCAAAGAAGCATCGCGAACGATGCGCGACTTCAGAGAAGCGGTTCGTGCGCGTGCGCGGCAGAAACGCGAGCGTCTCGATCGGCTCGAGAAGCGAGCTGGAATTCACGGCGTGGGCGAGGACGGTCTGTGGTGGGACCGACGAGAATTCTCGGAGACGAAGAAGGCTCTTGACGACCTGTACTTCGCGCAGATGGGTGTACGCCGAAACCGAGGCGGGCACTACTTGGATGACCCGAATCTGCTCTTGACCTCGTTGTCTCTGAGAGGTCTTCCCGCTGAACATGGCATCGATATTCGCACGAGCGGCGACGGGAGGGCCTGGTCCGGTTGGCGACGCACCGTCGGCGGGTACTTTTTAGGAACCGGTGGACGAGAGGAGATCGAAGAGCGCTGGCAGTACAGTGGCACCGCACCGCCATCCGACTTTCCGAGCGCTCAGGACCCCGGATGGCGTGAGATTACGCAGGGCGACCGCTCGCCTGAATGGGCAACCAATGATGATGAGGGTGGTGACGTGTAGCCCACAAGTCTCTGTCGAAGAGGCGGCACCCGAGGACCGCCCTCACCCGGCAGGCGGGCGGACCACGCACACTAGGTCAGGTCCGGGTGCCCGTTCAAGCTCATTGTCTTCGCGATTTATAAAACGTTTAGACTCATCGTGAGGTGATTTAGTGGTGGGTATTCGCGAGGTGGCGGAGCATGCGGGGGTCTCGACGGCGACCGTGTCCTTCTATCTGAACAAGCCGGACAAGGTACGCCCCGAGACTGCCGAACGCGTGAGAGTCTCGATCGAGGCGCTGGGATACGTGCGCAACGACGCCGCCCGCCAGCTCAAAGCTGGCAAGAGCCGAATGCTCGCTCTCATCGGCTTCGACGTGACCGACCCGTTTTTCGCCGCAGTCGCCCGTGGAATTAGGGCAGCCGCCACGGAGCACGGCCTCTACGTGGTCCTCGCAGACAGCGACAGCCAGGTGGACCTCGAGACCGAGTACCTTCACCTGTTCGAGGAGCAGCGGGTGCGCGGCCTCCTCCTCGCCCCCGTCGCCGATCCTTCGCCGTACCTGGTCGAGGGGAAGGCTCGCGTCCCCATCGTGCTACTGGACTACAGTTCGGACGAGGGAACCCTGCCGGCCGTGGCCATCAACGGGCGCGCGGGAGGCAGGATGGCTGCGGAGCACCTCCTGCAGTGCGGACGCCGTCGCCTAGCATTCGTCGGCGGCCCGAGCGAGATCCACCAGGTTGCGGAGCGGCTTGAGGGCTTCCGTGACGCTGCCGCCTCAGTGCCGGACGCGACCGTCGAGTTGATCGAGACCTCCGAACGCAACGCCCGTCAGGGGCGTGAGGTCGGTCGCAGCATCGCCGATCGACCAGTTTCCGAGCGCCCCGACGGGATCTTCGCGGTGAACGATCTCGTCGCCGTCGGTCTCATCCAGGCACTCGTCGTCGAGCGCGGACTGCCGGTCCCCGACGCAATCTCGGTCGTCGGGTACAACGATGCTCTCGCCGACGAATACTCACCCCTCGAGCTCACCACGCTCCACCCGCCGCAGGCGGAACTCGGGGCGACGGCCGTGGGGCTGCTGCTCGAGGCAGAGGCATCACCGGCTCCCCCGCCTCGCACGGTCGTGTTCATGCCCGAACTGATCGTCCGAGAGTCGTCGGTGCCGCGTAGCTGAGCGGTGCGTCGACCGTGAAGAGATGGCGCCCCGCAGGCACCTCACGTGGCACGATCCCCTCGATGTCGATCCAGCCGGTGGCCCCGGTCGGGACCACGAGCTGCACGTCGAGGCACCCGTCGCCGATCCGCCATTCGATCGATGCGGGCCCGAACGGCGTCTCATGGTTCGTCCGAGCGCTCGTGATGCCGCCGCCCGGGCGCGGTGCGAAGCGGATCCGCCGATAGCCAGCGGCCTCCGGCTCGAGGCCGCCGACCCTGCGATGCAGCCAGTCCGCGATCGCGCCGAGGGCGTAATGGTTGAAGCTCGTCATCGAACCCGGGTTGATCGAGCCGTCGGGAAGCATCGAGTCCCACCGCTCCCACACTGTGGTGGCACCCATCGTCACGGCATACAGCCATGACGGGCACTCCGTCTGCAAGAGCAAGGCGTAGGCATCCTCGAGGTGACCGTTGTCGGCGAGCGCGTCCAGCACCAGGGGCGTCCCGACGAAGCCGGTCCCGATCCGGAAGCCGGTCCCTCGCACGAGCTGCGCGAGCCGCTCGGCCACGCGCGGCCGGTGCTCCGGGGCGCCGAGGTTCCATTGCAGCACCATGGCGCAGGCCGTCTGGGTGTCATCGCGGGGGAGCCCCTCGTCGTCCAGGTATCGATCGGCGAATGCCTGGCGCACGTCGTCCGCCAGGCGCTGCACCCGGTCTGTAGATGAGGCCCCAATGACCCGCCCTATCCTCGCCAAACGCGCGGCCGTGTGCGCGAAGCACCCCGTGGCGACGAAGCCGGTGGACGTCACGGCACGGAACGGGTCGTCCGGCGGGGCCAGCGGATCCAGCCAGTCTCCGAACTGGAACCCCTCGTCCCAGATGAGATCGTCACCCGCGAGCTCGCGGACGCGCTCGATCCAGCGCTCCCCGGTCTTGAAGTGGCGTCTCAGGATCTCAGCATCGCCGTAACGCTCGTGCAGTGTGTCCGGCACGAGTACGGCCGCATCGCCCCACGCCGCGACCGGCGGGCTCGTGTCGTAGTCGAGCGGCAGCCAGGGCACGTAGATGGGGACGGTGCCGTCGGGCGATTGCTCGGCCGCGAGATCGTCGAGCCAGTCCAGAGCGAAACCGGAGATGTCGTAGAGGAACGAGGCGGCGGGGGCGAAGACTTGGAAGTCCGCCGTCCACCCCAGTCGCTCGTCCCGTTGCGGGCAGTCCGTGGGCAACGAGACCATGTTGCCGATCAGGCCCCATCGAACGTTCTCGTGGAAGCGATTCAGGAGCGGGTTGTCCGTCTCGAACGAGCCGGTCGGCCGCATCTGCGTCGTGTAGGCGATCGCGCACACGTCGAGTTCTGCCGGCGCACCACCCCACCCGGTCACTGTGGCGTAGCGGAACCCGTGCATCGTGAACCGCGGCTCCCACTGCTCCTCGCCTCCGCCCTGCACGTAACGGTCGGTAGCCGCTGCCGAACGCAGCGGACGCAGAGCGAGGTCGCCGTTCTCGAGCACCTCGGCGTGGCGCAGCACGAGTTCCTCCCCTCGGCGCGTACGCGTCATCGACAGACGTAGGCGCCCCGAGATGTTCTGCCCGAAGTCGTACAGTATGCTGCCGTCTGCCTGCACCGTCATCGTCCGAGGCGCGAACTCCGCATGGCGACGCACAGGAGCGCTACGCGGCGCGAACAGGGTCGCCGGATCCCGGTCGCCCACGACGGCCGGCACCCACTCACCTCCGCGCCAGTCGTCGCCGATACGGGCGTCATAGGTCTCACCGTCGTAGAGACTGCTGCTCAGGATCGGTCCGGTGGTGGCCTCCCATCCCGGCTCCCCCGTCGCGATCACGATCGTTCGGTCGTCGTAGCGGATTTCGAGCTGGGCGATGAGGGCGAGATCGTCTCCGTAGTAGTCGCGAAGGTTCTCCACATAGCCGAGACGGCCTCGGTACCATCCGTCGGCGAGGTGCGCGCCGAAGACGTTCTCGCCTCCGACCAGCAAATCGGTGACGTCGTAGGTGCGGTATGCCAGGCGGTGACGATAGCTCGTCCAGCCCGGCACGAGTGTGTCGTCTCCGACACGCTCATCGTTGAGGAAGCCGTCGACGACGCCGTGCGCGCTGATGTACAGCCGGGCGGAGCGGAACCCGCCGTCGAGGTCGAAGCGCCGACGCATCCGACTCGGTCGCCGCTCGGTCCCCGGCGTCTCGGGCCACGGCGCTGAGACCGGGCGAGCCTGCCAATCGGCCGGGCCGAGCAGACCTGCCTCCACGAAGAGCGGCGCGCTCCAGGGCGTCCGCTCGGTACCGGCGTCGTTCACCGCGCGGATGCGCACCGCCACGCGCTCGCGCGACGCCAGCGGCCGAAAGGGCCAGGACGCCAGGACTTCATCCCGCGCATCAAGGGGCGCGACCGTGACCGCACCGGTCTCATCCTCGAGCTGCGCCTCCGTGCGCCCGGGATTCCAGTCGGATGGTGCGTCGATCGTCCAGGCGAGTCGCGGCTTCGAAGTGCCGATTCCGAGGGTCTCGGCGTGGTGCTCGACAGAGACGGAGACGATGCGTGCAGCAGAACTCATCGAGGAAAGACCTCCGTGATCGTCTCCAGGAAACGAGTTCCGAAGTGAGTGTCGGGAAGGAGCGCCGCCCCCTCCGTCCACTCGTTCCAGGCGTTGATCGTGAGCAGCGGGCTGGCGACGGGGTGGTCGGCGCGGAACTGGCGCGCGGCGAGCAGCCCCTGTCGGAAGTCATCCGGTGAGGCGTCGAACACCGTCATCCACGGATAGGTGCCGTCCTCCCATTCGGTCGACTGCACCGTGCGCGGCGACGGGTCCCACCCGACGCTGACGTTGGGGTGGAAGGGCACGGGCAGCGCCTCGACGTATCCTTCGTATGCGTCGAACGCATCGCGCTGCACGTCGCACCAGTCTCCGAGCGGCCACGGGTGGTGTTCGATGGCGGTGTGATGGATCCACACGTACGAGGTCGCACTGTCGGCGCCCAGCGCGCGCATGAGGGTGGCCGGATCCGCCACCGTCACCGCGGTGGGCAGGACGCCGAAGCCCCAGACCACCATGTCGAGGTGCAGTCCGGGGAAGCCGGCGGCGATCGTCTCCCTGCGGAACCAGTCGAGCGCATCGCGGGCGCCTTCGACGCCGCCGAGGCCCTCGAGAAGGGTTCCCACCTCGTAGACGGAGAAGAACGGCTTGCCGTCGATGAGCAGGTGATTCGGATGCGTGAAGTACGTGTCGATCACGTGCCGCGCCATCCGCTCGAAGGCCGGCCTGTCGATCGCCCCGGACTTCAACATCGGCGGCTTCCGATGCGGGTGCCGCGAGGGGAAGATGTCGACGAGCTCGTGGTTCGCCCACATCAGCGCGATGCGGAAGTCCTCGGGCATCTCTGCCGCCAGCATCCCCTCGTCGAGGGCGCGGTTCAGGTAGGGCCCGTCGTCGTACCAGTAGAAGTCCACGAGGAATCCGTCGATCCCGTGCCGGTGCGCAAGCTCGATCTGACGCGCCATCACGGCCGGATCGGCGTCGTCCTCCTCGCCCGCAAGGGGGACCCGAGGCTGGCGATGACCGTCGAACCGCGGGGTGGCGCGGCGGAGCAGCTCCCACTCGGTCCAACCCTCACCGAACCACGCGTCGTTGCGCGCGTCGGTCTGCCAGTCGGGGAAGAAGTAGGCCAGGACTGTGGGCCGCATCGGTGATCCTTTGTTCATTTGATGGCACCGGCGGAGAGACCGCGTTGGAAGGTGCGCTGCAGTGCGATGTAGAGGACGACGACGGGGAGGCTGATGAGCACGTTCGCCGCGAAGATCTTGGGAGTGTCGACCAGGCGCTGGCTCTGGAAGTACGTCGGCACCTGGGTGAGGACCTGCATGTCGGTGTTCTGAATGAAGATCAGCGGCAAGAGGTACTCGTTCCAGGCGCTCAGGAAGGTGAAGATCACCACCACGGCGAGGATGGGCCGGCACATCGGCAGCAGCACCCGCCAGAAGTACTGCCAGTCAGTGGCGCCGTCGACTTTGGCCGCCTCGTAGACCTCGACGGGCAGCGACCGGATGTAGTTCGATGCAACGAGCACGCCGAACGGCAGGGAGATCGCGGCGAGAGGGATGATCACCGCCCAGTAGGTGTTGAGGAGTCCGAGTGACTGCACGGCGTAGAAGAGGGGTACGACGAGCGCGATGGCCGGAAGCGCGAGTCCGGCGATGAGCAGCAGCTGCGCGATCCCCGCTCCCCGGGGACGGAGCACCGACGTGGCGAACGCGGCCATCGTCGCGGTGAGGGTCACCAGAACGACGGTGGAGACGGAGACGATCACACTGTTGACGAAGAACCGGACGAACGGGGTGCCCTCGAGAACGCGAAGATAGTTGACCGGCCCCTCCCCCTGCATACTCACGAACAGGATCATTCCCAGAGGCAGCACCAGCACCCCGACCGCGATGAGGAGGAGGACCTGGCTGATGACCCGCGCGGGAAGCGATTGATGAGAGAACATGTCAGGCGTTCCTTGCCAGTCGGACTTGGAGCGCCGCGAAGACGGCGGCGACGAGGACGACCACGATCGAGATGGCCGAGGCGTATCCAGCATGGAACCTCGCGATCGCCTGCTCGTAGATGTATCCGGTGAGCACCTGGGTCGAGTTGCCCGGCCCACCGCCGGTCGTGAGGAAGACCAGCTCGAACATCTTCAGGGAGCTGACGAATCCGAGCACGATGAGCACAAGATGGGATCCGGACACGGTCGGAAGCAGGATGCTCTTCGTGAGCCGCCAGGTGCCGGCGCCGTCGAGCCGCGCCGCCTCGATCATCGAGGGATCGACCTGGCCGAGCGCCGCGTCGTAGATCACGAAGCTGTATCCGGTGTACTGCCACACGTTGATGGCGATAAGGGCGAGGAGGGCGATCGACGGATTCGCGAGCCACGCCTGTGTCAGCCACCCGAACCCGAGCGATTCCAACGTCTGATTGAAAGCACCATCGGGGGTGAGAAGCAGTCGGAAGGAGACGGCGACGACGGCGGGTGACAGCACCACCGGCACGAAGACGAGAGTGCGCAGGAGACCGCGACCGACCACTCGGGTGCGCACAAGGAGCGCGAGCCCGAAGCCCAACACCATCTGGATGAAGACCGTGCCGACGGCGAACGCCAGTGTGTTGCGCAGTGCGGTGAGGAACGTCGCATCGGTGACCAGGGCGATGTAGTTGCCGAAGCCGGTACTTTCGGCATCGGTGGAGACGCCGTTCCAGTCGAGAGTCGAGTAGGACACGTTCGCCAGGATCGCAGCGTGGATGACGCCTCCGACGAGGATCAGTGCTGGTACCGCCCAGATCCACTTCTGCAGTGACCGGTATACCCGCACGGGCATGCGCCGGGTGTCGGGCCTCGCCGGAGTTGCCGTCGTCATGTAGTTCCTCTCGTGGCTGCGAAGTCGCGCGGAGCCCGGAGCGCGCTCGATGACCGAGCCCGCCCCGGACGGATCACTCGCGGTCAAGGCCTGCTGACACCGACTCGATACTCTCGAGCGCGGCCTTCGGAGTCGCGGCACCGGCCGCGACCTGGGAGAGCGCGTCGACGAGGGCGGCATCCAGGTCGGGGTAAGGGATCTGGCGCAGCCCGACCAGGTCGTCGATGCTCGACTGCTGGCGCTCGATGTCCTCGACCTGCCGCGGATCCACGACGTCCTCCGTCGAGATTGCGACGTCACGCACGGCCGGGATGTTGCCGCCGCTGGCCTGATTCTCCTGCCCGTACCCGGTGGTGAGGAAGTCGAGGAAGGTGAGTGCCGCCTCCTCCGATGGCGTGTTTGCTGCGACAGCCCACCCGTTGTCCGGTCCGCCGAAGGGACTCGTCGGTGTCCCACCCGACTCCGCGGCGGGGAAGGGCGCCGACAGGAAGACGTTGTCGATAGGCGTGCTGACGCCCTTCTGCGCCTCGGCGATGCCCGCAGCGGTCATGGTCTGCGAGGTGTTCCAGGTGCCTAAGGCGATGAAGGCAGCATTCCCCTCCAGGAAGGCTGAGAACGCGTCGGGGTATTCGGCCATGGCGGTCGCCCCCTCGGCGACGATGCCGTTCGTGAAGAGAGATCCCCACGCGGTCATCGCGGCGACGAGGTCGGGATCCGTCCAGGAGGCCTCTCCCTCGATGGCCTCGTAGACGAGTCCGGGAGACACGCTGTTGGCCAGGGAGAGGAACACGTCCTCATTGACCCAGCCGTCCTTCGCACCGTGCGCGAGGCAGGCGTATCCGGCCTCGACGATCGTCGCGCAGTCCGCTTCCCACTGGTCGAGATCGCTGGGCACGTCGAGTCGGAGTTCCTCGAGGATGTCGGCGTTGTAGTAAATGAGGCCAGCGGCGCTCATGTAGTTCGGAAGCGCCACCTGCTCCCCATCGGCCTGCAGCGCTTCCAGACCGGCGGGATAGAAGCGACCCTGCCAGTCCGCCCCGTGCACGGACTCCATGTGGTCCGAGGGATCGACCGCGAGCGGGCCGAAGTTCGTGACAAGCGCGCCGGGCTGCATCTGGAAGACGTCGGGCCCGTCGCTGCCCGTGAGAGCGGGGCGCAGAGCGGTGATGTAGTCGTCGAAGGCGTAGTTCTTGTACTCGACGGTGATTCCCGGGTTGGCGGCTTCGAACTCCTCGATCACCTGCTCGTACTGGAAGTTGTTCCACCCCCACCAGGTCAGGGTGACGTCTCCGTCGGCGGATGGTGCGTCAGATGTTCCGACGCAGCCGGCGAGTGCGACGGCGACGACGCCGACCGTGGCGATGGCTGCGGCTCGGGTACGGATCGCGAGCATGTGATCGGCTCCTTTGCTTGATCATTGGGGGTGGCGGCTGACAAACCTAAACGTTTAGAATCGGCCGTACTGAGCAGACTACGAGGTCATCGCCTCGCGGTCAACTCGAAGCCCGAACTCAACGACGAGGTGGTATTTCCATGCGAAAGATACTTGCCCTGGCTGCCGCGGCGGCGCTGACCGCCGCCCTGCTCGGAGTGCCGACCGCGGCATCTGCTGCCGGCACCACGCGATACGTGAATCCGATCGCCGGGTGCAGCAACACCGGACCGGGAACGACCATGGATGCGCCGTGGTGTGACTTCGTGCCAGTCGCCGCGATGGACTTCGCTGCGGGCGATGAGCTCCTGCTGGCCCGCGGAGCGAGTTGGAACCAGCAGCTCGAGATCTCGAGCTCCGGGACGAGCGCCGCACCGATCACGATCGCGGCTTACGGAAGCGGAGCGCGACCACTCATCTCCCGCAACGCCGAGGGCAGCGACCGTGCTGTCTACCTCGAGAACGTGTCGCACGTGACGGTTCGCGACATCGAGGTGGCGAACGCCGCGGTCGGCGTGCAGGCCTACTACGACGAGCTCGACCATGAGGGGCTGACGATCGAGAACGTGTACGCGCACCACATCACCGGCATTGCCCAAGGCAACTCACAGGCGTACGACGGCACGTGCTCGTCGTCGCCCATTCCCGGCCTCTACACCTCCGCCGGAATCGCGATCACCGGGCCGGCGGTCAACGATGCCACCGGGAAAGCCACGGTCGCGCCGTTCCCCTTCACGAGCTCCGACGTCGGCCTCCGTGACCTCCACATCTCCGGCGTGGAGGTCGCGCACTCGAACATGGGGGTCGAGATCGCCTGGTGCAACGGGATCCGCACCCATGACGGGACCGACGGCGCCAACCTCGTGCAGGATGCAGTACTGGAAGACCTCTACCTCCACGACCTCGATGGCGGCGGCGACACTCGCGCCGACTGCCCGAACGGCATCACTCTGATCAATACACGCAATGCCGTGGTGCGCGACTCCATCGTTCAGAACGCCGGCGCCTGCCCGTCGAAGAACGGCACCACGGGCCTCCTGCTCTCCCGCAACGAAGGGCTCGTCATCGTCAACAACCTCATCGTGCAGACGCCCGATGTCGGCACCCCAAACGATCAGATGGGCATCGATCTCGAGTACGCGAACCGCGACGTGAAGATCCTCTACAACTACATCGCGGAGAACCACGGGCCCGGCATCGACATCCTGGCCATCCGCAACCCCGCGACGTGCCCCGGCAGCAGCAACGATCCGTTCGACCACAGCGACGACACCCTGATCGACGGCAACCTCTTCGAGGACAACGGTGAAGGCGCTGTGCACCGCGTGTCGAACTGCTTCGTCCCCACCGGCACGGTGACCAACAACCTCTACGACGAGCCGCACGGCCTCGCGGTCTCCGGCGTCGGCGAGGACTTCCGCGGGTTCAGCTTCCTCGACAACCACGGTGTCGGCACCTCCATCCGCACCTCTCAGGCCGCTCGGGACTTCACGGGAACAGCGGGTCAGCACGGATGGAAGCACGAGTCGCGGACCGGCACTTCGTGGACCGCCATGACCTTCGATGCGGCAGCACAGCAGTGGAACGGGACATTCACCGCGTCCGGCCGATTCGCACGCGTGCCCGCTACCGGCGAATCGGTCGCCCTGGCCTGGACCGCGCCGACCTCGGGATACGTGAACATCCGCGGGCGCGCCCTGAGCACGGGCGCCGGAACACCGACGGTCCGCATCGAGAAGAACGGCGTCGCGGTCGTGGCCGCGCAGAGCGTTCCCGCCACGAGGGTAGGAGTCGCCACGAATGCGGACAGTCTCGCCGTGACCGCCGGCGACACGATCCGCTTCATCACGCAGGGATTGACGGGTACCGAGGTCTCATGGATGCCGTCGATCGGGTACGACGCGGGAGCGCCGATCCTGGATCAGGCCAATACTTTCGGCACCTTCTATCCCTACAGCGATCTGCGAAGCACGCTCAACAGGATGCAGACATTCCGCCCGCAGACGGCCGCGACGCGCGTCGACTTCTGGGCCTATCGCGCCGGCTCGCCGGTCGGGTCCCTCGAGCTTCATGTATACGAGCTCGACTCTGCCGGCCAGCCCATCGCGACAGTGGGACATCGGTCGGTCGCCGCGAGCGGTGTGCCGACGTCTCCCGGCCCCCTCTCGGTGACGACCAGCGCTCTTGACCCGATGAAGACATACGGAATAGCGGCCTCATCCCCGGCGACCCCCAACGGTGGCACGACGAACTCGTACGGGTTCGAGTACTTCGATGGCAACCCCTACGCGCGGGGCGCCGCCTGGTTCAGCACCGACGGCGGAACGACATGGGGCCCGGACGTGAGCAGCCGCGATATCAAGTTCGCCACCTATCGATGACCGTGGTGTGGGGCACAGCGGCCGCGTAGGTCGTTACGCGCTGCTTCAAGGAGATTGTCCGATCTCACGAAAGTTGACAGCGCGTGAGACACTACTTCTCCGGAATTCCGCGGGAGTCGAGTCCCGCTCATGAGGCGATCTGTCTCATGAAAGTTGGCAGAAGTTCAACGGTCCCCGAATCCTGCCCACACGTCAGCGCGGGTTGAGGTCGTGCCGAAAAGAACTGTCTCAGCTAGGGTCAGTGCTGTACGCGCATCCAGAGGAGTTCCGTGAAGGTCATATCGTTCTTCAACCACAAGGGTGGCGTCGGAAAGACAACCCTCCTCTTTAACGTCGGCATCGCTCTCGCCAAGTCGGGCCGTAGGGTTCTGTTCGTCGACGCCGATGCGCAGGCGAACCTCACGGGGACCGCCCTGTCCGCCGAGGACTATGCAAAGAACGTGGACACCAATAACACCATCTTCCACTCCCTGCTGCCGGTCATTCGGACTAACGGCGAACCGTTAACACCGGAGCCTGTGAAGATCCGTGATACCGCGTGGCTCGTACCCGGGCACATACGACTGAGCGAGTACGAGGAGAGCCTCGCGACGGACTGGCCCAACACGTTAGCCGGTCGGTACGAGGGCTTCCAGCGATCTACTGCGTTTTGGCGCATCGTCAATAGCGCCGCGGAGAGGGTTGACGCCGAGGTTGTGCTGATCGACGTAGGTCCGAGCGTCGGCGCACTCAACAGGATGGTGATTCTCAGCTCGGACGGATTCGTCGTCCCCCTTTCCCCAGATCTCTTCTCCCTTACCGCTCTCCCAAGCGTCGGGAACGCCGTTGCGACATGGATTTCCGAGTGGCGCGGCGCTCTGACTCAAGCCATCGCGCGGGGAACCGCCGCGGAGATACCCGGGGGTTTGCCGCTGGGCGTTCCGTCGCCGCTCGGCTACATCAGCCAACAGTTTGCGAGCTACCGGAGCGCTCCGGCCACCGCTTTCAAGCGCTGGCTTGCGCAAATTCCTGGTGCATACGCGACGGAGGTCGCAGGACGACTTTCAAGTGTCGGCGTCAAGGTCCCGATGGGCGACCAGCAGATCGGGACCGTCCGCAACCTTTCAAGTCTCGTCCCGATGGCCCAGGAAGCCAACGCCGCGATCTTTGAACTGAGCGGTGCCGAAGCTCGCGGTGCACAGTATGTCCGCGCTCGCGACACGCTTGCAGATTTCGAGGGTCTTGCGAACGAGATCGAGCGACGCATGGCTGAGGTTGGGTGACCCCCACCCATGCCCGACACGTATCTTGTCTTCGACACTAACGCCCTACCTACGAGAGGCCTTCTTGAGAGCGGATTCTGGAGCGCTCTCTTTCGCGTGTGCGAGATGAAAGGCATCAAGCCCGCGATCTCCGAGGTCACTCTCGACGAAGCCGTCAACATGCGAATGGAGGCAGCCAATAAGATCTTGACCCCCTTGGTCGCCGCCCACACTGCCCTAAGTCAGATGACACGCGTGGATCCCCTATACACCCCGACCGCCGAGTCCATCGCGGCCGAATATGAGACCCGACTGCACGCGGTCTTCGAGGTACTCCCGCTTGATGGGCTCCATGCCATCGAGGCGCTGCGGCGCGAAGCACGCCGGATCGTCCCCGCCAGGCACGGCAAGGGTGGCCGCGATAGCGCAATCTGGCTCACGATCGCCAAGCTCGCAAACGACGGGCACAGGGTGCACTTCGTGACAAACAACCATAAAGACTTTGGCCACGGCGGCCTTTTCACCGAGCTCCTCGGCGAAGTCGTCGATGCAGCCGAACCGATCGAGTATTTGGCATCTCCCAATGACTTCATCGACCAGATCGCGACGAAGCTCGTCCTACCAGATCTGTTGCCGGCTGATGTTGCCGATGCCTTCTCGCTATCAATCCGTTCCCTCATCATCGGCACGCTCGAGGCCGTTGAATCGACCGAGTACACGGTTGATCGCGCATGGAATGCCGTCATCACCGTCGAGGGAGTTAAGAAGGGCCAGGGCTACGAGATCGATGGCCAGGGTCTCGTCCAGGTTCGCGCGACTGTAAAGCTCGCTGACCCGTCAGGCGTGCAATGGGCTACGGGAAGGATGTCGGGGTGGCTGAACTTCGAGCCGACGACATTAGCCGGTATACCTAGCGACGCCGACGAGTTGCTCGATCTCGACTTTCGATAAAGCCCGGAGCCGCACGGTCACTACGCAGCGCCTGCTCGTGCACGTACGCTCTGCGGTCCCGCCCCCCCCTGATCTGAGCAATCGTTAAGCAGCTCTTCTGCTGTCACCAACCGCCAGAGAGCAAGGCTTGACCACGGCGCGCATCCGACTCCCGGCGAAGGCGCCCGATGAGCTCGGAAGACGCTCTCTATCCGGGCGGGCGTACCCGCTCTAATTTCGTGACACTCCGATACTTTCGCGAGGTCTGGTAACGGCGGGAGAACCTCACCGATAGGCTCCGGGAATGTCGGATTTCCTCCCCGCGCTGATCACTACTGCCGGCACACTTGTCGGATCCTTCGGTGGCTTCACTCTCGCCGCCCGGTCGCAGCGTCGCCAAGCTGAGCGTGATGATGCACGCGCGCTCCGGGACGCTGAAAGAGCGCGCCTGATAGAGCTCGAGAATGAGCGACACACCTTTCAGCTGAAGACGCTCCTCGGTTTGCAGGAGCTCACCCGCCTACAAGCACGCAGCACGATCCTCGCCGTTGAGGAAGATCGACAAACGCTCCTCAGCGGGAAGAGCTACGGACAGCTCGCCAGTGAGACCCCGGAGGGGTTCGCGAACTCTGTGGAGTTCTCACATCACGTTGCCAGAGTCACCCACGACGCACTGCGCGAGCGTCTCGAACGATTCTCGACACTGTGTTCGGAGTACTCGATTCCCCCTATGCACTGGCGCGAACTCGACAATCAGCAACGGATCGCTGTGCAGGAAGATCGCTTCGTCGCGATCACGCGCGAAGCAAGCGAGACAGCTGCACTGCTCGGCGAGCATCTACGCGCCGAGATCAACCGCCACAACGCTAGTAGCGCGTAGCGCCCGGGACGCCGCTCAGGAGGATTTCGCTCGCGCTCAGCTCCCCGAAACCAAGGTACTGGTCGACCGGGTGGAGGCTGCCTTCTCCTCTGCGCTACCTTCAGGTTTTTAGGGACCATAGCTCGACGTGACTGACCAACGGAGAGCACAGGGCCAAAACACGGGCACCGACAGTCTCGACAAACTACCTCTCAAGCATGCTATTTTCTCGATGCCTCTTCGAGCGAATTGCGTAGATTGATGAGGTCATTCTCCGCCTTCTGGAGGATATCCATGGCCGATTCGACGCAGTAGTTCAGATCGCCGGGGATCCCTCGCACGACCAGGCAGAGGTCGCCCTTATGGATGTCGTGCTTCTCTTTCCCGGTGCGGTGGCGCGAGCAGATGCGCTCTCCGAGCGCCGTTTCCAGTGATACGTGACCGAGCACTGCTTTTATCTGCGGCACGAGTGCCTCCTTATGGCCTACCGTCTAGCATCTGAGTCGTGGCCACCGTTGCGGGGCCCCTTGCCGCGTAATTTACATCAGCCCGTACGCGCGGGCGAGCAGATCCTCTATACGGCGAAGCGCCGCCGCGGAACAAGAGCGCGATGGTTGGTGGCGCGCAAGCCGACGTCTGGTTGAAGCCACTCATCGAGTCGTCGATCCAGCAGCCCCCTTCCCCGAGATAGCGCTCATCGGCAGATTCGCGGCAGGCACCGATATCCAGGAATCTCACCCCAATCTCGGCCCAAGCACGGCCACCCTCAAACGGGCGACACCCAAAGCGCGGTAACGACTGACGATAGGCTCGTGTGCAGCTGAACGGGTACGTTGGAGCGCCGAACCGACTGCCGGAGCAATCCGATCGTTCGGCGTTCACCAACCACATGGTCGGCGTAGCCGGCAGCTGTACAGAGGTACATGAGATCGGTGAGGTCGTTCGCCTCCCAGCGCGCACCAGCGAGCATCGTGTCGACCATCACCGATCGGAAGAGAGTGATGGCGGGGGCCCCAAAACTCATCTGGTCCCAAGCTCCCGCGAACCACTCCGTCGCCTGCGCAGGAGTCGCACCGATCTCGGCGGCAGCGTTTGCGATCTCTTTGGTCGCGTCTGCGGCAGCGAACAGCCGGGCGGCCTTGCGACGCTCGATCTTGCTCCGTTGCCGTTCTCCCTCGAGCCACGAGGAGAACTCCTGCACACGGCTCAACCAGCTGGCGAGGGAGCCGCGCGGTGTCGGCTCGCGGTCCAGCAGGCAAGCGACGTAGACGGTGTTCGAAAGCGTCGATAGGTAACCGAACTTCCACGCCTCGGGAAGGCCTGCAGGTAGGGATACGCCGTCGTTCTCGCCTCGAACGCTTGGATCGAGCGCAGCGTAGGGCTCAAGCGTCATCACCGGGGCAGGAGGCGCTACATCGATGCCCGCAAGCGCAGCGAGACAGTGCCGGAATTCCTCCGCGCGAACTTCCAGCACATCCCGCATCTGCCAGCCGCGGCTCCCCGCGAGTATGGTCCGTGCAAGCTCTGAACGCCCGGCATCGTTTGACCAGGCGCCGGTCTCCGATAGATGCGCCGATGACAGCGGCAGGATGATCTCTCCTGCTTCAGCCATCGTGAGCAGTCGCACTGCGGCGAGACGCTCGGCATCGGAAATTCGATGAGGCGCGAAGAGCGACTTGCTCAGAGTGCTCCACTGGTTTTGGTCCAAGTACACGACCGGGCGACCGCGAATCGGCGAAGGGTCCTTCACAGTTCCAAACTCGCACTCGAATCCATAGTCATCACGAAACTTGAAGATCAATCGGCGGCGCCAAGGCTGATACTCAACCACCGAAAACTGCTCGAGCATGCCTGCCAACTCGGTGGGATCGGCCTCGGCGACGACCCGACCGTCAGCGAACTTGACTGCGACTAACCCGTCGTCGCGCCACTGGATCGCGTGGATACGTCTGGACACGTCACCATCCGGTCGCCCTAGCGGGACAGAACCTTCACCGACTCCTAGCCGCTCCACGAGTCATCGACCAGAGCTTGAGCGGCCGCACTCACCTCAGCGAACCTTCCTTCTCTGATCGCCATGATCGCCGTATCGTCTTTCAGCCAGGGGTTGCCCCCAACAAACCAAGCCCGCGCGACATCGTCCCCTTCAGCGGCGGAAACACGTTGCCACGCATCGCGGGCGACCAGCAGCCGCTCGGCTACCTCGCCGCTTGGCACATCCCCGGCTGAGCGCATCCAGCTTCGGGCGACCGAACGATCAACCCCGCTAAGGGTGGCAACGAGCGTCGGGCCGAGAACGCTGATGAGATTTCGAGCATCTTCGGTAGGTCCATTCGGCGGAGAACTCTCCGTCTCGTCGCCCGTCCGGGTGTCGACCCCTGAATCTCCGAGCCACTCTTCGAGGTCGTCAAGTTGTGCCACGGTGAGTCCAGTTCGAGTGTCGGGCGCAAACAGGAAGCGTGAGCGGCTCACACCCGGACGCCAGATATCACCCGGCGGTCGACCAGCGCGGTTCAAATCATCGTCTAGCCATGCGAATCGCGACGGCTTCACCTGGTCGATCAGAAGTTCGGCAGATCGGATCTTCCACCACTGCTGGGACGCGGACGAGAATGACACGTCTGCGTCGAAGCGTCCGTCGAACGCCGTGCCTCCAGTCCGCGTTTGCGCGCTCGGATGAGGAGCACGATGAGGAACAAGCCCCGTCAGCCCGAGTTCCTCCTCGAACTGGTCGAGCAGCCAGGGCATCTCGAGCCAAGTGGTGAGCCACGCGCCCTCTACGCCTGGCAGGGCCAACAGAAGTTGGAGTCGATCGATCACCGGCTGATGCCGCTGAACCATCCACTCGCCGATCATCGATGCCACGCCCGTAGTGGCTGAGGTCCGCTCAAGTGGGTTGAGCACACCGTCAATATCCAAAGCGATCAGCGTCAAGGATGACGTCCGCATCAGGCCAGTTTCCGCCCATTTGTCAGCGCCATTGCTCTCCTTCGAGGATGACGTCGATACGGCGCGGACTCGCACCACGAAGCAACCACTGAATCGGCGTCTGCCATTCGCCGCGATAGCTGAGATCGTCCTTCGGGACGGTCATGAATCCTTGCACGCTCGCTGGGTCCCAGTCGTCAATGAGCGAGGTCAGCACGTGCGCAAGGTGAGGCAGCAATCCATCGCCTGTCTGCTCGGTGAACTGCCACCTCGGATACACGGTGACGCCGGCTGCGTCGAATACGTAAAGCTTGCCGGCCCGCTTGCGGTCCCGAACCTCGCCGAGATCCAGGCCGAGTCGCTCAGCGACCTCGGATTCGCCGTAGGACGCGGCGATCGTTTCAAGGCTGGTGCGGTGTTCAGCTTCACGCAGCTCGCCACGAGCCACGCGCTCCTCGGTCTCCGCGAATTCTTCCGGCGTGAAGTCGCCAGATTCAATGAGGAAGGCGCGAACTGCAGGGGGCAGACCTGATGGGCGCGACTGGGGACGTACTTGCCTCGATAGGTGCCGGGCTTTAAGTCGAAGTGCTCGCAGGACTTCCGGGCCGCAGTTGGATCGATCTATCGGCGCGAGCAGTTCGTCGACCGCGTCATCGAGCGTCAGTGGTCGAACGATGTCTAGCATCGAGACCTCCTTGCTAGCGAAGACAGCCGTTGGATGGTAAGCCGACTGTATCGCGTGTGCTTCCGCACGTGTGCACATCGTTTAGAGCGTCTAGAGCGTTCAGACGAACGGGTCGAAGCGCTGCCGAATAGGCAGCATCGTTGACCGAGTCAGCCTTTGCGGACCGTCTTCGCCTGAATCCCCGTCGACGATGATCTCGGCCGCCGCCGAACGCCGCAGTCGATCAGCCGGAAAGGGTACACCACCCGTTTCGGCGCCCATGGGTTTCGGCAGGGGGTTACGGCAGGCTGGCCTCCGGCGTGTCGCACCTCTTGCCGATTTTGCCCAACGGCCCACCGGAAACGATCGTTTGCGGCGGGCAGAGGTTCAGCCTGGTGTCAGTCGTCGTTGTCGAGATCTTCGAGTACCTCGAACGGAGACTCGACGTCCCCGCGCCATGCTTCGATGCCTTCACGGATCGCGAGAACGGCGACGACGAGTGCAGCGACGGAGTCGGCCCACCACCAGCCGAACAGCGTGTTCAGGATGAGGCCGATGAACACTGCGCCTGAGAGATAGATGCACAGGATCAGTTGCTTCGCGTCGGCCATCACGCTCTTGGATTCGAGTTCACGTCCGGTGCGTACTTCGAACCATGCCAGCAGCGGCATGACGATCAGGCTCAGGGCGGTGATGCCCAGTCCGAGGGGGCTGTGTTCCGGGCCTTCCTGGCAAATCAGACTCATCACCGCGTCGACGGTGACGTAAGCAGCGAGAGCAAAGAACGCCAGTCCGATCGCTCGAACGGTGACTTTCTCCCAGCGCTCGGGGTCCTTCCGGGTGAACTGCCAAGCGATCGCCGCGGCGGATAGCACCTCGACAACCGAGTCGAGTCCGAAGCCGATCAGCGCGGCTGACGATGCCAGGGTTCCCGCCCAGATCGCGACGATCGCCTCAATGACGTTGTACGAGATCGTGAACCCGACGATGAAGCGCACCCGACGGTGCAGTGTCGATCGCCGTGCTGCCGTCATCGGCGCGCTCATGCGTCTGCTCCGACAGCGCAGCATCCGGGAACGGCGCAAGAGGCATCAACGCATGGTGCGTTCTCATCCACGGCCAGCGTTACGTCGACCAGTGCCTTCAGAGCCGCTGCAAGGTGCGGGTCTGCGATCTCGTAGCGCGTCTGCCGCCCCTCGGGCTCCGCGACTACGATGCCGCAATCACGGAGGCATGTCAGGTGATTCGAGACATTCGACCGGGACAGCTCAAGGGACCGGGACAAGACCACCGGGTAGCTCGGTGCATCGAGCAGCGACATCAAGATGCGGGAACGGGTGGGATCAGCCATGGCCCGACCGAGACGGTTCATCACGTCGAGCCGAGAGGCAATAGTCAGCATACGATGACTATACAGTCATCAGTGACCTATGCTCAAAGCATACTCGTCAGCCGCCGGGCACCTGTGAACGGAGACACATGCTCATCGTTTCCAGCAGGGCACCTACCTACCGAGATTGAGCATCGAAAAAGAGGATCCTGGAACCATGAAGATCGAGCTGCTACACATCGCTGATTGCCCCAGTTGGGTTGAGGCTGGCCGTCGCGTTTCGGAGGCGCTCCGAGCGACAGGGCGCGACGAATCAACTCTGCATTACCGGCTCATACGAACCGAAGAAGACGCCGCAGCAGTCCCGTTTGCAGGCTCCCCGACGATCACCCTGAATGGGAACGATCTTTTCCCGGGTTCGGATCGCAGCAGCGATTTGGCCTGCCGTATCTACAGCACACCCACTGGGCTAGCGGGAATGCCGACGGTTGAACAGATCCGAGAGGCGATCGACGCTCATGTCGACTGAACTCAATACCGCCTGCACGTGCTGCGGCCGGCATCTGCCACGAAAGAAACTGCACGCCCTAGGCGACGGGGGTGCTTTCATCTGTCGACGATGCGGTTGGTGGGTAGCACTGCGCCTCCGCCGGGACCACCTGCCTAGCTAGGCTCTCGGCGCGGGAGCCGGCCTCAGGGCGACTTACACCAAAGCGCTCGTCCGAGTTTCGCGCTCCCACGCCTGGGTTGCGACCTGGACGGCGTCCCACGGGGAGCCGAGCGGAGGGGTGTAGGAGAGGTCGAGATCACTCATCGCCGCGACCGTCATCCCGTGATGCAGCGCTGTGGCATAGGTGTCGACGCGCTTCGAGATCTCCGCACCGCGGGTACCGACGAGCTGCGCGCCGAGCAGACGGCCATCTCGGGTGTCTCCGGTGATGCGGATGCTGATGGGCGTCGCTCCCGGGTAGTACCGCTTGTGGTCATCCGCGATCGCGGTGTGACTGTGTGGTGCGAAGCCTGCGGCAGCTGCTTCGTGGTCGCGGAGGCCCGTGCGAGCTGCAACGAGGTCGAAGACCTTCACGACCTGCGTGCCGAGGCTCCCGGCGAACTGCGCGTCGCCGCCGATCGCGTTCTCGCCCGCGACGCGGCCTTGCTTGTGGGCGGTCGTGCCGAGCGGGAGATACGTGACACCGAGGAGGCGGTGATGAGTGACCACTCCGTCGCCGGCCGCCCAAACGTGCGGCAGGCCGGTGCGCATCCGATCGTCGACGACCACAGCGCCGCCCGCGCCCGTGGTTGCACCGGCTGCGGTGAGAAGGCTGGTGTTGGGCCGTACGCCGACGACGACGAGCACCACGTCAGCGGTGCGGGAGAACGGGTCACCGTCTCGGGTTCCTGCAACAGTGATTCGTCCTGCGTCGCGTGTGACAGCTTCGACGCGGGTATCGGTGAGGACGTCGACGCCGTGGCGGGTGAGTCCGTCGTGTACGAGGGAACCGAGTTCGGGATCGAGGGTGGAGAGGACTTCGGGGCCGCGCTGGAGTTGGGTGACCTGGAGGCCGCGCACAGTGAGGGCTTCGGCCATCTCGAGGCCGACGTAGCCAGCTCCGACGATGATCGCCGTCTCGGGCTGATGCTCGTCGAGGTACTTCTCGAGCGCGAACGTGTCGCCCATCGAGTGCAGCAGGTGCACGCCGTCGTCGGGGCCGAGCTGGTCAAGCCCTGATATTCCGGCTGTCGACGGCGCTGCCCCCGTGCCGACCATGAGCTCGTCGTACGGGATGGTCGATTCCGTGCCGTCGGCGTCGCGGACGGTGAGCCGGCGGCTGTCGACGTCGATGCTGGTGGCGAGGGTGTCAAGCCGGAGGTTCATGCCGGTGGCTTCGAGATCCGCGTGGGTGCGGTGGGCGAGCGACTGCCAGGGCTGCACCTCCCGGGAGAAGTAGTACGGGATGCCGCAGATCGAGAAGTTCGGGTAGGCGTCGGCCACGACGACTGTGACATCGACGGACAGGTCGAGTTCACGGGCCCGGAGGGCGGTGGAGATTCCGGCGTCGCTTCCGCCGATCGCTACAAGATGCATGAAGGCGCCTTTCAGGGCTGGGTTTCGAGTTTCTGAGGAACCACGACGTCGCCGGCCGTGCGGGCGGCGATTGGATAGAGGGCGAGGAGCAGTGCGAGGCCGATGGCAGCCCCGACGAGCTGTGCAGCGATGAACGGCGCCACAGACGACGGTGCGATACCGGCGAACGTATCGGTGAACATGCGAGCGATCGTGACGGCGGGATTCGCGAACGATGTGGAGCTGGTGAACCAGTAGGCCGCGCCGATGTACGCACCGACCGCGGCGGCCGTGACCGACCCCTTTCCGGTGCGGGCGAGAGCGAAGATCAGCAGCACGAGCCCTGCAGTGGCGACCACTTCCCCGACCAGGTGCCCGCCTGTGGCCCGGTCGTTGGACGAGAACCCGGGGCCGGTGTCGAACATGACCCCCGCTAGCAGGGTGCCGGCGATGCCGCCGAAGATCTGCGCGAGCACGTACGCAGCGACGTCGCGCAACGGAAGCCCGGTGCTGGCGCTGCGGCCAAGCAGCCAGTCCGCGACCGTCACCACGGGGTTGAAGTGCGCGCCAGACACTGGCCCGAGCATCAGGATCAGCACCGTCAGACCGAGGGCAGTGGTCAGGCTGTTCTCCAGCAGCTGGAGGCCGACATCATCCGGGGACAACCGCTGCGCGGCGATACCGGAACCCACCACGATAGTGACGAGCAGACCAGTTCCAAGGAACTCGGCGGTAGCTCGGCGCAGAAGGTGTGGCCGTGCGAGGGCGGGGTGAGGTGTTTTCATGTCGGCTCATCTTGACCCGAACGGGGTACTTCAGTCAAGATTGAGACAATGAACACTGAACGAACTGACCAGGTGGAGGTGCGCGCCGCGAAGCACGCTGCGCTGAGCGACCCATCTCGCCTGCGGATCGTCGATCGTCTCACGCTGGGCGACCTCTCGCCCACCGAAATCGGAATGGCGTTGGGCCTTCCCTCCAACCTCGTCACCCATCATCTGAACGTGCTGGAGTCGGTGGGGATGGTCTCGCGGTCCCGCTCGGAGGCCGATAGACGGCGCAGCTACGTTCACCTCTCAGATAACGCACTCCGCGGGCTCACACCCGGCCGGGTCGAGCGCGCAGATCGCGTCGTGTTCGTTTGTACGGCGAACTCCGCCCGGTCGCAGCTCGCCGCGGCGTTGTGGTCGACCCGCAGCAGTATCCCCGCGACGTCGGGAGGAACGCACCCGACGGGGCGGATAGATCCGGGCGCAGTCGCCGCTGCCGATCGCCACACTCTCGCGCTGCACGATGAGGCACCCCGCGCTCTGACTTCGGTCCTGACCGATTCAGATTTCGTGGTGACGGTGTGCGACAGCGCCCACGAAGAACTCGGCGCCATCGGACACCTGCACTGGTCGATCCCCGACCCCGTTCGGATCGGCACCGATGACGCCTTCGACACCGCCTACGACGAGCTGGAGCGCCGCATCGCGGAACTCGCACCCCGGCTCGCCGCCAGCTGAAACCCAACCTGAAAGAGCCCCCGTGACTGACACCACTCCGACCGTCCTTTTCATCTGCCAGCACAACGCCGGCCGGTCGCAGCTCGGCGCGGCTCTCCTAGAGCACCTGGCCGGGGACCGGTTTCGGGCCACGTCTGCGGGCCTCTCCCCCGCCGACGAAGTGAACCCGGCCGTGGCCGACACTGTCGCAGAACTCGGAATGAACATCACCGATCGCGTACCGCGCGCCGTCACAGTCGAAGACCTGGACGCCGCCGACCTCATCGTCCTTATGAAGCCCGGACTCACCCTGCCTTCCACCCCTCGCGGAAAGGTTCTGGAGTGGTCGTTCCCCAACCCCGAGTCCTGGGACGCCGAAGCAGTGCGCCCGCTACGGGAAGCGGTGGCCGAGAAGATTCGTACGACGATTCTCACCTGAGTTTCCCTTGTCACGAACCCGGCCCTGGCGTGGGTGATTCGTGCGGGACCGGGTGAGTCGACATGCTGGGAACGTGAGCAACCTCGTCGCCTGGTGGGAACGTCATCAGATCGCCCTCTATCTCGCAGCGATCGCTGCGGGCGTCGTGCTGGGCTTGTTGACACCAGGAGCCGCGCACCCTCTCGAGCTCGCGATCAACCCCGTTCTCGGGCTGTTGCTGTACGCGACATTCCTCGGTGTCCCTTTCTCGATGATCGGACGCGCCTTCCGCGATATGCGGTTCCTGTCCGTGGTGCTGGTCGTGAACTTCGTGATCGCCCCCGTCATCGTGTTCTGCCTGTCTCGGTTCGTCGCTCACGACCAGGCGCTGCTGGTGGGTGTGCTGTTCGTCTTGCTGACGCCCTGCATCGACTATGTGATCGTCTTCACGGGGCTCGCCGGAGGGGCGAAGGAACGGCTACTTGCGGCCGCGCCGATCCTCATGCTGGGACAGATGCTGCTCCTGCCGGCATACCTCTGGCTGTTCGTCGGCCCTGAACTCGTCGCCGCGGTCGACCTCGCGCCCTTCGTCGACGCTTTCCTCCTGCTCATCGTGCTCCCGCTCATGGCGGCCGGCCTCACCCAGTACGTCGCCTCCCGCACGCGCTGGGGCCGCACTCTCCGAGACACCGCTCTAGCCGCCATGGTGCCGCTGATGATGCTCACGCTCGCCGTCGTCGTCGCTTCCCAGGTCTACGGCGTCAGCCGGCAACTTCCTGCACTGCTCGCCACAGTTCCGATCTATGCCGCCTTCGCGGCGGTCATGATCCCGGTAGGGATATTCGCGGGGCGTGCGGCACGACTCGATGTCTCCAGCACTCGCGCCGTCGTATTCTCCGGCGCGACCCGCAACTCCCTAGTGGTTCTCCCGCTCGCCCTCGCGCTCCCCACATCGTTCGCCCTTGCCCCTCTCGCCGTCGTGACGCAAACACTCGTCGAGCTCGTCGCCATGGTGATCTTTGTCCGCCTGATCCCCCGGCTCGTGGGTGACCGTCGTCTCGCAACCGATTGAGGCACCGCCGAAAACCCCTGCCGTAAGGGACTTCTGGAGAGCGTTATCGGCAGCTGCTCACGGCCACAGAACGGTCTCACGCCGAAACGATCGTTTTCGGTGGGCGCACTAAGTTCTCGTCAGGCTCGCGCCGCTAGAAGGACCGAGTCACGCGGGAATGCGCGCAACCAACCTTGAGTTAGATACCCCCAGGGGGTATCTTCTAACCATGAACGGGTACAGCGACGGCAAGGCAGATCTCGCTAAGCGGTTGAGTCGCGTCGAAGGTCAGGTGCGAGGAATCGCACGGATGGTCGAGGAAGACAAGTACTGCATCGACATCCTCACGCAGGTATCTGCAGCGACGAGAGCGCTCGAAACGGTGGCGTTGTCGCTGCTGAGCGATCATCTAAGTCATTGCGTTGCCGAGGCCAGCGCCGAGGGTGGCGAGGTTGCGGCAGAGAAGGTCCGCGAGGCTAACGAGGCCATTGCCCGTCTGGTCCGTTCATGACCGCCACATCTGTCTATTGAAGGAGCACACGATGACTGATCGCATTGAACTTGGCCTAAAGGACGCGAACGCTGGCTGCGCGTGCTGCGCCGTCCCATCGAACACCGAGGCGTCCGCACCTGCTGCGGCCTCATCTTCGTCCTCCGAAGAGGTTTTGGTTGCGGGGATGACGTGCTCGCATTGCGTGTCGAGCGTCAGTGAAGAACTGGCGGCTGTGGACGGTGTCGAGTCCGTCGACGTCGACCTGAACGCCGGCGGCACCTCCCGCGTGACTATCCACAGCGCAGCACCGGTCGATCCTGCCGCTGTGAGAGCTGCGGTCGAAGAGGCCGGGTATACCCTCGCGACCAGCCAGGCCTGAGTCGCTAACCGTCTGCACCCGGGCTCAACCGGGCGCATCTGAGCAAGGAATTCCGATGAGCCAGCACGACGAACACAGCCATCGCGCCGCACACGAGAACCACGGCGCGGCGCCGACAACGGAGCATGACCACGCGGCGATGAGCCACGATCACGACGCTTCGCCAGAACATGGCGGCCATGGTGGGCACGGCGGACATGGTGGGCACGGTGATCATGTGGGACAGTTCCGGCGGTTGTTCTGGATCATGCTGGTCCTTGCGGTTCCGGTCGTCGGGTTTTCGATGATGTTCTCGATGCTGCTCGGATACCCGCTGCCGGACGCTGCGTGGGTCGGTTGGGTGTCCCCGGTTCTCGGAACGGTCATGTATGTGTGGGGCGGGGCGCCGTTCCTCACCGGTGCGGTGAGCGAACTCCGGGCCCGCAAGCCCGGCATGATGCTGCTGATCGCCCTCGCGATCACGGTCGCATTCCTCGCATCATGGGGCGCGAGCCTGGGCCTGCTGCACCACGAACTGGACTTCTGGTGGGAGCTGGCCCTGCTGATCGTGATCATGCTGCTCGGTCACTGGATCGAGATGCGTTCCCTCGCGCAGACGACCTCAGCGTTGGATTCCTTGGCTGCGTTGCTGCCTGACGAGGCGGAAAAGATCGAGGGCGATACAACCGTCACGGTTGCCCCGTCTGATCTGCTGGTGGGTGACGTGGTGGTGGTGCGCCCGGGCGGGCGGGTCCCCGCAGACGGGCGGATCGTGCAGGGCTCGGCCAGCATGGACGAGTCGATGATCACCGGAGAATCCCGGCCCGTGCGCCGCAGCGACGGCGACCAGGTCATCGCCGGCACCGTCGCGACCGACTCCGGTGTGCGGGTGGAGATCACCGCGATCGGCGAGGACACCGCTCTCGCGGGCATCCAGAAGCTGGTGACCGAGGCGCAGAACTCGTCGTCTCGGGCGCAACGGCTCGCGGATAAGGCGGCGGGATGGTTGTTCTGGTTTGCGCTCGGCGCTGCCGCGATCACCGCGATCGTCTGGACGGTCGTCGGTCTGCCCGACGCGGCGGTGATCCGCACGATCACCGTGCTGGTGATCGCGTGCCCGCACGCTCTAGGCCTGGCGATCCCGCTCGTTGTGTCGATCGCGACGGAGCGGGCGGCTCGTGGGGGTGTGCTGATCAAAGACCGCCTTGCGCTGGAAAGCATGCGCACCGTCGACACCGTCTTGTTCGACAAGACCGGGACGCTCACCAAGGGCACCCCCGCCGTCACCGCGATCGACCCCGTGTCCGGCACCGATTCCGAGCAGCTGCTGGCCTGGGCCGCGGCTGCGGAAGCCGACTCCGAGCACCCCCTCGCTCGCGCAATCGTCAACGCAGCGAAGGAGAATAACCTCACGGCCCCTGCCTCGTCCGACTTCGAGTCCTCGCCAGCGGTTGGGGTCCGTGCGCGTGTCGACGGGCACATCGTGCAGGTCGGTGGGCCGTACATGCTCGAGCAGGAGCACGCCCAGGAGCTGGCTGTTGCCGACGAGTGGCGTGAGGAGGGTGCGATCATCCTCCACGTACTCGTCGACGGTCAGGTCGCGGGCGCGCTGCGCTTGGCAGATGAGATCCGCTCGGAGTCGCGTCACGCCGTCGAGGCCCTCCACGAGCGGGGTGTACAGGTGGTCATGATCACCGGTGACGCCGACGCGGTGGCCGCCTCCGTGGCGGGCGAGCTCGGCATCGACCGGTACTTCGCCGGGGTGCGACCGGAGGACAAAGCCTCGAAGGTGAAAGAACTGCAGGGCGAGGGCCGCAAGGTCGCAATGGTCGGAGACGGTGTGAACGACGCCCCCGCGCTCGCGCAAGCGGATGTCGGTATCGCCATCGGCGCGGGCACGGATGTCGCGATCGCCTCCGCGGGGGTCATCCTCGCCAGCGACGACCCCCGGTCGGTGCTGTCGGTGATCGAACTGTCACGGGCCAGCTACCGGAAGATGAAGCAGAACCTCTGGTGGGCCGCCGGCTACAACCTGCTCTCCGTCCCGCTCGCGGCCGGCGTGCTCGCCCCCATCGGATTCGTTCTCCCGATGTCCGTGGGGGCAGTGCTGATGTCCCTGTCGACCATCGTCGTCGCGCTCAACGCGCAGCTGCTGCGCCGGCTGGATCTCCGCCCGGACGCAGTAGCGGGCAAGTAGCAAGAAACAGTCAGGGTGACGGACGTAGGCTGAGGAGAACGGGAGGTGAGTATGTCGCTGATCAACGTCGCACAACAGGTGCGTGGACCGCGCACGCTCACCCATACCGTCGTGGCCGTCCTCGCGGTCGCCGTGGGCGTCATCGCCGGTCTGCTGGCGATGCACTCCTTCAACTCGCACGCGACAACTGCCGGCCACCACGACACCGTCGCAGTCAGCACTCAATCCGGAGCGGCCGACCAGCACCACGACACATCCGAAGCCGCCACCCTGCAGGACTCACCGACAGCGGCAGCGGGATGCGCGACGTGTGGGGGCGGGGATCCGATGACGTGGATGGCGTGCGTCCTCGCACTCCTGGTCGCCACGATCCTGCTCGGGCGGATCGGGCTCGGCTGGCGGCATGCCACCCTGATCACGGCACTCGTGGCCGCGACGACCCGTTGGCCCGCCCGTGCCCACGCGCTTCCGCCACCGCCCTCTCTCACGGTTCTCTGCATCAGTCGCACGTGATGACGCGCTAGCCCCCTTTGCGGGCACGCACCCCTGGCACCGGCAATAGCCGGGCCTCATCACCGACCCTTGGAGAACACTCATGAAGATTCGACCCGCGGCGATCGCCGCACTCACCCTCACTGCCCTTCTCGCCCTCACGGGCTGCGCCGGAAACACCGGTTCCGGCGACGGCATGGAAGGCATGGACCACGGCGGCAGCTCGTCCGCGCCCACCGACACAGCGGACGCGAATGACGCCGACATCATGTTCGCCAGCATGATGAAGGAGCACCACGCACAAGCCATCGAGATGTCCGACGTCCTTCTCAGCAAAGACGGCGTCGATGAGCGCGTGGTCGCTCTCGCCGAAGAGATCAAGGCCGCTCAGGAGCCGGAGATCCAGAAGATGGACCAGTGGCTCGAAGACTGGGGCGCGGAGATGGACAGCATGGAGGGCATGGATCACGGCAGCGGCATGATGTCTGAGGAAGACATGCAGGCCCTCGAAGATGCCACCGGTCCCGATGCGGGGCGTCTGTTCCTTGAGCAGATGATCCAGCACCACGAGGGCGCTGTCGACATGGCGCAGAACGAAGTCGACAACGGTCAGAACAGCGACGCCGTCGCACTCGCTGAGACGATCATCGACGCGCAGACCGAAGAGATCGCCACCATGAAGGAGATCCTCGCAACTCTGTGACCCATGGGTGGGGTGCGGGATTCCCGCACCCCACCTAGAGATCTGTTGCGCACACCATCATGCGAACCCTCAAGAAATCCACCCTGCCCCCTCCCCGCCTGCGACGTCGCGGAGCACTCACGATCGCTACGACGATCGCAGCCAGCATCGTGCTGGCCGGCTGCACCGCACCCGCCGAGCCCACCACCGGACACGACCACGCCACGTCCATCAGCCACGTCCACGCAATCGTGCCAAACCCCTCCGAGGACGGATACCTCCTCGGCGCCCACGACGGGATCTACACGGCCACGCCGGATGGCGAAGTCGGCTCCCGTATCGAGACGACCGACTTCGACGCAATGGGCCTCATCACCGTCGGTGACGCTCTTCTCGCGTCCGGGCACCCCGGACCAACCACGGCCCCAGAACTCGGCTCCCCCAACCTCGGAATCATCCGGAGCGACGACAGCGCCAGAACTTGGACGCCCGTCTCATTCACCGGCGAGAAAGACTTCCACGTCCTTGCCGCCGGGAAGAACGACACCCTCTACGGGATCGCCTCGGACTCCGCGGAGCTCCTCCGCTCCGACGATCTCGGTGAGACCTGGTCGCCGGTCGGAGAAATTCTGGCGTTCAGCCTCGTCCTCGACAACGCGGGAGAACTGATCGCTGCCACCCCTGACGGGCTGCAAGTCAGCACTGATGAGGGCGCCTCCTTCGCACCCCTGAACGACGCACCTGCGCTCTACCTCCTCGCCGTGTCACCTGACGGCAAACAGCTGGTCGGTGTCGGCCGCGGCGGACAGATCTGGGCCAGCACAGGATCCAATGCCGAGTGGGTTCCCGCCGGCGTCACCCACGGCTCCGCACAAGCGCTCGCGACTACAAACGACGGCGCAATACTGGTCTTCGACGACAGTGGGTTGACCGCGATAGACAACTAGACGCGACGGAGATTTCTCCAAGAGAACGGCGCTCACCACCCCAGGTCCGCCGAAAGTGCCCGCCGTTAGGAGGTTTCGACAGACCATAGCGGCGGGCCTTCGAGCGCCGAACAACTACGTCTGCCGCAAACGATCGTTTTCGGCGGGGACCGAACCAGTTTGCGTCCAAATGTGGTTCCCAAATGCAGGAGAGGTTCGAGTACACCTCGATCACCCGTTCGATGTCGGGGTAGCTGGCCTTGTCGAGCGCCGACCGGACGTCCTCACGTACGCCTTCGAGGCACGCGGACAGACATGGTGATTCGATGCGAACCGCAATGATGCCAATTGGTGTCGGAAACGATCCCCGAACGGATAGGTTAGGCCGGCTCTGATTTGGCTTTCTTCGAGCGCACGCCGGTTGGTCGGATCACAAATCCGCCTTCACCGATCGTCGTGGCGGTGAGACTGATGTGCCCGCCATCACTGATCAGCGCACCTGAGAGGTTCACATGCCCGCGGTCATCGATCGTCGCAGCGCCGAGATCCACGATCCCGTCGTGAGTGATCTTCGCCGCCGACAGGTCCACGCTTCCGCCGTCACGAATCACTCCCTCCCCGAGGTTCACGCTTCCACGGTCACGAATCTTCGCGTTTCTGAGAATCACTCCGCTGTCGGCACTGATCGTTGAGGCCATGAGGTCCACCATCCCGCCGTCGCTGATCTCCGCACTCTTGAGATCCAAACTCGCGCCGTGGCGAATCGTCGCGTTTCTGATGATCACGCTCCCGTAGTTCTCGATTTTGGCGTTCACGAGCCGCACGTGCGCACGGCTGAGCGTCACGTCCGTTAGCGTCAACATCCCGTGATTACTGACCTTCGCGGCCGTCATGTTCACGAGTCCGTCTCCGTTGATCAGCGCGGCCGTCAGAGACACGCGACCGTGGTTGCGGATCCGCGCGGCACTTAGGTCTACGTTTCCGCCGCGGGCGATCCGCGCGGCACTCAGGTCGATGAACCCGCCGCGATCGATCTTTACTCGCGGAATCTCGACATGGAAGTCGATGTGCGCGCGGGCGAGGTTGATCACCCGGTCATGCCAGTTGGAGGCGGCTTCCCACTGGAGATGGTTGCGGATGACGGTGTAGCCGGCCTGCTTGACGGAAACTTCCTGCGGTGTTGTGCGCTGAGCGTCGTAGTAGTCATCCGGGTCTAGGTAGTGCGCCTCTTCCGCGTCGAGGGGCAAGAGCATGTCGTCAGAGCGGGGCGCGCGGAGATAGCTGGTGAGAACCTCGATGCACACCTGAACCTCGCCAGGGTTGCCGAGTGCATCCCAGTCGTCAGCGAGAGCACCGAGAGCGAACAGCGCCGCCTGCCGATTCACGGGGGCAGGGTCGCTGAGGAGCTTCACGGTCGTCACGAACCGCTCCCGCAACACCCTTTCAGTCTCGATACGCCGCTGGCGATCGACTTCGCTGAGTCGTGCCTGCTCGCGCTTCTGATCATCGCGGAGGCGTTGACGATCGCGCTCAGCCGCGTCGATTTCCTGGCGGTGCCGGGAGAGGCTGAGCCCAACGGTCACCACCGCAATCACCCCACCAAGCGCCAGGAGCACGAGGTTGCCCGCCGCACCCAGGAGTTTCCCCTGCTCCTCTGGGGTCTGCCCCGGCACCCAGTTGTTCAGCAGGGCACCGGGAGCATAGAGGACGACGGGGATCGCGACGAGCACGTAGGACACGACGCCGACCGCGACACGCTGTCCGTAAGTGCGACGCTTCCACCAGGACGGCCCTGCCGCCGGCGGTATCGTCTTCAGGATCTGCGCGTCGTCCTGTGCCTCATGCTCTCGCTCCACAGCCCAATTGTGAGGCATCCCGCCCCCGCCGGTCACCTCACCAGTACCGCTACACGTGCTAACGCGAAGTCGATTTGTCGTCAGCGATGAGGGTCACTCGGAGCATGTGGTCTGTGTACCGCGTGCCCGCGACGTGTGTTGCCCGCACAGCCGCGCGTCTTGTGGCCGGGCCGAACGGATGACATCCGCGGTGCCGGTTGCCTGGGTACAGGACACGATCCGGTCGGCAGACGGTGAGTTTGCAGCGCTCAACTACGTCAAAGTCCGACCATACCGGCCCATCTTCGGGCTCACGCTCAGTCCCGTGCCTCGCTCCGATACGGAATCAAAAGCCCGATGAGCCTGACCCCTTGGCTGACTGTGACAGGCGGGGTTGAGCTCCTGCTCCACCGATCCTGCGTTGCCCCGACCCTAACAGCAGGTATCGTGCCCGTCGCGCGATCCTCGACGACCCGCGCGCTGCACTCTTGCATGACCCGAAACCGCTTATCCTCGCAAGCCGAAATGCCCGCCGCAACCCTGTTTTGGACACCGTTTCTGGCATCCGCCGCGCTCACTGCCGCCCCCCCCCTGGTGCACTACATGCCCGGAGAGGGATTTTTCCGCTCACTTGAGCACCCGACCACTCAGCTCATCGAGCACGCCATGTCCGTGATCGCCGAGTATGCCGCAGCGCTGATCGCCGGCGACGACGCTCCTCTGCTGGCGCAGTGCGAAGCCGAACCGTGCTCGCGGCTCCTGCTGAAGACCCACGGCCGCCGGCGGTGGTGCTCAACTCGCTGCGGAGATCGAGTACGCGCCGCCCGCGCCTACGCGCGAAAGCGGACACAGGCGAACCTGACACCGAAATGATCGACTCCATGTGCGGACCTCTGACGAGCGATAGCGCGGAGCCACTGGTTCGCCTCCGACCGCAGCGAAGGGTTCGGGAGTTACATCGACAATGCGATGTCCACACTGCGCGTCGGCTAGGCGGAGCACCCCGTCTAAGCAGCGCGACTGGTCCGATGGCGGCCGAGCGCGCCCTTGATGGTCGATGCCCGTGCAATGAGCATCCGCACTTGCTCCTCAGGCAATGATCGATCGATGCCCTCTTCGTAGAGACCCCGGTCGATGCTGGCAATCAAAGTCGCAGTATCGAGGCCTCTTGCGACACCAAAGCTCATGCGCATCAAAATTCCTGCCAATGCGCGACCGGGCAGATGTCCGTCCATGACGGTAGTCATCCGTGGCGACCCCAAGACCTCGAGCACGTCTACCAGCCGCGAAAGCCCTGCGATCTCCTCAGAAAGACTGAGTTGCTCGACGGACTTGTTGCGGGGATGCCACCAAGAATTTGTAACGTCCCGTGCCATCGCGGCAAGAGCAGTCCGGTATCCGATGTCGTTGAGATGCAACCATCGATTCAGGCGTCGCTGAGCTCGCAGTTGCGTGGTCCGCCCTGATACATCGAGGTCGAGGCCGTTCGCGTGCCAGCGAGCGTGTTTCCCACAGATCGGTCCGGACAGGCGCTCGACAAGAACAAGTTCACCCGCCGTACATCGCCGGCACAGGGATTCGAGTCCGCGATAAGTGCCGTTGCAGAAAGCACACGAACGAACCCACAACGTCGGGTCGTGCGGGCACATGGACACATACTCTCGCAATCGGCGAGTGAAGGAGTCGGAAGGCAGGCCACCGAGGGCCGCAACGAGGCCCGGAACAGCGCTGGGTCGAATTGCCGTGCCGAGCCTCGGATACTCGAGACGCAGCGATCGCCACATCGTATGTTCGGGGATCAGATTCGCTGCGCACAATCGCGCGAAGTAGCTGGCGGCGGCCTCGGAAGGAAACAGGCGGACCTTGACGGGGAGGGCCCTCATCGCCCTGTGCCGGTCTCCGCAGCTCGCCTGCGCCTTTCCGCTTCTCGATCAAACTCCGCAAAATCGAGTCGCTCCGTCCCTTGGTCGATTGCTCGGAACGCGGACAGTTGGAGCAGATCCTTCAACGGACCAATCTCACCCCCAGTGAGCCAATGCAACGACTTCGCCGCCTGGAGGATCTCACCTTGCACCTGATCGAGAAGACACAGAGAGTCTTCGAGAGCAAGTAAGAGGTCGCCCCAGTCGGATTGACCCTGTGCCGAGGTGATCGTGAACGGCGATGCAGAAAAGAGCTCAAACCTCTTACGTATCTGACCTTCTCTGGATCCCGACAAGAGCCCCGTGTCTTCAACCGCGATGCCGGCATAGACGAACGTTCCCCCGCATCGCTCAGAGAGCTGCTTGAGCATGTCGGACGCCTCGATGTTCTGCCGATACTGGAGGTCTAGGTGATGCACATCGTCGATGAGGATCAGTTCCGTGCCGCATCGTCGGATCGCGTTGGCTACCATCTCCAACAGCGCGTTGTAGGTCGACCGAACGATGGTCGGCAACCCAAAGAATCGGGCGAACTCAGAAAGAAGCGCCTTCGCCGAGCACTGAGCGGGCACCATTACGTACATCACCGGAACACGACCGTCTGCTACCGAGGCATGGCGAACGAGCCTCCTCCGCAGTTCGTGTTCCTTGCCGATCTGCATCAACGTGGTCGTCTTCCCCTGCCCGGGTTCTCCTGAGAGGATCAGACCCAGCTTCCCGACTTGACGGTGCGGATTGAGGTGCACCCGCTCACGCACGGCCGCCTGGAACGCGCCGTACAGTGGCGTCTTCACAAAGGCTCCCGCTTGCGAGTAGCGGGCTCGGGCTTCGTTGTATATCCAACGCTCAGAGGGCGGCATCTTCCGTAGGGCGGATGCTCGGATCTTCGGGGGCCGCTCGTAGCTCGAGTTCACGAACTCGCGCCACCCTTCATGCGTGGTGATCTCCATGGCTCTCCTCCCCGTCTGTCTCGTCTATCGGGTCCTCGATGAGAGAAAACCCACCACGGTTCGGCCATGGTTCTTCTGCCGCCGATGGCTCGACGTGGACTGGCTCTTCAGACGACGGCAAGCCGTGCCCGCCAGGTTCGTCCTCCGCGCCGAAGAGTCGCATCGGGTCGGCGAGGACTGCCTTCTCGCGGGCGCGACGTCTCTTAGCTGCGCCCGGGTTTCCCCGCGCTGCAAATTCCTCAATCGCTTGAACGAGCTTCGGTTGCGGTGCATCGATTCCGTTCGTTTGGTAGTCCTCGCGCGCCAGCCGCCAGACATCACCTAGCAGCGGGAGTCGGTGAATCTCGTTGGACCAGCGCAGGGGGATGAACTCGTCATCCACGTCCAACCAGACGACGTGGAAGTTGTATGGGTCTACTCGGATCCTCCAACGGCCGTTGTTCTGTTTGAAATCCGAGCTGCGGCGGCGGTATGGCGCGAGTCGCGCGGAGTCGTACACGCGGTGGTCGATCGTCACCCCGTAGCGGTTGATGCGTCGGAAGACGGTGGGGAGAAGGGCAATGAAATCGTCGCGTGTCAGAGGCACTTGTAGTTCGGGGACGACATGCCGGAACGCCCGACACATCTGATTCGGAGAGAGCGCTACAGATGGCTCCAGCGGATCTCGAAGGCCGTTGTGCACAGTCTTCTGCCAGACGACCGCTATCCAGTCCTCCAACAGCTCCTGCGCCTGAGCAATCGTCAGTAACCGATCGGGATGCTTGGGCAGGTTTTTGCCCCGATGCTCAACGCTGCGGCCGGTGTAACCGTACGCGTGCTCCAGCAGCATCGTGTTGATGGACTTGAAGGTGCGCTCAACGTGCGCTTTGTCAGTGGGCGTGTGCGTCGCCGCTGTGTTGGTTGAGATGCCGAGATGCTCGCATGCCGCGAGGAAGGGCTTCGAGAGGTAGGTGCTTCCTCTGTCTGTGGTGATGTTCTCAGGAAAGATGAAGGGTTGCTCAGAGCGCGCACGCTCGTATTCACTCTGGTCGATCAGCGCCTCGCCGGCCCACGCGGTGGAGATGAGTCGCCGAGTCTCCTGAGCTCCCTCCGGACGACGTGCGTAGGGCACAAGTGCGCGCGCCAGCACGACCATCAGATCTACGCTCTTCGTTCCCACCGGGCGCAGAACCGCAGCAAGGATGGACCGAGTGGCGACGTCGATAAGGATAGTCAGTTCGGGCCTACCGATCGTGTTCTCGTCGATCCGGACCAGCACATCGAGAGTCGTCGAATCGATCTGTGTCTGCTCTCCGGGGCGGAGCGCTGGCCGCTTCTTGAACATGCCCGTTGGTTGCAGCGAGAGCGATTCCTTCGTCTTGGCTGATCCAAAAGCGTGGCGCCCACTGTCCTCGGCTTTCAGAAGCCGATAGAACGCCGAGCGACTCGGAACTTTGAAGTCAGCGCCGTAGGTCCTCCGGAGGATCCGGTCGACCTGCCTGAAGAGCGTCGACTTACTCGTCGTAGAGGCGTCCACCCGCTCCGCGAGTACTCGACTCACGACCTCAGCGACCCGCGGATCGCGCCAACCGATGAGCCGCTTGCGACCCGCGGAGACCTTTCTTGCATCCATGAGACCAACAACTCCGTACTGGTCGTACGCCTCCATCTTGCGGTACACAGTTCGAACGCTCACATCCCGCCCGAGAGTCGCAGACACGCGCGAAGCGGCGGCAGCAACAGCTGATTCCTTCGTCCCACCCGTTGCAACGACCTCGCTAAGCTCCGCGAGCGCTTCCCGCCAGGCCCGCACCTCATCGTCCTCGATCGCCTCATCGAAACGACGGAGCGAATGGCGGGCGGAGAATGCCCGCGACGGCTCCGCCGTTCGCTCGATCTCGTCGCGCGATACCTCAACCTCTAGCCCGTCCGCTGAGCGCAGGACGCTGGAATCAGCCGCGATTGACGCGATTTCATACTCGATGCCGCGCCAGCTGAGCCAGGCCCCCGCCGTGAGCCGCATCAGGCCATTCCTTTGCGGAGCCGTGTCGACAGAGTGATCGGCATCTCCTGATCAAAAGTGACGAACTCAGTCCAGAGCAGCCAATAGCACCTCGCGAGACCACGGCCATCATGGTCGAGATGGGCGGCCAAGTCTGTCACCGTTCCAAGAGGACCGGTCGGCAGCTTCGGCGGGTCGCCGAAGTTCCAGCGAGGATCGCGATATCGCGAGAGGAACCGAAGGTTCGCGTCTCGTACTTTCGAAAGGCCTTGGTGCACAACGTAGGCCCATCCCCGCGCAGCGGCGAAGTGAGCAGTCCGATCGAACTGCCGTCGCGCCCGCTCATCGATGCGGCTCGCTGGTCTTACGTCCACCAGGATTCCGGGTGCGCCCCGTAAGCGCACGAAGAAGTCAGGGGTGTGTGCCACCTCCGCCCCCTGCCACCGGATCAGCATCGGTTGACTCGCGACCGCCAGCAGACGCTCTGAGCGGTCAAGTTCAAGCAAGAACGATCGCTCGGCGAACGACTCGAAGACCACGTGCCGGTTGAGCCTCGACATCCACAAGGAGCCGGAGTAGTGACGCTTCAACCTCCAGCTCGGAAAGTCGCGGATGGGCGCGCAAAGTTCGAACCGAACCTCGTCTACATCTACTGCATCCGCTTCACGACGTCGCCCCTCCAGCGTGAAGGCAACGCGAACCGGACCATCCTCAGCGATCGAGTTCCGTGGTACGTCCCAGGAGTCAAACTGCATGCCAGCCACCTTTCGGGTCATTTTCGTCCCGTTACAGTGGCTTTGCAGTTTTTCCTGAGCAGAATCTCCCGCTCAGTCGAGAAGCTACTCGCGCGACGATGAGGACGCAAGAGCGCAGACGGAAACTTGTCAGGTAGGTGGGCAAGTTGTCAGGTCCGATGGGACACCTGACGGACCAGTGGGAAATTGACAACTTGAGTGGGAACGGACAGAGATGGAACCCACCCCTTCCCAAAGAAATCCGTGATCAAACCGTTGCATTCGTTATCTCGCCGTTATAGAGTGATCGCACGGTGAATGTTTGCTGTGGCATACACCGCATGTGATTGCAGGACACTCTTGGTGCAAGGGACAAGGGCCGGTCGGGAGCCTCTCCGACCGGCCCTTTACTGTTGCCAGTACGCTGTTCTCCATGACCGATCGCAAGCTCGCCCTCGAGGCATGGGAGAGCCTGTTCCGCGCACAGCACGAGCTGTTCACTCAGATGAACGCCGACTTCGAGGGCAGCGATATCGCTCAGGCCGAGTATGACGTGCTGCTCACCGTCACCCGCTCGCCCGGCATGACCGCGCGCCTTCGCGACGTCACGTCGAACATGCTCATCAGCCAGCCGAGCGTCTCCCGACTCGTCGACCGCATGGTGTCGCGCGGCCTGGTCGACAAGGCTCCTGATCCCGAAGACGGTCGTGGTTCGCTGATCACCGCGACCGAGGCGGGAGCGCGGCAGTTCCGCACCCTCGCGATGGTGCACGGTCGCTCGATCGCCGAGCGGATGTCGGTGCTCGACGACGCCGAGTTGAAGACGCTCCGCGACCTGGCCGAAAAGCTCCGCGGCCGCTGACCCATCCCGACGGGCTCCCCTGATTTCTGGCAGGGTGGAGCGGAGTTGCCGCATCTTCGCGCGGGAACCTCAGACCACCCCCTCGGGGGGAACCAGGGAGGTCATCCATGGAGATCGCCGGAATCGTCGGCATCCTCGTCATCGTCGGAATCGCAGTGGCGGTCGCCGTCGTCGTCCTGCTCATCCTGCTGCTGTTCGCACGCAGCTGGATCAAGGTGGCTCGCGCCGATGAGGCGCTCGTCATCTCGGGACGTAAGCAGAAGGTGCAGCGCGCCGTCATCTCTGCAGACGGCACGACCCGTGACGAGATGTCGGAGTCGCCCGTCACGGTCATCGTGAACGGCAAGTCCCTGGTCAACCCGATCACCCAGCGCCACGAGATCATCTCGCTGCGTTCGCGTCAGGTGTCGCTCAACGCCGAGGCTCAGTCGCTCGACAGCGTCACCCTCAACGTCGACGGCGTCGCCATCGTGAAGATCGGCTCCGACCCGATTCTCGTGCGGCGCGCCGCCGAGCGTTTCGCCTCGCAGGACAAGGCGATCGAGCAGTTCACCACCGAGCAGCTCGAAGGTGCCCTTCGCGGCATCGTCGCGACCCTGTCTGTCGTCGAGCTCATGCGAGAGCGCAAGAAGTTCTCCGACCAGATCGCCGCCGACGTCTCGCAGGAACTCGCCGAGCAGGGCCTGATCCTCGACTCGTTCCAGATCAAGGGCATCACCGACAAGGTCGGCTACATCCAGTCGCTGGGTGCACCCGAGATCCAGGCGAAGCGTCAGTCCGCCGAGATCTCGCAGACCAATGCCGACCGCGCGATCAACCAGAAGAACATCGCCAACCAGGAAGCCAACCTGGTCGAGCAGACCGCTCTCGACACGAACACCGCCAACGCCAACGCCGGCATCGGTCGCGCCCGCGCCGAAGCCGAGCAGGCCGAGAACCTCGCCCGCGAGCAGGCTCAGCAGGCCGTTCTGCAGCAGCAGGCCGAGAACCGCCAGGCCCAGCTCGACGCCGACGTCAAGCGCGTCGCCGACGCGCAGCGCTATGAGGCCGAGACGCGTGCGCAGGCTGAGCTCTACACGCGAGAGCGCGCGGCAGAGGCCGGTGCGATCGAGCAGGTCAAGCAGGCCGAGGCCCGCACCCGCATCGCCGAGCAGCAGGCCCAGGCCGACAAGGCCAAGGCCGACGGTGAGGCCGCAGCCGCGATCGCCCGCGCGACCGGTGAGGCCGACGCGCTGCGCGCCCAGGCCGAGGCCGAGTCCGAGGCACGCCGACTGCGCGCGAACGCCGAGGCAGACGCCATCCGTGCCGAGGGTGAGGCGCGAGCCGCAGCGGTCGAGGCCGAGGCCAAGGCCATCGCGTCGAACCAGGACGCGTTCCTGTCGCAGCGCGTGCTCGATGTGCTGCCGTCGATCATGGCCGAGTTCTCGAAGGGCTATGCCGCGATCGGCAACGTGTCGATCGTCGGCGGCTCCGGTGACGAGGGCGCATCGAACCTCGTCGGCGCCGACAGCGCCAAGGCGCTGAAGTCGGTGTTCGACAGCGTCAGCGCGGCGACCGGACTCGACATCGCCTCGATCATCCAGGGTCAGGCTGTGGGGCGTGGCATCGGCGAAGGAGTGGCGGCAGCATCCGCTCCCGCTCCGACCCGCCAGCCGAACCCCACCACTCCCCCGCCGCCCGCGGCGGCTCCGGCTGCTCCCGCAGCGGAATAGCCGGCAGCAACACGAGGATGACAGCGGATGCCGCGGCCGACCGGTCGCGGCATCCGCCGCGTTCGGGGCGTTCCGGCAGACGGGGCCCGGCCGTTCCGGCAGACTGGAGCCGTGCCGACCACCGCATTCGACCTCGCCGCCATCGGCGAAGGACTCTCGTTCGCGGCAGCGCTCGGTGACCTCGGCTCCGCACTCGACGCACACGGCTCGGTGGTGGTGAGCGCACCGCCCGGCACGGGCAAGACGACGCTCGTGCCGCCGCTGCTCGCATCGCGCTCCGCCGGGCGCGTGATCGTGACCCAACCGCGCCGCGTCGCTGCCCGTGCGGCCGCCCGGCGGCTCGCGCAACTCGACGGCTCCCCGCTCGGCACTCGAGTGGGCTTCACCGTGCGGGGGGAGCGAGCGGCGGCCCCCGACACACGAGTCGAATTCGTCACCGCGGGGGTTCTGCTGCGCCGGATGCTCGATGACCCGGGGCTCGACGGGGTCGATGCCGTGATCATCGATGAGGTGCACGAGCGCGCGCTCGAGACCGACCTGCTGATCGGGCTGCTCTCTGAGGTGCGCGAGCTGAGAGATGATCTCGTGCTCGTCGCGATGTCTGCGACGCTCGACGCCACGCGCATCGCGGCCGTCATCGGCACGGACGACGACCCGGCCCCGATCATCGAGCACGACGTTCCCGCCTTCCCCCTCACCGAGAGCTGGGCGCCCAGCGCCGCACCGCGTCTCGATGAGCGCGGAGTCACGTGGGCGTTCCTCGACCATGTCGCCGCGACCGCCGCAACCGCCGCCGCCGAGCTGACGCGCACAGATCCCACCGCCGACGTGCTGGTGTTCGCACCCGGCGCCCGCGAGGTGGCCGAGATCGCCCGTCGCATCCGAGGCACGAGCGGCGCTTTCGACGTGCGCGAGCTGCATGGCCAGATCCCCCCGGCCGAGCAGGATGCCGTGATCCGCGGGCGCCAGGCGCACGAGCCCGCGCGCATCATCGTGACGACCTCGCTCGCGGAATCCTCGCTCACGGTGCCCGGCGTGCGGCTCGTCGTCGACAGCTGTCTCTCGCGGCACCCGCAACGCGACGCGGCCCGCGGCATGACCGGACTCGTGACCACCGCGGCTCCCCGCTCGTCGTGCGTGCAGCGCGCCGGGCGTGCCGCGCGCCAGGGGCCGGGAGCCGTCATCCGCTGCGTCGATGAGAGAACCTACGCGGCCGCCCCCGCCCGTGCGGTGCCCGAGATCGCGGTGAGCGACCTCGCCGATGCCGCGCTGCTGCTCGCCTGCTGGGGAGCTCCCGGTGGCATCGGCCTGCGCATGATCGACCCGCTGCCCGCAGACACTCTGGCCGATGCCGTCTCGGTGCTGCGGGGGCTCGGAGCCATCGACGACGACGGTCGAGCAACCGTCGAGGGCCGCGCACTGGCCCGCATCCCGACCGACCCACGGCTTGCCCGCGCGCTCCGTGACGGCGCGCGAGCGGTCGGCACGCGGCTCGCGGCCGAGGTCGTCGCGCTGCTGGGCGGAGACACCCGCATCGCCGACGCCGACATCGCGAGAGCACTCATCTCGCTGCGAGGCGCGCGGACTCCTGAAGCCCGCCGATGGCGCAGCGACGCCGATCGCCTCGAGCGCATGACGCGTGTGCCACCGGGCATCCACTCGGATCTCGACGGAGTCGGACTCGTGGTCGCCCTCGCCTTTCCCGAGCGCATCGCCCGTCGCGTCGAACGATCGGCTGAGGGCGCGACGTTCCTGCTGGCCACAGGCACTCGCGCAGCCGTGCGGGGCCCACTCGCGGCGGTCGAGTGGCTCGCGGTCGCCGACGTCGCGCGTGCCTCAGGGCGAGCGGCTGCCGGATCGGGGGCGATCATCCGTGCGGCGGCGGTGGTCGCGGAGACGCAGATCGAGAACGCCGCGAGCCACCTGATGACCGACCGCGTCGAAGCCGAGTTCGTCGGCGGACGCGTCCAAGCACGCCGGGAGCGACGGATCGGTGCGATCCTGCGCTCGTCGGCGCCGGTGCGCGCATCGGTCGACGAGGGTCGGGACGCCGTGCTCCGCGCCCTTCGACGCGACGGGCTCGGAGTCTTCAGCTGGTCAGACACCGCCACGGGTCTGCGTCGGCGGCTCGCACTGCTGCGACGTGAGCTCGGTACCCCATGGCCCGATGTATCGGATGTCGGGCTGCTCGAGACCCTCGACGAGTGGCTGGCTCCCGAGCTCGACTCGCTCGCCGGTGGCGCCCCGGCCGGACGCATCGGTCTGTCGTCGGCGCTGCGTCGACTGCTGCCCTGGCCCGACGCCGCGCGTCTCGACGAGCTGGCTCCCGAACGCCTCGAGGTCCCCACCGGATCGCGGGTACGCATCGACTACCCGGCGCATGACGACGCGACCGGGCGTCCGGTCGTCGCCGTGAAGCTGCAGGAGTGCTTCGGCTGGGCCGCCACCCCGCGTCTGGTCGATGGGCGGGTGCCGGTGCTGTTCCATCTGCTGTCACCCGCGGGGCGCCCGCTCGCCGTCACCGACGACCTCGCCTCGTTCTGGTCGGGTCCCTACGCCCAGGTCCGCGCCGAGATGCGCGGGCGCTACCCGAAGCATCCGTGGCCGGAGGATCCCTGGGCGGCCGTGCCGACGAAGCACACCAAGAACCGCGCTGCGCGCTGAGCCGCGACAGCGCGCCGGTCTGCTGCCGGGCATCGTGCCTCACCGCGTGCGACGGCGCAGAGTCAGCGACGCGAGCACGAGCGCCCCGACCCCGAAGGCGACGACCACGAGCAGGGGTCCGTAGACGTCCCACCCCTCGTCGCCGGCTGTCACGGCGTTGATCGTGTCGATCGCGTAGCTCAGCGGCAGCCAGTCGGAGATCGCATGGAGCACGTCGGGCATCTGATCGCGCGGCATGAAGAGGCCACCGAGGATGATCTGCGGGAAGACGAGCAGCGGCATGAACTGCACGGCCTGGAACTCGGTCTGCGCGAAGGCGCTGGCCAGGAGTCCGAGGGCCGTGCCGAGCAGTGCGTCGACCACGGCGACGAGTCCGAGCTGCCAGAACTCGCCCTCGACATCGAGTCCGCAGACCCCGACCGCGAACGACACGGTGATGATCGCCTGCAGCACCGCCATCACGCCGAAGGCCAGGGCGTAGCCGATGATGAAGTCGGCCTTGCCGAGCGGCGTGGTCATCAGGCGTTCGAGCGTGCCGGAGCGCCGCTCCCGCAGCGTCGTGATCGAGGTGATCAGGAACATCACGATGAACGGGAACAGCGCGAGGATCGCACCGCCGAACTGATCGAACACGCCGTCCTGCTCGCTGAACAGCCAGGCGAAGAGCCCGACCAGCAGACTCGGCGCGATCAGCATCAGTGCGATGGACCGTGGATCGTGCCGCAGCTGTGCGAGCACCCGCGCGGCGGTCGCGAGCATCCGTCGCCCGTTCATTCCGAGGCCTCTCGCCGCGCGCGCCGCGTGCTCCGCGGCGTCGGATCATCGGCCCCACGGCTGTCACGGTCGATCAGGGCGAGGAACGCGGCCTCGGGTTCTGTCGTCGCCGTGTCGGCGAGCAGTCCTGCGGGATCCGTGTCGGCGATGATCCGCCCGCTCCGCATCAGCACGAGCCGATCGCACCGCAGCGCCTCGTCCATCACATGGCTCGAGACGATCATGGTGACTCCGCGCTCGGCGAGGCCCCGGAACAGCTCCCACAGCTCGACCCGCAGCACGGGGTCCAGACCGACGGTCGGTTCATCGAGGACGATGAGCTCCGGCGACCCGATCAACGCCATCGCCAGCGAGATGCGCGTCGTCTGACCGCCGCTGAGCGAGTCGACCAACTGTGTGGACTGGGCCCGGAGACCGACCTCGTCGATGACCCGGTCGACATCGCCCTTCGGAGCCTTGAGCACGGCCGCCAGGTACGACAGGTTCTGGCGCACGGTGAGGTCACCGTACACCGCGGCCCCCTGCGTGCCGTAGGCCACACGATGACGCAGTCGCGGCGACCCACCCGGCTCGCCCAGCACCGATACAGTGCCCGCGGCGATCCGCTGCACGCCGACGATCGAGCGCATCAGCGTCGTCTTGCCGCATCCCGAGGGCCCCAGCAGACCCGTGATCTCGCCCTGCGGAATCGTCAGGTCGACTCCATCGAAGACCTGCGTCCTGCCCCGACGCACGCGGAGTCCGGAGATGTCGACGGCCGGATTATTCATCATGTGATGAATTATGCGCCGCGGGAGTCTCCGGGTCAACGGGCCGAGGCCCGGACTACTCGAAGAGGTAGCGCTGCACGGTCGGTCCGACACGCGAGACGATGTCGTCGACGGATGCCGTGGCGATCGGTGCGAGCCGCAGCACGTAGCGCGTGAGCAGCAGGCCGGCGATCTGCGATGCGACGAGTGTGGCGCGCAGCTCGGCATCCGCGACGCCGAGCGTCTTCGCGATCCGGCCGATGAGTTCGCGCGAGAGGAACCCCGCGAGAAGGGGCGTCGTGAGCCGGCTGCCGATCGCCGTGCGGATGAGCATGACCCCGCGGCGACGGATGTCGGGCTGCTCGAAGGCCTCGAGCACGTACCGCACGAGGCGCTCGCCCACGGCATCACGCGGACCCGCGACGATCGCCGGCACATCGATGTCGGGGCGCAGCGGAATGCCGACCGCCTCAGCGAAGAGGTCGGCCTTGGTCCCGAAGTAATGGTGCACCAGCGCCGAATCGACGTCGGCACGAGCCGCGATCGAGCGCACCGTCGCGCCGTCGTAGCCGTGCTCGCCGAACTCGTCGACCGCGGCGGCGATGATGCGCTCGCGTGCATCGGAGACGCCACGCGGACGCCCGCGCTTCTTGGGCGCACGCTGCTCGGTCATGGCGCCAGCCTACGACCAGTTCTGCGCGCCCCCTTCAGTCGAGCAGGTGCCTCAGGTACCGGGGCGGGTCGTGCAGGAACGATCGCCAGTGGTTCACCAGCTCGAGGTCGTTCCACTCGGCGGGGCGGATGCCCCACTCCCCGACCTCGAGGATGCGGGCGCCCGGCAGTGCGGCGAGCACCGGTGAGTGCGTGGCGCACAGCACCTGCCCTCCGTCCTCGACGATGCGCTGCAGCACCGCGATCAGGGCGAGGGTGGATTGGAACGAGAGCGCGGCCTCGGGTTCGTCGAGGCAGTAGAAACCCGGCTCGTCGAACCGGCTGTCGAGCAGCGCGAGGAACGACTCTCCGTGGCTCATCTCGTGGAACGACACGTCGCCCCGGGCGGAGGGGTTCTCTTCGAGGTACGTGTAGAACGAGTGCATGGTCTCGGCGCGCAGGAAGAATCCCCAGCGGTTGGCCCCGACGCCCCGCTGCAGCTGCAGCCACTCCGACAGCGGCGACTCGCTGGGGCGCGTGCTGTGCATCGCCTGGCGGGATCCGCCCTCGGGCGAGAGCCCGTAGGCGACGGCGATGCCTTCGACGATCGTCGACTTGCCGCTGCCGTTCTCGCCGACGAGGAACGTGACTCCCGGAGCCAGGTCGATGCCTTCTCGCAGCACCTGCGCGACCGCCGGGATGGTCGTCGGCCACACGCGGCCGGAATCCGGCGCATCGGCGTTCGCGCGCACGGCGACGATCGGCTGCTCCCGACGCCTACGGCTGCCCGGGGTCCAGATCGATTCCATACGCTCCTCCTCAGAGGAGGCTATCCGCAGCCACCGACGCGCTCGCGGCTCAGCACTCGATGACGTTGACCGCGAGACCGCCCTCGCTGGTCTCCTTGTACTTGGTCGACATGTCGATTCCGGTCTGGCGCATCGTCTCGACGACCGCGTCGAGCGAGACGTAGTGGCTGCCGTCACCGCGCAGCGCGAGACGGGCGGCCGTCACGGCCGTCGATGCGGCGATCGCGTTGCGCTCGATGCACGGGATCTGCACGAGCCCGCCGATGGGATCGCAGGTGAGCCCGAGATGGTGCTCCATCGCGATCTCGGCGGCGTTCTCGATCTGCCGGTTGGTGCCGCCCATGACGGCGGTGAGCCCTCCGGCCGCCATCGCACAGGCCGAGCCGACCTCGGCCTGGCATCCGCCCTCGGCGCCCGAGATCGAGGCGTTCGCCTTGAAGAGCGAGCCGAGCGCGGTGGCGGTGAGCAGGAACCGCCGGATGCCGCGTCGCCGGTTCGCGTCGGTCACGGCCTCATCGTCGTCAGCCTGCGCCGCCTCGATCGCCCGCGTGCCGTCGAAACCGAGCAGCGCGCTCCCGACCAGTTCGCCGTATGGCGTGACGGCATTGCCCGCTCCGAGGCCGGAGTCGGCGAGAAACCGCCACCAGTACATCGCGACGGCGGGAAGGATGCCGGCGGCGCCGTTCGTGGGCGCGGTGACGACCCGACCGCCCGCCGCGTTCTCTTCGTTGACCGCGAGCGCGAAGGCACCGAGCCACTCTCCCGGCAGCTCCCGATGCCCGTCGGCCTCCGCCTCCTCGAGCTGCGCACGGATCATGCTCGCACGCCTCTTGACCTTGAGCATCCCCGGAAGCACGCCGTCCGAGTGCAGTCCGTTCTCGACGCACGCGGCCATGGCGTCCCAGATCGCATCGAGTCCGGCGGCGACCTCTTCTTCCGAGCGTTCAGCGGTCTCGTTGAGTCGCGCGATCTCGGCGATCGACAGTCCGTGCTCGTCGCACAGTGCGAGCAGTGACGCGGCGTCGGCATACGAGTAGGGCAGGGGTGCCGAGGCGAGCTTCGCCTCTTCGCCGTCCCGGCGGATGAACCCGCCGCCGACGGAGTAATAGGTCTCTTCGGCGACGACACTGCCGGCATCGTCCCGGGCGGTGATGGTCATCGCGTTCGGATGACCGGGCAGCCGGGTTCGCGGCTCGAAGACGATGTCGGCCTTCGAGAACGGGATCTCATGGACCCCGTCGACGCGCACCGTGGCGCCGTCGCGAAGGTCGGTCCAGGCGGCGCGCACGTCGGTCGGGTCGCATGTCTCGGGGGCGAGCCCGCGCAGCCCCGCGACGACCGCATCCGGCGTGCCGTGACCGATTCCGGTGGCGCCGAGAGAGCCGTACAGCGTGCATCCGATGCGTGCGACGCGATCGAGAGATCCGGACGAGCGCAGGCGCTGAGCGAACGCGAGGGCCGCCCGCATCGGCCCGACCGTGTGGGAACTCGAGGGGCCCACTCCGATGGAGAAGAGATCGAAGGCCGAGACGTACGCTGTCACCTGCTCAGCCTACGTCGTGCGCAGGAACACGGACGATCCGAAGACTGTCGTCAAGGCCCTTCTCGCCTCGGCCCCGGTGACGGATGCTGGGGCATGCACTCGATGCGAAAGGGACGATCATGACGAACAGCACGCCCGAGCAGGACCCGACCTCCGACCTCGACCCCGAGGCGCAGACGCCCACACCGACGCCCTCGTCCGGCGACGCCGGCGAGTTCAAGGATCCGTCGAACACCGCCGACAAGCCGGCGGAGGCGGAGTCCCCCGAAGACGCGGACCCCTCTGAGGTTCCGAGCAACGACGAACTCGAAGAGCCGAGCACCGAGAAGGAACCCTCGGAGGAGCCCAAGGCGCCGGCGCGCAACGACCCCGAGCCCGACCATGAAGCGGTGGGGATCGGGGTCATCGACGGTCCGGAGACCGACGAGGGCGACTGAGCGACTCCTACCTCGCTCACCCGCCCCGCCGCTCCCGTCGCGATGCACCCTGCGACGGGAGCGAGTGCGGGAGGCGGCTATTCGACGAGCTTGCCCTCTGTGTCGACGTCGCGCATCAGCTCGGCGATCTCCGCGGGGATCTCGGGGATCGACTCATGGGTCACACCGCCGGTCGGCGACCAGACGAGGTTGACCTGCAGCGTGGGATCGGTGTCGGGATAGTCGCTGCGGTTGTGGCATCCGCGTGTCTCACGACGCTCGAGAGCCGCCTCGAGCGTGGCCCGGGCCGCGAGCGCCGAGGCCTTGAGGTCGAACGCGTGCGCGAGGTCCTGGAAGCCCGCGATGTCGGGGTGGATGCCGATGTCCTCCATCCGCCCCTCGATCATGTCGAGGTCCGCGAGGCCGGCGCGCAAGACCTCCTCGGAGCGGACGACGCCCGCGTGCTCGGTCATCGTGTTGCGGATCGCCCGCTGCAGCGCGCGGACGTTCTCGCGCCCGTCAGCCGCGAGGAGGTCGTCGATCTCGGCGCGAGCCTGAGCGACGGCCTCCGCCGAGCGGCGCTGCGCGTCGAGTCCCGCCGCATGCGCCATGGCCGCCTGACCGACGATGCGTCCGTAGACGAGCAGCTCGATGAGCGAGTTGCCGCCCAGGCGGTTCGCTCCATGCAGGCCGCTCGAGGCCTCGCCGATCGCATAGAGCCCGTCGACGTCGGTCTGGTGATCGTCGGGACGCACCCACACACCACCCATCGAGTAGTGCGCGGTGGGGGCGATCTCGATGGGGTCGGTCGTGATGTCGAGCATCTGCAGTTCCATCATCGTCTGGTAGACGCGGGGCAGACGGGTCATGATCGTCTCGCGCGGCAGATGCGACACGTCGAGCCAGACGCCGCCGTTCTCGGTGCCGCGCCCCTCGGCGATCTCGGTGTACGCGGCGAGCGCCACGCGGTCACGGGTCGACAGCTCCATGCGCTCGGGGTCGTACTTCGACATGAAGCGCTCTCCGAGGGCGTTGCGCAGAATGCCGCCCTCACCGCGCGCTGCCTCGGAGATCAGGGTGCCGGCGGCGTTCTCAGGCTCGATGATGCCCGACGGGTGGAACTGCACGAGCTCCGGATCGCGCAGGCGGGCACCCGCCTCGACCGCGAGCCGGAACGAGTCGCCGGTGTTCTCGTCGCGGCGCGACGAGGTGCGACGCCAGATGCGGTTGTGACCGCCGGCGGCGAGGATCACGGCATCCGCATGGATCAGGTAGCGCGTGCCGTCGGACTGGTCGAAGCCGTAGGCGCCGAACACGACGTTGTCGCGCACGAGCAGCCTGGTGATGTAGACGTGGTCGAGGATCGGCACCTCGAGCTGCTCCGCCTTGGCGACGAGCGTGCGCTGGATCTCGAGACCCGTGTAGTCGCCCGCGAAGGCCGTGCGACGGAAGGTGTGCGCTCCGAAGAACCGCTGCGAGATGCGGCCGTCGTCTTCTCGGGCGAAGTCCATGCCCCAGCGCTCGAGGTCGCGGATGCCGCGCTCGGCGCCCTGCGTCACGATCTCGACCGTGTGCGGGTTGGCGAGCAGGTAGCTCTCCTTGATCGTGTCGGCCGCGTGCTGCTGCCAGCTGTCGTCGCGGTCCATCGTGCCGAGCGCGGCATTGATGCCGCCTGCGGCCAGCGACGTGTGAGCGTCCTGTCGGGGGCGCTTGCCGACGGCGAGGACATCGATGCCGTGCTCGGCGACCTCGATCGCCGCCCGCAGCCCCGAGCCGCCGGTGCCGATGACGAGGACCGTGGTGGAGATCTGACGTTCGCGAGTACTCATGCAGTCCACGCTAGGCAGGGCATCCCGATAACTCCAATGCATAGTTCTACTGGTATCGATAGGATCGAGGCATGAACCTCGAGCAGCTCCGCGGGTTCGTCGAGGTCGCCCGACTCGGCCATTTCACCCGCGCCTCCGAGTATCTGCACCTGGCGCAGCCGTCGCTGAGCCGACAGATCTCCACACTCGAGCGCGAACTCGGCGCCGAGCTGTTCCATCGCGCCCGCGGCCACATCGCCCTCACCTCCGCAGGCGAGGCTCTGCTCCCCCGCGCGCAGCGGATGCTCGCCGAGGCTGAGGCGATCCGCGACGAGATGGGCGAGCTCGCAGGACTCCGTCGGGGGCGCGTGCGGCTCGGTGCACCGCCCACACTCTGCATCAGCCTGGTGGCAGAGGCGATCAGCGCCTTCCATGCCGCGCACCCCGGCGTCGACCTGCACCTCGACGAGAGCGGCTCCCGACTGCTCGTCGACCAGCTCGCGGTCGGAGCCGTCGACATCGCCCTGATCACCGAATCGACGGGGCCTCCCCCCTCGGGATTCAGCCTCACGCGCATGCCTCTGCTCACCGAGGAGCTGGTGGTCGTGTCGGCGGCATCCCAGCCTCCTGTCGCGATCACCCCGGCGATCGGGCTCGAGCATCTCGCCACACTCCCGCTGATCGCCCTCGACGAGACCTACGAGCTGCGCGCGACCACCGACGCGGCGTTCCGCTCCGCGGGCATCACACCGAATCACGTGCTCGAGGGGGCGGAGATGGATGCTCTGCTCCGCTTCGTCGAGCGCGGAGTCGGTGTCGCCGTCGTTCCGGCGATGGTGCTCTTCGATCAGCCCGCGCTGCGCTCGGTGCGGCTCACGCATCCCATGATGCGGCGTACCGTGAGCCTCGCGCACCGCGCGGATGTGACCCCGGCGGTGGCCGTCGCCGCGATGCGAGACGTGATACTCGCCACCGCGGCAGGGTACGCGCAGCGCGACCCCGCGATCACGAGCCTTCTCGGCTGAGCGCGCCTGCCGCGTTCCCTCCTTCGCAGCGCGTGGCCTGGCCGGGCCGAACACGGCGACGGATGCAGAAATCCCCGCCGCGAATGCGACGGGGATTTCTTGTGATGTGCGCCCGAAGGGACTCGAACCCCTAACCTTCTGATCCGTAGTCAGATGCTCTATCCATTGAGCTACGGGCGCTCCTGGACCGCTCAGCGGGCCGTAGAACAGCCTATAACAGTCTCTGCGCGAATGCGAATCGACGCCTCACTCGTCAGGCTCCTCATCGGCCTTCGCGTTCCGCTTGGCCTTGGCGCGCTGCTGCGACGACAGAGCCTGCAGGTCGACGAGCCTCAGAGCCTGCATCCGAGCCTCACGCATGCGGTCGTAGTCGGGATCCTGATCAGGGCGCATGCCCTCGACACGGAGCCGACGATCGAGGTTGTGACGCACATCCGCCCACGCGCCCGCTCGGGCCTCCTCGACGATCCTGCGCAGCGCGGCGTCGTCGCTCATCATCTCGCGCAGCTTCGTGGCGACGCCGTGCGACTGCTTGGCGCGCCTGCGCAGATTGCGCACATCGCGATCGCGATAGTCGTGCGTGCCCGAGGGATCGGAGTGGCGGCCTCGCGCCCTCTTGCGCAGCGCGACGAGGTTGCGCTCGACCTCTTCCGACTCCTCGGCCATCGCTCGCAACGCCTCTCGGGCATCAGCGATGTACTTGTCCGTGTCGAAGATGCCGTTCTCGGCGATCGTGCCGATCAGGATGTGATTCTTCACGGCGAGGCGCGCGGCGGCGGTCGCGATCGCGACGCCTTCCGCGATGGCATCCGCAGTTCGTCCCACCGCAACCTCCTTGCTTCGAGCGTACCCGTTCCGTTCCCGGTTGCTGCGGGTCACCCGACGGAGCCGACCCAGATTCCCGAAGCCCATTGCTGCTGTTCCGCGTCGCAGCCGATCGCTCCCGGGAATCCGCGCACCACGGCCATGCAGTTCGCGAGGAACTCGGGGTCTCCGCCGAACATCGACCCGTAGGCGCCCGACGAGGTCAGCGCGCCCCACACGCGGAACTGGTAGATGTGCGCCAGTTCGTGCGCCATCGCCCACTCGAGCCGGTCGCCGCTCCACTCCGTGATGTCGGCGCGGTACTTGATGTATCCGTTGCTGTTGGCACATGCGGGGGCGGTGCCGCCGGCGCAGGACGCGGATTCGTAGAGTCCCACATTCTGCCCGCCCACGCGATCGAGAGCGCTCCTGACTCGGGCATACCCGTCGGGCCCGCTCGAGGACCACGCCGGGCCGGTGGCAGTGGTGTACTGCGATGCCTGCCAGATGGCGACCTCTTCACCGAGCCGATCGGTCAGGGCGTCGACGGTGGCGGTCGCCGCCGCGACCGTCGCGGGATCCCGCCGCTCGGCCAGCACCGCCTGCTGCGCCGAGAGCACAGCCGCCCGCTGCGCCGCCGTGTCGATCTTGCCGTTCGCGCCCGTGACCGCAGCGTCGAATGCCGCGATCTCGGCGAGGAAGGCTGGTCGCACCTCGAGAACCGCCGCACGCTCGGCGGCCTCTTTCTCGGCGATCGAGATCGAGCCCTCGAGGTGGTCCGTACGCATCAGTGCCTCACGAGTGGACTGCGACAGCGCCCGGAGCTCCGCGATCACCGCCGCACGCTCGGAGTCCAGAGCGGCCGCGCGGCTGACGGCTCCCCCCGCGAGCAGCAGGGCGGCGACGACCGCGACCGACACGATCCGTCGGATCATGCGGTGCACCTCACTGCAGGAACCCCGTGTCGTCGGAGAGTCGAGCGTCCTGCTCCGAGATGCGAGAGCGCAGATCCGTGAGTCTCTCAGCGAGCACGAGATTGACCTCGCGGGCGGCGTCGAGATCCTCTCTCGCCTCGATCACGGCAGCACGCGCGTCATCGAGAGCGTCGACCCGCTGCTGGTCTGCGACCGCCACGAGCACCGCTCCGCCGATCACCAGCAGCCCCCCGAAGACCACAGCGACACCACGCATATCGCTCCCCAGATGAAGACGTACGTCCGGAACGATTCCGTAGGGTCAATATAGCTGCGCGGGCGTGAGTCTGCTACCTGACGTCGGCCGACGCGGCCGCCGCCGTGTGCGGCCCTCGCGATCGGGTCAATACCCGGCGAGACGACTCTGCGCCGCAGCCTGCCCGCTGGCGAGGTGACGCGGGATCAGGGCACGCAGCGTCTCCTCGTCACGAGCAGCCACCGCCTCGAGGATCATCCGATGCTCGTCGGCAATCGCGGGAAGGTCGTCGTGCTGTCCGAAGAGCCATCTCAACCGGGTGACGAACACGCCGATCAGCTCGCTGAGCATCTCGTTGCCCGCGAGTTCCGCCGCGACCTCGTGGAACTCCGCCGCAGCGATGCGCGCACCGTCGACATCGCCTGCGGACGCCGCGACGACTTCCTTCTCGTGCGCGGCTCGCAGCCGCGCGAGCCCTTCCTCGGAATGCCGTTGCGCGGCGAACACGAAGATGAGCGTCTCGATCGCCTCGCGGACCTCGCCGAAGTTCTGCAGATCTCGGGGCGTGAACTCACGGACGACGGCCCAGGTCCTGGGTCGCGCGATCACGACCCCCTCCCCGACGAGAGCCCTGATCGCCTCTCGGACAGGCAGCCTGGAGACGTCGAGTTCCGCGGCGATATCGCGCTCGACGAGGCGTGACCCCGGCAGCCGACGCCCCAGGATGATGTCATCGCGCAGAATGCGCGTCACCCGCACCGACTCGAGTTCGCCGGCAGCCCCCACATCCGCCATACCGGGATTCTCCCACTCGCGCAGGGGCGGGACAAGTTTGGCATCCCGCCCCGACGCGAGACGGATGTGTCAGGGCAGACGGTTCGCGATCGCGAGGTTCGCCTCGAGCTCCGCAGCGTTCTGACGGACCACGTATGCGGGGCGGTCGCGCTCGACCCTCCACGACTCGCTCAGCGGACCGACGTTGACGGTGTCGAAGCCGGCCTCGTCATAGAAACGAGTGACGAAATCGACCGCCTCGGCGTCATCGCCCGCAGTGGCGAGGGCTCGACGGTCCGGCGTTCCTGCCGGTGCACCGTCGGTCGTGATGTCGGCGGCGAGGATGTGGTTGAAGGCCTTGGCGATCCGCGAGCTGGGAAGCTGCTTCTGCAGCATCTCGGACGTCGTCGTCTCACCCTTGTCGAGTGCCTCGATGTGGCCGTCGCGCTCGAAGTAGTAGTTGTTCGTGTCGAGCACGATCTTGCCCGCGAGCTGATCGACAGGCAGCTCGTCGATCCTGCCGAGCGGCACCGTGACGACCACGGCATCGCCGGCCTCCGCCGCCTCGACCGCGGTCGCGGCCTGCGCCCGCGGCCCCAGCTCTGCGACGAGATCTGTGAGCGTCTCGGGTCCGCGAGAGTTCGCGATCACGACGTCATAGCCGTTCTTCACCGCCACTCGCGCGACCTGGCTGCCGATGTGTCCTGCACCGATGATTCCGAGTGTTGTCATATCGAGGCCAACATCACCGCGGCGCGACTATTCCCGCAGACGGCGCGTCGTCTCAGCGCGAGGGGACGTCGAGCAGGAAGCGCTCCTCGACACGGCGATATCCCAGCCCCTCGTAGAGTCGGATGGCGCCTTCGTTGAACCCGAACACGTGCAGGCCGATCGATTCCGCCCCGAGCCGGCGCGCCTCGTGCTCGGTCGCCAGCATCATGGCGCGCCCGTATCCCCGGCGCCGATGCTCGGCCGCCACCTCGATGTCGAGGACGAACACGTGCACATGTCCGTCGCGCTCACGGATCCCGATCCAGAGGACGCCGACCTCGGCGTCATCGACTCGCGCGGTGAACAGCTCCTGCCCCGAAGAATCCAGGCCGTCGGGCAGCTCGAGCGCCATCTGGCGGCGCGACTCCGTGCGCGCCTCCTCTTCGGAATAGCGACCGGATGCGACGAGGTCAGCGGCGAAGGCCGCCTCGGATGCCGCGGCGAAGGCCACGAACCGCTCCTGAGTCATGGGTTGCAGCTCGACGGGCGCGGCGGTCGACTCCCTCGTCGGAAGAGGTTCGAGCAGCATCCGGATGGACGCGCAGTCGAAGCCCCGATCATCGACGAAGGCATGACCTGCGGCGTCGGTCGAGTACAGCGAGACTCTCAGACGCTCGATGCCGTGTGTCCGCGCCATCGTCGTGACCGCATCGAACAGGTCGTCCAGCACCCGCTGTTCGGGCACGCCGACGAGAGCGAGATCGACCAGATGCAGGATTCCTCCGGTCGCCATCATCCAGAGTGTGCCGACCTCATCACCGTCGTCGACGATGCGCACGATGCTCGACGTCTCGGTGGACCCGCCCTCGGGCAGCAGTTGCTCGAGAAAGGCATCGGCGTCGACGACCGCGTCGTCACCGACGAGGATTCCCGACTCCTGGCGCAACCGGATGAGGCGCGTCCTGGTCGCGTCGCGCCAGTCGTCGAAGCGGTCGTCATCGAGAGGGATCAGCTGCACGGACATGCTCCCATCCTGCACCGCGGGAGCGGCGAGCGCCGAGCGGCCCCGTCAGGACTTGTGCAGCGCGTCTTCCACCGCGACCCACGCGAGCATCGCGCACTTGACGCGCGCCACATAGCGAGAGACGCCCCCGAGGGCGGCGACATCGCCGAGCAGCTCCTCGTCGGGTTCGATCTTGCCTCTCGACCGCATCGCCTCGCGGAACGCCGCGATGCGGATCTCGAGCTCGTCGACGGTGAGCCCCTCGGCGAGCTCTGCGAGAAGGGAGGCCGACGCCTGCGAGATGGCGCAGCCGTGCCCCTCCCACGCGAGAGCCTCGATCGAGCCGTCGCCGTTGCGATGCACCTGCACCGTCACCTCGTCGCCGCAGGTGGGGTTCACCTGATGCGACTGCGCGGCGATCTCGCCGCGCAGTCCGTAGGCGTGCGGTGTGCGGGAGTGGTCGAGGATCAGCTCCTGATACAGGCCCTGCAGGTCGCTCATGCGCCCCTCCGGAAGAAGTCGATGGCTCGGGAGACGCCGTCGATCACGGCATCCACCTCGGCCCGGGTGGTGTACAGATATGTGCTCGCCCGGGTGGACGAGATGATCCCGAGTCTGCGGTGCAGCGGCTGCGCGCAGTGATGGCCGACGCGCACGGCGATGCCGAGGTCGTCGAGGAACTGGCCCACATCGTGGGAGTGGATGCCCTCCACGTCGAAGCTCGCGAGTCCGACGCGCGGCAACGCGATGCCCGAGCCGAGCACGCGCACGCCCTCGATCGCGGTCAGCCCGTCGACGAGATGTCGACCGAGCTCGGCCTCGTGAGCGGCGATGCGCGGCATCCCCACCTCGGAGAGATAGTCGATCGCCGCGGCGAGCGCGACCGCCTGCGACACGCGCTGGGTGCCCGCCTCGAAGCGCTGCGGCGGCGGCAGATACTCGGCCGCCGTCGTGGTGACGGTCGTGATCATCGACCCACCCGTGAGGAAGGGCGGCAGAGCCTCGAGCAGTTCACGACGGCCGTAGAGGGCACCGATCCCTGTGGGACCGAGCATCTTATGCCCCGAGATCACGGCGAAGTCGACGTCGAGCGCCCGCACATCGAGCGGCAGGTGAGGCGCCGACTGGCAGGCGTCGAGAACGACGAGCGCTCCGACCGCACGAGCCGCCGAGACGAGCATGTCGACGGGATTGATGACCCCGAGGACGTTCGACACATGTGTGAACGCCACGAGCTTCGTCCGCTCGCCGATGATCTCGGCGGCGGCATCGAGCCGGAGCGCGCCGTCATCGTCGAGCGGGATCACCCTGAGCGTCGCGCCCGTGCGGGCGGCGAGCTCCTGCCACGGGATGAGATTCGCGTGGTGCTCCATCTCGGTCGTGACGATCTCGTCGCCCTCGCCCAGACGGAACCGGTCGGCGGCTGCTCCCCCGCGACCGAGCGACGCGTTCGACATCGAGTAGGCGAGCAGGTTGAGCGCCTCGGTGGCGTTCGACGTCCAGACGATCTCGCCCTCGTCTGCGCCGACGAAGCGTGCGAGCGTGGCCCGGGCGTCCTCGAACACCTCCGTCGCCTCGGCGGCGAGCGTGTGCGCGCCGCGGTGCACGGCGGCATTGAGGGTGGTCGCGAATTCTCGTTCCGCATCGAGCACCGCGAGGGGGCGCTGTGAGGTGGCGCCGGAGTCGAGATACGCGAGCGGATGCCCGTGCACCTCCGTGCTCAGGATCGGGAAGTCCTCGCGGAGCCTGTGCACCTCTTCCTCCGTCAGCGGACGGCCGCTCGGCGCGGCCATGACATCTGCTTCGGGCGAAGTGCTCATCCTTCTAGCTTCTCATCTGGCACGTGCGCCCGGGTCGCACCCTGCCCTGCGGATCACGGACGAACGAGGATGTGCTCGACAGCCTCCGGTCCCTGCGCACCCGACGTGGGATCGATGTAGCGCAGCGTGACGCGATGCAGCCCCGGGCGCAGATCGAGGAGGTTCACTGTCTGAGTCCCGTCTGCGAGCACCACCGTCGAGCGCTGCCCGCCGTCGACGGACAACAGCACCGACGCCCCGGGAATGCCGTGCACGGCGAGCTGCACATCGTCGCTCATGCCATCGACGTCGAGGTCGGTCCGGCGCAGGCTGAGCATCGCTCCCGCGCCGAGGACTGTGGGAAGGTCGAAGACGACCGGGCCGAGCGCGTCGCTGCGTGTCTCGACCCCGGTGGCCTGCGACGTGTGCCGCGCGGTGATCGTCATCCCCTGATGCAGCAGAGCGGGCGCCAGGTCGACCGCGAAGGTCCCGTCGTCAGCGACCCTGGCCGTGCCGAGCACGCGGTCGCTCTCGTCGAGGATCTCGATCTCACTGCCGGGGCTCCCGGTGCCGGTGACGTCGGGAGGAACAGTCGACGGCCGCGGGATCGCCCAGGAGATCGTGAGTGGCGGGTCGGTCGGCTCGACCGAGGGTGAGGGAGTCGGCGTCGGCGTCGGCGTCGGCGTCGGCGTCGGCGTCGGCGTCGGCACGACCGTGGGAGACGGAGTCGGCACGACCGCGGGAGGAGTCGGCGCGACCGCGGGAGGGGTCGGCACGACCGCGGGAGGAGTCGGCGCGACCGCGGGAGGGGTCGGCGCGGCGGTCACGGGCGGAGTCGGCTCGACCGCCGCGGGCGGAGGAGTGGGCACGGGGCGGGGAGCCGCGGACTGCTCCTCCTGAGGGTCCCGCGAGGGCACTGTCGGCCCCGCCGGACGTGTCGTGCGAAGCACCACGTCCTCGGTCGATCGAGAGTCGATCGGCCCGGTGGAGTCGCCGGGAGCCGAGAGCGGCGGCTCGACCTCGTCGCCCTCCCGACCAGGCAGATCCTCTGATACGGGCAGCTGCGACGGGCGCGCGGCAGTCGGCTGCGCGGTCGCCTGGTCATCCTCGCCGGGAACGGCCACCGCGGCCGGCGAACTGACGACCACAGAGATCGACTCCGATGCGCCGATCTCGGTCGGAGCGTCGGCAAGGAGCTGGCCTGCGAACGCCACCGCGCCCGTGCCGACGACGAGGATGGCCCCCGCCGCGACGAGCAGAGGCGCGATCTGGCTGGGCATCCCCGCCGAGGCGGATGCCGGCGCCGGCGAGCCCGCCGAGTACAGCGCGGCGGCCGGCCCGCCGATGATGAGCGGAAGCAGCACGGCGCGCAGCTTCGACGATGCTTCGGTGATCTCGAGGCTCGCGATGGTGCACCGACGGCATTGCTGGAGGTGTGCGTCGAAGCGCGCCCTGTCGGCCCGTCCGACGTGACGCCGCCGCCCCTGCGCGACGATCCGCTCGCAGGTCCAGCGGCATTCCGCATCCCGGTCCGGCGCAGCGATGTGGGCCTGCAACCAGGCGATCTTGAAGCCTTCGCGAGCGCGGGCTGCCAGCACCGACACCGCATTGGGGCTGAGTCCCATGAGCGGCGCGATCTCGCGAGGCTTCATCCCCTCGACCTCGAGGTACCACAGCAGAGTGCGCCAGCGTTCGGGCAGATCCTTGAAGGCGGTCGTCAGCAGCGCCTTGTCCGACAGCGTGTCGAGCGAGTCCTCGGCATGGTCGACCGGGAGCTCGTCGATGTACTCGAGGGCGATGTCCTTCTGTCGCCCGCCCCAGGTCGCCGCCGCGCTGCGCACAGCCGCGAACAGATAGGGACGGAAGGCGTCGGTCGGGCCGCCGCCGTTCTTGATCGCGCTGAACGTCTTCGCGAAGGCCTCACTGACGAGGTCCTCCGGGTCGATGGAGCTCGTGATCGCGCGCGCAGCCCGCAGAGCGGCCGGTGAATGCCGATCCCAGAGCACGCCGTAGGCGTTGCTGTCGCCGGCACGTGTCGCCGCGACGAGATCGTCGTCGCTGAGATCGGCGCCGACATGCCACGACGCTCGCGGGAGCACGGCGCTCACGGAGCCGCCTCGAGCAGTCGCCGTGTCGCGCGGGGCCCGAGGTCATCGATGGCGTGGGTGTCGCGCATGGCGCAGTCTCCTATGGGTGTGGGGAATCGACGCAGGTCGGGGAGAGGATCCGGGTGTCGAGCCGGAGATCCCCGAACCCATCGGGCGTGAGAGAAGGTCGGCGTTTCTCCCCTGAGGTGCCCGTCGCTCTGCTCCTTTTCGGTCGCACGGGACACCGGTACAACCGGTATGTGGATTCCTCCGGCAGTTGATGACTCTAGGGGGCGGAATGCCCCTGAATTCAGCATCCGGAGTGCAACATTTCGATATTCCGAAACTTCACGGTGCGTGACCGTGTCACGGCAGACTCCTTCACTGTTCTTCCCGACACGAGAGCGCCTCCCGAGCGTCAGTCACAGGGCGGAGTCCGCTCCGGCCTCGATTCGGACGCCGTCGAGCTGACCGTCCAGCCACGCCCTCCGGAACCCGTCTCGCGCGCGGAACGCCAAGACGGAGACAGCGTTCGGGGTCATGCCCATCAGCGGGGCGAGCTCGCGCGGCTTCATGCCTTCCACGTTCAGATACCAGAGGAGGGTCCGATGACGCGGCGAGAGCGTGAGAAGGGCCTCGACGACGACGGACCGCTCCGAGACGCGCTCGATCGGGTCCGGCTCCCCCTGCACGAGCTCCTCCTCGGAGAGGCCGTCCAGAGGCAGCACGTCGTGCCAGCGCGCCCACCGGGCGGCGGTGTTGCGCACGGAGGCGACGAGGTACGGGCGGAAGGCGTCGGTCGGCCCGCCGCCGGAACGAGTGATGCGCAGGATCGTGGCGAAGGCTTCGCTCACGAGATCCTCGGGATCGATCGTCGGTGCGAACAATTTCGCGGCACATCGCGCAGCATCCGCATGACGAGCCCACAGCAGCGCGAAATCCCGGGTATCCCCCTCCCGCAGCGCCTCGATGATCTCGTCGTCGGTCGGCAGCTCGGGCTCACCCTCGAAGGTCGGGAAGCCGAAGAGGTGCGTGTCGTCCATGCTGCTCCGGGGGGTCTGAGGCGTGGTCGCGGTCGCGAGCGCCTGAAGGGTGCGATGAGGGACGAGGCGTGGGGATGCCTCGTCCCTCAGACCCTCATGCGGGTCGATCCCGCAGGGTGGGCGCCGTCCGGGGAGACCAGCGCTGGACCCTGGGACCCATACTCACAAGACCCCCGCGCCCTCGAATCATGACGCTCTGCGGAGAAAACTCTGAGAACTCGCTGACATCAGCCGACGGGCTGCGTCGAACCCACCGGCGCCAGCGCGAGGAAGCGCATGCGGTTCTCGCCGTAGAAGCAGGTCTGCACCATGAACTCGCCGGACATCCCGACCAGCGCATCGACGTCCGACCACTTCGGCGTGTGTCTCTCCTCGACCACTTCGTAGACGATGTCGGAGCCCTGCACCGTCACTCGCTGGCCGAGTTCCCAGCCGAGGATGACGTCTCCTCCGCAATTGTTGTGCGCGGCGAACAGCGGAAGGACGCCGTCGAGCCGATAGCTGATCATCTCGGTGAACGTCCCATCGCACTCATCGAGCTGCGCGAGGCCACCCTCTCCCCCGAGCGTGATCTGCGGGAGCGCATCCGGCGCGAAGACCTGCTGGAACTGCTTCTGCACGGCGACCTTGATGTTCCCGGTGACGCTGTCCACGGCATCCGGGGCGACAGTCGATGCGACCAGGGAGGTGATGCCCAGAGCGACGAGCGCGATGCTGACGATCAGCAGGCCCGGGCGACCGCGTCTCCGGCGCGGCGTCACAGCCCGGCCGTGCACCGTCACGGCTGCCGGCTCGAGGTCGTCATCGCGCGCAGCCGCGTCGTCATGCGAGGCCTCGCGGGGGAAGGCGTCGCCGGGCCGCGCCGACAGCATCTGCGTCGTCACGGCGCCGTCGGCTCAGTGGGGATCGGAGCGCGACGCCGACGTCGGCGAGGCATCACGATGATCGCGGTGAGGGCGGGCACTCCCACCACGAGGAGCGCCCACCACGGGAACCCTGCGGGGTCGGTGGCGTCGGCGATCGTCGTGACCGTGGCGTCGTCGGTCGGTGCGTCGACCCGCTCGGCGCGTACGAGGAGTCGATGCGTGTTGACGCCCGTCGGCGTGCACGTGACCAGGGTCAGGTAGTCCCGGCCCGGCACCTGCCGCAGCGACTCGGTGTCGTCGGGAAGAACGGTCTCGATGTTGTCGACTTCGTAGTACAGGTCTTCGCCGAGCGTGGTCACGATGATGAGGTCGCCCTCGACCAGTTCATCGATGTCGTCGAAGAGAGTGGCCTGCACGAACCCGTTGTGACCGGTGAGCACCGCGTGCGTGCCCGGTCCGCCCACGGGCAGAGAGGATCCGTAGAGGTGGCCGACGCCCCGGGAGAGCACGTCTTCGCTCGTGCCGTGGAAGATCGGAAGATCGGTGTGGATCGAGGGGATGCGCACACGCGACATGGCGTCGGTCCCCTCGGGCGCGAGCGTGTCGAAGTAGGCGTCCGTCCCCTCGCCGATCGCCGTCTGCTGACCGTCTGCGCCCAGCGCGTAGGGGTCGCGCAGCGGACCGGTGGGCAGGTTCTGGTTGTAGGCCTCGGCCCCCTCGAGCATCTCGGTGAGCTCATCAGCGGGGATCTGATCGACGGACGACACATAGCCGTCGACGTCGGTGTCGTGGCTCCAGGCCGAGAACCACGATGCGGCGGTCGGGTAGACGAGCACGCCGATCCCGATGGTCGCGATCAGCACGATGATCGTCTGGCTCCAGCCCCACGGACCGCGCGCGGCGCGGGCTCGCGACCGGGCGGGGGCATCCGGTACTGGTGAATCTGTGACGGTCATGACGGGCTCTCTGTGTGTGAGTCGGGCTGGAGATGGGTCGAACGGTGAATCGGGAAGCGTCTCGGCTGAGCGCCGAAACGAATGGACCGTGCGGGGGAAGGTCTCGACACCTCCCCCGCACGGCCGGTCTTCGTTACGCCTGCGCGTTCGCCTTGCGGCGGTTGCGGACGGCGAGCAGGACTGCTCCGCCGAGCAGCATGGCGCCACCGGCGAGGAACAGGGTCGTTCCGGCGCCACCGGTCATCGGCAGCGTGAACCCTGCGTTGGAGGGCACGTTGACGACCTCGAGGTCTACACCCACGGCGGTGGTGGCAGCCGTGATGGTGAACTCGATCGGAGCTGCGAGCAGCTCGTAGCCGTCGGGAGCGACGATCTCGGCGAGCCAGTACGTCTGGTATCCCTCGTCGCCCGGGGCGACGGTGGCGTTGTCGGCCCAGTCGGAGTAGCGCAGACCCGACAGGGTCACGGTGCCGTCAGCGGCCACGGCGAACTCGGTCGCGCCACCGAGGGTGATCGCGTTGGTGCCGTCGACCGCATCCTGCTGCGTCGGGTACACGGAGAACACCGCGCCGGTCAGCGGAGCGCCGGCCTTGTCGGTCTTCTCGACCGTGAGGTCGCCCCATTTGGTGATGACCTCGGGGGTCACGGTGGGTCCGCCGGGCTCGCCGGGCAGAACCGTGTAGGAACCGAGGTTCGGGTAGAGCACCGCGGTGTTGGCGATCTCGCCGACGGTGTTGACCGTGGCGGTCAGGACGACCTGGACCTCGGTGGCGGGGTGCGCCGCGAGCAGGGCGAGACCCGAAGCGGTGAACTCGACGGTGACGGCCCGAGTGGCGGCGTCGTACACGACGGTGTAGTCGGTCGCAGCGAGCGGGGTGCCGTCGACCAGCGTCACGGCAGCCGAGAGGTAGTCGAGCTTGGCGTCGAGCGTGTCGACGATCTTGTAGCCGTCGATGACGGCGACGTTGGGGATGCCACCGGTGATGGTGAAGTCGATCTCGTCTCCGAGCTTGACGTCCTCGGAGTCCTCGACGGTCTTCGTGACCTCGGTGAGAGCGTTCTTCGGGTAGACGTGCACGTCATACAGCCAGTTGTCGTCGTTCGCCGGGTCGGTGAGCGGCACGGTGACGAGGAAGGGCGCGACGCCGGTGGAACCCGCGAGCGGCGCGGTCTCGACGACGAAGTAGAGGCCGAGGTCCAGGCCGGTCAGCGCGATCTCACCGTTCGCGTCGGTGAGCGTCTCGCCGCCGATCGCGCTCGCGGTGTAGCCCGCGGCCGTGATGTCGCCGACGCTGTCGGGTGCGAGGTCGGCGAGGTCGCTCGCGTCGACCCACCCCTGGTTGGTGGCGAGGTCGATCGTGTCGACCTTGTAGACCGTGAAGCCGACGCCGGCGAGCGGGTCGAGCGTGACGTTCTGCTCGGTACCGTCGTGGGGCAGCCCGGTCGGCGTCTCGGGAGCCACGTACTTGTGGATCGTGAGCGAGCCGACGGCGTTCGGGTCGATGAGGTTGGGAGTTGCTGCGCTCGCGGGAGCCGCGAGGGTCAGCGCGGCGACGCCTGCGACGAGCAGGCCGGCCGCAACGCGGGAGGCGCGTCGCTCGATGGTGGTGTTCACTGTGTCTCTCTCTCGGTAACCGGGTCTCCCCGGTGGTTCTGGTGTTGCTGTTCGGGATGCAGATCAGATCTGCGGGTCGTTCGCATCGGTACGGGACTGACGTCGGCGGACCATCAGAGCCCACCCGCCCGCAGCGAGGACGGTCAGGGAACCGGCGAGGATGTAGGGCAGCGCGCCCGTCCCTCCGGTGGTCGGCAGGAGCATCGCCGGCACGTCGCGCACCGTGATGATCTGCCCCGCCGCGGTCACGGCCTCGCCGCCTCCGGCGACGATGCTGACCGTGCGATCGGCGTTGACGGTGAACTGCACGGGCTCTGCCAGCAGGCTGAAGCCATCGGGCGCCGTCAGCTCGCTGAGCCAGTAGGTGCCCGCCGGGATGCTGTCGATCTGGAAGAGTCCGAGTTCGACATCGGTCATGGTGAACGGAAGAGCGTCTCCCGGCACGCCGCCGACGTCTTCGAGCACCGCGAAGGAGGAGCCGTCCATGCGCACCCAGTCGTTGGCCGAGGACTCGCCGATCTTCTCGATCTGCAGCGGGATGCGGAGGGGCTCGATGGGAGTCTTCGTGCTGTCCTCGTTCGACTTCACGGGGCCGCCGCCGGGAGCGGTCCCCGTCGAGAACGCGGTGTTGATCACGAACTTCGCGTCGGCATCGTCCTGAGTGATCACGTAAGGGGCGTTCGCGACGCAGTGCGCGCTCTTGGTCGGAGCGATCGACGTCGGCGTGCAGGTGACCGTGATGTTCGACTGCGTCAGCAGGTCGTCGACGACCGCGAGGTTCGCGACCGTGACGTTGCCGGTGTTGGTGACGTCGAAGGCGTACATGATGTGGTCTCCGACTCCGGTCACACCGTCATGGTCGACGTCGACCACCGAGGCGGTCTTGTCGAGCACGATCGCCGGGGTCCAGACGGCGGGGATGATCTCGTCGTCCGTGTCGGTGACCTTCGGCCCCGTCGTCGGCGTTCCGGTCGCGCGGGCGACGTTCGTCAGCGGTGCGGCATCGAGGTCGCCCTGCTGCACCACATAGGTGGCGGTGCAGGTCAGCTTCTCTCCGCTCGCGAGGGTGACGGGGGCGGGCTTGTCGCACGTGAGCGTGCTCATGTCGCCGATGCCCGAGAACGAGTCCTCGGTGATCGCCACGTTCGTGAGGCTGGTGTTCATCACTGTGTTGGTCGTCGCCTTCGGCGTCGTGTTCGTGGCCACGAACGTGTAGGTGGCCACGTCGCCCACGGCGTCGTAGTTCGCGATGTTCGACGTCTTCACCAGGTCGATCGAGGGCTTGATGACCTCGAGCGTGGCGTTGGCGGGCGGGTAGATGTTGGTCGTGATGTTGCCGGGACCGTTGACGTACGTGCCGTTGACCGTGGAGGTCACATCGACAGTGATGGTGCACGAGACCTGACCCCGGGCGAGGTCGCCGCCGGTCACAGAGACCGTGGCGCCGCCTGCGGGTGCCGTGACGACGTAGGGCGCTCCCGCGGAGTTCGCGCAGGTGCCGCCGACGTTCGGCGCGGCGGCGATCTTGAGGTTCGCCGGAAGGGCGTCGGTGATGAACCAGTCGTTCTTCGCCATCAGGTCCTGCGTGTTCGTGACGGTCAGCGTCATCTTCGACGTCGCACCGTTGAGGATCAGCGTCGGGCTGAAGGCCTTGTCGAGCTGCGGCGTGACGTCGACGATCTGGGGAAGGTCGAAGGCGACGTCGTTGCCGGAACCGGTGGCGGTCGCGTTGGCCAGCTGCAGACCGAGGTTGGCCGTCGTGCCGACCGGCACCATGTAGGCCGCAGACTGCAGCTTGGCCGTCTGGGTCGCCCAGACAGTGTTGTTCGCGCACGGGTTGAGCCCGGTGCTGAGCACGATGGGGCTGCCGTTCACGAGAAGACTGAACGTCTCTTTGGGCTGGTTGGCACCGCCCGCGGCCGGGCAGTTCACGGCGGCGAAGTAGGCCGACACGGCGTAGTAGTGACCGGCGGTGGCGGGGATCGTGTTGACGGTGCGGAACTGCGTTCCGGCGGCGATCACCCCGGAGGGCGAGTTCGTGTACGAGGTGAGCACCTGGTTCGTCCCGGCCTGCGCGGGGGTCTGCCCCTGGGCCGTGCCGAGCGCCGCGGCCATCTGCTGCAGAGTCACCCAGGTCGTGCTGACGTTGTTCAGGCAGCCGAGGTCGGTGACGGGAGCAGCCGGAGTCGCCGGGCTCATGATCCAGCCGTTGCACTGGTTGCCGAGGGGCGTGTACTGCACCGAGGCCGTGTAGGTCGAGTTCGCCGCCGCGGGGCCGCCGACGTAGGTGGTGATCGGCAGGGCGGAGAACGATGCGTTCTGGTTCGAGAAGTTCTCGGTGTAGACCGGGGTGCCGGGCTGCGCGACACCCGGGGTGCCGGGAACCGTCGCTGCAGCGGTGATACCCGAGCCCGGTGCGAGGGTGCCGCCGGCGATGAGAACGCCGGCGACCGCCAGGATGCCGCACAGTCGCGTCAACGCGCGGCGGCGCGGCGCGGCAGCGGCCGGTGCAGCCGCGTGAGTGTGTGAGCGCAGGCTCATGAGTGTCCCTATCCCGGCAGGCCCCCGCCTGCCGCGAGCAGCGCGACGAGAAGAGGCGCGCGCAGCCCGGTGCTATGAAATTCCCCAGTGCAGGGCCACAGAGGCGGCCCGTCACATACCCAGACCATGTCGCGCGCGTTTTATGACGGTCGGCTCGAGAATCTTTTTTCCGGCCCGGGGGACGGGGGCCTAGGCTCGCACCATGCCTGACGCCGAGGTCCTCGCCGCGTTCGTGGTCGCGGCGTTCGTCATGGTCGCGATTCCCGGCCCGACGGTGCTCTTCACGATCGGCAGGGCCATGTCGCTCGGACGGCTCGGCGGGTTCCTCAGCATCCTGGGCACGGCCCTCGGCTCGGTCGTGCTGGTCGCCGCGGTGGCTCTGGGCGTCGGCACGATCGTCGCCCAGTCCGTCGTGCTCTTCACGGTCGTGAAGGTGCTCGGGGCCGGGTACCTGATCTTCCTCGGCATCCGGGCGATCAGGCACCGCACGGATGCTGCGGCGACGACTTCCGGCCCGGTGCCGCGGCGATCAGGGGCCCGGCTGCTCGGCGAAGGGTTCGTCGTGGGCGTCACCAATCCCAAGTCGATCGCATTCTTCCTGGCGATCCTGCCTCAGTTCGTCGACCTGGACGTCGGCTCGGTGCCGCTGCAGCTGTTCGTCCTCGGGGCGATCGTCGTCGTCATCGGGGTCGCATGCGATGCCGTCTGGGTGCTGGTGGCGAGCGCGGCACGCGAGTGGTTCGGACGCTCTCCACGTCGCCTCGAGGCGCTGAGCGCCACCGGCGGCGGACTCATGGTCGGGCTCGGCGCGTTCCTGCTGGTCTGGAGTGAGAAGCCCGTGAACGCGTGACCGCGGGTCCTCACATGCGCGCGAAGCGCGCCCGGACGAACGAGAAGACGCCGTAGATGGCGAGTCCCACGCCGACGAGCCACAGCAGCGGCTCTCCGAACGGCAGATCCGTGATGCTGCGCAGCGCACCGTCGAGGCCGGAGGCCCTGTCGGGATCCTGAGTCCAGGCCGCGACGACGAACAGAAGACCGGTGATCGCGATCGCGATGCCCTTGGCCACATATCCGACCATGCCGAGGGCGACGATCCAGACGTGCGAGGGACCGTCGGGCACCTCCATCGTCTTCTCGAACCCACGCGTGAGCCCGATCACGAAGAAGCCCACCCCGACGCCCGCGACGCTGAGGCCGACGATGATGAGCAGCACGGTTCCGCCGGGTATCGCGAGCACCACCGCGCTGAGAGTGCGCATCGTCTGTTCGGACTCGATGCTGCCTCCGAACGCGAACACCAGCGCCAGCCCGGCGATCACAAGATACGCGGCGGCGATGCCCAGCATCTTGAGCCGCACACCCCAGCGACGCGCGTCGTCGTCGCTCGCCGACAGCAGTCCGCTGGCGACCTCCCACACGGCCAGCGCGATCAGGCCCGCAGCGACCGCGCCGAGGAGCAGTCCGCCGATGGGGGTCGCTCGGATCACCCCCATGGCGCCATCCTGATCGGCATCCCCTCCGCCGCCTGTGGCGATGGAGACCGCGATCGCGCCGATGATGATGTGCACGAGCCCGACGACCACGAATCCGGCACGAGCCGTGCGACGGAAGCCGTCGGAGCGCTGCGCCGTTCGCGCGACGTCTTTCGGGGTGCCCATCCCAGCAGAATATCCCCGGACCGCATGCGTTCGCGGCAGCGTGCACCGCGACGCGGGCCGGGTCAGGCGATCCGCTCCACGGGCTGCCGCAGGATCGTGCGCAGCTTCGCGGCATCCACCCGACGGACATCGCTGAGGTAGATCTCGTGATGGCGGCCGGTCATGCGCAGTCTGTTCTCGGGGATGAACCGGTGATGCATGTCGTCGAGCACGGGCGCCTCGTCATCGTACGATCCGACGTGCAGCGTCTGCACGCAGAGACCTTCATGGAGCGTGTCGAGGCGCAGCTCGCGGAGCGCAGCGGTCGGCTGTCTCTTCGCGGCGAGCTTCACGGCGACCGACTCGACCGCCGCGGTGAACATGTCGCCGGTGACGTGGTCGGGCACCATGATCATCAGCGTCCACAGCCACGCCGACTTGTCGCGATGCGTCGTGAACGCCTGCATGTCGGGAGCGTGCCACAGCCCCTCGAGGGGCATCACGACCGTGTCGACACCGAGTTGCGCCCTGCTGGCGAACTTGAGCGAGTAGGCGACGGGGAAGAGGGCGGAGACGGCCTCGGCATACTCCGGAGCGGCATTCGGATCGCCCGCCCCGTCGATCATCAGATACTGCATCGCGGGGACCTCGACGAGACGGAGCTCGCCCTTCCTGGCCCGGTAGGAATCGAGCGTCTTCTTGGGGTCGAGCGCCATGTGCGGTCCTCTCGCTCCGTGGCCACGGCTCCGCGTCAGGCCGAGCCGTGGCCACAGTCTCGCATGGTCGTCGGCGGATCAGGCGGGTTCGATCGCGAGCCAGAGCTCGCATGACGCGTGCGTGCCCGAGAACTCGAGGTATCGCACGATCGAGGGGCCGGGACGCAGTCGCCAGGGGTTCGAGGGGAACCACTCGGTCGCGGTCGCCGCCCACAGGCTCTGCAGCGTCTCGGGGAACGGACCCGATGCGGCGAACACCGCCCACGCTCCCCCCTCGACGTGCATCGAGTCGAGATCGTCGGGCACGGGGGTGCCGGGGCGCACGGAGACACCGTGCAGGTAGGTCAGCGGCGTCCCCTCGGGAGCATCCGGCTCGATGTCTCCCGTGACCGCGAGCATGCCTCCCGGCTCGGCGTCGCTCAGCCGTTTCAGCCGGAGGTGCTCCTCGGGCGCGATCGAGGCGATGTGCTCCTGGATGTGCGGATTCACCCCTTCGTGGATCAGCGGCACGCGGACCGCATGTCCGACGAGCTCGAGTTCGGGGGTGGTGGTGATGGTGACGTCCATCGGAGTGCTCCCTTCGACGCTCAGGCGGAACCGGAGCGTGGGTTGTGTGCGGAGAGGGCCCCCGTCTCGGCGTGCTTCGACCGGGCCGATGCCGTGCACAGCACGGAACGCGCGCCCGAACGCCTCCGTCGAGCTGTAGCCGTACCGCACCGCGACATCGAGCAGGTTCGGCGCACCGGCGGCGAGCTCCGCCCCCGCGAGCGTCATCCTGCGCCGACGGACGTAGTCAGACAGCGGCATGCCCGCCAGTGACGAGAACATCCGCCGCAGGTGGTACTCCGTGGTGCCGTGTCGTCGCGCGAAGGCGGCGATGTCGAGATCGTCCGGCGCGGTCTCCACGAGGTCGACCAGGTCGTTCAGCATTCCGATCATGAGGTCCTCCTTTCCTCACCATCGTGCGACGGGCGTGGCCCCGGCGACCCGACTTTCCCGGTCGCAAGCGATCAGGCGGGCCGAGCCAACGGCTGGGCTCCCCCGGGATCAGCGAGAACATCGGCGAAGGCCAGTTCGGCCGCTCCGATGAGGAGTCGATCGGCACCCAGGGCGGCCGGACGTATCTCGAGCCGTTCGGCGCTCTCGGCCATCGCGAGCGACCGCACGTCGTCTTCGATCTGCTGACCACGCAGCTCGGCGATCGTGGCGAGGAACCCTCCGAGCACGACGAGTGAGGGATTCAGGACGTTGACCGCGTTCGCCAACGCGCTCGCCAGCACGTGCGCCTGTCTGGTGACCTCGTCGGCCACGGCGGCCGAATCGGATGTCGACAGCTCGGAATCGAGTGTCTCGTCGTCAGCCCTCTCGAGGCCCACGGCGTCGAGCAGCAGCGTGCGGCTGACCTCGGATTCGAGCACGCCGTCGGTAGTCCGGCGATCGTCGTCTGCCGAGATGCGCGGCCTGTTCTGACCGAACTCGCCCGCGTACCCGCCGGCACCGGCGACCGGCTCGCCCCGGATGATGAGGCCACCGCCGATTCCGGAGGCTCCGCCGTTGAGATAGACGATGTCGTCGATGCCTCGACCCGCGCCGTAGCGGTGCTCCGCGATCGCGCCCAGGGTGGCATCGTTGCCGACGACCGTCGGCGAGCCGGTGGCCGTCTGCACCAGCAGGGCGAGAGGCACGTCGATCCAGCCCAGGTGCGGCGCATTGCGCACGACCCCGTCCGACGCACGGACGAGACCGGGGACCGCGATGCCGACGGCTTCGATGCGCGCCGCGGCGAGAGGCCCGTCGCGCCACGCCTCGATGCGCGCGGCGACCACCTCGGCGACGGATCCCGGTGTGGGCAGGTGATCGTTGGCCAGGCGTTCGCGCACGAGGATGCTGCGGTCGAGGCCCACCGCCGCGATCTCGATCGCATCGACCTCGGGGTTCACCGCGATCGCGACGAACTGTGCCGACGCCGTCACCACGGGTGAGGGGCGCCCGACACGACCGGGCACGTCGGGGACACGCTCATCCACGAGCCCTCGTCTGACCAACTCTGCGACCAGATCGGCGATGGTCGACCGGTTCAGTCCCGTCTGCTCGGTCAGGGCGGCTCTGGATTGACCGCCGTTCTCGTGCACGAGCCGGAGTATCCGGGCGAGGTTGTGCGGACGGGTGCCCAGCGCGGGGCTCGGCTGCGACGACATCCCTTCACTGTAGGGGGTGGACGGACCTCCTGTCATGAGATATGTTGTCAATCACAACTTATCCGATGACCTGCACAGGAGCAGCCATGCCCACTCCCACCCGTGACGACAAGTTCTCCTTCGGCCTCTGGACCGTCGGCTACAACGGCGCCGACCCGTTCGGCGGCCCCACCCGCCCGGCGCTCGACGTGGTGCACGCCGTCGAGAAGCTCGCCGAGCTCGGCGCCTACGGCCTCACCTTCCACGACGACGACCTGTTCGCATTCGGCTCCACCGACGCCGAGCGGCAGAACCAGATCGACCGGCTGAAGGGAGCCCTCGCCGACACCGGCCTGGTCGTGCCGATGGTCACTACGAACCTCTTCAGCGCTCCGATCTTCAAGGACGGCGGCTTCACCTCGAACGACCGCGACGTGCGCCGCTACGCCCTGCGCAAGGTCTTCCGTCAGCTCGATCTCGGTGCAGAGCTCGGGGCGAAGACCTTCGTCATGTGGGGCGGTCGCGAGGGTGCGGAGTACGACTCCGCCAAGGACATCCGCCAGGCGCTGGAGCGCTACCGCGAGGCCGTGAACCTGCTGGGCGACTACGTCACCGACAAGGGCTACGACATCCGCTTCGCGATCGAGCCGAAGCCCAACGAGCCGCGCGGCGACATCCTGCTGCCGACCCTCGGGCACGCGATCGCCTTCATCGACTCGCTCGAGCGCCCCGAGCTCGTCGGCGTGAACCCCGAGGTCGGCCACGAGCAGATGGCGGGTCTCAACTTCACCGCCGGCATCGCTCAGGCGCTGTTCCACGGAAAGCTCTTCCACATCGACCTCAACGGCCAGCGCGGCATCAAGTACGACCAGGATCTCGTCTTCGGGCACGGCGATCTGCACAACGCCTTCTCGCTCGTCGACCTGCTCGAGAACGGCGGCCCCGGCGGCGTTCCGGCCTACGACGGCCCGCGCCACTTCGACTACAAGCCGAGCCGCACGGAAGACGAGAAGGGCGTGTGGGACTCCGCCGCCGCGAACATGCGCACGTATCTGCTGCTCAAGGAGCGCGCGGCCGCTTTCCGCGCCGACCCCGAGGTGCAGGAGGCTCTTGCGGCTGCGCGCGTCGACGAGCTCTCGACGCCCACGCTGAACCCGGGTGAGACGTACGACGACTTCCTCGCCGACCGCTCGGCGTACGAGGACTTCGACGCGAACTCGTACTTCGGCGGCAAGGGCTTCGGCTTCGTCCGTCTGCAGCAGCTCGCCACCGAGCACCTGCTCGGCGCGCGCTGATCGTCATGCCACTGGTTCTCGGGGTCGACTCGTCGACCCAGTCCTGCAAGGCCGTGGTCGTCGACACGTCGACCGGAGCGGTCGTCCGCTCGGGTCGGGCGTCGCATCCTGACGGAACGTCGGTCGACCCCGAGGCCTGGTGGCGCGCGCTCGACGCGGCGATCGCACAAGCGGGGTCGCTCGACGACATCGCGGCGTGGTCGATCGGCGGGCAGCAGCACGGCATGGTCGTGCTCGACGAGTCGGGCAGAGTCATCCGCGACGCCCTGCTGTGGAACGACACGCGGTCGGCCGCGGCGGCCCGTGATCTGATCGACGAATTCGGCGCATCCGCTCTGGCGACGCGGACCGGACTCGTGCCCGTCGCATCCTTCACGATCACGAAGCTGCGCTGGCTGCGCGATCACGAGCCCGAGAACGCCGCACGAGTGGCGGCGGTCGCGCTCCCGCATGACTGGCTCACGTGGCGGCTGCGCGGATTCGGACCCGACAATCCCGTGCTCGAGGAGCTGGTCACCGACCGGTCCGACGCCTCGGGCACCGGATACTGGAATCCCTCGACGGGCGAGTACGACCGTGAGCTGCTCGTCGCGGCTCTCGGTCATGACGCGGTGCTCCCGCGCGTGCTGGCGCACGACGAGTCGGTGACGGATGCCGACGGTCGCCGCGTCGGCGCCGGGGCCGGAGACAACGCGGCCGCCGCGCTCGGTCTCGGAGCCGCACCCGGCGATGTGGTGGTGTCGATCGGAACATCCGGCACCGTCTGCGCGATCAGCACGTCACCGCTGAGCGATGCGAGCGGGACCGTGGCGGGATTCGCCGACGCCTCGGGCAACTTCCTGCCGCTCGTCGCGACCTTGAACGCGGCTCGTGTGGTCGATGTCACCGCGGCACTGCTCGGGGTGACGCACGACGAGTTCAGCGATCTCGCCCTCTCCGCCGCTCCGGGAGCGGGAGGGCTCACGCTCGTCCCGTATTTCGAGGGCGAGCGCACGCCGAATCTTCCGGACGCCACGGCGTCGCTGTCGGGCATGACGCTCGCCTCGACCACGCGCGCGAACCTGGCCCGCGCGGCGGTCGAGGGAATGCTGAGCGGACTCGGCGCGGGGCTGGATGCTCTGCGCGACCTCGGCATCCCGCTCGAGCGAGCCCTGCTGATCGGCGGCGGAGCGCAGTCGCCCGCGGTTCGTCGCATCGCACCCGAGATCCTCGGTCTTCCGGTCGAGGTGCCGGAACCGGGAGAATACGTCGCCCTCGGCGCTGCGCGACAGGCGTCCCAGCTGGTCGGCTGAGCGATCGGCGCTCGCGGAGCCCTTCGACAGGGCGCGCGTCGCGAAGGAGATCTCGCGCTGCGAAGGACCTGAAGAGGCATTCGCCCCTTCTTCACGAGAGATCTCCTTCGCAGCGCGAGCGAGCGGATGCCGTCAGCAGGCCAACACCCGGGCGTCGCGCTGCGCGATGATGCTCAACTCCGCTGCCGCGAAGGCGTGCGCCTGAGTCATCGCGAACTCGGTGCGGTCGAGGCAGTCGCGGATCAGCCGTCCGAAGAACGGGAAGCCCGTCTTCCCCGTCGCGTCGAAGCGGAACTGACCGTCCTGATTGACGAGCAGCACCTGGCCTCCCCCGTTGTCGGTCGTGATGTCGGTGTACTTGCGCAGCTCGATGTAGCCGTCGGTGCCGAGCAGCACGGTGCGCCCGTCGCCGAACACATCGAGCCCCGCCGGGGTGAACCAGTCCACTCGCACGTAGCCGGTGGTGCCGTTGTCGAGCACGGCATGCGCATCGCCGAAGTCCTGCAGACCCGGAGTGCCGGGATGCGCGTAGTTGGCGACCGTCGAGCTCACGATCTCTCCGTGCGTCGCGCCCGTGTAGTAGAGCATCTGCTCGAAGTTGTGGCTGCCGATGTCGCAGATGATGCCGCCATACTGCTCGGGGTCGTAGAACCAGTCGGGCCGCCCTTCACCGATGCGATGGGGACCGAACGATGCGACCTGCAGCACGGTGCCGATCGCACCCTGATCGATCAGCTGGCCGGCGAGGATCGCCGCCTCGGAATGCACGCGCTCGCCGTAGTACACGGCGAACTTCCGCCCGGTGCGATCGACCGCCGCGCGGGCCGCTGCGAGGTCGTCCATCGTGGTGATCGCGGGCTTGTCGGCGAAGAAGTCCTTGCCCGCATCGAGCACGCGCACGCCCAGGGGCGCCCGCCGATTGGCGATCGACGCGCTCGCCACGAGCTGCACGTCGGGGTCGTCGAGCACCTCCTGCTCGCTCGCCGCCGCGCGCGCCTGCGGGAACCGCTCGACGAAGTCCGCGACCTTCGCGGGGTCGGGGTCGTGGACGAGCGAGAGCGTGGCTCCGGCCTCGATCAGCTGCTCGACCATCCCGAAGATGTGTCCGTGGTCGAGCCCGATCGCGGCGAACACGAACTCACCCGGTCCGACCACCGGCTCGGGCAGCGCATCGAAGGTGAAGGTGCGGGTCATCGGTCGTTCTCCTCGTGGGTCATGTCGTAGGTGCGAAGGCGTCCGCACATGCCGAATCCGCGCTCCCCCACCGAGGGTACGGCCTGGTGCACGCGCGCGTCGGCCAGGTGCTGCACCGAACCGGAGGCCACCGCTTCGGCGAGCGAGAGCGACTGGCGAGCCTGGGCGAGCGGACCCCCGACGATCAGTTCACCCCACGACGCTGCGCGGTCGCGCACGAGCGCACCGGCCGCCGCATGGAAGGCATCGAGAGCAGACCTGTCGCCGGATGCGACGGCATCCCTCAGCATCTCGAACCCCCTCACCGCGAGATCGCGGCGGGCGGAGGCGCGCTCGACGCGCCCGTGCTCGTCTCCGAGCGACGCGGCTGCGGCATAGGCGGCGGGATCGGCCACGACATCGGCGGGGAAGGTCATCACCGCGTCACCCGCCTCGGGCAGCCCCGCGTCGCTCATCAGGACCACGACACGCAGATCGCCGTGGTTGACCGCGCGGTGGATAGTCCCCGGCGTGAACCACACGACAGACCCCGCAGCGAGCGGCGTCTCGCGAAGACCGTCGACGTCGATCGTCTGCAGCGATCCCGCTCCCGAGACGACGACGTACGCCTCGGTCGAGACGAGGTGCATGTGCGGGCTGCCCCCGCAGATCCCGTCGGGAGCAGCATCCGCATAGACATCGAGATGCGAGAGCGAGGTGCCCCCGGGGAACGACGATGCGCTCATGCTGCCGCCTCCGGCAGCGAGGTCTTCTTCTCGAAGAAGTGCGGGGCGTTCGCGACGAGCTGCCCTGCTCGGTAGTACGGATCGGATGCCGTGATCGGCAGCGGGACGAACCGCCGCTCGAAGCCCGCTTCGTAGATCGCGGTGACCACCTCGACCGCATTGCGACCGTCGTGACCGTCGGCGATCGGCGGCCTCCCCTCGCGGATCGCACCGAGCACATCGCCGATCTGGCCCTCATGGCCCAGGTGCACGAGAGGAGTGCGCGCGGCGACGAGCCTCTCGATCCGCGACACCGCCTCGGCATCGCCTCCCTCTTCGGGGAAACCGTCGATGCGCGATCGTTCGGCGACGACCGAGAAGGGCTGCGACACCCGCGCAGCGGCCCCCTGGATCACGATCGCCTGCTCCTGGCCGTGGTTCACGACCGAGCTGGTCAGCTGCGCGAGTCCGCGGTCGTAGCGCAGGATCGCGACCGAGAGATCCTCGACCTCGGCGTTGTCGTGCTGAGCGTTGGCGAGCATCGCGGTGACCTCGCCCGGGCTGCCGAGCAGCCACAGCAGCAGGTCGATGTGGTGGATGGCGTGGTTGAGCGTGCAGCCGCCGCCCTCCTTCTCCCACGTGCCACGCCACCAGAGGTCGTAGTAGGGCAGACCGCGCCACCACGCGGAATCGACGCGCACGTGCGAGATCGCACCGAGCAGCCCCGAGTCGACGATCTCCTTGAGGGTCGCCATGTCATCGCGGAATCGGTTCTGGGCGACGACCGACAGCACTCTGCCCGAGCGCTGCTGAGCGGCGAGCATCGCGTCGCACTCCTCGAGCGACGGCGCCATCGGCTTCTCGACCAGCACATGCACGCCCGCGTCGAGCGCGGCGATCGCCAGAGCGGCGTGCGTCGACGGGGGCGTCGCGATGCTGACGAGATCGACGAGGCCCGATGCGATCATCGCCGCCGGATCGTCGAACGCGGTGACGCCCTCGAGATCGAAGGCTCGCGCCTTCTCCTCCGCCTTGCCGGGCACGACATCAGCCACTGCCGTGATCTCGCAGTCCTCAGGGAACGCGAGGTATCCGCTGATGTGCGCATCGGCGATCCCGCCGGTGCCGATGATCCCGATCCTGAGCATCCTGTGCCTCCTCGCTGAGGGTTACTACGTATTACTAAGACGTAGTAGATACTATCGAGAGACTCACCCATGACGTCAACCCCGAAAGGACGGATGCGATGCAGAAGCGCCCGACGAGCCACGACGTGGCGCACCGCGCCGGGGTGTCGCAGTCGACCGTCTCGTTCGTGTTCACGGGGAGGGCGGGGATATCCGATGCCACCCGCGAGAAGGTGCTGCGCGCAGCATCCGAACTCAACTACCGTCCGAATCTCGCCGCCCGCTCGATGCGGACGCAGCGCACCGGGCGCCTCGCGGTCGTCGTGCCGATCGTGACGATGAACCCGCTCACCCTGCTGTCGGGTGCCGTCGCCGCAGCTCGCGACGAGGGATACGTCGTCGAAGTGGTGAGCCTGCCCGAGGATCCGGCCGGTCTCGACGAGCGGCTGGCCGAGGTCGTCGGATCGGGCCAGTACGAGGGCGTGCTCGCGTTCACCCCGCTGCCCGCAGTCGACAGCGCCGGGGGTCCGGTGGTCCTCTCCGTCGGCGAGTTCGACGACGCCATGCACATGACCGGCGCATTCACGGACTCGCGTCCGATCGCCGAGATGATCGAGCGGCTCGCCGCGCAGGGCCACCGACGCTTCATCCACCTGGCAGGCGCCGAGGACTTCCCCTCCGCGCGAGCGCGCCGAGAGGCGTATCTCGCGACGATCGAGCGCCTCGGGCTCGAGTCGCTCGGGGTGACCGAGGGTGACTGGAGCGGGACGTCCGGCGAAGCCGCGATCGCCGCTCTGCCGCAGGACGCTCCGCCGCTCGCCGTGATCGCTGCGAACGACCTGATCGCCACCGGCGCGATCCGAGCGGCGATGCGACGGGGGTGGAAGCTGCCCGACGAGGTCGCCGTCACCGGGTGGGACGACCACCATCAGAGCGCCTTCCTCGTGCCGTCGCTCACGAGCGTGGCGCAGGACCGCGAGCGCCTCGGCGCCTACTCGATGCACCGGCTCATCGCGGCCGTGCGAGGTGGCGACGAGCCTCTGCGGCCCGACGATCTGCTCACCGTCGTGTGGCGCGAGTCGACCGAGTCGCCACAGTGACAGCATGGAGGCGGAGGCACGAATGAAGATCCTGATCCCGAACACCATCGACCTGCCGGTGACCGCCGATGTCGAGAGCGTCGTCTACGACATCGACGCCGAGATCCCCGCCGAGCACCGCGACGCCGAGGTGCTGGTCGTGTGGCACAACTCCTCGTCGTGGCTGCGGGAGGCCGCGCGCGTGCTCCCCCGACTGCGTCTCGTGCAGGCGCTCGCCGCGGGCGCCGACGGGGTGATGAACGCCGGCTTCGCCGACGATGTGCGCATCTGCTCCGGTCGGTCCCTGCACGACGGCCCGGTCGCCGAGCACGCCCTCACACTCATCCTCAGCGCGGTGCGTCGCATCGACCGGCTGCGAGACGCGCAGGGCGAGCATCGCTGGGACGACGACTTCAACGATGCCCAGAGCGCGCCCGACTCGAAGGGGTCGTACACGCTCACCGGCGCTCGCGTGACGATCTGGGGCTTCGGGTCGATCGCGTCGACGCTCGCGCCGCTGCTCCGCGCACTCGGCGCCGAGGTGCAGGGCATCGCGCGCACGGCGGGGACGCGGTCGGGCTTTCCCGTGCACGCGGATGCCGACGCGGCGGTCGCGCTCGCCGACACCGACGTGCTGGTGTCGATCCTTCCCGCGACCGATGCGACGATCGACCGGTTCGACGCCGCGGTCTTCGACGCGCTCAAACCGGGCGCCGTGTTCGTGAACGTCGGCCGCGGTGCGACCGTCGACGAGGCGTCGCTGATCGGCGCGCTCGAGTCGGGTCGGCTGCGAGCGGCCGCGATCGATGTCACGAAGACCGAGCCTCTGCCGGCATCCGACCCGCTCTGGGATGCGCCGAACCTGCTGATCACGCCGCACGTGGCCGGGAACCGACCGGTGGGCGCCGCGCGCCTGATCGATGACAACCTGGCACGTCTGATCGCCGGCGACGAGCTCGTGAACCAGGTGCGCCCGTAGGGTCTGGACACCTTGCCGCGACCGGCGCATGCTGAGGGCATGACCGCCTTTCAGACAACGCACGCGTTCAGCGGGTTCAGCGTCGACGACATCGACGCCGCCCGCTCCTTCTACGCCGACACCCTCGGCATGGACGTCACGACCAACGCCATGGGCTTCCTCGACATCCACCTGCCCGAGGGCGGGTCGATCCTCGTGTACGCCAAGCCGAACCATGAGCCCGCCAGCTTCACGATCCTCAACTTCCCGGTGGACGACGTCGAAGCCGCGGTCGATGACCTCAACGGCCGCGGCGTCGTCACGAAGATCTACGACGACTCCGAATTCGCCACCGACGACAAGGGCATCCTGCGCGGAGGGCCCGATCGCGGGCCTGACATCGCGTGGTTCCGCGACCCTGCCGGCAACGTGCTCGCGGTGCTCGCCGCCTGATCGAGAAGTCCCTGAGAGGCTGCGTCCCCGTCGGTCCGGGACCCGGCTGAGTCAGACCCTCAGCTCAGCAGCGTGTCGAACAGGGCGTTCATCGCCGGGTCGACGCGCTGCAGCTCGGGGTTCGCGTCGTGCCAGTCGATGATCTCCCGCGCCGCGGTGTGCAGGGGCATCACGGGGGCGAAGTCCGGCACGATGCGGCGGATCTTCGTGTTGTCGAAGACCACCGAATGAGCCATGTCTCCGCTCAGCTGCCCTGCGCGCTCGGGGGCCGCCGCCTCGATCGCGGCGCTCGTGGCGTAGCGGATCTTCGGTTCCGCGCCCGCAGCTCGCCCGAGGATCGAGTAGATCTCGTTCCACGTGTAGACGAAGTCGCTCGTGATCTGGAAGGTGTCGCCGTAGGCGAGCGGGGTTCCGAGCAGGCCCGCGAAACCCACCGCGAAGTCGCTCGAGTGGGTCAGCGTCCACAGCGACGTGCCGTCGCCGTGGACGATGATCTCCTCGCCACGACGGATGCGGTCGATCGCCGTCCATCCGCCGAACGCCGGGATCGTCCACCTGTCGTAGGTGTGCGACGGCCGGAGCACGGTCACCGGGAACGCACGGTCGCGATAGGCGGCGGCCAAGAGGTCTTCGCACGCGATCTTGTCCCGCGAGTACTTCCAGTGCGGGTTGCGCAGCGGCGTGGACTCCGTGATCGGCAGACGCGAGACCGGCTTCTGATACGCGGATGCCGAGCTGATGAACACGTACTGCCCCGTGCGCCCTTCGAAGCGGTCGATGTCGCGCTGCACCTGCTCCGGTGTGAACGCGATCATGTCGGCGACCACGTCGAACTCGCGACCGGCGAGTGCGGCATCGACGGCCGCGGCATCCGACACGTCGGCAGTGAGCACCTCGACGCCCTCCGCCGGCGCACGCCGCGACTGCCCTCGATTCAGGAGCGTGACCTCCATGCCTCGAGAGGCGGCGAGCGCACTCGCCGCAGAGGAGATGATCCCCGTTCCACCGATGAACAAGACCGTCGTCGCACTCATGCCATCGACTCTATCGAGATGTCGGACAGCCGGCTCCGCGCCTCGTCTCTGCCGCCCCAGGTCTCTGCGCGCGGCTGAACAGCCGACTAGGCGAGGTTCTCGAACAGCGTTCGCACGGCCTTCTCCGTGGCGTCCGGGTCGCCCGCGCACAGGCCACGGGCGACGTCGTCGGTGCCGCACGATCGCCTCGGACCGTCGACGTCGACGTCGACGTCGACGACCTCGGATGACTGCAGAGCGCACTGGGCCAGGATCGTGGCCTCCACGAGGTGCATGGCCTGTCGGGGGTGGTCCATGAGCTCGGTCACCGCGGTGAGGAACTCGATCACCGCGTGCGTGCGATCCGCCCGGCCCTCGGCGGCGTCGATCGCTTCGACGCGGGCCACGAGATGAGCGAGCGCACCCTCGGCCGCCGTGGGCATGGCGGTCCTGAGCGCCACCCCGACGAGCATCCCCGCATAGCCGACCGCGGCGCGAGCCTGGACCGCCGTGAAACCCGCGACCTTGGTGTAGCGGGCGGGTGTGACCTCGACGAGACCGATGTCTCTCAGACGGATGATCGCTTCACGGATCGGGTTCAGCGACATGTGCAGCTCGTCTGCGAAGTGCCCGGTGTTCAGCCTCTCGCCCGGCCCGTACTCGCCGCTGAGGATGGCCGCGAGGATGTGGTGGAAGGCCAGCTCGGGCAACGGGAGCGAGCTGCGATGAATTCGCTGGGGCGCGCGGGGCTCCGCGTGGGCGATGGTCATCGACACTCCTCGGTTCAGTTCCGGACGCACCCGATCATCGAGGCCTCCACTGAACAGACGCGCCGCCACCCGAACTATGACGCGGTGCGCAGAGAAAAGTCAGACGACCGCGGCTCCGGGGCTCGCCGCGAACTCCTCCAGGGCCGCGATGACATCGACGGACAGCACGACCTGACTCGCGGCGACGGCATCGTCGATCTGGCCGGTGCGAGATGCGCCGATGATCGCCGTGGTGACGACCGGATCGCGCAGCACCCACGCGATCGCGAGCTGCGGGATCGAGAGACCGGCGTCCTTGGCGACGCGGTCGATGCCACGGATGCGCTCGAGGTAGCTGTCGGTGAGCGCGGATCCGTCGAGGAAGTGGCTGTGGGCGGCGCGCGAGTCGGCGGGCACGTCGCCGTCGATGTACTTGGCCGTCAGAAGCCCCTGAGCGAGCGGGGAGAACACGGCACTCCCGACCTTCAGCTCTCGCAGCGCCGGGAACAGCTCGGCCTCGGGAGTACGGTCGAACAGCGAGTAGCGGGGCTGGTGGAGCAGCAGCGTGATGCCCTGAGCGGCGAGCAGTTCGTATGCCCGACGCGCGAGCTCGGCCGGGTAGTTCGAGATGCCGACGTAGAGCGCCTTGCCGCTGCGGACGATGTCGGCGAGCGCCGTCACGGTCTCTTCCAGCGGAGTCTCGGGGTCGGGCCGGTGCGAGTAGAACACGTCGACGTAGTCGGTGTTCATGCGCCGCAGGCTCTGCTCGAGCGAACGCGTGAGGTACTTGCGCGATCCGCCGTCGCCGAAGGGCCCCGGCCACATGTCGTAACCGGCCTTGGTCGTCACGAACAGCTCATCGCGGTAGCGGGCGAGGCCGCTGTCGAGCACCGCGCCGAAGGTCGACTCGGCGGAACCGTACGGCGGGCCGTAGTTGTTGGCGAGGTCGATGTGCACGACACCGCGGTCGAACGCGTGCAGCACGATCTCGCGCTGGCTGTCGAACGTGCGATCACGGCCGAAGTTCTGCCACAGTCCGAGCGACACCTTGGGAAGCTGCACTCCGCTCGCGCCGGCGCGCTGGAACGGAACGTCCGCGTAGCGGGTGGATGCGGCCTCGTAAGGGCTCGTCAGGCGGGGGTCATCAGCGGCGATGGGCATGAGGGATGCTCCTATGCAGGGAGGGGAAGGCCTTCAGGATAGCGCTTTCTCTCCCCCTCGGGCCAGGTGCCGCCGCATACGGCGTCACACGCCACGGCTGCTCGAGCACGCAGGGTCGGACCGGCCGCTGTCAAGGACGCCGACGAAGTCGGACGTCGCGGGTAACGTGACGCACAGACGGCGATCATCGCAAATCACCCCGCTCTCAGCGGGCAACGAGAAGAGGTCCATGATGGGCGGGACCCCACCGTCGAAGCTCTCCGGCACGTCGAACGCCATCGTCGTGACCGGAGCGCGTGTGCACAACCTTCGCGATGTGAGCGTCGGGATACCCCGTGACGCGCTCGTCGCTTTCACCGGCGTCTCCGGCTCGGGAAAGAGCTCGCTCGCATTCGGCACCCTCTATGCCGAAGCGCAGCGGCGGTACTTCGAGTCGGTGGCGCCCTATGCGAGGCGCCTGATGAGCCAGGTCGACATCCCCGATGTCGATGCCATCGAGGGGCTGCCTCCCGCGGTCGCACTCCCCCAGCAGCGCACGGCGGGCAGCGCTCGGTCGACCGTCGGCAGTGCCACGTCGATCGGGAACGTCGTACGGATGCTGTTCTCTCGCGTCGGCACGTACCCGCCCGGGGCGGAGCCGCTGTACGCAGAGGACTTCTCCGCGAACACCGTGCAAGGCGCATGCCCGCGGTGCCACGGCATCGGGCAGGTGTACGACGTACCTCTGCACCTCATGGTCCCCGACGAGTCGCTGTCGATCCGCGACCGCGCTCTCGACGCCTGGCCGAGGGCCTGGCATGGCAAGCAGCTCATCGACAGCCTGATCTCGCTCGGCTACGACATCGACATCCCGTGGCGTGAGCTGCCCGAGGAGCAGCGACGATGGGTGCTCTACACCGAGGAGTCCCCGCAGGTTCCGGTCTTCACCGACCGAGGTCCCGCTGCGGTGCGCAAGGCGGTCGCAGCGGGCATCGAGCCCTCGTACATGAGCACGTTCGTCGGCGTGAAGCAGTACGTGCTCAACACCTTCGCCCACTCGAAGAGCGCGAAGATGCGCGAGAAGGCGGCCGGTTACATGGTCAGCGTCCGCTGCCCGCTGTGCGACGGTCGTCGCCTCAAGCCCGAGGCGCTGGCCGTGACGTTCGCCGGTTTCGACATCACCAAGATGGCGGCGCTGCCGCTCGCCGAGCTCGCTGCGCTGCTCGACGCGACGCTCGACGCGTCCGACGGCGGAGCTGCAGTGGACGACACTGCAGGCGACGCGCTCTCACCCGAGAAGCGACTCGCGGCGCACCGCCTGATCACCGAGCTGCGTGCTCGCGTCTCTCCCATCCTCGAGCTCGGTCTGGGCTACCTCTCGCTGGATCGATCGACCCCGACCCTGTCGTCGGGCGAGTTGCAGCGCATGCGGCTCGCCACCCAGGTGCTCTCGCAGCTGTTCGGGGTCATGTTCGTGCTCGACGAGCCGTCTGCCGGGCTTCACCCCGCCGACGGCGAAGCTCTGGTGCGCATCCTCCGCTCGCTCAGGGATTCGGGCAACACGGTCTTCTTCGTCGAGCACTCCCTCGACGTGATCCGGCACGCGGACTGGATCGTCGACATCGGCCCCGGCGCGGGAGCCACCGGAGGCGAGATCGTCTATTCCGGTCCGATCGACGGGCTCCGAGAGGCGGAGCGCTCCCAGACCCGCCGCTACCTGTTCGCCGATGACGTGCGCGCCGATCAGCCGAAGTCACGGCTGCCCGTCTCTCGCGAACCCGACGGCCAGCTCGTGCTCACCGATGTCTCGCGCAACAACCTGCGCAGCATCTCGGTGTCGATCCCCCTCGGGTGCCTCACCGCCGTCACCGGCGTCTCGGGCTCGGGCAAGTCGTCTCTCGTCACCCAGGCTCTGCCCGACCTGCTGCAGAGGAGCCTGTCCAGTGAGGTGGACAGCTCGACGATCGACGCGTCCGAGGATGAGCCCCGCGCGTCGTCCGCGGATCCGCTGTTCTCGGCGCCGACGGCGGAGACGAAGGGACGCGCGTCAGGTCCCGCGGGCCGCGTGCGACGGGTCGTGCAGGTCAGTCAGAAGCCCATCGGCCGCACCTCACGATCGAACGTGGCGACGTACACCGGGCTCTTCGATCGCGTCCGCGCCCTGTTCGCGGCGACCCCGGAGGCACGTCGGCGTCGGTACGCCGCGAGCCGGTTCTCGTTCAACCTGCCGAGCGGCCGATGCCCCACGTGCAAGGGCGAGGGGACGGTCGAGGTGGAACTGCTCTTCCTCCCCACGGTCCATGCCCCGTGCGGCACGTGCGGCGGCACGCGCTACAACCCGGAGACCCTCGAGATCGAACTCCACGGGCACACGATCGCCGATGTCCTGGCGATGAGCGTGAACGACGCCCGCAGAGTCTTCGACGACGATGCCGACGTCGCGCGACACCTCGATGCGCTTCTCGACGTGGGCCTCGGGTATCTGCCGCTGGGCCAATCGGCGACCGAGCTCTCCGGCGGTGAGGCGCAGCGCGTGAAGCTGGCGTCAGAGCTGCGGCGTGCTCAGCACGGCGACACCCTCTACCTGCTGGACGAGCCCACCTCGGGGCTGCATCCGTCAGACACCGATCGCCTGCTCGTGCATCTGCAGCACCTCGTCGACGCCGGCAACACGGTCGTGATGGTCGAGCACGACATGCGGGTGGTCGCCCAGGCCGACTGGGTGATCGACATGGGGCCGGGCGCCGGCGACCTGGGCGGCACGGTGGTCGCGGAGGGGACGCCGCGATCAGTCGCCTCGGCGAGCGGCAGCACGACAGCCTCGTACCTCACGGACGCTCTCGATGCTCAGGATGCCGGAATCAGCGCCTGATCGGGCGACTACACGGTTTCGGCACGATTCTGACAGTCGATGCAGGCGGAAGCATGAGGAACGACCTCCAGCCGTGCCGGCGCGATCGGTTCGCCGCACCGCTCGCACCGGCCGTAGGTTCCGGTGTCCACTCGGTCCAGCGCTGCGCTGATCTGCGTGATCGTCAGGCGGTGAGCCGCTGCGGTCTGGTACGCCACGGGGTCGATGGTCGGGAGGGCGCGGGGCTCGAGCTCGTTCAGCAGAGCCTGACGCTCCTGCAGACGGCGCTGGAGCTGCGCTCTGACAGCTGCGGTGTCGGGGGTGTCGACCGGGATCGCGGGGACGGTGCGGATTGCCATGACTGCTCCTTGGGTACGAAAAAGCGCGCCGCTGCTGCGACGCGCTGGGTGACCGGACAAGCCTGAAGACGGGTCTACGGTGACGCAGCGCGCGAGGGCGACCGGAAGAGCAGGCCGCCGCCACGGCTCTGGCGAGGCGGAAGAATCTCGTGCCGCGCGCCCGTGAATTCGACCACTCTCGTCGCTGGGGAGGCGTCGGCACGACGCCCCGCAGGAAAAACGGCGATTATGGTCATGTCCCTCACCATAGCCGCGCCGCGAGAAAAAGCAAATCGCCACAGGACGCACGCCATTCGGATGGGTTTATTCCAGTCAGGTGTGCGGAATGAAGAATTCTCTCTTCGCGAATTCCGCTGCCTATTACGCGACGGTCGGGATGCGTTTTCGCGCTGGGTCTCCGTGCTTCTGCACACGCGACGAGATCGCCAGAAGCGCGGGCGACCGACTCGCGATCGACGCCGCTGCTCGCTGTGGAATCCCGCGTGGAAGATCACGCGCATTCGAGAAGAAGCACCTGTCTCGCGTGGCGAATTCGTCGGCATCGATCCGAAGTTGACTTTATTCGAAAGACGGCTATGGTCAATGGTTCATGCGCCAGTCAAATACGGAAGAGAGTTTCTGATGTCCGGTAAGTCGCCCAGCGCACGCGGGACGAAAAAGGTCGCTCAATTGTCGATCAAGGAAAAGCGAGCAGCAAAACGCGAAAAGCGCGAGCCCGATGTGTTCCTCAAGCCGCGCAAGGGAGCGAGTCGCTGACCCGTCGCACGGGCGGGGCTTCTGCAGGTGAGGAGTCCCCGCGCACGCGCTGCTCCGGCAATCGAACGCGAGTGGCGGAGCAGAGCTCCCAGAACGAAGAAATCCCCGCCGAGGCGGGGATTTCTTTCTGCGGAGACGAGGGGATTTGAACCCCTGGTCCCCGTGAGGGGACTCCACCTTAGCAGGGTGGTGCACTCGGCCGGACTATGCGACGTCTCCAGGCATCCGAGCCGTGAAGAACGGATGCACCCTGTAATCATAACGGGTTCGAGCGGCAGTCACGAATCGCCCGAGACGAGATGCGGCAGGCTCACCACGATTCGTCTCAGTCGACTCCGTCGTCTTCGCTCAACGAACCGGGAGTCGGTCGTTGAGCGAGGCCCGAGCAGCGGCCCGAGACGAGACGAGGCCGGCCCACGACGTTTCGTCTCGTCTTCGCTCAACGAACGGGAGTCGGTCGTTGAGCGAGGCCCGAGCAGCGGCCGGAGACGAAACGAGGCCGACTCACCACGTTTCGTCTCAGTCGACTCCGTCGTCTTCGCTCAACGAACGGGGCTCGGTCGTTGAGCGAGGCCCGCGCAGCGGCCCGAGACGAAACGAGGCCGGCCCACCACGTGTCGTCTCAGTCGACTCCGTCGTCCTCGCTCAACGAACGGGGCTCCGCCTGCCGGCCCACGACGTGTGGTCTCAGTCGACTCCGTCGTCTTCGCTCAACGAACGGGAGTGGACTCCGAGAGGCCCGCGGAGCTCGACTCGCGCACCACGAGCTCGGGCTGGAACCGCACGCGGCGGTCGTGTTCGACGCCGTCGAGCTCCTTGAGCAGCAGATCGACGCCGGTCCAGCCGAGCAGTCGCGCCGGCTGTCGCACCGAGCTCAGCGGCACGACGGTGGCCGACGCGAAGTCGATGTCGTCGTAGCCGACCATCGCGATGTCATCCGGCACCCGGATGGCGGAACCGAAGCTGAACGCCTGCAGCAGCCCGACCGCGAGAAGGTCGTTCGCGGCGAACACGGCATCGGGCCGCGAATCCGCCGCCCGCGCAGCGATGACCTCGCCGGCCGCTCGGCCCTGCAGCACGGTGAGGGCGGACTGCTCGAAGATCTCCAGCGTGACGCCGGGGTGAGCCGCGACAGCGTCCTGCACGCCCCGAAGACGGTCGGCGACCTGCTGCACCGACTGCGGACCGCCGACGAACGCCAGCCGTCGACGACCCGCCGACAGCAGATGCTCGGCAGCCAGACGGCCACCCTCGACGTCGTCGACCGAGACCGACGGAAGCAGCCCCTCCTCCACCTCGCGGTCGACGAGGATCACCGGCATGCCGCCCGTGGCGAAGCGGTGCACGGCCGAGAGGTCGTCGGAGGCGGGCGTGAGCAGCACGCCGTTGACGCGCTGCTCCTGAAAGAGCTCGAGATGCGCGAGCTGCCGCTCGTCGCGCTCGTCGCTGTTGCCGAGCAGCACGGTCATCCCGGCGTCCGCGGCGCGATCCTCCGCTCCGCGCACCACTTCGGCGAAGAACGGGTTGCCGATGTCGGGCACCACGAGCCCGATACTGCGACTGCGACCGGCTCTCAACTGCCTGGCCGCGTCATTGCGCACGAAGCCGAGCTCCTGAATCACGCGCTGCACCTTCTCGATGGTGCGCGCAGACACCCGCTCCGGCTGGTTCAAGACGTTCGAGACGGTGCCGACCGAGACGCCGGCCGCGGCAGCGACGTCCTTCACCCCTACCGCCATGGCGTGCCTCCGTCCGTCTGCGCCTGCTGCGCCAACGACTACCTTCTCATCCCGCGCGGTTCTCCCGGTGCCGACGACGCCCCGGCACGGCCACGACGGCCAACGCTGCGCAGCCGATGCCCGCGATGAACAGAGGCGCGAGCGCCCATGTCACGACGCCGGTGAAGATCGCGGCAGCCGCGATGTAGGCGGCACCGGCGGCATCCGCCCTGATGGCCGCGGGTACTCCCCGCAGCGCCGCCTTCCATCCGAGTTCGGGTGACCAGGCACCGGCTGTGAAGAGCACCACGACGCACAGCGCGAGCAGACCGGCCCAGCCGATGACCGCGATGGCCTGACCGCCGGGCAGTGCTCCCGAGCCTGCGACCACCACATCGATCGTGAGCACGGTCGCGATCAGTGCGGCCGGAACACCGATGACGAGTGACGACAGGATGCCCGCGCGCACGTCGGCCCAGAAGAGGGCGGCCCGCGAGTCCTCTGCGGCGACGAAGCGGCGCAGATGACGGATGCCGGCGGCCAGTGCGATCGGCAGGGTGACGATGCCGAGGGCGACGATGCTCATCATCAGGCCGATCGTGAGCACCTCGCCGAACAGACCGAACTTCGCCACGGCCCCCGGGTTGGCCCCGGGCTCGACTCCGGCGACCGTGGGACCGGCGCCGGAGCGGGCCTCACGCGTGGCCGCACGGCGCGCCTTGCGCTCTGCACCGATGACCGACATGGCTAGCCCTTCAATCCCTGAGTGGCGACGCCGTCGACGAGGAAGCGCTGGAACACCACGAAGAACAGCAGCACCGGCAGCAGCGCGACGAACGAGGCCGTGACCGTCGCACCGTAGTCGGACGACGAGGTCTGGTCGTTGTAGAGGCGCAGCGCGATCGGGAGCGGGTAGTTCTCGGGGCTCGTCAGATACAGGAGCGGCCCGAGGAAGTCGTTCCACGCCCAGATGAACGAGAAGATCGCACAGGTGATCAGCGCCGGCTTGATGAGCGGGAGGATGATCGACCAGAAGATCCGCAGGTGTCCTGCGCCGTCGATGCGCGCGGCCTCGTCCATGTCACGCGGCATCTGGCGGATGAACTGTACGAGCAGGAAGACGAAGAACGCCTCGGTGGCGAGGAACTTCGGAAGGATCAGCGGGATGAACGTGTCGACCCAGCCGAGCTGGTTGAAGATGATGTACTGCGGGATGATCACGACGTGGAAAGGCAGCAGCAGCGTGCCGATCATCGCGGCGAACAGCACTCCGAGACCCTTGAACTGCACGCGGGCGAACGCGTACGCAGCCAGGGCAGACGAGAGCACGGTGCCCACGACCGCGGAGGCGGCGAGGATCAGCGAGTTCAGGAAGAAGCGCCACATCGGCACCCCGGCGATGCCCTCCATGACCTTGCCGTAGTTCTCGATCGTCGGCGCGTTGGGGAGCAGGCCCGGGTTCTGACCGAACTCGGAGTTCGGCTTGAACGTCGACAGGAACAGCCAGAGCAGCGGGTAGAGCACCACTGCGGTCAGCACGATCAGGCCGATGAACCAGATGACGGTCTGCCAGGTCTTGCGCTTGATCCTGCGACGGGGGGCGGGCGGGCCGGCGGGCATCGTCTGCTGCACGGCGAACACCGGCGTCGACGCGGAGCCTGACGTGGTGGCCTGGTTGGAGGTGCTCATTTGTCGTCTCCCGAGTAGTGCACCCACGACCTCTGGGTGCGGAAGAGGATGAAGGCGATGATCGCGACGACGACCAGGAGGACCCACGCGATCGCGGCCGCGTAGCCCATCTGTCCGTCGGAGAACCCTCGCTTGTACAGGTACACGGTGATGAAGTTCGTCATGCCGGCGGGGCCGCCGGTGCCGTTCGAGATGATGTACGCCGACGCGAACACCTGGAAGGCGCCGATCAGACCCAGCAGCAGGTTGAAGAACATCACCGGAGAGAGCATCGGGATCGTCACCGCGCGGAATCGGCGGAACGCGTTCGCGCCGTCCATCTCGGCCGCCTCGTACAGCTCCTTCGGGATCTGCTTGAGTCCCGCGAGGAAGATCACCATCGTCGCCCCGAACTGCCACACGGCGAGCAGGATCATCATCGGCAGCACGAGGCTGGGGTTTCCGATCCACCCACCGAGGTCGACCCCGAAGATCTGCAGGCCGCTGTCGACCGGACCGTCGGACGAGAACATCGCCCGCCACACGATCGCGACGGAGACCGAGCCGCCGATCAGCGACGGGGCGTAGAAGGCGGAGCGGAAGAATCCGGCGCCCTTGTCGCGGTAGTTCAGCAGCATGGCGACACCCAGCGCCGCCGCCAACGTGATCGGGGTTCCGATGAACACGTAGACAAGGGTGATCTGCGCCGACTGGATGAAGTTCGGGTCGCTCGTGAAGAGCCGGATGTAGTTGTCCAGCCCGATCCACTTCGGCGGCTGGAAGATGTTGTACTTCGTGAAGGACAGGTACAGCGAGTACACCATCGGCACACCCGTCAGACCGAAGAATCCGATCAGCCAGGGCGTCAGGAACGCGTAACCGGTCGCCGTCTCGCGGCGCAGGCGGGCCTTCTGGCCCGGCCGCTCGAGCTCGTTCTCAGGGCGGCGGCCGCTGCGCAGCGCCTTCCCACGCCCGGACTTCTTGCCCGTGACGATCGTCCTCGTGGCCGTCGTGCTCATGACAGCTCCTTCCGAAGTGGGTGGGGTGCGGTGGGCCGGACGCATCGTCCGGCCCACCGACGGGATCACTGGTTGAGGACGACGTCCATCTCGGAGAAGAACTGCGTCACGGCCTCGTCGACCGTGGTCGTGCCGTAGTTCAGCTCGGTGCCCAGCACGCGGAACTTCTCTTCGAGCGTGCCGTAGCCGACGATCGGCACAGGAGGCGCGTCGCCGAGACGGTCGGAGATGGACTCCTCGTAGTCCTTGACGAGCTGGCTCATCGGGTCGAGGTCGGCGGCTTCGAGAGCGGTCTCGGATGCGGGCAGGCCGCGGTTCGTACCGAAGATCTCACCGGACTGGGGCGAGTTCACGAGGAAGTTGACCAGCGTCGCAGCAGCTTCCGGGTGCTCGGTCTTGGCCGAGATCGTGTGCAGCATCGACGGCTTCAGGTAGAGGTCCTTGGTGCCCTCCTCCGTGACCGGAGGGGCGACCAGGCCGAGCTCGGTGTAGCTCTCGCCGAGGTTGGCGAGGTAGCCGGCACCGAAGTTGTCCCACGTCAGCTCGCTGGCGTTCTTGGCCGCGTCGAACGCGGTGAGCGGGGTGAGTTCTTCGACCGTCTGCTGCGGCACCACGGCGCCGTCGCGGATGTCGGCTCCCGCCTCCCAGAACTCTTTCAGACGCTCCTCGTCGAAGCCGGGAGTGCCGTCCTCGTCGAAGAGGTTCTTGCCTTCGCTGCGCAGCTGGATCTCGAAGTTCTGAATGCGGCCGGTCCAGTCGGACCCGCCCCAGAACGCTCCGCCGCTCGCATCGGTGACCTCGCCGATCCACTCGTCGTAGTCGGCCCAGTCCCCGCCGGCGAACTCCTCGACACCCGCGGTCGCGAGGAGCGTGGGGTTCGTGAACATGCCCCAGGCGTTGGTCGAGGTCGCGATGCCGTAGGTGGTGTCGTCGACGACGCCGATGCCGAGGATGTTCTCGGGCAGGGGGTCGGTCTCGATGACGGATCCGAGGTAGGGCTCGAGGTCGAGCAGCAGCCCGTTCTCGGAGTACTGACGGAGGTACGAGTAGTCGAACTGCATGACGTCGGGGAGGCCGCCGCCGGCAGCCTCGGTCTGACGCTTCTCCCAGAACTCGGGGAATCCGAGGAAGGTCGCGTTGACCGTGATGTTCGGGTACTCCTCGTTGAACGCCTCGATCGCCTGGTTGTAGAGATCGGCGCGGACGTCGTTGCCCCAGAACGCGAGGTCGAGCGTGACCTTCTCGTCGGGGTCGTAGGTGGCTCCACCCTCGGGGGTGCCACCGCCGGCGCAGCCGGCGAGTACCAGCGCGGCGCTGGTGGCGACGGCCGCTGTGGCCGCCAGACGCTTCTTGCTGAACATCTTTGTCCTCTCTGGTGAACGTCCTCGTTCGGCAGGGCCGCGGAACGTCAGTGTCCATGTGCTGCGGGTATGTTCTCCCGGTGCGGGGAAAACGCTTACCTGCACGCTAATCGAAATTGAAACGTTTCGCAACCGGCAAATAGCCCGGGGTTTACATCGTTTACCGCAGCGGTTTCGATTCTCTCACGATCAGTTTCCCCGCCTCGACGTCGAGACCCAACCGGTATATCGCAGACCGCCGGTGCTCGCCCGTCGGCGTGTGCGAGGGGGCGCCCTCTGCAGGGCCGAAGAAGTAGAACCACATCTCCTCGCCGTGCTGCACGTGCGCCCCGTGGCTGCCGCATCCGCCACCGGGAGCTTCGGCGAGGATCACGGCATCGTCTCCGCCCTGACGCATCCAGCCGATGCCGTCATCCGACCGGTACACACCCATCCCCCGCCACTCGTCGACAATCATCCACCAGAAGCCGCCGAGTGCGAACACCGTGGGGCCTTCGTGCGGGCGGCCTCCGATCGCGACCCCGTCGAGGCTCCACTCGCGCAGGTCAGGGGATGACGCGACCATGGTCACCGAGTCCGCGGCTTCATCCTTGTACCAGAGCCGCCAGAATCCGTCCGATGTGCGCGCGACGGCCGCGTCGATCACCCGATCGCTGCTCAGCCGCAGCGGTCCGCGGCGCGTCCACCGACGCAGATCGTCGGAGGAGTACTCCACGATCTCCCGCACGAACCCGGGCCATCGATCGGGCACGCCGTCGATCTCGGTGAGATACATGTGCCAGAGCGAACCGTCCCAGACGACCTCGGGTGCCCAGTGGGTGCGATCGACCTCCGCCGGAGGGGTGCCCTGCTCGAGCTCCAGACCGGATGCCGCCGGCCCGAGCGTTCCTTCGTAGTCCCAGCTCACGCCGTCGACCGAGGAGGCCACACCCACCCGGCTGCCATGGACCCACGAGACCCCGGGGCCCGGGTCCTCGAGGCTCGCGCGCCGTTGCGTGTAGAACATCCACCACCGGCCGCTCCGGTCGATCACGACGCGGGGATCGGTCGCCCCGTCGTAGACCGGGTCCCGGAACAGCTCGATCATCGGCGCAGGTCTGCGACAGGACTCTCGAAGCCGTCGCGATGCGTGGGATGCGCGGCGAGCGTCTCGGGTGTCACGACCGCACCGCCGGCCGCAGCCGAGGCATAGATCGCGGCCACGATCTCGAGAGAACGGGCAGGAGCATCGGCCGTGGGCGGAAGCGGTTGCCCGTCGAGGAGCGCGTCGAACACGTCTCGCAGCAGCGGCTCGTGGTCGCTGCGCTCCTCGGCCTCCGGGAACGCCCATCCGTCGGCCTCTGACTCGAAGCCGGGAGCAGGGGTGATGCGCCAGTTCTCGTGCCCGTGGCCGTACAGGTGATCGACGGTGATCGTCGCCTTCTGCGTGTCGATGCGGATCGAGCTCGTCTCTCGCGGCGACACCGCGCTCGTCACCAGCTGCGCGACGACACCCTGCTCGAAGACGACCGTGGCGGTCGAGACGTCCTCCGTCTCGGTCTCGCGGTCGAGCCGCCACAGTTCCCCCCTCACGGCCGACCAGTCACCCAGAAGGTGCGCGAGGAGATCGATCTGGTGGATGCCGTGACCCAGAGTCGTACCGCCGCCCTCGGTCTGCCACCTGCCTCGCCACGGCACCGCGAAGTAGTCGGCGTCGCGGAACCACAGCGTCTGGCACACCGCGACGAGCGGGCGACCGAGCGCGCCGCTCTGCAGCAGGCCGCGCACGTGCGCGGCCGCCGTGCCGGTGCGCTGCTGGAAGACGACCGCGAGCTGTCGTTCCGCCGCCGCCGCCGCAGCGCGCATCTCATCGAGCTCGCTGAGAGAGGGTGCCGGCGGCTTCTCGACGATCACATGCGCACCCGACGCGAAGGCGGCGAGCGACTGCGCGCGGTGCGGCGCCGGCGGCGTGCAGATGAGCACCACGTCGGGCTGCTCGGCGGCGAGCATCTCGTCGAGGTCGCCGTACGCGGCCTCGACACCGTATCGAGCGGCGAACTCCTCGGCCTTCTCACGGCTCAGGTCGGCGACCGCCACGAGTTCCGCTCGAGGGTACGCCGCCACCGCTCTCGCGTGCGAGTTCGCCACGGAGCCTGTGCCCACGAGGGCTGCGCGAAGGATCTTGTCGGATGTCATCGGTCCTCCTCAGGACGCCGGGACGGGGTCATCTCATACCGTTCTGCACGAGGTGCAGTCGAGCGTATCGACCGTCGGCGGCGAGCAGCTCGTCGTGTGATCCCTGCTCGACGATGCGTCCGTGCTCGAGCACCACGATGCGGTCGGCCTGTCGGATCGTCGACAGGCGATGCGCGACCACGAGGGTGGTACGGCCCCGCATGAGTCGTTCGAGCGCCTCTTTGACGAGCCCCTCCGATTCGGGGTCGAGCGCGCTCGTCGCCTCGTCGAGCAGCAGGATCCGCGGATCTCGCACGAGTGCGCGCGCGATGGCCAGGCGCTGGCGCTGTCCGCCCGACAGGCGCGCTCCCCTCTCGCCGACGACCGTGTGCCATCCCTCGGGCTGCTCGCTCACGAACTCCCAGGCATTCGCGTCTCGCAGCGCCCGCTCGACGCGATCGGGCGTGATGTCGGGCATGCCGTAGGCGATGTTGTCGAACACGGATCCCTCGAACAGCACCGACTCCTGCGGCACGACAGAGATCGAGCGGCGCACCGTTCGAAGATCGAGCTCCTGCATGTCCGCCCCGTCGAGGAGGATGCGACCGCTCGAGGGCCGGACGAATCCGAGCACGAGATTCAAGAGGGTCGATTTGCCCGAGCCCGAGGAGCCCACGAAGGCGACGGTCTCGCCGGGTGCGATCCGCAGGTCGATCTCGACCAGGGCGTCTTCGTCGGCATCCGCATATCGATGCGTGGCGGAGTCGAGGACGATCTCGCCGCGGACGGCCGACACGACGCGCTTGCCGGAGTTCTGCTCGACATCGGGCTCCTGCAGCACCTCGGCGATCGACCGCACGGACTCGAGGCCGCGAGCGCCGACCGGGATGAGCATGAGCAGCTGGGTGAGGCCGCCGGTGAGCAGGGTGAAGTAGCTCGAGAGCATCACGACCTCGCCGGGCGTGATGGGAAGGAAGCCGGTGAGTGCGCACACCGCGGCCAGCATGAGGCACGCCACGCCGAGCACCTGCATCGCGACCCACGAGATCGAGGCGACCCGGCCGTTGAGCAGATCGAGATCGAGCCCGGCGCGGCGCACCCCGTCGGCGCCTCCGGCGACGCGCGTGATCGCCGTCTGCTCGAGGCCGTGCGCGCGGGTGACGGGGATCAGAGAGGCCATCTCGCCGACGCGCGCCGACAGCGTCTCGATCTCGCGTCGGAAGACCTCGTTGCGTCGCTGGGAGCGATTGCGCATGCCGTATCGGATGCCGATCGCGATGGGCACGGCCAGCGCGTAGACGGGAAGGAACTGCGGCACGGTGATGGCCGTCATGGCGAGGGCGCCGATCATGACCATGGTCGACGACAGAAGCGGATGCGTGACCTGCTGCAGCATGAGCTCGACGTTCTCGACGTCGCGCACCACCTTGGTCTGCACGATCGACGAGCTCACGCGCGTGTGGTAGCCGATAGACAGGCTCTGCAGGCGTGCGGTCAGGGCATTGCGCAGGTCGGCGCCGAGGTCGCGCACCACGGTCATGAAGTTGCGGGTGTAGATGATGTGGTTCGGATAGTTCTGCAGCAGCAGCACCGCGGCGAGCGCGAACCACCACAGAACCTCGCTCACCTCGCCCTGGGTCGCCACGACATCGATGATCGCCGCGGTGATGACGGGCAGGAACCACATCGGGATCTCTTTGACCGCGAAGGCCGTGATCGCGAAGGTGAGTCGCCAGGGACGGCGTGCCACGAGGCGCAGCACAGAACGCGTCGGATGCTGCCCGTCGATGAGCGCGGCCGGATGGGAAAGCGCTTTCTGTGCCATGGTCCTATCGTAGAGTCACGAACTGTCGCCAGGGAAGCACGGCGACCCGAATCGGCCGGGAGCAGCCATGACCTTCCACGCAGCATTCGACTGGGCCCGTCGCCACGTGCAGGCGGATCGCCTTCCCACAGCCGTGCTCGGCATGGCGACGGCAGACGGCATCGTCGACCTCGAGGGCTTCGGCGCAGCGACCGACGCCGTGTACCCGCTGTTCTCGATCACCAAGGTGCTCACCGGGATCACCGCGACGAGAGCGATCGAACGAGGCCTGCTCACCCCGCACACCCCGCTCACCGAGGCACTTCCCGACTTCGGCGCCAACCGTGACGACACGGTGCGGCTGTGGCATCTGGCGTCTCACACCTCGGGCATCTCCGAGCCGCCGCTCGACACCGACGTGCCGCTGCGCCGCGAGCTGCTCACCCGAGGGCGGGACTTCGCCGCGGGCACGGCGTCGCGGTACTCGACGCTGGCCTTCGAGGGCATCGCCGCCATGATCGAGCATGCGACGGGCACCACGTGGGATGTCGGCACTCTCGACTGGGCGCACGGCATCGGTGCGGACGGCCTGACGCTCGACACCGCGCAGTCGGTGGGCGTGCCCGATGCGGCAGCCGGCGGACTCGACCTCGACCGGTTCCATGCCACACGAGCACCGGGGGCGGGGCTGCTGGGCCGCGCCGAAGATCTGCTGCACCTGGGAGCGGAGCTGCTGCGGATCGGCCGGGGAGAGAGCGGCGGCGTGCTGTCACCGGCCGGCCTGGCGATGATGCGGCGTCCGCTGACCGGCGACATCCCCCGGCTCGACCCCTACCCCCTCGAGCGCGGCCAGGACTGGGGCTTCACGTTCAACCTGCGCACCCGCGCGCCCGGGCTCATCGACCGTGATGCCTACGGCCACGGGGGCTGGGCCGGCACCGAGTTCTGGGTGCATCCCGGTGCCGGCGTGGCGTGGGTGCTGCTGACGAACGCCGCCGTGCGGCCGGGTGTGGACGCCGACGAGCTCGACAATGCGGTCGTGACCGGGCTCTGATCGGGCCGCGATCGCGACCGTCGCGGCGCGGATGCGATCAGGCGACGCCGATCATGCCGCGTGGCGAGCGATCTTGGCGAACATGTCCTCGAGCAGGAATCGCACGTCGACGCTCTCGACCACCAGGATCTCGCGAGCGGGATCCGCGGGCTCGTAGTGGCCGTCGGCGGCGAAGCGCACACCGCTCTGTCGGCGCATCGCCGCGCAGAACGGATCGATCATCAGCGCGATCGCGGGAGAGTCTCCGAGCGACCGCGACTCGACGGCGACGCGGTGATACTGCGAGTTGAAGTCCACGACCTGCTGGGCGAGGTAGCGGCCGAACTCCCCGTACGGCTCGACGCGGGCCTCGAGCTCTGCGTAGCCGACGTTGACCTGTCGGTACACGTTCGACGGCACCTGCCACAGCCGGATGCCGGAGTCGAACACGACGTTCGCCGAGGCGATGTCGTTGCGCAGGTTGAACTCCGGCCACGAGCCGACCGAGACGAGATCGCCGTATGGCGGCCCCCCGATCCAGATCACGGTCGTATCGGTATCGGCGATGTCGGGCGCCAGCAGCAGCGCCGAGGCCATGTCGGTGAGGGGGCCGAGGAACGCGATGAACAGCGGCCCGGCGTCTTCGCGTCGCGCCTCCTCGATGATCAGACGCGCACCCGGGCTGTCGATCGGGGTGCGCTCGTCGACCAGCGCGCCCGGGGCGCCGTCGGCCGTGGGAACGTCGTGGTCGAGGTCGAGCAGATCGAGCAGCAGGTCGAGCTCCGCGCGGGACTCGGCGAGGGATTCGGTGGTGCGGTGCGTGCCGAAGTGGGCGGGGATCACACCTCGCACGTCGAGCGTGTGCGAGAGCAGCGCATGCACGATGGCGAACTGGTCGTCGGCCTCGTTCTTCACATCGGAGTTGATGATGACGCGGCGGGTGCGTCGATCGTCGTTGATCATGTCGTCCTTCTGGTGGGGAGGGTCAGTCGCCGCGTTCCGCGAGCAGTCGGGCGGTGGCGGTGGCCATGTGCACCGCCATCGCGGATGCCGCGGCATCGCCGTCGCCGGCGCGGACTCCGGCCAGCACCGCCTCGTGCTCGGCGGTCGCGACCTCTGCGTGCGCGCGGTCATGCACCGCACGGTCGGCGTAGACCTGGAGCAGCGAGCGGATCACGTGCAGGTGGTCGGTGAGCGTGTGGTTGCCCGCCGCCTCGGCGAGAGCGTGGTGGAAGTCGAGATCCGCGCGCGCGAAGACCGCCAGGTCGTCGTACGACTCGCGCATCCGAGCCACGTCCTTCTCGAGGCGAGCGATCACAGCGGCGTCGGCCCTGGCCGCAGCGAGACGGCACACGAAGATCTCGAGCCCCTCGCGCATCTCGAGGAGCTCTGTGGTGTTCCGCTCGCCGATCAGCAGGCCCCACCGCAGCGTCTGCGGCAACAGCTCGCTCGCGGCCCCTCGCAGATAGGTGCCGGAGCCGGGGCGCACGTCGACTATTCCCAGGATCTCGAGTGCGGCGAGCGCCTCGCGCACCGCCGACCTGCCCACGCCGAGCGTCGCGGCGAGCTGACGCTCGGGAGGAAGCCTCGTGCCGGCCGCGATCGATCCGCCGGTGAAGAGGTCGAGCATGCGCCGGGCGACCTCTGAGACGGGGGTGCCGGTGGGGAGCACTCCGAGCGCGGCCGTGATCTCCGAGGACCGGTCATCAGGAAATGCGGGCATATACGACAACATACGGCAGTTGGCATCATCTGAGCATTGCTTTTGGTCAACCGGTTTGGCAAACTGGCGAGATGGCGGCCGGTGGTCGCCATTCTCCGGCCATTCCAAGAAAACGTTTCCTGGTTCCAGCTCGACGACGAGAGGTCCCCACGATGAGATTCCGACACATGCGCACGATCACGGTCATGGCGATGGGGCTGGCAGCCGCACTCGCCGTGACGGGCTGCGCGGCGAGCGCACCGGCGTCCGACGCCCCGGCCACACTCGACCCCGACGAGGACGTCTCGCTCAGCTTCACCTTCTGGGGCAACGACGTTCGTGCCGCACTGTACGACGAGGCCATCGCGGCGTTCGAGGAGCAGTATCCGAACATCGACGTGAAGATCCTCTTCCTCTCCCCCAACGACTACTGGGAGAAGCGGCAGATCGAAGCGGCCGGTGGCGGTCTTCCCGACGTCGTCACGATGGACCTCGCCTACCTGCGGCAGTACTCGGAGAGCGGATCGCTGCTGGACCTCGAGCCGTATCTCGGCACGATCATCCAGACCGAGCCGATCGACAGCCAGGTGCTGTCGGCGGGGGTCGTCGACGACACCACCACCGCCGTGCCTCTCTCGACCAACTCGTGGGGCATGTTCCTCAACACCACTCTGCTCGAGAAGTTCGGCGTCGACGCCTTCGAGGGCGGCAGCTGGGACGAGTACTACGACTGGATGACCGAGGTGAGCACTGCGGCCGCCGCACAGGGCGCCGACGTCTGGGGCGGAGTCGACCCGACGACACGCATAGAGAATTTCGAACTCCAGCTACGCGCCGAGGGCGGCAACCTGTTTGAGGAGGACGGCACACCGGGCTTCGACGAGGAGCGCCTCGCGGAGTTCTGGGACTCGACGTCCGCGCTGCGGAAGGACGGCGGGGTCGCCCCGCAGCAGCGGGTCGCCGAGGTGCAGCCGCTCACCGCATTCGACTCGGCGCTCACGGCCAGCGATGCCACGTGGGACAACACCGGAGCCGGGTTCCTGGGCAATCTCGGCGAGGGCTTCGACATCGAGCTGATGGCGCCTCCGCTCTCGGAGAACGGGGGGAAGGACCTCTACCTCAAGGCATCCCAGATGTACTCGATCGCCGCGAACTCCGATCATCCTGCCGCCGCGGCGACGCTGATCGACTTCCTGATCAACTCGCCTGAGTCGGGAGAGATCTTCGGCACGAACCGCGGGCTGCCGGCCTCGGCCACCGCTCGCGACGCCGCCGACCTCGACGAGCTGAGTCAGACGATCGCCGACTACGAGGCGTCGGTCGCCGATCGCCTCGGCGACGCGCCGCCCGTGCCGATCGTCGGATACGGGTCGCTGCATGAGAAGTTCCGCGAGCTCGGCGAGGAGCTCGGATTCGGCACCATCACCGTCGAGGACGCCGCCACGCAGTTCTTCGCGGAGATGGATGTGGTCGTCGACCAGTGATGACCCGCAACGCCCCGTCGCTCGGCATCCAGGGGCCCGTGGTCGCGTTCCAGGATCCCTGGGCCGGTGCCGCCTCGGAGGAGATCATGCGCACCGGCACCGGCATCCCGATCCCGTCGCAGGACCCTCCGATGACCTCGACCCGCTTCACCGCGCTGCTGCGGGAACTCGGGGCGGAGTTCTACGTGCACCATCAGGTGCCGACGCACACCGACATCGACGCGCTGCTGCACGACCTGACCGCCGCCGGGATCGACCTCGTACTCGGCAATGAGTACGGCAACATCAACGGTCCGTTCGCAGAGGGCACCAACCGCTACGACGTGGATCCGCATCTGATCGGTGCGGCCGCCGCTGCGGGCGCGCTCGTCGGGATGCTGTACGACGAGCCGGAGCATCTGCAGATCCACGCCGATCAGTACCGGCGCGACGCGCATCTGCCGCAGTTCGGCCAGACCGAGGGCCTGCCCGCCGAGCAAGCGATCGCCGTCATCGACGCGGCCGTGCGCCGCATGATCGACACGATCGACGTGGCCACCGACACCGTCGGCGCACCGCGCGTCCCGGTGCTCGCGGAGCACGTGTTCCCCGTGATGTTCCACTTCCTCGCCCGAGCAGGCATGACCCCGGCGCCGAAGGTCATGAAGGAGTCGTTCCAGCCCCTTCAGCTCGGCACGGCCCTCGGCGCGGCGCTGCAGTACGACCGTGAGCTGTGGATCTGCGCAGACCTCTGGGGGCCCGACATCGGCCCGTGGGCGACGAGGGCCCCCGGATTCCCCGGGCACTCTCCCGCCGAGTTCGCCTCGGCATTGCGTCTGGCCCACCACTTCGCCCCGACCCGCCTGTTCGTCGAGAACATCGACGCTCTCGTGCGGCATCACGGCGACGGGAAGGTGGAGGCGACCGAGCACGGTGAGGTATGGCGCGAATTCGCTCTGGACTGGGCGCCGCAGAACGCGCCCGCATGGTCGTATCGCGACGCTCGCCCGGATGTCGCGCTGGTGCACGCCGACGACAGCGACTTCGGCAGGGGCGCCCGACCGTTCGGGAACAGGCTGACGGCGGCCCCCGAGGCGGCGCGAAGCGTCTTCGCGGCGTGGCATGCACTCAGCCACGGGCAGCTGCCGGAGACGGGCAGCTGCATGCACATCCCGGGGTTCGACTTTCCCCGACACGGTCTCGACACCGTGCCTCGGCCGGACTTCCCCCTCGCGCGCGGCGCCGCGACGCCGACTCGCACGCACGGGCTGTTCCAGGCGGTGCGCGGCGTGATCGCGTATGACGAGCACGTGCGTCCGCAGACGCTCGAGGATGCCGAGCTGATCGTCGTCGCGGGCAGCCGCCTGCCAAGTGCGACGCTGGCCGGATTGCGCTCGTGCGCCGAGAAGGGGGCCACAGTGCTGATCGCCGCGTGGCTGTGCGGCGCGCACGCCGCAAGCACGCGAGTCGGCACCGGCCGATGGATCGTGTACGAGAGCTTCGATGACCCGCAGGCTCAGGAAGCGATCGCGGCCGGCTCGGGCGCTCCCGACATCTGGACGCAGCGCTTCGGCGGCCACGAGCTGCGCATCAGGCCGGCGGATGCCACCGGCGAGACCCTCGAGTTCGAGATCGGCGCGGCGCGGGAGCGATGAAGGGTCTGCGCACCCGGTTCGCACGCGCGCTTGCAATTGGTCAACCGGTTTGCCACACTGAACTCATCCCGCGATCACCGTCGATGCCAGGAGACACCGTGAACACGATCACACCCGCCGCAGCGAGCGCCGCCGCATGACCCGGCTGTGGAACGACCCCGCCGCCTTCGCCGACGAGATGATCGACGGCTTCGTCGCAGCCCACTCGCGCTCGGTGCGCCGGGTGCAGGGCGGCGTCGTGCGCAGCACCGTGGTCCCTCGAGGACAGGTGGCCGTGGTGGTGGGCGGGGGCTCGGGCCACTACCCCGCGTTCGGCGGGCTCGTGGGCCAGGGACTCGCGCACGGAGCGGCGATGGGCAACCTCTTCGCCTCGCCGTCGACCCAGCAGGTGTACTCCGTCGCGATCGAGGCCGAGCGGGGCGGCGGCGTCTTCTTCAGCTACGGCAACTACGCCGGCGATGTGCTGAACTTCGACGCGGCGCAGGACCGGCTGCGTCTCGACGGCATCCCCACCCGCACCGTGGCGGTCACGGACGACATCTTCAGCGCGCCGCCCTCGGAGAAGCACCGTCGACGCGGCATCGCCGGCGACCTGACGGTGTTCCGCACCGCCTGCGCCGCGGCCGAGGCCGGATACGACCTCGACGGGGTGGCGCGCGTGGCGCAGCTCGCCAATGAGCGCACGCGGTCGTTCGGCGTCGCCTTCACCGGGTGCACGCTCCCCGGCGCCGCCGCACCCCTGTTCTCGGTGCCAGAGGGGCGCATGGCGATCGGCCTCGGCATCCACGGCGAGCCGGGCATCGACGAGGTCGACATCCCGTCGGCCGACGAACTCGCGGCGCTGCTGGTGGAGCGGCTGCTCGCCGAGGTCCCCGACGGCGTGACCGTCGAGGGAGCACGCGTCGTGCCCATCCTCAACGGACTCGGATCGCTCAAGTACGAAGAGATGTTCGTCGTCTACCGACGTATCGCCCAGCTGCTCGACGACGCGGGCCTCGTGCTCGTGGATCCGCATGTCGGCGAGTACTGCACGAGCTTCGACATGGCCGGCACCTCGCTCACGCTCTTCTGGCTCGACGAGGAGCTCGAGCGCCTGTGGGAGACACCCGTCGATGCACCGGCCTATCGCCGCGGCTCGGTGGCGCCGGCCGACCAGGCCGTCGTGGCCGCAGTCGACCGGATCGATGATGTGCTCACGCCCGGCGACGAGGTCTCGCAGGCCATCGCCCGGCATGTGGGCACCGCACTGCAGATCATCGTCGACACGGTCGACGCGAACGTCGAGGAGTTCGGTCGCATCGACTCGATCGCGGGCGACGGCGATCACGGCATCGGCATGCAGCGCGGGTCGCACGCGGCACGGGACGCCGGCGTCGATGCACTCGAGCGCGGAGCCGGCGCACGCACGACCCTGATCAGGGCCGCCGACGCGTGGGCCGACCGCGCGGGCGGCACCTCGGGCGCGCTCTGGGGCGTCATGCTGCACGCCGTCGCCGAGCGCCTCGGCGACGAGGGACGCCCCGATGCCGCAGCGGTGAGCGCGGGAGTCGCAGATGCCGTGCACGCGGTCCAGGCATACGGCAAGGCCGACGTGGGCGACAAGACCATGGTCGACGCCCTCGTGCCGTTCACCCGCACGCTTTCGGATGCACTGACCGGTGGCGCCCTTCTCGTCGACGCCTGGGCTGCGGCGGCGGATGCCGCGTCCCGCGCCGCCACCGCATCCGCAGACCTTCTGCCGAAGATGGGTCGCGCCCGATCCCACGGCGCGCATGCGCTCGGCACCCCAGACCCCGGCGCGGTCTCGTTCGCGCTGATCGTCACGGCACTCGGCGACTCGCTCGCGCGGGTCACGCACTGAAAGGCACACCATGACAGAAAAGCTCCGCCTCGTGATCGGCTCCGATGACGCGGGCTTCGACTACAAGGAGATCCTGAAGAAGGACCTCGACGGCGACGAGCGCGTCGCCACGGTGGTCGACGTCGGCGTCGATGCCGACGGACATACGGCGTACCCGCGCGTCGCGATCGCCGCGGCCGAACTCGTCGCCCGCGGCGAGGCCGACCGCGCCCTGCTCATCTGCGGCACCGGACTGGGAGTCGCGATCGCCGCGAACAAGGTCGCGGGTGTGCGCGCCGTGACAGCCCACGATTCCTTCTCGGTGGAGCGCGCCGTGCTCTCGAACAACGCACAGGTGCTGACGATGGGCCAGCGCGTGATCGGCATCGAGCTCGCGCGTCGCCTCGTGCGCGAGTGGCTCGGGTACCGGTTCGACAGCTCGAGCGCCAGTGCCGAGAAGGTCGCGGTGATCGACGAGTACGAGACCACCGGATCCTGCTGATGCGGCAGGTCACGGTCGGGGTGAGCCTGAAGACGTACTTCGGGCATGAGCGGGCGCGGAGCTGGTTCGACGAGGTGGCGTCGCGCGTGCGCGAGCACGACGCGGTCTCACGCGGTGCGGTCTCGCTGTTCATCACCCCCACGTACCTGCAGGTCGCACCGGCGATCAGCGCCTTCGAGGGGACCGGGGTGCGCATCGGTGGCCAGGATGTGTCGGCCGACGACGCGGGCGCTTTCACGGGAGAGGTGACGGCGGCAGAGCTCGCCGAGGTCGGTGCGCGCATCGCCGAGATCGGGCATGCCGAGAGGCGGCGCCTCTACGGCGAGACGGATGCCGTCGTCGCCGCCAAGACTCGTGCCGCGCTGCGCGCAGGCCTCACCCCGCTGCTGTGCATCGGCGAGACCGCAGAGGCCGATCCCGCTGATGCCGCACTCGTCGCCGTCGCCCAGCTCGGTTCCGCTCTGGCCGCAGCGGATGCCGGCGCGGTCATCGTCGCGTACGAGCCCGTGTGGGCGATCGGCGCTGCGGAACCGGCGGGGCACGACCACATCCGTGTCGTCGCCGCGGCCCTGCGCGCGGCCCTCGACGCCGACGCCGCCCGAGCGGGATCCGTCGTGATCTACGGAGGAGCCGCGGGCCCGGGACTCCTCACCGCGCTGGGCGATGGCGTGGACGGCGTCTTCCTCGGGCGCTTCGCGCACGACCCCGCGGCACTCGTCGCAGTGCTCGATGAGGCCGCGGCTCTCGCGGCTCTGCGACGTGGTCGGGAACCGATCGGAGACTCCGCGTGATCGGCCTGGGAACCTACGCCTACTTCTGGCAGCACTCCGAGCGCTCACCCGAGCCGCTGAGCCTTGTCGGAGCCTTCGAGGACACTCGCGCGCAGGGCGTCGAGCTCTTCCAGATCTGCGACTACGCGCCGTTGGACGCGATGAGCACGGCCGCGCTCCGCACCGCCGCCTCGGCCGCCCGAGACCTCGGCCTCACGATCGAGCTGGGCACCAAGGGGATCACCACAGAGCATCTGACCCGCTACCTCCGCATCGCTGAGATCTTCGACGCGGTGCTCGTGCGCAGCATGCTCCACGGCCCCGACTCACGCCCCTCGCTCGCCGAGGCCGGATCGTGGCTGCGCGACGGCATCCGCTCCTTCGAGACCGCCGGGGTGACCCTCGCCCTCGAGACGTATGAGCAGGTGGCGACGACCGACCTGATCGGCCTGGTCGAGAGCGTCGGCAGCGACCGGCTCGGCATCTGCCTCGATCCTGCGAACGTCGTCGCGCGACTCGAGCTGCCCCGCTCCTGCGTCGAGCAGACAGCTCCCCTCGTGCGCAACGTGCACGTCAAGGACTTCGCGTTCGCACGCCAGGATGGCTGGGTCGGCTTCACCTACTCCGGCACCGCCATGGGGACGGGGCTGCACGACTACCCGCACCTCGAGCGCACCGTGCGGCCGCGCGAGCGCGGCATCAACGAGATCGTCGAGCACTGGCTGCCGTGGCAGGGCGACGCAGAGACCACCATCCGAACCGAGCGGGCATGGACCCGCGCCACACTGGACCACCTGAGGAGCACACAATGAGCCACAAGATCGCCGTGATCGGCGCCGGAGGCAAGATGGGCATGCGCGTGTCCGACAACCTGGTGAAGACCGAGCACACCGTCTGGTACGTCGAGAACTCCCCTGCCGGTCGTCAGCGCACGACGGATGCCGGGCGCGAGCTCACCGATGCACACGTCGCGGTCTCCGACGCCGACATCGTGGTGCTCGCGGTGCCCGATCTCGCGCTGGGTCCCGTCACGGCGGAGCTGGTGCCTCAGCTGCGCGCCGGTGCGATCGTGCTCACGCTCGACCCCGCCGCCGCCTACGCCGGCCTGCTCACCACCCGCGACGACGTGATCCAGGCCGTGGCGCACCCCTGCCATCCCTCGATCTTCCTGCAGCGCGAGACGCCCGAGCAGTGGGCCGACACCTTCGGCGGGATCGCCGCGCCTCAGGATGCGATCGCCGCTGTCGAGAGCGACGATCCTGCCGCACGGGCGATCGTCGAAGAGACCGTGCGCGCCATCTACGCCCCCGTGATCGACGTGCACTGGGTGAGCGTCAAGCAGCTCGCCCAGCTCGAACCGACACTCGTCGAGACCGTGGCCTGCATGATCGGCGCCCTGCTCAACGAGGCGCTGCACGAGGCCGTCACGACCATGGGCGTTCCCGAGGCCGCAGCGCGCAGCATCCTGTACGGACACACGCAGGTCGCGCTCGCCAACGGACTGCGCGGAGACAATCCGTTCTCCGACGCGTGCCTGATCGCGATGGATTACGGGCGCGAGAGCATCATCAAGGACGACTGGAAGAAGATCTTCCGCGACGACGAACTCGACAAGAATCTCGCGCGCATGCTGCACCTCGACCGGATCGAGCGCTGACATGGCGCGGCTCGAGGGCAGGACCGCCCTGGTCACAGGCGCAGGTGCCGGGATCGGACGCAGCGTCGCCGAGAGGTTCGCCCGTGAAGGCGCCAGGGTGATCATCGCCGATCGCGATGCCGACGCCGCGTCCGCCGTCGCGGCATCGATCGGCGAACGTGCACGCGCGGTGGTCGTCGACATCTCGGACGAGCCCTCGGTCGCCGCGGCCTTCGCGGACTCGGTGGCCGACGGCTGGTCGCCGGACGTGGTCGTCGCGAACGCCGGCGTGCAGCTGTTCGGGCAGGATGCCAAGGCCGCAGACCTCGACCTCGACGTCTGGCGACGCACGATGGACATCAACCTGACGGGCACCTTCCTGACGGTGAAGCACGCGGTCCGCGCGATGCTCGGCTCGGGGGGCGGCTCGATCATCCTGACCGGCAGCCCGACCGGCATCAACGGCGAGGGGCAGGACTTCACCGCCTACTCGGCGTCGAAGGCGGGCATCCACGGACTCGCCCGCACGGTCGCCGCGGCCTACGCCCGCGACGGCATCCGCGTGAACACCGTGGTGCCGGCCTACACCGAGACGGGGCTGGTGTCGACGATCTCGGACGACCCCGAGTCACGCGCCGCGATCGTCGGCCGCATCCCGATCGGCCGCGCGGGCACCCCCGCCGACGTCGAGGGCATCATGGTGTTCCTCGCGAGCGCCGACGCGGAGTTCGCGACGGGGTCCCTGTTCGCCGTGGACGGCGGGATGACCACCCTGTGAGCGGTCGTGCGGGGATCCCAGCACGATCCCCGCACTCCCCTACGATTGCGTCACAGCGCATACCCTGAGGGGGAACCCATGACGGATTCCCGAGCGAATCCCACGATCAACGCCGTGGCCCGTGAAGCCGGGGTGTCGGTCGGCACCGTCTCGAACGCGATCAACGCCCCCGAGCGGTTGGCGCCCGAGACCCTGCTGCGGGTGCAGGAGGTCATCGACCGCCTCGGATACATCCGCAGCTCGGCGGGCCGCACCCTGATCCGCAATCGCTCGGATGCGCTCGGGCTCATCACGCCGGATCTGGTCAACGTGCTGTTCGTCGAGATCGCGCGCGGCGCACAGCTCAGCGCCGCGGCCGACGGCAGCTACCTGATGATGGCGAACAGTCTCTTCAACGTCCACGAGCTCGCCGCAGGCACCGTGCAGCACGATCTGCAGGACGAGGTCCTCGCGCACTTCGCCGAGGCGAGGACCGGAGGGATCATGGTCGCGTCGATGCGCGACCCCACCTCCGGGATCGCGAGGATCCGCAACCACGTGCGACCGATCGTGGTCGTGAACCACGATGTGCCCGGTGCCGACTGGTGCACCGTGCTGATGGACAACGAGCAGGTCGGTCGGGCGGCGATCGATCATGTCGCCGACCTGGGCATCCGTCGGGTGTTCTTCCTGTCGATCCCCGATCTCGTGCAGCCCGTGGTCGAACGCCGCCGTGGCCTGCGTCACGCGGCCGCGACCCGAGGCGTGCAGGTCACCGAGATCGAGGTCGGCGGGCTCATGGCGGCGGACGGGCGCGGGGTGGCGCACTCGCTTCTGCCCTCGCTCGGCGAGGAGCGGTGCGCGATCCTCGCCGTCACCGACAAGGTGGCCCTGGGTGCGCTGCAGCTGCTGCGCGAACACGGCACCCTGAGCGTGCCGCACGACGTCGCGGTGATGGGCATGGACGGCGACCATCGCGACGACGGGGCGGACTGGATGACCCTCACGTCGATCGACCTCCCCGGCTTCGCGATGGGTGCCGAGGGAGTGCGGCTGCTGACCGCCGAGGCAGCGCCCGATCATGTGCACGAGCGTGTCGTGCTGCCGGTGCGCATCAGCCCGGGCGAGAGCACTCTGGGCGCTGCGGCCCGCCGTTCCCCGATGTGAAGGACGCGCGCCTCGCCTCGGATTGGTCAACCGGTTAGGGTGGAGGTGTGGACTCGATGACGACTTCCTGGTGGCGCGACGACGAGGTGCTCTGGAGTTCGGGCCCCTGGACCCTCGCGCTGCGCGGAGACGAGCTGGCCGAGATCCGACACGACGGCCGGATGCTGCTGCGCGGCGTGCGCGCGGCAGTGCGCGATCACGGCTGGCTGACGGTGCCGGCGACGGTGGACGCCGTCGAGTCGGGCGAGGACGCACTGATCCTGACGCTGCGCCACGAGGGACTCGGTGCGTCGATCTCCTCGCGGTTGTCGGCGCGCGCCACACCCCGCCGGCTCACGATCGACTGGCGCGCCGACAACCACACCGATCTCGACACCTGTCGCGTGGGCCTGGTCGCTCTGCATCCTGCCGCCGACGCGGGCCGCACGGTGGCGGTCGTGCACACGGACGACCGGGTCGAGACGACGAGCTTCCCCACCGCGATCAGCCCGCACCAGCCGATCACCGACATCCGGGAACTGCGCATCGACGCGGGGCCGACGATCCGCTTCGAGGGCGACGTCTTCGAGATGGAGGACCAGCGCAACTGGTCGGATGCGTCCTTCAAGACGTACAGCCGCCCTCTCGATCTGCCCTACCCGTACCGACTGCCGGCGGGCGAGAGCATCCGTCAGACCATCACCGTCGAGGCGCCGCGCGCAGCACTGCCTTCCCCGGCGGCGGGTGGTCCCGCGAACGACGTCGTGATCGAGCTGGCGGAGGGAGGACCCTTCCCCCGGATCGGCGTCGAGGCGTCCACAGCCCCCTCGTCGGTCGCGCCCGCAGACCTCGGAGACTTCCGCGTGGTCGAGCTCGATCTCACGACGCCCACGTGGGCGGCGGCGCTCTCGCGGGCCGGCGACGACGGCATCCCCCTCGACGTCAGGCTGATCACCGACGGCTCACCCCGCGCGTTGCATACTGCCGTGCAGGCGCTCGGCGGGCACCGCATCGCGCGCATCACCGCGTTCGACTCGGTGCTGCATGTGAGCGACGATCCGACCGTCGGAGCACTGCGGACCGCGCTCGCGGATGCCGGCGTCGCAGCCCCCGTGCTCGCCGGCGCGCGGTCGCACTTCACCGAGCTGAATCGCGAACAGCAGCGCATCGCCCGCGAGGTCGACGGCATCGTCGTCACGACCACTCCCCTGTTCCACACCGGCGACACCGAACAGCTCGTCGAGGCGGTCGTCATGCAGCGGCTCATCGCGCGGCAGAGCGTCGACATCGCCTCGGGGCTTCCCGTGCACATCGGCCCGGTCTCGCTGCGCCCGCGCTTCAACAACGTCGCGACGAGTCCCGAACCCAGTCCCACGAGAGCCGACCTCAGCGAGGGCTACGGCGCGCAGTTCACCGGCGCAGACGACGACAGGCAGAGCGCCCCGCAGCTCGCCGCCTGGCTCGTCGCCAGCGCCGCCGCGCTCGCCGCACCGGGCGTGGCGACGGTCTCGTGGTTCGAGACGGCCGGCTCCCGTGGGCTCGTCGGCACGCCTGCCGAGAGCGCACTGCGCGCACTCCTGGCTCTCGGAGGCGGGACCCTGCTCACGGGCGACAGCCCCGACGGCCTGCTCTGGGCCATCGGCTCGAGGACGGACGCCGGCGATGACGTGCTCGTGGCCAACCTCGACCGCGCTCGCCGCCGATTCTCGGTGCGCGCCGACGGCGGCTCGGCGATCGAGGTGCAGCTCGACGGCGGCGAGTGGATGCGTCTGTCAGTCTCTCGCCGCGCTCGTTGACCCGTCGCGCCAATCGAAATCGGGCGCGAAACCGAGCCGTTCCTGAATCTTGCGCACCGAGAACAGAGACTCGTACGGCCCCAGATCGTCGGCCAGAGGCACACCGGGGAACCAGCGCTCGGCGGCGTCGCGCGACGGCGCCTGGATGCCCGACAGCGGGTGCCCGACGTGGAAGACCTCGAACCCCGGCCGCGCATGGCGGAGCGCCAGCGAGATGGCCTGAGCACCGTCGCGGGCGTCGATCCAGGAGCCGAGGAGATCACGGCGATAGCCCGGCTCGGCGGCGCGCTCGAACGTCGAGTACTCGTCGGCGGCGACGACGTGGGTGAAGCGCAGCGCGGTGATCGACGTGCCGTCCGCCCAGTGCACGAGCTGCGCGGCCATCGATTCCTCGACGATCTTGCCCAGCGCGTAGGTGTTGAACGCCTGGGCGTGCGACTCGTCGAGCGGCAGGAACGGCGGCGGCACCTCGAAGGGGAACCCGGTGGCGGTGATGCTCGATGCCGTGACGAGCGTGCGGATGCCGGCCCGGTGCGCGGCGAGCATGACGTGGAACGAGGCCATGACGTTGTTCTCGAACGTCGTGACGTCGGGCACCAGCCCGTTCACGGGGATCGCGGCCAGGTGCACCAGCGCGTCGAGCCCGGTGTGGCGGGCGGTGACTCCGAGGAACGCATCCAGCACCTGTCCGTAGTCGGCGAGGTCGAGACGCGTGAAGCCTGCGCCCTGCGGGCCCGCGAGGTCGAAGCCGACGACCTCATGCCCCTCATCGCGCAATCTCGCGACGGTCGCTCTGCCCAGCTTGCCCTGACTGCCGGTGACGCCGATGATCATATGCAGACTCCTTCGAGTGATGTGCGAGTGCCGACGGCGTAGCGGCTGGCGCATACTGCCCGCATTGAATATTCTTTCGTTAGCGAATCATCATCAGTTCGCAAGAGAGGACGCCGACGTTGCCTGCGAACACCTACAGTCGACCGCTCGACGGACAGGTACGGCTGATGACCAAGGTCGCCCGCATGTACCACGAGCGCGGCATCCGCCAGGCCGACATCGCCGACGCGCTCAACATCTCCCAGGCCAAGGTCTCTCGCCTGCTCAAGCGCGCCACGACCATGGGCATCGTCCGCACGATCGTGACCGTCGCCCCTGGCGTGTACGCCGAGACCGAGGAGCTCCTCGAACAGCGCTTCGGTCTGGCCGAAGCCGTGGTGGTCGACGTCGATCCCGACGCCGACCGCGACGAGACCCTCGCGGCGATCGGCGCGGGTGCTGCCGCCTACCTCGAGGCGACGCTCTCGGGCACCGACAGGATCGGCGTCTCGTCGTGGAGTCAGACGCTGCTCGCGGTGGTCGACCGTATGCGGCCCTTCGCCGCGCGCGGCGCCACCGAGGTCGTGCAGCTGCTCGGCGGTTCCGGGGCGCCCGAAGTGCAGGGCCACAGCCACCATCTGCTCGGAGACCTCGCCCGCACACTCGGCGCGGAAGCCGTGCACGTGCAGGCGCCGGGCATCGTGGCCAGCGCCGCGATCAGGGATTCGCTGCTGGAAGACCCCTCCATGCAGGAGATCAGCCGACGCTGGAGAGAGCTCACCATGGCGATCATGGGGATCGGGAACATCGAGCCCAGCGATGTGCTCGCCTCGAGCGGCAACGCCTTCGCGGCGAACGAGCGCGCCGAGCTGCTGGCGGATGGAGCCGTCGGCGACATCTGCCACCGCACCTATCGGCTCGACGGCAGCCCCGTGCAGGAGGGGTTCGACGAGCGGGTGATCGCGATCCCGGTCGACGACCTGCGCCGCATCCCCCGCCGTCTCGGCATCGCCGGCGGTGCGCACAAGGTCGACGCGATCCGCGGCGCACTGGCCGGCGGCTGGGTCAATGCGCTCGTGACCGACCTCGCCACGGCACGCTCGCTGCTCGACTCCTGAGCGCCGGCGGTCACCTCGCGGCGAGGGCATCTCGGAGCCGGGTGATCCCCGGTTCCAGGCTCGTGAGGACCGGCACGTCGACGCTGGCCCTGGTCGCGGCGCTCGCCATCGAGGCCTGAGCGAGCACGACGACGTCGGCCTGCGCGGCCAGCCGCTCGATCGCGGCGACGACGAGCGAGTCATGCGTCTCCCTGTCACCAGAGGCCACGGCGGCGAACGCCCCGTCGACGACCTCGCTGATGATCGTGGGGGTGGCCCCCGCGATCTCGGCGCGCTCGGCGATCAGTGCCGTCGTCGGCGCCAGCGTGGTGGGCAGCGTCGCGATCACGGCGATCCGCTCGCCCGTCGCGACCGCCTGATCGGCCATCGCCTCGTCGACGCGCAGCACCGGGATGCCGACCCTGGCGCCGAGCCCCGCGGCGAAGCCCGAGATCGACGAGCAGGTCAGCATGACGGCATCCGCGCCGGCAGACTGCGCTGCGCGCACGAGATCCTCCAGTCGCTGCTCGACCGAGGCCGCACGATCAGAGTCGGCGAGGTCGGCGACGATCTTGTCGTCGAGGTAGTTGACGGTCGTGACCTCGGGCAGCAGACGCCCCGCCAGTTCCGCGACCGGGGGGATGACGACGGCGCCGGTGTGCAGGAATGCGATGCGGGTCATGACTATCCCTTCACGGAGCCGGCGGCCATGCCGGCCATGATCTTCTTGTTGAGGAACACGAACACGATCAACAGTGCCACGATGTTGATGCTGATGGCCGCGAAGAGCGGTCCGTACTGGGTCGATCCGTACTCGTCGTTCATGCTCAGCAGTCCCACCTGGATCGTCGCGAGCTCGGGCTTGGAGGTGAACGTCAGCGCGATCAGGAGGTCGTTCCAGACGCTGAAGAACTGCACGAGCGAGATCGTGAGGATCGCGTTCTTCATGAGCGGGAGTCCGATCACGAAGAACTGCTTCAGCGGACTGCATCCGTCCATCGTCGCGGCCTCGAAGACCTCACGCGGGACGGATCGGAAGTACGTCGCCATCAGGAACGTCGTGAGCGGGAGTCCCATCACCGTGTAGGTGATGATGAGCGGCCACAGCGAGTTGGTCAGTCCGAGCTTGAAGTACACCGTGAACAGCGGCACCAGGATCATCTGTCCCGGCACCATGATGCCGGCGAGGATGAGCAGCAGTGTGGTGTGCCGTCCCTTCCAGATCATGACCTCGAGCGCGAAGCCCGCAGCCACACCGAGCAGCACGATCAGCGCCACCGACGGCAGGGTCACCAGCAGGCTGTTGCGGTAATTGGTCGCGACGTTGCCGCGGGTGAACGCCTGGATGTAGTTGTCGAGGTTGAACGCCTCGGGCAGCGCCCAGGTCGGGTTCGAGAGGAACTCCGCCTGCGTCTTGAAGGATCCGAGGATCATCCACACCTGCGGATACAGCACGACGATCAGCAGCAGCGTGACGACGAACCACACGGGGATGCGGCGGATGACGCGCAGGAGCTGTCGTCCCGCCTGCGGCGACGGTGCCTTGCGCGAGAGCGGCCGTGCGCTCACCAGGGTCTGCGTCTCGGTCATCTCACGCCTCCGCGTTCTTCTTGCTGGACGACCGGAACACCGCGAGCGTGAACACCAGGCACAGGATGGTGAGGACGAGGGCGATGGTGCTGCCGTAGCCGTATTCGGCGTACTCGAACGCCGTGCGGTACATGTACAGGGTCAGCGGCGCCGTCGAGGTGCCGGGGCCTCCGCCGTTCAGGGCGAGCAGGCTGTCGAACACCTTGAGCGTGGAGTTGAAGCTGAAGATGATCGACGAGATCAGGATGGGCAGCGAGAGCGGCACGACGATGTGTCGCACGAGCTTGAGGCCGTTGGCGCCGTCGATGCGCGCCGACTCGATGACCTCGTCGGGGATGTCGAGGAGGCCCGTGTACAACAGCACGGCGTAGAAACCCATCGAACTCCACCACGTCATCGCGAGTGCGACGCTCATGGTGCCCACGGTCGAGGCGAGGAACTCGACGCTGCCGAGGCCGAAGAAGTTGAGCAGGTCGTTCACGGGACCCTGATTGTCGCCCACGGCGACGAAGCTCTTGAAGAGCAGTGCGACGGCCACGGTCGGCAGCACCATGGGGAAGAAGACCGCGGTCCGCAGGAACGCCGAGCCCTTGCGGAGCACGAACACGTAGAGCAGTGCGAGCAGATAGCCGAAGACGATCTGTCCGGCGGTGGCGAGCACGGCGAAGATGATGCTCACCCACAGCGACTGGATGCCGGCCGGGTCCTGGAAGAACTTCGCGAAGTTGTCGACTCCGACGAACTCGAAGCCCCGCAGGGTGTTGCCCTCGAAGAACGACAGGCCGAGCGACCAGGCGACCGGCACGAGCTTGAGCGCGACGTACAGGATCAGAGCGGGGGCGAGCAGGATGATGATCGTCTTGCGATCACCGAAGACTCGATTCATGGGCGTGCTTTCGTGACGTGTGTCGGCCCGGGCCCGCACGGAGCGGGCCCGGGCCGGAGGTCAGTGTCCGGTGCGGACGAGGGACGTCATCGGTTCTGGTCGATGCTCTGCTGCAGCTGCGACATGTAGTCCTCCGCAGACAGCTGGCCCGAGACGAGGAGCGACATGTTGGACTGCGCGAGACTGGTCGACTTGCCGTCCATCAGGGCTTCGAACCAGAGCACGGTCTCCTCGACCTCGGCGACCTTCTCCTGGATCGCCTGGGTGGTGACGGGAAGGTCTGCGACCTCTTCGTTCACCTTGAAGCCCGAGATGACACCGGCATCCGACAGCGCCTGAGCGCCGTAGTTCTCGGCGATGCACGAGAGCCAGTCGCCGACCTTCGGTCCGAAGGTCTTGGGGTTCATGGCGAACGCGGTACCCGCGTTCGCCGGCCACTGGTCGATCGTGCCCTTGCCGCCGTCGACCGCGGGGAACGGCATGAAGCCGACGTTGTCGAGACCGATCTGGTTCTCGTCCTCGTTGTTGATGTTGCTGAGGAGCCAGGTGCCGTCGTACTTCATCGCGGCCTTGCCGGTGAGGAAGTCGTTGGTGGCCGCTGCCGGATCCTTCGAGATGAAGCCGTCACCGAAGTAGCCGGCCGCCGCGAGGTCGGCGACCGCCTGGGCGGCCTCCACGTAGTCGGGGTCGGTGAGCTTGGCCTCATCGTCGCGGATCGCGGTCATCGCGTCCGGCCCTGCGAGGCGGTAGGCGTACATGCCGATGAGTCGGGTCACGGGCCAGGCGGCGGCACCGGCCTCGGCCATCGGCGTGTAGCCGGCGGCGAGGAGCGTGTCGTTGGCATCGAGCAGCTCGTCCCAGGTCTGGGGCTCGTCGATGTCGAGTTCGGCGAAGATCTCCTTGTTGTAGAAGATGCCCTCGAGGTTGTACTGGTAGGGCAGCGAGACCATCTGGCCGTAGACGTTCTCGATGGTCGACGAGGCCGCGGGCAGGATCTGGTCCCACACTCCCAGGTCGTCGAGAGCCTTCTTGTAGTCGAGCACGAGATCGGCGGCGCCGAGGTCGCCGTCGGGGCGGACCATCGCGGTACCGGCGATGAAGTGCGCGGGAAGCGAGTCCTGGCTGGCGAGCAGCGTGACCTTCTGCACGACGTCGGCCTGCGCGACGGTCTGGTGCTCGAGCGGGAGTGCCTCGTTCTCGGCCTTGCACGCGCCGTCGGCGAGCGCGTCGAGCTCGGTCGCGAGCGTGGTGTTCTCGTTGGCGCTGAGGACGGTGAAGCTTTCGGGATCGGTGCCCGTGGCTCCGCCGCCGGCGCCGCCGTCGCCGCCCTCAGCGGCACCGGTCGAGCACGCCGCGAGCGAGGCGATGGTGAGCAGTGCGAATCCCGACGCGAGAAGCGCGCGGGGAGTGCGGCGAGAGTTCATTGAGGCGTCCTCCTTGACGTCGATGATGCTGTGTGTCGGTGTGAATGAAACGTTACGGATATTGCCCCGGCGTGTCAACACTCAGTACTGAAAGATTATTCACTTGGACCCGAAAACGTGTCATACTGCCATTCGAACGACCGCTCGACTCGACACAGGGACCGCTCAATGACGACCTCTTCCCCCCACGCTCCGCTCCGCCCGCTGCACGCCGCAGAGGCGCGATGGTCGAGCGGCTTCTGGGGATCCGTGCAGCACCGCACCTTCTCCTCCACCGTGCCGAGCATCTGGCAGTCGCTCAGCGACGGCGAGGTCAGCCCGGGCCTGCGCAATTTCCGCATCGCGGCGGGCCTCGAAGACGGCGGGCACGACGGTCCCCCCTTCATGGACGGCGACTTCTACAAGTGGCTCGAGGCGGCGATCGCGCAGCTCGAGGTCGCTCCCGACGCCGCGCTCGCCGCACAGATCGAGGAGCTCGCGCAGCTCATCGCCTCGGTGCAGCGCGCAGACGGCTATCTGCACACCCCCGTGCTCATCCAGAGTCGCCATGCCGAGCAGGCCGTCGCCCTCGCCGACCGGTTCCACTTCGAGACGTACAACCTCGGCCACCTCATCACGATGGGCGTGCGCCACCACCAGGTCACCGGCAGCGCCACACTGCTCGACGTCGCGCGGCGTGCGGCATCCTTCCTCGAGGACCTGGCCGTGAACAAGCCTGTCGAACTCGCTCGCAGCGCGATCTGCCCCTCGCACTACATGGCGGTCATCGAGTTGTACCGGGCGACGGATGACCCGCAGTATCTCGAGCTCGCCGAGGCCTTCCTGCGAGTGCGCGACGACTTCGACGGCGGTGACGACAATCAGGACCGCCTTCCCGTGCGGGAGCAGAAGGTCGCGGCCGGCCATGCGGTGCGCGCCAACTACCTGTACGCGGGTCTCGCCGACCTGGTCGCCGAGAACGGCGACCAGGAGCTGCTCTCGGTGCTCGAGGGCGTGTGGAACGACGTCGTCGACACCAAGCTCTACATCACCGGCGGATGCGGTGCCCTCTATGACGGGGCGTCGCCCGACGGGTCGCCGTGGCAGCAGGACATCAGCCGCGTGCACCAGGCGTACGGTCGTGCGTTCCAGCTGCCCAACACGACCGCCCACAACGAGTCGTGCGCGAACATCGGCATGGTCCTGTGGAGCGAGCGGATGCTGTCGCTCACCGGGGAGGCACGCTACGCCGACGTGATCGAGCAGATCTCGTACAACAGCCTGCTCGCGAGCATCAGCCTCGACGGCGCGGAGTACTTCTACACGAACCCCCTGCGTCAGGTGCGCGACCTGCCGTTCCCGCTCCGCCGCCCCGGCGACACCGCGCTCCACCCGGTTCCCAGTCCGCCGCCCTCCGACGAACGGCTGCGCGAACGCTACCTCAGCTGCTTCTGCTGCCCGCCGAACATCGCACGCACGCTCGCCCGATTCCACGAGCGCGCCGCCTCCCTCTCTTCCGACGGGCTCTTCGTGCACCAGTACGGCGGCAGCTCGATCGATCTGGCCGGAGGCGTCCTGAGCCTGCGGGAAGACAGCGACTACCCGTGGAGCGAGCAGATCACGTTCACGGTGACCGCGGCCGCCGACGGCGGGGTCCCGGTGCACCTGCGCATCCCCGGATGGTCGGCGGGCGCGACTCTCACGGTCGACGGAGAGACGGTGCCGGTCTCGGCGCCCGGCACCTATACGCGTGTCGACCGCGCATGGACCGAAGGCGATGTCATCGTGCTCACCCTGCCCATGCCCGTGCGGGTGCTGCGCGGTCACCGGCTGGCAGAGGAGATCACGAACCAGGTCGCCGTGCAGCGCGGCCCCGTGGTCTATGCCCTCGAGAGCACGGATCTGCCTGACGGAGTCACGCTCGAGCGGGCCGCCCTGCGCCGCGGCACCGCGATCGAGACGGCGCGCAGCACGATCGCCGGCTCGCCCGTGACCGTGCTCACCACGCAGCTCGCGGTGATTCCCGACACCGACGAGGACGCGCTCTACGCCGACCTCGACGACACGGAGCTGCAGACGGTTCCGGTCACCCTCATCCCCTACTTCGCGTGGGGCAATCGCGGCTCGTCCGAGATGTCCGTCTGGATGCCGGTGGTGTGGTGATGTCGACGCACGCAGAACACGTGATCGCGACGTACGTCATCGAGACGTCGCTGCCCCTGGCCCGCGCGGCCGAGGTGCTCGCAGGAGAGCAGTCGACAGGCACATTCGTCCGGGTCGAGCGCGAATCCGACGAGGTCCGCGCGCGCTTCGCCGCCCAGGTCGAGAGCCTCACCGAGATCCCTCTCACCGGCGCCTCTCCCCTGCCGGGTGCTGTCGGAGATCCTGCTCTGCGTCGTCGTGCGGTGCTGCGCCTGCGCTTCCCGCTCGACAACTTCGGCCCTTCGCTGCCCAACCTGCTGGCGGCCGTCGCCGGCAACCTCTTCGAGATCAAGGAGCTCGCGGCGATCAAGCTGATCGACCTCGATCTGCCGCCCGCATTCGCCGCCCGCTACCCGGGACCCAAGTTCGGCGTCGAGGGGACCAGACGACTCATGTCACGACCGACGGGGGCGATGATCGGCACGATCGTGAAGCCCAGCATCGGGCTCACTCCCGCGCAGCTCGGCGAGCTGGTCGGCGAGCTCGCCGCGGCAGGAGTCGATTTCATCAAGGACGACGAGCTGCAGGGCAACGGACCCGCAGCTCCGCTCGAGGCGCGCGTCGAGGCCGTGATGCCGGTGCTGCTGCGGCACGCCGACCGCACCGGCGTGATGCCGATGTACGCCTTCAACATCACCGACGACATCGGGCGACTCGAGGCCAATCACGACCTGGTGGTGTCGGCCGGCGGCACGTGCGTCATGGCCTGCGTGAACCTGGTGGGCTTCGCCGGGCTGGAGTTCCTGCACCGTCACGCCGAGGTCCCGATCCATGGCCACCGCACCATGCTCGGGGGCATCATGCGATCGGAGCAGGTCGGGATAGGGTTCCGAGCATGGCAGAAGATCGCACGGCTCTCGGGCGCCGACCACCTGCACACGAACGGCATCAGCAACAAGTTCTACGAGACCGACGCTGAAGTGCTCGACTCGATCGCCGCAGTGCGGCAGCCGCTGCTCGGCATCACCCCCACGGTGCCCGTACTCTCGAGCGGACAATGGGGCGGGCTCGCCCACGCGACCTACTCGGCTGTCGGCACGAGCGACGTGCTGGTGCTCGCCGGCGGCGGCATCCACGGTCACCCCGACGGCGCCGCGGCCGGGGTCTCGAGCATGCGCGAGGCCTGGGCGTCCGCGGAACGCGGCGAAACGGTCGACGACGCACTGCGCGCATCGGTCGAACTGCGACGGGCGGTCGAGCGCTTCGGTCCGGTCCGTGTCTGAGTCGTCGGCGAACGCTGCCGCGCCGCACGTGCGCGTCGGCTACTACGGCGACGACTTCACGGGAAGCGTCGACGTGCTGCTGCAGTTCGCGAGGCACGGCTGGACCGGCCGGCTCTTCGTCGGAGTGCCCGATGACGATCGTCTGCGCGAAGCTGCCCGCACGCACGACGTCGTCGGGATCGCCGGTATCGCGCGCTCGCTGCCCACCGAGGCCATCGAGGCCGAGGTGCGCCCCGCTCTCGAGGCGCTGCGAGCGCTCTCGCCGCGGATCGTGCAGTACAAGGCCTGCTCGACGGCCGACTCGTCTGCGACCATCGGCAGCATCGGTCGCGTCATAGAACTCGGTCGGCAGATCGTGGGCGAGGCCACGGTGCCCCTGCTGTTCGCGCAACCGGACTTCGGGCGCTACACCGTCTTCGGCACGCACTTCGCCGCCGAGGGCGGGGTGATCCACCGCCTCGATCGTCAGCCGACCATGTCTGCGCACCCGTCGACGCCTATGCACGAAGCGGATCTCGTACGACACCTCTCGGCTCAGACGGCGCTGCCGATCGGCGGCGTCCCGCGCACCGAGTACGCCCGTCTCGGCGAGGTCCTCGCACGGTCGCCGCACGCCGCGGTCGTGCTCGACGCCGTCGACAATGACGATGTGGCAGTCGTCGGCCGCGCGGTGCTCGCCACCTCGGCACCTGCGTTCGCGATCGGGTCAGGCGGCCTCAGCTGGGGCATCGGCGCTGCCGAACCCGGCACCGCCGCGGCCCTCGCATCCTCGACCCCGTCGCACGGACCCGTGCTCGCGGTCTCGGGAAGCCGGTCGGCCCAGACCGGGCGCCAGATCGAGCACGCCCAGGTTGCCGGATGGCTCGTCGCACCACTGTCGTTCACCGACTCCGCGTCGCAGATCGAGCTCGTGCGCGCGGCTCTCGCGACCGGTCGCAGCGTCGCCTTGACCTCGGATGACGCGCCTTCGGGATCGGACACGCTCGAGCGCATCGCGACCGTCGCCGCCGACGTGGTGCGAGCCACAGCGGATCTCACGCGTCGCGTGATCGTGGCAGGAGGCGACACCAGCGGTCGGGTCACCCGCCTGCTCGGGGTCAGGTCGCTCGCGATCGCCGCGAATCCGGTCGGCAACGTCGTGCTGCTGCGCGCCTCGTCCGACGACCCGCACATCGACGGGCTCGAACTGCTCCTCAAGGGCGGTCAGGTCGGCGCGGAGTCGCTGTTCGACGACATCCGGTCGCTCGGAGCCTGACTCCCCCGATCCGCTCCTGCCCTCCCCCGCCACTCGGCGCGCCGGGAGGGCAGGACGCGATCAGTCGACCGAGAGTCGGAGTCTCCAGCTCGTGGGCTGCCGGGGGATCCGATACCGCTCGGGAGTCGCCGGACCCACGGATGCCGAGCCGAGTCCGAGCTGACGATGGTCGAGGTTGAGCCAGACGCGTCCGGAATCGACCAGCTCATGAGGGCGTGATGCCGTCTGCAGATCCGCCGACGTCCATCGACGCGCGGTGAAGTCGAACACGTCTCGGCCGTCGACGCGCAGCGTGGGCAGCTCCGGCCCCGAGAGCAGCAGCAGACTCGTGTCGATGTGGTTGCCGTTCTCCTGCGGCACGGGATAGTGCACCTGCAGCTCGTCGACACCGGCACGGTAGTAGCCCAGCGGTGCCGCCTCGAAGGAGTCGACGTAGGACTCGCCGGGACCGCGGCCCCGCCACTCGACGTCGGCATAGCCGCCGGGAAGCGCCAGCAGCAGCCCGAGTCGGGGCACCCAGATGTCGCGATGCATGTAGGGAGTGTCTGCCCAGGGACCCACGAAGTCCGCCGACACCGACAGCTCGAGGCCATCGCCCTGCTCCTGCCACAGCATGGTCCAGACCACGCCGTGCGGGTGGGTCGACGGCGCCGTGCGGCCGCTGACCTCGAGCCAGCCGTCGCCCGCGCGCACGTCGTCGGTGCGGTGCTCGAGCCGGTCCATCCCGGTCTGATGCCAGACCTTGGCGACGTTGTTCGTCTCACCCTGTCCGCGGTCGTTCTCGGTCGGTGCTCGATGCAGGTCGAGCCACGGTCCGTCGACCTCGACTCCGCCGAGCGAGAGCAGACGACCGCTCGTCCCGTCGAACTCGGCCGCTCCCAGCCTCAGCGAGCCGGGGCCAGGGCGCGATCCTCCGGTCGGGGCTCTGAGGGCGGGCACGGCCCGCGGCGCCTCGTCACGCTGACCCCACGACACGACATGGCCGGCATCCGCCCACGCCGTGCTGTCGCGTAGCACGGCGCTCACGGTCAGGAGTCCGTCGCCGTCGGGCACGGCGAAGGTCGCGGCGCCGCCCGCCTCGATCGGCGGCGCATCGATCTCGCCCTCGGCCACCGTCCGGGCTCCCCGCTCGAGCCGCCAGACAAGCCGCAGGTCTGCGGTGGATGCGGTGTGGCGATCGTTGCGCACGACGATCGCGTCATCGCCGACCTCGATCCGCAGCGGCGCATAGGCCTTCGACAGCTCGACCAGACCCGACGTCGGAGTGCGATCCGAGGTGACCAGTCCGTGCAGCGAGAAGCGTCCGCCGTTCGGCTCGTACTCCACGTCCTCCCCGTGCATGATGTAGCGGATGCCCTCGGGCGTCGTCGATGCGAAGCCGTGGTCGATCCACTCCCACACGAACCCTCCGCAGATGCGGTCGTGCTCGCGCATGATGCGCCAGTAGTCCGACAGCGAGCCGGGGCCGTTGCCCATCGCGTGGGCGTACTCGACCAGCAGGAACGGCAGACCGCGGCGGCGCTCGTCGACAGGATCCAGGGGTGCGTCGGCATCCGCGCCGCTCTCGCCGAACACCATGCCGTGCATGCTGAGCCTGCCGCCGCGCGGCTCCTCGCGACGTCCGATCCGGTCGAGGAGCTCGAGCGACGGATACATGAGCGAGTAGAAGTCGGAGTCCTGATAGGTCGGGTCGCGCTCGTACAGCACCGGCCGCGACGGGTCGCGCTCGTCGAGCCAGCGCCGCATCACGGCGAAGGCCTCACCCGTCATGCTCTCGTTCGCCATCGACCAGATCACGATGCTCGGGTGGTTCTTGTCTCGCTCGACGCTGCGCTGCATGCGGTCGAGGATGGTGTCGTGCCACTCGGGCAGGGCCGGAGGATTGTGTTCCCACCCCTCGTAGATGAAGCCGTGGGTCTCGAGATCGTTCTCGAGCACCACCCACATCCCCAGCTCGTCGCAGAGCCGCAGGAAGTCGGGATGCGGCGGATAGTGGCTGGTGCGCACGGCGTCGATGTTCGCGCGCTTCATCAGCACGATGTCCTGGCGCATGGTCTCGATGTCGAGCGTGCGTCCTCGGTGCGGATCGTGTTCGTGACGGTTGACGCCGCGGAAGGTGACGGGTCGGCCGTTGACCGTGAAGACCCCGTCGACGATCTCGACGTGGCGGAACCCGACCGCGAGCTCGACCGTCTCGCCCGCCGACCGCAGCGTGCCGCGATACAGGGTCGGCGACTCGGCACTCCAGGGCTCGACCGGTATCTCGACTCGCGCTCCCGCGGGCATCGAGATGCCGAGCTCAGGGATGTCGACGACCGCCTCGACACTCGCCTCGACGCACAGCGTGCCGAGCCCGGTGCGGTGGTCGTAGTCGGCATGCACGAAGTGGTCGTCGATCGCTCCGACGGGCCGGGAGAGCAGGTCGACGTCGCGGAAGATGCCCGGCAGCCACCACATGTCCTGATCCTCGAGGTACGTCCCCGCCGACCAGCGATGCACGCGCACGGCGAGCACGTTGCGCCCCGGCCGCACGGCGACGTCGAACTCGAAGGGAAGGCGACTGCCCATCGACCACCCCAGCTCCTCGCCGTTGAGCCAGACCTTGGCACAGGAATCGACGCCCTGGAAGCGCAGCACGGCGTTCTCGAAGCCGTCGGGGGCGTCGAAGACGAGCCGGTAGTCGCCGGTCGGATTCGCCTCGGAGACGCGTGGGGCATCGAGCGGGATCGGGTACGCCGTGTTCGTATAGAGGGGTCCCTCGGATGTTCCGAGCATCCGCCGCCGTCGACCACCGGCGAGCGGCGTGAACTCCTCGAGCACCCAGTGCGACGGGACCGCCATGGGGTCCCAGTCGCGGTCGTCGAACTCGGCGGCGAGGAATTCCTCTCCGGTGCCTGCCGCGGTCGGGCTCAGGCGGAATCGCCAGGTGCCGTTGAGGCTCTGTCGCGGAGCATCCGTGATCGCGTCGGTCCGCGGACGCCGTCGTCCCTCACCAGGACGAGTGCTCTCCCAGTAACGGCCGGTCGTGAGAGAGGACTCCGACAGTGGAGAGCGCATTGGTGAATATCCATTCGTCTATGAATTGGATACCAACTATACCGTGGGTACAGCACCGATTCCCACCCCGGCATCGACGCCCCGACGATCGGAGATTCCCATGACCGCCCTGCGCGTGTTCGTGCCCACCCCGCTTCCCGACCACCTCTGCGCGTTGATCGAGGAGCGGGAACCACGCCTCGAGCTGGTGCGCGACCCCGAGCTGCTGCCCCCTCAGCTCTATCAGGGCGACCACCTGGGCGATCCCTCGTTCCGTCGATCCGCCGCGCAGCAGCAGCGTTTCGAGCAGCTGATCGACGAGGCCGAGGCTCTCTACGGGGTGCCCGACCAGTCACCCGAGCAGCTGCACCGCACGGCCGCAGCCAACCCGTCGCTGCGCTGGGTGCACACGACGCCGGCCGGAGGCGGCGCACAGATCAAAAACGCGGCTCTCACCGCCGAGCAGCTGCACCGCATCGCCTTCACCACCTCGGGCGGTGTGCACGGCGGCCCGCTGGCGGAGTTCGCCGTGTTCGGTGTGCTCGCCGGAGCCCAGAACCTCGCCCGCCTGCTCGCCGATCAGCACCGACGCGAGTGGGGCTCGCGCCGCCCCGTGCCGCAGGTCGACGGCAGCCACGTGGTCGTCGTCGGTCTCGGTGGCATCGGACGCACCGTCGCGCACAAGCTGCACGCGCTCGGTGCGCGGGTCACCGGCATCCATCGACGCACGGTCGACGCCCCCGGCGTGAGCGAGATCCGCCCTCCGGCCGAACTCGCCGATGCCCTCTCGACAGCGGATGCCGTGGTGCTCGCCCTCCCCGGGACCGAGGCGACCCGCGACATGCTCTCGAGAGACGTGCTGGCGCGGGCCAAGCCGGGCATCACGGTCGTGAACGTCGGGCGCGGGTCGACGATCGAGGAGCCCGCTCTCGTCGACGCCCTCGCACGCGGACGGGTCGGGTTCGCCGCTCTCGATGTGTTCGCCGTCGAGCCTCTGCCTGCGACGAGTCCGCTGTGGTCGATGTCGAACGTGCTGGTCAGCCCACACAACGCCGGAACGGACACGGATGAGGAACGCCGCATCGCCGAGCTGTTCGCGGCCAACGCGACGCGGCTCATCGACGGCGAACCGCTGATGAACCGGGTCGACACGATCGAGTTCTACTGACTCGGGTCCCCCTGAGCGCGGATCTCCCGGCTCGCGATCTCCTGCGCGCCGCGCGTCGGCCGCATGCGTCTCATCGTCCGGCGACGGCGGGCGCCGTCACCGTGATCTCATGCCTGCCGGCACCCACCCGAAGGCCCGCGCCGGTGCCGTTCGTGTCGACCGAGGAGTCGGCGGTCAGGGGCAGATCCAGCTCGGCATCGGTGCCGAACGGCACGTCGAGCGAGACCCGGAGCACATCGCCGTCGAGTCTCCACTCGATCGCGAGCCGGCCGTACGGAGTGTCGACGGATGCTGCGGCCTCGGGCATCCCCACCGCGGGGCGCGGTGCGATGCGGGACGTTCTGTAGCCCGGCTGCGCCGGAGCGATGCCCGCCACCGTGCGGTACACCCAGTCGATGACTGCGCCGTACGCGTAGTGGTTGAAGGAGAGCATGCTGCCGCCCTCCTCCTTGGAGCCGGCGTCCATGGCCCCCGAGTGGATGCGCCCGTCGGGCAGGATCGCATCCCAGCGCTCCCACACGGTGGTGGCACCGCGATCGACTTGGTACAGCCAGCTCGGCGCCTCGCGGCGCAGCAGCATCAGGTACGCCTCGTCGAGGTGGCCGTTGTTCGACAGGGCGAACAGCACGAGCGGCGTCCCGAGGAAGCCGGTGGAGATGCGGCCGCCCTCGGCCCGCACGTTCGCGGCGAGCCCGTCGGCGATCGCGGCGCGCTCGCCGACGGGGGCGATCCCGAACTCGAGCGCGAGCGCGGCGCCGGTCTGGGTCGTGACGGCCTCGGCTCCCCACCGTCGCCACGTCTCGGCCGTGACGCGGTCGGCCAGCGCGTCGTAGTCCTTCGCTCGCTCCCGCTCGCCCACCAGCGCTTCGGCCTTCGCGAGGAGTCGGGCCGAATGCACGTAGAACGCGTTCGCGACGTAGTCGCTCGACACCTTCGCCTGCCAGGGCTGCGCACCCGGCGCATCGGGATCGAGCCAATCGCCGTACTGGAACGGCTCGGTGGGCAGCACGATGCCGTCGCCGGATCTGGCGCGCAGGTGCTCGACCCACCGGCGCATACTGCTCAGCTGCTGCCGGAGCACCTCATCGCTGCCGCTGGCCTCGTAGACCGCCCACGGCACGATCGTGGCGGCGTCGGCCCATCCCGCCCTGCCCATGTTGTCGACGTAGGCCGACCCCATGCGCATGTCCTCGAAGCGGATGATGTCGGGCACCACCGACGGCACGCCGCCCTCGTCGGTCTGATCGATCTCGAGGTCGCGCAGCCAGCTGCGCCAGAACGCCTCGGCATCCATCAGCGTGCTGGCGGTCGCCGCGAACGCCTGCGCATCGCCCGTCCAGCCGAGCCGCTCGTCGCGCTGCGGGCAGTCGGTCGGCACCGAGACGAAGTTGTCGCGCTGCGACCAGACGACATTGGAGTGGAAGCGATCCAGCGCATCCGACGCGGAGCGGAAGGTGGAGCGCGCAGGCAGGTCGCTCGAGATCGCGACCGCGGTGACCGACAGCACCTCGACGTCTCCGCTGACCTGCGCGTACTGGAAGCCGTGGAACGTGAAGCGCGGCTCGAGGACGTGCTCGCCATCACGGTCGAGCACGTAGCGATCGGTCGCCGAGGCGGTGCGCAGCGCGGCGGTGTGGAGTTCGCCTGACGGCTCGAGGATCTCTGCGTGGCGGATCGTCACCTGCTCGCCCGCTGACCCGCACACCACCAGTCGGACCCAGCCGGTGATGTTCTGACCGGCGTCGAACTGCGCACCGTCGTGGTACGCCGTGCGGGCCATGTCGAGTTCCGCGACGGTGCGCACCGGTGGCGCCGAGCGCGGCTCGAACCGGGTGAGATCCGACTCGATCACCTCGGCCGACGCCCACTCCGAGTCGTCGAAACCGGGAGCGTGAACGCCTGCGGGTGTGCGATTCAGGTCGATCGTGGTGCCGTCGTAGATGCTCGCGGACCGCACTGCTCCGAATCCGCCGCGCCACCTCGCGTCGGTCGCGACGAGGACTCGGTCTTCCGTGTCGATCTGCGCGAGCGCACCCGAACGGTCCCCGTAGATCTCGGTACGGTGCGCGAACCCCATGCGCCCTCGATACCACCCGTCGCCGATCTCGAGCACGATGACGTTGGTCCCCTCGCGCAGCAGACCGGTGACGTCGACGGTGTCGACCAGCACGCGCTCCTGGTACGAGGTCCATCCCGGAGTCAGATGCGCGTCGCCGGCGCGCCGGCCGTTGATCCAGGCGTCGACCAGTCCGAGGGCGCTCAGGCGAAGTCGCGCCCGCCCGGGCAGGGCGTCGACGGTGAACTCCGTGCGCAGCAGCGCCGCCGGCCCCTCGACCACGCTGCGGATGCCGATCACCCGCGCGCGCATGTCACTCGCATCGATCCCGGCCTCCACCACGAGCGGGTCGCTCCACTCGCTCCACCCGTGGGCGGTCGCGATGCGGACGGCGAATGAGCGGCGCTCCCCCGACCCGAGATCGCCCGCGGGAATCGCGACCGAGTCCGGCGAGGCGACCACGTCGGCCTGCTCGAGCTCGGTGCCGACCTCGCCCGTGGCGAGTTGGTACGCGAGTTGCGCAGCGCCCTCGCGATCACTCGTCCACCGCCATGTGAGGCGCAGTCCCTCGCCCGGGACTCCGACGAGATCAGCACCGTGCTGAGAGCGCAGCGACACCACCCGAGTGAGGTCGTCCGTCAGCGAGGGATCGGGTGCTGCCGCCATGGCGAGGTTCCTTCCGGGTGGGTGCGTCATCGCATCGTGCGGACTTCGGATCGCCGCGCACTGTCATATTGAATGCATTCAACGATCGGTGTCAAGCGCGTCGCGCTTGCGCGACCTCCCTCGGATGCATACACTTGAAACGATTCACAAACCAAACCCAGGAGTCGTCGACGATGACAACACCCACACGCGTGTGCTTCCGGCTGCAGGTGCACCCCGAGATGCTCGACGAGTACCTCGATCGCCATTCGCCCGTCTGGCCCGAGATGCTGGCCGAGATCGAGGCCGCCGGACGCCGCAACTACTCGCTCTTCCTCGCCGAGGGCGGAACGCTGATCGGCTACTACGAGGTCGACGACGACGCCGCAGCGCAGGCGTACCTCGCCGCCTCCCCGATCGCCGCCCGCTGGGAGGCCGACATGAGCCGGTTCTTCATCGGCCTCGACGGACGCCCCGACCAGGCGGCCGCGCCGCTCAGCGAGGTGTTCAACCTCGAAGACCAGCTCGCCGCGGTCGGCGGCTCCCCCACATCTCACACCGACCACCGCAACGACATCGACACCCGCACCGAAACCGAAGGCAGCGCCTCATGAGCATCCTCTCGTCCGACAACCTCGCCGCCCTCGAGCAGCAGGGCATCGAGCTCCCCAGCTGGGCGTTCGGCAACTCCGGCACCCGCTTCAAGGTGTTCGGCACCCCGGGCACCCCGCGCGACCCGTGGGAGAAGATCGCCGACGCCGCGCAGGTCAACAAGTACACCGCGCTCGCGCCCTCGGTCGCCCTGCACATCCCGTGGGACCTCGTCGACTCCTTCTCGGATCTGCGCAAGCACGCCGAAGATCTCGGCGTGACGCTCGGCACGATCAACTCCAACACCTTCCAGGACGACGACTACAAGTTCGGCGCCCTGACTCATGAAGACGCTTCGATCCGCCAGAAGGCGATCGATCACCACCTCGCCTGCATCGACGTGATGGATGCCACGGGCAGCCGCGACCTGAAGATCTGGCTCGCCGAGGGCTCGAACTACCCGGGCCAGGCCGACCTGCGCGGTCGTCAGGACCGCCTGCAGGAGTCGCTGCAGCAGATCTACGCTCGACTCGGCGACGACCAGCGCCTGGTGCTCGAGTACAAGTTCTTCGAGCCCGCGTTCTACCACACCGACGTTCCCGACTGGGGAACCTCGTACGCGCAGGTCTCGTCCCTGGGCGAGAAGGCCATGGTCTGCCTCGACACGGGCCACCACGCGCCCGGCACCAACATCGAGTTCATCGTGATGCAGCTGCTGCGCCTCGGCAAGCTCGGCTCGTTCGACTTCAACTCGCGCTTCTACGCCGACGACGACCTGATCGTCGGTGCCGCCGACCCGTTCCAGCTGTTCCGCATCCTGTTCGAGGTCGTGCGCGGCGGCGGCCTCAACAACCCCGACGTGGCCTTCATGCTCGACCAGTGCCACAACGTCGAGGACAAGATCCCCGGACAGATCCGCTCGGTGCTCAACGTGCAGGAGATGACGGCCCGCGCGCTGATCGTCGACCGCGACGCCCTGACCGCCGCGCAGAAGTCGGGTGACGTGCTCGCCGCGAACGCCGTCTTCATGGACGCCTTCTACACCGACGTGCGGCCCGCTCTCGCCGAGTGGCGCGAATCGCGCGGCCTCGCCGCCGATCCGATGAAGGCCTATGCCGAGTCGGGCTACCAGCAGAAGATCGCCGCCGACCGCGTGGGCGGCGTGCAGGCCGGCTGGGGAGCCTGACCGCTCCCGTCTGACACCCTGGACCCGTCGGGATGCGGGAGCCGATCCCCGCATCCCGACGCCTCATCGACAGAAGGACGGATGCTGTGAGAGACCATGTGCTCGACGGGCCGCACGGCCCCCTGCGCGTGCGCGTCTACGAACCCGATCGCCCTGCGGGCCCCGGGCTCGTGTGGGCGCACGGCGGCGGGTTCGCCGCGGGCGAGATCGACATGCCCGAGGCCGACTGGGTCGCGCGGAGCTTCGCCGACCGGGGCATCGTCGTGGTGTCGGTCGACTACTCGCTCGCGCCCTTCCCGCGCACCTGGGCCACGGACTCCGCCTCGCCCGAGCGCCCGGGAGTGCTCTACCCGGTCGCCTCGGAGGAGGTCGAGCACGCGTTCCGCTGGGCGGTCGGGTCGGGTCTCGCCGGAGGCCCCTGGTCGATCGGCGGAGCAAGCGCCGGCGGCAACCTCGTGACCGGCGCCACGCTGCGCCTCAGTCACGGCGACGGCCCCGTGCCCGCGCTGGCAGTGCTCGCCTATCCGACCCTGCACCCCGTTCAGGGACCCCCTGACGCCGCCCTGCGCGCCGCGCTCGACGACGACCCGGATGCCGACGTGTTCGGCCCCGATCCCGTGCGGGTCATGTACGAGAACTACCTCGGCGGCCCCGCCGAAGCGGCCGACGTCTACGCCGCGCCGGGCACTGCATCCGTCGACGAACTGCGACGCTTCCCCGCCACGATCATGATCAACGACGAGGTCGACGAACTGCGCGTGTCGGGCGAGGCGTTCGGCGCCGCGCTGCAGGCGGCCGGCGTCGATCTCGACATCTCGACCGAGCCCGGCACCCGCCATGGCCACCTCAACCGTCCGGAACACCCGGCGGCGACAGCATCGATCGACCGCTTCGCCGCCCGCATCCTCGCCACTTCTCCCGAGAACAAGGAACAGTCATGACGAATCCCACCGCCGCCGCCCTCATCGAGCGGTCGAACCGCCTGGGCGCCGACCCCAAGAACACCAACTACGCCGGGGGCAACACCTCGGCCAAGGGCACCGAGACCGATCCCGTCACGGGGCAGCCGGTCGAGCTGCTCTGGGTCAAGGGCTCGGGCGGAGACCTGGGAACGCTGAAGGAGCAGGGCCTCGCGGTGCTGCGCCTCGACCGTATGCGCGCCCTCGTCGACGTGTACCCGGGTCTGGAGCGCGAGGACGAGATGGTCGCCGCGTTCGACTACTGCCTGCACGGCAAGGGCGGCGCCGCGCCGTCGATCGACACCGCGATGCACGGCCTCGTCGACGCGGCGCACGTCGACCACCTGCACCCCGACTCCGGCATCGCGATCGCGACCGCCGCCGACGGCGAGGAGCTCACGGCCAAGATCTTCGGCGACAAGGTGGTCTGGGTCCCGTGGCGCCGTCCCGGATTCCAGCTCGGACTCGACATCGCCGAGATCAAGGCGGCGAACCCCGCGGCGATCGGATGCATCCTGGGCGGCCACGGCATCACGGCGTGGGGTGACACGTCGGAGGAGTCCGAGGCCAACTCGCTGTGGATCATCGACACCGCGGCGGCCTACATCGAGGCGAACGGCACGGCCGAGCCGTTCGGCGGGGTCCGCAGCGGCTTCGAGGCTCTTGCCGAGACCGAGCGCCGTGAGCGCGCCGCGGCCCTCGCGGGCACCATCCGCGGCATCGCGTCGACCGACAAGCCGATGGTCGGTCACTTCACCGACTCCGACGTCGTGCTCGACTTCCTCGCCTCCGAGCGCGCGCCCGAGCTCGCCGCTCTCGGCACCAGCTGCCCCGACCACTTCCTGCGCACCAAGGTCAAGCCGCTCATCCTCGATCTGCCCGTCACGGCCTCGGTCGACGAGCAGATCGCGCGTCTGCACGAGCTGCACGCCGAGTACCGCGCCGACTACCAGGCGTACTACGACGCACACGCCACCGCCGAGTCGCCCGCGATCCGCGGCGCCGACCCGCTCATCGTGCTCGTGCCGGGCATCGGCATGTTCTCGTACGGCGCGAACAAGCAGACCGCCCGCGTCGCCGGCGAGTTCTACGTCAACGCGATCAACGTGATGCGCGGCGCCGAGGCGCTCTCGACCTACTCCCCCATCTCCGACGCCGAGAAGTTCCGCATCGAGTACTGGGCGCTCGAAGAGGCGAAGCTGCAGCGCATGCCCAAGCCCAAGTCGCACCAGGGCCGCATCGCGTTCGTCACGGGTGCCGCCAGCGGCATCGGCAAGGCCATCGCCACCCGCCTCGCAGCGGAGGGCGCGTGCGTGGTCATCGCCGACCTCGACCTCGAGAAGGCCCAGGCGGCTGCGGCCGAGCTGGGCAGCACCGACGTCGCGATCGGCGTCGCGGCCAACGTCGCCGACGCTGACGCCATCCAGGCCGCGCTGAACGACGCCGTGCTCGCGTTCGGCGGTGTCGACCTGGTCGTCAACAATGCCGGGCTCTCGCTGTCGAAGCCGCTGCTCGAGACCACCGAGAAGGACTGGGATCTGCAGCACGATGTCATGGCCAAGGGCTCGTTCCTGGTGTCGAAGGCCGCAGCCCGCGTGCTGATCGACCAGAAGCTCGGCGGCGACATCATCTACATCTCGTCGAAGAACTCCGTGTTCGCCGGCCCGAACAACATCGCGTACTCGGCGACCAAGGCGGACCAGGCGCACCAGGTGCGACTGCTGGCCGTCGAGCTCGGCGAGTTCGGCATCCGGGTCAACGGGATCAACCCCGACGGCGTCGTGCGCGGCTCGGGCATCTTCGCGTCCGGCTGGGGTGCGAATCGCGCCGCCACCTACGGCGTCGCCGAAGAGGACCTCGGCCAGTTCTACGCCAACCGCACGATCCTCAAGCGCGAGGTCGTTCCCGAGAACGTGGCGGATGCCGTCTTCGTGCTGACCGGCCCCGAGCTCAGCCGCACCACGGGCCTGCACATCCCGGTGGACTCCGGCGTCGCAGCGGCGTTCCTGCGATGACGGTGCGGTCCGTCGCCGCCGTCGACCTCGGTGCGACCAGCGGCCGGGTCATGATCGGGCGGATCGGCGACGGCCGCCTCGACCTCGAGCTCGTCTCGCGCTTTCCGAACGGCCCTGTCGAGCGCGAGGACGGTCTGCACTGGGACTTCGGAGCACTGTACGAGCACGTCGTCTCAGGGCTCGCCGAGGCCGTGCGCCGCGAGCCGGGCATCGAGAGCATCGGGATCGACTCGTGGGCGGTCGACTACGGCCTCGTGAACGACGGCGAACTGCTCGCCGAACCGTTCCACTACCGTGACGACCGCACCGCGCGCGGTGTCGACGAAGTGCACGCGATCGTGCCGTTCGCCGAGCTGTACCAGCGCAACGGCCTGCAGTTCCTGCCGTTCAACACGCTGTACCAGTACCGGGTCGACGCACACCTCGCCGATGCCGACACGGCGCTGCTGATCCCCGATCTGATCGCCTGCCTGCTGACCGGCTCCGCGGTCGCCGAACGCACCAACGCCTCGACCACGGGGCTGCTCGATGTCGAGTCGGGCGAGTGGGACGCCGAGCTGGCCGATCGCCTCGGCATCCCGTCGAGCATCCTTCCCTCGCTCGTCGATCCCGGTGCGACGATCGGCGCGCTCAGGGCCGATCTTGCTGCACGGGTCGGCAAGGAGCTGCCCGTCATCGCGGTCGGCTCGCACGACACGGCATCCGCTGTCGTCGCGGCACCCCTGTCGACCCCGCACTCGGCCTACATCTCGTGCGGCACGTGGGGCCTGGTCGGCGTCGAGCTGACCGAGGCGGTGCTGACGGATGCCGCGCGCGAGGCGAACTTCACGCATGAGCTCGGCGTCGACGGCCGCTACCGCTTCCTGCACAACGTCACCGGCCTCTGGCTTCTCAGTGAGACCGTGCGCGCATGGGAGGCGGAGGACGGATCGGCGATCGATCTGCCGGATCTTCTCGCCGCCGCATCCGCCGTCAGCGGAGAGGTGCCGCTCTTCGACGCGAACGATCCGAGCCTCAGCGCGCCGGGAGGCATGCCCGCGCGCATCGCGGCGCTGCTCGGTGCGGAGGCCCCGTCGACGCGACCCGCCTTCGCCCGGTCGATCGTCGAGTCGATCGCCAAGGCCTTCGCGAAGGCCGTGCAGACCGCATCCGACCTGTCGGGGCGCGAACTCGACAGCATCAACCTCGTGGGAGGCGGGTCGCTGAACCGACTGCTGTGCCAGGCGACGGCCGACCGCACCGGTCTGCCCGTGCTGGCCGGCCCCGTCGAGGCCACCGCTCTCGGCAACGTGCTCGTGCAGGCGCGCGCTCTCGGTGCCGCCCCGGCATCACTCGAGGAGCTGCGCGCGCTCGTCGCGGCCACCCACGAGCCCGAGCGCTTCGACCCGCGCTGACCAGCAGCTCCCCCGCGGCGGTCCACATGGCTGCCGGAATCACGGATGCATGCCGAGAACACGGTTCCTGGGCATGCATCCGTGATCTGAGCATGCATCTGCACCGGTGCCGAGCGCCCGGATGCGCCCCCGCTCCCGCGCGCCGAGGCTATGCGACCGTGACCACCGCGGTGGCCGGCGCGAAACCCGCGGCCGTCGCCGTCACCCGGATCTCTCCCGGAGCATCCGCACGCACGATGGCGAGCAGCCGCCCGTCGAAGGTCGTAGCGGTGCTCGCGCCGAACGACTCCTCTGTGCGCGCCCTGGCCGAGCCGAGTCCGGCCAACTGCCCTCCTGCCACCTCGATCTCGACCAGAGCGTCGCGGTCGCAGTGCAGCGTGCCCTCGCCGTCGGCGATCGTGACCACGACGTATCCGAGGCCGCCGACCGGGATCTCGGCATTCTCTGCACTCGCCGCGAGCATCGGCGCTCCGGCGGTCCGCACCGTCGTGCGACCGCTCTCGACTCCGCCGGTGTAGGCCACGGCAGTGAGGGCGCCCGGGTGGTACTCGGTCTCGAATCGAGCCGTCAACGGCATGAGGGCGCCGACCGCGACGCGCCCCACCGGCTCGCCGTCACGCAGCAGCTCGACCTCGTCGGCATCCGCGTACACATCGACCGTCACGGGCGATCCCGGTGCCGCATCCCACGTCCAGCTCGCCACGACGTCGTCCCAGGACCACGGCGTCTTGGCGACGGGTCGGCCGTGATGCGCGGGGCGGTGCACCGCGATGGCGGGCTCCGAGCGCAGACCGAAGGCGATCTCGCGGTAGTACGACGCGGGCAGGCGGTGACCCGTGATGTCGATGTCACCGCACTGCGCGAGCAGGTACGGGAAAGGCCCTGCCGTGCCGGTGGGCTCGTACCCCTCGACATCGGTGTAGTCGACGCGCCCGATCCCGGCCTCGCCGATGTAATCCCAGCCCGTCCAGGTGAAGTCGCCGATCACGTGCGGCAGCCGTCGCACGTCGGCCCAGAGCGATGCGATGCGGTCGGGGAAGGTCTCGGATCCGACGATCACCCGATTCGGGAACAGCTGCGCATCGAGGTCGTACCGGGAGTCGGCGTAGTTGAAGCCGACCACGTCGAGCACGGCCGCGGACTCCTCCGTGGTCCTGGTCACAAGATCCGAGGCGTTCATGCGAGCCATCTGCTCGCCCATCCCGGCCATCATCGTGTTGGGGTCGGATGCCGCGACCTCCGCCATGGTGTCGGCCATGCGATCGAGGTTCGCGATGATGCCGTTGATCCCGTTCGTGACGAACCGCGTCGGGTCGAGGGTGCGGAACTCCTCGGCGAGACGGCGGCTCCAGGTGGCCCCGTGGGGAGTCGCGAGCTCGAGGATCTCGTTGCCGATCGAGTACAGGATCACGGAGGGATGATTCGCATCCTTGGCCACGAGCGCCTCGACGTCGCGCCGCCAGTGCTCGTCGAAGCCGATCGACGAGTCGAACGCGGTCTTCGACTTCGTCCACACGTCGGTCAGCTCGTCCATCACGAGCATCCCGTGGGCGTCGCACGCATCGAGCAGCGCACGGCTGGCCGGATTGTGCGCGCTGCGGATCGCGTTGAACCCGGCCTCCTTCAGGATGCGGACGCGGCGGCTCTCGGCATCTGCGATCGACACCGCACCGAGGGGACCGTTGTCGTGATGGATGCACGCGCCGCGCAGGTCGACCGAGACGCCGTTCACACGCAATCCGTGACGCGTGTCGAGCTGCAGCCGACGGATGCCGTGGGCGGTCACCGTCTCGTCCGCGACGGCCTCGGCAACGGCATCGGCATCCGCGAGCTCCGTCCGCACCCGGTACAGGTGCGGCGAGTCGGGCCCCCACAGCCGAGGCGAGTCCACCGCCAGGCGCACCCGGCCGACGGCGTGACTGCCCGGCAACACGGTGACGGGAGCGGTGCCCGTCGCCACGACCGCATCGTCGGCGTCCGTGACCGTCCAGGTCAGCCGTCGCGTCGCGGTGTGCCGCGCACGGTTCTCGACTCGCGTCGACACCTCGAGGATCGCGCGCTCCTCGTCGATGTCACGGCTCACGATCAGCGTTCCGTCGAGTGCGAGATGCACGGGCTCGTCGACCAGGAGATGCACGGGTCGGTAGATGCCGCCGCCCGTGTACCACCGGCTGTCGCGATGCACGCGCGCCTCCACCGAGATCGTGTTGGTCTCTCCCGGGAGGAGGAACGGGTCGAGGTCGACCACGAATGCGGCATACCCGTTCGCCTGATGGCCGGCGAAGTCGCCGTTCACGTAGACGGTCGCATCGCGGTACACGCCCTCGAACTCGACGCGCACGGTCTTGTCACGCCAGTGCAGCGGCACGTCGAACGTCTTGGTGTACTCGAAGACGCCCCCGGGGATGTACCCGCTGTGCACGCCCTGCACCGAATCGGCCGCGCGAGGCAGATCTCGCAGAGCGTCATGCGGCACCGTGACCGCCCGCGACGCGGTCGAGGCGTCACGCGATTCGAAGGCGCCGAGTTTCGGGCCGACGCTCCAGCCGTCGACGAACGGGATGCGGGTCATTCTCCGGCTCCTTCGTCGGTCGGCGCAGCGTCGGTCGGCGCAGCGTCGGTCGGCGCAGCATCGGTCGGCGCAGCATCGGTCGGCGCAGCGTCGGTCGGCGCAGCGTCGGTCGGCGCAGCATCGGTCGGCGCAGCATCGGTCGGCGCAGCGTCGGTCGGCGCATCGAGCGGCGCGTCCCAGTCGATGTCGGCGACCCCGTCGATCCAGGCTCGAAGCTCTTCGGCCATGTCGACGACCGATCGATCGAGGAGCCACTGCACCTGCAGTCCGTCCATCAGCGCGATCAGCGCCACGGCGCAGCGATACGGTGTCACTCCCGACCGCAGCATCCCGCGGTCCGCGAGGTTGCCGAAGCCCTTCTCGATGTTGGTGCGGGTGTAGACGTATCGACGCACGAAGTAGCCGTGGGCGGGGTGGTCGGGCGAGGTGGCCTCGGCCGACAGCGTGCAGTACAGCTCGATGACACCGGGCACGGAGGCGTTGTACTCCGCGAGTCGCACGAGTCCGCGCATCATCGCTGCGCCGTCGCCGGACTCGAGCGGCACCATCTCGCGCGAACGATCGTCGCGGTGGTCGAGCACGGCCTCGAGAAGTGCCCCCTTGTTCGGGAAGTGGTGCAGCAGGCCCGCCTCGCTGATCCCCACGCGCTGGGCGATCTCACGAAGCGACCCGGCGCGGTAGCCGCCCTCGGAGAACACCTCGAGAGCCGCGTCGAGGATCGCCTTGCGACGTTCGCGCGTCTTGGCGTACTGGCCGCGCACGCCTCGCCGGACTTTCGGTCCCTTGTTCATGGTGTTCGTCATCGTTGTCACCGTATCCCCCGTCACGGGTAGCCGCCATCTTCGCCGATCGCACGCCTCCGAGTACCGTTCTATAACGAATTCCTAGCGACCGCTAGCTTTTTGTTCCAAAAACCTAGCGGCTGCTAGATATTGCTGCTAGCTTCTCCCACCAGAGGCGGTCCGCAGGGGTACCGCCACCCACGAAAGGGACAAAGGATGTTCCGTTGGAAGGCCACAGCAGCCACCATCGCCATCGCTGCTCTCGTACTCACCGGCTGCGCCGGCGGTGCGGAAGACGGCGGCTCGGGGGACGGGAGCGGCGGCACGCTCACACTCGGGGCGATCACTCCGCCCACCACGTTCGATCCCGCTGGTTCGGAATGGGGCAACCGCGCTCCGTTCTACCAGGCGGTCTTCGACACTCTTCTTCTCGCCACTCCCGAGGGCACCATCGAGCCCTGGCTTGCGACCGAATGGTCGTACAACGAGGACAACACCGTCCTCACCCTCACGCTGCGTGACGATGTCACGTTCTCCGACGGCTCGGCACTCACCGGCCAGGTCGTCGCCGACAACCTCCAGCGCTTCAAAGACGGCACCTCGCCCGACGCGAACTACTTCGCCGGGATCACGAGCTTCGAGGCCCCCGACGACACGACCGTCGTGATCACGCTCAGCGCACCCGATCCCGCGCTGCTCAACTACCTCACGCGAGACCCGGGACTCGTGGCCAGCGGCGAATCGCTCGAGAACGACAATCTCGCGACCGACCCGGTCGGCTCCGGACCCTACATCCTCGACACGGCTGCCACGGTCACCGGCACCAGCTACACGTACACGAAGAACCCCGACTACTGGAACCCCGACGTGCAGCACTACGACAACCTCGTGATCAACGTGCTCGCCGACGCCACCGCCTCGCTCAACGCGATCAAGGCGGGAGAGGCGAACGGCGTCAAGCTCGCCAGCAACGACAACCTCGCCGAGGTCGAAGGGGCGGGGTGGACCGTCAACGCGAACGAGCTCGACTTCCAGGGGATGCTGCTGCTCGACCGCGCCGGCACCATGAACCCGGCACTCGCCGACGTGCGCGTCCGCCAGGCACTGAACTACGCGTTCGACCGTGAGGGTCTGCTCGACGCACTGCAGCTCGGCAACGGCACCGTCACGACCCAGGTGTTCCCCGAGAGCTCGGCGGCGTACGATCCCGAGCTGGACGACTACTACACGTACGACCCCGAGAAGGCGAAGGAGCTTCTGGCCGAAGCCGGCTACGCCACCGGTCTCACGCTGTCGATGCCGTCGTCCACACTGCTGGGCGCCACCACCTACACGCTGATCGAGCAGCAGCTCGCCGACGTGGGGATCGGCGTCGAGTACACCGATCCGGGCAACAACTTCATCGCCGACCTCCTGGCGCCGAAGTTCCCGGTCTCGTTCATGGCTCTGGAGCAGAACCCGGATTGGCAGCTGATCCAGTTCATGATCGCTCCCTCCGCGATCTTCAACCCGTTCGGCTACGAGGACCCGAAGGTCGACGAGTACATCCAGCAGATCCAGTTCGGTGACGAGGCCACGCAGGAGTCGGTGGCGAAGGAGCTGAACGCGTACATCGTGGAGCAGGCGTGGTTCGCGCCGTTCTACCGCGTGCAGGGCAGCTTCGCCACGGATGCCGGCACGGCCGTCGAGGTGCTCCCGACGAACGCCTACCCCGCGATCTACGACTTCACGCCCAAGTCCTGACGCGGACCCTCCGGTCCCCCTGCCCGTCGGCGGGGGGACCGGACCCCGATTCCTCTCACCACAGGAGCGCAGCATGCTCATGTTCATCGTGCGCCGGATCCTCGCCGGCATCGTCCTGCTCGTCGTCATCTCGATCGTGACGTTCGGGCTCCTCTTCCTCGACAGCGCCAACATCGCCCGCCGGATCCTCGGTCAGAACGCCACCGAAGAGCTGGTCGCCCAGAAGGCGGCTGAGCTGGGCCTCGACCGTCCGCTCGCCGCCCAGTACTGGGACTGGCTGACCTCGGCGCTCACCGGCGATCTCGGTCGCTCCTGGTTCAACGGCCAGCTCGTGTCGGTCAGCCTCAGCGGTCGACTCAGCGTCAGCCTCTCCCTCGTGATCGGCGCGACCCTCATCTCGGCCGTGCTCGCCGTCGTCCTCGGTGTGCTGGCGGCTCGTCGCGGCGGCTGGGTCGACACCGTCGTGCAGTTCATCTCGGTGATCGGCTTCGCGATCCCGGGCTTCCTCATCGCCCTGTATCTCGTGCTGATCTTCGCGATCAACCTGCACTGGTTCAAGGCGACCGGGTACATACCCATCGCGCAGTCGTTCAGCGGCTGGCTCTCGTCGGTGACTCTGCCGATCGTCGCTCTGTCGATCGGAGCGATCGCGGCCGTCGCACAGCAGGTGCGCGGCTCGGTCGTCGACGCGATGTCGCGCGACTACGTGCGCACGCTCCGATCCCGCGGGCTGTCGTCGGGCAGCGTCGTGTACAAGCACGTGCTGCGAAATGCCGGAGGCCCGGCCCTCGCCGTGCTCGCGGTGCAGTTCATCGGCCTTCTCGGCGGCGCCGTCATCGTGGAGCAGGTCTTCGCCCTGCCCGGCATGGGGCAGCTCACGGTGTCGGCCACGACGCAGGGCGACATCCCCGTGGTCATGGGCGTCGTGATCGCGTTCGCCGTGATCGTGCTCATCGTGAACCTCCTGATCGACCTCGCGCAGGCAGCGCTCAACCCGAAGGTGCGACTCTCATGACCGCTATCGACGTTCCCGTCGCGGTGCCGACGCCCACGGCGAAGACCTCGCTGCTTCGTCGACTCGTGCGACGTCCCGTCTCGCTGATCTCACTGCTCTTCCTCGTCGTCGTCGCCGTGATCGCGATCACGGGCCGGTGGATCGCCCCGTTCGATCCGAACCTCGCATCGCTCCAGCTCGTGCTCGCTCCGCCGAGCGCCGAGCACCTGCTCGGTGCCGACAGCGCCGGCCGGGATGTTCTGTCCCGCCTGCTGGCGGCGACTCAGATCACGCTCGCCGCCGCACTCGTGGCGGTCGTCACGGCTCTCGTGATCGGCGTGATCTCGGGCCTCATCGCCGGCTACTACCGAGGCTGGTTCGACGCGGTGGCCTCGTGGGTCACCTCTCTCGTCATGGCCCTTCCCGGCATCGTCGTGCTGCTCGCCGCCCGCGCCGTCCTCGGCCCGAGCGTGTGGCTCGCGATGTTCATCTTCGGCATCCTGCTCGCCCCCGCCTACTACCGTCTGGTCTACGCGGCGGTCACGGGAGTGCGCGGCGAGCTGTACGTCGACGCGGCCAAGGTGTCGGGCCTCTCGGACGTGCGCATCATCGGGCGCCACATCCTGTCGGTCGTGCGCGCCCCGATCATCATCCAGTCGGCGATCATCACCGGCATCGCGATCGCCATCCAGTCGGGTCTCGAGTTCCTCGGCCTCGGCGACATGAGTGTTCCGACCTGGGGCGGCATGCTCAACGACGGGTTCGCGAACATCTACAAGCAGCCGCTGCTGATGCTCTGGCCCTCGCTCGCGATCGCGCTCACGGCCATCGCTCTCACCCTGCTCGCGAACGGCATGCGCGACGTGCTCGAGCGCACGGCCGTCGTGCGCCGTCGCCGCCGCCGCGCAGTCACGACGGCAACCGGCTCGATCGCGGCCGTGACCACGTCGTTCAGCCTCTCGGGAGGCGACGCCTCCGAACTCGACGACTCGTCTCCGCTGCCCGTCGTGGGAGACACGATCGTGCATCCCGACGATGCGGGCAGCACCGTCGCCGGAGCTCCGGCGATCCTGACCGTGTCTGATCTGCGCGTCGCATACGAGCAGTCCGAGGGAGAGGACATCGAGGTCGTCCACGGGGTCTCGCTGCAGATCCGCAAGGGCGAGGTGCACGGACTCATCGGTGAATCGGGCTCGGGCAAGACGCAGACCGCGTTCGCCGTGCTCGGCCTGCTGCCTCGGGGCGGCCGGGTCACCGGCGGCTCCATCGTCTACGAGGGGACGCAGCTCGCCGACGCCTCCGAGAGCGCGTATGCCGGCATCCGCGGTCGGCGCATCGGCTACATCCCTCAGGAGCCGATGAGCAACCTCGACCCGTCGTTCACGATCGGCTACCAACTCGTCGAGCCGCTGCGCAAGAACCTCAACCTGTCGAAGAAGGAGGCCACCGAGAGGGCGCTCGCGCTGCTCGACCGCGTCGGCATCCCGAACCCGAAGCGCACCTTCGAGGCGTATCCCTTCGAGGTGTCGGGGGGCATGGCGCAGCGTGTCCTGATCGCCGGGGCCGTGTCGACCGACCCCGACCTCATCATCGCCGACGAGCCCACGACGGCGCTCGACGTCACGGTGCAGGCCGAGGTGCTCGACCTGCTGCGCGACCTGCAGCGGGAGCGCCAGATGGCGATGCTGCTGGTCACGCACAACTTCGGAGTCGTCGCCGACCTGTGCGACCGGGTCACGGTGATGCAGCAGGGGCTCTTCGTCGAGCAGGGGCCCGTGCGCACCATCCTCGGCTCGCCCTCGCACGCCTACACGCAGTCGCTGCTCGACGCGATCCTCGACGAGGGTCCCGCCCGCGGCCCGCTCATCTCTGCAGGAACCGCCGAAGGAGGCCGGTCATGAATGCACTGCTCGAGGTCAAGGACCTGCACGTCACGTATCCCGGCAAGGGCTTCCGCGCCGAGCCGTTCCATGCGCTCAAGGGCGTGTCCCTCGACATCCGCCCGGGCGAGACCGTGGGCCTGGTGGGCGAATCGGGTTCGGGCAAGACAACGCTGGGTCGGGCCGTGCTGGGCCTCGCTCCGGTGACCGAGGGGTCGATCCGCTACGACGGTCGCGAGATCGGTCACCTCAACCGGCGCGAGCGACGCACGCTCTCGAGCGAGATCCAGGTCGTGTTCCAGGACCCGTACTCGTCGCTGAACCCGTCGATGACGATCGCGCAGATCCTCGCCGAACCACTCACCGCCCGCGGGGTCTCGTCGAAAGAGGCGAACGCCAGGGTCGCCGACCTGCTCGACCGCGTGGGGCTGCCGACGGATGCTGCCCGTCGGCTGCCCCGCGAGTTCTCGGGCGGGCAGCGCCAGCGCGTCGCGATCGCGCGCGCGCTGGCGCTCGACCCCCGTCTGATCGTGTGCGACGAGCCGGTCTCGGCGCTCGATCTGTCGACGCAGGCCAGGGTGCTCGATCTCTTCATCGAGATCCAGGAGCGCACCGGGGTCGCGTACCTCTTCATCTCGCACGACCTCGCCGTGGTCCGCCACATCAGTCATCGCGTGGCAGTGATGTATCGAGGCGAGCTGGTCGAGACCGGCGACGGCGACCAGGTCACCGCGCGCCCCGAGCACCCCTACACGCAGCGGCTCTTCCTCGCCGCCCCCGTTCCCGACCCCGATGCGCAGCAGAAGCGTCGCGCCGACCGCCGTGCCCTCATCGACGCTCAGACCTCCGAAGGATCAGCCGCATGACCACCCCCGACATCGAGTCCGCGGTCTCCGCCGACTCCACAGCGCACCTGCAGCCTCTGCTCGACAGGCTCACGCTCGAGCAGAAGGCGGCACTCGTGCAGGGCGCCGACTTCTGGACCACCGTGCCGCTGCCCGAGATCGGTCTGCGTGCTCTCACGCTGTCCGACGGTCCTGCCGGTGTGCGTGGTCCGCGCTGGGACGAGCGCGAGCCCTCGCTCAACCTCCCCTCAGGATCGGCCCTCGCGGCGTCGTGGGATGTGCGACTCGCGTATCGCTACGGCGCGGCCGCAGCCTCGGAGGCACGGCGCAAGGGAGTGGACGTCGTGCTCGGCCCGACGATCAACCTGCACCGGTCTCCGCTCGGCGGCCGCCACTTCGAGTGCTTCAGCGAGGACCCGGAGCTGACCTCCGAGCTCGGAGCAGCCTACGTGCGGGGTCTGCAGGACAACGGCGTCGCCGCGACGCCCAAGCACTACGTCGCCAACGACTCCGAGACCGATCGCTTCACGGTCGACGTCGAGGTCGACGAGAGAACGCTGCGTGAGTTGTACCTGGCTCCGTTCGAGCGCGCCGTCGAGGCCGGAGCCTGGTCGATCATGAGCGCCTACAACTCGGTCGACGGCGTCACCATGACCGAGAACGAACTGCTCGAGACCCCGCTCAACAGCGAGTGGGGCTTCGACGGGGTCGTCGTGAGCGACTGGACGGCCGTGCGCTCGCTCGATGCGGTCGCCGCTGCGCAGGACCTGGCGATGCCGGGCCCGGCACCGGCGTGGGCCGACCTGGTCGACGCCGTGCGCGACGGCCGCGTGCGTGAGGCCGACATCGACCGCAAGGTGCTGCGGATCCTCCTGCTCGCCGAGCGCGTCGGCGCTCTCGAGGGCGCGGATGCCGTCGTCCCCGCCCCGGTAGACGGTCCTGCGTTCGCGCGGGAGGCGGCGATCGAGGGCACCGTGCTGCTGCAGAACGACGGCATCCTGCCGCTCGACACCGGCACCGCGGGCCGGATCGCGATCATCGGCCACAACGCGACCGAGGCGCGCACCCAGGGCGGAGGCTCCGCCACCGTGATCCCCGACGAGGTCGTATCGCCGTGGGACGCGCTGCGGGCGGCGTTCCCCCGGGCAGATGTGCGCTACGAGATCGGAGCCGTCGTGCAGGAGGGCGTCGCCGAGATCCCGCTGGCGTCGATCGTGAATCCTGTCACGGGCGAGCCCGGTCTGCGCGTGAGCTTCGTCGACGACTCGGGCAGCGAGCTCTTCGCTGAGGACCGGCGCGCCACCGCGCTCGTCTGGTTCGGCGGGGACGCGCCGATCGGCGCAAGCCGCACGGTGGTGCTGTCGACCAGATACACGCCGTCCGAGACGGGACGCATCGAGTTGGGATTCGCCGGTGCGAATCCGGGCCGGGTCTTCGTCGGCGGAGCACTCGTGCTCGATGACACCCCGGTGATCGAGGGCTCGGATCTCGGCGCGGCGTTCCTGAACCCGCCGTCTCTCACGACCTCGGTGGCGGTCGAGTCGGGTCGGCCGATCGACATCCGTCTCGAGCTCACCCGCGCCTCGCAGGGAGCACTCGACGGGGCGCTCAGCGTGACGCTGGGCATCGCCCCCGAGCGCACCGACCCCGACGCGCTGATCGCGAGGGCCGCGGAGGCCGCGAGATCGGCAGAGGTCGCGATCATCGTCGTCGGCACCAACTCGAAGGTCGAGTCCGAGGGATACGACCGCGTCGACCTCGACCTTCCCGGTCGGCAGGACGATCTGGTGCGCGCCGTGGCGGCGACGGGCACACCGACGGTCGTCGTGGTGAACGCCGGCTCCCCCGTGGTGCTGCCGTGGTCGGGCGAGGTCGCAGCGATCATCCAGGGCTACTTCGGCGGGCAGGAGTTCGGACACGCGATCTCCGACGTCGTGACCGGCATCGCCGAACCCGGCGGTCGGCTGCCCACGACCTGGCCCGCGTCTCTCGACGATGTGCCGGTGGCCGACGTGACTCCGGTCGAGGGTCGACTCGCCTACGCCGAGGGCCTGCACATCGGGTATCGCGCCTGGCTGAAGCAGGGCACGACCCCGGCGTTCGCATTCGGCCATGGACTCGGCTACACCACCTGGTCGTGGGGAGCCGCGCAACGTCACGACGAGACGATCGAGGTGACTCTCGCCAACACCGGATCCCGCGCGGGCAAGCAGGTCGTGCAGGTCTATGCCGAGCGCGCGGACTCGTCGGTCGAGCGTCCGCTGCTGTGGCTGGTCGGATTCGCCGTCGTGCACGCCGAACCGGGTGAGACGATCACGGCGGTCGTACCCGTCGCCCCCCGGCGTCTGGCCCACTGGGCCGACGGCTGGGTCGTGGAACCCGGGCGGTACACACTGCACATCGGCTCGTCCGCGACCGATCTTCCCCTGCGGGTCGAGTGGGATCAGCCGTGACCGGTCTCGTGCCTCTCGGCGGCCCGGTGCACGGACGCGCCGACGAGCGCCTCGCCGCTCTCGTCGGTCGGCTCGACGACGCGCTCGCCGCGGATCCGGACCTCTCGTTCCAGGTCGCCGCCTATCGGCACGGCGTGCCGGTGCTCGACGCATGGGGCGGTCCGCACCTCGCAGAGCGGTCGCTCACAGTCCCGTACTCGGTGACGAAGAACATCATCGGGGTGACGGTGGGGCTGCTCGTCGAGCGTGGCGATCTCGACCTCGACGAGCGGGTGGCGAAGTACTGGCCCGAGTTCGCGGCGAAGGGCAAGCAGCACGTCACCGTGCGACAGCTCCTCTCGCACCAGGCAGGGCTTCCCCAGACCTCCCCCGGCCTGACGTGGGACGAACTCCTCGATCACCATGCGGCCGCCGACCGTCTGGCGCAGGAACGCCCGTTCTGGCACCCGGGCAGCGCCTTCGGCTACCACGCCATCACCATCGGCAATCTCGCCGACGAGCTCGTGCATCGCGTCACCGGGCGCACTCTGCATGACGTGTACGAGCACGACATCCGCGCCCCGCACGACATCGACTTCTTCCTCGGACTGCCTGCCGAGCATGAAGACCGACTGGTGCCGCTGCTGCCGATGGTCCGGCCGAGCGACGACTCCACGGCCCCGTCGTCGTCTGCGCTCGGACCGGTGGTGTTCGCGCTTCCGGGTGACGTCGATCTCGCGCTCTCCCCGCGCAGCTGGCGCTACGGGCACCCTGCAGGGTCCGGCGCGGGCACGGCTCGCGGTATCGCCCGGCTCCTCGCGGCAGCCGTCACCGGAGTCGAGGGCGAGCAGGCCATCCTCTCCCCCGACACGGTCGGCCGGATCGGTCAGCAGCAGATCCGCGGCTACGACGAGGTCCTGCATCAGCACGACCGCGCGCATGCGGTGGTCTTCCAGAAGCCGTCCCAGCAGCTGGCCTTCGGGGGTCCTCGATCGTTCGGCCACGACGGCGCCATGGGCGCCCTCGCGTGCGTCGACCCCGACACGGGCATCGCGTTCGCGTGGACGATCGCGCGCGGCCCGTGGCCGGGCGGCGCGGATCCTCGCGCCGTGGCCCTCGCGCGTGAGCTCGGCCACCTCCTCTCACTCTGACTCCCCACTCGGAAAGAACCGTCATGACCACGCTCCACAACCCGCTCCTCAACGGCTTCCACCCCGACCCCTCGGTCGTGCGGGTCGGCGACGAGTGGTTCCTCGCGACCTCGACGTTCGAGTATCTGCCCGGCATCCCGATCCACCGCTCGCGCGACTTCGAGAACTGGGAGCTCATCGGGCACGTGGCCACTCGAGCCGACCAGCTCGCCGTCGCCGATGTGCCCACGGCCGGCGGCGCCTGGGCGCCCACCATCCGTCACCGCGACGGGATCTTCCACCTCGTCATCACCGATGCGATGGGGCGCGGGATGCTGCACTTCACCGCGACCGACGCCGCAGGCCCCTGGAGCGACGGCGCGCTGCTGACCACGCACGACGGGTCGGGATCGCTCGACGGGATCGATCCCGACATCGCGTGGGGCGACGACGGCACCGTGTACATCACCTTCTCGGGGCTCCTCCTCAGCGGAGAGGGCGTGGGCCGGCACCTCGGCATCCAGCAGGTCAGGGTCGATCTCGATCGACACGTCGCGCTCGAGGAGCCGCGGTCGCTGTGGTCGGGCACAGGAGGCGGGTTCCCCGAGGCGCCCCACCTCTACGCTGTCGACGGTCGCTGGTACCTGATGATCGCCGAGGGCGGCACCGAGCGCGGCCACGGCATCTCGATCGCGCGCGGCGACTCGCCCGAGGGCCCGTTCGAGACCGCCCCGCAGAATCCGCTCGTCTCAGCCCGGTCCACGACCCGCCCCGTGCAGAACACCGGACACGGCGACCTGGTGAGCGGTCCCGACGGCGACTGGCTGTGCGTGCTGCTCGGGGTCCGCCCTCGCAGCATGACCCGGGCGTTCTCGGCCTTGGGACGAGAGACGTTCGTGACGACGGTGCACTGGCGCGACGACGGCTGGCCGGCCATCGATCCCGTGCTGCTGAACGTGCGTCCGGGCACCCGCGTCGAGATCGACTTCTCCCGGCAGCGCGCGCTCGACGGCGAATGGATCGCCGTGCGCACCACCCCCGACACGGTCGCCGACCTCGACTCCCGCGCCGATGCCGTGGTGCTGCACGGCACGGGGCGCACGCTCGACGACCCGCACCCGGTGTTCCTCGGTCGCAGGCAGGAGCACCTGACGAACGCCGCCTCCGTGACCGTCGACGTCAGCGCAGGCGTGGGCGGCCTGGCCGTGCGCTACGACGAGCGCTTCCACGTCGAGGTCGAGGCGGGAGCCGGCGTCGTCACCGCCCGCGCCGTCGTCGCGGATCTCGTACAGGAGTGGAGCATGCCGGTGGCATCCGACGTCCTCGAGTTCCACATCGACTCCCGCAGCCCCGCCGCCGGGGGCGGCTTCCCGAAGACCTCCGACGTGTTCCACCTCGCGGTCACCGCCGACGGGGAGCGGCGCGAGCTCGCGACCGTCGACGGCCGCTTCCTCTCGTCGGAGACGGCCGAGTCGTTCACGGGTCGGGTGATCGGCGTCTACGCCGTCTCGGGCGACGTGGCAGTTCTGCGCTGGAGCGCCGAGGGAGACGACGAGTGAGCGTCATGGCGGAGATCGGATCACTCAGGGCCGAGCTGCGACACGACACCGCGTTCGTGGCCACCCCGACGCCGCGGCTGAGCTGGACCGTCGTCACGCGTGAGAACGGGTGGCTGCAATCCGCCTGCGAGGTGACCGACGGGCTCGAGACGGTCAGGCTCGACGGCGGCGAGAGCTCGCTCGTGGCCTGGCCCTTCGCACCGCTGTCGGCGGGTGAGGCGAGGGAGGTCCGCGTGCGGGCGCACTCCGTCGCCGGATCGAGCACCGACTGGAGCGAACCGCTCGCGATCGAGTCCGGCTTCCTCGATGAGGGTGAGTGGGTCGCACGGCCGGTGGGCCTCGCGGCGGCCGAGCGCGACGCCCAGCCCGCCGTGGTGCGCACATCGTTCGCTCTCGATCGCGAGGTCTCACGGGCTCTGCTGTTCTGGACCGCGCTCGGGGCCGCCGAACCCGAGGTGAACGGCACCCCCGTCTCGGACGACGTGCTCGCCCCGGGCTGGACCGCCTACCGCGACCGGCTGGTGCACGAGACCGTCGACATCACCGCGCTCCTGCGCACCGGCGTCAACGAGCTGCGCGCCACCGTGGCCGGCGCCTGGTACACCGAGAAGTACGGCTTCTTCGCGTTCGCCGCACGGCTCTACGGCACACAGCCCTCGTTCCTCGCTCAGATCCGCGTCACCTACGTCGACGGCACGACCGAGACCATCGCCCCCACGGGCGAGGGGTGGCAGGCTGCCGGCGACGGTCCCGTGGTCGACAGCGGCGTGTACCCCGGTGAGCACCAGGATCTGCGTCTCAGTCCCTCGGCGTGGGCTCCGGCGCGGATCGGCGCCGCCGCGCTGCCGGGCTACGAGGATGTCCCGGTGCCGGAGGCGCGGATCGCGCCTCCGGTGCGCCGCACGGGCGCCCTTCCGGTCGCGGCCGTGATCGAGACGCCGTCCGGCGGACGGATCCTCGACTTCGGGCAGAACCTGGTGGGCAGGCTGCGCATCCGCGTGCGAGGCGACGCAGGGCAGCGCCTCGTGGTGCGCCATGCGGAGGTGCTCGAGAACGGCGAGCTCGCACTGCGGCCGCTCCGCAACGCGGCGGCGACTGCGACGTTCGACCTCTCGGGCGCCGACGAGGTGCTCGAATCGCGTTTCTCCTTCTACGGGTTCCGCTATGCCCAGATCACCGGCGGCGACGTCGCTCCCGACGATGTCGAGGCGATCGTGCTGCACACCGACATGCGGCGCACCGGATGGTTCGAGTCCTCCCACCCTCTGCTCGACCGTCTGCACGACAACGTGCTCTGGGGCATGCGCGGGAACTTCCTCTCGATCCCCACCGACTGCCCGCAGCGCGACGAGCGCCTGGGGTGGACCGGCGACATCCAGGTCTTCGCGCCGACCGCGAGCTTCCTGTACGACTGCAACGGCTTCCTCACCTCGTGGTTGCACGATCTGGCGCTCGAGCAGACGCGCGCCGACGGTGCAGTTCCGCTCGTGGTCCCTGCCGCGCTCCCCGGTTTCGGTGCCTCCGACGGCGCGACGCCGGCCGCGTGGGGCGATGCCGCGACCGTGGTGCCGAGCGTGCTTCTCGAGCGCTTCGGAGACACCACCGTGGTGGCCGCGCAGTACGACAGCATGCGGTCGTGGGTCGACGCGGTGCTGCGCGATGCCGGCGACGACGGACTGTGGGCGGGGCGCATGCAGCTGGGCGACTGGCTCGACCCGGCAGCTCCCGCCGACAAGCCGGGGCAGGCGAGAGTCGACTCCGACATCGTCGCGAGCGCCTACCTCGCTCGGTCGCTGCGTCTGGTGGCGGACGCGGCGACGCTGCTCGGGCGCCTCGATGACGCCGCGCGCTACGCCGCTCTCGCCGAGCGAAGCCGCGCCGCGTTCGTCGCCGAGTACGTCACGCCCGCCGGGCGCATGATGAGCGACGCCGTCACGGCCTACGCGCTCGCGCTGGAGTTCGACCTGGTCACCGACGCCCGGCAGCGCGAAGGACTCGGCGACCGCCTCGCGGCGCTGGTCCGCGAGGGCGGCTATCGCATCGCGACCGGCTTCGTGGGCACACCGCTCGTGGCCGATGCGCTCACGAACGCGGGGCACCTGCATGCCGCCGAGCGACTGCTGCTGCAGACCGAATGCCCGTCATGGCTGTATCCCGTCACGCAAGGGGCGACGACCGTGTGGGAGCGCTGGGACTCGCTCCTGCCCGACGGGTCGGTGAATCCGGGCGAGATGACCTCGTTCAATCACTACGCTCTCGGCGCCGTCGCCGACTGGATGCACCGCACGGTCGCCGGACTCGCCCCGGCGGATGCCGGCTACCGACGGCTGCGCATCGCGCCGCGACCTCTCACGGCGCTCGACCACGCCTCCGCTCGACACGAGACGCCCTATGGCACGGCATCCGTGGCCTGGCGGCGGGACGGCGACGAGATCGTGGTGACCGCGGTGGTCCCGCCCAACACGACCGCAGCGATCTCGGTGCCCGGGGCGCCGGGAGACGTCGGTGCGGGCACCCACGAGTGGCGCTATGCGGCGCCGCCGCAGCATCCGCCTCGTGCGCTGCCCGGGCTCGCCGCCTCGCTCGCCGACGTCGTCGACGACCCGCGCGCCTACCGCGCACTGTTCGACGCGCTCGCCGAGGTGGCACCCGACAGGGTCGAGCCGGTGCGCACCGGCACGGTGTGGGGAGCCGGACGACCGCTCTCGACCGCGCTCATGTTCAGCCCTCCGCACGTGCTCGCGCGCGTGGACGAGGCGATCCGCACGGCGACCGCCGCACCCACCGCGACCGCCACCGCGACCGCCACCACCTGACCTCCGTACGAAAGGAACTCCATGTTCGATCGCCGCTCCACCTTCGGAGAAGCCCTCGACCACCCCGGCGCTCGCGCCGTGCTCGAACGCCTCATGCCCGGATTCGCCGCATCGCCGATGGCCGTGCAGTTCCGCGACGGCCGACTCGGCAGCCTCGTCGCTCTGGTGCCGGCGCTCGAGACGCAGGAGGCTCGTGACACGCTGTGGGCCGAACTCGCCGAGATCGGCGACGACGTGCAGCGCGCGCCGTACGCGCCGGCGCTCTCGCCCGACCCCGGGTACGAGTCCGCGACCGTCGAACGCGGTTCGGCCACCGTGACCTCGCCCGAGTCGGTCACGCTCTGGGCACCGCTGGAGATCCGCATCGACGGACCGTCCCACGGGAATCCGTTCGTCGATGTCGAGCTCGATGCGGTGTTCGTGCGCGACGGCGAGGAGCTGCGGGTCGGCGGGTTCTACGACGGCGACGGCTCCTACGTGATCCGGGCGCTGGCCGATGCCACCGGAGACTGGTCGTTCGAGACGCGGTCGACGGCACGGTCGCTCGACGGTCTGCGCGGCACGGTCTCGGTCGGCCCGGCCGCCGACGGAGCGCACGGCCCCGTGCATGTCGAGGGTCTGCACTTCCGTCATGCCGACGGCACACGGCATCGCCCCCTCGGCACCACCGCCTACGCGTGGACGCATCAGCCCGAGGAGCTGCAGGAGCAGACGCTCGCGACTCTGGCCGATGCCCCGTTCACCAAGATGCGCATGTGCATCTTCCCGAAGTCGTACCTGTACAACGCGAACGAGCCGGCAGACTTCCCGTTCCCCGGTTCACTGGCCGACGGCTTCGACCTCGAGCGCTTCGACCCCGCGCACTTCCGCCGCCTCGAGCAGAGGATCACCGATCTCGCCGCCCTCGGCATCCAGGCCGATCTCATCCTCTTCCACGCGTACGACCGGTGGGGATTCGCCGACCTCGGTCCCGCCGTCGACGAGCGCTACCTGCGCTACGTCGTGCGCCGGCTCTCGGCCTACGCGAACGTGTGGTGGTCGATGGCGAACGAGTACGACCTGCTGTGGGCCAAGGACACCGCCGACTGGGAGCGTCTCGCAGCGGTGGTCGGCGAGGAGGATGCGTTCGGGCATCTCAACTCGATCCACAACTGCAGACCTTTCTACGACTACTCGGCCCCGTGGATCACGCACGTGAGCATTCAGCGCGTCGACGTCTACCGCACCGCCGAGAACACGGATGAGTGGCGCGAGCGCTGGGGAAAGCCCGTCGTGATCGACGAGTGCGCGTACGAGGGCGACATCGATCAGGGCTGGGGCAACATCACCGGGGAGGAGATGGTGCGCCGGTTCTGGGAGGGCGCGGTGCGCGGAGGATACGTCGGGCACGGCGAGACGTATCTGCCGTCGGCCCTCGGGCTCGACGACGAGATCCTGTGGTGGTCGAAGGGCGGACTGCTGCACGGGACCTCGCCCGATCGCATCCGGTTCCTCGAGCAGCTCCTCGCCGAAGCCCCTGACGGCGTGTGGGATCCTCTGCCCGGTGACTGGGACGTCCCGTGGGGCGGGGTGGCCGGCGAACTCCGCATCGGGTATTTCGGATTCAACCGCCCGCGCTTCCGCCAGGTCATGCTCGACGAGGGCGAGTGGACGATCGACGTGATCGACACCTGGAACATGACGATCGATCGCCTGCCCGGTGTGCACGGATCAGGGTCGGTGCGCGTGGAACTGCCCGGCCGGCCGTTCATGGCTGTGCGGATATCCCGAGCCTGAGGCCGTCGGCTTCGCGACGAAGGGGCGCCGGAGCGAAAGCTCCGACGCCCCTTCGTCGTGGTCCGACTCAGAAGTCGAAGTCGCCGATGTTGTCGGCGTTGAACTCGAACGGGTCGCCGAGCAGCACGACGCCGTCGGCGCCGACCTCGTACTCGCCGAGCTCGCCCGCCTCGAACGTGTCGCCCTCTTCTCCTGTGATCTCGCCCTCGATCAGCGCCTTCGAGGCGAAGGCCGCGAGGTAGCCGAGGTCGGCCGGGTTCCACAGTGCGAACGCCGTGACGGTGCCGTCCTCGACGTACTCGCGCATCTGGTTCGGCGTGCCGAGACCGGTGATCGCGACCTTGCCCTTGTAGTCCGAGGTCGACACGTAGCGCGCGGCAGCCGCGATGCCGACCGTCGTGGGCGAGATGATGCCCTTCAGGTTCGGGTGGCTCTGCAGCAGCGCCGCGGTCTTGTCGAACGACGTCTGGTCGTCGTCGTCGCCGTAGACGGTCTCGACGATCGTGATGTCGGGGTAGTCGCTCGCGACGTACTCCTTCATCAGATCGATCCAGGCGTTCTGGTTGGTCGCGTTGGCGGATGCCGACAGGATCGCGACCTCGCCGGCGCCGCCGATCTGGTCGGCGATCAGGTCGACCTGCACCTTGGCGATGCCCTCGGAATCGGCCTGGTTGATGAACAGGTCGCGGCACTCGGGGTTGGTGTCGGAGTCGAAGGTGACGACCTTGACGCCGGCGTCGCGTGCCTCGTTCAGCGCGTCGCAGATCGCCTTCGGGTCGTTGGCCGAGACGACCAGCGCACCGACGGCCTGCTGCGTCGCGGTGTTGATGTAGCTGACCTGGGCGTCAGGGGTGGCCTCGGCGGGTCCGACCTCGGCGAACGTGCCGCCGAACTCGTCGACGGCCGTCTTGCCGCCCTCGCTCGAGGTGTCGAAGTACGGGTTGCCGAGGTTCTTGGGCAGGAACGTGATCGCGAGGTTGTCGGATCCGCCTTCACCGCCGGAGCCCGAGCCACCCGAGCCGCCGCTCGTGTCGGCGCAGCCGCTCAGCACGAGCGCTGCGGCCACGGCGACTGCCGCGAACCCCGCGATCTTCTTGCGTGCAAACGTCATTGTTCTTCCTTTCGTGATGATCACCGCTGGCGGGTGCCGGCGATGAGAGGCTGCCTCATGGTGCGGGAGAGGCTGCTGCGCGCAGCGGTGGACCCGCTTTCGCGCGGAGGCGCTGCGCCCAGGCGAGGATGCTGGCTGCGACGACCGAGAAGATCAGCAGCCCGCCGGTGATGATGTTGATGACGTCGGAGGTGACGCCTGCCAGGCGAAGGCTGCTGCCGAGCACCCCGATCAGGAGCACGGCGGCGACGACGCCGTGCAGATGTCCGCGCCCGCCGAAGACCGAGACTCCGCCGAGCACGACCGCGGCGATCACCTGCAGCTCGAGCCCCGTCGCGTTGTCGCCACGGGCGCTGCCGAACCGCAGCGTGTAGAAGATGCCGGCGAAGGCTGCGACCACCCCCGAGAGCACGAAGAGGATGAACTTCGTCCTCTCGACGTTCACTCCCGAGAACCGAGCGGCGTCCTTCGACAGGCCGATCGCGAACACTCCGCGCCCGAAGGGCGTGAAGTGCAGCAGCACCACGAACAGCACGAGCAGGATGAGGAACGGGATCACGATGTACGGGATGGTCGTGCCGGCGATCTTCGCCTTCGCGAGCGCCGTCCATGTCTCGGGGAAGTCCGTGACGGCCGTGGTGCCGAGCAGGCCCACCGCGAGTCCGCGGAACAGCGCGAGCGTGCCGATCGTGACGGCGAGCGAGGGAAGCCCCACAGTCGTCACGAGGAAGCCGTTGAACGCACCCCCGACGACTCCGACGAGCAGGGCCGCGAGGGCGGCGACCTCGAACGGCGCTCCCGATTCGGTGAGGACTCCTGTCACGACGCTCGCGAGGCCCACCATGGATCCGACCGAGAGATCGATCTCCCCCGTGATCATGACCAGCGTCATCGGCAGAGCGATCAGCAGGATGGGCGCGACGTCGAGCAGCAGATAGTTCGCCGTGATCGGCTGAGCGAAGCCGCGGATCGAGGCCGCTGCCACGACGGTCACGAGCACGAGGAGCGCGATGATCGCGAACTCGCGATTGATGAAGATGCGCCGCCAGAGCGGGCGGTCGTAGTCGCGGATGACGCGGGTCGAGGTGGTGGTCGTCGTGGTGGTCATGATGCGTCCCTCGCCTCGATGAGCTGGCGTCTCTGTCTGACCGCGAGCACCCGGTCGAGCACGATGGCCCCGATGATCAGCACGCCGACCACGGCACGCTGCCAGAAGTCCGGGATGCCGAGGATCGGCAGCGCGCGATTGATCGTCATCAGGAGCATCGCGCCGATGGCGGCGCCCCAGACCGTTCCGACACCGCCCGTGATCGCGATGCCGCCGATGACGGCGGCGCCGACCGCATCCAGTTCCCAGCCGCTTCCCGCCTGCGAGCTGATGGAGCCGTATCGGGCGGCGTAGAAGACGCCGGCGAGGCCCGCCAGCGCACCCGAGAGGACGAACGCCGACAGCACGCGGCGGGTCACCTTGAGGCCGTAGAGCTCTGCGGCCGAGGGGTCGGATCCGATCGCGTAGTACTCGCGTCCGCCGCGGGTGTTGCGCAGGTACCAGGCGGCCATGGCCAGCACGATCACCGCGATGATCGTGAGAACCGGGATGAACAGGATCTGCTGCGTGCCGAGTCCGAGGAAGTCCTTGGGCATGTCGGAGGCGTTGATGCGGTCGCTGCCGGTCCAGAGCACGTTGATGCCGCGATACGCATACAGCGTGCCGAGCGTGATCACCATCGCCGGGACCTTGGCGAATGCGACCAGGGCGCCGTTCACGAGCCCGAGGAACGCCCCGAGCAGCACGGCCGCGATGACCACCAGGATGATCGGGATGCCCGGCATGTCGACGAACAGTCGCCCGGTCAGATAGGCCGTGAGGCCCATCACCGAGCCGACCGACAGATCGACGTTGCGCGTGATGATGACGATCGCCTGCCCGACCGCCACGAGCATGAGGATCGACGGGGTGAGCAGCAGGTCGCGCCAGCCGTCGGCACTGAACAGGAAGTTCGGGTTCTTCACGGTCGCCGCGATCACGACGAGCACGAGAGCTGCGAGGATGCCGAACTCGCGCGCGCGTCCGACGCCGCCGAACGACTTCTTCGCCGCGGCGGGCGCGGGGGCGGTGGTGATGGTGCTCATGCGTGCAGCTCCGATGAGTGGGTGGCGGCGAACATGACGTTCTCGCTGGTCGCCTCGTCGCGGGAGATCTCGGCGGTGATGCGGCCTTCGCGCATCACGAGCACGCGGTCGGCCATCCCGAGCACCTCGGGAAGCTCCGACGAGATCATCAGGATCCCCATCCCCTCGCCCGCGAGCTGAGAGAGGAGTCGGTGCACCTCGGACTTCGTGCCGACGTCGATGCCTCGCGTCGGCTCGTCGATGATGAGGACGCGCGGGTCGGTGGCCAGCCACTTGGCCAGCACGACCTTCTGTTGGTTGCCGCCCGAGAGGGTGGATGCCACGGTGTCGAGCGCGTGGGTCTTGACCTCGAGGCGCGATGCCCATTCCTTCGCCGCGCGGTTCTCGATGCCGTTCGTGATGAGGCCCCACTTCGCGAGTCGGCGACGGATCGCGAGCGTGATGTTGCCGCCCACCGCCGCGTCGATCACGAGGCCCTGCTTGCGGCGGTCCTCGGGCACGAGTGCGAGTCCGCTGCGCATCGCGGCGGTCGGGTTGCGGCGGGCGACGGCGGCACCGAGCATCCGCACCTCCCCCGAGTCGTACGGATCCACTCCGAAGACCGCGCGGGCGACCTCAGAGCGTCCTGCGCCGACGAGGCCCGCGAGAGCGACGATCTCACCCGCGCGCACCGTGAACGAGATGTCGTGGAAGACGCCGGGGCGGGTGAGCGCGGTCACCTCGAGCAGCGGCTCGCCGACCACCGTCTGCTGCTTGGGGAACAGCTCGGTGACATCGCGGCCGACCATCTGACGCACCAGCTCGTCGACGGTCGTCTCGGCGATCGGGGTGGTGTCGATGTAGGCGCCGTCTCGCATGACCGTGACGGTGTCGCACAGGTCGAACACCTCGTCGAAGCGGTGGGAGATGAAGAGGATCGCGCGGCCTTCGTCGCGCAGGCTCCGGGCGACGGCGAACAGCCGGTCGACCTCGACGCCGCTGAGAGCGGCAGTCGGCTCGTCCATGATCAGCACGCTGGCGTCGAGGGAGATCGCCTTCGCGATCTCGATGATCTGCTGGTCGGCGATCGACAGCCCCTCCGTGATGCGGTCGGGGTCGAGCGTCACGCCCAGTCGGCGGAAGATCTGGTCGACCTCGGTGCGCATGGCCTTGCGGTCGATGCGTCCGAGGACGCCGGTGGGCTGACGCCCCATGAAGATGTTCTCGGTGACCGAGAGGTCGGGGAACAGCGTCGGCTCCTGATAGATGACCGCGATGCCCGCAGCCTTCGATTGGGCCGTACTGGTGAAGTCGACCTCGTCGCCGTGCAGGCGGAAGTCGCCGGAGTCGCGGCGGTACAGGCCGGCCATGATCTTCACGAGCGTGGACTTGCCTGCGCCGTTCTCGCCGATGAGGGCGTGGATCGAGCCGGGGCGGAGCGTCAGACTGCCGGAGCGGAGTGCGACGACGGGGCCGAAGGACTTCACGACCCGATGCAGCTCGAGCGCGGTGGGGGGAGCGCTGCGGGCGGAGGCTGCGTCTACCACTGGCTTTCCTCTCCGTTGAGGGGGATGATGATCGGAATGAACTTTACCTGAATCGATTCAAGCTCGTTTCAGGCTAGTGTATGTGATGCCGGCCGCAGGTCAACCCCCGATGCCGAAGCGTGATCCGCCCGACGACGAGAGGACAGCAGAATGCCCGTCAGCATCCGCGATGTCGCCGTCCTCGCGGGCGTCTCGGTGGGCACCGTCTCGAACGTGCTGAACCGCCCCGACGAGGTCTCCAGCGAATCCGTCGAACGCGTGACGAAGGCCATCGACGAGCTGGGCTACGTACGCAACGACGCGGCTCGCAAGCTGCGCGCCGGCGTCAGCACGACCGTCGGCTTCGTCGTGCTCGACGGGCAGAACCCGTTCTACAACGACGTGGTGCGAGGGGCCGAAGACGAGGCGTCCAGCCACGGGATCGCGATTCTCTACGGCAACACCGACGATGACCCGTCGCGCGAGAAGGTCTACCTCGATCTGTTCCGCGAGCAGCAGGTGCGCGGCCTGCTCATCGCCCCCTACGGCGATGTCATGACGCAGCTGCGCCGGTTCCGGGCGAGCGGCATCGCCACCGTGCTCGTCGACCGCTTCAGCGCCGACAGCGGATTCTCGTCGGTGTCGGTCGACAGCGTCGCCGGCGGGCGGCTCGCGGTCGAGCACCTGATCGAGGGCGGGCGGCGACGCATCGCCTTCGTCGGCGGCCCCTTCGACATGCGCCAGGTCACCGATCGTCTGGCGGGCGCGCGGGCCGCGGCAGAGAACGCCTCCGTGCATGTCGAGCTCGAGGTCGTGCCGACAGCGGCGATGACGGTCGATGAGGGGGTGGCTGCAGGCACCCGTCTGCTCACCCGACCTCGCCGCGAATGGCCCGATGCGCTCTTCGCCGCCAACGATCTGCTCGCGCTCGGGCTGCTGCAGTCGCTGGTGTCGGGCGGTCGCGTGCTCGTGCCGGACGAGATCGCGCTGATCGGCTTCGACGACAATCCGTTCGCCGCTGCCGCAGCCGTGCCGCTGTCGTCGATCCGTCAGCCCAGCCGCATGATCGGGCGCACCGCGCTGCGCATCGTGCTCGAAGAGGCGGCCGATCCCGAGAGCATCCCGCGACAGACGGTGTTCCCGCCCGAGCTGATCGTCCGGCGCTCGACCGGCGGGTGACGGGACTCACTCCCTCACCTGCTCACTCACCTACCCATCCCCCTCGCCTGCCCACTCACCGGCCGGTCCCCTCGCCGGCCCACTCACCTGCATGCCCGAATCACGGATGCATGCCCAGAACACCCTTTCTCGGCATGCATCCGGAATCGGAGCATGCAGATGGACGGGCGGGGGCGGACGAATGGCAGGCGGACAGAGCAGGGGCAAGGCCAGACAGCCTTTCGGCGGTAAGCGCTTTCCACTAGGATGAGCGGACACGGAAGGCGAATGACGATGATGCATGACGTACTGCTCGTGGGCGCTCGGGGATACGGCGCCTCGCACCTGCGCAACCTCGAGAGACTCTCCGACCGCGCACGGCTCGTCGCCGTCGCCGACCCCGCGGGGCCGCCCGCAGAGGGATACGGGGCCGACGCGCCGGCATACCCGAGTCTGAGCGCCGCGCTCTCGGCGGGCGTGCGCCCCGATGTCGTGATCATCGCGACGCCCACCGGGACGCATCACTCCCTCGCGCTCGCCGCGCTCGATGCCGGCGCAGACGTCTACCTCGAGAAGCCCCCCGTGGCCACGATGGCTCAGTTCCTCGAACTCCTCGCCGCCGAGCAGGCCGCGGGACGCAGCGTGCAGATCGGATTCCAGAGCTTCGGGTCGCACGCGCTCGCAGACATCGCCGCGCTCGGCGCACCGACCTCGGTCGCGACCTGGGCGACCTGGTCGCGCGACGCCGCCTACTGGACGAGGTCCGCATGGGCGGGCAAGCGGATGCTGGACGGCATCCCCATCGTCGACGGCGTCGTCACCAACCCGCTCGCGCACGCCGTGGCCACCGCACTGCGCGTCGCGGGCGCCCGCCGCCGTGAAGATGTGCAGCGCATCGAGCTCGAGCTGTATCGCGCGAACGACATCGAAGCCGACGACACGTCGAGCCTGCGCGTGACCCTCCACGACGGACTCCTGGTGACCGCAGCACTCACTCTCGCGAGCCCCGAGCAGACCGCGCCCGTGATCGAGGTGAGGACGGCCGATGCCGAGGTGCTCTTCGGCTACACGTCCGACGAGCTGACCTACCCCGACGGCCGCGTCGCCCACACCGGTCGCACCGATCTCGTCGAACAGCTTCTCGACCATCGCGAGCACGGCGTCGCGCTGTCCTCGCCGTTGGTCGAGGCCGGTGCCTTCATGGCGGTGCTCGAGGCCGTGCGCACGGCCCCCGACCCCGTTCCGGTGCCGGCGTCGGCGATCACGGTCGTCACGGATCGCACAGCCCCGCTCGCCACGATCGACGGCATCCAGGAGGTCGTCGAGCGGGCCGCGCGGTCCGGCGCGCTGTTCAGCGAGGTCGGTGCCGCCTTCGCGCGGTGAGCCGCCCGGCTCTCGGGCGGCGACGGGCTGCGCACGCGTCCGGCTCAGTACTCCTTCGTGATCGGCCGCCGCATTCCCTCGAACTCGACCGACGGCCAGCGATCGTCGACCGTCAGCACTTCCCACCCCTCAGCGCTGCGTAGCAGCGTGTCCTCGACTTTGACGCCCGGCGCCGAGGGGTTCCACGCGAACGCCTGGTTCTCGACGAGCACATCGCGAGTGGACGATGTGGCGCGCGGATCCCGCCCGGCGTAGCCGGCCGGCCCACCCTGGTGGTGCCGCCGCCACTCCCCCGGGTCGAATCCGGCGCGCTCGTACGCGGAGCATCCGGCGGCGAACGCCTCGTCGAGTCGGGCTCCCGGCACCGAGGCGTCGAGGAACGCGCGCTCGACGGCGAAGATCGGCTCGTCGTCGACCCCGGCTCCGATCCAGCGCGTGGCGTTGGCGATCAGCCCGTCACGACGGCCGCACACCACGATCATGGCGCGCTCGCCCAACCGCGCCCCGGTCGGCAGCGGATGCCGATACGAGACACGGCTCGCACCGGTCACCAGCACGACCAGCGGATCGATGCCCCGCGACACGAGCCCGGCGGCGACGGCAGACGCCGCGTCCCACTCGGCATGCTCGGGGCCCATGCCGGCGAGGGAGTCCGTGACGGAGCGAGCGAGATCACGGCCCAGCGAGCGGTAGCGCGAGACCTCTGCGGGGAGCATCCGCGCGCGTGCCGCCCGCAGCTCCGCGGCCACCGACGACTCACCGACGGCGGAGGCCGAGCCAGCGTCCTCGGCAGCCGCGACCGCCGGCGGAGTCCACCAGGGCACCCTCACGATGCGATCGGCATCCGAGGGCAACAGCTCCTCGGCGATCAGGCGATCCGCCTCGTTGTCTGCGACGAAGAGGGTGTCGCCGTCGGAATCGGCCCTCACCGCCAGCACCGGCGGGCCCGCCAGCGAGACATGCGTGCGCACGCCCTCGAGGTACCACGACACAGCCTCGTGAGAAGTCATCAGAATCGACGCCCCCGCACTGCGGCGCACTCGGGACACTCTCTCCTGCTTCTCGATACGATCCTTGAATGACCCGACCATGAGAACTCCTAGCAAACGTTTTCTCACATATGACCACATCCGCCGCCGTTCGCGGAAGAGGGGACCCCGATGACGCGCTCCGCACGAGCAGGCATCACCGACGTCGCGAAGCTCGCGGGCGTCTCGCTCTCGACCGTCTCGCGCGCCATGAACGGGAACCCGACCGTCGACCCGCTGCTCGTCGAACGCGTGCGAGCTGCGGCGGCAGAGCTCGGCTACACGGCGAACCCCCTGGCCCGCAGTCTCGTGCTCGGCCAGACGCAGACCGTGTCGGTCATGATCCCCGATCTCGCCAACCCGACGTTCCAGGCGATCCTGCACGGACTCAGCCGCGCGGCCGCGGCCGACGGGTTCCACGTGCTCATCTCCGACACCGCCGAGCAGGTCGCCGACGAGGTCGCACTCGCCACGACGACGAGGCGCCGCACGGACGGCGTGATCCTGTGCGCTCCCCGCCTGCCGCAGAGCGAGCTCTCGGCGCTGCTGCCGACGGTCGCGCCGGCTGTCGTGATCAACCGCCTCCCGCAGATCGACGTGCCCACCGTCGCCGCCGACTACGGCGCCGCGATGGGCGAGCTGATCGCACACCTGCGTGAACTCGGACACCGCCGGATCGTGTTCCTCTCGGGAGTCGTCGGCAGCGCATCGGGCGAGGCCCGAGCGCGCGCGATCGCGGATGCCGCTGCCGTCGGCGACATCGAGTTCATCGAGATCCCCGCAGGCGTCGACTTCGACAGCGGCGCGGCCTCGGCCGACGCCGTCGTCGCGAGCGGTGCGACCGCCGTGCTGGCCTTCAACGACCTCGTCGCGATGGGTCTGCTGTCGGCGGTGACCACCCGCGGCCTGCGAGTGCCCGACGACCTGTCGATCACCGGCTTCGACGACATCCCCTTCGCGGCGTACACGACACCCCCGCTCACCACCGCGGCGGTGCCGGCCGCCGAGATCGGGCGCCTCGCCTGGGACGCGATGCACGCGCTGCTCACGGGAGGCGAACCCGTGAGCGCCGCGACCTTCACTCCGGCGGTCGTCGTGCGCGCCAGCACCGGACCCGCCAAGGGCTGACCACCCGGCTTCGACACGGTCGCATAACTGACTGTTGTCGACTCCCGCCTCGCATGCTAATCTCGGGAAACCGGTTACTCGGGGAAGCGCTTTCTCAGCTTTTCCGCATCCGACCTCGATGACGAGAACAGGAAGGCGCACCCATGGTGAGCGTTGACGCGACGGCAGGGCAGATGCCCGCCACGTACCGGAAACGCCCGTGGTGGCAGAGCATCTGGCGCCAGCGCGCGCTGTATCTGATGGCCATCCCCGGCATCGCGTACTTCATCGTCTTCAAGTACGTGCCGATGGGCGGCCTGGTCATCGCCTTCCAGGACTACTCGCCGTTCCGTGGCATCGCCGGAAGCCCGTGGGTGGGTTTCGACCACTTCATCCGCTTCTTCAGCGAGAGCACGTTCGTGATGCTGCTCGTCAACACGGTGACCGTGTCGCTGCTGCTGCTGGTCTTCGCGTTCCCGATCCCGATCATCCTCGCGCTGCTGCTCAACGAGCTGCGCTCCAAGATCTTCCAGCGCAGCATCCAGACCGTCATCTACCTGCCCCACTTCATGTCGTGGGTCATCGTCGTCTCGCTCTTCTACGTGCTGCTGACCACAGACGGCGGCAGCATCAACGCCCTGCTGGAGTCGTGGGGCATGCAGGCGGTGCCCTTCCTCACCGACCCCGACTGGCTGCGCCCGCTCTACACGATCCAGGAGATCTGGAAGACCGCCGGCTGGGGCACGATCATCTACCTGGCCGCGATGACCGGGGTCGACATGGAGCTGTACGAGGCCGCCGAGCTCGACGGCGCCGGACGCTGGCTGCAGACGTGGCACATCACGCTCCCGGCGATCCGCCCGACGATCATCGTGATGTTCATCCTCGCGATCGGCGACTTCCTCGAGCTCGGCTTCGAGCACATGTTCCTGATGCTGAACTCCCTCAACCGCGAGGTCGGCGAGATCTTCGACACCTATGTGTACACCGCCGGAATCCAGAACGGTCAGCTCAGCTACGCGACCGCAGTGGGCCTGTTCAAGGGTCTGGTGGGACTCATCCTCGTCATCGGCGCCAACAAGCTCGCCAAGAAGCTCGGCGAGGAGGGCGTGTACTGATGTTCTCGTACGAGGCGTTCATGCGCCTGAACCTGTTCCTGCGGGCGGTCTACCGGGTCGCGTACCTGAACCTGCTCTGGGTCGCCGCGACGGCACTCGGACTCGTCGTGTTCGGCATCGGTCCCGCCTCGTACGCGGTCGCCGCCTACCTCGACGGATGGTTCCGCCGGGGCGAGACACCTCCCGTCACGGCCGCGTTCATCGGACACCTGCGCGCGCGGTACTGGCCGGCCACCGCGATGGGCGGCATCCTCCTCGCCGCAGGCGCGATCGCCGTCACCAACATCTTCACCGGCGCCAGCTGGCTGCTGCAGTTCGTCAACGTCGTGGCACTCGTCGTGATCGGCATCATCGCCGCATACGTGTTCCCCGTGATGGCGGCAACCGACGTCCGCGGCATCCATCGCCAGATCGTCGCCGCGCTGCTGATCGGCCTCGGTTCGCTGCACTGGACGATCGTCGCCACCGCCGCGGTCGTCGCGGTCGTGTGGCTGCTCGCGTCTTTCGCTCTGCCGATCCTCGTGCTCTTCGGCATCGGCATCCCCGCGGCCGCGATCGGCGCCGTCACCCGCACCGTCTTCGGCGGCCTCACCGCAGAAGACGCCCCGACCTCACCCCCTACGCCGCGCGAGACCTCGCCGGCCCGTCTGCACCTTGCGAGAGGAAGATCACAATGAGGAATCACTCCAGGCTCGGAATCGCCGTCGCTTCCGTCACCGTCGCAGCACTCGCGCTCACCGCGTGCGGCTCGTCGGGCGATGCGACGGGAGACGGCGGTGGCGAAGTGAAGCCCGCCGAGAGCGTCACCTGGATGACGATGCTCCACACGCCCACGACGCCCGAAGCAGACGGTCCGATCCAGACCGCCCTCGAGGAGTACACCGGCACCGAGCTCAACTTCCAGTGGGTGCCCGACGCGTCGAAGGACGAGAAGATCAACGCGGCGCTCGCGTCCGACACACTCGCCGACATCACCTCGATCACGAACACGACGAACACGTCGGTGCGCCAGGCACTCCGATCCGGTCAGTTCTGGGACGTGGAGAAGTACCTCGAGGACTACCCCAACCTGTCGCAGATCGACGAGCAGACCATCGCCTCGGCGCGCATCGACGGCCACCTGTACGGCGTGCCGTTCCAGAAGCCGAAGGCCCGCTACGGAGTGCTGATCCGCCAGGACTGGCTCGACAACCTCGGTCTCGAGACGCCGCACACCATCGAGGAGCTCAGCGAGGTGGCTGTGGCCTTCGCGACGCAGGATCCCGACGGCAACGGCCAGAACGACACCACCGGCTTCATCGATCGCCTCGAGAGCTTCAAGCTCGGCTTCAAGTCGCTGGCCGGCCACTTCGGCGCCGGCAACAACTGGGCGGTCACGGATGACGACGAGGTCGTCCCGTCGTTCCAGACCGACGAGTTCAAGCAGGCCATGGAGTGGTACCGCGGCCTGTACGAGCAGGGCGCGGTGAACGGCGAGTTCGTGACCATGCAGAAGCAGAACCAGCAGGACGCGATCGCTCAGGGCAAGGGCGGAATCGTCGTCACGGGCCTGTTCGAGGCGAAGAACTACATGAACCTCGCTCTGAGCGCGGATCCCAACACCCCCATGGCGTGGGCCCTCGTCAACGACATGACCTTCGAGGACGTGCCTCGTCGCGCCCTCTCCGACACGGGCGGCGGCTTCGGCGGCTGGCTGGCGCTGTCGACCACGCAGGTGAAGGACGAGACGGAGCTCAAGTCGATCCTCGCGTTCCTCGACAAGCTGCTCGACGAAGAGGCGTTCGCCCTCATGACCAACGGCGTCGAAGGCGAGCACTACACGGTCGACGACGACGGCGTCGTCGCGATCACGGATCAGGCCAAGTGGGAGCAGGAGGTGCAGCCGTACAACTCGTCGCGGCCGTCCGACATCGTCACGACGTTCAAGAGCTCCGCACCCTATGTCGACGAGGGCAACGAGAAGATCGCCGAGAACGCCGAGTTCGCCATCGTCGACCCGACGCAGCCGCTGAGCTCGGCGGCATTCGACCAGAGCTGGTCGACCATCCAGCAGGCGGCGAACGACGCGTACAACAAGTACATGGTCGGACAGATCGACATGGACGGCTACGAGGCCGCGATCGACAAGCTCGGCAGCCAGGGGCTCGACACGATCATCGAGGAGTTCACCGCCTCGTACGCCGAGAGCAAGTGACATGAGCGGAACGCAGGTGCAGAGCACCGAGAGCAGTGTCGTGCGCACCACGCGCGCGCTCCAGGATGCCATCGATCGGGCGGCTGACGCGGGCGGCGGACGCGTCAGCGTCACCCCCGGCGTGCACGAGACCGGTGCTCTGCGCCTGCGTTCCCACGTGGAGCTGCACCTCGAGGCGGGGGCCGTGCTGCGATTCGTGGCCGACCCCGCCCTCTACCCGCCGGTCGACGCGCGGTGGGAGGGTGCGGCGACCACCATCCACTCGCCGTGCCTGTACGCACGGGATGCGGTCGATGTGGCCATCACCGGTCGTGGCGAGATCGACGGCGGCGGCGCATGGTGGTGGACGGCGTTCCGCGCCGGCGAGCTCGCCCACCCGCGTCCGACCATGATCGGCCTGCACGGATGCTCGCGGGTCGAGATCTCGGGCGTGACGCTGCGCGACTCCCCCGCCTGGACCGTGCACCCGCTGCTCTGCGACGACGTGCGCATCACCGGCATCCGCATCATCAATCCTCCCGACTCGCCCAACACCGACGGCATCGACCCCGAGTCGTGCCGGAACGTGCGCATCAGCGACTGCCACATCGACGTCGGCGACGACTGCATCGCGATCAAGGCCGGCAGCGAGGGTTCGCCCGATCGCGTGCCGTGCGAGAACATCGCCATCACGAACTGCACGATGATCCACGGGCACGGAGGCGTCGTGATCGGCAGCGAGATGTCGGGAGGTGTGCGCGGGGTCGTGATCTCGAACTGCGTCTTCCAGGGCACCGACCGCGGCATCCGCATCAAGTCCCGTCGCGGGCGCGGCGGCACCGTCGCCGACGTGCGGGTGTCGAACATCGTGATGGACGGCGTCATGTGCCCGCTCGTCATCAATCCCTTCTACTTCTGCGGTCCCGACGGCAAGCTGCCGATCGTGTCGGCTCGCACCCCCCAGCCGGTCGACGCGGGCACGCCGCGGTTCCGCGGCATCCACCTGTCGCACATCACCGCGACGAACGTGCAGTCCTGCGCCGCGTTCATCTCCGGCCTGCCCGAGGCTCCGCTCGACGACGTGACGCTCGATCATGTGAGCATCTCGTTCGCACCGGATGCCGAGCCGGCCGTTCCTGCCATGGCCGACGGCGTGCCCGCGATGGCTGCGGCCGGCATCCAGGCGCAGTTCGCGACGGGCCTGCGCATCTCGGGCCTTCGGCTCGACGGCGTGATCGGGCCCGACCTCGTCGCCGACGACAGCGTGCAGGTGACGCGATGACCACCACCGCGATCCGCGAGGCCGAGACCGCCGCTCCCCCCTTCCGCCGCCGGGCCGAGCTCATCATCGCCGGCATCGGCCTCACGGCAGCCGCCGTGCTGCAGGGCGGCTTCGCATTGGTGATCACCCGCAGCGACGACGAGACCCTGCGCTCCACGGTCGTGCCGGCCGTGCGCGCCGCGGGCCTCGAGCTGGCCCAGGCCGACGCGCACGTCGTGCTGAACACCATGGCCGCGTGGTTCGGGTTCTCGTTCATCGTGGTCGCGCTGTGCACGGCGATCGGCTTCTTCTTCGCTCGGCTGCGCCCGCGCCGCCGAGCGACCGGCCTGTGCTTCCTGGCTGCGGGACTGGCCTGCCTGCTCGGAACGCAGTTCATCCTGTACCCGGTCGCCTTCTTCTTCCTCATCGCCGCCGCACTGTTCGCGGTGCGCACCGCCACCCCTCGGAGTTCGTCATGACCAGCACCCTGCCCCGCGTCGACGACGCCACTGTTCCGATCCGCGTCCGCGAGGCCGCGCGCAAGCGCCGCTCGGTCACGCCCGGCCGTCGCGTGTTCATGGTGGTCAACGCCGTGATCCTCACCGCGTTCGCGCTGGCCTGCCTGCTGCCCTTCGTGAACGTGCTCGCCAGCTCTCTGGCGACGCCCGGCGAGCTCGCGACACGACCCTTCATCCTCTGGCCCGAGACCTTCAGCCTCGACGCGTATCGGTACATCCTCTCGACGCCGACGATCTTCCGGGCTCTGGGGGTGTCGGCGATCGTCACGATCGGCGGCACGCTGATCAGTCTGATCCTCACGGCGTTCATGGCGTACGCGCTGTCGAAGAAGCACCTGAAGGGCCGCCGGGTGATCAACTTCCTGGTGCTGTTCACGATGCTGTTCTCGGGCGGGATGATCCCGACCTTCATCGTGGTCAAGAACCTCGGTCTGATCGACTCGCTCTGGTCGCTCATCATCCCGGTGGCGATCAACGCGTTCAACTTCGTGATCATGCGCAGCTTCTTCCAGGGCATCCCCGAGAGCCTCGAAGAGGCCGCCCGGATCGACGGGTGCAGCGAGCTCGGCGTGTTCTGGCGCATCGTGCTGCCGCTGTCGCTGGCCTCGATCGCCACGATCGGACTGTTCTACGCGGTCTACTACTGGAACACCTACCAGTCCGCGATCCTCTACATCAACAGCTCCGAGCTGTGGCCGATGCAGGTGCTGCTCCGCCAGATCGTGATCGTGGCCAGCGGCCTGAACGCCGACGGCGCGGCCGTCGACGTCGTGCCGCCCGCGCAGTCGGTGCGCATGGCCGTGATCTTCGTCGCCACGCTGCCGATGCTGATCGTGTACCCGTTCGTGCAGCGCTACTTCGTCAAGGGCGCGCTGATCGGCTCGGTCAAGGGCTGAGCCCCGGGGCGGATCTCAGCCGTCACGGCATGCGGTAGCTGCCGCGCCAGGTCCATTGCACGCCGATCTCGGGTCCCGAGCCCTGCGACATGACGGTGAGGATGCCGTCATCCGTCGCGACGAGCCGCAGCCGCACCGAGGCGATGTCGTCGGCAGCCGCACTCACCCGCGCGTCGAGCACTCCCGGCGACGACCAGCCCGCCGTGATGACCGCATCGCCGAGGGGCAGGGTCGTCACGGTCGGGCTCGCGGTGTCGAATCGCAGCGTCAGGCCGTCGATCGTGAGGGCGCCGCCGTCGGCGTCGAGAGCGACCGAGAGCCGTGACGGAGCACCCTCGCCCGAGAGGAGCGTGCCTGTGCCGTGCACCGACCGCGCCGCAGCGAAATCATGCGGCGGCGTCGGCGGATGCAGCAGCACCTGACCACGAGCGTCGTCATCGTCGTGGGCGAGCGCCGCGATGAAGAGGTCCAGGAGTCGCTGGTCGCCGCTCGCCAGAGTCGTCGCGTCGGCGGTGACCACGGCGGCGAGCCCTCTCGAGGGGTCGCCGTACACCAGCTGTCCGCCGAGGCCGAACATCAGCCAGCATCCGGCGCCGGGCAGCCAGATCTGACGGCCGTACCCGTGGCGCAGCGCGGCGCCCCACGTCTGCGTCGCAGGGTGGCTGCGGCGCTCGATCAGACGGGCTCTGACCCCCGCCGGCAGCACGTCGACCGTGCCGTTCACGGCTTCGGCGATCCGCAGCATGTCGCCCGGAGCCGCGATCAGTCCTGAGCCGCCGTGGCTGATGCCCTCGGGGCCGGTGAGGAACCTCATGCTGCGTCCCACACCCAGCGGATCCAGCAGTCGCGGGCGCAGGTACTCGAGCATCGGTACCTGCGCCAGCCGCTCGACGAGTGCGCTGAGCACATAGCTCGCGCTCGTGTCGTAGGTGAACAGCGTGCCGGGGCGATGCGTCGGCGGCACCCGGAAGTACGACTCCAGCCACCCGTCGCCGTCGACGTCGTACGTGGTGCGAGGGTGCGGACCCGTCATCGCCAGCATGTCGTCGATGCGAGTGGCGGCGAGCCACGTGTGCACGGGTGCCATCTCGGGGAAGTGATCGATGATCGGGTCGTCGAGGCTGAGCCGCCCCTCGTCGGCCAGCAGCAGGATCGCGAGCGACGTGACCGACTTCGACACCGAGTACATGCGATGCGGCACGGCGTGCCCCCACGGCTGCACCGCGGTGCGCACCCGCTCCTCGCCGTCGACGCTGATCGCGAGCGAGTGGATCGCGATGTCGGCCGCGTGCGCCCCGTCGAGCAGTCGCTGCAGGTCGGATGTCATGGCTCAGGCCCCCAGCCGTCTCGCGACCGCCGCAGGATCTGCGGGGGGATCTTCGAGGATCGCGACGCGGAGGTCGAGTCGCAGCGTCTCGCCGGCGGCCAGGCTGCGGCGACCGGTCACGGCGACCCCGGGCCCGAAGCCCACGTATCCGTCGGCGCGCACGAACCAGGGCATGTCGCCGTTCGAGGTGGTGGCGACCAGTGAGACGCCGGGCCCGTCGACGGCGAGCCACGGCGAGAGCGAGCCGTGCGCGGCATCCGTCCCCTCGCCGCTCGCACAGCGCACGCGCCCTTCGAGGAACGACGCGCGCCAGAAGATCCCGCCGTAGAAGGCCCCGTCGCGGCCGTTGGTCTGCGGGCTGCCGAAGCTGACGGCGCCATGAGACGCGGTGAGCTCGGTGTGCCAGTGCACGTCGATGCCATCGGCTCCCTCGCGCACCGAGATCGTCCTCAGCTCCTCGAGCAGCGGTGCTGCCCCGGTCTCCTCCGGGCCGATCCACGCCAGCTGTTCTGTGATGCGACCGGGCTCGACGTCACGCGATCGCACCTGCTGCCTGCCGTGATTCGGCAGCAGCTGAGAGCCGCCGCCGCGCACGAAGGTGCGTCCGCCCCAGAACGTCGTGCCGTTCACATCGGGGATCGCGACGCTCATGCCGAGGTGGTGCACGTGGTCGTCGGGCCCGACCGCGGTCGCGGCGGCGCCGTTCCTCGTCACGGCGGTGAGATACGGGCGAGGAGACAGCTGCGGGTCGACGTCGATGCCGTCGTGGTAGCGCACTGCGCCGGACTCCGCCAGGAGCAGGTCGAGACTCACGAGATCTCCCTGGTGCTGGCGCGCGACGCGAGCTCCGGCGAGAACATGATGGGGTCACGGATCGGGTCATCGGTCATCTCGGCGCGCAGCACCTCCCAGATGCGTGCCCCGATCTCCGACAGCCTCGACGTCATCGTCGTGAGCGACGGCGACGAGAAGCGCGAGAACGGGATGTCGTCGAAACCGGCCACCGAGATCTCCCCCGGTACCGCGACCCCCTCCTCCGACAGGCGTCCGAGGAGTCCGAGCGCCACGACATCGTTGTACGCGATCACGGCTGTCGCCCCGGTCTTGCGAAGCGCCGGCCAGGAGTCGTATCCGTCTTCGAAGGAGTGGCCGCACGGCACGTCGATGATCTCCACCTCCGACTCCTCGGTGCGGAGCTCGTCGAGTCCGCGTTCGCGCTCCCAGTTCGCACGCGCGTACGTCGGGCCCGCGAGGAAGGCGATGCGGCGATGGCCGAGCTGCATCAGATGCCGTGCGAGCAGCAGTATGCCCTCGTGGTAGTCGATGAGCACGGAACCCGCGTTCTTGCCGGTCGTGCGGTTGAAGACCACGACGGGAGACACGCGCGGCAGCAGCTGCAGCAGGCTCTCCCTCGGCATGCGGGGGGCGAACAGCGCCACCGCGTCGGTGCGGTCGCGAAGATCTCGGGCGAGCTCGGCCTCGGCATCCGCGTCTTCGAATGCATCCGTGACGATCACGTGGTAGCCGTCCTGAGAGGCCGCCCTGTTGAAGCCGTGCAGCACCTGATGGAACATCGGGTTGCCGAGGTCGGGCAGCAGCACCCCGACCGTGCGGCTCGACCCGAGCGACAGCGACCTGGCGGTCTGGCTCGGGGTGTATCCGAGCTCGTCGATCACCGCGCGCACCCGCTGCGCGATCTCTTCGTTCACGGTGCTGACGCCGTTGGCGACTCGCGAGACGGTCGCCTTCGAGACGCCCGCGACCCGTGCGATGTCGTTGATCGTCGTCTCACGGGTGGGTGTGCTGCGCGCACGTCTGGTCGCCATGATCAGCTTTCCTGCGTATGGATGGTGAAGTCGACGAAGCGGCCGATCGCGTCGGGCCGGCCGAACGGAGCAGCCGCGAAGAGAGACAGAGACGCACCGACCCAGTGCCCCTCGACGGCGGTGAACTGCGGGTCGATCGAGGTCGCACCCAGCGTGAATCGCACGCGAGCATCGGCATCCACGGTGACGCCCACCCGAACGCGGTCGTCGTGCAGCGGGAACGTGGCCACCACCCGTTCGACCTGGTCGTCACGCCCGCGCATGGCGACGACGGCCTCGGGGCCGGAATCCGTTTGCCGGATCCCCGCCCACGCGTAGTCCAGTCCGAGCACCGCCATTCCGGCGCGCTCATGCAGCCCCGCGGTCTGCAGCGAGACCTCGACATGCGCCGTGCACGGCTGCCCTGACAGGTTCTGCGAGAGCACTCTCGCCAGCGTGCGCACGTTGCCCCCGTCCGGGCTGCTGCGCAATCCCAGACCGGGGCCGCCGGGGACCACGGCCCTCGGGTCGACCCCGGCCTCCCACTGCCAGTGACTGCTCGGGCGCCCTTCGGCGAAGTCATCCGACCGCGCGAGCGTTCGCGATCCCTGCGATGTGCCGAACGGCGTCGGATGCCGCAGCACCGGCTGGGCATCGCCGCCGCCCACCGCCTCGCCCATCACGGGCCACCCGTCGGCGTCCCAGGCCATCGGCTGCAGGTGCAGCACCCGGCCGTAGACCCCCCTGTCCTGGAAGTGCAGGAACCAGTCGCCCCCGCGACCATCATCGACCCACGCGCCCTGGTGCGGTCCGTTCACCGGTGTCGCGCCCTGGGAGAGGGTGATCCGGTGCTCGAACGGACCGAACGGCGTCGGCCCGCGGAACACCGCCTGCCATCCTGTGGCGACGCCGCCGGCGGGCGCGAAGATCCAGTACTCGCCGTCGCGCTTGTAGAACTTGGGACCCTCGAGAGTCGTGAAGCCGTCGAGGAGGTCGCCGTCGATGACGTCGACGGCGGGGCCGACCGGATGCCGCAGCTGGGCGTCGACGGGGATCACGGTGACGAGGTTCTTGCGCCCCGCCCGTGATCGCGCCCAGCCGTGCACGAGGTACGCCTGACCGTCGTCGTCCCACAGGGGGCAGGGGTCGATGATCCCGAGCCCCGGAAGCAGTAGATGAGGCGCCGACCACGGACCCGCCGGGTCCTGAGCCGTCACCACGAACACGCCCTGATCGGGGTCGGGGTAGACGACATGGAAGAGCCCGTCCTGATGCCGGATCGACGGCGCCCACACGCCTCCGCCATGTCGAGGCTGCGCGAACCACGCGTCCGGCACGTTGCCCTCGAGGGCATAGCCGATGCGCTCCCACGTGACCAGGTCGTCGGACGTGAAGACGGGCAGCCCGGGCGCACGGTGGAAGCTCGATGCCACGAGGTAGAAGCGATCCCCCACGCGGATGGCGTCGGGATCGGGAACATCGGCATCGATGATCGGGTTGCGGTAGGAGCTCACATCGTCGATGAGTTTCATCCGTCTCAAGGTAGTCGGGAAACCGGTTCCTGTCCACGGCTGGCGTGGCCCGATTCGCGAAAGGACCTTTCGTGCGGGTCGCTGGGGTGTTACGGTGAGAAAACGTTTCCTGAGATTCGGAGTATTTGATGTCCCGTCTGCGTTACGCCCTCGCCGGTGCCGGAGTCCGCGCCCAGATGTATGTCGATGCGATCACCGGAGCACACCGGGATCGCGCCGAGCTGGTCGCGATCGTCGAGCCCAACCCGGTGCGCGCCGCGTTCCACGCCGCACGCGTCGCCGACGCAGGCGCACCCGCGCCCCGACTCGCCACCCCGGACGAGCTCGAGCAGGTCATCCGCGACGAGCGCGTCGACAGGGTGATCATCTGCTCGCGAGACGACCTGCACGCCGAGCTCATCGTCCGCTCCCTCGAGGCAGGCGCCGACGTGGTCGTCGAGAAGCCCCTCACGATCGATGCGGCGAGCGCCGCGCGTATCGAGCAGGCCGTGGAGCGCACGGGCCGCCAGGTGGTGCTGACGTTCAACTACCGCTATTCCCCGCGCAACAGCGCGCTGCGCCGCATCATCCAGGACGGCACTGTCGGCCAGGTCACCTCGGTGGACTTCTCGTGGATGCTCGACACCAATCACGGCGCCGACTACTTCCGCCGCTGGCACCGCGAGAAGAAGAACTCGGGCGGGCTGCTCGTGCACAAGTCGAGCCATCACTTCGACCTCGTCAACTGGTGGATCCGCTCGCAGCCCACGCGCGTTTTCGCCTCAGGAGGACTGCGCTTCTACGGTGCCGAGAACGCGGCGAGCCGCGGCTTGGGCGAGCGACCTGCGCGCGGCACGCACGACGGGGGCGATCTGTTCGAGCTCGACCTGCGCACCGACGAGCGCCTGACCGCGCTGTACCTCGAGGCAGAACAGCACGACGGCTACGTGCGGGACCTCGACGTGTTCAGCGAGGGCATCACGATCGAAGACAACCTGGCGCTCGTCGTCGACTACGCCTCGGGAGCCACGCTGTCGTACTCGCTGAACGCGCACTCTCCGTGGGAGGGGTACCGCGTCGCGATCAACGGCACTCTCGGTCGTGTCGAGCTCGAGGTCATCGAGCGCGGCGCCGTGCTGGCCGGCGAAGGCCTGCACCCGCACATCGACCCCAGCCTCTCCGGCGGTGACGGCGCGACCGAGCACCGGCCCGAAGGCGAGCGCATCCTCGTGCAGCGGCACTGGGAGGCGGCCTACGAGGTGCCCATCGACGGCGGTGACGGCGGTCACGGCGGCGGCGACGCCCTGCTCCTGTCCGATGTGTTCGAAGGCCCGGGCGACGATCCCCTCGCACGTCCGGCGGACTGGACCGACGGCATCCGCTCGATCGCGGTCGGCATCGCCGGCAACCGCTCCCTCGAGACCGGCCTGCCGGTGAAGGTCGCCGACCTCGGCATCGAGCTCCTCGAGTCGGGCCGATGAAGATCGCCGTCACCGGCGGGTCCGGTCGCCTCGGCCGGACTCTGGTGACCGGTCTCGCAGAGGCGGGGCACGAGCTCGTGTCGATCGACCGCGCTCCGACCGAGCACCTCGAGCGCCCCGGAATCTCGCAGCTCTCCCTCGATCTCACGGATGCGGACGCCACCGCATCGGCGCTCGGCGGCACGCACGCCGATGCGCTCATCCACCTCGCCGCGATCGCCGTGCCCTTCGCCGCCCCTGAAGACGTCATCCTGCGTACCAACGCGGCGCTCGCGCAGTCGGTGCTCGGCGGCGCGGTGCACGCCGGCATCCATCGGATCGTCGCGGCCTCCAGCCCGACCGTGATCGGCTACGGCGCTCCGCGCGGCTGGGCGCCCGATCGTCTTCCCCTCGATGAGGACTCCGCCACCGAGCCGTGGAACGCCTATGCCCTGTCGAAGCTCCTGATCGAGCAGACCGTCGCCATGCTGCGGCGGCAGACCGGCGATGACGTGCGCTTCGCCTCGTTCCGGCCCTGCTACGTCATCGCTCCCGAGGAGTGGGCGGGCGCGCCCACTCAGCAGGGGCACACCGTGCTCGAGCGTCTCGACGATCCGGCGCTGTCGGCTCCGGCCCTCTTCAACTACGTCGATGCCCGCGACGTCGCGAACTTCGCCGACACTCTGCTGGCCGCGCTCGACGACATCCCCAACGGCGAGGTCTTCTTCGTCGGCGCCGACGACGCACTCGCCCGCCACCCCTTGAGCGAGCTGCTGCCGCAGTTCCATCCCGGCACCGCGCATGCGGCGTCGGAGCTCACCGGCCGCACACCCGCTTTCTCCTCCGCCAAGGCCACCCGACTGCTCGGCTGGCGTCCCACCCGCACCTGGCGCGACGAACTCGTCACCGCGCCCGCCACCGCCTCCGTCTCCTGAAAGGCTCGACATGGACTTCGATGGAATCCTCTTCTTCCCGGTGACTCCGTTCACCACCGACGGCACGATCGACCACGACCTGCTCGCCGCCCACGTCGCCACCGGCGTCGAGGCCGGTGCGGGCGGCGTGTTCCCCGCGTGCGGCACCGGCGAGTTCCACGCTCTCTCGGCGAGCGAGGCCGCGGCGGTCGTCCGCACCGCCGTGACCGCGGTGGCCGGCCGCGTGCCCGTGATCGCCGGTGCCGGCGGGCCGCTCGGACATGCGATCGAGGTCGCGCGGGCGGCGGCGGACGCGGGGGCCGACGGACTGCTCGTGCTGCCGCCGTACCTCGTCGGCGGCACGCAACAGGGTCTCGCGGCCTACGTCGAGCAGATCGCCGATGCCGCTGATCTGCCGGTTATCGTCTACCACCGCGGCAGTGCGCAGTATTCGGTCGAGACCGTGCGCCGACTCGTGGCGAACCCTCGCGTCGTCGGATTCAAGGACGGCACCGGCGACATCGGCGCGACCCAGCTGATCGTGCGCGCGGTCGCCGAGGAGGGACGCTCGGACTTCGCGTTCTTCAACGGCCTGCTCACGGCCGAGCTCACGCAGGCCGCGTACCGCGGCATCGGCGTTCCGCTCTACTCGTCGGCGGCGTTCGCGATGGCACCCGACATCGCGAACGCGTACTATCGCGCCTACGCCGACGGCGATGAGGAGCGACGCCTCGCCCTGCTCGACGGCTTCTACCGCCCGCTCGTCGAACTGCGCGACGAGACGCCCGGCTTCGGCGTCTCGCTGATCAAGGCAGGGCTCCGGCTCTCCGGGCTCGCGGTCGGGCCGGTGCGCGCACCCCTTGTCGACCCCACGCCCGCGCAGGAGGCGCGCCTGGCCGAGATCCTCGCGGCGGGCCGCGCGCTGCTGTGACGACGATACGGAGTCTGACCACGCGTCTGCAGCGCGTGCCGCTGACGCGTCCGTGGGCTGCCGACGTGACCTCGGTCGGCATCATCTCCACCCACGTCGTGCGGTCGGACGGAGCGGAGGGATGGGGCTTCTCCTGGAGCCCGCAGATCGGCGCTCCCGCCGTGCACGCGCTCCTCGAACAAGACATCGCCCCGGCCTGCCTCGGCCGCCCTGCCGCACCCGGCGAGGCCTGGCAGGGCCTCTGGGAGCACCTGCACGAAGCCGGTGGCGGCGGGATCACGACGATCGCGCTGGCAGGACTCGACCTCGCCCTGTGGGATGCCGAGGCGCGCTCGGCGGGCGTCTCCGTGTCGCAGGTGCTGGGGCGACAGCGCGAACGCGTGCGCGGATACGGCTCGGGCGTCAATCTGCACTACTCGCTCGACGAGCTGCTCGCGCAGGTGCAGCGCTGGATCGATGCCGGCTTCGACGCCGTGAAGATCAAGGTCGGCAAGCCCGACCTCCACGAGGACCTCGAACGCGTCGGCGCCGTGCGGGAACTGCTCGGGCCGGATCGCGCGCTGATGATCGACGCGAACCAGCGATGGGACCTCGACCGCGCGACGGCCTCTGTCGATGCCCTCTCGCGCTTCGGCCTCGCCTGGATCGAGGAGCCGCTGCGCGCCGACGATCTCGCAGGTCACGCCGAGCTCGCCCGGCGGATCGACGTGCCGATCGCGCTCGGAGAGAACCTTCACACCGTGCACCGCTTCGCGGACTTCCTCCGCGCGGGCGCCGCGCACATCGTCCAGCCCAACATCGTGCGGGTCGGCGGCATCACGCCGTTCCTGCGCATCGCCGAGCTCGCCGCCTCGCACGATGCGGCGCTGCATCCGCACCTCCTCCCCGAGCTCTCGGGGCAGCTCGCCCTCGCACTTCCCGAGTCCGCGCACGAGGTGCTGGTCGAAGACGTCGAGGATGCCGGCTTCGGCGAGCTCGGCGCGCTCGTGGACCCGTCTCCCGTATCGATCGCCGACGGCCACCTGACCGAGAACGATCATCTCGGTCTCGGCCTCCGCTTCTCCCCCCTGCTCACCGCCGGAAAGGACCCCTCGTGACCACCTCCCCCGCAGACCTCGATGCGATCGTCCGCGCCGCCGCCGCGGCGGCCCCGGTCTGGCGCCGCTCCTCGGCGACCGACAGAGCGGCCTGGCTGCGTGCCGCCGCCGACGCGCTCGACGCGAACGTGGCCGAACTGGTCGCGATCGCCGACGAGGAGACACGTCTCGGCGCTCCCCGACTGACGGGCGAGGTGGCACGCACCAGCGGCCAGCTGCGGCTCTTCGCGACCGTCGTCGAGGAGGGGTCGTACCTCGAGCTCACCGTCGACGATGCGGATCCCGCAGCCACTCCTCCACGCCCCGAGCTGCGCCGACTGCTGACCGCGCTCGGCCCCGTCGCCGTCTTCTCGGCATCGAACTTCCCGTTCGCGTTCTCGGTGGGCGGAGGCGACACGGCATCGGCGCTCGCTGCGGGCAACCCGGTGATCGTGAAGGCTCATTCCGGCCACCCGCGCCTGTCGGTGCGCACGGCCGAGCTCGTCGCCGCCGCTCTCGATGCGGCCGGTGCTCCCGCCGGCTCTCTCGCCCTCGTCGAAGGACGCGAGGCGGGCAACGCGCTCGTGCAGCACCCGCTCATCCGCGCCGCGGGCTTCACGGGATCCGTCTCGGGCGGGCGGGCGCTGTTCGACCTCGCATCGGGGCGTCCCGATCCCATCCCGTTCTACGGAGAGCTGGGCAGCATCAACCCGGTGGTCATCACCGAGGCCGCGGTCGTCGCCCGTGGCGAAGCTCTCGCCCAGGGGCTGGCCGGCTCCTTCACGCTGGGCGTGGGACAGTTCTGCACCAAGCCGGGCGTCGTGTTCGTGCCTGCGGGCGCAGGCTTCGAAGACCTGCTCGCGGCGCATGTGCCCTCGGCCTCGGGCGGACCGCTGCTCACCGAACGCATCACCGACGCCTTCCCCACGGGCCTCGCGCACCTCGAGGACGACCCGTCCGTGCAGGTCGTGGCCGAGGGCGTCGAGGTCGCCGGCGTGCGACCCGTCGCCCTGCTCACCGATGCGCGCGCGGTCGCGGATCGACCCGAGGTGCTCCTCGAAGAGTGCTTCGGTCCGGTCACGCTGCTCGTGCGCTACGACTCGGACGACGACCTGCACACCGCCCTCTCCCGCGTTCAGGGAAGCCTGACGGCCACGCTGCACGCCGAGCCCGACGAAGACCCCGCCGAGACGCTCGAGCTCTTGCAGGAGCGGGCGGGCCGCGTGCTCTTCGCAGGCTGGCCGACCGGCGTCGCGGTGACGTGGTCGCAGCAGCACGGTGGCCCCTGGCCCGCGACGACCTCGCTGCACACCTCGGTCGGCGCCTCCGCGATCCGCCGGTTCCTGCGTCCCCTGGCATTCCAGGACGCACCCGAGGCGCTGCTGCCGGAGTCCCTGCGCGACGAGGCCCTCGCACGCCTGCCGCACCGACGCAACGGCGTGCTCGTGCTCCCGTCCTGAGCGGATCCTGCGCCCCGCTCGATCTCTACCGGCGTTCAGGATTAGGGTCGAGGCATGGCACAACGCGGTTCATATGCGAAGGGCATCGCCCGACGCGAGGAGATCCTGCAGAGCGCGCTCGAGGTGATCGCGACGCGGGGCTACCAGCACGCCTCCCTCAAGCAGATCGCTGAGGTCGTCGGCGTCACTCCGGCCGCCCTGCTGCACTACTTCGGCTCGAAGGAGGAGCTGCTCACCGAGGTGCTTCGCAAGCGCGACGAGAACGTGGGCCGAGACCCGCGGGGCGTCGAGCCCGGCGAGGCGAAGTCCGTGTTCCTCGACGTGGTGCGCCGCAACACCGAGACCCCGGGCCTCGTCGAGCTGTTCGCCCGGCTGTCGGTGGACGCCGTCGACCCCGGACATCCCGCCCATGAGTTCTTCCTGGAGCGCAGTGAGACGCTGCGCGAGACGATCTGGCAGCGCTTCGACGAGGACCCGCTGCGTCGCTCCGTGCTCGACGCCGACACCACTGCTCGCATCGTGCAGGCTGTCGCCGACGGCCTGCAGCTGCAGTGGATGATCGACCGCACGGTCGACATGCCGGCGATCGTCGAAGCCCTGCTCGACGTGCTCTATCCGCCGCAGAGCCCCTGACGTCGGGTCAGCGGTCGACCTGGCCGTTGGAGCAGGTCTGCTGCGCGGCGGAGTTCCCCTTGATCGAGTCCGGCAGTGCGACGACGCCCGGTGTCGTCGCGGCGGGGTCCGGCACCTCTTCGGTGGGCGCTCCCTCGACAGGCGCCTCGACGGGCGCGCCCGTGTTCGGGTCCTGCAGGACGACGCCGTCGCTCGCCGTGTTCTCGTGCGTGACCTGCAGCTGCGCGTTCGCGTTGATCGCGTCCCACATGGTCTCGGCCGATGCCTTGTCGGGCACGACGCGGTTGGGGTTGTCCGGGTCCGTGAAGGTCGGGTACTGCAGGAACACGATGTCCTCGAAGGGAACGGACTTCACCGCGAGCGCGATCTGCACGATCTTCATCGGGTCTGCGAGCGACGTGCTCGCCTCGACGTTGTCGAGGCCGGTCGTGGCGAGCTTGAGCATCATCGGCACGTTGCCCAGGGTCTCGCCGCTGATGAGCTTGCGCGCCAGGCTCGACATGTACTGCTGCTGGTTGCCGATGCGGCCGAGGTCGCTGCCGTCGCCGACGCCGTGACGGGTGCGCAGGAACTGCAGCGCGGTGAGGCCCTCGATCACGTGGTTTCCGGCCGGCAGATCGAGGCTCGTGTGGCGGTCCTTGATCGGCGAGGCGAGGCAGACCTCGACGCCGCCGATGGCGTTGGTGATCTCGATCACTCCACCGAAGGTCACGGATGCGGCGAACTGCACATCCTGATCGGTGAGATCCGTGATCGTCTTCGCGACGCAGTTCAGGCCGCCGTCGGTGTAGGCGACGTTCAGCTGCTGCTTGCTCATGGCGGAGTGCACGTTGCCCTCGGCGTCTTCGCACTCGGGAATCGGGATCATCATGTCGCGGGGGAAGCTCACGACGGTGATGCGACGCGGCTCCTCCGAGACGTGCATGAGCAGATTCACGTCGTTCAGCGTCGCTTCGGACTCTCCGTCGCTGCAGCGATCGCCGAAGTACTGCGCATACGCCTCTTCACAGGCATCCACACCGGTGAGCAGCAGATTGAATCCGCCCTCGTACGCGCTGATGTCCGGCGGCAGATCCTCTTGGCCGTCGAGGTCGACGGCGTTGGCCGACACCGTGCTCGACAGGTCGTACACGATGTACGCGGCGACTCCGAATCCGCTCACGAGCACGACCGCGAGGCCGATCGCGATGAACTTCAGAAGCTGGCTGACGGCACCGGGGGTCTTCTGCTGCCCATGGCGGGCGACGGTGCGGCGGCGGCGGGTGTTCTGACTCACTCGGGGCCTTTCGGTTCGGCGTTCCGGTGTGGGGACACCGTGCTCAAGAAGCGGAGGGTGTGGGATTCGAACCCACGAGACATCTCTGCCCACTGGTTTTCAAGACCAGCTCCATCGGCCGCTCGGACAACCCTCCCGACAGACGAATCTGCCGACAAGCCGTGAGTCTAGCCGAGTTCTATTCTCCCGCGCTGACCTGGGCGGCTGCTGGAAGCGTGTCGAGCGCGGCCGCGAGGCCGCCCGCATCGACATCCGCGGTCACCTCTCCCGCTGCGGCTTTGACCTCGTCGGGTGCCTGCCCCATGGCCACCGCGCGTCCGTCGAGATCGAGCGCCCACCCGAACATGCCGATGTCGTTGCGCCCGTCTCCGGCCACGAGCACTCGCCCGCGCTCGAATCCGAGCTCGGTGCGCACGCGCTCGAGAGCGGTTCCCTTGTCGACGCCCTGCGGAGCGATGTCGAGCCACGCAGTCCAGCCGATCGCGTACGACACCTCGTTGAGACCCGCATCCGCGACGAGACGGTGGAAGTCGTCTTCATCGTGCCCGGGCGAGACCACGACGATGCGCGACACCGGTTCGGCGGCGAGCTCGTCGAAGTCGACCTGGCGTCCGCCGTCGAGGGTCCAGTCGTCCAAGTGCTGGGTGTACAGGCGCTTGCCGTCTCCGAGCTCGACCATGTACCGGGCATCGGGCAGGCGATCACGCAGCAGCGCGAGCACAGGAGACGGATCGAACGTCTCGATGTGCCACCGCTCCCACTCGTCGCCGACACGCCGCATGGTGACCGCGCCGTTCGAGCACACCACGAACTCCGCGGTCAGCTCGAGCTGCTCGACGTAGCGCCGCGTCGCCATCCAGCTGCGACCCGTGGCGATCGTCACCTCGTGGCCGGCGTCCCGCACTCTTGCGACGGCCTCGGGCACACCGGGGCTCATCGTCTCGTCCTGCAGCAGGATCGTGCCGTCGACGTCGAGGCCGACGAGCCAGGAATCGGTCATGCCGACGGCTCCAGCACCTCGAGGCCGCCCAGATACGGTCGCAGCACCTCGGGCACGCGCACCGAGCCGTCGGCCTGCTGGTGGGTCTCGAGCAGGGCCACGATCCAGCGGGTCGTGGCGAGCGTGCCGTTCAGAGTCGCGACGGGCTGCGTCTTCGCCGTCTGACCGTCGTGGGCCTCGGGGCGGTGCCTGATGTCGAGACGACGGGCCTGATAGGTCGTGCAGTTCGATGTCGAGGTCAGTTCGCGGAACGCGCCCTGCGTGGGCACCCAGGCCTCGATGTCGTACTTGCGCGCGGCGCTGGACCCGAGGTCTCCCGCAGCCACGTCGATCACGCGGTAGGCGAGACCGAGCGAGGTCAGCATCTCCTCCTGCAGCGCCACCAGGCGCAGGTGCTCCGCCTCGGCATCCTCCGGCGTCGTGTAGACGAACATCTCGAGCTTGTTGAACTGGTGCACCCGGATGATCCCCCGGGTGTCCTTGCCGTGCGATCCGGCCTCGCGGCGGTAGCAGGTCGACCATCCGGCGTACCGCAGCGCACCGTCTGAGAGGTCGAGGATCTCGTCCTTGTGATATCCGGCGAGGGCCACCTCGCTCGTGCCGACCAGATACAGATCGTCGTCCTTGTCGAGGTGGTAGACCTCGTCGGCGTGCTCGCCGAGGAATCCGGTGCCCTGCATGATCTCCGGACGCACCAGGGTCGGCGTGATCAGCGGGACGAAGCCGTTCTGCAGCGCCTTGTCGAGCGCGAGGTTCATGAGCGCGATCTCGAGGCGCGCCCCGATGCCTCGCAAGAAGTAGAAGCGAGCGCCCGACACCTTCGCTCCGCGCTCCATGTCGATCGCTCCGAGGATCTCGCCGATCTCGAGATGATCGCGGGGCTCGAATCCGAATGAGGGCACCTCGCCCACGCGTCGCAGTTCGACGAAGTCCGCCTCGCCACCGGCGGGCACGCCGTCGACGACGACGTTCTCGATGCGCGCGAGAGCGGCGGATGCCGTGGCGACGGCCTCGCCTGCGACCTGCTGCGCCTGCTTGACGCGCTCGGCCAGGTCCTTAACCTGCGCGACGAGGGCCGCCTTCTCTTCCTTCGGCGCCTTGGCGACCTGCTTGCCGAACGCGTTCTGTTCGGCCCTCAGCTCTTCGAATGCGGCCAGCGCCGCGCGACGCGATCGGTCGGCCTCGAGTGCGATGTCGACGGTGCCCTGGTCATTGCCACGGGCGGCCTGAGAACGGCGGACGATCTCCGGATTGTCGCGGAGGAGTGCGAGGTCGATCATCCATCAAGTCTATGGTGCGCGCCGGGCGCGTCAGCCGCGCGGCTAGAGTAGCGCCATGACCCAGAGCGCCCCCGTCCGACGGCAGGCGGCACTCATCTACAACCCCATCAAGGTCGACGAAAAGCACCTTCGCGAACGCGTCCGTTCGCTGTCGAGCGATGCGGGGTGGGAACGCCCCGCGTTCTACCCGACCACGATCGACGACGCCGGGCAGGGCGTCACCGCGCTGGCACTGGCACGCGGCGTCTCGGTGATTCTCGTGGCAGGCGGCGACGGAACCGTGCGCGCCGTGTCCGAGGCCATCGCAGGCAGCGGTGTTCCGCTCGCGATCCTGCCCAGCGGAACAGGGAATCTGCTCGCGCGAAACCTCGGGCTTCCTCTCGCCGATCCCGATGAGATGATCCGCGCGGCGCTCGGCGACTTCCGTCATCCGATCGACATCGGCTGGGCACGCCTCACCCGCGCGAACGGCGAGAGCCAGGAGCACGCCTATGTGGTGCTGGCCGGCATGGGCCTCGACGCCGACATGATCGCCAACACCCGACCCGACCTCAAGAAGTCGATGGGCTGGATCGCCTATGTCGACGGTGCCGCGCGGTCGCTCGTCACCGCCGAGCCCTTCCGCGCGGTCTTCCAGATCGACGACGGCAGGCTGCACACCACCAAGGTGCACAGCATCCTGTTCGCGAACTGCGGCACGCTGCCTGCCGGCATCGCTCTCATCCCGGATGCGTCGATCACCGACGGAACGCTCGACGTCGCCGTCATCCAGCCGGCCGGGGTTCTCGGCTGGCTGGGCGTGTGGCGCAAGATCTGGTGGGACAACTCTGTGCTGCGGCGCTCCCGCGCAGGACGCAGGGTGCTCGAGCGGCGAGGGCGTGACGCGTCGGTGCACTACTTCCGCGGACTGGCCGCCGAGGCCGCGGCACCGCGACCCATCCCCATCGAGCTCGACGGCGACGAATTCGGTCTCGCCGTGCGCGTCACGTGCCGCGCCGACCCCGGCGCGCTGCTGCTCGCCCTACCCGCAGGGCACCCGGTGGCTGCGCTCTGATCAGCCGCGCACCGAGACAGTGCCGTCCAGGCCGCCGCCGACCAGGGTCAGTGTGAAGTCGTCGTCCTCGACCTGGTCGTCGCCGAACGAGATGATGGTCGCGCGCGGGGCCATGTCCATGGTGCACGCCTTGTCATCGTCGGTGACGAACGTCGCCGTTCCCGTCGCCCCCGACGCCGAGAGCTCCTGCAGCACCGGAGGGCACCCCGACGAGCCCCAGGTGAGCAGCACGAGCGAGCCGTCGTCGAACCAGGCCGCCGAGGGCATGTACTCGGTCGACGATCCGGGTGTTCCCGTGAACGAGGCATCGCCGTCGACGTCGATGTCGTCGGACACGTCTCCGTAGGTGACCTGCAGGGAGATCTCCTTCGTGGGATCGACCCCTTCGGGGAGCGCGCCCACGCTGGCACGCTGCGTCATGTCGGCCGTGCACACGGCATTCGCGTCGGTCTCGACGAGTTCGACCGACACCGTCTGGCCAGTGGCCGACACCGTGTCCACCTGGGGAACGCAGGTCGACGATCCCCAGGTCATCACGGCGAACAGGCGACCGTCGTCGAGGATCGCCGCCTCCATGTCGTCGACGTCGTCGGCATCGGCGTCGGCCGAGCTCGAAGGCACGGGCGTGGAGCTCGGAGCCGTGGATCCTGGGCCCGCCGTGCATCCGGCGAACAGCAGTACTGCGACGGCAGACAGGGCGGCGGCTGACAGAGCAGCGGCGGCACGCGTGGGGAGGGCCATGCCCCACAGATTATCGTCCTGCTCTCTCGGCTGACAGCCCGATCCGTGCCAGGACGCGCCTACTGCAGCGCCGAGGTGAGACGAGCGAGGTTGTCGAGCACGGTCGAACGCAGCGGCTGCTGCTTCCATTCCTCGAGCGTGAGCTCACGACTGAGCGAGCGGTACCGGTCTTCGACCTCCCGCATCTCGGCGACGAACTCCTCGCCGCGCACGAGCATCGACACCTCGAGGTTGAGACCGAACGATCGCATGTCCATGTTGCTCGAGCCGATCACCGCGACCTGATCGTCGATCGTCAGGCTCTTCGTGTGCAGGATGTAGGGCTTGCGATACATCCAGATGCGCACGCCGGCCTTGAGCAGCACCTCGTAGTAGCTGCGCTGAGCGTGATAGACCATCGCCTGATCGCCCTCTTCCGACACGAAGAGCTCGACCTCGACGCCGCGGTCGACCGCAGCGGTCACTGCCAGAAGCAGCGCCTCGTCGGGAACGAAATACGGACTGACGATCATGATCCGCTCCTTGGCCGCGTACAGCAGCCCCAGGAAGAGACGGAGGTTGTTCTCGACCTCGAAGCCCGGACCCGACGGGACCACCTGGCAGTCCAGGTCGCCAGAGCCCGTCTCGGCGTGCGAGATATCGATCTCCTGCAGCACCTCGTCGGTCTCGCTGTACCAGTCGCTGAGGAAGATCGCGTTGACGCTCAGCACCACGGGGCCGTCGATACGCACCATGAGGTCGACCCAGTGGAGGCCCCGCTTGATGTTCTTCGGCAGGTTGTAAGTGGAGTCCGTGACATTCTGCGATCCGAGGAACGCGACCTTGCCGTCGACGACGAGGAGCTTGCGGTGGTTGCGCAGATCCGGTCGCTGCATGCGACCCTTGAGCGGCTGCACCGGCAGCATGAGGTGCCAGTTGGCTCCCATCGCGTTGAGCCGTCTGATCGTCGCGCGGTAGCGGGGCTTCCACCGGTTCGCCCAGTGGTCGAGCAGCACGCGCACGTGCACGCCGCGCGCGGCGACCTCTTCCATCGCACGGAAGAAGTTGTCGGTCGACACGTCGGACTGCAGGATGTAGAACTCGACGTGGACGTAGTCCTCGGCCTTGCGGATCTCTTCGGCCATCGCGTCGAGCGAGTCCTGATACCCGGCGATCAGGTGCGCGCCGTTGTCACCCGAGATCGGAAGGGCGCCGAGGCGATGGTTCATCTCGACGAGCGGCGGGAACCAGCTCGGAGCGTCGGGACGCAGCGTGCCGAAATGCAGATGCTCGCTCGTCTCGGCGATGTACTCGTTGATCTGATCCTGCTTGCGCCGTCGCGCCCGCGGCAGGCGCGGGTTCCCGATCAGCAGGAAGAGGAAGACACCGACGAACGGGATGAAGAACACGGCGAGCAGCCAGGCCATCGCCGCAGTGGGGCGACGGTTCCGCGGGATGACGATGATCGCGGTGATGCGGATGGCCAGATCGAGGAGGAGGATGAATCCCGCGATCCACGGCGCCCAGCTGTCGGGTGTCATACCTCGTCCTCCCGACGGGTCGGCACTTCGACGGGACGCGCCTCAGTGGGCACCTGTAGCGGTGCGTTGGCTACACAGTAGCGGATGGGACGGACGCCGCTCAGGAGCGCGGCGGCAGGCCACGGGCTGCACGCTCTTCGGCTTCGATCCGCGCGTGCACCTTGCGCTCCGTGCGGTCGAAACGCAGGATCCCCCGGATCACGAAGAAGAACACGACGCTCACGCCGATGGTCGGAAGGATCGACCATGCCGCTGCGACCCAGAAGTTCTCCATGGCTCCATGGTACGCGACGCCGACCGGGCGCGACCCACTGCTCCTGCACATCCGCAGCCCTCGGACGCCCCGGCGCGCGAGCCTGTGAGGCGCGTCGGCAGACGTGCTGCGTCGAGCACACTCGCCGGATGACCACAGTGCTCAGAGCCTCCGGCTCCTCCGAATTCCTCAGCATCGTCCCCTCCCTCGCCGGCTTCACTCCGCGGCAGAGCCTCGTGCTCCTCCCCTTCCGCAGCAGCCGGAGCTACGGCGCGATGCGGCTCGATCTGCCGAACGACGACGTCTCGCTCGAGCAGTACGCGGACTCGGCCATCGGCCTGGTCGCGCGCGTCGAGAACACGGATGCGGTCGCCGTCGTCGTCTACACCGACGATGAGGGGTACCCGACCCGGGACGGCCTTGTCCTCCCCTACACCGTCGAGATCGACGAGGTGCTCGGTTGCGCCGCCGACAGCGGACTGCGGATCGTCGACGCGCTCTGCGTCACGCCGTCGGGCTGGGCGAGCTACCTCGATGACGAGCCGACGCTGCGCGCGCTCGACGAGGAGGCCCCGCAGGTCGACGGCCTCGGCGACGTGTCGGGCGACCAGCTCGCAGGCACCGAACTGCCGGCCGCGGATCTCGCCGAGAAGGAGCGCGTCGCCCGTGCCCTGCGCGACCTCGACGAGTTGCTCGCCCACGAGCGGACAGGCGGGATCACGGGGCGGGAGAACCCTCAGGCGATCGCGGCCCTCGCTCTGCTCGAAGACCTCCCCGCCTTCTTCGAATCGGTGCTCACGAACCCTGCCGACCTGCCGCCGTTCGCTCACGCCGCGCTGCTGTGGTGCCTGAACCGTCCGATCTTCCGTGATGTCGCACTCACACAATGGGCCACGGATCTGCTCGGCGGTGTGCGCACGCTCGACGCGCAGCTCGCCTACAGGGACGGGCGCGACTCCGTGCCCGATGACCTGGGCGAGGTCTTTCTCGGCAGAGGACCTGCCCCCGACGCGCCGCGCCTCAGACGCGCACTCGACACGGTGCGCACGGCTGCGGCGCGCGCACCTCGCCTGTCACGCCCGGCTCCCCTCACGATGGCCGCGTGGATCTCATGGGCCCTGGGCCGTGCGAGTCACGCCGGACACTATCTCGACCTGGCGCGGTCGATCGAGCCGGAGTACGGACTCGCATCGCTGCTCGACACGATGATCGGCGCCGCGGTTCTGCCCGAGTGGGCGTTCCGGCGAGGTGCGGGATCGATCGGGTGATCGGTCCGCAGCTCGCGCTCCTCCGGGCCCGCGCCCTACTTGACGAGCGGGAACAGGATCGTCTCGCGGATGCCGAGGCCCGTGATCGCCATGAGCAGTCGGTCGATCCCCATGCCCATGCCTCCGGACGGCGGCATGCCGTGCTCGAGAGCCCGCAGGAACTCCTCATCGACCGGCATCGCCTCGACGTCACCTCGGGCGGCGAGCTTCGCCTGCTCGACGAACCGCTCGCGCTGGATGACGGGGTCGACGAGCTCGGAGTAGCCCGTCGCCAGCTCGAACCCGCGGATGTAGAGGTCCCACTTCTCGACGACGCCCGCGACCGACCGGTGCTCGCGCACCAGCGGCGAGGTGTCGACGGGGAAGTCCATGACGAACGTCGGACGCACGAGATCGCCCTTGACGAAGTGCTCCCACAGCTCTTCGACGAGCTTGCCGTGCGTGGCCTGAGGCGGCAGATCGACACCGGTCGCCTCGGCGAAGGCGATGAGGTCCTCCACGGAATCCTGCGGCGTGACCGTGCGGCCCGACGCAGCGGAGAGCGACTCGTACATCGAGATGCGATCCCACTCGCCACCCAGGTCGTACTCGGTGCCGTCAGCCCACGTCACGGTCGTGGAGCCGGCGACGGCGATGGCCGCCTGCTGCACGAGTTCCTGCGTGAGCGCAGCCATCTGGTTGTAGTCGCCATAGGCCTGGTACGCCTCGAGCATCGCGAACTCGGGGCTGTGCGTCGAATCGGCGCCCTCGTTGCGGAAGTTGCGGTTGATCTCGTACACCCGCTCGATGCCACCGACGACGGCGCGCTTCAGGTACAGCTCGGGCGCGATGCGCAGGTAGAGCTCGGTGTCGAAGGCGTTCGAGTGTGTGACGAAAGGACGAGCCGACGCGCCGCCGTGCTGCACCTGCAGCATGGGCGTCTCGACCTCGAGATAGTCGTGGCTGCCGAAGGTCGCGCGCAGGCTGGCGTTGACGGCAGCCCTCGCGCGCACGGTGGTGCGGGCCTGCTCGCGCACGATCAGGTCGAGGTAGCGGCTGCGGACACGGCCTTCTTCACTGAGCTCGGAGTAGGCGTTCGGCAGCGGCAGGATCGCCTTCGAGGCGATCGCCCATCCATCGGCCATGATCGACAGCTCGCCGCGGCGGCTCGAGATCACCTCGCCGTGAACGAAGACGTGATCGCCCAGGTCGACGTATTCCTTCCAGTCGGCGAGCGACTCCTCTCCGACGTTCGCGAGCGAGATCATCGCCTGGATCCGCGACCCGTCGCCCGCCTGCAGAGTGGCGAAGCACAGCTTGCCGGTGTTGCGACTGAACACCACGCGGCCGGCGACGCCGACGATGACGCCGGTCTCGGCACCGGCCTCGAGGTCGTCGTACTCCGCGCGCAGCGCGGGGATCGTGTGCGTCACGGGCACTCCGACGGGGAAAGCCCCGCCGCCGGCATCCGCCCGCTTCGCGATCAGTCGCTCGCGCTTGGCGAGACGCACGGCCTTCTGCTCGTGGACGTCTTCTTCGGTGGCGGCGGTGGTCGTCTCGGGCGCGGCAGACGCGTCAGTCATTCGGGGCTCCTTGAAAGTCGTGTCCAGTTTACCGAGGTCTGCTCACTCACCCCGGTACCGAGTCTGGGTAGCCTCGAACCATGGCAGCCTTCCGACTCGCCCCTGGCCTCGCGGCCGCAGCGCTCTGCGCCGCGGCACTTCTGGTACCCGCATCCGCGAGTGCCGCGGCGTCTCCCCACGCGAGCACCCCCACCCGCGACGAGACGACGGTGCTCGCCGACGAGAACGACTTCTCATACGCGTCATGGGACACGAGTGTCGAGGTGGGCCTCGATGACGACGGGCGGGCACAGATGCACGTCACCGAGTCCCTGACCGCCCGGTTCCCGGATGTCGATCAGAACAAGGGCATCGTGCGAGGCCTCCCGACCAGCTACGAGAACGCGTGGCTCGAAGCCCGTGTGCTCTCCGTGACCGACGAGAACGGTGCGGAGGTGCCGTATGAGACCGATGAGGAAGACGGACTCCTCTACGTGCTGACCGGCGACGACGACTACGTGCAGGGCCTCACGACCTACGTGATCGAGTACGAGATGCGCGACGTGATCCTGCCTGCCGACACCGGGGTCGACGAGTTCTACTGGGATCTCCTCCCGCTCGACAGCACGCAGCCGATCGAGAGCTTCCGGGCCGATATCACCCTCGACGACACGCTGACCGACCACCTCACGGGCAACGCCCGCTGCTACATCGGCGTCTCGGGGTCGACCGACCAGTGCCCGATCACGAACCACGGGTCGACCTTCGTCGTCGAGGCCACCGACCTCTCCCCCGGCCAGGGCGTGACCGTCGCGATCGGGTTCGACCAGGGCACCGCGACGCAGCCGTCGGCGCGACAGCCGAATCCCGTGACGGACACCGTGCCCGCCGTCGCGGCACTCGGCGCCCTCGGCGCCTCGGTGGCGGGGTGGTTCGCCGTGTCGGCGTTCAGACGCTCGCGGCGGCGATCGACAGGAGTCATCGTGGCGCAGTACGACGTGCCCGACCGGATGCCGCCGCTGCTCGCCGCCGCGATCGTACCGGGCGCGAAAGCCGCGATCCCGGCCGAGATCGTGCACCTCGCCGTGCGCGGCGCGCTGCGCATCGAAGAGGGGACGTCTGCCGAGCAGCCGCGACTGCGACGCATCCACGGTGCCCGCACGCCCGATCAGCTCGATGGCGAAGCCCTCGAGGCTCTCTTCGCCGATGCCGACGCGCAGGACGTCGCCGAGCTCCCCTCAGAGAGCGAGACGTTCGCCGCACGCATGAAGGCCCTGGCGCAGAGCGGCACGGATGCCGCGGCGTCTCGGGGTCTCACGACGAAGGCACGCAGCCGCGCGGCCATCGTGCTTCAGTGCCTCGCGATAGCGGTGGTGCTGACGGGCTTCGCGTTCGGACTTGCGGGCATCATCGGCGGCCGGGTGACCGCGATTCCCGCGTTCGTCGCGGTCTGCTTCGGCACGTTCCTGGTGCTGCTCTCCTCGTTCTACGCATTCGCGAAGCACACGGTGCTCACGACCGAGGGGGCACGCGAGCACGAGTACCTGATGGGCGCGAAGGAGTTCATCCGCGTCGCGGAGGCCGACCGGCTGCAGATGCTGCAGTCGTACTCCGGAGCCGAGCGACGTCAGGACGGCAGCGCGAACGTCATCGTCGTCTACGAGCGGTTGCTGCCCTACGCCATGCTCTTCGGCATGGAAGACGAATGGGGCTCTGTGCTCGAGCGCGCCTATGCGCATGAGCAGCACGGCGCATCGTGGATCGGGGATCCCTCCACGCCGTTCATGCGCGCGCAGCTGGCTGCGTTCGCCGTGTCATCGCATCAGGCGGCGTCGTACTCCGCGCCGAGCGCGAGCAGTTCGTCGAGCGGCGGAGGATCCTTCGGCGGCGGTTTCTCGGGCGGAGGCGGCGGAGGCGGCTTCTCGGGCGGGCGCTGAACCTCTGCGCCGCGCGGCGAGGGCTCCCGCGTCGCGGCGGCGGCTCCCGCGTCAGGGCGCCGGCTCCCGCGTCGCGGCGCCGAGGAGGCGACAGCGCGCGAGAAGCGGGGCTCAGAGAAGCGGTGCCGGGGGCGAGGCGTCGCGCAGAGCGCCCTCTACGGCCGACTGCACGAGCGCAGACAGATATCCGCCCGGGTTCTCCACGCCGATCTCGCTCAGTCTGGATGTCGACTGCGCGATGATCGAGCGCGAGAACTCGGTGACCGTGTGGATCGCGTCGGCGTAGTCGCCGCGATCTCCCTCCGCGATCACGACCGGCTCGCATCCGATCTCGACCGCGAGCGCCTGGGCGATCGGCAGCACCGCAGCAGGCGCCGTGACTGCCGCGTATCCGGCGCGCAGCTGGCGAAGATCAATGGATGTGCCGGTGAACGTGATCGCCGGATGCACGGCGAGCGGGATGGCCCCGCGCTCGGCTGCGGGTCGAAGCACGTCGATGCCGTGACCGGGGTCGGTGTGCAGCACGAGCTGCCCGATCTGCCAGCCGCCGACCTCCGCGATGCCCGCGACCAGCGACGCGAGCTCGTCGTGCGGCACCGCGATCACGACGAGTTCGCTGCGTCGCACGACCTCGAGCGCGTCCAGCACGGGCACGTCGGGCAGCACGGCCGACGCGCGGTCGTCGTCAGAGCCGCTCGTGATCCCCGTGATGGCATGACCTGCCCCCGCCAACGCGGCCCCGATGACGGGGCCGACACGGCCCGCGCCGATGATGCCTACCCCGAGACGTCCGTCCCGACGCATCGGCTCACTCATCGCGAGGAGGCGGAGGAAGGACCGGCGGCGCAGGAGGAGCGACCGGCGGCGCAGGAGGAGCGACCGGCGGCGCAGGAGGAGCGACCGGCGGCGCAGGAGGAGCGACCGCAGAGTTCGTCGGATCCGGGTACGCGAAGGCAGGACCCGACGGCGGCGACAGCAGCGGCTCGTCAGACGCCTGTTCTGCCGCGGCATCCGCACCCGCGTGCTCTCCCCAGCGGTGAGTGTGGTCGCGTTCCGCTGCGGCCGCGGCAGCTGCCGTGACCCCGTTGATCAGGAACAGCGCGTCGTCGCGTTCGAAGCCCGAGAGGTATCCCGTGATGAGCCCCTGCACCGAGTGCACCTGAGCGCCCGACACACGCTGTGCGCGGTCGATCGGGCCCTGCGAGAGAGACACGCCCTGCAGGCGGGCCAACGGGAAGATCGCCAGCTTGCGCCACATCACACCACGACGCAGCAGGAGTCCCATGTCGGTGAGGACGTATCCGTGGCGCTTCCATGAGAGCGGCCGACGCCACCACGCGCGCGGCGCCATCACGCGATACGGGTCGCCCTCGACGGGGCCCAGAATGCCGTGCTCCCAGAAGAGCGGCATCTCGGCGGGCTGCGCGTCGGGGAGGATCAGCGACAGCACGCGCTCGACGTCGGCGCGCTTGCCGACGGGGAGCACGACGTTGAACTGCTGAGCAGATCCCGAGGACTGCTGCGCGGCGCTCTTGCCGCTCATGCGGTTGATCCTGACCGTCCACCAGCCGAACGGACGCCACAGCAGCGACTGCGTCACCTCGACGGCGAAGATGCGGCCGGGAGGCAGCGTCTCGGTCACTGTGGTCAGCAGTCCGTACGTGATGCGCACTCCGTCGGGAGTGGGGGCGATCGAGTACCGCAGCGACTTCGAGATCTGCGCCCAGGTGATACCGACGACCGCGATGATCATCGGAATGCCGATTCCCAGCGTGATTCCGAGGCCGAGGAACCCGTCGATCGGATCGCCGTCGACCAGTGACCCGATCACGATTCCGCCGATGGCGACGGCGAAGATCGCCGCGAAGAACACGAACCACAGCACGCTGGAGATCAACTGCGATCCCACCAGCCGGCCGGTCGGGATCTTGACGACGCTCTCGGGTTCCACGTCGGCCAGATCGACTCCGCCGATCAGACCGTTGACGCCCTCGTTCATCGACCCCACGAGCTGCCCGCGGACCGAGGCGTGTGCGCCTGACGCGACGGCCGAACCGGGCGTCGCCACCCGAGGCGCTGCTCCCGTGCGCGCCGCGCGCGCGCCCGACGCGAGGCGCAGGATGTCGGCTCGCACCGACTCGGCGCGTCCCGTGGCGAGGTACTCGAGATCGACGTTGGAGTCGGTGCCTGCACCCACCACCTCGAGCTTCGCGAGACCGATGATGCGGGCGGGGAACGGTCGGGTGAGGTTCACTCCCTGCACCCGATCCAGCGGCGCACGGCGGTGCGAGCGGAACACGATCCCCTTGCGCACCTCGACGTGATCGCCGGTGATGCGGAACTGGTGGAAGCGCCACACGAACCAGAAGATGCCGATGAGCAGCAGCACCAGCGCGAGCACGCTGAGAAGGGCGACGAGGATCAGGTTGTTCTCGAGCACCCAGTCGACCGGGTCGCCACCCGAGTAGTCGCCGTAATGCGCCTCGGGCGAGAACAGATCGACCGCCCATGCGATGAGGCGGTCGCGCATGTTGGCCACCACGATGCCCGCGATGATGATGAGCGCCAGCCCGCCCTTGAAGAGCGGGGTGAGCGGATGCATCCGGTGCCACTCGCCGTCGGCGAGCGTGGTGGGGCCGTCGGGATCCGCCGCTGTCGGAGCAGCCGGGGGCGGCGGCAGCTGCGGCTCGCTCACAGGCCGGTCCGACGGGTCTCGGCGACCTCGATCAGTGTGTCGCGCAGCGCCTCGGATGCCGCCTGCGTGAGACCCGGGATCTGCACACCGGTGGTGGCCGCGGCGGTGACCATCTTCAGCTGACTGACGCCGAAGGCGCGGTCGAGGGGTCCCTGCGTGATGTCGACGAGCTGCATGCGCCCGTAGGGCACGGCGATCATGCGCTGCCAGAGGATGCCCTTGCGGAAGACGATGTCGTCGGAGCGCAGCATGTAGCCGATCGCCTTCGCCTGGCGCGGCAGGATGATCAGCGTGATGAGTGTGATGAGCACGATCACGCCGGCCGGGATCCACGCCCAGGTCTGTTCCAGAGCGAGGGCGAGCACGGCGGCGATCGCTGCGACGACGACGATGAAGATGACGTTCTGCAGGATCTGCGACACCACGTAGCGCGGCGAGATCTGGTGCCACGTGCCGTCGAGCTCGAGCCTGGCCGAACTGCGCGCCGTGCGCAGCTGCGGGTAGGTGCCCTGGTCGAGGGCTCCGAGGTCAGTGACCTCCGCCGAATTCAGCGGGGCCGGGGTCTCCGGCTCGATCTGTGGGTTCTGAGTCATCAGGATCCTTCGGCAGGGTGCAGAACTGTTCGGCGATGAGCGCGGCGACCGCGAGCACGATCGCACTCACGATCAGCGCCAGCATCGCCACAGTCGACCCTACCGGGGGATTGATCGGGCGTGACAGCAGGAAGATCAGAAGCCCCGCGCCGAGACCCGCCATGATCGCGCCGACCAGGCTCGAGGCGCGAGCGAGGGTCACGGCGCGCGTCGCGCGGAACGGATCGATGCGCTGCCCGTTGCGCACGCTCGTGCGCACGGGCCACGCGACTCCGAGCGACGCGGCGGCGATCAGCAGAAGCAGCACGGGGAGCAGGAGCGAGGGCGTGAACGTGGTGCGCCCCATCACCGTCAGCAGGTGGTCGAGCAGGAATCCCCCGCCCGCCGCGAGCAGGGCGAGCACTCCGAGCAGGGCCACCGAGGTGCGCTTCATCGGATCACCGCTCTTCGCCATCAGCCCGAGCGCCGGCACGCAGTCCCGCGACGAGGTCGACCACGCGACCGTGTCCCGGCAGCTCGGCATCCGCATCGAGCGCCAGCCACGGCTCGAGAACGAACAGGCGCTGGGCCGCGCGCGGATGCGGCAGCTGCAGGTGCTCGTCGTCGGAGGTCTCGTCGCCGTAGGCGATCAGATCGAGATCCAGAGTGCGGTCGCCCCAGCGCTCGTGGCGTTCGCGTCCGTACTCGTCCTCGATCGCATGGAGCATGCCGAGCAGGATGGACGGCGCGAGTCGCGTGCGCACGAGCGCTGCGGCGTTCACGTATCCAGGGGCATCCGGATCAGGACCGTCGAGGCGCAGCGCCACGGTCTCGATGAGCGGCGACAGCCGGACCTCGCTCACGAGGGGCAGACGAGAGATGCGCTCGGCCGCCGCACGGATCGTGTCCTCACGGTCGCCCAGGTTCGCACCGAACGCGACGACCGCGACCGCGTCGGGCCGCCCTTCGCGAGGAGCGGGTCCGGCCAGCGGATTCGTCAGGTTGCGGCTCATCGCGAGAACCCCACGGCCGCATGCAGTTGCGCCCGGTGCACCGTGACGGCGACATCGGCGAAGGTCAGCGCGATGGGCGCGTGCGGCTTGTGCACGGTGACCGTGACGGAGTGCACGCGCGTGTCGAAAAGCGCGACGTCGGCGATGCGCTCGGCGAGCGTCTCGATGAGGTTCACCGGCTCACCGGCGACCACCGCCGCCACCTTCTCGGCCAGTTCTCCGTAGTGCACGGTGTCGACGACATCGTCGGATGCGGCTGCGTCGCGCAGTGGCATCCGCAGCGTCAGATCGATCGTGAACTCCTGGCCGTCTTCACGCTCGTGGTCGTAGACGCCGTGCCGGCCGAAAACGGTGAGTCCGGTGAGAACGATCTCGTCGAGGAAATCCATGGGTCAACCATCCCACGCGTGGGTGATCGCCAGAGCATCCCGCGTGGCGGCCACGTCGTGCACGCGCACGGCCCAGACCCCGGCCCGCGCCGCCAACGCGCTGGTCACCGCGGTGGCGAGGTCGCGACGGTTCTCGGATGCGTCCTGCTCGGGCGCTGCGTGCTGCAGAGCCTCAGCGAGAAAGCGCTTACGAGATGTGCCGATCAGCACTCGCGGCCCCAGTGCGATGACCTCGTCGAGCCCGCGCAGGAGCTCCCAGTTCTGTGCCCCCGCCTTGGCGAATCCGATGCCGGGATCGACGATGAGGCGAGACGGTGCGATGCCCGCCGACGCCGCATCCCCCATGCGCTCCTTCAGCTCTGCCGCGACCTCACGGGCGATGCGCCGATACTCCGCCTTCGCGTACATGTCGGCGGAGAAGCCGCGCCAATGCCCGATCGCATAGTCGGCTCCCGTGCTGGCGACGGCCGCGAGCATCTCGGGGTCGGCCAGCCCGCCCGACACGTCATTGACGATGCGCGCGCCGGCCCGCACGGCAGCAGCGGCGGTCGAGGCATTCAGCGTGTCGATGCTCACGGGAACGCCTGCGGCGACGAGCTGCTCGATCACAGGCAGCACGCGCTCCTGCTCGATCGCGGGGCCCACACGCTCCGCCCCCGGACGCGTCGACTCTCCCCCGATGTCGAGCACCGTGGCGCCGTCGGCGCGCAGGCTCAAGCCGTGCGCGACAGCCCGATCGACGTCGAGAAAACGTCCTCCGTCGCTGAACGAATCGGGTGTGACGTTGACGATGCCCCAGATACCGGTCATCCGTGCGAGGCCCCTGCGCCGATCAGCGCGATCAGCTCGGTGCGAGACACGGGATCCGTGTACTCGCCGCGCGCGGCGATCGTCAGTGTGGAGGCCTCGGGCTGGCGTCCGCCACGCATGGTCACGCATCCGTGGCTGGCGTCGAGAACCACCAGCACGCCGCGGGTGTCGAGATTCTCGGCGATCGTGTCGGCGATCTGCTCGCCCAGTCGTTCCTGCACCTGCGGCCGAGTCGCGAGGATCTCGACCACGCGCACGAGCGCTCCGAGCCCGACGACCTGCTCGCCCGGCAGGTACGCGATGTGCGCGCGACCCGCGAACGGCAGGAGGTGATGCTCGCACACCGATCGGAAGCGGATGTCGCGCAGCAGCACGGCACCCGAGGGCAGCGTGTCGGGTGCGGGTCCTCGGGTCACGCTGATCGTGTGCGCGAGGGGCGCCGCCGCATCCTGCCCGACCCCGGCGAAGAACTCCGAGTACAGCTCGGCCATCCGTGACGGCGTCTGCCTCAGCCCCGGGCGGTCCGGATCCTCTCCGATCGCCTCGAGCAGCTCGCGTGTGATCCGCTCGACGCGTGCGCGGTCGACGGACACGGGTCAGGCCGTCGCGGGTCGCGTCTGACCGGCACCGGCCGATCCCGGCTGGGTGCGCGGAGCAGCCGCGGGTGCCTCGACGGATGCCGCCAGCGGCATGTCCTTCTTCGGCACCTCGATCGGAGGCAGCTCGGAGACGGGCCGAGCCTCGCTCGACAGCCAGAGCGGACGCTCGGGCAGCTTCTTCACCTCGGTGAAGATCTCGGCGATCTGGTTGTGGTCGAGGGTCTCCTCCTCGAGAAGCGCGAGGGCGAGCTTGTCGAGGATGTCGCGGTTGTTGCTGATGACCTCGTACGCCTCGTTGTGGGCCTGCTCGATGAGCGCGCGCACCTCGGCGTCGACCCGCTCGGCGACCTTCTCGGAATACTCGCGACCGCGCCCCATGTCGCGCGCGACGAACACGTCGCCACCCTCGGAGCCGAGCTTCACAGGCCCGACCTGAGTCGTCATGCCGTACTCGATCACCATCTTGCGGGCGATCGACGTGGCCTTCTCGATGTCGTTCGAGGCGCCCGTGGTGGGGTCGTGGAACACGATCTCCTCGGCGACACGACCGCCCATCGCATAGGTGAGCTGATCCTGCAGCTCATTGCGCGTGACGGAGTACTTGTCGTCGAGCGGCAGCACCATCGTGTAGCCGAGGGCCTTGCCGCGGGGAAGGATCGTGATCTTGGTCACGGGGTCGGTGTAGTTCATCGCCGCCGCCGCGAGAGCGTGACCGCCCTCGTGATACGCGGTGATGAGCTTCTCCTTGTCCTTCATCACGCGTGTGCGGCGCTGGGGACCGGCGATCACACGGTCGATGGCCTCATCGAGCGCGCGGTTGTCGACGAGCTGCGCGTTCGAGCGCGCGGTCAGCAGCGCGGCCTCGTTGAGGACGTTCGCGAGATCGGCACCCGTGAAGCCGGGGGTCTTGCGGGCCACGACCTCGAGGTCGACGCTCTTCGAGAGGGGCTTGCCCTTGCTGTGCACCTCGAGGATCTTCTGACGACCGCGAAGGTCGGGAGCGTCGACGCCGATCTGGCGGTCGAAGCGGCCGGGACGCAGCAGAGCGGGGTCGAGGATGTCGGGGCGGTTGGTCGCCGCGATCACGATGACGTTCGCGTTCGGGTCGAAGCCGTCCATCTCGACGAGCATCTGGTTGAGCGTCTGCTCGCGCTCGTCGTTTCCGCCGCCCATGCCCGCGCCGCGGTGGCGCCCGACGGCATCGATCTCATCGATGAAGATGATCGCGGGCGAGTTCTCCTTCGCCTGGTTGAACAGGTCGCGCACGCGCGACGCACCCACACCGACGAACATCTCGACGAAGTCCGAACCCGAGATCGAGTAGAACGGGGCTCCCGCCTCGCCGGCGACGGCGCGGGCGAGCAGGGTCTTTCCGGTTCCTGGAGGGCCGTACAGCAGCACGCCCTTGGGGATGCGGGCACCGATCGCCTGGAACTTGGCCGGGTCCTGCAGGAACTCCTTGATCTCGTGGAGCTCCTCGATCGCCTCGTCGGCACCCGCGACGTCGGCGAACGTGACGGTCGGCGTCTCCTTGTTGACGAGCTTGGCCTTGGACTTGCCGAACTGCATGACCTTGCCGCCGCCGCCCTGCATCGACGAGAGCAGCCACCAGAAGAGCAGACCGAGCAGCACGAGCGGGAGAAGAAGGGAGAGGATGCCGTCGAACCAGGTCGCCCGCGGCACGGCATCATTGAAGCCGTCCTTGGGCTCTGCGGCGTTGATCGCCGAGACGACCTCGTCTGCGCGGGCCTCGACGTAGTAGAACTGCACGTTCTCGGAGCCCTCGAACGCCTTCGACAGCGTCATGTCGACGCGCTGGTCGCCGTCGGTCGTGACGACCTCGGTCACCGTCTTGCCGGAGAGCAGCTCGAGGCCCTCCTGCGTCGTGATCTGCTTCGGCGCGCCGAGGTTCGAGATCAGCAGGAAGCCGCCGAACAGCAGCAGCCCGATCAGAGCGACGTAGATCAGCGGGTTCCGCGTGAGCTTCTTGACATCCATGGTCGGATCAGCGTATCGCGCAGGCGCTAGGTGCCTGCTGTGCGTTCACCCACGGCGTACCGTTCTGCAGACTCAAGGATCCAGTCCCCGGTCGTTGATCGAGGAGCCTGCGCCGAGACGAGACGCGGTCAGCTGTAGACGTGCGGCGCGAGCACCGCCACGTCGCGCAGGTTGCGGTAGCGCTCGTCGTAGTCGAGCCCGTACCCGACGACGAAGTCGGTGGGGATGTCGAAGCCGACGTACTTGCAGTCGATGACGACCTTGGCTGCTTCGGGCTTGCGCAGCAGCGCGAGGACCTCGATCGATTCGGCGCCGCGCGACTCGAAGTTCTCGAGCAGCCAGCTGAGGGTGAGCCCCGAGTCGATGATGTCCTCGACGATCAGCACGTGCTTGCCGTTCAGATCGGTGTCGAGGTCTTTGCGGATCTGCACCACACCGCTCGACTTGGTGCTGGCGCCGTAGCTCGACACCGCCATCCAGTCCATCGGGGCGTGGAAAGGCAGCGCGCGTGCGAAGTCGGCCATGACCATGACCGCGCCCTTCAGCACACCGACGAGGATGAGCTCCTTGCCCTCGTAGTCGATGGCGACCTGAGCCGCGAGCTCGTCGAGCTTCGCGATGATCTCCTCCTCGGTGACGAGGATCTGGGCAAGGTCGTCCTGGATTTCCGCGGCGCGCATGGATCGATCTTAGGTGACGCGCACCGATGCTCCCGCACAGGATCCGCAGATCCTCAACCAGAATTCCGGGTGCGCCGCCCGCATCCGCATTACCCTGAGCCGTGAGACGGGCGGATGCCCACGACGGAAGGAATCTCCATGGCTCTTGACGACATTCTGAAGCAGGTGCCGATCGACGACATCGCCGCGAAGCTCGGAGTCTCCCCCGAAGTCGCGAGGGCCGGAGTCGAGCAGGGTGGCGCGGTGCTGCTCGGCGGCCTCGCCAAGAACGCCTCCACCTCGGAGGGCTCGTCTGCGATCGAGAACGCGCTGAAGCGTCACGAAGGCACGACAGGCGCCTCGAAGGTCGACGACATCGATCAGGCCGACGGCGGCAAGATCGTCTCGCACATCCTCGGTGCCGACGAGAAGAAGGTCACCGAGAAGCTCACCGAGTCGCCGAAGACGGCCGGCATCGACTTCGGCAAGCTGCTGCCGATCCTCGCCCCGATCGTGATGGGGCTCATCGCCAACGCGAACAAGGACAAGAGCACCAAGGCCGACACGGCAGAGGCACCGTCGGGCGGTGGCGGGATCGGCGACGTGATCGGCGGCCTGCTCGGCGGCGGCGACTCGACGGGCGGTGGTGGCATCGGCGATCTGCTCGGCGGCCTCCTCGGCGGCGACAAGTCGTCGGGCGGTGGCGGCATCGGAGACCTGCTGGGAGGGCTCCTCGGCGGCAAGAGGTGATCGGCTCCGCCGCGCTCGCTCAACGACCGTGGCGCCAGCACCCACCCGGTCGTTGAGCGACGGCGGCTAAACGCCGCGAGCCGACCTGCCACGTTTCGTCTCGCTCGGCTCCGCCGGGCTCGCTCAACGACCGCGGCGCCAGCACCCACCCGGTCGTTGAGCGACGACGACGAAGTCGACGGAGACGAAACGTCCCGAGCGGAGTTGCCACGTTTCGTCTCGCTCGGCTCCGCCGGGCTCGCTCAACGACCGCGGAAGCACCACCCACCCGGTCGTTGAGCGACGGAGACGAAACGTCCCGAGCCGGGCTCGCCACGCTTCGTCTCGAACAGCGGTGGGGGTTCCGGGCTCAGCGCGCGGTGAACACGATGCGTCCGCCGACTCGAGCGGCCGAGCACGCGGGCAGGTCGATCGGGCCCTGACCCGACCAGTCGGTCGCCAGGCGCGCGACCTCGAGCGTCTGCAGCCGGGTGAGGCTGACCCCGAACTCGCTGTCGACCACGAGCCGGATGATCCGGTTACGCAGCGCCGCGGGGTTCGCGGCGAGGGCGGCGACGCTGACCGAGATCCCCGCCTCGGCGTGCTCGACGATGTCTTCGATGGTCTCGTGGATCATCTCGTCGAACGCCTCAGCGTCTTCGCGGAGCTGCTCGGCCGTGCGGGCGAGGGCTTCGGCGATACCGGGGCCTATCTCGGCTTCGAGCACAGGCAGCACCCGCTCGCGCACGCGCACCCGGGCGAAGCGCTGCTCGGAGTTGTGGGGGTCGTCCCACACGTCGAGACCGGATGCCGCGCAGAACGCGCGCGTCGTCTCCCGACGCACACCGAGCAGCGGACGCACCCAGCGCAGCCCCTCGCCGTCTGCGCGCACGGGCGCCATCCCCTGCAGACTCACGGCACCGGATCCGCGTGCGAGGCCGAGCAGCACCGTCTCGGCCTGATCGTCGAGTGTGTGCCCGAGGAGCACGGCCGACGCTCCGACATCCGCCGCCGCATCCTTCAGCACTCGATACCGGGCCTCGCGCGCCGCGGCCTCCGGACCGCCTTCGTCGCCGACCTCGACGCGCACGATGAGGGCATCAAGTCCAAGAGCCGCGGCGGTGCGCGCAGCGCGCGCCGCGACGGCATCCGAGTCGCCCTGCAGCCCGTGGTCGACCGTCAGGCTCGCCGTCCGCAGCCCGAGCTTGGCTCCCTCGAAAGCCGTCGCCGCGGCGAGCGCGAGTGAGTCCGCTCCTCCCGAGAGTGCGACCACGACGGTCGATCCCTCCGGCAAGTCGACGAGCGCGGTGCGCACAGCGAGGCGGATCTCTGCGATGACGGGTGAGAGCGAGGGCACAGCTCCACGGTAGCGCGGCGGCCGGATCCCCGAGAGGTCACCGAGCCGACCACCCGCCGTCCATGGCGTAGCTGGCTCCGGTGACCATCGATGCGTCGTCGCCCGCCAGCCAGGCGATCAGGGATGCGACCTCGTCGGGCTCGACCAGGCGCTTGATCGCACTCTCGGTGAGCATGATCCCCGCCAGCACCTCGGCTTCGGGGATGCCGTGCACCCGAGCCTGGTCGGCGAGCTGCTTCTCGACCAGCGCGGTGCGCACGTAGCCGGGATTGACGCAGTTGCTGGTGACGCCGTGCTCCCCGCCTTCTAGGGCTGCCACCTTCGAGAGCCCCTCGAGCCCGTGCTTGGCCGTGACGTAGGCCGACTTGTACGCAGAGGCGCGCAGCCCGTGCACCGACGACACGTTGATGATCCGACCGAAGCCCCGCGCGTACATCCCGGGCAGCGCCGCGCGGATCAGGAGGAACGGAACCTCCAGCATGAGAGTCATGATCCGCCGGAAGTCCTGCGGATCGAAGTCCTCGATGGGGCTGATGTGCTGGATTCCGGCGTTGTTCACGAGGATGTCCACGTCGGCGAGGACCCGAGCCAACTCGTTCTCGGCGACCGCGGCAGGATCCAGAAGATCGACCGGCCAACTGGAACCGCCGACCTCGGCCGCGACGGCATCGCACCGCGCGCGGTCTTTGTCGGCCACGACGACCTGAGCACCACGCGCAGCCAACGCTCGCACGACCGCCAGGCCGATGCCGCCGGCTCCTCCTGTGACCAGAGCCCGTCGGCCGCTCAGCGGTTGCCCGGGCACGCTCGCCGCCTCGGCGTGGGGACCGGTCACGAGGCGCTCACTCGAGGCGTGTTCAGACCGTGCTTGCGGGCATCCGCGTCATCGATGTCGTGCAGCGAGACGCCTCTGGTCTCTTTCAGAGTGACCACCGCGATCGCGGTGACGGCGCACGCTGCAGCCACGTAGACGGCCACCGGCAGCCAGGAATCGAAGTCCTGCAGCAGCGCCGTGGCGATGATCGGCGCGAGCGAACCCGCGACGATCGAGGTGACCTGGTAGCCCAGGGAGACTCCGGAGTACCGCATGCGGGTCGGGAACATCTCGGACATGATGGCCGGCTGCCCTGCATACATGAGGGCATGGAAGCAGAGCCCGATCGTGACGGCGGCGATGATGACGAACGGATTCTGAGTGTCGAACATCGGGAAGGCGAAGAAGGCCCAGCTGGCTCCGAGCAGCGCACCGGCCAGGTAGACGGGCTTGCGGCCCCAGACATCCGAGAGACGCCCGACCTGCGGGATCACCAGGAAGTGGATCGCGTGTGCGACCAGCAGCGCGAGGAGCAGCTGGCTCGTGTCGTATTCGTGCACGGTCTTCAGATACACGATCGTGAAGGACACGATGATGTAGTACAGGATGTTCTCCGCGAAGCGGAGGCCCATGGCTCCGAAGATGCCGCGGGGGTATCTGCGCACGACCTCGAGGACTCCGTAGCTGGCGGCCTTGTCGGCCTCGACCTGCGCGCGTGCTTCGAGGAAGATCGGCGCTTCGCTGACATGGGTGCGGATGTAGTAGCCGATGACGACGACGATCGCCGACACCCAGAAGGCCACGCGCCAGCCCCAGCTGAGGAACTGGTCGGACGGGAGCGCCCACGACATGCCCAGCAGCACCAGTGTGGCCAGCAGGTTTCCGACCGGGACGGCGGCCTGGGGCCAGCTCGACCAGAACGCGCGCGACCTGTCGGGGCTCTGCTCGGCCACCAGCAGCACCGCGCCACCCCATTCGCCGCCCACCGCGAAGCCCTGGATGAACCGCAGGACGACCAGCAGAGCGGGCGCCCAGTAGCCGATGGAGTCGAAGCCGGGCAGGCAGCCCATGAGGAAGGTGGCCACCCCGACCAGGATGATCGTGATCTGCAGGGTGTGCTTGCGGCCCAGTCTGTCGCCGATCTGGCCGAAGACGATGCCTCCGAGCGGACGAGCGATGAAGCCCACGGCGTAGGTGAGGAAGGCGGCGATGATGCCGTCGAGCTCGGTGCCGGCGTTCGGGAAGAAGAAGGTGCCGAACACGAGCGACGCGGCGGTGGCGTAGAGGAAGAACTCGTACCACTCGACCACTGTGCCCACCATCGAGGCGGCCACGATCTTCTTCAACCCGGATACCGGGGGCTCGGTCTGGGGGACGACGGTCTGCCTGGCGCCCATGAATGCACTCCTTCGTGTTCTGCAGCGTCATCGTCGACGACTGCCCGGCGGGCCGAATCCCCTCAGCAGGGCGGCCTCCGCCAGTATGCGCACGCCCACCACTGTGCGCCAATGACCAGTCCAGCAGAGATCAAGTGCAGAATTGCAGATATGGGCCTTTCTCCCGGCAGCGTCGCCCCGAACCCCGACGACCTTCTGATCCTCCTCGCCGTGGCGCGAGCAGGTCGCTTCACGACGGCAGGCGAGACGCTGGGCCTGAATCACACGACCGTCTCGCGGCGCATCGCCGCACTCGAGAAGGATCTCGGCGGCCGGGTGCTCGCACGGAGCGCCGGCGGATGGGAGCTGACGGACCTCGGCCGGCGCGCGGCGCGAGCCGCCGAAGACGTCGAGACGGCGATGGCGAGCATCCATGACGGGGATGCCGAGGTGGATCAGATCGCCGGGGTCGTGCGGATATCCGCCACCGACGGGTTCAGCGCGTTCGTGATTGCTCCCGCGGTCGCACAACTTCGACGGAGGCATCCGCGGCTCAGCGTCGAGATCGTCGCCGTCACCCGCCGTGCCTTGCAGCACCGGTCCGGGCTCGATCTCGAGGTGGTGGTCGGAGAGCCCCAGGTGCATCGCGCAGAAGCCATCCGACTCGGCTACTACACGCTGGGCATGTACGCCTCACGCGAGTATCTGCAGGAATACGGAGCCCCCGCCGGCATCCATGAGCTGATCGCGCATCCGCTGGTCTACTTCGTCGATTCGATGCTCCAGGTCGACGATCTGGACGCACCACGACGATTGGTGCCGGGAATGCTGGACTCGCTCAGCTCGACCAACGTCTTCGTGCATGTCGAGGCCACCCGCGCCGGTGCAGGGATCGGCTTCCTGCCCTGCTTCCTCGCCGACCGTCACCCCGATCTCGTGAGGATCCTGCCCGACGAGTTCGCCGAGCGCCTGCCGTACTGGATGGTGCTGCGGCCGGACTCGCTGCGCCAGCCCGCCGTCGCCGCCGTCGCCGCGGCGATCCGCGACCGCACGGCCGCCGTCAGCGATGCCCTGCTCGGCGCTGCACCGGCGCAGCCCTCACGGTAGATCACCCGGGTGGATCGCCGCCCCGCACTCGCGCTCGACGTGCGCCTCGCCTTAACCTGACGCCGTGACCGATCACACTGCGCGATTCAGGACCGAACGATTCATGACCTTCGTCGATGCCGTCGTGGCCATCGCGATGACGCTGCTGATCCTGCCCCTCACCGAGTCGGTGTCCGAGGCCGCGACGGGCGGGCTCAGCACTGCCGAGTTCTTCATCGAGCACTCGGGACAACTGCTCAGCTTCGGGTTGAGCTTCGTGCTCATCGCGACGTTCTGGATGGGCCACCATCGCCAGTATCACGACGTGCAATGGGTCACCGGCCCGCTGCTCTGGATCAACGTCGCCTGGATGGCCACGATCGTCTGGCTTCCGGTGCCCACCGCGATGATCGGGCAGATGGAGACCGACTCGCTGCAGCCGGTCGTCTACATCGGAACGCTGATCCTCACGCAGGTCACGACTCTCGCCGGCTGGCTGTACCTGCAGCGGCATCCCGACTTCACCTCCACTCCCCTCGGCGTTCTGCGGGCGGGCGCGCTCGGAGATCTCGCCGCGATCATCCTGTTCCTGATCGCTCTCGCGCTCGCGGTGTTCGTACCGTCGGTCGGGTACGCAGGGCTCCTGGTGCTGCTGCTGAGCGGAGTCGCCTCGAAGCTGCTGGGCCGCGCGTCGAGACGGAGTCCGAGTCCCCCGGTCGGCCGCGGGTAGGCTAGTGCGCGGCATCCAACCGTCATTTCCAAGGAGCACACGCATGGGCGCACACGACGCCGTCATCGAGATCCCGCGCGGCAGCCGCGTGAAGTACGAGGTCGACCACGAGACCGGACGAGTGCACCTCGACCGCGTGCTCTACACGACCTTCGGGTACCCCGCCGACTACGGCTACTTCGACAACACCCTCGGAGAGGACGGCGACCCGCTCGACGTGCTCGTGCTGCTCGACCACGCCATCTACCCCGGCGTCGTCGTCGAGGTGCGCCCGGTCGCAGTGCTCAAGATGAGCGATGAGGCCGGTGGCGACGACAAGCTCGTGGCCGTGCTCTCGAAGGACCCTCGCTGGGCCCACATCCAGGACATCGGCGACGTCGCCGAGTACACGAAGAAAGAGATCGAGCACTTCTTCGAGCACTACAAGGACCTCGAGCCCAACAAGTGGGTCAAGGTCGACGCGTGGGGCGATGCCGCCGAGGCGCAGCGCATCCTCGACGAGGCGATCGTCCGTTTCGGCGAGCAGGGCCACTGACACCGCATCCGCCGGGCCTGTGAGCCCGACGCACGAGACCCCCGGTTCCGCTCAGCGGCCCGGGGGTCTCGTGCATACGGGGTGGGGTTCTCAGACCGAGATGCCCCGACCCGCGAGGAAGTCGATGGGGTTGGTGTATCGGCCGTCGATGTAGACCTCGAAGTGCAGGTGGCAGCCGACGGATGCTCCGGTGTTGCCGGCATACGCGATGACCTGCCCCGCGCCGACCCACTGGCCGCTGCGCACATTGAAACCGCCGGGCTTGATGTGCGCGTAGCCGGTGGCGACGCCGCCGCCGTGCTGGATGCGGATGTAGTTTCCGTAGTTGCCGTTGGGGCCCGCGTAGTCGACGGTGCCCGACTGGGCCGCGAAGATCGCTGCGCCGCAGCCGTTGGCGAGATCGACGCCGTAGTGGAACGCGGAGCACGCCGGGCACGGACGCGGGCGCGAGCCATAGCCGGCACTGCGGTAGCCACCCTGCGGACGAACCCATCCTCCGGTGCCGGGCTGGCCTCCGGTGCCTCCGCCGCCGCCTCCGCCGCCACCACCGCCGCCGCCTCCAGCGGCTGCTGCTGCGGCAGCCGCCGCGGCAGCAGCTGCAGCGGCCTCGGCTTCGCGGCGCTTGCGCTCCTCTTCGGCGACGCGCACGCCCTCCTGGTAGCCGGCGACCGTGGTCGCGGTCTGGTCCTTGAGGGCGGCGAGCTGAGCCTGCATCGTGGCGAGGTTCGCGGACTGCTCGTCGAGTGCCGCCTGCGCGGCATCGGCGGCGGCCTGCGCCTCGACCATCTTCTGCTCGGCCACCTGCTGCAGGCGATCGCGCTCGGAACGGGCGACCACAGCCTGATCGGTGAGCGACTGCGAGGCGTCGCGCGCCGCGGTGGCCTTGTCACGCACCGTCTGGTTGTACTGGTAGACCTTGTCCATCGTGCCGAGGCGCGAGAGCAGCTCGTCGGCGTTGTCGGCAGAACCTGCGAAGAAGAGCTCGAGAGCGGTGTCGTCTCCGCCGTTGCGGTAGAGCTGAGCCGCGAGCTGCGCGGCCTTGCGCGTCGCGTCGTCGGCGATCACGGCCTGGGCGTCTGCCTGAGCCTGCAGCTCGTCGGCGATCGCGATGGCTTCGAAGTAGGCCTGCTGAGCGGCGTAGAACTCGTCACCGGCGGCGACCGCCGCGGCCTGCGTCTCGGCGACCTTCTGCTGCAGAGAGGCGATGAGGCCTTCGATCCGCGTGATCTCCGAGGCCTTGGACGACTCGTTGCGCATGGCGTTCTGCACGTCGTCCCAGCTCGGGTACGACGCGGCGTACGCGGCGGTGACGCCGTTGGTCACGCCGAAGGCGCTGAGCGCGACGACTCCCAGTGCTCCGACGCCGAGCCCGAGGGCACCGCGACGGCTCAGCGAGCCCTTCTGCCAGAAGGCGCGGCTCTCGGCGGGCGTGGGCGCGCACCCGCAATCCTCGGATGCCGCTGCGGCAGCAGCATCCACAGGTGAATGCATGTCGTTCACACGGCCCCTTCCGCCGGATTCACAAATGCCACAGTAACAACAACTTTCACATCCGCAACAGAGTGCGGGCGGGGTCGATCGACACGGGCGTAGGACTCCATCGTCCTCCCGAACACGCCCGGGCGGAAGCCGACTCGCCCTCGATTCGCGTTTTGCTCAGATCTTCCCTTATGCTTGAGCGTCGGCAAGGAAGTCCTCCGGGACAGACTTCGGCCCCATCGTTTAGCGGCCTAGGACGCCGCCCTTTCACGGCGGTAGCACGGGTTCGAATCCCGTTGGGGTCACTCCTTCCGGTACAATTGAAAACAAGTATGGCCCTGTAGCGCAGTTGGTTAGCGTGCCGCCCTGTCACGGCGGAGGTCGCGGGTTCAAGTCCCGTCAGGGTCGCTCTAAGCGACGGGCCCTTTTCTTCGAGAAGGGCCTTTCGTCTAGATGCGACAGGTCTAGCCGGTCGCATGGCTCTGTAGCTCAGTTGGTAGAGCGCACGACTGAAAATCGTGAGGTCACGGGATCGACGCCCGTCGGAGCCACAGGGTGATCATTACAGTCACCTTAGGAACCCTCGCCTAGCTTCTACATGGCGGGGGTTTCCGCTTTTTCCGGGTGTGAGGCTGTGTTGGCCACCCGACCACTGAGCGAGCAGAGCACGACAAAACCCCCTCGGTCGTTGAGCGAGCGAAGGGAGACGAAACGGGCTCATCGGGAGCTCACACCGACCTTGTCGGTGCTGCGCGGCCTCGCTTGATCATTCCCCGCGGCGCGAACGCAGCTCTGGCAGCATCCTCCACGGAGTCGAGTTCCGAGTCATCGAGCAACTGCCCGAGCACCTCGTTGCTGATGCGAATGCTGGGTTCTGTCTTACTGCCCGTTTCAACCGGCCTCCGTCGTCGACCGCCTTCGCGTAGCGAGTCGTGCCCACAACACCCGCTCGGGATCCCGGTACTCAAGATCGACGCGAGACCGGTGGCACCGTAGTCGCGTACTGTCGCGCGGGTTCCGTTGGCCGAGCAAAGGGCAGTACTGATGCCATCATCGGCGATCTCCTCGCGACTGACCCACCGCCCCAGCCGTCACCAGAGGCGCTGTGCTGCGCGCCCGGGGGCGTCGACGAACTCGAGGTGCAATTGGAGAGCACTGATCTGCTGTCCGTGCACGGAGGCTCGGAGCGCGGAGAATGCCTGCGCAATCCGGTCGCTGGCGGACACGTGTTCTGCACGCACGAGCCCCTGCGGAAGAGAGACAGAGGCAACCAGCGTCATTCCTTCCCAACGAGGAGTCCCAAGACCCGCGAAGATCGTCCGTCCGTCGAGGGTTCGAATCTGCAAGCACAGCGTGTGCGCGAGAGCCGGCCATGCTGCCTGCACATGCAAGGACATCTCTCTCTGCCACCGACGCAACAGGACTGCATGCATGTCGCGACCAGCCAGCAACCGCCGTCCGACAGCGACGACGATCATGGCGACCATCAGGAGCACGATCACGTTTCGCGGGGTTTGGAGGAAGAAGGCGAACGGCGCCAGAATCAATGCGATTCCGAGCATCCACCGACCAATGCGCCACAGCCGGGGCGCCTCTCCCGCCCAGTACTGGCGAAGCACGGAGCACGGAGCGCGGATAGGCCATCACTCACCGCCGCGGGACTTCGGAGCGGGCTTCATCTCTGCCGCGCGGAGTGAGTACGCCACGCGAGGGCGGCCACCGGTTTCCTCGACGTAGGGAGTGACAGACAGCCCTCGAAGAAAACCGGGCGGAACGGGAGGCCGTTGGCCTCAGGCTGCGCAGTGGGCTCCGCGATGGCCCGCGAGCTTGACGGTGACCTCGTTCTGTCCCTTGCGAGCGTCGGGATCGGCGTCGATTACGTGACTTGCCACAGGGGGTGGCCGGTGTTCTTGTCGAGATCCTGCCCCTGACGCTGTCCGTCGTCCGACCACTTCACGACGGGCTCGACCTCGCCGACCATGAAAGCCCCGCGTGGGAAGTACGCCTCGAAGTTGACCGGGATGGATGTCTGGATTGCCATGGAGTCCTCCTGTTTGAGTTGTGTTCCCGCAGTTGCGGGTACAGCTCAAGACTGCGAAGGCACACCGACAGACCTGCCGCGGTTTTCGGCGCTCAGCGCCAATGGAGGCGAACACGCACCCCCCAAGTGTCAACCGAGAAGCATAAGAACGATCCTGTTTAGAGGGCGAAAATCTGCCGCACACCGGCTCGGGATTCTCTCGGTAGTCGGCGCGCTCCAGACGAGCGAGCTCCAGCCGGGCTCGATCTAGCATCCGGTCGCCGAGCGCGCATCAGTGCTGCGCCAAGTCAGCGCACGACACCAGGTGCATGGGCTGCAGTGTTCGAGCCGGACCTAAGGTGTGAGAACTTTCTTTACTCATTCAAGGCCGGCCTCCGGCCGCTTGCGGCCCTTTTCTTTGTCGGTACACTCGCGATCATGGACACCCCGCTTACCGCATCCTCCACCACAGCCGGGGCACTCTTCGCAGGTGGCCGCTTCAACGTCCCCGAGTTCCAGCGGGAGTACGCGTGGGAATCTGACGAGATCGATGAGTTCTTTCGTGATCTCGCCGGCGGCGTCAGCGAGGATAGCTATTTCCTAGGACTCATAATCGTGACCGGCGAGAAGCCTGTTCTAGACGTGGTGGATGGTCAGCAGCGCATCCTCACTCTCACGTTGCTCACAGCCGCGCTCTACCACGAAGCTCTCAAGTATGAGCGGCGAGCACTCGCCGACCGTCTTCAGTCGACCTTTCTCCGCTCGATCAACTTTGAGACAGACGAGGAGAACGCTCGCGTAACGCTCTCGTCTGATGGCGACGACGCAGCCCTTCAAGACATCTTGGCCAGCCCGGCAGATCGCGCATCCGAGAGCTCGGCGGACAATACCTTGCCAAGCTATCTTTTCGACGCGTACAGCCGCCTCACAGATAAGCTTCGGGACGACCTACAGGAGGATCCGTTTCGACGCCTCGGCGCCTGGGCCGAGTTCCTCACTGAGAAGCTCTACTTCGCCGTCTTTGTTCATCCGTCCCCGGCCTCGGCATACCGCGTATTCGAGGTAATCAATACCCGCGGCCGTGAGCTCACGACAGCGGATCTCCTAAAGAGCTACGTACTGAGCCAAACTCCACCCACTCAGCGTCAGGACCGCTACGAGGCTTGGCAGTCGATCGCATCCGAATTTCGCGAGGAGGGGCAAGCTACGCTCGTGCAGTTCATTCGTCATGCGGTGACTGTCGAACGCGGGCATATCGCTCCCAGGGATCTGTACGACATCCTCACTGGCAAGCGTCGGCTAGAAAAAAGCATGCCTCCCGCCGAGCTGATGCGGCATCTGGAGCATCACCTTCCCCTCTACAGACAGATCGCTGATCCAACTGCGGTAGGGCCGGCAAGCGACGACCAACTTGCAGTCTTTTCGATGCTCAATGCCCTGAACATCATCTCAGTGCGCCCGATACTCCTCGCCATGGCAGATACGTCTGACGCCACCATCGGAATGAAGCGGCTTCTCCAACTCGTCATGCAAAGGATCGTAACCGGAACACTGGGCACCGGTAACGTCGAGCGTCGGTTCGGAATCACGGCCCAGCGAATCGCTGCAGAGAGCCAGTGGCAAGCTGCCCTCGATAGCCTCGAAGATTTGCGCCCCGATGCTGCTGAATTTGAGGCCAGGGTCGCGGAAAGGTCACTCAACCGGGGAGTTCTTGGAGCAATCAGATCCTCCGTCCTACAGGGGACGATCACGCCTGAACTCGAGGGCAACGTCTACTTCATCCGCCCAAGAAACTCAGATTGGCCGCAAGACGAGGAAGATCGGGCCTCATATTGGGCGACCACCATCGGGAACACGTTCATCTCGACCGAGACGAGACGCCCCATGGGAAGTTCGACGTGGCTCGGGTTCAAACGAGAGCTACTCCATACAGCCGTAGATGGCGAAAGAACCGAAGAGATTGAGAGCGAATCCGAATGGGGCATCGAGCAGATCATCGAGTCTGGCCGCATCCTCGCCTCCGACGCGCGGGCGCTTTGGTACGACGCCTAGAAACGGGCCGAACCGCGAAGGACCGCAACGCTCAGGATCGGGACGTGGCGCTGCTTCTGGACCTTCTAGATCGGAATACAACGCTTGATTCTCGTGAAGCGCTTTTCAACGCGCTCGATCCACGAGGGAGACTCCCGGCGTTCTCCCCCGCGACGGACGACTTTACCCTTGGCTTCGACACTAACGCGGCGTTTCGTCTTGGCCTGGGCGGGAGTCGAGGAACTAACGCAGTCGACTATCTCGACGCCCGCCACTCGGGGCCCCTTGTCATGCCGGGACAAGTGCTGCAGGAGATTTGGAATAACTCGCTCGAAGCACTGGACCCTCAAGCGAAGCGAACTTCGAAAGCCCTAGACACACTAAAAGATCAAGTTTCAGGCATTGGTCAGTCACTCGGCGAATCGGGAGAAGCGGTTGAGATCGCGGTTACTGAACTCGTCTCGTCTCACGGGGATTGGATCGACCCTCAGGTTCGGTCGATCTTCGAGAGGACGATGAAGGTCTTTCTGGCCCGTGCGTCCGTGGCCCAGGTCCCTCGCGCCGCGTTCCACCCCGTTGCCGTTTCGCGCCACAACACCAAGACACCCCCGGGGTTCCGCGATCCTGCCGGAAACAACGGGGACTTCTTCGTCTGGGCAGACTTCCTCCTTGGTGCCCTACGCACTCTCACGAGCACCACCGAAGCCGTAGTCTTCGTGACCAACGACTCTAAGAAGGATTGGAGTCGAAATGGTACTACCCACCCAGTGCTGATGGCCGAGGCTACGGCAACGCTGCGGCGCCCCTTCTACATGTTGAGCATCGAGCAGTTCCAATCTTTTGCGTCCACGCGAGCTTGAATCCGTGCCGGTCTTGTGCCGGTAGCTCCGCTAAAACTACCGTCAACCAGCCGCGATCAACCATGACGACTTCCGCGCAATCACGCGGCAAACGGCGACCAACGAGCACCCGCTGACCCACCGCATCCAACTGAAAATCGTGAGGTCACGGGATCGACGCCCGTCGGAGCCACAGGGTGATCATTACAGTCACCTTAGGAACCCTCGCCTAGCTTCTACATGGCGGGGGTATCCGCTTTTTCCGGGGTGCGATCTGCCCGCCCTCCTGAGCGGCATCATCGGGCCGAACTGCCACGTGGTCAAGATCATCGTCGAAGAGGTCTGCATACGCGTCGAGGGTCATTGCGACTGGCGCATGTTCCGGCACCCGCTGCACAGCTTTCACGTGTGCCCACTCGGTGGGGTCGAGGTCGATGCGTCCGTCCTTCACGGCGCACTTCATCAGTGCAGCCAGCACCAAGTAGATCTGTCGCACCGTGAGTGCGACCGGACCGAGACCGCTCCCCGACTGAATACGGAACCAGGCGGGGAGCAGCCGTCAGCGTCGAAGCGACGCGTCGATCAGGAGCGGATGTCGCTGAGCCACTGCTCCACCGTGCGAGGCCTCAGCCCGAGCCGCTTCTGGGCACTGGTGGCCGGATCGATCAGCTCCGACGGCAGCGTAGCGCGCCACCGATACGCCGCCGCCACGGGCTCGGCGCCCGCCTGACCGAAGAGGGGCTCGATGACGCGGGCGAAGTCGTCAACGCCCTGCGCCTCGAACCGGACGCTCCACCCAGACGCCGCAGTGAAGCCGGCGGCGAGGTCTGCACCCACGAGGCCGGGCAGCGCACCGACCCCGACGACGCCGCTGGATGACGCGTCCTGCAGCAGCCGTACGACGACGTCAGCGACATCGAGGTGCGAACTCCACGAGACGGCGTAGTCGTCTCGGATGGGGTAGCGGAGAACGCCCTCCTGCTCGATGCCGGCGGCGACAGGGGGAAGGAACAGGTTCTCGAGGTAGAGACGCGGAGCGGCGATCGCGACGGAGACGCCAGAGGCCTGCAGGCCCGCGATGAGCGCGCCCACAGGGCTCGCGGCAGCGCCGTCTCCCTCGGTCGGGTACCCGCTGGTCGAGACGACCACTCGAGCGGGACGCGCCTGCTCGACGGCGGAGACGATGTTCCTGGCCTGGACGAGCTGCTGTTCCGGTGAACCGATCGGGAGGTGCGCGAAGACACCGTCCACGCCCTCGTAGGCCGCCGCCAGGGAAGCGACGGACATGAGGTCCAAAGCCACCGCGGTACCGCCTCCCTCATAGCGGGAAGGATCACGGACTCCCGCGGTCACAGAAGCGCCGGAGGCGAGAAGAGAGGCGAGGACAGGGGAACCCTGGGCGCCCGTGGCGCCATGGATGAGATAGGTCATGGGTTAATTAGTGCATATGGTGCATCGGTTACGTCAACTGCACTAATGGCGTAGGGTCTTCTTTCATGGCTTTTGATGGGGATGTATGGCCCGAGTGCGGCATCGCGAGGTTCCTGACGCTGCTCGACGGCCCATGGGCGACGCTGATCGTGCGCGAGCTGCTCGTGGGGCCGGCGCGCTTCACGGAGCTGAAGGAAGCGCTGCCCGGCATCAGCGCCCACACGCTGACCAACCGCCTCCGTAAGTTCGAGTCCTCCGGGCTCGTGACCCGGACGGTCTACGCCGAGATCCCTCCCCGGGTCGTGTACGAGCTCACGCCGACCGGACAGGGACTACGACCGGTTCTCGATTCGATGAACGCCTGGGCGGCGTCCGTCCCGAGGATCCCGTCGCCAGAGCCCGAAGCGGGCTTTCGGTAGCCGACACGCCTCAGCAACCCGGTCTAGTCCGAGCGGCGACGGCGAGCGATCAGCACGATGGCGCTGCCGAGCAGGAGCAGCAGTGCCGCGACCACGATCGGCACCACGGGCACGGATCCACCCGTGGCCGGAAGAGCTCCGCTCGGCTCGCTCGGCGGAGTCGGCTCGACCGACGGTGTGGGATCGACCGGCGGCGTGGAACTGTCTGCACGCAGACTGTTCTCGACGGTGAAGGCGATCACGCCGTCCCCGCGGGACGACACCGGAGCGACGACCCGTCCGTTGCTCTGCACCGGGAGCTCTTCGCCGTCGACAGTCCAGGTCGGCGCATCCCACGTGCCGCCCGGCGGGTCGACGAGCGCAGGCTCGGCCGCCTCGAGAATCGACCCGACCGGGAACCGGTCGCCGGTCGCCGTCTCACCGGCCTCGAGCGTCAGCGTCGGCTGCTGCTCTCCGTCGAGCCACCATTCGACGTCGTACGTGAGCCCGGCGGCATCGACGCCCTCTGGGTTGTCGAGCATCTTAGTCAACGACACCGACGCGTACTCGACCGCGGTGTTGGTGACGGTGATGCGCGGGACCTCGTCGGCGGAGTCGATCGAGATCCCGCGAGAGGGCGTCCACACGGGCACCGCCCAGTCGAAGTTCGCGGGCAGGGCGTCGTCTTCGGGCGTCACCTCTGCCAGGAGCACGTGGGTCCCCAGCGGGAACGTCAGCGGCTGTCCGGCCTCGTCGACCGGAGAGGCCGGGCTGCCGTCCACCGGGATGACGAAGGATCCGACCTCCCACTCTCCGCCCGGCTCGTGCGCCAGATAGGCGACGGTGAAGCCGTCCGTCGCGATCAGGTCAGCCGAGATGCCGGAGAGCTCCTTCGCCACCTCGAAGGTGCCGACCTCGAGATCGGCCGTGTTGGTGACCGTGGCCGTGACTATGCGCTCGTCGCCCTCGCCGATCACCAGCGAGGAGGGCGAGAAGGTCGGCGACTGCCACGTGACGCCGTCGACCGCCGGCGGCGTCTGCTCGGTGAACGTCACCGCGGTGTCGTCGGCGAACTGCAGAGGTGCGCCGTCGCTGTCGAGCGGAGAGACGGGACTGCCGTCTGCGGGCAGGGCGAGCGTGCCGCCGGTGACGTCGCCGAGGGGATCTGTCGCGGTCCAGCCGACGGTGAACAGCGCCCCTGGCGGAAGCGCTCCCGGATCGATGCCTGAGAGCTCCTTCGAGATGCTGAACGACCCGGTGTCGCGCACGTTCACCAACTCGATCTCGAGGTCGGCGCTGTCGGTCACGGGGATGTCGACGATGGCGTCTGCCAGCGGCACCGCCCCCTCGAATCCGGAGGGCTCGTAATCGGTGGTGACGCCGCCCGAGGTGACGCGGATGAGCGGCGGCTCCCACTCCGTGACGTCGACGGGGACGCCGTCGAACAGCGGAACGAGTTCGGCGAGTTCGAGCACCGGGCTGCCCGCCTCGATGTCGGACAACGAGATCGGCTGGCCCGTCGGCAGCTCGCGTGTGCGGCGCTCGTCTGCGCCTGGCGTCGTGGAATCCACGTTGTAACTGATCGCGTACTGGAACCGCGGATCTGCGGGCACACCCTCCGTGTGCTTCACGACCGACGGCACCGGGGTGGCCTCCGACGGTGTGACGAGGTTCGTCAGCTCGATCGCGACGGACGATCCGGTGCCGATCTCGATCGAACGACCCGGGCTCCACGACGCACCTGACCAGTCGTAGCCGGCCGGAGGCGTCACCGCGGCGAGGTCCTCGTCGAAGGTCACCCTCGTACCGGAGGGGAACTGCTGCGGAGCCGCGACCGAGGTGCCGTCGAGCGGCAGGTCGAGAGTGCCGCTCGCGATCGTCGTCGCCCCTCGGCTCGCGGTCCACGATACGGGCACGGTCCCTGTCGCCGTCACGGGATCGCCCGCCTCATCCACGACACTCTTGCTGACCGTGAAGGTACCCGTCGCAGCCGTCGCCACGTTGTCGACGACGACCTCCGCGACCTCGTCTCCGACGATCAGCGGATTCGGCGCTATCACCGGCGGAGACCAGGTGTAGCCGGGAATCGACCGAGGCTGGATCTCTTCGAAGGCGATCGACGTGCCGACCGGGAAGTCGTCTTGCGGGTCCACCCAGGAGCCGTCTGAGGGAAGCATGAGATGCCCGACCGTGACCGTGCCGTCGGGAGCGGTGGCGGTGTAGTTCACCGCGAAGCCCACGCCGTCGAGCACGGGATCGTCGGCAGCGATCCCCTCGAGCTGTTTGCGAACCCGGAAGCTCCCCTCGTCGGCGGCGCATGCGATCTCCCCCGCGAACAGGAAGGAATGGATCTCGCCACCCTGGGTCGTGACGTCGTTGCCGATGATCTGGCCGTCGAGCGGAGCAGCGTCGACCGTGATGTCGGCATCCGGAGCGTAGATCGACCCATCGATTCGCCCCTGAGCCGCCGTCACCGACACCGGGCCGGAGAGCGCGGAGAGATCCCACATCACATACGGCGAGTACGCCCCCTGCGGGTCGAAGCGAGCACCCACGACGTCGGTGGTGCCCGCCGGAACGCGGATGACGAGAGGATTCGCGACGCTCGGCTCCGGCCCGGGCGAGAACTGCACGAGCGCTGTTCCCGCGATGTCGGTGTAGTCGACGATGTTCGGACGATCGTCACGCAGTGGCTCGAGGACGACACGGTCGCCGAAGTTCTCGGCGACCGCGACGGGGTTGCCGTAGGGAAGTGTGGGGTCTGCGATGTCGGCGAGGCACTGCGACGCCTGCGACCAGCTCGCTTCTCGCTGCGCCTCGACATAGTCCGCCACCGCCGTCGGGCCTGTGTTCGCGGTGTAGATGCTTGCGTCGCCCGCGCTTCCCGACGGCGCAGCGGCATCGTCGGGGAATCGCTGATGGGTCGCATCGATGAGCGGGGTCTGATCAGGTCGCGTGGGATCCGTGCCCAGTCGCAGCCAGTCCGCGCGCGCGAACGCCTCGAACGGGCCATCCCGCTCGACGAGCTTCAGGTCTCCGAACAGCGCAGGATCCGACGTGCCTGCGCTTGTGATGGCTGTGATGCCTCCGCTTTCAGCCGAATACGACCCCGTGAGCAGGCGGGTGGGGTCGCCGTCGACCGTGGGGAGCGTGTAGTCGCCCGTGCCCGCCACGACGTGCACGAGCGTGTACTGACCGTCACCCGGCTTGGTCATCGTGTCGCCGACGGCGATGCTGCCCTCGGTCTCGGTGTTGCCGAACGAGCCGTCCTCCCGCGCATACACGGTGAAGCCCCCGGCGATCGCGAACGGATTGAACGATTCCGGATACGCGGCTGCCGCAGGAGGCGCGTATGCGACCGACCCTGACCCCAGGAGAGCAAGCGCCGCGACCGCCGCGATCACTCTGCTGCGCACCGTACGCCTGATGAGAACTGACACGTTCGCCCCCGCCCGTCGATGGAGACCAGTCAAGCAGTGCGGTCGCCGCTTGTCACCAGCACCTCACCTCACGAGCTGATCGCCTCGCACAGCCTGCTCGACCGTGCCGATGATCTCGCCGACGGTGCGGGAGGCGTCGACCCGGCATCCGCTCTCGTCCGCGGCAAGCGGCTCGAGCGTCGACAGCTGCGATTCGAGAAGGGCGAGCGGCATGAAGTGCTCGGAGCGCACGACCATCCTCTTGGCGATCAGCTGCTTCTGCGCCTGCAGATGCACGAAGAAGGCCTCGGGGGCGTGGTCCCGCAGCCGATCACGATAGTCCGCCTTCAGCGCCGAGCAGGCGATGACCATCCCGGTGACCCGGTGACGAGCCAGCTCCTCGCCGACGGCGGTGAGCCACGGAGCTCGATCGTCATCGGTGAGCGGGATGCCGCGCGACATCTTGTCGACGTTCGCAGCCGGATGCAGGTCGTCAGCGTCTCGGAACGGCACGCGGAGGCGATCGGCGAGCGCGAGCCCCACGGTGGACTTGCCGCACCCCGAGACTCCCATCACGACGATCATCCGGTTCGAGACCGCGGTGCCGCTCATCGCGTACGGCCGAACTTCAGGAGCACCTTGCTCGACTGAGTGGGATCGGCCGCTATCGCGAAGGCGTCGGCGGCGGAGCGCCAGGACTCGACGTGGCTGATCACCGGCGCGATCGTCAGACGCTTCTCGGCGAGCGCCAGGATGACCTCGTCGATCTCGTCGTTGAAGCGGAACGAACCGAGCAGGTCGAGTTCCTTCGCGATCGCGAGAGCGACCTGCACCGGCTGCGGACCGCTCGGCAGCAGTCCGACCATCGCGACGGCCGCGCCCCTGCTCGCGCCGCGGATCGCCGTGTCGAGACCGTGGTGGCTCCCGGACGACTCGATCACGACGTCGGCGTCGATCGCCGCCACATCCGCGGCATCCGGCTGCTTCAGGATGGCGTCCGCGCCGATCTCCTGCGCGATGCGCAGCGGGCGGTCGTGCAGATCCACTGCTGTGACATGTCGTGCGCCCCGGGCCTTGAGAACCGCGACGGCGAGCAGGCCGATCGGGCCGCAGCCGACGACGAGGGCCGAGAGGTCGGTCACGTCGCCGACGCGGTTGACGGCGTGCCAGGCCACGCTCGCGGGTTCGATCAGCGCCGCTTCCTGCAGGTCGATCGAGTCGGGCAGGGCCCGCAGCATGCGTGTCGGCATCGCCACACGCTGAGCGAAGGCGCCGTCACGATGAGGGAATCGCGCGGCGGATCCGAGATACCCTCCCCCGCCGAGGTTCGGCCGGTCGGCGGGGTGGCGCACGTACTCCGTCGCCGGCGTGGCCGGGTGCACCGCGACTCTCGTCCCCTCCCCGGGCCCGCTGCCGTCTGCCGCCACTCTGCGGACGACGCCGACGACCTCGTGTCCGAGGACCATCGGGGCGCGCAGGATCGATTCTCCGGCCGCGCCGTGGCGCCAGTAGTGCAGGTCGGAACCGCAGATGCCCCCGTAGACGACGTCGATGACGGCCTCGTCCGGAGCGGGGACGGGCTCGGAGATCTCATCGATCCGCAGGTCGCCCGCCTCGTGGATCACGACGGCATGCAGTGCGTCGGCCGCCATCAGACCACCGCCGTCATTCCGCCGTCGACGAAGACGACCTGGCCTGTCACGAAGCGGGACGCATCCGACGCGAGCCACACCACAGCACCGCCGATGTCCTCCGGCTCGCCCCAACGGCCGACAGGGGTGCGTCCCAGCACCCACGCGTTGAAGTCGGGATCGTCGACGAGGGTCTGCGTGAGCTCGGTGCGGATGTATCCGGGGGCGACGCCGTTCACCCGCACACCGCTCCCCGCCCACTCGGCGGTCATCGCCTTCGTGAGATTGCGCAGCCCGCCCTTGGCCGCCGTGTAGGCGCCGATGGTCGGGCGCGCGAGATCGGTCTGCACCGAGCAGATGTTGACGATGGCTCCGCTCTGCCGTTCGACCATCGCGCGCGCGACGGTGCGACCGACGAGGAACGCACTCGTCAGGTCGGTGCGGATCACGCGCTCCCAGTTCTCGAGGCTGACATCGAGCATCGGTTCACGGTGCTGCATGCCGGCGTTGTTCACGAGGATGTCGAGGGCACCGCCGGCCTCGATCGCACGGATGCCCGAGATCACCGAGTCCTCGTGAGTGATGTCGAATGCGGCGACCGACACCGCATCCCCTCCGAACTCCTGCGCGAGTGAGGCGGCAGCGGCCTCGACGCCGTCGATGTCGCGGCCGTGCACGACGACGTGCGCACCGGCTTCGAGCAGCGAACGCGCGATGGCGTGGCCGATGCCGCGGCTGGAGCCGGTCACCAGAGCTCTTCTGGCTGTGAGGTCGAACGGGTTGGTCATGATCTCTCCGATGGGGTCAGTAGAACTCGACGGTGTCGACGACGTTGCGGAGCGCCGCACCGTCGAGCAACCGGGTGGCGTTGTCGGCGAACAGCTCGGCGATACGGCGATCCTCGCGAGCATCGAGGGCGGCCGTGTGCGGGCTCACGAGAACGCGCGGGTGGTTCCAGAGCGGACTCTCGAGCGGAAGCGGCTCGACCTCGAACACGTCGAGGGCGGCGAAGCCGATGACTCCGGATTCCAAGGCCGAGAGCAGAGCGGTCTCGTCGACGACGGTGCCGCGACCGACGTTGACCAGGGTCGCGCCCGGACGCAGCGCGGCGAAGAAATCCCGCCCGACGAGATGATGGGTCGCGTCGGTTCCCGGAAGCGTCGTGACGACGGCATCCACCTCTGAGAGCACCGATGCCAGCTCGTCGGGGTGCACTGTTCGGGAGACACCGGGTGCGGATGCGCCGCTGCGCGATGTGCCGATCACGGTGGCGCCCAGCGCCGACAGCTTCTCGGCGACCGACGACCCGATGCCGCCGAGTCCGAGCACGAGCACCGTCTGCTCCGACACCTGCGACATCAGCCAGCGACCGCTCCACTCGCGACCGCTCTGCTGACGCGCGAGCCTGGGCAGGTGCTTCGCCCCGGCGAAGACGCCGAACACCGCGAACTCGGCGAGCGCGTCTCCGTGCACGCCCGCCGATGTGGTGAAGACGACACGGCCCAGTTCGTCGTCGGTGAGTCGGGCCGCGCGCACCTGGCCTCCGCCCCCGGCCGCCATCGTGTGCACCCAGCGCAGCGAGGGGTTCGCTCGAAGGGTTCGCGCGAGTGCCTCGGGATCGACGTCCGGGATGCCGTACAGCGCGTCGGCCGAGTCGATGAGCTGCTCGTACGCAGCCTGCTGCTGCGGCGTGCGACGGAACGACGGGTCGCCGGAGAAGTCGGCCGGATGCCGCATCGGCGGCAGCAGCGTCTGATCGACGATCAGGTCGATGCGCGGTTCTTCGACCGTGATCAGGTCGCAGAGTTCAGGGGCCAGCGGAGCGGCGACGACCACCCGCAGACGCGCGCTCATGCGAGTGCCTCCACGGCCGCGGCGATCTCGGCGACGGCCGCGTCGATCGTGTCGATGTCGGTCGCGAACGAGATGCGGAAGAAGGGCGAGCGCCCGTAGGCCGACCCCTGGATCACAGCGACGCCCGCGTGATCGAGCAGATAGAGCGTCACGTCCTGATCGTCGCGCAGAGTGCTGCCCTCGGGGGTGGTGCGACCGATCAGTCCGGCGCAGTCGACGTAGAGATAGAAGGCGCCGTCGGGGATCAGCGGCGTCAATCCTTCGATGCCCTGAAGACCGGCGACGGCCGCATCGCGCCGCGTGCGGTAGACGGGCACCGATTCCGCGACGAAGTCCTGTGGCCCGTCGAGCGCCGCCGCGGCCGCAGCCTGACTGATCGACGACGGGCACGACGAGGTCTGCGACTGCAGCGTGTTGATCGCGCCGATGAGAGCGGGGTCGCCGACCGCGTATCCCAGACGCCAGCCGGTCATCGCGTAGGACTTCGACACACCCGAGACGACGAGCACACGGTGACGCAGGTCGGGTGCGACGGCGGCGAGGCTCGGAGCCGGGGCGCCGGTGAAGGAGATCTCGCTGTAGATCTCGTCGGACAGCACCGAGACGTGCGGGTGGCGACGCAGCACGTCGGCGAGAGCAGCGAGCTCGCTCTCCGTGTGGATCGCACCGCTCGGGTTGCCCGGGCTGTTCATGATCAGCCACGTCGTGCGGTCCGTGATCGCGGACTCCAGCTCGGCCGCGCTGATCTTGTAGCCGTTGTGCTCCGAGGTCTCGACGATGACCGGGGTGCCCTCGTTCGCCCGCACCATGTCGGGATACGACACCCAGTACGGCGCCGGAATCAGAACCTCGTCACCGGCATCCACCGTCGCCATCAACGCGAGGAAGATGACCTGCTTGCCTCCGCCACCCACCGTGATCTCGGAATCGGAGTACTCGATCCCGTGCGTGCGCCGCAGCGAGCCGCGGATCGCCTGGCGGAGGCGCGGTGTGCCGTTCACCGGCGTGTACTTCGTCTCGCCCGCCTCGATCGCAGCGTACGCCGCCTGCTTGATGTGCTCGGGAGTGTCGAAGTCCGGCTCGCCGACGGTCAGGTCGAGGATGCGGCGCCCCTGCGACTTCAGCTCGCGCACTCGTGCGGCGGCCGCGGTGCTCGGCGACGGATTGATGCGGCCGAGCCGCAGTGCGGCGCGGAACGACGAGGCGACGGCGTCGGTCATGATGCGTCTTCGATGTCGGAGGTGAGGCCCTTGGCCCTCAGCACCTCGGTGAGGTTGCAGAGCTCGATCGTGGTGCCGCCGGCCCAGTACTTCGTGATCAGCTCGGCTTCATGGGCGTCGCGCGCGGCCGACAGCTCGGCCGCCTCGCGAGCCTCCTCACGCCGGACGACGACGATGCCGTCGGCATCTCCCTTGATGATGTCGCCGGGACGGATGATCTCGCCGGCGAAGACGACCGGCTGGTTGAGCGCGCCGAGAGTCTCTTTCACGGTGCCCTTGATCGAGACGCTGCCCGAGAAGACCGGGAGTCCGAGCTCGCGCAGCTCCTGGGTGTCGCGCACCCCGGCATCCGTGACGAGCGCGGCGATGCCCTTCGCCTTGCAGGCGTTGCCGAGCACGTCGCCGAACATCCCGGCCTCGGCGAACTCGCCTGCAGACACGATCAGCACGTCGCCTGGCTGTGCGTAGTGGATGGCGACCTGGAGCATGAGGTTGTCTCGCGGAGCGCACACGACGGTGAACGCCGAGCCGACGAAAGACATGTCGCGGTCGATGGGCGTGATGTTCGAGTTCAGGGCGCCGCGGCGGCCCTGCGCCTCGTGGATGGTCGCGGCGGTGAACTCACCGAGGCGGGCGATGTCGGCGGCGTCTGCGCGCTCGATGCGGGTGGTGACGTGAACCATGGCGGTGTCCTTACTCTGCAGCCTGAAGTGCGGCGTCGCGGCGGTCGAAGGTGAGACCTCCCGGCACCTGGAAGGTGGGCATCAGCTCGACGAGCCCGATGTTGACGTGCGACGGCGCGTCGACCGCGAACTCGATCGCCGAGACGACGTCGTCGACGGTGAGCGACTCGAAGCCCTCGTAGTACGTCGCCCAGGCCTCGGCATCGGTCTCGGGGGTTCCGCCGAGGTTGCGCGAGAAGATCTCGGTCTCGATGCGGCCCGGGCTGAGCTCGGTGACGCGCACCCGCTTGCCCAGGGCGTCGTTGCGCAGCTGGCGCGAGAGCTGATGCACCGCGGCCTTGGTCGCGTGATAGGCGGTGTGACCGAAGAAGTTGTAGTGTCCCGCGATCGACGAGATGTTCAGGACATGTCCGCGATCCCGCTCGACCATTCCCGGGTACAGCAGGCGCAGGATCTGCATCACGGCGGTGAGGTTCACCTCGACGAGGTCGTCGAGGTCCTCGGCGGACGAGCTCAGCAGATTGCCCGCGCGGCTGACGCCGGCGCTGTTCAGCACGATGTCGGCCTGCACACCCTCGAGTGCACGGGTGAGCGCATCCGTGTCCCGCACATCCAGGGCGTGCACGATGACGCCCTTCTCTGCGAGCTCCGCGAGCCGATTCTCATCTCGGGCGATCGCGTGAACGGTGAGCCCCTTCGAGAGGAAGAGGTCGATCGCCCCTCGGCCGACGCCGCTGGTGGCGCCGGTGACGACGGCGACTCGGTAGTCGGAGAAAGTCATAGCAGGGTCCTTCCGGTGGTTGACAGGGAGAGCGCGTCGAGAGCCGCGAACACGGATCCGACGCGAAGACGCAGAGCATCGAGGGCGACCAGATCGGCACGGGCGCGCGCGGCGGCCACGGTGGAGGAGACGCGGCGGAACCGCAGCCTCTGGCCGGGCCGCACCTGGGCGAGCACGTCGAGCGAGCCCGAGGTCACGACGGCGAGCACGGGGTAGCCGGCCGTGACACCACGCCCCCTGTGCAGCACGAGCAGTTCGTCGCCGGGCGGCACTTCGACCGCGCCCACCGGCACTCCGCGCGACAGCACCTCGCCGCGACTCACGCGCTCAGGCAGGGGGCCGGTCATGCGCAGTCCGATGTGGTTGCTCGTCGGGGTGACGAGATACGGCTGCTCGAAGAGGCGATCCGCGGTGCCCGCGAAGTCCCCGATGTCGGGACCGTCTGTGACGTCGACGACGAAGCCCGCGGGTACCCGAGGCACGTCGAGGCTGTAGAGCTCGGCGGCGAAGTGGTCGTTGAAGAACGGCGGCGTCTCCTGCCGCAGAGCGATCGTGGCACCGGCCGCCAGCCGTCCGCCGAACCCGAGGACCGAGTCGGGAGCGCAGCTGCCGAGCAGCAGGGGAACGTCGAACGACCCCCGCACCGCCAGGTAGGCGCGGAGTCCGCCCTGCAGCTGCCGCAGGGCGACGACCTCGCCGGCGCGCACCGATACCGGCTGACCGGCAGGCCGCCCGACCCCGTCGATCGTGAGGTGTCCGTCGGCGCCTGTGACCGCGATCAGGATGTCGAGGTCGGCGACGAACTCGAGGTCGAGTGCCGTGATCTCCAACAGCGCCGCGTTCTCGGCGTTGCCGACGAGGATGTTCGCGATCCGCGCCGACCGCTGGTCGAGCGCGCCGTTCACCGGCACTCCGTAGCGCGGGCCGCGTCGCCGACCGAGATCGGTGATCTGGGTCGACCCCGCCTCGACGATGGTCAGTGTGCCGGCGCTCATCGCGCCACCATCCGTGTGCCGAGCAGCGTCTCGTACTCGTCGCGACCGATGGGCGAGAACCTGATGAGGTCCCCCGGCTCGTAGGGCACGAACGGCTCGGCATCCAGGTCGAGGACGGTGAGCGGCGTGCGTCCGATCAGCGGCCACCCGCCGGGGGCCGCGGCCGGGGTGATGGTGGCCTGACGCCCGGCGACCGAGACGACACCCTGCGGGACGTGCGCGCGAGGACTCGAGAGGCGAGGCACCGGGTTCGGGAATGGCGGGCCGTCGAGCATGGGCGATCCCCCGGGGGCGCCGAGGCAGCGTACGACGTAGGTGGGGGTGCTGTGCAGGCGCACGATCTCGTCGACGCTGAGACTCTGCGCCGCCGCCACCGCCGGCAGATCGAGCTCTCCGTCGAGGTCGTACATCACGGGCACGTCGAAGGTGCGCGGGGTGTCGGTGAGCGGACGGTCGTGGTCGAGCCCGTCGATCACATGGGCCAGGTAGTCGCCGAGCCTGTCGAGCGACACCTCGGCCGGGTCGATCTCGATCAAGGCGGCGTCATACGTGGGGATCACGCACTCCACCCCCGGCACGTGCGCCGCGTCGACGAAGCGCGCGAGGTGATGGACGAGACGCCACCCGGCCTCACGGTCGGCCAGGATGCTGACCACGCGGAGCGCGGAGTTCCCGCTGGGCGAGATGACGACGGATGCCTCTGACATGGCGGACCCTCACTCCAGCCAGTCCGCGAGCGGCGCGATCTCGACACCGGCCGCTTCGAGGCCTTCGCGGATCTCTCCGGCGAGCTCCACCGCACCGGCCGTGTCTCCGTGCACCAGCACCGTGTCGCACGCGACCGGGATCAGCGCGCCGTGGCGGCTCTCGATCACGCCGTCGACGACCATCCGCACCGTGCGACGCCGGATCTCCGCGCCGTCGTGGATCACCGCTCCCGGCTCGCTCCGGGGCACCAGCGTGCCGTCATCCTCGTACGCCCGATCGGCGATGCCGACGATGCCGACGCGAAGACCGGCCGCCCGCGCGGCGTCCGCCAGCCTGCCGTCCTGAGCGAGGACGATGAGCTCGGGGTCGAGGCGCCGTGCGGCCGTGGCGACAGCCTCGGCGTAGTCCTCGCGCACGGCGACGAGGTTGCCCAGCCGACCGTGCGGAGCGATGTGAGTGACCTTCGTGCCATGGAAGGCCGCGATGGCCTGCAGCGCACCGAACTGGTACAGGACGTCGGTGCGGACCTCCTCGGCCGTCAGCGCCATCTCGCGCCGTCCGAAGCCCTGCAGATCGGGGAACGAGGGGTGCGCGCCGATCCCGACACCGCGCTGCACGCAGGCGCGCACGGTCTCGTCCATGATCTGGGAGTCGCCCGCGTGGAAGCCGCAGGCGATGTTGGCCGAGGTGAGGATGTCGAGGAGGGCGGCGTCGTCACCCATCCGCCATGGGCCGAAGCCCTCGCCGAGATCTGCGACCAGATCGATCCTGCGTGTCATCGCCAGCTCCTCTCCTCGTCGATTCAGCTGATGGCAACAGGCTAGGACGGACGACACCAGGAGACACCCGATCATGCCGTTTCCGTGCCGTAAGACCCGTCGTTCCCTTGTGTTTGCCATGATCTTGCTGCGGCTTTTGGCAAATTCCTTGCCGCACATGCTGCCGGATCCGCCTCGATCCGAGTAGCATCGACGATCATCGCCGCCACCCCGCCGAAGGAACCCCATGGTCGTCCCCGCCCGCCGCGTCCAGCGTCGCGTCACTCTCACCGAGATCGCCGAGGCACTCGGCGTCGCCCCGTCGACGGTGTCGCGCGCGCTCTCCAATCCGAACCGCGTGAGCCCGACGATGTACGAGCGCATCACGAGCAAGGCCCAGGAGATGGGCTACACCTCCGCGCTCCTCCCCGCCACCGAGAATCGCCTCGCCCGCGGGACGATCGCCCTCGTTCTTCCGAACCTCACCAACCCGTTCAACCTCGACGTCACCCGCGGGGCGCAGGCTCAGATCCGTGCCGCGAGCTACCTCCACCTGCTCGTCAGCACCGAGGAGTCGCTCCCCATGGAGGAGCAGTGGCTGCGCGAGATGGCACGAACGGTCGACGGGATCGTCGTGTCCTCGCCCCGCATCGACGATGAGGCGCTGCGCGCGATCGCGCAGATGGCTCCGACCGTCATGATCAACCGGGCAGCTCCCGGCCTCTCCGGCGTGGTGATCGATACCCCGGCGGGCCTCGCACAGGCCGTGCACTACCTGAACTCGCTCGGTCACACACGCATCGCCTATGTGCGCGGTCCCCACGGTTCATGGACCGACCAGACGCGGTTCGACGCGATCACCACTGCGGCGGCCGAGCGCGAAGTGGACCTCGTCACGGTGGGTCGGTACCAGCCGACGCTCGCGAACGGAGCGGCTGCGGCTGACGCGGTCGCACTGACCCGTGCGACCGCCTGCATCTTCTTCAACGACGTGCTGGCGATCGGCGCCCTGGATCGCTTCCGCCAGCTCGGAGTGTCGATCCCCGACGACCTCAGCGTCGTCGGCTGCGACGACATCTTCGGGTCGTCGTTCTCGCATCCGCCGCTCACGACGGTGACGTCGCCGGGCGAGAGCGCCGGACGCGCCGCGGTCGACATGCTGATCGGCAGGTTCTCGACGCGCGACCGCTCGGACCGCATCGATCACATCTCCGCTCACCTGACGGTGCGTGCCTCGACCGGCCCCGTCAGGAGCTGAGGCGGGGCCGACTCCCGCAGCGCACGAGGACCCCGGATGCGAACAGCATCCGGGGTCCTCGTCGCGATCCCGGCTACGGGAGCAGGATGGATGCGGTCACAGCATCCTTCTCCTTCTGCGTCTGCTGCACGTCGTCGACCTCGTCGAGCGAGTACCGACGCGTCTCCTTCGCGGTCAGCGCGGAGATCACGGCGATCAGCATCAGGCCGATGCCGAGGAACGCCGGCCCGATCCAGTTCTGCAGGTTCTCTCCGGCGAGGGCGGTCGAAGCGACGGGTCCGATCGCACCGGCGATCGCGAAGCCGATCTGCGTACCGACGGCGAGGCCCGACACGCGCACACGGTTCGGGAACATCTCGGCGAAGAATGCCGGCCAGGCCGCGTTCGCAGTCGAGTAGAAGAAGCCGTTGCACAGGATTCCGAGCAGGAAGATCAGCGGCCAGTTGCCCTGCGTGATCGCCCACAGGTACGGCACGGTCGTGAGCCCGGCTCCCACCGCGCCGATGATGAAGACCGTCTTCCGACCGATGATGTCCGAGATGTATCCCGCGAACGGCGTGTAGAGCAGTGCGAGCAGGCTCGCGAGCACCGGCACCCAGAGCATCGTCGCCTTGTCGAGTCCATAACCGGTCGTCGCGAACGCGACCGAGAACGTGGCGAACAGGTAGCTGACGCCCGCGATCATGGCGCAGGCGGCGACGCGGATGATCGCGACCCAGTGGAAGCGGGTGACCTGCTTGATGGGTGCGAGCTGGATCTTGATCGCCTGGGTCTCGACGAAGGACGGCGGCTCTTCGAGGTTGCGGCGGATGAGGTAGGCGACCACGACCACGACGGCCGACAGCCAGAACGGGATGCGCCACGCCCAGCCGAGAAGGTCTTCCTGCGGCAGCGCGGCGAACGGGATGAAGACGGCGGTCGCCAGCAGCCCGCCGGAGGCGGAACCGCTCGTCACGAAGCTCGTCGTGAACCCTCGACGGTTGTCGGGAGCGTGCTCGAGGCTCATCGAGATCGCACTCGCCTGCTCCCCCGACACCGAGAGCCCCTGGATGATGCGGATCACGACCAGGAGGATCGGGGCGAGGACGCCGATCTGCTCGAAGGTCGGCAGACAGCCGATCACGAACGTGCAGATCCCGATGCCGAACAGGGTCAGCATCATCACGAACTTGCGGCCGAAGCGATCGCCCAGCGGACCGAGGATGAATGCGCCGAGCGGGCGGACCACGTATCCGACGGCGAGCGTCATCATGCTGAGCAGCACGCGGACGCCTTCCGGAAGCTCGGGCGGGAAGAAGAGCTGATTCAGCACGAGCGCTGCGGCAGTCCCATAGACCGCGAAGTCGTAGTACTCCAGAGTCGTGCCGACCCAAGACGCGATGGCGGCCTTGGCCGGCGTCTTCTTGGGTACAGAAGTGGTCGTCATGTCGCCTCCATTGGCGGTTCCTCAGCGGTTCGGCGATCGGGATGGGCCGTTGTCCGCTGCGCGGTACCGCTGGTCGGGTTTCTGTCGTCGGCGGCGGGGTCGCTCGCTTGCTCGAACTGTAGGTATCGGTCGGCGAGACAAGCAAGCAATGTGCCATGGATTTGCCACTTTCCCACCGTCCTGCCGCTGAAATCCGGAGTCCTTTGCCCGACGCCCTCGCGACATGTGCCATCCATTTTGCCGCCGATCGGATCCCCGGCGACGCGACCGAGATCACCGTGCGCTCCCGACCCGTACAAGGCGAAGAGGGTCTTCGCCTGCGGCGACTGGAGTGTGATGACCACCGGCGACGGCCGGTTCGGCTGGACGCCCGACTCGGAGGAGGAGCGGGGCGCGGCATCGGCCGGCTGAGCGCCTCAGACGTGCGGCCAGTCGCTCGACAGATAGGCCTCGACCGCGCGATGCCGGAACGTATAGGGCTTGCCCCGGTCGATGATGCCGCGCACCGTGTCGAGCCGCTGCGCCGTGGGTCCGACCTCCGTCACCTTGGAGAACCCCATCGCGTCCGCGATGCGGGTGGCCGTGCGGTCGGCGACGGGGAGTTCCGCCATCACCTGCAGAAGCTGCCGCTCGCGCGCAGGCAGACGCTCGAGGATGCGTTCGACGTGAGCCGTGGCTTCGCGCTGCGCACCGCGCCACCCCTGACGCACCTGGACCGCCGTGATGGTCGGGGTGTCGCCGGCGTACCAGGCCTGCTCGCCCGCGAGCTGGAACAGGAACGGTTCACCGCGGCAGAGGTCGACGATCAGTGCGGCGGCCGCGGGCTCCATGCGCACCCGCGTGGTGCCGCCGGTGCCGTCGGGCACCTCCCACCCATCGAGGACGAACTCCTGCAGCGCCTCTGCGAGGTCTTCGTCGTCTATGGCCGAGAGCGTGGTCGTCTTGAACCGGCGGGCGAACGTGGCCCCCTTGCGGGCCCCGGCCATGTCCTCGAAATCCGGAAGGCCGGTGAGGTAGACGGCGATCGGGAGCGAACGGGCGACCCGGGCGTTGCCGGGCACCGTCACCTCGACCTCGTGGGTGAGTGCGTCGCCCAGGGCGATGAGCAGCTGCGAGAGCGCCCTCTCATCGGTGATGTTCTGCACCTCGTCGATGTGGATCAGCGCGACGACGCTTCCCTCGGCGATCGCCGCCAGGCCGACCTCGACGAGGAGCTCGGTGAGCGCGGCATACGGCTCCCGCCCGTCGGCGCCGCGCAGAGTGAGCGACACCCCCGAGAGCGCCACCGCCTGCACGCGCGCGATCGCATCACCGATGCGCTTCTCACGCGACGAGGGGAGCCCCGCGTCGGCGGCGAGGGCCAGCACCGCTTCGGCGACCAGCTTCAGCGGATCGGCGCCGGCCGGGATGCGCAGCTGAGGCGTGACCCAGTCGCCTGCACGGGATGCCTGCTGCGCGATGCGGCGCACGAGAGCCGACTTGCCGAGCCCCGGCTCGCCGAGCACTGTCCTCCCCCGCTCGGGCAGACCGGCGAGTCGGCGCGGCCGCACCACGTCGCGCCAGTCGCTCAACTGCTCGGTGCGCCCCGCCCACACGTCGGGAATCGTGTCGGAGCCTGGGCTGAACGGATTGTCGAGCGCGTCACGCATGGCGATAACATTATCACCAGCTCGCTTCTTGATAATGTTATCGCACGACGCCGCCTGGTCAGTCGGTCGCACGCTCCCGGATGACCGCGACTCCCCCGGCGGGGACCGAGACGGTTCCCGCATGCTCCCGGCCGGTCAGGAGATCGACGCCCGAGGCCTCGGCACTCCCCTCCTTCTCGGCATGGTTGATCAGGAAGAGATACGACGCGTCGTCTCCCCGCCGGCGCACGGCTTCGATCCCCGGCGAGACCGCGGCGGCCGGAGCGATGCCGGTCTCGTCGAGCAGGCTGTCGACGAGCGCCCCCAGACTCTCGGCATCGAGATCGACGGAGAGGTAGTAGGCCGCGCCTGCACCGACCCGACGCCTGGTGAGGGCCGCGCCGCCCGAGAGCGCCCCCTCGGTATGACGAGCCAGCACCTCCGTCCGGTCATCGGGCTCGGGCTCGCGGAGTCGTTCGGCCCAGCGCCGCACGGTCCACCCGTTGTCGAGACGCAGGCTCTGGTCGGCGTCGAGCGGCGAGAACTCTTCGCTCGTCACGCCCAGCAGCGACCGGAACGCTCCCGGATACCCGCCGATCCGCACCGTGTTCACCTCGTCGACGATGCCCGAGAACCAGGTCACGAGCACAGTGCCGCCGGCGTCGACGAAGTCGCGCACGGCACGCGCATTCTCGTCGGACACGAGGAACAGTCCTGGCACGATCACGAGTCGGTACCCGGCGAGAGACGCCCAGGGTGCCACGATGTCGGCCGTGACCGCGCGGGTGAACAGAGCGTTGTGCACGGCTCGCGCCGTGTCGGCGTACCGCAGGTCGTTGCTCGGCTTCAGCCCCGACTTGAGCGCCCACCCCGCCTCGTTGTCGTGCAGGAGAGCCACGGCCGCGGGTTCGACGGTGGTCCCCCTCACCTCGGCGAGCGCAGCCAGCTGCGACCCGAGGTCGACCACGTCGCGGAAGACACGGCTCTGCGCACCGGAATGCGGGAGCATCGCGGAGTGGAACTGCTCGGTTCCCGACCGCGAGGCCCGCCACTGGAAGTACATGACGCTGTCGGAACCCCGAGCCACGTGCGCGAACGCGTGTCGGGCGAGCTCGCCCGGCGTCTTCGGCTGATTGATGCGGTGCCAGCTCGATGCTCCCGTGGCGTGCTCCATGAGCATCCACGGCGCACCGCCGCTGAGCCCGCGCATGCGATCGCCGCTGAAGGCGAGGTCCTGGTGCCGCAGCGGATCGGGGCCGAACGTGTAGTGGTCGTTCGCGACGATGTCCATCTCATCGGCCCAGCGCGTGTAGTCCACGACGTCGGGGCCGAGGCCCACCATGAAGTTCGTGGTCACCGGGATGCCGGGCGCGAGGCGCTGCAGCACGTCCTTCTCGGCGCGGTAGTGGGCGAGCAGCTCGTCTGACGAGAACCTCTCGTAGTCGAGCAGCTGGCCGGGGTTGTGCGCCGTCTCGCCCCACGGCGTCGTGACCTCTTCGAACGACGAGTAGGAGTTGCCCCAGAAGGCCATGCCCCACGCGGCGTTGAGCGCCTCGACCGTGCGGTACTTCGCTTCGACCCACTCGCGGAACCTGGCGTTCGACACCGGGCAGTGGCAGCGCGCGTTGCCCCCGCCGAGTTCGTTGCTCACGTGCCACAGCCTCACGGCCGGGTGGCCCGCGACGTGATCGGCGAGACGTTCGACGATCCGCAGGGCGTACGAACGGAAGACCGGCGACGACGGACACCAGCCGAGGCGGCCTCCGGGGGCGAGCGGATGCCGGTTCCTGTCCTGCGGCAGGATCTCGGGGTGCAGGCGGTGCAGCCACATGGGCACCGCGGCCGTGGGCGTGGCCAGGTCGACCGCGATGCCGTTCTCGTGCAGCAGGTCGAGCATGCGATCCAGCCACGTGAAGTCGAAGACGCCCTCGCGCGGCTCGTGCACGGCCCACGAGAACACTCCGAGCGTGACCAGGTTCACCCCCGCCTCGCGCATGAGCGCCATGTCCTCGAGCACCACGTCCCACGACCACTGCTCGGGGCTGTAGTCCCCGCCGAACGACATCCCCTCGGTCGGCCACGGCGTCGATCGTCGGTGCGATGCCATGAGCTCAGACACCCGCCGGCTCCCGGTCAGCCGACTCCCACGAGTGCGTGTAGTGGTTGAAGCACACGGTGTTGTCGAGGGTCGAACGGTCGGTGACGACCTCTCCCGACACCACCTTGCCGATCTTCTCGGGGTCGGGGGCTGCCACGGCGAGCAGGCGGGTGTACGGGTGCTGCGGGTTGAGGATCACGTCGTCCGCCGGCCCGCGTTCCACGATGCGTCCCCGGTACAGCACGAGGATCTCGTCGGAGAAGTGCCGCGCGGTGGCGAGGTCGTGGGTGATGTAGAGCAGTGCCAGGTCGTCCTCGCGCTGCAGTCGGCCCAGCAGGTTGAGCACGCCGAGCCTGATCGACACGTCGAGCATCGAGACCGGTTCGTCTGCGATGAGCACCTCGGCGCCCGGCGCCAGCGCCCTGGCGATCGCGACGCGCTGGCGCTGCCCGCCCGACAGCTCGTGCGGCCTGCGGGCGGCGACCTCGGCCGCGGGGTGCAGGTTGACCCGCTCGAGCATCGACACGACCTTCTCGTGCACCGCGCGGGCGCTGCGGTCCGCGTGATGGATGCGAATGGGGCGGGCGATGTGGTGCTCGATCGTGTGGAAGGGGTTGAGTGACGCGAACGGGTCCTGGAACACCATCTGCACATGCTGCCGGTAGAGCGACCGCGGCACCGGCGTGCCATCGTCGCGCGTGACATCGATGCGTCCCGACGTCGGCTTCTCGAGGCGGGAGAGGATCCTCGCGATCGTGGACTTGCCCGATCCCGACTCGCCCACGAGCGCGACGGTGCGGCCGGGCACCAGCTCGAACGAGACCCGGTCGACCGCACGGAACGCGGTGCGACCGAAGCCCTTCTTGATCGTGAAGTCCTTGGTCAGCTCGGATACGCGGATGGTGGTCATCGGTAGTCCCCCTGCCCTTCGTCGTCTCCGGTTCGGATGAACCCTCCGCGCGAGCCGCTGAGGCTCGGGAACGATGAGAGCAGCTGCCTGGTGTACTCGTGCTCGGGCTCGCGATAGATGCGCTCGGCCGTTCCGAGCTCGACGATCTCGCCGCGCAGCATGATCGCGATGCGATCGCTGATCTCCAGAAGCAGCGGAAGGTCGTGCGTGATGAAGATGACCGCGAAGTCGAGCTCATCGCGCAAGCGCACGATCTCGCGCAGGATGTCGCGCTGCACCACGACATCGAGCGCGGTGGTGGGCTCGTCCATGATCATGACCTGCGGTTCGAGCAGCATCGCCATGGCGATCATGACCCTCTGCCTCATGCCGCCCGAGAGCTCGTGCGGATACGACTGCAGTCGCGCACGGTCGACGCCGACGCGCTCGAGCACGTCTCCCGCGCGCTCGACACGCTGTCTCTTCGACAGCTCGGGACGATGCGTCAGCAGCACGTCGCACAGCTGGGCCTTGATCGTCGTGACCGGGTTGAGGGCGTTCATCGCGCCTTGGAAGACCATCGACAGCTTGGTCCAGCGGAAGGCGCGGAGCTCGTCCTCCTCGAGCGCCATCAGATCGAGGTCCGAGCCGTCCCGGTCGTGGAACGTGATGGTTCCCGATGCGATGCGCGCCGGCGGCCTGTGCAGTCGATTGATCGCGTATGCGAGCGTCGTCTTGCCGCATCCGGACTCACCGGCGAGGCCGAGGATCTCGCCGGGGGCGAGCGAGAGACTCGCATGCTTGACCGCGGTCACGGGCGTCTCCACCTCGTAGACGACGGAGAGGTCCTCGATGCTGATCACCGCCGAACGCTCGGAACGGCGCGGGGGAGCTTCGGTGAGTGTCATGCCAGTGCCTTTCTCTCGCGGGCGGCGAGGGCGCGCTCTTCACGCGCCGCGATGCGTGCGCGGCGACGGTGCAGGCGCACGTTCTTGAGCTTGGGATTGATGATCTCGTCGATCGAGAAGTTGACGAGCGACAGTCCCATGCCGAACAGGGCGATGATGAGCCCCGGTGGCACGAACCACCACCAGGCACCGAGCGACAGCGCGAACCCGTTCTGCGCGTAGAACAGCATCGTTCCGAGGGTCGACGAGTTCGATGCGCCGAGTCCGAGGAACGACAGTCCCGCCTCACCGAGGATCGCGGCGATCACCGCGAAGACGAACTGGGAGGCGAGCACGGGGAGCAGGTTCGGCAGGATCTCGACGGCGATCACGCGTCCCGCCCTCTCCCCCGCCACCCGGGAGGCGGCGACGTAGTCGCGGTTGCGGATCGAGAGCGTCTGGGCGCGCAGCACCCGGCTCGACGCGGCCCATCCCGTGATCGCGAGCACCACGGCGATGGTCCACAGGCCACGCTGTTCCTGAGGCACGAAGCCCGAGATCACGATCACGAGCGGAAGCCCCGGGATGACGAGGAACACGTTCGAGAACAGCGAGAACGCCTCGTCGGCGAACCCGCCGATGTACGCGCCCAGGATGCCGAAGAACGCGGACAGGATGGTGGCCAGCACGCCGACGATCAGGCCGATCTGCAGCGATCCGGCCGTCGCGTAGGCGAGCTGCGCGAAGACGTCCTGCCCCGTCTGCGTGGTGCCGAGGATGTGCTCGGCACTCGGGGGCTGCAGACCTGCGTCGCGGATGGTGGTCGGATCCTGCACGAACAACGGCCCGATGACGCCGAAGAGCGTGATGCCGCCGATGAGGATCAGTCCGAAGGCGAGCCACGGCGTCATCGTCGGGAGCATCATCCGCCACGCGGAGCGCGGAGGCTTGCCCCGCTCGGCCTGGGCGGTGGCGAGGGTCATCGTCGAGTCGGCGACGCTGGGCTCGGTCCGAGGTGAGAGGTTCGTCATTCGCCTGATCCTTCCGAGAGGTGGCGCGGGGATGCGGGGTGCGCGGCGTCCGCGGCGATCGCCCGGCGCATCAGGCGTTCACCCGAGTGCGGGGATCGATCAGGCCGTAGAACAGGTCGACGATCAGGTTGGCGCCGAGCACGGCGAGGGTGATGAACAGGAACAGACCCTGCATCAGCGCGTAGTCGTTGTTCGTGACCGCCGAGAGCAGCTTCGAACCGATGCCGGGGTAGGAGAAGACCTGCTCGGTGACGATGGATCCCGAGACGACGAACCCCAACGAGATCGCGAACCCCGCGATCGAGGGCAGCACGGCGTTGCGGGCCGCATAGTGGCGAAGGATGCGTCCGGGAGTGAGTCCCTTCGCCTGCGCGGTGACGATGTAGTCCTCCGACAGCGTCGACACCATCATGTTGCGCATGCCGAGCAGCCACCCGCCGACCGACGCGATGACGATCGTGAGCGCCGGCAGGAACCCGTACTGGATCGCGGAGGCGATGAACTCCCAGCTGAACCCGGGGTCGAGCACGACGTCGTAGCCGCCCTGCGACGGGAACATCTTGAGCGTCGAGGCGAAGAAGTAGACCAGGATCAGCGCCAGCCAGAAATACGGCACGGCGGCGAGCAGGGTCGTGGCCGGCACCAGCGAGTCCAGCCAGGTGCCGGGCTTCCATCCCACGATCGCACCGAGGGTCACGCCGATCACGGCGGCGAGCACCGTGGCCACGCCGACCAGCACGATCGTCCACGGCAGAGACGTGCTGATCACCTCGGTGACGGGCGTCGGGAAGTAGCTCACGGAGACGCCCAGGTCACCGCGGAAGACGTTGACGAGGTAGTTCCAGTACTGCAGGAGCAGCGGCTGGTCCGAGTCGCCGCCGAGAAGGAGCTCGTAGGCATCACGAGTCGCAGGAGTGACGATCCCGCCTCTCTGCTGCAGCTTCGCGAGCAGGATGTCGACCGGATTCCCGGGCAGGAGCCGGGGGATGAGGAAGTTCAGGGTCAGCGCGGCCCAGAGTGCCACGAGATAGAACCCCAGCTTTCGAACGACATAGTTCACGGCGTCCGCCCTCCATCCGGCCCGACGGGCCCCTTCTCGACGACGATCACGGTCACTCCCCCGTCGGCTTCAGCGCCTTGAAGATCTGCGCGTTGTCGGGTGACGCCCAGATCGCGGGGAACGCGTAGAGGTCGTCGAGGGTCGGCCAGCCCGTGAACTTGTCGGCGTGGAACTCGCTCGTCGTGCCACCGGTCAGCACCGGGATGTACGGCATCGACGTGACGATCTCGGCCTGGATGATGTCGAACTGCGCCTGACGCGCGGCCGTGTCCTCGGGATTCGTCGCCTTCAGCACCGCGAGCGCGGCGTCGACGGCCGGGTCGCTGAAGCGGGCGACGTTCTGCGGCGCGACTTCGCCCACGGGCGCCGTGAACTCCGTGTTGAAGTACTTGTCATAGAGGTAGTAGGGGTCGGATGCCGCGCCCTGGCCGAGCGAGTCGATCGCCAGCTGGTACGTGCCCTTGCCCTTCTTGTCGGTCCACTCGTTCCATGATGACTGCGACACCTTCAGCTCGATGCCCGCGGCCTTGAGCTGCTGGGCCATCGTGTCGATCGCCGTGATGTAGTCGGTCCACCCGGTCACCACCTCGACCGTCAGCGCGAGCTTCTCGCCCTCACGGGCGTAGATCCCGTCCGTGCCCTTCTCCCATCCGGCGGCTTCGAGGATCTCGGCGGCGCCCTCGGGGTCGGCCGTGTTGGGCGCGACGGGTTCGGCGACCGAGGAGGAGATCAGATCCTTCTGCGTCGTGGTGAGCGCGAGCGTCGGAGAGATCTCGCTGGCGGTGTTCTGGAACGCGAGAGAGTTGATCTGGTCGCGGTTCAGCGCGGCGTAGATCGCCTGCCGCACCGCGGGGTCGGTCTGGGGTCCTGTGCAGCCCAGGTCGGCGTTCGAGCACGTGAGCAGAGCGACCTGGTTCTGCGGGATGGTGATCGCGTCATAGCCCGGGTAGGTGGTCGACACGTTCTGGATGTCGGGGACGGGGCCCGTCTGCCAGTCGATCGTGCCGGCCTTCAGCGCATCGGCCCCGGCGGTGTTGCCCGACAGAGACAGATAGCGCACGGCCTTCACCGCAGGCTCGCCGTCCCAGTAGTCCGGGTTGGATTCCAGCGTGAACGCCTGCGGCTTGAAGTTGCTCAGGGTGTACGGCCCTGTGCCGACCGGCTCGGCCATCACGTCGGTCGTCGGGTCGATGCCCGACCAGATGTGCTCGGGCACGATCGGGGTGCGTCCGAGCAGCGTCGGCGCGCTCACGAACGCCGGGTAATCCCACGTGAACACGACCTGGGTGTCGTCGACGGCCTCGACCATGCCGTCGAAACCGCCGTTGTTCAGTGACGGGGTGTCGAGCATCATCTGGAACGTGAACGCCACGTCGTCGGCGGTGAATGCCTCGCCGTCCGACCAGGTGACGCCCTCGCGCACCGTCACGGTCAGCTGGGTGCCGTCGTCGTTCCAGGCGTACTCGGTGCCGAGCAGCGGCACGTAGGGGTCGTTGTTCACGTTCGTGACGAAGAACAGCGACTCGTAGATCGTGCCGATCCCGCCGATCTGCGACGGCGAGTACGGGTTGAAGTTGATCTGGTAGTCGCCCGACTGTCCGGTGTACGCGACGAGGGTGTCGGCGCTCGACGAGGAGGACGAGCCTCCCCCTGCGGGTGCGCATCCCGACAGCAGGACTGCGGCGGTCGCAGCAGCCGCGGCGCCCGCGATCCAGAGCCGTCTCGACGGTCGTGCATCGTTCTTTCTGCGGAACATCATTGGTCCTTTCTCAGGCGCTTCCGCTGAGAGCTGTCGGCGCCGACTGTGTGATCGTGAGGGGGGAATCTCACCTACCGGCCCCATTGTTACTTAGCTAAACTATGTCCGTCAAGCGTTTTCCGAGAAGCACTCCGAGCGCACCCAGCCGCGAAAGGGCACCATGACAGACCTCGCACCTCCCCCCGCGCACAGCACCGACGCTGCGCGCCCGTCCACCGCCACGCGGTTCATGCATCTCCGTCGCGACGGCGTCTCGCTGCTGGTCGAGCATCCGACCGGCGACGTGTACGACGACCAGTCCCCGGCCCTCCCGCACGTGCTGTTCTGGGGTGCCGACCTCGGCGTGCAGTCCGACGCCGAGCTCGTCGACATCGCCTCGGCGGTCAGCCGTCAGCACCCGTCGGGAGCCCTCGATGCGGCGTGGCACGCCTCGATCCTGCCGGTGGACCGCGACGGATGGGCCGGCCGCCCCGGCCTCGCCGTCTCGCGGAGAGGACTCGCCGTGCACCCGCGATGGGACCGGGTCGACAGCGTCACCGACGACGAGGGACACGAGCTCACGATCGTCGCAGAAGACATCCGCAACGGCATGCGACTCACCACGAGCATCGCACTGCAGGTCGGCGGCGTCGTCACGGTGGAGCACTCGCTCACCTCGACCTCTGACACCGACGGCACAGACGACGCCGACGCCGGAGCGACCGGCCGCCTCTCCGTCGGGTGGCTCGAAGCGACGCTGCCGACCCCGAAGGCCGTCGACCGGCTGACCACATTCTCGGGCCGATGGACGCGCGAGAAGGTTCCGCACACCTCCGAGATCCCCCGTGGATCGACGGTGCGACAGACACGGCGAGGGCGCGGCGGACACGATTCCCCGATGCTCTACATCGCCTCGATCGACCACCCTCGCGACCGCGACGGCGAACTCTGGGGCGTCCACCTCGGTTGGAGTGCCGACGTCACCTACCGCAACGACCGGATGCCGGATTCGGTCGACGTCATCGGCGCCGGAGAGCTCCTGCGCTCCGGTGAGGTCACTCTGCAGCGCGGCGAGACCTACACCACGCCCACCGCGTACTTCGCGTGGTCAGGGGCAGGACTGGACGGCCTCTCCGAACGCTTCCACCGCTTCCAGCGTGCCCGCCCGCAGCATCCGATCCGGCCCCGTCCGCTGGTGCTGAACACCTGGGAGGCCGTGTACTTCGACCACGATCCGGCGTTCCTGCGCACGCTGGCCGACCGCGCCGCGCATGTCGGAGTGGAGCGCTTCGTGCTCGACGACGGGTGGTTCCTCGGCAGACGCCACGACCGGAGCGGCCTCGGGGACTGGCTCGTCGACCGCACCGTGTGGCCCGACGGCCTCGCGCCTCTCGCCGACCACGTGCATGAGCTCGGCATGGAGTTCGGGCTCTGGTTCGAGCCCGAGATGATCAATCTCGACTCCGACCTCGCGCGCGAGCATCCCGAGTGGCTGCTGCACCCGGCCGATCACCTTCCGACCCCTGCGCGCCTCTCGTGGCGATCGCAGTACGTGCTCGACATCGCCAGACCCGAGGTCTACGAGCACATCATCGGCCGCATCGACGCCCTCGTGACCGAGCTCGGCATCGACTTCATCAAGTGGGATCACAATCGCGATCTCGTCGAGGCCGAGCACGCCGGCGCCCCCGGCACGCACGCCCAGACGCTCGCGATGTACCGGATGATCGAGGAGCTCAAGTCACGGCATCCTGGCCTCGAGATCGAGTCCTGCTCCTCGGGCGGCGCGCGCAGCGACCTCGGTGTGCTGCAGGTCGCCGACCGGGTGTGGGCGAGCGACTCGAACGATCCCGTCGAGCGGCAGGACATCCAGCGGTGGACCCAGCTGCTGCTCGCGCCCGAGCTGGTCGGAGGACACGTGGGTCCGACGACCGCTCATTCCTCGGGCCGCACGACCTCGCTCGCCTTCCGGCTCGCGACGAGCCTGATGGGGTCGGCGGGGTTCGAGTGGAACATCGCCGAGTGCACGCCCGACGAGGTCGAGGTGCTGCGCCGGTGGGCGGCGCTGTACAAGGAGCTGCGGTCGGTGATCCACACCGGCACAGCGGTGCACGCCGACGTGCGCGATCCGGCGCTGCGTGTCGTCGGCGCCGTGAGTCAGGACCGCTCGGAGGCGGTCTTCACGATCGCGAGCGTCGCGACGCTCGAGGACTCGCTGCCCGAACGCATCCGGCTGCACGGACTCGACCCCGAAGGCCGGTATCGCCTCAGGGTGCGCGACGAGATCGGCGCCGCACCGCACGGCTTCGCGACCCCCGAATGGCTCGCCTCCGCGGGCGTGACGCTGTCGGGTGCCGTCCTGGGTTCGGTGGGCCTGCAGATCCCGCCCTTCTGGCCCGCGCAGGCGGTCGTGCTGCACCTCGTTCGCGAAGAATGAGGAACGCCCGGCCGGTCGCTTCTCGCGACCGGCCGGGCGTTTCACCCTCCGGGTGTCGGCTAGGCCGCGGCGCCGCGCGACTCCCCTCCGAGATCCGCGCGTCCGCGCTGCAAGGCGTTGCCGCTCTGCAGCACCGCAGGATCCTTCAGGACCGCCGGATCGCCGCCTGTCCCCCCGGCGACGCGGAACACCGCGGTCTCCCCCGCGAGCAGGGTGACGAGCCCGCGATCGACCGTCGCATCGGCCGAGTACCGGTCGACGAGCAGCGTGATGTCGCGCGTGTATGCCCGCGCGGTGACCTGCACGAGCGTCATGCCCTGCTCGTCCTCGGCCGGATGCACCTCGACGTCGACTGCATCCGGCTCCAACCGCTGATCGACCAGCTCGACCGGATTGTGCACCGCCGTCGCGAAGCCCTCGAGACGCGCGATCACGATCTCGCCGGCCGCATCCTCGAACTCCGTGAGCTCCGGCGCGAGCAGCACGGTCGCCTCGCCGCGAGCCGAGACCGACTGCGTCTGCACCATCTGCGCGAGCACGCGGCCGTCGAAGGCCGTGCGCTGCAGAGTGATCTCGCCCTGCCACGGGTCGTCGGTGTCGTTGAGCACCACGAGAGCGAGCCCGGATTCCCGCGGCTGGAAGGTCGCCAGACGCGGCTCGTAGACGTCGCGCAGCGCGAACCAGAGGGGCTTGCGGCGCTCGGCGAAGTCGACGGCCGCCCATGACACGACCGGCCAGCTGTCGTTGAGCTGCCAGACGATCGCCCCGGTGTTGCGGGGCGAGAGCGAGCGGAAGTGCTCGATTCCGAAGCGCACGGCGGCCGCCTGGTTCAGCTGCGTGGCCCAGTGCCATTCTTCGATGGACCGAGGCTCGGGCAGATGACCCGCCATCCCGCGCTCGAGCTTGAGGTTGCCGTCGGCAGCCTTCTGATGCACGAGCATCTGCTGCCCATACGGTTCGAGCGGCTCGTCATGCACCGCGTCGACCAGCGTGGTCCACGCGGGCGGCCCCTGGAACCCGAACTCCGATGCGAAGCGCGGGCGATGGCGCCGGTATTCCGAGTAGTCGAGGGTGTTCCACACATCCCAGATGTGCATGGTGCCGTGGGATTCGTCGTTCGGATGCAGTTCCGCCTCGAACGAGTACGGGCTGGCCGGGGAGTAGAAGCGTGTCGGGTCGAGCTCCGCCACGAGCGCGGGCAGCAGCGAGAGGTAGTACCCGAGACCCCAGGTGCGACCGTCGAGCGGTTCCTTCCAGCCCCAGTCCTCATGCCCCCAGATGTTCTCGTTGTTGCCGTTCCAGATCACCAGCGAGGGATGCGGGCTGAGCCGCACGATCGCCTCCCTCGCCTCGGCCTCGACCTCGTCGGCGAGCCACGCCTCCTCGGCGTAGGCGGCGCATGCGAAGAGGAAGTCCTGCCAGACGAGGATGCCGAGCTCGTCGCACGCGTCGTAGAAGTCGTCGGACTCGTAGATGCCACCGCCCCACACCCGGAGAAGGTTCATATTGGCCTCTGCCGCGTCGACCACGCGACGCCGATAGCGGTCCGCGTCGATCTCGGTGACGAACGCATGATCCGGGATCCAGTTCGCCCCGCGCACCTGGATGGCCTTGTCGTTCACGAACAGAGCGAACGGCCGACCCTCGGCATCCGGAGCCGTGTCGACTCGCACCGTGCGGAACCCGACCCTGGACTCCCACCGGTCGGCGGCGACGCCGTCGCGCTCGAGCACGACGTCGACCGGGTAGAGCGGCTGCGCTCCGTGGCCCGCGGGCCACCACTCCCGCACGTCGGCGACCCGCGCGGTCAGAAGAGCAGACGACGTGCCGTGCGGCACCTGCGTCGAGGCCGTCACTCCGCCCACGCTGACGGTGACCAGGACCGGCTCCGGGGCCGAGCCCTCTGACCACTCCAGCTCGACGTGCGCGTCGAGCAGCCCGTCGACCCCGCCGTCACCGCGCGCGAGGTCGACGAGCGGCCTGACCGCGGCGATCCGCACTCCCGACCAGCTGTCGAGACCGATCGGTCGCCAGATGCCGCTGGTGGCGACGTCGATCCCCCAATCCCAGCCGAAGTTGAACGCCGCCTTGCGCAGCGCGTTGTAGGGGTGGTGGTTCACATGAGGGCGGGGGCCATGCTCGGCGCTGCGCGACTCGGCTTCGTCCACCGGCGCGCGGAACGTGATCGCGAGGGAGTTGGCCCCCTCTCGCAGGTGCTGTCCCACGTCGAAGCGATAGCTCCGGTGCTGGTTCTGGGTCGTGGCGATCACGCGCCCGTTGACCTCGATCTCGGCGACCGTGTCGAGACCGTCGGCGACCAGGTCGTGGCGCTCGGCACCGTCGTCGTGCCACTCGAACTCGGTCTCGTAGCGCCACGCGGTGCTGCCGATCCATTGTTGGGACGATTCGTTGTCGCCGTCGAACGGCGGGGCGATGAGTCCCGCCGCGTGGAGGTCGGTGTGCGCGCACCCCGGAACGGTCGCGGGGATCGCTCTGCCGACGACCTCCGCGGGGATCGGGCCGGAGACGGCAGTGAGGGTCCAGTTGTCGTGGAGTGGTCGAAGCGCCATGAGCATCCTTGCCTTGAGGTACTTTATTACTTAAGTTTACAAAGTCAGCCCAGTATAGCCCGGAGGTATGATCCGGGGTGTCGATGAACCGAAAGCAGGACAGGTGACCGAGCACGATGCGGGCGCGAAGATGCGCACCTGGCCCCGCTTGACCGGCGTCGAGCGAGGAGCGCTGCGCGAGCTGCTGATCCACGGTCCGCTTCCGCGTGCCGAGATGGCGCGGCGACTCCATGTGTCACGAGCGAGCATGACGCGGGCCACCCGCATCCTGGTCGAGCACTCGCTGATCGCCGAAGACGAGATCACCCTTCGGGGGGCGATGGGCCGGCCCAGCGAGATGCTCGCCGTCAACGACGACGAGCATCACCTCCTGGGCGTCAAGCTCACCGGCGACGCCGTGTTCGCGGTGGTGACCACCCTCGGCGCGCGGATCGTCGCCTCCGTCGAAGAGCCTCTCGTGTCGAATTCGGTGGACGACACGGTCGATCAGATCGTCAGGATCCACGCCCGGTTCGCCGAGGCGCATCCCGACATCCACGCTGCCGGGATCTGTCTGGCCGGAGACCTCGCGACCGTCGACGGTCAGCAGATCGTGGTCTCCTCGTACTTCCTGCGCTGGCGCGACGTGCCTCTCGCCGCGCTTCTGAGCGAGCGCATGGGCATCCCGGTGACGGCCGACAACGATGTGCGCGCGTTGACCGCCGCGGAGCACTGGTTCGGTGCAGGAGCGGGCTGCGATTCGCTCGCTCTGGTCACCGTGGGCGCGGGGATCGGCTTCGGGCTCGTCGTCGACGGGCGCGTCGTGACCGGACACAACGGCCGCGCGGGCCAGCTCGACCACCTGCTGGTCGACACCACGGGGCCCGAGTGCGGGCTCGGCCATCACGGCTGCGCGAGCGCCTACCTGCCCAGTGCGTGCATCGTGCAGGCGATCCGCGACGCGGGCGGTGAGACCGACGATCTCGACTACGAGAGTGCGGTGCAGCGTGCCCGAGCAGGAGATCCGATCGCCCTGCAGGCGTTCGACGACGCCGCTCGCGCTCTCGGGATCATCATCGGGACCGTCGTGAGCGGGCTCGATCCCGAGAAGATCGTGCTGACCGGCGACGGCCTGGCCGTGATGGAGCTGCAGAGCGAACGCGTCATGCAGACGATCGACGCCGCGCGGCTGCCGAGCACCCTCCCGGTTCCGCTCGACGTGCAGCCCTTCGAGTTCACGGAGTGGGCGCGCGCAGGCGCCGTCCTCGCCATCCGGAGCCTGCTGCGCTTCTGAGCCGCAGAGTCGCTGTCACCGATCGGTGGGGCCGTAGAGCTCTCCGACCGGAATCGCCACATCCAGCACGTTTCCGGGCTGCGCGAGCGGACAGGCCCAGGCGGGGTCATAGGCGCACGACGGGTTGTAGGCGAAATTGAAGTCGAGCACGATCGTGCCGCGGTCGGCATCCGATCCGAGGTCGGCGCCCTTGATCGTGTCGATCAGATAGCGGCCGCCGCCGTACGTTCCGCCGGGCCGTCCGGCGAGGGCGTCGCGCACCGGGATGAAGAGCCCACCGCCGTAGGTCGTGAGTCGCCAGACGTCGAGCGAGCCCGTATCCGGTATCTCGACCCGACCCACCCGCACGAAGGGCACGATGCCGTCGGTGCCCGTCGCGAAGTCGAACCCGCCCGGCTCGGCGTCGAGGATCGGCAGCTCGAAGCGCCAGGACACGTCGTACGACGCGATCGGCAACCCCTCGAAGAGCACGCGATCATCAGCCAGCAGAGGCGTGGCCGGATGGTGCAGCATGAGCTCGTCGCGTTCGATGCGCCAGAGCTCGTGCGCCTCTTCGGGGGCCTCGGCATGACGCACCGCCGCATAGAGGGCGAAGACGCGACGGCGCCAGTCTGCGACCTCGAGGGCCGTGCGGGCTGCGGGGTTCATATGGCCAGGCTACGCCGACCCGTCCAGGCGGAGCGCCGGGGAGCGAGGCGGATCCGCCTCATCGCTCAGACGGCACGCCACTCGCTCGCCGGGGTCAGCGGCACGAGAGACGGCCGCTCGACCGAGGTCGAGACGGTCTCGCGGACTCCTGAGCGCGCGGAGGCCGAGAGCACCGACATGATCTCGAGCACGTGCAGCGCCATCGCGCCGTCAGCGCGTCCTGCTCCGTTCACGAAGTCGATCAGCCCGATGCCGCGGCCTGACTCCTCGTAACCGGCGGACGGCTCGAGCACGCACCACTCTCCGCCGCGCGCATGCAGGCGCACCTCTCCGTCGAAGCGGTTGGGGTCGGGAACGTCGAGCGACCCCTCCACGCCGTGCACCTCGATGGGCGAAGCCGTCGACCGCACGCCGTCGAAGCTCATCGTCACGGTCGAGATCGCGCCTGACCCATGGTGCAGGATGCCGGTGAGGTGCGTGTCGACCTCGACCGGGATGCTCTCGCCCGAGCGCGGCCCCGAGCCGATCACTCGTTCGTCGCGCGAGCGCGACGCGGCGCCGGAGACCGCGACCACGGGGCCGAGCAGCTGCACGAGCGCCGTGACGTAATAGGGCCCCATGTCGAGCAGCGGCCCACCGCCCTCGCGGTAGTAGAAGTCGGGATGCGGATGCCATGCCTCGTGACCTGCCGATACCCACATCGCCGACGCGGATGTCGGCCGACCGATCAGGCCGTGGTCGATCGCGGCGCGCGCGGTCTGCAACCCGGTGCCGAGCACGGTGTCCGGCGCCCCTCCGACGCGCACTCCGGCGGCCGCCGCGGCATCCATCACCGCCGCGGCGTCCGCGAAGGTCGCAGCGAGCGGCTTCTCGCCGTAGACCGCCTTGCCCTGCGCGATGGCGGCGAGCGCGACCTCGGCATGTGCGCCCGGGATCGTGAGGTTGAGCACGACATCCACATCTGCTGCGGCGACGAGTTCGGGCGTCGTCAGGGCACGGCATCCCGGGATGCGCTCGGCTGCGGATCGGGCCCTGTCCGGGTCGAGGTCCGCGACCGCCACGATGCGCACGGCCGGCGCCGAGAGCAGAGTCGTGAGGTACTGCTCCGAGATCACGCCGAGCCCGACGATTCCGACGCCGATCACCGCGCCGCCCACAGCATCCCCCGCTCGATCACCGTGCGCACCGAGCTGTGCTGCAGCACATCGAGGCTGTGGCCCGGAGTCGAGACGAAGATCCGCCCCTTCCCCCAGTCGCGCGTCCAGATCGCGGGCGACACGACGGGGCGATGCCACGGGTGATACGGCTGCACCGGATGCGTGGTGGTCGCGAGCACGTCGATCAGGTCGTCGTGCAGCACCCAGTACTGCTCGGTGACGAGGGTGAAGTCGTCGAGGTCGCGAGTGATCTCGTGCGCGCGCCCGAGCTCCGTGATGTCGACCGTGTACTCCAGATAGTTGTCGGTCTGATCGCCCACGACCGCATCGGGGTGTGTGGAGGGATGCGTGGCGAACTGGCCCCCCACGAGCTGCAGGTAGTCGGAGCTCGCGCGGAACGAGTCGGCGATGCCGCCGTGCCAGCCGGCGAATCCCATGCCGGCGACGACCGCATCACGGAGTCCGCGCACGGCTTCGCCCGAGCACTGCGACATCGTCACCGACTGCACGACGAGGTCGACCTCTGCCATGCGTGCCGCGTCGGCGTAGATCTCGGGATCGGATTCGACGGCGACGTCGAAGCCGTTCTCCCGCAGGAAAGGGATGAACAGGTCGGTCGACTCGACGGGGTGGTGTCCCTCCCAGCCGCCGCGGACGACGAGAGCAGTGCGGGTCATCGGGAATCTCCTTCTTCGGAATCAGTGGCAGGGCCGGGTTCGGTGCCGACGGGCGTGAGGATGCTGTCGTGCTGCGCGCTGGACTCGACGGCCGCGAGCACCCTCTGCACCTGCGTCGCCTCGGCGAATCCCGGAGACACCGGGTGCTCGCCGGCCACCGCCCGCACGAAGTCGACCGCCTGGTGCGTGAAGAGGTGCTCGTAGCCGAGCCCGTGTCCTGCCGGCCACCACGCACCGGCGTACGGATGCCCGGCCTCGGTGACCTGCACACGCCGGAATCCCTGCGCGGCATCGTCTGCGGCGTCGTACACCTCGAGCTCGTTCATGCGCTCGAAGTCGAACGCGATAGATCCTCTGTCCCCATTGACCTCGATGCGGTTGGCGTTGCGTCGGCCCGTGGCCATGCGCGTCGCCTCGAACACTCCCAGCGCGCCACCGTCGAAGCGGGCGGTGAACGCCGCGGCATCGTCGACCGTCACGGGCAGGCGATCCGATGCATCGGCCGCGCTGCCCCCGAGTCCTTCGACGCTCGAGCGTCGGGGTCGCGAATCGACGAAAGTGCGCAGGGTGGCCGAGACCGCCGAGATCCGCTGTCCCGCGAGCCACTGCGCGGTGTCGATGCTGTGGGCTCCGATGTCACCCAGTGCTCCCGAGCCTGCTCTCTCGCGGTCGAGTCTCCAGGTGTGCGGAGAGTCGGGGTCGCTCAGCCAGTCCTGCAGGTACTGCGCACGCACGTGACGGATCTCGCCGATGCGCCCCTCGGAGATGAGCCGGCGCGCGAGGGCGAGTGCGGGCGTGCGCCGATAGCTGAAGCCGCACATCGCGACGGCACCGGATCGCTCGAACGCGTCACGGGCCGCCGCCGTCATCCGCTGGGCCTCGGCGACCGTGTTGGCGAGCGGCTTCTCGCACAGCACGTGCTTGCCCGCCGCGAGCGCGGCGAGTGCGATCTCCTCGTGGGTGTCTCCGGGGGTGCAGATGTCGATCGCATCGATGTCGTCGCGTTCGACGGCTGCACGCCAGTCGAGCGAGTGATCCGACCACCCCCATCGCGCGGCAGCGTGCGTCGTCGCGTGCTCTCGGCGTCCGACGAGCAGCGCGAGTCTCGGCTCGAACGGCAGATCGAAGAACCGCGGTGCGGTGTTCCAGGCCTGCGAGTGCATCCGCCCCATGAAGCCCGTGCCGATCATCGCGATCCGCAGTGGTGGTGTCGTCGTCGTCATCTCACCCTCCTGACATCGACGATGCCACCCGCTCCGACCGACGTCGAGGAGTTTGCGCAAAACTGCGGATACCGCGAGGGTGGATCCATGCATGAACATGCCGACGGCGCCAGGCCGAGACGGGCCACGCTCACCGCCGTCGCCGCAGCCGCGGGCGTGAGCGTGGCGACGGCGTCACGCGCACTGACCGGGCGTGGCGATCTCGCGGTGGCCACCCGCCGCCGGGTGCATGCTGCGGCGCGCGACGTCGGATATGCGCGGGAGCCGTCGGCCGGCGGACGCCCACTCGCATCCGCGCGCCTCATGGACCTCGTTCTCGGCGTGTACGGCGACGACTACTCCGACGAGGTGACGGCAGGGGCCCGCAGCGCCGCGGCCGACGCCGGATACGATCTGGTGCTCACGGAGGAGCGCGACCTCCCCGACGACGACTGGCCGCTGCGCATCCGCCGCCGAGGGTCGGCAGGGGTCGTCCTCGGGCTGATCTCGCCCACCGCGTCGCAGTTGAGCGTTCTCGCCGAGGCCTCGATCCCGGTGGTCCTGATGGATCCGCGCAGCGACGACCCGCGAGGGCTCACGAGCGTGCGCACCACGGATCACGAGGGCGGACGCAGCGCGGCACTCCATCTCGTCGACCGCGGCGCGACCCGGTTCGCCGCGCTGCTCGGGCGACCGCGATACCGATACGGGCGCACCAGGTACGCGGGATTCCGTCAGGGGCTCGGCACAGCGGCTCCGGGCGCAGCCATCGCGGTCATCCAGTCCGCGTGGCGGACGGCCGCGGCCCGCGATGCGATGATCCCCGTGCTCCGAGCTCTCCGGCCCGGTGAGCGTCTGGGCGTCTTCGCCTGCTCCGACGAGCTGGCTGCGGGTGTCTACGCCGCCGCCGCTGCGACCGCTCGACGCGTTCCCGACGACGTGCTCGTCGTGGGATTCGACGACCTTCGCGGCGCGAGGTGGCTGAGCCCCGCTCTCACGACCGTGCGACAGCCGATCCGTGAGATGGCGGGTGCGGCCGTGGCGGCCCTCGCCGACGCGGCGGTAGGGCACGAGCTGTCGGCGACGCCGATCGTGCTCCCCACCAGCCTCATCGTGCGCGACTCGACCTGAACCGCCGCACGGCCGCATCCCCATTGATACGGTCGAAGCATGTTCGTCGTGGGAGTGATCACCGCCGTCGCAGGAATCGTGTTGTTCCACACAGCTCTCGGCTACACGATCAAGGCGAACCCGACGGCTCGCCTTCCCTTCGGGCGCAGACCGCCGATCAGTCCTCGTGGGACGGTCGAGATGCGCGCCCTCGCAGCCGGCCTGATCGTGCTCGGGGCGGTACTGGTCGGCACCTCCGGCTGGCAATGGACCGCCATGGTCGTGGCGGCGGGGCCGATCGCCGCGCTGTCGGTGATCGCGCTTCACAACCGGCGCGCGCGTCTTCGCGCCGGCGCCGAAGAGCGACGCTGAAGAAGTTGGTTCCGGCCCCCCATGCCCGAACAGGGGGACCGGAGCAGTCGTGTTGAGAAGGCGCGCATGCGCACCCGCCCCCATCTTCGTGCCCGAGACCGAGAGAACCCGAGGACGACATCTGGTTCGACCGACGGAGAGCGGCGCATGGCGGCTCGACGTGATCTCAGCGTACGGGGAATGATCCCGCAGCACCGATGTCGGCCCGACCATTGACTGACGGCCCGGCGCTTGGTAGGGCGTTACGCTCGAAGGGTGCTCGAGACTTTCACCGGATTCGCCGTCGTGGGGGTGGCGATCATCCTGGGCTACGTCATCGGGCGCATCGATCTGCTCGGACCGCACGCCCGCCACGTCCTCGGCCGTCTGATCTTCTTCGTCCTGTCGCCCTTCCTCCTGTTCACGGTGCTCGCTCACGCCGACGCGCGCATGCTGTTCTCCTCGCTGCTGCCGGTGTCGGCGATCGCCGCGGTCGCCGTCATCGCGATGTACGCCCTGATCGCCCGGCTGTGGTGGAAGCGCTCCGTCGGCGAGACCCTGATCGGCGCTCTGGCCGCCGGACAGGTCAACTCGAACAACATCGGCATCCCACTGTCGCTCTACCTGCTCGGCAGCGCCGCGTATCCGGCGCCGGTCGTGCTGCTCCAACTGCTGATCTTCACCCCGATCTCCCTCACGATCCTCGACGCGGTCACGAGCGATCGGGTGTCGCTGCGCAAGACCCTCGTCCGCACGGCGACGAACCCCATCATCATCGGATCCGTGCTCGGCACTCTCGTCTCCGTGTTCAGCATCAGGGTGCCCGAGATCGTCATGCAGCCCGCGCAGCTGATCGCGGACGCCGCCGTTCCTGTGCTGCTGATCAGCTACGGCATCTCGCTGCACGGTCAGCGCGTTCTCGGCGCTCCGGGGCGACGCCGCGACATCATCGTCGCCAGCGGGCTGAAACTCGTCGCGATGCCGCTGATCGCGTGGGTGATGGCGGAGTTCGTGTTCGGCCTCTCCCCCGCAGAGGTGCTGATCGTGGTGGTGCTCGCAGCCCTTCCGACGGCGCAGAACGTCTTCAACTACTCGCAGCGCTATGACGTCGGCGAGACGATCTCGCGAGACACGGTCTTCCTCACCACGGTCGGATGCCTGCCGGTGCTCGTGCTGATCATGGTGCTGCTGGGCTGATCAGCACGACCCACGCCCTAGGTTGTAACGGTGGACAACCCGCTCATCTTCGTCGTGCTGATCGCCGCGCTCATCGTGCTCTCGATCTTCCTGCCGCGGTGGGTGCGACGCTCGAGCACATCGGCGGGGTCCCGAGAGGAGCGACGTGTCGCCGACTCCCGGCGCGCCGACGCCCTCCGCGATCTGGGCACGACCCTCGTGCTCGACGCCCCCGAGACCGTGGTCCGCGAGATGGTCGACACGATCGTCTGGCAGCGACCTCGCGAGTTCACGGTGCTCGACGACGGCAGCTACGGCATCCGGTTCGTCGAGCCCGACGACGCGGTCGTCCGACTCGTGACCGACGGCTCGACCACCCGCATGCGGGTCGAACGCTCGCGCGAGCACCTCGGGATGCCCCAGGGCGCGTCGTTCTGGAACGAGTTGCGAGCCCTCGTCACCGCCCGCGCCGCCGCCGAGGGCGTCGGCGTCACGACCGAACCCGGACGAGCGAACTCCGCCTGACGCAACTAGGCTGTGTGTGCCGACGACCGACCGACTCGTGCCCACGGTCGGTACCACCGCGGCATCACTTCTCGTCACAGTCTCCGTGGCCGTGACCTGCGCCGGAAAGGCTGACCATGAGCGAAACCCCGTCCAACGATCGAACGCCCGACTTCTTCGACAAGCTGATCGAAGAGACCCCCCGCGAGCAGTCCGGCTTCACGGCCTCGTTCCGAGGCTACGACAAGGCCGAGGTCGACTCCGCGCTGAGCGCCCTGCGCAACCAGCTGCAGCAGGCCAAGGCCGATCTCGCCGATGCCGAGGCCCGCCACGAAGACGCGCTCGAGGCCATGCGCGACGAAGAGCGCTCGGCCCGCGAAGAGCTCGAGGCAGAGCTCACCACCATCAAGGCGAAGGCGGCCGAAACCGAGCAGCAGGTGCTGACCCTCACCAACGAGCTCGTCGACACCCCTCGCGCCGACGGCCAGGACGCCCCCTCGCGCGAGCAGTTCGAGACCATCCTCCGCGTCGCCGAGGACCAGGCCAACGTCCTCATCCAGAACGCCGCGGTGCAGGCGGACCGCCTGATGGCCGCCGCCCGCGAAGAGGTCACGACCCAGCGCGCCGAGGCTGAGGCCGATGTGATCCGCATCATCGCGCAGGCTCAGCACGATGCAGACCAGATCCGTCTGAAGATCGACACCGAGTACACCGCTCACGAGGCGACGATCGAGCGCGAGGCCGCACACGCCGCCGAGAAGGTGCACCAGGCGACGCAGGAGGCCACGGCTATCCGCACCGAGGCCGAGAAGGGCGCGGCCGCGCTGCGCTCGCTCGTCACGCGTGAGACGACGCAGCTCCGCGCGGATGCCGAACGCGAGGTGCGCGAGATGAACGCGCGCGTGCTCGAGTTCGAAGAGACCCTCACGCGCCGCCAGGACGACGCGCAGCAGGAGTTCCTCGTGCTGCACAATCAGGCGGTCGCCCACGCCGAGCGAGTCACCGCCGATGCCAACGAGCAGGTCAGGACGTCGCTCGAGCACGCCCAGCGCATCTCGGGCAAGGCCGACGACTACGAGCGCCTCATGCGCTCGCAGGCTCAGACGATCGAGGCGGATGCTCAGGTGCGCGCCCGTGACACCCTCGACCGCGCCCGCGTGAAGTCGCAGAAGATCGTCGATTCGGTCACCTCGCACACCTCGCAGGTGCTGCGGGATGCCGAGGACCAGGCTCGGCAGCTGCGCTGGCAGCAGCAGCAGCTCGCCAGCTTCATGGCCGAGGTGCGCGAGCTCATCCGCCCCGATGGCATCTTCAGCGACGCCGCACCCGCCGCGGACTCCGCCACCGGATCATCGGTCACGCGTCTCGACGACGCCGATGACCTCTTCGCCGACGACGCGGACGACGACATCGAGACGGTGCACGCCGAGATGGTCACCGAGTCCGACGACGACGCCACCCCGGTCGAGGAGTTCCGAGGCGATGAGGCTCTCGACGACGAACTGCTCGATGACGACGCGGCGACGATCGACGGCAAGATCACGATCGAGGTCGTCGAGGCCGACGACACGTCCTCGCGCTGACCTCGAACTCCTGACAGACAGGGGCGTGGGCGGTATTCCGCTCGCGCCCCTTCTGCGTGCACGGGCCCATCCACCGATCGGTGGATGGGCGAGTCGGCCGCTTCACGGCTACCGCGCGAGCACGTCCCCGGGCACGCTGGGTACATGACAGACAGCGTGATCGAGGTGCGGGCGCTCCGCAAGGACTACGGCGGGTTCGCCGCCGTCGACGACATCAGCTTCGACATCCGCCGGGGTGAGACGTTCGCGCTGCTCGGCCCGAACGGCGCGGGGAAGTCGACGACCATCGAGATCCTCGAGGGATACCGACACCGCACGTCCGGCGAGGTGCGTGTGCTCGGCGTCGACCCGCAGCGCGGCGGCCTGGACTGGAAGGCGCGCCTGGGCATCGTGCTGCAGTCGACCGGCGAAGCGGGCAACTTCACCGTGCGTGAGCTGCTCACCGAGTTCGCCGGGTACTACCCGCGCCCTCGCGACATCGATGAGGTGATCGCCGCGGTGGGCCTCGAGCAGAAGCAGCGCTCCCGAGCGGGAAGACTCTCGGGCGGGCAGCAGCGCCGCCTCGACGTCGCGCTGGGGATCATCGGTCGACCGGAGATGCTGTTCCTCGACGAACCGACCACGGGATTCGACCCCGAGGCCCGACGCCAGTTCTGGGACCTCATCCGCTCTCTCAAGGCCGAGGGGACCAGCATCCTGCTGACCACCCACTACCTCGACGAGGCGGCTCAGCTCGGCGACCGCGCCGCAGTCATCGCTGCGGGTCGGATCGCGGCGATCGGACCGATCGACGAGATCGGCGGTCCCGACGCGCGAACTCCGGTGGTCCGCTGGCGGGATGCTGCGGGTGCACGTCATGAGCAGCGCACGGCGAGCCCCGGAGCACTCGTCTCGGAACTGCAGAGGACGGTGGGCGAGCCGGACTCGTTGGAGGTCGTGCGTCCGACCCTCGAGGACATCTATCTCGGCCTGATCCGGCAGCACGACGCCGCATCCGCCGCCGACCCCACGACAGCCGACAGCCGCACCGACCTGAAGGAGCAGGCATGAGCCTCACGACCGCGCCGACGCGTTTCGGACTCCCCCGCACGATCCGGCTCGGCGTGCGTCGCATCGGCTTCGAGCTGCGACAGTACTTCCGTGCGGGCGATCAGGTCTTCTTCACGTTCCTGTTCCCCACCGTGATGTACCTGATCTTCGCGACCATCTTCACCGGCGACGTCGGCGAGGGCGCCGACAAGATCAGCATGGCGACCTACTATCTCCCGGGACTCATCGCGGGTGGCATCTTCCTCTCGGGCGTGCAGGGTCTGTCGATCGAGATCGCCGTCGAGAAGAGCGACGGCACGCTCAAGCGCCTCGGCAGCACTCCGATCTCGCCCGCCACGTACTTCATCGGCAAGATCGGCGAGGTCTTCGTGACGGCGATCCTGCAGATGGCGCTGCTCCTCACCGTCGCGGTCGTGCTCTACAAGGTGCAGCTGCCCTCCGACACCGACTCGTGGGGCGTGTTCGCCTGGGTCTTCGTGCTCGGTCTGCTCTCGTGCACGCTGCTCGGAATCGCCCTCTCGGCCCTCCCCCGTTCAGGCAAGACGGCATCGGCGGTGGTGATCCCGGTCGTCCTGCTGCTGCAGTTCATCTCGGGTGTCTACATCGCGTTCTCGGCCCTGCCCGAGTGGCTGCAGAACGTCGCGGCGGTGTTCCCCCTCAAGTGGATCGCGCAGGGCATGCGCGCCGCGATCCTGCCCGACTCGTTCAAGGTCGCCGAACCGGGCGGCGAGTGGGCCCTCGGGCTCGTGGCGATCATGTTGACGGTCTGGCTCGTCGCGGGCCTCCTCCTCAGCCGTGCGACCTTCCGCTGGATCCGACACAGCGGATGACACCCGCATCGCTCCGGCGCCGGCGCGCGGTTCGACGTCTTCACGGCGTCGGGCCGCGCATCGGGGCATACCGAACAGTGCAAGAGTGGTGCGCATGAGCCGCATGATCCGCCGAGAGCGCCTGGGGTGGGACATCGCCGCGACCGCGCTCGTGCTCGCGGTCGCAGGTCTCGCCCTCACCCTTCCCGAGAACTTCGCCGGGTCGCGCTGGGTGCTCGTCGCCGTCGCCGTCGGGGTCTTCCTGCTCTACGCGTTCGGCGCCCGCGCCCACGTGGGGATTCACGAGGGCATCGAGGATCCGGCGCCCGCCGTGTCGGCACTGCTGCAGGTCGGAATGATCTCGCTTCTCGCTGTGGGCGTCGCGATCGAGCCGAACATGCTGCTCCTGCAGACCCTGGTGCTGCCTCTCATCTGGATGACCTCGCGATCGACTCTGCAGGCCGTGCTGGTCACTGTGGGCAACGGCGTCGTGCTCGGCTTCGCCTACGGCTACTGGGGCGACTTCACCGCCGACGCCCTCAGCACCGGCTTCATCTCGTCCGGTCTGTCGACCGCGTTCAGCCTCGCGCTCGGCCTCTGGATCACGCGCATCGCCGAGTGGGGCGTCGAGCGCCAGAATCTGCTCGCAGAGTTGACCGCCGCTCAGGCGGGCCTCGAGACGGCGAGCCGACAGGCCGGCGCGATCGAAGAGCGCGCTCGTCTCGCTCGCGACGTCCACGACACCATCGCGCAGAGCCTCGCGAGCATCGTCATGCTCGCCGAGCGCGCACGCCTCGACGGATCTCCCGCCGCGATCGAGCTGATCGAGAGCGCGGCTCGGGAGGCACTCGTCGAGGCAAGGGCTCTCGTGACGGTGACCACACCCGCATCGTCCGCCGACTCGCTCGGAGACGCGCTCCGCCGCCTCGGCGATCGCTTCGCGAGGGAGACCGGCATGCGCGTCGATGTGTCGGCACCGGATGCCGCGCTGGCGCGAGACGTGCAGGTCGTCCTGCTGCGCTGCGCGCAGGAGGGCCTCGCGAACGTGCGCAAGCACTCCGGCGCCGCTTCGACCCAGGTCACGCTCTCGATCTCCGATTCCGTGGAGCTCCGCATCCGAGATGACGGTCGCGGACTCGGCGGCGTCTCGATCGACGATGACCGCGGGTTCGGTCTCGCGGGGATGCGGGAGCGGGTCGCCCTCGTCGGCGGCACCCTGACAGTCGCGGACGGATCACAGGCGGGCACCGCCCTGACCGTGCGAATACCGCTGCACGCCGAGAAGGAGATGACGCCGTGATCCGAGTCATCGTCGCCGACGATCACCCGATCGTGCGGTCCGGCATCGTGGGACTCATCGCCCTCGATCCGGGGCTCGAGGTCGTCGGCCAGGCGGCGAACGGTGCCGAGGCGGTCGACCTGGCCGCTCGTCTGCACCCCGATGTCGTGCTGATGGATCTGCGGATGCCGGGAACCTCGGGCATCGAGGCGACGTCGCGCATCGCAGCCGCGCTGCCCGACGTGCGCGTGCTGGTGCTCACGACCTACGAGACCGACGACGACATCCTCGGTGCGATCGAGGCCGGGGCGAGCGGCTACCTGCTCAAGGCTGCGCCACAGGAGGAGATCGTCGCGGGGATCCGCGCCGTCGCCGAGGGGCACACGGTCCTCGCCCCGACGATCGCCGCCACGCTCGTCACGCGGATGCGCGGCGATCGACCGGGCAGACCGCAGCTGAGCCCGCGGGAGCGCGAGGTGCTGCGCCTCGTCGCGGCGGGGCGCAGCAACCCGGAGATCGCTCGAGAGCTGTTCATCGGCGAGGCCACGGTCAAGACCCATCTGATCCACGTCTTCGAGAAGCTCGAGGTCTCCGACCGCACCCGCGCCGTGACGCTCGCGCTGGAGCTCGGGCTGCTGTAGGACACCGCCGACCGCTCGCCGCGCCGATGCACGCGAGAAGGGCCCCCTCCCGAGGGAGGGGGCCCTTCGTCACATCGTGCTCAGGCGCGGCCGAACTGCGACACCGCCGGGCAGTCGAACGGATCTGCACCGGCCGCGAGGCCGACGCGGTTGAGGTATTCGATGACGATGGCGTAGGAACGACCCAGGCTGGTCTCCGTGTACGGCACGTCGTTCGCCGCGCAGTAGTCGCGGACGATCTCACGGGCCTTCGACAGATGCGGGCGGGGCATGTTCGGGAACAGGTGGTGCTCGACCTGGTAGTTGAGGCCGCCCATGAGCCACGTGGCCCACCATCCGCCTCGGATGTTGCGCGAGGTGCGCACCTGCTTCGAGAAGAAGTCGAGACGGGCGCTGGGATCGATGATCGGCATTCCCTTGTGGTTCGGCGCGAAGGATGCGCCCATGTAGACACCGAAGACGGCGAGCTGCACGCCCATGAAGGCGAAGGCCATGCCGAGCGGGAGCATCATGAAGACGGGCACGAGGACGATCGCGAAGCGGAGGGCGATGAGGCCCAGCTCGATCCAGCGACCCTTGGCCTTCTTGCTCGTCACGAGGTGCTTGACGCCGAGATAGTGGAGGTTGAGGCCCTCGAGCGTCAGCAGCGGGAAGAACAGCCATCCCTGCTTGCGCGTGATCAGACGGACGATCCCGCGAGACTGCGCGGCGTCGGTCTCGAGGAACGAGATCGTGTCGACCTCGATGTCGGGGTCCTTGCCGACCTGGTTCGGGTTGCCGTGGTGCTTGGTGTGCTTGGAATCCCACCAGGAATAGCTGATGCCGACGACGCCGGCGGCGAGGATGCGGGCGAGGCGGAAGTTCGCCGGCCCGGAGGAGAGGATCTGACGGTGCGCCGCCTCGTGGGCGAGGAACGCGACCTGCGTCAGGATGATGCCGAGCGCTGCGGCCATCAACAGCTGGAACCAGCTGTCGCCGAGCAGGATGAATCCGGTGATCACGCCGCCGAGGGCGACCGCGAGAGCGGCACCCACCATGACGTAGAACCAGCCGGCGCGTCGCAGGAGTCCGGTTTCCTTGACCACCTGCGACACCTGCTTGTAGGCGTGCGCCATGGGAGGGAACTCTGCGTTGCCGGAGTACGTCTGGCGTACCGGTCCGAGCGTGGCTGCGGTCGTTTCGACCTGTGCAATGGAGATGATGCTCTCCTGTCGATTGGAGCCCGTGAGCTGTGGAAGCCCAAGGCAGATCGCCCAACGCTTAACTCAGGCTAACCCGCCCCGCATGCACCGCACGGAATACGTCGCGATGCCCTGACAACTCACAGGTCGTGGGTTCGCACCGTCTCAGGCGCGGGCACGGCGAGGGCGCCTGCGGAGCATGCGCGGCAACGTGAACGTGAAGCTCAGCGGCGTCTTCACGTCGGCGTGAGCTCCCTCGAGCGCCACCTGGGCGTCGTCGAGAGACGAGAAGGTGCCGAGTTCGGCGCCTCGCTGGTCACGGACGAGGTGTGTGGTGCCGTCGAACTCGACGAAGCCTGCGAACTCGCCGTCGCGGGTCGCGACGTGCACGTCGTCGTCTGCCTGTTTCCAGGTCAGCGGATCGGAAGGAGGAAAGGTGGTCGTGCTCATAGTGATACTCATTGCTGTGCGGCGGGCGCGCAGTAGGCGGCTCGCGAAGATGTGAGATCGAGGGCGGATCGCGCGCATCGATGCGCTTGGTCCGTTATGGCCCTGATCAGTGGCGGCGTGGCGGCCTGAGAGGAGGCCATGTCACACGTAGCTCACACAGTCTAGCAGATGGGCGCGACCAGCGATCTCGCGCTGCGTCAGCCGACGCCGACCACGAGCGTGGTCGCATAACCGGCAGCGACGTCTCCTGTGATCGTCGGCAGCTGCAGGGCCGCCGCATCGTCGCCGAAGACGTTGTCGCGGGTGAGGCTGGTCTGAGCGAGGTTGCGTGCGGAGCCCTGGTAGCGGGAATCGGCGTAGACCGCCGCACACGCGTCTTCGGGCAGCGCCATCTGCGAGGTGGCGATCGCGTTCGCCGAGTCGGTGATCGAGTCGGCATCGGGATAGACCTCGAAGTGGATGTGCGGCCAGCGCCCCGAGTAGCAGCCGGGGAACACCGACGAGAACGAGACCCTGCCCTCGGCATCCGCCACCTGCACCCCGCGCAGGTACGTGACGTCCTCCAGACCCGACGAGTACATGGAGTACTCCCCCTGCGCGGTGCAATGCCACGCGTAGACCGCCACGCCGGCGAACGGGGTGCCGCCGTTCGCCATGTCGAGCACCTGGAACCGGAAGGTGAGCGGTATCCCGTCGGCGGTGGCGGATCCGTCGATCGACCTCGTGATGTCCTGGCGGATGATGCCCGACTCCTCGAGGACGTCCGGGCCGTTCGAACCGTCGGCGGGGAATGGCCCGGCCGTCTCTTGCGGGATCTCACCCGCCGCGGTCGCCGTGGACGACCCCGACGACGAGTCCGACCCGGCGCCGCCGGTCGAGCTCTCGCCTGTGACTGCAGGCGCGCAGGCGGCCAGGACCAGTGCTCCGACCCCGAGGCCGGCGAGGCCGAGCACGCTGCGGCGGGTCACGAGGGTGCGGATGTCGAAGGCGGCGCCCTGGTCGACGACCTCCTCGTCGACGCGGTCGAGCAGACGCCCCTCGTACGTGGGGCCTTCGGGGGTCTCTACGGGTTCGGGGATGCGGCTCATGATCGTGCTCCTCTCGGATGGACGGGTGTGGTCGCACCATGCTCACGGAGGAGGCGATCAGCGAGCCATGCCTCGCCTATGCAGTGCCTATGAGGCGCGGGCCACAGGAGGTCGCAGCACCAGGACGATCACGATCGCCGCCATCACGACGGCGGTGATGGCCACGGGGATGGGCAGAAGAGGGTCGAGGAGCACGAGGACCGCCCCGAGCGGCACGACGGCGTTCACCACGCGGTCGGCGTTGTCGCGGATCGCGATCCACCAGATGCTGATCAGGAACACCGCGATCGGGATGGTCACCGTCAATGAGGCGGTGGCGGCCGACAGGTGGCTCTCGCCGATGAGCACGTCGATCTCGACCTCGACGCCTGCCGAGAACGCCGCAGCCGCAGCGAACACGAGGTAATGGGTGTACCCGTACCGCAGCGATCGAGCGAATGTCGTGATCGCGCGGTGATGCGGCGGCCAGAAGTAGATCCACCACAGCGAGGCCGTCACGACCAGCGTCAGCACCGAGATGGAGATGAGGGGCACGAACGACTCCAGCTGTTCTCGCGCGTCGATGATCGCGTTGGCAGATGCGAGGAGGCTCTCACCCAACACGATCAGCGTGAACAGGCCGTATCGCTCGGTGATGTGGTGCGGATGCCACGGCGTCTGCCTGCGGTACTCGGCGAAGATCGGCACGCAGACCTCGATCAGCGCGAAGACGACGAAGGCCACGAGCTGCGCCGGTCCCGAGGGGATGAGCAGGAACAGCACCCACAGCACCTGCACCGCCGCGATGCCGAGGGCGTACCGGCGAGTGGCGGAACGCAGCTCTCCCGCCCCGCGCGAGGCGCGGAGCCACTGCGCGACCATGGCGATGCGCATCACGATGTAGCCGAGCACCAGGATCGCGAAGTCACCGTGCTCGAACGCCGCAGGGATGCCGGCGGCGACGATGAGCACGCCTCCCATCTGCACGAACGTGGTGACGCGGTAGAGCCAGTCGTCGGTGTCGAAGGAGGTCGCGAACCAGGTGAAGTTCATCCATGCCCACCACACGGCGAAGAACACCATCGCGTACGAGGTGACCCCGTGCACGAAGTCTCCGTGGCTCAGCGCGTGGTGCAGCTGCGCCGACGCGATGCTCACCGCGACGACGAACACCAGGTCGAAGAACAGCTCGAGAGTGCTCGCGGTGCGATGAGGCTGCGCGGGGTCGCGCGGGAGCATGCGGCTCAGATGGAATCGAGGTGCGCTGGCGATGGTCACGCGGTCAGGATACCGACGCCCTTCACGACGTATACGTGAGTATTGAGATTTCGGTTCGTCCACTCGCGTGAATTACCTTCCGCTGAACGCGAGGTTCCGCTAGAGTGAACGAAGTCTGCAGTACCTGCTGCCAGCAACACCGTGTGGGACGGTGTTCGCGACCGTGATGTGGGATCACGGATGCATGCAGGACCCGAGGGGTCGGGAATGCGGACGACGCTGGGGACGTGGGGTCCCTGGTCTGGGGAAAACTGGGGAAACACATGGCGCACTGGGGAATTCTGCGTACCTGCACGGCTCAAGGGGCCTCGGCATGACCTCCGTCGAGGATGCCGTGAGCATCACTCGCACGGGGTCGGTATTCACGCCGATCGCCGCACCGCGAGCCACGCGGTCTGTCACGCGCACGGCGGTCACGCCGCGCGCGTCGGCGACGCTGGAGCGACGCCGACAGTGGGAGCGGCGTTATCGGATGCGACTGCGGATCACGGATGCCGGGGTCATCCTGTTCGCCGTCGCGATCACCGCAGCGATCCAGATGGCGACCGGTGTCGCGGGGGAAGAGGCCCTGCGTACCGGAGTCCCTCTGGCGACGCTCTGGTTCCTGATGCTCAGCGCTCTGCATACCCGTGATGCAGCGCTGTTCCGCGCCAGTGCGACCGAGTACCGTGGCGTCGCGCACGCCAGCGGACTGGCGTTCGGGATCATCGCCATGTTCGGGGTCGTGCTCGGTTGGCAGACCATGCAGCTCGTGCTGATCGTCGGCCTGCCGCTCGGTGTCCTCGCGCTGCTCATCACCCGCTGGGTGTGGCGGCACTGGCTGACGGCGCAGCGTGCGCGAGGGCGGTTCGCCTCGCGCACGCTCGTCGTCGGCAACAGGGATGACGTCGAGTACGTCGTCCGCACCCTGCATCCGATCGGGGCATCGGGCTACCAGGTCGTCGGCGCCACGCTGCTCGACGGCAACGCACGCGACGTCGACATCGACGGAGCGCAGTTCCCGGTTCTCGGCAACGTCAACACCGTCGCGACGGTCGCCGCCGAGCTCGGAGCCGACACGATCATCGTGGCGAGCCGCCCCGAGGGCAACCCCGACTTCGTCAAGCACCTGAGCTGGCAGCTCGAGGGCACCGCCGCAGAGCTCGTGCTCTCGAGCCGGCTCACCGATGTCGCCGGTCCACGCATCTCCTTCGCCTCGGTCGAGGGTCTCCCCCTCATCCAGGTGCAGATCCCGACCTACGAGGGCGGTCGCCATCTGCTCAAGCGCGCTCTCGACATCATCGTCGCCGCGGTCGCGCTCATCCCGATCGCCCTCATCACTCCGTTCCTCGCGCTGCTCGTGAAGCTCGACTCCCCGGGCCCGCTCTTCTTCTTCCAGGAGCGCGTGGGGCAGGACGGTCGCACCTTCAAGATCGTGAAGTTCCGCTCCATGAAGACCGATGCCGAGCAGCAGCTCGTCGCGCTGAAGGAGCACAACGAGGGAGCGGGACTCCTCTTCAAGATGAAGGACGACCCTCGGGTGACGCGGATCGGCCGCATTCTGCGCAAGCTCTCGCTCGACGAGCTCCCGCAGTTCTGGAACGTCCTCGTCGGAGACATGAGCGTCGTCGGACCTCGTCCGCCGCTGCCCAGCGAGGTGACCGCGTACGACGGCACCGTCTACCGCCGCCTGTACATCAAGCCCGGCATCACCGGACTGTGGCAGGTGTCGGGGCGAAGCGATCTGTCATGGGACGAGAGCGTGCGGCTCGACCTCCGCTACGTCGAGAACTGGTCCGTGATGAACGACCTGCAGATCATGTGGCGCACCGCCAAGGTCATGGTGCAGCCCAGCGGGGCATACTGAGCGAATGAGTGACAGGAATTCGATCGACGAGACGATGTCCGTCGACATCACGGGCGTGCGCGTGCAGTCATTCACAGAGGCGACGCTGATCGACCGCGTGCTCGAGATGGCTGCCGGCGCGAGCACGCAGGTCGCGGTCGGGGTCAACGCGCACGTCTGCAACCTGGCCCGCACCGACGAGCGCCTCCGACGCCTGCTCGGCTCGAGCGTCGCATATGCCGACGGACAATCGGTGGTCTGGGCCGCGAAGCTGCTCGGAGGGCATCTGCCCGAGCGCCTCGCGACCACCGACGTGGCCGAGCCGCTGCTTCGCGCCGCCGCAGCCGCCGATATTCCGGTCTACTTCTTCGGAGCCGCCGAGGGCGTGGCCGATCGCGCTGCGGCGGTCCTGCGCCGACGGATCCCCGGGCTGAAGCTGCGTGCGCACCACGGCTACGTCTCGCCCGACGACATGCGCGCGGTGCTGGATGACATCGCCGTGCACGGAACCCGCATCCTGTTCGTCGGCATGGGCGATCCGGCGCAGCAGTACTGGGTCGACACCTACAGGGAGCATCTGCCTCCCGCGGTTCTGACCTGCGGCGGGCTCTTCGACTGGCTCAGCGGGTCGAATCGCCGCGCCCCCGAGTGGATGATCCGCGCCGGACTCGAATGGCTCTGGCGCCTCATGATCGAACCGCGCCGACTCGCGAAGCGCTACCTGCTCGGCAACCCGTCCTTCATGGCCGCGGTCGCCGTGCAGAAGCTTCGCAGGTCGCGGGCATGACCAGCACTCCCACTGCACGGTCCGAACTCGCTCGCGGAGGCGCACTGAGCTTCGTCGGCTCTGCGGTCAGCGCCGTGATGGGGCTCGTGCTGATCGTCGTACTCGGACGCCTGCTCGGCGATGCCGGCTCAGGGGTCGTGCTGCAGGCGGTCGGCGCTTTCACCATCGCGCTGGGCGTGGCCCGCTTCGGGATGGACTCCGCGGCGATCTGGATCCTGCCGCGCCAGCTCGACGACGAACGCGCGATGCTGCGCCCGACCGGCGCCTTCCTCGTGCTGGTGTCGGCGATCGCGGGGCTCGCGTGCGCCTGCATCCTGTTCGTCGGAGCACTGATCGTCGAGGCGCAGAACCCCGCTGACGAGGTCGCACACGCGGTCCGCTCGATCGCGTGGTTCCTCCCCGTAGCCTCGGTGATGCTGACCGCACTGTCGGCGACGAGAGCACTCGGCAAGGTGAACGCCTACGTGCTCGTGGGCAATGTCCTGCTGCCGACGCTGCGCCCGGTCGCCATCGCGATCGCCGTGGGCGTGGGGGCCGGCGCGGTCGGAGCCGCCTTCGCCTGGGCGCTGCCGCTGCTTCCCGCCGCCATCGCTGCCGTGATCGTGCTGCTGTGGCAGCTGCGTCGGCTCGGGGAGTCCGCGCAGCCGGGATTCCTGCGCTCCGGTGTGCCCACGCGCACCATCCGGTATGCGCTCCCCCGCGTGATGTCCTCCGGGCTCGAGCAGCTGCTGATCTGGCTCGCCGTGATCATCGTGGGCGCGCTGGCCGGCCCGGCAGCCGCCGGAGTCTACGGCGCAGCGAGCCGCTTCGTCGCCGCCGGGATGATCGTCGACACCGCCCTTCGCGTCGTGGTCTCGCCGATGTTCAGCAAGATGCTCCACCGCGACGACACGTCGGGCCTCGAGAGCGTCTACCGCACGGCGACGGTGTGGCTCGTTCTCTTCAGCACACCCGTCTATGTGCTGCTCGCCGTCTTCGCGCCCGTCGCGCTCTCGCTGCTCGGCGGCTCCTTCGCCGATGGGGAGCCCGTGCTCGTCGTGATGGCGATCGGCTCGATCGTGACCTTCCTGGCCGGCAACATCCACTCCGTGCTTCTCATGAGCGGCCGCAGCGGGCTGGCCGCCATGAACAAGGCCATCGCGGTCGCCGTGAACGTGGCGCTCATCTATCTCCTGGTGCCGATCTGGGGCATCACGGGCGCCGCTGTCGCGTGGGCCGCCGCCTGCGCGATCGACGCCGCCCTCGCCACCCTGCAGGTGCGCTTCGTGCTGCGTCTCGCGGTATCGCCGCTGCCCGGTCTGTACCCCCTGGTCGTCGCGCTGCTGACCTTCGGCGTGCCCTCGATCGTGCTGCGGCTGACCCTCGGAGCGACATGGCTCAGCCTCGTCGTGGCCGCGGCCGCGGGCGCTCTGCTCTTTCTCGTCTGGTGCCGTCTCGACCGGCGCCGGCTGCATCTCGACGAGCTGCGGAGGCCCTCTGCATAGCCGTGGAGAAAGTGCTGGTGAGAAGTTCACGCTGTGTGATATTCTGCGCCTGGGGAAGCTTCTCGTCTCTTAGCACGAAGAAGCCCGCTCGGTGGGACGAGCAACTACTAATTGGGGATATAGGGGATGTCTGGGGACGTTTTAGCGACGCCTGTCGCGCGCAGGCGCAAGGCTTTATGGATTTCACTCGCCGTCGCGGCTGTCGTCGCGCTCGGCGCGATCACCGCCTATGGGGTGACGGCTTCCGGCGGTGGGGGCACGGCTCCCGACGCCGGATCGGGCGGGAGCAGCGGATCGGACGCGTCAGCGACCGCCACACCGACTCCGAACCCGACTCCGACCGTGACGGCGACGCCCGCACCTGCGGCACCGCCCACGGTCGACGGCGAGCTCGACGATGACGCCGCGCTGGTCACAGTGGAGACGGCTCTGGCCGCCCCGATCAGCACTGTCGGCACGTCGGAGGATCTCGCGGTACTGCTCAAGGACGTCGCGGTCGACGCGTACGCGGCGGAGATCGAGGCCCAGTGGCAGGAGCTCGTCTCCCAGGGCTGGACGATCACGGGCGAGCCCGCACTGGTGTCGAGCGATGTCACCGCGGTGAACGCCGAGGCCGACCCGGCCACGGCCGAGATCACGGCGTGCATCGACTCGTCCGCAGTGGCGATCCTCGACGCGAACGGCGATCGCATCGGCGATGATTCCGCCACTGTTCCGCGTGCGCTGCACCTCTTCTCCCTGGTCCAGGGCGACGACGACATCTGGCGCATCGCGAGCCACACCTTCCCGAACGACCCGACATGCTGACCTCCGCCGCCCACGAAAGGCGTCATGAAATGACCATCAAGCCGACCCGCCGCAAGGGCCGCTTCCTCGTGGCCGCAGCGACTGCCGCCCTCTCGATCGCGGCGATGTTCGTGCCCGTCACAGCGGCGAGCGCCGCCGAGGCACCGCTGCCCACGGCCGACGGGCTCACCGAGATCACCGCCGCCGCATCGTGCTGGGAGGTCAAGCAGCGCAACCCCCAGTCGGCAGACGGCGTGTACTGGCTGAAGACACCCGCCATGGTCGCGGCCGACCAGTTCTACTGCGACCAGACGACCAACGGCGGCGGTTGGCTGCTCGTCGGGCGCGGTCGTGAGGCGTGGTCGACGTCGACCAACGGATCCGGCTCGCCCGAGCAGGTACGCACCAATGTCACGGGCACCGCAGCCTTCACGCCGCGGCAGCTGTCGGGTGAACTCATCGACCAGCTCAACAACAATCAGCCGATCAAGAACCTCACCGAGGGCATCCGGCTGGTTCGTGCCACCAACCAGGCCGGCACCACCTGGCAGGATCTGACCTTCACGCTCTCGAGCCCACGCGACAAGTGGACCTGGATGTTCAACAACGAGCAGCGCGTGGCCCAGTACAAGATCGGCAACACCACCCGCAGCGGTGGACAGACGTCGAACTTCGGCAACGACAACAACTACGTGCGCGTGCGCACCATCACCGGAGCCACCGAGGGCTGGGCGATGGGCTTCGGGTTCGGCAGCAACATCCGAGGCAACCCCGCCTCGACGAGCTTCCTGTGGTCGAAGGACACCAACACGGGATACGCACGACCCTTCACCCAGGTCTTCATCCGCCCGCAGGTCTCCACCGCGTCGTTCACGCCGATCGCCGCCTCCGGCACTCCGGCGATCGCGAACCAGGCCGTCGTCGACAGCTTCGCGCAGACGCAGAACTGGGGTGTGGCCGGCCTCGGCGCAGGCCCCGCGTCGGTCGAGGGCAGCAACGAGGTCTCGGCGTTCGCCGAGATCGGCGGCACGGTGTTCGCCGGCGGCAACTTCACGACCGTGCAGAAGACGGCGGGCGGCGGCAGTGCCCAGCCGCAGGCATATCTCGCGGCTTTCCAGCGCGACTCGGCCGAGTTCATCCCGACGTTCCGCCCGACGTTCAACAACCAGGTCAAGGCGCTGGCCGCGCTGCCCGGGAACCGGCTCGCGGTCGGGGGCTACTTCACTCAGGTCAACGGTCAGAACGCCGCCGGCCTGGTCGTGCTCGACGCCACGACCGGCGAGATCGACCCCACGTTCACCGGGCGTCTGATCAATGCGCTCAGCGGTGGGGTGCCGGTCGTGCGCACTCTCGACGTGCAGGACGGCTGGCTGTATGCAGCCGGTTCGTTCACGCACTCCGCGAGCGGCACCTCTGCGCAGACCTACACCCGCGGAGCCGCCCGCTTCAACGTGAACACCGGCGCTCCTGACGGCACCTGGAACCCGGAGTTCAACGGAACGGTCATCAGCGTCGACGCATCGGCGCGCGGCGACCGCGTGTACTTCGCCGGATTCTTCTCGACGTCGAAGTCGCGCCCGGCCGACAAGGCCGCGGCGATGTCATCGACGAGCACCGATCTCTTCCCGTGGGCGGTCGTCTTCTCCAACCGCAACTCCGGACGCACCGGATACCAGCAGGCGGTGCTCGAAGTCGGCGACAAGGTGTGGCTCGGCGGGTCGGAGCACTCTCTGTTCAGCTACTCCCGCGATGCCCTCACTCTCGTCAGCTCGTCGGTCGGAAACGCCGGTGGCGATTTCCAGGCCATAGCGACAGACGGAAACGCCGTGTACGGCGGGTGCCACTGCTTCGAGACCCAGTACGACGGGTCGACGACGTGGAACCCGATCGGTACCGCATGGACGTCCGCGAACGCGGTGTACGGTTCGGGCGCCTGGAGCGCGACGACCGGCGAGCGCATCCCGAGCTTCAACGGCGACTTCGACACGAACCGCGGAGCGGGCTCATGGGCGCTCTTCGTCGATTCGACGGGAACGCTGTGGCAGGGCGGTGACTGGACCTACTCGACACGGCCGGGGTACATCCGGCAGTGGTCGGGCGGCTTCGTCCGTCATGCGCAGCGCGACACGGTCGCTCCTGCGACGCCCGCCAACCTGGCGGTCAAGACCACCGCTGACGGCGTCGCTCTGACCTGGGCCGCATCCACCGACGACCGCGGCGTCAGCGCCTACCAGGTGCTGCGCAACGACCGTGTGGTGGCCACCGTCACCGGCACGACGGCCGCGCTCCCGGCTGCGCCCGCGGGCACGCTGTACTTCGTGCGAGCGATCGACGCGCGCGGCAATGCATCGGCGTCCACCGCCGGAGTCGTGGCCGTCGCGCCGCCCGCGCAGCCGGCGACCGCGACACTCGTCGCAGCCGGCTCCACCTGGTCGTACCTGTACGACGCGACCGGCCCGACGGGGCCTTGGACGACCGCCGCGTATGACAGCTCGGCATGGCAGTCCGGCGCAGCGCCGCTCGGGTGGGGTCAGCCGACCCTCGGGACCACGCTGACCACGACCGTCACGCCGAAGCCTCTGGCGTCGTTCTACCGGAACGCATTCCAGATCGCAGATGCCTCCAAGGTCGAGTCTGTGAAGATCACGACCAGGGCGGATGACGGCATCGTCCTCTACGTCAACGGCACGGAGGTGCTGCGCAAGAACGTCGGCGACGGCGTCACCGCCGGTGTCGGGACCTACGCGACCGCAGCCGTCGGCGCCGCAGCAGCAGTGGCGAACCCGCAGGTCGTCACGGTGCCGGGATACCTGTTCACGACCGGTGTCAATGTGATCACCGCATCGGTGCACTCGAACTACCGCTCGACCCCGAGCCACAGCTTCGAGCTCGAGGCCGTCGCCACGATCGGCACGCAGCCGGCACCGCCCGCAGTCGACCCCGAGCCCGAGCCCGAGCCGGAGCCCGAGCCCGAGCCCGAGCCCGAGCCCGCGGTGACGTCGGTGATCGCAGCAGGATCGACGTGGGCGTATCGCTTCACGAATGACGCCACTCCGGCGAACTGGGCCGCCGTCGACTTCGACGCCGCGGCGTGGGCCACCGGAGCCGGAGCCTTCGGCTGGGGGCACACGGGCCTCGCGACCCCGCTCGACACGACGCTGTCACCCCGACCGATCACGAGCTACTACCGTCAGCCGGTCACTCTCAGTGCGTTGAACTTCACGAAGGTGACGGTCACGACCCGCGCTGACGACGGAGTGGTGGTGTACGTGAACGGAGTCGAGGTCGCGCGCAAGAACATCAACGCGGGAGCGGTGACTCAGAGCACCTACGCCAACGCCGCGGTGTCCGCGTCGGCCGCGGTCGGCACGCCGCTCGTGTTCGACGTGCCGGCCTCCGCCTTCCAGGTGGGCGCCAACGTCATCGCCGTCGAGGTGCACTCCAACTACCGCTCGACCCCGAGCCATAGCTTCGAGCTCTCGGCGGTGGCGTCGTGACCGAGCTGGCAGCTCGTGCTCGACCGGGGTTCAAGGATCACCTCGCCGACCTCAACCGCGCTCAGAAGAGCGGCGCAGGTGTGCCTGCGTACACCCGGTGGGTGAATCGTCGACTCGCCCGAGGCGTCGCCGCATCCGCGGCGGCCCTCGGGCTCTCGCCCAACGCCGTCACGATGATCAGCGCAGGCCTCTCAGCCGTCGGCCTGGCGATCATGATCGTCGCCGAGCCCTCATGGTGGTCGGCACTCGCGACGGGCGCGCTTCTCGCCGCAGGCTACGTGTTCGACTCGGCCGACGGCCAGGTCGCTCGGCTCACGGGAACCTCGAGCCCGGCGGGCGAGTGGCTCGATCACGTCGTCGACGCGATCCGCACTCCTGCGATCCACCTGACCGTGGCTGTCGCTGTCCTCCTCCACCGCCCGGATCTGATCTGGCTCGCGGTGATCGCGCTCCTCTTCACACTGATGAGCGTGGGCCAGTTCATGAGCCAGATCCTCGCCGAGCAGCTGGTGCGCAACACCGGCGGCGAGGCCGCGGAGGCGTCAGGCTCCCGCAAGTCGCTCCTGCTGCTTCCCACCGACACCGGCGTGCTGTGCTGGAGCTTCGTCTTCTGGGCGGCTCCCCCGGTGTTCCTCGTCGTCTACGGCGCGCTCTTCGTCATCAACAGCGTGCACTCCGCAGCGTCGATGCGGCGCAAGTACCGCAAGCTCACCGCTCGCTGACTCTCAGGAGTCGGCCCCGACCTCGACCTTGGCCGCCGCTCGTGCATTCGCACGGGCGGCGGTTCCGCGTTCGGTCCGAGCCGGGAGAGGCCAGCTGATGCCGGCGGCATCCCGTCGCCCATGGCGCACACGACGCTCGGCGACGGCACCGAGCACCGCGGTGTCGATGGCTTCGGCCTCTTCCTTCAGCCAGCGGATCTCGGTCGTCGTCGTATCGTGCTCGCGGGCGACGACCACCACCGACTGAGACAGCCTGAGCCCGGCGAGGATGCTCGCGGGGTGCGCCGACGACGGCAGCACGAGGAAGGTGAGCGTCTCGTCCCCGGCGCTCCCGATGGCCGCGTGCGTCTGCTCCGTGAGGAGCAGATCGCCCTGACGCTCGTCGCCGGAGTCGGATGCGGTGAAGACGCGCAGCGCAGGGACGATCGCCGAGACGGCCGCGCCGCCTTCTGTCTCCTCCAGATCGAGTGCGCTCCTGAGGTGTTCGCGGAAGTCGTCGCTTCCCGCCGGAACGATCAACTGCACGTCGTGCCCGACCTGGGCGGTCACGACGGCGAGGTTCACCGCGGTCGGCGAAGTCTCGTCGGAATGGGTCGCGTCGATCACGAGCACGGTGGTGCCGAGATAGATGTCGACGAGCAAGCGCTCGCGCGTCACCCGGAGGGCGTCGGCCGCGGCTCCCTTGGCGGGCACATCCTCGCGGTTCGCGTCGAGCGTCGCGAACACCGGTGCACCGAGCGCACGCGTCATCTCCGTGGCGTTGCGCAGGCGTCGGTCGAAGGGGTTCCATACGAACGCCGCGATGATCCCGACCACAAGTCCGGCTGCGAGTCCTGTGAGCAGGGTGACCGTGCGTCCGGGAGCGAAGGCGAGTTCGTTGTCCTCTGCTGCCGAGAGCACGATGCCACCTGTGGTGTCGACGCTCTGCAGACCGTTCCGCTGCGTGAGCAGTCCGTCGAGCTCGGTGATGATCTGCTGCCGCTGGGTCGTCGCCTGAGCGAACGCCGCACTGTTCGGATCGGCGGACACCAGCTGCTGGTTCACCTCGCCGAGCGTCGTGTTGAGAGCGTCGATCCGCTCGTTGAGGTTGGTGACCATCACCGTGATGCGCTCCTGCGCCTGCTCGCTGCGGAACGACAAGTAGGCGGATGCCACGGCATCCGCACCGCGCACCGCGGCAGCGGCGGTGGGGGCGTCGTAATCCACCGTGACGACGGCGGCGCCGGAAGATGTGGCGACGGTCGATGCACTGCGGATCTCGCTCGCCGACGCGTCGCCCTCGAGGAGGTCGGCCGCGCGCGATGCCACGACGTGCGATCGTGCGATCGCCGTCTCGGTCGCGTCGTCGAGCAGGCCGGATGCCGCGCGCTGCGCGCTGAACGGCTCGGTGGTGATGACGTTGAGGTTGATCGTCGTCGTCGCGGTGACCGTCTGGGGAGCCAGCAGCAGATAGCCGCCGGCGGCGAGCGCGCCGAGCACGGTGGCCACGACCAGCAGACGCCACTGCCGCTTGAGCACGAACACGTAGTGATCGAATCCCAGAGTCGCGGATGCTGCCTGATCGTTGTTGTCCATGGACGAATCCCCCTCGCCTTCACACTGCCGCGGAGTCGTCCCCAGTTTTTCCGCCTACATAACAGCCTGTGCGCCTATCCTAGGGGCGAACCCTGGGGACATGGAGGACGGGTGAACTCGCACATCGCACTGGCGGGCGGAGCACGATCGCTCACGCCCCCTGCGGGCACCCTGCGCTCGGAGCTGCCCCGCTGGCCGTTCACGGCGATGCTCGCCTTCTTCCCTCTCTGGTGGGTGCTCGGCTTCGCCGAGATGGCCTGGATACCGCTCGCGGCATGCATGGTCGTCCTCATGGTGCGCAGAGGCGGCATCCAGGTTCCGCGCGGGTTCGCGATCTGGCTGCTGTTCGTGGTGCTCATGTGCGCCTCGGTCATCGGTGTCGACACCTCGGGGCGGTTGATCGGATTCGTCTACCGCGCGCTGCTGTACATCATGATCACGGTGGTCTTCGTGTACGTCTACAACGCACGTGAGACGCTCACCCTGCGCTACGTGCTGGGCGTGTTCACGCTCTTCTGGCTCTGGGCGGTGCTGGGCGGATTCGCCGGCATCGTCGCACCGGAGTTCTCGTTCCGCACGCCGCTCGGGTACATCCTTCCGCAGGGACTGCAGGCCAACGAGCTCATCGGCGAGATGGTCGTGCGGCGGCTCACGCAGTACAACCCCGACAGCTGGCTGGCCCTGGATCCACGTCCGTCCGCTCCCTTCCTCTACACGAACGGCTGGGGGAACGTGTACTCGATCACCCTGCCGATGGTGGTCGCGTACCTCACCGTGATCCCGCGAGGACGACGGTTCTGGCTGATCCTCCTGGCCATCCCGCTCTCGCTCATCCCCGCCTTCCTCACTCTGAACCGCGGCATGTTCATCGGCTTGGCCGTCGCGGCCGCCTACCTCTTCTTCCGGTTCGCCCTCGCCGGCAAGCTGCGCGCTGTCGGCCTCCTCAGCGTCATCGGCGTGATAGCCGGGGCCGCGGCCATCGCACTCGACATCGGCAGCAAACTCACCGACCGGGTCGAGACGAGCTCGTCCACCGAAGACAGGGCGAACCTGTACGAGGAGACGTTCGTGCGCACTCTCCAGTCGCCGCTCTTCGGATACGGCGCACCCCGCCCGTCGTTCACCGACGGCGCACCGTCGGCCGGCACGCAAGGCCATCTGTGGATGGTGATGTTCTCGCACGGCTTCCCCGCGCTGATCTGCTTCGTCGCGGCGCTCGTGTGGATGTTCTTCGCGACGATGCGCACCGGCAACACCGCTCTGATGATCCTGAACACCGTGCAGCTCGTGATCCTCGTGGAGATCTTCTTCTACGGTGTGCTGCCGAACGGGCTGATCCTCACCTTCCCCGCGGCGGCTCTGGCCATGCGCGAGCTGCGCAGCACGTCGTTGTCCCCGCCTGCACCCCTCCGCTAGGATGGACCGATCGCACTTTTGGGGAAGTGCGGCGATCTACCAGACTTTGGGGAGTCAATGGTGCAACCGCTAGTGAGCGTCGTCATGGCGACGCGCAATCGCCCACAGCTGCTACGGCGCGCTGTCGCGTCCGTCTTCGCACAGGAGACGGTGCAGCCGATCGAGGTGGTGCTCGTCTACGACGGCACCGACATCGACGAGCTGCCAGACCTCGATCGAGGACCGCACACGCTGCGCGCCGTCAACAACTCCCGCACGCCCGGACTCGCGGGAGCACGCAACACCGGCATCCTCGAGGCCACCGCCGACCTCGTCGCGTTCTGCGACGACGACGACGAGTGGAAGCCGGCCAAGCTCGCCGCCCAGCTTCCGCTGTTCGACGACGAGAAGGTCGTGCTCGCCGCGACCGGCATCGAGATCCACTCCGCCGGCGGCACGCACGCTCGGCTCTCGCCCGCTTCGGTGACGCTCGACGACCTGCTCCGCTCGCGCATCACCGAGCTGCATCCGAGCTCCTTCGTCGTGCGCGCCGAAGCGCTCCGCGGTGCCGTCGGGCTCGTCGACGAAGAGCTGCCCGCGTCATACGGCGAGGACTACGACCTCCTGCTGCGCGCCGCCAAGGCCGGCCGCGTGGTCGCGGTCCCCGAGGCGCACACCATCATCCACTGGGACCGCACCTCGTACTTCAGCGAGAAATGGCAGGGCATCGCAGACGGCCTGAGCTACCTCCTCGCCAAGCACCCGGAGTTCGTGCGCAGCGGAGAAGGCCAGGCCCGCATCGAGGGTCAGATCGCCTTCGCCCACGGCGCTCTGGGCGACCGCCCCCGTGCTCGGTCGTGGGCTCGGCGCGCGATCGGGCACGACATCCGCCAGCCGCGCGCCTATCTCGCCATGGTCGTCGGCATGGGGCTGGTCTCGGGCGAGCGCGTGGTGTCGGCGCTGAACAAGCGCGGCAGAGGCATGTAGATGCCTCGCCTGTCCGTGATCGTGCCTGCGTACAACGCGGCAGGCACCATCGCCTCGGCGATCCGATCGACGGTGCGTGCGCTTCCGCGCGATTCCGAAGTCGTGATCCTCGACGATGGCAGTGTCGATGGCACCGCCGACGCTGCGCGCGCGGTCGACGACCCGCGGGTGAAGGTGCTCTCCCGCCCGAATCGGGGCGTCGCAGCGACGCTCAACGACCTGCTCGACGCGACCGACAGCGAGTTCGTCGCGCGGATGGACGCCGATGACATCGTGCTGCCCGGTCGTTTCCGCCGTCAGTTGCGGGCCATGGACCAGGGCGTGGATGGCGTCTTCAGCACCGTCGTGACGTGGGGTTCGGGGCTTCCCGGAGTGCCGAGGCCCTCAGGCATCTCGCCCGAGGACTTCGGCATGCATCTGCTGCTCACCAACCCGGTGGCTCACTCGACCTTCCTCGGTCGACGCTCGGCCGTGATCGGCGCCGGCGCGTATCGGGAGATCCCCACCGAGGACTACGACCTCTGGCTGCGCATGGCCGCACGCGGTGCACGGCTGCAGCGGCTCGCCATCCCGGGGCTCGCCTATCGCGTGCACTCCGGGCAGGTCACGGCCTCCGCCGACTGGCGGCGGTCTTCGTGGGAGAACCCCGAGATCGCCGAGGCATACTCCTCTCTGGCTGAGCGGCTGCTCGGATCCCCCGCGGTCCGCATCACATCGCTCTCGATCGACGACAGCCGCACCGGGGCCGAGAAGCTGGCCGAGGTCGACCGGTTCGCGACCGACTTCGCTCAGGCGGTCGAGGCGCACTCACCACTCGCGCAGCGTGCGCTCCACCGCAAGCTCGCCGAGCGCCGGGCGTGGCTCGCGAGTCGCGTGCGGCAGGAGAAGACGGATGGCGGCAGTGCGGCGGCTCCGTCCGCAACGCCCGCGAGTCCGCGGCAGACCTATCGTGAGGCGGTCGCCGCCGATCGCCGCGCGAACGCGTCGTATCCGAAGAGCCGCTTCATCCTCCGCTGGTTCCGGCGCGCTCAGCGCTGGCGTGCAGAGCGAGGGCCGCTCGCGCGCGTCGTCTTCCTGATCGTCGGCGGCTCCTACAAGGTGACCACAGAGGGATTCATGGGGATCGAACTCCCGGTGAGCACCCGCGTGGGCCCCGGCCTTCGGCTGCGTCATGGGGTCGGCATCGTCGTCAACCCGGCGAGTCGCATCGGCGCGGGCGTCATGATCCGCCAGGGCGTGACGCTCGGCAACCGCAAGAGTTCCGATGACTGCCCGACCATCGAGGACGGCGTCGAGATCGGGGTCGGCGCCGTGATCATCGGTGCCGTCACGGTGGGGGCCGGCGCCCGGATAGGGCCGAATGCCGTGGTCTTCAAGGACGTGCCGGCGGGTGCGGTCGTCCTGTCGCCCGCCGCCGAGATCCGCGGCTGAATTCCTCGGAGCGAATATCCAGCAGTCCGGCATACTGTTATATGGCTCGGTCGTGATTTGACCGCGGCGAGCAGGTCATGCTGTGATGAAAGCGTTATTTTTCCGCGGAGGGGGTTCCGACGGATTGAGTTTTCCGAAATATGAGCATCTCCCGAAAGACGTCTCTTGCTGCGCTCAGCGCAGCCATACTCACCATTTCCATTCTCGGCGGGGCCCCGGCGGCCACCGCCGCCGATGACAAGAATCTGCCCGGTTGGATCCATCAGGAAGACGTCGATCTCTCCGACGCCAGCCGATGGACTCTGGAAACCGGTCAGGCGGCGAACACCTCGTCGTACGACATCCCGAGCAACGTCTCGTTCGGCTCGAGCGGACTGACCGTCCGGGGAGCCGCCGAATCTCGCGGCAGCGCCGCGTACACGTCGGGTGACGCGAAGGGTCTCGACATCGAGATCCCGAACTACTCCCGCGTCGAGGTCACCGGCTCCGTGCCCTACGGGCCGGGACTCTGGCCGGCCCTCATGTGGCTTCGTCCACTCGACAGCGCCCACGGCGAGATCGACCTCATGGAGGTCTTCGGCAACGACGCTCGCCCCGCGGCGACGCTGCACAACGAGTACGGCTCGACCCACCGCAGCCTCCAGGGCTCAGTGCGCTGGGAGCAGCTGCCCAACTCCAACCCCACGGGCGTGCACACGTACGTGATGGAGAAGACGCCCAAGCGCATCGTGATCAGCGTCGACGGCCATGTCATGCTCGACGCCGGCCCGGAGGACGTACGTCCCGGCTTCGACTGGAATGCCATCTTCGAGCGCCCCGGCGCGACCTGGTATCCGCGCGTGACACTGCAGATCGGCTGCCCGCCGGCCGACGTCGGCTGCGGCATCGGCCTACCCGCCTCCGGGTGGAAGGGCGGCCAGATGAAGCTCGAGACCCTCAAGATCTGGCGCATGGCCAAGCCGGGCGAGCAGCAGCCGCCCGTGGTGCAGCCCGCACCCAAGCCGCCCGTGGTGCAGCCCGCACCCAAGCCGCCCGTCGTGCAGCCCGCACCCAAGCCGCCCGTCGTGCAGCCCGCACCGAAGCCGCCCGTCGTGCAGCCCGCACCCAAGCCGCCCGTCGTGCAGCCCGCACCCAAGCCGCCCGTCGTGCAGCCGCCCGCAGTCGAGACCGGAACCTTCGCTCTCCGTCCGGGTCAGGAGATCCGTCACGACTACAAGGGTGCCGGCACCAAGGGCACCGAGGGATCCGTCACGTTCACCGTGCCCGAGAAGATCGGCACGGGAGTGATGTACAACTCGCTGCAGGCACTCTCCTCGGACGACGGGAAGAACGGCTACCGCGCGACCGTCACACTCAAGGCCTCGGGCAGCATCCGGTTGACCCTCGCGAAGGTCACGGCCAACAAGACCGTGGTGCTGAAGGACCTCGTCGTCGCGGGTCGCGGATCCTACGAACCGGGCGACGACGTGCGCGTCTCGATCCGAGTCGTCAACGGCACCGTGCTCGCGAAGGCCTGGGCTGCCGACGCCAAGGAGCCCGACTGGCAGCTGCGCGCCGCCGGCGGCGCCAGCGCGGCGACCGGTGACGGCATCCGCATCATGGGCTACCTGTCCAAGACCGCACCCAAGGCCGTCAGCGCGCCCTGGTCGGGGCTGACCGCTCAGTTGCGCTAGAGCTCCCCCGGCTTCATCGCCTCGGCGTCGATGGCGCGGAGGACACGGATCGCGGCGGTGTCCGGCTTCGGCTCGGACACCGCCGCTTCCGTGCGCTCGCGGCGTGCGGGCGCGTAGACGACGAGCGAGTGGAAGAGGAAGCGCGCGAAGAACGCGACGATGAGCGACAGGCCGGTGGCCAGCACGCTCGAGATGTGCCAGTTCTCGACCATCAGGGCCATGACGGGGATGCGCAGGGCGGCCTCGACGTTGTTGAACGTGAACGAGGCGGCGAAGCGACCGCCGAGCCCTCTGGCGTTCGTGCGCATGTCGGCGAAGACGAACTTCTCCTGCAGGATGAAGTTGCCGATGATGGTGACCTCGGCGCCGATGATCGCGGCCCAGATGTACGGGACTCCGAGAGCGGTGAGTGCCCACATTATGCCCAGGTTGGCGACCGCGCCGATCACGCCGATCAGCGCGAAGAGCGACATCTTGCCGAACCTCAGGCGGGTCAGATGGGCGACGAACGTCGCCCCCTGACGAAGGCTCGCCTTCGAGGTGCCGTGACGTCGCTCGGCGAACTCCATGGGGATCTCGGCGATGCGCAGATCGGTACGGGCGAGGATCTCGAGCAGGATCTTGAAGCCCTGCGGCTTGAGGGACTCGAGGTCGAGGCGACTCCGGTCGACGAGGAAGAATCCGGTCATCGGGTCGGTGCTGCGCGCGAGCCGGATCGGGAACATCGCACGGGTGAGCCATGTGGCGGCCCGGGAGACACCGAAGCGCACGGCTGTGCCGAGGCCGCTGGTGTCGCCCCCTCCGACATAACGCGATGCCGCGACGACATCGGCTTCGCCCTGCGCGTATCGGGCGAGCAGCGCAGGCAGAAGCTCGGGCGGATGCTGCAGGTCGCCGTCCATGACGATGCACAGATCGGATGCCGCCGCGCGCAGCCCCACGACCACCGCGCCGCCCAATCCACCGGTGTTCTCGACGCGGTGGATGACTCGCACAGGGATCGAGGAGCCTGCGGCCACCCGCTCGACCTCCGTCGCAGTGTCGTCGACACTGTCATCGACGAAGACGATCTCGACGTCGTAGTCGGCGAGAGCCGAAGCGGTGCGTGCCACGAGTTCCACGACGTTGTCGCGCTCGTTGAAGGTCGGCACGATGACGGTGACCCCTGTCGCCACGAGCATCCCCCTTCGCCTGTGCGCGCGATCGCTGCGGCATCCATAGTTCCACGTCACCCTGTGCACAGCGAAACCCGTTGCTGCTAGACTCCGGGAAGGCGGCTGTGGGAGTCGCTGAGCGGATGGGGATCCGCTTCTGGGGAATCAACTGATCTGGGGAGATCATGGGGACGCGCATCGGCTATGCCGTTGGTGCCTTCGACTTGTTTCACGTCGGGCATCTGAACCTTCTTCGTCACGCAAAGCAGCACTGCGACGTCCTCGTCGCCGGTGTGGTCAGCGATGAGATGCTGCGGCAGGTGAAGGGCATCGAGCCCGTCATCCCCACCGCGGAGCGGGCGGAGATCGTGCGCCACATCTCGTTCGTCGACGACGTCTACGTCGAGACCACTCCGTCGAAGATGGACTCGTGGCGCGACGTGCAGTTCACGCACTTCTTCAAGGGCGATGACTGGCGCGGCACCGAGAAGGGTCTGCGGCTCGAGCGCGAGTTCGCCGTCGTCGGGGTCGAGGTCGTGTACTTCCCGTACACGGCCCACACCTCGAGCTCGTCGCTGCGACGAGCTCTCGACGCGATCACCGCGGCGGCGACGCCGGGTGGGGCGTCGAGGAACGGCGCGGCGCTCGCCACGGTCTGACCCGGCGTAGGTCTGACCCGGCGTAGGTCGGGCATACGTCGATCGGGCACGCGTCGGCTCGAGACCGGTCCGTGCGAGAGCGGTCAGTTCGAGACGCCGAGCAGGCTCCGCGCCATCCGTGCGACGTGAGGCGGGGTGTGCGAACCGAGCCACACCGTCCACTGCGTCGGCGGCTCGGCGCACGTCCACTCGATGAGCCACGAAAGCACGGCGTTCGCGAGCCGTTCACCCTTCGCGTGCTGACGCGCTCCGTCGCCGCGCAGAAGCCATCGCACCGACACGCCCTCGGGCACATCGATGTGGCGGAACTGTATGCGTGCGGCGGCTTCGAGCAGGATGACACCCACGGCGTCCCAGGGCAGGCGTGCGGCGATGCCGGCGATCGTCACCGCATCGGCCGCATCACCTGCGATGAGCACAGCGCCCTCGATGTTCTCCCAGTCAGGATCGTCGAGGTGCTCGAGTGCGTGCGTCATGCGATCAGTATAGGTAAGGCTTGCCTTACTATTCAACGATGCGTTTCGGCGCCCACCCAGGTGGGCGGCTCTACGCTGGAAGCATGACCTCTCCTGCAGAATCCGCGATCACGATGTTCGGCGCCGACTGGTGCCGTGACTGCATCCGCACCAAGAAGCAGCTCGAGGCGCTCGGCGTCGAGTACACCTATGTCGACCTCGTGGCCGACCCTTCGGCGGCCGATGTCGCGAAGGAGATCTCGGGACGCACGAACATCCCGGTCGTGGTCTACCCCGACTCCTCGCACCACGTCGAGCCGTCGAACTCCGACGTCGAGACGAAGCTGCGCGAGCTCTCTCTCATCTGATCCCGCGTTCGAAGGCTCCCTCCGACGACGATCCGGCACCGGTGCCGCACGCGCGGCCTAAGCTGGGATCCCGTCCGAAGGAGCCGCCGATGACCTCTGCGACCACGCCGTCCAGCCCGACGTCCACCGCGAAGGCCGCGAAGGCCGCGAAGAAGCCTGCGGACGCTCCCGCCGAGCTCGGCGACGCGGAGCGGGCGCGGCTCGACGCGGCGATCGGAGAACTGCAGATCGGTTCGCGCACCTGGTCGACGCTGACTCTCGCTCAGAGAGTCACGCTGCTGCGCGGTGTGCGCACGAGCGTCTCCGCGGTCGCCGAGGAATGGGCGACCACGGCGGCGGCGTCGAAGGGACTGGACGCGCGGCACCCGCTCCGCGGTGAAGAGTGGCTCAGTGGGCCGTACAGCGTGCTCGGCGCGCTCGACGCGTACATCGAGACGCTCTCCCGTCTCGCAGGCGGAATCAACCCGCTCGACGGCATCCGCATCGATCGGGCGCCCGGTGGACGCACCCGTGTGCACGCCTTCCCTCTGACCGCGATCGACCGCTTCCTGCTCGCGGGCTTCGCGGGCGAGGTCTGGCTCGAACCCGGTGTCACTCCCCACGCCGCACGCTCGAATGCGGGCCTGGCCCAGCGGACCCCCGGCGAGTCGGGAGGCGCGGGGCTGGTGCTCGGCGCCGGCAACGTCACGTCGATTCCTGTGCTCGATGTGCTCTATGAACTGCTCGCGCACAACCGCACTGCGCTGCTCAAGGTCAACCCGACGCAGGATTCGCTCGTGCCGGTGTACAAACGCGCCTTCGCGCCGCTCATCTCCCTGGGCCTCATGCGCATCGTGCGCGGCGGCCCTGCCGTGGGCGAGTATCTGACCGCGCACCCGGACCTCGTTCACGTGCACATCACAGGCTCTGGCCAGACCTTCGATGCGATCGTGTGGGGCACCGGCTCCGCCGCCACGCGACGCCGTCGCGAGGGTCACCCTCGGCTCGAGAAGCCGATCACCGCAGAACTCGGCGGGGTCTCGCCGATCATCATCGTGCCCGGCGAGTGGACCGCGGCCGATCTCACGTACCAGGCCGAGCATGTGGCGACCATGCGTCTGCAGAACAGCGGACACAACTGCATCGCGGGTCAGGTCGTCATCATGTCCGCTGACTGGGCGCAGGCCGACCAGTTCCGCGCAGCGCTGCGGCGTGCGTACGCCAACGCCCCCGAGCGCCCCACCTGGTACCCGGGTTCGACGGCTCGCATGGACAGTGCGGCCCAGGACTACCCGGATGCCCTCGTGCTGGGAGACCGGATGCTGGTCGAGATCGACCCCCACGACGACGCCTCCGCCCTCCAGAGCACCGAGTACTTCGCGCCGGTGCTCGGAGTCGTCACTGTGCCGGGCCACGGACAGGAGTTCCTCGATGCCGCGGTGGCATATGCGAACGACCGACTGGCGGGCACGCTCGGCGCCAACCTCCTGATCGACCCCGCGACCGAGAAGTCGCTGGGCAGCGGCTTCGACCGAGCCATCGCTGACCTGCGGTACGGATCGATCGCCATCAACGGCTGGACCGCCTTCGCGTTCATCACCCCCACCCTGACCTGGGGTGCATTCCCGGGCAACACGCTCGAGAGTGTCGGCAGCGGCATCGGAGTCGTGCACAACGCACTGCTGCTCGATCGCGTCGAGCGCTCGGTCCTGCGCGCGCCCTTCCGTCCGTTCCCGCGCTGGGTGCCCGGATCGCTGCGACCGTCAGGACGCAGCAGCCGCCGCACGATCCTGCCGAAGCCGCCATGGTTCGTATCAGCGCGCACGGGAGCCGCGGTGAGCGAAGGCCTGACGCGCTTCCGCGCGGACGGCGGTGCGCTCGGACTCGTGAAGACGCTCGCGAAGGCGCTGCGCGCCTGAGAGCACGCGGCGCCCTCGAGCCCGGCGAGGTTCGGGCCCGCTGCCCTCAGGCGGCGAAGCGGTCGGTCGTCTCCCGCAGAGCGGCCTGGATCCCGGGTTCCGTCGCCGAGTGCCCCGCGTCGTCGACCACGACGAAGTCGGCCTCGGGCCAGGCGCGATGCAGGTCCCACGCGGTCATCATGGGCGTGCAGACATCGTGGCGTCCCTGGACGATGACCGTGGGGATATGACGGATGACGTCGACGCCGGCGATCAGCTGGCCTTCGGTCCACCACCCGCGGTTCACGAAGAAGTGGTTCTCGATGCGCGCGAACGCTGTGGCGGCCCGAGGATCGGACATCGCCTCGATCTGCGCGGCATCGGGACGCAACGTCACCGTAGACGCCTCCCAGCGCGACCAGGCGAGCGCCGCCGGCTGATGCACCGCCGGATCGGGGTCGAACAGGCGTCGGTGATACGCCTCGATCATGTGGGAGCGCTCGAGAACCGGGATCTGCGCGACGAACTCCTCCCACAGATCCGGGAACAGCGCCGCGGCCCCACCCTCATAGAACCACTCCAGCTCTTCGCGCCGGAGCGTGAAGATTCCGCGCAGCACGAGTTCGCTGACGACATCCGGATGTGCCTGCGCGTAAGCGAGCGCCAGGGCACTCCCCCAGGATCCACCGAAGACCTGCCAGCGGGGGATGCCGAGATTGCGGCGCAGCAGCTCGATGTCCGCGATGAGACTCGCGGTGGTGATGAAGCGCAGGTCCGCGTCCGGAGCGCTCGCGTGCGGCGTGCTGCGCCCGCAGCCACGCTGATCGAACAGCACGATCCGGTACCTCTCGGGATCGAAGAAGCGGCGCTGCCACGCTGAGGTGCCGCTTCCCGGACCTCCGTGCAGGAAGACCACGGGCTTGCCGTCGGGGTTTCCACTCACCTCCCAGTACACACGGTGGCCGTCGCCGACGAGCAGCTCGCCCGTCGCGTGCGGTTCGATCGGCGGGTACAGCGCGTCGAGGGTCATGTCCTCACCCTCACAGGTCGCCGGGGGCTGCGGTGAGCGGCTCGGCGCACCTGTCGAGGCCGTACTTGTACCCGGTCGCGAACCACCCCTGCCGCTGCTCGCTCGTGCCGTGCGTGAAGCTCTCGGGGTTCACGAAGCCCGACTGCTCCTGAATGTGGTCGTCGCCCACGGTGTACGCCGCATTCACGGCATCCTGCAGCTCTGCCTCGGTCGGCGTCTGGAGGTACGGAACCCCGTTCTTGTCCTTCTCCTGCGTCATCTGGCCGATCCACGCTCCCGCATAGCAATCGGCCTGCAGCTCGATGCGCACGCCGTTGCTGTCAGGACCTGTGCCGTTGTTGGGGTACTTCTCCATGTCGCCGGTGATGTATTGCACGTGGTGGCCCCACTCGTGGCCGACGATGTAGAGCTGCGCGAGATTGCCGGCCGAGGCGCCGAACTGCTGCTGCATCAGCTCGAAGAACGAGGGGTCGATGTACACGGTCTCGTCCGGCGGGCAGTAGAACGGGCCGACGGCGTTCGAGGCGGTGCCGCATCCGGTCGCCGTCGAACCGTCGACGATGATGAATCCAGGGGCCCTGTACGGCTCGACGTGGTCCTCCCAGAACCCGTCGAGGGCCAGCTGCGAACTCGCGACCCTGCAGTCGACCCTCTCGTTGGCGTCTTCACCGGTCAGGCAATTCTCGATCACGCTGCCCTCTGACGGCTCCGCGCCACCACCCGTGCCGCCCGTGCCGCCGAGCAGACCGGTGAGGTCGATACCGAGCAGCGGACCGGCGATCAGCGCGATGATGCCGAGCAGCCCGACACCGCCCGCTCCGGCGACGACTGCACCGCGCCCGCGGCGGCGAGCGGTGTTTCCTGAGACGTCGGCGTCGGGATTGAAGGTCATGCCACGAGGGTACTCTGCACACCGATTCAGGGGCACATCGGCGCTCTGCCGGTCGTAGGCTCGACTCATGACCACCACGATCACGATCACCGGCGCAGGCGGACAGATCGGGTACGCGCTGCTCTTCCGCATCGCCGCAGGAGACCTGCTCGGCCCCGAAGAGAAGGTGCGGCTTCGGCTGCTCGAGATCCCGCAGGGCCTCGGCGCCGCCGAGGGGGCGGCTCTCGAGCTGCAGGACGGAGCCTTCGGGCTGCTCGACCACGTCGAAGTCACCGACGATCCTGCGGTCGGCTTCGACGGATGCGAGCTCGCCCTGCTCGTCGGCGCGCGTCCTCGCGGTCCTGGCATGGAGCGCGGTGACCTTCTCGCCGCGAACGCGGGCATCTTCGGGCCTCAGGGCGCAGCGATCGCCGCGCACGCCTCGTCGGACGTGCGGGTGACCGTGGTCGGAAATCCTGCGAACACGAACGCCCTGATCGCTGCGGCCGCCGCAGACGGCGTTCCGGCCGAGCGCTTCACGGCATTGACCAGGCTGGACGAGAACCGCGCGCGCGCCCAGCTCGCCCACACTCTCGCCGCTCCGGTCGACACGATCCGTCGCGTACCGATCTGGGGCAACCACTCGGCGACGCAGTTCCCTGACGTGTCGCACGCGACGGTCGCCGGGCGTCCGGTGACCGATGCACTGCAGGCCATCGTCGGAGACGTCCCCACGTGGCTCGCCGACACCTACATCCCCCGGGTCGCGAAGCGCGGCGCCGAGATCATCCGTGTGCGCGGGTCGTCATCCGTGGCCTCCGCCGCGAGCGCAGCCATCGATCACGTGCGCGACTGGGTGCGCGGCACCGACGACTGGACGTCGGCGGGCGTCGTGTCCCACGGCGAGTACGGCGTTCCCGCTGGCCTGATCTCGTCGTTCCCGGTGCGTGCGATCGACGGAGAGTGGCGCATCGTCGAGGGACTCGAGATGAGCGATCAGGCCCGTGCCCGCATCGACGCATCGATCGCCGAGCTGGTCGAAGAGCGAGACGCGGTCAGAGCGCTCGGGATGCTCTGAAAGGCCACCGCCGCGTCGCGAATCAGGGCACAATGGATGCTGGAGGTGCGCGATGAGCGAGACGATCGATCCCATGAAGGCGACGGCATCCGTCGACGAGGCCCTGACGAGTCCGCTGCACCTGCCGCATGCGGCCGCGGAATGCCCCAAGTGCTTCACCGAACTGCAGCGGAATCGCGACTTCTGGCTCGCCCGCCCCGACGGGTCACGGCTGGTCGGTCTCGTCGTGTCGCGCGAGGGGATGCCGTCGGTCGTCGAGCAGCGAGACGATCTGACTCGGTTCGGTGTGCCGATCGAGGGATTCCGGCACCCGGCCCCCGACATCCTCGAGAGCTGGAGCGACCGGCTCTCGCGCCTCATCGCCACCCTGAACAAGGGCGATGTGCTCGTGGTGGCCAACATCAACGCGCTCGGGCGCGATGCCGATGAAGGAGTCCGCACCGCCGCTGAGCTGCGCCGCCACGGCATCATCGTCAAGGTGCTGAGCCACGACGCCCGGCACCTCGCCGACGCGGTGCGCTGAACCGCACGTGAGAAGGCCCGCCGACGGACGTCGGCGGGCCTTCTGCGTCAGCGCGTGAGTCTCACTGATACTTCGGCGGGACCCAGAGGAGCTGAGCGGAGACGAGTCCGCGGTCGCGGCTGACGATCTGCGCGCGGCCGGGGATGGCCGGGATGGCCTTGACCTTGCCGATCAGCTGGCCCTCCTCCGGGCTTCCGGAGAGCAGGATGCCGGTGGCACCGAGGTCGGTCATGCGCTGGATGATCGGATCGTAGGCCGCGCGGCTCGCGCCTCCCGTCCGGCGCGTGAGGATCACGTGCAGGCCGAGGTCTGCGGCCTGCGCGAGCAGCGGCGCGAGAACGGCGATCGGGTTGCCCTGCGACGTCGAGACCAGGTCGTAGTCGTCGATGAGCACGAAGCCCTCGGCGCCCGTCCACCACGACCGCGTGCGCAGCTGGTCGGGGGTGACGTCGGCACCGGGGATGCGACTCTGGAAGAACTGGGCGAGCTCGCTCATGCCTCCCTCGGCCATCTCATGCGAGGTGAGGTATGCACCCAGGTACTCCTGCGGGATCTCACCGAGCAGAGCACGCCGGTAGTCGACAACGAAGATCTTGGCCTCGTTGGGGCCGTAGAGACGCGTGATCTCGTGCACGACGCCTCGGAGCATCGAGGACTTGCCCGAGTCCGCGTCGCCGTAGAGGTACAGCAGCGGCTCGGCGATCGGGTCGATCGAGAACGGCGCGAGATTCGCTTCATCGATGCCGAGCAGGATCTCACGGGGCTCTGTTCCGTCGGGGGTCGCGGCAGCGGCGACGGCACGGAGGTCGGCGTGACCGATCTGAGACGGCAGCAGGCGCAGCTTGGGTCCCGCGGGGCCATGCCAGGCGGCTGCGACCTTGCGCGCCAGATCGTCGATGCCGTCGGAGAGGGATGAGGCCTCGTCGACGCCGTCGATGCGAGGCAGCGCGGTCAGCATCTGCAGCCCGCTGTCGTTGAGACCGCGACCGGGAAGCGAGGTGACGTTCTCGGCCGCCTTGCGGTTGACCTCGGAGTCCGAGGGATCGCCGAGGCGCAGCTCGATGCGCGTGCCGATGAGGTCCTTGAGGTTGGCCCGGACCTCCATCCATCGCGCCGCCGTGATCACGACGTGCACGCCGTACGTGAGACCTCGCGCGGCGATCGCCTGGATCTGCGGTTCGAGCATGTCGAACTCGGCGCGCAGCGTGCCCCAGCCGTCGACGATGAGGAAGATGTCTCCGTACCCGTCGTCTGCCATTCCCTGAGCGCGTCGCTGCCGATACGTGTCGATCGAGTCGATGCCGTTCTGACGGAAGTACACCTCTCGAGCGTTGAGCAGGCTCGTGATCTCGGCCACGGTGCGTCTGACGATGTCGGGCTCTGAGCGCGTCGCCACACCGCTGACGTGAGTGAACCTCTGCAGACCCGCGAAGCTGCCACCGCCGAAGTCGATGACGAAGAACTGCACCTCCTGCGGAGTGTGCGTGAGCGCGAGCGCCACGAGTGCCGTGCGGGCGAGCGTGCTCTTGCCGCTGAGCGGAGCACCGACGATCGCCATGTGACCTGCGGCTCCGCCGAGCGACACCGCGAGGGTCTCGCGACGCTGCTCGAGCGGCACGTCGACGATGCCGAGCGGGACCGTGAGCGCGGCGGCTCCGCGCCAGCGCGGCGAGATGAGGCCGAGGGCGGGGTCTTCGACGAGATCGCCGAACAGCTGGTCGAGTGTCGCCGGCGTCTCGAGAGGCGGCAGCCAGACCTGGTGCGCGGAGGGGCCGCGACCGCTCATCATCTCGACCGCGATCTCGAACGTGTTGCGCTTCTCTTCGGGCTCGGCGTCGACGACGACCTCGGGCTCGTCGACCGGAGTCTCGGCGCGCCATACGGGAGCCGCGGTGAACAGCTCGACCGCCGTGGAACCGGTGCTCTGCGTGGATCCGGACGACGCACGGCGCCGACGGCGGGGCGGAGGTCCCGACACGTACGCGGCACGGAACTGGGTCATGGTCTCGGTGTCGGACTTCAGGATGCCGGCGCCCGGCTGCGTGGGCAGGTGGTACGCGTCCGGCACACCCAGCACTGTGCGCGACTCGGCGGCCGAGAAGGTGCGCAGACCGATGCGATACGACAGATGCGTGTCGAGACCGCGCAGCTTGCCCTCTTCCAGGCGCTGAGACGAGAGCAGGAGGTGCACCTGCAGCGAACGACCCAGGCGACCGATGTTGACGAAGGTGTCGACGAACTCGGGCTTGGCCGAGAGCAGCTCCGAGAACTCGTCGGCGACGATCAGGAGCGCCGGCAGCGGCGCCAGATCGGTGCGACCGCCGCGTCGAGCCTTCTCGTAGTCAGCGACATTGGCGAAGGGTCCCGTCGCGCGCAGAAGCTCCTGCCTGCGCACCATCTCTCCCTGCAGCGCGTCCTGCATACGATCGACGAGCGAGATCTCGTCGCCGAGGTTGGTGATGATGGCCGACACATGAGGCATGTCCGCCATACCCGCGAAGGTGGCGCCACCCTTGAAGTCGACGAGCACGAAGTTGAGCTGCTCGGGCGAGTGCGTCATGGCGAGAGCGAGCACCAGAGTGCGCAGCACCTCGGACTTTCCCGAACCGGTCGCACCGATGATGAGACCGTGCGGCCCCATACCCTGCTGCGCGGACTCCTTGATGTCGAGGATCAGGGGGCTGCCGTCTTCGGTCTGACCGATCGGCACGCGCAGACGATCGCGTTCGAGGCGCGGCGACCAGGCGGCATCGAGATCGATGTCCCGCACATCGGGGAGACCGAGGAGCTCGACGAGCTCCGCCTGGTCGGTCGAGCTCTTCTTCTTGGCGATCGCGGTGCCGCCGGAGTAGAGCGGCATGAGACGACGCGCCGTCGCCTCGGCCTCGACGATGCTGATGCCGTCTGCGTCGAACGGCCGGGTCGACACCTGCAGACTGACCAGCTCTGCACGCGAGCCCTTCGACGCGGGGTCGAAGGCGATGCGCAGAGCGTGCGGGTCCTCGAGGTCGGCCCAGCGCGAAGGCAGGTCGATGACGGTGACGCCCTGAACCCCGTCGCCGCTCACGAGGACGTCGTTGAAAGACGTGCTCGCACCGTCGGTGAGGATCACGATGTGCGGGAGTGTGGGCGACGAGCCGTCGCGCGCGAACCGCGAGCGTTCGCGCACCTCGGCCGGCAGCATGTCTTCGAGTTCAGAGAGCTGCGAGCCGATCATGCGCGCCGCCCCCAGTCCGTCTCGCACGGTTCGCGAGTGGGTGTGCGGGAGCCACTTCGTCCACTCCCACTGCGGCAGCACGGCGGCATCGGCGGCGACGACGATCTGCACGGTGTCGGGGTCGTGCATGGTCGCGGCATGAAGCAGTATGGCGCGGGCGAGGGCTCGCGACTCGTTCTCGTCTCCCGTGATCTCGATCCGCGCGTAGTCGCGCAGGGTGATGCCGACCGGGAGGTTCTTCTGCATCTCGTGGGTCAGCATGAAGCGGTGCGCCGCGGATGCCGCGACGGGGTCGAGCTGCGCGAGTGGAGGAAGCTCGGGGGCCTCGAGGGTGATGCACAGGGGCTGATCACTCGTCCCGACCCTCACCGAGAGGAAATCGGGGTCGTTGACGTTGCGCTCCCACACCCGGGTGCGTTCCTCGGCGATGTAGGGAAGCGCCGACGGAGCCGGAAGATGCCAGTTGGCCGCACGCCGCTGCTGGCGCGCCGCGACCCGCACGGTCTGTCGCAGTTCGGTGAGATAGGCGAGGTACTCGCGGCGCGAGCTGAGCGTCGCCGCCTGCCGCTGCGAACGCTGACGCCAGCCGTTGACCGCCACGAAGCCGAGCGACGACAGCAGGAACATGCCACCGGTCAGCAGACCTGTCACCGACTGGTTCGACATGGTGACCATCACGATGGCGCCGACGCTGCCGAGCATCGGCAGCAGAGACCCCAGCACACCCATCCCACCGTCGTTCGGCTGGAGCTCGGGCGGAGCCTGGACCGGCACCTTTCCCGAAGGGACGCGTGGCGGTGCGAGACGGGGTCCTGTCATGCTCTCTCTCCGGCACTGCTGTCGGTGCCCAGCAGAAGGCTGATGGTGAAACTGCGGTTGCCGATGCGGACGCGATCGGCGTCGTCGAGAAGCACACGCTCGCCCGCGACGAGCTCGGTCGTCTGACCGTCATCGGAGCGGATGTCGGAGCCGTTGGTCGACCCGAAGTCGGTGACCCAGGTGCGTCCGCGCGAGTGCTCGATGCGCAGGTGGGTCTTCGACACCGAGGAGTCGGGGTCGGTGACGATCACGAGGCGGTCGTCGTGAGCGCTCGCGACGGGGCCACGGCCGAGGTTGGCCGCGAGCGGAAGCGGAAGCTGCACGCGCTGCCCAGTGTCGAAGATGAGCAGCAGCGCGCCGGAGTCGGAGGCGGAGCGGGACTCGGCGACCGGCTGCGGTCCGGTCTGCGGCGGATTCTGGGGCGCGACCGAGAAGAGGGGCGCCTCCGCTGCACCGGGGCCCGGGGGGATCGGTGCCTCTGCACGATGGGACGCTGCCCGCGCATCGGTCGGCTCGGAGTCCTCGTCGACCAGGGCGGGGTGAGAGCCGAGCGTGACCACCTGCGGCGGCGCCAGCGAATCCGCCTCGGCGGGCGGAAGCACCGGATGCGCCGTCTCTGTCGACGCTGCAGAGGCTCGAGGCGGCACCGACACCACCACGGTGCCGGCGAGACGATCGGCCCAGGTCCGCCGACGGCCGTCGGGGTCCCAGGCGCTGGACGCGACGACGATCCAACTGCCCACGGCCACGAGGAACCCGGCACCGGTGATCGCACCGCGCACGAACTGACGCCCGATCCCGGGAGAGTATGGACGATCGCCGCGCGCACTGCGCAGACGGAGCACGAGATTGCCGAGAGTGAGCCCCGTGCGCGCCTCGAGCACCCAGAGGAAGACGGCGAGCTCGGCGACGGTCAATCCGGCGAGCAGCGTGCTGCGCGTGGTGATCAGCACCACGGCTGCCGCCAGGATGACCACTGCGGCGTCGAGGGTGAAAGCGGCGATGCGAAGGCCCGTCGACGCGGGGGCTCCGAGGAAAGCAGGACCGAGGCCTTCTGTGGGGCGCCGGTCGCGTGCGCGCGACGTGGCCAGCGGTGTGGGTGCCGCCGTCGCGGACCTCTGCCGGAGCGGAGCGCCGTCGACGCCGGGGGGAGCCGCGATCAGAGCGGGCGGCAACGCCGGCACCTCTCCGATCTGGGCCGCGCCGAACTGCGAGGCACCGAGGTGCCCGGGGCCGGGGTTCATCGGTGGGACCGGGCCACCCGCCGGCCGGGGCTGAGGTTCGCCGTTCCCGCTCATCACGCCATCATTCCACGGAGGAGCGACAGCGAATCCGCGAACAGCAGCGCAGCAGGAAGGGAGAGCGCCACGGCGAGCCATTCGAATGCGTCGCCGAATCGAGACCAGATCAGCGAGCTCGAACCGCGAGAGATCGGGACGATGACAGCGACGGCGACGAGTGCGATCGCGAACAGCACCGAGGCCCCCACGATCTGGAACCCCGCGCCGAGGGCTGTGGCGGCCTGTATCGCGGCGACGATGAAGACCACGCCGGCGGCGGCCCGCGGCAGCCAGCGCAGGATCCGCGACGTGGTGTGGCGCGGTGTGAGCAGCAGAGCGAGGATGACGCAGACGAGCAGGGTGATGCCCCCCGACACGACGAACGGATCCGCGGACCAGGGTCGGAGGAAGGCGATCGGCGCCATCACCGACGCCACCACGCTGAGCACGGCCGTGCCTGCCACCAGTCTCGCCGATGAGTCGTCGACCACCGCCGTGATGCGCTCGGTGCGCAGGATGCCGACCGACTCGGGGATCGCGCCGCGTACGGTCCACCGGCTCGTCATGAAGTGCTTGTAGTCGATGAAATACCCCTCGGGGAGGTTCACCAGGCTGCTCGGCAGAGCGCGGAGACCGAGTGGAACGAGTCCGAGCGAGACAGCCGCGGCCTCGGCCGGCTCCCAGCGCACGAGGAGAGCGAGACCCCATACCGCCGCCAGGCTGACCAGCAGCACGGTGGCCGTGCCTGCCGCGGCGCGCATCGGGCGTGCACGCGCGACGACGGCGACGATCGCCGTCGTGACGCCCGCCGCCAGGAACCCGGACGCTATCGACAGGTGCACGCTCGATTCCAGCGCCGCCGGGATCAGCAGCGCCCCGGCCGAGAACGCCATCAGAACCGGCGCGAGCACCCCGAGGACACCCCTCGCCCCAGCCATGGAATCGCGGCGTGCCCAGGCGACCGCACCCGCGAGGGTGCCCACGACCAGGATCAGCGCGACCGCCATGCGAAGAAGAGGATCACCGGCCCCCTGGGCGAACACTGCCACCAGCAGGAGACCGCTGACGCCCAGCATCCACCATCGGGCTCCGTGATCTGCCCTGTCGGGTGCTCCCGACGACACGCTGACGGCGCGCGGCGCCAGGGCCTCGCGATCGATCAGCGCGTACAGACCGCCGTCGACGAGCTCTTCGCACTCGGTGTCGCCCGGTACTTCGAAGCCGCCGGGGCCGACGATCACGAAGCCGTCCGCGGTCGACAGACCGCTCAGCACCAGCGCGTCGTCGAGGGTCTCGTCGAAGGGGAGCGACAGATCGATACGCCGATCTTCGCTCTGGAGCACGATGCGGCGCCGCTCTACGATCTCGACTGACACACCTGCACCCTATCGACCGCCTGCGACCTCGGCCGCACGCCCCCTCTTCCGCGCACGCGGATCAGCCTGCGTGGTCGCCGCGGGAGCCGGCCTGCGCGCCCTTGGCGCGCGGCCCCCGCTCTTCCTCGTCCTCGAGCTTGGGTGCGATCGGACCTCCGAGGCCCGAGCGCTTGGCCTTCTCTTCCTCGTCGCCTCCGGCACCGCCCATCATGCCCATTCCCGGACGCATGCCGGACCCCGCAGCACCCGACGAGCCGCCAGCACCGCCGGCGCCACCGGCACCACCGACACCTCCGACGCCGCCGATACCCCCGGGTCGCGCAGAACCCGCCGCGCCACCCGAGCCGCCGGCACCGCCGACACCTCCGATGGCGGAGTTGCCGAGCAGACCACCACCGGCCTTGAGCCCGGCGCCGGATGCTCCACCGAGACCCGAGCTGCCCAGGGCGCCCATGCTGCCGATTCCGGCGATCTTCGACCCTGCGGCGATCGCCGCCGCGCCGGCGCTACCGCCGACGATTCCGCCGATGCCACCGCCGCCCGCGCCACCGGGGAGCAGGCCGCCGGGGGTCCCCCCTCCGGGGAACGTGCCGCCGGGGTTCAGCGACGAGCCGCCGCCGGTTCCGCCACCGGAGCCGCCGGGCAGCACGCCACCGCCTGGGAAGTCGACCGTCGGATCGTCTCCGCCGTCGATCACACCGGGGCCGTCCGGGTCGTACTCCCAGTCGTTCGGGTCGCCGAGGTCGTCCGGGAGGGTCGGGTCGTCCGGGTAGGTCGGGTCTTCCGGATAGGTCGGAGGGTCGGGGAACGTCGGGTCGTCGGGGTAGGTCGGGACCGGCGGCAGGTACTCGCCGACGCCGCCTCCTCCGCCACCGCCGCCACCCGGCGGGTTCCCCACGCCTCCGGGGCCGGTGTACGGGCCGTTGCCGCCGCCCGGGTACGTGATCGACGGGCTGTCGATGGAGGGGCCGTCTCCTCCGGTGTCGCCATTGCCGGGACTGTCGTCATACTCGCGATACTCGACGTCGCCGAGAGTCTCCGCCGACGCCCGAACCGCTTCGGTGTGCGGCACGAGCGACTTCTCGATGCTCTTCACCATGCGCTCGGCCTCCGCTTCGCGCTGGTTGCCCAGGAAATCGCCGATGACGTCGATCGCCTTGTCCGCCGCGATCGGACCGAGGAAGGGATGCACCACGAAGGATGCTCCCTTGGCCGCGTTCGCCCAGAACGGGTCGACCGTCGCCGACGGGAGCTCGGCGTCATTGGCCGCTCGTCGGGCGTTGTTGGCCTGCGTGACAGCCGAGTCGATCGAGGTCACGGCATCGCCGATGGTGCGGATCTGCCCCTGGATGTCGGTCAGGGCGGCGTTCGCCGCATCCCTCGTCGCGCTGTCCCATGCCTCGGACGACGTGACCGCCGTGATCGCATCGTGCAGCGAATCAAGGGCGGACCGGAGTACCGCTGCCTTGGGGATCCGCCAGTCCTCGATGGCCCGGATGCGATTCAACTCGGCTTCGTACCTGCCGGTCATGATTGCCCCCCTGTATGGTCGGTGCGTCGTTTCGAAGATCTGGTGAGTGCGACGGCGAGAACGATCCCGCCGGCGAGCAGCACGAGCAGGACGACACCGCCGCCGATCGCCCACGGCATCATGTCCGTGCCGTCTGCGGCGGGCTGCTCGGATGCGGCGTTCGTCTCCGTCGGCTCCGGCGTGGAGCCGAAGCCGAACTCGGCCTCGGCCTTCGCCACGTCATCGGCGTTCGGGAAAGCGTTGCTGTCGTCCGGGTCGAAGAAGGGATTCTCGTCGGGGTACTTCGTGGGGTCGACCGCGAGCATCCCGGTCAGCGACGCGGCACCGTAGCCGGTGCTGTTGTTCCACTCGGGCTCGTGCTCACCCTTGGTCCCCGAATTGTGGATCAGGCTCTGGAGCAGTTGGTTGCCCGTGGCCTCGGGGTACTTCTGCTTGACCACCGCGAGGAACCCGGAGACGATCGGCGTCGCGAACGACGTTCCCCTGACCAGTTGCTGCTGGTCCCAGGACGCTTCGGTGCCCTGCACCAGAACTCCGATCCCGGGCGCGGCCGTCCCCACGTCATCGCTCAGGTTGGGGTCTCCGCTCGGCCAGGTCGCGATCGCTCCGTCCGCACCGAACGCCTGCACGGCGACCACACCGTTCATGCCGGCGGGCTGGCCGCCGACACCGCCTTCATTCGGCAGGCTCGCGATGATCGGGACTCCGGCCGCGACGGCCTTCGCGATCCCCCCGACGATGGAGACGTAGCCGCCGCTGGAGATCGAGATGATGTCGGCACCGTCATCGACCGCGTCGGAGATGGCCAGGGACATCGCCTCGGCGGATGCCCCGGTGTAGTCGGTCGTCGACTGTTCGCCGTTCTCGAGCGCACACGACACCTCGCCCGTCTGCGGATCCTCGAGGCCGGCCGAGTAGTACTTCACCGTCGCACCGGGCGCTGCTCCCTCGACCGGCACGCCGCCGGCGGGAGCCTCACCTGTGCCCAGGATCATCGACACGACGGACGTGCCGTGCTCGGCGGCCGCGTAGTCCGACGACACCGCGGGGATGGGAGCACCGGCGGCGTCATGGCAGTAGGTGTTCTCGGGCACCTGCAGATCCGCACCGCGCAGCCCGACGACGTCGGGGTTGATCTGCGAGTCGATCACCGCGATCGTGACGTCGGAGCCGTCGAACCCGGCATCGTGCGCCTCCTGCACGTTTCCGCGGTCGAACCACCAGAGGCCCGAGCTGAGATCGTCGGCGACCGCGTTCGACGGCACGGCGAACGCGGCGCTCATCGCCACAGCGCTGAGCACCGCGATGAGCCGGTGCGGACGCCTCATCAGTAGTCGGCCTCGGCGACCGTGGGGCCAGCTCCTCCGGTCCCGCCGCCGACGCCGGCTCCGGTCCCGCCGCCCGCCTCACCGGCGCGGGGCGCGCCCGGAGTGTTCGGTGTCTCGGTCGCCTGGGCGACAGCGGAATCCAACAGCTGGATGATCATCTTGCTCTCGTCGGCGAGCGCCGCGTCCTGCTCGGCCATCTGCATGACGGCCGCGCGGATCGTCTCCTGCGCCTGCGTCAACGCCTCGATGGTCTTCGAGGTGGCCGCGCCCATGCGCTGCGCCGCGCGTCGCAGTTCGTCGCGGAACGAGCTCGTCGTCTCCGAGACGCCGCCCTCGACGACGGTGACCTCATCGGCCGCCGGGAAGTGCTCGAGTTCGCGCGAGATGCGCTTGAGCTCAGCGAAGATCTGCTCGAAGTCGATTGCGATTACCATCGACGCCCCTCCTCATTTACAACGACGATTCCGTGACATCTGCTGCGCCCTCCGGCGATTGCGACGGACAGCACAGCAGATGGCGCGGACCCGAGCATCTCTGCCGCGGGTCCGCGCCACGGGATCAGGCCCCGAACCGCCCGGCAGCCGACTTGTCGGTCTGCACGTACTGGCCCGAGATCTCCTCGGTCTTTCCGGCGATCTGCGTGAGCAGCTGCTGCATCTCGCTCAGCGAGCGGTTCCACTTCGCCTGAGCCTGGTCGTAGGCCTGCTGAGCAGAACCGTCCCACGCGGCGCGGAGCTTGCCGACCTCGGACTCGAGGCGATCGAGCTCGGAGCGGATGCCCTGCGAGCCACTGCGGATCTGAGCTGCCAGAGCGTTGACCTGCTCCGGGCGAACTGACATCGACTGCATCATGTTCTCCTTATAGTCCTGTGTACGCGAGCGCTCAGGCGCCCGACATCATCGAGCCGAGGCCCGAAATGGTCTGCTGGTGCGCCTCTTCGGTCGCTGCCTGGTCGCGCTCGGTGCCCGCGAGAGCATCTTCGAGGGTCACGAGGACCTCGTTGAGCTGACGAGCCTGCTCGTCCCAGCGGGACATCAGCGTGGTGAACGATGCGGCTGCCGCACCCGTCCAGAAGCCGCGCAGCTGCTCGATCTCGCTGCGGACCTTCTTGGTCTGCTGGTCGATCCCGGACTTGGTCTCCCGCACCGCCTGGGCTCCGCGGCGCAGAGCCCCTTCTTCTGCGGAGATGACATCAGCCATAACTCACTCCCTCCGGTCCTCACGGACACACGTGCGGGGAGCGCATCCCTGGGTTGGGACGACTTCGAAACAACCCCCCACGATTCGTTTCAGGTGACAGGTTAGATCAGATCCGCACGGATCGCCAGAATCCTGTGAGGATCCGAAGCGAAATCGTGCACTCGATGGACAAATCTCGCCGCCCCTCCTCGCTGCGCGCTGCGCATGCTCGGACCGATCTGCTCAGCTCTCGCGATTCGGACCCTGCTCACCCGCCCGTCGGCGCGCGGAGCGCGTCAAGACGGTCGCGAGGATCGCGCCGCCGACGACCAGCAGCACGAGAAGGGCCCCACCGCCGATGAGCCACGGCGTGACCGTCGAGAGCGGAGGATCCGCGTCGCCGGCGACAGGCGCATCGCTCGGGATCGCGGTCTGCCCGCCTTCCTCGAGAGCCGCCTTCGCCTTGGCGACGTCACCGGCGGACGGCTGCGCGTACGGCTCTTCCGCATCGAAGAGCGGATTGACATCCGGGTACTTCGTCGGGTCCACCGCGAGCATCCCGGTGAGAGACGCGGCCCCATAGCCGACGCTGTTGCTCCACTGCGGTTCGTGCTCGCCCTTCGTGCCCGTGTTGCGGATGAGGCTCTGGATCAGCTGACCTGCGGTCGCATCCGGATACTTCTGCTTCACGATCGCGAGGAAGCCCGCGACGATCGGAGTCGAGAACGACGTGCCCGAGCCGATCTGCTGAGCGTCCCACGACTCGCGTGTCCCCTGCAGCAGGAGCCCGACACCGGGCGCGGCCACGACCACGTCGTCTGCGAGGTTCGGCGTGCCGTTCGTTCCCGTCTGGATCTTGCCGTCCTCGCCGAACGCCTGGACGGCGACGACTCCGTTGAGTCCGGCGGGCCACAGGCTGATCCCGTCGTCGTTCGACATTCCGGCGACCACCACCGCACCGGCGGCGTAGGCGTCGGCGAGCCCCTGCCGCATGTTGATGCTGCTCCCTGACGAGACCGAGATGATGTCGGCGCCGTCGGCCGCTGCGTCGGAGATCGCGCGGTCGAGCGCGAAACGGCCGTCGTCGCCGAGCTCTTCGCCGTTCTCCTGGATGCACTCCACGTCACCGCCGTCTTCGCCGGTGACGCCGTCGAGCACCCCGGTGCTGTAGAAGAGGACCTCGGCCCCGGGTGCCACGCCCATCACGGGCGCGCCTCCCGGAGGCGCCTCGCCGGTACCGGAGATCATCGAGACGACCTGTGTGCCGTGGGAGGACTCGTCGTACTCGGCGGACACCGCGGGATACGGCTGACCGGTCGCATCGCGGCAGTACGAGGAATCGTCGACGGTGAGGTTCGCCCCGCGCAGCCCGACGACATCCGGGTTGATCTGGCTGTCGATGACGGCGATCCTGATGCCGGTCCCATCGAATCCTGCGTCATGGGCCTCCTGGATCCGGCCGCGATCGAACCACCACAGCCCCGACTCCGACATCGCCGCAGCACCCGAGGGCACAGCCACCACCGCAGCCAGCGCCAATGCGCCGGCGGCGGTGATCGCTCTGAGGGTCTTCGCTCTGCGCTGCATCATGTTCCCCTCGGCCTCCTGCGCCATCGGTCCGCCGGGCAGAGCCGTTGCTCTGCGCAGGCGACGTCACCCATGACCCGCCCCCTCCGGACGGATGGACAGTGCGCGAAGAGCGCGTCCGTGTTCCGTGACAGGTTAGATCAGGTCCTCGTCGATCGCCAGAATCGGGCGCCGACGCGCGAGATCGTGCGGTCGGTGGACAAATCACTCGTCCGCGCGACTACACGTTGTCCGACGCCTCAACTAGGGTGAGATGCGGAATGCGCAGCCACATCCCGTCACTTGCGGCTGCACACCATGGAGGGGGCTTCGTTCCATGTCTCAGAGCAGCGCCACGGCAGGCACCGTGCTGCGACTTTCCGTCGTCAGCGATGACCGGCGGCTCGATGTCGGCGTGCCGTCTCAGGTGCCGCTGATCGAGATCATCCCCGGCTTCGCGCGCAGCCTCGGCGTGCTCGATCCCACGCTCACGCACGGCGGATACGCCCTGCAGCGCGCGGACGGCACTCCCCTCGATCCGTCGCGGGGCGCCGCCGCACAGGGCGTGCACGAGGGCGAACTCCTCACGCTCGTGCGCGGGGGGCTCACCAGCGAGCCTCGCGTCTACGACGACGTCGTCGAGGCCGTGATCGATGCGACCGCCGAGCAGCACGGATCCTGGACTCCGGCCGACAGCTCGCGCACCGCGCTCTTCATCAGCATGACCTTCCTCGCGCTGTGCGCGCTTCTGCTGGTGGCCACTCCCCCGACCTCACTGATCCCCGCCATCATCGCGGGCTCCGGCGCCGTGGTGCTGAGCGTCGCGGCAGCTGTGCTCATGCGGCTGCGTCAGCCCGAAGCGGGTCACGCTCTGGGCCTCGCCGCCGCCGCATACGGCGGCCTGGCCGGCTACCTCGCCGTCCCGACGCAGAGCATCTGGGGCTGGCCCCTCGCTGCGATGGGCCTCGGCCTCGTCATCGTCGGGGGCATCGGCCTCGCCGTGACGCAGGACAAGCCCGAGATCCACCTCGTGCCCATCACCCTCGGCGCCGCGATCGGCGTCACCGCGACTGCTGCGGCCCTCTTCGGCGACACGCTCGCCCCGTACGCGATCATGCTGGCGACGACGGCGCTGCTCGCCAACGGCATCCCCTGGCTCGCCCTGAGCTCCACCCGCATCCGCGTGATCTCGCCCCAGAGCGACGCCGACATGTTCTCGGCCCCCGAGCCGATCGATGCCGACGAGGTGAAGCGGCGCGCGGCCGCAGGCACCCGCACACTCATCTCACTGCGTGCGGCACTCGGCCTCGCGGCCCTCATCGCGACACCGCTCGTCGCCGCGAGCGGAGCGTTCGGCGCCGTACTGTGCGTGCTCGCGTTCGTGGGCATGATGTTCCAGTCGCGGCAGATCCACGCCCGCCTCGGGGTGCTCGTGCTGATGGCCATCGGTGCGATCGGACTCGCTGCGACCGGCGTCACCGTCGCTCTCGCCCTGCCCGACGTGCGCACCTGGATGCTGCTGGTGCTGGTCGTCGCCACCGTCATCCTCGTCGGACTCACTCTGCTCACGCCCCGCGCACGGCTTCGCCTCACGCGACTCGGCGATACCGTCGAGGTCGTGGCGCTCGCCCTGCTCCTGCCCCTGGGCGTCATCACGGCTGGGCTCGTCTGACCGATGGCCACCAAGAAGGATCTGATCGAGGCCCAGGGCTTCAGCCGCCGCCGACTGCTGTCGGCCTTCACGGGTGGCGCGCCGGGCGGCAAGGAGCTCGATCCGGCGAAGCCGCTGCGCGCGGTCGTGGCGGGTGTCGCACTCACCGTGGGAGTGATCCTGGTCGGCGTCTTCTGGGGAATCATGCAGCCGGGCCTTCCCGGCGACTGGCAGAACAACCGGCTGATCGTGGCCACCGACACCGGTTCTCGGTACGTGTCGGTCGAGGGCACGCTCTATCCGGTGATCAACACGGCGAGTGCACGTCTGCTGATCCCTGCAGGCGAATTCAAGGTGGTTCGCACCGACCAGTCGGCGCTCGACGGGATTCCGGTCGGCCCTGCCATCGGCATCCTCGGCGCTCCCGACGATCTCCCCGCCCCCGGCGCGCTCATCAACTCCTCGTGGACGGCCTGCATCGACGACGGCACCGGCGCGGCAGTCGCACTCTCGGACGACCCGATGGCGGCGATCTCGACCGGCACGGGTGCCGTCGTCCAGCGCGGCGAAGACCTGTTCGTGGTCGCGGATGGACTGCGCTACGCGGTAGCCCCCGATGATGCGAACGCAGTGCTGCGCGCGGTCGGTCTCGGAGCGAGCGAGATCCTCGAGGTCGACGGACGCTGGCTCAACCTCTTCGCGTCGGGTGACGAGCTCGCCCCGATCGACATCAACGGCTTCGGAGCCGCGGTGGCAGGCACCGAGCTCACCGCAGGAGAGATCGTCCACACGCAGGGCAGCCCTGCGGAGGAGCGGTACGTCGCCCTGGCCTCCGGCGAGCTCGCACAGCTCAGCCCCCTCGCCTACCAGCTCTACCTGCTCGGCAGCGGCCAGCAGGCTCGCGAGGTCGAGGTCTCGCCGGCCGACGTGGGCGACATCCCGACCATCCCGAACCTGGGCGGCGCCGACTGGCCCACCCAGCCCCTGATTCCGCTGGCGAACGGTGAGACGCCGTGCGCTGTGCTGGGCGACGACGCCCGCACGGTTCTCGGAGCCACCGCCGACGAGCTTCCGGACGAGCGCTCACGCGTCGACGTCACCGTCGGCGCCGGTGCGCTCGTCGAGGTGACCGACGGTTCGGAGGGCGCGGTGGGCATGGCGGTGCTGATCGATGAGTCGGGAACCGCATACGCGATTCCCGGAGCGACCCTCGACGAGGGATCCGAAGATGCCGCGACCGGCGCGATCACTCAGCTCGGATATTCGCTCTCCGACGTCGGTCAGGTCTCAGACGCCTGGATCGAGTTCTTCGCGGCGGGCCCCGCGCTCACCGCCGAGGCCGCACGGGAGACCCCGGGCTCCGGAACGAACTGATGCGCCGTCGACTGTCCGCCGTCGCCGCTCTCGTGCTGGGTGCTACCGTCTTCGGCGCCGCAGCCCCCTCGGCAGCGGCGCAGGCATCGACGGCATCCGTGTCTCCCGGGAGCGCCGCGCCGACATCCCTCGTGCGCACGGCCACCGCCGGAGACGCCTGCACTCCCGGCACGGTGGTCTTCTCTCCTGAGACCCCGTCGGCGCTCGTGGCGCTCGGGGCCGAAGACGCCAACCGGCTCGCCACGGGCAAGGGCGTCGTCGTCGCGATCGTCGACTCCGGCGTCGATGCGGGCAACCCGCATCTCGCCGGCACCATCATCGGCGGCGTCGATCTGGTGGGTGACGGCGAGCGCAGCGACGGCCTGAGCGACACGACCGGCCACGGCACTGCCATCGCCGGTCAGATCGCCGCGCAGCCGCTTCCCGACTCCGGGGTGGTGGGCCTCGCCCCCGACGCGAAGCTGCTGTCGGTGCGGGTGTTCCGCAGCGACAGCAAGCAAGACGTCGACAAGGGGTTCGGCCCGACGTCCGAGCGACTCGCAGACGGCATCCACTGGGCGGCCGACAACGGTGCCGACATCATCAACGTGTCGATGTCTCAGACGACCGACTCCGCGGTGCTGCGGGCAGCCGTCGAGCACGCCGCGGCCGTCGGAGCGCTCGTGGTCGCGAGCGCGGGCAACCGCCTGTCCGACCAGGATGCAGCGGATGCCGCGCGTTATCCGGCCGCCTACGAACAGGCGCTCGGGGTCAGCGCCGCCGACGCGAGAGGGCTCGCGACCGACTCGTCGATCCACGGCCCGCAGGTCGATGTGACGGCGCCGGGCAGCAACGTGCTGACGGCCTTCCCCGGCGGCGGTGATTGCGTGTTCGCCAGCGACGCACCGGCCTCGAGCTTCGCGACGGGGTATGCGAGCGCCGCAGCGGCCCTGGTCGCCGAAGCCCACCCCGAGGATCCCCCCGCCGGATGGGCCTATCGCCTCACCGCCACGGCCCTGCGCGCCGATGCCGACAACCGCGACGATGTGAACGGCTGGGGTCTCATCCAGCCGACGGCCGCGATCGAGCTGCTGCCCGACGAGACGACCCGCGGCCCCGTCAGCCCCTTCTTCGATACGGTCGAGAGCCAGGCACGGCCCCCCGCAGCGGCTGTGAACCCCGACCACGGGGCCTCTCCGTTCCTGCTCACGCGCGATGCGGCGCTGATCACCGCGATCGGCGGAGCGAGCCTTCTCGGAGTCCTGGGCATATTGATCGTCCTGCGCCGTCGACGGCAGGATCCCGCGGCCGATCAGGTCGAGCTCGACCGCGAGGGCGGACTGCTGAACCGGGCGGACTCGAACGACGCGGCGACGCGGGTGCTCTGACCGCCTCACGCATGGGCCACCCGGGCTTCAGTCGACGACGGGTTCAGCCGAGGGCGAGGAACCCGACTCCGATCAATCCCGCCACCGATGCGACACAGGCCACGCCGAAGGCGACGAGAGTGAGCACGCCCCATCGCCGGGCCTGCTTCGCGACGGAGGGACGCTCGGGATCGTCTGTGCGGGTCGGCGCCTCTGCGCCGACGACGATCGGCGGCGCGCTCGGCTCGAGAGGAGCGGGACGAGGCTTGTAGATGGCCGGCGCCGGTTCTGCAGGTGCCGCGAACGCCATCGCTCCCGCGTCAGCGTCAGTCACCGCCTCGGCGTCGGAGGGCTGCGGGAGTGACTGCTCAGCCACCGCTCGGTCGTCGGACGAGGCGTCCGCATCGTCATCACGACGCGAGCGGCGAGCAGGACGCGCGACCACGACCGTAGCCTCATCGACAGGCTCCGACGCGACGTTCGCTGAGCGATCCACCACCACCGTAGCCTCGTCGACAGGCGAGGGATCCGCGCTCGGCGCGTCCGCACCCTCGGGTGCGTCCGAGTCCTCGGGCGCCGCGTCCTCGGGTGCCGCGTCCTCGGGCGCCGCGCTCGGCTCCGAGACGCCACGCGCCACGGCCCGTCGGCGGTCGCGCCGCGTGAGCATGACCGTCTCTTCGACGTTCTCGTCTGCGGTCATCTCGCCCGAACCGGAATCGTCGTGCCCTCGAGCATCGAGTCGGTCAGGGCGGCGGCCGCCGCGTGCCCCGCCGCGCCCTCGTCGGCGGGCCGAGTGCGGGCGCCGCCGGACACCACGTCGATCACCACCACGGAGACGTTGTCACGGCCGCCGGACTGCAGCGCACGACGGATGAGCGCCGCCGCGGCCGTCTCGGGGCGGCCGTTCATCGTGAGCGTGGCACGGATCCCCTCATCGCTGACCTCGCCGCTGAGGCCGTCGGAGCACAGCAGCAGCCGCTCACCGTCGATCACCGGCAGCAGCCAGCTGTCTGCCGTGCTGTCCGGGCCGCCGATCGCTCGGGTGATCACGTTGCGCTGCCCGAAGGTCGCAAGGTCCTCGGGGCGCAGTTCGCCTGCATCCACGAGCTCCTGCCCGAGGGAATGATCGATCGTGAGCTGTGTGAGTTCGCTGCCGTGAAGGCGATAGACGCGCGAGTCGCCGACATTGAAGAGGAGCCAGTGCGGCGCGCCCTCATGCTCGAGAAGAGCCACCCCCGACACCGTGCTGCCCGCGCCGCGCTTGTGCTCGGCGGCGATGCCCTCGACGACCTCGGCAGCTCGGCTCAGCGCCTCTCTGACGTCGTCGATCTGCACCGCCGCGCCGATCAGCGGCTCGAACGCCGCGACCACGGCAGCGCTCGCGCGGTCGCCTGCTTCATGTCCGCCCATCCCGTCGGCGACGAGGAAGACCGGCGAGGCGGCGAGCATGGAGTCCTCGTTCGCGGCGCGCGTGAGACCGGTGTCGGAGAGCGCCGCGACATTGAGGACGACGGAGGAGACGGTCACGAATCGCGCTCCGCCACCACGTGCATCCCGACCTCGCCGAGGATGAAGCGGCCGTTGCCCGTGACGCTCTCGCCGGGATCGAGCAGCGTCTCGGTTCCGTTCTCCTCGACCACGACGACGCCGTTCGTGGCGTGAAGGTCGGTCAGTCGCCACTCATCGTCGTGCACGACGAGTCGTGCGTGGGTCTTCGACAGTGTGCGAGTGGTGTCGGAGATCGCCAGTCGCTGCTCGCCCGGATCACCCATCGGGTTGCGGCCGATCACGACGCTCGCTCCCGACAGGGCGAAGGTGCGCCCGTCGTCGAGCACGAGCGATCGTCGGACTCCTCGCTTGCGGGCCACCACGACGGTCGCGTCGAGGTCATCGTCCGTCGGGCGCGGGGTCACGACCGTCTTGTCGACGTCGGCGGCGAGCCCGGCGTCGGTGAGCCCGGCCGCGACACCCCCGTCGGCGGCGTCGACGGCAGGCGGGACGGGCGCGGGAACCTCTGCTCCGGCCGGCATCGGTGCAGGACGGATGCTCGGCGCCGCGGGGGTCGCTGCAGACGCGTCGGACTCTCGGAACGACGGAGGGACGGGACGAACGACCCGCGCCGGCTGCTCTGCGACAGGCGCGGCGTGCTGCTCTGCGGGAGGCTCCGTCATCGACGCGGGCGGCTGCTGCTGCGTGGCGGGCTCGCCGCCCATCGCGGCCATGATTCCCGTCGCGGGGTGCGCCTCAGCATCGATCGACGCAGGCTCGACCGACGCAGGCTCGACCGACGCAGGCTCGACCGACGCAGGCTCGATGAGCGCAGCCTCGACAGGCTCGTTCGTGTAGGCGTCGAACTCGGCATGCCCGCTGAACTGCGGCGCATCGGTCGAGACGTGCGGCAGCGCCGCAGGCTTCGGTGCACCCGGATCCGCGGACTCGGCCGACGGCGCGGGCACCGCGGGCGCGCGATCGGCCGATGGTGCGGGCGCGGCGGGCGGCTGCGGTGCGCTGAACGCCGGCGGCTGCGGCGCGAACGGCTGGGGCGGCGCGAAGGGCTGCGGCGGGGTCGGAGACGCCTGCGCCGGAGGCATCGGCGTCGGCGGGGCGAACGACGCCGCGGGGGCGCCGGGTGCGACAGGCGCACCTGCGACAGGCGGCTGCGGCGGAGCACCCCACGCAGACGGTGCGGCGGCGGGCGTCGCCGGGTGCGGCTCGGCTGCCGCCACGGGCTGCACCGCGGCACCCGGCTGAGGAGGGCGCGGCGGCGCGGCATAGTCGGGGAAGACCAGACCTGGGGCCTCGGCGGGTGCCGGATTCTGCGGTGCGAGCGACGGGATCGTGTAGCCGGAAGCGTCGCGTGCCGGTGTCGCCGACGGGGGTGTGCTGCGACGAGGGCCGGGCTGCAGAGCGGCGAGACGTTCGCCCTCGGGGTACGGGGCGGCGCCCCACGCGAGCACGGTCGCCCAGACCGGCGGAAGCAGGATCGCCAGCACCGTCATGCCGGCTCCGCGACCGAAGCGCTTGTTGATGCGATGGGTCGCGACGACTTTGAGATACAGACCGTACAGCTGCACGATCGGGATGAAGTAGAACACGACCGACCATGCCGGCACTCCCCCGCGCGCGAGGATCTCGGCCTCGTTGAGGATCGGAACCCAGCCCTTCCAGGCCTCGCCGCCGATGCGCGGGAACAGCCGCGACAAGGCCAGGGCGTACCAGACGTACACGGCGATGCCGATGAGCAGGCCGAGGCCTCCGACGATGGCGAGCATCGTGACGAGCCCGGTCTCCGTAGCGGCGGTCATGAGATCCCCTTCTTCCGATCGTCGAGCGATCCGGTCATTCCGAGCGTACCGAGCATGGGACGCAGTCCGAAGAACGCCGCATCCCTCGTCGGCCGCACCCGGCCGACGAATGACCTGGGGCGCACACGGCTGACGAGCCGCCGCCACCGTCGCTGCGAGCGCGCGAGATCGGCACGCTCGGCGTCGACGACCGCCCAGGCTGCCGTCGCATCGTCGTCGGTGGGCGGATGCTCACCGAAGACGCCGCGATCGACGAGCGCCGCCAGCCGCACTGCGGCCGCCCGATCGACCGACTGCGCCCTCTGCGTGCGTGTGCCGGCAGCATCCATCGTCACGTCATGATCGGCGTACAGGTCGACCAGCTCCTCCCATGCCCCGGCGAGACGCACCTCGGGGTCGACCGCCGTGCGGCGTGCCCGTGCGCGCTGTCGCTTCGCGAGGAAGAGGACCAGCAGCGGCAGCAGCAGAAGCGCCACGGCGAGAAGCCCCAGTCCGACCCCGCGGAGGATGGGCAGCAGGACAGAGAGCACAGCAGACTGCGGCTCATCGAGCGGCTCCGCGTCGTTGTTGGAGTCACTCTGCGCCAGAGGCGGGTCGAGAGCCTCCGAGCGCGGCTGCTCAGGCACCGTCGGATGCTCGGGAAGCTGCTCACCTTCTTTGATGGAGCTCGGCAGCATCGCATACTGAGGCGTCGTGTCGACGGGAATCCACTCGCCGCCGGAGGCACGGACCTCCACCCAGGCGCTCATGTTGGCGCCGGTGCACACCTGGTCGCATGCCGGGATGCCCGGCACTTCGGCCGCACCGGCCAGGCGTGCACCGATCACCACCCGCGAGTCGAGGCCGAAGTGCTGAGCGAGCAGGGCGGCCGCGACCGAGAACTGCTCGTCGTCACCGACCGCGGAGACGAGCATCTCGGGCGCGGCGTCGGCCCCGGCACGACGTTCCTGCTCGATCAGCTCGGTGAAGAGCTCTTCGATACGCGCCACCGAATGTCCGGCATAGCTCGACGCGAACGCATAGCCCTCTGTCTCGGTGAGGGCGGCGATCCATGCGCCGGCGGAGGTGTCGTCGATCAGTGCGTGGCTGAGGTACCCGCGCGAACGCAGCCGATCGATCAGCTCGAGGTAACCGGCCCCCGATCGCGGCAGCTCCTGCATCTCGGTCCACTCGGCGAGCGCGGGGTACAGGTCGGTGTCGAGCTTCGAGCCGCCTCCCTGGGCCGCGGTGAGATCGATCCCCTCGGATGGCGCGTCGACCAGCACCGAATAGCTGTCGCCCGGCACGAGTCCCTGCCCGCCGCCCGGAGCATCCGCGATCGTGATGGCGCTGTCGCCGCCCTCGTTCACATGGAAGCCGTCGGCGAGGTCATCGGCCCGTGACCCGCTGAACTGCGGTGCCTCGGCGAGACCGGCCGGTGCGGGCACCCAGATCCCGCGATAGGCATCGCCGATGGTGACGTCGAGCGACGTGCGCCCCGGGCCCGGGAGCGCCGTACGCGGCAGCCGACTGAAGCGGTCGTCGGGAGCGATGTGGAAGTCCTCACCGTCGTAGGAGTCGAGGGTGACGAGACGGATGCGATCCACGGCGCCCGGATCCCCCTCCACCTGCAGCACGGTCTCGCCGAACCGTTCGGCTGTGAACCACGAGCGGTAGGAGCTGAGAGGGCTGGTCTGCTGCTGCACGACCACCATCGGCTCGACCTCGTCACGCAGCACGGAACGATCGCTCCATCCGGCCGCGGCGGGCGCGATGGCGACGCCTGCGACGAGCGCGATCACGGCGATGCCCGCCGAGAGCAGATGGCGGCGAACCGTCAGCCAGACCGGCGTCGCGCGACGCGAGATGTGGGCGGCGGCGACAGCACGTAGCGCCTGTGCGCGCTGCAGTCGGGTGCGTCCGATCACCCAGACGAGCGCCGAGACGAACACGGCGACGCCGATCAGCCATTCGCGCGGAGCAGGAAGCGCGATCCCCAGCAGGGTGACCGTCGACGAGGTGCCGCTGAGTCCGAAAGCGATGCCGAACAGGCTCATGGCGGCCACCACCGGCACCGCGATCGTCGAGCGACGCCCCTGCTCGAGGACGAGCAGGGTGGCGAAGAACGCTCCGAAGAGCATCACCACCAGGAAAGGGATCAGCACCGCCTGATACTCACCGAGCGGCGGGTTGAGCGTGAGCATCTGCTTCCACCCGAGCACGACCCCGAGAACGGCATCGCGCAGCCCGCCGATGAAGGCGGGAATCGAGGTCAGCGCCGACGGGATCGCGAGCGGCACGGCGACGACGAGGTACACGCCTGCAGCAGCGAGCGTGCCCAGCAGCAGCCCCCAGCGCAGCATCCGCGCGGCCAGCGCGACCGCCATGCCGAGCGCGCCGCCGACGAGTCCCACGACGAGCTCGCGCGGCGCCTCGTATACGGGCCAGGCAGCGGCGGTGGCGAGCAGGATGCCGACCACGACGTAGCCGAGCGACCAGAGGGTCAGTGCAGAGACCGCGAACGGACGACGCGCCTTCGCCTTCGCACCGCCGCTCGGGACACCGCGCCTCTTCGGCCCCGCCGCGTTCATCGGAGGGCTCCACGGGCGAGCATCTGCGGCAGGTCGCCGAGAGCGCCGAGAGTCATGACGGCGAGCTCGCGCGCCGTGCGCATGGTGGGCTGCTCGCCGAGTTCACTGCGCACGGCCACGGCCTCGACCGCCGCCGGCAGCTTGACGGCGGCATGACGAAGGCGTTCCAGCGGCATGCGGGACCCCGTCAGCAGGAAGCCGATCGACAGATCGGGGTACGACTGCGCCGTGAGTGCGGTCACGGCCTCGAGGCGCATCACGCGCTCCGCCGCATCGATCGTCGAGGTCGCATCGAGCAACGCCTTGGGCGTGACCGTGGGCAGTGTGCGGATCGAGAGCACCTCGGTGCGACTGTGCTCGGGGATCTCGTTGCTCACCGAGAACAGCACCTCTCTGCCGTCTCGCACACCCTGCAGGGCGAGGGATGCCGCGGCGCTCACCGTGTTCTCGAACTCGTCGTCGCTCTCGTACGATTCGGCGTCGAGGTCGAGGATGATCGCGATGCGGGCGTGCCTCGACTCCTCGTACTGACGGACCATGAGCTTGCCCGTCTTGGCGGTCGACTTCCAGTGCACGTGCCGCTGGGAATCGCCGACCACGTACTCGCGGACGGCGTGGAACGACAGGTCGGCGTCGACCAGGGCGTTGCTCGGCGTGCCCTCGAGATCGCGGATGAGACCCGCGCTCGTGCTGGGCAGCCGAACCGTGACGGGATGCACGTGGATCCGCTGCACGTCGGGCCAGCGCAGCTCGCGGCGCAGGATGCCGATCGGGTCGCCGCGTGTGATGGTCATGGGACCGACGTCGATCACGCCTCGACGGTGGGCGGCGATCGTCAGCTGCTCTCGGTGGTGCGCGCCCGGCCGCAGCAGCGGCACGTGGGCTTCGACAAGGCCTTCCCCCACCGGGACATCGACGATTCCCGGCAGCGACAGTCGCTCTCCGTTGTTGCGCACATCGAGGGTCGCGCCGATCTCGGCCCCTGCGACGACCCGGTCGCGATCGAGCTCGAGGTCGATGCGGTAGTCGTGCGCCCCCAGGATGAAGGGGATGCAGACGAGCAGCAGCACGAGGGCGATCGCGGCGACCGCCCACGCCTCGATCCAGCCGAAGAGCAGACCTGCGACGATTCCGAGGACCAGCGTCGCGGCGACCAGCAGCCCGGCGGCCGTGACGGTCTCTCGCACCCAGTCGGCGGAGCGACGAGCCGCGCGCGCGGTCGTGCGCATCGCCCGACGCACGCCGAACACCGCGCCACGGACGGGGCCGCGGCGCGTGCGGTCGTAGCGCGTCACCGTGGACGTGCGGGTGGAGGTGCTCGTGCCCGCCGTGGTGCGCGTCAGTCGCGACTCGGTGCTGAAGCTCACGCAGTGCCGTTCTCGCGCGGAGGTTCGACATCGAGCAGGATCTGGCCCACGACGGCGACGGCCGTGACGCCGTCGAACTCGGCCTCGGGCTCGAGCACGAGTCGGTGTGCCAGCGCCACGACGGCGAGTTCGCGCACGTCGTCCGGCGTCACGAACGTGCGACCGTTCTTGGCCGCCCAGGTCATCACCAGGCGTGACAGCGCGAGCGCTCCACGCACGCTGGCGCCGAGGCGCACCTCGGAGGCGCGTCGGGTGGCGTCGACGATGCGCATGATGTAGTCCGAGACCAGCGGGTTCACGTAGACGCCGCGGGTCATCTCGGCCATGGTCAGGATGGTGTCCGTGCTGACGATGCCGTCGAGGACGTGCTTCGGCTGAGCCGCACCCTGCAGGATGCGCATGGTCGCCGCCTCGTCGGGGTAGCCGATCGAGGTCTTGATCATGAAGCGGTCGAGCTGCGCTTCCGGCAGACGGTACGTTCCGCCCTGCTCGATCGGGTTCTGCGTCGCCATGACGAGGAACGGCGAGCCGACCGGGCGGGTGACGCCGTCGACCGTGACCGTCCCCTCTTCCATGACCTCCAGCAGCGCGGACTGCGTCTTGGGGCTCGCACGGTTGATCTCGTCGGCGAGCACGATGTTCGCGAAGACGGGGCCCGCGTGGAATTCGAAGGCACCCTCCTTCTGGTCGTACACCGTGATGCCGGTCACGTCGCCGGGCAGCAGGTCGGGCGTGAACTGGATGCGGGTGCTCGTGCCGGTCACCGTCTGGGCGATCGCGCGCGCGAGCGCGGTCTTGCCCGTGCCGGGGAAGTCTTCGAGCAGCACATGCCCGCCGCTGACCGCTGCGGCGAGCACCAACTCGACGACGTGCCTCTTGCCGAGGATCGCCTGTTCGACGTTGCCGGTGAGGATCGAGAACGTCTCTGCGAACCAGGCCGCCTGTTCGGCGGCGATGGTCACGGGAGCAGCGGTGGGAGCAGGCATAGGGCAACCGTATTCTTCTCGGGCGCCTGCGCTGTGCAGGGCGGTGGGGAGTATGGGGTGGTCATCGTCACGCTCATCCCGCCGGGTCGGCCGGGGTGCCGGGAACCACGGGTTCGGCGGGCGGTGGCACGACGGGTTCCGGTTCCGGTTCCGGCTCGACCGGCGGCTTGACCGGCGGCTTCGGGGCGGCGGGGCGGCGGCTGGGTGCACAGCGGCGCACGGTGGCTGATCGGCTTGAGTGCCGCGAAGGCACCGTTCCAGGTTATCCGCACGTCGACCACCGAGACGCCGTCGACGACCTTCGGCGAGAGGATCGAGGAGTAGGAGCCGCGGGCCGCCGCGGTCACCGTGAACAGGTCGTTCGCATTCGCCGGCACGCAGCGCTGGAACTGCACGGCCACCGTGGTGGGCGCGGTCCGCGGCACGATCTCGACCGGGTCGGAGCAGTAGACCGTCAGCACGGTGTGGCACGAGCGCGCGCTGACCGGCAGCGGCGAGGCGTCGGGATTCAGCTCGAAGTTCGGACGCCACGATCCGTACATGTTGTACTGCGGGGCGAATCCGTCTCTCGCCGCGATGTTCGGCGCCGACTCGAGCACGTAGGCGTAGCGATTGTCCTGGAACGCGGGCTGGGTCGCGACCGTGTAGCTGGTGTTCCCCTTCGGCCCGTCGACGAAGACGAACGTGAACACCTCGGTCGTGCCCGACTCGGCCACCCCGTAGCCGTTCGAGGCGCACGCCTTGATCTTGTACATCGAGTATTCGGCCAGATTGGTGAGGGTCGCCGATGCGGACTTCACCTCGGCTCCCGAGACCACCAGGCGCCCATTGCCGTCAACCGTGCAGCTCGCGTTGCCCGAGCGCCAGGCGAGGTACACGACGTCGAGTGCCAGCGCGCTGCCGTTGGCCTGTGCCCGCACGCCGGCGACATTCACCGACGTGTTCGACGCAGCGGTCGCCTGCGTGCCGGCCGGGTCGAAGTACACGGTGCCCGCGACCGTCACCGAGGTGCGGAACGCGCCGCCCTCGTTGCCGCCCTGGCCCGTGGGCGGCTGGAACTGGCTGATCGGCACGAGCGTCAGGGTCTGCGCGCCGGGCGCGAGCGTGATGTCGGCGGTGGTCGTGGCACCGGTGCGCTCGATGACCTGACCGGTCTCCTCGATGCGGAAGGCACGAGCATCATCGGATGCGGCGACCGACAGCGCGGCCACACCGCGAGAACGGTCGGTCACCCCGGCCCGGTAGACCGGGGCCGCCGAGGCGTTCGACACCACCGGTGCCGCGTAGGCCCACGTCGTGTGTGCCGAGGTCGCGGCCGACGTGCCGACCGAGTTGACGGCAGAGGCGGTGAAGGCGTGGGGCTCGCCGTTGACCAGGCCGTTGACCGTGCAGCGGTAGACGCCGCCTCCCGCCGGGCTGCATGAGGCGTTGGCGGGAGCCCCGTCCTGCAGGATGGTGATCGCGCTGACTGCGGGGTGTGCCCGGCCGGCCTCACCGAGCGGCACCTCGAGCTCGACGGTCGAACGGGTGAACCCGACCGTGGAGACGCTCGCGGGCGCCTGGGGGAAGCCCTGCAGATCGAGGGTCAGCGTGCCGGTGCCGGTGCGTCCTTGAGCATCCGAGACGACGAACGGGATGACGCACTGTCCGCCGGGCGCCTGACCGCCGCCGGGCCACGTCGCGGTGAGCGAGGTGCTGCCGGAGGTCGAGATCGATGCGACGTCGCACCGCGCGCCGTCGCCCAGCGACACCAGGCGGAGTCCCGAGCCGGCCTTGCCCGCGAACGGATCGTATTCGCCCGCGACGTCGACCACCTCGATCGAGCAGCTGGGGTTGGTCACGACGCACTGCCGGGTGAACGTCGCACCGCGAGGAGCATCCGGTGGCGCCGCCCCGACCACGAGCCGGACGGATGCCGACGGCTCTCCGTACTGCGGCACCGTGATGCTGACGTTCTCGGTGTTGCCCGGTCGAGCATCCGCCCGCGCCTCGATCGTGAGCGACGAGCCGTTCTGAGTGACGATGAACGCCGAGCCGTTGTAGACGACGCGATAGTCGAGAGCTCCGACATCGCCCTCGCGTCCGCCCTCCCAGCTCGCCATGTTGGAGTACAGGTCGACGCTCTCGGTCGCGCCGGGGGCGATCGTGTGCGAGATCGACGAGAGCAGCAGCTGCGGCTCTGCAGGCCGGATACTGATCGGCACATCGATGTATGACCAGCGCTCCTGCCCCTGCAACCGCACCGGCACCAGGCACGTGTCGGCCCAGGGCGCCTCGCGGCCCGCCTGGTAGGTCGCCCCGCCGGCGCCGTCTGCGGCACAGGTTGCGGAGGCGCGCTGCGCGGTGAACTCGCCTGTGCCCACCTCGATGCTGTCCGAGGCGGGCAGGTCGACGTAGTCGGCGAGGCCGAACGAGACGGATGCATCCTCGTCGACCGTCAACGGTGTGGTGCCGGGCTTGATCTGCACCTGCATGTCGTCGAAGGCGGGGATGCGAAGGAAGCCGTGGCCGACGACGTCGCGCCCGCCCTGTGCCGTGCCGGTGAGCTGGAACGGCACGAGCGCACCCTCTTCGGGCGCCTGTCCGATGATGCGATCGCCCTGCACCGAGAATCCGGGCTGGTCGCCCCAGAGGCTCAGCGTCAGCGACCCCACGTCGCCGGAGGGCCAGCTGACCCGATCCGTGACGACGTCGATGCCCCGCTCGGCGATCTCATCTCTGTCCCTCGCCGTGAGAACCGTGTCGGCGACGGTCGGCTGGTCCGTGACGGCGCCGTCGGTGACCGTGACGACGATCAGTCCCTGCGACGTGCTCGACGATCTCGCCGACTTGACCGTGTAGAAGTAGGAGTTCGTGCCCGCCGTGTCTCCGGCTCGCAGCACGATGCGGCCGTCCTCCAACGACGTGTCGGGGTCGATCAGCGAGGTCAGCCGGTCGTACAGAGGGTTGCCCTGCACCGGGGGTGCGTTGGGCACGAGCTCGGTGATCGAGAGTTCGCTCTGCGCGGGGTCGAGGTCGTTCGAGCGAGGGTCCAGCACGACCGGGGTCTCGGAGCCCGCCTCCACGCGCACGTAGTCGCTGAAGGTCACCGGAGCGGTGTCGTCGATGTCGGCGTCGAGGACTCCGACCCGCACGATGCCGGTGCCCGTCTCGCCCTGGGGATCGCGGACCGTGTATCGGAACGACGCCTGCCCTCCGGAGACCCCCGTGGCGGGTGCACGGTAGACGATCGACTCGCCGTTGGCCGAGATCGTCGCCGTGCCGGTCCCGCGCTCGGGCTGGTCGACGCCGGCGAGCACGACGCGGTCGCCGTCGCTGTCCATCCCGGTGGCCGGCACGGGGATCGACACCGTCTGACCGCTCAGCACCCGACCGGTGAGGGTGGTGGGGGTCGGCGCACGGTTCGTGCCCGCAGGAAGCACCGTCACCGTGACCGAGCCGTTGTCGTACAGCGAGGGGTTGCGCTCCAGCGACACCGAGTAGGTGAGGCGATAGGTGCCCGGGGTGCTGGGGGCGAGGTAGCGCAGTGCGTTTCCGTCGGCGAAGACGAGTTCGCCGGCCTCACCGGAGCCGGTGACCTCGGGCAGCACCACGAGCGGTTCGCCGCGAGGAGCGACGTCGTTGGCCGCGACGCTGATGCGCGTGAGCGATCCGGCGCGCACCGTGATGGCGTCGGGGAAGACGATCGGCCGGGTGACCGTCGACGGTGGGGCGAGGAAGACGGTGACGGTGCCCTGCACGGCAGCGCCCGCTCCGTCGGCGACCGTCACCGCCGCCGTGCCGATGACGCCGGGGTCGCCGCTCTCGGTCGTGCCGTTGACGCGGATGCTCTCGTTGCCGACGACGCGCACGTTGAGCTGCGGCGTCGAGCTCACAGCATCCGACAGCATGAGCACCCTGCCGCTGGTGTTCTGCACGGAGTCGAGCACGTCGACGGTCGTGTCCTCGCCCTCGCGCACGAAAGCCGTGAGCGGAGCCATGGCGAGTGCCGAGGAGCCGTCGACCGCGGTGACGCGGATGACCGCGGACTGCTCGGCCTGGGTCGACACGTCCTGCGCCGTGTAGGTGACGACGTACTGCCCCGGTTCGGCGACCGTCAGCTCGACCGTGCCCCCGGCTGTGTTGGGGGTGACCTCGAGTCCCTGCGCCGTCGCGGCGGTCTGCACGGCATCGACGAGACGGTACGAACCGGACCCGCCGGAGAGGTGATCCGAGATGCGGATCGACTGCCGCTCTCCCACCCGTGCGGTGAGGGCCACAGGGGCGGCGAGCAGCGCGGGGCTGCCGGTGACCTGGACTTCGAGCGTCTTCTCGGCCCGGGCACCGTGCACGTCTTCGACCACCACGGTGACGGAGATCACGGCATCCGCCGCATTGGGGTCGGTGTGCCGGATCGCCACGCGGCCGTCGGACATCGGGACGACCATGACGGGCGATGACGGGTCGGTCTCATACGCGTCGCTGAGGACGAAGGGGTCTCCTTCGGGATCGACCCAGCCCGACAGCGCCGACACGATCGTGCTGCCGCCGGGGAGCAGTTGAGGAGTCGGCCATTCCTGCTGACACGCTTCGACGCCGCACCATACCGGCTCGGAGTTCGACGCGTCATCGACCACGGTGAGCGACACCGTCGCGGGCGCTGAGGTCGCGGCGCCGTCGGTCACCGCATAGGTGAAGCTCGTCTGCCCTGCATCCGCTCGCACGTTCACGACCAGGGACTGCCCGTTCGCGACGAGCGACACGTCGCCGAATCCGGAGTCGGCGAGCCCCGAGATCGATGCGGGGTCGATCGACAGGACGTCCTTCTTGTTCGGGTCGTGGTCGTTGAAGAGCACGGGCAGGATCACCTGCTGACCCGCGCGCACGCCGAACGCGTCGTTCACCGCCACAGGAGGCATCTGCTCGGCGACGTCCTCGACGATGACGGTGCCCTCCTCCTGCTCGGTCTCGTCTTCGATGGCCCACTGCTCGAGAGGGATCAGCACGCCGTCGGGGGCGGTCCAGATCAGACCGGTGCCGAGCTCGCTCAGCACCGCGCGGTCGCCGTTCGCCTGGAAGACGGGTTCGATGGTCGCCGAGTCGAGCGCTTCGTCGGGAACGATCAGCGGCACGCTCTCGCCCTCCGACCACAGAGTGCCGGATGCCGTGTCGAGCCATGCGGCGTAGGTGTCGCCACCCACCACCACGGGAGTCGCCGGGACTCCGGACGCCTCGACCACGCGGTCGGAGTCACCCGATGCCAGATCGACGGACACGAGTCCGTCGGAGTCGGCGACCATGACGTCGTCGCCGCTCGCCGTGCCGGCCTGGAGCCTGGCGTCCTCAGCGACGTCGAGTTCGACAGGCTCCTCTCGGCCCGAGAGCCAGAGGTCTCCCGACCCGGCCTGCAGCATCGCCCAGCGCTCGCCCACGACCGTGAGCGCGAGATCTTCACCGGCCTCCGGAGCGTTCGTGACGGCGGTGCCGTCGTCGAGGAAGCGGTATTCGTCTATGTCGAAACGCCGGACAGCCCCCTCCTCCCCCGAATAGAGCACGAGCAGGCCGTCGGGCGACAGCCCCACCGCATCAGCCGTGTAGGTGGGAGGGTCCTCGCCCTCTTCGACCTCGACGCCGGAGAACGGGTCGACCAGGGCGGTCGCCGCTCCGGCCTCGAGCGTCGTCACCGACACCTGTCCCGTATCGGTGCGGTAGGCGACGTAGGGGCCGGCCGAGATGATCTGCCGCGTGCCCGCCGGAGTCGGCTCCGAGGCGATCGGAGCGCCCTCTGCGGAAGGATCGGAGAGCAGATCTGTGGGGGTCGCCGGATCCACGTCCCACCGCTGTCGATTGCCCTGGGCGTACAGCACCGCGTGCGAGCCGTTCTGCCACACGGCCTCGGGGTCGTCGACGTTGCGGACCGTGTCGATCTCTGCCAGGTCGGTGTTCACACGGGCGTACTGTCCGCTGTCGCGCATGACCCAGACGGCGGATTCGAGCCTCGGCACCTCCTGCGACTCGTAGCCCTGCGCCGTGATCGCGAGCGTCGTGACGACGGCGAGTGCGGCGATCCCCGAGATCGCGGCGATGACGCGGCGGCGGGGCCGCGGGCTCGCGGCGTTCTTGGCGCGGTCGCCGATCGCCATCACAGGACTCCCGTCATGAACAGGGCTGCGACGCCGACGCCACCGAGGACCGCGGCTCCGATGACCGCTCCGATCACGCCCGCGACCAAGGGCGAGCGAGTCTTCGTCCGCGGCGTCGACGGGAGGTCGTCGCGGTCACGTGGAGCGGCGTGAGGGCGAGCGGCTCGGGCTGCGCGCCGGGAATCGGGGGCGACGGTCGTGATGACGGGGCCGCGGGGCGCGGAGTCGGAGAAGCTCACCGGCGCTGCAGCCGCCCACTCCGCCGAGGCGGCTTCGAAGGCGGTGGGGTGGATGCCGAGCTCGTACTGCGCCCACCGCAGGCGTTCTGCGAACTCCGCCATGCTCGCGAACCGCTTGGCGGGGTCACGCTGCATGGCTGTCGCGAAGATGTCATCGATGATCGGCGGGACTCCGCCGATCGGCACTGCCGTGTACCGCGCCTTGATGATGCGGTCGGTCAGCTGGTCGCGCGAGTTGGACCCGCGATCGGCGCGCTCGAACGGACTACGACCGGCGAGCAGCGTGTAGAGAGTGGCACCGAGGCTCCAGATCTCGCTGGGCACGGATCCCGTCACCCGCTCCTGCAGGACCTCGGGTGAGCTCCAGGGTACCGACATGGCGATCGTCTCTCCGTCGCCTTCGTCGATGACGGCGGCGGCGATGCCGAAGTCGGCGAGCACAGGCGCCCCGAGGGAGTTGATCAGCACGTTCGACGGTTTGATGTCACGGTGCAGCAGACCGGCGCGGTGCACGGTCTCGAGAGCGCCCGCGATGCGCACTCCCGTGTCGAGCACGTCGGTCAGCGACAGCGGAGCCTTCTTGTAGCGCGCGCTCATCGTGTCGGGGCAGTACTCCATGGCGAAGTACGGACGTCCGTCAGCCGAGATCGAGGCCTGATAGATCGTGACGATCGAGGGGTGTGCGCTGAGTCGTGCGGAGATGTCGGCCTCGACGTTGAAAGTGCGCAGCACCTCGGGATTGACCGCGTCGGCCAGCAGCACCTTCACAGCGGCGACGCGGCGCGGCATGTCCTGCTCATAGAGGAAGACGTCGGCGAAACCGCCGGAGCCGAGAGGGCGCACGTAGCTGTAGCCCGCCAACGTCGGCGGGGTCGATGCCATGCGCGTGGCCACTCATGCTCCTCACGGTCGGTGCAGGGAGACCGCGCCGTGCTGAGCCTGACGCCACGCGCAAGGCGTTCCCCCCGGTCACCGAGTATATCCGCGGTCGAGCGTGCCGCACGGCGGGAGCTCGTCGACGCGATCTGGTGCGTCGCGCTAGCCGCGCCAGCAGCCGACGACGTGATCGTCGACCATGCCCGTCGACTGCATGAGTGCGTACATGGTGGTGGGCCCCACGAAACGGAAGCCGCGCCGTCGCAGCTCTTTGCTCATGGCGGTCGACTCGGGAGTCACGGCCGGAACATCGAGCAGGGTCGCAGGCCGGGTTCCTGGCGTCGGCGCGAAGGACCACATCAACTCGTCGAGCTCACCCTCGGCCATCCCGCGGACGATGCGCGCGTTGCCGATCGTCGCCTCGATCTTGGCCCGATTGCGGATGATGCCGGCGTCTGTCATGAGCCGCTCGACGTCGCTCTCATCGAACTCCGCGACCGCCGCGACGTCGAATCCTGCGAACACCTCGCGGAAGTGCGGTCGCTTGCGCAGAATCGTGATCCAGGACAGCCCTGCCTGGAACCCCTCGAGCGCCATCTTCTCGAACAGCGCTCTGTCGCCGCGCAGAGGCGTGCCCCACTCTTCGTCGTGGTAGCGGCGGTATTCTGCGTCGTCGCCCACCCAGGCGCAGCGCGCGCGATCGTCGGGACCGATGGTGAGAGACGTCATGCTCTCACCGTATCGACAGGCTCGGACACCGGGGGTGTTCATCCGGCACGTGCCGTCGCGTGGTTCGGTCGACTGCGTGCAGCGCGCTTGGGTGTGGGACGGATGGGTGGGGGGAGCCTGGAGGTGAGGAGGCTGGGGTTCGGGGTGTGCCAGTGCTGGTGGGGATCCCACCAGGCGGGTCCTCTGACGTGAGGGATGCCTCGGGTCATGCGGATCTCCCACCCGGATCCGTCGAGGGATCGGTGGTGGTGGTAGCAGAGGGGGACGCCGTTGTCGGTGTGGGTGGGTCCGCCGTGGGCGTGTGCGGTGACGTGGTGGATCTCGCACCAGGATGCGGGGGTGTGGCATCCGGGGATGAGGCATTCGTGGTCGCGGGCGATGATCGCGCGGCGTTGGTGGGCGGTGAAGACCCGCTGGGTGGTGCTGATCCCGATGATGCGCCCCTCGTCGAGGATCACGCGTTGGATGGTGCCGGTGCAGCCGGTCTGCGCGGCGACGCGTGCGGGGGCATGCGCGAAGGGGTGCCCGTGGGCACCGGGGAGCCGCGCCCACCCGGTGCCGTTCGCGAGGTCTTTCGCGTCGATGGTGACGACCAGGGTGGGGGCAGCACCCCCGATCGTGGGCATCGTCGCATGGCGGGCCGCGATGCTGATCGCCGCGGCGAACGCGTCGTGCCGTTTCTGGTCGGCGGTGCGCGGGTCGATCACGGCCCGCGGGTCGCAGTTGAACCGGTCTGTGCTGTCGGGGATACCTTCCGCTGCGGGATCGAACCCACCGCGAGAGTCATCGCGGTCCGAGAGATCGGCATCCGAGTCGACATCCGCACCTCCATCGACGTCGACGTCGACGTCCCGATCACTGTCGCTTCCGCCGGTCGGCCTGAATCTGACTCCCGGATCAGGCGCCCCGGCGCGGGCAGGGTTGTTGATCGCGTCGAAGATCGCCTCGACCTGCGCGGCGACCTCGGGAGACAGCCATCCCCGGATCGATCGGAGCCCGTTCTTCACCCGCCCGATCGTCACACCCCGACGGTGCTGCGCGTTCTCATCCTCGGGTTCCGCGCCATCGGGATCCAACAGCGCTGCAAGAGCCTGCGCGAGGATATGCAGATCCGCCGGCGTCGGCTTCGGACCCCGCGGCGCCTCCGGCCCCGCATCCGCATCCCGCACCCCCCGCGCCTGATCCGCAAGGAACTCATCCGCCACCAGGCGTTCCTCGAGAGTGATCCGGTCGGCGCACTTCTCCACCGGCCCCACCGCCGCCAGAAACCCCTCGACCGTCAGCGCCCCCTCGAGCAGTGCCTCCCGCAACGCCGGCCACCGCGCCGGGAGCCGGTCACCGGAGACCAGGCTCACGTCCCGATGCACCCGCTCCATGACCTTCCCGAACCGTGTCGCCCCAGGGACGTCGGTCAGGAGCGTCCGCTGCAACAACTCGTTCTCCGTGCGACACCCCGCCGCGTGAGCCAGATCCGTGGGCGTCAGAGCAGCGGTCGCGAGTGCCTCGATGACGACCGCTTCCACTCGCCGAAATGCCGCCCCCGCAGTGACGAGAACATCAATGCGCTCCGCATCGGACAGCTCGACCAACCCGGCGCCGGACAGCACCTCGTCCAGGCAAGAGGCAGCCTGGTCGAGAAGAGCACGAGTGCGGGTGGGCATGACCCCATCCAACCCGCCACCACCGACATTCACACGGCCAAAATCGCCGACTTAATACCCGATCAGAAGCATATTCCGGAACACCAGGCCACCGTTCCAGCATCCCGAAGAACACCGACCGGGCGCCGCCGAGCGGATGCCGACTGACAGCTCCGCTCAGTCCGCGAAGGTCGACCCGTCGATCACGAAGCGGTACCGCACGTCAGACGCCAGCACCCGCTCGTACGCCTCGTTGATCTGAGCCGCGGTGATGACCTCGATCTCGGCCGCGATGCCATGCTCGGCGCAGAAGTCGAGCATCTCCTGCGTCTCGCGGATTCCGCCGATGTTGGACCCTGCCAGCGAGCGCCGACCGCCGATCAGCGAAGACACGTTGACGGGCAGCGGCTCGGCCGGGGCGCCGACGCACACCATCGATCCGCCCACGTCGAGCAGCCCGAGGTACGAGCGCAGGTCGACCGGCGCACTGACCGTGTTGAGGATGACGTCGAACGAGTTCCGCAGCGAGCGGAAGGTGTCTTTGTCTGCGGTGGCGAAGTAGTTGTCGGCGCCGAGACGCAGGCCGTCGTCCTTCTTGTTCAGTGTCTGCGACAGCACGGTCACCTCGGCACCCAGTGCGTGCGCGATCTGCACACCCATGTGTCCGAGACCCCCGAGCCCGACGACGGCGACTCGGGATCCGGGACCGACGTTCCAGTGCCGCAGCGGCGAGTAGGTGGTGATGCCCGCGCACAGCAGTGGAGCCGCGACGTCGAGTGCGAGCGCATCCGGGATACGCACGACGAACGCCTCGGTCACCACGACCTGCTCGGAGTAGCCGCCCTGTGTGACGCTGCCGTCGCGGTCGGGGCTGCCGTAGGTGAAGATCGCGCCGTTCGAGCAGAACTGCTCGTCACCGCGCAGGCAGTTGCGGCACTCGCCGCACGAGTTCACGAGGCACCCGACTCCGACGCGGTCGCCGACCGCATGCCGGGTGACGTCCGACCCGACGGCCGCGACGATTCCGGCGATCTCATGACCGGGAGCGAGCGGGTAGCTCTGCGGCCCCCAGTCGCCGCGAACCGTGTGGATGTCGGAGTGGCAGATGCCCGCGAAGGCGATGTCGATCAGGATGTCGTGCGGGCCGAGCTCGCGGCGCTCGATGACGGTCTTCTCGAGCGGTGCGGCTTCGCTGGGGGCGGCATAGGCGTGTACGCGGGTCATCGCAGACTCCTCGGGTCGATTCGAGTGGGGCAGGACGACACTACCCGCGTCGCCCCTGCGGCAGCTGACCGCGCACGACGCGGGCCGGGATCGCACGATCCCGGCCCGCGTGATGCGAGGTGCGAACGGCCCTCAGCGCTTCGACTTCTTCAGCGCCTTCTCCTGCACGGGCGCGGCGCCGGATTCTGCCTGCTCGGCGTAGTACGCCCGAGCTTCATCCTGACGCTGCTTCTCAGCACCCGAGGCGATCGGTGCGCGCACGTGCTCCGGCTCGTAGCCGAACGCGTCGACGAGGTCGAGAGCGTAGGGACGCAGCCGCGCGCAGAGACGGTCGATGTACCGCGAGACCGCCGCCGCACGCTGCGTCGAGAGGCGTCCGTGGATGAGGTGCCAGGCGAGGTGCTTCTCGATCAGCTGCAGGCCGAACAGGTCGCGCAGCCACGTGAGCACCTTCTTGGTGTCAGCGTCGTCGACACGATGGACGGCGTCGGTGAACGCCTCCCACTGCAGCAGTTCGCCGTGCGCTCGGGCAGCCTCGATGAGCTCCGCCTGGTTCTCATTGAAGAGCCGCGCGCCGAGCGCCTTGTCCTTCCCGCCCGCACGCAGCCGACCGGCCACATCGGCCACCATCTGCTGCACGCGCTCGGCGAGCAGCTGGTGCTGCTGCTCCTCCCGCAGACCGTTCTCGACCGAGCGGGCGACCTGCCCCAGATCGACGACCGACTGCCCGAACTGGCGCAGGCCGGCTCCGTGGAACACCTTGCCTGCGGTCATCCCCACCGCGAACTTCGCGAGCGCCGCGGCATCCTTGCCCGTGAACTGCTTGGCGTAGTCGGTGAGCAGGCGCTTGCCGACCAGCTGCAGCAGCACGTTGTTGTCGCCCTCGAACGTGACGTAGATGTCGAGGTCGGCGCGCAGGCCGACGAGACGGTTCTCGAACATGAACCCCGCCCCGCCGCAGGCCTCGCGCGCCTCCTGCAGAGTGTCGAGCGCATGCCAGGTCGAGAGAGGCTTGAGTGCCGCGGCCAGAGTCTCGAGGTCTTCGCGGTCGGCCGGGGTGTCGATGCGACCCGAGAAGACACCGTCGAACTTCTGCAGGAATTCGTCGTGCGCGAAGATCTGAGCGTAGGTGGTGGCGAGACGGGGGAAGAGCCGGCGCTGGTGCTTGCCGTAGTCCATCAGCACGACCTCCTGCCCATCGGCTCCGTCGAACTGGCGGCGCTGGGTCGCATAGGTGATCGCGATCTTCAGCCCGAGCGCAGACGCCCATGAGGCTGCGCCGTCGAGCGAGACACGCCCCTGCACCAGCGTGCCGAGCATCGTGAAGAACCGACGACCGGGGCTGTCGATCGCACTCGAGTACGTGCCGTCGGCTGCGACGTCGCCGTATCGGTTCAGCAGGTTCGTGCGAGGGATGCGCACCTGATCGAACGACAGCCGCCCGTTGTCGATCCCGTTGAGCCCGCCCTTGAGGCCGTCGTCCTCACGCCCGATCCCCGGGAGGTCGACCCCGTCGTCTCCGCGCAGCGGCACGTAGAAGCAGTGCACTCCGTGGTTGACCCCGTTCGTGATCAGCTGGGCGAACACGGTCGCCGCGACACCGTGCAGCGCCGCGTTGCCGAGGTACTCCTTGGTGGCGCCGCGGAACGGGGTGTTGATCACGAACTCCTCGGCCTCGGGATCATAGGTCGCGGTGGTGCCGACGGCCGCGACGTCGGAGCCGTGGCCGATCTCGGTCATCGCGAACGCGCCGGGGATCGAGAGATCCATGACGCCGGGCAGCCACTTCTCGTGGTGCTCGGCGGTTCCCAGCTGCAGGATCGCGGAGCCGAAGAGCCCCCACTGCACGCCCGACTTGATCTGAAGGCTCGGGTCTGCGACCACGAGCTCCTCGAACCCGGCGATGTTCGCGCCGTTGTTCTCCTCGCCCCCGAGCGACTTGGGGAACGCCCTGTGCACGGCCTTGTTCTCGACGAGCAGGTGCAGCTGGCTCAGCACGCGCTCGCGGTGCTCGTCCTTGCCCAGCTGATCGTCGCGCCAGAACGCCGAGTCCTTGATGAGCTCACGGGCTTCGCGGCGCGTATCGGCCCACGTGCCGAGCAGCAGCTCGGTGACCTGGGCGACGTCGACCTGCAGCGCGGCATCGGAAGCGTCGGGGGAACCGGGAGCGGGAGTCGTCTTCTTCGGACGGACAGCAGCGTCGACCATGTGCATTCCTCTCAGAGAGAAGTAGGGATGCTTTCATGGTAGGTCTGCCACAACGAGGCGGGAAGTCGCCTGTGGGCATCCTCCAACGCGGCCCGACCCTGTCTTCGCGACCGATTGTCGTCAGGCCACAGTCCCCGGCGGTGCCTCACTCATCGCCGGGCGCTTCGCGGCATTCCACCGCCGTACGGTGCCCGCGCTGAGCCTCGACCAGGTGCGGTCACGGATGAAGATCGAGTCGATCGCGATCATGGTGAGCGAGAACCAGGGCAGACCCATGAGCACCGCGATGCCGATGTGGAACGACAGGATGCCGAGCAGGCCGAGAAGTCGGGTGGGACGCGTCAGCAGCATCAGCGGGAACGCCACCTGCAGGATGATCGAGCCCCAGCTCGCGACGACCACCATCGGTCCCCACGCCGTCACCAGATCGCTGAGCACCGGCCAGGTGCCGAAGCGCGCGGTCTGCAGCGGGTTGTAGACCGCGTACCCCTCTTTCCACGGCTCGCCCCCGGCCTTGAACAGCGCGCCGGAGGCGTAGACGAAGCACACCTGTGCGGTCAGCGCGACGAGTGCGAGATTGTGGAACATGGTGCCCAGCAGCGCCGGCTGGCTGTTCGGTGGGAACCAGTCACCGCTCTTGGCCCGCCGCTTGGCGTCGAGCGACCATCGTGCGGCGGGATCGGCGAAGAAGAGCAGGAACAGCGCGATGCGGAACATGTTGTCGCCCTGGTCGCCGACCATGTCGTTCGCCTCGATGAAACCGACCCAGAGGCAGAAGAAGACGGGGAGGACGATGCGGAAGCGCCAGCCGAGCACGAACAGCACGGCCAGCACGCCCAGCAGCAGATACAGCGCGGTATAGAGGACGTCGTTCCCCATCGCCGCGTGGAAGGCGCTGAACAGCCAGATCTTCGGGAAGTCGCTGACGGGTTCGGCGAGCTCACCGTTCCACGCCGAACCCGAACCGAACGTGTACAGACGAGTGCTGAAGTTCGATGCGAGCAGGCCGATCGCGGTGACTCCGAACAGGATGCGCGTCACGGCGAGACCGTACAGCGCCTTCTTGCCGTTGAAGAGCCAGTCGCCCACGAACGCGGAGATGCGATCGATCGCCGTGAGGACCATGGCCCACAGGCCGCCGATCATCGACGACAGGAACGTGAGGACTCTGACGGGGAACGAGACCGTTTGCGTGTCGGGGGCGGCTGCAGGAGCGCCTGACTTCGTCGACCCCGCATCTTCCCGCGTCGACGTCGCCGGAGTCTCGGCCGCAGACTTCGACGTGGTCTTCGTCGGCGCGCTCACGGCTGGGTCCTCTCGAACTGGCTGCGGAACGTGTTCGCGAAGTTCTCGCGACTCTGCCCTTCCTCTTCTATAGGGGAACGCCACCCCGTGGTCGAGAAGGTCGGGTCGGGCCGCTGTGCCCCGGGGTCGTTCCGGTCGGCGTACGGGACCACGTTCTGCCGACTCACCCGGTACTGCACCTTGACCACGGCATCCGCGCCCCAGATCGCATACGCGACCTGGGTGGCATAGGCCGTGGAGAGTCGCTCCTCGGCCATGTACGCCTCGGTCGACGGGTTGTCGCCTTCGAGTTCATCGAATGAGCGGACCATCCAGTCCTGCCAGTCGTCCTCGGCGAAGTCGAGCGCCACCACGGCCTGCTGCTGCTCGTTCAGCTTGTTGAACGCGCCCATCTGACCGCTCGCGACCTCGGTGGACTGGATGCCGGCGCGAGGCGGGAAGAGGTTGTAGCGGATCATCGAGAGCTCGACATCGGTCGCGCTGACCCAGCCCGTCTCGACCTCTTCTCCGTCTTTCTCGATGACCGCCCGGACGTTGAAGTGGTAGTCGCCGTTGATGGGCTCGGGGGCGAACACGCTCCAGGACTGTCCGAACATCGGCAGCATGTACCCCGCCAGCACCTCCTGCGTGGGGATCTCCCGCAACGCGGAGTACGGGGCGATCCACAGGAAGGACGCACCGATATGCCACAGCGTCAGCAGGCACGCCGCGAAGGCGACGAGCTTGACCCACCACGAGGGGCGGGGCCTCGAGGATGCGGTCGAGCGGGGATTCTCGTCCTGTGCGTCCGGTGACGCCTCGGTCATCGTGCTCATTCCCATACCTTCTCATCACCGAAGGTCGGGACCGCCGCATTGACGGCCCCGACCTGTCAGCGTTTCCTACGCGACGCTCATTCGGTGTCGACGAGTGGACGCCGGGAGCGGCCGAACCGGATCGCTCCGAAGCCGAGCATCAGCAGCAGGGCCGCCAGTGCGATCCATCCGCCCTGCACGTCTCCACCTGTGGTGGCGAGGCCCTTCGCAACCACCTGGAAGGTCGTCGCGATGCTGCCGGAGGTCGGTCCGGTGAGCGTCACCGTGTGCGTTCCCAGGTCGTAATCCGCCGGAATCGTCCAGGTGAAGGTGACCGTGCCCTGGGCGTTCGCCACCTGTGTGCCGAGCGCGATCGGGTCGGACGTCATCACACCGGTGACGACCTCGCCCGGCCGGAAGCCGGTTCCGATCGCGGTCTGCTCCTGGCTGCGCTCGATCACGGGAACGAGCACTCGGATGCCGAGCTGCTGAGTCGGGTCCGCATCCGCGTCCGCGGAAGCCGAGGCCTCTGCCGTCGCGGAGGCCGATGCCTCAGCCGCAGCTTCCGCCGAGGCGTCTGCCGCTGCCGTCGCAGAGGCCGTCGCCGACGCCGAGGCGTTCGCAGCCGCTGCCGCAGAGGCGTTCGGATCGGCATCGGCCGAGGCCGACGAGTCTGCCTCACTGGTCGAGGTCGCATCGTTCTGCGCCGCCGCCTGGGCCGCAGCAGCCGCCGCCGCAGAGGCGTCGGACGTCGCGGTGGCCGAGGCGTCGGTCGAGGCGTCGTCGGTCGCGGCCGCCTGAGCTGCCGCGTTCGCCGTCACATCCGCCGCCGCCGATGCGGAGCTCGTCGCGTCAGCGAGTGCCGCAGCCTCCGCCGCGGCCTGAGCCGAAGCGTTGCTGTCGTCATCCGCCTGCGCCGATGCTGCCGCCGAGGCCGAGGCGTTGGTGTTCGCCTGCGATGTCGCTGCAGCTTCACTCGAGGCGTCCGTCGACGAGTTCGCGATCGCTGCCGCATCCGCGGCCGACGAGGCGTCGGCGTTCGCGACCGCCGAGGCCTGAGCCGCGGTGTCGTCGGACGCATCGGCCTGCGCAGCCGCCTGAGCGGCCACCGCGGCGTTGGCGTTGGCCGCCGAGGTCGCGTCAGCGGTGGCTGCGGTCGACGAGTTCGCCGTCGCCGCCGACTGTGCCGCAGCCTCTGCCGCAGGGTCGGCCGCAGCCGAGCCCTCCGACGTCGCATCGGCATAGGCAGCCGCCTGCGCGGAGGCTTCGGCGACCGCGGCCGTGGTGGCATCGGCGTTCGCGGATGCCGAGGCAGACGCCGCCGCATTCGCGTTCGTCGAGGCGTCGGCCGACGCGTCGTTGCTCGCATCCGCCACGGCTGCAGCCTGCGCCGCCGTAGAGGAGTTCGCATCGGCGAGTGCCGTGGCAGCCGCGTTGGCGTCATCCGAGGCATCAGCCTGCGCCGCCGCCTGGGCCGCCGCTGCAGCCTGGGCGTTGGCGTCGGACGTCGACGTGGTCGACGCGTCAGCCGATGCGGCGGTCAGAGCCGCAGCCTCGGCCGCCGATTCGGCGCTCGCGTCCGCCGCAGCCGACGCGGTCGACGTGACGTCGGCGAATGCCGAGGCCTCAGCCGCCGCCTGGGCGGAGGGGTCACCGTCTGCCGTGGCGTCTGCGGAGGCGGAAGCGGATGCTGCCGCGTTCGTGTTCGCCGAGGCTTCAGACGATGCGTCCGACGACGAATCGCTCGTCGCCGCCGACTCCGACGAGGCTGCGGAGTTGGCATCCGCCGCCGTCGACGCCGAGGCGTTCGCGTCGTCGGATGCATCGGCCTGAGCCGCTGCCTGCGCGGCGGTCGCGGCCGAGGCGTTCACATCGGTGGTCGCGTCGCTCGATGCCGCGGTCGAGGCATCCGGCGTCGCCGCCGCCTCAGCCGCAGCGCTCGCATCGGAATCGGCCGCCGCCGAGGCGTTCGACGTGGCGTCGGCGAATGCCGCAGCCTCTGCCGCCGCCTGCGCGGAGGGGTCTCCGTCGGCGGTGGCGTCAGCCGAGGCGGATGCTGAGGCCGACGCGTTGGTGTTGACATCGCCCGGGTCGCCCGCCGTCACCTCGGTGGTGTCGGTGGCCGTGATGGCCCCTGCCGTCGCCGTGATCGTGTAGCCGGTGGCCGGCGTCGCGTCAGCGGGCACGGCGTAGACCGTGGAGAACGCCCCGAAGCCGTCGGTCGTCACGTCGACGGGCCCGCCGACGTCAGCGCCGCCAGGAGCGGTCAGCTGCAGCGTGACCGTCGTGTTCAGCGGCCAGCCGGATCCTGTCACCCCCAGGTTGGAGCCTGCGGGGACCGAGGCCGCCGCGTCGACGACGACCGCTGCCGCCGTGACCTCGGTGGTGTCGGTCGCGGTCTGCGTGCCTGCCGAAGCCGTCACGGTGTAGCCCGTGCCTGCCGGGGTTCCGGCCGGAACCGGGTACTCGAGAGTGAAGCCACCGAGCGCACCGGTCGTGACGGTCTCGGGTCCGCCGATGGTGCCGCCACCGGGTGAGGTGAGCTGCACCGTGATCAGCGTGTTCGCCGGCCAGCCGGCGCCCGTCACCGTGAGATCGGTGCCGGCCTCGACGGTGTCTGCGGCGTCGATCGTCGCAGCTGCGGTGATCTCGGTGGTGTCGGTCGCGGTCTGCGTGCCGGCCGTCGCGGTCACGGTGTACCCCGTGCCGGGCTCGGCGTTCGCGGGAACCGGATAGTCCAGCGTGAACCCTCCGGTGCCGTCGGTCGTGACCGTCTCAGGGCCGCCGACCGTCCCACCGCCGGGAGCGGTGAGCTGCACCGTGATCTCGGTGTTCGCCGGCCAGTTCGCACCGGTCACCGGCAAGCCGGTTCCGGCCTGAGCCGTGTCGGCAGCATCCACAGAAGCGGCTGCGGTGATCTCGGTGGTGTCGGTCGCGGTCTGCGTGCCGTCGGTTGCGGTCACGGTGTAGCTCGTGCCCGGCTCGGCGTTGGCAGGAACCGGGTAGTTCAGCGTGAAGCCACCCGCTCCATCGGTGGTGACCACCTGGGGCGTCCCCACGGCGACCGCACCGGGGCCCGTGAGCTGCACGGTCACATCGGTGTTCGCGGGCCAGTTCGCACCCGTGATCGGCAGAGCGGTTCCGGCCTGAGCCGTGTCGGCAGCATCCACCGCGACCGCGGGCGTGACCTGAGTCGTGTCGATCGCCGACTGCGCTCCGGCCGTGGCCGTCAGCACGTAGCCGGTACCGGGCACTGCGGATGCAGGCACCGGGTAGCCGGTCGTGAAAGCACCGGTGCCGTCGGTGGTCGCCGTGACCGGGCCGCCGATGTTCTCGCCCGTTCCGGGAGCCGTCAACTGCAGAGTGACGTCGGTGTTCGCGGGCCAGGTGGCGCCGCTGACCGCCAGATCGGTTCCGGCCTGCACCGTGTCGGCCGCATCGACCACCGGCACCGGCGCCGCCGTCACCTCGGTCTCATCGGTCGCCGTCTGCGCACCGGCAGTGGCCGTGACCACATAGCCTTCGGCCGCGGGAGTGCCCGCCGGCACCGGGTAGGCGAGGGTGAAGACACCCGAACCGTCGGTCGTCGCCGTCACCGGGCCGCCGATCGCGCCGCCACCGCCGGGAGCGGTGAGCTGCACCGACACGACGGTGTTGCCGGGCCAGTTCGCACCCGTGACGGCGAGGTCAGTGCCCTGCTGCACCGCCGGAGCCGCATCGACGCTCGGGGCCGCAAGGACCTCGGTCGTGTCGGTCGCGCTGGTGGTTCCGGACGTCGCGGTCACGATGTAGCCGGGACCGGGAACCGTCACCGCAGGAATGAATGCGCCGAGGGTGAAGTTGCCTGTCGCGTCGGTCGTGACCACTTGGGGGTCGTTGACGATCCCGCCCGTGGGCGTGGTCACCTGCACCGAGACATCGGTGTTCGCGGGCCAGCCGGATCCGGTCACAGGGAGGTTGGTGCCCGCCTGAACCGTGGCGGCCGCGTCGATCGCGGCCACCGCTGCCGCCGCCGCCTTGACCGTGGATGAGCCGAGATCGAGCTCGACGCCTCCACCGATCGCGGGGAGAAGGTCGATTGCCAGCGCACGCACCGTGAAGCTGTCGCCGGGGATGTCGCCCGGTTCGTTCTGCTCGTTGATCGTGATCGTCGCGACACCGGACAGCACGCCCTGGAGGACGGGGTCGAGCGCGTCGAGCAGCGGTCCGGTCGTCTCGGCGAGTGTGACCTGCAGCGCGGGGACGACACTGGTCAGCGCGGTGTTCACCAGAGGTGCGGTGACCGTCGCGAGAGTGCTTGTCAGCAGTGCCACAACGGGCGCTGTCAGCAACGAGAGGTCAAGGCCTGCGAGTGTGATGTTCGGAGTCACCGTCGGCTGCGGACCGACACCCGCGAACTGCGCCAGCGAACCCGCGACGGTGATGTCTCCGGTCGCGAGGCTGATCTCGGGAACGATGGGCGGGATCCCCGGGGTGTACAGCTCGACGTTCACACGCAGCTGCACCTGCAAGGCGTTGAGCGTGGTCGTGAGAATCGATGCGAGCTTGCCGTTCAGGCTGTCGGGGTGGGTCCCGGTCAATGCCGAGGTCACGCCCTGCTGAATGGCCTCGATCGTGGCGGCCGAGAGCACCGGGGTATTCGCCGGCAGGCTGTTGAGATCGGCTCCCTGACCGGTCTCGACCAGGATCTGGGCGAGGTTCGCCGAGATAGTGCCCGTCTCGAGATCCACCAGCACAGACCCGGTGGTGTTCTGCACCGGCTCGTTGAGCACCTCGTCAGCGACGGTCTGCCCGATCGTGTCGAGTCCGACGATCGATGCCGTGGCTCCGGTGGAGCGCACCTGGGCGATGATCGCATTGATGCCGTCGAGCGTGCTGGCGATCGAGTTGGTGAGGGTGCTCAGCGCGCCGCCCGTGCCGACGAGGGCGTTCACCGGAGCGACGGCCGTCTGCACGGTCGTGTCGAGGGTGTCGGCGAGGTCGTCGATGAGCTGGCTGTGCAGGTCGACGCCGAGGTCCGCGATGCGGTACTCGGAGGCCACGACATCGAGGTTCGATTCGGCGCGCGAGGCGAGGGCGCCGATGCTCACCGATGCCTGATCGATGATCCCGTCGGTGACGCCGGTGAGGCCGAGCTGCGCCAGCAGCCCGGTGAGTTCGAGCGACGCGGGGTTGCTCGAACCGTCGATCGCACCGGCATCGATCGCGCCGCCCGAGGTGATCGTTCCCGACGAGGCGATGGACTGCGTCTGCGTGGGTGACGAGCTGAAGCTCTGGGTGGCACCGAGGTCACCGAGCTGCAGAAGACCGGGCTCGGTTCCATCGGTCAGCAGCGGCAGGTTCACCGCACCGACCTGGATGTTCAGCGCCTCGAGCGCGGTGATGTCGAGGCTGCCGGGCTCCGGACCGGCCGCAGCCGGGTTGCTGGTGAGCGTGTGCCCGAGCGTTGCGATGTCCAACCCGCCGAGCAGCGGCGCGGGCAGCTGGATGATCTGCCCCTGCGCGACCGACGGATCGTTCGGGTTCGCCGCATCGAGCGCATTCGCCGCCGATGGAACCAGTGCACTCGCGAGGACGACCGCGGCGGCTGTGACGCCCGCGATTCCCCCTCCGATGGCTCTGCGCGTGCGCAGAGTCTTCCCCTCCATGTTGCCCATTCGCCTCTCCTGTGATGCAGATAATCCGCGTCATAGGCCCTCCCCAGGTGTCGACGACTTCATCGACAGAGCGCATGTGGGGACAGTATTGCCGTTTTTCACGGCCAAAGTCCAGGTTTTGTCTTAAGAGTGGCCGTAGTAGAAGGACGTATTGAGACAATCTGCAATCTGACTGCGCGTTCAGTCAACTTAACGTCGGACTGAACGATGGTTCAATCAACAGAATGCCCAGCGGCGAGGAGTGGTCGTCACGCGGCGTGTCGCGGCCATGCGTCCGCCGCCGGTGCGAAGGCGGGCACGCAGAACGCCCCGCAGGAAGGAGCCTGCGGGGCGTTCTGGGGTGCGGTGCGAGAGGCCGTCAGAGCGTGAGGCCGTGCCCGAAGCGGAAGAGGGGGTCAGCCGTGTCGAAGGGCACGTCCGGACGCGACTCCTCGACTGCCGCCATCGACCGCGGCAGATCGAACGGCAGTCGACCTCGCGCGCTCACGCGACCGCTGAGCACATCGAGCAGGGCTGCGCCCGATGCCCCCCAGTTCACGGTGACGGCTGCCGCGGCGACCGCCATCGGCTCGAGGATCGGCGGACGATCCGCGAGCACGTCGACGACCGTCGGCACTGTCGCAGCGATCGCACGCACATGTTCGACCACCTCGTCGGGGAAGTCGAGGGACCCGGCGTGGAAGAAGTTCTCGAACGTCGTCTCGCGCTGCTCGAAAGGGGCCTGGAGGCGGATGAGAGCGAGATCGGCTTCGGCCGGAGTCGAGACGACCTGACCGTACGATGCGGCGACCTCGGCGTCGATGCCCTCGACGTAGAGCTTCGCTCCGGAGGCGAACGGCAGCGATCCGTCGTTCGTCAACACGGTGACGGATGCCCGCTGAGCGTCTTCACCGGCAGCCCTGAAGTCAGCGCGACCCACCACGGCGTCGGCGGCATCCTCATCGACGAAAGGGTTCTCGAAGAGACCGAGTTCGAACTTCTCCCGCAGGATCCGGCGGGCCGAGGCATCGAGCCGCGCTTCCGAGACCGAGCCGTCCTCGACGAGTGCCACGAGCATCTCGGGGCAGTCCTCACCGCCGAACTGGTCGACGCCCGCGTCGAGCACCTTGATCATGCGCTCCCGGGGGCTCAGCTGCTCGACTCCCCACGCCCGCGCCGGGAACGGCTGTCCGAAGATCTCGGCGTCGTTGATCAGCCCCCAGTCGGTGCAGACCAGTCCGTCGAAGCCGAAGCGCTCGCGCAGAAGACCAGTGATGACGCTCTTGTTGAATCCGAAGCCGACCTCTTCATGCTCGGTGCCGACAGGCATGCCGTAGTACGGCATCATCTGACGCGTGCCGGCCGCGATCGCGTCTTCGAACGGCTTCAGATGCAGCTCGAACCGGCCGCCGGGGTACACCTGCTCGCGTCCGTACGGGAAGTGCGGGTCCTCGCCGTCCTTCTGGGGTCCGCCGCCGGGGAAGTGCTTCGTCATGGTCGCCACCGACCCGGGGCCGAAAGACTCTCCTTGGAATCCTCGAATATATGCCGCTCCGAGAATTCCAGCCAGCTCGGCATCCTCTCCGAACGTCGCCGTCTGTCGTGCCCAGCGCGGCTCGGTCGCGAGATCGACCTGCGGATGCAGGGCCACTCGCAAGCCCACGGCGGTATATTCCTGTCGGGCGATATCTGCGAAGCGCTCGACCAGTTCTGGATCCCTCGTCGCCGCGAGGCCGAGTGTCTCGGGCCACTGAGAGAACGGGCCGGCCAGGATCGAAGCTCCGGGGTTCTCGCTGAACGAGTGCCGAGGGTCGGTCGACAGAGTCACCGGAATCCCGAGGCGAGTGGAAGCGGCGAGCCGCTGCAGCGCGTTCTGCCACGCAGCGATCTCGCGACCGCTCGGAGCACCGCCCAGCAGGTTGAAGTGGCTCATCTTCTTGACGTCGACGAAGTCGCGCGCGCTCGGTGTGCCGAAGATGGGATTCTGCTCGTCGAGGTCGCCGATCGCGATCATCGTGTGGAAGAAGAGACCCGCCTTCTCCTCCACGGTCATCTCGTCGAGCAGCAGGCGCACCCGATCGTCGATCGGAAGAGTCGCGTCGAGCCATGGCCTCTCGGTGGTGACATCGTGCATGGTCACTTGACTCCCTTGATGCGATAGACGAGCACGGCGCCGGCGAGCGCGACGAGCGCGCCGAACAGGTACCAGGTGGTGTAGCCGCCGAGGGGCGTGGCCGCTCCGAGCGCGATGATGCTCGGCGCGATGGCCGGCGCGATCGATTGGGGCAGCGCATTGGCCATGTTGAGCACGCCGAGGTCCTTCGCCACGTCGTCGGGATTGGGGAGCACCTCGGTGGCCAGCGCCAGATCGACCGAGAGGAACGAGCCCGCTCCGAGACCGATGATCGTCTGAGCGACGATCACGAGCGCGATGCTCGGCGCGACCGCCAGAAGCACGAGCCCTACGACCATGATGAGACCGGCGACCGCGACGAAGGGACGGCGCTTGCCGATCCTGTCGGAGAGGAAGCCGCCCAGGGGCGCGGAGATCGCCATGGCCGCCATCGAGGCGAGGTTGGCGAGCAGGATCGTGCTCACCGCCCCCTGCTCGTCGAGGCCGAACCTGGCGACGAGGTAGAGGGGAAGGAAGGTCGCGATGCCGGCGTAGCCGAACATGACGAAGAACTTCGTCAGCCAGGTCCAGCCGAAGTCGGGGTGCTTGCGCGGGTTGAAGACGAAGGAGCCGAAGAACGTGCCGATCGTGAATGGAGTGGCGGGCTTCTCGGTCAGGCGACGGTCCTTGAGCGTCAGCACGAAGATCACTGCGAGGACGAGGGCGATCGCACCGGGTACGACGAAGCGCTCGAAGTCACCCGGCAGGAAGTTGACGATGAAGCTGCCGGCGAGGATGCCGACCGGCGTGGTGATGCCGACGATGCCCGACACCTTTCCGCGGCTGGAGACGGGCACCTGGTCGGGCAGTGTCGCATTGGCCGCCGCGAGCACCGCGTTCAGCGACGCCTGCACCAGGCACCACGCGAGCAGCACGACGAGCACCGAGGTCGCTGCGCCGATGATGATGAAGCCACCGAGTCCGACGATCGCGCCGCCGAGGATCCACGGGCGTCGCATGCCCCACCGCGACGTCGTGCGGTCGGAGAGACGTCCGACCAGCGGGTTGGCGATGAGGGCGAAGGCGGCACCGACGCCCATGACGAGCCCGAGACTGCCCTCTGTGTTCACGGGGTCGAGGCGCTGGATCTTGAACGCCATCGACACCATCACCGGAGTGAGCAGCGCCAGATAGACGCCGAAATTGACGGCGGCGAGGCCCGGTGCGTAGCTCCGGGGGGTGCGGGGCGGCGTGGTTCCCGGGGCTTTGAAGCCGGTCGTTCCGACGGCGGCCGCAGCCGCGGCCGATGACAGCTCTGTCATGAAGGGGTCCTCTCGAGCAGGGTGCGCCGGTCCTCCGCGAGCGGCGTCGAGAGAAGACGATACACGAATATCGACCGCTTGGTAAGTGAAACCCGACCGATTGGTAATGAGCGACAATGGGGGAGAAGGGGGATCCATGACGACTGCGGCGATGGGCTCACGCCAGGCACGCGCGGCCGACACGCGGCAGCGGATCATCGGCGCCGCCCGCGAACTCTTCGTCTCGAACGGGTACCGCTCGACGTCGCTGCGTGACATCGCCGCGGCGGCATCCGTCAGCCACCCCGGCCTGCTCGGGCACTTCGCGTCGAAAGACGATCTGCTGGGCGAGGTCGTCGCGGGCTTCGAGGACGACAACGAGAGGGCCTTCGATCTCATCGCGGCCGCATCTGAGGCCGGCGATCTCATCTTCGCCGAGGTCGCCCGCCGCAACGCCGTCACGCCCGGGTACATCGAGCTCTTCGCCGCGCTCGCCGGCGAAGCATCCGCCCCGGATCACCCCGCGCATCAGCGCATGCGCGAGCGCTACGCCCGTCTGCGCGCCACCACCGCCGACGTGCTCGAAGACGCCGCTCTGCATGGCACGTTCGACGCCGATCGAGACATCGCCGACGAGACGGTGCGACACATGGCCGGGTGGGACGGGCTGCAGCTGATCTCGCAGTATCTGCCGGAGCGCATCGACGTCGTCGAGATGCTCGAAGAACGCGAGGCCCTCTGGGCGCTTCCCCCCGGGTGGCGGGATCCTGCTCAGCCGCCCCGTGCCGCCCAGGCCGCCGGCCCCCTCCCCGAGCTCGCCGTCACGACGATGCCGGGCGGCACTGAGAACGAGCCCGGCTATGCGGTCGGCCGACGGCGCCGAGCACAGATCCTCGCTGACGCCACCCGCCTCTTCGCGCGCACGGGATACGGCGACACCAGCCTGCGCGACATCGCCGAGGCCGTGGGAGTGTCGAAGTCGACTCTGCTGCACCACTACTCCTCGAAGGAGCAGCTGCTCAGCGCGGTGCTGACGGAGCGCGATCGGTCGATCCAGGAGCGCACATCAGCCGATCACCACGTTCGTGCGGGCGATGCTCTGCGCGCGGCTTCCGTGGGAGCGCTCGCGAACGCGATCGACGAGCCGGGCCTGATCGAGGTGTACGCCGTGCTGTCATGCGAGGCGGCACCCGCGTGCCACCCCGCCCACGAGTATTTCGCCGAGCGGTTCCGCCTCGTGATCAGCCACTTCTCCGAGCTCTTCCGGCTCGCACAGATCGACGGCGACCTTGCCGCGCACCGCGATCCCGAGCACGAGGCGATCTGGATGCTCGCGCTGTGGGACGGCCTTCAGCACCAGTGGCTCTACGATCGGGACGCCTTCGATGTCGCGGCTCATCTGCGCGCGCATCTCGACGACGTGCTGCCCGTGAGCTGAAGTCTCGGGTGGTCGGTCAGGCCGCAGCGATGACCGCCAGCACCCCTTCGCCGTATGCGTCGCGCTTCTTGGCGCCGATGCCGGTGATGCCGTCGAGATCGCCCAGCGAGGTGGGCCGATGCTCGGCGAGCGCGCGCAGCGTGGCGTCGCCGAAGACGATGTAGGCGGGCACGCCCTGCTCACGAGCGGTCTCGGCCCGCCAGGCGCGCAGCGCCTCGAAGAGCCCGCGGTCGGCCTCGTCCAGAGCATCCGCCGCACTCGCCTTGCGTGCACGCGGAGATGATGCCGGTCGCCCGATCGTGTCTTTGCGCAGCGGCACGGGCGTCTCGCCCTTCAGCACTCCCCCGGCCTGCTCACCCGGCGCCAGCGTGCCGTAGTCGCCCTGCGCGACGATGATGCCACGCGCGAGCAGCTGGCGCACGACACTGCGCCAGTCCTGATCCGAGAGATCCGCACCGATGCCGTAGGTCGCGATCTTCTCGTGCCCCTGCTGGCGGATGCGCTCGGTCGAGGCACCGCGCAGGATGTCGATCAGATGCCCGGCGCCGAACGACTGATTGCGTTCGCGCTTGAGGCGAACGATGGTGGAGAGGAGCTTCTGCGCGGGGACCAGTCCGTCGAAGGTCTCGGGGTTCTCGAGACACGTGTCGCAGTTGCCGCAGGGCTGCGAGTCCTGCCCGAAGTAGCCGAGCAGGTTCTGGCGGCGGCATTCGACGGTCTCGCACAGTGCGAGCATCGCGTCGAGGTGCTGCCCCAGGCGCATCTTGAAGGTGCGGTCGCCGGGGCTCTGGTCGATCATGCGACGCTGCTGCACGACGTCGCCCAGCCCATAGGCCATCCAGGCGATCGACGGTTCGCCGTCACGGCCTGCGCGACCGGTCTCCTGGTAGTAGCCCTCGACGGACTTCGGCAGGTCGATGTGCGCGACGAAGCGCACATCGGGCTTGTCGATTCCCATTCCGAAGGCGATCGTCGCGACCATCACGACGCCGTCTTCGCGCAGGAACCTCGACTGGTTCTTCGCACGCACCTCGGCCGGCAGACCCGCGTGGTAGGGCAGGGCGTCGAAGCCCTGGGCTGCCAGATAGGTGGCCGTCTGCTCGACCGACTTGCGGCTGAGCGCGTAGACGATGCCCACCGACCCCTCGGGCTGTGCGCGGATGAACGAGACCAGCTGCTTGCGCGGATCGACCTTGGGCACGATGCGGTACTGGATGTTGGGCCGGTCGAAGCTGGCGACGTAGTGCTTCGCCGCATCCAGGCGCAGCCGCTCGGTGAGCTCCTTGTGCGTGGCGCGGGTGGCGGTGGCCGTGAGCGCCATGCGCGGAACCCCGGGGAACCGCTCGCCCAGGTCGCCGAGCGCGAGGTAGTCGGGGCGGAAGTCGTGGCCCCACTGCGACACGCAGTGCGCCTCGTCGATCGCGATCACGCTGAGCGTGCCGCGCTGGAGCAGGGCGGTCGTCTGCGGCGACGACAGCCGCTCGGGGGCGACGTAGATGAGATCGAGCTCACCGGCGACGTACGCCCGCTCCACCTCGCGCCGCTCGTCGATCGCCTGGGTGGAATTGAGGTACGCGGCGTTGACGCCGTTGGCCCTGAGCGCGTCGACCTGGTCGTGCATGAGGGCGATGAGCGGGCTGATCACGAGGCCCGTGCCCTCGCGCACCAGCGCGGGCACCTGGTACGTCACGCTCTTGCCACCACCGGTCGGCATCAGCACGACGGCGTCGCCGCCCGAGATGACCTGTTCGACGATCGCGGCCTGGTCGCCGCGGAACTCGTCGTAGCCGAAGACCGTGTGCAGCGCCTCGGCCGCGGTGGGGTAGCGGCTGGGGGCGGCGCCCCGAGCCACCGGAGGGGATGCGGTCTTCAGCGGCGTCACCGGGGTCGTGGGCCCTGGCCCCCAATCGAGTGGCGGCTCGTATCCCGCGCCCTGCGGCTCCCAGTCCATGGGCTCGGGAGGCTCCGACGGCTCCCATCCGGCGCCGTCCCACGGCTCGTCGGCGTACGGCAGACCCTCGTAGGGGTCACGGGGAGTCTGCGGCATCCCTCCAGCGTAACGACCCCCGCCGACCTCGGCGGGCCCCTGCGCAGACTTCTCGGGCGTAGGTTGGAGGGCACACGCCGAAGGAGACCTCGATGACCGACATCACCGTCACCCGCAACACCGACGAGTCCCGCTATGAGATCCGCACGGACGGCACGCTGGCCGGCTACGCCGAGTTCCAGCTGCGCCCCGGCGCGATCCGGTTCATCCACACCGAACTCGACCCCGCGTTCCAGGGTCAGGGCCTGGCGGGCATCCTCGCCGAGCGGGCGCTGACGGATGCCGCGGCCACCGGCGATGCGATCGTGCCGCTCTGCCCGTACATCGCGAAGTACCTCACGACCCATGACATCCCGGGTGCCGAGATCCGGTGGCCGAAGCGCCCCGGCGACGCTCCGACCGAGGCCTGAGGCCCGCGACGAGCGCGGCGCTCGCACCTACTGCATGCAGGTGCCGTTGTAGTACTCGAAGAGCGCCTCGCCCGACGCCTTCACGTCGTCGTCGTATGCGTTGATCATCGCGGTGGGGTCGTCGGCGATCGACTCGGCCGCCACCGTCAGATAGCCCTTCCACGTCTCGAGGTCGTCGGCCAGCTCAGGGGTCGGCTCGACCTTGTCCATGAGCGCGAGCCGCGCCGTGACGTCTCCCTCGCTGTTCATGCCGGGGATCAGCGGAGAGAAGGCGGCTGCCGACGTCTGTGTGTCGTCGATCAGCGGGCCGCAGAAACCGGCATCGCCGCCGGCCGCGCACCCGGACAACGACAGCGCCGTGGCACCGAGGGCGAGCAGGATAATGGGAGAGCGTCGAACGTTCATCCGCCGAGCCTATGAGTCCGCTCGGGAGACCGTGCGCAGACGCACCTAGGCGAAGGAGAATCGGATGACCGACACCGCATCCGGCCAGGTCGACGAGGCGGCGCCCCGCATCGGCGAACGGCGCATCGTGCTCGAACCCCGCGAGGTGCCGCTCGGCGGTGTTCGTGGCATGAACGTGCTGCGCGTGCTGCCGCACCGCAACCTCCCGACCATCGGAGCGTGGTGCTTCCTCGACCGATTCGGCCCTGCCGACACCCGGATGCGGGTCGAACCGCATCCGCACATCGGACTCCAGACCGTGACCTGGCCACTGGTCGGAGAGATCCGCCACCGGGATTCGCTCGGCAGCGATGCAGACCTTCGACGCGGCCAGCTGAATCTCATGACCGCGGGCAACGGCATCTCGCATTCCGAGTACTCGATCGGCGACGACCCGATCCCCCTCGACGCGCTGCAGTTCTGGGTGGTGCTCCCCGAGAGCGCACGGCACGGCGCCGGCGGCTTCGAACGCCACGCCCAGCTGCCTCAGGTGGCGCTTCCCGCCGACGCGGGCGAGGACGCGACGGGTGTGGTGGTGCTCGGAGAGTTCGCCGGCACGGTGTCGCCCGCGACCGTGCACACGCCGATCGTCGGCGCAGAGGTCTCGGTGCCGGCGGGCACCCGAGTGCGGCTGCCCCTGCGGCCGGAGTGGGAGCACGCGCTGATGCTGGTCGAGGGCGACGCGACCGTCTCGACTCACGCGATGCCCCGGAACGACATGCTCTACCTCGGCGACTCGAGGGAGTTCGTCGAGGTGTTCAGCGCGCAGGGCGCACTGCTGTTCCTGATCGGCGGCGAGCCGTTCGAGAGCGAGATCGTGATGTGGTGGAACTTCGCCGGCCGCACCCATGACGAGATCGTCGAAGCGCGTGCGGACTGGGAAGCGGCATCCGACCGCTTCGGAACGGTCGACGGCCATGACGTGCGCATTCCCGCGCCACCGCTGCCCGACGTGCGCCTGATGCCGCGCGGCCGGAAGATCTGACGCGCCCTCCCCCGCTCGTCGAGCGAGCCGATCCCGCACGCCCACCGCGTTTCGTCTCGCTGCTCCGCTGCTCGCTCAACGACCAGAACCCCCCCGGTCGTTGAGCGAGGACGACGCAGTCGACCGAGACGAAACGCCGCAAGCCGATCCGCACGCCCGCCGCTCAACGACCAGAGCGGCGCGGTGACCGCTACTGCGCGTCGACCGTGACGATCGAGCGCACCTCGGACTCGCCGTACTGCACGAGGCCGAGGTAGCGGGTGCCGGCCGTGAGTCCTGTCCAGGCGAGCTCGTAGCTCGCCGCCTGCCCGCGCACGGCCTGGATCGGGTTCGGGGTCGCAGTGAACGCGCCCTCACCCTCGGGCTGCACGTTGGCATACGACATGTCCCACGTCATCGGCGCCGAGGTCGAGTAGACGTTCGCCACCACCAGATAGGTGCCGGCAGTCGGGGCGGGCAGTGTGACCTGCTCGTCCGCCGAGCCGGTGGCCGACTGCCAGCGCTCGTAGTAGCGCAGGTCGTCGGGGCTCACGACGCGGTACACGGTGAGGTCGAGGTCGCTTCCCGTGTCATCCGACGAATCGAGGTCGAAGCGCGAGAGCGTGGTCCCCTCGGGCACGTCGACGATCCACGACACGTCCTTGTTCTCATCTCCCGACGCCTCGTCTCCCGAATGCCCGACGACACGGCCGTCCGGGTCTTCCAGCAGCGCGAACGGCGTGAGGCCCGAGAGCCCGAGCGCGATGTCGCCGTCGACACCGGGGGTGATCTCGACCGTGGTCGCGCCGTCGATGCCCGTGCCCGAGACCTCTGCCGGAGCATCCGCCGTGACCGGGAACACCGCGATCGGCGACCGCACCGTGTTCTTCGGGCTCGTCCAGGTCAGCGAACCGGTCGCCCACTGCTCGACGGGCGCGCTCTGATTGTCGAAGGTGACCGTGTAGGTCGCGGTCTGACCCGGCTTGTCGAACTTCAGGGTCGAGGGTTCGACCGTCACGTCGACGCCGGGCAGATCGACGGATGCCGTGAACGTGCCCTTCTCGGTCGCCGTCACCGTGCGGGTCACGCTCTGGGCGCTCGCAAGCGATCCGATCGAGAAGGAGGCGATGTTGAGGTCGCTGCCGTCGATCGGCTCGACCCCGTCGAACTCCGCCAGTCCCTTGCCCTCGAGGAACGCCGCCCAGTCGGGCACGTCGTTGAGATACAGCAGGCCCGGGTTGAAGAACCGCTTCGGGTCGACCTGTCCTGCGCCCTGCTGGAACGGGTCGGTGTTGGCCGAGCCGTCGGAGTTCACCGTGTCGTACGCCGTGGTCATCATCGCGGACTTGATCTGGGCCGGCTTCGCGTTCGGACGCTCGCCCAGGTACAGCGCGGCAAGACCCGCGATGTGCGGCGACGACATCGACGTGCCCGACAGGATGCCGAACGTCGGCGCCTCACCGGGGGCGTTCTGCGTGGCCGCGAGGATCGCCACGCCGGGGGCCGCGATGTCGGGCTTCATGATGTCGCTGCCGTCGGCCAGCATCGGGCCACGGCTCGAGAAGCCCGCGATCTGCGGCACCGGGGTCACGACTCCTGTCGTGTTCTCGCCGACGAGCGTGATGGGACGATCGACACCACCCTGCACGTAGGCGAGGACCGCTGCACGGTGCACGGAGGAGAGGTGCACGGTGGGCACGGCGTGGAAGTCGTTGTCGAGCGAGTCGGCGGCGCCGGGCACGTTCACGAGCACCATGCCCATGCCGCCGGCATCCTTCACGACCTGCGATTTCTCTGCACGCGCGTTGCCCCCACGGTCGCAGACCACGATGTGCCCTGCGACCTTCGCCGGGTCGAGCGAGCCGGGCACGCAGAGCGCGGCATCCGCCGTCGCCGTGCCCGCAGCGGCCGCATCGCCGGCATAGATCGACGGACCGGTGACCGTCGTGCCGAACGGCACGCTCACCGATGCGCCGGCCTGAGCGAACCCGTCGAACTGCACGGTGCCCTCCCAGGTGGGGATCGTGGACGCGGCGACCGTGGTGTACCACGGGGACGCGTGGTCGGCCGTGACGGAGTCGGGGCCGTCGTTGCCCGCACTCGTGGCCACGAACACGCCCGCCGCCGCCGCGTTGAAGAACGCGATGTCCTCGGGGGCGAGCACCGTGGATGCCGCGCCGCCGCCGATCGAGTAGTTGATCACGTCGACCCCGTCGGCCACGGCCTGGTCGATCGCGGCGATCAGGTCGCTGCCGGCGCAGATGTCATCGGTCGTGACGGTCTCGTCGGGCCCGACGTAGCAGGCTTTGTAGGCCGAGACCTTCGCGCCGGGCGCGACGCCCGAGACGCGACCGAAGTCGACGTCCTCGATCGACGCCTTCACACCGAAGTCGCCGGCCGCCGTGCTCGCGGTGTGCGAGCCGTGTCCGTCGCCGTCGCGCGGCGAGAGGTAGTCGTACTGGAAGTCGAACCCGGCCGCTGCGGCGCCAGCGGAGAAGTACTGCGCACCGATGAGCTTGGTGGAGTAGTCGCTCTTGTCCCACTCCTGCGCCTCGACCATGGCTGCCTGGAACTGACCGCCGTCGGACTTGTCGAAGTACACGTAGCTGCCGTCGGTGTAGGGCTGGTTCCCCTTGTGACGTTTGTCGTTCTTCTTCTGCTTCTTGAGCTTCTTGCCCTCGAACGAGGGGTGCTCGGGTGCGATGCCGGTGTCGATCACGCCCACGACGACGCCTTCGCCCGCCTTGTCGACGCCGCCGGTCTGCTGCCAGATGCCGCCACGGCCCTTCTTGTCATCGCCCAGACCGAGGAAGTCCGTCGAGGTCTGCGCATCCGGATGCCGCACGAGATCGGGGTAGACGCCGTAGACGTCCTTCGACGCGCGCAGCTTGTCGACCTGCTCGCCCGAGAGATCGGCGCTGAAGCCGTTGAGGACCACCTGGTAGGTGGTGTCGGGCGTCACGCCCACCTCCTGCGCAAGGGTCTGCTGCTGCGTCTCGAGGTGCTCGACGTACCGCTGCGAGTCCTGCGACTGCGTCTCGAGCTGCTCGCCCTCGGCGGGCTTGGTCGCTTCGAGGCCGTTCACCCCGCCGGTGTAGCTCGCGAGCGGATCGGACTTCATCACGACGATGTAATGGCCCGGCGTTCCGTCGACCGGAGTGGGGTGAGTCACCTCCTCGGTCGCCGCGTAGCTGACGGTTGCCGTCGATGCGATGAACAGCGTGGCCACGGTGGTGACCGCTGCCATCCGGAGGGGTGTTCGACCCATGTGCTTCTCCCGATGATCCGGATGCGACCGTTTGCCGCACCGTCGCTCACGCTAAGCCCGTGCTCGGCTCGGTTTCCAGGCTCCGGGGTTATTACTGGACGATCGGCCAGCCGCCTCGCCATTGGTCGACAGTAGGCTGAGAGAGTGGCCCCCTCCCCCGTCCTGACGACCCGCGTGCTGCTGATCTGCGCCGCGATCGGCGTCGCCACCGGCATCCTCGGCGGGATCGCCGGCCTCATCACGCCGGGCGTGATCGTGCTCACCCCCTACCTCTACGGGCTCGTGCTGGGGTCGCACGTGCTGCCCGGCATCATCGCCCAGGAGGTGCTGCGTCGCCCGCTCGTCGCCCTGATCACCCACCTGATCGCCGCGCTCATCTCGAGCGCTTTCAACCCGGCGTGGGCGCTGCGCTTCATCGGCACGGCGCTGCTCTTCGGCGCGATCCAGGAGGGGATCGCCGCCCTCACCCGCTATCGCTCGTGGGGGGCCTGGCGCTTCTTCATCTCGGCCGGTGTGATCGGGCTGATCGTCGCGGTCGTGGTCTTCTTCGCGGTCGACCTCGCGACCTTCGCCCCGTGGGTGCAGATCGCCTATCTCGTGATCGCCGTGCTCGGCCCCCTCGCCTGGACGGCTGTCGGACTCGCGATCGGGTCCGCGCTCTCCCGCGCGGGCGTCGCCCGACGCTGAGCGGGCCACCTGAGCGCCGTGACAATTCAGGTAAGGCTCAGCTAAGTTAGTACGGTACCGATCCGCAGAACCGGGGTTATGCCGTGCGCTCATCTGCGCCTCTTCTCCGCGTGCGTGACCTCACGATCACCCACGCCGATGCCGTGCACCCCTCTCCCCAGGGCGTCACGTTCGACATCGCCGCCGGCGAGGTCGTGCTGCTGCTCGGCCCCTCGGGATCGGGCAAATCCACGCTGACGCTCGCGCTCAACGGGCTCATCCCGCATGCCGTGCCGGCCGCCATGACCGGCACGGTCGAAGCCGGAGGGCTCGACACTGCGCGCAGCGCCACGGCCGAGCTGAGCACACGGGTCGCGATGGTGTTCCAGGATCCGGATGCCCAGATCGTCACCGGCACGGTCTACGACGAGGTCGCCTTCGGCCCGGAGAATCTGCGACTGCCCCTCGACGAGGTGCACCGGCGTACGGAAGACGCGGTGCGGCGCGTCGGCTTGTGGGATCGTCGTGACGAGAACCCCGACCGGCTCTCCGGAGGCGGTCGACAGCGGCTCGCGATCGCATGCGCCCTGGCCATGGGCTCGCCGCTCATCGTGCTCGACGAACCCACCGCGAACCTCGACCCTCAGGGCATCGACGATGTGTATGCCGCGTTGAGCGACGTCGTCGCGGCCGGCGATCGCGGCATCCTTCTCGTCGAGCACAACCTCGATGCGGCCATGGGCTTCCTCACCCGCACGATCGTGCTCGATCGCGCAGGCCGGGTCGCGTTCGACGGCCCGCCCGCCGACGTCATCCGCGCTCACGCCGCTGAGCTCGCCTCGATGGGGGTCTGGCTGCCCGGGGCCACTCTGGCGGCGCTGCGGATGCGGGATGCCGGAACCCTCGACCTCGACGAGCTGCCGCTCACCCCCGAGGAGCTCGCCGCAGCGCTGGCATCCGCCCCGACGCACCGCGTTTCGTCTCGCTCCGCTCGCTCGACGACCGAGGGGAGCACCCGCTCGTCGAGCGAGGACCGCAGCGACGAGACGAAACGCGCCGATGCGGCCGGGACCGCTCGCTCGAGGACTGAGAACGACCACAAGACCCCGATCATCAGCACCCGGGGGCTCACTGTGCGTCGCCGCCGCACCGAGATCCTGCACGGCATCGACCTCGACATCCGACCGGGCACCCTCACCGCCATCATCGGCACCAACGGCGCGGGCAAGACCACTCTGCTGCAGGCCCTCGCCGGCGTCGTCGCGCCACCCACGCGGCAGGTGACGGTCGACGGCATCGACCCGGGATCAGCCTCGCCGCGCGAGCTCTCGAACCGCATCGGCTTCGTCTTCCAGAATCCGGAGCACCAGTTCATCGCGCACACGGTCTTCGACGAGCTCGCGCACGGGCTCAGGCTTCGGCACACACCGGATGCCGAAGTCGGCGAGCGCGTCGATGCCATGCTCACGCGCTTCGGCCTCGAGGCCAAGGCCGGCGTGCATCCCTTCCTGCTCTCAGGGGGTGAGAAGCGCCGTCTGTCGGTCGGTACCGCACTGATCACGCGCCCGAGAGTGCTCGCCCTCGACGAGCCGACGTTCGGACAGGATCGCGCCCGAGCATCCGAGCTCCTCGCGCTGCTGCACGATCTGCGCGACGAGGGCACCACGATCGTCATCGTGACGCATGACCTGCAGCTCGTCGCCGAGCACACGTCGCACACCATGATCCTGAAGGACGGACGTGTGCACGCCGCCGATCGCACGGACGTACTCTTCCGCGACGAGGCGCCCTTCCTCGAGGCGGGGCTCCGGCTTCCGCCGCTGCAACGCGTGCTGGCCGCGGCGGGGCAGGCGATCGCATGAGCACGCAGACCTTCGATCCGTATGCCGCCATGACGGCATCCTCTCCGCGTCAGTTCCTGTACGGGCTGAACCCGCTCGCGAAGGTCGCGGGCGTCGTGCCCGCCATGCTGGTGCTCATCTTCGTGCGCGACCTGGCGACTCCCGCAGTCTTCCTGGCGCTGTCGCTCGCACTGATCGCCCTCGGCTCCCGACTCACGTGGCGCATCGCCGCCCTGCTGTTCCTCGCTCTGCCGATCGGCATGCTCGCCATCGGAGCGGGGTTCTCACTGTGGGTCGATGCCGACCTCGTGCGCGACACCGCCGTCGTGCTGCAGCTCAGCGACTGGTCGCTGCGGCAGGGCGCCCTGGCCATCGGCTTCGCGACGGCTCTGCGTCTCGGCGCGATCATCGCGCTCGCGCTCATCGGCGGACTGACCACCACCGGCCCCGATCTCGTGCGGGCCAGCGTGCAGCAGCTGCGGGTCCCCTACCGGATCGGCTATACGGCTCTCGCCGCATTCCGCTTCGTCCCGCGCTTCGGGTACGAGCTCTCGGTGATCCGCGCCGCGCACCGCGTGCGCGGACACCACGGCGGCAACGGCCCGTTCGCGCGGGTCGCCCGCGGCTGGGGATACATCGTGCCGCTGCTCGCCGGCGCGATCCGTCATGCCGAGCGCGTGGCACTCGCCATGGACTCCCGCGCCTTCGGCGCCCACACGACGCGCACCGAGCGGCATCTGGTGCCGTTCCGTGTGCGCGACACCGTCTTCATCGTCGCGTCCGTCGCCGCGTCCGCCGCGATCTTCGCGGCCTTCTTCCCCTGGCAGCTGCCCTGAAAGGCGCCCGCATGGCATACAGCAAACTGGTCAAGCCCGAGTCCTCCGAGCTCATCCATCTCAGCGTGGTGCGCACAGAGCGTCTCTCGGAGCACTGGATGAGGGTGACGCTCGGCGAAGGCGAGATCGAGAAGTTCCGCCCGATGGGCTTCGACCAGTGGTTCCGTCTGTTCCTGCCGATCGGCGGCGACGCGGGCCTCGATCGGGTCCCCGCGAAGGCGAACAAGATGTTCGGATACCTGAGGTTCCTGCGCATCCCCGACGGCGAGCGCCCCGTGATGCGCAACTACAGCGTGCGCGCCTACCGTGCCGCGACGGCTCTCTCGGGCGCCGAGATCGACGTCGACTTCGTGCTGCACGGGTCGGCGTCCGACGGCACCGCCGGCCCCGCCTCGCGGTGGGCCGAGACATGCGAACCCGGTGAGCACGTGCTGATCATCGACGAGGGGCTCACGTTCAACCCGCAGCGTGGAACGAGCCGCGTGGTGCTGGTCGGCGACGAGACGGCGCTGCCCGCGATCGCGTCGATCTGCGCCTCGCTGCCCGGCGACGCCACGGGCACCGCGATCATCGAGGTGCCGGCCGAGGAGGACGCGCTCGAGTTCCCGCATCCTGCCGGCGTCGACGTGGTCTGGCTCGTGCGCCCGCATGAGTTCGATCCGGGATCGTTCGCCCTCGCCCGCCTGCGTGAACTGACGCTTCCCGAGGCGCCGTTCCACGCGTATGCGGCGGGCGAGCAGTCTCTCGCCTCAGGCGCCCGCAAGCACCTGGTCGGCGAGCGCGGGGTCGACAAGAACGACGTGAGCTTCTGCGGATACTGGAAGATCGGCGCGTCGTCGCCCACGTCGAAGGCCGCCCGTGAGGCAGCTGCGGAGCCGCTCTCGTGAGCGGCACGGATGCTTCGGGTCGGCGGTCTCACTCGCGCTTCCGCTTCCCGACGGCGATCCTCCTGACGTGTGCCGCATTGGGCGTCGCCGGTGGGGCGCTGCTGGCCCCGGCGAACTGGATCTCGACGATCCTCTTCCCGGGTCTCCCCTTCGTGAGCGTCGGGCTGGCCGGTCTGTGGCTGCTTCCCTCGGTCATCGCCCTGCGCCTGCTGCGCCGCCCCCTCGTGGGTCTGCTGGTGGGCCTGCTGGCCGGACTCGTCATCGTCCCGTTCTCGGGGTACGGCTTCAGCAGCGTGGCCACCAACCTGTGGTGGGCCGCGTTCACCGAGCTTCCGTTCCTGTTCGTGCTGTGGCGCTACTGGGGAACCTGGATGCACTACCTCGGCGCCGCAGTCGTCGGCATCGTCTACCCGGTGCTCGCGTGGGCATCGTTCAACCTCGGCAGCTTCGCGCTCTCCCTGCAGATCACGTTCTTCGCCGTGACCCTCGCCAGCTGCCTCGGGGCCACCGCCCTCGGCATCCTGATCGCCGACCGGCTGCGCAAGGCCGGCGTCGGAGCACGCCTGCCGCGCTGACCCAGCCCGCTGCACTCCGGGCACCCGATCCATTCCCGTCGCGGGTGCAAGACACAGAGAAGGGCTCCGGATGTCGACATCCGAAGCCCTTCGTCTGAGACGTGCGTCAGCGCTTGCCGACGATCTGGCGACCGACGAGATCGCGCATGATCTCGTTCGTGCCACCGTAGATGCGGTGCACGCGGGCATCGGTGAAGGCCCGGGCGATCGGGTACTCCATGATGTAGCCGTAGCCGCCGTGCAGCTGCACGCCCGTGTCGAGCACCTCCCACTCGCGCTCGGTCGCCCAGAACTTGACCTTCGCCGCGTCCTCGGCGGTGAGAGTGCTGTTCTTGTAGGCGAGCAGCGCGCGGTCGATGTAGGCCCACATCGCGTCGGTGGTCGCCGCCATGTCGGCGAGGCGGAAGCGGGTGTTCTGGAAGTCCGCGATGCGCTCCCCGAACGCCTCGCGGTCCTTCGTGTAGGCGACGGTCCAGTCGAGGGCGGCCTGGGCGGCCGCAGCCGCAGCGACGCCGATCGACAGCCGCTCGAGCGGCAGGTTCAGCATCAGCTGGATGAAGCCCTGTCCCTCCTTGCCGCTGATGAGGTTCTCGTCGGGGATGAACACGTCGGTGAAGCTGAGCTCGGCCGTGTCCCACCCGTGGAAGCCCATCTTGCTGAGCTTCTTGCCCTGGTCGAAGCCCTCCATGCCCTTCTCGACGAGCAGCAGGCTGAACGCGTCGGGGCGGTTGCCCTCGCCGGTCTTGACGAACGTCACCACGACGTCGGCCGTCGAGCCCGATGAGATGAACGTCTTGGCGCCGTTGAGGATGTAGCCGCCGTCGACCTTCTTGGCATTGGTCTTGATGCCGCGCAGGTCAGACCCCGCACCGGGATCGGTCATCGCGAGTGCGCCGAGCACCTCGCCCGTGGCCATGCGGGGCAGCCACTTCTCCTTCTGCTCCTGCGTGCCCATGTGCACGAGGTAGGGGACCGCCAGGTCGTCCTGGATGCCGAACGCTCCGGCGAGCGATCCGGCGCCGGAGGCGATGACCTCTTCCATGACGATGGTGCGGAAGCGGTAGTCCTGCAGCATCCCGGCGCCGCCGAACTCCTCGGGGACGGACAGGCCGATCAGACCCGCCTCGCCTGCCGCCAGCATGGTGGCCCGGTCGATCTCGCCTGCGGCATCCCACCGCTCGATCGCCTCGTTGCTCACGTGGCGCTTGACGAAGTCCTTGACGAGGTCGCGGAATGCCTCGTGATCCTCTTCGTAGATGTCGCGTTCCATTGCGTCCTCCCGAACGTTCGTGCGTCATTGCTCCGGCGATTCTATGCCGGTTCGCCGACACCGCTCCACAGCGTTGTGGGAATGCATCCCACAATCGGTGAGACTGGGTCTCGCGATTGTCGAAAGCCCTCAGAACACCTTTACGGCTGATCAGTGGGCGTAATCAGGAGCAGCGGGGAGCGCGAAGAACTCCTCGAGCGTGTGATACCCCCCGTGGTGATACGCAGCGGCGAGCTCGGGACCCAGGTACCGCAGATGCCAGGGCTCCGGCTTGTACCCTGTGATCCCCGTGCCCACCTGCTCGTAGCGCACGATGAATCCGTACTCCCACGCGTTCTCGGCCACCCACGCACCCTGAGCGGTGCCCCCGAAGGCGTCGATCCCGCCGCACGAGCCGTCGCAGGCCACGACGTCGAGCGCGAGCCCCGTCTGGTGCTCGCTGTGACCCGCTCGCGCCGACGAGGCATCGGCCCCCGCCTGGCCGCTGTTGCGCACGTGCGACGCGTGCGTCACGACCTGCAGATCGTAGGAGCGATAGCCGTTGTTCGCGCCGATGCTGCCCGCGCCCTCCGCGGCGGCATCCGCGGCCAGAGCGCCCATCGCCGCAGCGACGTCGGAACGCGCCTGGCCCGAACGCGTGGTCATCGGCACGGGGAGGTCGGCGAGCGATGCGGGGGCGAACTCGACCGGATCGAGCGGACGCGCCTTGTTGACGACGACCCAGACGTGCGCGGGGTCGGAGAGCGAGATGCACGGCGCATTGCCCGCCACCACCGCGGCCCTGAAGCTCTCGCCGCCGCCGAACCCGGCGATGATCGCGGCATCGTCGGCCACCGCGATGGCCTCGAGCACGCTCGGCTCGGAACACGGGTCGGCCGCGGTCGTCGCTCCGACCTGCACCTCGGGCACCGCCTGCACCACGACCGGTTCGGGCAGAACCCGCACCGCCGCCTGCGAGGGGACCGCTGCGGGAGCACCTGCGAGCGAGAGCAGGATGCCGATGGCCGTGACGGCGAGCCCTGCCGGAACGGCTGCCCCGCGGATCGGAGATCGCGGGGCAGCGTGCTGAGGCTGCAACGCGGAAGTCATGGCTCCATTGTCCCTTAAGTGCGGTCGAAGAGATGTGCGGATCAGGTTGCGCGAGTCTCGTTCTTATGTTCGAATGTTCACATGCGCTGGCAGGGACAGAAGGTCGGAGAGGTCGACGACTCCGCGCTGCCCGGGCTCGAGAACCGCGCCGGCATCGTGCGCTCCGTCACCACGCCCGACTTCGCGGGGATGACCTTTCACGAGGTGCTGTCGAAGTCCGCGCTCAACCATGTTCCGGGCGCGTCGCGCATGCCCTTCGCCTGGACGATCAACCCGTATCGCGGATGCAGTCATGCATGTGTCTACTGCTTCGCTCGCGGCACGCACGAGTACCTGGACCTCGACGGCGGAGCAGACTTCGACTCGCAGATCGTCGTCAAGACGAACATCGTCGAGGTGCTGCAGAAGGAGCTGCGGCGAGGCAGTTGGCAGCACGAGACCGTGGCACTCGGAACCAACACCGATCCGTATCAGCGCGCCGAGGGCCGCTACAAGCTCATGCCGGGGATCATCGAGGCGCTCGCGGCATCGGGCACGCCGATCTCGATCCTGACCAAGGGCACGCTGATCCGACGCGACATCCCTCTGCTGGTGAAGGCCGCGCAGCGGGTACCCGTCGACATCCAGATGTCCATCGCGATGTACGACGACGAGCTGCAGAAGACGATCGAGCCCGGAACCCCGACGACACAGGCACGGCTCGACACTGTGCGAGCCCTGCGCGACGCCGGGTTCCGCGTGACGGTGTTCCTGATGCCGATCATGCCGCACATGACCGATTCGCTCGAGGCGATCGACACGGCGCTGCGCCGGATCAAAGAGGCCGGAGCCAGCAGCGTCGTCTACGGCGCCCTGCATCTTCGCGCAGGAGTGAAGCCGTGGTTCATGCAGTGGCTCGGAGAGTTCCGCCCCGATCTCGTGTCGTCGTATCGCGGCCTGTATCCCGGGGTCTCGGCCGAGGCTCCGAAGGGATACCGCCAGTGGCTCGCGAAGCGCGCACGCCCTCTGATACGACTCCACGGGCTCGATGCGCAGCATGAAGACGACTACCCGGTGCGCGGCATGCGCGCATCCGCACCCCATGGGCGGCCGGCGCCCGCCTTCACGCCGTCGGCCTCGCCGGCACAGCCGATGCTGTTCTGAGGCGGCTGAGAGGGTCGCGGGCGCGTAGGCTCGTTCGTTATGGCTACCGGCTCCACGATGCACACGTTCGACGTCCAGCTCGCCGACATGGATCGTGGTGTGTACGACGACTTCTCGCTGCGTGCCGCGCGGCATCCGTCCGAGACCGATGCCTATATGCTCACGCGAGTGCTCGCCTACGGCCTCGAGTTCACCGAGGGCATCACGTTCGGCGGCGGAATCTCGCAGACCGACGAGCCGGCCGTTCTGGTGCGTGATCTCACCGGTCTGATCACCGCGTGGATCGAGGTCGGCGCGCCCGACGCCGAGCGCCTGCACTACGGCAGTCGACTCGCCGACCGCACCGTGGTCTACACGCATCGCGATCCGCTCAAGGTCATGGCACCGTGGGCCGACAAGCGCATCCATCGCTCCGAAGACATCCGGGTCTTCAGTTTCGACCCCGGATTCATCGATTCCGCCGCGCCGCTCATCGAGCGCCGCAACACCATGACGATCACGCTCACCGAGGGCACGCTCTATCTCGATCTGAACGGCACGAGCCTGACCACCGGCGTGCACGAGCACGAGCTGGGCTGACCGGCGCGCGACGTCGGCGTGCAGCCCCGCGCGCTCCGAAGGAGATCGCGAAGACCCCGCCACCGCGGATGCGGCGACGGGGTCTCGAATCACGCAGGTCAGGCCGTGAGGTCTGCGGCGGTCGGCACGCGACCGGCGATCTCCTCGATCAGGTCGTCGTCGATGCGGGCGTTCTCGAACGGCGCATCGATCTCGGCGCGCTCGAGCAGCTCGGTCATGCGGCGCTGACGCTGACGCGTGATGAGGGTCACGACGCGACCTGAGCGACCCGCGCGGCCGGTGCGGCCGGAGCGGTGCAGGTAGGTCTTGTACTCATCGGGAGCATCGGCCTGCACGACCAGATCGATGTCGTCCACGTGGATGCCGCGGGCGGCGACGTCGGTCGCGACGAGCACGTTGACGCGGCCCGAGGTCAGACGCTCGAGGTTGCGCGTGCGCTTGGCCTGGTTGAGGTCGCCGTGCAGCGACACCGCGGGGATGCCGGCGTCGTCGAACTGCTCGGCGAGCATGTCGGCGTAGGCACGTGTGCGGGCGAAGACCAGGGTCTTGCCCTCGCGGTCGACCAGCGAGGTGAGGATGTCGGCCTTGTCGCGGTGCTCGATCACGAGCACGCGGTGCTCGATGGTGCTCGAGTCCTGGTCCTCTCCGGCGACCTCGTACACGGCCGGGTCGACGAGGAACTCGTCGACGAGCGCGGCGACCTCGCGGTCGAGCGTGGCCGAGAACAGGAGCTTCTGGCTGCCGTCGGCAGTGTGACGCAGGATGCGCTGCACGGGCTCGACGAATCCGAGCTCGCACATGTGGTCCGCCTCGTCGAGCACCGCGATGCGGCAGTCCGAAAGGTCGAGCTTGCCCTGGTTGATGAGGTCCTCGATACGACCGGGGGTGCCGATCACGATGTCGACGCCCTTCTTGAGCGCACCGACCTGGCGTCCCTGGGGCACGCCACCGTAGATCTGCGTGGTGAACAGACCGACGCTGCGCGCGATCGGCTGAATGGTGCGGTCGATCTGCAGCGCGAGCTCGCGGGTCGGAGCGAGGATGATCGCGCGGGGCGACCGGCCGAACTCACGACGCTTGCCCGCCTGCGACTGCAGCACGCGCTCGACGAGCGGAGCACCGAAGGCGATGGTCTTGCCCGAACCGGTGCGGCCGCGCGCAAGAACGTCGCGACCCGCGAGCACGGCGGGGATACTGGCCGCCTGGATCGGGAACGGCGTCGCCGCACCCATGCCGACGAGGGTCTCGACGATGTTCGATCCCAGACCGAGGTCGCCGAAAGTCACACCGTCGACCTCCACTGCGGCGATCGACTTCGCCTCGAGGCGCTCGTGCACGACGTCGTCGGTCGGCTCGAACTTCTTGGCGGGCGACGAGCTCGCAGTGGCGTTCCAGTCGTTGCGGCTCGGTCGCTCGTTGCGCGACGGCCGCCCGCGGGTGTCCGACGTCAACGGGCGGGGACGCTCGGTGCGGTACGCGCCACCGGTCGAGGGACGTGAACGCTCGTCGCGGCCACCCTCGATCGAACGCTGAGTGCGGTCACGGTCGAAAGCACGGCGCGCACGGTCGGCATCGTACGAACGCTCAGGGCGCTCGGCGCCGCCACGGTCATCACGCCGCGGGCTTGCGCCACGGTCGTCACGACGGGGACGATCGTCACGGTCGAAGCGCGGACGCTCGGACGCGCCACGGTCGAAGCGCGGACGCTCGGTGCGGTCGCCCGAGCGGGCAGGACGGTCGTCGCGGGAGAAGCGCTGGCCACCGCGGTCGTCGCGGAAACCACCGGAACGCTGGTCGCGGCGGTCGTCACGACCCGGACGTCCGCCATCGCGGTGATCGTTGTCGCGGAAGCCCTGGCGCTGCGTGCCGGCACCGCGGTCGTCACGGCGCGGACGCTCGTCACGCTGGCCGCCCCGCTCATCACGGTACGTGCCGGGACCGGTCGGACGCTGGCCGCGGTCATCGCGGCGCGGACGGTCGAAGCCCGTGGAGCGGTCGGTGTACCGCGCACGGTCATCGCGGTTGTGCGGCGCCTCGCGGCGACCCGACTCGGCACGATTGCGGATGCCGCGGGCCTCATCGCGACCGGCACGCTCCTGAGCGCTCCAGCGCTGCTTGGGTGCGCCGGCTTCTTCGGCGGGACGGTATCCGCGGTGGCCGGCGCTGCGGCTGCCGGGGCGCCGATCGAAACCGGCCGCCGGGGTGCGCCGCTCGCCGGCATCCGGACGTCCGCCGCGGGCATCACGCGAGTCACGCGTGGCGCGGCCACTGTCGCGGCCTCCGGAGTGGCGGTCGTGGAACGAGGTCTTGTTCGCGCCGTAGCGCGGCTCGAAGTTGGCGGCGGGACGCCCGCCGCGGGGCTTCTTGTTCTTGGGCATGGGGATGTCCTTCTGAGTTCTCGCACGAGAACGGCGCCGCGCACACGCGCGAGCACCCTGCGCCGGATCGGATGCGATCGGCGGGGTTCCGGACTGTCAGCGGCCGGGGCCATTCATGTGATGGTTGATTAGCGTCGAGCGACGCTCACCATCGGCCCCTGGACTCACACTTCTTACACAAAACGTCCGCGCACTGCGCGGGTGTCCGAAGCCGACGCATTAAGTGTAGCGGGCGCACCTGAAAAACCACCCAGTCTCCCGGGCGGGCGCGGCTCGCCATACGATTGCGGGGTGAACTCCGCATCCCCCACCGGCACCCAGGTGCACCTGCAGCTCGGCGACGTCAGCGCTCAGATCGCCCAGGTCGGCGCGTCCCTCCGCTCGCTGCGCATCGGCTCCGTCGACCTGATCTCCCCGTATCCCCTTGACTCTCCGACGCCCTCATGTTCGGGCGTCGTGCTCACGCCCTGGCCGAATCGCGTACGCGACGGCCTCTGGACAGACGAGGGCACCGAGCGGCAGCTCGCCATCACCGAGCCGAAGTTCATGAACGCCAGCCACGGGCTCCTGCGCTTCACGGCCTACGCGATCGAGGAGTCGGCGTCGGCGGCGACGTTGAGTGCCACGATCGTGCCGCAGACGGGCTACCCGTATCTGATCGAGACCAGCGTCACGTACGTGCTGCGCGCAGACGGGATCGACGTGACCCATGCCCTGACCAACCGTTCCGCCACGGCGGCGCCGGTGGCGCTCGGCACACACCCCTTCGTGACGATCGGCGATGTCGATCCGCACGACCTCGTGTTGCGGGTGCCCGCGCAGACCGCGTTCGACACCGACGAACGGATGCTGCCCACGGGCACGCGCCCGGCGGATGCCGCGCTGCGCGACGGCGTGCGGGTGGGCGACGTGACCCTCGACACCGGGTTCACCGACCTCGAGCGCGACGCCGACGGCCTTGTGCGGCACTCGCTGACGGCTCCGGACGGGCGCCGACTGACGCTCTGGCAGGGCGCGGGCTTCGACTTCGTGCAGGTCTACATCACCGACAAGTACCCGGGGCAGTCGCTCGCGGTGGCGATCGAGCCCATGACCGCCCCCGCCGATGCCCTCAACAGCAGCATCGGCATCCGCCGCCTCGCCCCTGGCGATACCTGGACGCTGGAGTGGGGCATCACGTTCGAATGAGCGCGGGCGCTCGCTGACGCGCACCCGACCCCGCAGGAGCATGCCGATGCCCACCCGGAGAACAGTTCCGGGCGGGCATCGAGCATCGTCGTGACGGGCCGTGCGCGGCGAAGCGACTACTCGCCGCGCTCGCGCAGCTCGCGCCGGGTCAGCTGGTTCGCGTGCGGCAATCCGTGATCCGAACCCGTCGCACCCGCGCCGGCCAGCGCCGGAGCACCCGCGGGGGCGGGCCCGTCCGAGGGCTCAGCACCCTCGGCCGGCGCCGACCCGTCGTCGCCTGATCCCGCCTTGCGAGCGCGTCGTCGCTCCTTCGCGCCCTCGACGAGGTTGTAGAGCGTGGGCAGCACGATCAGCGTCAGCACGGTCGACGAGATGAGTCCGCCGATCACGACGATCGCCAGCGGCTGCGAGATGAAGCCGCCGTGCCCTGTGATGCCGAGCGCCATCGGGGTCAGCGCGAAGATCGTCGCGAGCGCCGTCATGAGGATCGGACGCAGTCGCTTCTCCCCACCCGCCTTCACGGCGTCGAGCGTCGACAGCCCCTTCTCGCGGTACTGGTTGACGAGGTCGATGAGCACGATCGCGTTGGTGACCACGATGCCGATGAGCATCAGCACGCCGATGAGCGACGCCACACCGAGCGGCACGCCGGTGATGATCTGCAGCAGGATCGCTCCGGTCGCCGCGAACGGCACCGACACGAGCAGCAGCAGCGGCTGGCGCAGCGACTTGAAGGTCGCCACCATCACGACGTAGACGATCAGGATCGCCGCGAGCATCGCAAGGCCCAGCTGTGAGAACGAGTCCGCCTGCTGGGTCGCCACACCGCCGACCTCGGCCGAGGCACCGTCGGGCAGTTCGACCGCGGCGAGCGCCTCGGTGACCGACTGGGTGGCCACGGCCAGGTTGTCGGATGCCGGGGGCACGGTGATCGTGGCGGTGCGGCGTCCCTGCTCGGTCGTGATCGAGGTGGGGCCGTTGCGCTCCTCGACCGTCGCGATCTCCTGCAGCTGCACCACGCCGAGCGGGGTCGGAATCGCCAGCTCGCGCAGAGCCTGTGCCGTGGTGGGCGGTTCGGCCGACGCGAGGTAGATCGTGAGGGACGTGTCATCGATCTCGACAGTGCCGACCTGCTGCGGACGCATGGTGTTCGACACGATCGATCCGACAGCGGCCTCTGAGAGACCCCGCTGTGCCGCGGCATCCCGATCCACGACCACAGCCAGGTACGGCAGAGCTGCGGCGAGGTTGTCGGTGATCTGTCCGATGCCGTCTCGCCCGTCGAGCTCGTCCGCCACGGCGGTCGTCGCAGCCTGCAGGTCCTCGGCGTTCGAGGCGGAGACGGAGATCTCGATGTCGCTCGACCCGAAGCCCGCAGACGATGCGACCGACACCTCTCCGACGTCGGTGAGGTCGGCGACGGCATCCTGCACCGCTGCCCTCAGCTCCTCCTGATCGGCGTCGGCGTCGGTGAGCACCGAGTAGGTGATTCCGGCGCCTCCCGAGAACGCGTCGCGCAGCGCGGAGCCGCTCGACCCGATCGACGCCTGCACCGTGGTGACGCCGTCGATCTCCATCAGGGCGTCCTCGACGGCGACAGCCGCCTCCGACTTGGTCTCCAGGCTCGCGGTCGGCCCGAGGTCCTGAGTCACGGTCATGGTGTTCTGCCCCGAGTCGCTGAGGAAGTTCACCTTCATCAGCGGCGCGGCGGCGAGCGTCGCGCCGAGCACGACGACGGCGAGGATCACGGTGAGCCCCGAGTGCTTGAGCGTCCACCCGAGAATCGGCCGGTACGCGCGCTGCAGCGGGGTCGGCGGCGCAGCCGGGTCCTCCGGATCGATCTGCACGCCGTTCTCGTCGAGCAGCGGCTTGCCGGGTCGCAGGAACCAGTAGGCGAGCACCGGCACGATCGTCAGCGACACGAGCAGCGAGGCCACCATCGCGATCGAGACGGTCATGGCGAACGGACGGAACAGCTCGCCGACCATGTCGCCGACGAACACGATCGGCAGGAACACCGCGACCGTGGTGATGGTCGACGAGGTCACCGCCATCGCGACCTCGCGCACCGCGAGGCGGATCGCATCGCCCTTGTCCGCGTCGCCCACATAGTGCCGTTTGATGTTCTCGATCACGACGATCGAGTCGTCGACCACGCGGCCGATCGCGATCGTGAGCGCTCCGAGGGTCAGGATGTTGAGCGAGTATCCGAACGCCTGCAGTCCGATGAAGGTGATCAGCACGCTGGTCGGGATCGAGATCGCGGTCACGAGCGTCGATCTGATCGAGAGCAGGAAGACGAGGATGATGATCACGGCGAAGACGAGCCCGAGCAGCCCCTCGGTCGCGAGCGTCTCGATCGACTGCTGGATGAACGGCGCCTGGTCGAAGATGATCGTGAACTCGGCGTCGGGGAACGCCTCGCCGATCGTGTCGAGAGCGGCGATGACACCCTGCGAGACCTCGACCGTGTTGGCGGCGGGCAGCTTGGTGATCGAGATCGAGAGCGCATCCTTGCCGTCGACGCGCGAGATCGATGAGACAGGATCGGTCTCCTGCACCACCGTCGCCACGTCTCCGACGGTCGCCGTCGTGCCCACGAGCGGCAGTGCCGCGATCTCCTCGACGGAGGTGATCTTCGCTCCCGTCTGCACCGTGAGGGTCTGACCGTTCTCGGTGATCTCACCACCCGGGAACAGAGTGCCGTTCTGCTGCAGCGCCGTGCTGATGGCCTGCGGGGTCTGCCCCTGCGCGGCGAGCGCCGCGACATCGGGCGTGATCGTGATGCGCTGGCCGACCCCTCCGATGAGCTGCGCGGCGTTGACGCCGTCGACGTCTTCGAGTTCGGGGATCGCGACGCTCGTCAGCTCGGCCTGCGCGTTCTCGGCATCGTCGAATCCCGTCACCGCGACCTGGATCACGGGGAAATCGTCGATCGACACCGCGAGCACCTGGGGGCTCAGGTCTTCGGGCAGCTGACCCGAGATGCGGTTGATGGCCTGCTGGATCTTCTGCTCGGCCGTGGCGAGGTTGGTGCCGTATGCGAACGTCGCCTGCACGATCGAGGCGTTCGTCGTGCTCGTGGCAGTCGTGCCCTCGAGGCCGGGAACCCCCTGGATCGCTGACTCGATGGGCGTCGAGACGTCGTTCTCGACGACCTCGGGCGAGGCACCGGGGTAGGTCGTCATGACCATCAGGTTGGGCAGCTCGAGCGAGGGGATGAGCTCCTGCTTGAGGTTCGTCAGAGCGAGCCCACCGAACACGGCGGCGACGATCGTGATCAGGGCGATCAGCGCGCGGTTCTTGAGACTCAGGACGGCGAGGTTCGACAAGGGCGGATTCTCTCTCGGTGGGATCAGGAGGATGCTGCGGCGGTGGATGCTGAGGAGGACGCCTGTCGAGGGATGAGGATCCCGGCGAGGGCGTCGCGGATGAGCTCTTCGTCGAGCGGCTCGTCGTGGATCTGTGCATGCCACAGTACGCCGTCGATGAAGACGGCAGCGGCCCTGGCGCGGTCCACCCCGTGAACCGGGGCGATGAACCCGACGATCTCGTCGGACCAGAGCCTGGCGAACTGCCGTACGCGCGGGTCGTGCACGGCGGCGGTGACGACGGCACGGTCGGCTTGGATCGCCCGCGCATCCGTGAGTCCCTGGTGCACGAGCCTCGCTAGTCCTTCGGGCGTCACGCCCTCGACGACCACCGCGCGCCTGGTCTCATCGATGCGGGTCTCGATCTCTGCGGCGAGCGCGCCGATGGCTGCCTCACGCAGGTCGTCGAGTGTCGCGAAGTACTGCGTGGTGGCGCCGAGCGGCACACCGGCGCGCGCGGCGACCTTGCGGTGGGTGAGCGCGTCGACACCGATCTCGACGATCAGCTCGGCAGCTGCGGTCACGATCTCGAGGCGGCGCGCTTCGGGATCCCGGCGGCGGCGTGTGCCCTCGCTCATCCGATCCCCCGCCCTCGCCTGTACGCGCGTACATGTACGTTTGTACATTCTGCCGCGAGAAGCTGGAGATTCGCCGGGTGCGCTCGCCTGCCCAGCGGTCAGATGGCCGAGCCGACGGCGAGACCGAGACCGGCGGCGACGAGCCCCATCAGCAGCATCCCGACGGCATTGAACGCGGATGCTCGGCGCGCACCGTCGCCCCACAGCGCGACCGTGTCGAGCATGGCCGTGCTGAAGGTGGTGTATCCGCCGAGCAGCCCTGCTCCCAGCAGGAACGCCTGATCGGGCAACGCCGCGGTCACGAGGCCGAGCGCGAACGATCCACTGAGGTTCACGAGCAGGATGCCCCAGGGAAAACGGCCGCGCGCGATCTTCGCGACACCGCGATCGACGAGGTAGCGCAGTACCGCCCCCGCGCCGCCGGCGAGCGCGGCGCCGAGGAACAGCAGGGGGCTCACGCGTCGGCTCCGACGTGAGGTGCCGACGAGCGCGGGCGGCCCGCGCGGAGTCCGAGCGCCGCGGCGGCGAGGCCGAGCACGAGGCTGCTCGCGGCATACGCGAACGCCAGGATCGGAGCATGCGTCGACAGCGAGATCGCCCCGGTCGTGAACGCGCTGTACGTCGTGAATCCCCCGAGCACCCCGGTGCCGAGGAACACCCGCGGGGCGGCGGTCGAGGCCAGGCGCGCGGCGACCACGCCGATCAGCAGAGAGCCGATGACGTTGACGGCGAGGGTCGCCACGGGAAAGCCACCGGCATCCGGGATCCAGAGCCCGATGGCCAGCCGTGCCGCCGTGCCGATGCTGCCGCCCACGAAGACGAGGAGCAGGCGTCGAGGGGTCACGCGGCAACTCTAGTCGCGCCCTTCCGACGCATCGGCCCGCTTGTCAACCGGGTGCGCCCAGACGGGCGGCGGGTCGAGACTGTCACCATGAAGCCACTGTGGAAGCTCGACCGGACCCCGCCCATCGGCACACCGTTCGATCCCGGCGCACGACATGACGTGATCATCGTCGGCGCGGGGCTCACCGGTCTCAGCACCGCTGTCATGCTCACGCGCGCGGGTCTCGATGTGGCCGTGATCGAGGCGGGATCCGTCGCCGAACTCGCGACCGGCGGCAACACCGGCAAGCTCACCCTGCTGCAGGGAAAACGGCTCGCCGAGATCCGCCGGCACCACTCCGCCGCACTCGTGCAGGCGTACGTCGAGGGCAACCGCGAAGGCATGGACTGGCTGCTCGGCTTCGCCGACCATGCGGGAGTCACCTACGAACGACGCACCGATCACTCGTACGCCCAGGATGAGAGCGGTGTCGACTCGGTGCGCGAAGTGCACGAGGCCGCGCGCGAAGCGGGACTCGAGACGCGGATGCTCACGCGAGGCGAACTGTCGGGAGCCGCCTTCCCCGCAGCGGCGGCCGTGGCGCTCGACGACCAGGTGACGATCGATCCGGCGCTCGTGACCCACGCGCTCGCGAGCGAGCTCCTCGCCTCCGGGGGAACACTGCACACCGGAGTGCGGGTGACGGCCACCCATGCGCTCCCCGACCCGCGCGTCGAGACGCCGGTCGGCCCCCTCTTCGCCGACCACATCGTGATCGCCACCGGGTACCCGATCCTCGACCGCGGACTCTACTTCGCGAAGATGCGCGCCTTCCGCTCGTACTGCGTCTCGTTCCGCCTCCCCGGCGGCGTGCCCGACAGCACGTTCATCTCGGTCGACAGCCCCACGCGCTCGATCCGGCCCGTGTCGGATGCCGATGGCCCCGGCGGCCCCGCGCGCCTGGTGGTCGGCGGCAACGGCCACCCGGTCGGGCGCTCCGACGGCGAGACCGCCGCGATCGACGATCTGGTCGAGTGGACGCGGCAGTACTTCCCGGACGCTGAAGAGACCCACCGCTGGTCTGCACAGGACTATCAGTCCAACAATCAGATCCCGTTCGTCGGCGCGATGCCCCGTGGCCTCGGTCGCATCCGCTTCGCGACGGGTTACGCCAAGTGGGGCCTGTCGAACGCGCCCGCCGCGGCCCTGCGACTCACGACCGAGATCCTCGGTGCGAGCTGGCATGACCGACCGTCGTGGATGGTGAAGATCGGCACGCGACTGACAGTGCCCGCCGACCTCGCTCGAGGAGCGGTCGAGGGTGCGAAGGTGGCCGCCGCCGCGACGACCGGATGGGTCGACGCCGAACGCAGGCCCGTGCCCGTGCCGAAGCCGGCCGAGGGCGAGGGCGTCGTCGCGAACCGGGCCGGGCGCCCGGTGGGCATCTCGACGGTCGACGGCGTCACCCGAGCAGTCTCGGCCGTGTGCCCGCACCTGGGCGGAGTGCTCGACTGGAACGACGCCGAGTGCACGTGGGACTGCCCGCTGCACGCCTCGCGTTTCACCGCCGAGGGCACGCGCATCGAAGGGCCGGCGCTGCAGGATCTGAAGCCCCTGCCCCGCACGAGCGAGAGCTGACGGTCAGTCCGCCGTCGGTGCACCTGCGCCGGGCGGCGGCGCGTCCCACCCCTGCTGCGGCTCTTCGCAGTTCTCGCGGAACACGTACTGCGAGGCGAGCTTGCGCTGATGACTCGACCAGTCGATGGCGGGGCGGCGCTGCTCGGGGGGCAGGTAGCCCAGGCGGTAGACCGCCATGAGCTCGAGGTCGTCGGGCACGCGCAGCAGCTTCACGATCTCGTCCCACTGCCCAGGAACCTCCATCGGGAACGAGATGAACTGGATGCCCATGCCCAGCTCGACCGTGGTGAGCCAGACGTTCTCCATCGCCGCACCCATGCTGAACACCGAGTAGAACGACGACAGCTGGCCCGGTCGGTATTCGCTGCGATCGAGCATCACGCCGAGCAGCAGCGGCGAGCCGGCGACGAGCTTGTGGTTCTCCTCCCCCAGGGTCTTGGGCACCCCGAACGTGTTCATCAGCTTCTGGCCGCGCTTGGTGAACACCTGGCTCGTGAACGGGCGGAGCGCCGCGGGAAGCTTGTCGAACAGCATCCCGCTGCGCTTCTCCTCCATCTCGGCCTGGCTGAAGCGGAAGTACGGCTTGTAGCGTTCGAAGAACGTGCCGTTCGACATCGCCTCGGTCATGCTGTCGCCCGAGATGCGCGCGATCTTGTCGATCGTGTCGCGGTTCTCGATGACCACGAACCGCCACGGCTGGCTGTTCAGCTGCGAGGGCGCGCGTCCCGCCGCTTCGAGCAGGATGCGCTGATGCTCCTCCGACACCGGGTCGGGCAGGAACGGCCCGTTCGTGGTCTTGCGGCGGCGGATGGCGTCGAGCAGTTCCATGCGTTCACTTCCGGTCGGTGGCGAGGCGCGAGCAGACGAGGCCCGCGACGATGAAGGGGGCTGCGGCGAGCGCGATGAGCGGATGCCGTCGGCTGTGCGTGCCGAGATACGGGATGGCGGCGAGCGGCGCGGCGGCCGGCGCGAGAGCAAGGGCCGCGCGGCGGCTCGCATGAGACGGTCGACCCCAGAAGACCGACGAGAATGCGGCGGCCGAGGTCACGCAGGTGGCGATGTAGATCGCGTGGTGCAGCCAGCGGAAGTTGCTCGTATCGATGAGTCTGGCGGCGACCGCCGAGCCGAGCGCCACGTTGGCGGTGTAGGCGACGGCCGCCGCGGCGAACAGCGGCGCGGCATCCGTGCGTCTGCGTCGGTGGCCCATGTCATGACCCTACGCCCACCCTCGGCATCCGCTCTCGGCCTTGATCCGGCGTGCGGATCTGTGCAAAGCGCCCCCGGTCGTCGAGCGAGCACGGCGAAGCCGAGCCCCCGGTCGTTGAGCGAGCACGGCGAAGCCGAGCGAGACGAAACGCGCCACACACACACACAAACACGTTTCGTCTCCGTCGACTCCGTCGTCGTCGCTCAACGACCGAAACGCGCCTCCCCGGTCGTCGAGCGAGCACGGCGAAGCCGAGCGAGACGAAACGCGCCACACACTCGCGTCTCGCCTCCGCCGACTCCGTCGTCGTCGCTCAACGACCGAAACGCGCCTCCCCGGTCGTCGAGCGAGCACGGCGAAGCCGAGCGAGACGAAACGCGCCACACACACACACGTTTCGTCTCCGTCGACTCCGTCGTCGTCGCTCAACGACCGAGATGCCTCACAGGTGGCCCTCCGCGTAGATGCGGAGTGCGTCGCGGACGAACTCCGCTCCGTGCGCGCCCCCGGCGGACGTCGCGTAGTTCGCGCCGAAACGCGGGTCCGCGACGTACATCTCGCCGAGGCCGATGACGTAGGCCTTGACGTCGCCGTCCGGCACGGCCGCGGGAGTACCCGGGATGCCGGTGAGCCACTCGACGTGGCGACGGGCGATGTCCTGAGCCTCGTCGGATGCCGGGTCGATGCCGCTCTCAGCGGCGGCGATCCAGTCCCGACCGAGGTCGGAGACGCGCTGCTGCCAGTCGGCGCGTTCGGCGTCGGTCATCCCGCGCCACCAACGGTCGCTGTCGGCGTAGGTCTTGCGACCCCAGCGCTGCTCGACCTCCTCCTTGTACTGGGTGTGGTCGAAACCGTCGAACATGTTCTCTGCCATGAGTTCTTCACCTCCTCTCAATGCGTTGATGGTGTTCTCGACCGACGCGATCTGGCGCGCCAGCCGGTTCTGCTCCTCGCGCAGCAGCGCGAGGTGCGTCTCGAGAGCCGACTCCTCGCTCTGCCGCGCAGTCGTCGGGTTCAGCACCTCGGCGATCTGCGGCAGTCCGAGCCCGAGCTCGCGCAGCAGCAGAATGCGCTGCAGGCGCACGAGAGCCGCCTCGTCGTAGTGGCGATAGCCGTTGTGCGCGATGCGCGAGGGCGGCAACAGGCCGACGTCGTCATAGTGACGCAGCGTTCTGCTGGTGGTGCCCGCGAGTCGGGCGATCTCTTGGATCGACCACTCACGACCTGTCATCGCGTCCTCCTTCCGTGGATACGTTCTTCGATGACTCCACGGTAGAAGTTGACGCTGCGTCAAGGTCAACCCCACCGCACTGAACCGATATTCTTCATCCGCTCGTCACACGAACGAGCCCTGCCCTCGCTACGGTCGTCTCGTGCCCGAATCACACTCTCCCCTGCATCCGCTCGCTCTCGCTCCGGTGATCGCTCCGCCGAGCACCGCAGACGAGTTCGCCAAGCGCTTCCTGCACAACCTCAACTTCGACCGGGGCGTCGCCCTGTCGGCATCCAGCGCGAACGATCGCTACCTCGCTCTCGCACACACCGTGCGCGACTACCTGATGGCACGCTGGCTCGAAGACGTGCGGCACCAGAAGGAGGTGCAGGCGAAGGGGGTCTGCTACCTCTCGGCCGAGTACCTGCTGGGGCGTCAGCTCGACAACAACCTTCTTGCGGCCGATCTCACCGAGGTCGCGGCCGAAGCGCTCGCCTCATGCGGCGTCTCGCTCGATGAGCTGCGTGCTCACGAGGTCGAGCCCGGCCTCGGCAACGGCGGACTCGGGCGCCTCGCGGCCTGCTTCATCGACTCGCTCGCCACGATGGCGGTGCCGAGCATCGGCTACGGCATCCGCTACGAATACGGCATCTTCCGCCAGACGTTCGTCGATGGCCGGCAGGTCGAGCAACCCGACGCCTGGCTCGCGCTGGGCTCGCCGTGGGAGTTCGCGCGCCCCGAAGACGCGCAGACCATCGCCTTCGGCGGTCACACCGAGAAGTACGACGATGAGGGCGTCACCCGCAGCCGATGGGTGCCTGCGTGGAACGTGCAGGCCGTGCCGTACAACTACATGGTCCCGGGGTTCCAGAACGGCCGCGTCAACACGCTGCGACTGTGGAGTGCCGTCGCCACCAGCGCTTTCGACCTGCGCATCTTCAACTCGGGCGACTACGAAGAGGCGGTGCGTGCGCAGACCTACGCCGAGAACATCTCGAAGGTGCTCTATCCCGAAGACTCCACCCCGCAGGGCAAAGAGCTGCGTCTGCAGCAGCAGTACTTCTTCGTGGCCGCCTCGATCCACGACTTCCTCGACAACATGCTCGCCGACGGCTTCGACCTCGCGAACCTTCCCGACCGCGTCATCTTCCAGCTCAACGACACTCACCCGGTGATCGCCGTGCCCGAGTTCATGCGCGTGCTCATCGACGAGAAGCACCTCGAGTGGGATGCCGCGTGGGCGATCACCCAGCGGTGCTTCGCCTATACCTGCCACACGCTGCTGCCCGAGGCGCTCGAGGTGTGGCCGGTCGAGCTGCTCGGCCGGCTGCTGCCCCGTCACCTCGAGATCATCTACCGCATCAACGACGAGTTCCTCGTGGCGGTGCGTGAGCGATTCGGCGACGACGAGATGCTGGTGCGCAACATGTCGATCATCGCCGAGCATCCCGTGCGGTCCGTGCGCATGGCATACCTCGCGACCGTCGCCGGCGCGAAGGTCAACGGCGTCGCCGAGCTGCACTCGCAGCTGCTGCGGGACAAGGTGCTCAGCGACTTCGACGCGTTCTTCCCCGGCAAGTTCACCAATGTCACGAACGGCGTCACGCCGCGACGGTTCCTGCGCCTCGCCAATCCTGAGCTGTCGTCACTCATCACCGCCGCGATCGGCGACGGCTGGGTCACCGACCTCGAGCGTCTGCGCGAACTCGAGCCGTTCGCAGAAGATACCGAGTTCCGAGCCGCGTTCGCCGGGGTCAAGGCCGCGAACAAGAGGCGTCTCAGCGAGGTGCTGCGCGAGCGCGACGGCATCGAGATCAGCGACGGCCACATGCTCGACGTCATGGTCAAGCGGCTGCACGAGTACAAGCGCCAGCTGCTGAAGGTGCTGCACATCGTCACGACCTACGAGGGCGTGGTCTCGGGCCGCATCGCGGTGACGGAGGTCGTTCCTCGCACCGCGATCTTCGGCGCGAAGGCGGCCCCGGGGTATGCGATGGCGAAGCACATCATCCATCTCATCAACGCGGTCGGAGAGGTCGTGAACACCGACCCGCGCATCGAGGGCCGGCTGAAGGTCGTCTTCCCGCCGAACTACAACGTGACCCTGGCCGAGCGCGTGATCCCTGCGGCAGACCTGTCGGAGCAGATCTCCCTCGCCGGCAAAGAGGCGTCGGGCACAGGCAACATGAAGTTCGCCCTGAACGGCGCGCTCACCGTCGGCACCGATGACGGGGCGAACGTCGAGATCCGCGAGCTCGTCGGCGACGACCACTTCTTCCTCTTCGGCATGAGCGAGCCCGAAGTCGAGGCGCTCAGCACCCGCGGCTATCGACCCCAGGAGTTCTACCAGGCCGACGAGGGCCTGCGGCGGGCCATCGACCTGATCGCATCCGGTGCGTTCTCGCGTGGCGACCGCTCGGTGTTCGAGCCCGTCGTCTCGAACCTGCTCTACGAAGATCGCTTCATGGTGCTCGCCGACTATGCGTCGTACATCGGTGCGCAAGGAAAGGTCGATGCCGCATACGCCGACCAGGATGCGTGGACCCGCTCGGCGATCCTCAACGTCGCCCGCACCGGGTTCTTCTCGTCCGACCGCTCGATCCGCGACTACATCGACCGGATCTGGCACACCGCGCCCCTGATCTGACGACGCTCGCGGCCGCGCCGGACGGTCCCGCTCGCGTGTGCCGCTCCCTCCCGTCGCAGTTCGTGCCGCCCCCACTTGCGTGCGCCCGCTCCCGTCGCAGTTCGTGCCGCCCCCGCTCGCGTGCGCCCGCTCCCGTCGCAGTTCGTGCCGCCCCCGCTCGCGTGCGCCCGCTCCCGTCGCAGTTCGTGCCGCCCCCGCGCGCGTGCCGCCCGCTCCCGTCGCAGTTCGTGCCGCTTCCGGATGATTTCGGCGGCACAAACTGCGACCGGAACCAGCCACAGCGGCACGAACTGCGACCGGAATGCACGACACGGGGCGCCGACGCGCCGCTCCGAGGCACGCGAACCCTTGACAAGATCGAGATATATCGTGTTACTCTCGTCGGACACGATATATCGTGATCCCTCGACACAGGAGAAGCAGACATGACCGAGAAGTGGCTCATCGCCCCGGGCGAAGAACGCGTGATCGACATCGAGAACGTCACCCGACTGAAGATCGGTCTGGTCGGCGGACAGGTCGACGTCATCGCGCACGACGAACCCGGCGTCCGCATCGAAGTGCACGGCGTCACCACCAAAGACCTCCGCATCGAGGCGCGCGACGGCGAGGTCGAGATCGACCACCCGCAGCTCGGCTGGGACAACTTCCTCGAGGTGTTCCGCAACTTCGGCTCCGGCGGCCCCAAGGCAGAGGTCAGCGTCGCGGTCCCTCGGTCGATCGCCCTCAACCTCGGCGTCGTCAGCGCCGGCGCCCTGGTCTCGGGCATCCGCAACGACGCTCGCCTCAACACCGTCTCGGGCGACATCATCGTCGACACGCTCATCGGCGATCTGTCGGTCAACTCGGTCTCGGGTGACGTGCAGGTGCGCGGGCTCACGGGCTCGATCACGGCGAACAGCGTCTCGGGAGACGTGGCCGTCACCGGGACGGTGCGCAAGGCCACGGTCGACATCGTCTCGGGCTCGACGCTCGTCGACGCCGCCGGCGACGTGAACACGATCAACATCAACTCGGTGTCGGGCGGCAGCACGGTGCGTCTCGACGAGTCGCTCGCGGCGAACTACGTGATCCGCTCGCTCAGCGGCCGCCTGCTGATCGACGGCGTCGAACGAGGATCTTCAGGCATCAACAACTACACCGGATCGACGGGCGAGCTCGCCGGACGCTTCGTCGACCTGCGCGCCAACTCCGTCTCGGGCGGCGTGACCGTGCTGCGACGCACCCCGGCCTCGATCGCAGATGATGCGGAGTGGGAAGCATGAGTCCCGCAGTCTTCTCGCACGGTGATCTCAGGCTCTACCTGCTGTCGCTGCTCGCCGAATCGCCCCAGCACGGCTACGGCATCATCCAGGCACTGACCGATCGCACGGGCGGAACCTACACGCCGAGCGCCGGCACCATCTACCCGCGACTCGCGAAGCTCGAGGAAGAGGGCCTGGTCACCAAGACCGTCGACGGCCGCACCACGATCTACGCGATCACGGATGCCGGACGCGCCGAGCTCGCGTCCCGCGAAGGTGACCTCGCGGGCATCGAGGCGGGGCTCACCGACTCTGTGCGGCTGATCGCCAACGAGGTGCGCCAGAGCGTCAAAGAGGCGATGAAGAGCCTGCGTGCCGATCTCGCCACCGCCGAGAAAGACGACCGCGCAGCATCCAAGTCGCGCCCGCGAAGCGCGGGAGACGACGAACGCATCGTGAGTCGCGAAGAGATGCACAGGGCCGATGCCATCATCAACGCCTTCCGCGCACGGGTGCGCACGGATCTGCGCACGCACGTCGCCCAGGGCGGCGCCCTTCCCGCATCGGTCGTCTCAGACCTGGAAGACGGACTGGATGCCGCGGCTCGCGGCATCACCACGGCATTGGCGTCTCTCGGTCGCTGACGCCCCGCTGCGTGAGGGCTGCCGTTGCCGCATCACGTGCCGCACGGCATCCCTCACCTGGCACCTGTTGCCGCTTCACGCCCCGAATACCGACAAGAGGCGCCAACTCTGTGCCGCACGGCACCCCTCACTTGGCACGTGTTGCCGCTTCGCGCCCCGAATACCGGCACGAGGCGCCAACTCAATGAGCGGCGACGGCATCCCTCACCTGGCACCTGTTGCCGCTTCGCGCCCTACTCGGTCCAGATCTCGGGTTCGGTGTCGGGCACCGGCTCGCCGAGCGGAACGACGAGCACCGAGCGATGCTGGCGGTGCGCAAGTCGGGCTGCGACCGATCCGGTGAAGAACTCGCGGATCGACTCTCCGATGCCGCGCTTGCGGGTTCCCACGACGATGAGCTGTGCGTCGACCTTGTTCGCGAGCTGCTTGATCGCGAGAGCGGGATCGCCCACGAGCTGGCGGGCCGTCCAGGTGATTCCCGTGCCGTCGAGTGCGGCTGCCGCCTCTGCCTGCACGGTCTCGAACTCGGCAGCGCCCGCGTCGAGGTTGAGATCGATGGGCGCCGAATGCACGTATCCGTCGGGATCCTCATACGTCACGAAGCGCGTGACGTCGACGTGAGCGACCACGAGCGGCACGCGCAGGAGCCGGGCGAAGCGCGCCGCCTCGTGGATGACGTGCGCGGACTGCCCCGGCTGCATCCCGACGATCACGGCTTTCTGCAACGTGGCGTTCTGAGCAGCCTCGTCGGAGTGCGTGGAGGTGTTCTCGGTCATGATGATCGCTCCCTTCACCGGCCCGGCATCGGCCGTGGCCGCCTAGCCGCGTGCTATTCTGAATGCTACTCTTACCGGCCTTGAGCCGGTGTCGTGAATGCATCGGGCCGCCAGCTGCCCGCAGCTTAACTCGTGAGGGGGTCTCAGGCATGGGCCGTGGCCGTCAAAAGGCGAAACACACCAAGATCGCCCGCGAACTGAAGTCATTCAGTCCGTCGGTGAACTACTCGGCGCTCGAGCGCGAGCTCGCGCACCCGAGTGACTCGGAAGACGCATACGTCGACAAGTGGGCAGACGAGTATGCCGACGAAGACGAGGACGAACTCGAAAAGGCCTGACCGCCGTTTCGCTCGTCGTCGAATCCCCCGTGCGTCGCACGGGGGTTTCGTCGTGTCCGAAAGAAACCCTCCCTGGACTTCTTGCCGAGGATGCGAATGCGGGTGCGACGGTCGCTGCTGAGAGACTCTTCTCATGGCTCGTGTCGTCTCTCTCTACCGCCACCCCGTCAAAGGGCTCACCCCCGAGTCCGTCGACTCGATGACGGTGCAGCCCGATGGTCGCATCGCCGGCGACCGCGTGCTCGCCTTCCGTTTCGCCGACGCTGCGATTCCCGAGGTTCACGACGGGCTCGACCACTGGCCGAAGGCGAAGGGCCTGTCGCTGCAGGACTTCCCTGCGCTGGCCACGCTGAAGACGACCTACGACGATCGGTCTCGCACCGTACGGATCGACCTCGACGGATCGCCCCTCGTCGAGGCGGGACTCGATGACGCGGGTCGCGCCGAACTGGCGGATGCCGTGGCGGACTTCGTCCTCGCCACGCCCGAGGGGCGCCGTCTGCGACGCCCGGGCCGACTGCCGCTGGTCGTGGTCGGCGATGGCATCACCTCTCGGTTCCAGGATCGCGCGCGCGGGTATGTGTCGGTGCACAGCCGCGCGAGCGTGAACGCCCTCGGTGACGCGCTCGGCCTCGGGATCGACGACCGACGATTCCGCTCGAACATCGTCATCGACGATGCCGGGCCCTGGTCCGAACTCGACTGGAACGGCACGGTGACCGTCGGACAGGTCGCCTTCGAGGCGGCCGGACCGATCGTGCGGTGCCTCGCGACGCATGCCAACCCCGACACCGGCGTTCGCGACGCCAAGGTGCTGACCACGCTCACAGGCGCGCTCGGGCAGGACGAGCCCACTCTCGGCCGTCTCCTGCTGCCCGGCGCCGACTCCGGTGCGCAGGACTCCTGGGCGGGCGGCATCATCAGCGTCGGCGACGAGGTGCACATCGGCGCGTGACGCCGCGGGCGCGTGCGTCTCAGGTCTCAGACCGGCGGACTCAGATCACCAGCGACCGTGCCGGCGCTCCCAGTCCTCTTCGATCGTGCGTCGGCGCCCGGCTACCCACCCTGCGGGGATCACAGCGACCAGCACGCCGACGAGCACCCACAGGGGGATCTGCCAGCTGTCCGTGAGGTCGTGGATCAGCCCGATCAGCAGGGGGAAGGCCGCGGCGACCGCATAGCCGACGCTCTGCACGAATCCGCTCAGAGCGACGGCGCTCTCGGGAGTGCGGGCGCGGATGCTGAGGAGCACCAGCGCGAGCGGGAACAGCGCCGGCGAGAGTCCGAACAGCACCACCCACAGGGGCATCGCCACGGTCGGCAGGAAGAGGAATCCGGCGAGACCGGTCAGACCGCAGGCGATCGCGATGAAGAACACCGGACGGGTCGCCTGGAATCGCACGATCAGGATCGGCACGAGCAGTGAGCACGGCAGCCCCATCAGACCGAACAGAGACAGCAGCAGACCGGCGTTCGCCGGGGAGACCCCGCCCACGTCGATCATGATGGTGGGGAGCCAGGAGAACGACACATACGCCACGGTCGACGACGCGCCGAACACGAGAGCGATCGACCAGGCCAGCGGGAGGCGCCAGAGGCGCCCGAACACGCGGGGACTCGGGCGACTCGTCGAGATCGGCCCGGTCGCGACGGACGCGGCGTCGTGGTGTTCGTCCTCGCGCGAGGCGGGCGACTCGACGCGCGCCGAGGCGGCGGAGGCATCCGCTCTGCTGGTCAGCAGCATCGCGACCCACGGCACCAGGGCGATCGCGGCGAAGACCCCCCACAGTCCCAGCGAGACCCGCCACCCCGCAGAGTCGGCGATGGGCACCGCGACCAGCGGCGGCACGAACGTCGACACCGCCATGGTGGTCGAGTAGACGGTCATCATCAGCCCGAGGCGATCGGGGAAGTACTTCTTGACCAGCGGCGGCAGCAGCACGTTGCCCGATCCGACGCCCGCGAAGACCACCGCGGTCGCGGCGAGCAGCGCGGTCGAGTCGCCGGCGAGGCTGCGCAGCAGCAGGCCCGCCGCGATCAGGCCGATCGCCACCACCGCGACGCGCTCGAGCCCGAACCGCCGCTCGAACAGCGGCGTGAGCAGGCCGAACACCGCGAAGCACACCGGCGGCGCCGCGCCGATCAGGCCGACCACGACCGACGACACGGGGAAGTCCTCGGCGACATGATCGATCACCGGAGACAGCGATGCCACCGCAGATCGCAGCGAGAAGGCGACCAGCACGATCCCGATCAGGGCGAGAGCACGCCCCCGCCAGAGCGGTTGCGCACTCGAGGTCACGATGTCTGCGACCCCTCCACCCACGCGAGGTACTCGTCGGAGACGGTTCCGGTGACGTACCGACCGTCGAAGCAGCTCATGTCGAGATCACTGAGCACGGAGCCCTCGGTGATCGCGGCCTTCAGGTCATCCACCTCTTGATAGACCAGGTGGTCGCAGCCCAGCTCCTGAGCGATCTCGGGAATCGTGCGGCCGTGCGCGATCAGCTCGTGCCGCGAGGGCATGTTGATGCCGTAGACGTGCGGATGCCGCACGGGGGGCGCCGCAGAGGCGAACGTCACCGACGTGGCACCTGCGTCACGGGCCATCTGGATGATCTGCTTCGAGGTCGTGCCGCGCACGATCGAGTCGTCGATCAGGAGCACGTTCTTGCCCTGGAACTCGGTCGACATGGCGTTCAGCTTCTGACGCACGCTCTTCTTGCGCACGGCCTGGCCGGGCATGATGAAGGTGCGGCCGACGTAGCGGTTCTTGTAGAAGCCCTCGCGGTATTCGATGCCGAGCTTGCGCGCGACCTCCATGGCAGCAGGACGCGCGGAGTCGGGGATCGGCATGACGACGTCGATCTTGTCCATGGGCACATGCTTGGCGATGGTGTCGGCCAGCTTGTCGCCCATGCGCAGGCGCGACTCGTAGACCGAGACGCCGTTCATGACAGAGTCGGGACGCGCGAGATACACGTACTCGAATGCGCACGGCGCGAGCACGGCCTCGGTGGCGCATTGCCGACTGTGCAGCTCGCCCTCGTTCGTGATGAAGATCGCCTCGCCCGGCTCGACCTCGCGCACGACCTCGTAGTCGGCGTTCTCGAGCACCAGCGACTCGCTCGCCACGACCCACTCGTCGCGGCCTTCGGAACCGGCGACGGTCGATGGCCGGCGTCCGAGGATGAGCGGGCGGATGCCGAACGGGTCGCGGAACGCGAGCAGACCGTATCCGGCGATCACGGCGATCACGGCGTAGGCGCCCTCGATGCGCTCATGCGTGCGCGCGACGGCTTCGAAGACGCGATCGGCATCGAGGTCGACCGTCGACGTGGTGTTCTGCAGCTCACCGGCGAGCACATTGAGCAGCAGCTCGGTGTCGCTCGAGGAGTTCAGGTGACGGCGATCGCGCTTGGCCATGTCGGCCGTGAGCTCGCGCGTGTTGGTCAGGTTGCCGTTGTGGATGAGGATGATGCCGTACGGCGCGTTCACGTAGAACGGCTGCATCTCCTCTTCGTTCGAGGCCGTGCCCTTCGTCGCGTATCGCACGTGACCGAGCCCGACGTTGCCGAGCAGGCCCCGCATGTCACGCGTGCGGAACGCCTCGCGCACCATGCCCTGCGCCTTGGCGTTGTGCATCACACCGTTCGCCTCGGCGGTGGCGATGCCCGTCGCATCCTGGCCGCGGTGCTGCAGCAGCAGGAGTGCGTCGTAGATGTCCTGATTGACCGGGGCAGAGCCCACCATTCCGACGATGCCGCACATGGGCTCTTACTTCGCTCCGTCCGCGTAGGCGCCGACCAGGCGCACTGCTCCACCATCGACGCCCTTGGCGCCCTGTTCGAACTCTCCGGCCGGACGTGCACCGAAGCCCACCGTCGCGACCTGCCATGCGGGCATCCCCTCGGCGGCGAGCGCCGCGATCGCGGCATCCTTCTTGTCAGCCGCGACGACCGCGAGGAATCCGATGCCGAGGTTCCAGGTGCCCTCGGCGGATTCGAGCGTGGATCCCGCGATGTCGCTGAGCACGCGGAAGACCGGACTCGGCGACCAGGTGCTGCGATCGACCTCTGCCCAGGTCCCCTGCGGAAGCACGCGTGCGAGGTTCGCGGCGATACCGCCGCCGGTGACATGGCTGAGCGAGTGGACGCCGCCGCCGAGCTGCTCGATCAGACGCAGCAGCGGAAGCGTGTACAGGCGCGTCGGCTCGAGGAGCGCCTCGCCCCAGGTCGTGCCGAAGTCGGCGGCGTTGTCGGCGTAGGCGATGCCGGCGTTCGTCACGATGTGACGCACGAGCGAGTAGCCGTTGGAGTGCAGACCGCTCGATTCGATCCCGAGCACGACGTCGCCGTCCTGCACGCGGTCGGCACCGAGGATGCCGTCGGCCTCGACGACCCCGGTCGCAGCTCCCGCCACGTCGTAGTCGCGCGGACCGAGCAGACCCGGGTGCTCGGCCGTCTCGCCGCCGACCAGCGCGGTGCCGGTGGCGGAGCAGGCTTCGGCGATACCACGCACGATGTCGGCGATGCGCTGGGGGAAGACCTTGCCGCACGCGATGTAGTCGGTCATGAAGAGCGGCTTCGCGCCGACCACCACGATGTCGTCGACGACCATGCCGACGAGGTCCTGACCGATCGTGTCGTGCTTGTCGATGGCCTGCGCGATGGCGACCTTCGTGCCGACGCCGTCGGTGCTGGTCGCGAGCAGCGGGCGACGGAAGTCGCGCAGTGCACTCGCATCGAACAGCCCGGCGAACCCGCCGACACCGCCCAGCACTTCAGGACCGTGCGTCGCGCGCACGGAGGACTTCATCAGCTCGACGGCGAGATCGCCTGCAGCGGTATCGACGCCGGCTTCGGAATAGGGATTGGTGGGGGAGGCAGCCACCTCTCCAGCCTACCGCCCGCCGAGGCCTCCTCTCCCCTCCCCGCATCTCCTACGATGGGGCCATGGCCGACAAGCCGCAGTGGTTGATACGCGAAGACGCGAGCGTCCCGGTGCTCGTGGCGCTCGCACTGCGGCAATCTCTCGGCATCCGCGCCCCCGACGACCTGCCGAGCCTGCGGGATCTGCCCGTCAGGGCACCGGACGCCGTCGATGTCACGCCCGAGCTCGAGAAGCAGTGGCGCGACTACTGGGACATGACGATCGAGCCACGTGCACACCCCTCCGGCGTGCCTCTCGAGCTGATCGACGGTTTCGACACGCTGGTGGCGCTGCCGGCGACCGGGGCCGAGCAGCTGACAGAGGCGATCGGGCCCCACGCGGCATCGGCACTGCATTTCGCCCGCGTCGCGCACGACCGGTACGTGTCGTCGATCCGCAGTTCGATCGCGACCCGCTCGGGCAGCGGCACCATCGGCGGCGAGGCCTACCGCGCGTATGCGAGTGCGATCGCGGAGTTCGAGCGCGACGTCGGACGCCGCGCGCACTCTTTCGAGCTGAACGTGCAGGTTCTGCCGTTCTCGCAGCGCGGCATCTGGTGGATCGGTGCACTGACGGTGGCTGTGACCGACGGGCTTCGACGCGATGTCGTCTCGTTCGACGCGGCGATCAGGCCGATCATCGCCGAGCTGGCATGACGGCGACTCTGAACACGGTCGGTCGTCGGCGTCAGTCGTTCGCGATGATGGTCTCGTGCTCGACGCGCACGACGTGATCGTGACGACGGGCGGTGCGCTCGAGGATCAGCGCCACGATGCTGGCGAGTGCGACACCGATCGGCACCGTCCACAGCAGCAGGAATCCGAACACCTGGCCCGGAGGGTAGACGACGTTGACCGCCTCTGACGGCTCGTAGCTGCCGATCATCGTGAGGATGCCCGCGGCGATGATGCCGAGGACGACGCCGATGCCCATGAACACGCCGAATCGCGGTACGCGTCGTACGGTCGCCTCGACCGTCTCGGAGGAATCGTGGGAGGACATGCATCCATTGTCCCACCGATGCATGTGTGCCGGATGCGGATCTGCGACGGAGATCCCGATCAGGGACGCAGCGGCAGGACGTCTGCGAGATCGGCCCGCGTGCCCGAGGCCTGCACCCGACCGGACGCCGCGGCATCGGCCCAGTGCTCGGCACCCGTCGCGACGGCGATCCAGGTGGCGGCGTCCATCTCCACGACGTTGGGAGGAGTGCCGCGCGTATGGCGCGGCCCCTGGATCACCTGCACCGCGCCGAAGGGCGGTACGCGCACCTCGACGCTGTTGCCCGGCGCCTTCTCGTCGAGCAGCTGCAGAAGATAGCGCACCGTGGTCGCGAGCGCGGTGCGCTGCGGCTTCTCTCCGGCGAGCTCGGCGGCACGCACCGCGTCGAGAGCGGCGCGACCGTCGACGATGTCGATCTTGCGGGATGCCATGCAGCCCAGGTTACGCCGGACCCGAGGGGGCACCGCGGGCATAGGCTCGTGACGATGAGCCAGAACCCCGACACCCTGCACGGCGCGCGCGCCGAGCTGATCGCCGCGGCCACACGCAGCGAGGGCTGGGCCCGACCGTTCCCGCCGGTCGTCGGCAGTGCGCACCCGGCATCCGTGCTCGTGCTGTTCGGGCGGCTCGACAGCATCCCGGCGCAGACCGACTCCGCGACCATGGCCGCCGACCTCGACGTGCTGCTGCAGCGCCGCGCGGCCACGCTGTCGTCGCACCCCGGCCAGGTGTCGTTCCCCGGCGGCCGAGCCGAGACGGCCGACGCCGATGCGGTCGCGACAGCGCTGCGCGAGGCCGAGGAGGAGACCGGTCTCGACCCGGCCGGCGTCGAGATCCTCGCCACCCTGCCCGAGCTTCCCCTCGCCGCGAGCAACCACGTCGTCACCCCCGTGCTGGGCTGGTGGCGGTCGCCGTCTCGCGTCGCAGCCGTCGATCATGCCGAGACGGTCGACGTCTTCCGCGTGCCGGTGGCGCAGCTGCTCGAACCTGCGAACCGGCACACGTCGACCATCCACCGCATGGGTCGATCGTGGAAGGGCCCGGCGTTCGACATCGACGGCACGATCGTGTGGGGTTTCACCGCGATGGTGCTCGATGCGCTGTTCGACGCGGCCGGGTGGACGCTGCCCTGGGATTCGACGGTCGAGCGCCCTGTCGAGCTCTGAGCCGCAACCCCGCGAAACCCGCACGCGTGCGTCGGTAGTCTGGACGGGTGAAGATTCTCGTCCTCGGTTCCGGTGCCCGTGAGCACGCGATCATCCTCGCTCTGCGAGCCGAGCAGGCGGAGCACGAGGTCTTCGTCGCCCCCGGCAACGCCGGGATGGCGCAGGACGCGACCCCGGTGACCCTCGACATGCTCGACGGCGCCGCGGTGACGTCGTTCGCGAACGAGCACGCCATCGACCTCGTGGTCGTCGGGCCCGAGGCCCCGCTGGTCGCCGGCGTAGCCGACGTGCTGCGCGCGCACGGCATCCCGGTGTTCGGCCCCGGCAAGGCCGCGGCGCAGCTCGAGGGATCCAAGTCGTTCGCGAAGCGCATCATGGATGCCGCGGGCGTGCCGACCGGGCGAGCGGTGCGTGCCACCACGACCGCCGAGGTCGAGGCCGCGTTCGACGACCTGGGCGCCCCGCACGTGGTGAAGGCCGACGGACTCGCGGCCGGCAAGGGCGTCGTCGTCACGTCGGACCGCGCCGAAGCGCTCGCCCACGCCGAGCAGTATCTGCCCGCTGGTCCCGTGCTGATCGAGGAGTTCCTCTCAGGCCCCGAGGTCTCTCTGTTCTTCCTCAGCGACGGCGACACGGTGCGCGCCCTCAGCCCTGCGCAGGACTTCAAGCGCGCACTCGACGGCGATGAGGGACCCAACACCGGCGGCATGGGCGCCTACTCGCCTCTCCCCTGGCTCACGGAGCAGTTCGGCAGTGAGCAGGCCTTCGTCGACGAAGTCACGCGCGACGTCGCACTGCCCGTGATCCGACAGCTCGACGAAGAGGGCACGCCGTTCATCGGCCTCCTGTACGCAGGGCTCATCCTCACGCCCGCGGGCGTGCGCGTGATCGAGTTCAATGCCCGCTTCGGCGATCCCGAGACGCAGATCGTGCTGCCGCGACTCGTGACCCCGCTGTCGGAGCTGCTGTTCGCCGCGGCATCCGGAACGCTCGAGGATCAGCCCCAGCCCGTGTTCAGCGACGACGTCGCGATCACCGTGGTGCTCGCCAGCGAGGGGTACCCCGAGGCGCCTCGGACCGGGCGCCCGATCGAGGGTCTGGCCGCGGCCGCCGCCGTCGAGGGTGTGCGTCTCGTGCACGCCGCGACCGCCAGTCCCGATGCGCCCGGCGGCTCGCTGATCGCCACCGGCGGACGCGTGCTCAACGTCGTCGCCGTGGCATCCGACTTCCGCACCGCCCGCGACCGCGCATACGAGGCGATCGCACTCCTGTCGCTCGAGGGCTCGCACTTCCGCACCGACATCGCCGCACGCGTCGCCGAGTAGTCCGGCGCTGACGAGTCGGCCCCCGGACGCTTTCGAAGAACCCCGGCGGCGCCCGGGAACCCCGGCGGCGCCCGGCCGATCGAGGCTCCGCGCCGACCGAGGGACCGCTCAGAGAACCTTCGAGAGGAAGTCCTTCAGGCGCTCGTTCTTCGGGGCGCCGAACAGCTCGGCGGGCGGCGCCTCTTCGACGACGACACCGGCATCCATGAACACCGTGCGACCCGAGACCTCGCGGGCGAAGCCCATCTCGTGCGTCACGAGGACCATCGTCATGCCGCCGGACGCGAGGTCGCGGATGACCTGCAGGACCTCGCCGACCATCTCGGGGTCGAGAGCGCTGGTCGCTTCGTCGAACAGCATGACCTCGGGGTCCATCGCGAGCGCGCGAGCGATCGCCACGCGCTGCTTCTGACCTCCCGAGAGCGATGCGGGCTTGGCATCCGCCTTCTCGGCGAGACCGACGCGATCCAGCAGAGCCAGTGCGCGCTGCTTCGCCTCGGCCTTCGACAGCTTGCCGAGCTCGACGGGGGCGAGTGTGATGTTCTCGAGCACCGTCATGTGGGGGAACAGATTGAAGTGCTGGAACACCATGCCGATGCGCTGGCGCACCTCGTCGAGCTTGACGCTCTTGTCGGTCAGGTCGACGCCGTCGACGATGACGTGGCCCGACGTGGGCTCCTCGAGCTTGTTGAGACAGCGCAGCAGGGTCGACTTGCCCGAACCCGACGGACCGATGACCGCGACGACCTCGCCGTCGTCGACGGTCAGATCGATGCCCTTGAGCACGTGGTTGTCGCCGAACGACTTGTGCAGGTCTCTGACCTCGATCTTGCTCATGCGGTGAACTTCCTCTCCAGGCGGTTCGCGAGCAGCGTCAGAAGCGTGATCACGACGAAGTAGATGATGGCGACGATCGTCAGCACCTGCGCCGACAGATACGTCGAGGCGATGATCTGACGCGACACGAACGTCAGCTCGGCGAGACCGATGACGCTGATGAGCGAGGTGTCCTTGAGGGTGATGATGCCCTGGTTGACGAACGACGGGATCATGATGCGGAACGCCTGCGGCAGCACGACCTTCTGCATCGTCTTCCAGTGGCCGAGTCCGAGCGACCGCGACGCCTCGGACTGGCCGGGGTCGACGGCCTGGATGCCGCCGCGGATGATCTCGGTCATGTACGCACCCGTGTTCAGCGAGAGCGTGATGGCTCCCGCGACGAAGGGATCGAACTTCAGATCGGGGATCAGCTGGGGGATCGCGAAGAACACGAAGAACGCCTGCACGAGGATCGGCGTGCCGCGGAAGATGAACACGTAGGCGGTCGCGAGCCAGCGGAACGGCGCGAACTTGGAGATACGTCCGAAGCCGAAGATGACGCCGAGGATGAACGCGGCGACGAGGGCGACGAGAGTGGCGAGAATCGTGAGCCAGAGGCCCTCCATCAGCGCCGGCCAGTACTTCACAGCGACCGAGAAGATGTCCGTGGCCTGCGTGGTCTCCTCGCCGCCGGCGAGGTAGGCGTCGACGATCTCGTCGTACTCGCCGGACTCCTGGAGATTCGCGAGACCCTCGTTGAACATCTCGATCAGTTCGGGATTCTGCCCCTTGTTGACCGCGAAGCCGTACTCGCCGCCCAGCTCCGGGTCGCCGACGAGGCGGAAGCCGGATCCCTGCTGGATGCCGTAGGCGAGCACCGGGAAGTCCTCGAAGTAGCCCACGGCCTGGCCGGCCTTGACGGCGTCCACCATGTCGGTGGTGTCGGAGTAGGGGGTGACGCGGAAGCCGAACTCGTCCTGGTTCTCCTCGGCGAAGGTCTGCCCCTGCGTGCCGGTCTTGACTGCGACCGTCTTGCCGTCGAGGTCGTCGAGCGAGTCGATGTCGCTCTCATCGAGGACGCCCAGCTGGATGCCGCTGGTGAAGTACGGATCGCTGAAGTCGAAGGTCTGCTGACGATCCTCGGTGATCGACATGCCGGCCATGACGGCATCCACCTGATTCGACTGCAGAGCCTGAAGCGCCGCGTCGAACCCGAGCTGGCGGATCTCGACCTCGAAGCCCTGGTCTTCGGCGATCGCGCGCAGAAGGTCCATGTCGATGCCGACGAGGTCGCCCTCGGGAGAGGTGAACTCGAACGGAGCGAACGTCGTGTCGGTGCCCACGACGAAGGTCTCGGAATCATCGGCGGCCGTCGCGGCGGATGCTCCGCCGAGCACGGCACCGGCAGCGATCAGCGCCGTGAGCGCCATCGCCCCGACGGTGCGTCCGAGCGCGCGCAGGCGCGCGGAAGCAGGGGATGGATGTGGGATCACGACGGATTCTCCTCGGATCGGGTGGGCGGCAGGATGCTGCCACCGGGATGGTCGTCGACCATCCACCCTAACCGGAGGCGGCGAGTCGACCGTGTTCGGAGGGCGGCGCGCGGGCTCGACGTTAGAGCGTGATCCAGTACCGCCGGAGCATCGCGTGACCACGCTCGGACCGGTCGGTCACATCGTGCAGCACCCCGCCGGCGCCCTCGATGGTGCGGGAGGAGGCGACGTTGTCGTCGTCGCACGTGATCAGCACTCGGTCGAGTCCGATCTCGCGCGCCCGCTCGAGTGCGAGACTCAGCGCCGCCGACGCATGGCCCTGCCGCCGCCGGGACTCTCGCACGGAGTAGCCGATGTGCCCGCCGACCTCGCGCAGATAGTCGTTGAGCTCATGCCGGAACGACAGGAAACCGACGACCTCACCCTCGTCGACGATCCAGTAGAGGTCGTTGTGCACGGCCCCCTCTGGCGGCGTGATCGTGGTGTCGGAGAGGATCGTCGACTTCTCGATCAGCGCGTCGAGCGTCGCACGGTCGGGAGCGACGGGCGCGTGCAGCCCCGACCCGTCGATGTGCGCATCGCCGAACTCGGCCACGGCGGCCGCCCAGGAGTCGAAGAGTTCGGTCGTGGGCCTCGTGAGCGCGATCGTCATCGCCCGATGAGATCACACCCGTCATCCGAGGCGCAAAACCGGTCAGGGCGAGCCACGCGACCGAAGGCGGTTCAGCTCGCGGCATCCGCCTTGTCATAGCGGCCGAGGAAGAGCGAGGCGACGAGCGCGACCACCATCACGCATGCGGGCAGCAGGATCGCCTGCGACATGCCGGCAGTGAAGCCTTCGGCGACCTGCGGCGGCAGCGCCCCACCGCTGATGCCGGCAGGCGCGTCGGACAGACCCGGCAGATTCGCCTCGAGACGCGACTGCATGAACGTCGCGATGGATGCCGAGCCGATCACCGATCCCATCGTGCGGGTCGTGTTGTAGATGCCTGCGCCGGCACCGGCCTGACGCGGCGGCAGCTTGCGGGTCGCAGTGGTCGCGAGAGGTCCCCACATGCCGGCGTTGCCGACGCCCATGAGCGCCGACGGCAGCAGGAACATCCAGATCTCGGTCTGCATGTTGATCAGCGTCGAATACCAGATCAGGGCGACCACGACGCACAGCAGACCGGGGATCAGGATGATGCGCGGGTCGACGCGGTCGAGCAGCTTGCCGGCGAAGGGCGCGAGCACACCCGACAGCACCGCCATCGGGATGAGCAGCAGTGCCGCCTCGGTGGGAGTGAGTCCTCGAGCCGTCTGCAGGAAGAACATCATCGGCAGCGACATGCTCGTCACGGTGAAGCCGACCGCGGCGATCGCGACGTTCGCTCCTGAGAAGTTGCGGTCGCGGAAGAGCGCGAGCGGCACCAGTGCCTCGCTGCGCGTGCGCGCCTGCTGCACGATGAACAGCGCGAGCACGACGAGACCGGTGATGATCAGGCTCCACACCGAGATCGGCCCCCAGATGACGCCCCAGTCGAACTTCTCACCCTCCTGCAGTCCGAAGACGATCAGGAACAGCGCGACCGCACTGAGGATCACACCCAGGATGTCGAAGCGGTGCGGGCTGGTCTGCAGCTTCGGCACGAGCCGCCATGCGAGCACGAAGGCGACGATGCCGACGGGGATGTTGACGAAGAAGATCCACTCCCAGCCGAAGCCGTCGACGAGCAGGCCGCCGACGAGCGGTCCGACGAGCGTCGCGACGCCGGCGGTCGCACCCCACAGGCCCATGGCGGCGCCACGGCGATCCGGCGGGAAGGTGCGGGTGATCACGGCCATCGTCTGCGGCGTCATGAACGCGGCGCCGAGACCCTGCACCGCGCGCGCCGCGATCAGCATCTCGAGCGAGTCCGAGAGCCCGCACCAGAGTGACGCGAGAGTGAAGATCGCGAGTCCGATGAGGTAGATGTTCTTCGGCCCGAATCGATCACCGAGACGCCCGGTGATCAGCAGCGGCACGGCGTAGGCGAGCAGGTAGGCGCTGGTGACCCATACGACGTTGTCGAGGTTGTTGGTGCTGGGGTCGAGGGCGGCCTTGATCGCGGGGTTCGCGACAGAGACGATCGTGGTGTCGACGAGGATCATGAAGAACCCGATGACCAGCGCCCAGAGGGCGGGCCATGGACTCGCGGGCCGGTGGCCTGCGGCGAAGGTTCCGGTCGAGGGACCGGATGACGCGGATGCCACGGGCTGGCCTCCGGTCGAGGTGGGGTCTGTCATTGCTGTGCAGCCTTTCGCTGTGCGCGGTAGCGGTCTGAGTAGTCGAAGGCCTCGGGTCCCCACGGGAACTCCTCGGCCTCGAGTCGGTCGATCAGGGAGTCGATCCAGCGCAGCTCGGCGTCGAGCAGCACCTCCTGGCGCTCGAACTCGACGAGCACCTGCTCGGGCACGTTCTTGTGCCGTGCTCCGGTCAGCCCGTCGCGGTGCGAGACATGCGCCTCGTCGAGGGCCGCTCGCCTGGTGCGCAGACACTCGATCGTGTCGGTGCGCTCGAGATTGTGGGCCTCTGCAAGTGCGACGCGGAACTCCGAAGGCCGCTCGACCTCGGAGAGCTCCTGACGCAGCCAGCTGAGCAGGGCGTCGCGACCGGCATCCGTGAGCGAATAGGTGGTGCGCTCAGGCCGATTCCCTTCGCGATCGCTGCCCACCTCGTCGATGAGTCCTGCCCGCAGCAGCCGACCGACCGTGTGATAGAGCGTGCCGTTCGTGATCGTGAGCAGTCGCTCATCGCGGCGCGCTCGCATCAGGCGCACCATCTCGTAGGGATGCATGTCGCCCTCACGCAGTAGCGCGAGGATCATCACGGCCATCGGCGTCAGTCGCTGCATCGGCCCCTCCCCAGATGGTCCGCTCAAATAGTCCATGTGGACTATACGCCTGCTGTCCGACATCGACAAGACGCCCGACGGGCTGCGGGCGTCTACCGCAGCGCCGCCTCGAGCTGGGGCCGAGTGAGCGCGCGATCCGCGTACACGAGCCTGATCGCCGCGGGGTCGGGATTGCCGGCGTCCGGCGCCCGGTGCACGAGTTCGAGACCGAGCTTCTCGGCCACACGGGCCGATCCGCGATTGTGCTCGACCAGGTACGCGATGACCGGACGCTCGGGGGCGATCGCGCGTGCGCGCTCGATCCCGGCGATCGCGAGCTCGGTCGCGTATCCGTGGCCGTGATGATCGGCGGCGATCCGGTAGCCCACGTTCCACACGCCGCCGTCCAGCAGAGTGCAGCCGCCGTTGCCGATCACCCCATCGGTGTCTCGCAGGCGAGCGACCCACGACCCGAGGCCCGCCGTCTGCCAGCTCCGCTCCCACCGCTGCATCATCCGGATCGTCATCTCGGCGTCGGTGTGCCGAAGGGTCGGATAGTGCGCCCACACGCGCGGATCGCTCTGGATCGCGAACACCGCATCGAGGTCGGCGGGAACAGCGCGCGACAGCCGCAGCCGGTCGGTGAAGAGGTCGTCAGTCACAGTTCCACGCTAGAGAGGCCCGCCGACATCGCGGCGTGCCGTTGCGACGGGCTCATCCGCCCAGCTTGCGCAGCGCCGACCCCTTGTGCGCCGCCGAGTCGCCGCTCTTCTCCGACTTCACGATGTATGCGGGATCGTCTTCGGAGGCGGTGAAGCTGTGCCCGGCGAACCGGAAGTCCTTCGTCCGCTTCTCCTCGACGGTGCCCTGCGTGCGCCCCTGCGACGTGTTCCAGCTCACCCGGTCGCCTTCGGACAGGTGCTTCGTCATGGCTCTCCTCCGATCGTCGTGCGTCGAGCCTCGCCCATGCCGCAGAGGTCCACCAGGCCTTGACAGGCGCCAGGGCGGGGACTTCGATCGCGCAGCGGCCGGGCCCTGCGCGGCGAACCGGGATAATGGGCGGGTGAGCACACATTCGGACAGCACCGCGCAGACCATCCCCGGCTGGCGCCACATCTATTCGGGCAAGGTCCGCGACCTGTATGCCTCGGAAGACGCCGCCGACACCCGCATCCTCGTGGTCGCCTCAGACCGGGTGAGCGCATTCGACTTCGTGCTCTCCCCCGGCATCCCCGAGAAGGGCGCGCTGCTCACACGTCTCAGCCGCTGGTGGTTCGACCAGCTCGACGATGTTCCCAACCACCTCGCCGAGGGCGAGATCCCGGCGAGCGTCGCTGACCGCGCCATGCTCGCGCAGTCGCTCGAGATGCTGCCTGTCGAGTGCGTCGTGCGCGGCTACATCACCGGATCCGGCTGGGCCGAGTACACCGAGAACGGCACCGTGTGCGGCATCCCCCTGCCCGAAGGCCTGCAGAACGGCGACCGGCTCCCCGAGCCGCTGTTCACCCCCGCCTACAAGGCGCCGATGGGCGAGCACGACGAGAACATCACCTTCGCGCAGACCGTCGAACTCGTCGGCGCTGACCGGGCGGTCGAGCTGCGCGACGCCTCGCTGTCGCTCTACACGCGCGCAGCGGCGATCGCCGAAGAGCGCGGCCTGATCCTCGCCGACACCAAGTTCGAGTTCGGGACGGATGCCGACGGCGTGCTGCACCTGGCCGACGAGGTGCTCACGAGCGATTCCTCCCGGTACTGGGATGCCGAGGCCTGGCGCACCGGCACGACCCCGAGCGAGCGCATGGCGAGCTTCGACAAGCAGATCGTGCGCGACTGGCTGGCCGCGAACTGGGACAAGCAGGGCGAACCGCCCGCACTGCCCGACGATGTCGTCGAGCGCACCGCCGCCCGGTATCGCGAGCTGATCGAGCGCCTCGGGGCCTGACGGCGCTCGCGTTCCAGGTCGTTGAGCGAAGCCGACGAAGTCGCCTGAGACGAAACGTCGCGAGCCGGGAGGAGTGCGTTTCGTCTCGCTCGGCTCCGCCGGGCTCGCTCAACGACCGGAACTGCAATCGGTAGTGTTGCTCCAGCACTCCCCCTCCCCCCGATCCTGAGGAGCCCGCATGCCTCTGTGGAAGACCCACGGAAACGGCCGCACCGTCGAACCCGGCGCCGTCGTGAAGCCCGAAGAGCGCCTGAACTGGCCAGCCACGATCGCGATCGGCGCCCAGCACGTCGTCGCGATGTTCGGCGCCACATTCCTGGTGCCGACGCTGACCGGCTTCCCGGTCTCGACGACGCTGCTGTTCAGCGGTCTCGGCACCCTGATCTTCCTGCTGATCACGAAGAACCAGCTGCCCAGCTACCTCGGCTCCTCGTTCGCGTTCATCGCGCCGATCACCGCCGCAGTCGCCGCGGGCGGCACCGGATCCGCCCTCGCGGGCGTGGTCGCCGTCGGCATCCTGCTCACCGTCGTCGGCCTGGTCGTGCAGTTCGCCGGCCTGCGGTGGGTCGACGCGCTCATGCCCCCGGTGGTCGCCGGCGCGATCGTGGCCCTGATCGGCTTCAACCTCGCACCCACCGCGTGGAACAACTTCCAGCTCGACCCGGTGACCGCGACCATCACGCTCGTCGCCATCATCCTGTTCGCGGTGCTCTTCCGCGGCTTCCTCGGACGCATCTCGATCTTCCTCGGCGTCGCCGTGGGCTTCATCTACGCGGCCTTCACCGGCTCGTTCGACGTGCCCAACGCGCTGCGCGGTGGCAAGACGCCGGCAGAGCTCATCTCCGACGCCCCGTGGGTCGGCCTGCCCGAGTTCCAGCTTCCCGACTTCATCGCTCCCGGCACCTGGTCGACCATCGCGATGTTCCTGCCTGTCGTGCTGGTGCTCGTCGCCGAGAACGTCGGCCACGTGCGCGGCGTCGCGACCATGACCGAAGACCCGGCGATCAACAAGCACACCGGTCGTGCGCTGATCGCCGACGGCGTGGCCACCACTATCGCCGGCGGCTTCGGCGGATCGGGCACGACGACGTACGGCGAGAACATCGGCGTCATGGCGGCGACCCGCGTCTACTCGACCGCCGTGTACTGGGTCGCCGGTCTCTTCGCGATCCTGCTCGCTTTCTCACCCAAGGTCGGCGAGGTCTTCAACTCGATCCCTGCGGGCGTGCTCGGCGGCGCGACCACCGCGCTGTACGGCCTGATCGGCATCATCGGCATCAAGATCTGGGTCGACAGCAAGGTCGACTTCTCCCGCCCGGTCAACCAGTACACCGCAGCCGTCTCGCTCGTGATCGGCATCGCCGGCTTCTCTATGCAGCTGGGCGACTTCTCGTTCGGCGGCATCGTGCTCGGCACGGTCGCGGCTCTCCTGATCTACCACGTGGGCAACCTCATCGCCCGTGCGCGCAGGACCGGCGCCGACGACCCTCGCCCTCTCGAGGCCGTGGGACCGCTGGGCGGAGACCCCGCGTAGACACGCTCTGATCGCGGACGCGACGATCCCGGATGCTGCCGCCGCGGCATCCGGGATCTCTGCGTTCAGCGGGCCGATCCCACCTCAGGCGATGACGGCGAGCACCGCCTCGGGCGCGACCGCCGCAGAGAGCTCCGCCCGGTGCGAGAGCGTGCCGGCCCGGTGAGCTGTGACCGTCGTCTCCATCTTCATCGCATCGAGCACCGCGACCGGATCGCCTTCTGCGACGCTCGCCCCGTCGTCTGCGAGCCAGCGCACGAGTGTGCCCGGTGCCGGAGCACGCAGTTCGGTCGGATCGGATGCGGGCACCGTGCCTCCGGCATCCGCGAGTCCGCCGAGTCCCGCGAGCAGGGCGATCGGGAGTCCGAGCACGACGCGGCGTCCGTCGATCTCGACGGGGAAGCGCTGGAGTGCCGCATCCGATGCCGGAGCCGGTCGCAGCTGCGGCTCGAGGCGAGGCAGCAGCGTGCTCTCGATCCACTGCGTGTGCACCGCGAAGGTCTCGGTGGCGAACGCCGCGTCGTCGAGCGCGAGCAGATCGAACGGGATGACTGTGGCCGGCCCCTCGACGACGAGTTCGCGCAGCGCTCGACGCGCTCGTACGATTGCCGCGTCGCGGCTGTCGGCATGCACGACGAGCTTCGCGATCATCGAGTCGAAGGCCGGCTGCACGACGTCGCCCGCCTCGATGCCGCTGTCCCAGCGCACGCCGGGTCCGCCGGGGATCCTCAGCGACTCGACACGACCGGGGCTGGGCAGGAAACCGCGGCCCGGATCTTCGGCGTTGATCCGGAACTCGAAGGCGTGCCCGGTCGGCGCCGGGGTCTCGGTGAACGATATCCCCTCGCCGAACGCGATGCGGAACTGCTCACGCACGAGATCAGTGCCCGTGACCTCCTCGGTGACCGGATGCTCGACCTGAAGTCTGGTGTTCACCTCGAGGAACGAGATCGTGCCGTCGGCCGCGAGCAGGAACTCCACGGTTCCTGCCCCGCGGTACCGCACCTCGGCACAGATCGCCCTGGCCGCGTCGTGGAACCGCGCACGCTGATCGCTCGTCAGCCCCGGCGCGGGCGCCTCTTCGATGAGCTTCTGGTTGCGGCGCTGCATCGAGCAGTCGCGATCACCGACGACCACGACGCCGCCCTGTCCGTCACCGAGCACCTGCACCTCGATGTGGCGAGGGCTCTCGAGGAACCGCTCGACGAAGCACTCGCCTCGCCCGAAGGCGGCGATGGCCTCGCGCGTCGCCGCCTCGAAGGCATCCGCGACCTCCGACAGCTCACGCACCACCTTCAGACCTCGGCCGCCTCCGCCGAACGCCGCCTTGATCGCGATCGGAAGCCCGTGCTCCTCGGCGAAGGCCACGGCCTCTTCGGGGCCGGCGAGAGGCTGGTCGGTGCCGGCGGCCAGGGGCGCCCCGACGCGCTGCGCGATCCGGCGCGCGGTCATCTTGTCGCCGAGCGCGTCGATGCTCTCGGGCGACGGGCCGATCCAGATGAGCCCCGCACCTTCCACAGCGCGCGCGAACTCGGCGCTCTCCGAGAGGAAGCCGTACCCCGGGTGCACAGCATCCGCGCCGCTCGTGCGAGCCGCGCCCACCAGCGCCTCGATCGAGAGATACGTCGTCGCAGCGGTGTCTCCCCCCAGACCCAGGGCCTCGTCGGCGAGCCGCACGTGCAGCGCATCGGCATCCTGATCGGCGTACACCGCGATCGAGGTGTACCCGGCTTCGGCGCACGCGCGGATGACGCGCACGGCGATCTCTCCGCGATTCGCGATCAGCACCTTGGTCATGAGGTCTCCTTGACGATGAAACGGATGCGCACGCCGGGCGGCAGCTGCCCGGCCAGATCGAGGCTGCGGTCGGTGAGCGCGCCGATGATCGGATATCCGCCCGTGAGCGGGTGATCGGGGAGGAACAGCACGGGCTGACCGTCGGGCGGAACCTGGATCGCCCCCGTGACCGCCCCTTCGCTGGGCAGCTCGCCGCTGACGGATCGCTGGAGGGGCGCGTCGCCTTCGAGCCGGATGCCGACCCTGTCGGATCGCGGGGTCACGGTCCAGTCCTGGCCGGTGAGCGTCGCGAGCGCTGCGGGGGTGAACCAGTCGTCACGAGGGCCGAGGGTGATCTCGAGGTCGACGAGGTCACCGGATGCCGGAAGCGCTCGCGGTGTGACATCCGGCTCGACGGGGTGCCGTGCGCAGTCGCCGACACCGAGCACATCGCCCGCCGCCAGCGGATCGGGCCCAAGTCCGGCGAGGGTGTCGCTCGCCCGGCTGTCGAGCGCCGGTTCGACGGCCACTCCGCCACGGACCGCGATGACGTAGCGCAGCCCGCTGGTCGGATGCGCGAGCGTCAGCTCGTCGCCCTCGACGGTGGCGAAGGGCGCGCCATGGGCGATGCGACGCGGCACACCGGTGGCATCGATCAGGTCGAGCGCGCCGACGGCTCCCGTGACAGCGGCGACCCCGGCGCCCCGGAAGCGCAGCACGGCGCCGCCGACGCTCTCGAGCACCGCAGTTGCGGAGGCGTTGCCCACTGCGCGGTTCGCCTCGCGCATGGCGCGGCGATCGGCGACACCGGACGCCGAGACGCCGAGTGCCGCGAACCCGGGTCGTCCGGCATCCTGCACCAGCAGCTGCATCGATGCCCGCACGACCTCGACCGCACCGGATGTCGGATAACCCAGGTCCTTCGCGCGTGCAGCGGCGTGTCGCTCGGTGACTCGCCGCGCGTCGGCGCGTTCGTCTGCGTTCTCCGACATCACCACCTGCGCCCGCCCCTGCGCGAACCGCACTGTCGTGCCGGGCGACAGCAGCGCGGGAGGGTCGCGGTCGATGTCCCACATCGCGGCATCCGTGTGTCCGATGAGCTGCCATCCGCCCGGACTCTCACGCGGATACACGCCGGTGAACTGTCCGGCGAGGGCCACGGACCCGGCCGGCACACGCGTGCGGGGCGACGAGCGGCGGGGCACGTCGAACAGCGGGTCGCTGCTCACCACGTATCCGAAGCCCGGGGCGAAGCCCGAGAAGGCGACCTTCCAGTCGGCCGCGAGGTGGCGGTTCACGAGCTCCGCCGCAGACACGCCCAGCAGGGATGCCGCCTCGGCGAGGTCTTCCCCGTCGTACTGCACAGGCACCGTGACCTCACCGGTGGCCGGCAGATGGGCGCCGTCGACCTCGGTCGCCGCCAGCGCGCGGGCGAGATCCCCCGCCGAGACGACGAGCGGATCGAACCTCACGAGCACGGTGCGCGCGCCGGGGATGCGCTCGACCACGCCATGCATGCCTTCCCACGCGAGGTTCAGTCGCATCGCCTCGTCGAGGTCGGACGCTTCGACGAGAAGCGCGCGGTCGGATGCCGTGAGGATGCGCATCAGACGAGGTACTCCGCATCGGGCACGTCGGTGATGAACATGTAGCCGGGCGCGTGGGTGATGGCGAAAGGCGGCTTCGAGGCCATGATGGCAGCCTGCGGGGTGACGCCGCACGCCCAGAAAACCGGGATCTCACCCTCCCGAACCTCGGGGGCATCGCCGAAATCGGGGCGGGCCAGGTCGACGATGCCGAGCGATGCGGGATCCCCGATGTGCACCGGAGCGCCGTGCACGGCTGGGGTCCGGCCGGAGATCTGCACGGCATCCGCGACTCGATCCGCCGGAACAGGCCGCATCGACACGACCATCTCGCCGCCGAGGCGCCCGGCCGGGGTGCACGGCACCGCGGTGCGGTACATCGGCACGTTGCGACCGAGCTCCTGGTGACGGATCGGGATGCCCGCCTGCACGAGTCCGGACTCGAACGTGAAGCTGCACCCGATGAGGAACGAGACGAGGTCGGAGTGCTCCGCCCATGCCGCGGTGGCGTCGGCGACCTCGTCGACCAGTTCACCGTCGCGCCAGATGCGATACCGGCCGATGTCGGTGCGGATGTCGCTGCCCGGCGCCAGACGCGACTCGACCTCGCCCCGTTCGATCACCTCGAGCACGGGGCACGGCTTGGGGTTGCGCTGCGCGAAGAGCAGGGTCTCGAACGCCCAGTCCGCCGGCACCGAGATGAGGTTCGCCTGCGTCAGCCCGGCGGCGACGCCGCTGGTCGGCTCGGCGTGCCCCGCACGGATGGCGGCACGCGCCGCACGCGCGTCGGCGAGCTGGTCGGCAGTGGCGAGAACCGCCATGTCAGACTCCCGCGAACGGCGCGATCGTGATGCCGGCGTCCTGCAGCATCCGCTTGGTCTCTGCCGCCATCGCCACCGAGCCGGGACTGTCGCCGTGCACGCAGATCGACTGCGCGCTGACGGGCACGTCGGTGCCGTCGATCGCCCTGATCACTCCTTCGCCGGCGAGGCGCACCATGCGCTGGGCGACCAGAGCGGGATCGTGCAGCACAGAACCGGGCTCGGTACGCGAGACGAGCTGGCCGTCGGGGTGATACGCCCGATCGGCGAAGGCCTCGGCCGCGATCTGCAGGCCCGCGCGCTCGGCGACGTCGAGCACGACGCCGCCGGCCAGGCCCAGAAGCACGAGACTCGGATCGATCGCGCGGATCGCCGCCACCACATCCTTCGACTGCCGCTCGTCACGCGCGATGGTGTTGTACAGCGCTCCGTGCGGCTTGACGTAGGCGACCGTGCCGCCGACCGCTGCGGCAAGCCCGATCAGGGCTCCGAGCTGGTACTCGACGTGCGCCTGCAGCGTGGCCGAGTCGATCTCGACCTTGGTGCGGCCGAAGTTCTCGTAGTCGCGGTAGCCGGGGTGCGCGCCGATCACGACTCCTCCGGCGACGGCGCTCGCCAGCGTCGAACGGATGCCTTCGGGGCTGCCGGCGTGGAAGCCGCACGCCACGTTCGCGCTCGTCACCAGGCGCAGCATGCTCTCGTCGTCGCTGACCACGCGGTCCGGGACGTTCTCGCCGAGGTCGGAGTTGAGGTCGATCGTCGTCATGGGGTCACGCTCCGATTCCGAGGAAGGCGAAGATGGGGCCGACCGAGACGATCCCCATGTACCAGGTCAGCAGCGTCACGAGCGTACCGGCGATGAGCAGCCACATCGGGTACTTCTTCGAGCCGAGCAGGTCACGGCGGAACCAGCCGATGTACATGAAGACCGTGAGGCCGATGGGGAGGATGAGTCCGTTGAAGCCGCCGACGAACACGAGGATCGCGGCCGGCGCCGTGCCGATCGACAGGTAGACGATCAGCGACACGACGATGAAGGCGACCGTCGCCAGCTGCAGCGCCCAGCCGCCCCGGAGCTTCTTCGTGAAGGTCGAGAGGAAGGTCGCCGACGTGTACGCCGCGCCGATGACCGAGCTGATCGCGGCAGCCCAGAAGATCGCACCGAAGAGGCGCAGCCCGGCATCGCCGAGCACGGCGCCGAAGGCCTGTCCGGCCGGGTTCGCAGCCTGGCTCGACAGGTCGAGCGAGACGCCCGAGGCGACCACGCCGAGGATCGCGAGGAACAGCACGTAGCGCATGATGCCGGTGACGAGGATGCCGTTCGCGGCGGCACGCATCACCGGACCCGCCTGCTCGGGACCGGTGTGACCCGAGTCGAGGTAGCGGTGGGCACCCGAGTAGGTGATGTATCCGCCGACCGTTCCGCCGACGATCGTCGTGATCGTGGCGAAGTTGAGCTCGTCCGGCGCGAACGTCTGGCGCAGCGCCTCGCCGATGGGCGGCTGGGCGATCACCGCGACGATCACGGTCATCACGATCATGCCGACACCGAGCACGACGAGCACGATGTCCATCACCGGACCGGCCTTCTTGATCAGGAAGATGATGATCGCGAGGGCGGCGGTCAGCGCTCCGCCGAGCTTGGGGTCGATGCCGAGCAGCGCGTTCATGCCCAGGCCGCCACCCGCGATGTTGCCGATGTTGAACGCGAGGCCTCCGATGACGACGAGCACGGCGATCACATGCCCCGAGAAGGGGATGGCTCTGTTGGCGAGTTCCCCGGCGCGCATGCCGGAGGAGGTGATCATGCGCCACACATTCAGCTGCACGGCGATGTCGACGACGATCGAGATGAGGATCGCGAACGCGAACGCCGCCCCCATCGTCGCGGTGAAGGTGGCGGTCTGCGTGATGAAACCGGGGCCGATGGCGCTGGTGGCCATCAGGAAGATCGCACCGATCACGGCGCTGCGGCCCGCACGCCTCTTGGCGGCGGACAGGCGCACTCCGTCTTCGGCGGAGAGCGGGGCTGCGGTGTTCTCAGACATTGCGGGGGATTTCCCATCGTCGTTGGTGGGTGTCGAGTGTCACCCAGTGTAGAACGGATTGAGCAATATTGTTCAACAACTTTGTTTCCGCTGTGCTACGGAAGGGTTGCATTCGCGTGATGTCGGATGCGGATGGTCGAACGACCCCTCCCCGGCCGCGCCTACGATGAAGGCATGAACCAGCAGGGCATGCTCGCCGATGCGCTCCGACAGCAGATCATCGACGGAGCCTTCGCGCCCGGTTCGCGACTGTCGGAATCGGCCATCGCCGAGCACTTCGGCGTCGCTCGCAACACGCTGCGCGAAGCGTTCCGCACCCTCTCCGAACAGGGTCTGCTCGAGCACGTGCCGCACCGAGGAGTCTCCGTCGCCTCGCCGTCGATCGCCGACGTCATCGACATCTATCGCGCCCGACGCATCATCGAGTGCACCGCGCTGCTGCACTCCGAGCCCGAGCACCCCGCGGTCCAGCAGATGCAGGAGGCGGTGCTCGCCGCAGAGGCTGCGGCCGCGGATGCAGTCCTCGACGACACCGAGACCTGGCGTGCGGTCGGCAGCGCCAACATGGCGTTCCACGTCGCCCTGGTGTCGCTCGCCGACAGCCCCCGCCTGGCGCGCACCTATCGCGACCTCGCCGCGGAGCTGAGACTCGCGTTCCTGAAGATCGACGACCCTCGGTCGCTCCACGAGCCGTTCGTGCGCAAGAACCGTGCCGTTCTCGACACCTTCCTCACGCGCGGCGCGCAGGCCGGCGCGACCGAGCTCGAACGCTACCTGGTGCAGTCCGAGCGCGTCGTGCTCGGTGCGTTCGCGCGGATGCAGCTCGGGTGACCGCGGGCCCGGCGTGACGCCTCAGTGGGAGGGGCGTACCGCGCGGATCGCTCGCAGCCTGAGGTCGGCGTCACGCGGCGGAAGATCCAGCGGCAGCGGCTCCTCGGGCTCACGGAGGTCGTAGAGACGGTACATCCACCGTCGCGCATCTTCGAGAGGGAACGAGTCGCCGTAGACGGCGTACTTGATCACGATGCCCTCGAGGTTGCTGCGCAGCATGATCTCCTCGAGCGCGGGGTCGTCGGCGCCGCGCGCGCGGAAGATGCCGCGCACGATCTCCTCCGAGGCCGTCGCCTGCTCGTCGAACCGCTGCTCGGACTCGGCGAAGATCCGATGGGTGTCGGGTTGCTGCTGCATGGCCAGCACGGCGCGTTGCAGTGGCAGAGCGAACCCGGTGGCCCTGAGCACCCCGTCGATGATGCCGGCGAGCATGTCATCGGGCGAACCCGCTCGTGTGGGGATGTCGAACAGTGCTTCGAACCATCGGTCGATCACCGCACCGACGAGCTGGTCCTTGGCACCGAAGTGGTAGTTGGCGAGCCCCTGGGCGACACCGGCGCGTCTCGTGATCTCTGCGATGCTGGCGCCTGCGACACCCTTCTCACCGAAGACCTCGGTGGCCGAGAGCAGAATGTTCTCTCGTGCTCGCTCGCGCACCTGCTGGTTGCGATCGTCAGATCGTGCCACTGCGTCCTCTTCCCCAGAAATCGGACGACTTCGAAAATCGAAGCCAAGCCTATATATTAGTCCTTGAATGACCGTTCAGGCTAAGCGGGGGCTGAGAACACCTGACGACATTCACTCCGGTTTCGGGTGACCGGGCATCGACGGGTGCGGACTTCTTCGAGGGGCGTGGGGTCCGCATCCGCGCTCGACTACAGCCTATGCCGATGCGCGCACCACGAGCTCGGTCGGCAGGATCGTCTGGTGCGCGGGGTCTCGACCGGCAAGACGCGAGAGCAGCACACCCGCCATCGCCTCGCCCTGCGCGTACATCGGCTGTCGCATCGTGGTGAGCTGCGGATCCGTGCTCACAGCGACGGACGAGTCGTCGAAACCGACGATGGCGATGTCTTCGGGCACCCGGATGCCGGCGCTTCGCAGAGCCGTGAGCGCGCCGCGAGCCATGAGATCGCTCGCCACGAAGATCGCGTCAGGACGCCCGGTCGCGAGGATGCGCCGCGCGGCATCCGCCCCGCTCTCTTCGCTGTAGTCGCCCGCCTCTTCGGCGAAGGGTGTGAGCCCGGCGTCCGCCAGGGCGCTGCGGAAGCCCTGCACGCGGTCGACGGACGAGACCATCGTCACGGGGCCGCCGATCGTCGCAATGCGCCGACGCCCTCGCTCGATCAGATGGGTCGTCGCTGTGCGCGCGCCCGCGACGTTGTCGACATCGACGACGTAGTCGCCGTCACGGAACCGGGTCGGGCGGCCACCCCAGACGACCGGCACCGCGTCTGCCACCCGATCGATGAACGCGTCGCTGGTGTGGTGCGACACGATGAGCGCCCCGTCGACGCCGCCGTTGCGCACGAAGCTCGTCATCTTGTCGCCGGGGTCGTCACTGGCGATGAGCAGGTTCAGCAGGTAGTCGGAGCGCCGGAGCGCTCCGGTGATCCCGGCGACGATCTCGGCGAAGAAGGGGTCTCCGAAGAAGCGCGTGGTGTCTTCAGGAACGATCAGCGCGATCGCGTGCGTCTGCTTCGACGCGAGCGAGCGAGCCGCACGGTTCGGCACATAGCTGAGGTCCTCGATCGCGCGCTGCACGGCCACGAGCGCCTCGGGACTCACCGCCGTCGAGCCGTTCACCACACGCGAGACGGTCGATCGTGAGACGCCGGCGGCCGATGCCACCTCTTCGATGGTCGCTCGTGACGACACAGCTCTCCCTCCGTCCGGCCGCGAAGCCGGATGCTCCCTGGTGCCGCCGCCCGGCGTCAGAGCGAGCGAGCGGCGATGATGCGAGCGTACTCCCGGCCGGAGTCCTTGAGAGACCGCTCCTGGGTGTCGTAGTCGACGCGCACGATCCCGAAGCGCTTGTCGTAGCCCCAGGCCCATTCGAAGTTGTCGAACATCGACCAGTAGAAGTAGCCGCGCACGTCGACCCCGGCATCCGCCGCGTCGAGCACGGCGGCGAGGTGCAGTCGCAGGAACTCGGTGCGGTCGGCGTCATGCACACGCGTCTCGCCGTCTTCGACGACCGCGACGTCGTCGTAGGCCGCGCCGTTCTCGGTCATGTAGAGCACGGTCCCCGCGGGCTCGGCGTACTCGGTCCACACGCGCTGCAGCAGGCGGGTGAGCCCCTCGGGCTGCACCTCCCAGTTCTGCGCGGTGCGCGGCAGCCCGCGCTCGACCGAGTGGATGCCGTCGCTCGACGGGTAGGGGCTACGACCGGGCCGGTCCGTGGCAGGACCGCCGCTGACCGGGGTGCGGTCCGCGCTCGGAGCCGTGCCTGAGATGAAGTCGCCGTGATAGTAGTTGACGCCCTGCGTGTCGATGCGCTGCGAGATCACGTCGAGGTCGCCGTCGTGCACCGCCTCCGTGAAGCGCGCCACCGCGTCGGCATCCACCGCTCTGATGTCCCTGATGATGTCGTCGGGGTACACGCCGCGGTAGATCGGGTCGAGGAACCAGCGGTTGAACTGGCCGTCGATGCGTCGCGCGGCATCGATGTCGGCCGGGTTGGTCGGGTCGGCGGGGTCTGCGACCGTGTGGTTCAGCGTGATGCCGAGGTTGAGGTCGGCATCACGACCGCGCAGCTCACGCACCGTCTCGCCGTGCGCGAGCAGCAGGTGGTGCGCCGAGAGCAGCCCCTCGGCGACGCTGGTGTGGCCGGGCGCATGCTCGCCGCCCGTGTAGGAGAGGAACGACGAGCACCAGGGCTCGTTCAGCGTCGTCCACACGTTGACGCGATCACCCAGGGCATCGTGCATCGTGCCCGCGTACTCGAGGAAGCGGCCGACGGTGTCGCGGTTGGTCCACCCGCCCGTCCCCTGCAGCGCCTGCGGCATGTCCCAGTGATAGAGCGTGAGCCAGGGCAGGATGTCGTTCGCGAGCAGCTCGTCGACCAGGCGCTCGTAGAAGTCGACGCCCTTCGCATTGACCGCGCCGCCGTCGGGCCGCACGCGCGACCATGAGGTCGAGAAGCGGTACGTCTGCAGACCGAGCTCCTTCATGAGCGCGACGTCCTGCGGGTAGCGGTGATAGTGATCGCACGCCACGTCGCCGTTGTCGCCGCCGATGACGGCACCCGGCTCGCGGCTGAAGGCGTCCCAGATCGACGCGGTGCGCCCGTCTTCGAAAGCCGCCCCTTCGATCTGGTACGCCGCTGTCGCGGCGCCGAACAGGAAGTTCTCGGGGAAGGCGCGGGTCATAGGGGTCATCCTTTCACCGCGCCGGCCATGATGCCACTGACCAGCTGCCGGCCCGCCACGACGAACAGGACGAGCAGCGGAAGGGTCGCGAGCACGGCACCGGCGAGCACGATGGAGTAGTCGATGTAGTAGCCGGACTGCAGCTGGCTGAGCGCCGTCTGCAGCGTCGGGTTCTGCGGGGAGAGCACGATCAGCGGCCATAGGTAGTCGGTCCACGCCGTCATGAAGGTGAAGAGTCCGAGGATCGCCATGGCCGGTCGAGCGGCAGGGATGCCGACGGTCAGGAAGGTGCGGAACTGGTTCGCGCCGTCCATCCGCGCCGCCTCGATCAGCTCGTCGGGGATCACGTCGACCAGATACTGACGCATGAAGAAGACGCCGAACGCGGTGACCAGGGTCGGCACGATGACCGCGCCGATCGACCCCGTCCAGCCGAGCTCGCGCATCAGCATGAACAACGGGATGATGCCGAGCTGCGTCGGGATCGCCATGGTCGCGATCACGAAGATCATCAGGCCGTCGCGGCCCTTGAAGCGCAGCTTGGCGAAGGCGTAGCCGGCGAGGGTCGAGAACGTGACGACCGAGACAGTGATGATCGCCGAGATGAGGAACGAGTTGCCCAGCGCGAGCCAGAACGGGATCGCGTCGAACACCTTCGCGGCGTTCGCGAAGAAGTTGCCGCCGGGGATCAGCGGCAGGGTCTCGCCGCGGGTGGCGTTGGTGCCGCTCGCCACGACGACCGACCACCACAGCGGGTAGACGCTGCCGATGATGAACGCGGCGAGCAGACCGTAGGTCAGGAAGCCGGGACGGCTGCCGATTCCGGCATTGCCGACGGCGCCTCGGCGCCGACGGATCTTCTCGGGGACGCTCAGCGCCTGGGTGGCGGTCATCGCGCATTCTCCTCGGTCGTGGTGGCGATCGTCGTTCCGGCGGCGGCCGTCGCGACCGGGTCACCGGCCGTGCGGGCACCGGCCGTGCGGGCTCGTCTGCGTGCGGCGCGATTCTTGGGAGCATCCCCGGTCGAGATCCGTCGGGAGATCAGGAAGTTGATCACTCCGATGCCGACGATCAGCAGGAACAGCAGGATCGCCACGGCGGATGCTTCGCCGAGGTCTCGTCGGAAGAAGGCGAGCTCCCACAGGAACAGCACGGTCGTCTGGAACTGCCGGTCGCTGCCGCCGATGCCGCCCGCGGTCGAGACGTCGAACAGACGCGGCTCCGCGAAGATCTGCAGACCGCCGATCGTCGCGGTGATGATCACGAAGATCAGGGTCGGGCGGATCGTGGGGATCGTGATCGAGAAGAACCGGCGCGCGGCGCCCGCGCCGTCGAGGGCAGCGGACTCGTAGAGGTCGCGCGGCACGGCCTGCATCGCGGCGAGGAGGATGAGCGCGTTGTAGCCGGTCCAGCGGAAGTTCACCATCACGGCGATCGCGATGTGCGACAGGGCTGTGTCGTGCTTCCACTCCTGGTCGGCGATGCCGATCAGGTTGAGCAGGTTGTTGGCGAGGCCGTCGGCCTCATTGAAGATGCTCGAGAAGATGATGGCGACGGCCACCGGCGTGACCACGAACGGGATGAGCACGCTCATGCGCCAGAACGTCGGGGCTCGCAGGCCGCGGTCGAGGAGGTAGGCGATCACCAGGGCCACCGCGAGCTGCGGGATGGCCGAGAGCAGGAAGATGCTCAGGGTGTTGAAGATCGAGTTCCAGAACATCGGGTCGCCGAGGATCTCGACGAAGTTGCCGGCGCCGATGAACTCGCCCTGCCCCTTGAGCAGGTCCCACTCGTGCACGGCCACCCACACCGTGTAGAGCAGCGGGAAGAGTCCGACCAGTCCGAAGAGCAGGAAGAACGGCGAGATGTAGAAGTACGGAGAGGCGTTCTGGTCGAACCGCGACAACCGGTGCCGCCAGGGACGCCGGCCCGCGGCATCCGTCTTCGGGCTCTTCGCATCGTGCGACGACGTGGATGCCGTCTCCGAGCGCTCGTGCGTGAGGGTCATGACTCTTCCTTGGTCCTGGTCCGGGCTTCCGAGGTGCTCCGGTCGCAGTCCGTGTCGCTCCAGCAGGGGGCGGCGCGGCACGAACTGCGACCGGAACGGATGCGGTGGCTGGGTCAGTCGACCAGCTCGTTCAGGAGCTCGACCGCGGCATCCCAGGCGCCCTGGGTGTCGGTCTCGCCGCGGTCCAGGCCGCTGAGGGCCGGACCGAAGACGTTCTCCTGGATCACCGAGTCATCGGCGCCCTTGAACTGGGCGACGACGCCCTTCGCACGCTCCGCGAGGATCGCGCCGGTGGGTGCGTCGTTGAAGAACTCGTTCGGAGTGGCCTCCGAGGCGAGCGTCTCCTGAGCGCCGATCGTCGACGGGAAGTTGCCCGCCGCGGCGGACTGCTCGACCTGCTGCTCGGGCTGCGTCAGCCAGTCGGCCAGCTTCGCCGCCTCTTCCTTGTGCTGCGAGCTCTCGGGGATCGACAGGAACGCCCCACCCCAGTTGGCCGCGCCGCCGGGGAACACGTCGGCGAAGTCCCATCCGGTGGAGGCGTCGCCGCCGCCGGCCTCGACCTGACCCTGCACGACACCCAGCATCCAGCCCGGGCAGACGAACGTGGCGAAGGTGCCGTCGACGAACGACTTGCCGCCGTTCCAGTCCCACGCGGTCTGTGCCGCGGACTGGCCGCCCTCGGTGGCCGCTCCGAGCAGTTCGAAGCGCTCCTTGAGTTCGGCGTTGTCCTCGACGTTCAGCTCGCCGTCAGTGGTGTAGTAGCCCTCGTCGAGCTGGTTGACCATGGCGTTCCAGACGAAGCCGGAGTGGTCGTACCAGGCCTTGCCGGTCTTCGCCGTGTAGTCGGCGCCGACGGCGAAGTAGTTCTCCCAGTCGCCGTTGAGCAGCTCGGCGACGGACTCGCGGTCGCTCGGCAGGCCGGCGGCCTCGAAGGCTGCGCCGTTGTAGCAGATGCCGCTCGGACCGATGTCGGTGCCGTAGCCGATCACGCGGCCCTCGGCATCCGTCGCCTGTCCGTACTTCCAGTCGACCCAGTCGGACTTGCGGTCTTCGATGCCGTAGTCGCGCAGGTCGACGAAGGTGTCGGAGACGTCCATGATGGCGCCGAGCCATCCCTCTTCGATCGCCACGACGTCGCTGAGGCCGGAGCCGGCCGCGATCTTGGTGAACGCGTCGGTGCGGGCGTTGCCGCCGGTGTCGATGTTGGTCGCCTCGATCGTGACGTTCGGGTTCGCCTTCTCGTACTCGTCGTAGAGGTCGTCGTATCCGAAGGTGCCGAAGGTGGTGACGGTCAGGGTGACCTTCTCGTCTCCGGCTTCGGCGTCGCCGCCACCGGCGGCACAGCCGGCGAGGGCCAGGGCGGAGACGGATGCGACGGCTGCTGTCGTCAGGATCCGCTTGCGGGCGCGTGTGTTCACGGTTCACTCCTTTGTGGTGGGTCGTGCGGTGGTGGTGCAGATGGTGCTCGGGGTGTGTGCGGTGGTCTCCATGGGAGCGCTCCCACGCACTGTGCAGCGACTCTATGGGAGCGCTCCCACGAATGTCAAGCCCCATGCTGGGCGACGCTTCGCGGATCATGAGACGGATCGCGGAGGATGCGCACCGAATACTCCGGTAATCGTCCGGTGCTCCGCGAATCGTCCGGCGACCGCAACGCGGCGTACCCTTGTGCGGTGCCCGACACCGAACTCTCCCCTGCCCTCGTCCGCGCCGAATCGCTGATCCGCAGCATCCCGGACTATCCCGAGGCGGGGATCATCTTCCGCGACATCACCCCTCTGCTCGCGGATGCCGAGGCACTGCAGGCCACGACCGACGCGATCATCGCCCCGTTCGCCGGCCAGTTCGACGTGGTGGCGGGCATCGAGGCGCGCGGCTTCATCCTCGCCGGGGCGGCCGCGATCGCCGCGGGCGTCGGCCTCATCCCGATCCGCAAGGCCGGCAAGCTGCCCCGCCCCGCGGCATCCGTCGACTACGCCCTCGAATACGGCACCGCGACGATCGAGATGCACGACGACCTGCCCGCCGGGTCGCGCGTGCTGCTGATCGACGACGTGCTCGCCACGGGTGGCACGCTCGCCGCCGGCCGCGAGCTGGTCGAGCGCCTGGGAAGCCACGTCGTCGGCATCTCGGTGCTGTTCGAGATCGACGGCCTGGGCGGCCGCGAGGCGATCGGCGACCTGCACACCGTCTTCCACGCCTGAGCCTCGACACCCCGCGTATCGAGCGGGTCCCGAGCCGGTAGACTCGACGTGCCCGTCCGCCCGCGACTTCCGGAGCCGTTCATGCCCACCATCGTCGTCGACGTCATGCCCAAGCCCGAACTGCTCGACCCGCAGGGGAAGGCCGTGTCCGGCGCATTCTCCCGTCTGGGCGTCGAGGGCTTCTCCGATGTCCGCATCGGCAAGCGCTTCGAGCTCACCGTCGAAGGCGAGGTCACCGATGAGGTGCTCGCCGAGGCCCGCCGCATCGCCGATGAGGTGCTCTCCAACTCCGTGATCGAAGACGTCGTGGGCATCGAGGTCGCCGAGTGACCACGCGCATCGGCGTCATCACCTTCCCCGGTTCGCTGGACGACCGCGACGCGCAGCGCGCCGTGCGCATCGCCGGCGCTGAGCCCGTCGCCCTCTGGCACGGCTCGCACGACCTCGAAGGCGTCGATGCCCTCGTGCTCCCGGGCGGATTCAGCTACGGCGACTACCTGCGCGCCGGTGCGATCGCCGCGCTCTCGCCGATCATGGCCGAGGTCAAGGACGCAGCGGCCAAGGGCATGCCGATCCTCGGCATCTGCAACGGCTTCCAGATGCTGGTCGAGGCGCACCTGCTGCCCGGCGGGCTGATCCGCAACGACCACCAGCACTTCGTGCGTCGCGACCAGAAGCTCATCGTCGAGAACTCCGACACGGCGTGGACCAACCGGTTCCGCACGGGCCAGGAGATCACGATCCCGCTCAAGAACGCCGACGGCGGATACATCGCCGACGAAGAGACCCTCGACCGTCTCGAGGGCGAGAACCTCGTCGCGTTCCGGTACGCGGGCGTGAACCCGAACGGATCGCTGCGCGACATCGCCGGGCTCACCAACGAGGCGGGCAACGTCGTGGGGCTCATGCCGCACCCCGAGCACGCGACCGAGGCGGGCTTCGGTCCCGACACCTCGGCCGCCATGCGCTCGGGCATCGACGGAGTCGACTTCTTCACCAGCGCGATCGCCGCCGTCGCCCGCGTCGCCGCGTAAGCGGTAGGCGCGCGCAGCCGCGGCCAGTTCCGCATCCGCGCCCGCAGCCGGGGCCAGTTCCGCATCCACGCGCGCAGCCGGGGCCAGTTCCGCATCCGAATCACCCGAATCCGGTGCACTAGTGGCCCCGCACCGCGCCCGACGCGTAGCCGCGCGCGCCCGATCAGTCGGCGGGCAGCTGGAACGGATTGTCGCCCGCCGCGGCGAGCAGGTACCAGGCCGTCGCGCCGGTGTGCAGGCTGGCGTAGTAGAGGTCGCCGAAGCCCGAGTCGAGGCCGTCGGTCGAGGTCGCGACAATCCCCTTGCCGTCACCGTTCGCCGCATCGCGCTGACCGAGGCGGATGCTGTCGAGCAGCGCCTCGGCACGGTCCGCGTCGCCCGCGTCGTCGCGCAGCTTCAGGGCGAGCGCCAGGTGGCCTGAACCCTCGAACCAGACCTTCGACACGTCGACGTCGCTGATCGACGCACCCTGGTACGGCCCGTCCGTCGCGATCAGGTGCGCCAGCGTCCAGTCCAGCGAGGTGTCATAGCGGGCGTCGCGCGTGGCGAGCGAGCTCCACGTCTGAGCGTCGAGCGGGATGGGTCGAGTGTTGACCGTCGAGCCGTCGAGCAGGGTGCCGGTGTCGACATGTCCGTCGGCGCTCTGCATCGCCGCCACGAAGGCCGAGGCGACGGCCGCCCGCTCGGCCCACACGGAGTCACCGGTGAGCTGCGCGAGCTGTGTGAAGAAGCCGGCGATGTCGCTGTTGTGCTCGGTGGACTTCCATTCCAGCGACGAGCCGTTCTCGAGCTGACCGCCGGTGTAGCCGAGCGGCGCTCGCACCATGTCGGCGGTGTTGGCCTGGATCCACTCGGCGATCTGCACGGCTCCGTCGAGATACTTCGATTCGCCGGTCGCGTGGAAGAGACGCGCGAGTGCCATGCCCGCCCACGCCTGATTGCCCGTGAACGTGCCTGGGCCCGTGATCTCGACCCGCCCCTGGCGGATGCCGTGGGGCTCGTACGACGTGCGCACCCGGCCGTCGCCGATCGGGTCGTTGGCCTGCACGAAGAGCAGGGTGTCGCCGATGGTCCTGGCCCGGCGGATGTCGTCGGGAAGCCCGCGCGCCGTGTATGCGATCACCACGAGGGCGTCGTCGTAGACGAACGAGGGGGTGAAGTCCCAGGTGGGCAGGTCGGTGAAGAAGCCGCCCTCGTAGCTGCGCGGAAGGCAGTGCCCTTCCCCGTCGCAGAACTGGTCGACGCGCGCGTCGAGGAACTCATAGGCCAGAGCGACCGACAGTGTGGGATCCGGTGCGGCGGTCGGGTCGTCGGCGGGCGCATCGCCGGATGCCGCGGTCGCAGCCCCCGCGACCAGCGCGGCGGCGATGAATGCGGCGGCGATCATCCAGGGCGCTGAGCGGCGCGATGAACCCGACATGAACTCCCCCTCGATCCGAACCGCAGTCGGCGACCGCAGGCGACCAGGAGGTCACGTCCAAAATGCTGGCATACCAGGAAGTCTCGGCGGAAGTGGCGAACGTCTAGTCTTTCGTCGTATCGGGCGTGTCGTGCCCCGCGAGTAGCATGCGGCCATGCCCATCACACTGGAGAACGTCGGCATCGCCGTGCGCGACCTCGAGGCGACGATCGCCTTCTTCACCGATCTCGGCCTCACGGTGCTCGGCCGTGACGAGGTCAGCGGCGAGTGGGCCGACACCGCCGTCGGCCTCGACGGCAACCACGCGAAGATCGCCGTGCTGCAGACACCCGACGGCCACGGCCAGCTCGAGCTGTTCGAATACATCCATCCCGAGGCGATCGAGACCGAGCCGACGCTGCCGAACGAGATCGGGATGCACCGGGTGGCGTTCTCCGTCGACGACATCGACGAGTCGCTGGCCGTTGCCGCTCGGCACGGGTACCACCCGCTGCGCGGAGTCGCGAACTACCAGGACGTCTACCGGCTCACCTACCTGCGCGGCCCGAGCGGGATTCTCGTGATGTTCGCGCAGGACCTCACGAAGGATGCCCCGGCGGGCTAGCCGAGCGCGGGCGGCCAGACCCCGATGATCACGGCCATGACCACGATCGTGACGATCTCGTGTGCGATGTTCATGGTGGTCAGCGCCGTCGGACGACCTTCGAAGGCGTCGTGCGTGATGAACCGGGCGGCCGTGAACCCAGCCCACAGCAGCACACCGGTGACGACCGCGGCCCAGAAGAACGACCCGTCATAGAAGTGCCAGGCGATCGCGGATGCTCCGGCCAGGACCCATGCCGTCACGAAGCTCACGATCACCGTCGTGATGATCGCCATCGTCGCGCTCGAACCGGGGCGGTCCATGTCGACGTTCGCGAGTTTCGACCAGCGGGTGCCGAACACCTTCGGCGCGTACCAGATCGAGCCGATGATCATGCTCGAGGCGGTCGCGAGCAGAACAGCCCAGTAGTTGATCTCAGGAACCATGACAGCCTCCAGTGCTCGGATGCCCGAAGCATACTCCCGGACTGCAAGCCGCCACGGACCGACGTCGAGCATCACGGCACCGAATCGATTCGATGCTCGCTCTGGCAATCATGTAAGCGTTTGCACTAATCTGTTGCCATGGCACAGCTTGAGCAGATCGCAGCCCCCGGTTCCGAGTGGTGGCGCAGCGCGGTCATCTACCAGATCTACCCCCGTTCGTTCGCCGACGCCTCGGGCGACGGCATCGGCGACCTGCCCGGCATCACCAGCCGGCTCGACTCCCTGAAGGAGCTCGGCGTCGACGCGATCTGGCTGAGCCCCTTCATGACGAGCCCGCAGCGCGACGCCGGCTACGACGTCGCCGACTACCGCGACGTCGACCCGCTCTTCGGCACCCTCGACGACTTCGACACGATGCTGAACGCCGCGCATGCCCGTGGCATCCGCGTGGTGGTCGACCTCGTTCCCAACCACTCGTCGGCGCAGCACGCCTGGTTCCAGGAGGCCCTGAAGGCGGCCCCGGGCAGCCCCGAGCGAGCGCGCTACATCTTCCGCGACGGCAAGGGCAAGAACGGCGAGCTGCCCCCCAACAACTGGGAGTCGGTGTTCGGCGGCGGCATGTGGGAGCGCGTCACCGAGGCCGACGGCACGCCGGGCCAGTGGTACCTGCACATCTTCGACCCGACGCAGCCCGACTTCGACTGGAACAACGAAGAGGTGCGCGAGGAGTTCCGCTCGATCCTGCGCTTCTGGCTCGACCGCGGCGTCGACGGCTTCCGAGTCGACGTGGCGCACGGCATGATCAAGGCCGAGGGCCTGCCCGACTACACGCCCCCGGCAGACGCCGACTCGATGGGCGGCGGCGAGGCCGACGTGCCGTACTGGGGCCAGGAGGGTGTGCACGACATCTACCGCGACTGGCACAAGGTGCTCGCCGAGTACGACGGCGACCGGGCGCTGTGCGGCGAGGCGTGGATGCCGACGCTCAAGCAGACCGCCCTGTGGGTGCGCCCTGACGAGATGCACCAGACCTTCAACTTCCCCTACCTCATGACCGAGTGGGACGCGAAGGCTCTCGGCGATGTCATCCGCGAATCCCTCGACGCCTTCGGCGAGGTCGGCGCCCCGAGCACGTGGGTGTTGTCGAACCACGACGTCGTGCGCCACGCCTCGCGTCTGGCGCTGACCGACGACAACCCCCAGGGCGAGGGCATCGGCCCGAACACCCCGAACAAGCCCGACACCGTCATCGGCCTCGCACGCGCACGTGCGGCGACGACCGTGATGCTGGCCCTGCCCGGCTCCGCCTACCTGTACCAGGGCGAGGAGCTGGGTCTTCCCGAGGCGATGGAGATCCCTGACGCGTTCCGCCAGGACCCGACCTGGTTCCGCACGAACGGTGAGCGCTATGGTCGCGACGGATGCCGCGTGCCGCTGCCGTGGGAGGCGGATGCTCCGGCGTTCGGCTTCAACGAGACCGGGGCGTCGTGGCTGCCGCAGCCCGCAGACTGGGCGGAGTACTCGCGCGAGGTCGAGGAGAAGGACGAGACCTCGACGCTGTCGCTCTACAAGCAGCTGCTCGCCGGTCGGCGTGAGCACGGCTTCGGCAGCGGCTCGCTGGTGTGGGAGGACGCAGGAAAGCACGCGGTCGCGTTCCGTCGCGGTGCGGTGCACGTGGTCGCGAACCTCGGCAAGAAGCCCCTCGCGCTTCCGGCCGACGCGACCGTCATCGTCAGCAGCCAGCCGTTCGAGGGCACCGAGCTGCCGGTCGACACGGCCGTCTGGTACACGACCGCCTGACTCGCGACATAGTCTGACGAGACCCCGCCTTCTGCTCGAGACCCCCGCTCCGGCGGTGGGTGTCGCCGCGGAGGCGGGGTCTCGCACTCCACACCCCCTTCGAGAGGACCCCCATGGCGAGCATCGATGAGGTCGCCCGGCTCGCCGGCGTCTCGACCGCCACCGTGTCGCGCGCACTGAGCGGACGAGGCCATGTGTCGGAATCGGCGCGCGCTCGCGTGCAGGAGGCGGCGTCGGCGCTCGGGTATGTGGTGTCGTCGCGGGCGTCCAGCCTGGCATCCGGACGCACCCGCAACATCGGCGTGGTGGTTCCCTTCCTCGACCGCTGGTTCTTCAGCACCGTGCTGTCGGGGGTCTCGTCCGCGCTGATGCGCGAGGGCTACGACATCACGCTCTACAACATCACCGCCGACAAGGATGTGCGCAGGCACGTGTTCGACACGTTCCTGCGTCGCCAGCGAGTGGATGCCGTGATCGCGGTGTCGATCGAGCTCGACGAGGACGAGACGCAGTATCTGCTCGACCTCGGCCTTCCGGTGATCGCGATCGGGGGACCGAATCCGAAGCTCGACACCCTCACGGTCGACGACGTCACGGTCGCCCAGCTCGCGACCGAGCATCTGATCGGCCTCGGTCACCACGAGATCGCGCACATCGGCGCGAACCCCGAGTTCGACATCGACTTCCACATTCCGACCAACCGGCGGCTGGGCTTCGAGAAGGCCCTGGCGAAGGCCGGCATCCCGCTGAATCCTGCCTTTCTCGAGCCTGCCGACTTCACGGTCGAGGGCGGATACCGCGCGGCGAAGCAGCTGCTCGGCCGCCCCGGCCCGAGGCCCACCGCGGTCTTCGCCGCCTCGGATGAGATGGCGATCGGGGCGATCCTCGCCGCGCGCGACCTCGGATTCGCCGTGCCCGGCGACCTCTCGATCGTCGGCATCGACGGACACGAGCTGGGCGAGTTCTTCCGCCTCACGACCGTGGACCAGTTCCCGCTCGGCCAGGGCGAGCGGGCCGCCGATGCGGTGCTGGCGAAGCTCGCCGACGGCGACGCCGCGGGCATCCCCGCCGAACTCCCCTACGAATTGAACGTGCGCGGCACGACCGCGCGCTTGGTCTAGAAGCGGAATATCACCACGGGCGCCAGCATGCCGCCATACTGATGCGATGGACGCGCTCAACGACTTCGTGCTCTCCGCCGGCGACGGACTCTGGACGTGGGTGGTGCTGCCGATACTCGTGGTCCTCGGCCTCTACTTCACCGCCCGATCCGGCGTGGTGCAGTTCCGCCTGATCCCCGAGATGTTCCGCACGCTCACCGACCGGACCCCCCGCAAGGAGAACGGCGAGCCGCAGTCGGTCTCGGCGTTCCAGGCGTTCACGATCTCCGCGGCGTCTCGCGTGGGCGTCGGCAACATCGCCGGCGTCGGCACCGCCATCGCGATCGGCGGCCCCGGAGCCGTCTTCTGGATGTGGACGATGGCGTTCATCGGCGGCGCATCGAGCTTCATCGAGTCGACGCTCGGTCAGGCGTTCAAGGTCCGCGACAAGGACGGCTTCCGAGGAGGCCCCGCCTACTACATGCAGCACGGCCTCAAAGCGCGCTGGATGGGCATCCTCTTCGCCGTCATCCTGATCATCTGCTTCCCGTTCGCCTTCAGCTCGCTGCAGGCCAACACCATCAGCGCCACGGTCTCGTCGAGCTTCGGCGGTGAGGTGGGCTGGATCCCCTGGGTCGTGGGCATCGTCCTCGCCGTGCTGACCGCGCTCGTCGTCTTCGGCGGCATCCGCCGCATCGCCAGCGTCACGCAGGCGGTCGTGCCTGCCATGGCGCTCGGGTATCTGCTGCTGGGACTCGTGATCGTCGGCATGAACTTCGAGCGCCTCCCCGAGGTGTTCGCCTCGATCTACACGCAGGCGTTCGGATTCAACGAGGTCGTCGGCGCGGCACTCGGCACCATCATCATGACCGGCGTCAAGCGCGGCATGTTCTCGAACGAGGCGGGGCTCGGTTCGGCGCCGAACGCCGGCGCCACCGCGGCGGTGACCCACCCGGTGAAGCAGGGTCTCGTGCAGACGCTCGGCGTGTACTTCGACACCTTCCTCGTCTGCTCGATCACGGCGTTCATCATCCTGGTGTCGACGCCGGACCTCGCGAATGCGACCCGCGGCATCGGTCTCACGCAGAACGCGATCGTGGGCAACCTCGGCGAGTGGTCGAACATCCTCCTCAGCATCATCATCTTCCTGCTCGCGTTCAGCTCGATCCTCGGCAACTACTACTACGGCGAATCGAACATCGAGTTCATCAGCACCAAGCCCTCGATCCTCACCGCCTACCGAGTGCTCGTCGTCGCGATCATCTTCCTCGGATCCATCGCCTCGGCAGACATCATCTGGAACACCGCCGACGGCATCATGGGGCTCATGGCGATCGTGAACCTCGTCGCGATCGCGCTGCTGTCGGGCATCGCGTTCAAGCTGCTGCGCGACTACACCGACCAGCGACGAGCGGGGCTCGACCCCGTCTTCACCCGTGAGCGCCTGCCCGAGGTGACGGGGATCCAGTGCTGGGAGGACGCGCTCAGCGTCACCGGCCCGATCCCGGTGCAGGGCGAGCAGCGCACGCGGAGGGGGTAGCGCGCGCCCGGGTAGCCCGTCACGGGCGAGCTCGCCGACGCCCGCGACACCCCGGACGCTACGCTGACGCGGGTGACGAACATTCGCGACATGGTCCTGATCCCCGGCGGAACGTTCCGGATGGGTTCTGAGGACTTCTATCCCGACGAGCGCCCGGTGCACGAGCGCGAGGTCGCGGCGTTCGAGATCGACCGCTACCAGGTGACCAATGCGCAGTACGCCGAGTTCGTCGATGCGACGGGCTATGTCACGGTGGCCGAGCGTCCGCTCGATCCGGCGGCCTTTCCCGATGCGGATCCGAAGGACCTCGTTCCCGGGTCCATGGTGTTCACGCCGACCGCCGGCCCGACCGACCTGCGCAACTGGCGCAACTGGTGGCGCTGGCAGGCGGGCGCCTCGTGGCGGCATCCGTTCGGCCCCGACTCGTCGATCGACGATCGGCTGCAGCATCCTGTGGTGCACATCGCCTTCGAGGACGCGGTCGCCTACGCCGACTGGGTCGGGATGCGGCTGCCCACCGAAGCCGAGCACGAGTACGCCGCCCGCGGCGGCCTCGACGGCGCCGCGTTCGCGTGGGGCGACGAGATCTATCCCGGCGGCGAGGCGCAGGCGAACTCCTGGCTGGGTCGATTCCCCTATGACAACCAGGGCGTCGGCGGCACGGCCCCGGTCGGCTCTTACGAGGCCAACGGCTACGGCCTCTACGACATGATCGCGAACGTCTGGGAGTGGACGAGCGACTTCTACACGCCGCGGCACCTGAAGCTGTCCGACAAGCCGGTGGATCCCGGAAAACGTGCGAACCTGCTCGCCGCGGCGAGCGCGCAGGAGGGCTTCCCGAGCATCCCTCGCCGTGTGCTCAAGGGCGGATCACACCTCTGCTCCCCCGACTACTGCCTGCGCTTCCGCCCGGCCGCGCGTTCCCCCCAGGCCGAGGACACCGGCATGTCGCACATCGGATTCCGCCTCACCCGCTCCGTGTGAGGTGCCCCTGCGCACGCAGCGATGCTCCTGATTGGCTGAGCAGCACGGGCGCCTGCCCGGCCTCACCGCCGACCGAGGAGCGACAATGTCAGACAAGCCCAACATCCTCATCATCTGGGGCGATGACATCGGCATCGCCAATCTGAGCACGTACACCGACGGCCTGATGGGCTACCGGACCCCGAACATCGATCGGATCGCCGACGAGGGTGTGAAGTTCACGGACTACTACGGCGAGCAGAGCTGCACCGCCGGGCGCGCGGCGTTCATCACGGGCCAGAACCCGTATCGCACGGGCCTGACCAAGGTGGGGATGCCGGGGGCGAGGCTGGGGCTGCAGCCCGAGGACCCGACCATCGCCGATGCGCTCAAGCACCACGGCTACGCCACCGGCCAGTTCGGCAAGAACCACCTCGGCGATCGCGACGAGCATCTGCCCACCGCCCACGGGTTCGACGAGTTCTTCGGGAATCTCTACCATCTGAACGCCGAAGAGGAGCCGGAGCACCCCGACTACCCCACCGACGAGGAGTACCCGGGCTTCAGCGAGCGATTCCGCCCTCGTGGCGTCATCCACTCATGGGCGAACGACGACGGCACACAGCGCATCGAAGACACCGGCCCGTTGACGAAGAAGCGCATGGAGACCGTCGACGAGGAGTTCCGCGATGCGGCGGCCGACTTCATCCGTGCGCAGGCCGACGACGACACCCCGTTCTTCGTGTGGTTCAACTCGACGCACATGCACTTCCGCACCCACACCAAGGAGGAGAGCAAGGGGCGGGCGGGACGCTGGCAGTCGGAATACCACGACACGATGCTCGATCACGACGACGTGGTCGGCAGCCTGCTCGATCTGCTCGACGAGCTCGGCCTCGCCGAGAACACGATCGTCATGTACTCCACCGACAACGGCCCGCACATGAACAGCTGGCCGGATGCCGGCATGACGCCGTTCCGCAACGAGAAGAACTCGAACTGGGAGGGCGCCTACAGGGTCCCGGCGATGGTGCGCTGGCCCGGGCATGTTCCCGCCGGCACGACGCTGAACGGCATCGTGAGTCACAACGATTGGTTCGTGACACTGCTCGCGGCGGCCGGCGACACCGACATCGCCGACCGGCTGAGGGCGGGCACCGACCTGCACGGCACCGCGTACAAGGTGCACCTCGACGGCAACAATCAGCTCGACTACATCACGGGGGTGGTCGAGCACAGCCCTCGCAGACACTTCTTCTACGTCTCGGACGACGGCGACCTCACGGCGCTGCGCTTCGAGAACTGGAAGTTCGTCTTTCTCGAGCAGCGCGCCGTCGGCACCCTGCAGGTGTGGCAGGAGCCCTACATCGAACTGCGGTTCCCGAAGCTCTTCAACCTGCGCACCGATCCGTTCGAACGCGCCGACATCACCTCGAACACGTACTGGGACTGGGTGCTCGACCACATCTTCCTGTTCATCCCGGCGCAGGCCTATGTCGCGAACATGCTGCAGACCCTCGTCGAGTTCCCCGCCCGCCAAGAATCGGCGTCGTTCACGATCACGCAGGTCATGGCGAAGCTGCAGTCGACGGTGGGCAGCTCCTGATCCGCGCCCTCAGGCGTCGACCGCGGATCGGCGGGCCCGTGCATTGCGTCTCGCGAGCATCAGCCCGCCGATCACCGCTGCGATGAGGGAGCCGAGCAGCACGCCGATCTTGACGTGCTCGTCGGCGACCGAACTCGACCCGTAGGCGAGCTCGCCGACGAGCAGCGAGACGGTGAATCCGATTCCGGCGAGGAACGCCATGCCCGTGAGGTCGGGCCAGCGCAACGTCTCGTCGAGACGCAGAGCCGGTACGCGGCTCAGCAGGAACGTGGTCGCGAGGATCCCGATCGGCTTGCCCAGCACGAGGCCGACGATGATCCCGATCGCGATCGGGTCGGTCAGCGCCGAGCGGAGGCCTTCGAGACCGCCGATCGTGACGCCCGCCGCGAAGAACGCGAAGACCGGCACGGCGAACAGAGTCGCCACGACGCCCCACCGGTCGGCGAAGTGCGGCGCCAGGCCGTCGTACAGCGGCTCGCCGTCGGCATCCGACCCCCGCCGCACGCGCGCGCGCTGGGTCGGAACCACCGGCACGACGAAGCCGAGCAGCACCCCGGCGACCGTCGCATGGATGCCCGCGGCGTGGATGCAGACCCATACGGCGACGGCGAGCGGGAGCAGGATCCACCATGCCCGCACGCCCTTCTGCACCAGCAGCGCGAATCCGGCGAGGGGCAGCAGAGCGAGCGCGAGCCACGGGAAGCTGATCGTCTCGGTGTAGAACGTCGCGATGATCGTGATGGCGATCAGATCGTCGATGATCGCGAGCGTGAGCAGGAAGACGCGGAGCGCGGGCGGGAGGAACCGTCCGACCACCGCGATCACCGCGACCGCGAAGGCGATGTCGGTGGCGGTCGGAATCGCCCAGCCGCGCAGCGCGTCGGCGTCACCCGCGTTGATCACCGCGAAGATGATCGCCGGCACGACCACGCCGCCGACGGCAGCGGCGATCGGCAGCGCGGCCTGGCGCGGATCGCGCAGACGGCCCGTGACGAATTCCTCCTTCAGCTCGAGACCGACGACGAAGAAGAAGATCGCGAGCAGACCGTCGGCCGCCCACGCGCCCACGCTGAGGTCGAGGTGCAGCTCGGGGATGCCGAACGTGAAGTCGCGAACGGACTCGTACCACCCCACGGCGGGAGTGTTGGCGAGGATCAGCGCTGCGACCGTGGCGGCGAGCAGAAGGGAACCGCCGAGCACGTCGCTGTGGGCGTTGGAGCGGATGCCGCGCCACAGCTCATGCGGTGCGAGGCGCAGGCGGGCACGGGGACGGACAGGGGAAGCGGACATGACGAGACCTCACGCGGAAGAAGGGGTGAACGGCGCGGAAGACCGCACCCCGACGGGAGCGCGGTCTAGTCGCGTGGCGGCGGGCAGCCCGCGATCTCGCCGTGCGAGAGAGTACCCCAGACGCTGGTCCACCCGTTCGTGCCCGGGTGCAGCACGACGCGCATCCATTCCTTCATCGGCGTCGCCGAGCGCAGCTCATGCGGAGCGCGCGCCGAACCGGCGATCGAGAGGAGGGCCACGCACTCAGCCTATCGGGGTGGGATCTGCCCGACCTGACCGGCGGCGCCCCTCAGACAGCCCGCAGTGCGTCACCGGCAGCGTCGAGAGCACCCTCGGCGAGGGAGAAGTAGGCCCACCTGCCGCGTTGCTCACGGGTGACGAGGCCTGCCTCGGCCAGCAGCTTCATGTGATGCGAGACCGTGCCCTGCGACAGACCGACCGGATCGGTGAGGTCGCAGATGCAGGCTTCGCCGCCCTCTGCCGACGAGATCAGCGAGAGCAGACGGATGCGCGTCGGATCGCCCAGCGCCTTGAACACATGCGCGATGCGCTCGGCCTCGGCGACCGGAAGAGCGGATGCCGCGCGCGGCGTGCAGCACGCGGTCTGCTCGATCGTCACGGGAAGCGTCATGCGTTCATCCTCTCACGTATTGACAATCTTCGATACGTGGGCGACGCTTCTCATATTGAAGTCTTTCGATCTGAGGAGATGTCGTGTCCGACCTTCCCATCGTCGTCATCGGCGCGGGGCCGCAGGGTCTCGCAGCGGCGGCGCATCTCGTCGAACGCGGTGAAGACGTCGTCGTCGTCGAACGCGGGCGCGGCCCTGCATCCGCAGTCTCCGAATGGGGTCACGTGCGGTTGTTCTCGGCGTGGCCCGAGCTGATGGATGCTGCCGCGCGCCGCCTGCTCGATCCGATCGGGTGGATCGCACCGACGGCGGGGTATCCGACCGGGGCCGAATGGGTGAGCGACTACCTCGAGCCTCTCGCGGCGGCGCTCGGTGGGCGGATCCGGTACGGCACCGCCGTCACGGGCGTCGCCCGTCAGGGTCGCGACAAGATCGTCGAGTCCGGACGCAGGAACCAGCCGTTCGTCGTGCACACCCTCGACACGGACGGCATCGAGTCGCGGATCCTCGCCCGGGCGGTCATCGACGCGAGCGGCACCTGGGATCTCCCCAACCCCGCGGGCGCAGATGGCTTCCCCGCACCCGGTGAGGCTGCGGCATCCGATCGGATCTCTTACCGCATCCCGGGCGACGTGGCTCAGCTGGCGGGCTCGCATGCGGTGGTCGTCGGAGCGGGACACTCCGCCACGCACGCCGTGCTGCGCCTGAGCGAACTGGCGCGCCGGTCGCCGGGAACCCGCGTCACCTGGCTGCTGCGTCGAGGGAGCGCCGCGAACGTTCTCGGAGGCGGCACAGGAGATCAGCTGCCCGAACGCGCAGCGCTCGGGCAGCGGGTGTCGAAGGTGATCCATGACGGCGTCGTCGAGGTGGTGACCGGATTCCGTGTCGCCGAGTTCCGGCAGGACGAGGAGGGCCTGACGCTCGTCGCCGAAGACGGCCGCGAGATGACAGCTGTCGGACGGGTGTTCGCGCTCACCGGATTCCGGCCGGACACCGGCATCCTGCGCGAACTCAGAATCGAGCTCGACCCGGCGCTCGAGGCGGTCGCCGGCATCGCATCCGAGATCGATCCGAACATCCACTCGTGCGGCTCCGTCGCCGCGACCGGCGCCCGACAGCTCGCCCAGCCGGAACAGGGGTTGTTCATCGTCGGCGCGAAGTCGTACGGCCGAGCGCCGACCTTCCTCGCCCTCACCGGCTACGAGCAGGTGCGCAGCGTCGCGGCCCACCTCGCCGGCGATCACGAGGGTGCGGCCCGCAACGAACTCACCCTGCCCGAGACCGGCGCGTGCGGCGGATCAGGGGACTTCGACGACGGCGCAGACGGATGCTGCGCCGCGCCGGCCGTGCTGCAGATCGGCAGGACCCCGTCGACGACCCTCACCCCCGCGCGCTCGCTTACCCTGGAGACATCATGACCACGACCACCACCAAGCCGTCCGTCCTCTTCGTGTGCGTGCACAATGCGGGTCGCTCGCAGATGGCCGCAGGCTTTCTGCGCGAGGTCGCCGGAGACCGCATCGAGGTGCGCTCAGCCGGCTCGATGCCGGCCGAGCAGATCAACCCGATCGCGGTCGAGGCGATGAGCGAGCTCGGCATCGACATCACCACCGAGCAGCCCAAGGTGCTCACGACCGAGGCAGTGCAGGCATCCGATGTCGTGATCACGATGGGATGCGGCGACGCCTGCCCGTTCTTCCCCGGAAAGCGCTACGAGGACTGGGAGCTCGACGACCCGGCCGGGCAGGACATCGACGCCGTGCGTCCGATCCGCGACGACATCCGCCGCCGCATCGAGGCGCTCGCGGGCGAGCTGCTCGGCTGACTCCCGGCTCGCCTGAGTCCCGGCTCGCCTCGGGAGGTGATCTCGGCGTCGGGCGGCCGGATGCTGCCGCATACTCCGCCCGATAGGGAGAAGTCCGCCCGACGCGGCGCGGTCAGTCGGCCGGCAGCGCTCTGACGCGGTTGTTCCGCGGGTTGTGCTCGAGTTCGACGAGGCCGAGAGCCTCGAGGAGCGGCGGAAGATACATCCCGAAACGCCCGCGGTAGCCCTTGCGCTGGCCGTACCACCCGCCGACGGGATTCTCCTCCGACCTTCCCCACGCCTCGACGGTGCCGGGAGCCGGCTCCTTCTTCTCGTCAGCGGCTCCGAGCGGGACCCACTCCGCCCGCCTCAGCAGCTCTGCGTGCAGATCATCGATCGAGCGCGCGAGGTACGTGAGCCTCGTCGCGCCGACCTGGCAGATCAACAGCGCCGGGTCGCTCACATCATCGCGATGGATCGTGTACTCCGACGACAGCGGTGCTGTCTTCAGCGTCCACGGATCCGCAGGGTTCCCGCCCCCGACCAGTGCTGCTCCGTCACGTCGTGCTCCATCTCCGCGCACGCCGCACGCGTGCGCCTCTAGGACAGAGACCCGCCGAGTCGCGGATCATGACGCGAAGTGGTCGCCCGCGTGCGGCCTACCGGTACGGAGGTCGGCGAATCCCCGGTGGGCTCAGCGGGCGACGATGAGCCCTGCGGTCTTCTCCTGCACAGCCTGGAAGCGGCGCTGCACGTCAGACCAGTTCACGAGCTCCCAGAACGCCTTCACGTAGTCGGCGCGCACGTTGAGGTAGTCGAGGTAATAGGCGTGCTCCCAGACGTCGAGCTGCAGCAGCGGCGTCACACCGAGCGGTGCGTTGCCCTGCTGGTCGAACAGCTGGAAGATGACCGGACGGGCGCCGACGCTGTCCCACGCGAGAACAGCCCAGCCCGAGCCCTGCACGCCGAGCGCGGTCGCGGTGAAGTGCGCACGGAACGCGTCGATCGAGCCGAACGCGTCGGTCAGCGCCGCCTCGAGTTCGCCCTCGGGGTTGCCGCCGCCGTCGGGCGACAGGTTCTCCCAGAACACCGAGTGGTTGATGTGGCCGCCGAGGTTGAACGCGAGGTCCTTCTCGAGCTTGTTCACGGCCGCGAACTCGCCCGATTCGCGGGCGGCGCCGAGCTGCTCGAGGGCGGTGTTGGCGCCGGTGACGTAGGCCTGGTGGTGCTTCGAGTGGTGCAGCTCCATGATCTTGCCCGAGATGTGCGGGGCGAGCGCCGAGTAGTCGTACGGCAGCTCGGGGAGTGTGTATGCAGCGGACATGCTGTTCCTTTCAGTCGTTCTGATCGGTGGGGAGTGAGTGGAACCGGCGGTCGAGGTAGACGAGCGGTCGACCCGGCCGCCCGAGCAGCACTTCGTCGATCTCGGCGACCACCACGGTCGATGAGCCGACCGCGACGGTCGACATCGTGTGACCGCGCATCGCGGCGCGCGCCTCGGCGAGATACGGCTCACCGGTCGGAAGAGTGCTCCAGCCCTGATCGGGCGTGAAGCGGTCGGCGCCGCTCACCGCGAAGCTCTGCGCCAGGGCCGAATGCTCGTCGTCGATCAGGTGCACGACGAACGACTCCGCGTTGAGGATCGACCCCGCGCTGCCGGTCGCCCTGGTCACCGAGAACACGATCGCCGCCGGGTCGACAGCGACGGACGCGACGCTGGAGGCCGTGAGGCCGACCGGCCCCGCAGGGGTCATCGCCGTGATGATCGCGACGCCGGCCGGATGCGCACGGAATGCGGCCTTGAGTCCTTCACCGACCTCGGAAGGCACGGGGGCGGCGGGATGCGGCTGGGTGGTCATGCGGGTGCCTCCTGTGGCGGAAGGGCTGCGATGATCGGGTGGTCGCGCTCGATGACGCCGAGCTTCGCGGCGCCTCCGGGCGATCCCATCTCATCGAAGAACTCGACGTTGGCCTTGTAGTAGTCCTGCCATTCTTCCGGCAGGTCGTCTTCGTAGTAGATCGCCTCGACGGGGCAGACGGGTTCGCACGCGCCGCAGTCGACGCATTCGTCGGGATGGATGTACAGCGAGCGCTCGCCCTCATAGATGCAGTCGACAGGACACTCGTCGATGCACGCACGGTCCTTGACATCGACGCATGGCAGCGCGATCACATAGGTCATGAGGTGGCGGTCTCCGTTTCTGTCACGGTTGCCACCGTATGACCTCAAGTACACTTGAGGTCAAATCGAGGAGGTCGCGATGAATGCCGACGCTGACGCGGAGCGCACGCCGCACGGCCCCGACGAGCCGCTGACCATCGGCGAGATGAGCCGTCGCACCGGCGTCGCCCCCTCGGCCCTGCACTTCTACGAGAGCCTCGGCCTCATCGCGTCCACTCGCACCGCGGGCAATCAGCGCCGCTACGCCCGCCACATGCTGCGACGGGTCTCGCTCATCACGGTGGCGAAGCGCCTCGGCATCCCGCTGTCCGATGTGCACGATGCGTTCGCCGACGTTCCGCTCACGCAGACGCCCAGTCATGAGGACTGGCAGCGGGCGTCGCGGCGCTGGAAGCGCGAGCTCGAGAAGCGCCGCGAAGGCATCGAGCGCCTCGAACGAGAGCTGACCGGATGCATCGGCTGCGGGTGCCTGTCGATGAAGGCGTGCGGTCTGCTCAACCCCGACGATGCTCTGGGGAGCCAGGGCGCGGGTCCTCAGCGACTCCGCGACGAGGACGTCTGAGCGCCGTGGTCGCGGCCTCGACTCACTCGTCGAAACCCACATCGCGGCACGAGACCCATGTGCAGGACGCCCTCAGTCGTCGAAACCCACATCGCCGCACGAAACCCATGTGCAGGACGTGGGTCTCGTGCGGCGATGTGGGTCTGGCCGACGGGACGGCACCGGAGACGGAGACGGCGCCGGAGACGGAGACGGCGGGAGACGGCGGGACGGCACCGGAGACGGCGAGACGGCGCCGAGGAGGTTCAGGCGACGGTGAACGGAGCGCTCAGCAGGACCTCGTTGCGCGAGCTCGGCCCCACGAGCAGCTCGAACGCCCCCGGCTCCACCCGGCGGATGCCGACGGCGTCGACGATCGAGCATTCGGCGACGGCGAGCTCGAGGCGCACCCGCACCGACTCGCCGGGCGCGATGTCGACCTGGCGGTAGCTCTTGAGCTCTTTGTCGGCCCAGCTGACACTCGTCACCGAGTCGCGCACATAGACCTGCACGGTCTCGCGCACAGGCCGAGAACCCGTGTTCGTGACCGTGACCTCGGCGACGACCGTATCGTCGACACCGACCCGGTCGGACGTGAGCGACAGCTCGCCATACGAGACCGACGAGTACGACCGGCCCTCGCCGAACGCCCACGCGGGTGACTGGGTCAGGTCGGCGTAGCGGTCTCCGTGCTGGCCCCGGATCTGGTTGTAGTAGGTCGGCTGCTGACCGACGTGGCGCGCGAACGAGATCGGCAGGCGCCCCGACGGCTCGACCGCGCCCGAGATGATCTCGGCCAGGGCGCGCCCACCCTGCATTCCCGGGTTCGCGGCCCAGATCACGGCGGCGGCCTTCGATGCGGATGCCGGCAGCACGAGCGGCTTCGAGGCGAGCAGCACAATGACCACCGGCGTGCCCGTCGCGATGAGCGCGTCGAGCAGGGCGTTCTGTCCGCCGATCAGCTCGAGCGTCGCGGTCGAGCGGCCCTCGCCGACCAGCTCGATGCGGTCGCCGACGACGGCGACCACGACGTCGGATGCCGCCGCAGCGGCGACCGCCTCGGCGATCAGCGCCTGGTCGGCCGATGTGGGCACCACCACCGGAGGACGAGGCTGACCGTCGGGGAAGGTCGCCCCGCGCGGGTCGCTCTCGAGCGTCAGGATGTCGGCGCCGCGCACGTGCGAGACCGACCATCCGCCCACCCCGGCGAGACCGTCGAGCACGGTCGTGATCATCTCGCGCGGCTGTCCGTCGAGCCATCCGGCCTGACCCGATCCACCCGCCCAGTCGCCGAGCTGCGTCTGGGCGTCGTCGGCGAGCGGCCCGACCACGGCGACCTTCAGCAGCGCGGCGGGGTCGAGCGGCAGCACACCGTCGTTCTCGAGCAGCACGATCGAGCGGCGTGCCGTCTCGAGGTTGAGCTCGGCGTGCGCGGCGCTGCCGACCACGGCAGCCAGCTCGCGCTGCGGCAGCCGCGGGTCTTCGAAGAGCCCGAGTTCGAACTTGAGAGTCAGGATGCGCGCCACGGCATCGTCGAAGGCATCCTCTGCGAGGAGCCCGTTCGACACCGCCTCGAGCGCACCCTCGAAGAAGCCCGGGGTGTTCATGATCATGTCGTTGCCGGCGCTCACGGCGGCGGCCGAGGCATGCGCGTAGTCGGGCTGCACGTGCTGCTCCCACACCATGCGTCCCACATTGTCCCAGTCGGTGATGAGCGTGCCCGTGTAGCCCCACTCGCCGCGCAGCACATCGCTGAGCAGCCAGTCGTTGACCGTGATCGGCACGCCGTCGGTGGTCTGATAGCCGAGCATGAACGTGCGGCATCCCTCGCGGGCCACGCGCTCGAACGGCGGCAGGAACCACGACCGCAGCTTGCGCGGCGAAATGTCGGCCTCGCTCGCATCACGGCCGCCCTGCGTCTCGGAGTATCCGGCGAAGTGCTTGGCGGTCGCGAGGATCGCCGTCGGGTCGTCGAGGCCGTCGCCCTGGTAGCCGCGCACCATGGCCGAAGCCAGTTCGCCGATCAGGAACGGGTCTTCGCCGAACGTCTCATCGATGCGGCCCCAGCGCAGGTCGCGCGCGATGCACAGCACCGGAGAGAACGTCCAGTGGATTCCGGTGGCCGCGACCTCGACGGCGGTGGCCCTGGCGACCTTCTCGACGAGCTCGGCATCCCACGTCGCCGCCATTCCGAGCTGCGTCGGATAGATCGTCGCCCCCGGCCAGAAGGAGTGTCCGTGGATGCAGTCCTCGGCGACGAGCAGCGGGATGCGCAACCGGGTCTGCGAGGTCAGCTCGTTCGCGCGGATGATCCGCTCGGGCGAGGTGTGCAGGATCGATCCCACGTGCCTGCCGAGCACGTGATCGTCGAGGTCGTCTCGGGCGTCGAGCTGCAGCATCTGCCCGATCTTCTCCTCGACCGTCATGCGATCCAGCAGGTCGGCGACGCGGGCGGCGATCGGAAGTTCGGGGTCGAGGTACGGCAGGGATTCGGTCAGGGTCTGAGAGGTCATCACTCGGCGTTCTGTGTCTTCATGTCGGTCGTCGTGCTGTGGGTCGTCGTCGCTGTCGCCGCGCTCTGCACGGTACCCGAGTCGGCCGTCGGCGCACCGCGCACCGCCGTCACGGGGTCGTTCACGTTGAGGCCCTTCTTCTTCATCGCACGGGCGCGCTCACCCGCCGACCGGAGCCTCGGGTTGACGTACTCGTCGATGCCGAAGTTGATCAGCGACAGGGCGACGCCGATGATGGCGATGCAGAGTCCTGCGGGCACATACCACCACCACAGTCGCGGGAAGGCGCCGTTCTGCTGCGCCCAGAAGAGGATGGTCCCCCAGTTCAGGTTGCTCACCGGGATCACGCCGATGAACGCGAGCGTCGTGAGGCCGAGAATGGCCGCGGTGACCGTGCCGACGAAGCTCGACGCGATCAGCGCCATGAGGTTCGGCAGCATCTCGACCGTGATGATGCGATGCAGCGGCTCGCCGTTGGCACGGGCCGCCTGGATGAAGTCGCGGTTGCGCAGCGACATGGTCTGCGCGCGCAGCACACGGGCACCCCACGCCCAGCCCGTGAGGCCCAGCACCGCGGCGATCACGATGAGCGGCGGGTTCTCGAACTGCGAGGCCACGATGATGATCAGCGGGATTCCGGGGATCACGAGGAACACGTTGGTGAGCGCCGACAGGGACTCGCTCTTCCAGCCGCGCACGTACCCGGCGATCACGCCGATCGTGATCGCGATGATCGTCGCGATGACGGCCGACAGGAACCCGACCACCACGACACCGCGGGTGCCGAAGATGAGCTGACTGAGCACGTCCTCCCCCATGTGGGTGGTGCCGAGCCAGTGGTCGAGCGACGGCGGCTGCCGCAGCGCCGTGCGGTCCTTCTGCGTGGGACCGTACGGGGCGAGCAGCGGCGCGAAGATCGCGATCAGCACGAACACCCCGAGGATGATCAGCCCGGCGATCGACTTGCGGTTGCGGAACATCGCGAACGACTGCGTCAGCTGCGACCAGAAGGTCTTGCGGGCGGGCGCGTCGTCACCGGTGGTGCGGAACGTCGCCGTCGCGGGCATCCCCGTGGCGATCGCGCTGCCGTCGGGTGCCGTGGTCTCGGTCGAGGTGGGAACGCTCATGTCAGGCCTCCGTCTGGCGCGTGCGCGGGTCGAGGTATGCGTAGACGATGTCCGCCAGGATGTTCGCGACCAGCACCGACAGCGTGATCACGAGGAACACGCCCTGCATGAGGGCGAAGTCCTTCGCATTGGTGGCGTCGAGCAGCAGCTTGCCGACACCCGGGTAGCTGAAGACCATCTCCATGACGATCGTGCCGCCCACGATGAAGCCGATCGAGAGCGCGAAGCTCTGGATCTGCGGCAGCACCGCGTTGCGGGCGGCATAGGCCCACAGCACGCGACGGTTCGGCATGCCCTTGGCCTGCGCGACCGTGATGTAGTCCTCGTCGAGCACCGTGAGCATCATGTTGCGCATGCCCAGCATCCATCCGCCCAGCGACGCGATGATGATCGTGACCGCCGGCAGGGTGCCGTGCATGATCACCTGGCCGATGAAGTCGAGGCTCCACTCCGGCGACTGCCCCTTGTCGTAGGCGTGCGACGACGGGAACCACTTGAGCGTCGAGGAGAAGATCGCGATGGCGATCAGGCCGAGCCAGAAGTACGGGATGGTGTTGAAGAACGTCGTGATCGGAATGAGGGCGTCGAGCCTGCTGCCCCGCTTCCAGCCGACGATCGCGCCGCCGACCGTGCCGAGCACGAACGAGATGATCGTCGCGAGTCCGACCAGGCCCAGTGTCCACGGCAGTGCGGATGCCAGCACCTCGCCCACCGGACGCAGGCCGTGCAGGGTCGAGATGCCGAGGTCGCCGCGGAACAGCATCGCCCAGTAGTCGACGTACTGCTGCCACATCGACTTGTCGGAGTCGATGCCGAGCAGCATGCGCAGCGAATCCGCAGCCTCCGGGCTGATGTTGCGGTTGCGGGCGAGGTACGAGCTGACAGCATCGCCCTTCATGAACCGCGGCAGGAAGAAGTTGATCGTGATGGCCGCCCACAGTGTGAACAGATAGAAGCCGGCTCGCCCTGCGAAGAATCGCCAGGGCACCGCGGCACGCCCCTTCTGAGCGGCGGTGGCTGTGGTGCCCACCTCGAGCGCATCGCGGTTCTCGTCCTCGATGAGCGGAAGCTGGGGGGATGCGGTGGTCACTGTGCACCTCCGTGCGAGCCGGCCGTCGCGAAATGCGTGTCGGGGTCGGGAGACGCCGCTCGCAGCTCGCGCGTGTAGGGGTCCTGCGGGTTGAGGATGACGTCGTCCGCGTCGCCGAACTCGACGACCCGCCCCTGGTTGAGCACCATGATCCTGTCGCTGAAATGACGGGCGGTGGCGAGGTCGTGCGTGATGTAGAGCACTCCGAGACCCTCTTCGCGCTGCAGATCGGCGAGCAGGTTCAGCACGCCGACGCGGATCGACACGTCGAGCATCGAGACGGGCTCGTCGGCGACGAGGAGCGACGGCCGCGAGGCGAGGGCGCGGGCGATCGCGACGCGCTGGCGCTGGCCTCCCGACAGCTCGTGCGGGCGCCGGTCGATCACCGCATCAGCGTCGAGCCGCACGCGTTCGAGCAGCCGGCGCACCTCGGCCTCGGTCTCGTTCTTCGGCACCACGTCGTCGAGGCGGATGGGGCGCTCGAGGTGATACCTGATCGAGTGGTACGGGTTGAGCGAGGCGAACGGATCCTGGAACACCATGCGCAGCTGCTGACGGTATCGACGCAGTCCCTTGCCGCGGCGCGGGATGGGTGCGCCGTCGAGAAGCACCTCTCCGCTCGTGGGGGTCTCGAGCTGGGTGAGGATCTTGGCGATGGTCGACTTGCCGCTGCCGGACTGACCGACGAGGCCGATCGTCTGCCCGGACTCGAGGGTGAAGCTGACGTCGTCGAGGGCCTTCAGGCGCCCGGCGCCTCTGACGTTGTAGACCTTGGTGACATTCGCGAACTCGAGAGCGGTCATCGCGTCAGCACTCCTCTCGCACCCGTGAGACGGGGGAACGACGACAGCAGGGTCCTCGTGTACTCGTGCTGCGGGTTCGTCCAGATCTGCTCGGCGGATGCGAGCTCGACGATCTCGCCCGCACGCATGATCGCGATGCGGTCACTGATCTCGAGCAGCAGAGGGAGGTCGTGGGTGATGAAGATGACCGAGAAGCCGAACTCGTGACGCAGCTGCGAGATCTGCTTGAGGATCTCTCGCTGCACCAGCACGTCGAGCGCCGTGGTCGGCTCGTCCATGACCATGAGCTGCGGACGCAGCGCCAGGGCCATCGCGATCATCACGCGCTGGCGCATGCCGCCCGACAGCTCGTGGGGGAACGAGCGAGTGCGCTGGCGGCCGACCTTGACGATCTCGAGCAGTTCCTCGGCCTCGGCCCTGCGCTGGCGGCGCGTCATGTCGGGGCGGTGGATCTCGAACACGTCCTCGAGCTGCGAGCCGATCGTCGCGACCGGATTGAGCGCGTTCATCGCCCCCTGGAACACCATCGACACCTTGTCCCAGCGGAACCTCTGCATCGCCTCGACGTCGAGAGCGTTGATGTCGACGTCGACGCCGGATGCATCGTGGAAGGTCACGCTGCCGCCGGCGATCACGGCGGGCGCCCGCAGCAGTCGCTGCACGCCGTAGGCGAGGGTGGTCTTGCCGCAACCGCTCTCACCGGCGAGACCGAGGATCTCGCCTCGCTGCAGTTCGAGCGTCACGTTCTTCACCGCCTCGACGGGCGGATCGACGTCGTACACGACGGAGAAGTCGCGCACGCTGAGCAGGGGTTCTGACATGGGTTGTCCTTCGTCGGGTGACGCGTTTCGTCTCGGCCTCGCTCGCTCAACGACCGGGAGTCACCGGTCGTTGAGCGAGGAGCGAAGCACCGAGACGAAACGCGCCTGCGGGACTGCTTACTCGGCCGGCTTCAGCTTCGTGAGGATCATCACGATGTTCTGCTGCGTCGGGTCGCCCGAGGCGTACGGGTCCTCCTCCGAGGGCCAGCCGACGTAGTTGCGGGTGTTGTACTCGCCGAGCAGCGGATGAGCGCCGAGCGGGATCGCCGGCACCTGGTCGACGAAGATCTGCTCGAGCGTCGTGATCGCCGAGGTGCGCACGTCGTCGGACGACGCGTTCGCGTAGGCGTTCAGTGCCTCTGTCGCTGCCGGGTCGTCGAAGCGGCCGAAGTTGAACCCTGCGATGCCCTCGGGCGAGATCCACCGCGGGTCCATCGTCGACGTGTAGAGGCCGTAGGCCGTGCCGCTGTCTTCCAGCCAGTGGATGATCGCCGAGAAGGTGCCCTCGTCTCGGGGTCCTGCCCAGCCGCCCCAGTCGGGCATGTCGATCTTGACCTCGGCGCCGATGGCCTCGGTGACGTCCTCGGCGATGAGCTCCTGCGCGGTGTTCCAGTCGCTCCAGCCGGAGGGCACCGAGAGCGTGAACGAGACCGGTGTGCCGTCGGGGTCGATCAGCGCGTCGTCCTTCCAGGTGTAGCCGGCGCTCTCGAGCAGATCGCGAGCCTTCTCGGCGTCGACCGAGTACTCCTGGCCCTGGAATTCGGGCTGGATCTCGTCCTCGAGGATCGACGACAGGCCCGTGACCGACCACACCGGCTCGCTCGCGCCTTCGCGGGCGATGTCGACGTAGGCGTCGCGATCGATCACCCACGCCAGCGCCTGGCGGAAAGCGACGTCGTCGAACGGCTTCTCCTGCAGGTTCATGAACAGCGTGGCGGAGCCGGTGGTCGGAGCCACGAAGAACTTGTTGTGCTCGGGGTCGGCGTCGAGGAACTGCTCCTGGATCTGCGGGATGAACGCCTGTGCCCAGTCGGCCTCGCCCTGTGCGAGCGCGGTGGTCAGCGCCGTGTTGTCGCCGTACGAGACGTAGTGCAGCTCGGGCACGGCGAGGTCGCCGCCCCAGTAGTCGTCGCGGGCCTCGAGGGTGACCGACTCGGTCGACCAGTTCGAGAGCGCGTACGGGCCGGTGCCGACGAGGTCGTCGCCCTTGACGGGGTCGGTGGCGGGCTCGTCGAGGTTCTCCCAGATGTGCTTCGGCACGATCGGCACGTGCAGCACGCGGGCCTGGTTGACGTACTTCGACTCGGCGAAGGTCAGCGTCACGGCGTCGCCCTCGACGGTCGCGCCCTCGAACTTGAGGCCGGCGGTGTCGAGCTCGGGGGTCGAGACGAGCTCGTAGGTGAAGACGATGTCCTCGGCGGTGAACGGCTCTCCGTCGCTCCAGGTGACGTCCTTGCGGGGCACGACGGTGACGGCCGTGTAGTCGTCGTTCCATTCGATGCTCTCGGCGAGCCACGGGGTGACCTCGCGGTCGCCCGTCTGGTTCACGAGGCCGAGCGTCTCGAAGATCACCTTTCCATAGCCGTACTTCGATGCCGAAGAGTCGCCCACGAACGGGTTGTTGGACTCGGTGGTGATCGCACCGTCGGGCTTGGCGATCGTCAGGGCTGCGCCGCCTGCTGCGCCGTCTGCGTCACCCGATCCTCCGGCTGCACAACCGGCGAGGACCGACACGCTGAGCGCGGAGACCGCCGCGGCGGCGATCAGGGATTTTCTGAGCTTCATTGCTTCTCCTTGGGCACGGGTCTTTGTGCTGTGTGACCGTCGGCTGCACGGGCATCCGACGAAATTGACTTACTGGCGAGAAAGTAAGCTGATGCGAGGTTACCCGTCAGTAAGTAGAGTTGGCAAGTACGATCCAGTGCAGGATTCCGTGCAGAAGAGGATGGACCATGTCGAAGGATGCTGTCGCTCACACGTCCGTTCGCCCTGCCACCCGTGAGAAGCGGGAGCAGATCCTCAAGGCCGCCGTCGAGATCTTCGGCAACAAGGGGTCGACCAACGGCACTCTCGCCGATGTCGCCGAGCAGGTCGGCATGACCCACGCCGGTGTGCTGCACCACTTCGGCTCCAAGCAGAAGCTGCTGCTCGAGGTGCTCGCCTACCGCGATCAGGCCGATGTCGCAGACCTCGCCGAGAAGCACATCCCCGGCGGTCCCGAACTCTTCCTGCACCTCGTGCGCACCGCGATGGCGAACGAGCGCCGGCCGGGCATCGTGCAGGCATACACGGTGCTGTCGTCGGAGTCGGTGACCGACAACCATCCGGGGCGCGAGTACTTCGAAGACCGCTACACCACGCTCCGCCGCGAGGTGACCGAGGCGTTCCATCTGCTGTGCGCGCAGGAGGGTGTGACCGAGCCCTCGACGATCACGACGGCCGCCGCCGCCATCCTCGCCGTGATGGACGGCCTGCAGCTGCAGTGGCTGCTGCACCGCGACGTGTTCGACCTCGGCGAGGCGAGCGAGTTCGCGATCCGGTCGATCGTGAACGGCGTGCTGCATCCGGGCCCCACACTGGAGTCCTACCGCCACGACTAGGCTCGGGGCCATGACGATCGACCTCGAAGCGCTCTACATCGACCTGCACCAGCACCCGGAGCTCTCGTTCCAAGAGACGCGAACCGCCGGCATCGCCGCCGGCCACCTGCGAGATCTCGGCCTCGAGGTGCACGAGGGAATCGGCGTCACCGGCGTGGTCGGAGTCCTCGAGAACGGTGACGGCCCTGTCGTGTGGGTGCGCGCCGACATGGACGCTCTGCCGGTCGGCGAGGAGACAGGCCTCGCCTATGCCAGCACCGCGACCGGCATCGACCCCTCGGGCACCACCGTTCCGGTCATGCACGCGTGCGGCCACGACATGCACGTCACCGCGATGATCGGAGCCGTCGAGAAGCTCGTGACAGAGCGAGCCGACTGGTCGGGCACGCTCGTCGTGCTCATCCAGCCCGCCGAGGAGTACGGCGCAGGCTCCCGCGCGATGCTCGACGGCGGTCTGCTCGACCTCGTGCCCCGCCCCGACATCGTGCTCGGCCAGCACGTCACCCCGCTGCCCGCGGGCACGATCGGCGTGCGTCCGGGGACGCAGATGGCGGCATCCGACGGACTCACCGTGACGCTGCACGGCCGCGGCGGGCATGGATCCCGCCCGCACTCGACCATCGACCCGGTGGTCATGGCGGCGGCGACCGTCATGCGGCTGCAGACCATCACCTCGCGGGAGGTGGATCCCCGTGATGTCGCGGTCGTCACGGTCGGCTCGATCCACGCGGGCCTCAAGAACAACATCATCCCCGCCGAGGCCAAGCTCGAGCTCAGCCTGCGCTACCCGAACGACGAGATGCGCGACAAGGTGCTCGCGAGCGTCGAGCGCATCGTGCGCGCCGAGGCCGCGGCATCCGGCGCTGAGCGCGAGCCCGAGATCCGCACCGATCACACCCTGCCCCCCACGATCAACGATGCGGATGCCACGGCACGCGTCACCTCGGCGCTGCAGCGTGCGCTCGGTGAGGCGTCGGTCACGGACCCCGGCATGTTCACCGGCAGCGAGGACGTCTCTTGGTTCGCCCGCGACACCGGGGCGCCGCTCGTGTTCTGGTTCTGGGGCGGCATGGATGCTGCGGCCTTCGCAGCCTCGGCCGCCGCGGGCACGCTCGACAAGGACATCCCGACCAACCACTCGCCGTTCTTCGCGCCGGTGATCCACCCGACGATCGAGGTCGGCGTCACCGCACTGTCGTCGGCGGCACGCGAGTTCCTCGGCTGAGGCGCGGGGCGCTCAGCCGCCGATGGCGTTCATGCCGCGAGCGGGCTGCAGGAACGACGGGTCGTTGATCGCGTGTCCGGGCAGCTTGCCGTGCACGCATGAGCGCAGCATGGCGCCGATGCCCTCGGCCCGCCGACCCGCATCCGCCGCATGGTCGCCGCGCAGCACATCGATCAGGTCGTACTCGGCGTTCGAGAACAGGCAGTTGCGCAGCTGTCCGTCGGCGGTCAGCCGCAATCGGTCGCAAGCACCGCAGAACGGCGCGGTGACCGAGGCGATGACTCCCACCTCGTGCGGACCGCCGTCGATGCGCCACTTCTCGGCCGGGGCTCCTCCGCGGCCGGGAACGGGCTCGAGGCTCCACCGCGCGCTCAGCTTCTCGAGGATCTCCTCTCGCGTGACCATCGATGTGCGGTCCCACGTGTGTCCGGCGTCGAGCGGCATCTGCTCGATGAAGCGCAGCTGCGCGCCGACGCTCATCGCGAAGGTGACCAGTTCTGGCAGTTCGTCGTCGTTCACGCCCCGCATCGCGACGGCGTTGAGCTTGAGCGGACGCAGCTCTGACGCTGCTGCAGCCGCGATGCCCTCGAACACGTCGTCGATGCGGTCTCGGCGGGTGAGGTCGGCGAAGCGCTGACGGTCGACCGTGTCGATGCTGATGTTGAGGCGTGTGAGTCCGGCGTCGATCAGCGCGGGCAGCTTGGCGGCGAGGCTGATGCCGTTCGTCGTCATGGCGACCTCGACGGGGCCTTCGTCGCCCTCGATCGCCGACACGCGGCGCACCACGTCGACGATGTCGGCGCGCAGCAGCGGCTCACCGCCGGTGAGGCGGAAGGTGCGGATGCCGAGAGAGGCGGCCACCTGGGCGACCTCGACGATCTCGTCGGTCGACAGGATGCTGGTGCGGGCGAGCCACTCGTTGCCCTGCTCGGGCATGCAGTACGTGCAGCGCAGCGAGCAGCGGTCGGTGAGCGAGATGCGCAGATCCCGATGCACCCGACCGTGGGTGTCGACGAGTCCCTGCATGGCGGGTGCGGCGTCTGCGGCGATCACCGGGTTCGGCGAGCGCACTCCGATCACGACCGGCACGGCCGTCATCGCTCGATCCCTCTCCCCGACATGTTCCGAGACTACCCGCGTGGCCGGTGGCTCGGCCCACGTGCACACCACGACCGGCATATTGCCAGGTCGAGAGCCTCGCGGTCCTGACGCCGCCTACTCCGTGAGAAGCACGTACAGGAGGACGGCCTCTCGAGAGGCCATGGCACCGCGGCCGGCGACGCGCCGCTCAGACCGTGACGAATCGCACGAGACTCGGGTCGACCCTCAGCCGGATCCGGTCGCCGACGTCGCGAGTCCGGACGTCGGCCAGCGCCAGATCGACCGCACCCGAATCGGTGTGCAGGCGCATCCCGATCACCGTGGGTTCGAGTCGGGTGACCACGGTCGCCCAGGAGTTCGCTCCCGCGTCGGCGTCGGTCACCTGCACGTCGCCCGGACGGAAGACCGCGGCGAGCGCTGCGCCGTCGGTCACCGCGAGCGCACGCGACGCCGGATCCTCGCTGGTCAGCCGCACCCCGTCGCCACGCCACGCTCCCCCGCTCGCGACGCCCACGAGGCGGTTCATCCCCGCGATCGACGCGACGAAACCGGATGCCGGTGCGGCGAGCGCCTCGCGTACCGGGCCTTCCTGCGTGACACGACCCGCCTCGACGACGATCAGTCGGTCGGCCAGCGCGACGGCATCCGCGGCATCATGCGTGACCGCCACGGTCGTGGTCGAGACCAGCTGGTCGCGCAGCATGCGCCTGATGTCGCCGGCGGTCTCTGGGTCGAGGGCGACGAGCGGTTCGTCGAGCAGCACGACCCGGGGCGACGCGGCGAGCGCACGAGCCACGGCCACACGCTGCTGCTCGCCCCCGGAGAGCTCGTGCGGCATGCGGTCGCCGGCACCCGGAAGGCCGACGCGGTCGAGCCAGTCGTCGGCGCCCCGTCGCGCGGCGCGCACCTCTGCGCCGGCCGCACGGGGTCCGAAGGCGACGTTCTCGCGGGCCGACAGGTGCGGGAACAGACGCGGCTTCTGCCCGAGCAGCACGATCCCCCGCCGCATCGGCTCGGTGCGCACCCGACGCGGCTGAACCCGATCGACGATGCGCCCCTCGACCGCGATCTCTCCGTCACTCAGCGGTTCAAGGCCGGCGAGCGCCTGCAGCAGCGTCGACTTGCCGGCGCCGCTCGGTCCCATGACCGCGACCGTCTCGCCGGCGGCCACGCGCATCGTCACATCCACCGCGAAGTGCTCCCGCTGCACCACGACGTGCGCCCGCAGCCCCTCAGTGGCGATCATCCTCCGACTCCGGGGCGCCAGCCTCGAACCAGCAGCAGCACGACGATCGCGGTCGCGAGCAGCACCAGCGCCAGCGCGACAGCCGCACCCTGCGTGACTCCTGCGCCGTTGAAGGCCGTGTAGATCGCGAGTGGCATGGTCTGCGTGACGCCGGGACGGTTGCCCGCGAAAAGCGCTGTGGCACCGAACTCGCCGATCGCACGGGCGAAGCACAGCACCACTCCGGCGACGAGGCCGGGGGCGGCGAGCGGCAGGGTGATGCGCCTCAGAATCGTCCAGCGTCCGGCGCCCAGTGCCGCTGCGGTCCGTTCGTACTCGACACCCGTGGTGCGCACGGCGCCCTCGACGGCGAGCACCAGAAAGGGCAGCGCCACGAACGTCTGCGCGAGCACGACGGCCGGGGTGCTGAACGAGAGCCCCAACCCTCCGAACCACCCGGCTCGGCCGAACAGGTAGAGCAGCGCGACACCGCCCACCATGGGCGGCAGCACGAGCGGAACCGTGACGGTGGCTCGCAGCACGGCGGCGAGGCGAGGACCCGAGCGGGCGATCGTCAACGCCAGAGGAACCCCGATCACGATGCACAGGACCGTGGCGATGAGTCCGGTGCCGAGCGACAGGAGCAGCGCGGATCGCGCAGCATCCGAGGTCACGTCGGCGACGAAGGTCGACCACTCGACGCGCGCGATCAGCGCCGCGAGCGGGAGGATGAGGAACGCCAGTCCGATCGCGGCGGGGATGGCCAACGCGCGTGGAGCGTAGCCCTGCGTCCGGGCGCCGCTCACGGTGACCCGAAACCGTGTGCGGCGAGGATCCGCTGCCCCTGGTCGGACAGGACGAAGGCGACGAACGCCTCGGCAGCCGCCGGGTTCGATGCCTCCGACAGCGCCGCGATCGGATAGTGATTGACGACCGCCCCCGCTCCGTCGGGCACGATGACCTCGACATCGTCACGGCCCGCCACGTCGGTCGCATACACGAGCCCGGCGTCGGCCTCGTCGGCTGCGACCTTCGTGAGCACCGCGGTGACGTTCTGCTCGAGGCTCGCCGCATCGATCGCGACGTCGGCATTCGACAGCAGCGTCGCGGATGCCGCACCGCACGGCACCTCGGGGGCGCACAGCACTGTGGTCACGTCGGCCAGATCGTCGAGGGTCTCGACACCGCCCGGGTTGCCCGCGGGAACCGCGATCACGAGGGTGTTGGAAGCGAACAGCGCCGGGTCGACCGCGGCATCCTCGAGCTTCTGCATGTTCGCCTCGTCCGCCGAGGCGAACACATCGGCGGGGGCGCCCGCGAGCAGCTGAGTGACGAGTGTCGACGATCCGTCGTACACCCCGCTGAAGTCCACATCAGGGTTCTTCTCGGTGAACGCCGCCGCGATCTCGTCGAACGCGCCCGAGAGCGAGGCGGCGGCGTAGACCGTGAGTTCGCTGCTCCCGACGCTCTCGGAGGTATCGCCGGTGGCGGGCGGCGTGGGCGACCCGGCGCCGGCGGCGCACCCCGTGAGAGCGAGAGCTGCGGCAGTCAGGACGACCGTGACCGTTCGGCGGAGAGCGCGATTCACGGGTCAGCCCTTCGGCACTTCGACCGCGACGTTCGTCGCCTTGACGGATGCGGTGGCGAGAGATCCCACCTCGAGGTTCAGCTCGCGTGCGGCCTCGGCCGATATGAGCGAGACGACGCGGTGGGGCCCTGACTGCAGGTCGACCTGCGCCATGACCCCATCGATCTGCACGCGGGTGACGATGCCGACGAAGCGGTTGCGAGCGCTCGACAGAACGTGATCGGACTGCAGCGCCTCGTCGGCCAGTTCGACGGCACGTGCGGCGAGGGCATCACCGGGGATCTCGGCCGGCACCGCATGGGTGGTCGCGAGCACGCCCTGGTCGACCCAGCGGCGCACCGTGTCGTCGCTGACCCCGAGCAGCTGGGCGGCGCGGGAGATTCGAAAGGACTGCATGCGTGAACATTACCGCGCGTGCGGGCCATGGGGAGCCGATTCACCGCATCTGCGGAGATACGCGGCGACCTTTCGAGCGCCACGCGGCAGTCGACGCGACGAAGCCGCCGTCAGGCGCCGGGCGGACGCCATGCGGACCCTTCGCGGACGGCCCCGGCGATGCGGCGGCTGATCTCACGCAGTTGCCGCTTCTGCGCCTCGGTGAGACGGTCGAGCACCAGCTGGCGCACGAGCTGCGCGTGCCCCGGAGACGCTTCCTCGACCTTGGCGCGACCGCTCTCGCTGAGGATCGCGAGAGTGAACCGCCCGTCGGACGGGTCGGTCGCGCGCCGCATCCATCCTCTCGCCTCGAGTCTGGTGGCAGCTCGCGACAGTCGCGAGAGTGAACTGTTCGCGTATGTCGAGAGCACGCTCATCCGAAGCACGCCCTCGTCGGCGTGCGCAAGGGCGTAGAGCACGCCGTACTCGAAGTGCGTGAGCTGGGCGTCGCGCTGCAGCTGCGCGTCGAGCGCCGCCGGGAGCCATTCGAGCACGGTCGCCAGCGACGCCCACGTCTCGAGGTCGTCGCCGGCCAGCGGCGCGGTCGCCTCTGTGTTCGTCATCCGCCCATCGTATCCGAGCGGCATGGATTTGACTTGACTGAGAAAGTCATTTTCACTTGCTCAGTAAAGTCAATCGACGAAGGAGCAGCGATGGAGATCGAACTCGGCGGAAAGCGCGCGTTCGTCAGCGGATCGACGCAGGGCATCGGATACGCGATCGCGGCAGGACTCGCGCGCGCCGGCGCCGCCGTGGTGGTCAACGGGCGCGACGACGAGCGAGTGCGTGCCGCGGTGGACGAGTTGAAGACGCTCGCACCGAACGCCGACGTCGGCGGGATCGCGGCCGACTTCGCGGATGCGGGCGAGACGCAGCGCCTCGTCGACGAACTCGGCGAGGTCGACATCCTGGTGAACAACGTGGGCGTCTTCGACGTGCAGCCGTTCGGCGAGATCCCCGATACCGAGTGGCAGCGGTACTTCGACGTGAATGTCATGAGCGGCGTGCGGCTCTCGCGCAGCGTGCTCGACGGGATGCTGTCGCGAGGCTGGGGCCGCATCATCTTCATCTCGAGCGAGTCGGGTGTGAACGTGCCTGCGGACATGACGCACTACGGCGCGACGAAGGCCGCCGCCCTGGCTCTGGCCAACGGGCTCGCGAAGGCGACCCGCGGCACCCGCGTCACGGTGAACAGCATCCTGGGCGGACCGACGTACTCCGAGGGCGTCGCTCGAGCCGTCGAGCAGATCGCCACGATGCAGAACGTCCCGGCTGCCGACCTCAAGCGGGCGATCGCTGCGAGCAATACGACCTCGCTGCTGGAGCGGTTCATCGAACCGGCCGAGCTCGCGAACCTGGCGCTCTATCTCGCGAGCCCGCGGTCGTCCGCGACCAACGGTGCGGCCCTGCGCGCGGACGGCGGGACGCTGACGACGATCATCTGAAACGGAACCCCGACCGCGCCACCAGACGGGGGCATAGCCTGGTGCCATGCAGCCGCTCGTGGATCCCGCCCCCTCGCTCGACCCCGCCGAGCTCGTGCGCACCGCCAGGCACGCCGTGCTCGCGGGCATCGGCGAAGAGGGCCAGCGTCGACTCGCCGCCGCCCGCGTGGCGGTGGTCGGCGCCGGCGGACTCGGCTCGCCCGTGCTTCTCGCGCTCGCGGCTGCGGGCGTCGGCGCCATCACCGTGATCGACGACGACGTGGTGGAGCTCACCAATCTGCAGCGTCAACTCGCCCACCGCGTCGAAGACATCGGCCGCCCCAAGACCGTCTCTGCAGAGCGAGCGATCACCGCACTGGCGCCCGATGCCGTCGTCGTACCCGCAGCAGAGCGTCTCGACTCCGACAACGCCGAGCGCCTCTTCGCCGGCGCCGACCTCGTGGTCGACACGAGCGACTCGTTCGCCACCCGACGCGACGTCGCGGCGGCGACCGAGGCCCTCGGCATCCCCCTGGTCTGGGGTGCCGTGCAGGAGTGGCACGGGCAGGCGACCGTGTTCTGGTCGGATCCGCCCGAGGGACATCCACCGGTCGTGCTGACCGATCTGTTCCCCCTCGGCACCGAAGGCGAGCCGCCGAGCTGCGCACAGGTCGGCGTGCTCGGCGCGCTGTGCGTGCAGATCGGCGGGATGCTGGCCGGCGAGGTCGTGAAGCTCATCACCGGCGCCGGAGAACCGCTGCTCGGCAGACTCGCCCTGATCGACGGGCTGTCCGCACGACAGCACGAGATAGCGATCCGCTCGGCGGTGGCGGCATGAGCGCCGCAGACGGCGGGCCTCGGTCGGTCGACGATCAGCTCGCCCGCGTACTCGACGCCGTCAGCCGACTCCCGGTCGAGACGCGCGCGATCCGCGACGCCGCCCAGCGCACCCTGGCGCACCCCGCGACGGCGGCCCATGACATCCCCCTCTTCGACAACTCCGCCATGGACGGTTTCGCCGTGCTCGCGGCGGATGTCGCGTCGGCATCCGCCGAGAATCCCGTCGCACTTCGTGTCGTCGCGGATCTGCCGGCGGGAACATCGGAGGACCCGCCTCTGAACGCCGGCGAGGCAGCCCGCATCATGACGGGGTCTCCGGCGCCGAGCGCGGCCGAGGCGATCGTGCCGTTCGAGGACACGGCGGGCGGACTCGCCGATTCGCTCGGCGAGGTGCGGGTGCTGCGCGCGCCCGCGGCATCGGGAGCGTTCATCCGTCGCCGCGGCACTGACCTGCGCGCGGGGGATGCGGTCGTGCTCGCCGGCGAGCGCCTCGGCGCCTTCCAACTCTCGGCCGCCGTCGCTGCAGGCATCGACGCGGTGTCCGTGACGCGCGCGCCACGTGTGGCCGTGGTGTCGACGGGCAGCGAACTGCTGGCTCCGGGAGAACCGGTCACGCGCGGGCGCATCCCCGATTCGAACGGCCCGCTGCTCGAGCTGCTGGTGGCGGATGCCGATGCGGAGGTCGTGCTCGTGGCGCGCGTCGCCGACGATGCGGATGCGGTGCGCGCCGTCACCACGACCGCCGTGGAGCGCGGAGCCGACATGATCGTCTTCACCGGCGGTGTGAGCGCGGGTGCGTACGAGCCGGTGCGCGGCGCATTCGACGGGCGCGGAGAGGTCGAGTTCGCGAGCGTCGCGATGCAGCCCGGCAAGCCTCAGGCGTTCGGCGTTCTGGACTCGGGCACTCTGGTGTTCGGCCTCCCCGGCAACCCCGTGAGCGTCGCCGTCTCGTTCGAGGTGTTCGTGCGCCCCGCGCTGCTGGCGATGCAGGGGCGGACCGAGATCCATCGTGCACGCGCATCCTTCACCGCGGATGCCGCCTGGCCCACCCCGCCCGGCCGCCGCCAGTACCTTCCCGCGGTCGTCGACCTCGCCGCACGCACCGTGCGGCCCGCGACCGGCGGCGGTTCGGGTTCGCACCTCGCCGGCGGTCTCGCCCGCGCCCGCGCCTTCGCGATCGTGCCCGCCGAGGTCGAGAGCGTCGCCGTGGGCGATGCGATCGATGTCATGCTGGTCGAATGAGCTTCACGCATCTCGATTCGGCCGGCCATGCCCGCATGGTCGACGTGACCGGCAAGCAGCCGACCGTCCGCACCGCCACGGCTCGCGGCTTCGTGCGCTGCAGCGCCGACGTGATCGCCGCGCTGCGTGACGGCACGGCCCCGAAGGGCGACGTGCTGGCGGTCGCCCGCATCGCCGGCATCCAGGCCGCCAAGTCGACGCCCACCCTGCTGCCGCTCGCGCACGTGATCGGCGTGCACCGGGCGAATGTCGAACTCGACATCGTCGACGACGGCGTGCACGTCGAAGCGACCGTCGGCACCGCCGACCGCACCGGCGTCGAGATGGAGGCGCTCACGGCCGTATCGGTGAGCGCGCTCGCGATCGTCGACATGATCAAGGGGATCGACCGCTCGGTCGTGATCGAAGACGTGCGCATCGTCGCCAAATCCGGCGGACGTTCGGGAGACTGGGTGCGCGACGGAGAGACGCGATGACCCGCGTGCGCTACTTCGCCGCAGCTGCCGAGGCCGCGGGACGGGATGCCGAAGAGCGCGGCGAGAGCACGCTCGCCGAGTTCCGCGCGGCGGTCGTGGCCGAGCATCCGGCACTCGCCGACATCCTGCCTCGATGCGCGGTGATGGTCGACGGAGTGCGCCGTGACGACGACCCCTCGCTCGCCGAGGCCCGGCTCATCGACGTGCTGCCGCCCTTCGCAGGCGGTTGACGGACCCCGCCCCGGCCGCCCTCGGCTCGGCGCAGCCCCCTCGGCACCGCCCCAGATCCGGTCAACCGCGCCGAACCCGGACCGCCGGCCTTGAAGCATCCGCACCTCGCGCGGTTTGCCGGATCTCAGCAGAAGACCCTCGCGCGGTTTGCCGGATCTCCGCAGAAGACCCGGCCACAAAACACCCCCGACTCAGCCCCCGATGCCCTTCCACGCGGTCGTGCCGTCGGACTCGAGTTGGCGCTTCCACACAGGCAGCTCGCTCTTGATGTCCTCGATCACGGCGCGGCACACGGCGAACGCCTCGGCACGGTGTTCCGCCGCCACCGCGATCACCACTGCTGCGTCGCCGACGTCGAGGTGACCGATTCGGTGACTCACCGCCACGACCACGCGGTGGTCGCCGACCGCATCCGCCGCCGCGTTCTCGGCGATGCGCCGCAGTGCAGCCTCGGCGTCGGGGTGAGCGCTGTACTCGAGACCCACGACCGGCGTCTGCGCGTCGGGGTCGTTGTCGCGCACTCGTCCGAGAAAGGTCGTCACTCCGCCGAGCGCAGGGTCATCGACTGCGGCGAGGTGCGCCTCGAGGTCGAGGGCGTTCTCAGAGATCTCCGCGATCCGCACATCGTTCATCAGTGGTCTCCTCCATCGGTCTGGTCCACGACATGTCGCGCGACGGTGAGCACCACCGGCACTCCCGACGCCACTGCTCTGGTGGAGCCCGGAAGGTTGACGACCAGTGCGCCGGCGGGATCCACGACCCCGGCGATGCCGCGCGACAGGATCGCCAGCGGGGTGTCGGCCTGACCGGATCGTCTCAGCTCCTCGGCGATCCCCGGCACCTCGCGCGTGATGACCTTGCGGGTCCCCTCCGGGGTGTGATCGCGGGGCGCCACGCCGGTTCCCCCCGTCGTGATGATCAGACGCACGCCACGAGCGACGGCCCGGCGCAGAGCATCAGCGACCGAATCGACGCCGTCGCGGATCACCTCGGCATCCGGGCAGTGCCACCCGGCCTCCCGCAGCATCCCCACGGCGACGGGTCCGCTGCGATCCTCGCGCTCGCCCGCGAACGATCGATCCGACACGGTGATCACACAGGCGGGCGGCGACGTCATGGCTCCACCCTAGGCCGCGCCCCGATGCGATGCACGGGTCAGTTGACGCGTACGAGCGAGCGCTGCCAGCCCGACGATCCGTTCGGGGCGATGGCCGCTCGCTCCTCGATCTGCAGGTCGCCGTTCTTGTTGATCGCGCGCACGGCCACGTAGTGCGTGCCGGGGGTCGCGTCCCACTCGAGGAACCACTGCACCCAGGTGTCTTCGTTGATCGGAGCCGAGAGCGTCGCCGGCGCCCAATCGCCCTCGTCGATCTTCACCTCGACACGCTCGATGCCCACCGACTGCGCCCAGGCGACGCCGGCGATGGGAATCCTCCCGGCCTCGACCGCGGAGCCGAGCTTGGGGGTGTCGATGCGCGAAGAGAACTTGATCGGCGCCTCGGCGCTGTAGCCGCGGGGCGTCCAGTACGCCTCGTCCTTCTCGAAGGTGGTGACCTTGAGCTCGGTGAGCCACTTGGTGGCCGAGACGTAGCCGTACAAGCCCGGCACCACCATGCGCACTGGGAACCCGTGTTCGAGGGGCAGCGGCTCGCCGTTCATGCCGACGGCCAGGATCGCGTCGAGGTTGTCGTCGGTCAGGGCAGAGAGCGGAGTGCTCGCCGTGTAGCCGTCGACGCTCTTGGACAGCACCATGTCGGCGCCGGACTTCACGCCTGCCTTCTTCAACACGTCGCGCAGCGGAACGCCGAGCCACATGGCATTGCCCACCAGCTCGCCGCCCACCTCGTTCGACACGCACGTCAGAGTGATCGCGTACTCATCGACCCCCATGTCGAGGATGTCCTGGAAGCTGAGCTCGATGCGCTCGTCGACCATGCCGTCGATGACCAGCCGCCAGGTCTCGGGATCGATCGTCGGCACCGTCAGCGCGGTGTCGACACGGTAGAAGTCCTTGTTCGGGGTGAACAGTCTGCTGAGGCCGGGGATGTCGAGCTCGGCGCCCTGCGGAACCGTCACGGTCGACCCGGGGGCAGGGAGTTTCAGCGCATCGCGGATCGTGGCGACCGAGGCGACGGTCATGCTCACGGCACGCGAGGCGACGCCGACGATCACGGCCGATGCGCCTGCTATGCCGGCGAGCAGGAAGAACTGACGGCGACCGATCGGCTTCGGAGCCCCGGATGCATCCGCATCCGCGTCGGCATCCGCCGCCTGGTCGACATCCGCAGCGCCGAGCCGATCAGCGCCGACCGGCACGACCGACGCCCGCCATGCCCTGAGGCGACGGATGAGCAGCACCATGATGATCGAGCCGGCGACGGTTCCGAGCACGGGTGGAAGGAAGGCGAGCGGCGTCACGCCGGCTCGCGTCACGATGGCTGCAGTCGAGAGCGCACCGGCGATGACCAGCGCTGCGACTCCGAGCGGCGGTCGCACCAGCTGCAGGATGCCGCCGATCGCGGACGCGATCACGACCGCCAGGCCGAGGCCCGCGAGCAGCGCGATCTTGTCGTACTCGCCGAAGGTGGCGATCGCGAACTCCTTGAACGGCTGGGGCACGATGTCGATCACGAAGCCGCCGACCGCCAGGATCGGGCTCGCGGATCGCGCGAAGATCAGAGCGAAGAGCTCTGCCGCGGCCAGGAAGACCGCACCGCTGATCACGCCCGCGAGAGCTGCCCAGAAGATGAATCGGCGTCCCTTGCCGCGTGGCTCTGCGTGCTGTGACATGCTGTGCTCCTCGTTCGCCGCGACACTGTGGTCGTGGGTTGTTCGGAGCGGTGCGGCTATCGGATGGAGCGGCGAGGAGCGTGCTCAGAGGGGGCGGGCCGTGATCGTGTCGTCGCCCTGCGACTGACGCAGCGTGCGCAGGCACCGCGAGCACAGGATCTCGACCGTACGCGGGTGGTTCTCTCCGCAGTCGCAGTCGATCGATACGCGCCACTTGGCCTTGCGACCGCACGCCGCATACGCCTCGTCGTCACCGTGGTCGCATTCGCAGCGCTGCCGGCCGCGGTCGAGGCCCGCGAGTTCGTCGAGATCGACCGCCTGATCGGCGTCGAGAGACCGGGATTCTGCTGTTCTGACCACCTGCTGATGGTGCCAGGGTGCGGATGCTCGCGCAAGCCGCGGGGTTCCTGACGAGGGCGGAGCGCGGGTCAGACCTGCACGATGTGAGGCGGCGGAGGCGGAGCCAGCTGCCGCTGCGGCACGCCGTGGGCCTCGCGATGCAGGCGCTCCATGCGACTGTCGAGTTCGGCGGCGGCCTCTGCGGCATCCGTCAGGCTCTCGACGAGATGCGAGGGGACCTGGTTCGAGAACTTGTAGTAGATCTTGTGCTCGAGGCTGGCCCAGAAGTCCATCGCGATGGTGCGGAACTGCACCTCGACCGGCACTGCGAGCGCCCCCGTCGACAGGAACACCGGCACCTCGATGATCGCGTGCAGGCTCTTGTAGCCGTTCTCCTTCGGGGTGGCGATGTAGTCCTTGACCGTGCGCACGGTCACGTCGTCCTGCGCGGTGAGCAGGTCGAACAGTCGATACACGTCGGCGACGAAGCTGCAGGTCACGCGCACGCCCGCGATGTCGGTGATCTCGGAGCGGATGCGCTCGAAATCGGGCTCGGCGATGCCCTTGCGGGCGATCTTCTCGACGATGCTGTCTGGCGTCTTGAGCCGACTCTTCACGTGCTCGATCGGGTTGTACGCGTGGTGGTGGGTGAACTCGTCGCGCAGGATGCCGATCTTGGTCTCGACCTCACGCATCCCGAACTCGTACTCGCGCAGGAAGCGCTGGAACTCGTCACGGAGCTCCCGAGTCTGCTGGATCGCGTCGTCGGTGACCTGGAGGGACGTCATGCCTCGACGTTATCCGTCCGTGATCGGAAGTGGCTGTGGATCCGCGATGAGAGTCGAGCGCCTTGACGATGTCGGAGGCCCGGTCTAGAACGGAGAGCATGACCACACCCGGAGAGACGTGGACCGCCGCATACGTCGACGCATGGATGTCGAATGATCCCCAGCAGATCGCCGCGCTGTTCAGCGAAGACGCGAAGTATCTGACGAACCCCGATTCGGAGCCGCGGATCGGGAGGGCCGACATCGTCGCCGGCTGGCTCGAAGACCTCGACGAGCCCGGCACGTGGACGTTCGACTGGTGGATCGTGCAGGAGGATGCGGGCTTCGCGGTGATAGAGGGGCGCACGAAGTATCCCGCCGAGCGGGACTACCTGAACCTCTGGATCGTGCGCCTGGATGCCGAGGGCCGGGCCACTGAATTCACTGAGTGGTACATGCCCCGACCTCATCAGGACTGACGGCACACGGGCGTGCCGGGGGCGTCAGGATTCCGTATGGGCGCGTCGACGACCCGTAGGGATTCCGTGAGGATCGCGTAAGGGACGCGTGTGCGGGCGTAATGTCGCCCGACGTGACAGATGAATCCCGCGATCTCACCGACGCCCCGCCTCGCGTCAAGCGCATCCTCCTCGGCGACCCGCTGACGAGTGAGCAGGTCGACGATCAGCTGCTCCCCAAGAAGATGGCGCTGCCGATCTTCGCGTCGGACGCGCTGAGCTCGGTCGCCTACGCACCGCAGGAGCTCGTGATGATCCTGCTGATCGGCGGGCTGACGTTCCTCTCGTTCACGCCGATCGTCGCCGTCGCGGTCGTCGTGCTGCTGATCGTCGTCGTGCTCAGCTACCGGCAGCTGATCAAGGCCTACCCCTCCGGCGGTGGCGACTACGAGGTCGCCTCGAAGAACCTCGGTGAGATCCCCGGCGTCATCGTGGCGGCGGCGCTGCTGGTCGATTACGTGCTGACTGTCGCCGTGTCGGTGGCATCCGGCGTCGACAACATCATCTCGGCCGTTCCCGGACTCGACCCGCTGCGCGTCGAACTCGCGGTCGGCTTCGTGATCCTCATCATCCTCGTGAACCTGCGCGGGGTGCGCGAGGCATCACTGGTGTTCGCGATCCCGACCTACGTCTTCATCGGCTCGGTCGGCTTCATGATCGTGACCGGCCTCTTCCGCACGTTCCTCGGAGACGCACCCGTCGCCTCGAGCGCCGAGTTCGCGGTGCACTCGGAAGACCTCGGGCAGGCGGCTGTGATCCTGTTGATCCTGCGCGCCTTCTCGAGCGGATGCTCCGCGCTCACCGGCGTCGAGGCCGTGTCGAACGGGGTGCCGGCGTTCCGCGCACCGAAGGTCCGCAACGCGCAGACCACGCTCGTGCTCATGGGCTCGATCGCCGCATGTCTGTTCGCGGGGCTCACCGCCCTCGCCCTGATCTCGGGTGTGCACTACGCCGAGAACCCCTGCGACCTGATCGGATTCGACTGCTCGAACCCGCAGCCGAGCCTCATGGCGCAGATCGCCTCGGCGACGTTCGGCGGCGGCAGCATCCTGTTCTTCATCATCCAGGCGGCCACGGCGTGCGTGCTGCTGCTCGCGGCCAACACCGCGTTCAACGGCTTCCCGCTGCTCGGATCAGTGCTGGCTCGCGACGGCTACGCACCCAAGTCGCTCAACACCCGGGGCGATCGGCTGGTGTTCTCGAACGGCATGATCGTGCTCGGCATCGCGGCGATCGTCGTACTCGTGGTCTTCCAGGCGAAGCTGACCACGCTGATCCAGCTGTACATCATCGGCGTCTTCGTATCGTTCTCACTGGGACAGATCGGCATGGTCCGCCATTGGCGGCGCGTGTTGCGCGGGCCGATCGAGAAGACGCCAGGCTCGGGGATCGACGGCGCCTCGGCATCCGACCGTCGTTCGGCGAAGATCGGACTCATCATCAACTCGGTCGGCGCCGCGATGACCGTCGCCGTGCTGCTGATCGTGACGATCACCAAGTTCACGCATGGCGCGTACCTGGTGTTCTTCGCGATCCCCGTTCTCGCGTTCCTGATGATGGGCGTCAAGCGGTACTACCGCGATGTCGAACACGAGATCGCCATCGACGACACCACCAAGTTCGGGGCGACCGGCGACCTCGCCATCGTGCTCGTCAACCGGCTGCAGAAGCCTGTCGTCAAGGCGATCGACTATGCGGTCGCCGCCAAGCACGGCAAGACCCTCGCCGTGCACGTGGCCGTCGCATCCGACGACGCCGCCCAGCTGCAGAAGGACTGGGCCGATCATCTGGTGCCGATTCCGCTCGTGATCGTCGAGTCGCCGTATCGGTCGTTCGCGCAGCCGGTGACGCAGTTCATCACGCAGTACCGCGAGAAGCACGGCTCGTCGGTCGTCACGGTCTATCTGCCGCAGTACATCGTGGGGCACTGGTGGGAGAGCTTCCTGCACAACCGACGCGCCCGCCGCCTGGCGAACCAGCTCATGCTCGTGCACGGAGTGACGATCACCCTCGTGCCGTGGCTGCTCGACTCGTCGGAGCTGATCTACGGTCGGCGCTCGCGGCCGCTGCCCGGGCAGGAGCGCGCCGGACGCCCGGTGGTCGTGCAGGGCCGACGCGCGCACCGACCCGAGGGGCCGCCCGAGAGCTGACGCTGCGGCGCTTCGGGTGTGGTGTGTGGTGTGTCTGGGGGGGGTGGTGCAGGTTCAGTTGGCACCTGTTGCCGCATCCCGCAGCCCATTCCGACACGAGGCGCCAACTGAAACACCAGACGCCGCACGCAGAGCTGCTCAGTTGGCACCTGTTGCCGCATCCCGCAGCCCATTCCGACACGAGGCGCCAACTGAAACAAGAAGCCAGAACCAAGGCCAGAACCAAGGCAGGGCCAAGGTCAAGGAAGGGCCAAGGTCAGGGCAGGGGGTCAGGATGCCGCGAGCACCCCACCGAGGATGCCGGCCGCCTCGGCGAACCGTGACGGGTCGGCGTTCGCGTAGTTCAGGCGCACATACTCAGCAGACGGCTCTGCCGGAAACCACTCGATCCCCGGCGAGATGACAAGCCCGCGCGACTCGCACTCGCGCACGGTCGCATCGACATCGGTGCCGTCGGGAAGCCGCACCCAGAGGTTGAGGCCGCCGGCCGGCACCGTCTCGACGATCGCGGTCGGCGCATGTTCGGCGAGGCTCGCGAGCAGCAGATCGCGCCGAGCCTTCAACTCTGCGCGGAAGCCGCGCAGGTGACTCCGCCATGCGGGCTGGGTCACGACGTCGAGCGCCGCCGCCTGCAGCACCCCGCTCACGTACATCGACTCGGCAGCACGATCGGCCAGGATGCGCTCGCGCGCCGGGCCGCGCACGATCACGGCGGCGATCCTCAGTGCGGGCGAGACGCTCTTGGTCAGCGATCGGAGGTAGACGACATGGCCGTCGTCGTCCATCGCGGCGATCGGCCGGGCGTCACCGTCGATCCCGAGGTCGTGCGCCCAATCGTCTTCGATGAGGAAGGCGCCGTGGCGCCGCACGCTCTCGAGAACCGCGAGGGACGTCGTCGCGGGCCATCTGGCACCGGTCGGGTTCGCGAACGTGGGTTGTGCATAGAACGCGCGAGCCCCGGTCTCGATGAAGGCTCGCTCGACGGCGTCCGGATCAGGACCCTGCGGACCCGAGGGGATCGGCACCAGCACCACCCCTGCCTGCTCCGCGGCGAGCAGAGCACCCCAGTAGGTGGGCGACTCGATCAGCAGCGGCTGCCCCGAGCCGACCACGGCACGGAAGATCGAACTCAGCCCGCTCTGGCTGCCAGCGATCACGAGCGCGTCTCTGGCGGATGCCGGTGAGACGTCTGCCGGTGCGGATGCTGCGAGCTCGGCGGCGAACCAGGCCTGAAGCTCCGGCAACCCGGCGGCGGGCGATCGAGTGAGCGCCGACGATGTGCGCGCCGCACGGGTGATCGCCTGGCGCACGAGCCGTTCGGGGAGCAGGTCGACCGCCGGATATCCAGAGTGCATGCCGATCGCATCCGGCGCGACGGTGCGCTGCGTCGAAGTGAGTCCGGCCAGCCGCGCCGACGGTGCCCCGAGCGCCGACGTCTGCCAGCCGTAGTCGGCGGGGCGGGGTTGCCGTTGTGCGCGCACGAACGTTCCCGCCCCCGGACGGGAGTCCACCAGGCCGAGTCGCGCGAGTCGTGCCATCGCCTTCTGCACTGTGACGGGGCTCGCGCCGTAGTCGGCGACGAGTGCACGATTCGAGGGCACCCGGGCGCCCGGAGCCGCCGCTGCGATCCACCGGCGGAGTTCCTCGACGATACGGTCGCTGCTATCCTGACTCATGAAAGAACAGAGTAGCGTTATCGTTCATCCTCGCGCAGCGCTATCGCCTGCCGGTCTCTGGTGGGGGCTGCTCGGTGTCGCCGCCTTCTCGTTCACTCTCCCCTTCACCCGCATCGCGGTCGGCGGCCTCTCGCCGCTGTTCATCGGATCCGGTCGCGCGGTCGTCGCCGCAGCGCTCGCCGCCACAGCGCTGGCCGTGACGCGACAGCATCCGCCCACCTCGCGGCAGTGGTGGCGGCTCGCGATCGTCGCCGGGGGCGTGGTCGTGGGGTTCCCTCTGCTGACGTCGTTCGCCATGACGGCTGCGCCCGCGAGTCATGGCGCCGTGGTGATCGGCTTGCTGCCCGCGGCGACGGCAGCCGTGGTGGTGCTGCGCACGCGCGAGCGTCCCGGAGGCCCGTTCTGGTGGTTCGCCGGGCTCGGCGCAGCCGCGGCAGTGGCCTTCGCGTCGCTGCAGAACGGTGGTCTGGGCGAACTCCACTGGGCCGATCTGCTGCTGTTCGCCGCAGTGCTCGCGGCAGCCGTGGGCTATGCAGAGGGCGGGCTGCTCGCGCGCGAGCTCGGCGCCTGGCAGACGGTGTCGTGGGGGCTCGTGCTCGCGGCGCCGCTGATGCTGGTGCTGACTCTGGCCGCCGCGCTCGCCGACCCGCCCACGGCATCTCCGGTGCAGTGGCTCGCTTTCGCCTACCTCGCCGTGGTCAGCATGTTCCTCGGGTTCTTCGCCTGGTATCGCGGTCTCGCGATCGGGCCGATGGCGCAGGTCAGCCAGATTCAGCTCGTGCAGCCCGTGATGAGCATCGCGTGGGCCGCTCTTCTGCTGCATGAGCAGATCGGGTGGGCCACTGCGCTGGGCGGCGTCGCCGTCATCCTGTGCGCCGCACTCGCCGTGCGCGCTCGTCTGATCACTCCCCGTCTCACCGCCCGACCTGTGAAGAAAGAGTCCTGATGCGCCACACGCCCCGCTACCTGATGACCGACCCGCTCGAGGTGAAGCGCCTGATCCGCGGCAATCCGTGGGCCACGTTCGTATCGCCGGCGCGCGCAGGACTGGTGGCCTCGCACTACCCCGCGCTGTTGATCGACGACGAGCGCGAGATCGTGATCGCGAGTCACTTCGGTCGCCCTGATGAGCAGATGCATGAGCTGGGCGAGCACGAGATGCTCGTGATCATCCAGGGTCCGCACGACTATGTGTCGCCGAGCCTGTATGCACCGGGGGAAGTCGTGCCGACGTGGAACCACGTGACCGCCCATCTCTACGGCACTCCCGTGATTCTCAGCGAAGAGGAGAACTACGCCATGCTCTCGCAGTTGACCGACCACTTCGAGAGCGGTATTCCGAACGGACGCCGCCTGTCACAGGACGAGGCCGGCACGCGACGCGCGGCGAAGGGAACCGTCGGCCTGAGGCTGCGCGTCGACCGCTTCGATGCGCGCGCCAAGCTGAGCCAGAACAAGTCGCCCGAGGTGCGCGAGAACATCATGGCGCGGTTCGACGAGACGAACGCGACGCTGGCGGCTGAGATGCGGCGAGCGCGGGGATGAGGTGGGGTTGGTTGGTTGGGTTGGGTTGGGTTGGGCGTGCCCCACTCACTTGGCACCTGTCGTCGGAAAACAACCCACATAGCGACAACAGGTGCCACCCCAAAAGACAGCACCCCCACTCACTTGGCACCTGTCGTCGGAAAACAACCCACACAGCGACAACAGGTGCCACCCCAACAAGAGGGGCGCACCTCGCCCGCGTGAATAGGCTGGGGCGATGACCGATCCTCGCACCGACGCCTGGCCCGTCCACACCGAACGGCTGCGGATCCGGCCGATGACGGCATCCGACGTCGAGGCGATGTGGCAGTGGCGGCGCCTGCCCGAGGTGAACCGCTGGCTGGGGCTCGCTCCCGACACCGTCGAAGCCTTTCGCGAGCGATACCTCGACCCCGACCGGCTGGCGTCCATGCACATCGTCGAGCTGACGGGAGCCGACGCGGAGCCGATCCCCATCGGCGATGTCATGATCAGGATCGGCGATGCGTGGGCGCAGCTCGAGGTCGCCGACCAGGCGCGGGGAGTCGAGGCCGAACTCGGCTGGGTGCTCGATCCCGCGCACACGGGGCGGGGCTATGCGACCGAGGCGATGCGAGCGGTCATCGACGTCTGCTTCGGACCGCTCGGGCTGCGCCGCGTGCACGCCGGATGCTTCGCCGACAACGAGCCGTCATGGCGCCTGATGGAGCGCCTGGGGATGCGGCGCGAGGAGTTCAGTCGCAAGACCGCGCTGCACCGGTCGGGTGAATGGCTCGACGGATTGAACTACGGCATCCTGGCCGAGGAATGGCAGGCGTGAGCCCGCTCAGAGCTCGGTGACTCCGTCAATCACGAAGATGAAGAGGTCGCGCACGATGTCGACGGCTTCGTGACGATCTCGACTGCGCACGGCCGTGGCGAGCGCGTCGACCGCGGATCTCAGCATCGCCGGGTTGCGCGACCTGCTCAGCGAGCGGATGCCGAACACCAGTGCCGTGCGCTTCGACGCGTGCAGGTCGACGAGGTACGCGTTGCGTGAGAACTCGGCGAGCAGGTGGAGCAGTTCCCACAGGCCCTCAGCTCCCACCACCTGATCCTGATCTTCTGTCGACCAGAGCTCGGCGACCTCGGTCGCCCGCAGCGTGAAGGACTCGATCTGCGCATCCGTCGCGGCCACGACTCCGAGATCGGCGGCAGCGATCGAGAGCCCGGAGCATTCCGCGGCGACCGCCACGAACCACGACGGCGTGGGCCGCACGACGACCGACGCGCGGTTCGGACGATGCTCGACCAGATGCTCGGCGTCGAGCACCGTGAGCGCCGAGCGCACGGTCGCCGCCGCGACGTCGAGGCGCTGCGCCAGAGCCGTCACCGAGAGGGAGTCTCCAGGCCCGAGCTCACCGGACTCGATCGAGCTCGCGAGCGAGTCGACCACAGCATCCACCCGCGACCTGATGAGCGGAAGCGAGGGCGCTTCCCGCCCCAGCAGACGAGTCGGAAGCAGCCGGTCGATCCGCTCGTCGGGCATGGTCATTCGCCCGCGGCTTCAGCCCGAAGCGGGCGTATCACCGAGCGCTCGAAAAGCGCTTCGATGACCCTGCGCATGCCTTCGCCGTCGCGATCGCGCAACAGCCCGCGCAGCTGTTCGAGCGTCGAGCGCATGTAGACCATGAGCTCGTCGGCGACCGGCTCGTTCGGCACGGTCCTCGTCAGATGCATGGCGAGGCGTCCGTCGAGAATGTCGACCATCGTCTGGTTGTGCGCGCTGAGTACGAGCTCGGCCCACAGGGAATACCAGAGCGCGAGTCCTGCGCGGTTCGTGGTCCAGGCGAGGTCGGTGGCGAGGATGCCGTCGATGTGAGCGTGCATCGCCGCGACCTGCTCGTCACTGTATGTCGGCACGACCTTGACCGCGCAGTAGCCGATCATCGCGACGGCGGTCTCGACGCGATCCGCCTGCGCGTTCAGATCGACGGGTGCGACCCGCGTGAAGCGGTTCGTGCTCACCTCGATGAGTCCGAGGTCGGCGAGACGGTTCAGCGCTTCGCGGATGGGCGTGCGAGAGATGCCGTACTCGGCCTGGAGATCCTGGTCGCGGATCTCTTCGAGGGGCGGCCTAACGCCCGTGATGATCTCTTCGGCGAGCGTGGCGAACACCTGGTCGCGGATCAGCTGCCGCGGCCGGATCGGCAGAGGAGCGCTGACATCGTCCACTGCCACACTGTATGCCTGCGGCGGGACCGCGCACCACACATCGGAGACTGAAACTTCACTGACGCCGGGCGTTTCTGCGTAGCGTCGTGCGGAGGGGCAGCGGCTCACAGACGGCGCGACTCCCCTTTCAGCGCCCGGATTTCCCCAGATCCCGTGAACTGAGCCGCTGCCCTCTCTTGCACAGACCGGGCACTGAGCCCTGGTGCTCGTCCCAGTTGTGCCATCGCGCCTCCCTCCAGTCGCAGTTTGTGCCGTCGCGCCTCCCTCCAGTCGCACTTTGTGCCGCCTCACCGCGAGCCGAGCGACACGAACTGCGACCGGAACGCCGAGCGACGAGCACGAGCGACACGAACTGCGACCGGAACCCGACCGGAACGCCGAGCGTCGAGCACGAGCGGCCGGAACCCCAGCATTCGTGAGCATCCCGCATGCATCCCGCACACCCCCGTAGGCAAAGCGTGAGGATCGTCATATACCGGTGTGCACGGGAGTTGTATCGAGTCTCGTGCTCGACATCATCTACATCGCGCTGACTCTCGCGCTGTTCGCCCTCGTCTCTCTTGCGGCGAAGGGGGTGGAGCGACTGTGATCGTCTTCGAGATCATCGCCGCAGCCCTCGCGGTGGCCGCCGTCGTCTATCTCGTGGTGGCTCTCGTCGCTCCGGAGAAGTTCTGATGGGCGCCGGGACCCCCACGGGCGCCGACCTCTGGTTCGGCATACTGCAGGCCGCCACCCTCGTCGTCGCCCTCGTGCTGCTGTACCGCCCGATGGGCGACTACATGGCCCGCGTCTTCAGCACTCCGCGCGATCTGAAGGCCGAGCGCGGCATCTATCGCCTGATCGGCGTCGACCCGGCATCCGAGCAGACCTGGCGCGCCTATGCCCGCAGCGTCCTGGTGTTCTCGGTCGTCGGCCTGCTGCTCGTCTACGGACTGCAGCGGCTGCAGGGCTTCCTGCCCGAGTCGCTCGGCCTGCCCGCGGTTCCCGAGGGCCTGGCCTTCAACACCGCCGCCTCGTTCGTCGCCAACACCAACTGGCAGTCGTACTCGCCCGAGCAGACCATGGGCTACACCGTGCAGCTCGCGGGACTGACCGTGCAGAACTTCGTCTCGGCGGCGGTCGGCCTGGCCGTGGCCGTCGCGCTGATCCGCGGCCTGGCGCGTCGTGGCTCGACCACGATCGGCAACTTCTGGGTCGACCTGATCCGCGGTCTCGGACGCATCCTGCTGCCGATCGCCCTGCTCGCCGCGATCGCTCTCATCGCGGGCGGCGTGGTGCAGAACTTCGCCGGCTTCACCGATGTGACCACGGTCTCGGGCGGCACCCAGACGATCCCCGGCGGCCCCGTCGCCTCGCAGGAGGCCATCAAACTGCTCGGCACGAACGGCGGTGGTTTCTTCAACGCCAACTCGGCGCATCCGTTCGAGAACCCGACCGGGTGGACCAATCTGCTGCAGATCCTGCTGATCCTCGTGATCCCGTTCGCACTGCCCCGCACGTTCGGCCGCATGATCGGCGACAACCGTCAGGGCTACGCGATCGCCGCCGTGATGGGCACGATCTTCGTGATCTCGACCTTCGCGCTCTCGGCCCTCGAACTCGCCGGCCGCGGCAGCGCCCCCGAACTGGCGGGCGCGGCGATGGAGGGCAAGGAGGTGCGCTTCGGCATCCTCGGCTCGACCCTGTTCGGCAGCGCGAGCACTCTGACGTCCACCGGCGCTGTCAACTCGATGCACGACTCGTATACGGCACTCGGCGGCATGATGCCGATGCTCAACATGATGCTCGGCGAGGTCGCCCCCGGCGGCGTCGGGTCCGGCCTCTACGGCATGCTCGTGCTCGCGATCATCGCGGTGTTCGTCGGCGGACTGCTCGTGGGCCGCACACCCGAATACCTCGGCAACCGCATCGGCCCGAAGGAGATCAAACTCGCGAGCCTGTACATCCTCGTGACGCCGACGCTCGTGCTGATCGGCACTGCGCTCAGCTTCGCGATACCCGGCATCCGGGCGGACGTCGAGGCGACCAGCATCCTCAACCCGGGGGTGCACGGCATGAGCGAAGTGCTCTACGCCTTCACCTCGGCATCGAACAACAACGGCTCGGCCTTCGCCGGCCTCACCGCGAACACCCCGTGGTTCAACACCGTTCTGGGCATCGCGATGCTGCTCGGCCGTTTCCTGCCGATCGTGCTCGTGCTGGCCCTCGCAGGGTCGTTCGCCGCACAGCAGCGCGTGCCCGAGAACACCGGAACACTGCCCACGCACCGACCGCAGTTCGTCGGCCTCCTCGCCGCTGTCACGGTCATCATCACGGCACTCACCTACTTCCCCGTGCTCGCATTGGGACCCCTCGCTGAAGGACTCGTCTGACATGGCTTCGAACGTTTCGTCTCGCTCCGCCCGCTCAACGACCGGAGAAACAGAACAGCAGGATGCTGCGGCATCCGCCCCCACTCCGACCGAATCGCCGCGCGCGTTCGGCTGGGCGCAGCTGACGCAGGCCCTGCCCGGGGCGTTGCGCAAGCTCGACCCGACGTCGCTCGTGCGCAACCCCGTGATGCTGCTCGTGTGGGTCGGCGCCGCGTTCACGACCGTGCTCGCGATCGCCGAGCCGCTGCTCGGAGGCCCCGCCGACTCCGGCGGAACACCCGTTCCCGCGCCCTTCACCTGGGGCATCGCGATCTGGCTGTGGCTGACCGTGCTGTTCGCCAACGTGGCCGAGTCCGTGGCCGAGGGCCGCGGCAAGGCCCAGGCCGCGAGCCTGCGCAAGACCCGCACCAGCACGATGGCCCGCAAGGTCGTCCGCTATGACTCGGCGACGGATGCCACGGCCGAGCGCTCTGCGATCGCCGAGGTCTCATCGGCCGAGCTGCAGCGCGACGACATCGTGATCGTCACGGCGGGCGAGCTGATCCCCGGCGACGGCGACATCGTGGCGGGCATCGCGACCGTCGACGAATCGGCCATCACCGGCGAGAGCGCCCCGGTCATCCGCGAATCGGGCGGCGACCGCAGCGCCGTCACCGGAGGCACGCGTGTGCTGTCGGACCGCATCGTCGTGCGCATCACCTCGAAGCCCGGCGAGACGTTCGTCGACCGCATGATCGCGCTCGTCGAGGGTGCCAGCCGTCAGCGCACGCCCAACGAGATCGCGCTCAACATCCTGCTCGCGAGCCTGTCGATCGTGTTCGTCGTGGTGGTGCTCGCGCTCAACCCGATCGCGTCGTATGCCGCCTCGCCCGTCAGCATCCCGGTGCTGATCGCTCTGCTCGTCTGCCTGATCCCGACCACGATCGGCGCCCTGCTCTCGGCGATCGGCATCGCCGGCATGGACCGTCTCGTGCAGCGCAACGTGCTCGCGATGTCGGGCCGCGCGGTCGAGGCCGCGGGAGACGTCACGACGCTGCTGCTCGACAAGACCGGCACCATCACCTACGGCAACCGCCAGGCTCACGAGGTGCTGCCGCTGTCGGGCATCGACCCCGACGAGCTGCTGTCCCTCGCCGCGCAGTCGTCGCTCGCCGACCCGACGCCGGAGGGCGCGTCGATCGTCGCGCTGGCGGCATCGCACGGCGTCCGTGCCGACGAACCCGTCGATGCGGTGACCGTGCCGTTCACCGCGCAGACCCGCATGTCGGGGCTCGACCTGCCTGACGGCACGCAGATCCGCAAGGGAGCCGGCTCCGCCATCAGCGCCTGGCTCGGACTCGGAGCGGAGGCCGAGCTGACCGCCCTCACCGACCGCGTCGCCTCCAGCGGCGGCACTCCTCTGGTCGTCGCGGTGAAGACGTCCGCGGGCGGCGGGCGCGTGCTCGGCGTCGTGCACCTCAAGGACATCGTGAAAGACGGTCTGCGCGAGCGGTTCGAGGAGCTGCGCAGCATGGGCATCCGCACGGTCATGATCACGGGCGACAACCCGCTGACCGCCGCGGCGATCGCGAAGGAGGCGGGCGTCGACGACTTCCTCGCCGAGGCCACTCCCGAGCAGAAGCTCGAGCTCATCAAGCGCGAGCAGCAGGGTGGGCGACTCGTCGCCATGACCGGCGACGGCACGAACGACGCCCCCGCTCTCGCGCAGGCCGACGTCGGCGTCGCGATGAACACGGGAACGTCGGCCGCGAAGGAGGCCGGCAACATGGTCGACCTCGATTCGGACCCGACCAAGCTCATCGACATCGTGCGCATCGGCAAGCAGCTGCTCATCACGCGCGGAGCGCTCACGACCTTCTCGCTCGCGAACGACATCGCCAAGTACTTCGCCATCATCCCGGCGATGTTCATGGGGGTCTTCCCGGGGCTCGCCGCGCTCAACATCATGCAGCTGCACTCGCCGGCGTCCGCCGTGACCAGCGCGATCATCTTCAACGCGATCGTGATCGTCTTCCTCATCCCGCTCGCGCTGCGCGGCGTGAAGTATCGGCCGGCGAGCGCCTCGCAGATCCTGCAGCGCAACCTGCTCGTCTACGGCCTGGGCGGAGTGGTCGCGCCGTTCATCGGCATCAAGCTGATCGACCTCGTCATCACCCTCATCCCCGGTTTCTGACCGCGCTCCGCGTTTCGTCTCGGGGCTTCGCTCCTCGCTCAACGACCGGCCGAGAATCACCCGCTCCTCGCTCAACGACCGGCCGAGAATCACCCGCTCCTCGCTCAACGACCATCCTGAAAGTCAGGCATCCCATGTCCTCCTCCCGCACTGTCGCCCGCACCACCGGTGTCGCCATCCGCGCGATGCTCGTGCTCACCCTCGTGCTCGGCGTCGGCTACACGCTCGTCGTCACCGGCATCGGTCAGCTGCTGCTGCCGTTCCAGGCGAACGGCTCGCCGCTGGCCGACGGCAAGGGCAGCTCGCTGATCGGGCAGTCCTTCACGGATGCCGACGGCGAGGCGCTGCCCGAGTACTTGCAGTCGCGTCCGTCGGCCGCCGGTGACGGCTACGACGGAGCCGCCTCGAGTGGCAGCAACCTCGGCCCAGAGAACCCCGACCTCGTCGCCGCGATCGGCGAGCGCCAGGCAGCCATCGCCGCGCGCGAGGGTGTGCGGGCGGATGCCGTGCCGGCCGACGCGGTGACGGCATCCGCATCCGGCCTCGACCCGCACATCAGTGTCGCGTACGCGCTGCTGCAGGTGCCGCGGGTGGCGGCCGAGCGCGACCTGCCCGAGCAGCAGGTGCGCGACCTCGTGGAGTCTAGGATTCAAGGGCGGGATCTGGGATTCCTCGGCCAAGAACGCCTCAACGTCGCCGAACTCAATCTCGCGCTCGATGAGCAGGAGGGCTGATGACGGCAGAGCGGATGCCGCGGCGCGGCCGACTCCGCGTGCTGCTCGGCGCAGCCCCCGGCGTCGGCAAGACCTTCGAGATGCTCGTCGAAGGGCGCCGACTGCTCGACGAGGGCCGTGATGTCGTGATCGCGATCGTCGAGACGCATGAGCGTGCGGCGACCGCGGCGCAGACCATCGGCATCCCCGAGGTACCCCGCCGCATCGATCTGCATCGCGGGGTGCCGCTGAGCGAGATGGACCTGGAGGCGGTTCTCGATCGCCGACCCGAGATCGCCCTCGTCGACGAGCTCGCGCACACGAACACCCCCGGCTCGCAGAACCCGAAGCGCTGGCAGGACGTCAGCGCGCTGCTCGATGCGGGAATCGACGTCGTCACGACCGTGAACGTGCAGCACATCGAGTCGCTGAACGCGGTGGTCGAGAAGATCACCGGCATCGCGCAGCAGGAGACGATCCCGGATGCCGTGGTGCGCGCTGCCGACGAGATCGAGGTCGTCGACCTGGCGCCGCAGTCGCTGCGCGACCGTCTCGCGGCCGGACTCGTCTATCCGGCGGAGCGCATCGACGCCGCGCTGTCGAACTACTTCCGCCTGGGCAACCTCACTGCTCTGCGTGAACTCGCACTGCTGTGGCTCGCCGACGAGGTCGACAGCGCGCTGCGCAGCTACCGCGCCGACCACGGCATCGAGGGAAACTGGCAGGCGCGCGAGCGCGTGGTCGTCGCCCTCACCGGCGGACCGGAGGGCGAGACGCTGCTGCGCCGAGGCGCGCGGATCGCCGCCCGCTCGGCCGGCGGCGAACTGCTCGCGGTGCACATCGCCGCGCAAGACGGACTCCGCGACGAGACGCCCGGCGCCCTGGCCGCACAGCGTTCACTGGTCGAGTCGCTCGGCGGCAGCTTCCACCAGATCATCGGTGACGACATCCCCGGCACGCTCGTCGAGTTCGCCCATGGGGCGGATGCGACGCAGCTCGTGATCGGAGTCAGCCGCCGCGGTCGTCTCGCCGCCGCTCTGACCGGACCGGGCATCGGCTCAGAGGTCATCCGCCGCTCGGGCGACATCGACGTGCACATCGTGACGCACGCCGCCGCGGGCGGGCGGATCGCACTCCCCCGCATCACCGGCGGTGCGCTCGGCTGGCGACGTCAGGTTCTGGGCTTCGTGATCGCGCTCGTCGTCGGACCGCTGCTCTCGTGGGCGATGTTCGCGTTCCGCAGCCCCGAGTCGATCACCGTCGAGGTGCTGGCCTTCCAGCTGCTCGTCGTGATCGTCGCGCTCATCGGAGGGGTGCGACCGGCGGTCTTCGCCGCGGTGCTGTCGGGCATCACGCTGGACTTCCTGTTCGTCGCTCCGCTCTTCACCATCACGATCGCGCATCCGCTGCATGTGCTCGCCCTCGCGCTCTACGTGACCATCGCCATCCTCGTCAGCATCATCGTCGATCAGGCGGCGCGTCGAGCGCGCATCGCACAGCGCGCCGCGGCGGAGGCCGAGCTGCTCGCGGCGGTCGCCGGCAACGTGCTGCGCGGCGACAACGCGGTACTGGCCCTCGTCAGCCGCACCCGCGAGGCGTTCGGACTCACCGGCGTGAGGCTCCTCTCCCCCGACGGCGAGGTGCTCGCGAGCGACGGCGAGCCCGTTCCCGACGGTCGGGCCACGACGATTCCGGTCGGCGCCGACGGTTCGGCGCCCGCAGTGCTCGAACTGCACGGCGAACCGCTCGACACCCCGGCCCGACGGCTGCTCGACGCGATCGTCGCCCAGTTGGCCGCGGCGATCGAACACACCGATCTGCGCGCGACCGCACGCGAGGTGGCGGCGCTCGCCGAGACCGACCAGGTGCGCTCCGCCCTGCTGTCGGCGGTCAGTCACGACCTTCGCCGTCCGCTGGCCTCGGCCGTCGCCGCGATCGGCGGACTGCGCGGCGCGTACGCGCTGTCGGCGTCCGATCGGGAGGAGCTTCTCGCGACCGCAGACGAGAGCCTGGCCACCCTGTCGTCTCTCGTGACGGATCTGCTCGACGTCAGCCGCGTGCAGGCCGGAGTATTGGCCGTCTCGACCATGCACCTCGATGTCGCGGGGCCCGTGCTCGCGGCGGTCGATGAGCTGGGTCTGGGGCCGGGCGACGTGGAGCTGGCCCTGGATGCCGAGCTGCCCGCCGTCTCGGCGGATCCGGTGCTGCTGCAGCGCGTGCTCGTCAACGTCATCGCGAACGCGCATCGCCATTCACCGGCAGACACCCGTGTCATCGTCTCGACGAGCGCCCTCGGCGAGCGCGCCGAGATTCGCGTGATCGATCGCGGAGCCGGCGTTCCCTCCGAGATGCGCGACCAGATCTTCCAGCCGTTCCAGCGTCTGGGCGACACCGACAACACCACAGGCCTCGGACTCGGCCTCGCTCTGTCACGCGGATTCGCCGAAGGCATGGGCGGTACTCTGACACCCGAGGACACCCCCGGCGGTGGACTCACCATGGTCATCTCGCTGCCTCTGGCCCCCGACCCCGATCCCCTGCAGGAGGAGACGGAGTGAAGCTCCTCATCGCCGACGACGACCCGCAGATGGTGCGCGCGCTGCGCATCACGCTCGCCGCACACGGGTACGAGGTGGTCGTCGCGTCCGACGGCGCCGCCGCCGTGGCCGCCGCCGCACAGACGCACCCCGACCTGATCATGCTCGACCTCGGCATGCCGCGGCTCGACGGCATCGAGGTGATCCAGGCACTGCGCGGGTGGACGACCGTGCCGATCATCGTCGTGTCGGGCCGCACCGGTTCGGCAGACAAGGTCGAGGCGCTCGACGCCGGAGCCGACGACTTCGTGACCAAGCCCTTCCAGGTCGACGAGCTGCTCGCGCGGCTGCGGGCGCTGTCGCGGCGGGCGGTGCCTGCCGGAGGAGAGTCGACCGTCGGATTCGGCGACGTGGTCGTCGATCTCGCGACGAAGACCGTCACCCGCGCCGGCGCGCGCGTGCACCTGACGCCGACCGAATGGCGGATGCTCGAGCATCTCGCCCGGCATCCCGGAGCTCTGGTCACCCGTCAGGACCTCCTCAAGGAGATCTGGGGCAGCGAACAGGTCTCGGACTCGGGGTACCTGCGGCTGTACATGTCGCAGCTGCGCAAGAAGCTCGAGGCCGAGCCCAGCGCTCCGGTGCACCTGCTCACGGAGTCGGGCATGGGCTACCGGCTCGTGGTCTGACGCGGTGGGCGTCGGTCCGGGGCTGCCCCGGACCCGGTCGTTCCCGGTGCCCCGCATCCGGTCGTTCCCGCTGCCCCGCATCCGGTCGTTCCCGCTGCCCCGCATCCGGTCAACCGCGCGAGATGCGGACGTTCAGGCCCGCTCGTTCCGCATCTCGCGCGGTTGACCGGATCTCAGGATCCACCAGGGGCGGATGCCGTCAGGGGCGGATACCGTCAGGGGCGATGCCGTCAGGGGCGGATACCGTCAGGCGGCGGCCTCACGGCGACGGCGGAGACCACCGATGATGCCCGCTGCGACGAGTGCAACGGCGACGACGATCCCGGCGATCGCGACGACGGTGCTCTCAGGCTCACCCGTGAGGCGTCCGACGGCGAGCCAACTCAGTCCCCACGCGGTCGCCAGCGCGGGAGCGAGGCGCTTGGTCATGAGTGCACTGGCGACGCCGATCACGAGCACGACCGCGAGTACCGCCACGGCCCAGATCTCGGCCTGGTCCTCCCAGCTCGCGGGGGCGATCTGCGTGAACCACGCTGCCGTGTTGGCGACGGTGGCGATCGTGACCCAGCCGAAGTGCAGGCCGTTCGCCCCGTCGACGACGACGCGTTCGGGCCACGTGCGGGCGCGGCTGCGTCCGAGGACCACCATGACCCGCGCGAGGGTCGCGAGCAGCACTGCGATCACCAGCACGGTCAGGGGGAGCGACAGGAACTGCGCCGTCACCAGCCACAAGCCGTTCAAGACCATGGATGCCGCGATCCATCCGCCGACCGCGCGCTGACGTTCATCCGCGCGCTGGGCGGGAAGCGCCTGCCACACCGTGTACGCGATGAGTCCGATGTAGATCAGCGACCAGATCGAGAACGCGGGACCTGCCGGCGCCAGGTACGACCCCTGCGCCGACAGGGCTCCGTTCTGCAACTCGCTCACCGATGTGCCGCCGAAAGCGCCGGAGCCGACGGCTGCGGCGATCAGCATGAAGGTGGCGGAGGCGATGATGGCTGACTGGCGGGCGATGTCCTGCGTCCGGGATTCCATGCTCGCACGCTACGCTGCCACGCGCGCGTGAGACAGGCCCTTGACTCTAGAGAGGCTTTTAGCTAGCCCGGCTAGACAAACCTCTGCGCGTGGGCTCGCCGCGCGGTGCGAAGGAGATCTCACGCATCGAAGGGCTCGATCCGGCATCCGATCCTTCGGAGCAGGAGATCTCCTTCGCAGCGCGCGCTCCACTCACGCCCTATGCTCACGCAGACAAGTCACGCAGCACAGTTCGCCGAGCCCGCGCTCAGGCCGCGACGGCGGCGTCGATCAGCACCTCGGCGGCGTTGCGCGCTTGCACGGCGACCTGCGGGTCGGCGGCGATCGCGGCCGTGCTCTGCGCACCCTCGGCCAGGATCGACAGCTGCGCCGCGAGGGATGCCGGAGCCCCGGCTGCCACGACCAGGTCGGCCATGTACGCCTGGAACGAGGCCTTATGGTCGCGCACGATCTCGGCGACCTCGGGATTCGTGCCGCCGAGCTCGCCGAACGCGTTGATGAAGGCGCAGCCGCGGAAGTCGTCGGTGCAGAACCAATCCTCGAGGTAGCCGTACACCGCGAGCAGCCGGTCGCGCGGGTCAGCTCCGGCATCCGCCACGGCCCCCGTCAGTCCCGACTCCCATTGCGAATGCTTGCGGGCGAGAACAGCCGTGACGATGTCGGTCTTCGAGGGGAAGAGGGCATAGAGCCGACGCAGCGACACGCCGGCCGCCGCTCGCAGCTCGTCCATGCCGACCGCCGCGTATCCCTTGCGGTAGTAGAGCTCGTCCGCTGCCGCGAGGATCTGTTCACGCACTGTTCCGTCGGTCATGCTCCCAGTGTACTTGACACGAGAACGAGCGTTCTCTACAGTGGAGACATCAAGCGAGAACGACCGTTCTCACCGGACCGAAAAGGATCAGGACCATGGGCTACATCACCGTCGGAAACGAGAACAGCACGCCGATCGAGCTCTACTACGAAGACCAGGGTTCGGGTCAGCCCGTCGTCCTGATCCACGGGTACCCGCTGAACGGCCACAGCTGGGAGCGCCAGACCCGCGAGCTGCTCGCTCAGGGCTACCGCGTCATCACCTACGACCGCCGCGGCTTCGGCCAGTCGTCGAAGGTCGGCACCGGCTACGACTACGACACGTTCGCCGCAGACCTCAACACCGTGCTCGAGACCCTCGATCTGCGCGACGTCGTGCTCGTCGGCTTCTCGATGGGCACGGGAGAGCTCGCCCGCTACGTCGGCACCTACGGTCACGACCGGGTCGCCAAGCTCGCCTTCCTCGCCTCGCTCGAGCCGTTCCTCGTGCAGCGCGACGACAACCCCGAGGGCGTGCCGCAGGAGGTCTTCGACGGCATCGAGTCGGCCGCCAAGGGCGACCGCTACGCCTGGTTCACCGAGTTCTACAAGAACTTCTACAACCTCGACGAGAACCTCGGCAGCCGCATCAGCCAGCAGGTCGTCGACGCCAACTGGAACCTCTCGGTCACCAGCGCCCCCGTCGCGGCGTACGCGGTCGTGCCGAGCTGGATCGAGGACTTCCGCAGCGACGTCGATGCGGTGCGGGATGCCGCAAAGCCCACGCTGATCCTGCACGGCACGAAGGACAACATCCTGCCGATCGACGCCACCGCCCGCCGGTTCCACAAGGCTGTTCCCGCGGCCACCTACGTCGAGGTCGAGGGAGCGCCTCACGGCCTGCTCTGGACGCACGCCGACGAGGTCAACGCCGCCCTGAAGGACTTCCTCGGCAAGTAATCGGAGAGGCCCGCCGCGGCATCCGGACTCGAACCGGATGCCGCGGCATCCGTCTGCCGTGCCGGTCGCCGGTCGCCCCGGTCCACCCTGCTCCCGTCGCAGTTCGTGCCGCCCGGCCCTGCTCCCGTCGCAGTTCGTGCCGCCCGGCCCTGTTCGACACGGCGCAAACTGCGACCGGAACAGCTCGGCGCACATCGCACGCGGCAGAAACTGCGACCGGAACAGCTCGGCGCACATCGCACGCGGCAGAAGCTGCGACCGGAACGATTAGCGTGAGCGGATGAGTGACGAGACCAATCCGGCGGCGCTGGTCGAGCATCGAGACGAATGGGCTCAGAGCGCAGCGCGGATGCTCTCGGCACTGCGCGTCGCATTCGACGGCGTCGCGGGCGTCGATGCGGCATCCTTCGATCACATCGGCTCGACGGCGGTCGCCGGTCTCCCCGCCAAACCCCTGATCGACCTGCAGGTGCGGATATCGCCGCTGCCCGACGACGACGATCTCGTCAGCAGGCTCGCACCGCTCGGCTTCGTGCGCGCGCGGGGATCGCGTCCCGACTCCCCCGGCGTCGATCGCGATCTGCCGCGCGGATCGCATCCTCATCCCGCTGACGCCGCGGTGTGGGAGAAGTCGCTGTTCTGGAACGAGCGCGAGCAGGCGATCCTGCACGTTCGTCGCGCGGACTCGCCCTGGGGGCTGTACACGGTCTGGTTCCGCGACTGGCTGCGTTCGACTCCCGACGCGCGCGATCGATACGCGGCGGAGAAGCGCAGGCTCAGCCTCGACCAGGTGGGCAAGGCCGACTACGACGACTACACCCGAGCGAAGACGGGCTTCTTCGACCGGGTGCAGCCGCAGTTCGAGCGCTGGGCGGCCGAGCGCGCCTGACCGCATCCCACGGCCGGGCGCGGATCAGCCCTTGACAGACCCCTGGGTGAGCCCGCCGACGATGTACTTCTGCAGCGAGAAGAACAGCGCGAGCACGGGCACGGCGGCGACCACGACACCGGCGGCGAAGAGTCCCCAGCGCGAGGTCAGCTGGTTCGAGACCCACTGATACATGCCGACGGCGAGGGTCCAGTTGTCCTCGGACGTGAGGATGATCTTCGACAGGATGAAGTCGCCGAAGGCAGCGAGGAACGCGAGCAGTGCGACCACCGCGAGGATCGGCACGACCAGCGGCATGATCAGTCGCCAGAAGATCTGCGCATGCGTGGCTCCGTCGATCTTGGCCGACTCGTCGATCTCGACGGGGATCGTGTTGAAGAACCCGTACATCAGGAAGGTGTTCGCGCCGAGCGCGCCACCGAGGTAGACGCAGATCAGGGCGATCTTGGAGTTGATGCCGAGCGCCGGCACGACGTCGCCGATCGTCTGCAGCATCAGGAAGATCGCGATGAACGCGAGCGCCTGCGGGAACATCTGCAGCACGAGCAGTGTGGTGAGGCTGGCCCGACGTCCGCTGAACCGGAACCGCGAGAACGCATACGCGCCGCAGGCGCCCATGAGCACCGAGCCGACTGCGGTCACACCGCCGATCAGCAGTGTGTTGCCGAACCAGACCCAGTAGCGGGATTCCCCCAGAGCGATGTAGTTCGCAGGGTCGAACGCGCTGAATAGGGCACTGGATGCCGCGAGGCTGCCGTTCGGGTTGAGCGACGCCGAGAGCACGTAGACGAGCGGGAACGCGGCGAAGAACAGCACACCGGCGGCGAGGATGTACTTCCAGCCGACCTCGCCCCACCAGCGACGCCGACGTGCACCGGCGCGCGCCGCCTCGGCATCCTTCGATGAACCGGTCACGATGACTCTGGTCTCACTCATCACTGGTACTCCTCGAGCTTGCGGGTCTGTCGGAAGCTCAGCGCTGAGATGAGACCGACCACGATGAAGGCGATGATCGACAGCGCACTCGCGAGGCCGTAGTCGGCCGCACCACCCGAGACGCCCGAGACGTCGTAGATGGCCGAGACGAGGATGTCGGTCGAGCCCAGTGCGTACGGCGCTCCGGCGATCGCCGGGCCGCCGTTGTTGAAGGTGTAGATCACGGTGAAGTTGTTGAACGCCACCGCGAACGAGGCGATCAGCAGCGGGGCGGTCGAGACGAGCAGCAGCGGCAGCACGATGGCACGGAAGCGCTGCAGCTTGTTGGCGCCGTCGATCTCGGCGGCCTCGAGCGTCTCGCCGGGGAGCGACTGCAGGGCTCCGGTGCAGACGAGGAACCAGTACGGGTAGCTCAGCCAGACGTTGACGAAGATCACCGCCGCCCGGGTCAGCCACGGGTCGCCGAGCCAGTTGATCTGCGACCCGAAGAAGAACAGATCGTTGATGACGCCGAACTCGGCGTTGAACATGCCGCGGAACAGCAGCGCAGCCATGAACGCGGGGAACGCGTAGGGGAGGATGAACAGCGCTCGCAGGAATCGGCGACCCTTGACGCGCGGGTCGTTGTAGACGATCGCGAGGCCGAGCCCGACGGCGAAGCTGAGCACGACAGACAGGATCGCGAACGCGAAGGTCCACACGGTGACGCTCAGCAGCGTGCCCGCGAGGTTCGCATCCGTGAAGAGCTTCAGGAAGTTGGCGAAGCCGACATTGACCGACCAGCCCGTCGGCAGCGCCGTGCCGTCTTCGGCCACGAACGCACCGAGCTCGGTCGCGGTGTAGACCGTGCCCGACTGCGTGTCGGTGATGGTCTGCGCCTCGGCATCCCACACCAGCGTCGGTTCGTACACAGAGCCGGTAGACCCCTCACGCGTGCGGATCGAGCCGTCGTTCGGGTCGTCCGACACGGGAACCCTGAGGTCCTTGATGGTCGCACCGAGTGCCGGATCGGTCAGCACGGTCGCCCGCGGGACGACCGCCCATCCGGGCACCTCGCTGGGGGCGCCGGTGGCGCCGATCTCGGCATCGGATGCGGTGGAGAGCGGCTCGGTCGCGGACCCGACCTGCACGTCGCCGTCGTCGTCCACGATCGCGAAGCCGAGCTCGGCGCCGCGCTGCACGATCGACAGCGGGTAGTCGGACGAGCCCTCGATGCGGCGCTCGCCCTGGATGAGGGCTGCCTCGACCGCCTGCTCCTGCGTGCCGACGTGACCGGTGCCGTAGTTCGTGAAGGCGATGTAGGCCGTGTAGCCGAAGATGAAGACCTGGAAGACGAGCAGGAAGATCAGCCCTGGCAGCAGGTACTTCAGCGGCAGCGCCCCGCGGGTGAAGTACACCCAGTCGGCGATGATCACCAGCAGCACGACGACGCCGAGCACGATCCACGACTCGGCGCTCCAGGCCGAGATGGCCGTCATGATGCCGAAGGCGTTGACCAGCGCCATGAGCGCGAGCTTGATGAGGAAGCCCCAGCCGAGGCCGCGGAAGCGGCGGGCGTGGGATTCGCGCGAGGGCTTCACCACGGGCGTGGGTGCCTCGGCGGGAGGTGCCTGGATCGTCATGTCATCAGTCCTGTTCGGTGGGGCCTTTCGTCTCGCTCCGCTCGCTCGACGACCGGGAACGTTCGTCGAGCGAGGGAGCGAAGCGACTGAGACGAAACGCCCCACGAGTCGAATCAGTCGGCGAGGGTCGTCTCGAGGTCCGCGACCATGGTGTTCCACGTCGACACGGGGTCGGCGCCGTTGATGATCTGCGCCTGCGCGGCGTTCCACAGGTCCCAGACCGAGCCCATCTCGGGGATCGACGGCATCGGGACGCCGGTCTGCGCCGAGGCCACGAATCCGGCCGTGATCGGGTCGGACGACACCTCTTCGGCCAGCGTGGTCCACGCCGGGATACGCGGGTCGGCCTCGTACAGCGCGCGCTGCGCGTCTTCGGTGCCGAGGTAGTTCACGAGGAACTCCTGCGCGAGCAGGGCGTTCTTGCTCTTGCTCGACAGGTAGAAGCCCTGCACGCCCACGAACGGCGCAGCGGTCTCGCCACCCGCAGACGGGATCGGGTTCACGGCGACGTTGACGCCCTCGAACGCGCTGATGGCCCACGGCCCCTGGATCGTGTACGGGGCCTTGCCCGACGCGAACAGCTCGTTGTTGATGTCGTAGTCGACCGTGGTCGAGATGTAGCCGGTGCCGTTCGAACCGTTGGCTCCGAGCCAGGTGGCGAACGCCTCGCCGGGCGCGCCGCCCATGCCGACCTCGCTCGTGTACGAGCCTGCGTCGTCCTGCACGAAGACGGGGGCGCCGAACGAGGTCTGCAGTCCGTACATCGTGTAGCCGTCGCCGGTCTCGCCACCCGTGTTGATGACGAACGGGCGCTCGGTGCCGGCGGCGACACCCTTGGCGATCATGTCGTCCCAGCTGGCGGGGGCCTCGGCGCCGACCAGGTCGACGTTCTGCACCAGGGCGATGGTCTCGAGCGAGTACGGCATCGCGTACAGCTGACCGTCGTACGTCATGGCGTCGAGGGCGACCTGCTCGAACTCCGACGCCTTGTCGCCGAGGTCGATCGTGTCGACGACACCGGCGGCGACGAGCGCTCCGAGCCAGTCGTGGGCGCCCACCGTGATGTCGGGACCCTCTCCGGTCGGGACCTGCGCGATGAAGTCGTTGCGGAGATCCTCGAAGTTCTTCTGCACGAGGGTGACCGTGGCACCGGTCTCCTCCTCGAACGCCTCCGCGGCGGCGGTGATCGCGGCTTCGCGCTCGGCATCCGTCCAGATGACGAGTTCAGCGCCGTCGCCGGACGCGGCGTCGTCGCCGCCTTCGGGGGCGCCGGCGGAGCAGCCCGCGAGGACCACGGCCGCGGCCAGAGCGAGTGCGCCGACTCCGATGTGCTTGCGCATGCGTTTTCCTATCTGTCATGGCCGACGATGCGCTGCGCGTCATCGCGACCGGGTGAGTGGGTGGTGCTGGGTGAAGCGGGTGGTGCGGTTCGTGCTGTCAGGGGGTTCGTGCTGTCAGTGGGAGGTGCGGATGACGGCCACGCCGCCTCCCGCGATGGTCAGGGCACCCGAGATCTCGGTGCCGCTGAGGAGTTCGACACCTGAGGCATCGAGCTCGACGTCGTGGTCGCGGTGATTCACCGCGATGCGATAGACCGCCTCGGCACCGTGACGCGTGATGACCTCGAGGCCTTCGGCGACACCCGACGGCGTGATGTCGGCATCCGCATAGACCTCGTGCAGAAGAGCGCGCATGCCCGCAGCATCCAGGCGTGTGCCCACGTACCAGCCGGTTCCGGCGCCATGCGTGTTGCGCGTGATCGCGGGCTCGCCTTCGCCGGGTCCCCCCGAGAAGTTCGCCACGACCTCGGCGCCCTCGAGCGCGATGTCCTCCTGCCAGACGTCGACGAGGATACCCTCGTGATCGATCCAGTCGAGACCGTGACTCTCACCTTCGCGCAGCGGCAGGAACTCCTCGACCGTGAGGCCGAGCGCCTCGCGCAGCGGGGCGACGAAGCCGCCGGCGTGCACGGCGTCGTTCTCATCGACGATCGCCGAGAAGAACGACACGAGCAGTGTGCCGCCGTCATCGACGTAGGCACTGAGGTTGGCGGCATCCGCCGTGCTCAGCATGTACTGCGCCGGTGCGACGACCAAGCGATAGCCCGAGAGATCCTGGCCGGGCAGGGCGAAGTCGACCGTGATGCCGTCACGCCAGAGCTGCTCGTAGAAGCGGCGCACCTGAGCGGCGTGCGTGACGTCTTCGGACGGTCGCCACTCGAGGTCCTGCGCCCAGAACGATTCGAAGTCCCAGAGGATCGCGACGTCGGCCTTCACGACGCTGCCCTGCACTTCGTCGAGGCGACCGAGCGCCGCACCCAGGTCGACGACCTCGCGGAAGACCCGCGACTCGGCGCCGGCGTGCGGCAGCATCGCCGAGTGGAACTTCTCGGCACCCGAGCGGCCTGCGCGCCACTGGAAGAACAGGATGCCGTCGGCCCCGCGGCCGAGGTGAGTGAAAGAATTGCGCTTCATCTCACCGCGACGCTTGGCGATGTTGCGCGGCTGCCAGTTCACGGCCGAGGTCGAGTGCTCCATCAGGATCCACGGCTTGCCGCCGCCCACCGACCGGCTGAGGTCGGCCGCGATCGCCAGGCCGATGTGCGCGTCTTCGTCGGCGGCCCACAGGTAGTGGTCGTCCGAGACGATGTCGACCTCGCGGCCCCATGCCCAGAGGTCCGTGGTCCAGCTCTGGTTCGCCATGAAGTTGGTCGTGATCGGCTGGTCGGCGTGCGCGCGGATCGCGTCGCGCTCGGCGATGAAGCACGCGCGCAGCTGGTGATCGGTGAAGCGCGCGAAGTCGAGCCGCTGCGCGGGATTCACGACGCTCGGGGCGATGGCCGGGGCGCCGACGTGCTCCCATGCCGAGTAGTGCTGGCCCCAGAAGGCGGTGCCCCACGCGCTGTTCAGCGCCTCGAGCGAGCCGTACTTCTGCTGGAGCCAGCCACGGAAGGCGGTGACCGCGCTCGGCGAGTAGTCCTCGCCGACGGGAACGCCGTACTCGTTGTGCACGTGCCACAGCACGACGGCCGGATGCTGTGCATAGCGCGCCGCGAGAGCATCCGCGATCCGCACGATCGCCTGGCGGTAGGCGGGTGACGAGTGCGAGGCCATGCCGCGGGAGCCGAAGCCCATCGTGCGACCCTCGCGGTCGATCACGTGCGCATCGGGGTGGTTCGCGAAGAACCAGGCGGGCGGCGAGGCCGTCGGGGTGCCGAGGTCGACGCGGATGTCGTTCTCGTGCAGCAGGTCGAGCAGCTCGTCGAGCCAGGCGAAGTCGAACTCGCCCTCGGCGACCTCGATGAGCGCCCACGAGAAGATGCCGACGCTGACGAGGTTGACTCCGGCCTCGCGCATCAGGACGACGTCTTCGCGCCACGTCTCGGGCGACCACTGCTCGGGGTTGTAGTCGCCGCCGTAGGCGATTCCGCGCAGGTCGGGCCAGGCGTGGGGCGAGGTCATCGGCACTCCATCGGGTCGGTGTGGTCGTGGTGCGGGTCCCGGCATGCTGTCGCTCTTTGACTGGGACCGGTCTCAGGTTGTCGCGGGGACGTGACTGGGACCGGTCTCAGTTCTACCTCACGCGCAGACTGCGTGACAACCGTCGTTACCGAACTGAGACCGGTCCCAGGTTGGACTACCACCGGACGGGATGCTGTGGGTAGAGTCACAGGCGATGAGTGATGTCAGCGCGAAGCGCAAGCCGACGATCCGCCAGATCGCGGCGCAGGCGGGGGTGTCCCGCAGCACAGTCTCGCGCGTGATCAACGGCGGGCACTGGGTGTCTCCCGACGCCAGACAGGCCGTCGAAGAGGCGATCCTCGCCACCGGCTACACCGCCAATCACCACGCACGGAGCCTCGCCACCGGCCGCGCCGGATCACTCGCCTTCCTGCTGACCGAGCCGCAGCAGCTGCTGTTCGACGACCCGACGTTCGCACTGCTGCTGCGCGGTGCGGCCGAAGCGCTCGCCCAGCGAGCCATGACCCTCGTGCTGCTCGTGGCCGGAACCCCTGCCGAGCGCGAGAGCGTGGCCCAGTTCCTCGGCGCCGGACACGTCGACGGCGTCATGCTGATCTCGTCGCACGAGTCCGATCCGCTGCTCGACCAACTGATCGAGGTCGGCATCCCCACCGTCTGCTGCGGCGTGCCCCTCGGGCATGAACGCGAGCTCTCGACGATCTCCGTCGACGAGATCGCCTCCGCCCGCACCATGGCCGCACATCTCATGGCGCAGGGGCATCGCCGCATCGGGATGATCACCGGCCCTGACGACACCCCCGGCGGGCGCTACCGCCTGGTCGGCTTCCGCGAAGAGCTCGGCGACCTGTACGACGAGACCCTGGTCGAAGTCGGCGACTACTCGTACGAATCAGGGCAGACGGCCATGACACGGATGCTCGAGCACGACGTCGACGCGGTGTTCGCGGCATCCGACCGCATGGCCGCCGGCGCGATCGCCGCCGCCCGCCGCGCAGGACGCCGCGTGCCCGAGGACATCGCGATCGCCGGGTTCGACGACTCCGGCCTCGCCGCGACGCATGAGCCGCCCATCACCACCATGCGTCAGCCGTGGGATCAGATCAGCGCGCAGATGGTCGCCGTGCTGCTCGAGGTCATCGCCGGGGCATCCCCGCGCTCGGTCATCCTCGACACCGAGCTCGTGGTGCGCGCGACGGCGTAGCGCCGAGGGGCTCACGTGCCGGGCGCTCCGGTCGCAGTTCGTGCCGTCCGCTCCCGCTCCCGTCGCAGTTCGTGCCGCCCAACCGAGCGTCGGGCGGCACAAAGTGCGACCGCTGCGAACCACCCAGCCCGAGGTGCGCGCGAGCACGAAAGCCGAGCCACGGGCGCTGTCACGATCGCCGCGCGCGCGCTCAGCTCACCAGAGGGAACCAATGCCGCCCGCGCAGCACGGACCCCTCGTCGACACCGACCCAGGATCCCTCGACGACGGGAGCGGCCCCCGATGCCCAGACGCCGAAGTGGGCCTGTGGCGAAGGCCAGGGGTAGTCGGCACCGGGTGAGTCGACGACGTTTCGCACAGCTCCCGTGAACGTCAGAGGTGCACGGCATCCGGTCACCTGTTCAGCGAGGTCGCCGATCGCGATCTCGCCGCACGGGTCGTCGGCGTCGACGACCCGATGCGGCAGATCGAGGCGACCGTCCTCCTGTCTCGGCACGCAGAAGACCCGATCGTTCCGCCGCAGAAGCAGCCGGACCACGCTCATCGGACGGGGCGGTGTGCGGCGACGAATCACCTCGGCCCTGCCATGTCGGGGCAGCCATGCGGCATCCGGCGTCACGTGGATGACGGTCTCGTCGTCAATGGTCACCTCGCGAGCGTAGCCGCAGGACGCTGCGCATTCGTGTGCGCCCTACGACTGGTCGAGCACCTCGCGCAGTGTGTCGGCGAATGCCTCGGGCTGCCCGGCATAGCCGAACTCGCCACCCATGAAGCCGCCGTGGTGACTGGGGAAGACGGTCGCCTGCTGTCCGAGCTTCTCAGCCAGGGCGAGCGCGGTGCGGCCGGTGTAGAGCTTCAGCGACTCCTCTCCGACCGCGACGACGATCCTGGTGGGCGCCGCCTTCAGAGCCTCGAGGTCGGGCGTATAGAGGGGTACCGCCCAGGAGAGTTCGGACAGCAGTGGATCGTCTCGCGTGCCGTCGTCTTCCGTCGGCATCCCGAATGCCGCCGGATCGGGGGCGGGCTGAGCGAGGAACTCCTCGGTGACCTCGCCCTCCCACGACGTCATCGCGACGAAGGCCGCCATCCCGGCACCCCAGCCTCTCTCCTGATACGCCCGGGTGTACGCCACGCGCGCGCGATGCACCGCCTCAGCATCCGGCAGCACGCTGTCGATCGGCGGCTCGTGGGCGACCAGGGTCACCACGTCGTGCGGGTGCGCGGTGACCAGAGCGAGTGCGCTCACGGCTCCGCCGCTGCTGGCGAGCATGTCGACAGGGCCCGCACCGAGCGCCTCGATGATCGCGTGCACGTCTTCGGCCTGAGTCTCGGGATCGTTCGTGACGCCTCCGTCTTTGCGCACGCTCCGGCCCAGGCCGCGCGGGTCATAGGTCACGACGGTGCGGTCGTCGAAGAGCTTCACCTGGGCCTGGAAGCCGCTCGCGTCCATCGGCTGCCCGATCATCATGAGTGGAGGTCGGCCATCCGCCGTCGGCACCGGTCCGTGAACGTCATAGACCAGGTCGACCTCGGGTAGCTCGAGCGTGCGCTGCGTCATCGGTGGCCTCCTCGGCATCGAACGATTCCACTCGGATGCTACGGCGCAGCGTCCGCGGGCGCCAGCGGTGCGCGCATGAACAGTCGCCGAGGGCCTCTGCCCGTGCCCTCATATGGCACCTACTGCCGCAATTCACGTCTCCATCCGACAACAGGCGCCACCCGAGCAAACCGACGACGCAGCACCGCACGCCTGCGCGCAGCCGGCGGCATCCGGGCCTCAGGCGTTCGGATACCGCGGATCCCGGGCGTAGTCGTGCTGCCGCATCTCGAGCGCCGCTCGCACCTGCGCGGGGGCGTCGTCACCGACCAGCACGCGGAGGCGCGCGTCGTCCGTCGCTGCGACGCGGGCGAGGATCGTCGCCGCTGCATCGTCCGGCGCCGTTCCGCCGCTCGGCTCGCTCTCGGGCCAGGGCACTTCCGGGGTGCCGAAGAGTTCGACGCGCTGCTCGTCGTAGTCGCGCAGCGGCGAGCTGAAGCGCATGCTCGACCCGGCCCACTCCGTGTCGAGGGCACCGGGTTCGATCAAAGACACGCGGATGCCGAAGCGCGCGACCTCCGCCGCCATCGCCTCGCTGAAGGCTTCGAGACCCCATTTGGTCGAGTTGTAGAGCCCCAGCATCGGCATGGTCCCCACGGCACCCACCGTCGAGATCTGCACGATGTGGCCGCTGCCTCTGCCGCGCATGAGCGGGATGACCGCCTGACTCAGCCAGAGCGGCCCCAGCAGGTTCGTGTCGACGATCGCGCGGACCTCGTCTTCGGTCGCCTCCTCGACGGCGCCGATGATGCCGTAGCCGGCGTTGTTCACCAGCACGTCGATGCCGCCGAGCACCTCAGCAGTCCGTTCGACGACCTCGTGCACGGCCGCGCGATCGCGCACATCGAGCGTCAGTACCGTCAGTCGCTCGTGATCCGGCAGGTCGTGTTCACCCCTGACGGTCGCAACGACAGCGTGCCCTGCTCCGAGGGCAGCGTGTGTGAGCGCCCGGCCCAGACCGCGGCCGGCTCCTGTGATCATCCATGTCTGCGGTGACGTCATGACGAGATGGTATCGGGCCGATCCTGCACCGCTCGCTGCCGCGCATTCGACCGTTCGACCGTTCGACCGAGTGGCCGGCCGCTCACGTCGAGTGCGTTCTGAGTGCCGCCGACGACGATGAGACCGGTGGCCCGCCGAACTCCCCGGTCGCTCGAGAAGCCGACGCATGCAGCGAAGGAGTTCTCTCGTTTTGAAGGACGGGATGCCGGATGCGGTCCTTCAGTGCGTGAGATCTCCTTACGAGCGAACGCGCCTCAACGCGGATGCCCCACGACGGATGCTGCGCGTCAGCCGCGCATCGCGACGCCGTGACGCCAGTAGCCCATGAAGGCGACCTGCGAACGGTCGATGCCCAGGTCCTTGACCAGGTGGCGGCGCAGCGTGGTGACGACGCCGCTCTCGCCGGCGATCCAGAAGTAGCGCTCCGCGGGAGCATCCGCTGCAGCGATCTCCTCCCCCAGTCCCGAATAGTCGGGGGTCTCCCAGAGCAGGGCCTCGGTGTCGATGTCGGTCACGTCGATCTCGCCGGCGGCATCCGCATCTCCGAGGTACTCGAGCACGGCGGGAATCAACCTCACGCCGTGGGGCTCGCCCGCATCACGCGGAAGCCAGTGCACCTCGACACCGGCGGGAACATCGATGCGCAGGATGTCGGCGGGCGAGGGCACCTCGATGAACGCGCAGCCTCTGAGGTCGCTCGGCGCGTCTTCGAGGATGCGCGCGATCGCGGGGGCAGCGGTCTCGTCGCCGGCCAGCAGCACCGTGGCAGCAGAGCCCGGTTCGTACTCGGCACCGTGATGGTCGGCCGCCGACACTCCGCGACGCGGTCCCACGATGTAGATCTCCTGCCCGACAGCCGCGGCATCCGCCCAACGCGATGCGGGCCCGCTCAGGCCGGGAGCCAGGTGCAGCACGAAGTCGACGTCCAGCTCGGTGCCCTCATCGGTCGCGCGCAGGTCGCGCACCGAGTAGGTTCGCATCGAGCCGCGCTCGACCTCGGGGACCGCGAGGTACGACCCCCACCAGTCGTCGGTGCCCCGATCGAGCTCGGGGAGGATGCCGGATGCCGGGGGGAACACGAGCTTGATCCGAGAGTCGAAGGTGTCGCCCGGTGTGCCGAACTCGTCGAGCTCCGCCCCTCCGAACGTGACCCGCACGAAGTTCGGCGACACCCGTTCGGCCGCGCGCACCTCGGCGCGGGCGAGCACGTAGGTGGGGCGTTCGGTCGTGGTCTCAGCGGACATGATGCCTTCCGATCGGGGTGACCATCGGCTTGCCGGAGACCGGGTCGATGGTGATCTGGTTCGCGAGGTCGAAGACCTCCTCGACGAGCTGGGCGGTCACGACATCCTGGGGAGCGCCGGTGGCGTGCACCCTGCCCTCCTTCATCGCGACGAGCTCGTCGGAATACCTCGCGGCGAGGTTGAGGTCGTGCAGCACCATGACGATCGTGGTGCCGCGCGAGACGCTCAGGTCGGTGAGCAGGTCGAGCACCTCGACCTGGTGCGCCACGTCGAGGAATGTGGTCGGCTCGTCAAGCAGCAGGATGTCGGTCTCCTGCGCGAGCGCCATGGCGATCCACACGCGCTGACGCTGACCGCCCGAGAGCTCGTCGACGCTGCGGTCGGCGAGCTCCGTGGTGCCCGTGGCGGCGAGAGCATCCGCGACCACCTCGTAGTCGTGGGCGCTCCAGCGCGCCAACATCTTCTGATGCGGATGCCGCCCGCGGCCCACCAGGTCGGCGACGGCGATGCCCTCGGGGGCGACCGGCGACTGCGGCAGCAGGCCGAGGATGCGGGCGACCTCCTTGGTCGGACGCGCGTGCACCGACTTGCCGTCGAGCACGATCTGTCCGGCCGTCGGTGAGAGCAGACGCGCGAGCGAACGCAGCAGGGTCGATTTGCCGCATCCGTTCGCGCCGACGATCGTGGTGATCTTGCCGGGGGCGATCGCCAGGTCGAGGCCCTCGATGATCGTGCGGTCGCCGTAGGCGAGGGTGACGGACTCCGCCGTCAGGGTGTGCGCCTCGGTCACAGGGAGCCTCCCGAGCGGTTCGTGCGGATGAGTAGATAGATGAGATACGGAGCGCCGAGCACGCCGGTGATCACGCCGACCGGGTAGCGCTCGCCGAAGGCGAACTGACCGATCAGGTCGCCGCCGAGCACGAGCACCGCTCCGATGAACGCGCTGGGTACCAGCAGGTTGGCCCCCGGTCCGGTGATGCGGGCTGCGATCGGACCGGCCATGAACGCCACGAACGCGATGGGCCCGGTGGCGGCGGTGGCGAACGCCAGCAGTGCGACTGCGCCGAGGATGAAGAGCAGACGGGTCGTGTTGACTCGCACCCCGAGACCGGATGCCGAATCGTCGCCGAGCTGCATCGCCCCGAGCGCCCTGCCCTGCAGCAGCATCAGCGGCACGATGATGATCGCCGCGATCGCGAGCGGTGTCACGCGTTCCCACGAGGCGTTGTTCAGGCTGCCGGTGAGCCACTGCATCGCGGTCTGGATGTCCCAGTTCGCGGCCCTCGACAGCATGTACGAGATGATGCTCTGCAGCATCGCCGCGACGCCGATGCCGATCAGGATCAGTCGGGTGCCCGCGAAGCCGTTCTTGATCGACAGCAGGTAGATGACTCCGGCCGTGACGATCGCGCCGGCGAGCGCGAGCAGCGAGACGATCGGCCCGTTGAGCGACAGCACGATGATGCCGAACACCGCCGCGGCGCCGGCGCCGTTCGAGATGCCGATGATGTCGGGCGAGGCGAGCGGGTTGCGCAGCAGCGTCTGGAACGAGACGCCGGCGATGCCGAACGCGAAGCCCGCGAGAATCGCGAGCACCGCTCGGGGCAGGCGCAGCTCGCCGACGGTGAACGATGCGCCCGGCACGGTCTCGCCGAGGATCACACGGATGACCTCGTCGAGCGGATAGAACGTGTTGCCGATCATCAACGCCACGGCGAACAGCACGAGCAGCAGCGCTCCGAGCACGATCGTGGCCACCGCGTGGCGGCGGTGTCGCGCACGACGGCCCGCGATGAGGGCGGCGACCTCGGCACGGGTGTCGTCGGATGCGGCGGGACTCTGTGCGGCGGCCCGGTCGATGGTGCTCACAGTTCACGCACCTTCTGGCGACGGACGATCCAGATGAAGAACGGGGCGCCGATGATGGCGGTGATGATGCCGACCTGGATCTCCTCGGAGGTCGGCGCGATGACGCGGCCCACGATGTCGCTCGCGAGCAGCAGCGCAGCACCGGCCATGGCCGAGAACGGCAGCAGCCACCGGTGATCGGTGCCGATCAGCATCCGGCAGAAATGAGGGATCACGAGCCCGACGAATCCGATGGGGCCGGCGATCGCGGTGGCCGCTCCGGCCAGGATCACGGCGCCGAGTGCCGACATCAGACGCGTGCGGAACACATGCTCGCCGAGCCCTTTGGCCATGTCGTCACCGAGAGCGAGGGAGTTCATTCCTCGGGCGCTCGCGAAGCAGATCAGGGCACCGAGCGCCAGAACGGGAGCGGTGATCGCGATGCGCGGCCATTCGGCGCCGCCCACCCCACCGATCTGCCAGGACTGGAACGCCTGCAGCAGGTCGACGCGCGGCAGCATGACCGCGCTGATGAGCGAGGCGAAGGCGGCCGAGGTGGCGGCACCGGCCAGCGCGAGCTTGAGGGGGGTGGCGCCGCCGCGTCCGAGCGAACCCACCGTGTAGACGAAGGCCGCGGCGAGGGCGGCGCCGATGATCGCGAGGGCCATCTGGCTGTAGGCGTCGGTGAGACCCAGGAAGGCGAGGCCGAAGACGACCGCCAACGATGCGCCGTTCGAGACGCCGAGGATGCCGGGGTCGGCGATGGGGTTGCGGGTGACCGCCTGCATCGTCGCGCCGGAGAGCGCGAGCGCTGCACCGACGAGGATCGCGAGCACCGTGCGCGGAAGGCGCTTGATGATCGCGGCCTGGGCGAGGGTGTCATCCTGCCCTGCGAGGGCGGCGAAGATGTCGTCGATGCTCACGGAGCGCACGCCGAAGCAGATCGACAGGATGCAGAGCACGAACAGCACTCCCAGGCCGACGAGCAGCCAGAGCGTGCGCGCCCATGCCGGGCGTCGCAGATCTGCGACGCCCGGCAGGGGAACGGTGACAGCGGTCACGGGAATTCAGTGTGCGAAGGTGACGCCGACGGTCACTTCGCGGCGAGCGGTGCTGCCAGCAGGCCGAGGTAGTCGGACAGGCCCCACTGGATCGACAGCGGCGACGGGTTGGCCGACGCCGCAATCGGGGTGGAGTCGGGCAGGATCACGATGTTGCCCGCGGCGATCGCCGGGATCTTCGACAGCAGCGGGTCGGCCTGCATGGTGGCGATGAGCGAGTCGTCGCCGTAGGTCACGAAGACGTCGACATCGTCGAACGTGTCGGCCTGCTCAGAGCTCACCGAGAGGTAGAACTCCTTGCTGTCGGCGTTCTCCTCGACGATCGACGGGAGCGGGAGGCCCAGGTCGTCGTGCAGGTAGCCGGGGCGCGTGTCGATCGCGGTGTAGTAGCCGACCTGGCTCAGGTCGCTCGGGTCGACGTAGGCGAACAGCACCTTCTTGTCCTTGAGAGCGCTGTTCGCTTCGAGGGCGGCCTCGGCGTCGGCGTGCAGCTCTTCGATCAGGGCGTCGCCCTCCTCCTCGAGGCCGAGCGCCTTCGAGTTCAGCTCGATCATGTCGTCGACCGGGGTGCCCCAGGCGACCTCGGGGTACGCGACGACGGGAGCGATCTTCGACAGCTGGTCGTACTCCTCCTGCGTCAGACCCGAGTACGCCGCGAGGATGACGTCGGGCTGGGTGTCGGCGACGGCTTCGTAGTCGATGCCGTCGGACTCGTCGAACAGCACCGGCTCTTCGCCGCCGAGCTCGTCGAGCTTGTCTTCGACCCAGGGCAGGATGCCGTTGTCGTCGTCGTCACCCCACGACGCCTTGCTCATGCCGACGGGCACGATGCCCAGAGCCAGCGGCACCTCGTGGTTCGCCCAGGCGATCGTCGCGACGCGCTCGGGCTTCTCGTCGATCGTGGTCTCGCCGAACACGTGCTCGATCGTGACGGGGAAGGCGCTGTCGTCGGCGGGATTGCTGCCGGCGGAGTCGGAGGTCGAGTCGGCGGCAGGCGTCGCGCAGGCGGCGAGGCTCAGAGCGAGCGCAGCGGCCGTGCCGGCGGCGGCGAGAAGACGGGAAGTGCGCACAGGCGGTCCCTTCGGGTTGGGAGGAGGGGGTGCGGCGCGGAGGGGCGCCCAGGCTTTGGTAAGCCTCGCCTAATCTAACAGAAAGTTAGGCAAGCCTCATCTTGGGGGCACGAGGCGGTATATCGAGCCGACGACGCCACGCGAGCGCACCGCGCCCGCTGCACGCGAGGGCCCGCGCCCGTTGCGCGCATCCCGCAGCCAAACGGGCCGGTTACGCATCCCGCAGCCAAGCGGGGCCAGTTACGCATCCCGCAGCGGCGAATCGGATGCGGAACTGACCCCGCATCGGCATCCGGATGCGGAACTGACCCCGCACCGCCACCACACCAGCACCCGGATGCGGAACTGACCCCGCACCGCCCTCCCGGCGCGGGCATCCGCCCCCGGGCACGCAAAAAACCGGCCGGACCCTTACGGATCCGGCCGGTTTCAGGAAGCCTATGCGCGCTCAGAGAGCGCGGATGTTCGCCGCCTGCATGCCCTTGGGGCCACGCTCAGCGTCGAATTCGACCTTCTGGTTCTCACGAAGCTCCTTGAAACCGGAGCCGGTGATTGCCGAGTAGTGGGCGAAGAGGTCGTCCGTGCCGTCATCGGGAGCGATGAAGCCGAAGCCCTTTTCCGCGTTGAACCATTTCACAGTGCCAGTGGCCATGTGTTTTCTACTTTCTGTTTTCAAACGGCCGCTTGCGCGGCCCACGCCGTGCCGGAACGTCCGACATACGCGCCTGCTCAACGTACCACGGCAGGCTGGGCATTGCTCAGGAAGTTCGGATTCTTCTGCAGGACCGCAGCCTCGGTGCGCGTGCTGACGCCGAGTTTTCGCAACACGGCCGACACATGGACGCTCACGGTCTTGACGCTGATGAAGAGCCGCTCCCCGATCTGACGATTGCTCAGCCCCTCGGCGATGAGCTCGAGCACCTGCCGCTCCCGCGCGGTGAGCGGGTCGGCGTCGGCTTCTGCACCGGGGGTCCCGGATGCTGCGGCGAGTCCCGCCGCCGCACGGAAGTCGCCGACGATCCGCATCAACGGCACGTGCCCCAGACGTTCGGCCTGGCGCATCGCATGCGCGAGCATGGTGCCCGCCTCGCCGCGATCGCCGGCGTCGACCAGCATGCGCGCGAGGGCGAGTCGCGTGGTCACGACGAAGGTCACGGGCACATCGGGATCGTCGGCGAGTTCGACTGCCCTCCGCAGCGCGGGGACGGAGGGAGAGAGAAGCGCCTCGAGGATCTGCTCCCACGTGTCGCCGCGCAGCTGCGACGGTTGGGCGTGCCATGCATCACGCACGTCGGCGACCGCCTCCTCGACGTCGACACCGCTCGCCCGCAGCTCGGCGATGAACCATGCCGCCTCGAGCAGCAGTCGGCGCTGGTGCAGGAACACCGGCCCCTCATCCGCGAGCATCGCCCTGACCTCGTCGAGCGCGCCGGCGAGGTCGCCTCGCCCCTCGGCGACGGCGACGCGCATCATGACTTCGTCGTACCAGATCTGGCGTTCGACCCGACCGGTCTCCTCGAACGCGGGGTGCCACTCGCGCACGATCTCGGCCGCCTCCTCGTGCCTGCCTCGCCAGGAGAGCACGCGTACCCGCGTCATCGTCGAGTACATGTGCGAGATGCGCAGCGTCCGCTGGGCCAGCTCACGCGCCAGCATCCCCTCGACCCGCTCGATTTGGCCCATCTCGAGCAGCGGCACGGCCATGTTCTGCGTCATCAGGGCGCCCGTGGTTCGCTCGACACCGAAAGCGCGGGCGGGAGCGAGCCCCTCTTCGGCCACCCTGACCGCGTCGCGATAGCGCCCCAGCAGGCCGAGCAGATCCGAGTAGTTGACCCGATACCTCATCTCGGCGTTCGTGCCCGCGGCGCGCTGCAGCGCGAGTGCGTACTCGCGGTGCCCCGCGTCGAGGTCGCCGAGCTGCGCCAGTGCTCCGCCGCGCACGTTCGCGGCGATCGAGGCCTCGTCGTCGGACCCGGCGCGCTCGGCGCACTCGCCGGCCTCCCTCGCCATGGCGATCGCCTCATCGAGGCGACCCGAGATCATCAACCGGCTGGCGAGCTGGTTCAGCACCGAGGCTCGCAGCCGGTCGTCATCGACGCGCGCCTCGAGGATCTCGAGTGCCTGCTGCAGCAGCGGGATCGCCCCGCCCCGGCCGAGGTTCATCGTGTAGTACGCCTTGTCGCGCAGCAGCCGGGCGTGCAGACGGGGGTCGACCGTCGTCGGATCGACCTCGGCGAGCGCGAGCTCGACCACCGCGAGCGCGCGCTCTCCGTCGCCGGCATTGCGCAGCACCGAACCGAGGGTGCGCAGCACCTCGAGGCGCGCCGCACCCACGACGGTCTCGGCATCGGGCACCTGGATCCAGAGGTCGAGAGCCGACTCGCCGAAACGCGCAGCGCTCGCGAAGGCGAAACGCGACTTGGCGTCGGCCATCGCCGTGACCGCCGCGGCCAGCGCGCGCCGGTCGTCTTGAGCGAGCTGCCAGTGATAGGCGAGCGCCGCGGAGTCGGAGGCCTGCGCCTCTGAGCCGTTCTCCTCGAGCGCCTCGGCGTATGCCCGATGCAGCCGCGCCCTTTCGCCCGGAAGCAGATCGTCGTGCACGGCCTCACGCAGCAGCGCGTGACGGAACCGGTAGTCGTCGTCGACCACGACGAGGATGCCGCTGAGCGTCGCCTCGCGGATCGCCTCGTCGAGGCGCGCCTCGGGCAGAGCGGCGAGGCGGGTGATGAGCGGGTGAGCGAGCGGGCGCTCGGCTCCGGAGACGACCTGCACCACCCGCCTCGCGTCATCGCCGAGGCGGTCGAAGCGGGCGAGCAGCAGGTCGCGCAGGCTGCCGGGAAGGGGACCCGTCGAGCATCCGGCGAGCTCCTCGACGAAGAAGGGCACGCCCTCGGCACGATCGTGGATGCGGTCGAGCGCCGCGTCGGTGACCGGCTGACCCGTGAGTGACTCGACCAGCACACGCACAGCCGAGGTGTCGAGCCGTCCGATCTCGACTCGCTCGAGCAGCCGCGCGCGGGCGGACTCGCCGATGAAGCGGCTCACCGCATCGCCGCGTCGCACGTCATCCGAGCGGCAGGTCAGGAGCAGCAGGATGCGCCCGTGCGCGAGGGTGCGCAACAGGTAGGAGAGCAGCGCCAAGGTCGACTCGTCGGCCCAGTGCAGGTCTTCGACGACCAGCACCTGCGGGGCATGTTCGGCTGCCGCCTCGATGAGAGCGGCGATCGCATCGCGCAGGCGATCGGGGCTGGTCTGCGACCGCTCGGTGGGGTTGAGCTCGGGCAGCAGCATGCCGAGCGCCTCGACGCCGACGCCGATCTCGTCGCGCACCCGATCGGCACCGATGCTCGCGACGATCGAACGGAGGATGCCGGCGAGCGGCCCGAACGGCGTGCGAGAAGCCCCGAGATCCAGGCACCAGCCGACATGCACGTCGGCCCGGCTCGCCACCTCGGCGGTGAACTCGCGCAGCAGTCGCGACTTGCCGATGCCCGCCTCTCCCTCGACGAGGGCGGCGACCGGCATCCCGTCGACCGCTCTCCGAAACAGCTCGCGGATGATCGTCAGCTCAGCCTCTCGGCCGACCATCGCGGAGCTGGGGGCGGACAGGGGCATGGATTCATCGTGCCACTCCCCGCCGACATCCGGGATCGTGCTGCCTGCTGTCGAACGCGGCCCGGCGATCACCGCGCGGGAGCCGGTTCGCACGCGCCGGGCGCCCGGCGCCCGGCGTGCCGACCGGCATCCGTCGCCGCGCCGTGCGATGCGTCGGTCGTGTGCAGCACGCGGAGGACCAGACGCCGGATCGGACCGGGCTGACGACGGAGGATCCGGTCGGGGTGCTCCTCGATCACGCGGCGGCGTTCGGCCGCGCGTGCGAGCTGCTCCTGGTCGAACAGGGTCGACCTGTGGGCGAGATACGGGTGCTCGAACATGACATCTCCTCGGTGTGCGATGTCTTCAGAATCTGCTCTGAGTCACCCCGAGGACATCGGGAGGATGCCCTATCTTCCCGGTCGAGACGTCCCTAGTCCGCCGTGCGCACCCGCCAGGCGCAGCGAAAGAGGCCCGAACGGCGATGGGACGACCGCCGTTCGAGCCTCGTGTCGAGTGGCCTCAGGCCTCTACGTCTCCGCGCCAGGCACCCGTCTCGGTGCCGCGCTTCTCCATGAACTCCTTGAAGTTCTGGAGGTCCTTCTTCACCGCGTGCGATCCTGCGCCCACCAGTGAGCCGACCTTCTCGAGCAGCCCCTCGGGCTCCCAGTCGATCTGCACGGTCACGCGGGTCGTGAGGTCTTCGATCTTGTGGAACGTCACGACGCCCGCGTGCTCGGTCTCGCCGCCGATGCTGTTCCAGGCGACTCGCTCGTCGGGGTGCTGCTCGGTGATCTCGGCGTCGAACTCGCGCGTCGCGCCGCCCACGTTCACCTTCCAGCGGGTGTGCGTGTCGTCGAGCTGGACGATCGACTCCACCTCGTCGAGGAACTGGGGGAAGCTCTCGAACTGCGTCCACTGGTTGTATGCCACGTCGATGGGAACGTGTACGTCGATGGTCTCGATGATCTGCACCATGTGATGCTCCTCACTGTTCGTCGGTCGTGTCATCCCATTCAGCGGCGCTCGACCGGTCTTGGCGACGGGGTTGACATCTCGCCTGACGGCAGTCGCTAGCCGAGTAGCGTTGCAGGCATGCGCATCCACGCCGCGATCCGCGCTTCGAAGCGCTCGCCCCTGCTGCAGGTGGTGAAGTCGGCCGCGGCCACGATCGCCGCGTGGCTGCTCGCGGGGTGGGTCGTCCCGGGCCAGCTGCCGGTGTTCGCCGCTATCGCGGCGCTGCTGGTCGTGCAGCCGAGCGTCAACCAGTCGCTGTCGAAAGCCCTCGAGCGCAGCATCGGCGTGATCGTCGGCGTGGTGATCGCGGTGGCGCTGGGCCTGCTTCTCGGGTCGCCGAGCTGGATAGTGCTGCTCGCCATCGTCGTGGCGATGCTCGTCGCGTGGGCGCTCAGGGCGACACCCGGCACAGGCAACCAGGTCGCGATCTCAGCGATGCTGGTGCTGGCCCTCGGGTCCACCCCCGACTACGCGATCGCACGCATCCTGGAGACCCTCATCGGCGTGGTCATCGGCATCGTCGTGAATGCGCTCATCGTGCCGCCGGTGCTGGTGGCCCCCGCCCGCCGCGACCTCGGGCTGCTCGGCAAAGAGCTCGCCGCGAGCCTCGACCGACTCGCCGATGCTCTTCCCGAATCGCAGACGCCCGCCAGGCTGCAGGAGCTTCTGCTCGAAGCGCGACTGCTGCGCCCGATGAAAGATGCCGCAGAGGCCTCCATCGCGGCGGGCGAGGAGTCGCTGACTCTCAATCCCCGCCGTTCGACGCACCGCGAGGAGCTCGTCGAGATGCGTGCTCTGCTCGAGCGCCTGTCGCCCATCGTGACGCAGACGATCGGCATGACCCGCGCGTACTTCGACCACTACGACGACTCGATCGGCCAAGAGCCCGCCGTCGCCGCGATCGCCGAGCAGCTGCGCCGCGCCGGCCACGACGTGCGGCTGGCGGTGCAGATCGCCGACGTGTCGCCCGAGCCCGAGGCCCTGACGTCGTCCATCCCCGCGCTGACGGCGCCGCTGGTCATCCGGCCTCCGTCGTCGACCCATTGGATCCTGATCGGGTCGCTGATGGAAGATCTCCGACGCATCCGCGCGGAACTCGTCGAAGAGGAGTGAGCGGGCGCCGGTGTCAGTCCTCGTCGTCGCCGGCGACCACATCGCCATCGCCGTCGTCGCCCGAGCCCGAGGGCACGACCGTCGGCGGCTCGCCCTTGTTGTCCTCGGCGCCGAGGTTGTCGTTCTCCTCGGGGCCGGGCGACGGCTCCGTGCTGATGTCGTTGCGGTCGGTGCTGATGTCGTCACTGTCGCGGCTCATGGCATTTCCCTTCGTCGGAGTTCGATCTCCTGCGAGATTACGGCCGGTCGCCCGTCGAGGCCCGGGCCTTGACAAGCGCTCCGGGCCTACCCTGGTGACATGTCAGACATGACCGCTGCCGAAGCCCTCGCAGAGCTCGCCGCCCTCGAGGACCCGAAGATGCGCGCCGCGAACGAGAAGCGCGGCGACGATCACGGCATCAACCTCAGCCGCATGCGCACGCTGGCGAAGCGCATCAAGACCGATCAGGCCCTGGCGAAGGAGCTCTGGGCGACCGGCGACACCGCCGCCCGTCTGCTCGCGCTGCTGATCTGCACCCCGCGCGCCTTCACCGCCGACGAGCTCGACGCGATGCTGCGCCAGACGCAGGCGCCCAAGGTGAACGACTGGTTCGTGAACTACGTGGCCAAGAAGTCCCCGCTCGCCGAAGAGCTGCGGCTGCGGTGGTTCGACGACTCCGATCCGACGGTCGCCGCGGCCGCGTGGTCGCTCACGACCGTGCGGGTGGCGAAGGATGCCGAGGGCCTCGACCTCGATCACCTGCTCGACCTGATCGAGCGCGACCTGACGCACGCCCCCGCCCGACTTCAGTGGGCGATGAACGAGACGCTCGCGAACATCGGCATCTTCCACCCGGAGCTGCGGGCCAGGGCGCTCGAGATCGGTGAGCGCCTGCAGGTGCTCGCCGACTACCCCACCGCACCCGGGTGCACCTCGCCGTTCGCCCCGATCTGGATCGGCGAGATCGTGCGGCGACGCGAGGGCTGAGCCGCGGCATCCGCCCGCTCAGCCCCGCGCCACTCAGCCCCGCGCCCGCGCGCTGTCGACCGCGTCGGCCCGCGGCGCCACCCGCATGGCTTCGGCTGCCGTGAACTCCGTCTCGATCTCGTCGTTGCGCCTGTACGTGACGAGGCTGACCACGACGGCGGCGACGAACGCGAACACGAACGCGGGGAGCAGCTCGTAGAGCTCGGTGTCGAGCGCCTTCCAGACGAACACCGTGACCGCGCCGACGAACATGCCCGCGAGAGCGCCCCAGTTCGTGAGCTTGCGCCAGAACAGGCTGAGCAGGATGATCGGGCCGAACGCGGCGCCGAACCCGGCCCAGGCGAACGAGACGAGGCCGAGGATCGAGTCGTTCGGCGTGATCGCGAGGATGATCGCGATGATCGCGACGACGAGCACCGCCAGGCGGCCCAGCAGCACCAGCCGTTTGTCGGACGGCGGAGTCTTGCGCACCACCTTGTAGAGGTCTTCGACCAGCGCCGACGAGCACACCACCAGCTGGCTGGACACCGTGCTCATGATCGCCGCGAGAACGGCCGCCAGCACGAGGCCGGCGACGAAAGGATGCAGCAGCGTCTGCGACATCAGCAGCACCACGGTCTCGGGATTGTCGAGGGTGATGCCCTGCTGCGCCATGTAGGCGATGCCGACGAGTCCCGAGATGATCGCGCCGAACATCGAGACCACCATCCACGAGATGCCGATGCGACGGGCGCTCTTCGCCTCCTGGGGCGAGCGCAGCGCCATGAACCGCACGATGATGTGGGGTTGTCCGAAGTATCCGAGCCCCCAGGCCAGGGCCGAGACGATGGCGAGGAAGGTTCCGCCCGTGACGGCCCCTCCGCCGAGAAGGGACAGGAAGCCCTCGCCGGCGTTCTCGGTGATCAGCGTCGACGTCTCTTCGAGCCCGCCGATCGCGATGACGGCGGCGACCGGCACGACGATCAGGGCGATCACCATCATCAGGCCCTGCACGACGTCGGTCAGGGAGGCCCCGAGGAACCCGCCGAACAGCGTGTAGAGCAGCGTGATGCCGCCGACGAGCAGCATCCCGAACAGGTAGTCGCCGTTGAACGAGCTCTCGAAGAAGACCCCCGCGGCGACCATGCCCGACGAGATGTACAGCGTGAAGAACACCAGGATGATGAGGCCTGAGACGATGCGCAGCGAGCGGCTGGTGTCACGGAGCCGGTTCTCGAAGAAGCTCGGGATCGTGATGGAGTTGCGAGACACCTCGGTGTAGGCGCGGAGCCGCGGAGCGACCAGCAGCCAGTTGAGGTAGGCGCCGATCGTGAGCCCGATCGCGATCCAGGCCTCGATGAGCCCGGCGGCGTAGATGGCGCCCGGGAGCCCCATCACGAGCCACCCCGACATGTCGGCCGCACCGGCGCTGATCGCGGCGACCCACGGCGGCAGATTGCGACCGCCGAGCATGTAGTCCTCGTGGTCGGACGTGCGCTTGTAGGCGAAGTATCCGATGAGCAGCATGCCGGCGAAGTACAGCCCGAGTGCCCCGTACAAGAAGATCTGGTCGGACATCATCGTCCCTCCTGAGCGGTGCCGATCACCGCATCCGTACCGATGATCTCAAGTCCCGTGCTGCGCTCGCACGCGCCACGCAGAGGCGCCTGGTTACGCTGAAGCCATGAGCACGCACATCGCCGCACAGCCCGGTCAGATCGCCCCCGTCGTCCTGTTCCCGGGCGACCCGCTGCGGGCGAAGTGGATCGCCGAGAACTTCCTCGACGATGCAGAGCTCTACTCCGAGACCCGCGGGATGCTGGGCTTCACCGGCACCTGGCAGGGGCACCGCGTCTCGGTGCAGGGCTCTGGAATGGGCCAGCCTTCGATGGCCATCTATGCGACCGAGCTGTTCCAGGAGTACGACGTGCAGACGATCGTGCGGGTCGGATCGTGCGGAGCTCTCACGGAGAAGCTGCAGGTGCGCGACATCATCATCGCGAACGGCGCGTGCACCGACTCCGGCATCAACCGCGTGCGCTTCCACGGACTCGACTACGCCCCCGTCGCCGACTTCGGATTGCTGCGCGCGGCGGTCGAGGCGAGCGAGGCCGAACCCCTCGATGTCGGTGTGCACGTGGGGCTGCTCTTCTCGAGCGACCAGTTCTACAGCACCCGCCCCGAGCTGACCGAGCCCTTCGTGCAGCACGGGGCGCTGGGGGTCGAGATGGAGGCGGCGGGTCTCTACACGCTCGCCGCGTACCACGGTCGTCGCGCCCTGGCGATCTGCACGGTGTCGGACCACATCGTCACCGGCGAGCAGACCAGTGCCCAGGAGCGCGAGCAGACCTTCGGCGACATGATCCGCATCGCGCTGCGTGCGGCGACCTCGGTCTGAGTCGGGGTTCGCTCGCTCGCTGGGCTCGCGCGCTTCGCAGGAGGTGTCCTGCCGGAGATGGGATGATCGACAGACCATGCCTGCGATCCTCGACCACACGACACTGACCGACGGATCCGATGCGGATGCCGTCTACACGGCGTTCGTCGAATGGGCGGAGTCGACCGGCATCAGCCTCTATCCCGCACAGGACGAGGCGGTCATCGAGATCGTCTCGGGCAACAATCTGATCCTGTCGACGCCCACTGGCACCGGCAAGTCGCTCGTCGCGGTCGGCGCGCACTTCGCTGCGCTGGTCGAGGGACGCCGCTCGTTCTACACGGCGCCGATCAAGGCGCTGGTGAGCGAGAAGTTCTTCTCCCTCGTCGATGTCTTCGGCGCCTCGAACGTCGGCATGATCACGGGCGACTCCTCGGTCAACCCGGATGCTCCGATCATCTGCTGCACGGCCGAGATCCTCGCGAACCTGGCGCTGCGCCAGGGCACGGATGCCGCGGTGCACCAGGTCGTGATGGACGAGTTCCACTTCTACGCCGATCCCGACCGCGGCTGGGCGTGGCAGGTGCCGCTGCTCGAATTGCCGCAGGCACAGTTCATCCTCATGTCGGCGACCCTCGGCGACGTGGCGCAGCTCTCGAGCGACCTCACCCGCAGGACCGGCCGCGACACGGCATCCGTCACCGGCGTCGAACGGCCCGTGCCGCTGCACTACTTCTACGAGACGACGCCGATCCACGAGACGATCGACGACCTGCTGGGCACGAGCCAGGCGCCGATCTACGTCGTGCACTTCTCGCAGGCCGCCGCGATGGAGCGAGCCCAGGCGCTGTCGAGCACGAAGGTCGCCACGCGTGAGCAGCGCGACGAGATCGCAGCGCTGATCGGGGGCTTCCGTTTCACCACCGCCTTCGGCAAGACCCTCTCCCGGTTCCTCCGAGCGGGGATCGGCGTTCACCATGCCGGAATGCTGCCGAAGTACCGACGCCTGGTCGAGCAGCTCGCCCAGCGAGGCCTGCTGCGGGTGATCTGCGGCACCGACACCCTCGGCGTGGGCATCAACGTGCCGATCCGCACCGTGCTGCTCACGGCTCTGACCAAGTTCGACGGCACTCGGATGCGACAGCTCAGCGCCCGCGAGTTCCATCAGATCGCCGGGCGTGCGGGCCGCGCGGGCTACGACACCGCCGGCACCGTCGTCGCCCAGGCGCCGGAGCACGAGAGCGAGAACGTCGCCGCGATCAAGAAGGCCGGCGACGACCCGAAGAAGAAGCGCAAGATCGTGCGCAAGAAGGCGCCTGACGGCTTCGTGTCGTGGGGCGAGCCGTCGTTCCGCAAACTGATCGACGCCGAGCCCGAGACCCTGACCTCGCACATGCAGATCACGAGCGCCATGATGCTCAACGTGATCGGCCGTGGCGGCGATGTCTTCGGCAATATGCGCGCCCTGGTATATGACAATCACGAGCCGAGGAGGAGGCAGCGCGAGCTCGCCCTGCGCGCCATCGGCATCTATCGCACGCTGCTCGAATCGGGCGTGGTCGAGCAGACGCCCGACGGAGAGATCCGCCTGACCGTCGACCTGCAGCCGAACTTCGCCCTGAACCAGCCGCTGTCGCCGTTCGCCCTTGCGGCCTTCGAGCTGCTCGACCCCGATCCTTCGGCCGGCACGGGCACCGGTTCTTATGCGCTCGACATGATCTCGATCGTGGAATCGACGCTCGACGATCCGCGGGCGATTCTCAGTCAGCAGGAGTTCCTGGCTCGCGGCGAAGCCGTGGCGGTCATGAAGCGCGAGGGCATCGAGTACGACGAGCGCATGGAACTGCTCGAGGAGATCACGTACCCGAAGCCTCTCGACGAGCTGCTCACCGCGGCGTTCGAGACGTTCAGTGCCGCTCAGCCGTGGATCCGCGACTTCGAGCTGCATCCGAAATCCGTCGTCCGCGACATGTACGAGCGAGCCATGTCGTTCGGAGAATATGTCGCGTACTACAAGATCGCGCGCTCCGAGGGTGTCGTTCTGCGCTACCTCTCCGATGCGTATCGCGCGGCCTCGCAGACGATTCCCGAAGAGGCCAAGGACGAGGATCTCCGCGACCTCATCGAGTGGCTGGGCGAGCTGGTGCGTCAGGTCGACTCGAGCCTGCTCGACGAATGGGAGGAGCTCGTCAACGGCGTCCTCCACGGACCGGATGACGAGCCGATCGTGCCGCCGGCGCCGAAGCGGCTCTCATCGAACGTCCGCGCCTTCCGCACCCTCGTGCGCAACGAGCTGTTCCGTCGGGTGCAGCTCGCCGCGCGAGAAGACGTCTCGACCCTCGGCGAGCTCGACCCCTCGTTCGGTGCCGATGCCTGGTCTGACGCGCTCGACGGATACTTCGCCGAGCACGACGAGATCCTCACGGGTGCGAACGCCCGCAGCTCGCAACTGCTTCTGCTCACCGAGGGGCCTGCCGAGTGGAGCGTCCGACAGATCCTCGATGACCCGGCCGGAGACCACGACTGGGGCATCTCGGCCGTCGTCGACCTCGCGGCGTCGGATGAGGAAGGCGCCGCCGTCGTCACGGTGACGGGCGTCAATCGGCTCTGATCGCGAGCGCAGCGCTCATCGCTGGGTGCGTGGGTCGGTCGTCGGGTTCTCGTACATGACCGGGCAGCCGTTCGCCACGGCTGCGGGACGCAACTCGAAGTGCCAGCGCTCGTTCGCGTAGATCTGGCACAGTCCGAACTCGGCACCTCTCTGGGCGAGCCAATCCTGTGCCGCGAGCGGACCGAGGTCGACCGCGTCGCCCGAGACGTGCTCGGAGTTCTCCGGCGTCGCGACCCAGCGGGCCGCCTCCTCGGCCGAACCGTACTGCTCGACGGCCTCCTGCTGCAGCAGCTGCTGGTACTCGGGCGAGCGCCAGCCGCTGTTGACGTGCATCGAGACGCCGTCATCGGCTGCGGCGTCGGCTGCCGCTCTCACAGCCGCGAGCAGATCGGAGTCGAGCTTCGATACGGCCGGAGCATCGTCGAAGACCGACACGGCGCCTTCCTCATGGATGATTCCGTCGGCGTCTCCCAGCGCCGCGCGTGACACGGGCGCCGCTGCCGCCGCATCCGACTGCTGCCCCCAGAGCACGAGGGCGGCGACGACGAGCCCCATGAGCATCAGGGCGGCGACTGCGGCGACGACGCCGGGACGAGTCAGGGTGGTGCGTGTGTTCATGCGTCCAGTCAACGAAGAGGCCTGTTGCGACGACGTATGCACTTCTTCATATGCTCGCGATATGCGCGGATGCGTAAGCTCTGAGCACATGGGAGTCCTGTCGTGCGCGTGCTGATCGTCGAGGATGAGCCGTATCTGGCCGAGGCGGTGCGAGATGGGCTCAGGCTCGAGGCGATTGCTGCCGACATCGCGGGCGACGGCGAGACCGCACTCGAGCTGCTGAGCATCAACTCCTACGATCTGGCCGTGCTCGATCGAGACATCCCCGGGCCGTCCGGCGACGACGTCGCGCGCGCGATCGTGGCATCCCGCAGCGGCATCCCGATCCTCATGCTCACTGCGGCCGATCGCCTCGACGACAAGGCCAGCGGGTTCGAGATCGGCGCCGACGACTATCTGACGAAGCCGTTCGAGCTGCGCGAGCTGGTGCTGCGACTGCGTGCCCTCGATCGACGCCGTCAGCGTTCGCGTCCGCCCGTGCTCGAGCTCGCCGGGCTGCGGCTCGATCCGTTCCGCCGAGAGGTGTTCCGTGAGGGACGGTACGTCGCCCTCACCCGCAAGCAGTTCGCGGTGCTCGAGGTGCTGGTCGACGCCGGAGGCGGGGTCGTCAGCGCGGAGCAGCTGCTCGAACGCGCGTGGGACGAGAACGCCGATCCCTTCACGAACGCCGTGCGCATCACCGTCTCCTCGTTGCGGAAGAGACTGGGCGAACCCGGGCTGATCGTCACCGTGCCCGGCGTCGGATACCGCATCGACGCGGATGCCGATGGCTGACCTCTCGCGGCCCCCGCGGCCCCGCGGCCTGAGCGCCCGGTGGAAGCTCACACTGACCTACGCGGGCGTCGTCGTCGTGACCGGCGTGGGGCTTCTCACCGCCGTCGCGTTCTATCTGCTGCGATACGTGCCCGATGTGCAGTTCACGACAGAGAGCGGCCTGTTCGTGCCCAACAGGTCAGACCTGATCCGGGCGTTCATCCCGGCGGCGGTGGTGGCGATGCTCGTGCTGCTCGCGATCGGTCTCGCCGGCGGCTGGCTGATCGCCGGACGCATGCTGGCTCCGCTCGACCGCATCGGGCGGGCCGCCCGGCTGGCCGCGCAGGGGTCGCTCTCGCACCGCGTCGCGCTCACGGGGCCGCGCGACGAGTTCCGCGATCTGGCCGACGTCTTCGACTCGATGCTCGAGCAGCTCGAATCGCACATCGCCGAGCAGCAGCGGTTCGCCGCCAACGCGTCGCACGAACTGCGCACCCCTCTGGCGATCTCGCAGACCATGCTCGAGGTCGCCCGCCACGACCCTGACCGCGACGTCGACGCGCTGATCGACCGACTGCGCGAGGTGAACGCGCGAGCGATCGAGCTGACCGAGGCGCTGCTGATGCTCAGTCGGGCCGAGCGCCGCGCGTTCGCCAGCGAACCGGTCGACGTCTCGCTGCTGGCCGAGGAGTCGGCCGAGACCCTGCTGCCGCTCGCCGAGCGTCGAGCAGTGACGATCGACGTCGGCGGCGACACGGCGAACGTGCTCGGCTCCCGACCGCTGCTGCAGCAGCTGCTCACCAACCTCGTGCACAACGCCATCGTGCACAACCGGCCGTCCGGCGGCACCGTGGTCGTGCGCACGCATCTGAGGCCCGAAGCCGTGGCGGTCGTGGTCGAGAACACCGGCACCGTGCTGCCCGCGCATCTCGTGGCCACCCTCGTTGAGCCGTTTCAGCGGGGAGCCGAGCGCACTCGCGGCGATGAGCGCATTCGCGGAGCGGAGCGCACTCGCGGCTCCGAGCGCGCTCGCGGCGCCGACCACGCAGGAGTCGGCCTGGGCCTCGCGATCGTGCAGCGCATCGCCCAGGCGCACGGCGGGTCTCTGGTGCTCACGCCGCGCGAGGGTGGCGGACTGAACGTGACGGTGTGGCTGCCGCATCCGAGTCCTGAGGCTCGCGCCTGAGCGCTGCGCGTCTGCGGTGGGTGGTGCTGGATGCCAATGCCAATGCCAATGCCAATGCCGATGCCGATGCCGATGCCGACCCCGACTCAGTTGGCACGTGTTGTCGCTATTCCGGCGCCGCAGCGACAACAGGTGCCAACTGAAACGCGTCGCCCCGCCCCCAGTTGGCACCTCTTGCCGCTATTTCCACCTCACAGCGACAACAGGTGCCACATGAACCGAACGCGCGACCCGCACCCTACAGCGGCAACAGGTGCCCACCCCAGCGAGGTCGCGGGGTCAGGCGACCTGGTCGCCCCGCAGGGCGGCGAGCTCACGCCCGTAGGTGCGGGCCGACTGCTCGGCGTTCTCCTTGAGCTCGCGGGCGGTGTCGGCGAAGGCGTCGAGGGCGGGGTTCACGCCCACGAGGGTGAAGGGTCGCTCGACGATGCGCAGGTCGAGACCCCAGACGTCTTCGAGCACGCGGCGCAGCCATCCGGTGGAGTGGTCCCAGCCTTCCTTCGGCGTTCCGGGGGCGTAGTTGCCGCCGAGCACGGTGACGAGCGTCGCGGGCTTGCCGCGCAGCGCGGTGCCCTGCGGGTCGATGCGCGGGTCGGTGTAGGCCAGGTCGAACCAGGTCTTGAAGTGCTGCGAGACGCCGTAGTTGTAGAGCGGAACGGCGAACAGCAGGGCATCGGCACCGATCAGCTCGTCGGCGAAGGTGGTGGCGAGCGCACGCGCTGCGCGCTGGGCGTCGGTGCGCTGGGCGTCGTCGACGAAACCGCCGGTCACAGCATCCGCCCATGCCGTCGCGGGCACGGGGTCGGCGGCGAGGTCACGGCGGGTGACGGTGGAGTCGGGGTGGGATGCTGTCCACTCGGCTTCGACGAGGTCGGCGAGCGAACGGCTGGCGGACGACGCGGGAAGGATGCTGGCATCCAGGCGGAACAGGGACATGACCATACCTTTCGTTTTTCGTAGCCGCTCTGTTTTTCTTAGCGACTCGGGTTAACGTAGCACAGGTATGATGGGCGCATGGCCGACATCGACGAAGAGCGTCACGTATGCGACGCCGCCGTCACACTGGCCTTCAGCGTGCTCGGAAAACGCTGGAACGGCATGATCGTCTCGTCGCTCGGCGGCGGCCCTTCGACCTTCGTCTCGCTGCGGCGCGGGGTCTCGGGCATCAGTGACACCGTGCTCTCGGATCGCCTGGCCGAGCTCGCCGAGGCAGGGCTCGTCGCCCGCACAGTCGACGCCGGTCCACCGGTGACCGTCTCGTACTCGCTGACCGACAGCGGTCGGGGGCTGTTGCCGATCCTCGATCAGCTGGGCACCTGGGCGTCGGAGAACCTCGAGATCCGCACGCGCTGACCGGCACGCGTTCGAATCGCGCACTCTGCGGTTACTCGACCGCGAATCCTGCACAGTGCGCGACTCGAAACCCGAGGGCACCCGTCACCAGGGACTGGGCTCGTAGTCCTTCAGGAACACGCCCTGGATGTCTTCGCCGGCCTCGCCGCGCACGATCGGATCGTACACGCGGGCGGCACCGTCGACGAGGTCGAGCGGCGCGTGGAACCCCTCTTCAGCCAGGCGCACCTTCGTGTGGTGAGGGCGCTCGTCGGTGATCCATCCCGTGTCGACGGCGGTCATCAGGATGCCGTCAGTCTCGAGCATCTCGCCGGCGCTGGTGCGCGTGAGCATGTTGAGCGCGGCCTTCGCCATGTTCGTGTGCGGATGCCCCGGGCCCTTGTAGCGGCGGGAGAACTGCCCCTCCATCGCAGAGACGTTGACCACGTACTTGCGACGTGACGACGACGCCGCCATCGATGCCCGCAGGCGACTGATCAGCAGGAAAGGTGCGGTCGTGTTGGCCAACTGCACCTCGAGCATCTCGAGGGGGTCGACCTGGTCGATCGACTGCACCCAGCTGTTCACCCGGTTGACGTCGGGCACGAGTCCACCGGCATCGATCGCTGTGCCGTCGGCGTGCTTCTCGAGCGACGACGAGCCGGGGGCCATCGCGAGACGGGCGAGGTCTTCGGCGGTCAGCGCCTGGCCGCCCTGCTCGGCGACCGTGCCGCCGAGCGCCGCGACCGACAGCAGCGGATGCGCGTCGACCGAGGCCTGCAGCGCCTGCGGGTGCGGGTCGGCCGTGTGGCCGAACGTCTCCATCTCGGGCAGCGGCCCGTCGGGAAGCGGCTGCAGTTCGGCATCCGCCAGCAGCGAGTAGGCACCCGGCGAGCGACGCACGGTCTGCGCGGCGTTGTTGATCAGGATGTCGAGCGGGCCCTGGGCTGCGACCGAATCGGCGAGACCGATGACCTGCGCAGGGTCGCGCAGATCGATGCCGACCACGCGCAGACGGTGCAGCCAGTCGGCCGAGTCGGGCAGCGCCGAGAAACGACGCACCGCGTCACGGGGGAAGCGCGTGGTGATCGTGGTGTGGGCCCCGTCGCGCAGCAGCCGCAGCGCGATGTGCATGCCGATCTTGGCGCGGCCGCCCGTGAGCAGCGCGCGCTTGCCGGTCAGGTCGGTGCGCGCGTTGCGCTTGCCGTGGCTGAAGCGGGCGCAGTCGGGGCAGAGCTGGTGGTAGAAGGCGTCGACCACCGTGTACGGCTGCTTGCAGATGTAGCAGTTGCGTGGCTTGAGAAGCTCGCCCGCGATCGGTGCGTCGACGACGCTGGTCGCCAGGTCGTTGCCGCGGGTCTCGTCGTCGATGCGGTCGGGGGCGCCGGTGGCGGTGCGGGCGACGACGGCCTTGTCGGCCTCGGCGATGGCATCGCGGATCTCTTTGCGGCGCACGCGCTTGACGGCCTTGAACATGGCGGCGGTCGCGTGACGCACGGCGACGAAGTCAGGATGCTCGTTGTCGATCCGGTGCAGCTCCGAGAGCACCCGCAGCGTGGTGGCGAGGTCTTCGGGGTCGACACCGGCACCCAGGTCGGAGGTGGCGTCGGGCGCATCGGTCATTGTGCCGATTTTACGCGAGGTAACTGGAGATCCGTCTCTCCCCCGATGTCGCACCCCCGGCGTAGGGTCAGAACATGAGCAGCCACATCGACCTCCCGGGAATCGTCCCCTCCTACCTGCTCGCGCGCTTGGCCGAGTCCGGCCGCTATCCGGGCGCCGCAGCCGCCGCCCGCCAGACCCTCACGGCGGGCAGGCCGCCGTTCCGGGCGCGCCTCGACCTGTCCATCGACGAGAACGGCGATCTGGTCGCCGAGCTCTCCGACGCCCCCAATCGCACGATCAGCGACGCCGGCAACACCCAGAACCTCCCGGGCGCGGTCGTGCGTCGCGAAGACGACGAACCCGTCGCCGACGAATCGGTCAATCAGGCCTTCGACGGCCTCGGTGCCACGTTCGAGATGCTGCTCACGGCATTCGGCCGCAACTCGCTCGACGACGCGGGCGCTCCGCTCGACGCGAGCGTGCACTACGGCGTCGACTACGACAACGCGTTCTGGGACGGTCAGCGCATGGTCTTCGGCGACGGCGACGGCGAGGTGTTCGTGGGCTTCACGACCTCGACCACCGTCATCGGGCACGAACTCGCCCACGGGGTCGTGCAGTACACGGCCGACCTCGAGTATCAGGGGCAGCCCGGGGCACTGAACGAATCGATCGCTGATGTGTTCGGCGCCCTCACCGAGCAGTACCTGCTCGGACAGAGCGCGGCCGATGCGACATGGCTCATCGGCGCCGAGATCTTCACGGATGCCGTGCAGGGCAAAGCGCTCCGGTCGATGATCGAGCCGGGCACGGCATACGACGACGATGAGCTGGGCAAAGATCCGCAGCCGGCGCACATGAGCGACTTCGTGCGCACGACGGAGGACAACGGCGGGGTGCACATCAACTCCGGCATCCCGAACCGCGCATTCGCCCTGTTCGCGATCGATCTGGGCGGAAACGCCTGGGAGACGGCAGGAACCGTCTGGTATCGGGCGCTCACGGGAGGGCTCTCGAGCACCGCGAGCTTCACGGATTTCGCCGACGCGACGATCGCCGCAGCATCCGCCATCGACGAGGCCACAGCCTCAGCCGCTCGACGCGCATGGACGACCGTGGGAGTCTATGAAGATGAGCGAGTCCCCCGAACCGACTGAACACCAGGTCGTCATCGCGGTGGTGCGCACGGGAGGCGTCGCGGGCATCCGCCGTCAATGGCGGGTCGAGCCCGACCCGGCCGAGGCTCCGGAATGGCTGACCATGGTCGACAGCTGCCCGTGGGACGACGACGACGCAGACTCATCGCCGGACGCCGATCGGTTCGTCTGGCTCATCCGGGTGCGCACGCCGTCGGAGAAACGCGAGCGCGAGCTGCCCGATTCCGCCCTCGACGGCCCCTGGCGCGATCTCGTCGATGCGGTGCGCACGGCGGCGAAGGCTGCCGCAGCGTCGGACTGATCAGCCGCACGCGGCGCACGCCGCGCCAGCATCCGCCTGAATCGGGCAATCCGGTGTGAATCCGACCGGCCGGGCGGCGTCGGGGCGAGAATGGTGCGCATGGGTCTTTTCCAGCAGCGTCCCGAAGAGCAGGAGAACGAGTGGGCTCTGCCCTCCGAGCCGATCGAGCGCTCAGAGGCCGAGGTGCTCGCCACGACGCCGACCGTCGATCCGCTGTCGCTCGGCATCGGCCTGGAATCCGGCGGATCCGTCACGTCGATCGTCTTTCCGGTCGCCCCGCCGGCGCCCGACGCGGTCACGATTGAGAATCGAGAGCCCGAGGACTGACGTCCACACGGGTGCGGGGAAGCGCCTCCGGGTGCTCGCGCTGCAGCCACTCCATCAGCTTCTCGCGCACCTCGCAGCGCAGCGTCCACTGGTCGTCCGAATCCTTCGACGACATCACGAAGCGCACAGTGACGAAGCCGCCCTGCGCGTCAGTGACCACCGCACTCGACGAGCGTCCGTCCCATGCCGGTGACGCCTCGATGATGCGCTGGAACTCCGCTCGCAGCTCGCTCATGGGAACCCGCCAGTCGAGGTCGAGGTACACCGTGCCGAGGATCTTGTCGGACCGCCGCGTCCACGTCTCGATCGGGGTCGTCGTGAAGTAGTTGCACGGCACCACCAGTCGCCGCTCGTCCCAGATGTAGACGACGACGTACGAGAGATTGATCTCGCCGATCCGCCCCCACTCGCCCTCGACCACCACGACGTCGCCCACGCGGATCGCATCGGTGAACGCGACCTGCACGCCGGCGATCAGGTTGCCGAGGATCGACTGCGCGGCGAGGCCCGCGATGATGCTCACGATTCCGGCCGACGCGAGCAGGCTCGTGCCCACGGCGCGCATCTCGGGGAAGGTGAACAGCACCGTGCCCAGCGCGAGCACGGCGATCGTCACGAGCACGAGGCGATGGATGACGAGCAGCTGGGTGCGTCGGCGTCGCGCCTCGGGCCCGACGAGCAGAGTCTCCTCGCGCGAGATCAGCCGCTCGAAGCCGAACGAGACCGATGCCGCGAGCAGCCACGACCCCGTCAGGATCGTCGCGATCAGGAAGAGCCTCGAGACCGCGGGCCACCATGACTGCGCCGCCGGCTCCGTGGTCGCGACGGCGATCCAGATCGCGACCACCGCCGTCGTGGCGATCATGGCGTTGCGCACCCGTCGGGCGAGATCGCGCATCCACGGCACGCGACGGCTGACGAGGGCTGAGACGAGAGCGAGCAGAGCGAGGGCGCCGGTGGCGACGACGAGCGCGGTGGCGAGCGCCGCCGCGGTGCCGACCCAGGATTCCCATTCGAAGTCGGTAGGCATCAGTCCACACTATGTCGGGCGCACGGCAGACGCGAAAGCCGCCAGGACAGGCGGTGTCACCCGTCACGGCTACGGTGGGAGGATGACGATCACCGCCGCCGCAGACGGCTCCGCCCTGGGCAACCCCGGCCCCAACGGCTGGGCCTGGTACATCGACGACGCGAACTGGGCGGCCGGCGGATCCCCGCACGGCACCAACAACCAGGGCGAGCTGCGTGCTGTGCTCGAGCTGCTGCAGGCCACCGCCGGCATCTCCGAGAAGCTGCTGATCGAATGCGACAGCCGCTACGTGATCGACTCCGTGACCAAGTGGATGCCGGGCTGGAAGCGCAAGGGATGGCGCAAGTCCGACGGCGGCCCCGTGCTCAATCGCGATCTGCTCGAGGGCATCGACGAGGCGATCCGCGGGCGCGACGTGGAGTTCTCGTGGGTCAAGGGTCACGCCGGTCACCCGTTGAACGAGGCCGCCGACGAGCGCGCCAATGCCGCAGCCAAGGCCTATCAGGCGAAGCAGGAGCCCCGCCGCGGGCCGGGCTTCACGATGGCGACGGACGCCGGGGCGTCTGTCGCGGCATCCGCACCGATCGCTGCGGCGGCGCCGCCGTCGCCCGCGGCGGCAGCTCCTTCTCGCGCCGCCGCGACGACCACGCTCGACGAGCCGCTCTGGGCCGAGCCGTCCGATCTGCTCGACGGGCTCGATCTGTCCGTCGACGATCCGATCGTGGTGAGTCTGGCACTTTCCTCCGACGAGCACGCGCGCCTGCGCGACAGCGCCGAGGCGCAGGGCATCTCGCTCGAAGAGGCGCTGCGCCGCCTGATCTGAGACGCGGCACGTGCCCACATGGGCTCCGCGTACACTCGCACCATGTCGAAGAAGAATGTCGCGCGCACCATCGGTCGGGTCTTCCTCGGCTCCTTCCTCGTCTTCGCGGGCGTCTCTCACCTGACGTTCGCGCGCGAGGAGTTCCGGGCGCAGGTGCCGGACTGGGTGCCGCTGGATCCGGACGTCACCGTGCTCGCCTCGGGTGTCGTCGAGGTCGGCCTCGGCACGGCCCTGCTCGTCGCACGCAAGCGTCGTGGCCTGGTCGGCGTGCTCACGGCACTGTTCTTCGTCGCGGTCTTCCCAGGGAACCTCGCTCAGTGGATGGAGCACCGCGACGCCTTCGGCCTCGACACCGACATGAAGCGTTTCGTGAGACTGTTCTTCCAGCCGGTGCTCATCGCGCTGGCGATCTGGTCGACACGCAGCCCGCGCCGCGCCGATCGCAAGGCCGCGCTCTGACTTCGCCCGCTTGAGCGAGCGGCCGGCGCGGCCAGTGCGGCCAGTGCGGCCGGTGCGGCCGGTGCGGGCAGTGCGGCCAGTGCGGGGTCACTTTCGCACCCGGAAACCCGCGTACGCGGTGCACTATCGGCCCCGCAGCGGAGCCGGGATGCGTTGTTGGCCCCGCATCCCGGCTCCGGGTGCTCGATCGTGATCGTCAGACCGTGAGCAGCTCCCGCTCGAGGCGCTCGTACGAGGTCTCCATGCCGTCGGCCATGCCGGTGGCGAGGATCATGTCTCGCGTCTCCTTGTCGGGGTACTCGATGTAGAGCGTGATGAGCGTCGCGCCGTCTTCCTCATAGAGGTTCAGGTCGTTCAGCGTCTCGACCGGCATGCCGATCATCCGCTCGGTCTGCACCGACCGACGAGGTGCGTCGATCAGCAGAGCCTCCCCCTCGAATCCGAAGGGCTGCCCCTCGGTGTCGCCGACCGGAGCCCACGAGTTGCGATACGTCTGGCCGACCTCGGTCGCGACGACGCACTCGGTCATCTCCCACCCGTCGGGACCGAGCAGCCACTTCTTCATGAGCTCGGGGTCGTTGTGAGCCTTCCAGACCAGGTCGCGCGGCCCTTCGACCAGCCGGGTGATGCGCACGTGCACGTCGTCGAGCAGCTCGACCCGAGTTCCCTTGCCCTGTGCGTAGTCGCGAAGGTCCTGCAGCACGGCGTCGAGCTGGCTCATCGCGAGCGTGGTGCCCTCGACCGCGCCCATCGCCACGACCTGCTCGAGCGCGTCGGCGCTCGTGAAGTGGCTCGTGTTGACCATGCGCGTGCCCTCGGCGGTGGACTCGAACGTGAAGGTCATTCGCATGGAGGGCAGGTCGGCGTCGGGCGTGCCGTCTTCGTCGGCGAAGGCGTCGAGCACCTCGAAGCTGTGCGGAGCGTCGATGCGCAGGAACTCCCACGTCCCCGATGCCTTCTCGCCGCGGGGGCCGTGCATCGTGTAGTTCGCCTTGCCGCCGACTGTGTGGTCCCAGGCGGTGAAGGTGGCCGGCCATCCGGGAGGACCCCAGAACCGCTCGAGCTGGCGCGGATCGCTGTACGCATCCCACACTCGCTCGATCGGTGCCGCCAGGTCGGCGACGACGGTCATCGTGAGGTTCTCGGCATCGGTTACGACGTCGGTGACAGGCATTGTCAGACTCCTTCTTCGTTTCGTGGATCTTGTGTGGTGTCGGTGCTGGCGGTGTCGGTGCTGGACTCCCCGGTCCCCGAGCTCGTCGAGGGGCCGGCCAGCAGGTCGTCGAGTCGGGCGATACGCGACCGCCACAGCTCTTCGTACCGGGCGAGGAGCGCCCTGGCGCGGGCGATCATCTCGGGGTTCGCGCGGACGAGCCGCTCGCGTCCCTCGGCGCGCTTGACGATGAGATCAGCCGCTTCGAGCACGGCGACGTGCTTCTGCACCGCGGCGAACGACATCTCGTATTCGGAGGCGAGGGTCGAGACGGACTGCTCCCGCTCGATCGTCCGGCGCAGGATGTCGCGCCGGGTCGACGTCGCCAATGCGTGGAACACACGGTCGACCTCCGCTTCGCTCAATTCTCTATGTGCAACCATTTGGTTGTACGTTATGCCTGAGCGGGGCGGATGTCAAGAGGAACTAGGAGCCGGCACTGTCGAGCTGTATGTAGTCCAGCGGAAGCTTGTAACCGAGGGAGTTCGGATTCTTCCCCACAGCCGTGAACGTGAAGTCGTGGGCTCCCGCGCTCATCGTCACGGTTCCCAGATCCACTTCGACGACCTTGCCCGATGGCCGATACAAGTCGATCGGATCGCCGACGTCGTCGCCGTCGATCTGCAGCTGGTACGTGCCGCTGTCGCTGAATCTCATCACGCCGACAGTGAGACGGTAGGGCCCGGAGCGATCCACCGAGACCGGGTACTCCACGTGCTCTGTGGCACCGTAAGCATTGAAGATCCGATACCGGCCCGCGCTGGCATCCGCACTGCTCTTGATCACTCCTGCGCTGGCCGCCTGAGTCTCGGCCTCCAGTCTCCTGCTGACCCCGGCCGACGGGATGACGCTGAACGAGTCGAGCATCAGCTTGTAGCCTGACGAGCTCGCGTTCTTGCCCGTCACGGTCAGCCGGAACAGGTGACTGCCTGGAGCCGCGAAGGTGTGCGCGCCGAGATCGACGTCCTTGGCAGCCTCGGAGGTGTTCCAGAAGAGATCCTGGGGGACCCCTGCGACCACACCGTCGACCGCCAGTTGATAGGTGCCGTTGTTGCCCGCCTTCAGCACCCGGGCGATCACATCGTAGGTCCCGGGCTGGGTCACGTCGACGCTGAACTCGACGTAGTCGCCGACCGCGTTGTTGTTGACGCCGATCTTGCCTCCGCCGCTGGCGTTCGCGTCGGAGTAGACCGTGACCGAGTCCGTGCGGTCGTGCACGGGCAGCGCCTCTGCCTCGTACGGGTTCGGAATCGCGATCGCCGGGGGGTTGGACGTCTGTACGCCGCTGAGGGAGAACTTGGCCTCGATGGTCGCCCCCCGGGCGCCGTTGACGTCGACCTTGATCTTGATCGTGGGGTGGTATTGGATGACGGTGACTCTGGGATCCTTCGAGATCAGGCCCGTCGCGCTCGCATCGATCGTCAGATATGTCATGCCTACGTTCGTCTGCGTCGGATCGGATACCGAGAGCTCGAGTTCGTCAGCGGTCGCGCCCATCATGACCGAAGCTCTGCGGTCGGATGTGACGAGTCCCGCCGTGGTCGGCTCGTCCTTCCAGAAGTTGATGCCGGTGACATTCGACGAGTTCTCCCTGACCGCCTGCACGGAGTCGGAGTTCTCGAGGATGGTGACGTCGGGCGCGGCCGCGTAGTCGCTCACCTGTGCGCTCGTCTTGTTCGGGAGGATGACGTATGAGTACGACTGGTCGGTCGGGTTCACACCGTGGCTGACCGTCAGAGTCATGTAGTTGCGTGTGCGCGGCGTCGAATCTCCCCACGCGGCAGACGAGTTCAGCTGTTTCCACGTACCCGTGCGGCTCTCGCGAAGCGCGTCGACCGTCGCGCCGCCAGGGAAGTAGTAGCCGATGTCCGATCCGGGTACGGTCCCCGAGAGGTGCGCGTAGTCGACATCGACCGCGGTCTCCGACCACCCGAGCGCAGTCGACTCTGCGACGCCGTTGATGGTGAGCGCATTGTCGCCCGCCCCGTTGAGCTTCCGATTCTCCACGATCGTCTCGGTCGCGATCCCGTCTGTGCTGTTGATGCCTGCGCCGAGCGCGACGATCTCGTCATCGAACATGAACCAGGACTTCTTGGCCTCCAAGCTGCGTCCCACCGGTTGCAGATCCATCCCGGTGACGCCGTATCGACCACGAAGGCCCGACCCTCCGACCCAGTCGGCATCTGTTCGGGCGTTGGCTGCCTGGGTCGTGTTCTGCAGCACCGTGGTGCCCGGCAGCCGGAAGCTGTCGACAGTCGGCCAGAAGTCGTCGCCGAACTGGCTCAGATCATCGTTGTACAGGTACGTCATGCCGTCGCCGGTATGCCAGCCCTTGCTGTTCTCCGCATTGATCGCCTCGTAGTTGCCGATGCGGCTGGAGGACATGCTGATCCCGAAACCGAAGTCGGGTCGCAGCTGAACCGCCCGATCCATGGCCGAGAACTGCCGGTACGTCGTGAGTGCGCCCCGCGGGGCGATGGCAGGGTCGCTCAGAATCTCTTTCGCAGCGACGACGAGATCGACGGGGACCTGCTCGAGAAAGGTGTTGTCCGTGTCGAGCTGCAGCCAGTACTTGACCATGCTCTCGAAGGCGTCGGCCTCCGCCGACGGAGCGACCTCGGACAGCCGGATGATGGCTTCCATGACGTCGACGGCCACATCGAGATCCTGAGCCCCGTGTCGCGAGATCTCTCTGCCCCGCACCATGTCCATCAGATTTCCCTTGTACACGAACGGCTCGTAGGAATCGTGAACCCACTGGAACACGTTGGCGATGTTGGGGTCGACGACCTGCCAGTTCGAGCCGTACAGGAGGTACAGCAGGTCGGATATCCCGGCCAACAGGGAGACTCCGTAGCCGCCGTTGTATGCGTAGAAATTGTGCTGGATGAAGGAGCCGTCGGTAGAGAAGCCGTCCCCTGCCGTGACGTAGGGCAGAAGTGCGCTCATTCCGTCCCTCCCAGCGGCGACTCGAGTGGGGACCTTGGCGTTGATCCCCGAGAGAGCGATGACCTGGCTCTCCCACAGCCTGTTGGCACCGCTCATGGCCACGCTCGGCTGAGCGTAGGCGACGGCGGCCATGTACTCGGAGATCTGAGTCGGAGTCAGTTCGTCGTAGATCAAAGCGACGATGTCGTTCAAAGCGAGCGGGGCTCCGATCTGCCAGTGCCACCAGTTCTGATACATGGTGACGCCGTCGAAGAACCTGTGGGCGTTCATCCAGTCCAGCGCGCTGATCAGATCGGCCTTGAGCGCGACGTCACCCTCAAGCACGGAGCCGTGGGTCTCGTAGGCGAGAGCCATGTCTCTCAGGCGGCCATAAGTCGTCGTCATGCTCGCCGAGTCGTTGCCGAAGGGTGCGTCGTTCCACAGACGCACTCGATCAGGTGCCTTCTGCATCGCGTCCCAGTGTCCCTGCGCCGTGTCGGTGATCTGCGCGACCCTCGCCGCGATGTCGGGGTCCGACAGGCTGTATTCCGTCCCGCCGGTGAGCATCGTCCGGTATTTCTGTCTGAGCTCGTCGAACTCATCCGCCGCAGCGGCATCCGCCGAGAACCCGCTGATGTTCGACTCCGGATTCACGTCAGCGCGTGCGTCCAGCGGAGCGAGCAGCAGTGCGGTCGAGACCATCCAGGCGACCGCCGTCCTCGTGGCACTCTTCATCGAGATCATGAACATCGTCGTCCTCACGGGGTGGTGGCTTGCGTGTCGAGCGGCTGCCCGTCATGCGGTCGATCTCATCCGGTAACGCAGGGTGATGATCTGGAACGCACGAGTCTCGAGGGGCACTCGACGCGGATCTCCGGCGATCGGCTCGGTGTCGGGGAGAGGACGTTCGAGCAGATCGACGAGCTGCACGGCATCCACCTCGGCATCGGTCGCGACCACCGTGGAGCGACGGCCTCCACTCGATTCGTACAGACGCACGATCAGGTCTCCGCTCCGATCCTCAGCCAGCTTGACGGCCTCGATCCGCACGGAAGGATCAGTGGACCACACCAGCGGAGCGACCTCGTGATCCCCGTGGACCTCGCGGACGGAGCGATCGAGAAGGTACCCCTCTGTCGCCGCGTCGGCGATCGACGCACCGGGTCGGAGCGCGAACCGCAGCGCATGTCGTCCCTGATCCGACTCGGGATCGGGAAATGTGGGAGCCCTCAGAACCGAGAGCCCCACCCATGTCGTGGTTCCTCCGTCGGGCCGGGTGTCGCGGGTGACGGAGTGCCCGAACGTGGAGTCGTTGGCGATCGCCACTCCGTACCCCTCCTCGGCTACGTGTATCCAGCGATGGGCGACGAACTCGAATCGCGCCTCATCCCACGACGTGTTCACGTGCGTCGGGCGGTCGAGGTGGCCGAACTGGATCTCCGAGGTCGAGCGATCTGCGTGCACATCCAGGGGGAAGACGAGCTTGAGAAGCTTGTGGCGTTCGTGCCAGTCGACGTCGAGCGTGATGTCGACGGCATCCCGGCCCGGTGCGAGCGCGATGGTCTGCACGATGACCGAGGCACCGACCCGCCGTCTGGCTTCGACGACGGCGACACCGTCGCGAATGGACGCCGAGATCTCATCGGCGGAGTCGAGGTCGATAGCGGTCGCGCGGTAATGCCGGTCGATGTCCCATGCATCCCATTTGCCCGGCACGTCGCGGTGCAGCCGCAGGAGCGCCCCGCGCTCCCCGGGGGCGATGGCGTCGCGACCTGACGCGTCGTACACGGACTGCACGAGCCCGGCGGAGTCGACCACCACGCGTATCCGCCCGTTGTCGAGCACCCACCCGTCGGGCGTTCCGTCCTCGAGGACGCCAGGAATCACGGTCACCGCGTCGGGCGGATCGAGCGAAGCTGCGATCGTTCCCGCAGCCTGTCCGCTCAGCGCGATCGGAGCCGAGTTCGCGAGGAGACGCCGGTCGCCCACACCGACGAGCGCCCGGATCGCGTCTTCGACGATCGCCTCGAGCTCAGCGGCCAGGCGCCGATGATCGGCCTCCGCCTCGCGGTGGACCCACGCGATCGAACTGCCGGGAAGGATGTCGTGGAACTGCAGCAGCAGAGTCCTCCGCCAGATACGCTCCAGAGCGTCGTACGGGTACCCGGTGCCGAGCACGATCGCGGCCGTCGTCGACCATAGCTCCGCCTCGCGCAGAAGCCGTTCGATTCGACGGTTGCCCTGCTTGGTGCGCAACTGGCTGGTCAGCGTCCCCCGGTGCAGTTCGAGGTACATCTCCCCCGACCAGACCGGGAGCTCGTCTCTCTCGGCGCGTGCCAGTTCGAAGAACTCTCGCGGGGTTCCCAACTGCACGCGCGGAGACCCGTCGAGGTCGGACTGGCGGCGCGCTGCCGCCAGCATCTCGCGTGTGGGCCCGCCGCCGCCGTCGCCCCACCCGAACGGGGCGAGCGAGACCGTGCCGGACCCATGGTCGCGGTACGTGCGCTGCGCGTGGGCGAGCTCTGCCGGCGACAGCTCCGCGTTGTAGGTCTCGATCGGCGGGAAGTGTGTGAAGACGCGTGTGCCGTCGATGCCCTCCCACCAGAAAGTGTGGTGCGGCATGGCATTGGTCTGATTCCACGAGATCTTCTGAGTCATGAACCAGTCCGATCCCGACAACCGGATGATCTGGGGCAGCGATGCGGTGTACCCGAACGTGTCGGGCAACCACATCTCGGTCGTCTCGACGCCGAACTCCTCGAGGAAGAACCGCTTGCCGTGCACCAGCTGTCGTGCCGTCGACTCGGCACCTGGCATGTTCGTGTCGGGCTCGACCCACTGTCCGCCGACCAACACGAACTGCCCGGCGGCAACCTTCTCGCGGATCCGCGAGAAGAGATCGGGATAGCTCTCCTTCACCCACGCGAGCTGCTGTGCCGACGAGCAGGCGAAGCGGAACTCCGGATGCTCGTCCATCAGCGCGACCGCGTTGGAGAACGTGCGTGCGCACTTGCGCACGGTCTCGCGCACGGGCCACAGCCACGCGGAGTCGATGTGCGCGTGCCCCGTCGCCACCACGGTGTGCGCACTGGACGCCGCGCGGGCACCGAGCGCCTCGGAGAGAGCCTCGCGGGCCGCGGAAGCCGTCGCCGCGATCGCGTCCGGATCGACGATGTCGAGCATCCCATCCAGCGCAGCCCAGAGCTGCGCAACGCGGGGGTGGTCGGTGGGCAGCTGCTCCGCCAGGCCGCGGGCCACCTCGATGTCCTGCAGCAGATCCCACGCCACACGATCGACGAGCGCGAGCTCCAGCCGACGGAGGCGGTACATCTCGCGCGCGCCCGCCGTGGCCTTGTCGCCGAGCACGCTCGTCCGCCAATGCGATTCCGGAGGGATGCCCGGGTTCGCGGCGAGCTCGAGAAAGACATCCACCATCCCTCCCTCTTCGACTGGAAGGTGGGAGTTCCGTGGCGATACCCCCTTGATGATGGTTCCGTCTGGACGGAAGGCGAGCGCCTCCGCCTGAAAACCCGGAGCGAGGCCGTCGAAGCCCAGGTCGATCGTCACTTCGACGCGGTGTCGCGCATCGAGGGTCCAGTCGTCGGGAACCGCACCACGCACGTGCAGCCACAGCGTGCTCCACGGCCTCCCCCATCGCGTACCGACGGCGAAGGACTCGTACTGCTGCCATTGAGCCTCGGCGAAGGGCACCGGTTCATCGGGCACTTCCCAGCTCGAGATCTCGAGCGGCGCAGTGCGGGTGTGTATCGCGTCGCGCAGGCTCTCCTCGACGAAGCGGATGAGCCGATCACGGACGCGGCGGGGATCGAAATGCACCATGATCGTCCGGTCAGCGCGCGATCACGGCGGCGGCATGCGAGAAGCCGACCGGATAGAGCGGATCGGCCGTGTCGTCAGGCATATCCTCACGTGATCGCCGCACTGCCTCCATCGAGCGGGGAATCTCGAAGGGCAGTCGGCCGCGCGGCTCGACGGCGCCGGTGAGCGCGGCGATCAGCGCGGCGTCGCTCGTACCGAACGTGGCGACCAGCACGGAGGTCAGCGGCACGAGCGGGGTGAGGATCGCGGGGCGATCCATCGCGACGTCGAGCACGAGCGGCACATGCGCGGCGATGCTCGAGAGCCGGGAGACGAGTCCGGGCCGAAAATCGAGCGAACCCTGACGGAACCGCGACTCGAACAGCAGGTCGTCGCGCGGCTCGAAGGGAGCCGCGATACGCACCAGAGCGAGATCGGCGTCCTCAGGACGCTCGACGACGATGCCCAGGGTGCTCGCCGCGGCCGGGTCGATGCCCTCGACATAGACGCGCCGACCCGGCTGCGGCGCGAGCGGCAGCACGGGTGCGCCCTCCACTCCGACATCGCGGAGGATCGTCACTGCTTGCGCCTGTGCGCGGAAGCCGGCTGCGCGGTGTTCGGGGCGGCCCACGATGTCTTCGGCGGCGTTCTCATCGACGAACGGATCGTCGAACAGGCCGAGGCGGAACTTGAGCTCGAGCAGGCGCCGAGCCGACTCGTCGATGCGCGATTCGTCCACCCGCCCCGTGCGCACGAGTCCGAGCAGCAGGTCTACGCACTCCTCCCCGCCGAACTGATCGCAGCCCGCGTCGAGCACCGCGATGAGGCGCTCGGCCGGGTCGAGGTGTTCGACACCCCATGCCTTCGCCGGCAGGGTCTGCCCCTGAGCGACGTTGTCGTTGACGAGCTCCCAGTCGGTGACGACCACGCCGTCGAAGCCGAGTTCCTCGCGCAGGAGCCCTGTGACGATCTGCCGGTTGTATCCGAACCCGACCTCTTCGATGGGCACGCCGCCGCGTTCCAGGCCGATCGGCATGCCGTAGTAGGGCATCATGCCCGCGGTACCGGCAGCGATCGCCGCGCGGAAGGGCTCGAGGTGGAGGTCGAAGGCGCCTCCGGGGTATACCTGCTCACGGCCGTAGGGGAAGTGCGCATCCTCACCGTCCTTCTGGGGTCCGGCTCCCGGGAAGTGCTTCGTCACACACGCCACCGACTCGGTGCCGAGCAAGGCTTCCTGGAAGCCATCGATGTAGGCGGCGAGCGCTCGCGAGGTGCGTTGCGGATCGGAGCCGAAGGTATGCAGCTGACGGCCCCAGCGCGGTTCGGTCGCAAGATCGACCTGGGGGTGCAATGCCATTCTGATCCCCACCGCGAGGTATTCGCGCCGCGCGATGCGGGCGAACTCGCGGATGTCGTCGTCGTCCAGGGCTGCCAGCCCGAGCGGCTCCGGCCACTGCGAGAACGAACGGGCAGCGAACGAGGTGCCCTCGTTCTCGAAGAAGCCGTGCCTCGGGTCGGTGCTGATCGTCACCGGAATCCCGTGCGGCGTCTGCGCGGCGAGGCGCTGCAGAGCATTCGCCCACCGCGCTGCGTCGCGGGCCGGCCCGAGCGCGTGGACGTTGAAGTGGTTCATACGCTTGTCGAGCACGACCGTGCTCGTCGCGGACTTGCTCAGCGCGCCCGGTGTCTCGAGCAGTGCCCCGTCGGGGCCCGCCTCGATCACCGTGTGGAACATGAGTCCGGCCTTCTCTTCGAGGCTCAGTCGCGCGAGAAGGTCAGCCGTGCGCTCTGCGGGCGTCAGACGTGCATCTTCGTAGGGGTCGAGCCGTCCGTTGCCGTTGAGGTCACGCCACGGGAGTTCGGTGGAGGGGAGGTGTGCGGGCACGATGAAGCGATTCCTTTCGAGTCGGGCGCGTCAGCCCTTGAGGCCTGAGAAGCCGATCCCCCGCACGATGGAGCGCTGGAAGATCAGGAAGATCAGGATCGGAGGGATGCTGGCGATCAGCATCCCGGCGATCAGGTAGGCCGGGTCGGTGGCCTGGGCGAGGCGCGGGAGTGCGACCGCAAGGGGCTGGGTGGTGGGGTCGGTCAGCACGATCAGCGGCCAGAGGAACTCCTTCCAGGCCGACATGATCGACAGAAGCGACACCACCGCGAGGATCGGACGCGACATGGGTAGCACGATGCGCCAGAAGATCGTCCACCATCCGGCGCCGTCGAGCTGCGCGGCCTCGAAGAGGTCCCGAGGGATCTCCTCGAAGAACTGCTTCACCAAGAGGATCGTGAACGCGTTGGCCCCGGCAGGCAGCCACACCGCCCAGGGTGTGTCGGTGAGCCCGATCCCGAGGAGCGGCATGTCGAGCACGGTCAGGTACAGCGCGATGAGGGTCACAGTGCCCGGCACGAACAGCGTCACCAGGAATGCGCCGTACACGATTCGCCCGAACCAGGGCCGGATCACGGCGAGCGCGTAGCCGGCTGTGGCCGAGACGACCAGCTGCACCACCCACGACCCTCCGACCAGCACCACCGTGTTCACGAGGTAGTGGCCGATGTCGAGGAGGCTCCATGCTGTCGGGATGTTCTCCCAGCGCGCGGGCTCGGGGATGAGGCTGAGCGGGCGCTGCACCAGATCGGTGGTGCTCGAGATCGCGGCGCGCAGCATCCAGATGATGGGCACGGCGCCGACGGCGATCAGGCTCGCGAAGAGCACGACGTGCATAGCACGCCAGCCGACGAACACGCGCGGACGACGCCAGTCGAATGACGACAGGAGGCCGCGTTCGCGCGTGCGAGGCTCGTTGCGGGGTACGCGCAGGGATGTCGGGGCGGTCATCGGGAGCTCCAGGATCGGGTCAGCCTGAGGTAGATGGCCGAGATGATGACGAGGATGACCGCGAGCAGGACGCTGAGGGCCGTCGCGACGCCGTAGTTGCCGAACAGGAAGGCATACCGGTAGATCATCAGCAGGATGGTGACCGTCGCATTCGCCGGCCCCCCGTCCGTCATGACGTATGGCTCGGTGAACACCTGGATCGCGCCGATGATCTGCAGGAGCAGGAGCACCAGGATGACGCCGCGCATCTGCGGCAGCGTGATGAAGCGCGCGCGCTGCCAGATCGAGGCACCGTCGAGCTCGGCGGCCTCGTAGAGCTCGGTGCTGACCCCGGACAGAGCGGCGAGATAGATCAGGATCGCCGTGCCCGCGCCCGACCAGGTGGCGACGATGACGAGGCTCGGCATGGCCAGCTCGGGCGACTGGAGCCATGGGAGCGGACCGATGCCGACCAGGCCCAGCAGAGAGTTCACGACCCCCGACTCGCCCGGGCTGAAGAAGACCTTCCACAGGAGCACCGCGACCACGGGCGGCACCACCACGGGCAGGTAGGCGAGCACACGGGCAAGGGTGCCCCCACGGCGCAGCTCCGACATCAGCACGGCGCACAGAAGCGGCACCGGCAGACCGATGGCGAGCGACAGAGCCGTGAACCACAGTGTGTTCAGGGCGGCCTTCGGAAGCAACGGGTCGGCGAAGAGCACCTCGAAGTTGCGCAGACCGACCCACTCCGCCGGCTGGACGAGGTTCGTCTGCTGGAAGGCCAGCATGATGCTCTGGAGTATCGGCCACCACGCGAAGTAGCCGAACGTCACGAGCGCCGGGATCAGGAACAGCAGCGCGGCGATCGCCGCGCGACGGCGCTGCGGGCTGCGGCGCCGCGGCACGCCGGTCTTCCCGGTCGCCGCCTGGGTGGCGCGGTCGGCGACCGCACCACCCAGGCGTTCGGGAGCGATCGTCATGATGAGTGCTGAGCCAGGATCGCGTCGACGCGGGCCTCTGCGTCGGTGAGCAGCGCGTCGATGTCGGCATTCGGATCCGTGAGGACCGCCTGGACCAGTGGGTCCAGTGCCGCGTAGATCTCCTGCGAGGCGACCTCGGGCTCGGGGACGTACTCGAACTCGGCCAGGGATTGCACGTAGGGGGCGAAGTTCTCGACCGGCACGTTGACGAATTCCTCGATCGCGTCTCGGTACGCGGTGTACGCCTCATCGCTGAAGATCGGAGCGACGGGGACGCCGACCGGCAGTCCGTCGGCCGCCGAAGCCTCTGCCGTCTCAGCGGCGACCTCGAGATCGTAGTTGGGCCGGAGTGCGCGCCAGTCGATCCACTTGACCGCGGCAGCGATCTCCGCCTCGGTCGCCTGCGCGTTCACCATCAGCACGGTCGCCCCTGCGAGGGTGGCATCGGCACCGCCCTGAGGCATGGGCCCGGCGCCGAACGCATCCGGGTCACCGCCCGCTGCGATGTAGTTCGGGTAGACATCCGGCGGAGCGGAGACCCACATTCCGACATTGCCGGCGGTGAACTCGGCGACGAGGTCTTCCTGCTTGCCGAGAACATTGTCGCCGAGAGAGTCGTCCTCCCAGCGCATGGCCTTCCAGAGATCCAGCACCTCACGCGCGTTGTCGTCGTTGAATGACGCCTTCCACTCGCCACTCGAGTTCTGCTCGATGATGCGCCCGCCGACGGTGTAGTCGTAACCGGTGAGGTGCCATCCGCCACTGTTGTTGGTGGTGATCTCGCCGAACCCGGTCTTGCCCGTGCTCTCGGCGATCTGCGCGGCGTACTCCCGCACCTCGTCCCAGGTCTCGGGCGGACTGTCAGGGTCGAGGCCCGCCTGCTCGAACAGGTCCCGGTTGTAGACCAGCCCGAACGCGTAGCTCTTCTCGGGGATGCCGTAGACCGCTCCGTCGCGCTCCAGGAACTGCATGACGCGAGGGTTGAGGTCAGCAAAGCTGTCCAGCTCCGAGGCGGCGTCGGAGATGTCGGCCACCTGGCCGCGCTCGATCAGCGCGGGCGGCTCGGTGAGAGGAACGCGCAGAAGTGTCGGTGCGCTGCCGCCGGCGAGGCGAGTGGCGAAGGTCTTCGCGTCCCACGGCACGTCGGACGCTTCGATGGTGATGTTCGGGTTCGCCTCTTCGAACTCGGCGACCTGGCGCTCGAACAGTTCGACCGCTGCCGTGTTGGTGGCCGCGGGCTTGCCCATGATCGTGATCGTGACCTGTTCGTCGCCGGCCTCGTCGGGGCCTTCGTTCGGGCTGCTCGAGCAGGCAGCGGTGCCTGCGAAGAGCGGGACCACGACGAGCGCCGCGAGAATGCGGCGGGTGCGTCGATGCATGATTCCTCCGTTTCGGCGCGGCCGCCTGCTGCAGCCGCGATAGTCGCCGACAAGCAAAGTCCGGAGGTTCCGGTCAACACCACGTCGTGCGTCTCGCCCAGTATGCAGAGAGTGCGATCAGTTCGCAAGCATAATGATCATTTAGTTTCATCACGGTTTATAACTTGTGAAGTTTGTTGCGGCTGTGCTCTTATTGTGTGCATGGCACCACTCAACGGAGAGCGCACCGATACGGAGCGACCCTCAGGTCTCCTTCTCATGAATGCGCGCGCGTTCACAGACCTCTTCGACCCCGCTCGTCTCGCGCGACTGCACCGGCTCATCGCCCTCGACGATCCGATACGCCTCGACGAGCTCCACACGCCTGATGACGATGCGCGCCTCGCCCGCACCGAGATCCTGGTGACGGGATGGGGGTCTCCCGTGCTCGAACCAGAAGTGCTGGCGGCGGCGCCGCGTCTGCGGGCGGTGATCCACACCGGCGGATCGGTGAAGCAGCATGTCTCGCCTGCCTTCTGGGATCACGGCATCCTCGTGACGAGTGCCGCAGACGCCAACGCGATCCCCGTCGCCGAGTTCACGCTCGCCACCATCCTTCTCGAGGGCAAGCGCGCAGCCCGCTACATCGAGGGTTATCGGCGGCACCGCGAGGTCGGCGGAACGTGGCGCGACTCGATCCCCGCGGCGGTCAACTTCGGCGGAACCGTGGGCATCATCGGCCTGTCGCGCGTGGGGCGACGTGTCGCCGAGCTGCTGCGTCCGTTCGAGCTCGAGGTTCTGGTCGCAGATCCGCACGCCAGCGCCGCCGACGCTGCAGCGGTCGGAGCCCGTCTCGTCGATCTCGACGAGATGCTCGTCGCGAGCGACATCGTGAGCGTGCACGCTCCGGAGCTGCCTGACACGCACCACCTGCTGGATGCGCGCCGGATAGCCCTGCTGCGCCCGGACGCCGTCGTGATCAACACCGCCAGAGGAACGCTCATCGACTCGGATGCTCTCGTACGACGCTGCCGTGCGGGCACTCTCCGCGCGATCCTCGATGTCACCGATCCTGAGCCGCTGCCCGCGGACTCGGCGCTTTTCGACACACCCGGAATCGTGCTCAGCCCGCACATCGCCGGCGCCATGCACGCCGAGACGGGGCGCCTCGCCGACTCGGCGCTCGACGAGATCGAGCGGCTGTGCCATGGGCGCCCGCCGGCGCATCGCGTCGAGAGCGAGTCGCTCGGCATCATCGCCTGACGGCTGGCCGATCCGAATCCCGGGAGCGGGCCGAAGACAGAGGATGCGGCGAGGAGGCCCCGCCGCATCCTCTGCCTCATCAGCCGACGGCGACGCCTGACACCACCGGCGTCTCGACGACCGCAGAGGTCGTATCGGTCGTACGCACGAAGTAACTGTGCACGCCCTTCACGAGCGACACGGCGACGGCGTATCGCGCCCCGTCTGTCACGTCGACGTCACCAGGGTCCACGGGGGACATCCGGTGGATCACCCCGTCGATGACGAGCTCCACCGCGTACGGGGCGGCGCCGTCGGCATCGGCGTAGGTCGCCTGCACCGTGACGGGAGCGGACGGGGTCAAGGCGCCGGCCGTGTGGCTGACATCCGAGAGCACCGGAGCGGTACCGGCGGCGTCGTTCGTGAACTCCACGGAATCGACGAACAGCTCACCGTCGGTGTCGGCGGTCTGCTGCAACCAGAACACGAGCTTCGCCGTGGAGCGATCGAGGCCGGGGAAAGCCGCGAGGTCGAAGTCATACGTGGTCCAGTCGTTCGCGATCGCGATCGGGCTCGTCCCCGTCACTCGGTGATTCGAGTCGCCGTCTGACACCTCGATGCGCAGACGGAGATTCGGCGAGGGGCTGCGCATCGTCACCGACAGATAGCGGTATCCGTCTGCATCCACCGAGTGATGCCATGGCTGGAACTTGGCCTGCGACATCGCCGTGGCAGGGTTCTGGAAGAACCGGCCCGCAGTGCGCTCATCGACGGTGATGTTGGTCACCTGGCCTACACCGGCATGGTTGTTGTACCAGTTCGCCCACGAGTACCCCTGCACTCCGAACAGACCGTCGCGACCGAAACCGTCGTAGAGCAGCGGGGCATCCGGAGTCGGCAGAGGCGGCGCGACCGTGTAATGAGTGGAGCTGTAGCTGTGCGCGCCGCTGGCCTGTGTGCCACGCACATCGATGCGGGCATTCGTGAACGGCGCGAGCCCGCTCACATCGACCACTCCGGTCGAGACCCCGGCAGACGAGGTCATCGGCGTCCACTCCGGCCCGAGCGCATGAGCCGTCAGCGATGAGCCGCTCTGGGCGAAGACGGTCACTTCGTCGGTGACGTACTGACCGATCTGGGGTGATCCGATCGTCAGCGCCGTCGGCGGCGTGCCGGTGGACCATGGCGCATCACCGGCAGCGGTGAGACCGAACATGGCAGAGAAGAGTCCGGCCTGGATGCTGACGCTGTACTCGTTGTAGCGCCACTGCTGCCCGACGTCGGCGAAACCGGGACGGTCTTCGTACCAGGGGCTGGCGCTGGTCGGATCGAGTGGGTCCTTCGCGTTCGGCCCCGACACGAGCGCGCCGGGCAGGACGATCCCGGTTCCGCCCTGGGTCTGTGCCTGCTCGTCGAGCCGGGTGTGCAGGAACATCGTGTGCTTCTCACCCACACCCGAGACCCAGCTCGTTCCCCAGGGATTGTTCCCCAAGACCCAGTACATCCCCTTCTGCACGGCTCGCAGCGCACGCTCGTCGCCGAACAGCTCCCAGTACCGAAGCGCATCGGCCATGTAGGAGACGTGCGGCTCGTTGACACCGAAGTTCTTGAACTGGTTGATCACACCGTACGGAGTGTCATCGGTCGACGAGAGCACATAGTCCAGCTGCTTCTTGAGGTAGCGCTGGATGTTGGTCTTTCCGGTCGTCGTCGCCGCGGGATACAGCTCCGCCATCGACAGCGGACCCATGTCCCAGTAGTTCGTGTTGGACAGGATCGTGAACGGCGTCGCAGCGATCGTCGCTTCGGCCGAGGTGCGATACGCCGCATCGCCCGTCAGAAGGTGGAGCTGCACTTCGGCGAACAGGAGGGAGTTCGCGATGCCGCCGCGCGTCGTCGAGTACCCGCCGAGCGGATCTCCCCGGTGCGCGTCGGCGTACTCGTAGAACGCCACCGCCCCTTCCTCCGCCTCTGTGGCCAGAGCCTGCCAGGCGGCGGCGTCGCCGGCAGCGATGTGCCCGTCGTCGATCGCGGCGAGGATCGCTCTCGCGGTGGCGGCGAGCGAGCCTGCTGCCTTCGCAGAGCCGCCGACTCCCATCCCCGAGATGCGACGGTCATCGGCCGTGCCGATCACCCCGTCGGTGTGGTCCTCGGGGTGCTGGAAACCGCCGCTGCCCTTGACGTCCCAGAACGGGCCGCCGAACGCATCCAGCATCCGGAGCAGGTACTCGCTGCCGAACCAGGCCTCGTCGACGAGGTCGGGCACGCCGTTCGAGTCTCCGTCGAAGGCGACCTGGGGTGTGTCGCCGTAGCGCAGATAGGAGATGGCGATGTTGCCGGCGACCCACTGGTTGCCGCCATAGATCCCGTAGTCGCCGGCGTCGTACCAGCCGCCCGTGAGGTCGTAGTGCTGCGTGCCGTCTTCGGACGCGGCGTCGTCGAGGTGGCCGGCCGCGTGGAAGACCTTGTCCGAGGGGGCGATACTGCTGTAGCCCGCGGGGTAGGCATCCTCGGTGTCCACGCCTGAGCGTTGCAGCCGGTAGAACGCAGTCATCTCGTCGAGATAGCCGGACCATACGTTCGCGTCGATCGCGAAACGCGGCGAGCGCACGCCGCCGACCTCGAGGGCGAAATCGGTGCCGACATCGTCGAGGGCGCTGAAGTCGACCTGGTAGACGCGGTCTCCCCAGGTGGTGCCGCGATCGAGAAGAGTGCACGACGGCTGCACGACCGTCTCGCCCTGAACGATGCGGCAGCTGGTCGAACCTGGCAGCGTGCCGTCGGCGACGGCGAAGCCGACTTTGTATCCGCTCGCGCTGTAGCCCCCCTGACTCACCGTGACCTCGCCGATGGTCGCGGCTGCAGCGGGCGGCGCAGAGATCACCGCCCCGCCCAGCGCGACTGCCGTGACGACTGCCGCCCCTCTCCATATCGATCTCGCTCGTCGTCGGGACATGACTTCTCCTTCGAAGATTGCGTCGGCCTCGTTGCCGGCGCGCCTCAGTATCGGCACAAACATAAACAAATGGCAAGGTTTGTATACTTAAACTCAAACGATGCGCCGTTTTGGCGCTACGGTGATCGAAACCGTTCGCCGCCCTATGATGGGGTGACGAACTCAGCCCAAAGGAGGGGAACATGCTCGCAGCCGAGCGTCGGGCACTGATCCTCGATCGAGCTCAACATGACGGCGCCGTGCGGATCGCCTCGCTGGTGGATGACATCGGGGTCTCGCACGTCACGATCCGCCGCGATCTCGACGCGCTCGTGGCCGAGCGCATCCTCGACAAGGTGCGCGGCGGGGCGGTGCTTCGCGGCGATCATGCCGCGCTCCAGACAAGAGCTGCATTCACCGGCACGATCGGCGTGGTCGTCCCGACCTCGTATTACTACCGGTACGTGGTGGAGGGCATCGACGACGCGCTGGCGCCGGGCGGCGACATGAAGCTGGTGATCTCGGAGTACGACCTCGACGAGGAGTACCGACTGATCGACGAACTCGTCCGCGAGGGCGTCGACGGCCTCCTCTGGGTACCCACGGTCTCAGAACGCGAGGCTCCCGCCGCGTTCCGCGAGAAGGCCGAGAGCCTGCAGATTCCCGTCGTGTTCGTCGAGCGTGAGATGCCGGGGGGCGGGCTGGGGTCGATCTCATCGGTGCGGTCTGCCCACGAGCGAGGCGCGCTCAGCGCCTTGAGCCACCTCCACGACCTCGGCCACCGTCGACTCGTCATGGTCAGTCGAGGCAGCTCGCAGAGCTCGGAGTTCGTGCGGCGCGGATGGCGCGATGCACTCGGTCGACTCGGAATGGACGAGCAGAGCATGATCCTCGGTCCGGCCGAGCTCGGCGCAGGCCCCCGCTGGGAGCGCGGGAGCGCAGACGTCGTCCTCGACACCGTGGAGCGCATCGATGCCACAGCCCTGTTCTGCCATGGCGACGAGAATTCTCTGTTCGGGCTTCTGCAGAGCGCGCGTGCACGAGGACTGTCCGTGCCCGATCGTCTCTCGATCGTCGCCTACGACGACGACGTCTCGGCGCGCGCCGAACCGCCCATCTCCGCTGTCGCCCCAGACCGCCGACGGGTCGGTGCCCTCGCGACGCGACTGCTCATCGATCTCATCCGCGAGCCGAACGCCGAGCCACCGCTTCAGATACAGGTCGAGCCCCGACTCGTGCTGCGCGCATCTACCGCCCAGGCGTCGTGAGCAGCGTCCTTCTCTTCTCGGGAGGCGCCGACTACAGCGATCCGTGGCATCCTTTCGCCGAGACGACCGCGATCGTGTCGACGATCCTGACCGACGCCGGGCACGAGGTAGCGGTGGTCGACACCGTCGACGCGCTGTCGCGGGCGATCAGCACGGCAGATCTGCTGGTCGTGAACGCCGGGGGCGGGCCCGCGCCGCACCCGCTCGACGAGCGACTCGCGAGCGTCTTGGACGGCTATCGCGGACCGCTGCTGGCTCTGCACGTCGCCGCTACTCTGCTCCCTGAGCACGACGAATGGGAGGTCGCCCTCGGCGGGCGATGGGTCCGCGGCGTCTCTATGCATCCCGAGCGGGGGTCGCTGCATCTCCGCGCCGCGTCGGCCTCTCCGCCGCTCGGAGAGCTCACCGAGCGGAGCACGGTCGATGAGGCCTACTCCTGGCTTCGGGTGGCGCCAGATGCTCATGTCGGTCTCGTCCACGCTCACGGCGGCGAGGTGCATCCCGCCTGTTGGACCCTGGAGCGCGACGGGCGCCGAACCGGCTATTCCTCGCTCGGCCACGATGCCGAGGCGTACGCGTCACCCGTGGCCGGCGAGGTCATCCGGCGACTGGTCATCTGGCTTCTCTCTCCTTCGTGCGAATAGGCGGCGCATCGACGTCGGCGCCCTCGCGCCTCGGCGCCACCCCGGATCGATAATTGAAGAGACGGCCTTCGAGCGCCCACGCCTCCGCACCGCGCGGCAGACCGCTCGAGCGCCAGGAAGAAGATTCACATGAAAGCTCTTCGTTACGTCGAGATCGGCAAGCCTCCCGTCGTCGTCGACATCCCCGTCCCGAAGCCGGGGCCGGGTCAGGTCCTGCTCAAGATCACTGCGGGCGGCGTCTGCCACTCCGATGACTACGTCATGGGTCTCCCCGAGAAGGACTACCTCGAGCAGAGTTATCCGCTGCCGCTGACGCTGGGCCATGAGGGCGCAGGCATCGTGCACGAGATCGGCGAGGGCGTCGACTCGACGCTCAAGGTCGGCGACGCCGTGGCGGTCTACGGACCCTGGGGCTGCGGCCGCTGCCACAACTGCTCGCAGGGCATGGAGAACTACTGCACGAACGCCGCTGCAGAAGGCATCCGCCCTCCCGGTCTCGGCAGCCAGGGTTCGATGGCCGAGTACATGATCGTCGATGACGCCCGCCACCTCGTGCCGCTGGGCGACCTCGACCCCGTGCAGAACGTGTCGCTGACCGATGCGGGCCTCACTCCGTATCACGCGATCAAGCGCTCCCTCCCGAAGCTCGGTGCCGGCACCTTCGCGGTGGTCATCGGCACGGGCGGACTCGGCCACGTCGGCATTCAGATCCTGAAGGCGATCTCGGGCGCCACGGTGATCGCTCTCGACGTGAACGACACCAAGCTCGAGCTCGCCACCGAAGTCGGCGCTGACCATGTGCTGATCAGCGATGCGTCCGCCGCCGACAAGATCCGCGAGATCACGGGCGGCCTCGGCGCCAATGCCGTGTTCGACTTCGTGGGCGCGAACCCGACCATGGCCCTGGCCCAGAGCGTCGCGGCGCTCGATGCCGACGTCACGATCGTCGGCATCGGCGGAGGGACCATGTCGCTCGGATTCGGCACGATCGCCTACGACGCCGCCGTGCGCATCCCCTACTGGGGTTCGCGCTCTGAGCTGATCGAGGTGCTCGAGCTCGCGCGCGCGGGCAAGATCCACGTGCAGACCGAGACATATTCGCTCGACGACGGCCCCAAGGCCTACGAGGATCTCGCCTCGAACAGCATCCGCGGCCGTGCGGTGATCGTCCCCTAAGGCCTGAATCGGCCGATCGCGGCCGCCCCGGGCTCAGCCGGGGCGGCCGCTGCGGCCTTCGGCCTGAACGGCCGCAGGACCGCACGACTGTCCACCGATTTCCATTCACGCGCATCCATCCGACTCTGACGGGCGTAGGCTTGAACCTAGGACGGACCGTCCGAGAAGATCTCCCGGCACCGCGACCGTCCGGGAGAGGAGCCACTCGTGGCTCAGTACGACGTCTCGAACCGCTCGGCGATCGTGACGGGAGCAGGCAGCGGCATCGGACGTTCGACCGCTCTGCTGCTCGCCCAGAACGGCGCATCCGTCGTCGTCAACGACCTGAACGCGGACAACGCGAACGCGGTCGTCGAGGAGATCCGCACTGCCGGCGGCATCGCCGAGGCATCCGTCGGCGATGCGACCGATGTCGACTGGATCGCCAGCTCGGTCGAACTCGCGAACACTCTGGCCCCGCTGCGCATCGGCGTCAACAACGCCGGCATCGGCGGAGCATCCGCCCCCACCGCCGAGTACGACGACGCCGCGTGGGACAAGGTCATCTCGATCAACCTCAACGCCGTGTTCCGCAACATGAAGGCACAGATCCCCTCGATCCTCGCGAACGGCGGCGGCTCGGTCGTCAACATCGCGTCGATCCTCGGCAGCGTCGGCTTCGCCAACTCCCCCGCCTACGTCGCCGCGAAGCACGCTGTGGTCGGCATGACCAAGTCGGCTGCCCTCGAGTACTCCGCTCAGGGCGTGCGCGTGAACTCGGTCGGCCCCGGCTTCATCGACACCCCGCTGCTCGCTACGATGGGCGAAGAGGCCAAGGCGTTCCTCGTGAGCAAGCACCCGATCGGTCGCCTCGGCCAGCCCGATGAGGTCGCGAACCTCATCGCGTTCCTCGCCAGCGACGCCGCGAGCTTCATCACCGGCAGCTACCACCTCGTCGACGGCGGCTACACCGCCCCCTGAGGTTCGACGCCGCGCAATCTCGCGACCGCCCGCGAGCCCGCGCCCGTCACTACCCCTGTTCCCGTCGCACTTCGTGCCGCTCGCAACCGACAAAAGCGGCACGAAGTGCGACCGGATGCTTTTGCAACCGCGAGCACGACACGCGACGCGGGAGCGACGCGAGCGCGACCGCGCGCGCTAGTCGCGAGGCTTGCGCCCGTCGAGCACTCCGGCGAGCAGCACGGCGACGAATGCTGCGGCGGGCGCCACGATCAGCCCGGCGCGCAGGCTCTCGTTCTCGGCGATGAACCCGACGAACGGCGGCGAGAGCAGGAATCCGAGGCGCAGCAGCCATGACACGATCGTCAGGCCGACGCCCGCACGCAGGCCCGGCAGCTCATCCGCCGCATGCATCGCTGCGGGAATGAGCGTCGCGATGCCGAACCCCACGGCCGCGAACCCGGCGATCGTCCCCGGCACGCTCGGGAAGATCAGCGCGAGCGTCATGCCGACCGTCGCGATGAGGCCACCGACCCGGGCGACCGCGCGCTGACCGAATCGGTCGGTCATGCCGTCGCCGAGCATGCGTCCGACGAACTGCGCTCCGACCAGCGCGATGAAGCCCAGAGGCGCGACCGCGGCGGCAGCACCCAGCGACTCCGACAGATACAGCGTCGCCCACGAATTGCCTGCGTCTTCGGCGACCGCTCCCGCCATCGCGATGAGCGTGAGCGCGATCACGGCGAAGACCACACGCGGGGTGATGCCCCGACGCACGGCCGCCTGCACCTCGGCAGAGTCTGCCGTCGCCTCGGCATCCGCCTCTTCATCGCGTCCGGGCAGGCAGAACCCGAGCGCCGTGATCGCGACGGTCGCGAACACGGCGGTCGAGATTCCGAGGTGCACGCCGAGCGGCAGTCGCAGGGCGATCGCCACTGCCGCCATGCCTCCGCCCAGCACGGCGCCGATCGACCAGATCGCGTGGAACGAGTTGATGATCGATCGACCGAATCGGCGCTGCACCCTCAGGCCATGCGCGTTCTGAGCCACATCGGTGATGGCATCGAATGCGCCCCCGAGCAGCAGCGCGAGCGCGAACAGGATGCCGGAGGGCGCGAGCGCTGCCGCGAGCAGACCGAGCCCCGTGGCGACGGTGCCGATCACCGCGATCTTCGCGGACCCGAACCGGCGGATGAGCATCGCCGCCAGAAGGCCTGCGGCGATCGCGCCGGCCGGGAAGGCCGCGATGGCGAACCCGTAGCCGACATTGTCGAGCCCGAGCGTCGACTTGATCTCGGGATAGCGCGGAAGGATGTTGGCGAACAGCGCGCCGTTCGTGAGGAACAGCGCCGAGACGGCGATGCGCGCACGGCGTGCAGCTCGGTCCGGAGCGGTTCGTCGAATCGATTCGGCGGAAGTCATGCGTACGATCGTACATGCATTCCCGGGTGCACCGATCTCGGCCGGCATCTGCCCCAAGCGGGCACCACGGGGCCGTTCGCGCCCCGCACGCGTCTCGTCAGACCAGTGACTCCGGGGCCACCGTCGGCGCACTCGCCCCGGCGGCCATGATCACGGCCTCCTTGGCCTCGTCGAGCTCATCGAACCTGCCGACGAACTCGGAGCTCGGGCCGAAGGCGCTGAACCCCTCGCCCTCTCTCGTGATGGATCCGAGGAACTGGCGACGGTCGTTGCCGACGTGGAATCCGGGATCGACCTCGACCCACAGACCGCGCGGCGCGACAGCCGCCGTTCCACGCTTAGCCGTCGGCTTCTTCGCCGCCTTCGCGGCCTTGCGTATGCGTGTCGACATGGCTCATGCGCTCAGTGCGTGCAGGTCGCGCGTGACCCGGAACGCAGATGAGAATTCCTCAGTGGTGAGATCGAGTCCGCGCGCCGAGTTCGCCGCGTTCATCAGCGACACCAGCAGTGGGCGATCGAGCTCCTGATCGTCGTCTTCCATCACGAACCGCAGCGGGATCGATGCATGGATCCACAGCGTCTCAGCGACACCGGAAGATGCCTCGATCGTCAGGGGAAAGGACTCGTTACGGCGGAGCTTGGTCACGATCACCGTGCGCAGATGCGCCATCAGTGCGTCGTCCAATTCGATCGGTGTGCTGGTGTTTCCGTACGTCAGGTAACCCATGATTCCTCCTCGTCGCAGACGATTCGGCCGCGAAGACCGCTGGCGAATGGCTAAGAGAAAGATTACTAGGTTACCTAGCTAAATAGCAAAGGCCGATTAACCGACACCGTCACGCGGCGTCACGGAAGGTCGCTGATCTCCTCGGCGAGACGCCGCAGGAACCGCGCCACCACGTCGGTCTGCTCCGGAGTGAACTCGCTGGCGATCGATTCGATGCGCTGTGTGAGGTCGTCCACCGGCGAGTTGAGGTCGCGGAGAGAGGGGCGAAGCACTTTCGATCTCGCGTCGGAGGGATGCGGCGCGACGACCACCTGACCACGATCCTGCAGACGACGCAGGATGCTCGTGACCGCGGCCGTGCTCACGCTCAGGTGCGCGGCGAGGCCGCCCGGGGTCGCCGGGGCGTCGACAGGCGCCTCGACGATGAAGCGCATGGCTTCGCGGTCGGTGTCATTGGGGGCGCGCACGGCAGAGAGCCGTCGCGCGAACTGCGCTTCGGCTCTGCGGAGCTCATCGACCCTCATGACGAGTTCCGACGTGATCGTTCGGGTATCCCCGTGCGTTATGCCAGCCATTCGTCACCCCCTGACATGTCCATGCTACTCGAAAGACAGGTAACGAGTCAGACTAGCAAAACCCAATGCCACCAGGCACTCCTTTCGGATGCGAAGATGGATGTCTGTCGGAAAGGACGTCATGGTCGAGCGATTCACCCTCGAGGATGCGGGATACATCCTGTATGCCGAGATGCTCGAGCGCCTGCGCGAGCGGTTCCCGACGGTCCCGACGTGGCGTCTCGATCAGATCGTCACCGCAGAACACGACGCGATCACCGGCGGAATCCTGCAGATCGTGCCTTCCGAGGTCGAATCCGGCGCGATCGAGATGCTCGAGCGCGAGCGACAGCAGGACCTGAGCGACGATGGCGAGGTGGCCTGATGGCCGGTTCCGAGGAGTTCTCCCGTTCGGGGTACTGGTACCCCGAATCCGACAGCGCCAGCACGGTCGACGTCCTCAACCTGCTGCGTCGCTACCGTTCCGCAGAGACCGCGATGCGCGCTCGCACGCGCGCGTCGATGGGCATGAACGAGACCGACCTCATCGCGCTCCGCTTCCTGCTTCGCGAACAGCGCGCCGGCCGCATCGTGCGCCCGATCGATCTCGCTCGCACGCTCGACATCTCGACCGCATCCACGACCACCCTCATCGACCGTCTCGAGAAGGGCGGCCACGCGCGTCGCGAGCCGCACCCCACCGACCGTCGCGCCGGCGTGGTCGTTCCGACCGTGAGCAGCGACGACGAGGTACGCGAGACACTCGGCGCGATGCATCGCCGGATGCTCTCGCTCGTCGACGAGATGACCGACAAGGAGCGTGCCGTGGTCACACGATTCCTCGCCGGCATGACCTCCGCCATCGAAGAGGCATCCGACCTCGATCAGGAGCTTCGTGACGTGATCCGCTCGCACGAGGAGTCGGAGTCGGCCGGCGACTAGCTCGCCACGCCCGCCATCCCTGGGGGCCCATCCCCTGACAGGACCTTCTCCTGACGGCCCCTGCACCTGAAGGAACCTGCGCGCCCGCAACCCCGGCCCGCAACCTCGGCCCGAGACCTCGGCCCGCAACCCCGGCCCGCAACCCCGGCCCGAGACCTCGGCCCGAGATCCGGTAAACCGGCCGAAACGCGGATCAATCCGCTCCCGGCATCCGCATCTCGCGCGGTTTACCGGATCTCGGCGTGGCCAGTCCCGTCACCGCGCCAGCACCGCACCGACCCCTACGCCCCGGCGACAGGCTCTCCGCGCGGGGACTCGTCGCTGCGATCCTGCTCCTGGGCCCGCTGCTCGATGCGCTCGGGGAAGATCTCATCCAGGTCGAGATCGGGGTTCTCCTCCTGGGTCTCGACGAGTTCGACGGCTTCTTCGAGGCTCTGCACGCTCGGCATCGCGCCGGGCAGCGGTCGGCGCGCCGACTCCTTCAACACCACCACGGCGATGAAGCCGGCGATCGAGGTTCCGATGACGTAGAAGGCGGGGGCCAGAGACGACCCCGTCATCTGCACGAGCGCCTCCATCACGACCGGAGCGGTACCCGCGAACAGCGCCACGGCGAGGTTGTACGAGATGCCCATGCCGCCGTATCGAGACGACGTGGGAAAAAGCGCCGGCAGCGACGACGCGAGGTTCGCGACGTAGAACGTGACCGGGAAGGCGAGCAGCACGAGACCGAGCAGGGTCGACCAGATCTCGCCGTGCATCATGAACAGGAACGCGGGCACAGCAAGCACGATGGCTGAGATCGAGCCGATGAACAGCACCTTCCGGCGTCCGATCCGGTCCGAGAGCTTGCCGGTCAGCGGGATGCTGAGCGCCATCACGATGAGCACCGGCAGCGTGAGCAGCGTGCCGTGCACCTCGTCGTAGCCGAGCGTTCCGGTGAGGTACGTGGGCATGTACGACGTGAGCGCATAACCGACGGTGTTGGCCGCCGCGACCAGCACGAAGGCGGTGAGCAGCTCCCGCCAGTACGCGCGGATCAGCGCGATCACGCCCTTGGGGGCATCTGCCGAGGTCTTCGCGTCGTCGGCTGCGCGCGCCGCCGCATCCTGGGCCTCCTGGAAGGCGGGAGTGTCTTCGATCTTCAGACGGAAGTAGATCGCGATGAGTCCGAGCGGCAGCGCCACGAGGAACGGGATGCGCCACGCGAAGCCCTGCATGACCTCTGCCGAGAGCGTGAGCTGCAGGATCGACACGAACGCGGCACCGATCGCGAAGCCCATATACGAGCCGAGGTCGAGCAGCGAGGCGTAGAACCCGCGACGCTTGTCGGGGGCGTACTCGGTGATGAATGTCGTGGCACCGGCATACTCCCCGCCGGTCGAGAAGCCCTGCGCGAGCTTGAGCACGATCAGCAGGATGGGCGCCCAGACCCCGATGACCGAGAAGTCCGGAAGGACGCCGATGAGGAACGTGGCCGCGGCCATCATGATCAGCGTGAAAGCGAGCACGCGCTGGCGGCCGAGGCGGTCTCCGAGCTGACCGAGCACGATGCCGCCGAGCGGGCGTGCGACGAAAGTCACCGCGAAGACTCCGAGAGAGAAGAGCGACTGTGCACCGGCCGAGGCGTCGGGGAGGAACGCTCGTCCGATGATCACCGCGAGGTAGCCGTAGACGCCGATGTCGTACCACTCCATGAGGTTGCCGACCACGGTGCCCGCGACGGCGCGACGGAGCATCGGTCGATCGACGACGGTCACATCGTCGACGGTCAGACGGCGCAGCTCGTCATCCTTGATGAGCCCCAATCTGCGGCCGAGACGGCGCCACAGAGTGTCTTTCCTCGCGGTGCTGTTCGTGACGTTGTCCGACATGCTGCCCTCTTCTCTCCTGCATCCCGGCGCCGTCGACGACCCGCCGGAACAGACTGCGGGGAGGCGACCACTGTCGCCTCCCCGCATACCTGACTGCTCTCAGTCGAGAGCGTCCTTGACGTTCTCGCCGGCCTTCTTGACGCTGGCCTTGGCCTGGTCGGCCCGGCCCTCAGCCTCGAGCTTCTCGTTGTCGGTCACCTTGCCGACGGCTTCCTTCGCCTTGCCGGTGAGGTCCTGAGCGGCGTTCTTGATCTTGTCATCGAGTCCCATGAGGGGCCTTTCTCTCATCCAACGGTGGTCTGGCTGGGTCGTTCGCTCTGCGGTCTCAGAGCGGAATCGACAGGAAGTCGGCGATCACGGGCAGCGATCCTGCCGCGACTAGGGCGACGAGGCCCGCGACGGCGATCGCGCCCCACAGCGGCGAGCGGGCCACACCGACAGCGACCGGCTCGATGCCCGTAGGGCGACCGACAGCCTCCCGGGCGGCTCGAGGAGCGAGGCTGATCGCGTCGCCGACGACGATCGCGTGGCGCGAGGAACGTGGGGCCGCGCTGCGGGTGTGCGTCGTGGACATCTGCTCCCTTTCCTCGGGCAGAAGATTACTAGATGAACTAGCCATACACCAACCTAGTGAAAAACTCAGGCTTCCCGCATACGCTCAGGACATGACAGAGCTCACCCAGCCCACCGGGCACGAAGACGCACTGCGAGCGCACCCCCGCGATGACGGATCGGCTCCCCGCGCGCTCGTGCTCGGGGCCACCGGGTACATCGGCGGACGCCTCACCCCGCGCCTGCTGAACGCCGGATACCGGGTGCGCACACTCGCCCGCGACGCTGCGCGCGCAGCATCCTTCCCCTGGGGTGCCGAGTGCGAGATCGTCGAGGGATCGGCGGACGACGCGGATGCCGTGGCCGAAGCCATGCGTGATGTCGACGTCGTGTACTACCTGATCCATTCGATGACCGCGGGCAAGGGCTTCGAAGAGAGCGACGAGCGTGCGGCGACGACGGTGGCGGATGCCGCGGCCAAGGCCGGCGCGCGACGCATCGTGTACCTCGGGGGACTGCATCCTGAGGATGCGAAGCTCTCTCCCCACCTGCGCTCGCGGGTCAGGGTGGGCGAGATCTTCCTGGAATCCGGCGTCCCCACCGTCGTGCTGCAGGCCGGAGTCGTGATCGGCTCGGGGTCGGCGTCGTTCGAGATGATCCGCCATCTCACCGACGTACTGCCGTACATGCCTGCGCCGAAGTGGGTGCGCAACCGCATCCAGCCGATCGCCGTGCGCGACGTGCTGCACTATCTGATGGGCGCCGCGCGCGTCGACGACGATGTGAACCGCGCCGTCGACATCGGCGGACCCGATGTGCTGCGCTACGGCCAGATGATGAACGGCTACGCGCTCGAGGCTGGTTTGCGTCAGCGAGCGATCGCATCGCTGCCGGTGCTGACGCCGGGGCTGGCCTCGCACTGGGTGAACCTCGTGACGCCGGTACCTCGGTCGATCGCGCGGCCGTTGGTCGCCTCGCTGCAGAACGAGTGCATCGTGAAGGATCGTGCGGTCGACGAGCTCATCCCCCGACCCGAAGGTGGGCTCACGCCGTATCGCCGATCGGTCGCGATGGCGCTGGGACGCGTGGATGCCGACACGATCGAGACGAGCTGGCAGGATGCCGAGGTCTCAGGCGCGCCGAGCGATCCTCTCCCGAGCGATCCCGACTGGGCAGGACGGACCGTGTTCACCGACGCACGCGCACTGCGCACGAAGGCTCCCGTCGATGCGCTGTGGCGGGTGATCATCGGCATCGGCGGTTCGAACGGCTGGTACTCGTCGAAGTTCCTGTGGGCTGTGCGCGGCTGGATGGACCGGCTCGTCGGCGGGGTGGGCCTGCGCCGGGGTCGACGCAGCCGGGTCGAGGCGCGAGTGGGCGACGCGATCGACTTCTGGCGCGTCGAGGCCGTCGAGGAACCGGGGCGCGCGACCGAGGACTCGCCCGCGAGTGGCGGACTTCTGCGACTGCGCGCCGAGATGAAGGTGCCGGGCGAGGCCTGGCTCGAACTGCGTGCCGTGCCGGACGCAGACGGGGCGCGCTACGAACAGCGCGCCGTGTTCTTCCCCCGCGGGCTCTTCGGGCGGCTCTACTGGCTGGCCGTGCTGCCGTTCCACGGCTTCATCTTCGCGGGCATGGCTGCCAGGATCACGGACGCCGCGTCCACGCCGGTCGAGACGGTCGCGCCGCGGGCGGCCGACGCGGATGAAACGGATGTCGAGACCGTCCCTGCGGGCTGAGGCGGGTGTCGGCGAGGCGGGTGCGGGCGAGGCGGCCCCGGCTGAGACAGCCCTCGTCGCCTGAGCCTCTGGGCCGGGGCTGAGGCGGCATCCGCCTGAGCCCTGGCGCCCCGCGCCTCCCACCTCGCGCCTCCGCCTCCCTTCGCGCATGCGGGGCCACTCCGGCATCGGGACTCACGTGCGGGGCCACTTTCGCAGCGGAAACGGCCGATTTGGATGCGTTATTGACCCCGCACCGGACTGAGAGCGTCGCGGGCGGGGTCACCGATGCGCCCGGCGTCAGGACGGTCGCTCGGCGAGACCCTCTGGATCCGCACCGGGGTCCGCATCCGCACCCGCACCCGCATCCGCACCCGCACCCGCATCCGCATCCGCATCCGCATCCGGGACGATGTCGATCGCCTCCGTCGCCGTCGCGTAGACCTCGGCGAGGCTGTCGTCGACGTCGGCCTCGTCGATCCAGGCGAGGTCGTCTTCGGAGTGGTCGTACTCGACGGGCACGAGCGCGAAGTCGTCGCCGTACTCCTCGAGACCCGCCATGACGCTGTGGCGCACGGCCATGCGGGCATAGCGCTCGCGCAGGATCATCGGATCCCGCCGCAGATCCTTCATGAACGCCACCATCATGAACGCCATGATCACCGCGAACGGCAGTGCGGCGATGATCGTGACGTTCTGCAGCGACTTGAGTCCGCTGCCCTCTTCACCGGTGACGAGCAGCACCGCCGCGATCACTCCGACCAGGACGCCCCACACCACCGCGACCCAGCGCGACGGCTCGGGGCGACCCTGCTGCGAGAGGGTGCCCATCACGAGCGACGCGGAGTCCGCTCCGGTGATGAAGAAGATCGAGATCAGCAGGATGAGGACGATGCTGGTGATCAGTGGGAACGGCAGGTTCTCGAGCACTCCGAAGAGCACCTCTTCCGGCGGATCCACGGTGAGGCCTGCCCCGTCGATCTGCTGCTGGATCGCCGTGGTCCCGAAGATCGCGAACCAGACGAGCGAGATGACGGCGGGCACGACGATGACGACCGACACGAACTGGCGCAGCGAGCGGCCGCGCGAGATCTTGGCGATGAACATGCCGACGAACGGCGACCACGAGATCCACCATGCCCAGTAGAAGATCGTCCAGCTCGACAGGAACATCTGCGCCTCGTCGCCCTGCGATGCGGAACGCGCGACCATCTCGGGCAGGTCGCCGAGGAACTGCACGGCGACCGAGGGGATGACGTTGAGGATCAGCAGCGTCGGGCCCACGAAGAACACGAAGAACGCCAGCAGCAGCGCCACGACCGCGTTGATGTTCGACAGTGCGCGGATGCCCTTGGAGACACCCGACACGGCCGAGGCGATGAAGCAGGCGGTGAGCACGGCGATCGCCGCGATGAGCACGCCGTTTCCGAGTTCGCCGATGCCGCTGACGATCTCGACCCCGTGGCCGATCTGCAGGGCCCCGAGACCGAGCGACGCGGCGGTGCCGAACAGGGTGACGATGATCGAGAAGATGTCGATCGTGCGACCGAGAGGTCCGGTGGTGCGGCCCTCCCCCAGCAGCGGCGCGAAGATCGACGAGATCAGCGGGGTGCGGCCGCGGCGGAACGCGCCGTACGCGATCGCTCCGCCGACCAGTGCGTAGAACGCCCACGCCTGCGGACCCCAGTGATAGAGCACCTGCGCCTGCGCGGTGTGCATGGCCTCGAGCGTGTTCGCCTCGACGGTGCCGGGCGGAGGACTCTCGAAGAAGGTGAGCGGCTCGGCGGCACCCCAAAAGACGAGGCCGATCCCCATGCCTGCGGCGAAGAGCATCGAGATCCACGAGAACATCGAGAACTCGGGCTCCTCGTCATCGCGACCCAGCGGAATGCGTCCGTAGCGACTGAATCCGACGAACAGCATGAAGACCAGGATGACGGTGGCGATCGTCGTGAAGAAGAAGCCGAAGTACTCGACCACCCAGGCGAGCACGGTCGCGGTCGTGCCCGAGAGGTTGTCGCCTGCGAACACGCCCCAGGCGATGAACGCGATGGTCAGCGCGACGGCGATGCCGAAGACAAGCGGATCGGTGCGATAGGTGCGCCCGGTCTCTTCGACCGAGACGCCTGGCACGAGCGCCGGGTGCACGCCACGCGGCGGCACAGCCGCGATGTCACGGACGATCTTCTGGGCGGTCTCCGTGGCCTTCGCCGCTTGCCTGATCGCGGCGGTGGAGGTCTTCGGAGGGTCGTTCCGCGTGGGCGTCTTCTCATCCGGAGTGTCCATGAGAACCCATTCTCCCATGCCGGCATTCTGCGACCTGGCGGGAAAACCCAGATGAACCGGTCGATCCACGGCGCGGCGCGGGCGCACACGCCGGACGGATGCCGGATGCTCTGCGCTTTCCGGGCGCGTCAGCGCTGCGGGCCCGGGCGCGTCAGCGCCGCGGGCCGGGCGCGTCAGCGCTGCGGGCCGGGCGCGTCAGCGCTGCGGGCCGGGGCCGTCAGCGCGAGCGGCGACCGCCGAAGACCGAGTGCAGCAGTGGCAGCGCCGAGACGCAGATGAGGGTAATGCCGAGAGGCGGGATCGACGGCATGAGCAGCGCGCCACCGACGAGCATCGCGGCGAACAGCACGCCGGATCCGATGCGGCGAGCGATGCCCTCGAGCCGGTCGAGGCGGCGCTCGAGCGCCGAGGTGTCGAACGTGACGTTGCCGTCGTCGACCCGGGTGATGATCGCGTCGATGCGCTTCGGCAGTCGGTAGGTGACGGCCGCGGTCTCCATGGCCTGCTGGGCCATGTCCTGCATGAGGTTGCCCGACTCGTCGCGCAGCAGTCGCCCGGCGTAGGGCTCTGCGGCATCCCACACGTTGAACGACGGGTCCAGGCTCGAGCACATGCCCGAGGTCAGCGACACCGCGCGGATCAGCAGCAGCATGTTCTCGGGCAGCTGCAGCGGAAGCGATCGCACCATGTCGCCGAACTCGTCGGCGAAGTCGGTGAACTCGCGCGGATCGACCTTGCTGAGCTCGGCGAAGCCCATGCCGCCGAATCGCGCGAACAGTGCCCGCAGCGCCCGTTCCAGCTCGGCCGTGTCGGCCGATGGCAGCAGCACACCGATCTCCTGAGCCGCGGTGACGAGTCCGCGGCTGTCGCGACCGGCGACAGCGATGAGCAGCGTGCGCAGGCCGTCTCGCAGGTTGTCGGGCACCTCCGCCATCATCCCGAAGTCGATGAACGTCAGACGGAAGTTGCGACCGGTGGTGGATGCCGGCTCCGGCGTCACGAAGATGTTGCCCGGGTGCGGGTCGGCGTGCACGAAGCTGTGCGTGAACACCTGGTCGAACATGACCTCGGCGAAGACGTCGGCGACCTCGGACGGATCGATGCCGGCTGCACGCAGAGCATCCGTGTCGTTGATCTTGATCGCGGTGACGTCAGACAGCGTGAGCACGCGACGGGTCGAGCGCTCCCACACGATCTCGGGGGCGTCGACGCGGGCATCTCCGGCGAAGTTCTCGCGGAACCGCTCGGCACTGGCCGCCTCGTGCAGGTAATCGATCTCTTCGAGGCTCGTCTGCGCGAACTCCTCGACGAGGCCGGGAGCATCGACCCGATCGGCGACCAGGCGAACTCGCGTCAGCCAGCGGGCCACGCGACGCAGAGCCGCGAGATCGACCGCGACGATCTCATCGATGCCAGGGCGCTGCACCTTGACGACCACGTTGCCGAGCCCGGTGTCGACCGCATCCTGCGCGGCGAGACGCGCGCGGTGCGCCTGCCCGAGGGAGGCCGCGGCCACCGGCGTCTCGTCGAACCAGGCGTAGGCCTGCTCGAGCGGACGTCCGAGTTCGGCCTCGGCGGCGGCGCGGATGTCGGCGAAGGGCACCGCGGGCACCTCGTCCTGCAGTCCCTCGAGCTCTTTCGTGATCTCAGGAGGCAGCACGTCGAGACGCGACGACATGAACTGCCCGACCTTGATCATCAGGCCACCGAGCTCGACCGCGAGCACGTGGAACCGTTTCGCGAAGCGCTGCATCCGCGGTGCTCGGGTGCGCTCCGAGATCGCGCTCATGCCGAAGCGCGGCAGCACGAGTTCGAACCACCAGATCTTGATGAACTCGCGCGCCGCGAACGACAGGATGCGGCGGTACCGGGCACGATGGGCGCCCTGCGCCGCAGCATCCGTCATGTGTCGTCCCTGGGTCGTGTGCGATCAGTCCTGAGCGAGGATCGTGTACAGCCTACGGCGGGCCTCGTCGAGGATCTCGACCGCCTGCTGCACCTGCTCGGTGCTGCCGCTGCGCCCGACCTGGGCGGCGGCGGCCGCGAGATCGACGCCGGCCTTGGGGAGCGCGCTGTAGCGGGGGTTGTCGTGCAGGCTGTCGCCCTTCGACTGCGACTCCCACGGCGCGGGGGTCTCGGTGCTCTCGACCGCCACCTCACGACCGGCCTCGGTGAGCGAGTACGTCTTGCGACCGTTCTGCTCCTCGGCCACGATGAGCCCCTCGTCGGCGAGCAGCTGCAGTGTGGGATAGACGGATCCGGCACTCGGCTTCCACGACCCGCCGCTGCGCTCGGCGATCTCGTTGATGATCTGGTACCCGTGCATGGGCTTCTCGGCGAGCAGCGAGAGCACGGCGGTGCGCACGTCACCCTTGGCCATGCGCGAACCGCCGCTGGGTCGCTGTTCGAACGACTTCTCGAAGCTCTTGCGAAGCTGGTCCATGGCGTCGAAGATGGCGGATGCGGGGCCTCCGGAGCCTGCACCGAAGCCGGATCCGCCGAAGGGGTTCGAGGGGAATGCGTTGTTCATGGTGTCCTCCCTGGAGTGGTGAGCGATAGTCAACGATATATCGTTAACCCTGGGAGTGGGGTGTGGATCCGAGCTCTCGAGAGGACTTTCGATCTGCCTGTCGATCGCGGCCGCTCCGGCTCGTCATCTCTTTGTACGCTGACCGTCGAACAGTGAGGAAGAGACCATGCGCTACACACTGCTGTTGCACTACGAAGAGCTCGACGCCGAGGCTTTGGGACCCGAGGCGCTCGAGGAGGGCCAGGCTGCATTCGCCAGCTACGCCGCCACGCTGCACGCCGCCGGGGCGCTGATCGCCGCCGAGGTCTTGCAGCCCTCGGCCGTCAGCACAACCGTGCGGGTGCGCGAGGGAGCGATGCAGGTGCAGGACGGGCCCTTCGCCGACACCAAGGAGCAGCTCGGCGGAACGATCGTGATCGAGGCACCCGACCTCGACGCCGCGATCGATTTCGCGCGGCAAGCGCCGCCCGCGTTCTGGGGAGCGGTCGAGATCCGCCCCGGCGCCGTGTACACGGTCGACGGCGTCTGGACGCCGAACCGATGACCGCCGAGGAGGTCCGGGCCGCCGCCGAGAGCGCGGCGCGGACCTCCTATGGCCGGCTGATCGCGCTGCTCGCGGCCCCGGCGGGCGACATCGCGCTGGCGGAGGACTGCCTGTCTGGCGCCTTCGAACAGGCGCTCCGACGTTGGCCCGATGCGGGTGTGCCCGACAATCCTGAAGGGTGGCTGCTGACCGTGGCGAGGAATCGGCTGCGAGACGTGTGGAAGTCTGCCGCGATGCGCACCTCTGCAGCGCTCGATGACGCCGACCCGCGCGACGACCCGCTCGCCGATCACGACCCGTTCGCGATCGGCGACAAGCGTCTGGAGCTGATGTTCGTCTGCGCGCATCCGGCGATCGACCCGAGCGTGCGTGCGCCGCTCATGCTGCAGACGGTGATCGGCTTCGATGCGGCGCAGATCGCCCGGGCCTTCGCGGTCGAGCCTGCGGCGATGGCGCAGCGACTCGTGCGGGCGAAGCGGCGCGTGAAACAGGCGCGAATTCCCTTCACGACGCCCGATCGGCGAGCCATGCCCGAGCGGCTCCCGGCCGTGCTCGAGGCCGTCTACGGCTGCGCCGCACTGACCTGGCGTGGCACCGCCGAGTCGCTGGCCGGCGAGGCGCGGTACCTGGCCGTGACCCTGGCCGACATGCTCGACGATGAGCCGGAGGCCTGGGGGCTGGCGGCGCTGACGACGTTCACCCTGGCACGTCGGGCACCGCGGTTCGTGCCCCTGAGTCAGCAGGATCCGTCGTCGTGGGACGGCGACCTGATCGATGAGGCCGAGGCGCATCTGCGCAGGTCACGCCCCTCGGGAGCGCCCGGGCGGTTCCAGCTCGAAGCGGCGATCCAGGCGGTGCACTGCGACCGGCGACGCACCGGCGTGACCGACTGGGCAGCTCTGCGGACGCTGTACGCGGCGCTTCTCGTGGCAGCGCCGACGCTCGGCGCCCGCGTCGCTGCGGCTGTGGTGACCGCACGACTCGACGGCGCCGAAGCCGGCCTCGCAGCGCTGCCGGATGCCGCCGAGTCGAGCTCTTTCCAGCCGTACTGGGCGGTTCGCGCCGACCTGCTCGCCGAAGCCGGGCTCGATGCGTCCGACGCCTATCGCCGCGCGGCTGACCTCGCCGACAACGACGCCGTCGCACAGTTCCTGATCGCTCGCGCGAACCTCGACTGAACCTGCACGCCCGAACGCGAGCACGCATGCTCGCCTGAATGCAACCCCCGTGCGCTGCACAGGTCTCGGTGTTTGACTGCCGATGATGTCGAATCTGCGTGTGAGTGTCGTCGTGCCCGTCTTCCGACCCGGGAAGGCCATCGACGCGCTCATCGCGTCTCTGGACCGGCAGACACTCGACGCGTCGCAGTTCGAGGTGCTGCTGTGCGACGACGGCTCGGGCGCCGAGACGAGCGAGCTTCTGGCCGCGGTGGCTGCGGAGCGGCCGAACGTGCGGGTGCTCGATCTGCCGCATTCCGGCTGGCCGGGCACTCCTCGCAACCGCGGCGTCGAGGCCGCGCGCGGCACCTACGTGCAGTTCGTGGATCAGGACGACTGGCTGTTCGATTCGGCGCTCGAGCGACTGTGCGACTTCGCCGATCAGCACGGGTCAGACGTGATCGTCGGCAAAGAGGTGGGCATCGGCCGCCGTCTGCCGAGCCGGATCTTCCGCCGCGACGTGCCGCACGCCCGCCTCGGCGAAGACCCGCTGCTCGAGATGCTGACGCCGCACAAGATGTTCCGCACCTCGTTCCTGCGCGAGAAGGGCATCCGCTTCCCCGAGGGCAAGGTGCGCCTCGAGGATCACCTCTTCGTGATGCGGGCCTACTTCGAAGCCGACACAATCTCGATCTTGGCGAGCGAGCCCTGCTATGCGTGGGTCAAGCAGCCCGGCAGCGCCAGCTCGTCGCGCATCGACCCCGAGACGTACTTCCCGCACCTGGATGCCGTGCTCGACCTGGTGGAGCAGTACACCGAGCCAGGTCGGCTGCGCGATCGTCTGCTGCGGCATTGGTTCCGCGGCAAGATCCTCAAACGACTGGCGGGCAAGCGTCTGGTCAACTATCCCGCCGAGTACCGGGAGCGGCTGCTCGACGTGGTGACGCCTCTCGTGCAACGTCGCTTCGGTCCGGGCGTCGACCGCGGCCTGGCTTTCCCGCACCGCATCCGGGCTGCGCTGGTCAGGTCGGGGCGTCGCGACGACCTGCTCGAATTCGCCCGCTTCGAGTCGGAGATGACATGCCGCGCCGCCGTCACACAGGCGCGCTGGTCCCGCGGAGGCGGGCTGTACCTGACGGTCCGCGTCGACATCACGCGCGACGGCGCAGACGCACTCGTTTTCGAGCCGGGCTCGGGACGACTGACCTCTCTGCCCTTCTCGCCCCCCGAGCTGCCAGCGGATCTGCTGCTCGCGCGTCGCGAGCTCGAGAACGACCAGCTGGAGCTGTTCCTGCGCGACACGTCGACGGGCGACGAGCGTCGCATCGCAGCGTCGTCGCTGCAGGACCGCAGTTCGGTGACGATCGCGATCGACCCCCTCAGGGTCTTCGGTCCGACGGACGAGACGCGGGGCGTGCGACTCGTCGTCAAGGTGCGGCGGGCGGGCTGGACCTTCGACGTTCCGCTCAAGTCGGATGCCGCGACCCTGGCCGGGGCCGGACACTCTCCACTGCTTGCAGGCCGCACGTGCACGCCGGTGGCGACCCGCGGAGGGGTCGTCGAACTGCGACGCGTCTGGCCGGGCGGACGACTCAAGGATCTCGCCGGTCGCGCCGCGCGCCGGGTGCGCAGCAGGTCGCGCGGGCGCTGAGCCGCATAGTCATCGCGCCAGAGTGAGGATCTCCGCTCCGTCGTCGGTGATCGCGACCGTGTGTTCGCTGTGCGCGGTGCGGCATCCGGTCGCGCTGCGCAACGTCCACCCGTCGGCATCGGTGACGAGTCGGTCCGTGTCGGCCATGACCCAGGGTTCGAGAGCCAGCAGCAGCCCCGGTCTCAGCACGTAGCCGCGACCCGAACGTCCGTCGTTGGCGACGTGCGGATCCTGATGCATCGTCGATCCGATGCCGTGCCCGCCGAACTCCAGGTTGACCTGATACCCGGCCTCGGTCAGCACCGCCCCGATCGCGTGCGACAGGTCGCCCGTGCGCGCGCCGGGGCGAGCCGTCGCGATCGCCGCCGCGAGGGCGCGCTCGGTCGCGGCGATCATCGCGAGGTCGTCAGGTGCGGCAGCAGTCCCGACGACGAAGCTGATCGCCGCGTCTGCCGCGACACCATGCAGCGTCACCGCCAGATCGAGCGTCAGAAGGTCGCCGTCGGCCAACACATAGTCGTACGGCATCCCGTGCAGGACCGCGTCATTCACCGCCGTGCAGACATAGTGACCGAACGGCCCGCGCCCGAAGGAGGGCGCGTAGTCGACGTAGCAGGACTCGGCACCGGCCTGTTCGATGAGCTGCTTGGTCCACCGGTCGAGGTCGAGCAGATTCACTCCGACCACCGACCGGCTCTTGAGAGTCTGGAGTATCGAGCCGACCAGCGCGCCGGTCTCTCGTGCTCTGCGGAGCTGTTCCTGATTGAGGATCTCGATCATAAGCGGTAATACTATACCGGTATTAGTATGGGTGCATGATGGTTCGCCTGCCCCTCACCCCCGCCGACGTCGAACGAGGCGAGCGCCTCGGCGCACTGCTGCGGCGGGCGCGAGGCGCGCGGTCGATGCTGAGCGTCGCGCTCGACGCCGGGATCTCACCCGAGACTCTTCGGAAGATCGAGTCCGGCCGCGTGGCCACACCGTCGTTCTCGACGATCGCCGCCGTCGCCGCCGTGCTGCACCTCTCACTCGACGCCGTCTGGGCAGAGGTCGAGTCGGCGCATTCCGCCGACAACACGCGCGTCGCCTCCTGAGCGCCCCTCACCTCGATCACGCGGCCACGTCGAATCGGGCCCGTCCACCCAGCCGCGGTGCACGCACTGAGTCCACAGATCGCGGCGGGACGAACCACACCCTCGCCGCCACGCCCATCCTCTCGACGCGGATCTCCCAGCCGCCGTCGTGAATCCGATGATGACAGGTCTCGCAGAGCAGTATGCCGTTCGACACCTTGACGCTCGATCGGCCGCGAAAGTCGAACGGGGGTGCAGGCTACGGCCGCAGCACCGACTCCAGCAGCCCCGGGAACAGATCGTCGAGGTCATCGCGCCGCAGCGTCAGCATCCGCCTGCGGCCATTCGGCTCATTGCGGATCACGCCCGCCTCGCGCAGCACCTTCATGAAATGCGATTTGGTCGACTTCGGCAGATTCGGGTCCGTCGCGTGACACTCCGCCATGTCGAGCGGACCGTCGGCGAGCTGGCGCGTGATCGCGAGCCGCTCCGGGTCACTGAGCGCGAAGAGCACATCGGTCAACTGGATCTCGGAGCGATCCGGATGCGGGAGGTCGCCAGGCATAGTTCGAGAATAGTTGAACAATCGCGTCAGGGCGAGTACGCTCCAACAGTTCGATGATTGTCGAACCAACGATTTCGAACCGAGGAGCACGGATGACGATCACAGCCCCGACGCCCGTCGCGACCGCATCCGCCCGCCGCTCGCGCTTCGGGTTCGCACTGGCGGTCGCAGCCCAGATCGCGATGATGGTCGGCGCGAGCGCTCCCTCGCCGTTCTACCCCGTGCTCGCGGCCGAGATCGGATTCGACTCGATCGTCATCAGCGCGGTCTTCGCCGTCTATGCGATCGCGCTTCTGCTCGCCCTGCTCAGCGCCGGATCCCTCTCCGACCACATCGGCCGCCGACCGGTGGCGATCTCGGGCTTCCTGCTGCTCGCTGCGAGCATGGTGCTGTTCTGGCATGCCGACACCGTGGCGACCCTCGTGCTCGCGCGGGTGCTGCAGGGCGCGGCGAGTGGGGTGCTGATCTCGACTTTGTCGGCCGCGGCTCTCGACCTCGCACCGAAGGGCAAGGCACGCGTCGCCGCGCTCTGGAACGCCCTCAGCCCCGGAATCGGCCTCGGACTCGGTGCCATCCTGGCCGGCATCGTGCTCGACGTCACCGGCGAGCCGCTGCTCGACGTTTTCGCGCCGTTGACGGCGATCTATCTGGTCCTCGCCGGGCTCTTCCTGCTCGCCCCCGAGACGGCACCGCTGCGTGCGGGGGCGTGGGCGTCGCTGCGGTTCCGCCTCTCGGTGCCGGCCGGCGTGCGCGGCGACTTCTGGCGCGGTGCCCCCGCCGTCATCGCCGGCTGGGCGACAGGCGGCCTGTTCCTCTCACTCGGCGCCACCATCGTGCACAGCGAGCTCGGCGGCGTCGCGCACTCGTGGCAGGGGCTCGCGGTCGGGATGCTCGCCGGCGTCGGCGCGATCACGGCGTTTCTGATGCGCCACCGCAGCCCTCGGACGTCGGTGATCTTCGGCACGTCGGCACTCGCGACCGGAACCGCGCTCTCGCTCGTGGCGCTGAGCATCGGGTCGCTGCCCTTCTATCTCGCCGCGACCGCGATCACGGGCATGGGCTTCGGCACGGCGTTCTCTGGCGTGGTCGCCTCGCTCGCACCGCGGATCCCGCCCGCCGAGCGCGCCGACACGTTCGCCGTGATCTACGTGCTCGCCTACTCGGCCTTCGGCGTACCCGCGGTGGTCGCCGGCCTTCTCGTGGCGCCGCTCGGACTCGACACCGTGTGCATCGGCTACGGAGTAGTGGTCATCGTGCTCGCGCTGATCGCGCTGGTGCTGCGAGTGCGTCGGTCGCAGTAGGCGCACGCTCACCCTTGAGGACGGTGATCTCGGCGATGGCCGGATGCTCAGGCGAGGGAGTTCCGCGCGACAGCAAGACGGCCGTCCAACGCCGGGAGCCGGACTGCTCCGCATCCCGTCAGCGCCGATGAGAGTCATCCGCCCGTCGGCGCCCCCGCATCCGCCATGCCCACGAAGAGTCCACTCGCGAAGAACACCGTGAGCGCCGCGACGAGAAGGACGACCCCGAGATCGACGGCGGTCAGCTCCGCATGCCGCTGCGCGCGTTTCGCCGCGCGTCCGCTTGCGATACCGAACAGGAACCGAGGTAGACGTACCAGTTGTAGAGACGCACCCAGACGAGGAGCATCACCATCGACGACATCACGAACGCCCCGAAGAGGGCGATCACGAAGACCATCTGCCCATTCGCGATGGCGACGGTGACGAACGCGGTGATCGGAGCGAGCAGGTGCCGCTGCATCCACTCCATCGGGCCGGGGTCGATCGGCGCCCGTGCGATCTCTGCGGCCATCTGCACGCGCATGGACTCGAGCGTCGAGCCACGGTGCTCGGAGGTGAAGACGGCGACCCACGTCCAGATCACGGCGACGATGGCGAGCATCGCTTCGGCGAGAGCGATGCCGGCACCTCGTTCCCAGAGCCTCCAACGCACCGCGCGGATCACTCCGAGCGCGGCGATCACGGCGAAGCCCACTCCGAGTCCCAGCGCGAACCAGCTCACGATCACGTAGTAGTTCGCGAAGAGCGCTGCGGCAGCGAGCATCGCGACGATGATGAGCCACAGGTTCTCTGTGGAGCCGTCGCTGTTCGCCGCACTCTTCACATCCCCGGAATCGCGGATGTTGTTGATGACGATGCTGCGGTTGTCGATGTGGCGGCTCCTGTCGATATGGCGGCTCCTGTCGATATGGCGGCTGTTGTCGATGTGGCGGCTCTTGTCGATATGGCGGCTGTTGTCGATGCGGCGGCTGTTGTCGATCGGGGAATCCTCGAGCGATGATCCGGGGAAGATCACCAGGTCGCGCGACGCGGCGACGGCGTCTCGTGCGCCGCGACGCCGTCGCCGCATCAGCTGAACGAGAGGCGGGATGACAGCGACCGCCCCACCTCCGATGAATGCCGAGACGCTCTGAGTAGTGATCTCGGTGAACATGTCAGCCACTGCGTCCCCGCCCTCTGCCCCGTCGCTCGCGAGGCCTCCGTGGCGGACGATAGCCAGCCGCGCGCACCCGCCGTGCGATATCTCGGAATGGGCTGCCGCGAGGCAGATGGCCGGACGGCATCCGTCATCCGATCCGAGCGCGCCTGCACCCTGCGGATGCCGAACGCTCCGGTCGCAGTCTGTGCCGCCGCGCGCTGCGATCCGAACGCTCCGGTCGCAGTCTGTGCCGCCGCGGCGCGCTCCGAGCGACACAGACTGCGACCGGAACGCTGACGCCGGCCGAGGCACAGCACATACTGCGACTGGAAGGGGGGAACCGACCGGCCACCGACCGAAAGGTCACCGACGGAACGGTCACCGTGCGGCGAGCAACTCCTGCAACCGCGATGCCTCGTCCGCCGGCATTCCGTAGCCGTGCTCAGGCGCCGGATATGCGCCGGAGCGCACCTCCGAGGCGTAGGCGGCGACGCCGTCGACCGAGGCTCTCCGCACGTCGGCATAGCGCTTGACGAACTTCGCGGCTGGCCCGTCGTAGATCCCGAGCAGGTCGTGGAAGACGAGCACCTGGCCGTCGGCATCCGCTCCGGCGCCGATGCCGATCGTCGGAACCCGCAGCAGGGGTGCGAGCGACGTCATGAGCTGCGACGGCACGGCCTCGACAACGATCAGCGAGACACCTGCATCCTGCAACGCGAGAGCATCGTCGATCACGGCCAGCGCCGCCTCGGCCGTGCGGCCCTGAGCGCGGTATCCGCCGAGGGCGGTCGCGGTCTGCGGCGTGAGTCCGACGTGACCCACCACCGGGATGCCGGCGTTCACCAGCGCACGGGCACGATCGACGGTCGTGCCCCCTCGCTCGATCTTGACCAGGTCGACGCCCACCTCTTTCACGAAGCGCTGCGCCGTGGCGATGGCCAGCTCGTCGGACGCCTCGTACGACCCGAACGGCAGGTCGCCCACCAGCAGCGCGCGCGAGAGGCCGCGCCGCACGGCCTTGGTGAGCATGAGCATCTCGTCGATCGTGACGGGCACCGTGCTGTCGTAGCCGAGCACCGTCATCGCCGCGGAGTCGCCGACGAGCACCATGTCGACTCCCGCCTCATCAGCGATCTGCGCGCTCGGATGGTCGTTGGCCGTGACCATGACGATCGGCTCCGCCGCCTCCTTCTTCTTCCCGATGTCGCCGAGGGTCACGCGCGAGGTCGGTGCGGCATGGGCGCTCACGAGGCAGCCCCTCTCATCAGGTGGTTGTCGATCAGTCTCGCGTCGCCGACGCGGGCGGCCACGAGCAGGAGCGCGTCACGCTCCACGGCATCCATGGGCTGCAAGGTCTCGGCATCCCGGAGCTCCAGATACTCGGCATCGATCGCCGCATCCTCCAGCACCGAGCGAGCGGCGGAGAGGATGCTGTCGCCGCCACGGTTTCCCGAGGCGACGACCGCGTCGGCCGCACTGAGCGCGCGGTTCAGTGCGGTCGCCCGCACACGAGCATCCGCGTCGAGGTAGACGTTGCGCGAGCTCATGGCGAGGCCGTCGGCCTCTCGTACGATCGGACACGCCACGATCCGCACATCGAGGTCGAGATCGCGCACGACTCTGCGCACGACGAGCACCTGCTGGGCATCCTTCTGCCCGAAGTACGCGACGTCGGGCGCGACGATGCCGAACAGCTTGGTGACGACCGTCGCGACGCCGTCGAAGTGGTGCGCGCCGCGGCTCGCGCCGTCGAGCACCTCGGTGATGCCGGCCACATGGATGGTCGTGGCGAAGCCGTGCGGGTAGATCTCGGCCGGGGCCGGTGCGAACAGGATGTCGACGCCCGCTGCGTCGGCGAGCGCCGCGTCGCGAGCCTCGTCGCGCGGATAGGTGCTGAGATCTTCGTTCGCTCCGAACTGCGTCGGGTTCACGAACAGCGAGACGACGACGAGCCCGTTCTCGGCGCAGGCCCGGCGCATGAGCGACAGGTGCCCCTCGTGGAACGCTCCCATGGTCGGCACGAGTCCGACGGATTCACCTTCGCTGCGCGCCGAGCGCACCGCGGCGCGCACCTCTGCGATCGTTCGGAGGATCTTCATGGGCGGGGCTTTCTGTCAGCGACCACGCGGGTCGCGGCGGCGAGTGCGTCGAAGAGGTCTCGGTAGTCTGCGGATGCCGCGCGCTGCCGCGCGACCGTGGCCGCGTCGCCACGCGCGATGGGCCCCGTGAGCGCGGACGCCGCGCCGGACGCCGCCCAGTTCTCGACCGTCCGGCGCACGAGCGGCGCCAGGTGCGCTCGGTCGACGCCCGCGTCCCGCGCGAGATGCTCGGCCGCATCGAGCACCGTGAGCACGAAGTTCGAGGCGAAGGATGCAGCCGCGTGGTACTGCGCGCGGTGGTCACCGTCGACGCGGAAGGGCTCCGCACCGAGCGCCCTGGCGAGCCGTGCTGCCACCTCGACCGCCTCGGGAGTGCGACCGTCGACGGCGACACCGATTCCCCGGAAGACCCCGGGCGCCTCGGTGCCTGTGAACGTCTGCAGCGGATGCAGGCTGAAGTCGACGTCGGTGAGGGGCGTCGCACCCGAGACGTGTGCGACGAGCCTGCTGTGCGGACGGGCGGCGAACGCCACGGCAGGGATCGCGGCGTCCGGAACGCAGAGCAGGGCGATGTCGGCATCCGGCACCCGATCGTCGCGGCGAAGCGGCCCGATGACGGTGAACCCCGCTGCGCGGAGGGCCCGAGCGAGTACGCCACCGAGACGGCCGGCGCCGACGATGGCGATGGTCGTCTCTGGAGCGAGAGCAGGGGTGCTGTGCATGTCGATTGTCCGGCCGAGACGGTCGGCACGGATGGCATGAGTATCCGCCCGAATCGACACCCGCGCAAAATCTGCGAGCAGACAGCCAACCGAAGAGTCATGTCCACTTGTTTTCATGCTGCCGTTACCGGTTCGCCACTGAGCAGATCGCTCCCGCACGAATCTCGCCCTCGACACGCGACTCCCGTGCTCCGACATCCGCTCTACCCTTAACTGTTCGGTCTCGCCCCCTGGCCGCGTTCTCTGGAGCATCCCATGTCAGCATCTGCGATCGATGATCGCGCCCGCTATCGGGCGAAGCCGTCTGTGCTCGACGCACTGAAGAGCCCTCGAATGCTGACGCGCGAGGTCCTCGCCTGTCTGGTCGTGGGTCTCGCACTCATCCCCGAAGCGATCGCGTTCTCGGTGATCGCGGGGGTCGACCCGAAGGTCGGCCTCTTCTCGTCGTTCATCATGGCCGTGTCGATCGCATTCCTCGGCGGACGCCCGGCCATGGTCACCGCGGCGACCGGCGCCGTGGCGCTCGTGATCGCACCCGTGGCGCCGACCTACGGCCTCGACTACTTCATCGCGACCGTGATCCTCGCGGGCATCTTCCAGGTGATCCTGGGCGTGCTGGGTGTGGCGAAGCTCATGCGCTTCATTCCCCGCAGCGTCATGGTCGGGTTCGTCAACGCACTCGCGATCTTCGTCTTCAGTTCGCAGTTCCCACAGCTGATCGACGTGCCCTGGCTGGTGTATCCGCTGGTCGCGCTGGGGATCGTCGTGATGATCGTGATGCCGAGGATCACGAAGATCGTGCCCGCACCGCTCGTGTCGGTGATCATCGTGACGGCCGTCGTGCTGACGATGGGCATCGCCGTGCCGACCGTGGGCGATCAGGGTGAACTGCCCACGAGCCTGCCGTCGCTCTTCCTGCCCGACATCCCGTGGACGTGGGAGACCTTCGGCATCATCGCCCCGTTCGCGCTCGGGGTCGCACTCGTCGGCCTCATGGAGTCGCTGCTCACGGCGAAGCTGGTCGACGAGATCACCGACACCCACTCGAACAAGAGCCGCGAATCGTGGGCGCAGGGCATCGCGAACATGCTCTCGGGGTTCTTCGGCGGCATGGGCGGATGCGCGGTGATCGGCCAGACGATGATCAACGTGAAGGCATCCGGAGCGCGCACGCGCATCTCGACCTTCTTCGCCGGCATCTTCCTGTTCCTGCTCGTCGTGGTGTTCGGCGACTTCGTCGGCACGATCCCGATGGCTGCCCTCGTCGCGGTCATGATCATGGTCGCGATCGGCGCGTTCGACTGGCACAGCATCAAGCCCTCGACCCTCAAGCGGATGCCGAAGAGCGAGACGTTCGTGATGGTCGCGACCGTCGTGCTGGTGCTGCTGACGCACAATCTCGCGGTCGGCGTGGTCGGAGGCGTGCTGGTCGCCTCGGTCTTGTTCGTGCGGCGGGTGGCGCATTTCGTCTCGGTGTCGCGGACAGTCGTGTACGACACGGCCAGATACGTCGTGACCGGCGAGCTGTTCTTCGCCTCGAGCAACGACCTGACGACTCTGTTCTCGTACTCCGACGATCCCGAGCACGTGATCATCGACCTCACGGGATCGCACATCTGGGACGCGTCGACGGTCGCGGCGCTGGATGCGATCGAGACGAAGTACGCGGCTCTCGGGAAGACCGTCGAGATCGTCGGGATGAACGAGACGAGTCAGCGGATGCGGGAGAGGCTCACGGGCGGGTTCGAGTAACGGATCTCCCGGGGAAGGTCGGCGACACCTCCTTTCCGCCACGACACCCACCGTGAGGACAGGGGTCTCGCGGCCGAATGTGGGTCTCGTCGGAATGCCGCGCATGAGACCCACATCCGGGGGCGAGACCCACGTCCGCGGGTGAGACCCACGTCCGCGGGCGAGACCCACGTGCACGGCATGGGTCCGATCACGGCAAGTGGGTCTCGTGAGAATTCCTCCTCGCCGACATAGGCCTCATCACAGAAGATCGGTCTCGCCGGCCTCCCAGACCCCCGAAACCACGGCGCTGTTCCACCCTGCGGCACACCCGGTTCGTGCTGCGCTCTCGCGTGCCGGATGCTCGGGTTCGCCCGATGCGACGCTGCTCGGGCGAGGCACGGCACCCGGGGAGACAGCATGACCGAACAGGCGACGACGACCGGCCACCCGGCGGATGAGCACACGCCCACGCGCAAGCAGTCCCGTCGGGCGCTGATCTCGAGCTTCCTCGGGTCCACCGTCGAGTACTACGACTTCCTGCTGTACGGCGCGGCCGCAGGGCTCGTCTTCCCCGTGCTGTTCTTCCCCGACACGATGGACCCAGCACTCGGCGCGGCGCTGTCGTTCGTGATCCTGCTCGCCGGCTACGTGTCGCGGCCCGTCGGCGGCATCCTGTTCGGCCACTTCGGTGACCGGATCGGGCGCAAGTCGATGCTGTTCATCACGCTGGTGATGATGGGGTCGGTGTCGGTCTGCATCGGCCTGATGCCGACGTTCGAGACGATCGGGATCGCGGCTCCGCTGATCCTCGTCGTTCTTCGCGTCGTTCAGGGCCTCGCCGTCGGCGGCGAATGGGCGGGTGCGACGCTCATGGCCGCCGAGCACGTCAAGGAGGGCAACCGAGGACTCGCGGCGTCGATCGCCGTCACCGGCGGACCCACCGGGGCGGTGCTGGCGACTCTCGTGCTCGGGCTGTTCGCGGGACTCCCCGACGACCAGTTCCTGAGCTGGGGCTGGCGGGTGCCGTTCCTCCTCTCCGCGATCCTGGTCATCATCGGGCTCTACCTGCGCTATCGCGTCACCGAGTCGCCCGACTTCCTCCGTGCGCGGGCCGCCGGCGAGGTGCACACGGGCGTGCCGATCGTGAGAGTGCTCAAGAAGTACCCGCTCTCGGCGCTGTTCGGCATCCTCGCGGCAGCCGGCCCGCTCTTCATGCAGGCGCTGCTGGCGATCTGGGTGGTCCCCTACGTCGCGGCGCAGGGGGTCGTGCCCCGGCAGGACGCCTTGTACATGCTGACGTTCTCGTCATTCGTGCACATCTTCGCCATCCCGTTCTTCGCCTGGCTGTCCGACCGCTTCGGTCGACGCCCCGTCATGCTCACCGGCGCCGTGATCTCGATCGCCCTCGTGTTCCCGATGTTCGCGCTGCTGAACTCCGGCTCCTACTGGCTGATCGCTCTCGCCTTCCTGGTGGGCAATCCGATCATCCAGGCATCGATGTACGGACCCATCGGCGCGTTCCTCGCCGAGAAGTTCGAGACGCAAGACCGCTACACAGGCGTCTCGCTCACCTTCCAGTTGGGTTCGCTCCTCGGTGCGGGAACAGCACCCCTGGTGGCGACGTGGCTCTTCGGTCTGCCCAACGGCGGCGGGACGAACAACATCGCCTGGTACTTCATCGGTCTCATCGTGCTCGCGGGGCTCGCCGTGCTCCTGTCGAAGGAGACGATGCGCACAGCCGCTCGCTGATCACGGGCACCGATTCGGGGGCGGGCAGAGTCGCCCGTCCCCGATTCCCTGAGAGGAACACCATGGCCATCGCCGCAGATCTGCCACAGCTCATCACACACATGGAGGGCTTCGCCGCGCGACGAGGATTCGACGACATCGCCGTCACTCTGGGCCTCGTGCCCCACGCCGCCGACGGAGAGACGATCAGCCTGCGGATGCCGTTGACCGACGCGCTGGCTCAGGCGAGTGGCATGTTCTCCGCTGCCGCACTGTTCGGTGCCGCGGACATCGCCGGAACCTTCGTCGCGATGCAGACCTACGAGGACTCCGACGGCTTTCCGCTCGCCGTGCAGTCGAACCAGCACTTCCTGGCGAACTCGAGGGCGGACCACGCCGTCGCGACGGCCCGCGTCGTGCGGGCCGGCGGTAACGTCGCCGTCATCGAGGTCTCCGTCGACGACGCGAACCACAAGCCACTCATGCGCGCCACCTTCACCTACGTGCTCGCGGCCCGCGCGCTCGGTCGCTGAGACCGCGGACGCCGCGTTTCGCCAGGTGGAACGGCAGAACCCACCGCGCCCGGTCGACGCCTTCGATGGGGAGGGGACCGCTCTGTCCCGCTGATCGACGACGAAGGAGTCATCCCATGCCACAGGCGCTGATCTGCATGTCGCACAGCCCTCTTCTCGAGCACACCGACCCGCCCGCCGACGTCACGCACGCCGTCGAGGCGGCGTTCGATCATGTGCGTCGCTTCGCGGAGGACTTCCGGCCCGACATCCTGGTGAACTTCGGGCCGGATCACTACAACGGATTCTTCTACGATCTGATGCCGCCTTTCTGCATCGGCTACGAGGCGCACGGCACCGGTGACTACGACTCCTGGGACGGACCGATCGCGGTGCCGACCGACCTCGCCGAGAGGCTGGCGCAGCACGTGATCAGTCAGGACATCGATGCCGCCATCTCGCGCCGCATGGAGGTCGACCACGGTGCGGTGCAGCCCGCCGAGATCATCTTCGGCGGGCTCGATGTGGTGCCGATGATCCCGATCTTCGTGAACTCGGTCGCGCGACCGTTCACGAAGATGGCGCGGGTGCGCCGCTTCGGCCAGAGCGTCGGAGAGTTCTTCCGCGACAGCGACAAGCGCGTGCTCTTCCTCGGCTCGGGCGGCCTGTCGCACGACCCGCCTGTTCCGCAGATCGCGACCGCCACTCCCGAGCAGCGGGAGTTCCTCACCGACGGCCGTCACCCCACGCCCGAGGCGCGCGCCGCACGTCAGCAGCGCACGATCGACACAGCGGTCGCGTTCGCCAGGGGCGAGGCCGACATCATGGACCTGAATCCCGAATGGGACCTCGCCTTCCTCGACGTCGTGCGCTCGGGAGACGTCGAGCGGTTCGACGCCTACACGGCCGATGAGATGGATGCCGTCGCCGGCCACTCTTCGCACGAGGTGCGCACCTGGGTCGCGGCGTACTCGGCGCTGCGCGCGTGCGGCGAGTACGACGTCACCTATGAGTTCTACAAGCCCATCCGGGAGTACATCGCCGGCTTCGGTGTGACGACGGCGGTGCTTCGGTGACGGCAGCCGTCGACTCCGAGGTCGTGATCGTCGGCGCCGGACCCGCGGGGCTCATGCTCGCGAACCTGTTGGGGCTGTACGGACGCTCGGTCACCGTGCTCGAAGCGCGCTCCGATCTGATCGACTTCCCGCGGGGCGTCGGCCTCGACGATGAGTCGTTCCGCACGATCCAGACCGCCGGTCTCGTCGACGCCGTGCAGCCGCACACGAACCCCCACCACATCATGCGGCTCGTGAACGGCTCGGGCCGGACTATCCTCGTGAACGATCCGAAGACCGATGAGTTCGGGTGGGAGCGCAAGCACGGCTTCATCCAGCCCGAGGTGGATCGGGCGCTCTACGAGGGCCTCGCCCGTTTCGACCACGTGCGCGTGCTCTTCGACCACGAGGTCGTCGACGTCGACGAGGACCGCGACACGGTGACCGCGATCGCTCGGACGCCGGAGGGCGAGGTGCGCCTCTCGGCCCGCTATCTGATCGGATGCGAGGGCGGCAAGTCGCCGACTCGCAAGCGTCTGGGCATCAGCTTCGAGGGAGAGTCACCGTCGACACGATGGCTGGTGGTCGACGTCAACAACGACCCGCTCGGCACACCCAACGTCTTCCTCGGCGCCGACCCGAAGCGGCCGTACGTGTCCATCGGCCTGCCGCACGCGGTGCGACGCTGGGAGTTCATGCTGAAGCCGGGAGAGACCGAGGAGCAGGTCACCGATCCGGCATACGTCGACGCGCTGTTGCGCGATCATGTGCCCGACCCGTCTTCGCTGGACTTCATCCGTCGCCGCGTCTTCACGCATCATGGCCGGGTGGCGGGGTCGTTCCGCAAGGGTCGGCAGCTCATCGCCGGGGATGCCGCGCACCTGATGCCCGTCTGGTTGGGTCAGGGGTGGAACTCCGGCATGCGCGATGCGACGAACCTGGCGTGGAAGCTGGCGACAGTTCTGCAAGGGCGGGCCGGAGACGCGCTGCTCGACACCTTCACGACGGAGCGCCGGGAGCACGCGAAGGCCATGGTCGACCTCTCGCTCACCTTCGGACGAGTCATCAAGGTCACGAACCCGGTCGTCGCCGCGGCGCGCGACGCCGCGGCATCCGTGCTCAATCTCTTCCCCTCGGTCAAGGGCTACTTCGCCGACATGCGCTTCAAGCCCATGCCCCGGTACACCCGCGGCGTGCTCGCGGATCCGAACACGATCGCGGCCGGCACCGCATCCGCCTCTCTGACCCGACGGCTCGTGCCCGTGCGCACCGCGAACTCCGCGGTGTCGCCGGTGGGCGTGCAGTTTCCGCAGCCGAGGGTCAACAGCATCCGCGGGCCGCACCTGCTGCTCGACGATGTGATCGGTCGGTGGTGGGCGGTGATCGTGTGGGGCAACAGTCCGCGCGACGTGCTGCCGGCGTCGGCGATCGCGCAGCTCGAGCGACTGGGCGCGACCCTCGTGGCGATCGTGCCCGAGACGCAGAGATCCTGGGCCGAGAAGACCATGGCAGACGACGTGCTCGTGCTCGGAGACCACACCGGCCGCATGAAGCAGTGGTTCGACGACCGCCCGACGCCGATGGTGTTCCTGCGACCCGACCGTTTCGTCGCGGGCGCCTGCCTCACGCAGGAGGGGCCTGCGACGCTCGAGGCGATCCTCCGGTCGATGCACGCCCGGATGTGAGGGCGGTGAGTTCGCGCCGGGAAGCCCAGCGAGACCCACCGCTTGTCGTGAGCGAGACCCACCGCTTGTCGTGAGGCCGACCTTGCGTGGCGAGACCCTACGCCAGAACACCCATCTCGCGCAGGATGACGGGTCTCGCGCGTGCGGTGCGGTGGCGTGCGTGGAGCTGGTTTGTGCCCGACGTGAGCGCATGCAGCGACGAAGACACCACTCCCATACCCTCGAAGTCGACATGGATGTTCGTGTTCATCGATCCCCCCGAACCCTCTGTCGCCCTCCGGGTGAGACCCCGCCGCCATCTCCGTGAGACCCGTCTTTCGTGCCGAGACCCAGCGCCAGGATGCGCGTCTCACCACAGGACGCGGGTCTCACCGGGTTCCGACGACTCCCCGCGACCGCAGGTACTGCCCGATCACGGTGTTGAACTCCTCTGCGCGCTCCACCTGCGACCAGTGGCCGCACTGGCTGAAGATGTGCGCGTCGGCATGGGGCAGCACGTTCAGCAGCTCCCAGGTCCGTGACACCGGGATCACGACGTCCTGCACCCCGTGCACCAGCAACACGGGCACGTCGAGTCGAGAGAGCGCGTCGAGGTCGAGCGGCAGCTCGGTGCGATCGCGATCGCGAGCGGCGACGACCTCGGCGAGGCGATCGGATGCGGTGTCGTTGAGCGCCGACTGGTATCGCAGCGCCACCAGCTCGTCGGTGACGAGGCTCTTGTCGACCACGAACATCTCGAGTGTGCGACGGATGCCCGCTTCCGTCAGCACCGGGTCGGAGTGTCCCTTGAGCGCTCCGGTCAGCTGCGCGCCGCCGGTGCCCATCGACACGATGCCGAGCAGACGGTCGGGAAAGTCGAGGGCGAACTGCAGCGCCAGCCATCCGCCGAGGGAGTTGCCCACGATCCAGGTCTTCTCGATGCCGAGCGCATCGAGCACGCGCACGGCATGACGCACCCACTCGCGGATGCCGTGCGCGGTGCCTTCTGCGACGACGCTCTGCCCGTAGCCGATCGAGTCGATGGCGATGCAGCGCCCCAGCTCCGAGAAGGCGGGCAGATTGAGCCACCAGTTGGCCGCAGCGGTGACCCCCGTGCCCGAGCCGTGCAGGAACAGGATCGGCGTGCCCTCGCCGAGCTCGTGATAGTGGGTGAGCTCGCCCGGGGCGGTCTCGAGCCAGCGGTCATCGAGTCCGAAGAACGCGTCGGTGGTGTAGTCGGGAATCTGCACAGAGGTCACGGGTGCTCCTGGGTTCAGGCCCGCGTCGCCGCGAGGTCGAGGGCGATGTCGGTGATCATGTCTTCCTGGCCGCCGATGAGGCCGCGAGCGCCGACCTCGACGAGGATGTCGCGGGCATCGACCCCGAAGCGCGCGGCCGCGAGTTCGGCGTGCCGGAGGAAGCTCGAGTACGCGCCGGCGAAGCCGACCGAGAGCGTCTCACGGTCGACGCGCACGGGACGATCGTGCAGCGGGCGCACGAGGTCGTCGGCGGCATCCTGCAGGGGGAAGAGCTCGGCGGCGACATCCCAGCCCTGCAGTCTGGCAACCGCCACGAACGCCTCGGTCGGCGTGTTGCCGGCGCCGGCGCCGTGTCCTGCGAGCGACGCATCGACGCGATAGGCACCCTCTTCGACCGCAGCGACCGAGTTCGCCACGGCGAGCGAGAGGTTCTGATGGGCATGGATGCCGACCTGCGTCGCGTCGTCGAGCGCGTCGCGATAGGCGCGCACGCGATCGCGCACCCCCTGCATCGTGAGCCTGCCCGCCGAGTCCGTGACGTAGACGCAGTGGGCGCCGTACGACTCCATGAGCTTCGCCTGCTGCGCGAGAGAGGCGGGATCGCTCAGGTGCGACATCATCAGGAAGCCCGAGACATCCATGCCCCACGACCGCGCGGCCTCGATGTGCTGTCTCGACACGTCGGCCTCGGTCGCGTGCGTCGCGATGCGCACCGACCGCACTCCGAGGTCGAACGCCTGCCTCAGCTCGTGCAGAGTGCCGATCCCCGGCAGCAGCAGGGTCGTGAGCACGGCGCGGTCGACGGCATCGGCGACCGCCTCGATCCACTCCCAATCGGTGTGCGAACCGGGGCCGTAGATCAGCGAGCTGCCCGCCAGACCGTCTCCGTGCGAGATCTCGATCGCGTCGACGCCGGCCGCGTCGAGCGCCCGGGCGATCTCGGCGGCCTTCTCGGGCGTGATCCGGTGGCGCACCGCGTGCATACCGTCGCGCAGCGTCACGTCCTGCAGGTAGACCTTCTTCGTCATGCGATGTGCTCCTTCTGCGTCTGTGCCGTCGTCTGCGCCGTCTTCTGTGCCGCGAGCACCTTGCGTTCCGCCGCACGCAGCGCCGCGCTGGTCATGATGTCGAGGTTGCCTGCATACGAGGGCAGGTACATCGCCGCACCCTCGACCTCGAGGAACACGCTGACCCGGGTGTATCCCTCGGCCTGCACACGCTCGGGCGGCACCAGGCCGTCGAACTCGTGATCCTGATCGACGAACTGCACGGCCTGCTTGAGCCGGTATCCGGGAACGTAGTCGGCCACCTCGGCGACCCTCGCGGCGACGGCACTCTCGACTGCGGCCCGCATCGCCTCATCGAGGCGCGACGTGAGCACCTGCACGGTGTCGCGCATGACCATCGGCGGCTCGGCCGGATTGAGGATGATGATGGCCTTGCCGCGGGCCGCGCCGCCCACCGCCTCGATCGCCGCCGACGTGGTCTCGGTGAACTCGTCGATGTTGGCGCGTGTGCCTGGCCCCGCCGACTTCGAGGCGATGGACGCCACGATCTCGCCGTAGTGCACGGGGATGACGTCGTTGATCGACGCGATGATCGGGATCGTCGCCTGCCCGCCGCACGTGACCATGTTGATGTCCGGTGCATCGAGGTGAGCGTCGAGGTTGACCGCGGGCACGACATAGGGGCCGATCGCGGCGGGGGTGAGATCGATCAGCTGCTTGCCGAGCGGAATCAGCAGATCGTGGGTGACCCGATGCGCACCGGCGCTCGTGGCGTCGAACACGATCTCGATCTCGTCGAACTGAGCGCTGCGGATGAGCCCTTCGACTCCCTCGTGCGTGGTCTCGAACCCCAGCCGCGCTGCACGGGCGAGCCCGTCGGAATCAGGATCGATGCCGACCATGACTCCCATCTCGAGCACTTCGGACAATCGGATGATCTTGAACATCAGGTCGGTGCCGATGTTGCCGGATCCGATGATGGCGACCTTCGTCGTGGTCATGCGTCACTCCTTCAAGGGGATGTCGTCGAGGATGTGCGGTTGCGCGAGTACCCAGTCGGGCTCGAGCACGAGCAGGGAGAAGCCGCCGCTGCGGACTTCGACGTCGAGCACGTAGCGGAAGCCGACCTCCTCGGCCCACGCGATCGAGGGGATGTCGAGCTCGGGAACCGCGAGCACGATGCGGCGGCATCGCGGATCGGCCTGGAAGATGCGAGTCGCCGATTCGGCGATCGCCGCCGCCGTCGGTCGACCCTCGGCGACGGGGTCGACGATGAGCTCGACGTCGTGGGCTCCGGCCGGGTAGGCATCGACGAAGGGACCCAGGCGGGCGGGGCGAGTCGTGACGGCACCGCTCACAGGGCATCGCCTCCCGCGGCGGTGGCGAATCCGCGCACACCCATGCCGCCGTCGGCATTGATGATGGCCCCGGTCACCACGCCGGCGTCGCGGCGCGATGCCAGCAGCACATAGGGGCCGGTCGAGTCGGCCGGGTCGGTGGAGGCGTCGTGCAGGGGCAGCCACATGTTCGGTCCCGGCCGTTCGTCGCGCTTCGCGAAGGACTGCTCGATCGACCGTTCGCCGAGCCCCGCATCCCTCGGCCCGCGCAGATCGGTGCGGAGCCCGCCGATGGCGACGCCGTTGACGCGCACCTTGGGTGCGAGTTCGTAGGCGAGCTGGGTCACGAGCCCCCGCGTCGCGTGCTTGGCCGCCGTGTAGACGGGGCCGCCTCCGGCCGAGTAGAACGCGGCGTTCGACAGGGTCATCACGATGTTGCCGCGGCTCTCGACCAGCGCGGGCCACACCGTCGCCGCCGTGAGCAGGTAGCCCTTGACGTTGATGTCGAAGAGCTCGTCGTAGATCGTCTCGATCTCGGCGGGGGTGGAGGCATGGATCGAGCGCTGGAAATCCCAGATGCCGGCGTTGGGAACCGCGATGTCGAGCTTGCCGAACCGGGCGACGGTCGCGTCGACGCCCGCCGCGAGATCGGCGGCCGAGCGCACGTCGCCCTCGATCGCCAGCACTCGATCGCCGAGGTCCCCCGCCGCCTCGGCGACCGAGTGCAGTCTGTCGAGCGAACGTCCGAAGACGGCGACGCCGGCCGCACCCTCCTGCAGGAACCGCAGTGCCACGGCCCTGCCGATGCCCGAACCGCCGCCGGTGATGAAGGCGACGTCTCGGTCGAGCCATCCTGTCGATGTCATGTCAGCGTCCTCGCAGATCAGAAGAAGGTCGAGATGTTCTTCATGAGCAGCACGTTCTGCTCGAACAGGATCGTTCTCTTGACGACCTCGTACCCGTGGACGCCTGCTCGCCGCACGATGTCGGTGCGGCCGCCCGCATAGAGATCGACCTCGGTGTGCAGACGATTGCGATAGCAGAGGAAGGCGCTGCGCACCTGCAGGAGGCCGTCGCCGCGCTCGCGCACCGAGATGTTCGACACCAGGTGCCGGGTGCGACTGGGCGGGTCTTCGGCCCAGGCCATGCCCGAGTCGTAGCGGCGGATGCGCCAGGCCAGCGAGTCCTTGGTCTCGTCGTAGAAGGCCGACTCACCCGGCGCGTGCACCGAGAGCGCCTGCTGTCTGCGCAGCCGGTTGGAGCGCACGGGCGCCCAGTAGTGCAGGTCGGCGGCCAGCATCTCGAGCCAGTCCGCGAATCGGCCGTCGTCGAGCAGCTCTGCTTCGAGGTTGTAGAACTGCGTGACCTCGAAGTGCGTCTGGAGGTCGGCCAGGGGCATCCCGTCGACCTCATCGTCGAGGATGCCGCGCGACGCGCTGGTCGCGCCGTTGAGCGTGGCGGGGTCGAGGTGGTCCTGGGTCATGGCCTGTCGTCTCCTTGAGGTCTCAGCGCGCCGCACGCAGCAGCGACCGCAGCGACACTGCGGGGTCGGCCAGGTCGTCGGCTCGCACGGGCACACGCTGATCGATGAGTCGGCGCGCCGCTCGCACCGTCATCGTGTCGTCGACGGCCGCTGCACCCACGAGCACGCCCTCGTGCACGAGGAAGACCGCGGGATGCTCCTCGCCGACGCGCACGACGGTGTCGCCGTCGCCCGTGAGCCGTCCGACGGCCTCGAGGTGCACCCCGTGCCTGTCGGACCAGAACCACGAGCACCCCTCGGCCGGGATCTCGAGGCCGAGTATGGCGCGGGCGGCCGCCTGCCCGTCGAGCTGCGCCGCCTCCCAGTGCTCGGCGAGGCGGTGCAGGGTGCCGTCGGGATCCCGCCGTCGAGCGACATCGCCCGCCGCGTAGACCCCGTGTGCACTCGTGCGATACGACCGGTCGACGAGGATGCCGTGATCGACGTCGAGTCCACCCTGCTGAGCGATCTCGACGTTCGGAACCATCCCGACTCCGACGACGATCAGGTCCACGGCGATGCGCTCTCCCCCGACCAGTACGACGGCCAGCGCCGCGCCGTCGCGTCGGAACTCGGCCGTCAGCCCCCTCCTGACGCTGATGCCACGGTCGTCGTGCATGCGGTGCAGGTGCGTGGCCATGTCGACGCCGACAGCCGGGACGAGTGGAACCTCGGCGGGATCGATAAGCGTCACCTCTGCTCCGGCGGCGTGCAGTGCAGACGCGAGCTCGGCGCCGATCAGCCCTGCGCCGACCACCGCCACCCTGGCGCCGTCGGTGATCAGCGCACGGATCGCGAGCGCATCCTCGAACGACCGCAGCACGTGCACCCCCGCCAGTCGTCCGCCGGGGATCGGCAGAGTGCGGGCGCGCCCGCCGGTGGCGATGAGCACGGTGTCAGCGTCGATCGTCTCGCCATCGTCGAGGGTGACCCGAAGCTTCTCGGCGTCGAGTGCGGTGGCGGTGCGACCGAGACGCGTCTCGATCGACTTCGCGGCCAGTTCGCCCGGCGAGGCGAAGGCCAGATCGACCAGCGAGAAGTCGTCATCGAAGAGCCTCTTCGACAGCGGCGGTCGGTCATACAGCGCGGGCTCAGGGTCGATGACGACGATCTCGCCCGCATGGCCGAGCGCGCGCAGGGTCTCGGCTGCGCTGTAGCCGGCGAGCCCGCCGCCGACGATCACCACGCGTCCGGCCGCCCGCGCGGCATCCGGCCCGCTCATCGAGCGAGCCTTTCGGGATTCGGCACCACGCGCACGTCGCCGTCCGACACGATGACCCGATGGCAGGCGACGTCGACCGTGGTCGGCATCGACTGCACCGTGCCGTCGGCGAGGCAGAACTTGCCGGCGTGCAGCGGGCACTCGACGACGCCGTCTTCGACCCAGCCCTCCGAGAGCGAGGCGGTCTCGTGCGAGCAGGTGTCGTCGAGCGCGAAGATCTCGCCCGCGTCGTTGAAGAGAGCCACGTCGCCGACCGTGCCCAGCACGTCGGCGTCGATCTTGATGCCCTCCCCGTCGGGGATGTCGTCGACGCGTGCGACGAGGATGCCGTCGTCGGCCATCAGCTGCCCTCCTCGGTTCGGGTATCGATCTCGTGCCACGCGGGTGCGTTCATGAGTTCGGCCCACCGTTGATAGAAGCGTCGGCCGGCCGAATCGCTGTAGAGAGCACTCGTCGAGCCGGGGTGCACGCCGTCATCCGTCTCGCTGCCGAGCCCCATCTGGTAGTTCAGCGGGATCGTGTTCGTGCGCCACCCGCGCGAGATCGCCTGGATCTCGCTCCAGTTCTCGCCATCGTCCTGCTCGAAGATGCCCGAGGGGCCGAAGGTGCGCAGGTTGTAGAGGCGCTGTGCCTCCCGCACCTCGGGCGGCATGGAGCGGTCGAGCACGGTCCATGCCCAGATCTCGATCTCATCCGGCCCCTTCGGATGCCAGACGCGGATCGAGCCGTTCACGGGCAGGTACGAGAAGTTCGGGAACACCGTGGCGTGACCCGTGGTCATCGGGCCGTGCACGCGCGCGTCTCCCAGTCGCTCGCGCAGCAGGTCGTAGTCGTAGTGCTGATGCACGGGCATCGCGTCGAAGCGGCTCTTCGGGTGCACCGGAAAGCCGGTGCCGTTCCCCCGTTCGTCGGAGTACTGGCGCCCCGGAGTCTCGGCGATCTCCTTCTTCGGCCCCTTGCCTGCCGGCGACAGCACCATCAGCGCTGAGGCGTGCGACATGTTGACGTGATACCAGTCGGTCGCGAACTGCTCAGCGGCCAGCTTCCAGTTGCCCTTGAGAATCCACTTCGTGATGCCGCCCACCACTGTCGTGCCCTCGCTGTCGCGATCGAGGAAAGCCTCCATGTACCACTTCATGTCGCCGAGCTGCTCGTCGAGCGACGGCGCCTCCGGGTTCCAGGTGGCGAAGATCAAGCCGAGGACGGTGTCGAGCTGAGCGACCTCGAGCAGGCCCCACTGGTCTCGGTCCCACGTCTGCTCGGAGTATCCCGCTTCGTTCGGCACGCTGATGAGGCGTCCTTCGAGGTCGTACGACCAGCCGTGATAGGTGCAGGTGAAGTTGCGCGTCTGTCCGTAATCGGCGCGCAGCACGCGGGCCCCGCGGTGACGGCATGAGTTGAGGAGGGCCCGGATGCGGCCGGACTTGTCCTTCGTGACGATCACCGGGTCTTCGCCCATGTAGGTCGTGAAGAAGTCGCCCGGCTTCTGCAGCTGGTCGACGTGGCCGAGGAAGAGCCAGCTCGTGGCGAAGACGCGCGACATCTCCTGCTCGTAGACCGTGTGGTCGGTGAAGATCGAGCGGTCGATGAGACCGTGCTCGGCATCGACGAGGCCGGAGACGTCGATCGCGCGTGCCAGTCCGCCCGGACGACGGAGGTCGCCGGTGGGGAACATCTGGCGTTCGCCTTCGTGGGTGCTCGGCAGCCGGGTGATGGCCATCAGGATCCTCCCGAGGTTGTGCGGAACGAGACGGGACGGAACCCGGGAGCGGATGCGGTCCACTCGGCGTCAGGAACGAGATCGACCGCACGGGCGACGGCACCCGCGAGCACGATGTCGCCGGCCGAGAAGTTCTCTCCGTAGCCGCCGATCGCCTCGGCGAGCCACAGCAGCGAGACGATGGGGTCGCCGAGCACGGCTGATCCCCGCCCCTCGGCCACGGCGGTCGCAGCGTGGCGGAGGGTCACGACCAGGTCGGGCAGCGATGCGACGAGTTCGGGCGTGGCCGGCTCGAACGCGCCGGTGACGATGCGTGCGCTCGAGGCGTTGTCGGCGATCGTGTCGACCAGGCCGATGCGCCAGTCGGCGACGCGCGAGTCGATCACCTCGAGTGCCACCGCGACCCCGTCGACGGCGTCCAGCAGCTCGCTCCGAGTCGGCGAGGGCGGCAGATCGCGCCCGATGCGGAAGGCCAGTTCGGCCTCGACGCGGGGGGCGATCAGCTCCGAGAGGTCGAGGCGCCCTCGGTCTGGGACGACCATGGCATCCGTGACGACGCCGAAATCAGGAGAATCGACGCCCAGCTGCTGCTGCATCGCGCGCGACGTGAGGCCGATCTTGCGGCCGATCACGCGCTCTCCCGCGTCGAGCCTGCGGGCGATGTTCGTCCTCTGCACCGCGTAGGCACCGTCGACGGTGAGTTCCGGTGCCGTGCTCGACGGCGGGGCGACGGGCGCGCGGTCGGCCTCGGCGCGATGGAGGTCGTCGGCGAGCCGCTGCAGCTCGACCGTGAGCGAGGGAGAAGTCACGAGGGTCAGCCTCGCGCCGCATCCGGGGCATGCGAACCGTTCGTGCCGCAGGCCGGAACGACCCGCAAGCGCCGCTCAGACCGTCAGAACCAGGCTTCGTTCTCGCTCATCGACACCTGCGGCGAGGTGGTGCATGAGAAGAAGAGCGCGACGGGGGTGATGGCCTCGAGCATGTGCTCGACGTCTGCCGGGAACCGCACGAAGTCTCCGGCGGCAGCCACGGCCACCGCGTTCGTCGGGCCGATGCGCAGCTCTCCTTCGATCACGTAGGCGTGGCGCAGCGACCCACGCCCCGCAGGGGCGTAGAGGGCGCGGCCGCGAGCCGCCTCGACCTTGACGATCGAGTTCGTGACGTAGCCCGATCCGAACGACTGATCGAGCGGGCGCACACGCACCCTGTTGCTGCGCCGCCACACGGTCGACTCGCCGCGGTCGAGCAGCACATCCGTGCCGAGTTCGGTGAGCAGGGCGCGCATGCTCACACCGAGTGTCGCGGCGATGCGCTCGACCGTGTCGATGGTCGGGTTGCCGCCACCCGATTCGATGCTCACGATCGTCTGTTTCGCCAGACCGGAGCGGGCGCCCAGTTCACTCATCGAGATGCCGCGTTCGTGCCGGAATCGCCGGACGTTGCGGCCGATCACGTCGCCTGCAGCCATCATGAGCTCCCTCGTCGGAGTGGGCGAATAGTCCAGTGAAACGTACCAGCAGTACGTTGTGGCAGCCCGTCACGGCCGCGCAGACTGAGGCGGGGGCCAGCGACGGGCCCGATCTCATCGACGCAGATGGAGCACGCCATGGACTCGACCTCGAACGTGAACTCGACCACCGACTCCCGCCAGGATCGATCGGCCGTCGACAAGGCGATCGGGGTGATGCGGGCCTTCGGCGAAGACGCGCACCTCGGCGTCGGAGTCAGCGAGCTCGCCCGTCGAGCGGGCCTCAGCAAGTCGACGACCTTCCGACTGCTGGCGACGCTCGAGGGCAACGGAGTCGTCGAGCGCGTCGGCACCGCCTACCGATTGGGGTATCTGCTGGATGATCTCGTGTCATCGAGCGCGACGCCCATGCACGACCTGACGCGCGACACGCTGACTCCCTTCCTCGCAGACCTCTATGAGGCGACGCATCTCACGGTGCAGCTCGGGGCGTTGCGCGGCGCCCATGTCGTGTACCTCAACAAGCTCGAAGGACACCAGCGGCTGCGCACACCCAGCAGGATCGGCGGGCGGATGCCGGCGTACTGCACCGCGGTCGGCAAGGTGCTGCTCGCGGGCGACGCTGCGGCGACCGAGGTCGCGCTCAGCGCGCCACGACACGCGTGGACACCGCACACGATCGTCGAAGAACGGTCGCTGCTCGCCGAGCTCGACCGCGTGCGGGACTCGGGTGTCGCCCACGACCGCGGCGAATCGCTCGAGACGCTGTCGTGCCTCGCCGCTCCCATTCGAGGTGCGAACGGACGGATCGTCGCGGCCCTCTCGATCTCGTCGGACTCGGTGTCGCTGGCCGAGCCGAAGTTCGAGCGTCTGCTGCGCTCGGTGGCGTTCCAGGCCTCGCGCACGATGGCGGTCGCGCAGCAGCGCTCGAGAGGGTCGCTCACCGCCGTCGCGTGAACAGGCGTCGAGCGCATCCGTCGCCCCGCCCCAGCCCTCTCATCGTCTCGCGTGCGGCAGCGTGATGGTCTCGGTGAAGGATGCCGTCTCGACTGTCGTTCCATGCATCCGCAGATACTCCTGAGCCTGCACGCGGATGGTCGGCTTGTCGAGCTTGCCCGCGCCGTTCCGGGGCACGACGTCACGCAGGATCAGTCGGGTCGGCAGCTTGTAGCGGGCGATCGACAGGGCGGCGAAGTCGCGCACCTCGTCGAGTGTCAGCATCCCCTCTGCCAGTTTCACCACCGCACAGACGGCCTCTCCCCACTTGTCGTCGGGCACCCCGATCACCGCGACGTCTTCGATCTGGGGATGCCCGCTCAGCACGTTCTCGATCTCGGCCGGGTACACGTTCTCACCGCCCGAGATGATCATGTCCTTCAACCGATCCACGATGAAGAAGTACCCTTCCGTGTCGCGGTAGCCCAGATCACCGGTGCGGAACCAGCCGTCCGGAGTGAACGCCGCCGCTGTGGCCTCGGGGTTGTTCCAGTACCCGCGCGAGACGTTCGGGCCGCGCACCCAGAGCTCCCCCGACCCCTCCGCGACGTCGTCCAGGGTGGCGGGATCCACGACCTTGACCTCGGTGTACGGCATCGGGATGCCGCACGACCCGAGCTTCTCGAGCGTCATCGCCGACTCGAGGTACGTGGAGAAAGGGGAGGTCTCGGTCAGTCCCCAGGCCTGCTGCAGGCTGACGCCCTTTCGCGCGTACGACTCGATCAGGGCGGGCGGCACCGGCGCGCCTGCGGCGATCGTCGATCGCAGCGCACTGAGGTCGGCGTCGTCGAAGCCGGGCGTCCGCCGGATGGCGGCGAGCATCGCAGGCACGACGAACATCGAGTTGACGCGGTGCTGCACGAGATCGACGAGCGTCTGCGCGGGATCGAAGGCACGCCGGATGACGACGGTGCCACCGCGCGTGAGGGTGCGGAGGGTCACGGCGTTGAGGCCGCCGATGTGGAACAGCGGGGCGATGGCCAGGCTCACGTCGCCGGCCCGGGTGTCGACGACCGAATCGACGTTGACCCAGTTCCACCAGATGTTGCCGTGCGTGAGCTCGACGCCCTTGGCGCGGCCGGTCGTGCCCGAGGTGTAGAGCACGACGGCGAGGTCGTCTTCGGTGCGGACGACCGGCGGGGCCGAGGCGGCGTGCGCGGTGCGGAAGTCGGCGTACGACTGCCAGGTCTCGGCTGCTGTCGTCGGGGCCTCGGGGATCGCGGGGTCGTCGTCGACGACAAGCGGGCGGCGGATGCCGAGCTCGGGCAGGAACTCCTCGATGACCGCCGCCTGCGCGGGCTCGGCGATCAGCACGTCGGGGCGCGCGTCGAGCATGATCAGTCGCAGCTCGGCACCGGCGAGGCGGAAGTTCAGCGGAACGTAGGCGGCACCGACCCAGCCCGCCGCGATGTATGCCACGAGGAAGGTCAGACTGTTCAGACCCGCATACGCGACCCGATCCCCCGGGCCGATGCCGTCGGCGCGGAGCCCCGCGGCGAGGCGCGCGACCATCTCGCGCAGCTCCGCGTAGCTCAGAGCCGAGCCTTCATAGATGATCGCCGTGTCATCGCCATGGAAGCGTGCGAGGCGCTCGAGCTGTCGCACGACGCCCACATCGGTGCTGGTCATCGCAGCCTTCCTCTCGGGACGACGGTGTCCGGTGACGAGCATGCCGGGGGTGGGGCGTGCGGCGCGGCCCGCGTGCCGAAGTGCGGAACGACTGCGCGGGATGCAGGGGTCAGGCGGCCCGGACGACGGTGATGTCTGCAGAGCCGATCGGCGACGGACGCTCGCGACTCGGGGCCGAGGTTCACGGGGCCGACGCTACGCGCCCGGTCGCGTGCAGCGGTCCCGCCACTCGCGGGCGGCTGAGCAGCACTCCGGCATTCCGGAAGAGCCTGGCCTGATCGGGGTGGGTACAAGTACAATTGCACTCGCGACGAGAGGCGCCGCACCGCGCCTCGGAGAAGAGTCACGACATGCCCGAAACCCCCGCGACAGCCCCCGCACCGGTCGGCCCGACCGCGCACGGACTGCGACACCCGCTGCGCTCCGCTCCTCTGATCGAACGCGGGCTCGTGCACGAGTGGCACCTGCGCAATCGCCGGGTCACGCTGCCGCACGGCATCCGGATGCTCGAGGAGTACGGCACTCTCGACAATCTGCGGCGGCTCACCGGTGAGTCCGACGCCGAGTTCCGCGGCATGCTGTTCGCCGACTCCGACATCTACAAGACCCTCGAGGCCGCGGCGTGGGAACTCGGACGCGAGGAGGATGCCGGCCTCCGGGCGTTCTTCGATGCCGCAGTCGCGCTCATCGAGCGCGCGCAGCAGGACGACGGCTACCTCGACTCGGCCTACCTCGGCCGCGACGACCGCCGGCCGTGGAGCGATTTCGCGCAGGGCCATGAGCTCTATTGCCTCGGCCACCTGATCCAGGCCGCGGTCGGCGCGCACCGTGCGATCGGCGACGACCGTCTGCTGCGGGTCGCGGAGCGCTTCGTCGACCACGCCGTCGCTCGGCTCGGCGCCGACGACGCGGTCGAGTACTGCGGGCATCCGCTCATCGAGGCCGCGCTGGTCGAGCTGCACCGCACTACCGGTGCCGACGCGCCTCTCGCCCTCGCTGACGCGTTCGTGCGCCGACGCGGCTCCGGGTTCCTCGGCGGAGTGATGTTCGGCGCCGAGTACTACCAGGACGAACAGCCCGCGCTGGAGGCCGCCCGCATGCGCGGGCACGCGGTGCGAGCGCTCTACCTGAATCAGGGCATCACCGACCTGTACCTCGAGACCGGCGACGCCACGATGCTCGATGCGATGCGCACCCAGTGGGACGATCTGGTCTCGCGGCGCATGTACGTCACCGGGGGCACGGGCGCCCGCCACGAGGACGAGGCGTTCGGCGAGGCATTCGAACTGCCGCCCGATCGCGCGTACGCCGAGACCTGCGCCGGGGTGGCCCTCTTCGGCTGGGCCTGGCGCATGTACCTCGCGACCGGCGACGCCGCGTTCATGGATGCCGGTGAGACGGCCCTCTACAACGTCGTCGCGGCGGGCATCTCGACCCACGGAGACTCGTTCACCTACGTCAATCCTCTGCAGGTGCGCGACGAACGACCCTACGGCGGCGCGGAACCCGCCGGGCGACGGCGCTGGTTCAGCTGCGCATGCTGCCCGCCGAATCTCATGCGCACGTTCGCGGCCCTGGAACACCACGTCGCGGCGGAGCGCCCCGACGGACTCGACATCGTGCTCTACGCCTCGGCGACCGTGCAGGCACACGGCGCGTCGGTCACGATCGACACCGCGTACCCGGCTGAGGGCAGCATCCGCATCAGCGTGCGCGGAGATGCATCAGCGGGGTGCCGACGGCTGGCGCTTCGCGTGCCGGAGTGGGTGTCGGGCCGGGAGGTGACGCTGCTGCGCGGCGGGGAAACCGTGGATGCTGTCGTGGATGCGGGATGGATCGTGATCGACGACGCGCTCATCGACGGCGCCGAGATCGAGCTGCGGCTGCCGGTGGAGGTCGACGTGATCCACCCGCATCCGCTCATCGACGCCGTGCGCGGAACCGTTGCCGTGCGCCGCGGACCGGTCGTCTACTGCGCGGTCGGCGACGTCGACGATCTGACCGTCGAGCCGGATGCTCTGGCTGCCACGCCCGTCGCGGGTGCGGCGGGTGGGCTTCTCGGTCCGAGGATCACCGTCGCGGCGCGCCGGCTGCAGCGCAGCGATGCGCGGACGCTGTATGCGCGCGGCGCCGATCGCGCAGCATCCGAGGAGATCGTGGTCGAGCTGCGACCGTTCGCCGAATTCGACGGCGGAACCGCGATGCGGGTGTGGATGCCGACGTCGGGGCGCTGAGCAGCCCCGCGGGCCGGGGCGCGGGCTCGATGCGGGGCCAGAAACGCATCGGAAACCGGCGCTAGGGATGCAAAAGTGACCACTCACCGCGCGCAGCAGCGGTGCGGGGCCAAAAACGCACCGGAAACCGGCGGAACGGATGCGAAAGTGACCACTCACCGCGCGCAGCAGCGGTGCGGGGTCGGAAACGCACGGATGCCGGGCGGGGGCCGACCTGAGATCAGCCCCCGCAGGCGCATCAGGGCTGGACCAGGATGCCGTCGACCCGGCGCACGATGCCGAGCGGGTTCGACTCTTTGAGCGCATCCGGCAGCAGGCCTTCGGGGACGTTCTGGTACGCCACGGGCCGCAGGAACCGCGTGATCGCCGCCATGCCCACCGAGGTCGACCCGACGGCGGTCGTCGCCGGGTACGGGCCTCCGTGCTGCTGCGCCCAGGTCACCGACACTCCGGTGGGCCACTGGTTCCAGAGCACGCGTCCCGCCCGCTCCGACAGCTTGGGGAGAAGGTCGACGGCGATCTCGTCGTCGTCTTCGCCGATGATCGTGGCGGTCAGCTGTCCCTCGAGTCGGTCGGCGATCCCGAGCAGCTCGTTCTCGTCGTCATAGGTCACCACGAGCGCCGCAGGACCGAACATCTCGCTCATGAGCGTATGCATCTCGTCGCGCAGTGTCGCGATCGACGTCTCGAGCAGCACGGGAGACGGAGCATCAGCCCCGGCATCCGCATTCGACCCCGCACCGGCGGAGAGCGTGCGCACGCCCGCGACTCCCCTGGTCGAGGCGAGCGAGTCGCGGAAGCCGCTCTCGATCCCGCCGTTCAGCAGTGCCGACGCGGGCGGCAGCTGCTGGTCTTCGAGCTCCGAGACGATCGACGATCCCGCCGGCACGAACAGCACTCCGGGTTTGGTGCACAGCTGTCCGGCGCTGCCGGTGACCGAGGCGACGAAGTCGCGGGCGATGCCGGCGGCATCCCGGTCGGCAGCGCGCCGCGTCACGAAGGCGGGGTTCGTGCTGCCGAGCTCTCCGTAGAACGGGATCGGCTCGGGGCGGCTCGAGGCGATGTCGAACAGGGCACGTCCGCCTCGCACGGATCCGGTGAACGCCGCGGCCTTGATGCCGGATGCTCGCAGCGCGCGCACACCCGCGTCGGTGCCGTGGATCGTCTGGAAGAGGCCTTCGGGCGCACCGACCGAGGCGAGGGCGTCGACGACGACGGCGGCCGTCGCGTCGGACAGCTCGGGGTGTCCGTGATGCGCCTTGAGCACCACGGCGTTGCCCGCGGCGAGCGCGCTCGCGGTATCGCCTCCCGCGACGGAGAACGCGAACGGGAAGTTGCTCGCGGCGAAGACGAGCGTCGCGCCGATCGGCTCGAGCTGACGGCGCAGGTCAGGGCGAGGGGCACCCATCGGCCACTCGGCGTCGGCGTGGTCGATGCGCGCGTCGAGCCAGAGGCCTTCGGGCAGCATCTCGGCGAACATGCGCAGCTGGAAGCTCGTGCGACGCAGCTCGCCCCGCAGCCGAGGCTCGGCCAGGTGCGTCTCGCGCTGCGCGATCGGGATCAGCTCGTCGGCGTGCTGGTCGAGAGCATCCGCCACCGCGACGAGAGCACGGCTGCGCTCGTCGATGCCGGCGCGCTTCCACTGCTCGGATGCGCGCACCGCGCGATCGATGATCTGGTCGACGCTGTCGTCTGACGTGTCGTGCATGGTCATGACTCCTCCTGGTTCGGGTGATGCGGCACGAGCGCGGCGAGATCGCCGAGCGACACGGGCACGCCCACCTGTCGATTGGTCAAGGATTCGAGGGCGGGGGCGTCGACGACGCCTCCGGTTCCGGTGGCGACGAGCTTGGAGAGGGCGAATCCGCACACCCGCCCCTGGCAGAGCCCCATTCCGGGGCGGGCGGTGACCCGCACGTCTCTGGCGTCGTCAGCGCGGAGTCCGTCGACGGCATCGGTCACCTCGGCCGCGGTCACCTCTTCGCAGCGGCAGATGTGGGTCTCGGGGGTCAGCCACTCATCCCATGCCTCGGGCACGGGGCTTGCCCGGTGCATGCCGATCGCGAAGCGCCGTCCGCGCCGCAGACGCCGGCGATGCCGCGCCATACGTCGGGCGTCGGTCGTGAGGCCGAGATCCTGTGCGACGGCGGCTCCCGCGAGCTCTCCTTCGGCGCACGACGCGATGGCTCCGCCGATGCCGGTGACCTCGCCCGCCGCGAAGACGAGCGGATCGGATGCGCGCAGGTCGTCGTCGACGTCGATCACGAGCGATCCGTCGACGTCGATGCGAGTGCGCAGGCCCAGGCCGACGGCCAGTTCGAGCTGCGGCGTGAACCCCCACCCGAAGGCGACGAGGTCGGCGGTCACGGTGCGCGTCGAGCCCGGACGCACGCGTCCCTTTCCGTCTACGCGGGCCAGCTCGACCTCGGACGCCCGCCCGGTGCCGCGCACGGCCGTGACGATCGTGCGCGTGCGCAGGGGCACCCGGTGGCGCAGGAAGGTGGCGGCGTACTGCACGCCCTCCCCCAGCTTGCCCGGCTCCTGCAGCGCACGCAGCGGAGTGGCCACCCAACGCGAGAGGGCGTTCGCGTCGACGACCTCGACCACCTCGACCCCAGCCTCGGCGAGTCCCGCGGCGACCGACAGCAGGAAGGGACCGGTGCCGGCCACCACGGCGCGACGCCCGGCCCGCACCTGGTTGGCCTTGAGCATCGCCTGCACGCCACCGGCGGCCATGACTCCGGGCAGCGTCCATCCGGGCACGGGCAGCTGCCTGTCGTAGGCCCCTGTCGCGATCACGAGTCGACGCGCCCAGGTGGTGCGCTCGGCGAGCGGCAGGGCGTCGGCGCCGCTCACGGCGCTGGTGCGCAGCGCCACCCGGTCGTCGAAACCGTCGGTGCGCCACACCTGGCGTCCGGCGAGATGCCGGATGCGACCGGATGCCACGGATGCCGCGAGCCGGTCGCGCAGATCGGTGTAGTGGTGCCAGTGGTGGTGGCCGGTGCTCTCGGGCGCGACGAAGGCGTCGCGATGACGCTCGTCGGGGTGACGCCAGTACTGCCCGCCGGTCTGACGACCAGCGTCGATCAGCACGACCTGCAGGCCGTGTTCGGCGGCGACGACCGCGGCGCTCAGGCCGGCCGGTCCGGCGCCCACGACGGCGACATCGGCGAGAGGCTGATCGGATGCCGGGATGCTCTGCTCAGACATGAGGCTCCTCCGCACTCGGGTCGGCGGGCGGCGCCAGCGGCTCGGGCAGCGCCAGCGGCTCGTCGGGGTCGGAGCTCTGCACGACCTGGCCCGCGCACGCCTCGACGAGGCAGGCGCGCTGGCTGCGCACTCCGTCGACCGTCACGAGGCAGTCGAAGCACACTCCGATGCCGCAGAAGAGTCCGCGTGGAGCGTGGTCGCGACGGGTCGTGCGCCACGAGACGATGCCCGCCCCGGCGAGGGCGCCGCCGATCGTCTGCCCCGGTGTGAACGGCACCGGGGTGCCGTCGAACTCGATGCCGGAGGCGGGTTCGATGTCGTCTGTGCGCGTGCGGGTCATGCGGCGACGAGTCCTTCGAGTCGTTCGGGGCGGAAGGGAGTCAGGTCGAGGTCGGTCGCCTGTGATCGCAGCGCCTGCGAGAGCAGCTTGCCGGTGCCGACCGAGAGGCCGACGCCCGCGCCCTCGTGCCCTGCAGCGTGCCAGAGTCCCGGCAGTCGAGCGTCCTCTCCGATCGCCGGAAGGTGATCGGGGCAGTACGGTCGGAATCCCGAGTATGCGCGCTGCACCCCCACGTCGCGCAGCGCCGGGAACAGCCCCAGCCCGCTCGCGGCGATGCGCGCGACCGCCTCGGCCGAGAACGATCGGTCGAAGCCGACGCGCTCGCGGCTGGCGCCGAGGAGGATCGTGCCGCTCGGGGTGCCCTCGACGACCGGCGAGACCTGCAGACCGGCATCCGAGCTGGCGACATCTCCGACGTACTCGGCGGCGTAGACCTTGTGGTGCACCGTGATCGGCACGGGCTCGGTGACCAGCACGAAGCCGCGCCGGGGCAGCACGGGCAGGTGCACTCCGGCGAGCGCTGCGACCTCGCCGCTCCAGGGGCCCGCGCAGTTGACCACGGCGCCGGCCGAGATGCGGCCGACAGACGTGTCGACGCCGACCGCACGACCGTGATCGGTGAGGATGCTGTGCACCGAGGTCCTGGTGTGCAGCTCGGCGCCGTGCGCGATCGCGAGCTTCAGCAGGTGGTGGGTGGCCAGCAGCGGCTGCACCTGCGCGTCGTCGGGATAGAACGCGCCGCCGACGAGTGCGGGGTTGATGTAGGGCTCGACCTCGCGCAGCCCGGCGTTGCCGTCGATCATCTCGGCACGGATGCCGAGCTCGCGCTGATGCTCGACGAGGGCGGCGAGCCCCGCCATGCTGCCCGCGCTGCCGGCGACGACGAGACCGCCCTTGGACTCGAACTCCCACAGGTCGGCGTGCTCGGCGAGATCTTCCCGCCACACGCGCTGCGAATAGAGCGACAGCTCGAGCTCAGGACCCACCTCCTTGTCGGAGACGAGGATGTTGCCCTCACAGCGACTGCTCGTTCCCGAGGCGATCGAACCGCGCTCGACGATGATGGTGCGGAGCCCGGATGCCGCCGCGAAATACGCCGTCGCGGCGCCGACGACTCCCGCCCCGACGATCACGACGTCGGCGCGTGCTGTCGATCGAGTCACTAGCCGTTCGCCTCCGCGGGGTGGGGTTCGCCCACCGTGTGCCCCGACCAGTCGCCGCGCACGTGCTCGATGTGCGAGAACACGAGGTCGCGCGCCTTCACCGCGTCGCGCGCCTCGATCGCATCCATGATCGTGTGGTGCTCCTTGGCGGAGCTGGTGAGGTGACCCCGCTCGTACAGCTCGGCGAGGCCGAACAGGCGCGTCTGCGAGCGCAGCGACTGGATGAGCTGGGTGAGCCTGGCGTTGCCGGCGTACTGCAGGATCGCGAGGTGGAAGTCGCTGTCGGCGCTGAGGTACTCGACGAGGTCGCCGCGGTCGGCGGCGATGACGATCTCCTCGGCCTTGCCACGGAGATCGGCGAATGCGGACTCGGGGATCAGAGGCGTCGCCTTCTCGACAGCGGGCGGCTCGAGGAACAGACGCAGCTCGGTGACCTCGGCCAGGTCGTGCGACGACACCTCGGTCACGCGGAAGCCGCGGTTGGGCATCGCGACGACGAGTCCTTCGCGCACCAGGTCGAGCATCGCCTCGCGGATCGGCGTGGCCGACGTGCCGAACTCCTCGCCGAGGCTCGGCGCCGAGTACACGCGGCCCGGCTGCATCTCGCCGCTGATGATCGCCGAGCGCAGGGCACGGGTGACCGTGTCGCGAACGCTGGGCTGCTTGCTGAGCCGTACGAGGCTGCGCGTGTCACTTCCGGACATCTGTGTTCCCTCTCCGAGGCGATGCATCGGCGCCCTGCGCCGACTTCAGGATCTGCGCCACGACGGCGAGATCCTCCCAGCTCATTCCGACGCCCGTATAGACGGCCGGCCGAGCCTCACGGCGCACGAACGCACCCGCGACCAACTCTCGCAGATTCGTCACCGACTGCGCACCCGCCTGCCAGGCGGCGAGCTCTCGGGCCTGCAGCAGGTTGCCGTTCTCGCGGAAGGCCGATGCGCGCGCCTCGACGACCAGATCGGCATCGGTCATCAGGTCTGCGGAGAGCTCGCGATGCGCGGTGCCGTGCGAGCCGATCGCCGCGACGACGGCATGATCGCCGACGTCGGCGCGGCTCAGCACCGGGATGCTCGAAGAGGTGGCGGCGATGACGACGTCGGCGGCGAGCAGTGCATCCGCTCCCGCGTCTGCCTCGACGCCCTCTGCCCGGATGCCGTCGGCTCTGAGCCGTTCGACGAGTCCGGCCGTGCGGCTCGGCGTGCGACCCACGATGCTCACCTCGCCCACCGGCAGGAGGTCGACGAGGGTGCGCACATGCGCCTCGGCCTGCGGACCCGAGCCGAGCACGGCGAGCGAGTCGATGCGCTGCCTCGCTCCGCGCGGATCGGCGTGCAGCATCCCTCTGATCGCGACCGCCGTGACCGCGGGCGTGCGGAGCGTGGTCAGGTGGGCCCCCTCGAGGATCGCGAGCGGGCTCAGCGTCTGAGCGTCGAAGACCAGATACCAGGCCTGGATCTTCGGCAGCCCCCGCTCGGTGTTGTGCGGTGCGATGGTGACGACCTTGATGCCCGCATGCTCGGGCGACTGGGTCGGCATGAGCAGGAACTCGCCGCTGTCGAGCGGGCTGAACAGGCGCGGGGCGTCGGATTCGATGTCGACCCCGTCGTGCAGCGCCTGGGCGATGGCCTCGACCGCGCGGCGTCGGTCGATCGCCGCGTCGATCTCGTCGACGCCGATCACGGGAACCGAGGTCACAGCACGAACCCCTGCGGGAAGGGATCGCTCGGGTCGAGCATGTACTGCGCGGTTCCCGTCACCCAGGCCCGGCCGGTGATGGTCGGGATGACGGCGGGGATGCCGGCGACCTCGGTCGTCTCGACGAGTCGGCCGGTGAAGCGCGTGCCGATGAACGATTCGTTGACGAAGTCCTGGTCGAGCGGCAGCTCACCGCGGGCGTGCAGCTGTGCCATGCGGGCGCTCGTGCCGGTGCCGCACGGCGAGCGGTCGAACCATCCGGGATAGATCGCCATGGCGTGCCGCGAGTGCAGCGCGGTGGACCCCGGCGCCTTCAGATACACGTGATGGCACCCGCGGATCGTCGGGTCGACCGGATGCACGGGCTCGCCCTGCGCCTCGATCGCCTGCATGATCGCGAGTCCGGCCGAGAGCAGCTGATCCTTGTGCGAGCGGTCGAAGGGCAGACCGATCTGCTCGAGCGAGACGATCGCATAGAAGTTGCCGCCGAAGGCGAGGTCGTACTCGACCGCGCCGATGCCCGGCACGTCGACGACCTGGTCGAGCGCCACGGCGAACGAGGGCACGTTGCGCAGCGTGACGCTGTCGGCGTGCCCGTCGGAGACCTGCACCTCGGCGATCACGAGGCCCGCGGGCGTGTCGAGGCGGATCGTGGTGACCGGCTCGACGACCGGGACCATGCCCGTCTCGACGAGCACGGTCGCCACTCCGATCGTGCCGTGCCCGCACATGGGCAGGCACCCCGACACCTCTATATAGAGCACGCCGAAGTCGGCATCCGGTCGCGTCGGCGGCTGCAGGATCGCTCCGCTCATGGCGCTGTGACCGCGGGGCTCGTTCATGAGCAGCAGACGGAGGTCATCGCTGTTGGCCATGAACCACTGCCGGCGCTCCTCCATCGTCGACCCCGGCATCACTCCGACGCCGCCGACGATCACACGCGTCGGCATCCCCTCGGTGTGGGAGTCGACGGCGTGGAAGATGCGTTGTGCTCGCATGGGTGTCTCCGGATCAGCGGTAGCCCTTGGCCAGAACGGCCTCGGTGTCGGCGATGATACGCGTGCGCACCTCGTCGGGGAGCGGCAGGCGCGGCGGGCGCGTCGTGATGCCCGCGGGGGCGACACCGGCGACCTCCTGCGAGAGCTTGATGGCCTGCACGAACCAGGTCTTCGAGTCCCAGCGCAGCAGCGGGTGCAGGTCGCGGTACATCTCGTGCGCCTTGGCCCAGCTGGCGGGGTCGCCCGAGGTCGAGAGGTTGTAGAGCTCGACGGTGGATGCCGGGATGGCGTTGGGGTAGCCGGCGACCCAGCCGACCGCGCCGTTGATGCCGAGCTCGAGCACGACGTCGTCGGAGCCGATCGAGATGTCGAGGCCCGGTGCCAGCTCGCGGATCGCGTAGGCGTTGCGCACGTCGCCCGAGAACTCCTTGACCGAGACGATCAGGCCCTCGTCGAACAGACGCGCGAGCAGCTCGGGGCGCAGGTCGATCTTGGTGTCGATCGGGTTGTTGTACGCGAGGATCGGCAGACCCACGGCGGCGACGCGGCGATAGTGGTCGACGACCTCGTCGTCGCTCGCGCGGTAGGCGTTCGGGGGCAGCAGCATGACGGCGGGTGCGCCGTGCTCGGCGGCGTGCTCGGTGAACCGCACGCTCTCCAGCGCTCCGTAAGCGCCGACTCCGGGGATCACGGCCACGCCCTCGGGCGACGCCTCGACCGCGGTGAGGTAGACGCGCTTGCGCTCCTCTTCGGTGAGCGTCTGGTACTCACCGAGCGAGCCGTTGGGGATGATGCCGGTCACGCCGTTGTCGGTGGTGAAGCGGATGTGCTCGGCATACGCGTCGTAGTTGACGGAGAGATCGGGGTTGATCGGCAGGGTCGTGGCGAGGTTGACGCCGTGCCACGGCTTCTTTTCGGTCATGAGTCAGAACTCCTGTGCTGTCGGCGCCCCTCGGCACCAGAGTGAGTGGTGAGTACAATTGCAATGTTAGTCGGCAAGATCGGTCCTGTCCATGACCCGCCGCGATCCGTCACGAGACGACTCCGCGGGCAGGAAGAATCAGCCGCTGACGGGGCTCTTCGTTGCCCGCCCTGTCGGTGGCCGCGAACTCGATGACCTGCTCGTCGTCGGAGAGCGCGCGCACGAAGGCCTCTTGGAACGTCGCCCAGAACGTGCCCGGCCCCTCCCACTGGATGCGTTCGACGCCCGACACCTCGTCGGTGGCGGTCAGCGTGATCTCTACGCTGGACCCGAGCCGCCGCACGGTCGCCTGCGAGATCGGTGCGCCCGTGTCGACGGCGATGTCGCGCGCTGCGTGCCCCACCGCGCCCGAGGCATCGGTCGCCCGTGCCCGCACGCGATGCTCGCCGTCGCCCGGCAGCGGGAACGGCGCCGTGTACGGCATCCACTCCCCTTCGCCCAGCGACACCTCGACGTTCAGTCCGCCGACTCCCGAGAGGTCGTCGGCGGTCACGGTGATCATGGGCACCTCGGTGAACCAGCCCGACGGGGCGGGCAGCACTCCGGTCGTGATCGCGACCGACGGCGCGATCGGCGCATCGGCGAGCGCCCGGGGCACGAGCCACTCGACCAGGCGGACGCCGTCGGCGTCGGCGCTCTCACGCCAGGTCACGGCGTCGGTCGCGGTCGCGGGGTCTGTCTCGACCACCGCGGCGATCGGATGCGGGCCGAGGCCGTCGACGTCGGCGGTGGCCGCCGCGCGCAGCACCTCGACGAGCTCGCTGTGCGACAGCAGCCCATCGCGACGGGCAGCGGTCGCCGTCTGGCTGACGCGGTCGAGGAAGTGGGCTCGGGTCGCGGGGGCGGGTTCGCGCCAGATGTCATCGAGCAGCGACGTGCCGTCGTGGCGCACACGCACCGGCACGCCGGTCTCGGCGCTGACGAATCCGATCTCCGCTCCGGATGCCCGCACGTACATGTGGTACCGCTCGTCGCTGCCGGTCCAGACGGGTTCGAACCGCACCCCGGCGATGTGCACGACGCCCTCGGATCGCAGAGCGGCCTCGACCGCCTCCGCCGAATCCGCCCCGTCGGCGGAGCTGCTGCCGTCGGCGCGCACCGAGCCGTCGAGCCGGCGACGCTGGGCGAGCGCGAGGTCGAGGGTGGTCGTCGCATCCGACCGGGCGACCAGCACCGACGGACCGAACTCGATCGACTGCAGCGCCGGGTCATCGGGGGTCGGCACGGCGCGCAGAGCGGCACGGCTCTCGATGCGCAGCACCTCGCCGGCCGCCCACGGTCGCCGCACGACCAGGTATCCGTCGTCGATCGGAGCCATGATCGTCTCCTCGGCCCCGGCTCGAGAGCTCACGCTGAGGGTCGGCGTCTCGACGGCCCACTCCGGCACGCGGATGCGCAGGGTCAGCGCGGTGCCGTCGACGAAGTCGTCGCCGTCGATGCGCAGCTCGGTGACGCCGCCGAGGGGCTGCGTGGTCTGCATCCGCACCGTCGCGCGCTGCTCGCGCCAGTCGAGCGTGGCCGGCGCGAACAGGTTGACCCACAGTTCCGCATCCGCATCCGCATCCGGGTGCGCCGACGTGAAGAAGATCGTGTCCTGGTACTTGACGTGGTTCTCGAGCCCCGTGCCGCCGCAGCATGTGCCGATGTTGTCGTATTCGGCGACCGTGCCCGGGTTCACGGGGAACATGTACGCGACCTCGGGACTCGTGTCGGAGTCGACGTCTCGTCGCGAGGCGAGGATGTGGTTCAGCACTCCCCGCTCGTAGTACGCCATGAACCGCGCATCGCGGGTGAGGGCGAACAGGTGCCGCGCGATCTTGAGCAGGTTGTAGGTGGCGCAGGTCTCGGCATTGCGGTGTCCGATATCGCCCGCGACCGTGCCGGGAGGCCCCCAGAGCTCGCTCTCGCCCGTGCCGCCGTGCGCGAAGGTGCGCCCCGGCACGATCTGGTCCCACAGGCCCAGCACGGCGTCGAGGTAGCGGCTCTCGCCCGTGAGGTCGTACTCGTGCAGGTAGCCGATGAGCTGCGGCAGGTGCTGGTTCGCGTGCATGTCGGTGAGCACGTCGCGCCGTTCGGCGCCGGCAGCGATCAGGTCGTCCTGGTCGAAGAGCCGCGCGACGTCGAGGAACAGCGGCTCGTCGGCGACGACGCTCAGCCGCGCCATCGTCTCGTTCATGCCGCCGTACTCACCGGCGATGTACAGCGACCACATGCGCTGGATGCGCTCGTGGTCGAGCCGTGTCAGCCGGTGGGCGACCCAGCGCCCCATCGACACCGCGATGTCGCGCGCCTCGGTGCTGCCCGCCAGCTCGTAGGCGTCGAGCAGCCCGGCCATGATCTTGTGGGTCGTGTAGTACGGCGCCCAGATCTCGCCGTAGGGCGCATAGTCTTCGAGCCGCGAGAACTGCCACTCGCCGTAGGCGGCGAGAAAACCGGGGTGCGAGTAGCGCCCGGTCGCGGCGAGCGCGCGCTGCACCTCGCCGAGCCCGGCGACGAACTCGTCGACCTTGGCGCGCAGCGTCTCGTCACCCTCGCCCGCGTAGGCGAGCGACAGCATCGACAGGAAGTGACCGGCATAGTGGCCGCGCAGCAGGTTGGCCGTCTGCGCGTTCTCTCGACCCGGGTAGTCGTGCTCGCCCCACGCCTGCTCGCGCGGGTGACCGAAGTCCTCCCAGTTGCCGGGAGCCAGGGCGCCACGGGTGTCGAGTCCGGCGTTCGCGCGGAAGACCGCGAGCAGCCGATCGACCGGATACACCCGGGCGAGGTGCAGCATCTGGTTCTTCGCACGCGCGAAGACGCTGTCGTCGCCGATCTGCACGCGATCGAGCGGGAAGGGCCGCAGCTGAGCCGACGAGAGGAGGCCGGAGGCCGACATCGTCGTCTCGCGCGCGGTCATCGTGCCTCACTCTGTGTCGCTGCCCACTGCCGCCGGGTCCACTCCTCGATGCCCGCGGCGTCGATGGGGAGCGCGTCGGAGAGCACCTCGGAGCCGGTGGGGGTGACGAGGATGTCGTCTTCGAGTCGCACGCCGATGCCGCGCAGCTCGGGCGGCAGGGTGAGGTCGTGGGCGTGGAAGTAGAGGCCCGGCTCGACCGTCATCACGACGCCCGGCTCGAGGTCGGCACCCATGTAGTCCTCGTAGTGCGCCTGACTGCAGTCGTGCACGTCGAGGCCGAGGTGGTGTCCGATGCCGCATGCCAGGTACCGGCGGTGCTGCTGCCCCTCGGGCGACAGCGCCTCGTCGACCGACACCGGCAACAGCCCCCAGTCGTGCAGCCCCTGCGCGACGACCTGCATCGACGCGAAGTGGAAGTCGAGGTAGGCGGTGCCGGGGCGGATCTGCGCGAGCCCCGCGCGGTGCGCCTTCTCGACCAGGTCGTGCACCTCGCGCTGCGCCGCGCTGAACGTGCCCTCGGCGGGCACCGTGCGCGTGACGTCGGCGGTGTAGAGCGAGCGCGCTTCGACGCCCATGTCGAGCAGCAGCGCCTGGTCGGGGTGGATCGGGCCGTCGCAACGCACCCAGTGCAGGATCGGCGCGTGCGAGCCCGAGCCGACGATCGTCGAGTACCCGGGTCCGTTGCCGTGCGTGCGGGCATGGCGATCGAACGTGCCCTGCAGCCAGCGCTCGCCCAGGCCGTCGGAGATGGCGCGCGGGATCTCGGCGGCCACGGCGGCGAAGCCCGAGACGGTCGCGTCGATCGCCAGCCGCAGCTGACCGATCTCCCACTCGTCCTTGATCATGCGCAGGCGCGACAGCGTGCGCTCGAGGTCGGCAGAGATCTCGAGGTCGTGCGCCGCGGCGAGCGCGGCGGCCGAACGGGCGGCGAGCGCACCGCGCAGATCGGCGGCACGGGCGGGCAAGGCCTCGATCGGCTCGACTGCGACCTGCAGCTCGTCGGCCCATTCCGCGAGGCCGGCCGAGGGACCGACCCACAGTTCGCCGTGCAGCGCGTTGCTGAAGAAGCCGTCGTCACCGGGACGGAAGGGAGCCGGCATGTAGAGCACGGCGTCGTGGCCGCCGGGGCGCGCCCACATCACGAGCGTGGCATCTTCGGTCTGGCATCCGGTCGCCCACACGAAGCTGCTGTCGGCGCGGAACCCGTACGACGAGTCGTCGTTGCGCACCGGGGCGATGCCCGAGCTCAGCACCAGCGTCTGACCGGGCATCGCTGCGCTCAGTCGCTCGCGGTGCGCGGCGGCGGCCTGCGCGGTGCCGGCCGGCAGGTCGGGGCGGGTGGGCACGTCGTCCCAGCCCTGCGCGATGAAGTCGCGGAAGGCGGGGATCTGCGCCAGCCTGGGGTAGCGGGTTCCTGCATAGGGCGGGCGTGCCCCGGTGGTCGTGTCGCTCATGCGCGCTCTCCTCCGCGGTCTCTGACGAGTTCTCTCAGGCGCGTCAGTGTGCGGCCTGACCCGATCCCGTCGTGTTCGTATTCGTTGGTCACCCAGTACTGCGAGTTGCCGACGCCCTTCAGCGTCTCGAGCTGCAGACCGGCGTCGACGTACATGTCGTCGAAGTAGACGACCGCGGCCACCGGCACCTCGTTGCTCTGCAGAGCTGCGCGGTCGTAGAGCGGCGACCAGTCGGTTTTCGCGGCGAGCTGGTCGACCGCGGTGCGGAAGCCGCGCAGCAGTCGCACCTCGTCGAACATCCAGGGGAACGCCATCTCGCCGGTGAACAGCAGCGGCCGGCGGGCCTCGTCGAACTGCGCACGCTGCTCGCGCTCGGCCTGTGCCGCCCACGCGGTCGGGCCGCTCTGCTCGTCGCCGTAGATCGATTCCTGCAGGGTCCAGAACAGCGGGTTGCCGGCGCTCGACGACAGGGTCATCACATCGTGCAGGAACGCCGGCGAGAGCCGATCGTTCTGGATGAAGGCCTTCTCGACGAGCCAGTGCAGGCGCTCGAAACCGGGCTTCATGCCGAAGTCGATGCCGAGCGACTGCCAGCGGCGCACCGTCAGCGCGTCTCCGTCGGGCAGGCGCACGTCACCCGCTGCCAGCCGGTCGGCGATGCGCGCGACCGCGGCCTCGTCGTCGGGATAGCGGCGGTAGAACTCGGCCGTCTTGGCCTCGACGCGATCGAACGTGCGGCGGTACACCTCGCTCGCGCGGGGCGGCATGCCGGGCACGCCGCCGCACACGTAGCTCGCCGTCAGACCCTCGGGCGCGAACGACAGATACGTCATGGTGATCCAGCCGCCGAAGCTCTGCGCGAGAGTGGCCCAGCGGCGGCCGTCATAGAGAGAGGCGCGCACGTGCTCGAGGTCGCGCACGATCGAGTCGGCGCGGAAGCACGCGAGGAACTCCCCTCCCGCATCGCCGCGCTCGGCGACGATCTCGGCATCCACGGGCGTGCTGCGGCCGGTGCCGCGCTGGTCGACGAGCACCACGCGGTAGTCGCGCAGCGCCTCGTCGATCCAGCCGTCTCGGCCGAGCGGGCGTGGGTTCGCACCGCCCGGACCGCCCTGCAGGTAGGTCAGCAGCGGGCGCTCGGCGGTGTCGGATGCCGGGTCGACCAGCTCGCGCACGAACAGTTCGATGGTCTCGCCGTCGGGCGTGTTCCAGTCGAGCGGCACCGTGGTGCGGTACTCACGCACGCGGATGCCGGGCAGCATGTACTGCGCGGTCGGCGTGCGGGTCGTCTCGGCGGTCATCGGTTCTCCTCCGTGCTCGACGCGGCAGCGACAGCATCCGGCGCGGCATCCGGGTTCTGCCCCGCTCGCGCGGCCTCGGCCTTCTTGCGCTTGCGGTCCCACTCGGGGTTGATGCGCGGCACCGCCTGCAGCAGCGTCTTGGTGTACTCGTGCTCGGGCCGCTCGAAGATCTCGTCGCGCATGCCGGTCTCGACGATCGCGCCCTGCGACATCACGGCCACCCGAGTGGCGATCTGACGCACCACGGCGAGGTCGTGCGCGATGAAGAGGTAGCCGAAGCCCTCGTCGGACTGCAGGTCGCGCAGCAGGTTGATGACCTGCGCCTGCACCGACACGTCGAGCGCCGAGACAGCCTCGTCGCAGATGACGAGCTTGGGTCGCACCGCCAGTGCCCTGGCGATGCCGATGCGCTGCGCCTGCCCGCCCGAGAACTGCGAGGCGTAGCGCTCGGAGTGCATCGGGTCGAGGCCCACCCGCTCCATGAGCTCGCGCGTGAACGCGCGCGCGCCGCCCGGGATCTTGCGCCCCTGATACACGAGCGGCGCCGTCACCAGGCGTTCGACCGTGTGCTTCGGGTTCAGCGACGAGTACGGGTCTTGGAAGATCACCTGCACCGCGCCGCGGAACTCGCGCAGCTCAGAGCCCTTCGCGCGGGTGACGTCGGCGCCCTCGAACTCGAGCTTTCCGCTGGTGGCGTCCATCAGCCGGGCGACGAGTCGTGCGGTGGTCGACTTGCCCGATCCCGACTCGCCCACCACGGCGAGCGTCTCGCCGCGGTGCACCTCGAGAGAGACGTTGTCGACGGCTCGGAAGGTCTTCGACTTTCCGAGCGGACCGGCAGAGCCCGTGGCGAACTCCTTGACCAGATCCGTGCCGCGGAACAGAGGTGTCCGGGTGTTCATCGTGCGCTCCTCCCGTCGTTCGGGGCTGCTCTGTGATCCGGCACCGTGATCTCGGTCGTGCGCAGCACGCCGATCTCGTCGTCGATGCGCGGCACCGCGTCGAGCAGGCGGCGGGTGTAGTCGGCCTGGGGGTCGCTGAAGACCTGCTCGACGTCGCCGCGCTCGACGGTCTCGCCCGCGCGCATCACGACGATCTGATCGGTGACCTCGCTCACGACCGCGAGGTCGTGGGTGATGAGAATGAGGCCCGCACCGGTCTCGCCGCGGATCTCGTCGAGCAGGTCGAGGATCTGCGCCTGCACCGTGACGTCGAGCGCGGTGGTCGGCTCGTCGGCGATGATCAGGTCGGGTTCCATGCTCAGCGCCATCGCGATCATGATGCGCTGGCGCATGCCTCCCGAGAACTGGTGCGGGTAGTGGTCGACCCGGCGAGCGGCGTCGCGGATGTGCACCCGCTCCATCGCCTCGATCGCGACCGCCCGAGCGTGCTTGCGCGAAACTCCGCTGCGGTGCGACAGATACGCCTCGGCGATCTGCGTGCCGACCTTGTAATAGGGGTTCAGCGACGACAACGGGTCTTGGAAGATCATCGCGATGCGGTCGCCGCGGATGCGACGCTTCTCGCGCTCGGGCATGCCGAGCAGTTCGGCGCCGTCGAACGTCACCGAACCCGTGGCCGTGCCGCCCTTGGGCAGCAGGCCCATGATCGCCAGGCTCGTCATCGACTTGCCCGATCCCGATTCGCCGACGATGCCGAGCGCGCCGCCTCTCGGCACGTCGAACTCGAGGTTCTTCACGACGCTGACGGGGCCCTGGGCCGTGCGGAACGAGACGGTGAGGTCTCGCACCGACAGCAGCGGCGCCGCATCCGGCATCCTGCTCTCCGTGCTGTTCTCTGGCGTGCTGTTCTCGGTGCCGCTCATGCGGTGGCCCCCGTTCTGACGCGCGGATCTATCGCGGTGTACAGCAGGTCGACCACCATGTTGCCGATGATCACGAAGAACGCCGACAGCAGGGTGACGGCCATGATGACGGGCTGGTCGTTGGCGGTGATCGAGTCGGCGGTGAGCTTGCCGACGCCGTTCAGGCCGAACACGGTCTCGGTGATCACGGCGCCGCCGAGCAGGCCCGCGACGTCCATTCCGAAGATCGTGACGATGGGGGTCAGCGCCGGGCGCAGCGCGTGGCGACGCCAGACGAGTCCGGGTTGCAGACCCTTCGCCCGCGCGGTGCGCACGAAGTTCTCCTGCAGGGTGTCGATCACGTTGGCGCGGGTGAGGCGCGTGTAGACCGCCGCGTAGCCGACCGCCAAGACGATCCACGGGAGGATGAAGTTGAGGAACCACTGCACCGGATCGTCCGAGAACTTCACGGCCTGCGGGAACGGCAGCCAGCCGAGCGCCACCACGAAGATGAACTGCAGCGCCAGCGCGAGCACGTAGTTCGGGATCGACATCGAACCGAGAGTGAGCCCCGCGAAGAAGCGATCGAGGAACTTGCCCTCCTTGACCGCGCTGAGCACACCGGCGACCACGCCGCCGAGCAGCCAGAGAATCGCCGCGCCGATCGCGATGGTCGCGGTGATGGGCAGTCGCTGCACGATCATGTCGCCGACGAGCTGGCTGGTCTGGAACGAGTAGCCCAGGCACGGGGCGGCGCAGTCGACCGCGGCACCCGCGACCGTGAAGGTGCGGCCGGTGAACAGGCCGCCGACGTAGCCCCAGAACTGGGTCCAGAACGGCTGGTCGAGGCCGAGGTTGAGGCGGATCTGCTCGATGCGCTCGGGCGTGCAGTTCTTGCCGCAGATCTGCACGGCGGGGTCTGCCGAGAGCAGGAAGAAGATCGCATAGGTGAACAGCGTCACCAGGAACAGCACGACGAGCATGCCGAGCAGACGTGAGCCGACGATGCGGATCATGAGCGGGCCTCCCCACTGGTGGCGATGGTGCGGATGCGGTCACCCAGGGTCGTGAACGACAGCACCAGGAGGAAGAGGAACGCACCGGGGATCACGAAGTACATCGGGTCGACCGCGTACCAGGGGGTCGCGGCGGCGATCATCTGACCCCAGCTGGGAGTCGGCGGAACCACGCCGACGCCGAGGAACGAGAGTCCCGCCTCGGTGCCGATGTAGCCGGGCACCGCGAGGGTCGCCATGACGATGATGGTGGACTGCAGGTTGGGCAGGATCTCGCGGAAGATGATGCGCACGCTGGTCGCTCCGGATGCCTTGGCGGCCTCGACGAACTCGCGCTCCTTGAGCGAGAGCGTCTGTGAGCGCACGATGCGGGCGAGATAGGGCCAGCCGAACAGCGAGATCACGACCACGAGCAGGAAGACGCGGTTGTCGGCGGGAAGCGCCGAGAGGATCGCGATCATGAAGATGAGGGCGGGGAACGCCATCAGGAACTCCATGACGCGCGAGATCACGAGGTCGATGAGTCCGCCGAAGTAGCCGGCGAGCAGGCCCATCACGACGCCGATCACCGTGGTGAGCAGTGTCGCCGAGAGGGCGACCGTCATCGAGACGCGGGCACCGTAGGCGATGCGGGCGAAGATGTCGCGGCCGCTGCCGGGCTCGACGCCGAACCAGTGCTCGGCGCTGATGCCGCCGAAGGGTCCGATCGGGATCGCGCCGAGGTTCGGGTCGATGGCCGACTGGTCGAACTGGTAGGGGCCCCATCCGCTCAGCATCGTCAGCAGCGGCGCGAAGATCGCCATCAGGATGATGAGCAGGATGTAGGCGCTGGAGAGCATGGCTCCCCAGTCGGTCAGGAACGCGCGAAGTAGCCGCCGGCCAGAGGCCGGGGGTGACTCCAGTGTCGTTTCGAGACTGGAGTCACCCGCCGGCGTGGCTTCGGACTCGAGCGATGTCGAGCTGAAGGTCATGCTCAGCCCTTCGAGGGGTCCTTGAGACCGATGATCGTCAGGTCCGTCAGGTTGGTGCTCGGGTAGTAGCCGGCGATGTTCTCACCCGGCAGGAAGATGCCCTTGCTGAACACGAGCGGCGCGATGGGCGAGAGGCCCATGATCTGCTCGTCGAGGTCGCCCCACGCGGTCTTCGCCTCGTCGACGTCGGTCATCGCGGTGATCTCGTCGATGCGGTCGTTGATGGCCGGGTCGTTGATCTGGGCGAGGTTGGAGTTGCCCTTCTCGAAGATGTTCCGACCGTCGAACAGCGGCGGGATGATCGTGCTGGCGCTCGAGGCCCAGTCGGGGCACCATCCGGTGATGGCCGCGTCGTGCTGCTGCGAGGGGGTGCCGATCGTCTCGTAGTAGATCGAGGTGTCGATCACGTTGAGGTTGACCGTGACGCCGAGCGGCTCGAGAGCCTGCTGAATCGCCTCGGCCTGGCCCTGCATGAGCGGCTGCGAGCGGATGTCGAGCGTGAACTCGAAGCCGTCGGAGAGACCTGCCTCGTCGAGCAGCTCCTGAGCCTTCTCAGTGTCACCCTTGTCTCCCTCGGACTCCCACAGGTTGAAGTCCTTGAAGCTCGAGACCACCGGCGGGATGATCGTGTACGCCGGATCGGCCAGCTGCGTGCCGCCCGAGGCGTTGACCAGGGCCGAGCGGTCGATGGCCCAGTTGATCGCGTCGCGCACCTTGGCGTCGTCGAACGGCGCCTTGGTGGTGTTCATCGACATGTAGGTCGTGCAGAAGGCATCCGCCGTGATCGCGCGATCCTTGAGCTGCGGGGTCTGCAGACGCGGCAGGGTGGCCGCGCTGACGGTGCCCGAGATCGCGTTCTGGTCGTCGCTCTGACCGGCGATCATGCGCTCGTCGATCGTGGCAGCATCGATGCCGATCTCGAACTCCCAGCTGTCGGGGTAGGCCTTGCGCACGTCATCCGTCGAGTCGTCCCAGTACTCGTTGCGCTCGAGCACGATCGAGCTGCCCGGGGTGTACTCGGCGAGCGTGTAGGGGCCCGAGGCGATCACGTCTTTGATGAACTCGTCGCCGGCGCCCGTGCCCTCGGGGAACGGCACGGCATTGGGCTGCGCCAGCACGTTGTCGAACTCGGGGAACGGCTTCTTCAGGTGGAAGACGATCGTCTTGTCGTCGGGCGTCTCGATCGTGGGCAGGTCACCCGAGACGTAGGGGCCCTGGTAGTCGGCGGGAGCGTCGATCACCTGACGCAGGTAGGGCGAGCCGATGCCGACCTGAGGGTCCCACGAGCGAGAGATGCCGAACTTCATGGCCTCGGAGGTGATGGGGGTGCCGTCGTCGAAGAAGATGTCGTCCTTGAGCGTGTAGGTCCACGTCAGGCCGTCTTCCGACGCCTCGCCGAGCTTCTCGGCCAGGTCGGGGACGATCTTGTTCGGGTCTTCGGCGTCACCCGCGGCCTGCATGGTGAGGCCGCGGTAGATGAGGCGGTAGAACGCGTTGACGCCGCCGTCGAACCCGCGCGACGGGTCGAGGTACGAGAAGTCGGCGTTCTGCAGCATGTGCACGGTGCCGCCCGACTGAGGCGTTCCGTCGGTGCCGGGCTGGGAGGCGTTCGATTCACCCCCTCCGGCAGAACAGCCGGTGACGAGCAGAGCGGATGCGGCTGCCGCGGCGATGAATGCGGGGAGCCTCTGAGATGCGGTCACGAGACCAGACCTTTCTGTCGATTGCGCCATTGCGAATGGTTTCCATAGAACCCCATGACAGTGCAATGTACAACTGTACTGGTCAGACTTTTCTAGCCGAGGATCGCGGGGATGGGCGATCTTGTAACAGGATCGTCATGCGAGGTGGGTCGAGTATCTGTCGGCGATTTCGGGTCTGATCCGGGGTAATGCGGCGCCGGTCGTTGAGCGAGCACGGCGCAGCCGAGCGAGACGAAACGCGCCGCACCGGTCGTTGGATGCCGCCGAGGGCTGCTGAGGGCGGGGTGTCAGTGAGACCGACCTTGCGCCGCGAGACCCCGGTGCAGGACATGGGTCTCGCCCCGGAATGTGGGTTTCGGAGGAGCCCGACGGCTGCTGAAGGCGGCGTTCGAGTGAGACCCACCGTGCGCGGCGAGACCCGGCCGCAGGACATGGGCCTCGCACCGGGATGTGGGTTTCGGAGGATGCCCACGGCTGCTGAGGGCAGCATCCGAGTGAAACCGACCCTGCGCGGCGAGACCCGGGTGCAGGACATCGGCCTCGCGCCGGAATGCGGGTTTCGCAGGATGCCGACGGCCCCTGAGGACGGCGTTCGAGTGAGACCCACCTTGCGCGGCGAGACCCCGGTGCAGGACATGGGTCTCGCGGCCGGACGTGGGTCTCGGCGGATGCCACCGCAGCGACCGTTCACCTTGCCCTCCCCCAGCGTTCACCTCCGCGGCCTATCTTGAGTGCGGTCGCGCGAACGCTGCTAAGAAACAGACAGATCGTTGTACCTAAACCACAAGATCGCGGTAAAGTCGGGTCAGACATACCTCGATGACGAGAAAGGCGACCATGGTCGACATCCGAAAGAAGCGCTGGTCTCTCCTGGGAATCGCTGCGGTGGCGGCCGTGACCCTGACCGGCTGCGCAGGCGGCAGCACCGAGTCCGATGGCGGCTCGAGTGACGGCGGGTCGGATGCGACCCTCATCGTCTACACGAACTCGAACAGCGACGGCCGCGGCGAGTGGATCACCGAGAAGGCCGCGGATGCCGGCATCGACATCGAGATCGTGGGCCTCGGCGGCGCCGACCTCACCAACCGCATCATCGCCGAGAAGAACAACCCCGTCGGCGACGTGGTGTTCGGCTTGAACAACATGTTCTTCGAGCAGCTGAAGTCCGAAGAGGCGATCACCGCCTACGAGCCGGAGTGGAGCGGCGAGGTTCCGGCCGACGCGGGCGACCCGGCTGACGGCGCGTTCTGGCCGCTCGTCGAGCAGGCCATCGTCACGGTCTACGACGAGAACACCATCACCGACGCCCCCTCCGACGAGGAAGAGCTGTGGACCGACGACAAGTACGCCGGCCGCTACGAGGTCAACCCGGCGCTCGGCCAGGCCACCCCGCAGCTCGTGCTCGCCAGCATCCTGTCGCGTCACCTCGACGAAGACGGTGACCTCGGCGTCAGCGACGAGGGCTGGGAGATGGTCAAGTCCTACTACGCCAACGGATCGCCCGCGGTCGAGGGCACCGACCTCTATGCCCGCATCACGCGTGGCGAGATCGACTACGGCGTGCTCCCCTCGAGCGGCATCGCCGCCCGTGACGAGGAGTACGGCACGAAGACCGGCATGATCGTGCCCGACTACGGCGTGCCGTATGTCACCGAGCAGATCGCGCAGATCAACGGCACCGGCAATGAAGAGAAGGCACACGAGTTCATCGACTGGTTCGGCAGCGCCGAGGTGCAGGGCGAGTTCGCGGCCGAGTTCAACTCGATGCCCGTCAACGAGGGTGCGGTCGAGCAGGCCAACCCCGAGGTCGTCGAGCTCATGGGCACCCTCGACCGTCAGGACATCGACTTCGGCTTCGTGAGCGAGAACCTCGGCGCCTGGGTCGAGAAGGTCACGCTCGAGTACATCGGCTGATCGAGCCCGACACCACCACTCCCTCTCGCACTAGCCGGAAAGACACCATGATCCGTTTCGAAGATGTCGAGGTCGCGTTCGGCGATCACCGCGCGGTCTCGCACCTCGATCTGGAGATCCAGGAGGGTGAGTTCTTCACCCTCCTGGGTCCGTCCGGATGCGGCAAGACCACCGCCCTCCGCACGCTTGCCGGGTTCGTCGAGCCGACGGGCGGACGCATTCACATCAACGGCCGCGACGTCACTCGCGTGCCCAGTGAGAAGCGCGGCGTGGGCATGGTGTTCCAGAACTACGCGCTGTTCCCGAGCATGAACGTGCGCGAGAACATCGCGTTCGGCCTCTCGGTGCAGAAGACGTCGAAGGCCGAGCAGCGCCGCCGCGTCGACGAGATCGCCGACCGCACCGGCCTCGCACCGTCGCAGCTCGAGAAGAACGTGTCGGAGCTCTCGGGCGGGCAGCAGCAGCGCGTGGCCATCGCCCGCGCCCTCGCGCTGACCCCCAGCATCCTGCTGCTCGACGAGCCGCTGTCGAACCTCGACGCCAAGCTGCGCGTGCAGCTGCGCGAGCAGCTGAAAGAGCTGCAGCACGAGGTCGGCGTGACCACGGTCTACGTCACGCACGATCAGGAAGAGGCGCTCACCCTCAGCGACCGCATCGCCGTGCTCGACGCCGGAACGCTGCAGCAGGTGGGCACTCCTGAGGAGATCTACGACCGCAGCGCGACACCGTTCGTCTGCCGCTTCATCGGCGAGAACAACCGTCTCAGCCCGGCGCAGATCACGAGCCTCGGCGGCGGGCTGGATGCCACGGCAGAGAGCTACGTGCGGCCCGAGAAGCTGCACCTCGCCGGGGCCGGCGACAGCTCGACGACATCCGCCTCACTCGACGGCACGATCGTCGATCGCACCTATCACGGCAGCCACAGCGTCTACACCCTGAAGGCGGAGGATGCTGCGTTGCGCGTCAGCGTTCCCGCTGCGGCGAGCGCCCGCCAGTGGAACCCGGGCGACGCGGTGCGCGTCGACGTGGACCCGCGCTGGATCCTGCAGTACCCGGCGGCGTGACATGTCGGATGCTCGGAACCCCCAGAACCCCTCACACCCCGCGGTCCCGCCCTCAGCGGCCGTGACCGGAGAAGCCGGCTCCTTGACGACCACCGCTGTCGTCGAGGGTCAGACGGCGGGACCGCGGCTCAACAAGAGAGGGCGCCCCGGCAGCGTGAAGGCGATGCTGCGCTCGCCGCTCGCGTGGATCACAGGCATCATCGTGATCTGGTTCGCGGCCGCCTTCCTCGTGCTGCCGAACGCCGCCCTGCTCGGGGTCACGTTCTTCCCCGACGGGCAGTTCAGCATCCGTGCCGTCGAGAAGCTGTTCGGCAGCGAGCGCGCGCTGAAGACGCTCGGCAACAGCTTCCTGCTCGCGATCACGCTGTCGATCACGGTCAACGTGGTCGGTGTGTTCATCGTGCTGGCGACGAAGTACTTCCAGGTGCGCGGGGCGAGGGTCCTCTGGCTCGGCTACGCCACCACCCTGATCTACGGCGGCATCGTGCTGGCCGCGGGATACAACTTCATCTACGGCCGGTTCGGGTTCTTCACGAACATGATGGTCAACTGGTGGCCCGACATGGACCGCGACTGGTTCTCGGGATACTTCGCCGTGGTCTTCGTCATGACCTTCGCGACCACGACGAACCACATGCTGTTCCTCTCCTCGTCCCTCGGCAAGGTCGACTACGCGTCGATCGAGGCGGCGAAGCTCATGGGAGCGTCGACCTGGACGATCCTGCGCCGCATCGTGCTGCCGGTGATGAAGCCGATGCTGTTCGCGGTCACCGTGCTGACGTTCCTCATCGGGCTCGGTGCGCTGACCGCTCCGCTCGTGCTCGGCGGGCCCGACTTCCAGACCGTCGCGCCATTGATCATCGACCTGTCGCGCAGCCCCATCACGCGTGACATCGCCGCCCTGCTGGCGATCGTGCTCGGCATCGCGACGATCATCCTGCTCGCGATCATGAACCGCTTCGAGAAGTCGGGCGTGTACTTCTCGGTCGCGAAGGTGGCGACGCCGATCCAGAAGCAGAGGATCCGCAACCCGTTCGCGAACGTCGTCGTGCACGTGATCGCCTACCTGCTGTGGGTGATCTACCTGATCCCGGTCGTGCTGATCGTGATCTTCTCGTTCGTCGATGCGCGCAGCATCCTCGCCGGTTCGATCACCCTCGACAGCTTCACGCTCGACAACTACGTCACCGTGTTCTCGAGCGCCGAGGCGATCCGTCCGTTCATCGTCAGCGTCGTTTACAGCGCCGTGGCCTCGATCGTCGTGGTCGGCGGTCTGCTGTTCGTGGCGCGGATGCTGCAGAAGCACCGCAACCTGCTGACCACCGCGATCGAGTACGTGTTGCACATCCCGTGGATCCTGCCGATCGTGCTGATCGCGCTCGCCCTGGTGACCGCGTTCGACGAGCCGCGGGCGATCGTGGGCGGCTTCGTGCTCACGGGCACGCCGATCCTGCTGCTCATCGCCTACATCTGCGTGAAGATCCCGTTCACGCTGCGCCTGCTCAAGGCCGGGTTCGCGTCGGTGCCTGATTCGCTCGAAGACGCCTCGCGGATCCTCGGTGCGAAGTCGCTGACGACGTTCCGCAAGGTGCTGGTTCCGCTGGTGCTGCCGACGGCCGCGGCGATCACGGCGCTGAACTTCAACAGCCTGCTCGACGACTACGACGCGGCGATCTTCCTCTACCACCCGCTGTTCAAGCCGCTCGGTGTGGCGATTCAGGAGAGCACGCGGGGCGAGAACAATCTCGACGCGATGCCGATCACGTTCGTCTACACAGTGCTGCTGATGATCATCATGGGTGTCACCATGTATCTCGTGTATGGACGAGGTTCGCGCGCCGGAGCGCCCCGCAAAGCCAAGAAGGCGCGCGCGTGAGCTCTTCGGATGCCGGTGCGCCGGGGCTGCGTGTCACGGTCAGCGATGTGGCGGCGGCCGCCGGGGTCTCCCGGGCCACCGCGACGAGGGCACTCAAGGGCGAGGGGCGCTTCGCTCCCGAGACCCAGGAGCGCATTCTCGCCGAGGCCGAGCGCCTCGGATACGTGCGCAACACGATGGCCGCCGAGCTCGCCGCCGGCCGCACCGGCACGGTCGGGCTGATGCTGCGCGATGCGAGCAACCCGGCCTACGGTCTGCTGTTCTCGCGGCTGCAGGATGAGGCGCACCGGCGTGGGCTCGACCTCGTGACCGTGACGATCGGCGCCGACGTGCAGGGCGCCGAGCAGGTCAACGCGCTGCATCGGCTGCTCGGCATGCGCGTCGCCGGACTCATCGTCGCGACCGGTGGCATCACGGCCGCGCAGCTCGAGCCGTTCGCCGACCAGGTGCCGATCGTGCGCGCGGGGCGGGTCGAGACGGCCGAGGGGATTCATACCGCGCACTACGACGATCCCTCGCATGGCGAGCTGTTGGCCTCGCATGTCTTGTCGCTCGGGCACCGCCGGGTGGTGGTGCTCTCCGGCGCGGAAGACGTGTCGTTCGCCGAGCATCTGCGCGCGTCGGCGATGGAGTCGACGTTGGTCGCTGGTGGGGCCACGGTGACTCGGGTGTCTGCGGGGGCGGCGCCGACCGATGGAGTGGATGAGGCGCTGGATGCCGTGCGTGATGGGGCGACGGCGGTGATGTGTGCATCGGACTATCGGCAGTTGGCGGTCATGCGCGCGTTGCGCGCTGTGGGGCTGTCTGTGCCCGGCGACGTGAGCGTGACGGGGTGCGACGGCATCCTGCCCGGCGCCGACCTGCTGGGGCTGACGACGCTGCGGATTCCGGTCGAGGCGGTTGCCGCCGCGGCTGTCGAGACGATGCAGCGGTTGCTCTCGGGATCGGGGGCTGATTCGGACTCCGCCGAGACCGTGCGGCAGCCGTTCATCGGAACCCTCGTGCCCGGGTCGACCGCCGCTCCCGTCTGACTTCTGTCCTGTACTTGTTCGTCGTCTCACTGGAAGAGAAATGATCCTCACCGAGCACTCTCGCCCATCGCACACCTTCGTGCACATCTCCGATACGCACCTTCCCGGTGAACGCTCGCCGCTGTATGGCAGTGGGGCGGATGCCGATGCGAACCTTGCGTCTGTGCTCGCCCGGTTGGTGTCTTCCGGGCTTCGCCCTGACGCTCTGCTGTTCACGGGGGATCTCGCGGATCGGGGGGACGCGTCGTCGTATCGGCGATTGCGGGCGTTGGTGGAGCCGGCGGTGGAGGCGCTGGGGTGCGAGGTCGTGTGGGCCATGGGCAACCACGACGAGCGTGCGGCGATGCGGGCGGAGTTGGGGCTCGCAGGCCGCGCTTCGGATGCTGTGGTCGAGGTGCGCTGGTTCGGCGGGATGCGGGTGATCGTGTTGGATTCGACGGTTCCCGGGCAGCACTGGGGGCGGGTCGATGAGGCGCAGTTGGCATGGCTCGCGGCGGAACTTTCTACGCCCGCGCCGGAGGGTTCGCTGCTGCTGATCCATCACCCGCCGCTGCCGACGGTGCTCGACCTCGCGGTGACGGTCGAGTTGCGTAAGCAGGCTTCCCTTGCTGAGGTGTTGCGCGGTTCGGATGTGCGGGGGATCCTGTCGGGGCACGTGCATCACCCGTCGTTCGGGACGTTCGCGGGGATTCCGGTCGCGGCCGCGTCATCGAGTGCGTACGGGCAGGATCTGGCTCAGCCCGTTGGAGCTACGCGTGGGCAGGATGCGGCGCAGGGGTACAACCTTGTACATGTGTACGACGGGACGATCGTGCACTCGGTCGTCGGTCTCGAGGTCGGCGCGGACGTCGGGGAGCCGGTTGCGGCGGATGAGGCCGGGAGAAGGATTGCTGGGCGGGGGATCAGCTGGCGGGAGAGGGCGTAGGTGCGCACCTCATGAGCTGGCTTGCGAACTAATTCAGTCCGCGCGATGCCTCACCCGGCGGATCATGACGAACCGCGAGGGAGCCACCCGAACTCGTCCCGCATAACTGGTGCCCTATTCTGGCCAACAGAGAGCCGACGTTAACCCCTAGTCATTGGAGAATCATGGCGTCTACGCCCAGTGCACCATCTGAGCCGACTGCGGCGAGCTCACTCGCGGATACGAAGAAGTACTTCGACTACATGCGCAAACGGCAGGAGACGATCTCGGTCCGTGACCTGATCGGCTATTGGGGCGCCCGCGGTCGAGGCCGCAATGTGGTCGAGATGGTGACCGCTGACCTCATCAAGATGGGATTTGAAGTTGATCCCCCTATCGATACCGGAACTCTTGACACGCGAGTCAGGATCCGAAACGCGTCGGCATCGTCCCAATACGCAGACCTTGACGACCACCTACTGACGCTTGCGCGGATCCCTGCCGCTTCTTTCGCACTCGCCAACCAGGATAATCCGGCGCTTCCTGGTCTCGTAGAGCCCTCGACTCCCGTCGATGACGCCACTGCCATGATGCTGCGGTACGACTACTCGCAGCTCCTCGTTGTAGATGACGTGACTCGACGCAACCTCGTCGGAGTCGTCAGCTGGAAGTCCTACGGCTCGGCCCGTCTTCGCCGGGAAGAGCCCCTTACCGTGGCGGACATCATGTTGCCAGCGACCCCGGTGGACCTGCACTCAGATCTCTTCTCGAATGTGGGACCCGTGGTTAAGTATGACTTCGTCGCCGTGACTTACCAGGGGAAGCTCGCTGGCATCGTCACCGCAACGGATCTGACTGAGCAGTTCGAGGATCTGGCGGTGCCCTTCCTCGCCATCGGTCGCTGTGAACGAGAGCTGAAACGGGTGGCGCGTGCGAAGTTCGCAGCGGTGGATCCAAAGGAGATCGATAACGCGATGCTCGGAAGGCTGCAGCAGATGTATGTGAAGCATTGGGACGACCTCGGCTGGTCGATCAGCAGAGATGAGTTCAACGCGTGGATCGATTCGATTCGCGAGCTTCGCAACAAGGTTGCACACTTCGACGACAAGGATCTCGATCTGCGGCCCGCCGTTAGGACAGTCCATCAACTTGCAGCGTGGCTTCGTGGAGTTCGGACTCAGTCTGACTCGGCAGCAATCACCGATGTGTCCGCAAGCGAGGCTTAGTCGACAGTGTGCGCGCCCGCCCCGGCAACGAGGGGGTCGCCCCGTAGAGCACCATGCAGGATGAGCAACGGTTGCTACGCCCTCGGTGCCTGGATCGCGAAGCGAGCGTCCGCAGTCGGTTCAGCACGCCCCACATGACTTTCCCCAGCACCCCAGCATGAAGCGCGAAGAAGTCAATGTAGCCGAATACTCCGTCCGCCATCAGCCAGTAGACACTCCGCTCTCCTGGGTGAAGTCCGGTTAGGTCGCGGTTCCCGAGATACGGCGACCGTTCGTCTGGGACTCGACGAAGGTTCGTGACCTCCTTGACTCTCTTTACAACGGCTTCCCGATCGGATACCTCGTCACTTGGCTGAGCGCAGATGTCGGGCTGAAGGACGGCTCGAAGTCGGCCCTCCGACAGATCCTGATCAACGGGCAGCGCATCACTGCGATGACAGCCGCGCTTGTCGGGCAGCAGGTCGTCGATAAGTCCTATCGCAAGAAACGCATCAAGATCGCGTTCATCCCGGCGACGGAGAGTTCCGTCAGACCGACGCATGTTGACGGCACGGCACATCCGGGACTGCTACACCTCGCTGTAGGGCGACGCCGGGTGGTTCCGAACTACGGAGAAGCGCCGACCGTCGCCGAGCGATGCGCTCGAGACGAGATACACGGCGCTCGGGAAGAGCGTCGAGATCATCGGGATGGACGAGAGGAGCCAGCGGATGCGGGGGCGATTGACTGGCAGGTTCGAATAGCGCGCTTCCGGTAACGACGAGTCGCCATTGCAACTATCCGCCCGCGGCTGGCGCCTATATGGTGGTCTCGTACAACCGGCCCAGCTCTCCCTCGACGAGGCATCTCAGTGGGCCGGTATCGTTGTCAAGGCCAGTGGCGTCATTCCGCCCCGTACTGACGCCGCTCTTTCGACATCCACTCAATCGCTTGCGCCGAGACCGATTCGGCGTTCTTTTGTTGAACGAACTCAAGAAATTGGAGCATGCCCGCCTCCTGGCTGTTCCCACGATGATCGACAGTCGGGCGCTCCAGCAGCGCGTCAATGTCCGCTTTCGTCAGTTCATCGACGACCAACTCCAGCCGCATCAACATGATGTTGCTGTGATCATACGAGCGAGTGAAGTCTGCCTCCTGGAGCCACTTCTCCTTCAATACTTTTTGTACCGACGACGACGCAAGCTCGGAGGGGAGCGTCAAGGAATCGATCCAACTGCCCCCCTCAAACACGCGATAGAAGCGCGTCGCTGAATACGTGCGACGCGTCGTCGCGACAAGTTCCTCGATCTCCTTGATCAGGTCCTCGCTGACGTACCTCGTGATCAAATCGTAGGAAAGACTGGCGACTGAGATGTAGTGCAGCGCAAGGTTCCGCTCGAGCGGCGTCGCAAGGGTGTGAGACTTCTCGTTCCGGAGGAACTGGATAGCCATGTTGAGATACTTGACTCCATCGAAGAAGTTGCTCTCTACTGCGTTGACCGGAGCATGGCCGAAGATTTTCGGAAGGTTGTCCGGCTTGAACGCGTCTGTCGCCTTTTCACTACCGGACTTGTCGCGGAGCGCCTCACGAACGACCTTGTAGGCCTCCTCGACGGCATGAAAGTAGTCTTCGGTCGCGAGGTAGGGGCGGATGTGATCGTAGATGTCTTCGTGGATTTCGATCTGAATCTTGTTTGCCCTCACGGTCGCTTCGGTTGTGAAGCTAGCAGCCGATGTAGGGGCAGGAGGAAGCAGGTCGAGGGCGATGGAACGCACGAGGGCTACCTGATCTTCACTCACGTTGATAACCGAAGCGGAGGCGAGGTTCTTCGCCTCGATGTAGTCGGCCATGGCGTGAAGCGCACTCGCGACTTCTTGATCCGGGCCACTCTTCCAGAGGGCGCGGAGACGATTGGCCTTTGAGTCACCGAAGCCTGGGTATTGCTCGGCATCGTAGATATCGATACTCAAATCGCGGAAGAAGTTGGCGAACGTGGCATTACTGAAGTCGAGGACGTGCCCGCTCGACATGCCAAGGAGGGACTCGAGAACGGTCTTCTGCGAAACGCTGATTCTGCTCACTTGACTACCTTCATCTCCGTGTCCGTGTCTGCGGAGTTAGGCATCGCTGCCACTCTGATATTTTGCGGATGACAGATTAGACAGCATGTTCTGGACGAGAAGCCTTGAGATGATCTCGTCAGCTAGCTTGCCGAGCTTGCGAATGTTCCCTACACTCCCCGCAACCGGATGCAATTTCTGTTTGACGAACTCTGCGTCGATCGATTGCTTCTCATCGACCTCTAGAGATGTGAACCGGCGATCGACCAGAGTTCCGATGATAGTCATGACTTCTTCTTTGGCGAGGGACCTAAACCCGACCAACGCGTCGAACCTGGAATAGAGTGCGTCGCCGAGCGCGTCGCGGATCTCCTTCTCGGACGCGTAGTTTGAAGTACAGATAATCAGGGACCGGCCAATCTTTACGTGGTAGTTCTTGTCCTCGAAGACACCACCATCGAAAAGCTGGTAGAACGCACTATGAAATACGGAGTTGGCCTTGTCAAACTCGTCGATCAGGATCACACCAGACTCCCGATCGAGCAGATCCCGAGCGAAAGATGCTTCCGCGTGACCGCCTCCGAACACATAGGACGCGAACTTATCATTGTGGAACATCGAAAACTGCTTGCGCATAAGCGTCCCGCCGAGCAGCCCGTTGATAAACTGTGCCGTCTCCGTCTTGCCCACACCGGACGGCCCGTAGAACATGACGACCATCGGCTTCTCATGGTTCGCTCTAGTAAGCGGGTAGAGAGCGGAGAGCAGAGACTCCCTGACGCCAGGCTGCCCAACCAAGTGATCTTCAAAGCCGTCATTGAACTTCACCAGTGTGTCACGGGTGACGGCAGGGTAGTCGTAGGTCCTTAGGGAGAAAATACCCTCACCGGTGAAAGTCCTTTTAAGATGAGCGTGCACCTGGGCGGGAGGGTTGTGCAGGTGCAGTTCCCTCGGGTTTAGGGCTCGGAGGAGGCCAGGAAAATTCGTGATCACATGCTCCTGAAGGCTTGCGTAGTCACCTGATTCCGCTACCAATCGCTTTGGCCGCTTCCAGCGCGGATTCTTACGGGGCCGCTCACCGTCCTGCGGAGGCATAACAACGCGAAGTTCGCGCAGAAGCTCGTCGTGCGCGAACACCGACTCTAGAAGGCCTTCGGAGTGCTTCTTCTTCGTTTGTTCCTGGAACCACGACAACGGCCCGTAGTAGACCACGATCTTGATGTCACCCGACATGCTCTACCCCTGCGAGGAGGACGTCATATACGTCAAGCAGCCCCGCTGGGTGGCCTTCGTCAGTCGTCCCTTCAAGAAGCTCCTTAGCCGTAATGGGCGCGGGGCCGGTCGGCGACATCTCCGCCGACATGGTGAGACTCGACTCCGCTGCGCGACCGACTCTCAGCCCGTGAAACACGAGTTCCATCCGTCCGAGATCGACAAGTCCGTAGTTGTTCCGGAACGCTCGGATGTTGAACCGCAGAATCTTCTTATGGCCGTCAGCATCTTCACCGACAAGTTCGTAGTAGCCCTTTGCCGCCTCGAGCGCCTCATCCATCCGGGCGAGATCCACCGGAAGGTCATCCATCTTCAGCAGCGCCGCATACGGCGTGAACATCTTCGTGTACGCCGCTGAGTCCTTCTGGGCGGTCAAGCGCAGACCCCCCAGCTTCAAAACCGCGGGAAACTCGATCGCCTTCGCCAAGTAGTCCGTGAGGATGGTGTTCGACAGCGTCTTGTTGAAGATGCTCCTGCCTAGGCTTGAGGCGCTTGCACCAGCGCCAACCTCCGCAGATCCGCCGAGGAACGGGAGCCAGTTGAACTTCGCGGCCAACTTGGTGTCCGCACTAGCGTGCATATCGGTGGCGCGTTCCTTGACTCGTTCGGTCGTCTGGGCCTCCTTCCCGCCGGCCGAAATGTCGAGCAAGTCAGACACGGACTCTTCGTCGAAGTAGACGACCTTGACGAGCGTCGCTTTATTATCGCTATTCGCCATCCACTGCTCCAAGCCCAGAGAATCGTTCGAAGAAGCCCGTTAGCGCTTCGACGACGCGCCTCTTGGTTGCACCGTGACCTGCCGAGCGATTGAAGCGTGACACAGGCGGGAGAATTCGGGTGATGTCGGTGCCAGTTGTTCGAAGCTGACCGTCGCGGAACGCCGCCTCGACGAAGGCGCGCGTCGGCTCGGGCTTGAGCTTTTGCTCCGCGATAATCGACTCAAGCTCTGCCTCACGCTTGGCCGCGATGAACGCTCGCCACTGTTCGTCCACAGCACCATCGATAGATATCGAATCGACAAAGTCCTCGACGAGGTCGCGCTTCGAGCGCAGGCTCGGGCTCGCATCGACCGCGCGTGAGATCTGGGCGCGGATCTCCTTGTTCTCCCCGTCGCCGAAGCTCGCGCGATACTTCTCCACCAGCATGAGGATGTAGTCGACGTTGATCTCGACCTGCTTGACCAGTTCGATCTCGAAGACCACGTCGTCGTTGATCGTCTCCTTGTCGCCTTCGCGTTCCTTGCGGAACTCGGCGTACAGGTCGAGGTAGACGCTCCGGTAGTCCTGGCTCTGGCGTTCCGTTAGCGGATCCTGGCCGGCAAAGTCGTCGAACGAGGTCAGGATGTTCTGCAGCCGCAAGATCATCCCGAACAGCGCAATGAAGGCCTTCTGGGACGATTCGCCAACGATCTGCTGACCGAGCGGGAACCGCTGGAGCAACTCGATGACCTTCTCGGCGTATTCGCTGTAGTAGTCGGCATACGGCTTGAGCAGCACGACGCCACGCGCATCCTTGTTCCCGAAGAGCTCGAGCGCCGCATTGGTCTCGTCCTCTAGGTCACGGAACGTGACGATGTTGCCGTAGGTCTTGACGGAGTTCAGGATGCGGTTGGTGCGTGAATAGGCCTGGATGAGACCATGCGAGCGAAGGTTTTTGTCTACGAACAGAGTGTTCATCGTGGTGGCGTCGAAGCCCGTGAGGAACATGTTGACGACAATGACCAGGTCGATCTCGCGGTTCTTCATCCGCTGCGACAGGTCCTTGTAGTAGTTCTGGAACTTGTCCGCGCTCGTGTCGTAGCTGGTGCCGAACATCGCGTTGTAGTCGCGAATCGCCGATTCGAGGAAGTCCCGGCTGCTTCCCGAGAGCGCATCAGTGTCGAAGGCTTCATCGTCGAGGATGCCGTCGTCGGTCGCTTCGTTGGCACCGTAACTGAAGATGACGCCGACTCGCAGGCGTCGATCTGGGGTGAGCTCTGCCTGTGCCGTCCTGAACGTGAGGTAGTACGTCTGCGCTGCCTCGATCGACGCGGTCGCGAACAGCGCGTTGAAGCCGCGGACTCGCTTCTTCTCTTTGACAGCCTCGACTTGCTTTCGTGTGCGGACGGACTCAGCAACGTTCGTCACGACCGCGTGTTCATATGCGGACGTCCGACGGGTCTTCTGGTCGAAGTGCTCGAGGGTGTACTTCACGATCTCGCTGATACGACGCTGATCGAGTAGCGCCTTCTCGCGGTCAATAGACGAGACCTGCTTGTCGTCCGGGTTCCCGACTCGCACCGTGTTGATGTAGTCGATACGGAAAGGAAGCACGTTCCTGTCCGTAATCGCATCGACGATCGAGTAGGTGTGGATCGCCATCTGGTGCGGCTCCGGGGGGCAGTTCGCCGGATCACCGTGCAGGAAGCAGCCGAAGGCCTGGGCCGTGGTTCGAAGTGTCGGCTTCCCGCCGGCTCCTGCATTTGCAGCAAAGATCGGCGTGCCGGTAAAACCGAACAGGTTGTATCGCTTGAAGGCGCGCGTGATGTCATCATGCATGTCGCCGAACTGCGATCGGTGACATTCGTCGAAGATGATGACGGCGTGGCCCGAGAAGACCTCGTGACCTTTATTGGCCCGGATGAAGGTCGAGAGTTTCTGGATGGTCGTAATGATGATCCGGGCGTTCGGATCCTCGAGTTGCTTCTTCAGAATCGCGGTCGAAGCGTTGGAGTTGGCCGCACCCTTTTCGAACCGGTCGTACTCTCGCATCGTCTGGTAGTCGAGGTCCTTGCGGTCCACAACGAACAGGACCTTGGCGACGTCCGGCAGCTTGGACGCCAGTTGGGCTGCCTTGAATGACGTCAGCGTCTTGCCTGACCCGGTGGTGTGCCAGACGTAGCCGCCAGCGTCGATGGTGCCGAGCTTCCGGTAATTGGTAGAGATCTCGATCTTCTGGAGAATCCGCTCGGTCGCGACGATCTGGTACGGGCGCATCACCAGCAGATCCCGGTCGGCTGTGAGCACGCAGTAGCGCGTCAGGATGTTGAGCAGCGCGTGCTTAGCGAAGAACGTCTTGGTAAAGGCGGTCAGCTCCTGGATCGGGTTGTTCTGTGCGTCCGCCCACCAGGACGTGAACTCGAACGAATTGCTCGTCTTCTTGCCCTTGGTTTGCTTGCTCGACGCCTCTTTGAGGTGCTTCGAACGAGTCGAATTGGAGTAGTACTTCGTCAGTGTGCCGTTGCTGATGACGAACAGTTGGACGTAGTCGAACAGGCCCGACCCTGACCAGAAACTCTCACGCTGATAGCGGTTGATCTGGTTGAAGGCTTCCCGAATGTCCACGCCGCGGCGCTTGAGCTCGATGTGCACCATCGGCAGCCCGTTCACCAGCACCGTCACGTCATAGCGGTTGGCATACTTCCCAGCGCCCTCGCCCTGGGCGACCTCGTACTGGTTGATCACCTGGAGGCGATTGTTGTGGATGTTCTTCTTGTCGAGTAGTGAGATGTTCTTGGTCGATCCGTCGTCGCGCGTGAGCGTCTGAACGTGATCTTCATGGATGCGGACTGTCTTCTCGACAATGCCCTCGTTCTGGCCGGCCAGCTTCGTTGTGAAGAAGCGTTCCCACTCTGCGTCGGAGAACCTAAAGCTGTTGAGGGCCTCCAGCTGAGTTCGGAGATTCGCGACGAGCGCCACCTCGGAGACGATCGGGAGGTACTCATACGCCTGGCTCTGAAGCAGCCGAAGCATCTCGCGCTCGAGGTCTGCCTCAGACTGATACGCCGTTGCGCTCGCTGGGTCAGCAACATACTCCGCAACGACCGTGCTCTCGGCAGAGATGGCAATTGGGTCGTACTTGCGCGCCAGTGCGTCACTCATAGGGCCATCCTCCAGGCAGTAGGCGTGGCAGTCCCGGGCACGTAAAGAGGATGGCGAGGGGCGCCTGTGTTCGTCGTCGCAAGCGCGGTGAGACGATCAGCACCGGGAAGGTGCAACACCTCAGCGACACGCTCAGGCTTCGCATGCGCGCCCCATGCCGCGACGGTGGTCGCGCCGCGGGCGAAGAGCTCGGTAAGCGCTGCATCGTTCCTCGCGCCGCCGGTAGGCTCCCCCGCCCTGAAAAGGTCACGCGGATCCGTTGCGCGAAAGGCGTAGAGATTGCCCACGAGCAATGAGCCGCAGCCGAGGCTCTTCGCGAAGCTGATGCAGCGACGGATCGTCGGGTCATCCTGAGACGCGTCCGCAATCGACGGATTCAGCATGATAAAGACACACTCGGGCAGGCTCGCGTCCCAACGCCGACCGAGGCGGTAGCGGTACAGACCATCGTCTGAGATCTCTGCCCAGCGATCGACTGTGTCAACAATCGACACACCACTCATGCCGCCAACTCCCTGAACGTCAGCAGGCGGTCACGGTAGTGCTCGAGCTGCGAACGGCGCGCTCGTAGCTCGGCCGGCAGACCAACGTTAATGTCATTCAATAGCGCGTCGAAGCGGTCCAGTAGCGCGACGATGCGCTCCTGCGTTTCTTTGGGCGGGAGCGGGATCGCCACCGAGCGAACGATATCGGCGTTCAGGTTCTGAACCGTACCTGCGCCTGCACGCCGTTTGAACTCGTCCTGCAGAGGCGCAGAGCGAAGCAGGTAGTACAGATAGTCCGCCACGTAAGAATCCTCGAACTGGCTAATCGCGAGCCAGCCGTCGTGGATGTACCCCTCAATCTTCGAGATGTATGGACGCCCGAAGCTCATCGAGTTGGACAACACGAAGTCGCCGGGCATCACACGACGTGACTTCAAAGCACCCGCGGCCGTCACGCGCTGAGCAGTACGCGTGATGAACTTGCCGTCAGCCGGTACATCACCGATCTTGATCCACGCAGCACCATCAGGGTCGTCGGTCAGGAACTGTTGGATAGGACGTGGGGATGCACCGCGAACGATTGTCGCAATGTCGCCGAATCGCACGCGCGGAACATCGCCGTCCACCGCAAGCAAGCGGCCAGCGTAGTAGTCGTACTGCGCGCGCCGGGCTTCCAGCTCCGCTTCCAGCTCCGCTTCCAGCTGAGTGAACTTATCCAATATTCCCACGATCTCCTGCTGAACCTCGAGAGGCGGCACGGGAATTCGGTAATTCAGAATCGCAGCCTTGCTGCCACGAGGCATCTTCGCGCCCTTGGCGTGCTGCATGTTGTAAGCGAAGAATGCGTCGGATGACAAGATGTAGTAGAGGAACTCAGAGTCAAGTTCGCCCCGAGCATCCGAGTGGATACGGACGGCTAGTACGTCACCACTGCATCCACCACTTGACGTCGCTCGCCACACTTTCTTGAGGTACGGACGGATATTGCCAAGCAGAATGTCGCCGGGCTCATAGGCCGTAAGTCGCGCGGTGTTCGGTAAGTAGCTGGCATCGACCCGGCCGCCCTTGTTGGCCACAAGATTGTCGACGCCGACGAATGAGGTCTCGTCGAGTTCGGATGCGTCGACTCTCGCGGGTGAGTACCCGGCTACCGCCGCCAACTCAACGTGACGCACGCCTAGAGGCGCAAGATCAGCGATTAGTTCGTCAATGCGGCTCATGACGCGATCCCCTCCGCGAGGACGCCGATACTGTCGATCTTCCAGCCGAGCTCTTCGATCGCCTTGGCAACCACGTTGTCCTGGTTGACCTCGTTAACGACGCCGAGCACAAGTTGGAGGCACGGCTTGAACTTCTGCAGCGCTTCCGTTTCGCTCGAGTCGCCATGGATGATGCCGCTGAGCTCTCGGAACAGCTGATAGCCATCGCTTGAGAAGCGCTGCGGGATGATGCGGCGGATGCTATTGACATCTTCAAGGACGGTCGCGAAGGGACGGGGGTTGCCGTTGTGCTTCTTCGTTTCAACGCCGAGGATCTCCGCCACTTCCCATGTGACCTTCTCGAAGATCTTGCGAAGGTAAATGACGGCACCGGCACCAAGGTCGTTCTCGTAAGCAAGCTGCGCGCGTTTCAAGAGGTCCGCAAATGGCCCCTGTGCCACGCCGACGCGTTCCGCGCGATCCCGAAGGTTCTCCGTGTAGCGCTCAACGCGCACTTCCGGTGCCCGTCCGTAGATGTCCCCCTTGGAAGCCACCAGGAACCACGCCTCAACCGAGGCACGGCATACCATGCACCGAAGCGTTGCGTCGATGCTGACTTGTTGGTCGCTCAGCCCCAGGCAGTAGAGTTCCTCGCCCGATTCAAACGGCCGGATATCGCCACAGGCATGGCAGTGGAAATTGTGGATGACTTTCCCCACCTTGATGCGCTTGTGCTTGCCCCACCCGAGGGGGCGGTCGGAGAGGAAGCCCTCGACTTGAGCAGATGCGACGTCCGGAGCTTTGGAAAGGAGGTCAGACAATCGCATGTCCCCCCGCTTCCAGCTCAGCGACGACCTCGTCGATTGAGGTCCGGAGTTCAGCTTGACGCGCCACGATCTGAGCGATCTCCGCATTAAGTGCGGCGATGTCGACGACCTCGCGGGTGTCCTCGGCTTCGACGTACGACGTGACGGCGATGTTGTACCCGTTGGCAGCAATATCCTCGTTGCTAACGACCTTCGCGAAGTGGTCTTCATCCCGACGCAACTCGTACGCGCTGAGGATGTTTTTCTGATGGTCCGGCAGGAGCTTGTTCTTGTTGCCTACACGCTTAACCTGAGCCGTTGCGTTGATAAACAGCACATCATTGGTCTTCTTGGATTTCTTGAGAACCAAGATGCAGGTCGCGATGGTGGTGCCGAAGAAGAGGTCCGCTGGCAACTGGATCACGGCCTCGACATAGTTGTTGTCGATCAGATACTGGCGGATCTTTGCCTCGGCTCCCCCGCGGTAGAGCACGCCGGGGAACTCGACGATGGCTGCGGTGCCGTTGACCGCAAGCCAACTGAGCATATGCATCGTGAAGGCAAGGTCTGCCTTCGACTTCGGCGCCAGCACGCCAGCGGGGGCAAACCTTTCGTCGTTAATGAGCAGCGGGTTGGCGTCGCCATCCCACTTGATCGAGTAGGGCGGGTTAGAGACGATCGCCTCAAACGGCTCGTCGTCCCAGTGCTGGGGATCGATCAACGTGTCGCCATGTGCGAGGTTGAAGTCCGAGTAGTTGATGTCGTGCAGGAACATGTTGATCCGCGCCAGGTTGTACGTGGTCAGGTTAATTTCCTGGCCGTAGAAGCCCTGGCGAACGTTCTCCTTGCCGAGCACTTTGGCGAACTTCAGCAGAAGGGAGCCCGAGCCGACAGCTGGGTCGTACACCTTGTTGACCTGCGTCTTGCCAACCACAGTGATGCGGGCCAGCAGCTCCGATACCTCCTGCGGCGTGTAGTATTCGCCACCGGACTTGCCAGCGTTGGCGGCGTACATCTGCATGAGGTACTCATAAGCATCGCCGAACAGGTCGATCGAGTTGTCCTCGAAGCGACCAAGCGGCAGATCACCGATGGCATCGAGTAGCTTTACCAGCTTCTCGTTTCGACGGGCAACCGTGGCGCCCAGCTTATTGCTGTTGACGTCGAGGTCATCGAACAGACCCTTCAGATCATCCTCGCTGTCGGCGCCGAGCGCCGAGCCCTCCACATTCTTGAAGACCCGTTCAAGCGTCTCGTTGAGGTTCTCATCCTGTGCCGCGCGTCGTCGGACGTTCACGAACAGCTCACTCGGAAGGACGAAGAAGCCCTTCTCGGCGACCACGTCGGCACGAACGAACTCCGCCTCGTCGTCCGACAGTTTCACGTAGTCGAAGGAGTCGTCGCCGGCCTCGTGCTCGTGGGCGTTCAGGTAGGCCGTCAGGTTCTCCGAAATGAACCGGTAGAACAGCATGCCGAGCACGTAGCTCTTGAAGTCCCAGCCGTCAACGGACCCTCGCAGGTCGTTCGCGATCCGCCAGATCATCTTGTGCAGCTCCGCGCGCTGTCCTTCTTTGGTCGTCGGTGCCATCTGATTCATCTCCTGCGCCGCGGCGCTAACTGGGTTGTGTCTGCGAGGTGTCGATTCTCACCGTACCGGCGAACCATGACATCACCCCATGCGCCTCGCCTGGCCTGGCCTCCAGACCAGACCAGAACGAGCAGCGGCAAACCGATGCGACAAGGTGACGGATAGAAGTTGGCGAAGTCCGCGATATAGACTTCACATAAGTAGACGCACCGTTGCGAAACCCAAGCCTCAAGGAGCTCCACCATGGCCCTCACCGCACACTCCACCATCGGCGACTGGATGAACGACCCGACCGGCGGGCCGCTCATCCGCGGACTCTTCCAGCAGACGGGCGCCGACCCCGAGCTCCTCACCCCCGTGCTCGGACTCCCGTTGCAGCAGCTCGTCGCGATGAGCCAGGGCGCCATGCCGCAGTCGGTCGTCGATGACCTCGTGCGTGCAGCCAACGGCGGCGAGATCCCCGAGGCCGACGAGTCCGAGGGTTGGACCGAGAAGCCCACCGCCGGACGATTTGTCGGCAAGACCGTGATCGTCACGGGTGCAGCATCCGGAATAGGTAAGGCCACCGCTTCCCGCATCGCCCGCGAAGGCGGACGTGTCATCGCCTCCGACATCGCCGCCGACAAGCTCGACGCCCTGAAGGCAGAGCTGCCGAATGCCGACATCACCACCGTGGCCGGCGACCTCACCAAGCAGGACGCGATCGACGCCGTCATCGCCGCCGCGGGCGACCGCATCGACGCCCTCGCGAACGTCGCCGGCATCAACGACGACTTCTCCCCCGCAGGCGAGACGACGGATGCCGTCTGGGACCGCGTCATCGCCATCAACCTCACCGCTCCGTTCAAGCTCATGCGCGCGGTGCTGCCGGTCATGGAGAGGGCCGGCCGAGGCTCGGTCCTCAATGTCTCGAGCGAAGCGGGCCTGCGCGGCAACTCGTCGGGCAACGCCTACACGGCCAGCAAGCACGGCATCATCGGCGTCACGAAGTCGGCGGCATTCATGTACGGGCCGAAGGGCATCCGCGTGAACTCCGTTGCTCCGGGCGGCGTCGCCACCGGCATCCCGATGCCCCCAAACATGTCGGAGTACGGCTCCGGTCGGCTCGCCCCGTTCCAGCAGTCGATCCCGACGGTCGCGACCGCCGAGCACCTCGCCGCATCGATCACGTTCCTGCTGTCGGACGACGCCGTGAACATCAACGGTGCAGTGCTGGCATCCGACGGCGGGTGGTCCGTGCAGTAATGAGACTCTGATATCGCAACAACATCGAGCAACCGTGAGGCGGCCCCGAATGACGGTATGGTGTCGCAGTGACTGGTCATGACTTGCTGACGACACCGGCCGGCCGATTGGCCTTGCTCTTCAAAGAATGTGAGCGCGCCAACGTCAAGTCGACCCAGCAGAATCCAGTACGCGTCGGCTCGCTGCTCCGAAACTACCTCGCTATCGCCGACAACGATGATGCTTCATATTTTGCCGCCGTGGCAGAGATCATGTCCATGCCCGTTGCGGTGCGAAGGGACGTCGCTTCGCTTGAGAGTCCGCCCCTACCAGCAGACATCTTGCTCCGCCACATAGCCCGGGTGGAATCAGCACTCACGCTTTTTGGTCAGCAAGGCCAGAGTGTGCGCGGTGTGCTTGATCACGTGACTCCCGAAGTCGTCGAGAGCCTCGAGACGTGCAGCCACATTCTCGCGCTTCGCCGCGCTGAAGTCGCTGTTTCCAGGGAAACTCTTTCGGATGTCCGACGCCTTGCGACAGAGATCATCGACGAGCTCGCGGAGGACGACAACTTCCGACCCGAGTTCCGCGAGGAGATCCGGCGACACGCACAGAGCATCGTCGATGCCGTGAACCTGTACAAGGTGCACGGGGCCGACGGGTTGAAGGATCAGGCCGACGCCCTGGTCGGCGTATACGTGCGTCACCGGGTTCAAAATGCTGACCGTTTCGGTGAGAGCACCACCCCCGTGCTCCAGCGTCTCGCTGATCTCGCAGGGAAAATCCTCATCGCGGTCGCCGCTTTTACCGCTCCTGCCGAAATCGCCGCGAGCGCTAATGCTTACGCTGAGATCTTTGAACTGCCCTCTTCGATAGTGGCTCCTAGTGACGGCAGCGGTGGTGTCGCTGACGCGTAGGGGCTTCGAGCGTATCGGCCTCAAAACGAGACGTCGGGCAACGCCTACACGGCCAGTAAGCACGGCATCATCGGCGTCACGAAGTCCGCGGCGTTCATGTACGGGCCGAAGGGCATCCGCGTGAACTCCGTCGCTCCGGGCGGCGTCGCCACCGGCATCCCGATGCCCCCGAACATGTCGGAGTACGGTTCCGGTCGCCTGGCCCCGTTCCAGCAGTCGATCCCGACGGTGGCGACCGCCGAGCACCTCGCCGCGTCGATCACGTTCCTGCTGTCGGACGACGCCGTGAACATCAACGGTGCCGTGCTGGCATCCGATGGAGGATGGTCGGTGCAGTAAGCACCCCGATGACTCGCCCCTGCCGACCCGAACGGCAGGGGCGTTCCTTTAAAGTTCGGAGATCATCAGTCCGCCTTGGCACTACACTCCCGCCATGAGCATGTGCGAGGACTGCATGAAGCTGAAGACTGCGGGGCGTGACACACCACCGCACCCACATCTGGTCCCGCTCCACTCCCGCCAGGTTGGTTCGATCCTCGGCTCAGCGGACGAGGCCAACTACCTCTGCAACTTTTGCGGGCACAAATGGATGCATGAAACCGGCAGCATGGGCTACGGCTGGGTTCACTGAGCCCTGCAGTCTCCGCACCCGACCGCCGAAAACGGGTGCGTATTCGCCTCAGCTCATATGCTCAGTGAGGGATGACGGCCAACCGAGGGCGTCGGCGGATGAATAGAGGGTCAATGAGCGACTTCAGTCCGGCCGCGTATGTCGAGCAGGCGTTGACCGCTGCCGCCCGAGCGCTGGTCCCGTTCGTGACTCGACGTCTCGCCGAGGTCGCCCCGGAGGTGTCGGATTGGACACAGATCCTCGCGGCGAAGGACCGGCAGGCCGGCCGGCGGGTGGACCGCTACAACCCCCGTGATCTTTCACTGCAACTTCGCGTCCTGACGGAGCGGCTCGGGACGCTGGGTTTCCCCTTCACTGACCTCATCGACAGGCAGGCGAGCAACTGTGCGAGTGAGCTCCGCGACGTCCGCAACAAGTGGGCGCACAGTGAAGAGTTCACAGTCGCCCAGACTTTCCGGGCTCTTGATTCGACCGAGATCCTCTTGCGAGCGATTGCTGCCGACGAAGACGCCGACGCGATCGGACTCCTGAAGTCGGAGGTCCTAACAGCGCTGAACACGTCGACCGAATCCACGCACCAGGAACCAAATGAGCCGACCGCCTCTCCCGCGGCCCGGGAAGCCTTCGAGTCTCCGACGCTCATCGACGAATCGGGATCCGCTGCCTCGCTCGACGCTTCTGTGCTCAGTCCGTTGAGTTTCGCTGTCGCGCGAACGGGCATCTCGGTCGTGCCGCAGCTTACGATCTCCTACCGAGGCCCCGAGCTGCGAGGCGCGTCCGTGGAGGTCGAGGTCGACTGTCAGTTGGGATCGCTGGGAGACCCCCGCGTTCTGATCGTCGACCTCGACGGAGACCATGACACGACTCTTCGTAACGTCGATCTGCGGCTGGATCCAGGTCGCATGCTCGCGGTCGAGTCGCCCATGCCCGGCACGGTTACAGCGACGTTGAGGGACGCGAACGGTGACGAGATCGCGAGCCAACGCTCGGACGTTCAACTACTGGCCGCGAATCAGTGGATGGCCAAGCCGATGCCGCTGAGTCTCGAGTTGCTCGCCGCATTCATCCAGCCTCAGTCATCAGCCATCAGCGCTCTTCTTGTCGAGGCATCGACGCTTCTGGGCAACCGGACGGGTTCGTCGGCACTCGACGGGTATCAGCAGGGCGATCCTGATCGAGTCGACTCGATGGTCGAAGCGATCTACGACGCCGCACGCGCGCGAGACATCCGTTACGCGGAGCCGCCAGCGAGCTGGGGACTCACGGGGCAGAAAGTGCGCACTCCGGCCGAAGTGCTCGAGGGGCGCCTTGGCACCTGCATGGATACGACGTTGACCCTGGCCGCGGCCCTGGAGGAAGCCGGGATCAACTCGACCCTGTGGCTTCTTGAAGGTCACATCTTCCTCGGATACTGGAGGGAATGGTCGAGCCTGGACGCACCTGCGCAGGCAGAGGCCAGCGAGGCGATCAACCTCGTCGGACTCGGCAAGATCGGGCTCGTGGAAACGACGAAGATGACCGGAGGGGCGGAATCCGCGCCGTTCGGGGCCGCCCGACGACAGCCATTCACCGACGGCAAAGTGGACCCCACTCGGGTCATCGGCGTGACCGATGTCTTACAGGCTCGACAAGCAGCTATCTATCCCCTGCCGAGTCGCTCGATCGGCTCGAACGGCGAAGTCACGGTGCACGAGTACCGCGCGGCCGCAGCTCCGGATCCATTGCAGTACAACCCCTCCGCCACGGATCTCGCCGGTGATGACGCGCGCAGGCTGCCTGCGCGCGTGAGCTCGTGGAAGAACTCCCTGCTCGACCTGAGCCTGCGCAATCGCCTCATCAACTACACGCCGTCAGCGGGTCACTCCATCGCCGTGCCGCAGCCAGCTCTAGCCACATTCGAGGATCTGATCAACAGCGGGTCCCCGATCACACTCCTTCCCAGCGATCGAATCCCCGATGTCGACAAGACCCGCGGTGTTCAGTTCGGACGCGACCTGCCTGAAGCTGTCCGCTCGGACTTGCTCATGTCCCGGAAGTCCGCCTATGTCGACATCACCGAGGGGGCCTACACCGCGCGACTTCGCGCCCTGGCATACAAGGCGCGCACCATCGCCGAGGAAACAGGCGCGAACAATCTCTACGTCGCGTTCGGAATGCTGCGCTGGCGATTCAACGATCGCGACCTCAGGTCGCCGCTCATCCTCCTGCCTGTGACTCTCGAGCCCGCGGGCCGCGGCTCTGTGTTCCGTATGCGCGTGGACGACACGGGTGAATCCACACCGAACTACTGCCTGCTCGAGAAGCTGCGGGTGACTCACGGCATCCGCATCCCCGGTCTCGAGAACCCGGTGAAGGATGAAGCCGGCATCAATCTCGCAGCTGCATTCGCGGCTGCGCGGCAGGCTCTGGCGGAAGCGCGTTTGCCGTTCACCGTAGAGGACTCCGCAGACCTGTCGATCCTTCAGTTCAGCAAGTACCGGCTGTGGAAGGACCTCGACGAGAGCTGGGAGACCTTCACGTCGAACCCGCTCGTCAAGCATCTCGTTCATACGCCGACGGCATCGTTTGAGGACCCATCACCGTCGCCGACCTCAGTGGATCTGGATGCCCTCGGCACGTCCTTGCCTGTGCCGGCGGACTCCTCGCAACTCGATGCGGTCTCGGAAGCGGTCGCTGACCGGACGTTCGTACTCGAAGGCCCTCCCGGCACAGGGAAGTCACAGACCATCACGAACCTTCTCGCTCATGCGATCGTCAACGGCAAGAGAGTGCTTTTCGTCGCTGAGAAGCGCGCGGCACTGGACGTCGTGAAGCAGCGCCTCGATGCCGTCGGACTGGGGCCGTTCTCGCTCGATCTCCATGACAAGGGCGCTCGCCCGAACGCAGTCCGTGCGCAGTTGAAAGAGGCACTCGAAACGACCGCCCGCCCGGACGGCGCCGCCCTCAGCGCACAGAACGAGAACGCCGTATCGAGCCGGAACACTCTGCGCCGGTACGCTGACCGCCTCCACGAGAGCAACACCGCGGGCATGTCGTTCTACACATCGAGGGATCGCCTCCTGGCGTTCGAGCCCGATGCTCCTACGCTCGACATCCCGACCGCTTTCGTCTCGACGAGTTCCACCACGCAGATCGACTTCGTCCGCGCGACGCTGAGACGCCTGCCGGACACTGCCGACCTTGTCCGACCAGCGGAGCTCAACGGCTGGGGTTTCGTCGACGTCACATCTCACGACCCGTCGGACATCGGGGCCCTGCATCGAGCAGCGATGGACTTCGACCAGGCGATCGGAGACCTCGTCGTCACGACCGGCGAGTCGCCGGCACTCTCGCACAGTACCTCGCCTGAGTTCATCGAACGCTGGTCACAGCTCGCGGGAGCTCCACGCTTCTCTCTTGAGTCCCTCGATCAGCTGCTCCCCCGCGTCCGGTCCGGTGAACTCAGCGCTCTTCAGCAGCACCTTCGAACGCTCACGGCCGCATCACCGCAGTGGACGAACACCGTGAGCCTCCACGCGCTGAGCGCGAACCCGGCGCCCGGTGCCGTTCACATAGCAGCTCAGGCTGCCGATGCCTCTGGGTTCTTCGGCCGACGCAAGCGTCAACGATCGGCGCTCGAGATGTTCGGCGACAGCCTGTTGGTGCCTCTGAAGAGCGTGCCTCCGAAATCCATCGCGCAGTTGACCGGACAGGTGGAAGCGACAGCGGCGTCGGCGGCTGCTCTGCGCAACGGACTCCTCTCGCTCCCCGTCTCCGTGGTCGGTGCGGGTTGGAACCCGTTCGATGCGACCGACGCGGCGCGCGCCGCGTCGCAGCTCGATTGGCTCGTCTGGCTCAGCGGGGCTCTCGAGTTGCGACCTCACGATCTGGACGCAACGATTCTGCGAGAGACCTATCGCACCTCGCCTGCGGATCCGGCGCTTTCCGGCGCGCTCGCAAAGCTCGGGACAGCTTGGCGTTCACTCGAAGTGATGGCTTCGCCGAAGATCGGAGCCGGGGTGTTGAAGAGTTGGGCCTCGCCGCGCGCCGTGGTCGATGCGTGGGGAGCAACTCGCGGTTCGCGGGCACTCGACACCCCTACTCCCACGTCCCTGCAGAGATGGGTGGCGTTCGCTCGGGCGCTCGAGCCTCTGCGAAGCTATGGACTCTCAGACGCACACGCAGCACTCATCTCGGGACGCGTGCTGGCAGACGATGCGTCGATCGCCTTCGACAAAGGCGTGGCGGCCTCATCGTTGGTGGAGCGCGAGAATGCGCAGGGCCTCGAGATGTTCGACCCTCAGGCTCACGGCCGATCCGTCGAAAGATTCACCTCAAGCACAGCCGCGATCCGAGCCGAGCTTCCACGTTGGATTCCCGCCGAAATACTCGGCCGGAGGAAGATCGACGCAGCATACAGCGGCGGGCGCCTCGGCGAACTCAAACGCCAGATCGGGCGCCAGCGCGGGGGGCTCTCAGTGCGCGGACTGATGGATGGCTATGCAGATCTGATCACGCAGATCACCCCATGCGTGCTGGCGAGTCCCGAATCCGTCTCACGCTTCTTCCCGGCAACCGGCGACCTGTTCGACATCGTCGTCTTCGATGAGGCGTCGCAGATCAGAGTTCCTGATGCGATCGGCGCGATGGGGCGATCGAACTCGGTGGTGGTGGTGGGCGACAGCAAACAGATGCCACCGACCAGCTTCGCCGATGTGGTCACCGACTCCGATGAGGTGGTGACCACGGACAGCACCGCGATCGCCGATGAGGAATCCATCCTGAGCGAGTGTGTCCAAGCGCAGGTGCCCAGACGCTGGTTGTCCTGGCACTACCGGAGTCAGGACGAGGCGCTGATCGCGTTCAGCAATCACAAGTACTACGACGGCCGACTCGCGTCTTTCCCTGCACCCTGGCCGACGAGGTCCTCTTCACGACCATCGGTATCCGGTCACGGAGTTTCGCTCGTCAGGGTCGACGGTCACTTCAACAGAAGCGGACGAGGACGGGATCTTCGCACCAACATCGTCGAAGCCCGTGCCATCGTCGGAGACATCGCCCGGCGCTTCGCCGCGTCCGACACGCCTCCGTCGCTCGGAGTCGTGACGTTCAATGCGCAACAACGCTCACTTATCGAATCGCTTCTGCGCGACGAGTCGGACGACCGAATCGCCGCCGCTCTCGACCAGCGCGACGGACTTTTCGTGAAGAACCTGGAAAACGTGCAGGGAGACGAGCGCGACACGATCCTCTTCTCCGTGGCCTTCAGCGCGAACGAGCGTGGTGACCTGCCACTCAACTTCGGGCCGCTCTCGCGTGCGGGTGGAGAACGCCGTCTCAACGTCGCCATCACGCGTGCACGTCGAGAAGTGGTTCTGTTCGCCAGCTTCGATCCGTCAGACCTACGAGCCGAACAAACGTCATCCGTGGGTATCAAGCATCTGCGCTCATATCTGCAGCTTGCTGCTGACGGTATCGATGAGAATGCAGACGAGGTAGCCCGGTCCGGATTCGTCGATCGCCATCGAGAAGAGATCGCCACAGCGCTTCGTGACCGAGGACACGTGGTGCAGACGGACATCGGTCTTTCTGATTTCCGCGTCGACATCGCAGTCTCGGCAACAGACGATCCTGAACAACCGGCGCTCGCCGTTCTGCTCGACGGCCCGACGTGGCGCGAGCGGCGTACTGTGGCCGACCGCGATGCGCTGCCCACAGATGTCCTGAAGGGCCTCATGCACTGGCCGGGCGTGGAGCGCGTGTGGCTTCCCGAGTGGCTGCAGCAACGGGATGCAACAATCGATCGCATCAGTTCCGCCGTAACGGAGGCGACAGCTGCTGCGCGTCGTGCCGACAAAGAAGCAATGGTACAGACGTCTTCGCCCGACGTCGGAGGTCTCGCAGCCGTGGCATCGGTCGCCTCCGAGACGAGCGCTCCGGACGAGCCAGAATCGCGCGCGGCAATGTCCGAGCCCGGCCCCCTAGCGCAATCGGCACCGGCCCCTGTGGTTGCAGATCTGCAGCATCCGCGAATCCGTGGCTTCTCGGAGTGGTCGTCGCGAACCGCGGGCGGCATCGCCGTTCTCGATTCTCTGCCATCGCCAGCCGCGGCTCAGCGAGTACGAGACCTTGTGCAGGAGGTAATCACGCATGAGGGCCCTATTCACCGAATGCGCCTAGTGAAGCTCGTGGCCGGCGCCTTCGGTCTGAGCAAGGTCCATGCTTCTCGTGCAGAGGCAATACTCCGTTGTGTCCCGTCAGAATTCGTTCGGTCGAACGACCGGACAGTCCTGTGGCCACGAGATGTCGATGCACGCATGTGGAGGGACGTCCGTCGTCCCGCCAACGGGTCGGTTCGGCCTCTCGAGCATGTCCCTCTCGTTGAGATCGCGAATGCTATGGCGGTTGTTGCCGACCTGAGTGGCGGGATGACCGATGAGGAGGTCAAGCGTGAGTCGCTCGGCCTCTTCGGCGGAAAGCGCGTGACATCGGGAATTGGCGATCGCCTGAGCGAGGCCCTGGACACTGGGCTGAGCACCGGACGACTCGAACGACGTTCAGAAGGTTTGATCGTGGCTGGCAACTGACGGAGTCGTATCGGCTCCCGCGGCGCTCCGCTTAGCCGCAGACGTCCGCCCTCGCCATCCGACGGTGGCTGGTCGGTGCAGTAAGCACCTCAGTCTTGGAGGCCGGCACGGCGACCGTGCCGGCCTTCGAACTCCCCAATCGCTCGACGTGCCTTGCGCAGCTCGAAGATCCCGACCCCCACTCCAGCGCCGAAGACGACCAGGCTGATCCAGCGGTACACCGCGCTCGGATCGAGCGCGATCGCAACGGCCCATCCCGCGAGCAGCACCGTCGAGAACACGATCGTGTAGAGCGCGAAGTTCTTGCGGCGCTGCAATGCCAGACGCTGCTGAATCAGGGAGGGCTCGGCGCTGGGCTCGCTCATGAGGCGAGCCTAGACCGCTGCATCCGCCGTGGGTTCAGAGAGCCCGGTCGCGAAGCGGATGCGAGACTGAAGCCATGCCCACCCGCCCCGAGATCGTCTGCATCTGCGGCTCCATGCGATACGCCGACGACATGCGCGCGCTGAGCCGGATGCTGACCCTCGCCGGATTCATCGTCCTCATGCCGACCGAGATCGACACCCCGATCACCGACGAACAGAAGACCGCGCTCGGCGAGCTGCACCTGCGCAGGATCGACCTGGCTGACCGCGTCGAAGTCGTGAACCGAGGCGAGCACTTCGGCGAGTCCACCCTGCGAGAGATCGCCTACGCAGAAGCCGCGGGCAAGCCCGTCACCTTCGTGGGCGTCGTCTGGGGCTCGCAGTAGACCTCACATCTCCCCTCGCTACCCTGACAGGCATGAAGAAGCTCCCCGCGCTCGCGTCGCTCGCCGTCGGCATCCTGCTCCTCTCCGGATGCTCGCAGGCGTCGACCGTCGCCGCCTGCGGTCAGGTCGCGGCCCAGGCCGTGCAGGTGTCGGGTGTGCTCGAGAGCTTCAGCTCACCTACTCCCGAGGCTGCACAGGCGGCACTCGGCGAGGTCAGAGCGGTGGCCGAGAAGATCCGCGGCATCGACGGTCCGGCGGAGTTCGTCACCCTCCGCGACGAGTGGACGGCGAGCATCGACGCCTTCGCCACCGCGGGTGAGAAGGCTGTCGCGGGTGACGTCAGCGGCATGGATGCGGCATCGGCTCAGCTGCGCACGGCAACTGACGCGATGGTCGCCCACTGCACCCCGAACTGAGCGGTGTCACTCGTCGCGCTGAATGCTCATCGCGATCTCGAAGCTGTCTCCGACCACGCGACCTCCGTCGAACACGGGCTCTTCATCAAGAGTCTCGGTCACGCGCGGATCCTGCGTGACGGCAGCAGTCCCTCGGTCACGCACCTCGCGCGACGGCCAAGTCGTCACCGTCACCACGACCGACTCCTGAGTGCTCGCTCCGACGAGGCCTGCGATGCTCTTCAGCTCGCCTGGTTCGTACGACGCCCCGTCTGCGTGAAAGTCAGCCGGGTCGGCTGGCCCGCCCGACTGCCAATAGTCGACGACGCTGATCGCACCATGATCGCGATAGACGTCTGCCATCCGCTTCGAAAAGTCGAGGTAGGCGGCCTTGCGTTCGGTCGCCACGGGAACGGCGGTGATGTCAGCGAACGTCATCAGCTCACTCACACATTCGGTTCCGGGGAGGTGAACTCAAGGTCGATGAGGTCACGGGTGAGATGCGCGAATTCACCGCTCACATCACCCACCTCTCGCCACGAAGGGGAATCACCGTGTGACAACCTGCTACGAAGCTCGTAGACACGATCGAAGAATGTCGTCGGTGCCATCCCTGCGTACTCACGGGGCTCCAACCTCTGGACCAGGCGTAGCGCTGCCGATCGGATCGACTCCCGGCGAAGCGCGCGAACTCTATTCGCCAATGCCGCTCGCCTCGCGGGATCCTCGACGAGACTGGAGGCCTCTACCTGTCGAGCGAGGTTCGCGATGAGTTCTTGCTCCTGTCTGGGCACCTTCTGCGGAACCACCAGAGCTTCGACGGCAGAAACAAGTGTCAGCAGGCGGGAATCGGTCCCGTGTGCGCGACCGCTTTGGTTGAAGAGGTCGAATGCAAGGCGGGCACGTTGATTCGGAACGCCATCCCGAAGGGCTTCGACGAAGTGCCCTTTGAAACTGGTTTCGGAAGTTCTCACTTGCCCAACGGCATGCACCTGGAACGTGACAAGTTGCTCTTCCGTCTTGTGCACATGCACGCCGGCCCTCTCATTGATTGCGCGGACATTCTCCGGCACGACAGCGTTCACAGCGTCCAATGCGTATGGGCTGAGACTAGGGAAGGACTGACGTTCCATGAAGTCGATCCCCACACCCGCGCGCAACGCCGTGAGACGAAGCGTAAAGCAGAGTTCCGCGCCTCTTCGTTCTGCCGCCTCGGGGGAGGGATACCCCGATCCCCGAAACGTGATGCGCGATGCTTCTTTGAGTGGCGCCGGGCCCTGCAACCAGATCCGCTCTTCCGGTGAGTCTGCGAGCACAAGCTCATCCTCACTCGTGTCAGGCTTGCCGCCATCGAGCAAGATCGGCACCCGGAAGGAGTACATGCCGCGAGCCTAGCGACGGGGAGCCGTGCGGGGAAAGTTGTTCGAGTTCGAATACCGGAGCGCGCTACCTACCGCGCAATCCCTCGCAGCAGCCGCGTCACCGTCTCTTCCACCCGCTCTGCACTCAAGGGCTGGCCGATCAGCGCCGCATACGACGCCATGGCGATCAGCTGGTCGGCGATCGCATCGGCATCCACATCTGCCCGCACCTGCCCGTCGACCTGTCCGCGCGCGATCCGCTCAGCGACCCACGACCGAATAGGCGAGGCGAGGCGCTCGTTGAGCGCGAGTCCGAGTTCGTGGTCGGTGGCGGTCACCGCGATCAGTGCCCGGGCGAGCGCCACGCCCTCGGGCCTCGCAAGGCCTGCAGACATCGCCGAGAACCAGGAGTGCAGGTCGGCGCGGATGTCGTCGCTCGTCGCGACCGAGGCATCTGCGAGGGGCACCTCGCCTTCGAGCAGCGCCTCGCCGAGGATCGCCGCCTTCGACGGCCACCAGCGGTAGATCGTCTGCTTCGAGACTCCCGCGGATTCCGCGAGTCCCTCGATCGTCGCGGCCTCATACTCACCGGCCACGACGGCGGCGCGCATCGCCTCGAGCACGGACTGGCGCGCGGCTTCACTTCGGGGACGAGGCACCTGAACAGGCTACCGATGACTCGGTGCCCTCCTTCGCGCCCGACTCAGCGCGTCAGCGAACGATCAGCTCCCACGCGGCAGGCTCGGCATCGGTCTCGAGCCCTGCAGCGATGCGGGCGCACGCAGCCCCCTGATCGAACAGCGATTGGCGGATGCTGCAGAAGCCGAGGCTGCTCGCGAGATCGCCGTCGTCCCAGCCACTGACCCTGGCCGACTCATCCAGAACATCGAGCGCGCCCGCGGCGAGCTGGTCGCTCATCGCGATGATGACGTCGGGCCGAAGCTGCTCGAGTGCGGCAGTGATCGCGGCTCTGGCCTCTTCACGGGTGTTGCGGCTCACGATCGCGACCGGCGCATCTGTCCAGTCACGACCGGCATCGAGGAATGCGCGCCGATAGCCCGCGAGGCGGTTGCGGGTGACCGGAAAGGGCACCTCGGGATCAGGCCCCTGAACCAGCCGGGCCACACGCTCGGCATCCGTCGGCTGCGACAACACGAGCGGAGCCTGAGCGTGCTGAAGCATGTGCGCGGCGATGGCGTACGCGGCCGCCTCATCGTCGGCGCTCACCACGGTGATGCCCGGTCGAGCGGGTCCGCCCTGCACTGCTGCGGGTCTGCCGGTCGCTGCCACCGCATCGAGCACGGGGTCGTCGTCGGTGGTCGTCCAGATCACAAACCCGTCGACGGCCGACTCGCTCACGCGGTCGATGTCGGCAGGCTCGCCCGTGGTGGGGATCAGAGTGAGGCCGAGCTTCTGGTCGACGCAGACGCTCGACACTCCTGCCAAGAACCTCGCGGCCTGCGCGTCTTCGAATGCATAGGTGAGGTGCTCCCCGAAGACCACTCCCAGGGTGCCGGTCTTTCCGCGACGAAGCGACCTCGCCGTGGGATCGGGGCCGCGATAGCCCAGGCGCGCTGCCGCTTCGCGCACCCGATCTCTCGTGGCCGGCGCGACGCGGTCGGGCCGTGTGTAGGTGTAGCTCACGGTCATCACGCCGACGCCGGCCTCGGCCGCCACCTGGCGCATCGTCACGTGATCTGTCTTCACACCCTCAGTGTACTTGTGTATCGTTACACAGATGCGAGGAGCGATTGCGGCGTATGTGGGGTTCGCGGCCTACGGCCTGTTCTGGGGCACCTGGGGTGCGGCGCTGCCTGCTCTGCGCGACACCGCGGGCGTCGACGGAAGCGAGCTCGGCATCGCGCTTCTCTTCGTCGGCGCGGGTGCGTTGCCGGCGATGATGCTGATCGGGCGAGCCGTCGACCGATTCGGGAGCCGCATCGGAGGTGCGCTGCTGATCGCCCTGGCGCTGTCCGGCGTGGTCATCGCGACAGTCGCACATGACCTTGTGGGCCTGATCGTGGGGATGGCGCTCGTCGGTGCGACATCGGGCGCGGCCGACGTGGCGATCAATGCACAGGCGGGGCTCGACGAGCAGCGATCCGGACGTCGGGTCATTACCATCGCCCACGGAGTGTTCTCGTCGTTCGTCGTGCTCGGCAGCGCCGGCGCAGGAGCCTTGCGTGCGTTCGGAGCGGGCCCCGAGACGGTGTTCATCGCGGCAGGCAGCGCACTGGCCATCGCCGGCATCGTCGTGTTCGCGGTCGGTGATCGCTCGGCGAGACGCGCATCCGTCGACAGCATCCGCAGCGTTTCCTCGACACGACTGTGGTGGGTCCCGTTCGCGGGCGTAGGGCTGGTGGGCGCGCTGGGGTTCGCGATCGAGAACGCGCATCAGAGCTGGAGCGCGATCTTCGTCGGCGACGTGCTGGGTGCGCCACCCGCTGTGACGGCCTTCGCACCGGCCACCTTCGCGCTGTTCGCCGCGGCGACCCGATTCGCCGTCGGCGCGCTGCCCCGCATCCCGGCATCCGCACTGCTGATCGGGGGCGCAGGTCTCGCGACCGCCGGCACGCTGCTGGTCAGCATCGCGACCGACGTGCCGATGGCCATCGCCGGCCTCGCCGTGGCGGCGATCGGCACCGCCGTGCTCTACCCGACCCTGCTCAGCCAGGCGACGCGCGACATCCCCGCCTCTCAACGTGGGCGGGCCACCTCAGCCGTCACAGCGATGTCGTACCTCGGATTCATCCTCGGGCCGGTCTATGTCGGGCTGCTCTCGACGTTCGCTGGGCTGCGCGGTTCGATGGTCGGCGTGGCCGCTCTCGCCGTCGCTTTCGCGGTGCTCGCGCCGCTCGTCATCCACAGGCGCGCACAGGCATCTACACACCGATCGGAGTCGCCGATGGTCGTGGACACGGCCCTGTGATGAGCGCAGATTCACCGCGCTGTGGAGCCGGCACAGACGCCGGACCGCATGACTCAGGTCGACGCCTTGGAGGTCGCTTCGAGCCTCGCGCGGATCTGACGTTTTGCGCTCGACAGGCGAGATCGGGCAGTCGACGGGTTGATCCGCAGCACGGCCGCCGCTTCATGCGAACGCAAGCCGTCCCAGTAGACGAGCCGCACGAGTTCTGCGTCATCGGGGCTGAGCGACTCGATCGCTTCTCTGACCTCCGCAGACAGGTCGGCGTTGTCGGGCGCTGGTGGCGTGGCCCGCGCGTCGTCGACGAATCGCTGCGCGGCCGCTGATCGACGGGCGAGCGAGCGGCGCGAGTTCAGCAGCACGTTCCGCGCGGTGACGAACAGCCACATCCGCGCGTCGAGCTCGTCGACCGGCATCCTGCGTCGGATCTTCCACGCGGTCAGAAGCAACTCGCCGTAGGCCTCAGCGGCGTCGGCCGGGTTCACGAGCCTGCGCTGAAAGTATCGTGACAGGTCCTCGCCGTTCCGTCGTATGAGGGCCTCGAATCGAGCCGCTGCGTCGCCGCCGCCCATCACCGGCACTCCGTCGACTGCGCGTAGAGGCTCACTTCATGACCGGGCGTCATCTCATGCCCGCGGGCCTCGAGCTCAGCGAACAGCGTCTCGGCGACGACGCGGTTGACGGCGTCGCGCGTGATCTCGGTGTCGCTGGCGTCGATCGGTCTCGGGTCACCGTCTTCGTCGACGGCATTCGCGTAGTCGTCTCGCACCTCGGCCTCTGCAGCTGTGAGGTCGAGGGCGTCGAGGTCCATCGATCCGACGATCGACTTCGCGTCCTGCACGAGGGGATCGTCTTCGGTCACCCCTTCCCACTTGACCAGGAAGCCCTGGAAACATGCCGAGCCATCGGTGCTCTCGACGGTGAAGACGTTGTCGGCGACCCATCCCCACGGCGTCTCGTTTCCGCCGCCTGCCATCGCGATCGAACCGCCGCCGATGGCCACGATGCCCGCGACCGCCCCGACCAGCCAGCGCATGCCACGACCCCGGCGACCTCTGGCCTCTCGCAGGATTCGAGTGCTGTGAGCATCGAGGTCGGCAGGCGTCGTGACCTGCGGCGCGGCGTCTTGCAGGAGCGCGGCCAGTTCGGTGTCATTCATGTGGGCAGACCCTTCTCGCGGACGTTTTCATGCAGTACATGTCCGCAGGGCTGGTGATTGTCCGAGCTTGCGACCGATCGGGACGGGTGCGTTTCGTCTCGGGCCGCTTCGCGGGCCTCGCTCAACGACCGGGGGGCGGATGCTTCGGTCGTTGAGCGAAGACGACGAAGTCGCCTGAGACGAAACGCGATGGGCCGGACTCGTGACGTGGGACGTTTCGTCTCGCTCGGCTTCGCCGGGCTCGCTCAACGACCGGGGGGTCGGCTTCGCCGGGCTCGCTCAACGACCGGGGGGTGGCTTCGCCGGGCTCGCTCAACGACCGGGAGGTGGCTTCGCCGGGCTCGCTCAACGACCGGGGGGGTGGCTTCGCCGGCCCGCTCAGCGAGCGGGGGCGGGGCGATAGATCTGAGCGACGGCTCCGGCCCCGAACTCCCGCCGCTCCACCGGTTCGAGCCGCACCCGCTCACTCAGCCCGTCGAGCAATCGCGGCCCATGACCCGCGAGCACCGGATGCACGACGAACGTGTACTCGTCGATGAGTCCGAGTTCGGCCAGGGCCAGCGGCAGCGTGACGCCACCCACCGACAGCCCCTCGCCCGACTGCGCCTTGAGCGCGCGCACCGCATCACCGAGATCGCCCCGCACCAGCTCGGCGTTCCAGTCGACGGCGTCGAGCGTGCTCGACACGACATGCTTCGGCACGCGGTCGAGCGCGTCGGCGAACGGAACCTCCCACTCGTCCATCCAGTCGGGCCATACTCCGGATGCCGGGCGGCGCCAGGCCGACTGCATCATCTCGTAGGTCACGCGGCCGTAGAGCACGGTATCCGCTCGCTGCATCTGGGCCGTCCAGAAGCCCATCAGCTCTTCGTCGGGGGCGACGCCCGCCTCATGATGCACGCAGCCGTCGAGCGTGACGTTGATCGCGTAGCGCAGTGGTCTCATCTCGCCGTTCTCCTTCGAAGCGGGCCCGCCCTCAGCCCCACAGCTGAGACCGGGTTGCCTTCAGGCTAGCCACGCGGCATCGCCACGCACCAGACGACCGAGGTACCGGAGCTTTGTTGTGCGCGCCAACTAAAACGTTATAGTGTGGAAACACCTCCGACGAAGAAGGGCTCCGATGCACGACCACCTCCGCGACACCCTCGAGCGTCTCACGCGAGTGCGACGTGACCGAATCGCGCCGCAGATCCATCACCGCGTCGCCGACGTCGACGTGTCGTCATGGCTCGTCGCCGATGACGGCGAGCCCGTCAGTGCGCGGCATGCCCTGGGCCTGGGCGACGACGAGGGGCGCGCTCCCGCGTCGTACTCGCCCTTCGAGGGCGGCAGCCCGTGGGGTCAGGCCTGGGCCACGCGCTGGTTCCATGTGGAGGGGCGGATTCCCGCCGACGTGTCGGGCGAGGTCGAGCTGCTGTTCGATCTGGGCTGGTTCGACCACTCGGTGGGCGGCCACGCCGAGGCGCTGGTGCACTCGCGTGACGGCGTGCCGGTCAAGGGACTGCATCCCAAGCAGCGCTGGGTGCGCGTGCGCGGCACGAACACCCACCCGGCCATCGCGAGCAACGGCGACGACGGCTCGATCGACCTCTACATCGAGGCGGCCGCGAACCCTCTGCTGCTGGGACTGCCGCCGTTCGTGGTGACCGAGCACGGCGAGAAGGGCGCTCCCGACTTCGAGGAGTTCATCCTGCGCACGGCCGAGCTGGCCGTGTTCCGCCCCGAGGTCTACGAGTTCGCGGTCGATCTCGACGTGTGCGGCGAGCTCGTCAAGACGCTGACCCCCGACTCCCCCCGCTACTGGCGACTGCTGCGCGGCATCGAAGAGGCGCTCGACATCTACGACGAGCGCGACGCCGTGGCATCCGCGGTTCTGGCCCGTGCCGTGCTGACACCGCTGCTGGCGCAGCCCGCCCACGCGAGCACGCTCGAGGTCACCGCGGTCGGTCACGCGCACATGGACTCGGCCTGGCTGTGGCCGCTGCGCGAGACGGTGCGCAAGCTCGGACGCACGGTCTCGAACGCTCTCGCGCTGCTCGACAGCGACCCCACCCTGATCTACACGATGACCTCGGCGCAGCACTTCCACTGGCTCGAGACGCACTACCCCGACCTGTTCGAGCGCGTCTCGCGCTATGTCGCCGAAGGCCGCTTCGTGCCGGTCGGCGGCATGTGGGTCGAGGTCGACGGTCTGATCCCCGCCGGCGAATCGTTCGTGCGGCAGATCGTGCTCGGCAAGGCGTACTTCGCCGACCGCTTCGGGCTCGACAGCCGCGAAGTGTGGCTGCCCGACTCGTTCGGCTACAGCGGTGCGCTGCCGCAGATCGCGCGGCGCTCGGGGTCGGATGTGTTCCTCACCCAGAAGATCTCGTGGAACGACACCACGGTCTTCCCCCACCACAGCTTCTGGTGGGAGGGCATCGACGGCACCCGCGTGTTCACGCACTTCCCCCCGGCCGACACCTACGCCGCGAGCGTCACGGCCGACGAGCTCGCGCACACCGTCTCGAACTTCAAGGACAAGGCGATCGCGACCCACGCCCTGCTGGCCTACGGCTACGGCGACGGCGGAGGCGGCCCCACTCGCGAGATGGCCTCGCGTCTGCAGCGGTTCGCCGACCTCGAGGGCGCACCTCGCGTGACCTCGCGTTCTCCGGAGGACTTCTTCCGCGACGCCGAGCAGGAGCTCCGCGACCTGCCCTCGACGTCGGCGATCTCGCCCGTCTGGCACGGCGAGCTCTATCTCGAGCTGCACCGCGGCTCGCTCACCTCGCAGCAGGCCATGAAGCGCGGCAACCGTCGCTCCGAGGCGCTGCTGCGTGAAGTCGAGCACGCCTCGGCCGCAGCCGCGATCTTCACCGGCGCCGCCTACCCCGCGGCCGAGCTGCAGGAGATCTGGCAGGGCGTGCTGCTGCACCAGTTCCACGACATCCTGCCCGGCACGTCGATCGCGTGGGTGCACCGCGAGGCTCGCGACTTCTATGCCGAGACCGAGGCTCGGCTCGACGAGCTGCTGAACCGCGCGACCTCTCGACTGCAGGATGCCGGGGCTCTCGTCCCCGCATCCGAGAGCCTCGCGACGCCCACCGAGGTCACTGCCGTCGACGGCGATGCGGATGCCGAGCGCATCGTGCTCGACAACGGCATCCTGCGCGTCGTGTTCGACGAGACCGGGCACGCCACCTCGCTGCGCACCTCGAACGGCACCGAGTACGTCACCCGCGGTGCGCGCCTCAACGAGTTCGTGCTGTTCCGCGACGAGCCCGTGCGCTGGGATGCCTGGGACCTCGATCGCCACGTGCTGCGCCACCCGCGCCCTGTGCACGACCTCAGCGAGATCGAGGTCGTGCATGACGGCGACGACGCGGGGGTGCGCGTGGTGCGCTCGTTCGGCGCCTCACGCCTGACCGCCACCACCTGGCTGCGCGCCGGGGCCGAGCAGCTCGAGACCGAGGCCGAGATCGACTGGCGCGAGCGCGAGCAGCTGCTCAAGGTCGCGGTGCCGTTCGCGATCCGCGGGCGCACAGCGAGCTTCGAGGCGCAGTACGGAAACTCCGAGCGACCGCTGCACGTCAACGACGCGGGCGACGAGGCGATGTTCGAGGGTGCACTGCAGCGCTACGTGCACGTCGCCGAGGGCGGCCGGGGCGCGGCCGTGCTCGCCTCGACGATCGCGGGCGCCGACGCGCGCACCGACGACTCGGGCATCGGCACCACCGTGCGACTGTCGCTGCTGCGCGGGGCACGCTTTCCCGATCCCGACGCCGATCTCGGCATCCACCGCTTCGCCTGGGCGGTGCGCCCCGATGCCTCGCTGCCCGATGCGGTCGAGGCGGCGCGCGACTTCGCCCGCCCCGAGTCGGCGCATCCGGGGCTGCCGGCACTGGCATCGCTCGACATGCTGCACGGCCACGCGGTCATCGACTGGATCAAGCTCGCCGAAGACGGCTCGGGCGACGTGATCGTGCGGCTCTACGAGACGCAGGGCGCTCGCGCCTCGGCCCGTCTCGCAGTGCATCCCGCGCTGGGCGACGGCACCGTCACCGAGACCGATCTGCTCGAGCATGCGGCACCGGCCGACGGTCCGCGGCTCGCGCTGCAGACGGATGCCGACGGCACGACGAGCACGACCGCCGCCGACGCTCTGCTCGACCTCGCTCCCTACCAGCTCTGCACTCTCCGCCTGACCCCCGCGCGATGACCGCGCGGCCCTCGAAAGGAAACCTTCAATGACGATGAGAAGACCTCTTGCCCTGACCGCCGCCGCAGGGGTCGGCGCACTGGTGCTCGCCGGATGCGCCGGTGGAGCCCCGGGGGCCGACGGCGACACCGCGGGTGAGATCACGTTCCAGACCTGGAACCTCAAGAACGACAAGTTCACCCCGTACTTCGAAGAACTCATCGCGGCCTTCGAAGAGGAGAACCCCGACGCGAAGATCAAATGGGTCGACGCGCCGCCGGAGGGGTATCAGGACAAGCTGTCGGCCGATGCCGCCGCCGGCAACCTGCCCGACGTGGTCGACATGGGCCCCGAGGCCGCCTACACGCTGGCCCAGGCCGGTGTGCTCGACGACATCGCCGCGAGCGACGCCGAGGCCGAGGACCTCTATCTCGACAAGGCGTGGGAGGCCATGACGTTCGAGGGACTCGGCGGCGGCACCTACGGCTACCCGTGGTACCTCAACACCGGTCCGTCGTTCTTCAACACGGCGCTGTTCACCGAGTGCGGTCTCGACCCGGCCACCCTGCCCACTGGCTACGACGAGCTGTTCACGCAGGCCGAGACCCTCACCGCCACGTGCCCGCAGGCCTCGATGATCGCGCGCATGCCGGCCATCGAGAACTTCGGCGAGTACGGCGTCGAGCTCATGAACGACGAGGGCACCGAGTTCACGTACAACAGCGACAAGGGCGTGGAGTTCGTGCAGCGCTTCGTCGACCTGTACGCCGACGCGGGCCTCACCGAAGAGGCGCTCAACAACCTGCAGACCGCCGAGGTCGACGACTTCAAGGCCGGTCGCCTGGCGTACCTGCCCGGCAGCTCGTACACCTACAACGACCTGAAGGAATCGGCTCCCGATGTCTTCGACTCGCTCGGCATCGGTCCGCGCATCAACGACTCGAGCCCCAACATGTACATCGAGTCGCTCGTGGTCAACGCGGGCAGCGAGAACATCGAGCTGGCCCGCGAGTTCGCCAAGTACGTGACGAACTCCGAGAACCAGCTGGCGTTCGCGCAGGCAGCCTCGGTCTTCCCGTCGTCGGAGGGGACGCTCGACGACCCGTACTACACCGAGGACGACGGCGACGGCGCGACGGCCGTGCGTCTCGAGGCCGCGGAGCAGGTGCGCGAAGCGGTGGTCTGGTGGCCGGCCGCCTTCTCGGGAGGCCCGGATGCTGCGACGCTGCGCGAGGAGATCGCCCTGGCCGTGCTCGGCGAGAAGACCGCGAAGGAAGCGCTCGACGCCTCCGTGGAGTACTCGAACAACAGGCTGGCCGCGACACGATGACGTCAGCGATCGATGCTCCGAACCGGCGGGAGGCACCAGCCTCCCGCCGGCCGGGGCGGCGCGCGGGCACCCGTCGGTCGCGCGCCCTCGACACACACCGCTGGGGGCCGACGCCCTGGCTGTTCCTCGCCCCCGCGCTGCTCGTGATCATCTGCTTCATCGTCGGACCGTTCGTGTCGACGGTGCAGCTCGCCTTCACCGACTCGCTGCTGCTGCGCCCCGGAAAGTTCATCGGCATCGAGAACTTCGTGCGCCTGTTCGGCGACCCCCGCTTCGGCACCGCGCTGCTCAACTCGACGCTCTACATGATCGTGGTCGTGCCGTTCATGGTGGTGCTGCCCCTGGTGCTCGCGACCCTGGTGGCCGGCGCCGGGCGGTTCCTCGGGTTCTTCCGCACAGCCGCCTACCTGCCCGTCATCATGTCGCCGGTCATCGTCGGCCTCATCTGGACGAACCTCCTCGACCGCCAGGGCCTCGTCAACGAGCTCTTCGCGACGCTCTCGGTGATCTCCGAACCGATCCCCTTCCTCACCGACCGCTGGCTGCTGATCTTCTCGGCCATGTTCGTGACCATCTGGATGGGCATGGGCTACTACATGGTCATCTACCTGGCCGCGCTCGCGAACATCGACCCCTCGCTCTACGACGCCGCCGCGATGGACGGCGCCGGCCGCATCCGCACGTTCTTCAGCGTCACGATGCCCGGAGTCCGCAACACGATGGGCCTGATCGGCATCCTGTCGTCGGTCGCCGCCTTCCGCGTGTTCGGTGAGGTCTACGTGCTCACCGGCGGCACCGGCGGTGTCGGCGGCTCGGCCCTCACCATGACCATGCTGATCCAGCGCGAGGGCACCGGCCTGCAGGCGCAGACCGGATACGCCGCCGCCATCAGCCTCGTGATGTTCGTGGTGCTGGGCGCGCTGCTGCTGCTCCAACTCGTCTTCCAGCAGAAGCAGGCCAACCGATGAGCGACCTCCTCTTCGCCGGACGCCGCACCGGCGCGTCCGCGCCGCCCAGCCCTCCTCAGCTGCCGCCGCGCGCCCCGTCATCGCGTCGCCGCAAGAAGCGCGGCCTCTCGGCATCCGTCTCGCGCTATCTGGCTCTGACGCTCATGGTGATCGTGCTCGCCGGACCTCTGGTGTGGCAGCTGTCGCTGTCGTTCAAGGGCGAGGGCGACGACCTCTACGCCCGCCCGCCGCAGCTGCTGCCCTCTGACCCGACGCTCGACAACTACACCGACGTGCTCAACCGCGTGCCCGTGCTGCACTACGTGGCCAACTCGGCGATCGTGGCGGTGATGGCCATCGTCGGCAACGTCGTCGGTGCCACGCTGGCCGGCTATGCCCTGGCCCGTCTGCGATTCCGCGGTCGCGGCGTCGCGCTCGGACTCATCATCGCCGCGCTGCTGATCCCGATCGAGACGGTGCTCATCTCACAGTTCCTCGTGATCCGCGGCATGGGTCTCACCAACTCGCTGATCGGCGTCGTGCTGCCGACGGTCGTGTCGGCGCTGAACGTGCTGCTCATGCGCAACGCCTTCATGAGCCTGCCCGAAGAGCTCGATCAGGCGGCTCTCGTCGACGGCGCCAACGCCTGGCAGCGCTTCTTCCACATCGCCGTGCCACAGGTGAAGGGCGTCATCACGGTGGTCGCGATCTTCGCGTTCGTCGGCTCGTGGAACGACTTCCTCTGGCCGCTGATCGTGCTGTCCGACGAATCGAACTTCACCCTGACCGTGGGCCTCAACAGGCTGCGCGGCACGTTCACCGACGACCCGCAGCTCATCGCCGCCGGCACGATCATCGCGCTGCTGCCGATCATCGTGTTCTTCGCGGCGCTGCAGCGCTACTTCTTCAAGGGTCTCGAAGCCGGAGGGCTCAAGGGATGACGTCACTCGACACCTCGGCACGCGTCGAGCAGGCGCTGTCGCGCCTCGACTTCACGCAGCGGGTGGGGCAGCTCAACCAGCGGCTGCTCGGCTGGCGTGCGGTCGAGCGCACCGCGAGCGGATTCCGGATCACCGACGAGGGACGCCGCGAGATCGATCGCTGGGGCGGGCTGGGCGCGCTGTACGGGCTCTTCCGGGCGGATGCCTGGTCGGGCCGCCGCTGGCAGAACGGCATCCTGCCCGAGGAGCGCGCCGAGGTGGCCGCCCTCGTGCAGGACGAGGTGCGACGGGCAGGCGGGCTCGGCGTGCTGCTGAGCGAAGAGGCCCCGCATGGCCACCAGGCGCTCGGCGGCACGATCATGCCCGTGCCGCTCGCCTCGGCCGCGACGTTCGATCCCGAACTCATCCGCGAGGCCTCGGCCGCGGTCGCCGCACAGCTCGCCGCGAGCGGAGTGCATCTGGCGCTCGTCTCGACTCTCGACCTGCTGCGCGACCCGCGCTGGGGCCGCAGCGAGGAGTGCTTCGGCGAGGACCCGCTGCTCGCCTCGCTCATGACCACGGCGGTCGTCGACGGGATGCAGGGCACCGGCCGTTCGACGATCGGCGGTGCGGGCGTCGCCGTGGTGCTCAAGCACCTCGCGGCGCAGGGCGAGTCGATGGGCGGGCGCAACGGCCAGTCGTCGGTGATCGGCGAGCGCGATCTCGCCGATCTGCACCTGCCCATGGTGCAAGCCGGCGTCGATGCCGGTGCGCTCGGGTTCATGGCCGCATACAACGACATCGACGGCATCCCGTGCTGCGCCAATCCGGCGCTGCTGCGCGATCTGCTGCGTGACGACTACGGCTTCGACGGCATCGTCATGGCCGACGGGCTCGCCGTCGATCGGCTCGAGGCGCTGACCGGCGGCCTCCCCGCGGCCGGTCGCCTGGCGCTGCTCTCGGGCGTCGACCTCTCGCTGTGGGACGAGGGTTTCAGCACCCTCGACCGCTTCGCGGACAACGCAGAGGTGCGCGCGGCGGTCGATACCGCGTGCCGTCGCGTGCTCGAACTGAAAGACCGGTTCGGGCTGCTCGAACCGGCGGCGATCGAGCCCGCCGCCGACCTGCGCGAATCGATCGTGCTCGGCGAGCAGCTCTCGCGCCGCGTGGCCGATGCCTCGCTCGTGCTGCTCGAGAGGGCATCGCTGCCCTGGGCCGCAGAGGCGATCGGCGACGTGCTCGTCGTCGGTCCGTTCGCAGACGACCACACCGCGCTGCTCGGCGACTACGTCGCGCCGCTGCGCGACAGCGCTCCGAGCATCGCGGGCGCCCTGCGGCGAGCGCTGCCCGATGCACGGGTGCGTGTGACGAACGACGTCGGCGAGGCCGAGTCGTGGGCCGCCGACGCGGACGCCGTGGTGCTGGTGGTCGGTGGCACCAGCCACCGCTCGTACGACGATGGCTTCGCCGACAACGGCGCACTGAACTCGGTGGCAGCCGCCACGAGCGGCGAGGGCGTTGACCTGGCAGACCTCGACCTGCCGCCCGAGCAGCGCGTGCTGGTCAGTCGGGTGGCGGCGGCGACCTCTGCCCCCCTCGCAGCGGTCGTGGTGGCGGGACGCCCGCACGTGCTCACACCGCTCGTCGATGCCGGCGCCGCGATCGTCTGGGCCGGCTTCCCGGGCCCGCACGGGGGCGAGGCCGTGGCCGACGTGCTGCTCGGGCACCGCTCGCCCACCGGTCGCCTTCCCTTCACCGCGCCGCGATCGAGCGGTGTCGTGCCGGTGCACCACAACGACCGTCACGATGCCTCGGCCGTGTACCGCGACGAGCCCAACCCCGTCCTCTTCCCGTTCGCGGCGGGCACCGGCTACGTCGAACCCCAGGCATCCGCCCTGTCGATCGACGAGCACGACGGCGGTCTCACCGTCTCTGTCACCGTGACGAACCCGCACGACTCACCCGTGACGGCGGTGCTCCCCGTCTTCGTGCGCCGATGGGGAGGCATCGTGCTTCCGCGTCGGCAAGAGCTCGTCAGGGTCATGCGCGCGCAGGTGCCCGCGGGCGGCGAGCGCCGGCTGCACCTCGACCTGCCGCGGTCTGCCGTGCGCGCATCAGACGCCGCAGAGCCGTGGGTGCGCGTCACGGTCGCCGACCTCTCGCACGAGATGCGTCTCGATCCGGCACGGGGAGGTCGCACGACCCACTGAAACCCTGTTCGCATCGACGCGACCACCCCACCGACAGCCATCGACACATCGACACGCTCAACGAGGAGAACCGTCATGACCCCATCCCGCACCCCCTCGCGCGCCGCCCGCCTGCGGCGCTGCGCACTCGCGACCACCGGCGCCTCCGTCGCCCTGACTCTCGTGGCCACGGGCGCCTACGCCTCCGACACCCTGCCGTGGGAGGGCGACAGCGCCGTCGGCGCCAACCAGCCCTATCAGCACGGCTACACCGCCCCGGATGTGCTCGACTGGGACCCGGCATCCGACCCCTACGCCGAGATGCTGCGATCGCATGTGCCGCTGCAGCAGCGCAACGACCCGAACGCCGAGACGCAGCGGAACCCCGGTCTATCGCCCGACACCCAGATGCTCACTCTGGCCGGCGACTACGGCAACGCGTTCTTCGAGAGTCACCAGCAGACCAACGAGTTCAGCCAGTACCTCTTCAACTTCTGGCAGTACACCGACATCTATGCGCCGTGGCACGGCATGGCCAGCGCCGGCACGCCGCCCGAGCTCTATGACCCGTCGCTGGAGTGGACGCAGAAGTGGTTCGAGTTCGGGATGCTGAACCTGCCCAACCCGGCCTACACCAACGCCGCGCACGCCAACGGCGCTCTGTCGCTCGGATGCATCTTCTTCTCGACGAACGACCGAGGCGACCAGAGCTACCGCGAGCTGCTCGTGCGCGATGCCGACGGCGGCTTCCCCGTGGCCGACAAGCTCATCGAGATGGCGGAGTACTTCGGCTTCGACGGGTACTTCATCAACCAGGAGGAGTCGGCCGGAGTGGCCGCGGCCGACGTGCCCGTGTACAAGGAGTTCGTGAAGGCGCTGCGCGCCGGCGGCGTGTACGTGCAGTGGTACGACTCGACCGACAGCCCCTCGGGCGAGCTGCGGTACCAGAACGAGTTCAACGCCGTGAACAGCCCGTGGGTGCAGGATGCCGAGCAGGGCCGCGTCTCGGACTCGATGTTCCTCAACTACTGGTGGAACGCCGACATGCTCACGGCATCGCGCGACCACGCGGTGTCGCTCGGGCTCGACCCGTACGAGACCGTGTACGCCGGCGTCGAGGCCGGTGGCGACCAGTTCGACCAGGAGTACGACCTCGACCAGATCTTTGACGAGACCGGCACCCCGAAGACGTCGATCGCGACGCTCGGCGCCGACTTCGTCTCGTCCGACTACGCGAACAAGACCGACGACGCGATGCAGTGGGAGGTCTTCGACCGCGAGCGCCGCTGGTGGACGGGATCGTCGACCGGCTCGACGACGCCCGAAGAAGGATGGGACGGCGTCTCGAAGTACATCGCCGAGCGCTCGGTGATCGACGGCACGACCTTCGCCACCTCGTTCAACACCGGTCATGGGCTGGCGAACTGGACCGAGGGCTCGGTCACGAGCGAGGCCGAGTGGGGCGACATCAACCGCCAGGACATCCCGACGACCTGGCAGTGGTGGGTCGACTCGACGAGCGCGACGCCCATCGTCGCCGACTACGACTACGGCCCCGAGTACGTCTCGGCCGAGCGGTTCTCGTACCAGCCGATCGGCGGCTACTCCGGCGGCAGCTCGCTCGTGCTGAGCGGGTCGCTGGATGCGGATGCCACAGTGCGCCTGTTCCAGACCGACCTCGAGGTGACCTCGGCGTCGACCGTCGAGGTCACCTACGCCAAGCCGCGCACCGACGACTCGGAGCTGCGGCTCGCGGCGGTTCTCGCCTCGGCACCGGATGAGGTCGTCGAGCTGCCGGTCGTCGGCAGCGGTCAGGCGACCGACGGATGGACCACGGCGAGCGTCGACCTCGGCGACCACGAGGGCGACCGGATCGTCACGCTGGGTCTGACGACGGGTGCGGGTGCCGCGACGATCGCCGACTACCAGGTGAACGTCGGCGCGATGCGCGTGCTCGACGGCACCCCGCAGACTCCGGATGCTCCGAGCGGACTGGCCGTCGACGAGTACCTGCCCGACACGGGTGAGGCGTATGTCTCATGGGACCTCGCCTCGTATGACGACGTGCGACGGTACGAGCTCTTCCTCGACGACGAGTTCCTGGTGGGCGGCTACGACGAGCGCATGTACGTCAAGAACATGCCGGCTCGCAGCGGAGAGCTGCGGCTGATCGCCGTGGCGCCCGACGGCACGCGCAGCGAGGCGGCGACGCAGCGCTTCGACGTGACCAAGGCCGTCACCGGCATCACGGCCGAGCAGTCGGGCGACGAGCTGACCGTCTCGTGGACCCCGGCCGAGCGAGGACGCAGCGCCGCCGACATCACCGTGCGCTCGACCTCGGGCGAGACCCTCGCCACGACGGGCGTGAAGCCGAACCGCACCACGGCGACCCTGACGGGCCTGCCGCAGGACGGCACGGAATATGTGATCGAGATCGCGACGAAGGGCAACCACGTCGCGGCGACGTTGCGCGGCGCACTCGTCGACACCACGATCGAGGCGTATCCCGCCGACGCCGTGACGTTCGGCGATCGCAGCATGGTGATCACGCGTCCGACAGCGTCTGACTGGAGCACGCTCACGATTCTCGAGGACGGGCAGCCGCTGAACTTCGACACGACGTACAGCCAGGGTCCGCGCCCGTACATCATCCGCGGTCGCACGACCCTCGCCGCGATGAGCCCCCAGCTCGCGTCGAACACCAGCCGCGTCGTGGCAGTGCTCGAGGACTACTCGGGCAACACCGTCGAGACGGTGCTGCGAGAAGGGGAGTAACCCGCGACTGTAGAGCGCCCTCCGTCTCGCTCCGCTCCCCGAGGGGCGGTGGGAGACGGGGGGCGCGCTCGTCGAGCGAAGACGACGACCGACGGGTCCCGGTCGTTGAGCGAAGACGACGAAGGGCGGAGGGTCCCGGTCGTTGAGCGAAGACGACGAAGTCGACTGAGACGAAACGTCGGAAGCCGACCTCGAAACCTCACCACGTTTCGTCTCGCTCGGCTCCGCCGGGCTCGCTCAACGACCGGGGAGGACGGGCCTGCGCCGGGCTCGCTCAACGACCGACGAATCCCGGTCGTTGAGCGAAGACGACGAAGTCGACTGAGACGAAACGTCGCGAGCCGACCTCAGAACGTCACCACGTTTCGTCTCGCTCGGCTCCGCCGGGCTCGCTCAACGACCGAGAGCGGGAGCGGGGTGGCCTCAGCACTCCACGACGTTCACCGCGAGCCCACCGCGGCTCGTCTCCTTGTACTTGTCGCTCATGTCGGCGCCGGTCTGGCGCATCGTCTCGATCACGGCATCGAGCGACACCACGTGGCTGCCGTCACCGTGCAAGGCGAGGCGGGCCGCCGTGACGGCGGTTGACGCGGCGACGGCGTTGCGCTCGATGCAGGGAATCTGCACGAGACCCGCGATCGGGTCGCACGTGAGCCCGAGGTGGTGCTCCATCGCGATCTCTGCCGCGTTCTCGACCTGCTGCGGGGTGCCGCCCAGCACGGCGCACAACCCCGCGGCCGCCATCGCGCACGCGGACCCGACTTCGGCCTGGCATCCGCCCTCGGCACCCGAGATCGACGCGTTCGCCTTGATGAGCGAGCCGATCGCGGCGGCGGTCAGCAGGAAGGCCCGCACCCCCTCGGCATCCGCACCCGGCTCGAACCGCGAGTAGTACATGAGCACAGCGGGCAGGATGCCGGCGGCACCGTTCGTGGGCGCGGTGACCACGCGTCCGCCCCCCGCGTTCTCCTCGTTCACAGCGAGCGCGAACGCCTGCAGCCAGTCGGAGGTGACGGGGCGTCCGGCCTCTTCCGCACGCAGGATGCTGCCGCGCATGGAGCGCGCCCGCCGGGGCACGCGAAGCCCACCCGGCAGCACTCCCTCCGCATCCAGCCCCGCCTCGACGCACTCGCGCATGGCGTTCCAGATCGCGTCCAACCCCGCGTCGATGGCATCGTCGCTGCGCAGAGCCACTTCCCCGGCCCGGGCGACGTCAGCGATCGACCGACCATCACCGCACAGCGAGAGCAGCTCCGCAGCGGTGCGGAACGACGGCATCCCGTCAGCCGCGACCAGGCTCTCGACGACCTCGCCGACGCGCTGGATGAATCCGCCTCCCACCGAGAGGTACGTCTCCTCCGCGATCGACGCCCCGCCAAGACCGAACGCCCGGATCACCAGAGTGTTCGGGTGCCCCGGCTGCCGGGTGAACGGATCGAGCACGACATCGGAGCTGTCGAACACCACCGGCACGACGCCGCCGAACAGCAGCGGCGATCCCGCCGGATGCCCCGACCACGCTCCGCGCACGGATGCCGGATCGCAGGTCTCGGGGTCGAGACCGGCCAACCCCGCGACGACGGCATCCGGTGTTCCATGGCCGAGTCCGGTCGCGGCGAGTGACCCGTACAACACCACTTCCACACGACGAGGGCCATTCGGATGCTGCGCCAGCACGCGCCCAGCGAAGTCGAGGCCTGCCCGCATCGGCCCCACCGTGTGTGACGACGAGGGGCCGATGCCGATCGAGAACAGGTCGAACGCCGAGACATAGACGCTGCTGCGGGCACCGGTCTCAGAGGTTAGCGTGGTCACTCCTCGCCCTGCGGGTGGGTCGTCGCTCCGACCGGCCGCGCCGCCTGTCGAGCGAGCAGATCGGAGCGGGACTCCGGCGTGAGCGCTGCCGTGGCCGCGGCCCACGCGAGGCCGATCGCCGCGTCGACGACCGCGCGGTCGGCGGCGGGCGTCGCCGCATCCGCAGCGAAACCTTCAGTGTGCGGGGCCGACGTCGATCCGATGATCGCGATGCCGGGGTGGATCGACGGCACCACCTGCGAGACGTTGCCCATGTCGGTCGATCCACCCGCTGCTCCGGAGAACGCGATCGGCTCGCGGCCGAGCTCGGTCAGCGCGTCGTTCCATGCGTCGGCGAGCAGGGGCTCCTGCAGCAGCGGGTCGTAGCGCGGCTCGGTGCGCACCTGCTCCCACGAGCATCCCGTGGCGAGCGCGCCCGCTTCGAAGCACGCCATCACCCGTCGCTTGGCGTCGCGCAGCTCGTCGAGGTCGAACGAGCGCACCTCGGCCTGCAGCACGGCGCGCGCGGGGATGATGTTCGTCACCTCACCGCCCTGCGTGATCACGGCCGCGGTGCGCACGGTTCCGGGCAGCTGCTGACGGAGCAGCCCGATCGCGGTGAGCGCCACGGTCGCGGCATCCAGCGCGTTCACGCCCTTGTCGGGAGCCGCCGCGGCATGCGCGGGCCGCCCGGTGTAGGTGATCTGGAAGCGGTCGACGGCCTGCGTCGCAAAGTTCTCACAGCGGATGTCGATGCCGGGCGCGCCGTGCACCATCAGCGACACCGTGGCGTCTTCCCACGCCCCGCCCTCGAGCATGAGCACCTTGCCGCCGCCATGCTCTTCAGCAGGCGTGCCGAGCAGCTTGACCGTGAGGCCTGCGTCGTCGGCGATGGCCGCGAGTGCGATCGCCGCCCCGAGGCCGGCGGCGGCGATGACGTTGTGCCCGCAGGCATGGCCGATGCCGGGAAGAGCGTCGTACTCGGCGCAGATCGCCACCACGAACTCCCCGTCGCCGAAGGTGGCGTCGATGGCGGTCTCGACGCCGAATGCGCCGACGGTGGCGGTGAAGCCCGCATCGCGCAGAGCGGCCGCGACCAGGTTCGCCGCCCGCACCTCTTCGAACGCGATCTCGGGATCGGCGTGGATCTCGTGGCTGATCTCGACGAGCCGCTGCTCCCAGGCGTGCACGGCGTCTGCGCTGCGCTGCTTCGCCTCGGCGAGGTCGAGCAGTGTGCGGGTGGAGGGATCGGCGAGGGTCATGCGGTTTCTCCTTCGAGAACGGGGTCGGCCGTGGTGACGGCGGGGACGGGAATGGGTTCCTCGACAACCGGGCGGGGCACGCGGAGGAAGAGCGCGAGCACGGCGATCGCTGCGCCGATGGCCACGCAGATGCTCCACACCGCGACGTATCCGTCGAACGAGGTGGTGGTCACGGCGGTGTCACCGGTGCCGACGGTCATGAGGAAGCTGCCCATGACCAGGGCGAACACGGCGCCCGCGACGGCTCCGGCGGCGGTGCGCGAAGTGTTGTAGAGGGCCGAGGCGATGCCCACCGAATCGGCAGGAGCGCGGCGCACCACGATCGTCGGCAGCACCGAGATGAGCAGGCCGTTGCCGAGTCCTGCGACCACCATGGCGCCGACGAACACCGCGACGACGGTCGGGGCGGCGAGGAAGGCGAGGTAGCTGCCCCCGACCAGCACGCCGCCGAGCACGATCGCACCCTTCGCTCCGATGCGGCCGGCCACGCGGTCTCCGACGATCGAGGCGAGGAAGGCCGACAGCGCAGCCGCCAGCGAGATCACGCCGACCGTGGCGGCCGTGAATCCGAGACCGAAGCCGACGGCATCCGGATCGCTGAGCACGTAGACGCTGGAGGCGGTCTGCCCGCCGAAGAGCTGGGCGCCGAAGAGGAACGCGATGATGATCGGCAGTCCGATGCCGCCCTTGGCCAGCAGGGCGATGTCGATGAGAGGGTGCGCGACGCGCTTCTCGACCATGACCCAGACGACGAGCAGAGCGACACCGCCGAGGATCGCGACCCACGTGATCGGGTTCGTCCAGCCCCACGCCGAGGCGTTCGAGATGCCGCCCAGCGCGGCGAGGAGTCCGATGCCGAGCAGCGAGGCGCCGAGCCAGTCGGTCTTGCCGGCCGCGCGCACGGTGGTCTCGGGCACCAGGAACGCCACGACAGGCACGCAGATGAGAAGGAAGATCGCGGGCATCCAGAGCACGATGCGCAGGTCGCCGATCGCGCCGAACAGCAGGCCGGATCCCAGCGCTCCGAGAGCTGCGCCGAATGTGAGCGCGCCGACGAGCTTTCCGATGGATCGGCCCGCGGACTTCTCGTCGCGATCGCGGACGATCGCGAACTCCAGCGGCAGGAAGGCGGCGAGCGGCGCCTGCAGAGCGCGGCCGACCAGGAAGAGCTCGTAGCTCGGTGCGATCGCGACCACGATCGATCCGAGGGCGACGAGGGCGGTCGAGATCAGCAGCAGCTTCTTGTGGCCGTATCGGTCGCCGAGCTTGGCGAGGATCGGCACGCAGACGACGGTCGCGAGCATGTAGGCCGCGCTGACCCAGTTGAGCTGCGCGGCGCCCACCCCGAACTCCTCGCCGATCGCGGCGAGCAGCACCGGGTACCAGCCCTGCAGCATGCCGGAACCGAGTTCCATGACGACGAGGAAGCCGACGGCGCCGCGAAGGGCGGTGCGGCCGGAGATGGTCTTGCCAGGCGGTGCGGTGACGGCCATGAGGACTCCTTGCGAAGGATCGGTAGAGCAAGAGAACGGGTCGGGTGGGAGAGACTTTAGGAAAGCGTCGATAAGATGCCTCGCGAGTGCATGAAATCGGACGGAAAGGCACATCGGATGCCGGAAATCGCATTGGATGACCTCGATCAGCGGCTGATCCACGCCGTGCAGGTCAGTCCGAGAGCCAGCTGGAGCGCCCTCGCCCCGATCGTCGGCGCCGATGCCGGCACGCTCTCGCGACGCTGGGCGCGCCTCGTCGCCGAGGGGATCGTGTACGTCACGGGCTACGGCGCCGGCGCCCCCGCGACGCTCGTGCTCATCGAGATCGAGTGCAGCCCCGGCGAGACGCTGTCGGTCGCAGAGACCATCGGAGCCGACGCCGAGGCGTTCACGATCGACCTGACAGCCGGCGGGCGAGACATCTTCCTCACGCTCGCAGTGCCGGATGCCGAGGCGCTGGCGGTCTGGACTCTCGAGCGCATCCGCGGCGTCGCCGGGGTGCGCGCCATGCGCACGCATCTGGTCTCCGAGACGGTGCGCGACGCTCGGGGCTGGCGCCTGCGCGCGCTCTCGGCCGCAGAGGTCACGCAGGTCGAGGCGCTGGAGCGGCGAGCACCGGCCGGCGCCGTGCGCATGTCGGCGGAGCAGCGTGCGGCGATCGCCGCCGAACTCGCCTACGACGGCCGCGTCGGGGTGACCGACCTCGCGACCCGGCTGGGCATGGCCCCGCGCCGGGTGCGCGACGCGATCGCCGAGATGCGGGAGTCCGGTCGGCTGGCGATCCGCGTCGACGTGGCCCGCCGCTACACGCCATGGCCGATCTACGCGTGGTACTTCCTGCGCGTGCCGGCCGCGATGGCAGCCCGCATCGGTGTGCAGCTCGGGCGCATCGAAGAGGTGCGTCTCGTGGCGAACACGGTCGGCGAGTACAACGTGATCATGGCCGTGTGGCTACGCACCCTGCAGGACGTCGGTCGCATGGAGGCGATCATCGAAGAGCGTCTGCCCGGGGTCAGCATCGCCGACCGCTCGGTCGTGCTGCGCACCACCAAGCACCTCGGGCATCTGCTGCACCCCGACGGCAGGGCCTCGGGCGAGGTCGTGCCGCTGCTGATCTGACGGCCTTCTGGTCGTTGAGCGGATGCCGGGCGTTTCAACTCGGGCCGCTCCACACGGCGGACCCCGGTCGTTGAGCGAAGACGACGAAGTCGACTGAGACGAAACGTCAGAAGCCGACCTCGAAACCTCACCACGTTTCGTCTCGCTCGACTGCGCCGGGCTCGCTCAACGACCGGGAGCGGAAACCGCTCCGCGGGCCCCGCTCGACGACCGGGGAGTCCCGGTCGTTGAGCGAAGACGACGAAGTCGACTGAGACGAAACGTCAGAAGCCGACCTCGAAACCTCACCACGTTTCGTCTCGCTCGGCTGCGCCGGGCTCGCTCAACGACCGGGAACGAAAACCGCTCCGCTGGGCCCCGCTCGACGACCGGGGAGTCCCGGTCGTTGAGCGAAGACGACGAAGTCGACTGAGACGAAACGTCAGACGCGGCACGTTTCGTCTCGCTCGACGACCGGGACCCCACTCGACGACCGGGGACGCGTCGGATGTGAGAAGAACGTAACGCGGGGAGCACGACGCAGATACACCGCCGAAACATGGATACCGAACGATGTCCAGCAATGGATACATCATTGGCCACATCGCAGGATCCGGGCTCGGAGCGCCGGCTTCCCGCCCGCATCCGCGTCTACGAGCAGCTGCGAACCGAGCTGCTCACCGCGCTCTACTCGCCCTTCCACCGCTTCACCGAAGAGAACGTCGCCGAGCGCTTCGAGCTCTCACGCACGCCGGTGCGCGATGCCCTGGCGCGGCTCGAAGCAGACGGCCTCCTCGTCAAGCGTGACGGAGCGCTGTACCGCTACATGCCCACGCTCGAGGAGTTCACAGACCTCTACGAGCTGCGCATCCTGCTGGAGTCGCAGGGCATCGATCGCGCCATCGCCGATCCGACGATCGCGCACGAGCGCAGCCAGCTCACCGCCGAGCAGGACCTCTGGGTCACACGGCTCGAGACCGGCATCACCCCCGATCCCGGTTTCGTCGACGCCGACGAGCACTTCCACACAGCCCTCCTGGGCGCCGCGGGCAACCGCGAGCTGGTCCAGGCGTTGGAGCGCGTGAACCGCCGCATCCGCCCGATCCGCATGCACGACTACCTCACCCAGGACCGGGTCGACGCGACCATCACCGAGCACCTCGAGATCCTCGAACTCGTGCTCACCGGGCGCCTCCGCGAAGCCCGCGACTTCCTGCGCACACACGTCGGCCAGTCGCAGTCGATCGTCGAGGCTCGCGCCGCCCGCGCCATGCAGATCTCCCACATGAACCCCGGATTGGACCCGCACCGATGATCTCCCTCTCTTCCTCCGAGTCCGTCTCCGCCGATGTCGCGGCGCTGCTGACCGCACTGGACGCCGCGCCCGCCAGCATCTGGATCACCCGCCGCAGCGCTGCGGAGATCCAGGCGGATGCCGAGGGCGTGCGCGCTCGCGTCGCCGCGGGACCGGCTCTCCCCCTCGCCGGACTGACGTTCGCCGTCAAAGACAACATCGATGTGGCCGGCATTCCGACCACCGCCGCCCACCCCGCCTTCACTCGCGTGCCCGTGCGCAGCGCGACCGTCGTCACACGGCTGCTCGATGCCGGCGCCATCCTGATCGGCAAGACGAACATGGATCAGTTCGCCACCGGACTCGTCGGAACACGCAGCCCCTACGGCGTCGTCACGAGCGCGCTCGACCCCCAGCGTGTCGCCGGCGGATCGAGCTCGGGATCCGGCGCCGCGGTCGGGCACGACCTCGTCGACTTCTCGCTCGGCACCGATACCGCGGGCTCGGGGCGGGTTCCGGCCGCCTTCAACGGCATCCTCGGTGTGAAGCCCACCCTCGGACTGCTGCCTCTCGACGGAGTGCTCCCGGCATCTCCCTCGTACGACACCGTCTCGGTCTTCACCCGTACCACCGGACTCGCCGCCCGCGTGATGTCGGTCATCGCCGGCCCCTCCACGAGCGACCCGAAGAGCAGGCCGTGGGCCCTCGACGCCCCGCAGGCGGCACCGCCTCGACCCGTGATCGCCGTGCCCCGACGCGCCGACCTCGCCGCTCTCTCGCCGGCAGTCCTGGCGGCATTCGACGAGACGATCGCGCGCTTCGAGGCGCTGGGCGCCGAGACCCGCACGATCGACATCGCTCCGTTCCTCGCCACCGCCCGCCTGCTCTACGGCGGCGGCCTGGTCAGCGAGCGGGCCTGGTCGTACGGGGCCTTCCTCGCCGCACACCCCGAGCAGGCTGATCCCTCGGTCGCCGCAATCGCCGCCCGCGCCGCAGAGATCGACGGCACGACGGTGATCGACGCCCAGCAGGCCGTCGCCGCCGCGACCCGCCTGGCCCGAGAGGTGCTCGACGGCACGGACGCCCTGATCATCCCGACCGCGCCGATCCACCCGACCGTCGCCGAGGTCGCGGCCGACCCGATCGGCGTGAACAGCACCGTCGGCACCTTCACGAACTTCGTGAACCTCATGGACATGGCCGCCGTCGCCGTGCCGACGGGCGAGGTCGCCGGCGAGGGCCACTTCGGCGTCTCGATCGTGACGCCGAAGTTCCACGACCAGGTCGCGCTCGATCTCGCGGCCCGCCTTCTCGGCGAGTCCGAGCCGGATGCCGCGCTCGACACCCCGAGCGTCGACGTGGCCGTCTTCGGGGCGCACCTGAGCGGCGAACCGCTCAACCCGCAGCTGCAGGCTCTCGGCGCCCGGCTCATCGGCGAGGTTCGCACCTCGGACAGGTTCCGGATGCTGGTGGTCGAAGGCGCGGTCGAGCGGCCGGCCGTCATCCGCTCGACCGAAGGCGCGGAGCTTCCCGGCGAGCTGTGGCGCCTGTCGCCCCTCGCACTGTCGACGCTGCTGCGCAGCATCGCCGCTCCCCTCGCGCTCGGCGAGATCGAACTCTCCGACGGCTCCACGGTGCTCGGCTTCACGGCATCCGTCGACCTCACCGAACGAGACATCACCGCCTTCGGCGGCTGGCGCGCCTACCGCGCGGCATCCGTCGTGCCCGCCACCGCCTGACCCCTGACCGGCCCCAGCCCCAGCCCCAGATCCTGCCACAGACCGCCTGAACCCGCCCCCACCAGGAGAACACATGACCTTCCGCACCCCCCGCACCTCCTCCCTCCGCACGCCGTCGCTCGCCGTCGCGTCCCTCGCCGCAGCCGCGCTCGCGCTCGCCGGCTGCTCCGCTTCGCCATCGTCTGCCGACTCTGAAAGCGGAGAGGAGGGCGGGCAGTCCGTCACCATCGGCACGCTGCGGGCGCAGCCCCACCTGTTCAGCCCCTTCTTCTACGAGGAGGTGGCAGAGGAGGGCATCGACGTCGAGATCGTGCTCTTCGACACCTCCAGCGACATCAAGAACGCGATCGTCTCGGGGTCGGTCGACTTCGGCGTGACCGGCGCGGCATCGGTCATCGCCGGCGTCGCAGAGCAGCAGGATGTGCGCATCATCGCCTCCGCCGCCGACGGCGGCACCCGCATCGTCGCCACGGAAGACATCGAGACGCCGGAAGATCTCGCGGGTGCGAAGGTCGGCTTCCCGATGGGGGCCACCCAGGAGATCCTGCTCAAGCGCACGCTCGAGGCGCAGGGCATCGACCCCGCGAGCGACGTCGAGCTCGTGAACCTGCCCTTCGCCGACATGGCCACGGCGTTCGCCTCCGGGCAGATCGACGCGTTCATCTCGGCCGAGGTGGGTCCGTCGATCGCGATCGAGGGCGGTGCTCACGAGCTGATGTCGGCCTACGACACCCCGATCGGACAGACGAACATCGTGCTCGCCACGAGCAACAGCCTGATCGAGTCCGACCCCGACCTGGTGCAGGCCGTCGTCGACACCCACGTCGCCGCGGTCGAGCACATGGCAGAAGACACCTCCGCCTGGGCCGACGGCCTGGTCGAGGAGTTCGCCCTCGACCCCGCGATCGTCGACCTGGCGATCGAGAACATCTGGCCCCGCTGGGATCTGGACGCCGGCTACCTCTCGACGCTGGCCGCGATGAGCGAGGAGATGCACGCCTTCGATCAGGTCTCGGCCGAGGTCGACCAGGATCTCCTCACCGACGTCAGCTTCGTCGAGACCGCACGGACGGAGTGATCGTGACGACCACCGCACTCGCCGATCCGCCGCAGGGCGTCGAGAACGCCGAGACGAAGCCCGACGGCATCCGCGCCGCACGACCGCGCCGCCGCCTGTCGCTCGGATGGGCCATCGCTCTTCCCGTTCCGATCCTCATCCTCATCGGCTGGCACCTGGGCGTGCAGAACGCCTGGACGCTGCCGTTCGACATCAAGATGACGTTCCTGCCCACCCCCGGGGAGGTCGCGTTGAGGGGTGTGGACTTCGCCTTCGGCGGCGTCTACGACGACTCGTTCAGCGGCACTCTCTGGGGACACCTCGGCGCCTCGGCGCTGCGCGTGCTGCAGGGCTTCGGTCTGGCGGTCGCCGTCGCCGTGCCGCTCGGCGTGCTGATGGGCCGATCGAAGCTCCTGTTCCGCATGCTCGAGCCGACCATCAACCTCGTGCGCCCCATCCCCGTCACCGCGTGGGCGCCGCTGACACTGCTCATCATCGGCTTCGGCGACCGCTCCACCGTGTTCCTCGTGTTCATCGCCGCGGTCTTCCCGATCCTGCTGAACACCATCAGCGGAGTGCACCAGGTGCCGGGTCGTCTGCTCGAGGCCGCCGCGATGCTGGGCACGCCCCGCCTGCAGTCGCTCTACAAGGTCGTCATCCCGGCTGCCGCTCCGCAGATCATCAGCGGCATGCGCATCGCGATGGGGCTCTCGTGGGTGATCCTCGTCGTCGGCGAGACGGTGGGTATCAGCACGGGTCTCGGCGCGCTCATCACCCAGGCCAGGGAGCAGTCGCGCACCGACCTCATCATCGTGGGCATGGTCGTCATCGGCCTGGCCGGCTTCATCGCCGACCGTCTGCTCACGCTCATCTTCGCCATCGCCTTCGGGCGCCGACCGATCCAGAAGTGAGAGATCGCATGAGCATTCCTCCCCAGCACGCCGCCGGCATCGTCATGAGCGGTGTGGGCAAGCGCTACCCCGGTTCGCCGATCGCCGCCGTCGACGGTGTGGACATCACGGTCGCGGCCGGTGAGGTGGTCTGCATCGTCGGCGCCTCCGGATGCGGCAAGTCGACGGTGCTGCGCATGGTCGCAGGATTCGAGACGATCACCGAGGGCTCGCTCACCGTCGCGGGCACCGAAGTCACCGGCCCCGGCCCAGACCGCGGCGTCGTCTTTCAGGACTACGGACTGTTCCCCTGGCTGACCGTGCGCGAGAACATCGAGTACGGCCCGAAGCAGGCCCGCCTCCCCCGCGCGGTCGTGAAGGAGCGGGCGACCGCGGCGCTCGACTCGGTCGGGCTCAGTCGCGTCGCGGCATCCTTCCCGCACCAGCTGTCCGGGGGCATGCAGCAGCGCGTCGCGATCGCGCGACTGCTCGCGAACACTCCGTCGGTGATGCTCATGGACGAGCCGTTCGGCGCTCTCGACGCGCTCACGCGCACCGAGATGCAGCACGAGTTGCAGCGCATTCAGCGGGATGCCGGCATCACCGTGCTGTTCGTGACGCACAGCATCGAGGAGGCCGTCTACCTCGGCGACCGCGTGCTCGTCATGGCGGGCGGCACCGCCCACGGCATCTCGGGTCACGTGCGGGAGATCGTGACGGTTGACCTCCCCGGCGAGCGCGACGTGAACTCCCCGGAGTTCAACGCCATCGAGCGCCGGATCGACGCCCTCGTGCACGCCGGCAACGATCACAGGGTGGATGCCGCGCTGGTCTGAGCTCGCGCGATGCCCCGGTCGTTGAGCGAGGACGACGGAGTCGACCGCCCCCCGGTCGTTGAGCGAGGACGACGAAGTCGACCGAGACGAATCGCTCCCGCGAGGCGTTTCGTCTCGGGCCGCTCCGCGGGCCTCGCTCAACGAACAGACACCCCCGGTCGTTGAGCGAGGACGACGAAGTCGACCGAGACGAAACGTCCCCGCGAGGCGTTTCGTCTCGGGCCGCTCCGCGGGCCTCGCTCAACGAACAGACACCCCCGGTCGTTGAGCGAGGACGACGAAGTCGACCGAGACGAAACGCCCGCTCAACGTACAGACAGGTCCCGTTACTCCGACTCGGCCTTGCGCGCCCCTGCCTCGAGCACGTCTCCGGCCGGCAGCTCCTGGTGCCCGCCGAACTGCAGGCGCATCGCCGAGAGCACCTGGTTGGCGAAGCGATCTTCGTCGCGCGAGGCGAAGCGCTCGAACAGCGACGCCGCGAGCACCGGTACGGGAACACCCACGTCGACAGCGGCCTTGACCGTCCAGCGTCCCTCGCCCGAGTCCGAGACGCGGCCGGCCAGGCCGTCGAGCTGCGGGTTCTCGGCGAGCGCCGCGGCGGTCAGGTCGAGCAGCCACGACGAGATCACCGATCCACGGCGCCACAGCTCGGCCACCTTCGACGTGTCGATCGGGAACTGGTAGAACTCGGGCTCTTCGAGCGGCGCGATCTCGGCCGAGTGCTCGGCCTCGCGCACCCCGGCATCCGCGTTGTGCAGCAGGTTGAGGCCCTCGGCGATCGAGGCCATGATGCCGTACTCGATGCCGTTGTGCACCATCTTCACGAAGTGTCCGGCACCCGAGGGGCCGCAGTGCAGGTAGCCCTCCTCTTCAGGGGTCAGATCGCCGGTGCGCCCTGGCGTGCGCTCGATCTCGCCGACGCCCGGAGCCACCGAGCGCAGGATCGGCTCGATGCGCTGCACCGCAGCGTCCGGCCCGCCCACCATGAGGCAGTAGCCGCGTTCGAGACCGAACACCCCACCGCTGGTTCCCACATCGACGTAGTGGATGCCGCGCTCGCGGAACGCCTTCGCGCGACGCACGTCGTCGCGGTAGTTCGAGTTGCCGCCGTCGATGATGATGTCGCCCTCGTCGAGCACCTCGGCGACCTGGTCGGCCACGGCGCCGGTCAATGATGCGGGCACCATCATCCAGACAGCGCGCGGCGCCTCCAGCTTCGACGCCAGGTCGGCCATGCTGTCGGCGCCCGTGGCCCCTTCGGCGACCAGCGCCTGCACGGCATCCGCATTCACGTCGTAGACCACGCATTCGTGCCCCGCGCGCATGAGGCGGCGCACGATGTTGGCACCCATCCTGCCGAGTCCGATCATCGCCAGCTGCATGAGAATCCTTTCGTCTCAGCCCCGGTGAGCCGAGTCGGGGCCATCCTGGCACGGGTGGCGAGGGGGCTCAATGGTGTTGCGCGGACCTCGACATGCAGGCATGCCGAGCAGCCGCGGGTCACCAGGCCACCTCGCCCCCATCATCGTCGACGAAGGTCAGCGAGTGATTGCCTCCGCTGCGGTAGCCGGCCAGCATCACCTGGCGCTGTCCGCGCACCCACGCTTTTCTCTCGGTGATGTACGGCGGCGGCACCTCGGCCTCGCCGATCAGTCCTGAGAAGTACTCGGCGAGCGCCGCGCGGCGCTGCGGCAGATCGTTCACGACGACGCCGACGGGATGCAGTCCCGCACCCAGGTCGACGGCGAACGACATCCGCTCCGGACGTTCGTGCACGAGCGGCGCGCGGATCAGCCGCTCGGTCGGATGCATGATGCCGGCGCCCTCGGCATTCGCCCACTCGGAGAACGGCACCCCCGACATCCAGGCGACGACTGCCGCACCGACGGATTCGAGCGACCGCTGCGGACGCGCCGCCACTGTGACGATGTCGTCCACCCGCAGCTCGCAGATGAACGGGCCCGAACTGTAGACCTTGTCGGTGCCGGTCGGCTTTCCGAGCGCCTTCGAGATCGCGGCGCGCAGCTTTCGACTCACGCTGACCCCATCCCCTGAGTGCTGAAGTCGCAGAGAGCGCCGGTCGTCGACCCGCGATCGAGGGAAGTGCTCGAGTCCCTCCTCGAGGGCGATCGCCCGCATCCGCTCGATGTCGTACTCGGCGACCTCGCTGAGCCGCGAGAGCGCTGCGGGCAGTCGGGCTGAGAGTTCGTCGCCGGTGTACGCATCCGCCATCGCCCCATCGTATCGACGCGATCTCGGGCCGGGCTTGCTTCCGGGCGTGCAGGTGCATGCTCAGATCACGGATGCAGGTCCGCTTCGCCGTTCTCGGCATGCATCTGTGATCTCGACATGCAGGTCGAGCCGATAGCACCTGTTCGGATGAAAGACTTTCGTCATGACATCCGGCGCCTTCGATCTGCTCACCGAGAACGACCTGCGGAACGCCGGCAGCCTCAAATGGACCACCTTCCCCGACATGATCGGGGCGTTCGTCGCCGAGATGGACTTCGGCCTCGCCCCCGCGATCAACGGCGCGCTCAAGGATGCTCTCGACCTGGGCGTCACCGGTTACCTTCCCGACAAGCTCGCGAAGGACCTCTCTGCCGCGGCGTCTCGCTGGTACGCCGACTCGTACGGCTGGGAGGTCGCCGCCGACCGCATCCACCACGTTCCCGACGTGATCGCCGCGTTCGAGCTGGCGATCGAGAACTTCACCGCACCGGGTGCGGCCGTGATCGTGCCGACCCCCGCGTACATGCCCTTCCTGGTCGTGCCGCCGATGCACGACCGCCGCGTCATCGAGGTGCCGAGCATCGAGGTCGACGGCCGCTGGGTCATGGACCTCGAGGGCGTCGCCCAGGCGTTCCGCGACGGCGGCGAGATGCTCGTGCTCTGCAACCCGCACAATCCGCTCGGCACGGTGGCGACCCGCGATGAGCTGCTCGCGATCGCGTCGGTCGTGACCGAGGCGGGCGGCCGGGTCTTCTCCGACGAGATCCACGCGCCGATCGTCTACGCGCCGGCCCAGCACATCCCCTACGCCTCGGTGTCGGATGCCGCTGCCGCCCACACCGTGACTGCGACGTCGGCATCGAAGGCCTGGAACCTCGCGGGCCTCAAGTGCGCCCAGATCCTCCTGTCGAACGACGCCGACGCCGAGCTCTGGGAGCGGCTCGGCTTCTGGGCCGGACACGGAACCTCGACGCTCGGCGTGATCGCCAACATCGCGGCGTACACAGGCGGGCGCGAATGGCTCGACGGGGTGGTCGACTACCTCGACGGCAACAGGCGGATGCTGGCGCAGCTGGTCGACGAGAAGCTGCCCGGCGTGCGGATGACGGTGCCCGAGGGCAGCTACATCGCGCTGCTCGACTTTCGCGAGACCGGGCTCACGGGCGATCTCGGCGAGTGGTTCCGCGAGCACGCCGGCGTCGCGATGACCGACGGTGCCGCGTGCGGCGAGGCCGGCATCGGGTACACGCGTTTCGTGTTCGCGCTGCCCCGACCGGTCATGGTCGAGGGCGTCGAACGGATCGCGCGCGCTCTCGCCGAGCGGGCCGCGACGTCACCCGCCTCGTAGTTTCCTCCGGCCGGCCGCGGCCCGGCCGCGGCCGCGAGCGGGTCAGTGACCGACAGACTCCTCGCGCTCGAACCACGCCGCGCAGAGACCGGATTCTCCGCCCTCTCTGAAGACCGGATCCTGCCAGTCGATAGGCCCGGGCGCGCTCCAGCCGGGGAACATCTCCGGCCGCTCGGCTCTGGCGTCGTTCACCCGCGAGAGCAACTGATCCGCTCGCTCGATGTCACCGTCATCCACCGCCGACCACGCGGACAGGAGGGTGGCGCACCCCCACCATGCGTAGGCGACATCGGCTCCCCACGACGTGCTCATCGCGAACCCCGTCTCCGGAGACTCAGCGGGGAACTCGTATCCGGCCGGCATCTCGTACGGAAACTCCGAGATCGAGCCAGGCCACCGAGAATCGCGGTAGGCATTCGATGTCTCGGGATCATCCGCAGGCACAGCGGACGTCGATGCGGTCGGCGCCGGGCTCTGCGTCGGTGACGGCGAAGCACCGGCATCGGCGGTCGGCGTGCATGCCACCGTGACAGGCAGGATCAGGGCGGCGACGAGAACGGACACCCACGTACGCGAAAGACTGTGCACGTTCCGATCCTGGCAGGAGTTGCGCCGACGCGACGTGCCGGATCGCGCCGACATGTCACCCGCTGCGTCGCCGCTCCGCCCCAGCCCCTGCGCCCCCGCCCTGCGCGGGGCCAGTTCCGCATCCGCGGGGCCGAGCGGGGCCAGTTCCGCATCCGCGGGGCCGAGCGGGGCCAGTTCCGCATCCGAATCGGCGGTTTCAGATGCGAAATTGACCCCGCCTGACCGGCCCGATGCGAAATCGGCCCCGCCCGACCGTCGCCGCCGAGCCAACGGCGTGGCCCGCGCGCTCACCGACGTCACACGATGACGCCGAGGGCGGCTCGAAGCTCGTCTTTCGCACGCGCATAGCGCGAGCGGGCCGTCGCCGCCGGGATGCCGACGATGCCGGCGGCCTCCGCGAGGGTGAATCCGTCCCAGTGCACGAGCTGCACGATCTCGGCGAGTTCGGGCTTGAGCCGCTGAAGGGCATCACGCACGTCGCCGCCCTCATCCGCGGCGGCCGAGGTCGCACGCCCCGGCATGTGCGCCCGCATCCTGTCGACCAGAGCCAGCCGACGGCGCTGCCCGCGTGCGTGATTGAGCAGGGTTCCGCGAGCCAGACCGAACAGCCACATGCGCGCCTCGACCGCATCGTCGGGCAGGTCGTCGACTCGCCGCCACGCGATCAACAGGGTCTCTCCATAGAGGTCGGGTGCATCGTCAGACCCCACCCGCCTGTGCAAAAACCGCAGCAGATCGCCCTGGCTCTCTCTGAGCGTCGAGGTCAGCAGTCGCTTCCTGCCTGACAGCGAGGTCATGGCGTCACGACCTCGCAGTGCATCGCCTGATCGCCGGTGAAGCCCCAGATGACTCCTGCCTCGGTGGCCCGCGCCGCGACCCCTTCACCGAACGCGACCCAGTGCGCGGCGGCATACAGGTCGTCTTCCGTCGGAACGCCGTCCGGCCCCGGGTCGACCCACTCGCCGTCAGGTGCGACCATCTGGATGATCGCCCGGTCATCGGCCCGGATCTCTTCGGCCCAGCGATCGACCGCCGCGTCATCGATCACGAGCTGTCCGACATCCGCGACGAACGCGTTCCAGTCACCGACGTCTTCCGTCTGCTCGACGACGGAGCGAATCTCGCACTCCCGCCCACTCGGCAGAGTGAACACGTAGGCGGCATCCGGATCCTGCGCCCATGGCAGCCATTCGAAGCCGCCCGCCGCGACAGCAGCACCGGCGCCGCCTGTCAGCAGCACGGCGAGTCCGACTCCGGCGGCGATGCGCGGCATCCGTCGCGCGGGCCGCTGCTGTGCCGCGACCTGAGATCGAGCCGCGAACGCGACTTGATCGAGGTCGCGGGCGAGTTCGTCTCCGATGCGCAACGGCGTCGGTGCGGAGCGCTCGAGAATCAGGTCGAGAGGATCTCGGCTGTTCATGTCATTTCCCATCGTCGAGGGTCGTTACATGAGATATGTCCGGCACCGGGGCAGGTGATGACGGAGGCCGATACTCGACGGATCAGCCGCGCTCGTCGGTGTTCACCGACGCGGATGCCGCTGGATCAGGTGTCGACCTCGCGCGGTCCCTCCCGACCAGCATCCGCACGACCGTGCCCACGACGGCGATCGCGAGCGCGACGACGGCCGGCAGCGGTCCGTCTTCGGCGAGCAGCGAGGGGAAGATGCCGACGGCGGCGGCGGCCATCTCGGCGAAGTCGCCCAGAATCAGACGGAACCCGAGTGCGTACAGCATCGACATCAACACTGCCGGCAGCACCCACAGCACGAGCAGCGACACCACCCAGACGAGGAGTCGCCACACCGGGCGCACGCCGCACCAGACAAGCGCCAGACCGACCACGATCGCCGGCACCCACTGCACGACCGCGGGCAGGAACACAGGCGGGAAGACCTCGCCCGTGAATGCGAGGAACCAGCGACCCACCCACTCGCCGAACGGCACGGCGGCGAGGGCCACGCCGAACGCGGCGATGGCGACCGATCGGTGCGACGTCATCCAGAATGCGAGCTGCGCCAGCAGCGCCGACACGACGGCTCCGCCCAGCAGGCCCGCAAGGTAGATCACCGCCTGGGAGTCGGACCCGAGCGCGAGTCCCGACGCCGTCATGCCGAAACTCTCGATGATCGCGAGCACGTGCACTGCCAGCACACCGAGTGCCGCGGGCCACACGGCGAGCGGGCGACGCCGAGACACGATGCGCACCGCGAGTCCCGCGAACACTCCGCCGAGAAGCACGATGGAGAACAGCACGATCACGTAGTACTGGCTGACCGGCAGCAGCACGAGCGGCATGTCGTCGGGCATCGTCGCGAGCACCCAGAGGTTCTGCAATGGCAGGCGGGCGCCGCCGAGGATCCACGGCAGGAGTCCCAGGATGCCTCCGCCGACTCCGATCAAGAGCGGCAGCAGGCGTCTGGGCGGCGTCGCCGCGTGGGCGGCGGTGTCGGCGGTCATGACTGACACGCTGGCACAGGATGCCGGATGCTGTGGCGAACCGGCGCCGGCCGTGTCGCGTCGGGCGCCGGTCGGGGGCCAGAAACACACCCTCACACCCCGCCGGGGCCAGAACCGCATCGCTGAAGGCCGATTCCGGTGGTCCATTGACCTCGCGCGGATTCCCACCCGCCACGCGAGGCTATTGAATCGTTACTTGTCCGGTGCGTCTCGTAACCGATATACAGGTTCGAGGCGCTCTGGGGGCGCCGGCGATTCGTCGCCTCATCGTCGAGGGGAACCTTCATGTCTCAGCCGCCTGCCGCGTGGCATCCCGATCCCGAGAACCCGAACCAGCTGCGCTGGTGGGACGGGCAGCGGTGGACCGCAGCCACCGCACCGTCGCCCGCAGCGGCGGCCACCTCACAGCGCAACCAGCCGCACGAGCCCGTCGCATCGGATGCCGTCAAGCGTCGCACCGGATGGCGCATCGCCGGCGTCATCGCGGCGTCGCTCCTGGTCGGCGGCATCCTGGCGCGCGTCGCGCCGGTCGTCATGATCTTCGCGATCGTCGCAGCGATCATCGTGGCTCTTTTCGTGCTTCTGGTGCGCCCCGCGCCCGCTCTCGGACTGCGATCGCGGCGGTCGGGACTCGTCGCTCTCGGCGTCGCGGCGCTGCTCGTGACCGGCGGCGGCATCGCGAGCGCGAGCACCGGCTCGACGACCCCGACGGCATCCGAGGCTCAGACGTTCGCGACGCTGCCCACCGCCACCGCCACCGCTTCGCCGTCTCCGACGCCCACGCCGACCCCCGTGCCGACCACGTTCCAGACGGCGACCGAAGAGGTGCTCGTGCCGTTCGAATCGTCGACGGTCGACGACCCGGAACTCGCGCACGGCACGACCACGCTGGTCAGCGCCGGCGTCGACGGAGTGAAGGTCATCACCTACCGCGTGACCGTGGTCGACGGCGTCGAGACCGCGCGCGAGGTCGTCAGCGAGGTCCTGCAGACGGCACCCGTCAACGAGGTCACCGCGGTCGGCAGCAAGGTGCTCGCCCCTGCGCCCGTCGCGCCGGTCGCCGAACCCGCTCCCGCTCCCGCTCCGGCTCCGGCTCCGGAAGTCGTTCCTGCGCCGGTTCCGGCCGCTCCGGTTCCGGCGGTCCCGCAGGGCGGGGGATGCGACTCGAACTACGCGGATGCCTGCGTGCCGGTGGCGAGCGACGTGGACTGCGCAGGCGGCAGCGGTGACGGCCCCGGCTACGTGCAGGGCCCGGTGCGGATCGTCGGGTCCGACATCTACGACCTCGACCGCGACGGAGACGGCATCGCCTGCGACAAGTGACGGGCGGATGCCGTGGTGGCCATCCGGCGGCCATCCGGTGGCGCCGACATCGTGCGGGGCCAAAAGCGCACCCCCGATGCCGCGGGTGGCCGATAACGCACCGTTCCGGGCCGAATGCGATGCTCCAGTGACCGCGCACGAATGGTCACCGTCAGACTGAGGCGGTGGATGCGCGCGCGGGCCGTGCGGGGTCGCTTGCGCATCGCAAAGAGGCGACTCGGATGCGTTATTGGCCCCGCATCAACGTGCCGATGCGAAACTGACCCCGCACCCGCACCCGCACCCGCCGCCGCCCGGATGCGTTACTGACCCCGCACGCAGTCAGCGCGCGCGAACCGCCTCACCCATCGCGGCGAATGCCTCGCGCAGGATCGGCCGCGGCGTCGCGAAGACGACTCGCACGAAGTCCTCGTACCCGCGCCCGAGCAGCGCACCCTCGGTCAGCACGACACCGGCATGCTCGCGGAAGAACGCCGCCGGCGGGCCGTCGATCTCGAGCGCGGTCGCGTCGATCCAGCCGATGTAGGTCGCCTCCGGCTCGCGATACACCGAGCCGGGCAGGTGCTCGACGACCAGGTCGCCGAGCAGGTGTCGCGACTCGGAGAGATACGCCAGCACGCCGTCGAGCCACGGCCTCCCCTCGCGATATGCCGCAGTCGACGCCACCACACCGAGCGTCGCGGCCCCGTGCTGCACCGAGAAGCCGAAGCGGCGATAGAGCTCCTGATCCGCGTCGTTCGACGTGATCAACTGCGCGGTCTTGAGGCCCGGGATGTTCCAGGCCTTCGACGCACTCGTGCCCGTGATGGTGTGGGCGGCGGTCGCCTCCGACACCGAGGCGTACGGGATGAACGGCCGCCCGTCGAAGCGCAGCGGCGCATGGATCTCGTCGGCGAACACCCGTCCGCCATGTCGCTCGACGATCTCGGCCAGCGCCTCGAGCTCCGAGCGATCGACCACCGTGCCGGTCGGGTTGTGCGGATTGCAGAGCACGAGAGTGCGGGCGCCTGCGGCGAAGGCCTCATCGATGCGCTGCAGGTCGTGATGCCAGCGCCCGTCGACATCGACTCCTGGGATCTCGATCACCGGATGCCCGATGGCAGGAAGATATGTCAGAAACGGCATGTACGCCGGAGTCGGCACGATCACCGGCGATCCGGCCGGCGCGTACTCCTCGACCGCCACCCGCAGCGCCGCCATCACATCCGAGACGGGATGCACGCGCTCGGGGTCGATCGTCCAGCCGTACTCGTCGCGCATCCACTCGGCCGTCGCGTCACCGAGCCGGGCGGCGAGCGGGGGTGACAGGTATCCGAGGTTCTCCTCGTCGATCGCACGGTGCAGCGCCTCTGCGATCGCCGGCGCGACGCCGAAGTCCATCTCCGCCACCCACGCGCCGATGTGGCCGGGGTGCAGGCTCCATTTGCGGCTCTCGGGGCGGTCGAGGTCGAACCTCGTGCGGGAGTCGAACGGATGCGGGTCGGCGTGCGAGCGATGGTCGGTCATGGCGTGCGTCCTCAGCCCACGAAACGACATCGAACGACACGGGCGCGACGGGTCTGGATCTCGGACACGCGTACTCCTTCTCTGCGGAGCATCCACGTTACGGAAGCGACGCATCCACCGCGAGTCGCGTGTCGGAGGGTGACGGCCGAACCTCTGTGTCCGGCCCGCTCAGACGTGGATGAAGGCCGCAGCCGCTCGCACGAGCGCCGCGTTGTCGGGCGCCGTGCGTCCGTCGGGCAGCACCAGTGTGTCTTCGAGGCCGATGCGCGCGTCGAGGCCGAGCTCGACGGCCAGAGTGAAGGCCGGCCAGGCCGAACGCTGCTCGCCGTGCAGCAGGATCGGGATGTCGGGGTCTCCGAGACGCACGTGCGCGATGAGCCCCTCAGCATGCCGCCGCACGACGTCGGCGGCTTCATCGGGCAGCTCGACCAGCACGCGCAGAGTGTCATGGCGCATGGGCGAGCGCTGCCAGGCGTCGAGGCCGGTGGCGTCCCAGATGCCCGCCTCGACCTGGATGCCGCGGTGCACGAGCAGCGCTGCGACCTCGTCGGATCCTGCTTCATGCCAGTTGACCGATGCGAAATCGGGCAGAACGCCCCATTCGCGGATCGCCGTGAGGCGCTGCTCGGCATCCGGCTCGATCCACGCGCCGGTCGTCACGCCGATCGGCACGCCAGGGCAGGCCGATCTCAGCGAGCGCACCCACCGTTCGACGTCACCGGCCCTGAGGCTGTCGTCACCCTCGGCATCCTTCGGGTGCACATGGATCTCGCGCGCACCCGCCGCCACGGCACGGGTGGCATCGGCCGCGGCGAGGGTCGTGTCGGCGGTGAGCGCAGGATGCTGCGCCGCGGGTCGCGCACCGTTGAGGCATGCCTGTAGCAGCATCCGCTCGCGTCTGCCGAGGTCGGTCACCGGCGTCAGTTCATGAGGTCGCGCGGATGCCAGTCATAGAGGTTGCCCGTGCCTGAGGGCCCTTCTTCGACGCGCACAGTGTGCTTGACCTGACGTGCCGTCGCGGCGCCACGACCGACCCGCACCGCCTCTGCCTCGGTCTCGAAGCTCGACCCCAGAGTGCGGGATTCGCCCTCGATGCGGTTGAACCAGATTCCGTCGCGCTGGAACGTCTCGATGTCACCTGCGGCCATGTCACGTCCTTTCGATCTGCTTCTTTCCTACCCCAGACCGCCAGCGCTCCAGCAGGGCCTTGACAGGTTCCGCCGTGCTCGCCCGTCTCGCCTCAGACGCACATGGACTCCCGCGTCTGGCGCAGGGCGCAGTCAGTGCGCCTCGGCTTCGAGGCGCGAGAGTCGCATGGCCGAATACGCATATGCGACCCCGACCATCAGGAACGCCACCGCGCTGACCTTGGCAGGATTCACGAGGAGAGGCGCCCAGGAACCGAAGAATGCGAACGACGCCTGTCCGAGGAACACGACCGCGAGAACCACGCTCGAGGCACGGGAGGCACTCAGCTGCCACCAGGGTCTCGGCGCCGACGACTCGGTTTCACCGCGAAACACCCGGGCTGTGAAGACGACGAGCGCGACGATCGCGAATGTGGTCCCGGCGAACCCCAGGCCGGCATCCACCTCGAGCAGCACGATACCGATCATCGGCACGAGGACGACGGCCACCACGAGGATCCCTGCCTTCACCGATGGTGCCGATATCCGCATGCGAGTGCCCTTCCCCCGTGCTCGACGCATGCGACGGACGCCGTGTCGACGTCGCGTGTGCCGACACCGAGCGTACTCACGCCGCGCCGGCAGATCCATGGTCTCGGCGTCGCGGTCTCTCTGCATTCCGGCATGCGATCTGCCCCGGCACCGGAGGATCCGCCGGTCGATCCACGGAATCACCGAAACGTCAACCCCGATGACGTCGTCCGCCCGCCGTGGTTGTGTCGAGCGATGCATGACCCGGATGCATCCGCGAGGAGCAAGTGATGACGCTGGAAGTGATGTCGCCGACGGCGGCACTGCTCGATGGACGATACGTGCTGGACGATCGCGTCGGGCGAGGCGGCATGGCGACCGTCTACCGCGCGGAGGACACCCACCTGGGGCGGGTCGTCGCGATCAAGATGATCCACGAGAGCGAGGGGCCCGTCGCCTCGATCGAGCGGGCGCACACCGAGAAGGCGCTGCTCGCGTCGCTCAGCCACCCCTCGCTGGTGACCCTGTACGACGCCCAACTCGCTCCGGGACGACCGCAGTACCTGGTGATGGAGTTCGTCGACGGCCCCACCCTCGCCGGGCGCATGGCCGCCGGCCCGATTCCGCCGAGAGACGTGGCCCGCATCACTCGGGACCTCGCCGAAGGACTCACTGCGGTGCATGCGGCCGGCATCGTGCACCGAGACCTCAAGCCCTCCAACGTGCTGCTCGCACAGGGCCGGTCGGATCGTCCGATCGCGGCGAAGCTCGCCGACTTCGGCATCGCCTGCTCGATCGAGAACACGCGCCTCACGACGCCGGGCATCGTGCTCGGAACCCTCGCCTATATGGCACCCGAGCAGCTGCGCGACGCGGACCCCGGAACTCCGGTCGACATCTTCTCGCTCGGCCTCGTCGTGCTCGAGGCGTTGACCGGCGAGCCCGGATACCCGTCGCTCGCGTCGGGACGCGCGGCTGCGATCGCTCGGCTCATGCATCCGCCGACGATCACGAACACTGTGCCCGACGAGTGGCGCGAACTGCTCACGCGCATGACGAGCCTCGAGCCGGATGAACGTCCGAGCGCAGCCGAAGTCGCCCGCGCGACGCGCACGCTGCTGCGGGACTACGCCGCCAACCGCAACGGCACCGCTGTCGCCGCAGCGTCGGCAGCGATCGTCGCGGGCGCCCGCGCGGAGCCGGGGCCGGATGCCGCGGTGCCGCGCGCGGATGCCGCGGCGCCGCGCGACCACCCGACCTCGGATGCGGATGCGAGACCGAGCGGCGCGACCGCTGTCCTTCCGGCGGCGGACGACCCGAGGCCCCCGGCTCGCGCAGACAACCGCAACAGCACCCGCACCCGCACCCGCGTGATCGCCGGGGCCGCCGGTCTTCTCGCCGCCGGAGCGGTCGTCACCGGGATCGCCGCCTTCAGCGCGCCCCCGACCTCGGGGCTGAGCCGTGCCGCGTCGGCGGCCGTCATCCGCACGGTCGTGACGCCGGTCGAGACCACGCCCGCAGACGCGCCCGCGGCACCTGTCGACGTCGTCGCCGACACCGGCGGACCGGGCGACAGCGAGAACTCCGGACCGAGTGAGAACTCCGGGAACAATGGCAACTCGGGGAAGGGCGACAAGGGCAACTCGGGGAACAACGGCAACTCCGGGAAGGGCGACAAGGGCAAGCCGCCGAAGGACTAGTCCCCCTGCCGCTCAGCCCCAGCC